>NZ_JBYMEH010000002.1:0-85295 GCF_057787905.1 Frigoribacterium sp. CF331 | reverse complement strand
GGCACTTCGCGGGGCGCAGACCTAGCAACTTCCCTTCCTTATGTCCAGATCTATTTCGTTAGGGGCTGCACCCACCAGCCTTACAGGACCCGAGAACGGTTCAGGTTCTCGAGGTGCGCAGCTCGCCCCCCTCCCCCGTGGGCGCGTACGGGCTGCTGGCGGCGGGGTCCTGTCGGGTCAGGACCCCGCCCCTTCTGTTCGGGCGATGTACTCTCAAAGCTCTGAGGAGAGCTAAGCGGACACATCACCGATGTGGTTTCGTCACCACAGGTGGCACCGCCAAAACGGCCGGCACAGTGCGCAGTGACATCCGCACACCATTCACAGCCCAAACTCTGCTGCCAGCACCGTTTGGCTTCCCCTTATCGGAGCGCCCTCTCATGGGATACATCGTCTACGACGGCGACGTCCTCGAATTCAAGGTCGAAGACCGCCTCCTCGCCCACCTTCAAATCGTCATCATCAATAAGTTCCGCCAGAACGAATCCTTCATGTTCTCTTGGAAAGAACCCATCGAAACCGGTGACGGCCGCTCCACCGTCTGGTTCTCCCCTCACATCAGCTTGCGATTCAAATTCGCCGGCAGCCGAACCGTGGACATCAACCCCACCTGGCTTGCCGCCCTCTACGCCAGCGCTTCCTCCGGCCGTGGCCTTTACCCAGAACCGGAACCCACCCAGGACCCCAAAACTCACCTCCCCGGCACCACCGGAAACCAAGTCGACTGGGCCAATGACCGTGCAGAAACGGCAAAGACCCGAGCCGCACGACCTTCAGCAAGCTTCAAAACCACCTGACGGAACCGCCAGATCAAATGGGTCTCGACACCAGAAACTAGGGTGCTTATCCTTTCTTCTGTTTGGGGTGGTTCCCCAGCACGGACCAGCAGCAAATACCGCTACCTGATCCGAGGCGACGAGTGTGGTTTCACGACGTGCCCATACCTGAACCTGGGCACGCAGTCCCTCCCTCAGCCTGACCGTGAAAGACCCTGGACCGCGAACGCGGGACAGGAAGAGGGCCGGAAAGCAACGACGCTTTCTGGCCCTTTCCCCGTCCGCCCTCACGACATATTCTGACAATGTCGGCTGAGCGGTCATCACCCGGACCCCGCCGGCTGGACGCCCTGCCGCACCTCTCGCATCCCGGCAGGGCGTCCCCAACCAGGATCGCTCACGGGACGATCGACAGCCGCGACCACTCCCCCAGATCTCCGGGCGACAGGCCGTCCCCGGCAGCCACCGATTCGGCCGTGACACTCCCCCGGGACGACGCCTGATCTCACAGCCGTATTCCAAGAACGAGGGCCGGTGAGGCCATACTGTGCTGGCCATGACCTCGCTGGCCGAAGGTGCCCATATCCACCGCGACGTGCCGGTCAATTCATCTGGCGGAGGCGGTGCATGGCTGTTGACTCTCGCACCAGAAACCGGCGAATCCACCACTGTCATCCTGCTGACCCGCGATCGCCACCACGACCCCGTCCCAGAAGCAGACAAGCGCCTGAGAGACGAGGGTTACCGGGCCGTCGCGTGGTACTCGAGCGGCGCAGAGCGCTGGGCTACGGACCTTGAGGCAATAGACGGCCAGTAGCGTAAGTCCGTATTTACTGAACTACGGACGGTCTAATCATCGAGTTGAGCGCGAACGCGGCGGGCTATGGCTCCCTGCAGCTCGTCGTTTTCCAGCAGCTCTGCAACGAGGGCGCGAGTGACGTGCACGTGCGCGACGCGGACGCGGCCCTGAGCCTCTGCTAGGCCTGCGGCGTAGTCGATGAGGCCTCGATAGACCTGGGGCGACAGGTCGGCGGTGATGCGTACGGGCTTGGCTCGAATGACGTTCGGCCGGGGTGCTGGCGTCGCCTCGGCGGCGGGCGCTCCGGGCTGGTTCTGCTCGGGCGTCGTCGACGCGCCTCTCTGCGTCGCGCGGGCGGCTCGTGCTCGCAGCTCTTCCGCTTTGCTCATCGTCCTGCTCCCAGGGTCTCGATCTCGTCGGCGGCGTCGGCGTACTTGCCGAGGTCGGTGACCGGGCCACCGAAGGCCTGGGCGATGGGCTCTCTCCGAGGAATGGTCGTCGACAGGACCGTGTGTCCCTCGTCGGTCATCAGCTCGCGGAACATTGGCGTGCTGTTGGCGTTGGTGACGGTGCGGTTCATCAGCACGGCCGCGACAAGTGGCGTCGCGCGCAGCGGCTCCACGTCGTCGATCGCGGCCCACACCTCGGGCAGACGCTCGTACTCGCCCATGGTGGGGGCCATGGACACGATCGCGACGTCGGCGATGCGAAGAGCTGAGGACACGATGCCGGCCTGGTCCTCGAGCGGGGGCGTATCGATGATGACGATGTCGGTCGAGGCCGACACGATCCCGGCGAGACGCTTATGGAGATCCTTCACCGGGAGCGCAAGCGTCGGGATGCTCCACTCCCCCTGCTCGCTCCATCGAAGGGCTGAGCCTTGCGGGTCGGCGTCGACGACCACGACACTGCGACCCTTAGCGGCGAAGGCATGAGCGAGGTACGCACTCGTCGTCGTCTTGCCGGAACCACCCTTGAAGTTGGTGACGGTGATTATCCTCATAAAACGAGTATATACGGATTTGCGCGTTTCAGTAAATCCGTACTCACGCTTCTACGGATTTACGCGCTTACATACCCGCGTACCTACGGAGCTACGGCCCGGCGCAACGCCAGCGAGCGGTCGGCTCCGCCTCGCGGTACCAGCGCGGCAGCAGGAACTGCGGCAGCCAGAACGCGAACACGATGCCGAGCACGCAGGCGGCGAGGCCGACCCCAGCCCACGCGAGATCGAACCGCCAATGCAGCACGGTGTGGAGTTCGACCAGCTGCGCCAGGCCCCGGTGTAGGAGAGCAGCCCGAGCACGAGCAGCAGGGCCTCGATGACGAGGCGACGATCCTGCCGCGACCGGCCCGGAGTGAACCTCCGCGTCCGTAACTCCGTATCCGCGTAATTACGGAGAGCAACGAGTCAAGTCTTTGGTCGGATTCGTGGGCAAGGGGGAGCGGAGCGCACCCGCGGCGGCCCGCCTGTGGCTTCACGCTCTGCCGTCCCGTGCGAAGCTCGAATGACGACCCGGTACCAGCTCAGGTGGGACGACTCTCGTACTGCTCGCATGCGCCGCGAGGACGCCGGGGATCTCCGACCGCTGGCCTGGTTGCGGTTGTCGTACGCAGGCGCTAGCCACGAGGTCAGCCGAGTGGACGTGTACACGCATGCCGAGCAGCTGCGGGGTCGGCTGTGGCGGGGGATTGTCGATTCGGTCGGAGCTGCGGTCGCGTTCTGCGAGGCTCATGAGGTCGAGCTGGCGGCCGCGGCCGCCGGTGAGGACCTTCTTGACGGTGTGACCCGAGCACCGGTGCATCCGTGGGCGTTGGCCACGATCGTCGACGGCATTTGAGACATCACAACTCACGGCCGAAGGCCGTACCAGCGGGCGTGGAGGGCTGCGAGCTTCATCCTGACGACCAGGTACGCCTCGGGGTCGTTGACGTCGCCGGCGTTCTTGGGGGTCTGGCCCATGCTCTCGTCGATCGCTTGCCAGATGGCGATGAGATCGCCGTAGGAGAACCGGTCGACGTCGAAGCCGGATCGGTGCACGATGCGCTGCACGCGGAGCGTGGAGAGGTCGTCGGGCAGCCACGGGAGGCTGCTCACGAGTCGGGCGGCGAGGCGTTGCAGGGGGAGTGATCGAGGTTGGTCGGCCCCGGGGACGAATTTCGCCTGCTTTTGTCGTTGCTGTGCCCGCGGAGCGGGCTCCGAGTGCGGCTTGCCGCGCTTTGGAGAGTTGTTAAGTGAGTGGGTTGTCGGGTTAAACCGTGAAGCGGTAGCTAGGTGCTCATTTAGAGCAGAATCCTTGACTTCGGGCATCGTGAGGGCACGGACGGATGCGGCGCGTAGCTGCTGCCCGCCGTGTCGGGCGGTGGCTGCGAGGCGTTCCACGCGGGTGAGGTAGCGGCCGGGCTCGACGGTCACCAGGCAGCCCAGGGCCTCCATGAGGGCTCGGGCTCGGCGGGCGGTGATCTTGCTCATGCCGACCATGCGGGCGAGGGTGTCGTGCGACGTGGTGATGCCTCGGCCGTCTCGGGCGCCGGCCATGGATGCTTCGGCTTCCGCGAACTTCATGAACGTGCTCAGCCGAATGGAGACGCGGCGACGGTGGGAGTCCCCGGCAGGTGACATGACGACGGCCAAGAGCCGGTTAAGCCATGCGCGGCGCGAGGTCGGCAAGCAGAGGCCCCTGTAGGCGCTGTCTGGCACCGGCAGCGGGTACGAGCCGCCGGGACGGGAGAAGGCCTGTGAGGGTCGCGCCGGGCGTCGCCGGCCGACGTGGTGGGACCGCTCGGGATGTGCCGGGCGCTCTGGGGACACAGAGCGCTCGGACACGCCGGAGACACGGGGATGCGCAGGCGCAGAAACGGGAGTTATGATGAGTCCGTTCTCACTTGGTCGCCCAAGTGGGTACGTCAAAGGCCCGGCCCTGAGAAGCCGGTTCTTTACCTAGGAGCTCGTACCCTGACTGTCGCCAAACAAGAGCAGGTTCGAGCTAAGAGCTTTAGGCCCTCGCGAAAGCGGGGGCCTTTCTCGTTAAGCCGTGTTGATGGGCAGCTCCTCGCTACGGTCTTTCTGGGGCAGCCATGAGGGGATGCCCTGATCGGTCAGCTCGTTGTCGAGCATCCGCAGGATTAGCAGCTCGATCAGTTCGGAGCTGCCAATATCGGCCAGGTCTGCCACCGCGTCGAAACGGTCTTTTGTGGATCCGGAGACCAAGTAGCCGAGCTGCTTGGGGTCCAGGACCTCGCCTCGTCGGCGGCGTCTAGTGGCCATGCGCCACAGTTAACCGTAAGCCTCAACTTAAGTGGCGACTGTGGCGGCGTGTCGCGCGACGAACCTGCCGCTAGTTGTACTGGCGGCGGGCTGCGCGCTGGCGGCCGAGGCGGGCGAAGAACGCCGTGGCGAGGCCGAGGGCGACGAAGATCGCGGCCACGCCGCTGACGACCTGGCCGACGTAGTACGTCGCCGGCAGAAGCAATGTCATGAGTCCGAGCACGAAGCGCACGCCGGCCAGAACGAAGCCGACGAATAGGAAGCGCGATGTCGCTTTGGTCGCTCCCTGTGAGGAGCTGAGGCCCTTGCGGACGTGGGGGAGGAGCAGTGCAGCGATGTAGGCCGGGTAGGCCGTTGCGAGGGTGGAGTAGAGCCGGACGAGCGGGCTCGAGAGGTTGTCTGCGAGGTCGGGGGCTGAGCTGGTGGTGTGCACAACGGCGAAGATGACGACTTCCGCGACGAAGACGCCGAGGAAGACGAGGACGCCGGGCAGGCCTGAGATGCGGCGCTGCGTCTCCGGGGCCCTCCATGCCCGGGCGACCTGTGTCCCGGCGAGGAGCAGGCCGGTGAACAGGGCGAGTTTGGCCACCAGGTCGAGCAAGTTCGGGATGGGGGAGAAGCGGTCTAGGGCGGCGTAGACGTCCGGGGTGATGAGGGCGAAGGCGAGCACGACCGCGGCAGCCGACGAGGCGATGAGCATGTTCCTGCCGTGGATTGCGCCGGGAAGGCGGGTCAGGGCCAAGGCGGCGAGGACTACGGCGATGAGGTATCCGGTCAGCATGTCAGCCCAGCGTTTCTTCGATTCGTCGCGCCTCAGCGCTATCTGCGGCAAGGCGTCGGGCCCCGCGTTGCGCGGCCGTGAGGCGCGCCTGAACGAGGTCGTTCAGGGCAACGTCTGACAGGTGTGTGACCGCGTGGGAGCGGGCACCGTCCGGCCAGCCGGCCTCTTGAAGCGTAATCACCCCGCCTACAGCGAGCCCGCTCGTCAAGGAAGTGTTGGCGATGCGGGCGGCCTCGACGAGGTGGCGGGGTCGCATCTTGTTGGCGGTGATCTGAGCCGAGAGGTTGGGGGGAGCGATCCCGAGGCGTTCCGCGAGGTCACGGCGAATGTGGCCGGGGTCTACGGCGTCGATCCACGTTCTGAGCCCGTCCGGCTGGGGCGGGTCCTCCCAGGTGTGCACCGCAGCGATCGCGTCGCCGTATGCGGTGTTCCGGCGGCGCAGCAGCTCGATTGATGCGTCCGTGAGTGTGACCTGGGACAGGATCTCGACCGGTAGCGGTGGGCGCATTTCCCGGTGCAGCTCGTCGTACTCGTCGAAGCTCGACAAGGCGACGACGGGCTCGACTCCGACCGCGCGCGCGGCGGCGATGACGACCGCCTCACGGACGCGGCCGCGGAGGAGCTGCGCCTGCACGGTCGTGCGATTGACGCCGATCGCGCGTGCGAGGGGGAGGGCTCCGGAGGGGAGGTCGACAGTGCTCGCCCACTGCTTGAAAGCGGCGGCCGCTACGGACACGGGCGCTCCTTTCCTGGGACTCACGGACGGGGTACGGAGCAGTCGTCCCTTGGGGGGACTAGTGCACAGTGTGAATCAACTGTCGTAGGAATTATGTATTGTTGGCACCCGGACGGGGGTCAAGTCAAGTGCTTATTCAGGGTGTCTCTGAGGTCGTGGATTGCTTCGCGATCCGCGGACCAGTAGATGATCGGGCCGCGGCCGCGGGGGTGAGTGGCGCGTCGTTCGTGGATCATGCCGGCCTCGGTGAGGGCGGCTAGGTGGTATCCCACGGCGCTCCGTGTGAGGTCCAGCGCCTCCATGACGTCCTTCGCCGTGACGTCGCCGCCGTCCATGACGACACGGAGCGTCCGCAGTCGAGCGGGCGTGGCTGCGATGGTCGCGCACGCCTCGTCGAGGCGCGCTGCGTCGGCAGCGGAAAGGGCGGACACACCCTTAGTTTACGGGCGAAGACTTGCTAAGCTTTAAGATATAACAAGCCTTCGCAAACAACCGGCGGACGGTCGGGACAAGCAGTCGAGATGGGAGAACAAGATGAGCGATCCGAACCAGAGCGGTGACGTGTTCGGCGCAGCCTCACGCGCTAGCGACTACATCGAGGAGGACACGGTGGGCGTGGAGCGCCTGAGCCGGCGTTGCACTCCGGTGGACGAGGCCACTAGCCTCCGACCGATTCCGCCCATGCCGGCGTCGCCGGCACAATCCGAGGAAGCCGTCGAGCCGGCCCCGTCGCTGGCGGTCGTGTCGGAGGTTCCCGAGGACGTCAAGGCCCCCGAGGAGTCGCCGGCTGCGCGCCGTCCTCTGGACCGTGAGGCGTCTGCGTCCGTGCTGTTCGGTGGCGCTGCACCCGTGGCCCCCGCCGCGGCCACGGGGAAGGCCACCAAGGGATTCCGTGGGGCCCTGGCGAGCATTGGCCTGCCGGTCAAGCCGAGCGCCGCTGAGGCGGCCGAGCTGGCTGCGGCGAACGAGAAGGAGCTGCGGCACTCCCAGAACGAGACGGTCATTCGTCAGGCCACGTGGACGCGTGCCGTATCGATCCTCGTCAACAACCCCAAGGGCGGCACGGGTAAGACCCCAACGTCGCTGCTGCTCGGTGGTGTCATTGCCTCAATCCGTGGAGGATCGACGGCGATCGTCGAGTTCTCCGACGATCCTGGCGCGCTGAACTACCGCGCCGAGGGCAGCCCTCGCCTCGGTCTCGGTGAACTGGTCCGGGACGTGTCCGGCATCAAGACCGCCGGCCAGCTCCACGGCTACACCGCCCCTCAGACGTCCTTCGCGAACGTCATCGCCTCCACCGGACGACGCGATCGCCTCAACGGTGATGCTGTGGTGGCCGTGTCGAACGTGATCGACGAGTTCTACGGCATCCGCGTCATGGACACCGGCAACCAGCCGACGTCCTCCGCGTTCCGCGGTGCGGTGTCGGTGGCCGACGTCCTCGTGATCCCGGTCCTGAACGCGGGCGACTCCGTGCTCGAAGCGATCCAGCTCCTCGACGAGCTGCGCGACGCGGGCGGGCAGCCGGCCGAGCTGGCAGACCGTGCGATCGCCGTTCGCCTGACGGACGGACGCCCCGAGAGCGAGTCGGTGCGCGAGGAGGTCACGCGCCTGCTGCGCGACGCCGGGGTGCGGTCGTTGCACGAGATTCCCTACGACGAGCACATTGCCGCCCGCGGGCAGCTCACGCTCGGCTCCCTGAACCCTGCGACTCGAGACGCGTTCGCGTCGGCGGCCGCGGCCGTGGTTCGCACTTTGCAGGAGGCCGTCGCCCCTGCCTCTACCAACAACCGGAAGGCCTGACCCATGCACGACCTGTTCCTCGCCGCGGCGATTTCGAACCCTCTCGACGGCCTCCTGCCGGACTTCTCGTTCGGCGGTGCCGAGTTCACGCAGCTCTGGCAGAAGCTCGTCGCTGCGGTCTGGGCCCTCGGCATCATCGTGGCGATCGTCTACCTCATCACCGGACTGGTCGCTATGGCCGGTGCATCCAACGACATGAACCCCAACCCCCAGGCGCACGCCCAGGGACGGGCGAAGGCCCTCGGCGCGTTCGTCGCTCTGGTTGCCCTCGCCGCGCTGGCGGTCATCGTCGGCGTGACCCTCTCGTTCGCGAGCTGACCCACTCAGAAGGAGACACACCATGCCGCGCATGTACTCATCCACCGGCCGGTCCCTTTGGCCCCTGGTCATCGGGGCCGCCGCTGCGGTCATTGTCATCGGCGGGGGAGTCGTGTTCGCCACGACCCTCGACGGCGAGCCGACCGCCGCGCCGACGTCGAGCGCGCCGGCTGCGTCTGTGACTCCCAGCCCAACGTCGACCGGCTCCTCCGGTGCCGGCGACGACGAGGACGCCGCGCCGCCCACGGGGTGCCTCGGCGGTCAGGACCGCAACGCCGCAATGGTGCTCGCAGCTCAGGAGGCTGCGAGCCATTCGTCGTACGGGGCCGTTGAGGTCGCCACGGCGTTCTACCGGTTCATCTGGCAGTCGCCCGTGCCGTCCGGCTCGGACGTGCAGACCGTAGAAGGCAGCATCTTCTCCTCGTCCGCACCGACCTCGTTCTCGGACCTAGCCGCCACTTACGAGCAGTATCCGAACCTCAGCCAGGGGGACGTCGCGGATGGGACTCCGTTCCACCTGTCGACAACCAACGGCCTGTGGATGGTCGACCCGAATTCGACCGCCGATCGGGTCACGGTCAATATTGCCGCCGGCTACGTCGTCGACGGCGCGCTGAGCCCCACCAAGTCGACGGCTCAGGGCTTTGTTTTGCAGTGGGAGGACGGCGCGTGGCACGTCGTCGAAGGCGTGCAGCCGGACGGTGAAACGCTCGCCAATGGGGGCGTTCGGTACACGGGTGGTTGCTGATGAGCGGGCCGGTGATCCTCGCGGCTGCGGGCGGGGACGATGAAAAGTGCAGCAATTGGGCGAGCTGCGCGATTGACACGGGTAAGGACCTCGTTGGCGACGCGGTGAACGGCACCAAGGACGCGATCAGCACCGCGCAGAGCATCGGTGACTTCTGGTCCGACCCGGCCGGGAACACCTACAAAGCACTCAGGGACGCGGCCAAGGGCCTCTCCGACAGCGTTCTGCCGGCCCTGACCCACGCGACCCTGCCCGACCTCACGGCGGACTGGTTCATCAGCGCCTACCGAATCTCCTTCGGCCTGGCGATCTTCGTGTTCGTCATCGTCCTCATTCCTCAGTTCATCGACACGGCCAGGGGCCGGCAGTCGGGGCAGGAACTCGTCGAGACGCTGACCCTCTATGGGCCCGCGTTCATCATCGGAGCGATGTTCGGACCAGCGGTCGGAGCGTTCCTCGTCAAGTTCTTCGGGGCCCTGTCGGACTCGCTCATCAAGACGATGTTGTCGACCACGACAAACAGCATCGTCGACCAGTTCTCAACGATGATCGGGGACGACGACGGCTCCGGGATCGTCGGCGGCGCAGTCATCGGCGCGATCTTGATGTTCTTCATGATCCTGGCGCTGCTGCTCGCGCTGCTCGTCCTCGTCGTGCAGCTCATCACCCTCTACTTCTCCGGCGTGCTGTTCCCGCTCGGCTGGGTGTGGATCGTCGACAAGAAGAAGCGCTCGTTTGGATCAAAGATCCCAATGGTGTGGCTCGGCATCCTCGCCGCCCACCCGCTGCTGTTCTTCCTGCTCGGCGTAACGTTCTCGTTCGTCGGGTCCAACATCGACGTGTTCTCCGGCCAAGCCGACCTCCAAAAGACGGTCAGCCTCGTCGTCTCGATGCTCGCGCTGTTCATCGCCGGGCTGTCACCGCTGCTGCTGTTCAAGTTCGCGCCGATCTTGCCTATGGGCGGGGCCGCGGCCGCGGGCGGACCGAGCATCGGTGCGAACTCTCCTCAGGAGGCCGACAAACGCTACAGCGCCCCTCAGGGCGACGGTGGAGGCTCCGGGCAGGGCTCGGGTACGCCGTCGACGACGGCCACTGAGGAGCCTGCGTCGACCGGTGGTGGCGGCGGTGGCGCTGGCAAGGCTGCCGGCGGCGGCGGTGCCGACGAGGCGGCGGGCTCGTCGATCAAGGAAGCCGCCGCGGCCGGCGGCAAGGCATCCACGGGTGCTGAGGCCGGCGCTGGCGCGAGTGCCGGCGGTGCAGCGGCCGGCGGCGGTGCAGCGGCCGCCGAGGGCGGCGCTATGGCCGCCGGCGCCGCGGAGTCCTCGACGGGCGTCGGTGCCGCTATCGGCATCCCGACGATGATCGCCGCCGGGGCGAAGGCCGGCATGGACAAGGCCAACAGTGCGGCGACGGGCGCGGCCGACATGGCTGCGGCCCCCGTCGATGACCACCAGGAACAGTACGGAAAGGACTCGACCCATGAGTGACGTTCAGGAGCAGAGGACGCACCTTCGCTGGGTCGGCGGCGAGTCAGGGCACCGGTCGTTCTTCGGTGGCACGCACTCGAAGTCGCGGATCATCGGTATCGCGATCTTCGTCATTGGCGGCATGGTCGGGATGATCCTCGGCGGCGGCATCCCCCTGCTGATCGCGGCGCTCGTCGGGGTGGGCCTGACGATGCTCGTCACGCAACGGACGCACAACGGAACCATCCAGGAGCGACGTCGGAAGCGCTCGCGCTGGGCAGCCCGCAAGCGGCTCGGCACGAACGTGTTCGTGCCCTACAACGTCGCCGGGTGGGACCAGATTCAGTCGGCAGCGTCAGGCGCCGACAAGGCCGAGCGCCGCGCGGCCGAGGTCGCCTCTCGCCAGATGCGGGCCAACCCGGACGGCTCGGACGGCATGGGCTGGTTGCAGTACGGGTCGAACATGCCCGGTATCGCCTGGCACGCCCCCGTGGGTGAGCAGCCCTACCTCTCGGTCGCCTTCTCGGTGTCCGGGCAGCTCCGCGGCATGGAGACGGCCGGGGCCCTGAACCGGGCCGCGACGTCGTGGGGGAAGTTCCTAGCCCACCGTGCCGCGCCGGTGTCGCTGATCCGCGACGTGCAGACGCTCACGCGCGTTCTGCCGCCGGACACCGCCAAGCACGACATTTGGTACAACTCCAAGCGCGAGGCCCGGCCCGTCGGGGCCGACGACTCGTCACTGGCGCTCTGGGACGCGCAGCAGCTCTCCTACGCGGAAGTGCGTCGACGCGCGGCCGCGGACGCGATGGTGCAACGGCACTTCGTCGTGCTGTCGTGGCCGCTGTCGCCGCTGTTCGTCGAGTCGGCCGCGAAGTACGGGCCCGGCCGCGACGGCTGGCGTGCGCTCATGGCCGAGCAGATCGAGGCATCCCTGCACGGACTCCGGGAGGCGCGCATGGGGCAGGTGAACTACCTGACGGCCCGCCAGACGGCGGCCGTCATCATGCACCAGCAGAACCCGTCGATCCCGATCGACCTCCGCTCCGCAAAGCACATCACGCCCCTGTCGGTGGGC
Source organism: Frigoribacterium sp. CF331 (assembly GCF_057787905.1). Lineage (NCBI taxonomy): Bacteria > Bacillati > Actinomycetota > Actinomycetes > Micrococcales > Microbacteriaceae > Frigoribacterium > Frigoribacterium sp. CF331. The sequence continues at coordinate 73,525 of NZ_JBYMEH010000002.1, read as the reverse complement.
ATCGGGGCGCACGACGAGTATTCGGCGCACGTCGTCGACGGCGGGTACGACCCGACCGTCCTCGCAGACGGTGACGCAATCGAGGCGGCTCCGGCCGTCACCTGGTGGCACCGCACTGCGGCTATCCACGGCGAGGACCTGGCCTCGGCCGGGCGGTCGCCGTTGTGGACGCTGGACCTCATGATCGGCCGCGAGCTGGGCTTCATCCGCTCCGTCTCGTTCCACATGCACCTGGTGCCGGCAGCTCAGGCGAAGGCAGCAGCACGGCAGGACGTCGTGCGCGACGCCGCCGGCCTCTACGCCCAGAAGAAGAAGGGCGTCATCGTCTCGGACGAGTCCGAAGGCCTCCTCAGCGCCGCCGAGCGTCGACGTCGTGACCTCGCCGCCGGCAGCCACCACCACGGCGTCTCGTGGATCGGGTACGTGACCATCACGGCCCCGACCCGCGAGGACCTGGCTCAGGCGTCCCGCCGGTTGGAAAGCGTCTGCGACACCGGGCTCGGTGTCGACCGGCTCGACTGGCAGGACTCGTTTCAGGGCGCTGCGTCAGGGACGACGTGGCCGATCGGCCGCGGCCTCCGCCCCGACAACACCACGACGGCCACGCGGCTGATGAACACCCTCGCTGGGCGAGGCGACAAGGAGGCGCTGTCATGACCGACACCAAGAACCCGGCCCCGCACGGCAAGCGCGCGGCGTCTAAAGCGCCCTGGTACGCCAACGTGCCCGGGTTGAAGATGTTCGTTCCGCCCGAGGTTCGACAGGACCTCGTGACGGGTGAGGAGGGCCAGTCGGCCGAGGCGCTACGTCGCCCGGTGGACGTATCGCCGTTCGAGCTGCCCGGCAGGCAGCTCCGCACGTCGGTGGGCGCTGCGACCCGCGGGTGGTACTCGCCGCGGCTCACGGGCTCCCCGTCGACGACGAAGCAAGCCGAGATTTTGAACTCGGCCGTCATCGGCAACCCGACCGGGGACGAGGGGATCGTGAACGGCCGCGACAACCTGTCGCAGTCGATGATTTCCTACGACGCCCCGACCGCGTACAACGCGGAGCCGCGGCAGATTTCCTCCCCGAACGTGATCGTGCTCGGCACGGTCGGGTACGGGAAGTCGTCACTGACCAAGACGTGCGGTGTCGCCCGCCCCCTCGGGCTGGCCAACCGGCGCGCTGTCGTGTTCGACAAGAAGGACGAGGGCGGCGCGGGCGAGTACACGCCTATGGCCCACAACCTCGGTTCGGAGCCGCTGCACTTTGACCCGGCCGGCGGCGGTATTCGGCTGAACCTGCTGGACCCGCTAATCATGCGCGGCTCGGGGTTGCAGGGGCAGATGGAACTCATCAACGCCGTGGCGCGCATCGCCCGGAACGACGTCGCGGCGACCGAGTGGGAGGAGAAGGCGACCCGGTTCGCCCTCCGCCGCATGTTCGAGGAGCACGGCGACGACAAGCGTGCCCTGACGACGACGGACCTCATGCCGTGGCTCGGCCAGGTGCCGGACGACGAGGGACTGACGGGCCCCTCCGGTGAGCGTTTCCACCAGGCGGGCCTCTCGATCCGATTCGGGCTCGAGAACCTCCTGGAGACGTACGCGGGCGTGTTCGACGGCGAGACGTCGAAGGCGGTCGACCTCGGAAGCAAGCTGACGGTGTTCGACGTCTCCCAGCTCCCCGACGCCGGGCCCGCGGTCCCCACCGTCATGGCGGTGGGGCACCAGTGGCTCCTCGGCCGTCTGCGCCGCGAGCGTGGATTCATCACGAACGTGGTCTACGAGGAGGGCTGGCACATGATCGGTGGGCCCTCGGCCCGCCTGGTCAAGTCGAACCAGAAGCTCTCCCGGTCCCTCGGTATCTCGAACTGGTTCGTGATGCACAAGGGCACCGACATTCCCCGGGAGTCCGAGGGCTACACGGTCATCCAGGAGGCGCAGACGATCTACGCCTACCGCCAGGACCGCCCCGAGGACGCGGCGTGGGTGCAGGAGACGTTCGGGCTCGCGCCCGACACCACCGATCTGCTGATGAACCTGAACCCCGGGCACTGCATCTTCAAGTACGGCTCGAACCCCGAGACGCACATGCAGCACCTCCGCTCCGACTGGGAGGCAGCAGTCACCAACACCGACGAGGGCATGGCCGGCAGCGGCGCGAAGCAGGCCGTCGTCGAGGTCGAGGCGTAGCCGGGGCTCGGTCATGAAAAAGGGACTGATGATCGCACTGGCGGCCTGCCTGGTCGTCGTGTTCGTCGGGATCGCCCTCGTCACTGGGGGCGGTTCCCAGAACGGCGCGTGCGCGGCCACGGCCGCGAACGCGACCGCCGCGGCAGCTCACGATGAGGTCGACGGGTACTCCGGCGACCAGCTCGTGAACGCCGCGGCGATCATGAACGCCGGGGCCGCCCTCGGCGTCGACGTGAAGGGGCAGACGATCGCCGTCATGACGGCGATGGGCGAGTCCACGCTGACGAACATCGAGTACGGCGACAAGGCCGGCCCCGACTCCCGCGGGCTGTTCCAGCAGCGCGACACCTGGGGCACCCTCGCGGAGCGGATGAACCCGACCCAGGCGGCGACGTTCTTCTACCAGCGGCTCTTGAAGGTGCCGAACTGGCAGACGATGACGCCCTCAGCGGCCGCTCACGCCGTGCAGATCAACGCCGACCCGAACCACTACACGAAGTACTTCAACTCGGCCACAGCCGTCGTGACGGCTCTCGCGGGTGGTTCCGCTGCCTGCGCCGCTGGGGTGTCCGGTGATGCTCAGGCCCTCGCGAAGAACCTCGTGGACCTGACCAACCAAGGCAAGATCGCGTGGCTCTCGCCGTCGCACTTCCCCGAGGTGCAGGCGATCGCGGACGGCAAACCCAAAGAGAACTGCAACGTCGATACGCGCATCCTGCAAGTCATCACGATTGCGACCAAAACGTTCCAGTCCATCGGGATCTCCGATATTAACCGGCTGTGCTCGGGGCAGCGGCCTGGTGCCGGCAACCTGTCGGCGCACGTCGTGAACGGCGGCGGCCACGCCGTCGACTTCTACGCGTTCGACGGCACACCGACCACGGGAGCGGACGCGAACGCGATCAAGCTGCTGCGGGCCCTCGGGCCCGTCATGCCGGACGGCTCCGGCACCGGTCAGGTCGAGTGCCGGGCTAGCGCCGGCAGCTCCATCGACTTGCCAATGGCGCAGTTCGCGGACTCCTGCAACCACGTCCACGTGCAGGTCGACCCGAAAGGCAATCAGCCTATGAAGCTCACCAGCGGCGAGAGCAACTGATGGTCGAGGCAGAGGCCTCGAGCCCGGTGTCGATCGCGAATCTCGCGCGCGACCAGTGGACCGTGCAGAGCGTCGGTCGGCCGGCCGTCGTGACGGCCGGCCTCTGGCTCGACGAGGCGATCGCGGAGCACCGCGAGGAGTTGGCCGCGGAGGGCGTCAGCGGGCCACTGACGCTGCGCTACCAGCTCGACGGCCGAGACGTCGACGGAGAGATTCGTCGCGTCCGGGCGTCGTCGAGGAGCTGCACGAGCACTACCGCCGCATCAAGTCGGCCGACACCCTGGCCCGACCCGAGCGGTACGCGCTGCTCGAACGGCTCTCGGCGGCCCGGGTGATGCCCTCTGAAATGGCCCTCATGGTCGGCGTCGACGTGCGGCTCGCAGAGCGGTTCGCCGGGGACGACGAGGAGGCCCGGATCGCCCGGACCCTCCTGCACAGCATGACCAGCGACCACAGAGGAGTCGACGCATGAACCTCAACACCATTCGCACCAACGCCCTGACAGGTGGCCTCCTCGTGCTGATCGTCGGCGGCACGGTCCTGGGTATCCACGTCGGTGCCGGCATCGCCGGGACCGGTGACGCCTACTCGTGGAACCCGATCAAGCTCGCGATGGGCTTCGTGAGGGGCGACGCATGGCCCGGCACAGCCGCGACGATCGCCGTCGTGGCCTTCATCGTGGCGGCGCTGGCGCTGTTCACGTGGTTCCTCATGGCTCAGGCCAAGCACGGCGCGAAGAAGCGCAGCGGGGCCTCGATCAAGCTCATGAGCGCGAACCCGTCGAACGCGATTCTTCGACAGGCCGCCCGGGCCAAGGAGGCCCGCCGGCTGCACCCGAAGGCCGAGAACATCGGACCCGGCCAGAAAGTCGCCCGCATCGTAGGCACGACGAAGTGGGTCTACCAGGGGTGGGAGGAGACGGGTGTCTACCTGTTCGGCACTCGGCGCGGCAAGACGTCTGGCGTCGTCGTCAGGCACGTGGTCGAGGCCCCCGGGGCCGCGATCATGACCTCCAACAAGGTTGACGGGGTGCGCGAGGCGATCCGTGGCCGTCGCGGCCGCGGTGAGACGTACGTGTTCGACCCGAACCGCATCTACCGTCACGAGGACGGCCCCGACTTCGTTTTCAACCCGCTCGACTACGTGAAAAGCGCCGAGGACGCGCGCGAGCTTGCGGAGATTTTCGAGGCCTCGACCCGGAAGGAAGGCGACCGGGGCGGCGATCCTCAGTTCGACGAGCCCGGCCGCGACATGCTCGCGTACTTCCTCCTCGCCGCGGCGCTCGACGAGCTGCCGCTGTCGCGCGTCTACCGGTGGCTCACCACTCAGGACGCGGACGTTGTGATCGGCATCCTGAACGCGAACGGCAAGAAGGGGCCGGCGACGGCCCTCGTCGGCATGGAGAACTGGGCCGACAAGACCCGGCAGAGCGTCTACGCGACCGCGCAGCGCATGGCGGGGGCGCTCGCCTACGACGAGCTGCTGGAATGGACCTCGGCCGAGGGCGTGCGCAGATTCGACGTCGACGCGTTCGTGCAGTCCGAGGACCTGCTGATCCTGCTGTCCAAGGACGGCGTGGGATCAGCCGGCGCGATCCTGACATCCCTCGTGCGAGCGATCTGCAAGACCGGGGAACGTCTCGCGCAGCGCTCCGGCGGCCGCCTGCCGGTCCCGCTGGTGATCGAGCTGGACGAGTGCGCCAACATCGTGCGGTGGCCGGCGCTGCCGTCTGTCTACTCGTTCTACGGGTCGCTCGGCATGCCGATCAACACGTACTTCCAGTCAAAGGACCAGGCCGTCGAGGCGTTCGGTCAGAACGGCTGGGGCGCGATCTGGGGCGCGGCCGTCACCCGCGTCTTCGGCGGCGGCGCGATGGACGACCAGTTCCTCAAGGGCCTATCGAACCTCATCGGTGAGCGCGAGGAAACCACCTACGGCGGATCAACTCAGGACAGCGGGGCCTACTCGACGTCGACCAGCACCCGCCGGGTGCCGATCTTGAACGTCGACGACCTCGCGAATCTGCCGCTGTGGCGCACGGTCATGTTCAACTCGAACACCCGGCCGGTGATCCTCGACTCCGTGCCGTGGTTCAAGGACAAGAAGCTAAAAGCGCTGATCGAGGGCGACGGGCCGGCCACGGCCGGCGCCGCCCCCGTCGCGATCGCCACCAGCTCCAAGGAGGCGACAGCTCGTGGCTGACGTCGATGAGCCCGACGTCGACCCGGGCAGCGGAGAGGCCGTCGCCCCCGGCGGGGGCGACGGCCTCGACGAGCTGACCGACGAGGAGCGCGACGCGCTCAACGACGCCGACGTGACCGCGTACGACCGGGCCCCCGAGGATGAGCCCGACGGCGACGAGGAGGAGTTCGACCTGTTTCCGGCGTTTCTGGAATGGGTCGAGGAGCACCTGTCGGTCGTCGAGTACACGCACTCCGACAAGAGCACCGCGGCGTGGTGCCCGGAGTGGTGGAAGCACCCCGAGGCCGTCGAGCGGCTGTGGGCGTGCTTCGAGGCTCGACAGCAAGCGACGATCGACTCGGGGGCGCACGCGGATTCTCTGTCGAATTGGTGGCTGACGCACTGGGACCGGCACGCGGCGATCCTGTTCGACGCCAGCGCCGGCCCCTTCCGCAAGTGCGATCGGAACCTTGGCCACCTGCACGACTCGGACGGCTCCGCGCCACAGCGGGTGCCGTACTACCCGCCGCCTGAGGACTGGCGGCGCTAGCGCTTGCAGCTACTCCTCATCGAGGCGCTGCACGCTCCAGTAACGCCCTTTGTAGACGGAGTACCGATGCCCGCGCTGCGTCTCGAAAATCACCGGCCGGTTGCCACTGCCCGCAGCTACAGGTCGACCCGCGTAGGTGATCGCCTCGATCGGCATGGGGTACTTGTCTTGCAAGCGCTTTACGTGGTCCTTGAACTCGTCGTAGACCGCCGAGTTGAGTGCCGCTGGCGACTGCTTGCCCTGCGGAGGTTTGGAATAAGTTTCGAGCTGCTCGCGCAGTTCGTCGCTCTGCTTTACGAGACGGTCGGTGTCCCCCGAAGTGATCAAGTAGATAGCGAGTGCAAGGAGCAGCGCCCAGACCGTCGCAGATAGCCCCACCACGTCGAACAGCCTCAAGTCATCCGTGACTAAGAGCAGAAAACCAGCGACGAGGGCAGTCATACCCGCTGTAATGGCAATGACCCGAATGGGGTGAGCCGCGAAGAAGGCCCTGGCTTTTCCCCACAGGAGCTGTTTCGCTTCTAGCTCCTCAGTCGGTTCGACCATCTGATCTGATGTCACACCCGCAATGTAGCGAACGAACGCCCCGCAAAGATACGTGGGGCGTTTCTGCTTCTTAACGGCTACTGCTCACGCGCTCATTACCCTGGCCACATGGACGACGCAGCTCTGACTCTCCTTGGCATTGCTATCGGTGCTGCGGCAACTCTCGTCGTCGGGTTCGGAGGGGCGATCGTGTCAAACCTGCCTGCATGGACTTTGGAAAGTCGACAGTCAAAAAAGGAGGCCCGAGACGAGGTACGGCGGCTGCTATCAGAAATGGTGGCACTAGCTACGGACTACGTGATTCGGGTGGGAAGTCGGAGCGTCACCGAAAACGCCGGGCCAATGCTGCGGCTCCTAGCGCTTCGATCTCAGCTGAAGTTCGTCATTCCTGCAAAAGACAGGGCTCTCGCCCCATTCCTCGAACCGACCATCGCGCTCCTCATCAAGCAAGGACCATCCATGACCGAGGAGATTCGCCGGCAGGTCCTCGTAGCGATTACGGACGTCCTGCCGAGATGGTTCATCGGGACTATCCCGAAAAAGGACATAGCCGTTTTGACGGATACGTTTGCCCAGATACTGGCCCTTCTTAAAGAGGAAGATGCTGCCGCAAAGGATGCCGGCGGCGGCATCCCAGTGGCTGCCGAAGAAGGTGACGGGACGACTTAGGACAGGACCTGTTGTGTTCGTCGGCGATCACCTCGACGCCCTTTGGCGCGAAGGCTGGCCCCCTCCGCAAGTGCGACCGAAACCTCGGCCACCTCCACAAGCCGGACGAGAGAGCCAAGCAACGTGTGCCCTATTACCGCCCCCAGCACGACTGACGACGCTAGGGAGGCATGGCTGGGACCTCCACGCCGGCAAACAATCCGGCAGGATGAGCGCATGTCACGTAAGGCGAAAAAGACGGGTGGCGACCCACGAAAACGAAACCAAGGCCAGTCGCCTTTCTCCGGCGGTGCAGAAGGTCTGAACTCGTTCGAGATGAACCAGGCCTTTGCGCGACAGGCCAGAAAAAACTGCTCTGAATGTGGCTCGGTACGCATTCGATGGACAAGCGCCGGTGCCTTGGCAATGCAGGACGGACCGAAACAAGCCGTCGACGCGGCCAAAGAGATAGTGCCTGTCTTCGGAGCCGACGCAGAAGCTTGGTGGTGTGAAGACTGCACTGGGGCTGGGTTCTTCGAGCAGGAACTGCATGTCGAAGGCTTCGACCAATGAATACAGCCGACGCCATACAACTCATCGACGCAACCATCGAGACGGCTGCCAGCGACGGTCCTGCCATCGCCAACAGTGAGTCCCGTCACCTCGGGTGGAGCGAGCAGGCTCGAAGCCTCCTTGTCGGCACGCTCGGATCAACTCACCGACTTGTGCGCGTGTGGGATGTGGAGAGCCATATCCGACGTGAGAGCTACGTCATCGACGGCACCAATGGGCGTCGAACTCGTTCTTCCTGGCGAAGTGATGCTCTGAGACGCGGTGTCGAAATACTCGAGGCCGCCAAGTTCGCCATCGCCTCCGTCCCCACGGAGGGAGAGGCAATCGGCGCGGCAACGGTCGACGTGGAGCTGTGGGAACACGTGGGTGGGCTCGTGACGGATGGCGCATGGGACAAAGTGCCCGCGAGTACGGCGATCTTCGTCGAGGACAGCATTCGCCGCTGGGCGGGGGACCCGAAGGGAAGGGACGGCGGGGCGCGCGTTGGCAAAGACCTATACGCGAACGTCTTCGCACCAGATGGACCCCTCCGTCTTGGTACGCAAGCGAGCGAGTGGGAGGGCTGGCGAGCGATCGCGATGGGCCTCGCCCAAGCGATCGGAAATGTCGACCGTCACCGCATTCAGCGGCGATCCGACCAGCGCCAGTACGCCATGGGCGTACTCGGCCTGGGAAGTCTGCTCCTGACGCAAGTGCGGCGCGAGCACCCCGACCAAATCGTTAGTCCCAAGCTTGATCCGAGGACAGAAGGCGGGTAGTAGCCAAGCTCTACGGCCAGCACGACGGCCGCTAGCCAATTGGCGCAACCAGGCCGATCTGAGCTAGACCGGCAGCATGACGCCCAGCCCAAGCCCCGTCCTCATCCAGCTTGTCGGGCAGAACGCGACACCTGTCTGGCTGACTCCCGTCCTCACGGGAGTCTTCGTGCTCGCCGCCGCCGTCATTGCTGGCCTTCTCGGCTTCCGCTCGCTGCGAGAAAGCGATCGCAGAAAAATTGCAAGAGAAGCCGACGCCCAGTGGAACTCAGAGCTGAAAGCCTCGTACATCGCCCTACGCGAGGAGGTCCTGAAAGTGGCTCGGGCTCTAGCGTCCACGCAGCGTGTGAATGACGACGGACACGAACTACTCGAAACTCTCGAGGCAGCCATGATCGCGTCGAGTGAACAGGTCAGCCTTTTCGAGCTAATCGCTTCGCCAAAAGTCATCGACGAAGCGCGTGGGGTGAGCCTGCACCTCTCGAACGTGTGGCAACGGACCTTTGTCTCAACTATGCAGGACGACGTTGACCTGAGATGGACGGCCCAGGAGGCTATGTCTATTGACGGCCGCCTCGACGGGCTGCGTGACACCCTCCGCGAGTCACTTCGGGGCTAACCCGATCCCAACAACGGCCAGAATCGTCCTAGCGAACTAGCGTTCGCGGGCATCGTCGCTGCGGGACCGGTCGCGACGCTGACGCTCGCGCTCGCGCTCGGCCGCCTCGCGTGCACCGCTGCGGCTAGGGTCCTGCGCCTCGGGGGCTCGGCCGGCGCGACGGAGCTGCGCGGCGGCACGGTCGGCCTGCGCCTTGTTGCGAGCCTGTAGGGCCTCAGCGACCGTCTGCGGCTTCCGTGCGGGCTGCGTGGGCGTCTGCGGCGTCTGCGGCGTCCGGGGCTGTGCGGGGCGCTGCGCTGCCTCTCGGGCCTGCTGGGCGACCGCGGCGGCCTGCTCGGCCGCGCGGGCGCGGACTGCCTGGTCGGCCGGCGGCTCCTTGATGAGCGCGGCCGACTTGTGCATGGCCGTCACGCGCTCTTGCAGCTCGGCACCGATCGCGCGCTCCCGGTACTGGTTCGGGATCGCGTCGGGGGTGGCCTCCTCGATCGCGTAGCGGCCGCGGAACGCGTCGACCTCGGCCGCGAGCTTGTTCCACTCGGCGCGACGCTCGGCGTCCGCCGGGACGTCTCCGAGCTGTTTGGCCCATTCGGGCTGCTCGGCCGCGATCGTCGCGCCGCGCTCCTCCAAGCGGACGGCGAGGTAGTCGTAGCGCTCGGCCAGGTGCTCGCGCCACGCGGGGTCGGTGTGGTGGGAGTCGAGCGCGCCGCGGTCGACGATCCACATCGGTACCCGGTTGTCGCGGTCGGCAGTACCGAACTCGGACGAGTAGGCGCGCACGTCGTCCTGGATGCGGGAGGCGAGCACGGCCGGCTTGTTGCGGGCGTTCTCGAGTGTGTCTTTCTCCCACGCCTGGTAGAGCGCGTCGGCGGGGTCGTAGCCGGCGCGCTCGGCACCGCGGAGGGAGGCCTGCAACGCGCCCCAGCCTTCGTCGTCGCGGAGCTGCTGCGCGGCCTCGGGGCCGACTGCGGTTCGGGTGATCTTCTCGAACCGCACTTCGTCGGCGCGCTCGGTGACGTCGCGGTACTCGTCGACCAGGGTCACCAGGTCGTCGACGCGGGCCTGCTCGGCGCGGATCGTCTCGTTGGCGCTCATCATGCCCTCCGAGTTGTTGGCGATCTGGGCGAGGACGTCGGACACGGGCTGGGCGTCGTCGACCTCGACGTAGAGCCGGTTCGACTCCTTGCCGCGGGTCATGGCCACGTACGCCAGGGACCGCGACGTCGACGAGTCCGCGAGGACGTGGGAGGTGTCGGCGGTGAGGCCCTGGGCGCGGTGGACGGTGGAGGCGTAGCCCAGCTCCACGTGGTCGCGCACGTAGTCAGCCGGCAGGGTGATGCGGCCGCCGTGGCCGTCGTGGGCGACAGAGAGGGAGCCGTCGCGGTTCACCTTGTCGACGGTCCAGAGGTCGTTGTTCTTCACCCGGTCGCGGCCGCGGTCGGTGCGGAGCCGGGAGTCGTTCTGGCGGGTGACGATGGTGTCGCCGCGGTGGGCGCGGAGCCCGTCTCGGAGGTCGGCCGCTTCGCGTCCGGTGACGGCACCCTCACTGATACGGAACGCCTGGGCGCGGGCGTTGAGGTCGGACACGGTGGCGTTCTGCTGCGCGAGCATCACGGATCGCTTGCCGGCGTTCGTGTCGGCCTGCCAGGCGGCGAATACTTCGCCGGTCATGCGGTCGACGTCGCCGCCGACGACGCGGCCCTGGTCCACGTACCAGGTGAACGGGTCGCCGGTCGTGGCCGGGTCGCGAAGCTTCTCGGAGGCGTCTGCCTCGGCGCGGTTCACGGTGCCGTCCGCGTTGCGGAACCGGTGGATGGTGTCGAGCTGCACGGAGCCGACCTCGCGCTCTAACAGGCGCAGCGCGCCGCCGGACTCCACGGCGTCGAGCTGGCGGGAGTCTCCGATGAGGCGGACGTGCGCGCCGTGGGCCTCGGCAACGTCGACAACCTTCGCGAGGTTGCGGGTGCCGGCCATGCCTGCCTCGTCGACCACGATCACGTCGCCGGGACGGATCTTCATCGCCTCGGGGTGCTCACTCTCGGGGGTGGCATCTCCGCGCAGCTCGTAGGCCTTCAAAAAGCCGTGGATCGTGTTCGCCTCGACGCCTACGGCTTCCTTGAACACGTCGGCCGCGGCCGCCGAGGGAGCGAGCCCGATCATGCGGGAGCCGGCCTGCTCGGTGGCGCGGGCGGCGAGGGCGAGGGCGGTCGTCTTGCCGGCACCTGCGGGGCCGGTGCCGACGAGGACGAGGCGATCGGACGTGGTGAACTCGCAGGCGAGGTTCCTCTGACCGTCGTCGAGCGGCCCAGTGTGCTCGGCCGCGGTGCGGTCGAATTCGGCCAGGCTGACGGGTGCGACGGTGCGCGTCCGAGCGGCGTCGATCAGGCGGTCCTCGGAGGCGAGGATGCCAGCGGACGTGTAGATCGCCCGGCCCTTGTGGACGTAGATGCTCTCCCCGTCCTTGCGGGTGAGGGGCTGGAATACGCCGTGCGTGGCCGGCGGGGTGACGGACACCGAATCGGTGTCGAGGGCGTGCCGGGTGATCGTCTCGACGGCCCCCTCGGGCACGTCGATGCCTGCGATGCGGGCGGCCTGGACGTACCGGCGCGCTTCGGCCTCGATCATGTGCGGGCCCCAGGTGGCGTGGTGCTCGGACACGGTGTCGACGACCTGCTGCGAGGCGGACTCGATGTCGAGGGGTTGGGGCTCGTCGGTGTCGGAGCTGGCGTCGCTGGCGCGCTGCGCGGCATCGCGAATGGCGGTGAACATGTCCGCGATCCCGTCACGGCCGACGACCTCGACGGCCCGGGCCTGCCACACGTCGCGGAGCGCGGACAGGGAGCGCGCGCGCTCCTTCGCCGGGCGGGTGTCTAGCGTGGCCTGCTGGGCGAGCTTGATCCGTGCGGCCTGGTTGGGCTGGCGGCCGTGGTCGCGGCGGTAGTCCTTTTCGAGGGCGGCGAGGGTCGTGCGAATGTCGGCCGAGCGGGTAGAGAAGCCCTTGGTCAGGCGGTCGTCAACCCCGGCAATCTCGACCACGGGGCGCTTGCCGGGGCTGACCTCGCGCAGCTCGGTGGCGACGCCGAGGGCGTCGGAGACACGCTCCATCACGCGGGAGTTGTAAAACTCCGAAGCGGCGACACCCTGACGGTGGAGAAGCTTGGAGTCGATGGTGCGCCACTTCCCATCGGACCCCTTCACCTTGTTGGCAACGACCAGGTGATCGTGAATTTGCGGGTCGCCGTTCCGGGAGTCGTAGTGGCGGAACTTCGTCGCGACGATGCCACCCTCGACGTCGATCTGGGCGACACCGTTTTTCCCGGAACGGGTGGCGATCGCCTCCCGTTCGAGGTAGCCCACGGTGTCCGCGATCGCGGCGTCGTGGGCCTGCTCGATCGCCTTCCGGGTGTCGTCATCCCCGAGGGCCCAGAGCGTCGACACGCTCTTGGATGGGGAGAACACCAGGTCGAAACCGGCGACGGCCTGACGGGTGGGCCGGGTCGCTGCGGTGATGTAGCGGCCCAGCTCCTCCTTGTCGGCGGGCTGCCGGCCCTTGGCCTGCCGGAACGCCTGCGCTCCCTCTCGGGTGCGGATCGCGCGGCGCTCGTTGACGTCGGGCTCGCGGTGCTCGGTGCGTTGGAAGCGTGCGTAGCCCTCGTCGATCGCCGCCGACAGGTCGGTACCTGCGGTGCCGTAGGCGTAGTAGGAGCTGCCGAGCTTCGCGGCGTCGGTGGCCTCCCCGACGCTCTTGCCGGCGGCCTGTGCGTCGGTGATGATCTGCTCCGCGTTCGGGTGCAGACCCTCACCAAACAGGGCCTTCATCTGGTCCTCGGTGACGGTGCCTGAGACGCCAAGTGCGGCGAGCCCAGACCCGAACCAGACACCGGGAGGGTTGCCGTCCGCGGTGTAGTAGTCGCCCAACTCGCGGCCCTGATCCCGCTTAACGTCACCGGTGGCCGTCTCGCTCGTGTAGTAGGCGTAGCCGTCCCCTGCGCTGAGCTTGTGCAGGGTCATCACGGGCGAAAGACTACCTCACTGATAAAGATGCCAGAGGTGTGACGATCTAGGGAGCGAGGAACGAGTGGACTGGCGGCCAGGCTCGTAGAGGCTGCGGCTGTGCTGGGAGACCGGGAAGAGAACGGGAGCGGCTGACGAGGAACGAGGAAAGTCGCGGGAGTGAACGTCGGTCGAGCAGCTAAGGCCGAGCCGCGCTCGTGGCTGCACGTCGGGCTCGGGAACCGGGCCGCGGGCAGACCGAGCCGCTGGCCCGACCAGGGCCACGACGACCCCGCCGGGATCGTCACCGGTGCCAGAGCACCGAGCCATCCCGAGCCGCACGAAGGGTGCGTGCATACTGGAGGCACCAATAGGAGGGGGCCGCTCATGGCTGAGGTTCGGAAGTCCGCCAAGCAGACCGAGGCGCGCCGCCGGGCGCGCGAGAAGGCTGCCGATTTCCGGGAACGGCAGGACAAGCTCGAACAGCTCGCGGTGGACTACTTTGTCGCCGCGGACTCACTCGATGAGATCGAGGTGGCGACCGAGAGGGAGGTCGCTGCCGTTCGCGCTCGTGCGGAGAAGCGGAGCACTGACGCCCGCACCGAAGCGGAGTCGGTTATGCAGAAGATGCTGGCTCTCGGCATCACACGCGCCGAGGTTGCATCGCGTCTCGGAGTCGCGTTACGCGACGTCAAGAAGGCACCGGCCGGGAACGACGGTGACACTTTCCCCACCGCGGCGACGCAGCCGACCGAAGGCGAGGGCGAGTCCGCCGAAGCGGCTGCGTAACAACGTGGCCGCTTCTTTGCGATCACGTAAGCCATACCTGTGACGGAAATGCTCGAAAGCACTATTTGTGAGTCCAGCTGCACCCTGGGCGCGGCTGAGGTCGGGGCTCAACTTGGTCTTGGTGCGGCGACGATCAACGCGTGGGCGAAGACAAACCGCATGCCGGCGTATCGGATCAGAAAGTCATGGCTCGTGCTGCGGGTGGAGTTCGAAGCTTGGATGGCGAGTACCTCGACCATCCCGGGACAGTCATCGTCGATGTGGCCTGACCCGCTGGCCTCGTTGCCGCCGTACCTCTCCCTCAATGAGACAGCCAAAGTTCTACGGGTGTCAGCTCCGACGCTGAGCCAGATGCTGACAGAGGGCGACATGCCGCACCATGACCTGGGGTCACGGAAGCGCATCAGCCTCGACGCTCTTCGTGCGTTTCTCGACAGTGTTCGAAACGACGCGCCACGCGTGCTTTGAAGCTTCGTCGACCATTGGCTCATGGCGGGGAGCGCGAGGGGCTGGCCCCTCGCCCGGCCGCTCGCGGGCGGCCGGGCACCGCCGGGTCAGGCGGGACAGGTCGAGCTGGTGACGGCCACGCGCACGTGGTCGTGATCGCACTCCCAGAAGTTCGCCAGAACGTCGGCCGCGATCCGGTCGGCGGCGACGCCGGTCGAGGCCGACTTGGGGAATGTCACGGTCACGGTGATGGTGTGCACGGGCTCGGGAGAGGCGGGGCCGTAACCGGCCCCTCCGTGCTCGTACGCCCACGCGATCGCGACGGCTTCGGCGGGTCCGTCTCCGAGCTGGCCGTACACGGCGCGGTGCTCGTCGTCGGTGTGAGCCGGGCGGCGGGTGCAGCTCCACGGGGTGCCGATGACGTCGACCGTTTCGGCCTGGCACTCGTACCCGTCGGGGTCGAGGTCGGCGGCGGGTGCTGCGGGGTCGAGCTGCTTGGGGGCGAGGTCCTGGGGGCGGCTGTAGGTGATGATCACGGCGGTTCTCCTGCGGGGTCTTGGGCTCTGGTGGCGGCTGGGCCGCTGGGGTGAGGGGCCGCGGCGCTAGCCGCGGCCCCGGCCGGTGTCAGGCGGCGTCTGCCTCGTCGGTGTCCTCGTCTTCGGGGTCGAGAATCGCGGCGATCTGGTGCGCGGTGGCGAGCACTTGGGCGGCGGCCTCGCGGATCAACTCGACGTCGGCGTCTGCCCATCCGGCGACGTAGCCGACGCTGTAGGCGCTGGTGTCGAACCCGACGAGCCCGGCGACGACGTAGGCGACGCTCTCGGCTTCTGTCTCCATGAGGCCGCGGTGCTCGGCGTACTCCGCGAGGTCGTCGACGTGGCCCATGAGCACGTGCGCCGTCTCGTGAATCATCGTTTTTGCGGCGTGCTCGGGGCTGAGGTGGTTCCCGATCACGACGCGCTGCCCCTCGGGGCCGCTGTAGCCGTTGCGGCCGCCGCTGAGGTCCTGGCGCTCCACGGTCCAGCCTTCGCCGTCCAGGTAGGCGCTGAGCGCGTCCACGATCCCGTGGTCATCGGCGCCGGTGAGCTGCCGGGCGATCGTGCGGTCCGTCTCCCCCTCGATCACGTCGGTTTGGGCGATATCGAACACGGAGAGGATGGGGAACCTGGCGACGCGCTTTTCCACCTCGTCACCGTTCTCGTCCTCCTCGGTCACCTTCTTGGTGCTGTAGCCGAAGATCCGCACGGCCTTCTCGCCCTTGCGGACCTGACGGCCGAGGCCCTGCCACTTGCGGAACCCCGCGACGCGCTCGGCGTCGGGGCGCTGGCTGAGGATCAACAACACGTTGTTGAGGCTGTACGAGTGGAACGCGGACGCGAACGTGAGAAATGCGGTCCAGCGGTCCGAGTCGCGGAGCGCCTCGACCTGCGTCGCGATCGACTCGTGAAGGGCGGCGGCCTGGGCCTTCTTCTCCTCCATGCTCTTGCGGGGCGCGGCGGTTTTAGCGGGGCGGCGGGTCTTGGTAGCGGTGGTGGTCATGGTTCCTGCTCCTGGGTCGATCGGTGATGATGGATGGAGCGGGAGGGACCTAGTTCGAATAGGTCCCTCCCGTCCTGTGTCACTCACTGTCGGTGCGGGTGAGGGTGTCGACGAACGTCATGACCTCGGGGCCGGTGATGGTCGCCGTGTGGGCGAGTTCCCACCCGTTCCGCGCGAACGTCGAAAGGTCCGAGTCGCGCTCGCCCAAATTGCGGAGCTGGCGCTGCAAATCGCCCTCCCCGACGACCGGAACGAACGTGGTCACGGTGGTTATCTGCTGCTTCTGCATTTGCTTCCTCTCCCTCTCGTTTTTTTGCCGTGAAGGCGGTTTTCCGCCTTAGCGACCGGAGGGCGCAGTGCAACCCGGAGGGCGGCAGGGGAGAGAATTTCGGCGCGAAATAAGGGAGCCCCGCGACCGCGTGCCGAAAATCTCGGAGGAGCCGGTGGCGTAGCCACTTGAACGGAGACCCGGAGGTGGCTACGAGGGAGCGCAGCGACCGAGCCGCCGAAGGCTTCACGGCAAAAAGACGTGCCCGAAGGGCACCCAGCGCCGCGCAGCGGCTCCCCGGGAGCGCAGCGACTCCCCCGGACTGCGCAGCGGGCGGTTCGCTACGGTCGACCCGTGATGATGCGAGTCGTAATCCTTCTAGGCGTCGGCGTCATGGTGGTCATCGCCGTGGTCGCGATGGTGCTCATGGTGAGAGACATTCGCGCCAATCGCTCTATGTCTCGCCGTGCACTCGTAACGCTCTGCGCGGCTGGCGTCGTCGGGGCTGCGACCATCGCCTACGCCGTCATCTGACGCAAGCTCTTTTCGGCTGGCACCGGTCTCGAGAACGGTCTGCGCGCACGAAGAAGCCCCCGCCCGGCTGGGGGGAGTCGGAATGCGGGGGCTGCTGCTGGCTAGCGGGTTAGGGGCCGCCCGGCAGCTCGTGGCCAGCTTGGGGCGAAGCTGACCGGGGCCAAGCTACGCGCGGCCCCTGACGGCTCTCTCGGGCTCAGTAGGGAGCGACCGAGGTCACGATGCGATCCTCGGGCAGCGTGGCGCGCACCTGGTCGATCGCGTCGGTCGGCGTCGGAGCGTTGACCTCGACGGCCACGGCCTCGGCGCTCGTGTCGCCCTTGGGACGGTGCCTGACGAACCAGCTCATGACCGGGCGCTACCCGCGGTCACGACGGCCACTCGTCCGGCTCGGGGCGCAGGCGGCCCGTCAGGGCCGACAGCTCGGCCTCGTGCTGGATCATCCACGCGACGGCGCTGTTCAGGCTGTCATCTCTGCGTAGCCAGGGCCGCCCGCCGGCATCGTCCCGGCCGTGGGCGTAGCAGTGGTAGACGATGCCACCCAACTCGGCGCGCGAGAGAACGTAGCCGAGGGGCGCAGAGCGAACCCGGCGGACCTGCCAGACACCGAACTGTCCCGGTGCCGGCGGCACCGCGAACGGGTGCGTCGGGATCGGCCGGCGCAGAATCTTCGCCGCTGCCTGTCCTGACCCTCGAACTCCCACGGCGGGAGCGTACGTTCCACCCCCGTCAAGACAGTTTGATTACCTCTAGCGCAGGCGAGCTCGCTGCCGCAGCTCTTCCACCGGGCAGACATCACCGATGAAAACGGCGGTCGCCTGCGCGTCCCACGTAATTACGTAGTCGTCGTCGCGCCCGGGCACGTTGAAGGTCGTCACGCGCGAAACGTGAGGAGTTCCATCGATGCCATGCCCGCGAGGATTGCCCTTGATCGCTCTCAACTCCGTACTGGCCGCCGAGTAGAGCAGAGGGTCGTTGTCGCGCCAGAAGCGAAGTCGCGCTTTTGTAGCGTCCTGATACCGAAGTTCCATCTACCTAGTCTAGCAGCCCAATGTGGGCGCATGGGATACGGGGTCATTCGGGCAGTTGGGTAGTAGACCAGAGTGGGTGTATTGTCAGTGACGAGTCATTGATTAGTCACTTGGAGGACCCGCATGACGATGATTGAAATCGACGTCGACGAACGTGGGCGTGCATCCCTGAAGAGTGGTGGCGTGGCCGCTGGCCGTTACCGCATCTCCGCCCTGCCTGGCGCGTTCAAGCTGGAACGGGTTCAGAGCCACACAGCAGCTGAGCTTCTAGCCCTAGGAGACTCTGACATCGTTGCGGCTCATAGGGCGATGCGCAGCTCGCCGGAACTTTTCACGCCAGCCGAAGACCTGCCGTAAAGCATCGACCGACACTGGGCCCTAGGAAACTGGGGCCCAGTGTCGTTTTTCTTTAGCGTCGGCTTCAGTAGCCGATGTGTCGACGACTCTGACCAGGAGCGGCCAAAGGTGCCCGAAAGACGATCGCCAGTCGGACGCGACGAATTTCTGAGGCATGCGTGCACTGCCGGGAGGTTCGTTGTACCCGGCTTTTTTGCAGATACGCGGCTGAGGTCAGCAGATGCTCGAACGCGGGTCAAGCCTTGCTGACGTGTCCGTCGAGCCCTTCGTACAGATCGAAGTTCCGCTCGCCGATCAGGGCGACAAGGGTGTTGAAAGCCTCAGCTAGTGGGACCTCGGTAGCGAGGTCGTTCGCCTCGAACGCGCGAAGCGAAGGCGCCGTGTCATTGAGGTCGGCCAGAAGGACGTAGAACTTCTCGTACTGCTCATCACGCCCCGCTGGGTCCTGACGGCCAGTAAACAGTCGCAAGCGGGGACCCGCGTTAAGGAACGTGGATTTGCGTCGCCCAGTGCCGTCGCTCTCGGCACCGACGTCGAAGATGAGCAACGCGGCCAAGACGGCGTAGGGGAAGCGTCGGTGCAGGGTGACCGCTTCATTGAGGAGGTCGGCGCGGCGGTTTGTGAGGTTTTTTTGGAAGTTCAGCGTCTTGCCGTCGCGGAAGAGAATCGTCTTGACGCTGACGGCGAGAATCAGACCCGACTCCTCGGTGGCCCAGGTGACGTCGACCTTCTTTGCGCCGATGCCGCCTGCGAGCCGCCGCTCGGCACCGCTCGTGCCGGCCTCCCCTGGTCCGGTGGGTCGTGCGCCGTCCATGCCTCGCGCGCGCAACTCTGACGAGACCGCGAGAGCGACTGCCGCAGACAACTTCTCGTTGTAGTTCTTCTTCGTCGCCTGGGGGGCGTCGTTCCCAGGCTTGGATCCGCAAGAGCGGATCGCAGCGATCAGCCGGTCGTCAACCGTTGCCACGTCGGCTCCTCGCTTCCCGTCGACCGGCCAGCGCCGCACGCGCGGCGCGAATCTCTGCGACTTCGTGTCGGCGCATGCCGAGAGCACGAACTAGGAGCACATCGTCGACGAGCTTCGCCGCGTCCAGGACGTTTCCGTTGCGCAGCTTCCCTGCTACCTGTGGCCGGATCGCGAGCAAGTCGTCCCTCGCGGCCTCTACGACCGAGGGTGATGGTAGGGCCCACAAGTCGGCTTCGCCGGGCTCCATCTTCAACATGCCCCCGCCGTATGCGCGGCCGGTGAATTCTGCGCCGAGCATAGTGACTGAGTTGAGAGCGGCGACGGGCAGGAGCTCGCGGCCGAGCTTCTTGTGCTCGGCCGTGAGGTAGATCCCGTGGACGGAGTTGAGGTGTAGCGCTCCGGCGCTGTTGGTCGTCAGGCGCGGAGTGTCGGCGTTCATGTAGGTCAGCAGCATGTCGGCCTTAGCGACGAGGGGCACTCGCCACCAGTCTTTCCGCACGCGGCACTTGTAGGCCGTGTGAACGGCGTCGGCCTCGCCCTGGGCAATGTATGCGAGGGCCGCATCGGAGGGGTCGACTGAGGGACGGAACAGCATGGTTCTTTTCCCCGCCCGTCCCAGCTCAGTGTGAGCACGAGTCGAGAACTCGAGCCCTCTCAGGTGGCTTGATCCTGGCGGGGAGAGACGTAATACCTCACGGGGAAGCAGGCCTAGCTGCTCTACCTGGTCGGGGCTAAGTGCGAAGTACTTGTTGTTGCCGGTGACCATGCCCAGCGTCGTCTCGCCCCAGGTCTTCAATGCCGTGAACGTGCCGCCGAGGATGAGCTTCGCGTAGATGCCGGCCGCTTCTGGGCTGACCGTCGACCCGGACCATTTTGCGGACGGGTCGGTCGGGGTCCAGGTCGCGGCTGCCGGCATGTCGAGGGTCAGCGCGTCTGCATCTTGAACTTGCCGGATGCGGGCATGGTCGGTGGAGCCGCCGTAACCGTCGGCCAGCAGCAGCAGAGCCTCCGTCTCGGCCTCCGCAAACACCCGCTCCTCGAACAGAACGAGGTCCACCCGCGAGAAGTTCTCGAACAGGAACCGCCGCACTGGAGCGGCGTAGTTCGCGTGCAGCAGCTCCGCCGGAAGGACGTAGCCAAGACGTCCGCCAGGTTGCAGGCTCAACGCGCCGTGCACCGTGAAGGCTGCCCATGACGACGCCAGCCCGGAGAGCGCCACGCCGCCTCGCAGCGCAGCGGCGCGTGCCTTCGCGCGCGACTCGCCGGCGAAGTCCTGGAACCGGATGTAGGGCGGGTTTCCGACGACGGCCGAGTAACGGGCCGCCGCGGGGGTGTCGAAGAAGTCGCCCACCGCCATGTCGACACTGCC
The DNA here is from genome assembly GCF_057787905.1 of Frigoribacterium sp. CF331. Lineage (NCBI taxonomy): Bacteria > Bacillati > Actinomycetota > Actinomycetes > Micrococcales > Microbacteriaceae > Frigoribacterium > Frigoribacterium sp. CF331. Next base: position 53,089 of record NZ_JBYMEH010000002.1, on the reverse strand, counting down.
GCCCGCATCTGCGATCCGCTCAGCGCCGAAGTCAGCGCTCCATTGATGCAGCTCCACCCCGTGCACATGAGGTTCGGTGGCGCCGAGGTCATGCAGACGGGCGACGGCATGCACAAGGAACTCGGCGTCACCGGCGGAAGGTTCCAGCACGGCATCCTGCGGCGTGCGAACGGCCCAATCCGCCACGAACGCTGCGATCTTGGGAGGCGTGAAGAACGCTCCTCGCGCCTTCCGCAGAGGCGCGCTGTCGAGCGGATCGCGCGCACCAAGAGTCACCACACCATCTTGCCCTGTATCAGCGACGTTTCACTCCGCTGACTACCGCGCCGCCCCACAAGACGGACTGATCACGCGGTTCGGTCGAACCACCCGCGCCCCGCCGTCAGTTCCGGCTCACGGACTCGTGTAGCTGGACACAGAAGTAGCCCCTGGCCGTCATCGCCGCGGCGACTCAGGTCAAGGGCTACCCCGTCACAGCAGAGTCGGCAGACACGACGTCTGGCCCAACCGTTCTCACTGCCGCGCGGGATCCTGGACTTCCGTTGCGGTCTGGCTGCTGTAGACACAACGGTAGCGGAACTTGTCGCCCAACGCAACCTACCCATCGTCAGCGTAGCACTATCGGCTAGGAATTGCTAGGATTAGTTGTCTGCGTAGGGTCAAACCCGTGGTTTGCGTGATGCCTCAGCCATGGTTTGTGTAGCGTAGTATGAGATCACTCCATCGTAATTTCCTGGAAGGTGCCCGACATGGATGCAGTTGACGTGTCTCGGGAGCGTGCAACCCAGCTGGCTGGTCGCCTGGCTCGGAAGCGAGTAGCGGTGCGATCGTCGTTCATCGTCTCGATGGACCCAGAAACCCCGCCACCCATGACGCTGATGATGCGCGGTGGCCGAGGTGGCGAGGTAAAGCTGAAACTTCTTCTCTCGATGCTCTGGATAGCGGTCAAGGAGCCCTACGACGTCCGGCAACCGGCCCGGGTGTGGGCAGAGCTGCTCGGACTAGACGAACCGGAAACCCGAGGGGCAGCTCGAGTCAACGCAGCGGTTCGACGCCTCGTGGAAGGTGACTTCCTTGAAGTCGACAAGCGGCCAGGCCAGCCGTCTCGCCTGATCCTCCGGGAGGAGACCGGTCGGGGTGCCGCGTATACGCATCCGGGTAGCCACTGGGAGAAACGCGAAGGCCTAGCTCTGCCCAAGAACGCACCCCGGTACACGCAGCTACCAACAGGGCTCTGGACTCAGGGCTGGATGGCAACACTGAGCACATCCGCTGTCGCCATGCTTCTGGTCCTGCTCGAACAGACTCGCGGTAAGTACTACGACGACCTCTGGTTCTCCCCCTCTGTAGCCGCGAAGCGATACGGGCTGAGCGAGACCACTCGCCGCAAGGGAATCGATGAACTCGACACTCTTGGAATCATCACAGTGGATCGGGTTCCGGTTGGCCGTGGCTCACTGTCGGCGATTCGACGGCGGAACACGTACTCGGTCGATCTTGCGCGGCTGGACGAGCGCCCCGAGGACAAAGCAAAACGGCTGCTCGTACCTCGACCAGGCGCGCAGGCGCGCGAAACCGACTTCGCGGAATTGATCGAGGACATGAAGCGAAGGCAGGCGGCTGCAATGGCCGAGAGTTCCGTCGCGGCCGCTGAATAGCTGAACCCCCGTCGGCTACAGGATCATCGAGGCGATGACGTGACTGTTGAAGCTGCAAAGCAGATCTTCTAGGCCCTGGCCTTCCGGCGAATGTAAGTAGACATGGCCTCCCAAGCCGTGGCCTCTTCAACAGGCGTGCACTCCGCCTTGCCCTCACTTGAGGTCGCCGTGAATGGGCGCGACTGCTCCTGCGCCTTCACCGTGAGCCGGCCCCTCCTGGTGATGGTGACAAACCTGTGCAAACCCCCTGCTCCTTCAGACCATCTGTAGTCAACGCGAAACTTCCACTCGTGACGGTCCCTCTCCCACCAGGGGCCGTCACGTCGATCTGTGAATGGCACTTTGCGAGCGAGGGCTTCCTTGGCAAATTGCTTGGCCAACCGCTGCCACACTGCCCACGCAGTCTCTGTTGTCATGCCCGCAATTTAGTCCGCGAATTTCTGGAGCCATGAGACGCAGGCCACTACGAGCGCGCCAGGGTTCTCCCCGCTGCGGTTCTCTGCCTGCGAAGACACCGTGGGCATGGTCGAGATGGCCCTCGACCAGCACCGCGGTGATCTCGACACCTGCCGTCCACGTCGACGTCGTTTGGGCTCTGAAGTTTGGAACCAGACAGAAAAATGCGGGTGAGAACTCGCGTGCCCCTCTCGTGGCAACAATGTCGGCGGGTACCGCTACGGTCCGGCCATGGAAATGCTTCACACGGGCCTTGGAGCCCTCATCGCGGCCATCGGAGTCGCCTTCGTCGCGCTCGTAGCAACCAAGACTGCAGCCGGGCTCTGGATCGTCGTCAGTCTGGTCGGGCGCGGGCTGTACTGGGCGACGATCGGCTGGTGGGTCAATCGCATGAAGCGTGCCGTCATGGGCTACTGAGGCGTCTCGATAGACGATCGGCCACCGATCCACGGCGGAGGCTAGCCACTCCCCCGCAGCTACGGGGCGCCGACTGTCTCGATAGGTCAGTCCGAAACGTATCTCGGTGAACGATCCCCTATCGGACGCCTCTCACCGACTCGAATGCTTCTCGAGGTGGACGACATCGGTGCACCCAGCTGGTCCACTTGTCCCATGACCAACAGCACTACGCAAGCTCGTTCTGCGCCCTGCCACTGCTCGCTCGAGACCGGACACCATGCGGTCAACTGATCCGGCTCGTGTCGCATCGAAGATCGCTCACGGGTCTAAGGACACGGTCTCCGTTCGCTATTACGGCCCAACAGCGGGCGGGGAATCGGCCTCAGGCCCCACCCTGCTCTGGCTGCATGGCGGTGGCTTCTTCCGAGGCAGCCTCGACCAACCGGAAGCACATGACGTTGCAGGAGCGCTCGCACGGCAGGGACTGGCTGTGGCCACCGTGGGCTACCGCTTGGCGCCTCCTCCGGGCTTGAGCTGGGTCAGATCACGGACAGGACGTGCTCGAGGGCGATTCCCTCTGCCATTGGATGACGTCCTCGCGGCGTATCGCGAAGTGAGTGCTCGATCACCTGAAGGCGTGATCCTAGGTGGGGCAAGTGCGGGGGCGTGTCTCGCCGCCGCGGCCACCCTTCGTGCCATGGATGAGGGTCTTCGCCCGGAAGGCGCCATCTTCGTCTACGGCTTCTTCCACTCCGAGCACCCTCGAGCGCGAGACCCTCGTCAGCGATCTCGTCAGCACCGCCGGATCACTCACGCTCCGTGGGCGCTGGACGTGATGAACCGCAACTACGCCGGGTCGAGAGCTTCACTGAGCCATCGCCTCGCATTCCCGGGTGGCCACGAACTCGGCGACTTCCCTCGCACCCTCGTCGTCAATGCCGAGCACGACAACATGCGCGCATCCGGTGACCTCTTCGCCGCCGAACTCGGCGCCACGGGAGTCGATCTGGAGCATCACGTCCTCCCTGGGACACGGCACGCATTCCTGAATAGGCCCGCCCTCGACGAGTTCGCCACGACGATCTCCATGATCGGTGCATGGAGCCAAGACGGTTGACGATCACGGGCGCGGCTGGTGCCGCGTCTCGGGCTGGCCGAACCACCACGAGACCGGTGACCGATCCCCATCTGGGACGGCCTCTGAAGCGATCAACGATCCATCTCATGACAGGATCTGCACCGTGACCCTCGCGCTCGTGTGCCTCACCGCAGGCCTCACAGGTCTTTGTGCCGGCGTGTTCCTCCTTCGGAACCGAGAGGTCGTCAGTGCGAAGTTCAGCGTCGCGGCCGGCGTGGTGATCATCGTCGGATCGCTGGTACCGCTGTTGATCGGTGCCGTGGTGCTGCTGGTGACGGTGGCGCCGGGCATCTCCATCTCGTAGCCGGCCATCGACGCTCTCGAAAGGACCCCGGTGGCGTTCTCCCTGACCTTGATCATCGTCGGCGCCCTCGGCGTGGTCGGCGGCATCTGGCTGGCGATGGACAAGCGCGCAGCGAGCGTCGTCGGTGGCGTGATCATCGCGCTGCTTTCCCCGGTGCCGGTGCTCGTCGGGGTGGTCTTCCTCACCTGGGACACTTCCGTCTGACGAGTCATCCGCAGGGCGCACCCCTTTCGGGCGCCAGGCGGACGCGTCCGTGGTCGCCGTCGCTGAGGATGGGCAGATGGACGAGTACGCCCCGCCCCGGCTCGGCCGGCAGCTGCTTCTGCTCGTCGGCCTGTTCTTGGTCATCGGGCTCATCGTCGCGGGTGTCGTGGCGGCGCCGATCATCGCGGTGAACACGAAGCTGAACGAGCCGGGCGAGTACGGCGTCTGCAACCCCTTCTCCACGCGCTGCCACGACGTACCGCTTGAGACCATCAGCGCCGTGACAGGGGTGGACTTCCCCGAGGGGGCCAAGGTCATCACCTCGGAGGCCGTGGAGCATTCGATGCTGGGCATGGGCATCGAGTACGTCGAGGGCGCCGTCGAGGTGCCCGACGGCTGGGTCATCGAGCAACTGCCGGACAGTCCCGGGTACTCCACGATGGTCGAGCAGGAGCTCCTAGACCTCGGGGCCGACTCGATCGTCGTCTCCTCAGAGAGGACGGGCTACCTGCAGCACGGTCAGGGACAGGTCGGCGGCCAGAACGTCGTTGCGGTCTGGAGGCGCACCAACCCCTGAGACCAACCGGCTCGCTCGACGCCCCGCGAGCTGCAGCACGCACTGGGATCATCTGCCGGAACCGGTAGCGGGTTCGAGAACGTGCCCGCTCGCCCTGCCCCCGTAGCCTCGTCTCCTGTGGAGCCCAACGTGAACGAACACGAGAACAGAGACGACGCCTCAGCCCGAGCAGGCGCGCTTCCTCGACGACGCCGACAGCGCCGAGTCGCCATCTCGGCCGCCGCAGTCGCCCTCACGTTGCTCGTCATCGCCGCACTTCTCTTCACGGGCACGCTCTGGCCCACTCGCACAGCGGCCCTCCGGTACCCGGTGCAGGGCGTCGACGTGTCCGCGTACCAAGGCACGATCAACTGGGACGTCCTGGCGTCGCAGGACATCGACTTCGCCTGGATCAAGGCGACGGAAGGCTCGAGCTACCAAGACCCCCGGTTCGCCCGCAACTGGGCCGAAGCCCACGACACCGACCTGCTCGTCGGCGCCTACCACTTTCTCAGCGTCGACAGCCCGGGAACCGACCAAGCAGCCAACGTCATAGCCACCGTCTCCCGGAACCGGGGCGACCTGCCCGTCGTGGTCGACGTCGAGTGCTACGCCAAGTACTGCGATAGCCCTCCCCCGGCAGCCACAGTCAAGGAAGCGCTGGACCCGCTCCTGCTTGCCATCGAACAGCACTACGGCCGACCGGCCGTGCTGTACGCGACCCGCGACTGGTACGAGCGATACCTCGCCGGGAGCTACCCCGACAACCCCATCTGGTTCCGCTCGGTCGCCACCTCCCCGCATCTCACCGACCACCGCGACTGGGCCTTTTGGCAGTGGTCGGCACGCGAGCAGCTCGACGGGTACGACGGCGACGAAAAGTTCATCGATATGAACGCCTTCAGAGGCAACCGCGAAGAACTGGAGTCGTTGCTGCTGCCCTGACACCCCGCCGTCGCGTCCGCCCTGACGCCCGGAGCAGGATCCCCTATCGGGCGTCGTGGCTGACTAGGTCCAGTCGTCGGGCAGGCTTGTCCCAAGCCGCTTCTCGGAGTTTCGCGATGATGAGGTGCGTTTCTGCCGTTCCTGTTCCTCGAACTTCGCGTTCCAAGCTGCTTGTTCTGCCCGGTTTAGACGAGCGTCCTTGATGCCTCTGTAGATGAAGCCAACGAACAGGACGACGAAGACGCCTAGCCAGAGCATCCACGAGGCAAAGGTGGGCACGTCGAAAATGGCTCGGTACAGGAATGTCCCCTGCACGCCCATCGCAGCCATGGTCAAACCAGCAGTACGAACCCCGCGCTGAGTTTTTCCCGGAAGAGGGTCGTACTTGTTCATGGCCACCTCCGAGTATCGGACCACTTTGTGCCCAGCTCCCTGGACGATGGCTTACCGGACGCTGCACCTACCAATTCAGGTTCAGGAAGCTAAGAACGATGCCCAATGTTCCGATGGCCACAAAGCCGATTCCGGCGGCTTTGGCGTTCCGTGAGGTGTAGGCACCATCAACTCCCTCGCGACCGGGCACTCGACTGCTCGTCTTTCCTAGCCAAGACGCGAGAGACGCTGAGTTCCGGAGGACAAGAGCACCCGAGACCAGCAGCACAAGACCGACGATGAGAGCGGGCCAGAACACAGTCATGCCCTGAGGCTAGGGCCCCGTGCGGTATTTGGGTTAGGGACCGGCGACCGGGCAGACCTGCGAGGGGTGTTCGCTCTATGTTCGTACTCATGCCCAAGCCCGCACGTAAACCTGCAGGTTGGGCGGTCGTCCCCTTGTACGCCGCCGGGGTCGCATTCATCGCCGACAGCTCGTACCGGTGGGCGACGACTGTCCCTGATGACTTCACGGAATGGTCCTCAGGAAGAAGCCTTGCCCTTCCGGGCTGGGGCTGGATAGCGCTCGGATATGGCTTGGGTCTCGCGATGCTCGCGTTCGCAACTCATGCCGAGCGGTGGCGTCGACGCTGGAGGTAGCGGACCCGCTGCTTCCGTTGAGCCCAAGCTCATTGGGCCTGCTCTCCACGCTGGATGGCTCGATACACCGTTGACCGGGCGACACCGAATAGCTCGGCGATTTCGCTCGTGGTGTGCTCTCCGGTGCGGTGCAGCTGCACGAGGTGCTTCTCCTGCGAGGCGGTGAGCTTGGGCTTTCGTCCGCGAAGCTTGCCAGCGGCCTACGCGATCGCCATGCCCTCCCGCGTGCGGGCACGGATCAGGTCTGCCTCGAACTCGGCCACCATCCCGAGGACATTGAACAGCAGCCGGCCCACGGGATCGGTGGGGTCGTAGACCGCTCCCCCGAGGTTCAGGGCGACACCCTTTTTCGTCAGCTCGTCGGCAATGTCTGTCGCGTCACGGAGGGACTGGGCCAACCGGTCGAGCTTCGTGACCACGAGGACGTCGCCGGCGCGGCAGGCAGCGAGCGCCTCGCGGAGGCCTGGCCGTGCTCGAGTCGTCCCTGAGAGGCCGTGGTCAACATGCACGTGTTGATCGCCAACACCGAGCGCTGAAAGACCATCACGTTGTGCTGCGAGATCCTGTCCGGACGTTGAGACGCGGGCGTAGCCGATGAGCATGCGACGGCTGTAGCGTTTGCACCCCCTTCACCGGGCAATTTTGCGGGACAGGCATACGCGAATCCGCAGGCCAGGCGCCACTTGATCTCGGCCGACCGTGGCAGGCCCCGAAGAGTGTCCCGATGAACGACCGCCTATCGGACACCTCTAGCCGCTCACCAATGTCACCTGTTTGCGGCCTAGAACCTTTAGTTGAAGATGCGTCAGTATGAAAGCTGGATGATCAGACAGGGGAATGCGTGAACCAGCCGACATTGACGCCGGCAGACGCCGCGACCGCGGTCGGGGGAACGACATCGACGTTCCTCGGCGCGGGGACATTCGGGGAGACATGGCGGGTCGACGATGTCCTCATCGACGGTGAACCTCGTTCGGCGGCCGTCAAGTTCCTACAGCCACACAACTTCCACCCGGGCTTGGTGGAGCGCGAGATCGCGGGCCTAACGGACATCTCGAGCCGGCGGATCATGGGGTTGCACGAGGTTCGCACGGTCTCAATCGGCGGTACGGACTACACCGCATTGCTTTGCGAATACCTGCCGGGTGGCAGTGTCCAGGACAACCTGGCCACCGACGGGGTCCCTGGGCAAGCGGACGCCCTTGCGTTCGCCACGGAGCTCCTGCATGCGGTTAAGCAACTGCATGCCGTAGACCGGGTGCACCGTGATCTGAAACCCGAGAACATCATGCTCCGCAACGGCAGCTGGGACAGCCCGGTCCTGATCGACCTGGGACTGTCGAAAGCCGCCACGGAGACGACGATGACGCGCTACCCACAGAGGGTGGGGTCGCTGCTGTTCATGGCGCCGGAGCAGCTGCGCGGCGAACGCGCCCGAAAGAGCTCTGATCTGTGGGCGTGCGGCGTAATCCTCTTCACCGTCCTGACTGGGCAGCACCCCTACATCACCTCCCTCAGCGGGAAAACTGAAGACGAGGTTGCGGAAGAGATCACGGGCCCCCCTCGAGCGCTTCCCGCACACCTCCCCGACGCCCTCCGCGAGGTCGTTCTCCGACTGCTGAGCGAGGACGCGTTCGAGCGCGGTACCGCGAAGCGTGCCCTCAAGGACCTGCGAAAGGCCACCAAGTGACAGACCAGCCCACCACCGCATCCCTGAACCGCATGCTCCGCGGGAAGGTCCCCACCTTCATCACCCAGCGCAGTGCACAGCACATGAACCGGCTTCCGGAGGTGTTCGACGCGCTCATGGATGAGCACGGCAAGAAGCTCGGCGTCGGGACCGCGATGAAGATGTGGGGCAACACCGAATCCGCGATCAGCAAGTACTTTTCCTCGGTCGGGACCGTCCCGCTGCGCATCGCAGACCCCGTGTTGTTCCGACACCCACTTTCCACCTGGGAGGGGATAGGAAAACTCGAGCCCGCGAAACGTGATCCCACCTTCACGTTCTACAACACGCTCCCCACCGCCGTGGACGCAGCGTGGATACGCAACGTCATCCGGGCCCAGTACCGGGTGGGCGCCACCGTCGCGCTCTCGGCCACGGGATGGGTCGGGACGATCAATGCCGCGGCAGCGCTGGACCAGGCGATGTTGATCGTGCGCGAGAGCCGAGCAGTCGTGGAAGACGGTCCCATGTTCGTCAACCTGACGATGGACAAGCAGTGGCTGATTAATCGGGAGCTGCGAAACCTGCTACTCCGCGAGCTAGTGGAGTCGAACGAGCAACACTGGTACCTGCGATTTTGGTGGCCGGACACCGCAAACTCCTATGGCCAACTCGCCGACCCAGACATCCTCCGCGGGTACCGCATCCTTACCGAGACCGCTGCGCGCGAGGACAAGAAACTTTTTCTCGCCAATGCGTCCCTCACCGGGTGGCTCATGGGCGCCTTCGGCGCTGCAGGGTTCTCGACCGGTGCGTCCGCTGCCGATCAGACGTTCGCACGACCACGACCGATGGGTCGCCGGCCTGGGCAGGCGCCCCCGAAGGAAATCCCGAGACTCTTCGACCGTTTCTTGCTGCACACGATGGATGCCACCGTCTTCGATCGCCTCCGAGCCCTCCCCGGACACCGCGACTTTCGAACTAGGTTCCTCGATGAAATCGACAGAGACGGGCACTCTAAGCCGGTCGCAGGGCTGCACTACCTTAACGCGGTTGGAAACCTTCAAGCCAAGATGCAGCCTGCGGTCCGTGTTGCCTTTGCGCGCCGCGCGATCGATCGCGGACTTGGATGGGTGAACGCGCTAGCTCAAGTCGACAAACCGGCCGGAGCCAACAGTCCTACCCACCTCCCCGTCTGGCAGACGATCCGCTGACACGTCACGGACCACCGCAAGTCAGTCGGGGGGTGTGTTCGTCGGGGGGAACCAGCCGAACACAGGTGACACCTGTCCGGTGCGTTCTCCGCGTGACCAGAGGGCGTGACTTCGTTCGGCTAGGAGCTCACGACCAACGGCGGTTGCCCGGCGGTCAAGCACTCGATGTGGGCGAGCGATGACGCGGTGACGCCTAGTGTCCGCGTTGACCAGGATCACTCCGACGCCGCGCTGGGCGATGGCATTGACCTGATCCTGCAGAGAACCGCTGGAGCGTTCGTCAAGGGCGATATATGCCGCATCGGCGGAATGGTACTGGTCCCGCGCCTGGTTGAAGGCGCGGAACCAGTCGCGCAGCTTAGCCTCAACCGTCACGACGCGCCGCCCAATTGGCGCTGTTCCCGGACAAAGCACGACGTCCTTGGCTTGCAGTTGTAGCCACCCCAGCTGTTCCAGCATCGGCAACGCGGAGCGCCGTAAATACTCCGGCGGTAAGCCTGTCCCTCGAGCGATGTCGCCGCGATCGAGACTACCGGCGCGGCGAAGGAGCTGCACGATCCGCACTTCACGATCGCTGCTCAGCGGCTGGACCGCATGGGCGGCTCGCGCCCTGAGCGCGACTGGGTCGAATCGAACCATAACCAGATCGGGCACCCCGCGCGCCGCCGGGACTTCCCGGAAGGTGACGACGTCAGGATCTCCGCGCCGGAACACAGAGTCCGCCACAGTAGGTGAAAGCGCTTCGACGAGGTCCGTTTCGTATCGAAATTTGCCCGTCGTCGTTGGCATCTCCGACGACGTGGTTATGGACCTGGTCATCGCGTGCGGCTTCGACGACGACGCCCTGGCGCCGTCTGAACGAACTGCATCACAGTCATGGTCCCACCCTAGGTGGAACCGACACGGCACGCCTGGACCCTCCTCGTCGTTTGATGACCTACGTCACCCGACTCGGGGCAGGGGCGCCGGACGGCTGGCGATGGAAAGGTGGACCATTCGCCGTCGGATGCTTGTGGCGCTGACCACTGCGACAAAGTCAGTCCAGGCCGCGAATGCCCTCGCGCTGCCGGCCAAGGTTCTGATCGATGGAGCTCACCCGGATGTACACCACGACCCACGTTTTCTGCTGCATCATTCCTAGACCCTGACGCGTATCTGTGGCGAAAGGAGCGAGACACGCTCTAATGCCACGCACGCCGTGACACTAATTGGCCGTTGCATTGGGGTATGCCCCAGTGAATCTCCACCTAGGCACTTCGCGGGGCGCAGACCTAGCAACTTCCCTTCCTTATGTCCAGATCTATTTCGTTAGGGGCTGCACCCACCAGCCTTACAGGACCCGAGAACGGTTCAGGTTCTCGAGGTGCGCAGCTCGCCCCCCTCCCCCGTGGGCGCGTACGGGCTGCTGGCGGCGGGGTCCTGTCGGGTCAGGACCCCGCCCCTTCTGTTCGGGCGATGTACTCTCAAAGCTCTGAGGAGAGCTAAGCGGACACATCACCGATGTGGTTTCGTCACCACAGGTGGCACCGCCAAAACGGCCGGCACAGTGCGCAGTGACATCCGCACACCATTCACAGCCCAAACTCTGCTGCCAGCACCGTTTGGCTTCCCCTTATCGGAGCGCCCTCTCATGGGATACATCGTCTACGACGGCGACGTCCTCGAATTCAAGGTCGAAGACCGCCTCCTCGCCCACCTTCAAATCGTCATCATCAATAAGTTCCGCCAGAACGAATCCTTCATGTTCTCTTGGAAAGAACCCATCGAAACCGGTGACGGCCGCTCCACCGTCTGGTTCTCCCCTCACATCAGCTTGCGATTCAAATTCGCCGGCAGCCGAACCGTGGACATCAACCCCACCTGGCTTGCCGCCCTCTACGCCAGCGCTTCCTCCGGCCGTGGCCTTTACCCAGAACCGGAACCCACCCAGGACCCCAAAACTCACCTCCCCGGCACCACCGGAAACCAAGTCGACTGGGCCAATGACCGTGCAGAAACGGCAAAGACCCGAGCCGCACGACCTTCAGCAAGCTTCAAAACCACCTGACGGAACCGCCAGATCAAATGGGTCTCGACACCAGAAACTAGGGTGCTTATCCTTTCTTCTGTTTGGGGTGGTTCCCCAGCACGGACCAGCAGCAAATACCGCTACCTGATCCGAGGCGACGAGTGTGGTTTCACGACGTGCCCATACCTGAACCTGGGCACGCAGTCCCTCCCTCAGCCTGACCGTGAAAGACCCTGGACCGCGAACGCGGGACAGGAAGAGGGCCGGAAAGCAACGACGCTTTCTGGCCCTTTCCCCGTCCGCCCTCACGACATATTCTGACAATGTCGGCTGAGCGGTCATCACCCGGACCCCGCCGGCTGGACGCCCTGCCGCACCTCTCGCATCCCGGCAGGGCGTCCCCAACCAGGATCGCTCACGGGACGATCGACAGCCGCGACCACTCCCCCAGATCTCCGGGCGACAGGCCGTCCCCGGCAGCCACCGATTCGGCCGTGACACTCCCCCGGGACGACGCCTGATCTCACAGCCGTATTCCAAGAACGAGGGCCGGTGAGGCCATACTGTGCTGGCCATGACCTCGCTGGCCGAAGGTGCCCATATCCACCGCGACGTGCCGGTCAATTCATCTGGCGGAGGCGGTGCATGGCTGTTGACTCTCGCACCAGAAACCGGCGAATCCACCACTGTCATCCTGCTGACCCGCGATCGCCACCACGACCCCGTCCCAGAAGCAGACAAGCGCCTGAGAGACGAGGGTTACCGGGCCGTCGCGTGGTACTCGAGCGGCGCAGAGCGCTGGGCTACGGACCTTGAGGCAATAGACGGCCAGTAGCGTAAGTCCGTATTTACTGAACTACGGACGGTCTAATCATCGAGTTGAGCGCGAACGCGGCGGGCTATGGCTCCCTGCAGCTCGTCGTTTTCCAGCAGCTCTGCAACGAGGGCGCGAGTGACGTGCACGTGCGCGACGCGGACGCGGCCCTGAGCCTCTGCTAGGCCTGCGGCGTAGTCGATGAGGCCTCGATAGACCTGGGGCGACAGGTCGGCGGTGATGCGTACGGGCTTGGCTCGAATGACGTTCGGCCGGGGTGCTGGCGTCGCCTCGGCGGCGGGCGCTCCGGGCTGGTTCTGCTCGGGCGTCGTCGACGCGCCTCTCTGCGTCGCGCGGGCGGCTCGTGCTCGCAGCTCTTCCGCTTTGCTCATCGTCCTGCTCCCAGGGTCTCGATCTCGTCGGCGGCGTCGGCGTACTTGCCGAGGTCGGTGACCGGGCCACCGAAGGCCTGGGCGATGGGCTCTCTCCGAGGAATGGTCGTCGACAGGACCGTGTGTCCCTCGTCGGTCATCAGCTCGCGGAACATTGGCGTGCTGTTGGCGTTGGTGACGGTGCGGTTCATCAGCACGGCCGCGACAAGTGGCGTCGCGCGCAGCGGCTCCACGTCGTCGATCGCGGCCCACACCTCGGGCAGACGCTCGTACTCGCCCATGGTGGGGGCCATGGACACGATCGCGACGTCGGCGATGCGAAGAGCTGAGGACACGATGCCGGCCTGGTCCTCGAGCGGGGGCGTATCGATGATGACGATGTCGGTCGAGGCCGACACGATCCCGGCGAGACGCTTATGGAGATCCTTCACCGGGAGCGCAAGCGTCGGGATGCTCCACTCCCCCTGCTCGCTCCATCGAAGGGCTGAGCCTTGCGGGTCGGCGTCGACGACCACGACACTGCGACCCTTAGCGGCGAAGGCATGAGCGAGGTACGCACTCGTCGTCGTCTTGCCGGAACCACCCTTGAAGTTGGTGACGGTGATTATCCTCATAAAACGAGTATATACGGATTTGCGCGTTTCAGTAAATCCGTACTCACGCTTCTACGGATTTACGCGCTTACATACCCGCGTACCTACGGAGCTACGGCCCGGCGCAACGCCAGCGAGCGGTCGGCTCCGCCTCGCGGTACCAGCGCGGCAGCAGGAACTGCGGCAGCCAGAACGCGAACACGATGCCGAGCACGCAGGCGGCGAGGCCGACCCCAGCCCACGCGAGATCGAACCGCCAATGCAGCACGGTGTGGAGTTCGACCAGCTGCGCCAGGCCCCGGTGTAGGAGAGCAGCCCGAGCACGAGCAGCAGGGCCTCGATGACGAGGCGACGATCCTGCCGCGACCGGCCCGGAGTGAACCTCCGCGTCCGTAACTCCGTATCCGCGTAATTACGGAGAGCAACGAGTCAAGTCTTTGGTCGGATTCGTGGGCAAGGGGGAGCGGAGCGCACCCGCGGCGGCCCGCCTGTGGCTTCACGCTCTGCCGTCCCGTGCGAAGCTCGAATGACGACCCGGTACCAGCTCAGGTGGGACGACTCTCGTACTGCTCGCATGCGCCGCGAGGACGCCGGGGATCTCCGACCGCTGGCCTGGTTGCGGTTGTCGTACGCAGGCGCTAGCCACGAGGTCAGCCGAGTGGACGTGTACACGCATGCCGAGCAGCTGCGGGGTCGGCTGTGGCGGGGGATTGTCGATTCGGTCGGAGCTGCGGTCGCGTTCTGCGAGGCTCATGAGGTCGAGCTGGCGGCCGCGGCCGCCGGTGAGGACCTTCTTGACGGTGTGACCCGAGCACCGGTGCATCCGTGGGCGTTGGCCACGATCGTCGACGGCATTTGAGACATCACAACTCACGGCCGAAGGCCGTACCAGCGGGCGTGGAGGGCTGCGAGCTTCATCCTGACGACCAGGTACGCCTCGGGGTCGTTGACGTCGCCGGCGTTCTTGGGGGTCTGGCCCATGCTCTCGTCGATCGCTTGCCAGATGGCGATGAGATCGCCGTAGGAGAACCGGTCGACGTCGAAGCCGGATCGGTGCACGATGCGCTGCACGCGGAGCGTGGAGAGGTCGTCGGGCAGCCACGGGAGGCTGCTCACGAGTCGGGCGGCGAGGCGTTGCAGGGGGAGTGATCGAGGTTGGTCGGCCCCGGGGACGAATTTCGCCTGCTTTTGTCGTTGCTGTGCCCGCGGAGCGGGCTCCGAGTGCGGCTTGCCGCGCTTTGGAGAGTTGTTAAGTGAGTGGGTTGTCGGGTTAAACCGTGAAGCGGTAGCTAGGTGCTCATTTAGAGCAGAATCCTTGACTTCGGGCATCGTGAGGGCACGGACGGATGCGGCGCGTAGCTGCTGCCCGCCGTGTCGGGCGGTGGCTGCGAGGCGTTCCACGCGGGTGAGGTAGCGGCCGGGCTCGACGGTCACCAGGCAGCCCAGGGCCTCCATGAGGGCTCGGGCTCGGCGGGCGGTGATCTTGCTCATGCCGACCATGCGGGCGAGGGTGTCGTGCGACGTGGTGATGCCTCGGCCGTCTCGGGCGCCGGCCATGGATGCTTCGGCTTCCGCGAACTTCATGAACGTGCTCAGCCGAATGGAGACGCGGCGACGGTGGGAGTCCCCGGCAGGTGACATGACGACGGCCAAGAGCCGGTTAAGCCATGCGCGGCGCGAGGTCGGCAAGCAGAGGCCCCTGTAGGCGCTGTCTGGCACCGGCAGCGGGTACGAGCCGCCGGGACGGGAGAAGGCCTGTGAGGGTCGCGCCGGGCGTCGCCGGCCGACGTGGTGGGACCGCTCGGGATGTGCCGGGCGCTCTGGGGACACAGAGCGCTCGGACACGCCGGAGACACGGGGATGCGCAGGCGCAGAAACGGGAGTTATGATGAGTCCGTTCTCACTTGGTCGCCCAAGTGGGTACGTCAAAGGCCCGGCCCTGAGAAGCCGGTTCTTTACCTAGGAGCTCGTACCCTGACTGTCGCCAAACAAGAGCAGGTTCGAGCTAAGAGCTTTAGGCCCTCGCGAAAGCGGGGGCCTTTCTCGTTAAGCCGTGTTGATGGGCAGCTCCTCGCTACGGTCTTTCTGGGGCAGCCATGAGGGGATGCCCTGATCGGTCAGCTCGTTGTCGAGCATCCGCAGGATTAGCAGCTCGATCAGTTCGGAGCTGCCAATATCGGCCAGGTCTGCCACCGCGTCGAAACGGTCTTTTGTGGATCCGGAGACCAAGTAGCCGAGCTGCTTGGGGTCCAGGACCTCGCCTCGTCGGCGGCGTCTAGTGGCCATGCGCCACAGTTAACCGTAAGCCTCAACTTAAGTGGCGACTGTGGCGGCGTGTCGCGCGACGAACCTGCCGCTAGTTGTACTGGCGGCGGGCTGCGCGCTGGCGGCCGAGGCGGGCGAAGAACGCCGTGGCGAGGCCGAGGGCGACGAAGATCGCGGCCACGCCGCTGACGACCTGGCCGACGTAGTACGTCGCCGGCAGAAGCAATGTCATGAGTCCGAGCACGAAGCGCACGCCGGCCAGAACGAAGCCGACGAATAGGAAGCGCGATGTCGCTTTGGTCGCTCCCTGTGAGGAGCTGAGGCCCTTGCGGACGTGGGGGAGGAGCAGTGCAGCGATGTAGGCCGGGTAGGCCGTTGCGAGGGTGGAGTAGAGCCGGACGAGCGGGCTCGAGAGGTTGTCTGCGAGGTCGGGGGCTGAGCTGGTGGTGTGCACAACGGCGAAGATGACGACTTCCGCGACGAAGACGCCGAGGAAGACGAGGACGCCGGGCAGGCCTGAGATGCGGCGCTGCGTCTCCGGGGCCCTCCATGCCCGGGCGACCTGTGTCCCGGCGAGGAGCAGGCCGGTGAACAGGGCGAGTTTGGCCACCAGGTCGAGCAAGTTCGGGATGGGGGAGAAGCGGTCTAGGGCGGCGTAGACGTCCGGGGTGATGAGGGCGAAGGCGAGCACGACCGCGGCAGCCGACGAGGCGATGAGCATGTTCCTGCCGTGGATTGCGCCGGGAAGGCGGGTCAGGGCCAAGGCGGCGAGGACTACGGCGATGAGGTATCCGGTCAGCATGTCAGCCCAGCGTTTCTTCGATTCGTCGCGCCTCAGCGCTATCTGCGGCAAGGCGTCGGGCCCCGCGTTGCGCGGCCGTGAGGCGCGCCTGAACGAGGTCGTTCAGGGCAACGTCTGACAGGTGTGTGACCGCGTGGGAGCGGGCACCGTCCGGCCAGCCGGCCTCTTGAAGCGTAATCACCCCGCCTACAGCGAGCCCGCTCGTCAAGGAAGTGTTGGCGATGCGGGCGGCCTCGACGAGGTGGCGGGGTCGCATCTTGTTGGCGGTGATCTGAGCCGAGAGGTTGGGGGGAGCGATCCCGAGGCGTTCCGCGAGGTCACGGCGAATGTGGCCGGGGTCTACGGCGTCGATCCACGTTCTGAGCCCGTCCGGCTGGGGCGGGTCCTCCCAGGTGTGCACCGCAGCGATCGCGTCGCCGTATGCGGTGTTCCGGCGGCGCAGCAGCTCGATTGATGCGTCCGTGAGTGTGACCTGGGACAGGATCTCGACCGGTAGCGGTGGGCGCATTTCCCGGTGCAGCTCGTCGTACTCGTCGAAGCTCGACAAGGCGACGACGGGCTCGACTCCGACCGCGCGCGCGGCGGCGATGACGACCGCCTCACGGACGCGGCCGCGGAGGAGCTGCGCCTGCACGGTCGTGCGATTGACGCCGATCGCGCGTGCGAGGGGGAGGGCTCCGGAGGGGAGGTCGACAGTGCTCGCCCACTGCTTGAAAGCGGCGGCCGCTACGGACACGGGCGCTCCTTTCCTGGGACTCACGGACGGGGTACGGAGCAGTCGTCCCTTGGGGGGACTAGTGCACAGTGTGAATCAACTGTCGTAGGAATTATGTATTGTTGGCACCCGGACGGGGGTCAAGTCAAGTGCTTATTCAGGGTGTCTCTGAGGTCGTGGATTGCTTCGCGATCCGCGGACCAGTAGATGATCGGGCCGCGGCCGCGGGGGTGAGTGGCGCGTCGTTCGTGGATCATGCCGGCCTCGGTGAGGGCGGCTAGGTGGTATCCCACGGCGCTCCGTGTGAGGTCCAGCGCCTCCATGACGTCCTTCGCCGTGACGTCGCCGCCGTCCATGACGACACGGAGCGTCCGCAGTCGAGCGGGCGTGGCTGCGATGGTCGCGCACGCCTCGTCGAGGCGCGCTGCGTCGGCAGCGGAAAGGGCGGACACACCCTTAGTTTACGGGCGAAGACTTGCTAAGCTTTAAGATATAACAAGCCTTCGCAAACAACCGGCGGACGGTCGGGACAAGCAGTCGAGATGGGAGAACAAGATGAGCGATCCGAACCAGAGCGGTGACGTGTTCGGCGCAGCCTCACGCGCTAGCGACTACATCGAGGAGGACACGGTGGGCGTGGAGCGCCTGAGCCGGCGTTGCACTCCGGTGGACGAGGCCACTAGCCTCCGACCGATTCCGCCCATGCCGGCGTCGCCGGCACAATCCGAGGAAGCCGTCGAGCCGGCCCCGTCGCTGGCGGTCGTGTCGGAGGTTCCCGAGGACGTCAAGGCCCCCGAGGAGTCGCCGGCTGCGCGCCGTCCTCTGGACCGTGAGGCGTCTGCGTCCGTGCTGTTCGGTGGCGCTGCACCCGTGGCCCCCGCCGCGGCCACGGGGAAGGCCACCAAGGGATTCCGTGGGGCCCTGGCGAGCATTGGCCTGCCGGTCAAGCCGAGCGCCGCTGAGGCGGCCGAGCTGGCTGCGGCGAACGAGAAGGAGCTGCGGCACTCCCAGAACGAGACGGTCATTCGTCAGGCCACGTGGACGCGTGCCGTATCGATCCTCGTCAACAACCCCAAGGGCGGCACGGGTAAGACCCCAACGTCGCTGCTGCTCGGTGGTGTCATTGCCTCAATCCGTGGAGGATCGACGGCGATCGTCGAGTTCTCCGACGATCCTGGCGCGCTGAACTACCGCGCCGAGGGCAGCCCTCGCCTCGGTCTCGGTGAACTGGTCCGGGACGTGTCCGGCATCAAGACCGCCGGCCAGCTCCACGGCTACACCGCCCCTCAGACGTCCTTCGCGAACGTCATCGCCTCCACCGGACGACGCGATCGCCTCAACGGTGATGCTGTGGTGGCCGTGTCGAACGTGATCGACGAGTTCTACGGCATCCGCGTCATGGACACCGGCAACCAGCCGACGTCCTCCGCGTTCCGCGGTGCGGTGTCGGTGGCCGACGTCCTCGTGATCCCGGTCCTGAACGCGGGCGACTCCGTGCTCGAAGCGATCCAGCTCCTCGACGAGCTGCGCGACGCGGGCGGGCAGCCGGCCGAGCTGGCAGACCGTGCGATCGCCGTTCGCCTGACGGACGGACGCCCCGAGAGCGAGTCGGTGCGCGAGGAGGTCACGCGCCTGCTGCGCGACGCCGGGGTGCGGTCGTTGCACGAGATTCCCTACGACGAGCACATTGCCGCCCGCGGGCAGCTCACGCTCGGCTCCCTGAACCCTGCGACTCGAGACGCGTTCGCGTCGGCGGCCGCGGCCGTGGTTCGCACTTTGCAGGAGGCCGTCGCCCCTGCCTCTACCAACAACCGGAAGGCCTGACCCATGCACGACCTGTTCCTCGCCGCGGCGATTTCGAACCCTCTCGACGGCCTCCTGCCGGACTTCTCGTTCGGCGGTGCCGAGTTCACGCAGCTCTGGCAGAAGCTCGTCGCTGCGGTCTGGGCCCTCGGCATCATCGTGGCGATCGTCTACCTCATCACCGGACTGGTCGCTATGGCCGGTGCATCCAACGACATGAACCCCAACCCCCAGGCGCACGCCCAGGGACGGGCGAAGGCCCTCGGCGCGTTCGTCGCTCTGGTTGCCCTCGCCGCGCTGGCGGTCATCGTCGGCGTGACCCTCTCGTTCGCGAGCTGACCCACTCAGAAGGAGACACACCATGCCGCGCATGTACTCATCCACCGGCCGGTCCCTTTGGCCCCTGGTCATCGGGGCCGCCGCTGCGGTCATTGTCATCGGCGGGGGAGTCGTGTTCGCCACGACCCTCGACGGCGAGCCGACCGCCGCGCCGACGTCGAGCGCGCCGGCTGCGTCTGTGACTCCCAGCCCAACGTCGACCGGCTCCTCCGGTGCCGGCGACGACGAGGACGCCGCGCCGCCCACGGGGTGCCTCGGCGGTCAGGACCGCAACGCCGCAATGGTGCTCGCAGCTCAGGAGGCTGCGAGCCATTCGTCGTACGGGGCCGTTGAGGTCGCCACGGCGTTCTACCGGTTCATCTGGCAGTCGCCCGTGCCGTCCGGCTCGGACGTGCAGACCGTAGAAGGCAGCATCTTCTCCTCGTCCGCACCGACCTCGTTCTCGGACCTAGCCGCCACTTACGAGCAGTATCCGAACCTCAGCCAGGGGGACGTCGCGGATGGGACTCCGTTCCACCTGTCGACAACCAACGGCCTGTGGATGGTCGACCCGAATTCGACCGCCGATCGGGTCACGGTCAATATTGCCGCCGGCTACGTCGTCGACGGCGCGCTGAGCCCCACCAAGTCGACGGCTCAGGGCTTTGTTTTGCAGTGGGAGGACGGCGCGTGGCACGTCGTCGAAGGCGTGCAGCCGGACGGTGAAACGCTCGCCAATGGGGGCGTTCGGTACACGGGTGGTTGCTGATGAGCGGGCCGGTGATCCTCGCGGCTGCGGGCGGGGACGATGAAAAGTGCAGCAATTGGGCGAGCTGCGCGATTGACACGGGTAAGGACCTCGTTGGCGACGCGGTGAACGGCACCAAGGACGCGATCAGCACCGCGCAGAGCATCGGTGACTTCTGGTCCGACCCGGCCGGGAACACCTACAAAGCACTCAGGGACGCGGCCAAGGGCCTCTCCGACAGCGTTCTGCCGGCCCTGACCCACGCGACCCTGCCCGACCTCACGGCGGACTGGTTCATCAGCGCCTACCGAATCTCCTTCGGCCTGGCGATCTTCGTGTTCGTCATCGTCCTCATTCCTCAGTTCATCGACACGGCCAGGGGCCGGCAGTCGGGGCAGGAACTCGTCGAGACGCTGACCCTCTATGGGCCCGCGTTCATCATCGGAGCGATGTTCGGACCAGCGGTCGGAGCGTTCCTCGTCAAGTTCTTCGGGGCCCTGTCGGACTCGCTCATCAAGACGATGTTGTCGACCACGACAAACAGCATCGTCGACCAGTTCTCAACGATGATCGGGGACGACGACGGCTCCGGGATCGTCGGCGGCGCAGTCATCGGCGCGATCTTGATGTTCTTCATGATCCTGGCGCTGCTGCTCGCGCTGCTCGTCCTCGTCGTGCAGCTCATCACCCTCTACTTCTCCGGCGTGCTGTTCCCGCTCGGCTGGGTGTGGATCGTCGACAAGAAGAAGCGCTCGTTTGGATCAAAGATCCCAATGGTGTGGCTCGGCATCCTCGCCGCCCACCCGCTGCTGTTCTTCCTGCTCGGCGTAACGTTCTCGTTCGTCGGGTCCAACATCGACGTGTTCTCCGGCCAAGCCGACCTCCAAAAGACGGTCAGCCTCGTCGTCTCGATGCTCGCGCTGTTCATCGCCGGGCTGTCACCGCTGCTGCTGTTCAAGTTCGCGCCGATCTTGCCTATGGGCGGGGCCGCGGCCGCGGGCGGACCGAGCATCGGTGCGAACTCTCCTCAGGAGGCCGACAAACGCTACAGCGCCCCTCAGGGCGACGGTGGAGGCTCCGGGCAGGGCTCGGGTACGCCGTCGACGACGGCCACTGAGGAGCCTGCGTCGACCGGTGGTGGCGGCGGTGGCGCTGGCAAGGCTGCCGGCGGCGGCGGTGCCGACGAGGCGGCGGGCTCGTCGATCAAGGAAGCCGCCGCGGCCGGCGGCAAGGCATCCACGGGTGCTGAGGCCGGCGCTGGCGCGAGTGCCGGCGGTGCAGCGGCCGGCGGCGGTGCAGCGGCCGCCGAGGGCGGCGCTATGGCCGCCGGCGCCGCGGAGTCCTCGACGGGCGTCGGTGCCGCTATCGGCATCCCGACGATGATCGCCGCCGGGGCGAAGGCCGGCATGGACAAGGCCAACAGTGCGGCGACGGGCGCGGCCGACATGGCTGCGGCCCCCGTCGATGACCACCAGGAACAGTACGGAAAGGACTCGACCCATGAGTGACGTTCAGGAGCAGAGGACGCACCTTCGCTGGGTCGGCGGCGAGTCAGGGCACCGGTCGTTCTTCGGTGGCACGCACTCGAAGTCGCGGATCATCGGTATCGCGATCTTCGTCATTGGCGGCATGGTCGGGATGATCCTCGGCGGCGGCATCCCCCTGCTGATCGCGGCGCTCGTCGGGGTGGGCCTGACGATGCTCGTCACGCAACGGACGCACAACGGAACCATCCAGGAGCGACGTCGGAAGCGCTCGCGCTGGGCAGCCCGCAAGCGGCTCGGCACGAACGTGTTCGTGCCCTACAACGTCGCCGGGTGGGACCAGATTCAGTCGGCAGCGTCAGGCGCCGACAAGGCCGAGCGCCGCGCGGCCGAGGTCGCCTCTCGCCAGATGCGGGCCAACCCGGACGGCTCGGACGGCATGGGCTGGTTGCAGTACGGGTCGAACATGCCCGGTATCGCCTGGCACGCCCCCGTGGGTGAGCAGCCCTACCTCTCGGTCGCCTTCTCGGTGTCCGGGCAGCTCCGCGGCATGGAGACGGCCGGGGCCCTGAACCGGGCCGCGACGTCGTGGGGGAAGTTCCTAGCCCACCGTGCCGCGCCGGTGTCGCTGATCCGCGACGTGCAGACGCTCACGCGCGTTCTGCCGCCGGACACCGCCAAGCACGACATTTGGTACAACTCCAAGCGCGAGGCCCGGCCCGTCGGGGCCGACGACTCGTCACTGGCGCTCTGGGACGCGCAGCAGCTCTCCTACGCGGAAGTGCGTCGACGCGCGGCCGCGGACGCGATGGTGCAACGGCACTTCGTCGTGCTGTCGTGGCCGCTGTCGCCGCTGTTCGTCGAGTCGGCCGCGAAGTACGGGCCCGGCCGCGACGGCTGGCGTGCGCTCATGGCCGAGCAGATCGAGGCATCCCTGCACGGACTCCGGGAGGCGCGCATGGGGCAGGTGAACTACCTGACGGCCCGCCAGACGGCGGCCGTCATCATGCACCAGCAGAACCCGTCGATCCCGATCGACCTCCGCTCCGCAAAGCACATCACGCCCCTGTCGGTGGGCATCGGGGCGCACGACGAGTATTCGGCGCACGTCGTCGACGGCGGGTACGACCCGACCGTCCTCGCAGACGGTGACGCAATCGAGGCGGCTCCGGCCGTCACCTGGTGGCACCGCACTGCGGCTATCCACGGCGAGGACCTGGCCTCGGCCGGGCGGTCGCCGTTGTGGACGCTGGACCTCATGATCGGCCGCGAGCTGGGCTTCATCCGCTCCGTCTCGTTCCACATGCACCTGGTGCCGGCAGCTCAGGCGAAGGCAGCAGCACGGCAGGACGTCGTGCGCGACGCCGCCGGCCTCTACGCCCAGAAGAAGAAGGGCGTCATCGTCTCGGACGAGTCCGAAGGCCTCCTCAGCGCCGCCGAGCGTCGACGTCGTGACCTCGCCGCCGGCAGCCACCACCACGGCGTCTCGTGGATCGGGTACGTGACCATCACGGCCCCGACCCGCGAGGACCTGGCTCAGGCGTCCCGCCGGTTGGAAAGCGTCTGCGACACCGGGCTCGGTGTCGACCGGCTCGACTGGCAGGACTCGTTTCAGGGCGCTGCGTCAGGGACGACGTGGCCGATCGGCCGCGGCCTCCGCCCCGACAACACCACGACGGCCACGCGGCTGATGAACACCCTCGCTGGGCGAGGCGACAAGGAGGCGCTGTCATGACCGACACCAAGAACCCGGCCCCGCACGGCAAGCGCGCGGCGTCTAAAGCGCCCTGGTACGCCAACGTGCCCGGGTTGAAGATGTTCGTTCCGCCCGAGGTTCGACAGGACCTCGTGACGGGTGAGGAGGGCCAGTCGGCCGAGGCGCTACGTCGCCCGGTGGACGTATCGCCGTTCGAGCTGCCCGGCAGGCAGCTCCGCACGTCGGTGGGCGCTGCGACCCGCGGGTGGTACTCGCCGCGGCTCACGGGCTCCCCGTCGACGACGAAGCAAGCCGAGATTTTGAACTCGGCCGTCATCGGCAACCCGACCGGGGACGAGGGGATCGTGAACGGCCGCGACAACCTGTCGCAGTCGATGATTTCCTACGACGCCCCGACCGCGTACAACGCGGAGCCGCGGCAGATTTCCTCCCCGAACGTGATCGTGCTCGGCACGGTCGGGTACGGGAAGTCGTCACTGACCAAGACGTGCGGTGTCGCCCGCCCCCTCGGGCTGGCCAACCGGCGCGCTGTCGTGTTCGACAAGAAGGACGAGGGCGGCGCGGGCGAGTACACGCCTATGGCCCACAACCTCGGTTCGGAGCCGCTGCACTTTGACCCGGCCGGCGGCGGTATTCGGCTGAACCTGCTGGACCCGCTAATCATGCGCGGCTCGGGGTTGCAGGGGCAGATGGAACTCATCAACGCCGTGGCGCGCATCGCCCGGAACGACGTCGCGGCGACCGAGTGGGAGGAGAAGGCGACCCGGTTCGCCCTCCGCCGCATGTTCGAGGAGCACGGCGACGACAAGCGTGCCCTGACGACGACGGACCTCATGCCGTGGCTCGGCCAGGTGCCGGACGACGAGGGACTGACGGGCCCCTCCGGTGAGCGTTTCCACCAGGCGGGCCTCTCGATCCGATTCGGGCTCGAGAACCTCCTGGAGACGTACGCGGGCGTGTTCGACGGCGAGACGTCGAAGGCGGTCGACCTCGGAAGCAAGCTGACGGTGTTCGACGTCTCCCAGCTCCCCGACGCCGGGCCCGCGGTCCCCACCGTCATGGCGGTGGGGCACCAGTGGCTCCTCGGCCGTCTGCGCCGCGAGCGTGGATTCATCACGAACGTGGTCTACGAGGAGGGCTGGCACATGATCGGTGGGCCCTCGGCCCGCCTGGTCAAGTCGAACCAGAAGCTCTCCCGGTCCCTCGGTATCTCGAACTGGTTCGTGATGCACAAGGGCACCGACATTCCCCGGGAGTCCGAGGGCTACACGGTCATCCAGGAGGCGCAGACGATCTACGCCTACCGCCAGGACCGCCCCGAGGACGCGGCGTGGGTGCAGGAGACGTTCGGGCTCGCGCCCGACACCACCGATCTGCTGATGAACCTGAACCCCGGGCACTGCATCTTCAAGTACGGCTCGAACCCCGAGACGCACATGCAGCACCTCCGCTCCGACTGGGAGGCAGCAGTCACCAACACCGACGAGGGCATGGCCGGCAGCGGCGCGAAGCAGGCCGTCGTCGAGGTCGAGGCGTAGCCGGGGCTCGGTCATGAAAAAGGGACTGATGATCGCACTGGCGGCCTGCCTGGTCGTCGTGTTCGTCGGGATCGCCCTCGTCACTGGGGGCGGTTCCCAGAACGGCGCGTGCGCGGCCACGGCCGCGAACGCGACCGCCGCGGCAGCTCACGATGAGGTCGACGGGTACTCCGGCGACCAGCTCGTGAACGCCGCGGCGATCATGAACGCCGGGGCCGCCCTCGGCGTCGACGTGAAGGGGCAGACGATCGCCGTCATGACGGCGATGGGCGAGTCCACGCTGACGAACATCGAGTACGGCGACAAGGCCGGCCCCGACTCCCGCGGGCTGTTCCAGCAGCGCGACACCTGGGGCACCCTCGCGGAGCGGATGAACCCGACCCAGGCGGCGACGTTCTTCTACCAGCGGCTCTTGAAGGTGCCGAACTGGCAGACGATGACGCCCTCAGCGGCCGCTCACGCCGTGCAGATCAACGCCGACCCGAACCACTACACGAAGTACTTCAACTCGGCCACAGCCGTCGTGACGGCTCTCGCGGGTGGTTCCGCTGCCTGCGCCGCTGGGGTGTCCGGTGATGCTCAGGCCCTCGCGAAGAACCTCGTGGACCTGACCAACCAAGGCAAGATCGCGTGGCTCTCGCCGTCGCACTTCCCCGAGGTGCAGGCGATCGCGGACGGCAAACCCAAAGAGAACTGCAACGTCGATACGCGCATCCTGCAAGTCATCACGATTGCGACCAAAACGTTCCAGTCCATCGGGATCTCCGATATTAACCGGCTGTGCTCGGGGCAGCGGCCTGGTGCCGGCAACCTGTCGGCGCACGTCGTGAACGGCGGCGGCCACGCCGTCGACTTCTACGCGTTCGACGGCACACCGACCACGGGAGCGGACGCGAACGCGATCAAGCTGCTGCGGGCCCTCGGGCCCGTCATGCCGGACGGCTCCGGCACCGGTCAGGTCGAGTGCCGGGCTAGCGCCGGCAGCTCCATCGACTTGCCAATGGCGCAGTTCGCGGACTCCTGCAACCACGTCCACGTGCAGGTCGACCCGAAAGGCAATCAGCCTATGAAGCTCACCAGCGGCGAGAGCAACTGATGGTCGAGGCAGAGGCCTCGAGCCCGGTGTCGATCGCGAATCTCGCGCGCGACCAGTGGACCGTGCAGAGCGTCGGTCGGCCGGCCGTCGTGACGGCCGGCCTCTGGCTCGACGAGGCGATCGCGGAGCACCGCGAGGAGTTGGCCGCGGAGGGCGTCAGCGGGCCACTGACGCTGCGCTACCAGCTCGACGGCCGAGACGTCGACGGAGAGATTCGTCGCGTCCGGGCGTCGTCGAGGAGCTGCACGAGCACTACCGCCGCATCAAGTCGGCCGACACCCTGGCCCGACCCGAGCGGTACGCGCTGCTCGAACGGCTCTCGGCGGCCCGGGTGATGCCCTCTGAAATGGCCCTCATGGTCGGCGTCGACGTGCGGCTCGCAGAGCGGTTCGCCGGGGACGACGAGGAGGCCCGGATCGCCCGGACCCTCCTGCACAGCATGACCAGCGACCACAGAGGAGTCGACGCATGAACCTCAACACCATTCGCACCAACGCCCTGACAGGTGGCCTCCTCGTGCTGATCGTCGGCGGCACGGTCCTGGGTATCCACGTCGGTGCCGGCATCGCCGGGACCGGTGACGCCTACTCGTGGAACCCGATCAAGCTCGCGATGGGCTTCGTGAGGGGCGACGCATGGCCCGGCACAGCCGCGACGATCGCCGTCGTGGCCTTCATCGTGGCGGCGCTGGCGCTGTTCACGTGGTTCCTCATGGCTCAGGCCAAGCACGGCGCGAAGAAGCGCAGCGGGGCCTCGATCAAGCTCATGAGCGCGAACCCGTCGAACGCGATTCTTCGACAGGCCGCCCGGGCCAAGGAGGCCCGCCGGCTGCACCCGAAGGCCGAGAACATCGGACCCGGCCAGAAAGTCGCCCGCATCGTAGGCACGACGAAGTGGGTCTACCAGGGGTGGGAGGAGACGGGTGTCTACCTGTTCGGCACTCGGCGCGGCAAGACGTCTGGCGTCGTCGTCAGGCACGTGGTCGAGGCCCCCGGGGCCGCGATCATGACCTCCAACAAGGTTGACGGGGTGCGCGAGGCGATCCGTGGCCGTCGCGGCCGCGGTGAGACGTACGTGTTCGACCCGAACCGCATCTACCGTCACGAGGACGGCCCCGACTTCGTTTTCAACCCGCTCGACTACGTGAAAAGCGCCGAGGACGCGCGCGAGCTTGCGGAGATTTTCGAGGCCTCGACCCGGAAGGAAGGCGACCGGGGCGGCGATCCTCAGTTCGACGAGCCCGGCCGCGACATGCTCGCGTACTTCCTCCTCGCCGCGGCGCTCGACGAGCTGCCGCTGTCGCGCGTCTACCGGTGGCTCACCACTCAGGACGCGGACGTTGTGATCGGCATCCTGAACGCGAACGGCAAGAAGGGGCCGGCGACGGCCCTCGTCGGCATGGAGAACTGGGCCGACAAGACCCGGCAGAGCGTCTACGCGACCGCGCAGCGCATGGCGGGGGCGCTCGCCTACGACGAGCTGCTGGAATGGACCTCGGCCGAGGGCGTGCGCAGATTCGACGTCGACGCGTTCGTGCAGTCCGAGGACCTGCTGATCCTGCTGTCCAAGGACGGCGTGGGATCAGCCGGCGCGATCCTGACATCCCTCGTGCGAGCGATCTGCAAGACCGGGGAACGTCTCGCGCAGCGCTCCGGCGGCCGCCTGCCGGTCCCGCTGGTGATCGAGCTGGACGAGTGCGCCAACATCGTGCGGTGGCCGGCGCTGCCGTCTGTCTACTCGTTCTACGGGTCGCTCGGCATGCCGATCAACACGTACTTCCAGTCAAAGGACCAGGCCGTCGAGGCGTTCGGTCAGAACGGCTGGGGCGCGATCTGGGGCGCGGCCGTCACCCGCGTCTTCGGCGGCGGCGCGATGGACGACCAGTTCCTCAAGGGCCTATCGAACCTCATCGGTGAGCGCGAGGAAACCACCTACGGCGGATCAACTCAGGACAGCGGGGCCTACTCGACGTCGACCAGCACCCGCCGGGTGCCGATCTTGAACGTCGACGACCTCGCGAATCTGCCGCTGTGGCGCACGGTCATGTTCAACTCGAACACCCGGCCGGTGATCCTCGACTCCGTGCCGTGGTTCAAGGACAAGAAGCTAAAAGCGCTGATCGAGGGCGACGGGCCGGCCACGGCCGGCGCCGCCCCCGTCGCGATCGCCACCAGCTCCAAGGAGGCGACAGCTCGTGGCTGACGTCGATGAGCCCGACGTCGACCCGGGCAGCGGAGAGGCCGTCGCCCCCGGCGGGGGCGACGGCCTCGACGAGCTGACCGACGAGGAGCGCGACGCGCTCAACGACGCCGACGTGACCGCGTACGACCGGGCCCCCGAGGATGAGCCCGACGGCGACGAGGAGGAGTTCGACCTGTTTCCGGCGTTTCTGGAATGGGTCGAGGAGCACCTGTCGGTCGTCGAGTACACGCACTCCGACAAGAGCACCGCGGCGTGGTGCCCGGAGTGGTGGAAGCACCCCGAGGCCGTCGAGCGGCTGTGGGCGTGCTTCGAGGCTCGACAGCAAGCGACGATCGACTCGGGGGCGCACGCGGATTCTCTGTCGAATTGGTGGCTGACGCACTGGGACCGGCACGCGGCGATCCTGTTCGACGCCAGCGCCGGCCCCTTCCGCAAGTGCGATCGGAACCTTGGCCACCTGCACGACTCGGACGGCTCCGCGCCACAGCGGGTGCCGTACTACCCGCCGCCTGAGGACTGGCGGCGCTAGCGCTTGCAGCTACTCCTCATCGAGGCGCTGCACGCTCCAGTAACGCCCTTTGTAGACGGAGTACCGATGCCCGCGCTGCGTCTCGAAAATCACCGGCCGGTTGCCACTGCCCGCAGCTACAGGTCGACCCGCGTAGGTGATCGCCTCGATCGGCATGGGGTACTTGTCTTGCAAGCGCTTTACGTGGTCCTTGAACTCGTCGTAGACCGCCGAGTTGAGTGCCGCTGGCGACTGCTTGCCCTGCGGAGGTTTGGAATAAGTTTCGAGCTGCTCGCGCAGTTCGTCGCTCTGCTTTACGAGACGGTCGGTGTCCCCCGAAGTGATCAAGTAGATAGCGAGTGCAAGGAGCAGCGCCCAGACCGTCGCAGATAGCCCCACCACGTCGAACAGCCTCAAGTCATCCGTGACTAAGAGCAGAAAACCAGCGACGAGGGCAGTCATACCCGCTGTAATGGCAATGACCCGAATGGGGTGAGCCGCGAAGAAGGCCCTGGCTTTTCCCCACAGGAGCTGTTTCGCTTCTAGCTCCTCAGTCGGTTCGACCATCTGATCTGATGTCACACCCGCAATGTAGCGAACGAACGCCCCGCAAAGATACGTGGGGCGTTTCTGCTTCTTAACGGCTACTGCTCACGCGCTCATTACCCTGGCCACATGGACGACGCAGCTCTGACTCTCCTTGGCATTGCTATCGGTGCTGCGGCAACTCTCGTCGTCGGGTTCGGAGGGGCGATCGTGTCAAACCTGCCTGCATGGACTTTGGAAAGTCGACAGTCAAAAAAGGAGGCCCGAGACGAGGTACGGCGGCTGCTATCAGAAATGGTGGCACTAGCTACGGACTACGTGATTCGGGTGGGAAGTCGGAGCGTCACCGAAAACGCCGGGCCAATGCTGCGGCTCCTAGCGCTTCGATCTCAGCTGAAGTTCGTCATTCCTGCAAAAGACAGGGCTCTCGCCCCATTCCTCGAACCGACCATCGCGCTCCTCATCAAGCAAGGACCATCCATGACCGAGGAGATTCGCCGGCAGGTCCTCGTAGCGATTACGGACGTCCTGCCGAGATGGTTCATCGGGACTATCCCGAAAAAGGACATAGCCGTTTTGACGGATACGTTTGCCCAGATACTGGCCCTTCTTAAAGAGGAAGATGCTGCCGCAAAGGATGCCGGCGGCGGCATCCCAGTGGCTGCCGAAGAAGGTGACGGGACGACTTAGGACAGGACCTGTTGTGTTCGTCGGCGATCACCTCGACGCCCTTTGGCGCGAAGGCTGGCCCCCTCCGCAAGTGCGACCGAAACCTCGGCCACCTCCACAAGCCGGACGAGAGAGCCAAGCAACGTGTGCCCTATTACCGCCCCCAGCACGACTGACGACGCTAGGGAGGCATGGCTGGGACCTCCACGCCGGCAAACAATCCGGCAGGATGAGCGCATGTCACGTAAGGCGAAAAAGACGGGTGGCGACCCACGAAAACGAAACCAAGGCCAGTCGCCTTTCTCCGGCGGTGCAGAAGGTCTGAACTCGTTCGAGATGAACCAGGCCTTTGCGCGACAGGCCAGAAAAAACTGCTCTGAATGTGGCTCGGTACGCATTCGATGGACAAGCGCCGGTGCCTTGGCAATGCAGGACGGACCGAAACAAGCCGTCGACGCGGCCAAAGAGATAGTGCCTGTCTTCGGAGCCGACGCAGAAGCTTGGTGGTGTGAAGACTGCACTGGGGCTGGGTTCTTCGAGCAGGAACTGCATGTCGAAGGCTTCGACCAATGAATACAGCCGACGCCATACAACTCATCGACGCAACCATCGAGACGGCTGCCAGCGACGGTCCTGCCATCGCCAACAGTGAGTCCCGTCACCTCGGGTGGAGCGAGCAGGCTCGAAGCCTCCTTGTCGGCACGCTCGGATCAACTCACCGACTTGTGCGCGTGTGGGATGTGGAGAGCCATATCCGACGTGAGAGCTACGTCATCGACGGCACCAATGGGCGTCGAACTCGTTCTTCCTGGCGAAGTGATGCTCTGAGACGCGGTGTCGAAATACTCGAGGCCGCCAAGTTCGCCATCGCCTCCGTCCCCACGGAGGGAGAGGCAATCGGCGCGGCAACGGTCGACGTGGAGCTGTGGGAACACGTGGGTGGGCTCGTGACGGATGGCGCATGGGACAAAGTGCCCGCGAGTACGGCGATCTTCGTCGAGGACAGCATTCGCCGCTGGGCGGGGGACCCGAAGGGAAGGGACGGCGGGGCGCGCGTTGGCAAAGACCTATACGCGAACGTCTTCGCACCAGATGGACCCCTCCGTCTTGGTACGCAAGCGAGCGAGTGGGAGGGCTGGCGAGCGATCGCGATGGGCCTCGCCCAAGCGATCGGAAATGTCGACCGTCACCGCATTCAGCGGCGATCCGACCAGCGCCAGTACGCCATGGGCGTACTCGGCCTGGGAAGTCTGCTCCTGACGCAAGTGCGGCGCGAGCACCCCGACCAAATCGTTAGTCCCAAGCTTGATCCGAGGACAGAAGGCGGGTAGTAGCCAAGCTCTACGGCCAGCACGACGGCCGCTAGCCAATTGGCGCAACCAGGCCGATCTGAGCTAGACCGGCAGCATGACGCCCAGCCCAAGCCCCGTCCTCATCCAGCTTGTCGGGCAGAACGCGACACCTGTCTGGCTGACTCCCGTCCTCACGGGAGTCTTCGTGCTCGCCGCCGCCGTCATTGCTGGCCTTCTCGGCTTCCGCTCGCTGCGAGAAAGCGATCGCAGAAAAATTGCAAGAGAAGCCGACGCCCAGTGGAACTCAGAGCTGAAAGCCTCGTACATCGCCCTACGCGAGGAGGTCCTGAAAGTGGCTCGGGCTCTAGCGTCCACGCAGCGTGTGAATGACGACGGACACGAACTACTCGAAACTCTCGAGGCAGCCATGATCGCGTCGAGTGAACAGGTCAGCCTTTTCGAGCTAATCGCTTCGCCAAAAGTCATCGACGAAGCGCGTGGGGTGAGCCTGCACCTCTCGAACGTGTGGCAACGGACCTTTGTCTCAACTATGCAGGACGACGTTGACCTGAGATGGACGGCCCAGGAGGCTATGTCTATTGACGGCCGCCTCGACGGGCTGCGTGACACCCTCCGCGAGTCACTTCGGGGCTAACCCGATCCCAACAACGGCCAGAATCGTCCTAGCGAACTAGCGTTCGCGGGCATCGTCGCTGCGGGACCGGTCGCGACGCTGACGCTCGCGCTCGCGCTCGGCCGCCTCGCGTGCACCGCTGCGGCTAGGGTCCTGCGCCTCGGGGGCTCGGCCGGCGCGACGGAGCTGCGCGGCGGCACGGTCGGCCTGCGCCTTGTTGCGAGCCTGTAGGGCCTCAGCGACCGTCTGCGGCTTCCGTGCGGGCTGCGTGGGCGTCTGCGGCGTCTGCGGCGTCCGGGGCTGTGCGGGGCGCTGCGCTGCCTCTCGGGCCTGCTGGGCGACCGCGGCGGCCTGCTCGGCCGCGCGGGCGCGGACTGCCTGGTCGGCCGGCGGCTCCTTGATGAGCGCGGCCGACTTGTGCATGGCCGTCACGCGCTCTTGCAGCTCGGCACCGATCGCGCGCTCCCGGTACTGGTTCGGGATCGCGTCGGGGGTGGCCTCCTCGATCGCGTAGCGGCCGCGGAACGCGTCGACCTCGGCCGCGAGCTTGTTCCACTCGGCGCGACGCTCGGCGTCCGCCGGGACGTCTCCGAGCTGTTTGGCCCATTCGGGCTGCTCGGCCGCGATCGTCGCGCCGCGCTCCTCCAAGCGGACGGCGAGGTAGTCGTAGCGCTCGGCCAGGTGCTCGCGCCACGCGGGGTCGGTGTGGTGGGAGTCGAGCGCGCCGCGGTCGACGATCCACATCGGTACCCGGTTGTCGCGGTCGGCAGTACCGAACTCGGACGAGTAGGCGCGCACGTCGTCCTGGATGCGGGAGGCGAGCACGGCCGGCTTGTTGCGGGCGTTCTCGAGTGTGTCTTTCTCCCACGCCTGGTAGAGCGCGTCGGCGGGGTCGTAGCCGGCGCGCTCGGCACCGCGGAGGGAGGCCTGCAACGCGCCCCAGCCTTCGTCGTCGCGGAGCTGCTGCGCGGCCTCGGGGCCGACTGCGGTTCGGGTGATCTTCTCGAACCGCACTTCGTCGGCGCGCTCGGTGACGTCGCGGTACTCGTCGACCAGGGTCACCAGGTCGTCGACGCGGGCCTGCTCGGCGCGGATCGTCTCGTTGGCGCTCATCATGCCCTCCGAGTTGTTGGCGATCTGGGCGAGGACGTCGGACACGGGCTGGGCGTCGTCGACCTCGACGTAGAGCCGGTTCGACTCCTTGCCGCGGGTCATGGCCACGTACGCCAGGGACCGCGACGTCGACGAGTCCGCGAGGACGTGGGAGGTGTCGGCGGTGAGGCCCTGGGCG
This sequence comes from Frigoribacterium sp. CF331, assembly GCF_057787905.1. Taxonomy (NCBI): domain Bacteria; kingdom Bacillati; phylum Actinomycetota; class Actinomycetes; order Micrococcales; family Microbacteriaceae; genus Frigoribacterium; species Frigoribacterium sp. CF331. The sequence goes on along the minus strand of NZ_JBYMEH010000002.1, from coordinate 20,079 downwards.
CGGTGGACGGTGGAGGCGTAGCCCAGCTCCACGTGGTCGCGCACGTAGTCAGCCGGCAGGGTGATGCGGCCGCCGTGGCCGTCGTGGGCGACAGAGAGGGAGCCGTCGCGGTTCACCTTGTCGACGGTCCAGAGGTCGTTGTTCTTCACCCGGTCGCGGCCGCGGTCGGTGCGGAGCCGGGAGTCGTTCTGGCGGGTGACGATGGTGTCGCCGCGGTGGGCGCGGAGCCCGTCTCGGAGGTCGGCCGCTTCGCGTCCGGTGACGGCACCCTCACTGATACGGAACGCCTGGGCGCGGGCGTTGAGGTCGGACACGGTGGCGTTCTGCTGCGCGAGCATCACGGATCGCTTGCCGGCGTTCGTGTCGGCCTGCCAGGCGGCGAATACTTCGCCGGTCATGCGGTCGACGTCGCCGCCGACGACGCGGCCCTGGTCCACGTACCAGGTGAACGGGTCGCCGGTCGTGGCCGGGTCGCGAAGCTTCTCGGAGGCGTCTGCCTCGGCGCGGTTCACGGTGCCGTCCGCGTTGCGGAACCGGTGGATGGTGTCGAGCTGCACGGAGCCGACCTCGCGCTCTAACAGGCGCAGCGCGCCGCCGGACTCCACGGCGTCGAGCTGGCGGGAGTCTCCGATGAGGCGGACGTGCGCGCCGTGGGCCTCGGCAACGTCGACAACCTTCGCGAGGTTGCGGGTGCCGGCCATGCCTGCCTCGTCGACCACGATCACGTCGCCGGGACGGATCTTCATCGCCTCGGGGTGCTCACTCTCGGGGGTGGCATCTCCGCGCAGCTCGTAGGCCTTCAAAAAGCCGTGGATCGTGTTCGCCTCGACGCCTACGGCTTCCTTGAACACGTCGGCCGCGGCCGCCGAGGGAGCGAGCCCGATCATGCGGGAGCCGGCCTGCTCGGTGGCGCGGGCGGCGAGGGCGAGGGCGGTCGTCTTGCCGGCACCTGCGGGGCCGGTGCCGACGAGGACGAGGCGATCGGACGTGGTGAACTCGCAGGCGAGGTTCCTCTGACCGTCGTCGAGCGGCCCAGTGTGCTCGGCCGCGGTGCGGTCGAATTCGGCCAGGCTGACGGGTGCGACGGTGCGCGTCCGAGCGGCGTCGATCAGGCGGTCCTCGGAGGCGAGGATGCCAGCGGACGTGTAGATCGCCCGGCCCTTGTGGACGTAGATGCTCTCCCCGTCCTTGCGGGTGAGGGGCTGGAATACGCCGTGCGTGGCCGGCGGGGTGACGGACACCGAATCGGTGTCGAGGGCGTGCCGGGTGATCGTCTCGACGGCCCCCTCGGGCACGTCGATGCCTGCGATGCGGGCGGCCTGGACGTACCGGCGCGCTTCGGCCTCGATCATGTGCGGGCCCCAGGTGGCGTGGTGCTCGGACACGGTGTCGACGACCTGCTGCGAGGCGGACTCGATGTCGAGGGGTTGGGGCTCGTCGGTGTCGGAGCTGGCGTCGCTGGCGCGCTGCGCGGCATCGCGAATGGCGGTGAACATGTCCGCGATCCCGTCACGGCCGACGACCTCGACGGCCCGGGCCTGCCACACGTCGCGGAGCGCGGACAGGGAGCGCGCGCGCTCCTTCGCCGGGCGGGTGTCTAGCGTGGCCTGCTGGGCGAGCTTGATCCGTGCGGCCTGGTTGGGCTGGCGGCCGTGGTCGCGGCGGTAGTCCTTTTCGAGGGCGGCGAGGGTCGTGCGAATGTCGGCCGAGCGGGTAGAGAAGCCCTTGGTCAGGCGGTCGTCAACCCCGGCAATCTCGACCACGGGGCGCTTGCCGGGGCTGACCTCGCGCAGCTCGGTGGCGACGCCGAGGGCGTCGGAGACACGCTCCATCACGCGGGAGTTGTAAAACTCCGAAGCGGCGACACCCTGACGGTGGAGAAGCTTGGAGTCGATGGTGCGCCACTTCCCATCGGACCCCTTCACCTTGTTGGCAACGACCAGGTGATCGTGAATTTGCGGGTCGCCGTTCCGGGAGTCGTAGTGGCGGAACTTCGTCGCGACGATGCCACCCTCGACGTCGATCTGGGCGACACCGTTTTTCCCGGAACGGGTGGCGATCGCCTCCCGTTCGAGGTAGCCCACGGTGTCCGCGATCGCGGCGTCGTGGGCCTGCTCGATCGCCTTCCGGGTGTCGTCATCCCCGAGGGCCCAGAGCGTCGACACGCTCTTGGATGGGGAGAACACCAGGTCGAAACCGGCGACGGCCTGACGGGTGGGCCGGGTCGCTGCGGTGATGTAGCGGCCCAGCTCCTCCTTGTCGGCGGGCTGCCGGCCCTTGGCCTGCCGGAACGCCTGCGCTCCCTCTCGGGTGCGGATCGCGCGGCGCTCGTTGACGTCGGGCTCGCGGTGCTCGGTGCGTTGGAAGCGTGCGTAGCCCTCGTCGATCGCCGCCGACAGGTCGGTACCTGCGGTGCCGTAGGCGTAGTAGGAGCTGCCGAGCTTCGCGGCGTCGGTGGCCTCCCCGACGCTCTTGCCGGCGGCCTGTGCGTCGGTGATGATCTGCTCCGCGTTCGGGTGCAGACCCTCACCAAACAGGGCCTTCATCTGGTCCTCGGTGACGGTGCCTGAGACGCCAAGTGCGGCGAGCCCAGACCCGAACCAGACACCGGGAGGGTTGCCGTCCGCGGTGTAGTAGTCGCCCAACTCGCGGCCCTGATCCCGCTTAACGTCACCGGTGGCCGTCTCGCTCGTGTAGTAGGCGTAGCCGTCCCCTGCGCTGAGCTTGTGCAGGGTCATCACGGGCGAAAGACTACCTCACTGATAAAGATGCCAGAGGTGTGACGATCTAGGGAGCGAGGAACGAGTGGACTGGCGGCCAGGCTCGTAGAGGCTGCGGCTGTGCTGGGAGACCGGGAAGAGAACGGGAGCGGCTGACGAGGAACGAGGAAAGTCGCGGGAGTGAACGTCGGTCGAGCAGCTAAGGCCGAGCCGCGCTCGTGGCTGCACGTCGGGCTCGGGAACCGGGCCGCGGGCAGACCGAGCCGCTGGCCCGACCAGGGCCACGACGACCCCGCCGGGATCGTCACCGGTGCCAGAGCACCGAGCCATCCCGAGCCGCACGAAGGGTGCGTGCATACTGGAGGCACCAATAGGAGGGGGCCGCTCATGGCTGAGGTTCGGAAGTCCGCCAAGCAGACCGAGGCGCGCCGCCGGGCGCGCGAGAAGGCTGCCGATTTCCGGGAACGGCAGGACAAGCTCGAACAGCTCGCGGTGGACTACTTTGTCGCCGCGGACTCACTCGATGAGATCGAGGTGGCGACCGAGAGGGAGGTCGCTGCCGTTCGCGCTCGTGCGGAGAAGCGGAGCACTGACGCCCGCACCGAAGCGGAGTCGGTTATGCAGAAGATGCTGGCTCTCGGCATCACACGCGCCGAGGTTGCATCGCGTCTCGGAGTCGCGTTACGCGACGTCAAGAAGGCACCGGCCGGGAACGACGGTGACACTTTCCCCACCGCGGCGACGCAGCCGACCGAAGGCGAGGGCGAGTCCGCCGAAGCGGCTGCGTAACAACGTGGCCGCTTCTTTGCGATCACGTAAGCCATACCTGTGACGGAAATGCTCGAAAGCACTATTTGTGAGTCCAGCTGCACCCTGGGCGCGGCTGAGGTCGGGGCTCAACTTGGTCTTGGTGCGGCGACGATCAACGCGTGGGCGAAGACAAACCGCATGCCGGCGTATCGGATCAGAAAGTCATGGCTCGTGCTGCGGGTGGAGTTCGAAGCTTGGATGGCGAGTACCTCGACCATCCCGGGACAGTCATCGTCGATGTGGCCTGACCCGCTGGCCTCGTTGCCGCCGTACCTCTCCCTCAATGAGACAGCCAAAGTTCTACGGGTGTCAGCTCCGACGCTGAGCCAGATGCTGACAGAGGGCGACATGCCGCACCATGACCTGGGGTCACGGAAGCGCATCAGCCTCGACGCTCTTCGTGCGTTTCTCGACAGTGTTCGAAACGACGCGCCACGCGTGCTTTGAAGCTTCGTCGACCATTGGCTCATGGCGGGGAGCGCGAGGGGCTGGCCCCTCGCCCGGCCGCTCGCGGGCGGCCGGGCACCGCCGGGTCAGGCGGGACAGGTCGAGCTGGTGACGGCCACGCGCACGTGGTCGTGATCGCACTCCCAGAAGTTCGCCAGAACGTCGGCCGCGATCCGGTCGGCGGCGACGCCGGTCGAGGCCGACTTGGGGAATGTCACGGTCACGGTGATGGTGTGCACGGGCTCGGGAGAGGCGGGGCCGTAACCGGCCCCTCCGTGCTCGTACGCCCACGCGATCGCGACGGCTTCGGCGGGTCCGTCTCCGAGCTGGCCGTACACGGCGCGGTGCTCGTCGTCGGTGTGAGCCGGGCGGCGGGTGCAGCTCCACGGGGTGCCGATGACGTCGACCGTTTCGGCCTGGCACTCGTACCCGTCGGGGTCGAGGTCGGCGGCGGGTGCTGCGGGGTCGAGCTGCTTGGGGGCGAGGTCCTGGGGGCGGCTGTAGGTGATGATCACGGCGGTTCTCCTGCGGGGTCTTGGGCTCTGGTGGCGGCTGGGCCGCTGGGGTGAGGGGCCGCGGCGCTAGCCGCGGCCCCGGCCGGTGTCAGGCGGCGTCTGCCTCGTCGGTGTCCTCGTCTTCGGGGTCGAGAATCGCGGCGATCTGGTGCGCGGTGGCGAGCACTTGGGCGGCGGCCTCGCGGATCAACTCGACGTCGGCGTCTGCCCATCCGGCGACGTAGCCGACGCTGTAGGCGCTGGTGTCGAACCCGACGAGCCCGGCGACGACGTAGGCGACGCTCTCGGCTTCTGTCTCCATGAGGCCGCGGTGCTCGGCGTACTCCGCGAGGTCGTCGACGTGGCCCATGAGCACGTGCGCCGTCTCGTGAATCATCGTTTTTGCGGCGTGCTCGGGGCTGAGGTGGTTCCCGATCACGACGCGCTGCCCCTCGGGGCCGCTGTAGCCGTTGCGGCCGCCGCTGAGGTCCTGGCGCTCCACGGTCCAGCCTTCGCCGTCCAGGTAGGCGCTGAGCGCGTCCACGATCCCGTGGTCATCGGCGCCGGTGAGCTGCCGGGCGATCGTGCGGTCCGTCTCCCCCTCGATCACGTCGGTTTGGGCGATATCGAACACGGAGAGGATGGGGAACCTGGCGACGCGCTTTTCCACCTCGTCACCGTTCTCGTCCTCCTCGGTCACCTTCTTGGTGCTGTAGCCGAAGATCCGCACGGCCTTCTCGCCCTTGCGGACCTGACGGCCGAGGCCCTGCCACTTGCGGAACCCCGCGACGCGCTCGGCGTCGGGGCGCTGGCTGAGGATCAACAACACGTTGTTGAGGCTGTACGAGTGGAACGCGGACGCGAACGTGAGAAATGCGGTCCAGCGGTCCGAGTCGCGGAGCGCCTCGACCTGCGTCGCGATCGACTCGTGAAGGGCGGCGGCCTGGGCCTTCTTCTCCTCCATGCTCTTGCGGGGCGCGGCGGTTTTAGCGGGGCGGCGGGTCTTGGTAGCGGTGGTGGTCATGGTTCCTGCTCCTGGGTCGATCGGTGATGATGGATGGAGCGGGAGGGACCTAGTTCGAATAGGTCCCTCCCGTCCTGTGTCACTCACTGTCGGTGCGGGTGAGGGTGTCGACGAACGTCATGACCTCGGGGCCGGTGATGGTCGCCGTGTGGGCGAGTTCCCACCCGTTCCGCGCGAACGTCGAAAGGTCCGAGTCGCGCTCGCCCAAATTGCGGAGCTGGCGCTGCAAATCGCCCTCCCCGACGACCGGAACGAACGTGGTCACGGTGGTTATCTGCTGCTTCTGCATTTGCTTCCTCTCCCTCTCGTTTTTTTGCCGTGAAGGCGGTTTTCCGCCTTAGCGACCGGAGGGCGCAGTGCAACCCGGAGGGCGGCAGGGGAGAGAATTTCGGCGCGAAATAAGGGAGCCCCGCGACCGCGTGCCGAAAATCTCGGAGGAGCCGGTGGCGTAGCCACTTGAACGGAGACCCGGAGGTGGCTACGAGGGAGCGCAGCGACCGAGCCGCCGAAGGCTTCACGGCAAAAAGACGTGCCCGAAGGGCACCCAGCGCCGCGCAGCGGCTCCCCGGGAGCGCAGCGACTCCCCCGGACTGCGCAGCGGGCGGTTCGCTACGGTCGACCCGTGATGATGCGAGTCGTAATCCTTCTAGGCGTCGGCGTCATGGTGGTCATCGCCGTGGTCGCGATGGTGCTCATGGTGAGAGACATTCGCGCCAATCGCTCTATGTCTCGCCGTGCACTCGTAACGCTCTGCGCGGCTGGCGTCGTCGGGGCTGCGACCATCGCCTACGCCGTCATCTGACGCAAGCTCTTTTCGGCTGGCACCGGTCTCGAGAACGGTCTGCGCGCACGAAGAAGCCCCCGCCCGGCTGGGGGGAGTCGGAATGCGGGGGCTGCTGCTGGCTAGCGGGTTAGGGGCCGCCCGGCAGCTCGTGGCCAGCTTGGGGCGAAGCTGACCGGGGCCAAGCTACGCGCGGCCCCTGACGGCTCTCTCGGGCTCAGTAGGGAGCGACCGAGGTCACGATGCGATCCTCGGGCAGCGTGGCGCGCACCTGGTCGATCGCGTCGGTCGGCGTCGGAGCGTTGACCTCGACGGCCACGGCCTCGGCGCTCGTGTCGCCCTTGGGACGGTGCCTGACGAACCAGCTCATGACCGGGCGCTACCCGCGGTCACGACGGCCACTCGTCCGGCTCGGGGCGCAGGCGGCCCGTCAGGGCCGACAGCTCGGCCTCGTGCTGGATCATCCACGCGACGGCGCTGTTCAGGCTGTCATCTCTGCGTAGCCAGGGCCGCCCGCCGGCATCGTCCCGGCCGTGGGCGTAGCAGTGGTAGACGATGCCACCCAACTCGGCGCGCGAGAGAACGTAGCCGAGGGGCGCAGAGCGAACCCGGCGGACCTGCCAGACACCGAACTGTCCCGGTGCCGGCGGCACCGCGAACGGGTGCGTCGGGATCGGCCGGCGCAGAATCTTCGCCGCTGCCTGTCCTGACCCTCGAACTCCCACGGCGGGAGCGTACGTTCCACCCCCGTCAAGACAGTTTGATTACCTCTAGCGCAGGCGAGCTCGCTGCCGCAGCTCTTCCACCGGGCAGACATCACCGATGAAAACGGCGGTCGCCTGCGCGTCCCACGTAATTACGTAGTCGTCGTCGCGCCCGGGCACGTTGAAGGTCGTCACGCGCGAAACGTGAGGAGTTCCATCGATGCCATGCCCGCGAGGATTGCCCTTGATCGCTCTCAACTCCGTACTGGCCGCCGAGTAGAGCAGAGGGTCGTTGTCGCGCCAGAAGCGAAGTCGCGCTTTTGTAGCGTCCTGATACCGAAGTTCCATCTACCTAGTCTAGCAGCCCAATGTGGGCGCATGGGATACGGGGTCATTCGGGCAGTTGGGTAGTAGACCAGAGTGGGTGTATTGTCAGTGACGAGTCATTGATTAGTCACTTGGAGGACCCGCATGACGATGATTGAAATCGACGTCGACGAACGTGGGCGTGCATCCCTGAAGAGTGGTGGCGTGGCCGCTGGCCGTTACCGCATCTCCGCCCTGCCTGGCGCGTTCAAGCTGGAACGGGTTCAGAGCCACACAGCAGCTGAGCTTCTAGCCCTAGGAGACTCTGACATCGTTGCGGCTCATAGGGCGATGCGCAGCTCGCCGGAACTTTTCACGCCAGCCGAAGACCTGCCGTAAAGCATCGACCGACACTGGGCCCTAGGAAACTGGGGCCCAGTGTCGTTTTTCTTTAGCGTCGGCTTCAGTAGCCGATGTGTCGACGACTCTGACCAGGAGCGGCCAAAGGTGCCCGAAAGACGATCGCCAGTCGGACGCGACGAATTTCTGAGGCATGCGTGCACTGCCGGGAGGTTCGTTGTACCCGGCTTTTTTGCAGATACGCGGCTGAGGTCAGCAGATGCTCGAACGCGGGTCAAGCCTTGCTGACGTGTCCGTCGAGCCCTTCGTACAGATCGAAGTTCCGCTCGCCGATCAGGGCGACAAGGGTGTTGAAAGCCTCAGCTAGTGGGACCTCGGTAGCGAGGTCGTTCGCCTCGAACGCGCGAAGCGAAGGCGCCGTGTCATTGAGGTCGGCCAGAAGGACGTAGAACTTCTCGTACTGCTCATCACGCCCCGCTGGGTCCTGACGGCCAGTAAACAGTCGCAAGCGGGGACCCGCGTTAAGGAACGTGGATTTGCGTCGCCCAGTGCCGTCGCTCTCGGCACCGACGTCGAAGATGAGCAACGCGGCCAAGACGGCGTAGGGGAAGCGTCGGTGCAGGGTGACCGCTTCATTGAGGAGGTCGGCGCGGCGGTTTGTGAGGTTTTTTTGGAAGTTCAGCGTCTTGCCGTCGCGGAAGAGAATCGTCTTGACGCTGACGGCGAGAATCAGACCCGACTCCTCGGTGGCCCAGGTGACGTCGACCTTCTTTGCGCCGATGCCGCCTGCGAGCCGCCGCTCGGCACCGCTCGTGCCGGCCTCCCCTGGTCCGGTGGGTCGTGCGCCGTCCATGCCTCGCGCGCGCAACTCTGACGAGACCGCGAGAGCGACTGCCGCAGACAACTTCTCGTTGTAGTTCTTCTTCGTCGCCTGGGGGGCGTCGTTCCCAGGCTTGGATCCGCAAGAGCGGATCGCAGCGATCAGCCGGTCGTCAACCGTTGCCACGTCGGCTCCTCGCTTCCCGTCGACCGGCCAGCGCCGCACGCGCGGCGCGAATCTCTGCGACTTCGTGTCGGCGCATGCCGAGAGCACGAACTAGGAGCACATCGTCGACGAGCTTCGCCGCGTCCAGGACGTTTCCGTTGCGCAGCTTCCCTGCTACCTGTGGCCGGATCGCGAGCAAGTCGTCCCTCGCGGCCTCTACGACCGAGGGTGATGGTAGGGCCCACAAGTCGGCTTCGCCGGGCTCCATCTTCAACATGCCCCCGCCGTATGCGCGGCCGGTGAATTCTGCGCCGAGCATAGTGACTGAGTTGAGAGCGGCGACGGGCAGGAGCTCGCGGCCGAGCTTCTTGTGCTCGGCCGTGAGGTAGATCCCGTGGACGGAGTTGAGGTGTAGCGCTCCGGCGCTGTTGGTCGTCAGGCGCGGAGTGTCGGCGTTCATGTAGGTCAGCAGCATGTCGGCCTTAGCGACGAGGGGCACTCGCCACCAGTCTTTCCGCACGCGGCACTTGTAGGCCGTGTGAACGGCGTCGGCCTCGCCCTGGGCAATGTATGCGAGGGCCGCATCGGAGGGGTCGACTGAGGGACGGAACAGCATGGTTCTTTTCCCCGCCCGTCCCAGCTCAGTGTGAGCACGAGTCGAGAACTCGAGCCCTCTCAGGTGGCTTGATCCTGGCGGGGAGAGACGTAATACCTCACGGGGAAGCAGGCCTAGCTGCTCTACCTGGTCGGGGCTAAGTGCGAAGTACTTGTTGTTGCCGGTGACCATGCCCAGCGTCGTCTCGCCCCAGGTCTTCAATGCCGTGAACGTGCCGCCGAGGATGAGCTTCGCGTAGATGCCGGCCGCTTCTGGGCTGACCGTCGACCCGGACCATTTTGCGGACGGGTCGGTCGGGGTCCAGGTCGCGGCTGCCGGCATGTCGAGGGTCAGCGCGTCTGCATCTTGAACTTGCCGGATGCGGGCATGGTCGGTGGAGCCGCCGTAACCGTCGGCCAGCAGCAGCAGAGCCTCCGTCTCGGCCTCCGCAAACACCCGCTCCTCGAACAGAACGAGGTCCACCCGCGAGAAGTTCTCGAACAGGAACCGCCGCACTGGAGCGGCGTAGTTCGCGTGCAGCAGCTCCGCCGGAAGGACGTAGCCAAGACGTCCGCCAGGTTGCAGGCTCAACGCGCCGTGCACCGTGAAGGCTGCCCATGACGACGCCAGCCCGGAGAGCGCCACGCCGCCTCGCAGCGCAGCGGCGCGTGCCTTCGCGCGCGACTCGCCGGCGAAGTCCTGGAACCGGATGTAGGGCGGGTTTCCGACGACGGCCGAGTAACGGGCCGCCGCGGGGGTGTCGAAGAAGTCGCCCACCGCCATGTCGACACTGCCGCCCGCATCTGCGATCCGCTCAGCGCCGAAGTCAGCGCTCCATTGATGCAGCTCCACCCCGTGCACATGAGGTTCGGTGGCGCCGAGGTCATGCAGACGGGCGACGGCATGCACAAGGAACTCGGCGTCACCGGCGGAAGGTTCCAGCACGGCATCCTGCGGCGTGCGAACGGCCCAATCCGCCACGAACGCTGCGATCTTGGGAGGCGTGAAGAACGCTCCTCGCGCCTTCCGCAGAGGCGCGCTGTCGAGCGGATCGCGCGCACCAAGAGTCACCACACCATCTTGCCCTGTATCAGCGACGTTTCACTCCGCTGACTACCGCGCCGCCCCACAAGACGGACTGATCACGCGGTTCGGTCGAACCACCCGCGCCCCGCCGTCAGTTCCGGCTCACGGACTCGTGTAGCTGGACACAGAAGTAGCCCCTGGCCGTCATCGCCGCGGCGACTCAGGTCAAGGGCTACCCCGTCACAGCAGAGTCGGCAGACACGACGTCTGGCCCAACCGTTCTCACTGCCGCGCGGGATCCTGGACTTCCGTTGCGGTCTGGCTGCTGTAGACACAACGGTAGCGGAACTTGTCGCCCAACGCAACCTACCCATCGTCAGCGTAGCACTATCGGCTAGGAATTGCTAGGATTAGTTGTCTGCGTAGGGTCAAACCCGTGGTTTGCGTGATGCCTCAGCCATGGTTTGTGTAGCGTAGTATGAGATCACTCCATCGTAATTTCCTGGAAGGTGCCCGACATGGATGCAGTTGACGTGTCTCGGGAGCGTGCAACCCAGCTGGCTGGTCGCCTGGCTCGGAAGCGAGTAGCGGTGCGATCGTCGTTCATCGTCTCGATGGACCCAGAAACCCCGCCACCCATGACGCTGATGATGCGCGGTGGCCGAGGTGGCGAGGTAAAGCTGAAACTTCTTCTCTCGATGCTCTGGATAGCGGTCAAGGAGCCCTACGACGTCCGGCAACCGGCCCGGGTGTGGGCAGAGCTGCTCGGACTAGACGAACCGGAAACCCGAGGGGCAGCTCGAGTCAACGCAGCGGTTCGACGCCTCGTGGAAGGTGACTTCCTTGAAGTCGACAAGCGGCCAGGCCAGCCGTCTCGCCTGATCCTCCGGGAGGAGACCGGTCGGGGTGCCGCGTATACGCATCCGGGTAGCCACTGGGAGAAACGCGAAGGCCTAGCTCTGCCCAAGAACGCACCCCGGTACACGCAGCTACCAACAGGGCTCTGGACTCAGGGCTGGATGGCAACACTGAGCACATCCGCTGTCGCCATGCTTCTGGTCCTGCTCGAACAGACTCGCGGTAAGTACTACGACGACCTCTGGTTCTCCCCCTCTGTAGCCGCGAAGCGATACGGGCTGAGCGAGACCACTCGCCGCAAGGGAATCGATGAACTCGACACTCTTGGAATCATCACAGTGGATCGGGTTCCGGTTGGCCGTGGCTCACTGTCGGCGATTCGACGGCGGAACACGTACTCGGTCGATCTTGCGCGGCTGGACGAGCGCCCCGAGGACAAAGCAAAACGGCTGCTCGTACCTCGACCAGGCGCGCAGGCGCGCGAAACCGACTTCGCGGAATTGATCGAGGACATGAAGCGAAGGCAGGCGGCTGCAATGGCCGAGAGTTCCGTCGCGGCCGCTGAATAGCTGAACCCCCGTCGGCTACAGGATCATCGAGGCGATGACGTGACTGTTGAAGCTGCAAAGCAGATCTTCTAGGCCCTGGCCTTCCGGCGAATGTAAGTAGACATGGCCTCCCAAGCCGTGGCCTCTTCAACAGGCGTGCACTCCGCCTTGCCCTCACTTGAGGTCGCCGTGAATGGGCGCGACTGCTCCTGCGCCTTCACCGTGAGCCGGCCCCTCCTGGTGATGGTGACAAACCTGTGCAAACCCCCTGCTCCTTCAGACCATCTGTAGTCAACGCGAAACTTCCACTCGTGACGGTCCCTCTCCCACCAGGGGCCGTCACGTCGATCTGTGAATGGCACTTTGCGAGCGAGGGCTTCCTTGGCAAATTGCTTGGCCAACCGCTGCCACACTGCCCACGCAGTCTCTGTTGTCATGCCCGCAATTTAGTCCGCGAATTTCTGGAGCCATGAGACGCAGGCCACTACGAGCGCGCCAGGGTTCTCCCCGCTGCGGTTCTCTGCCTGCGAAGACACCGTGGGCATGGTCGAGATGGCCCTCGACCAGCACCGCGGTGATCTCGACACCTGCCGTCCACGTCGACGTCGTTTGGGCTCTGAAGTTTGGAACCAGACAGAAAAATGCGGGTGAGAACTCGCGTGCCCCTCTCGTGGCAACAATGTCGGCGGGTACCGCTACGGTCCGGCCATGGAAATGCTTCACACGGGCCTTGGAGCCCTCATCGCGGCCATCGGAGTCGCCTTCGTCGCGCTCGTAGCAACCAAGACTGCAGCCGGGCTCTGGATCGTCGTCAGTCTGGTCGGGCGCGGGCTGTACTGGGCGACGATCGGCTGGTGGGTCAATCGCATGAAGCGTGCCGTCATGGGCTACTGAGGCGTCTCGATAGACGATCGGCCACCGATCCACGGCGGAGGCTAGCCACTCCCCCGCAGCTACGGGGCGCCGACTGTCTCGATAGGTCAGTCCGAAACGTATCTCGGTGAACGATCCCCTATCGGACGCCTCTCACCGACTCGAATGCTTCTCGAGGTGGACGACATCGGTGCACCCAGCTGGTCCACTTGTCCCATGACCAACAGCACTACGCAAGCTCGTTCTGCGCCCTGCCACTGCTCGCTCGAGACCGGACACCATGCGGTCAACTGATCCGGCTCGTGTCGCATCGAAGATCGCTCACGGGTCTAAGGACACGGTCTCCGTTCGCTATTACGGCCCAACAGCGGGCGGGGAATCGGCCTCAGGCCCCACCCTGCTCTGGCTGCATGGCGGTGGCTTCTTCCGAGGCAGCCTCGACCAACCGGAAGCACATGACGTTGCAGGAGCGCTCGCACGGCAGGGACTGGCTGTGGCCACCGTGGGCTACCGCTTGGCGCCTCCTCCGGGCTTGAGCTGGGTCAGATCACGGACAGGACGTGCTCGAGGGCGATTCCCTCTGCCATTGGATGACGTCCTCGCGGCGTATCGCGAAGTGAGTGCTCGATCACCTGAAGGCGTGATCCTAGGTGGGGCAAGTGCGGGGGCGTGTCTCGCCGCCGCGGCCACCCTTCGTGCCATGGATGAGGGTCTTCGCCCGGAAGGCGCCATCTTCGTCTACGGCTTCTTCCACTCCGAGCACCCTCGAGCGCGAGACCCTCGTCAGCGATCTCGTCAGCACCGCCGGATCACTCACGCTCCGTGGGCGCTGGACGTGATGAACCGCAACTACGCCGGGTCGAGAGCTTCACTGAGCCATCGCCTCGCATTCCCGGGTGGCCACGAACTCGGCGACTTCCCTCGCACCCTCGTCGTCAATGCCGAGCACGACAACATGCGCGCATCCGGTGACCTCTTCGCCGCCGAACTCGGCGCCACGGGAGTCGATCTGGAGCATCACGTCCTCCCTGGGACACGGCACGCATTCCTGAATAGGCCCGCCCTCGACGAGTTCGCCACGACGATCTCCATGATCGGTGCATGGAGCCAAGACGGTTGACGATCACGGGCGCGGCTGGTGCCGCGTCTCGGGCTGGCCGAACCACCACGAGACCGGTGACCGATCCCCATCTGGGACGGCCTCTGAAGCGATCAACGATCCATCTCATGACAGGATCTGCACCGTGACCCTCGCGCTCGTGTGCCTCACCGCAGGCCTCACAGGTCTTTGTGCCGGCGTGTTCCTCCTTCGGAACCGAGAGGTCGTCAGTGCGAAGTTCAGCGTCGCGGCCGGCGTGGTGATCATCGTCGGATCGCTGGTACCGCTGTTGATCGGTGCCGTGGTGCTGCTGGTGACGGTGGCGCCGGGCATCTCCATCTCGTAGCCGGCCATCGACGCTCTCGAAAGGACCCCGGTGGCGTTCTCCCTGACCTTGATCATCGTCGGCGCCCTCGGCGTGGTCGGCGGCATCTGGCTGGCGATGGACAAGCGCGCAGCGAGCGTCGTCGGTGGCGTGATCATCGCGCTGCTTTCCCCGGTGCCGGTGCTCGTCGGGGTGGTCTTCCTCACCTGGGACACTTCCGTCTGACGAGTCATCCGCAGGGCGCACCCCTTTCGGGCGCCAGGCGGACGCGTCCGTGGTCGCCGTCGCTGAGGATGGGCAGATGGACGAGTACGCCCCGCCCCGGCTCGGCCGGCAGCTGCTTCTGCTCGTCGGCCTGTTCTTGGTCATCGGGCTCATCGTCGCGGGTGTCGTGGCGGCGCCGATCATCGCGGTGAACACGAAGCTGAACGAGCCGGGCGAGTACGGCGTCTGCAACCCCTTCTCCACGCGCTGCCACGACGTACCGCTTGAGACCATCAGCGCCGTGACAGGGGTGGACTTCCCCGAGGGGGCCAAGGTCATCACCTCGGAGGCCGTGGAGCATTCGATGCTGGGCATGGGCATCGAGTACGTCGAGGGCGCCGTCGAGGTGCCCGACGGCTGGGTCATCGAGCAACTGCCGGACAGTCCCGGGTACTCCACGATGGTCGAGCAGGAGCTCCTAGACCTCGGGGCCGACTCGATCGTCGTCTCCTCAGAGAGGACGGGCTACCTGCAGCACGGTCAGGGACAGGTCGGCGGCCAGAACGTCGTTGCGGTCTGGAGGCGCACCAACCCCTGAGACCAACCGGCTCGCTCGACGCCCCGCGAGCTGCAGCACGCACTGGGATCATCTGCCGGAACCGGTAGCGGGTTCGAGAACGTGCCCGCTCGCCCTGCCCCCGTAGCCTCGTCTCCTGTGGAGCCCAACGTGAACGAACACGAGAACAGAGACGACGCCTCAGCCCGAGCAGGCGCGCTTCCTCGACGACGCCGACAGCGCCGAGTCGCCATCTCGGCCGCCGCAGTCGCCCTCACGTTGCTCGTCATCGCCGCACTTCTCTTCACGGGCACGCTCTGGCCCACTCGCACAGCGGCCCTCCGGTACCCGGTGCAGGGCGTCGACGTGTCCGCGTACCAAGGCACGATCAACTGGGACGTCCTGGCGTCGCAGGACATCGACTTCGCCTGGATCAAGGCGACGGAAGGCTCGAGCTACCAAGACCCCCGGTTCGCCCGCAACTGGGCCGAAGCCCACGACACCGACCTGCTCGTCGGCGCCTACCACTTTCTCAGCGTCGACAGCCCGGGAACCGACCAAGCAGCCAACGTCATAGCCACCGTCTCCCGGAACCGGGGCGACCTGCCCGTCGTGGTCGACGTCGAGTGCTACGCCAAGTACTGCGATAGCCCTCCCCCGGCAGCCACAGTCAAGGAAGCGCTGGACCCGCTCCTGCTTGCCATCGAACAGCACTACGGCCGACCGGCCGTGCTGTACGCGACCCGCGACTGGTACGAGCGATACCTCGCCGGGAGCTACCCCGACAACCCCATCTGGTTCCGCTCGGTCGCCACCTCCCCGCATCTCACCGACCACCGCGACTGGGCCTTTTGGCAGTGGTCGGCACGCGAGCAGCTCGACGGGTACGACGGCGACGAAAAGTTCATCGATATGAACGCCTTCAGAGGCAACCGCGAAGAACTGGAGTCGTTGCTGCTGCCCTGACACCCCGCCGTCGCGTCCGCCCTGACGCCCGGAGCAGGATCCCCTATCGGGCGTCGTGGCTGACTAGGTCCAGTCGTCGGGCAGGCTTGTCCCAAGCCGCTTCTCGGAGTTTCGCGATGATGAGGTGCGTTTCTGCCGTTCCTGT
The DNA here is from genome assembly GCF_057787905.1 of Frigoribacterium sp. CF331. Lineage (NCBI taxonomy): Bacteria > Bacillati > Actinomycetota > Actinomycetes > Micrococcales > Microbacteriaceae > Frigoribacterium > Frigoribacterium sp. CF331. The sequence continues at coordinate 4,253 of NZ_JBYMEH010000002.1, read as the reverse complement.
TCCTCGAACTTCGCGTTCCAAGCTGCTTGTTCTGCCCGGTTTAGACGAGCGTCCTTGATGCCTCTGTAGATGAAGCCAACGAACAGGACGACGAAGACGCCTAGCCAGAGCATCCACGAGGCAAAGGTGGGCACGTCGAAAATGGCTCGGTACAGGAATGTCCCCTGCACGCCCATCGCAGCCATGGTCAAACCAGCAGTACGAACCCCGCGCTGAGTTTTTCCCGGAAGAGGGTCGTACTTGTTCATGGCCACCTCCGAGTATCGGACCACTTTGTGCCCAGCTCCCTGGACGATGGCTTACCGGACGCTGCACCTACCAATTCAGGTTCAGGAAGCTAAGAACGATGCCCAATGTTCCGATGGCCACAAAGCCGATTCCGGCGGCTTTGGCGTTCCGTGAGGTGTAGGCACCATCAACTCCCTCGCGACCGGGCACTCGACTGCTCGTCTTTCCTAGCCAAGACGCGAGAGACGCTGAGTTCCGGAGGACAAGAGCACCCGAGACCAGCAGCACAAGACCGACGATGAGAGCGGGCCAGAACACAGTCATGCCCTGAGGCTAGGGCCCCGTGCGGTATTTGGGTTAGGGACCGGCGACCGGGCAGACCTGCGAGGGGTGTTCGCTCTATGTTCGTACTCATGCCCAAGCCCGCACGTAAACCTGCAGGTTGGGCGGTCGTCCCCTTGTACGCCGCCGGGGTCGCATTCATCGCCGACAGCTCGTACCGGTGGGCGACGACTGTCCCTGATGACTTCACGGAATGGTCCTCAGGAAGAAGCCTTGCCCTTCCGGGCTGGGGCTGGATAGCGCTCGGATATGGCTTGGGTCTCGCGATGCTCGCGTTCGCAACTCATGCCGAGCGGTGGCGTCGACGCTGGAGGTAGCGGACCCGCTGCTTCCGTTGAGCCCAAGCTCATTGGGCCTGCTCTCCACGCTGGATGGCTCGATACACCGTTGACCGGGCGACACCGAATAGCTCGGCGATTTCGCTCGTGGTGTGCTCTCCGGTGCGGTGCAGCTGCACGAGGTGCTTCTCCTGCGAGGCGGTGAGCTTGGGCTTTCGTCCGCGAAGCTTGCCAGCGGCCTACGCGATCGCCATGCCCTCCCGCGTGCGGGCACGGATCAGGTCTGCCTCGAACTCGGCCACCATCCCGAGGACATTGAACAGCAGCCGGCCCACGGGATCGGTGGGGTCGTAGACCGCTCCCCCGAGGTTCAGGGCGACACCCTTTTTCGTCAGCTCGTCGGCAATGTCTGTCGCGTCACGGAGGGACTGGGCCAACCGGTCGAGCTTCGTGACCACGAGGACGTCGCCGGCGCGGCAGGCAGCGAGCGCCTCGCGGAGGCCTGGCCGTGCTCGAGTCGTCCCTGAGAGGCCGTGGTCAACATGCACGTGTTGATCGCCAACACCGAGCGCTGAAAGACCATCACGTTGTGCTGCGAGATCCTGTCCGGACGTTGAGACGCGGGCGTAGCCGATGAGCATGCGACGGCTGTAGCGTTTGCACCCCCTTCACCGGGCAATTTTGCGGGACAGGCATACGCGAATCCGCAGGCCAGGCGCCACTTGATCTCGGCCGACCGTGGCAGGCCCCGAAGAGTGTCCCGATGAACGACCGCCTATCGGACACCTCTAGCCGCTCACCAATGTCACCTGTTTGCGGCCTAGAACCTTTAGTTGAAGATGCGTCAGTATGAAAGCTGGATGATCAGACAGGGGAATGCGTGAACCAGCCGACATTGACGCCGGCAGACGCCGCGACCGCGGTCGGGGGAACGACATCGACGTTCCTCGGCGCGGGGACATTCGGGGAGACATGGCGGGTCGACGATGTCCTCATCGACGGTGAACCTCGTTCGGCGGCCGTCAAGTTCCTACAGCCACACAACTTCCACCCGGGCTTGGTGGAGCGCGAGATCGCGGGCCTAACGGACATCTCGAGCCGGCGGATCATGGGGTTGCACGAGGTTCGCACGGTCTCAATCGGCGGTACGGACTACACCGCATTGCTTTGCGAATACCTGCCGGGTGGCAGTGTCCAGGACAACCTGGCCACCGACGGGGTCCCTGGGCAAGCGGACGCCCTTGCGTTCGCCACGGAGCTCCTGCATGCGGTTAAGCAACTGCATGCCGTAGACCGGGTGCACCGTGATCTGAAACCCGAGAACATCATGCTCCGCAACGGCAGCTGGGACAGCCCGGTCCTGATCGACCTGGGACTGTCGAAAGCCGCCACGGAGACGACGATGACGCGCTACCCACAGAGGGTGGGGTCGCTGCTGTTCATGGCGCCGGAGCAGCTGCGCGGCGAACGCGCCCGAAAGAGCTCTGATCTGTGGGCGTGCGGCGTAATCCTCTTCACCGTCCTGACTGGGCAGCACCCCTACATCACCTCCCTCAGCGGGAAAACTGAAGACGAGGTTGCGGAAGAGATCACGGGCCCCCCTCGAGCGCTTCCCGCACACCTCCCCGACGCCCTCCGCGAGGTCGTTCTCCGACTGCTGAGCGAGGACGCGTTCGAGCGCGGTACCGCGAAGCGTGCCCTCAAGGACCTGCGAAAGGCCACCAAGTGACAGACCAGCCCACCACCGCATCCCTGAACCGCATGCTCCGCGGGAAGGTCCCCACCTTCATCACCCAGCGCAGTGCACAGCACATGAACCGGCTTCCGGAGGTGTTCGACGCGCTCATGGATGAGCACGGCAAGAAGCTCGGCGTCGGGACCGCGATGAAGATGTGGGGCAACACCGAATCCGCGATCAGCAAGTACTTTTCCTCGGTCGGGACCGTCCCGCTGCGCATCGCAGACCCCGTGTTGTTCCGACACCCACTTTCCACCTGGGAGGGGATAGGAAAACTCGAGCCCGCGAAACGTGATCCCACCTTCACGTTCTACAACACGCTCCCCACCGCCGTGGACGCAGCGTGGATACGCAACGTCATCCGGGCCCAGTACCGGGTGGGCGCCACCGTCGCGCTCTCGGCCACGGGATGGGTCGGGACGATCAATGCCGCGGCAGCGCTGGACCAGGCGATGTTGATCGTGCGCGAGAGCCGAGCAGTCGTGGAAGACGGTCCCATGTTCGTCAACCTGACGATGGACAAGCAGTGGCTGATTAATCGGGAGCTGCGAAACCTGCTACTCCGCGAGCTAGTGGAGTCGAACGAGCAACACTGGTACCTGCGATTTTGGTGGCCGGACACCGCAAACTCCTATGGCCAACTCGCCGACCCAGACATCCTCCGCGGGTACCGCATCCTTACCGAGACCGCTGCGCGCGAGGACAAGAAACTTTTTCTCGCCAATGCGTCCCTCACCGGGTGGCTCATGGGCGCCTTCGGCGCTGCAGGGTTCTCGACCGGTGCGTCCGCTGCCGATCAGACGTTCGCACGACCACGACCGATGGGTCGCCGGCCTGGGCAGGCGCCCCCGAAGGAAATCCCGAGACTCTTCGACCGTTTCTTGCTGCACACGATGGATGCCACCGTCTTCGATCGCCTCCGAGCCCTCCCCGGACACCGCGACTTTCGAACTAGGTTCCTCGATGAAATCGACAGAGACGGGCACTCTAAGCCGGTCGCAGGGCTGCACTACCTTAACGCGGTTGGAAACCTTCAAGCCAAGATGCAGCCTGCGGTCCGTGTTGCCTTTGCGCGCCGCGCGATCGATCGCGGACTTGGATGGGTGAACGCGCTAGCTCAAGTCGACAAACCGGCCGGAGCCAACAGTCCTACCCACCTCCCCGTCTGGCAGACGATCCGCTGACACGTCACGGACCACCGCAAGTCAGTCGGGGGGTGTGTTCGTCGGGGGGAACCAGCCGAACACAGGTGACACCTGTCCGGTGCGTTCTCCGCGTGACCAGAGGGCGTGACTTCGTTCGGCTAGGAGCTCACGACCAACGGCGGTTGCCCGGCGGTCAAGCACTCGATGTGGGCGAGCGATGACGCGGTGACGCCTAGTGTCCGCGTTGACCAGGATCACTCCGACGCCGCGCTGGGCGATGGCATTGACCTGATCCTGCAGAGAACCGCTGGAGCGTTCGTCAAGGGCGATATATGCCGCATCGGCGGAATGGTACTGGTCCCGCGCCTGGTTGAAGGCGCGGAACCAGTCGCGCAGCTTAGCCTCAACCGTCACGACGCGCCGCCCAATTGGCGCTGTTCCCGGACAAAGCACGACGTCCTTGGCTTGCAGTTGTAGCCACCCCAGCTGTTCCAGCATCGGCAACGCGGAGCGCCGTAAATA
>NZ_CM173545.1:0-3337855 GCF_057787905.1 Frigoribacterium sp. CF331 | reverse complement strand
GACCTGCCCACGGCCGACGACGCCCACGTCATGAGCGTGACCACCCCGCCCACCCGACCGGCCGTCGACGCCGAGTCCGGTGCGGCCTGGGCGCGCCGCTACCGTCGCCGCCTGCGCCTGGTCGACACGGTCGTCCTCGCCGCGAGCATCGTCGGTGCCGTCGCGGTCGACGCGGCCCGGGCCATCGCGGCCGGACGGGGCACGGACGCCACCACCCTCGCCGAGTCGGTCGGTTCGCCGTGGCTCCCCGTCGTGGTCGGGCTCGTCTGGACGGCCTGCCTCGCCCTGCACCGGACCCGCGACCTCGCGGTCGTGGGCAGCGGCGTCGTCGAGTACAAGCGACTGCTCACCGCGAGCGTCTGGGCCTTCGCGGTCGTGGCCATCGGTTTCGCCTCGGTCGGACACATCGGCGGCGAGGGCTACTTCCTGGTGGCCCTCCCGGTCGGTGGCGCCGGCCTGGTGACCGGCCGCTGGACCATGCGACGCTGGCTCGAGCGTCAGCGCGCGAAGGGCCACTACCTGTCCCGCGCGGTCGTGGTCGGGTCGCGTGACGACATCGCCGACGTCGTGCGACGGATCGACAAGACCAGCGGTGCGGTGTACGACGTCGTCGGCGCCGCGGTGCCCGACTCCGACCCGCGCGGCATCGTCGTCGGCGGTCGCGTCGTCCCCGTGGTGGCCGACCTCGACGGAGTGCCCCGTGCGGTCTGGCGGTTGGGTGCCGAGAGCGTCATCGTCGCCGGTGAACCGGGTCGGGGGCGGGAGTACCTCCGCGACCTCGGCTGGTCCCTCGAAGGACGAGCCACCGAACTCGTCATCGCGTCCCGGCTGACGAACGTGGCCGGGCCCCGCATCCACTACCGACCCGTCGAGGGCCTCCCGCTGATGCACGTCGAACTGCCGCAGTTCGACGGGCCGCGTCATGCCCTCAAACGCCTGTCCGACCTGGTGCTGGCTTCCGCCGCGCTGGTGGTCCTCTGGCCGGTCTTCGCCCTGGTCGCCCTCGCGGTGCGCCTCGACGGCCCGGGTCCGGTGCTGTTCCGTCAGCGCCGGGTGGGCCGTGACGGGCGGACCTTCGAGATGCTGAAGTTCCGCTCGATGGTCGTGGACGCCGAGAGCCGGCTCTCCGACTTGGCCCAGGCGGACGAGGGTGCCGGCCTGCTCTTCAAGATGAAGTCGGACCCCCGGGTCACCCGCGTGGGTGCGGTCCTCCGCCGGTGGTCGCTCGACGAGCTCCCGCAGCTGCTGAACATCCTCCGCGGCGACATGAGCGTCGTCGGACCCCGCCCGCCGTTGCCGCGCGAGGTCGAGGGCTACGAGGACCACGTGCACCGTCGCCTCTACATCAAGCCAGGACTCACGGGCATGTGGCAGGTCAACGGGCGCAGCGACCTCAGCTGGGAGGAGAGCGTCCGGCTCGACCTGTACTACGTCGAGAACTGGTCGCTGACCGTCGACTTCGTCATCATGTGGCGCACCGTCAGGGTGCTCTTCGAACACCGCGGGGCGTATTGACCCCCCGCACAGACCGCAACCGGCACCACCGCGGGCCGTCCACCGGCTCGGAACACGCTCACGACGACAGGGGAGAGAGCATGTCGATCGACATCAGGCACTACCAGGACCGCGAGGCGTCGCCCGCGACGTCCTCCACCGCCGAGACCACGGACGGGACCGCCCGCCCGGGCACCGACCTGCCCGAGCTGCCGCGCCGGCGGAGGGGCTCGCGCCGCAGCAAGGTCCTGCTCGTGCACTCGTCGGACGAGATGTACGGCTCGGACCGGATCGTCGTCGAGGTGGTCGGCGAGCTCGCCGCCCGCGACGATCTCGACGTGACCGTGTGGCTCCCCTCCGACGTGGCCGCGGGCCCGTTGGGCCCGAGGCTGCGTGAGCTCGGGGCCCGCGTCGAACGGACCCCCCTGCCGATCCTGCGCCGCACCCGCCTCGGACCGCTGGGGCTCGTGCGTCTGGCCCGCGACGCGGTGCGCACGGCGTTCCGCCTGTCGGGTCGGCACTTCGACCTGGTCTACTGCGCCACGAGCGCCTGCCTCGTCGTCGCCCCCGTGGCCCGCGTCATGGGCGTCCGTCGCGTGGTCGGCCACCTCCAGGAACCCTGGAGCGACGGCGACCGACGTGGACTCCGCCCGCTCGCCCGGGCCTGCACCTCCCTCGTGGCCGTCTCGCGGTCGGTGCTCGACTCCTCCGGCCTGGCGGACGACCCCCGTTCCGTCGTCGTGCACAACGGCGTGTCCGACCGGTCCGTGGACGCCACCGAGCGGGTCGCGGACCGTGCGCCGCACTACGTCGTCGCCAGCCGGTGGAACGGCCACAAGGGTCACGGGACCCTGCTGACCGCCTGGAACGCCGCAGGCTGCCCCGGTCAGCTCGTCGTGCTCGGCGGCCCACCGGCGGTCGGGTCCGCGGTCGACGTGCCCGGGCTCGTGGCCGCGATCGTCTCACGACCCGAGACCGTGACCGTGGTGGGCGAGGTGGCCGACGCGTCGCCGTACCTCCGCGACGCAGACGCGGTCATCCTGCCGACCGACACCCTCGAGGGCTTCGGGCTGGTGACGCTCGAGGCGTTCAGCCAGGGCCGACCCGTGATCGCGAGCCGGTCGGGCGGACCGGAGGAGGTCGTCGACGAGGGACGCACCGGGTGGCTCTTCGACCGCCGCGACGTCGACGGCCTGAGCGCCATCCTCGCGTCGATGGACGTCGAGACCCTCGCCGAGGCGGGCCGTCACGCCCGCGAGGCCTACGTCCAGCGGTTCACGCCGGAGCGCATGCGTCGTCGCATCGGCGCGGTCGTCACCCGTGAGCTGCACACGGCCGACGTCGACTCGCTGGCGGTGGCCTCGTGAGCGGCCGGTCCTCGACCGCCGAGTCGCCCCTCGGCACGCCTGCCCGGGGCACCGTCCCCCGGGCCTTCCGTCCTGCTCTGGCCGCACTGGTCTCGGCACAGAAGCCGTCGACGGGCGCCCCCGCGTACTCCCGCTTCGTCAACCGACGGCTCGGGCGCTGGGCCGCCGCGGCCGCCTACACCCTGGGCGCGACGCCGAACCAGGTCACCGCCCTGAGCGCCGCGTGCACGTTCGCCGGCATCGCGGTGCTCGCCCTCGCCCCGTCGGGCGTCGGCACGGCCCTCGCCGTCGTCCTGCTGCTGGTCGTGGGCTACGCGCTCGACTCCGCGGACGGCCAGCTCGCCCGGCTCCGTGGTGGCGGCAGCCCCGCCGGTGAGTGGCTCGACCACGTCATCGACGCGACCAAGATCGCGGTGCTGCACCTCGCGGTGTTCGCCTCGTGGCTGCGCGAACCGGAGGGCAGGGAGGCGCTGCTCGCCGTCCCGCTCGTCTACCAGGTCGTCGCGACGGTGGCGTTCTTCGCGATCGTGCTCACCGACCAGCTGCGTCGTGCCGAGGCGGCCAAGACGGGCGTCGCGGCGCCCGTCGGCCGTCGCACCGGGCTGCTGTACTCCCTCGCCGTGGTGCCGACCGACTACGGCCTGATGTGCCTGGCGTTCGTGCTGCTGGCGTGGCCCCCCGCCTTCACCGTGGTCTACGTCGCCCTGCTCGTCGCCAACGCCGCGTACCTCGTCCTGGCGCTCCCCAAGTGGTTCCGTGAACTGCGGGCCGTGACGCCCTCACCGGCCGGGACGAGGCCGTGACCTCCGGCTCCGGACCGCGCGCCGTCGTCGGCGGCATCGGCCGGGCGGTCTCCCGCCACGTCGCCCTCGTCGGCGTCGCGGCCCTCCTCGGCACGGCGGCCGGGCTCGGAGCGGCCCAGCTGGCTCCGACCGGCTGGAGCGCCGACGCGACCCTGCTCGTGCGCGTGGAGTCCCCCGGCTCCGGCCTCGCAGCCCGGAGCCAGTTCGCCCAGCAGCGGGTGTCGTCGTACGCGGAGCTCGGGACCAGCCCGGACGTGCTCGCGCCGGTGGCCACCGACCTGGACGTCCCGGTCGACGACCTCGCCGACCGGGTCTCGGTGGTGAACCCCGGCGGCACGGCGGTCCTCCGCGTCCACGTGACGGCACCGACCCCCGAGCAGGCGTCGACGCTGGCCGACGACGTGGCCGAGAGCCTCTCCTCGGTCGTGGACCGCCTCGAGTCCCGGGCAGGGGCCGGCGGCCAGACCGTCGCCCTCGACCTCTCGTCGCCCGCGAGCGTCCCCACCACGCCGGACGAGCCGGGTCTCGTCCTCACCGTCGCCTCCGGACTCCTCGCGGGTCTCGCCGTCGGCCTGACCGCGGCCCTCGTCCTGGCCAGGGCCCGGCCGACCGTCGACACCGTCGACGACGTCCGTCGCCTCACCGGTCTGCCGGTCGTCGGGCAACTGCCCGGGACGCTCCGACACGACGACGACTCCGGCACGGGCGCCTCGTCCGCGCGCACCCGGACGGCCCTCCGCGAGGTCGTGCAGAACACGCGCGCCCTGTGCGGCGGGTCGTCGCCCTCGACGTTGCTGCTGGCGCGGACCGACTCGGTGCGCGAGGCGGTGGGCGTCGACGGCGGCCTCGCCCGCGCCGTCGTCGAGCTCGGCGCCACCTGCGCCCTCGTCCAGTCCGACTTCGACGCCCGGACCCTCGCGCGTCCCTCCACGGTCCCCGTCGGCGCCGTCCCCGAGGAGGTCGAGGGCGACCGACACGGATACGACCGCGTCCCGGTGCCGGACGGCGTCGTGGCCTCGTCGCGGCACCACGTCCGCACGGGGACCCACGCCTTCTTCGCGGCACTCCGCGAGGACTACGACGTCGCCGTCGTCCAGGCCTCGAGCGACTCCCACCCGCTCGCGTTGCGCAGCGTCACGGCCGAGGCCGACGGCGTCCTGCTCGTGGTGCGCTCGGGGGTCACCACCGTGGAGTCGCTGCGGAGCCTCAGCGCCGAGCTGCTCAGCCTCGACGTCGAGCCCGTGGGCGTGGTGATGACGGGCGTCCCGCCGTGGCGCCGCGTCCTCGTGCGGGCCACCTGGCGGGACGGCGACGTCCGGGCCGAACCCGAGCAGACCCCGCCGTCGTTCAGCATCGCCGACCTGGTCGACCACGCCGCGGCGCCCGCCTCCGGCCGGCCGTTCCCCGACCTGCCGCGGCCGCGCCGCCGGCCCGGCACCCGATCGTGACACCGGTCACACCCCACCCCGACGAGAGGACCACCCCCGTGGACGTCACCACCTCCCCCGCCCCCGGCACCGAGCCCGCCGAGGCGTCGACCGCCCGAGGAGGCGCGGGTCGCGTCGGTTACGCCGCCGGCGCCTTCGACCTGTTCCACATCGGGCACCTGAACCTGCTGAGGCACGCGTCCGCGCAGTGCGACCACCTCATCGCGGGCGTGGTGTCCGACGAGATGCTCCAGGTGACGAAGGGCATCTCGCCCGTCGTGCCCCTGGCCGAACGACTCGAGATCGTCCGGCACATCGACGTCGTCGACGACGTGCACGCCGAGATGGTCCCCGACAAGATGGACGTCTGGCGCGAGCTGCGGTTCGACGTCTTCTTCAAGGGAGACGACTGGCGTGGCACCGAGAAGGGCCTGCGTCTCGAGCGGGAGTTCGGCGCCGTCGGCGTCGAGGTCGTGTACTTCCCGTACACCATGAGCACCTCGAGCACGGTCCTCCGCCGGGCCCTCCGGGCGCTGTCCGGTGCCGGCGGGCAGGGTGCCGAGCAGGCTCCCGCCGCCGAGTCGGTGCGCCTCCAGGGCTGACCCGTCCTCCCCAGCCCCCACCCACGCGGGGGCCGGGCAATCGCCCTGGGGACAACCCGGTCGCGAGGGCACCGGTCCGCGAGGCTCGAGCCATGACATCCGCTCCCGTCCTCGACGTCCCCCTCCTCCACGAACCAGCCGACCCACCGGGGTCGTCCGACGGCGTCGACGAACCAGCGGCCGGCGATCCCCACCGACCCGTGCACGACGTCGACGACCTGGTCCGGCACGTCGCGGCCATCGTCCCCACGGCGGTCCGTCGGCAGCTCTGGACGCTGTTCTTCGACGCGGACGACGTGGCGCTGCCGCTCATGGTGCCGCTCGAGGGCGTGCCCGACGCACCCGACCCCGCGGCCCTCGAGCACTACGGCGACGCCCTCGACGCGGTGGCCGCCGAGTTCGGGGCGGCCTCGGTCGCGTTCGTCCTCGAACGGCCGGGGCCCGGGGTCTCGTCGCCGTCCGACCACCACTGGGGTGACGCCCTGGCCGGCCTCGGGCGGCACCACGCCTTCGAGGTCCGGCCCGTGCTGCTGTGCGGCGACGCCGGCGTCACGGTGCTCGATCCGACCTCGGGCCGGTCCCGGCCCGACGACCGACGTCAGGCGTCCTCGAGCCCCGTCCGCCTGGCCGACATCGTGCGCCTGCCCTGACCGCGTTCGCGGTCGACCAGCCGCCACCAGGCGGTCTCGGCGAGGTCGACGGACGTGTAGACGCCGAGTCGGGCCGGTTCGGCGTCCGTCGGAGACCAGCGGCTCAGACGATAACCGCCGCCGAACCGTTCGATCACGGCCTCGGGTGCACCCTCGGCGTCGGTGCGCACGGTCCACCGGTCGGGGGTGGTCTCATCGAGCATCGGTCGATCGTACGCGCGTCAGGCGCGCTGGCCGAGACGTCCCCGCAAGACGTCGATGCGCTTCTGGATCTGCTCGGTGCTGGCCTGCGCGACCGACGGGCCACCGCTCACGCGTCGCAGCTCGGCGTGGATGAGTCCGTGCGGCTCGTTCGAGTGGCGTGACCAGATCGAGACCAGGCGGCTGAGCTCTTGACGCTGCTCCTTGATCGTCTGGTACAGCGGGCGGGTCTCGTCGCGGGGCGCGGTCGTGGGCAGGCCCGTCTTCGGGGCGCGGCGAGCCTGCGTGGCCTGGCGTTGGCGCAGCAGGTCGCGGACCTGGTCGGGCTCGAGCAGCCCCGGGATGCCGATGAAGTCGAGTTCTTCGAGGCTGCCGATCTCACCGCCGGTGCCGAACTCGCCGCCGTCGTAGAGCACCCGGTCGAACGACGCCTGGGAGTCGAGCGCCTCGAAGGGCTGCTGCTCGAGGAGGCTCGAGGCCTTCTCCTCGCGGTTGGCGGCGGCCATCATGTCCTCTTCGGGGGCGAAGAGACCGTCGTCGGCGTCGGTGGGCCGGTCGAGGGCGTGGTCGCGCTGCAACTCGAGCTGGTTGGCCAACGCCATCAACGAGGGCACGCTCGGCAGGAAGATCGAGGCCGTCTCACCACGACGGCGGGCCCGGACGAACCGCCCCACGACTTGGGCGAAGAAGAGCGGCGTCGACGCGGACGTGGCGTACACGCCGACGGCCAGGCGTGGCACGTCGACCCCTTCGGACACCATGCGCACCGCGACCATCCACCGGCTGTCGCCGTCGGAGAACGCCTGGATGCGGTCGGACGCCGCCTTCTCGTCGCTGAGGACGACGGTCGGTCGCTCGCCCGTGATCTTCTGGAGGACGGCCGCGTACTGGCGTGCGGCGGTGTGGTCGGTGGCGATGACGAGGCCGCCGGCGTCGGGGACGCCCCGCCGCACCTCGGTGAGGCGCTTGTCGGCCGCCGACAGGACGGCGGGTATCCAGTCGCCCTGGGGGGCGAGGGCGGTCCGCCAGGCCTGCGCCGTGATGTCTTTCGTGACCGCCTCGCCGAGGGACGCACTCATCTCGTCGCCCATCCGGGTCCGCCAGCGCATCTGCCCGGCGTACGCCATGAACAGCACCGGCCGCACGACCCCGTCGGCCAGGGCCCGGCCGTAGCCGTAGGCGTAGTCCGCCCGCGAGGTGCGGATGCCGTGCTCGTCGGGGGCGTACTGGACGAACGGGATGGGCGCGGTGTCGGACCGGAAGGGCGTGCCCGTCAGCGACAGTCGTCGCGTGGCGCCGGTGTAGGCCTCACGGATGCCGTCGCCCCAGCTGAGGGCGTCGCCACCGTGGTGGACCTCGTCGAGGATGACCAGCGTGCGTCCGGCCGTCGTGATGGCCTTGTGCACCTCGGGCTTCATGCCGACCTGGGCGTACGTGACCGCGATGCCGTGGTAGTGCCGACCGAAGGTGCCGTCGGCGTTCTTGAACATCGGGTCGAGTCGCAGGTTGACGCGATCGGCGGCGTCCGCCCACTGACGTTTGAGGTGTTCGGTGGGCGCGACGACGACGACCCGGTCGATCTCGCCCCGCGACAGCAGCTCGGTGGCGAGACGCAGGGCGAAGGTGGTCTTGCCGGCGCCGGGGGTGGCCGCCGCGAGGAAGTCCTTCGGCGAGGTCGAGAAGTACAGCTCGAGGGCCTCGGCCTGCCAGGCCCGCAGTTTGCTCGCGGTGCCCCAGGCGGCACGCTCGGGGAACGCGGGCGAGAGGTGCTCGGCGGCCGAGTTGCCGGCGGAGACGCCCACGTCGAGCGGGTCGGTCGAGACGCCCTCGAGGTGCTGGTCACCCCCGGTGGGGTCGGATGCGTTGGCGGTGCTCACTCGAACCGAGTTTACCCTCGACCGGCGCCGTCGCCGGACGCCTCGGCGGGGCTGCCCGCGGCGGCCCCGGGTCGACGACGAGAGGCACCGAGCAGTGAGGCGGGCGTCAGCATCGACGAGCCGAACCGCGCACGGAGGGCGTCCATGGTCGACTCGGCCTCGCGCCAGTCGGCGTCGTCGTCCCAGAGTCCGAGCGAGTCGCCGCCGGCTCCCTCGCTGAGCTGCTCGACCCGGACGCCGACGAGCCTGATGCGCTCGTGCTGCTTGCCCGTGGCCTCGTAGAGCGATCGCACCTCGTCGTAGATGCGGCGACCGAGGTCGGTGGGGTCGGCCAGCGTGCGGGACCGCGTGATGGTGACGAAGTCGGTGGTGCGCAGCTTGAGCACGACCGTGCGACCGCTGACGCCGGCGGCGCGCAGTCGCACGGCGACCTTGTCGCTCAGCCGCAGCAGTTCGCGCCGGACCACGTCGGGGTCGACGACGTCGCTGGCGAAGGTGTTCTCGTTGCCGACGCTCTTCTCGACCGAGTCGGTGTGCACGCTGCGGGGGTCGCGACCCCAGGCCAGGTCGTGGAGCTTGGCCCCGGCCGCCGGACCGACGGCGTGGACGAGCATGTCGAGCGGCGCCGAGGCGACGTCGCCGACCGTCCGCAGGCCCCGGTCGAGCAGGACCTGCTCGGTCTTGCCGCCCACGCCCCAGAGGGCGCTGATGGGTCGGGGGTGCAAGAACGCGAGCGTGTGGCGGTGCGGGACGAGCAACAGCCCGTCGGGCTTCGCGACGCTCGACGCCAGCTTGGCGACGAACTTGGTCGACGCCGCGCCGATGCTGCAGTGCAGGCCGGTCTCGGCGTGCACCCGACGCCGCAGGGCGGTGGCGATCTCGTACGGCGACCCCATCAGGCGGATCGAGCCGCTGACGTCGAGGAACGCCTCGTCGATGCCGAGGCGTTCGACCAGGGGCGTGACGTCGTCGAACATCGACATGACGCGCGAGGACCAGTGCTGGTACTTCTCGAAGTGCGGTTCGAGCACGACGGCCTGCGGGCAGCGCCTCAGGGCGATCGCCATCGGCATGGCCGAGTTGACGCCGTACTTCCGGGCCTCGTACGTCGCGGCCGTGACGACGGACCGGTCGGAACGGTGCCCGATGACCACGGGGCGTCCGCGCAGCTCGGGGTGGTCGAGCAGTTCGACGGAGGCGAAGAAGGCGTCCATGTCGACGTGGAAGATCGGCGCGGTCGCGTCGTCGGTCGGCACCGTCGTGACGAGTCGCCCGCTGCCGTCTTGTTTGCTCACCGGAGCATCCTCACACGGGCCGCCGACATCGGTGCAGACGTCGGCGTCGGACGGGCCCGCCGTCCGGTGTCGACCGCGTCGCCCCGCCCCTGCCGGACCTCAGGACGCCGGGCCCAGGAGCGCGGTCGCGATCGTCGCGTGCGCCGAGTCGGTGCTCGACGGGTGGAACCGACCGGCGAGGACGTCCCGTTGCAGGCGGCCGAGCTCGGACGACGACCGGTACGACCCGCCCCCGGCCACGGTCACGGCCTGCTCGACGACGGCCCTGGCCGTCTCGGTGGCGCGGGTCTTCAACCCGACCACGAGCCGCGGCCAGTCGCCGCCGTGGTCGACCAGGTCGTCGACGTCGCGGGCGATGCGGTCGACCTGGGGCTCGAGTCCGTCGACGGCCAGTCCCGCGTCGGCGACGCGCCACCGGACGACCGGGTCGAGCGCCCGGGCGGCTCCCCCGGCGCGTCGTGAGGTCGTGGTCCGTGCCGATTCGACCGCGAGGTCGAGCGCCCGGCGCGCGATCCCCCGGTACACGGCGGCGATCGTCGTCTCGAACACCGCGAAGACGGCGAACACGAGGGGGTCGGCGCTCGGTCCGACGGGCAGGCGGCGGACGATGCGCCCGGCGGGCACCTCGACGCCGCTCAACCGAGTGGTGTGGCTCTGGGTGGCCCGCATGCCGATCGTGTCCCAGTCGCCGAGCGAGTCGTGCCCGGGCTGGTCGCGGTGGACGAAGCCGTGGACGAGCGCCGGCGCGGCGGGGTCGGAGTCGTCGCGGCCGAACACGCCGAGGCGCGTCCAGGCCGGCGAGAGGGACGTGGACGTCTTGGTGCCCGTGAACCGGTACCCGCCGTCACCCGTGGGCACGGCGGAGGTCACCGAGTCGAACAGCACGAGGTCGTTGCCGGGCTCGCTGACCCCGAAGGCGAACACCTCGTCGTGGGCGGCGTCCTCGAGCACCAGGTCGAGGGAGTCGTCGCCGCGCGCGTGCAGCACGGCCGCGCAGCCGGTCCAGACCAGGTGCATGTTGACCGCGAGGGCGGTCGCCGGGGCCGCGGTCGCGAGCCGGGACTGCAGGGACGCGACCTGCTCGAGTCCGAGACCCGCGCCTCCGCGGTCGCGCGGGACGAAGGCCCGCAGGTAACCGCGCTCGCGCAACTCGGCGAGATCGGCGTGCGGGAACGTGTTCTCGCGGTCGTGGCCCGCCGCCCGGTCGCGGAACCGCTCGAGCAGGTCGTCGGGCAGCAGGTCGACCGGCGACCAGGAGGCGCGGCTCGGCTCGGACGCGGGGGCGGGCTTCGGTGCGGGCACGCGTCGAGAGTAGTTTGGTCGCATGAGTCAGCAACACCCGTGGTCCCGTTACGTCGCCATCGGCGACTCGTTCACCGAGGGCATCGGCGATCCGGAGGAGCGCTCGCCCGGGGGCCACCGGGGCTGGGCCGACCGCGTCGCCGAGGTGCTCGGTTCGTCGACCGACGACTTCGCCTACGCCAACCTCGCCGTCCGCGGCCGCCTGCTGCAGCAGATCATCGACGAGCAGTCCGAGGCCGCGCTCGCCCTGCGGCCCGACCTCGTCACGGTCTCGGCCGGCGGCAACGACATCATCCGGCCCGGAACCGACCCGGACGAGGTCGCCGCGGGCTTCGAGGGCCTCGTCGAGCGCCTCCGCTCGGACGGCGCGACCGTGGTGGTCTTCACCGGGCCCGACATCGGCCTGACGCCCGTGCTCGGCCGCCTGCGGGGCAAGGTCGCCGTCTACAACGAGCACGTCCACGCCATCGCCCTGCGTCACGACGCCGTCGTGGCCGACATGTGGGCCCTGCGGCAGCTCGTCGACCCGCGCATGTGGGCGCCCGACCGGTTGCACTTCAGCCCGCTCGGCCACCACACGATCGCCCGCATGGTGCTGCAGGCGCTGGCCGTCGAGAACGACCTCGAGCCCTACGAACCCGAGCCCCTCGAGCAGCGCCCCTGGCGTCGGGCCCGGGCCGACGACATGGGGTGGGCCCGCGAGTACCTGGTGCCGTGGGTGGTCCGCCGCATCCGGCACCAGTCGTCGGGCGACCTCGTCCGGGCCAAGCGGCCCGATGCCGTCTCGGTGCCCCACCGCGACGCGCCCTGAGCCACCCGAGGCCCCCCGAGGCAGTCCTCAGAACACCTCGTCGGGGTGCGTCAGCCGCCACCAGGCCCCCGGCTCGGCGATGGTCGCGTCGAGTTCGAGCGGGACGACGTGTCGCTCGTCGTCGACCGTGAAGGTCACCTGACCGACCCGGGTGCCCGCCGGGGCCGCGCCCACCTCGTCGGTCTCGACCGAGGCCACGACGGTCTCGTCGCCCCAGACGAGCACGCTGGCGTCCTCGGCCGCGACCGCGTGGGCACCGCTGCCCCAGGGCAGCTCGTAACCGGCGAAGACGTCCCCGCGGTCGGTCAGCGTGACCGTCCGGAACCGGTCGGCGACGCTGGCGAGCAGCGCCTGCACGTCACGGTCGAGCGAGTCGTGGTCGACCCCGCCGAGCATGGCGCCGACCACGGTGACCTGCCGGTCGCCGACGGTGTAGTCCGCCGCGAAGAGCAGGCAGGCGCCCGCCTCGTCGAGGGTGCCGGTCTTGATGCCGACCACGCCGTCGAGGCCCAGCAGCTCGTTGCTGTTGCGGATCTCGCCGATGCCCGGCACCGTGGCCGTCGTGGTGCCGACCGTGCGGGCCACGTCGGGGTCGGCCAGGGCCAAGCGGCCGAGGGCCACGAGGTCGGTCGAGGTGCTCGTGTTCTGCGGCGAGAGCCCGGTGGGCTCGACGAGGGTGGTCGAGGTGAGTCCGTGTCCGGCCAGCCAGGCGCGCGCCGCCTCCACGAACGCCTGGTCGCTGCCGTACGCCCAGCGGGCCAGCACCTCGGCGTAGTTGTTGGCCGACTCGATCAGCATCACCTCGAGCACCTGACGCTCGGTGAGCGACTGACCGGCCGCCATCGGCGCGACCTTGCCGTTCTGTGCCCGGTACGAGTCGACGAGCGCCGCCTCGGCCGCACCGAAGGTCAGGGTCGGTCCGTCGCCCCCGTCGAGCGGCTTCTCGTCGAGCACGACGAGGGCGGTGACCACCTTGCTGATGCTCGCGATCGGACGGGGCCGTTCGTCGCCGCTCGTCGTCAGGCTGTCGTCCCAGCCGACCGCCTCGACCGCCGTCGCACCGTAGTCCGGGAAGCTCAGGTCGGGGCTCTGCTCGTCCGGAGCGGCGTACTCGGCCACGTCGGCCGCGGCCGGCGCCAGCGGGCTGAGCAGCGCCAGGGGGACGTACCCGCCGACCCCGACGACGAGGGCGAGCAGCGCGATCGCGCCCACGCGCCTCCTGACGGTGCCCGGGCGCCGGGGTCCGACGCGGGTCACGAGTCCGCCGCCCCGACCGTCGGCACCCTCAGGGCCCAGAGGGCGACCGCCGAGGCCGCCGCGACGTTGAGGCTGTCCACGCCGTGCAGCATCGGGATGGTGACGACCGTGTCGGCCGCCTGCAGGGCGGCCCGGCTGAGGCCGTCCCCCTCGGTGCCGAGCAGCAGGGCGACGCGGTCGGGAGGCGCGGCCGCGTAGGCGTCGAGGGTCACGGCGTCGTCGCTCAGCGCCAGGGCGGCGACCTCGAACCCCGCCTCGCGCAGCAGCCCGGCACCGGACGGCCACTCGGGCAGTCGCGTCCACGGCACCTGGAGGACCGTGCCCATGCTCACGCGCACGCTGCGGCGGTAGAGCGGGTCGGCGCAGCGCGGGGTGATCAGCACGGCGTCGGCCCCGAGGCCCGCGACGGCACGGAAGATCGCCCCGACGTTCGTGTGGTCGACGACGTCCTCGAGCACCACGACGCGGCGGGCGCCCTGCAGCACCGAGGCGACCGACGGCAGCTCGGGCCGGTGCATCGCGGCGAGGGCGCCGCGGTGGAGGTGGTAGCCGGTCAGCGTCTCGAGCAACGCGGCGTCGCCGACGAAGATCTCGCCGTCGTGGTCGGCCACCAGCGGCTCGACGTCGGGCAGCCAGCGGTCGGTCATCAGCACCGACCGGGGCACGTGGCCGGCCCGCAGCGCCCGCTCGATGACCTTCGTCGACTCGGCGATGTAGAGCCCGCCCTCCGGCTCGGACACGCGCCGGAGCGCGACGTCGGTGAGCCGGGTGTAGTCGGCCAGGGCCTCGTGGTCGAGGTCGGTGATGCGGGTGACGTGCACGGTGCTCCACGGGGGACGGCCCCGACGGGCGGACGGCCGGCGGAATCGAATCGGAGGGGGACGCGTTTAGGCTAGCGTCACCGCACCCGAAGGAGCCCCACCCGTGTCGAACGCCCCCGCGGCACCCACCGACGAGCATGCCCTCGAGGCGGCGGTCGAGGCCCTCCGCGGGCGCCGCGTGGCCGTGCTCACCGGTGCCGGGGTCAGCACCGACTCGGGCATCCCCGACTACCGGGGCGCCGGGGCTCCCCCGCGCAACCCCATGACGTTCCAGCAGTTCCTGTCGAGCGAGGCCTACCGCAAGCGCTACTGGGCCGGCAGCCACCTCGGCTGGAAGTCCTTCCGCGCCGCCGGGCCCAACGAGGGGCACCGGGCCCTGGCCCGGCTCGAGGCCGCGGGCGTGACGAACGGCGTGATCACCCAGAACGTCGACAACCTGCACGTCCGCGCCGGGTCGCGTCGCGTCGTCGACCTGCACGGCACGGTCGACCGGGTGGTGTGCCTCACCTGCGGGCAGGCGTTCGCCCGCGACATGGTCGCGGCCCGCCTCGCCGCCGAGAACCCCTGGATCGACGAGCCCGACCAGGTGCGCCTCGCACCCGACGGCGACGTCGAGGTGCACGACATCGACGCCTTCGTCGTGCCGACCTGCACGGTCTGCGGCGGGCTGCTCAAGCCCGACGTCGTCTTCTTCGGCGAGTTCGTGCCCACCGAACGGTTCGCCGAGGCGCGGTCGATGGTGGTCGGGGCCGAGGCGCTGCTCGTCGCCGGGTCGTCCCTGGTGGTCAACAGCGGCATCCGCCTCCTCGACCAGGCGACCCGACGCAAGCTGCCCGTGGTTGTGCTGAACCGTGGTGCGACCAAGGGCGACTCGCGCGCCACCGTTAAGCTGGACGCCGGCACGTCGGAGACCCTGGCTGCCCTGGCCGAGCACCTGGGCGCGTGACCTCCCGGGCCGCCCCACCGGAGGAACGATGACGCTCTTGTACCTGGTCCGCCACGGCGAGACCGACTGGAACCGCGCGCGCCGCATCCAGGGCTCCACCGACATCCCCCTGAACGACCTGGGTCGGTCGCAGGCCCGTGAGGCGGGTGACCTCCTCGCCCGTCGTCGCTTCGACGCCGTCGTCGCCAGCCCGCTGTCCCGGGCCGCCGAGACCGGCTCGATCATCGCCGACCGCCTGGGGCTGGCCGTACCCGAGCTCGTCCCCGAGGTGGCCGAGCGGCGGTACGGCGACGCCGAGGGCCTGACCGGCGAGCAGGTCGAGGCGAGGTTCCCGCACGGCACGCCGGTGCCCGGCCGCGAGAGCCGTGGCGCCCTGGTCGCCCGGGTGCTGCCCGCGCTCGCCTCGATCGCCGCGCGGCACGGCGCCGACGCCTCCGTGGTGGTCGCCACGCACGGCGCCGTCATCCGCGCCGTGGTCAACCACGTCTCGCCCGACACCGACGCGCACCTCGGCGTGCCGATCCGCAACGGGTCGGTCCACTCGTTCGAGTTCGCGGGCGACGCCCTCGTGCTGCGCGAGTTCGACGACCCGATCGAGGTCGAGTCCGAACGCCCCGGCACCTACGACTTCGAGTACCAGAACGCCCTCGAGCGCGAGGGTTCCGACCCCGCGTGACCGCCGGGGCGGCCATCGCCCTCGTGAGCGCCGACCGGGCGGGTGCCGGCCCGTGCGGCTACCGTCCGCGCGTCCGACGCCGGTGGCTGCCCGCCGCCGCGACGTCCGCCAGCAGGCGCAGCAGCACGTCGGCCGAACCACGCCAGCTGAACCGGGCGGCCTGCTCGATCGACGCGGCCGAGCGCGCCTCCCACTCGCCCTCGAGGCGACGCACCGCCGCGGCGACCGACGCGGGCGACGACGGGTCGAAGTAGAGGGCCGCCGTGCCTCCGATCTCGCGGAAGATCGGGATGTCGCTCACGACCGCGGGCGTGCCGAGCGCCATGCCCTCGACGAGCGGGATGCCGAACCCTTCTGCGCGCGACGCCGTCACGACGGCCGTCGCGCCGAGCAGCGCCTCACGGTACTCGTCGTCGCTCGCTCCGTCGTGGAACACCAGCGAGCCGGCGGGCGCGACGGCCTCCAGGGAGGCGCGCTCGGCCTCGGACACCCGGCTCATCAGGTGCAGTCGGTAGCCGTCGAGCAACGGCAGTGCCCTGGCCAGCGTGGCCACGTTCTTGTACGGCATGAACGAGCCCATGTAGACGAGGTCGCGCCCTTCGGGTGCCGTGCGAGGCGCCGCGTCGTCGACCGCGTCGGCGGCGTTGTACACGACGGTGACGGGTCGCCGGGTCAGCCGGTGGCGGCGCATCTGGTCGCGCGTGGTGCGGCTCACGGTCACGACGGCGTCGGCCCGGTCGAGCAGCACCCGCTGCGGCCACCAGGCCAGGTGGTACAGCCGCCACAGCAACCGGATCGGCAGGGCGAACTCGGGCGGGGGCGTGCGGTTCGTGTAGTAGATCAGGTCGTGCAGGGTGAGCACGAGCGGGTAGCGGCGCCCGAGCGAGCCCATCGTCTGCATCGGCGACCAGACCACGTCGGGCCGCAGCCGGTTCACCTGGAGGGCCACGAGCGGCTCACGGACGCTGGTCGGCGAGCTGACGAGCAGGTGCGGCCGGTCGGGCAGCTTGTCGAGCTGACGGGTGTCGCTGACGAGCATCGTCACGTCGTGACGCTCGGCCAGCGCCGAGACGACGCCGGCGCTGAACCGGCTGATGCCGTCGTGGCGCCCGACCCGCACGTACCGGCAGTCGACGACGATCTTCATCGGACGAACGCCTGGATCGCGGCGGCGGCCTGACGCGGCTTCTCGTAGTGGATCAGGTGGCCGACCCCCTCGATCACGGCGAGCGTCGCGTCGGGGAAGACCGACCGCAGCCGGTGCTGGGCGGGCAGGGCCGTGATGTCGTCCCGGTCGGCGGCGACCAGCAGGGTCGGCACCGTCACGCGGGCCGCGTACGTGCTCACGTCGCTCGACACCGAGGCTCGGAAGGCGTCGAGCACGACGCGCCGGTCCGAGAACCGCGAGAAGTAGCTGTCGTGCTGGTCGTGGATCCACCGACGCAGCGATCGGTCGTGCGTCTTGACCATGGCCAGGCTGGTGAACCGGGTCACGGCGGCGTTCCGCAGGACCTGCTGGCCGGCACGCTCGGGCAGGGCGGCCCCGGCCCAGTAGTAGAAGACGGCCAGGCGCGTCACCACGCCGCGCGGCCCCTGCAGGGCCGGCGCGGCGATCGGGTTGACCAGGACGAGCCGGGAGGCGCGGAGCCCGTCGGCCACCGCGGCCGACGTCACGATCGAGCCGAACGAGTGCCCCAGCACCACGACGTCGTCGCCGAGCGAGAGGGCCGCCACGAAGGCGGTGAGCCAGCGTGCGTAGGCCGCCACGCTGTGCTCCCCGTCGAGCGGGGTCGACTCGCCGAAGCCCGGCAGGTCGGGCATCACCACCCGCGCGTGCTCGAGGTGTGCCACGACCGGTTCGAGACCGTGGTGGTCGCCCCGGAAGCCGTGGACCGCGACGATCGTGACCCGCGCCTCCTGCCCCTCCGGAGGGTCGTAGGTCCAGTACCGGGTCACGCTGCCGGCGACCTCGACGACGTCGTCGCGCACGGGGCGGGCGTCGAGGCGGGCACGGTACGGCGACTTCACGCGCGGGGGTCGGACGATCACGCGCCCGAGTCTACGAGCGACGCGCTGATCGGAGTGCGCGCCCCACGGCGTCCGCCCGTAGGGTGGGCGCGTGAGCTTCACTGCCCCGATCCAGCAGCCCGGACTGACCCTCGACCCCAACTGGCACCGCCGCGCCGTGTTCTACGAGGTGATGGTGCGGTCGTTCGTCGACAGCAACGGCGACGGGGCCGGTGACCTGCAGGGGCTGCTCACCCGGCTCGACTACCTGCAGTGGCTCGGGGTCGACGCGCTCTGGCTGCCGCCGTTCTTCCAGTCGCCCCTGCGCGACGGCGGTTACGACATCCAGGACTACAAGGCGATCCTGCCCGAGTTCGGAACCCTCGACGAGTTCCGCGACCTGGTCACCAAGTCGCACGAGCGCAACATGCGCATCGTCATCGACATGGTGCTGAACCACACGAGCGACCAGCACGAGTGGTTCCAGCAGAGCCGCGAAGACCCCGAGGGTCCGTACGGCGACTTCTACGTGTGGCGCGACACCGACGAGGAGTACTCGAACATCCGCGTCATCTTCGTCGACACCGAAGAGAGCAACTGGACGTTCGACCCGGTGCGTCGCCAATTCTTCTTCCACCGCTTCTTCTCGCACCAGCCCGACCTCAACTTCGAGAACCCCGCCGTCCAGGAGGCCGTGTTCGACGTCGTGCGGCACTGGTTGGCGATGGGCGTGGACGGGCTCCGGCTCGACGCGATCCCCTACCTGTTCGAGACCGAAGAGGGCAACGGCGAGGGCGAGCCGGCGACCCACGACTTCATCAAGCGGCTGCGCGCCATGGTCGACGAGGAGTTCCCCGGGCGGGTGCTCATCGCCGAGGCCAACCAGTGGCCCGCCGAGACCGCGGCCTTCTTCGGCACCGAGGACGAGCCCGAGTGCCACATGGCGTTCGACTTCCCGGTCATGCCGCGCATCTTCTACTCGCTGCGCGCGCAGAGCGCCGACGAGCTGAAGCGCATCCTCTCCGAGACCACCGAGGTCCCGCCGGGGGCGGCCTGGGCGGTCTTCCTGCGCAACCACGACGAGCTGACCCTCGAGATGGTCAGCGAAGAGTACCGGCAGGCCATGTACGGCTGGTACGCCTACGACCCGCGCATGCGGTCCAACATCGGCATCCGACGCCGGCTCGCCCCGTTGCTCGACAACTCGCGGGCCGAACTCGAGCTCGTGCACGCGCTGCTGTTCTCCCTGCCCGGCAGCCCCTTCCTCTACTACGGCGACGAGATCGGCATGGGCGACAACATCTGGCTGCCCGACCGCGACTCGTCGCGCACGCCGATGCAGTGGACCCCCGACCGCAACGCCGGCTTCTCGACGGCCGACCCGGGCAAGTTGTTCCTGCCGGTCGTCCAGTCGCTCGTCTACAACTACAACCTGGTGAACGTCGAGAGCCAGCTGGCCCAGTCGCGGTCGCTGCTGCACTGGGTCCGCAACGTCATCCACGTGCGCAAGGCCCACCCGACCTTCGGCCTCGGCACCCTCGAGGTGCTCGAGACGAACCAGGAGTCGGTGCTGTCGTTCGTCCGCTCGTACGAGGGGGCCGGCACGCAGTTCGGCGACTCGGCCGAGGACATCCTCTGCGTCTTCTCGTTCGGTCACAACCCGACGTCGGTCGACATCGTCGCTCCGCAGTTCGCCGGGCGCACCTTGTTCGACCTGTTCGGCGGGGCCCAGTTCCCGTCGTTCGACGACGAGGGCAAGGTCACGCTCACGCTCGGCACGCAGGCGTTCTTCTGGCTGCACGTCGGCGACGTGCCCGTCGCCGGGACGGCCGCTGTCGGTGGCGCCTCCTAAACTCGTGGCGTGACTGACACCGAGACGACCGGCACCGCTCCCGACCTCGCGGCCGTGGGCGAGCCGCCGGCCTCGTGGTGGCAGGCCCTGGGCGTCTTCGACCTCGAGACCACGGGCATCGACGTCGAGACGGCCCGCATCGTCACGGCGCACGTGGGCTTGATCGACGCCACGGGGGCGACCGTCGCGCACGGTGAATGGCTCGCCGACCCGGGGGTCGAGATCCCCGAGCAGGCGAGCGCCGTGCACGGCATCTCGACCGAACGGGCCCGCGCCGAGGGGCGCCCGGCGGCCGAGGTGGTCGCCGAGATCGTGGCGGCCATCCGGGCCGTCTTCGCGCGGGGCGTGCCGCTCGTCGTGTACAACGCCCCCTACGACCTCACCCTGCTCGACCGCGAGGCCCGACGCCACGGCGTCGAGCCGCTGGGCGAGGTGGGCGACATCGGTTGCGTCGTCGACCCGCTCGTCATCGACAAGGCGGTCGACACCTACCGCAAGGGCAAGCGGACGCTCGAGGCGGCGGCCGCGGTCTACGGCGTCTCCCTCGACGACGCCCACGACGCAGGGGCCGACGCCGTCGCCGCGGGGCGGGTGGCCCAGGCCATGGCCAGGCGGTACCCCGACCGGCTCGACGTGCCGGTGACCGAGCTGCACGACCTCCAGGTGGGCTGGTGCTCGACCCAGGCCGAGAGCTTCCAGCAGTACATGCGTCGCGCCAAGGACCCGACCTTCACGGCCCACGGCGACTGGCCGCATCGACCGCTGCCGTTCTCCTGAGGCTCCTGCTCGTCGTGCGTCCGGGGCCCAGATGCACGAACGGGGCGGTCCACCGAAGTGGACCGCCCCGTTCTGGCGTGTGGGCCGGAGCCTACTTGCCGAAGTTCTTGTAGCGCGAGTTGAACTTCTCGACGCGACCGGCCGAGTCGAGGATGCGCTGCTTGCCCGTGTAGAACGGGTGCGACTCGGACGAGATCTCGACGTCGATGACCGGGTAGGTCTCACCGTCGAGCTCGATGGTCTTGTCGCTGGTCGTCGTGGAGCGCGTGAGGAACGTGGCGCCCGACGCGAGGTCCCGGAAGACGATCTGCTTGTACTCGGGGTGGATGTCGGTCTTCATGATTGTCCTAGGTCTAGCGAACGAGTGGTGGTGGTGAGTTCAGGAGGCACACGCAGCATCACTGCGGACCAGCTGTCCACGATACCAGACCGAGGGCCGGGATCGTAGGAGGCGCGGGTCAGTCCGCCGCGCGGGCCGAGTACCGGCCACCGTCGGACTCGACGCGCAACTCGAGGCCGAACGTGGCGCCGAGCGTCTCGGCGGTGACGACCTCGTCGAGCGGTCCGGCGGCGACGACCGAGCCGTGGTCGAGCAGCAGGGCGTGCGTGAAGCCCCGGGGGATCTCCTCGACGTGGTGGGTGACCATGACGATGGCCGGCGCCCCCTCGGACGAGGCGTAGCCGGAGAGCATGCGGAGCAGTTCTTCGCGGGCGCCGAGGTCGAGGCTGGCCGCGGGCTCGTCGAGCAGCAGCAGCTCGGGGTCGGTCATCACCGACCGGGCGATCTGCACGCGCTTCTGCTCGCCGTCGCTGAGTTCGCCGAAGGCGCGGTCGGACAGGTGGTCGAGCTGCCACTCCTCGAGGACGCGGTGGGCGCGGCGCACGTCGACGCCCTCGTACTCTTCGTTCCAGCGCCCGGTGACCGAGTACGCGGCGGTGAGCACGACGTCGACGACCTTCTCCTTCGCGGGGATGCGTCGGGCGATCGCGGTCGAGGCGAACCCGATGCGGGTGCGCAGCTCGAAGAGGTCGACGGAGCCCAGGTCGCTGCCGAGGATGCTCGCCTGCCCGCTGGACGGGTGGCTCTGAGCCGCGGCCACCTGGAGCAGGCTCGTCTTGCCTGCGCCGTTCGGGCCGAGGACGACCCAGCGCTCGTCCGAGTCGACCGTCCAGGTCAGCTTGTCGACGACGGGGGTGCCGCCTCGGACGATCGAGACATCGGTGAGCTGCAGGACGGTAGGCATGCCGCTCAGCCTAGTTGAGCAGACCCTGGTAGATCCGCAGGGTCTGCTCGGCGATCCGCCCCCACGAGAACTCCTCCTCGGCGCGCATGCGGCCGGCCCGACCCATGAGGCGGGCGAGGGCGGGGTCGGAGACGACCTCGGTCAGCGTGGCCGCGAGGTCGGCGACGAAGCGTTCGGGGTCGACCGGGGTGCCCGTGCCGTCCTGCACCTGTTCGAGCGGCACGATGCGGCCCGTCAGGCCGTCGGCCACGACCTCGGGGATGCCGCCGGTGTCGGAGCCCACGACCGGCACGCCGCACGCCATGGCTTCGAGGTTGACGATGCCGAGGGGCTCGTAGACCGAGGGGCAGACGAACGTGGTCGCCTGGCTCAGCACGGCGCTGAGCTGGTGGCGCGGCAGCACGGTGTCGATCCAGACCACGCCGGTGCGCTCTTCTTGCAGTTCGCGGACGAGGCCGGTGACCTCGGCCATGATCTCGGGGGTGTCGGGGGCACCGGCGCAGAGCACGAGCTGCACGTCGGCGGGCAACAGCTTGGCCGCGCGCAAGAGGTACGGCAGGCCCTTCTGGCGGGTGATCCGGCCGACGAAGACGACCGAGGGTCGGTCGGGGTCGATGCCCAGGCCCCGCACCAGCTCGGCGTCCTCGACGCGCTGCCAGCCGTCGAGGTCGATGCCGTTGTAGACGACCTCGACCTTCGACTCGTCGATCGACGGGTACGAGCGCAAGATGTCCCGGCGCATGCCGTCGCTCACCGCGATGACGCGGTCGGCCGTCTCGTAGGCCTGTCGTTCGATCCAGCTCGAGACGCGGTACCCGCCGCCGAGCTGTTCGGCCTTCCAGGGGCGGAGGGGCTCGAGGCTGTGCGCCGTGAGCACGTGCGGCACGCCGTGCAGCATCTGGGCGAGCTGGCCCGCCGCGTTGGCGTACCAGGTGTGGCTGTGGACGACGTCGGCACCGGCGACGTCCTGGGCCATCGTGACGTCGACGCCGAGCGTCCGCAGGGTCGCGTTCGCCTGGTCGAGCTGGGGCAGGTCGGGGTACCCGGTCGTGTCGGGCTCGGGGTCGACCTCGCCGAAGGCCCGCACCTGCACCTCGACGCCGCGGCGGAGGGCCTTGACCAGCTCGACGACGTGGACGCCCGCGCCCCCGTAGACGTTGGGCGGGTATTCCTTGGTGATGACATCGACTCGCACGTCGTTCACCGTAGTCGTGCGGGCCCGAATCGTGCCATTCTGGCCCCATGGCATCAAAGAAGATCTTCGGCATCGTCCTGGCTGGTGGCGAGGGCAAACGCCTGATGCCCCTGACCGCGGACCGCGCGAAGCCCGCAGTCCCGTTCGGTGGCAACTACCGTCTCATCGACTTCGCCCTGTCGAACCTGATCAACTCGGGTCTCCGCCAGATCGTCGTCCTGACCCAGTACAAGTCGCACAGCCTCGACCGGCACGTGTCGCAGACCTGGAGCATCGAGGGCCTCCTGGGCGCGTACGTCGCCTCGGTCCCGGCCCAGCAGCGGCTCGGCAAGCGGTGGTTCGCCGGCAGCGCCGACGCCATCCTGCAGAGCCTCAACCTGTTGCGTGACGAGAAGCCCGACATCGTCGTGGTCGTGGGCGCCGACCACGTCTACCGCATGGACTTCTCGCAGATGATCGAGGCGCACATCGCCTCGGGCGCGGGGGTCACGGTGGCCGCGATCCGTCAACCCATCTCGCTCGCCGACCAGTTCGGCGTGATCGAGGTCGACTCCGACGACCCGACCCGCATCGGGCGCTTCCTCGAGAAGCCCAAGGACGCGACGGGCCTCCCGGACTCCCCCGACGAGATCCTCGCCTCGATGGGCAACTACGTGTTCGACGCCGACGTCCTCATCGACGCCGTGCTGCGGGACGGCGAGAAGCCCGACTCCGACCACGACATGGGCGGCGACATCGTCCCCGACTTCGTCTCGCGCGGCGACGCGGCCGTCTACGACCTCAACCGCAACGAGGTCCCCGGTTCGACCGAGCGCGACCGTTACTACTGGCGCGACGTCGGCACCATCGACTCGTTCTACGACGCGCACCGCGACCTCATCTCGGCGCTGCCGATCTTCAACCTCTACAACACCGACTGGCCGATCTTCAGCCAGCAGCTCAACTCGCCGCCGGCGAAGTTCGTGCGCGACGGTCACGGCAACCTCGGCACGACCATCGACTCGATCGTGTCGCTCGGTTCGCTGCTCTCGGGCGCGCACGTCGAGCGCAGCGTGCTGGGCCCCTGGTGCACCCTCGACAGCGGTTCGCGAGTCGTCGACTCGGTCGTCTTCGAGCGGGCCCACGTCGGACCGAACGCCGTCGTCAACCGGGCGATCCTCGACAAGGACGTCGTCATCGCGGCGGGTGCGTCCGTCGGCGTCGACCCCGAGGCGGACCGGGCCCGCGGCTTCACGGTGACGCCGTCGGGCATCACGGTGGTCGGCAAGGGCGTCCGGGTCGACCAGTAGCAGCCCGGCGTCACACGGGCGACGCGGTGCGTCGGCGGCCCTAGGCTGTCGGCGTGCCGCGTTTCCTCATCGTCCTCGACGTCGACTCCACCCTGATCGAGGACGAGGTGATCGAGTTGCTGGCCGACGCCGCGGGCTCCCGCGAGCGGGTCGCCGACGTCACGTCGAGGGCCATGGCCGGTGAGCTCGACTTCGCGACGAGCCTCGCCGAGCGCGTGGCGACCCTCGAGGGCTTGCCCGCGTCGGTCTTCGACGACGTGCGGTCGCGCCTCACCCCGACCCTCGGCGTCCGCGACCTCGTCGACGGCGTGCACGCCGCCGGCGGCCTCGTCGGCGTCGTGTCGGGCGGGTTCCACGAGACGCTCGACCCCCTGGCCGACGACCTCGGCCTGGACTTCCGCCGGGCGAACCGGCTCGAGCTGCACGACGGCCGCCTGACCGGGCGCGTCGCGGGCCCGGTGGTCGACGCACGGGCGAAGGCGGACTCCCTCCGGGGGTGGGCCGAGGAGGCGCGGGTCGACCTCGCGCACACGGTCGCGGTCGGCGACGGGGCCAACGACCTCGAGATGATGGCCGTCGCCGCGCTCTCGGTGGCGTTCAACGCCAAGCCGACCGTCCGCCGGCGGGCCGACGTGGTCGTCGGGACGAACGACCTGTCACAGGTGCTGCCCCTGCTCGGGTTGCGGGGCTGATCCCCCGTCGACGCGGGCCGACGTCGTCGGCGACCCGCGCCTCCTGGGCCCTGCGGGCCTAGTGGCCCATGCCGAGGCCGCCGTCGACGGGGACGACGGCACCCGAGACGTAGCCGGCGTCGTCGCCGGCGAGCCACGCGATGGCCTTCGCGACCTCGGCGGCCGTGCCGTAGCGCCCGGCCGGGATGCTCTTCTTGTACTCGGCCTGCTGGTCCTCGGGCAGCACCGCCGTCATGTCGGTCTCGACGAACCCGGGGGCGACGACGTTGGCGGTGATGCCCCGGCCGCCGAGCTCGCGGGTGAGCGACCGGGCGAAGCCGACGAGGCCGGCCTTCGACGCGGCGTAGTTCGCCTGGCCCGGTCCACCGTAGAGGCCGACCACGCTCGAGACGAGCACGATGCGGCCGAAGCGGGCCTTGAGCATGCCCTTGGAGGCGCGTTTGACGACGCGGAAGGCCCCGCCCAGGTTCGTGTCGACGACCGACGTGAAGTCGTCCTCGGTCATGCGCATGAGCAGGCCGTCCTTGGTGATGCCGGCGTTCGCGACGACGACCTCGACCGGGCCGAGCTCGGCCTCGACGGTCGTGAAGGCCGCGTCGATCGAGGCCGCGTCCGTGACGTCGGCGACCACGGTCAGCGTGCCCTCCGGCCCCTGGCCGCTCCGGGCCGTGACGGCGACGCGGTGGCCCTGAGCGACGAACTCCTCGGCGATGGCGAAGCCGATGCCTCGGTTGCCACCCGTGACGAGGACGGTGCGGGGCGTGGTCATGGTGGTCTCCTCGTGTGCGATCTCGGCGGTCGCCGTCCGGGACGGCGGCGGGGACGGCGAACCTGTGATCGGCAGGCCGCCGACCAGCCTACTGTCGGACCCGGGTCTTAGGATCGAGGCGGTCCCCGGGCGCCTCTGCTCCCCGAGACCGATCCGGCACCCGTCCGTGGTGCATCCGCCCTCCTCCCGACATCGAGGTGTGCCCCGTGAAGGCCTCGAACACGATCACGTCCCTCCCGCCCTCCCCCACCGACGACCGCCACTCGCGCATGGTCAAGTACCTGGTCGCGATGGCCATCAGGCTCGTCTGCATCGCCCTGTGCTTCGTGTTCCCCCTGGGGTGGTGGACGCTGCTGCCGATCGTCGGTGCGATCGTCATCCCCTACGTCGCCGTCGTGTTCGCCAACGTCGGCCACGAGGCGGGCGACGCCGTCGAGAGCCCGGGGGGCATCGAGGTGTACCGCGAGCCGCAGGCTCCCTTCCGTCCCACCGTGGTCGACGGCGACACGGGGCCGACCGGCCCCGCCCCGGCCGGTGACGACGTGCCCGACGCGTCGCCCGGTGGGGCTCCCGGCGAGGCGGGCACCGACCGGAAGAGCGCCTGATGCTCGGCCTCGACCCCGTCGGCGTGCAGTGCTCACGCGCCTCGTGTCGAGCCGAGGCGCGGCATAATGTGCACTGGCGCAATCCCAAGATCCACGGCATCGACCGGGTCAAGGTGTGGTCCGCGTGCGACGAGCACGTGGACTTCCTGCGCGAGTTCCTCGAGGCGCGCGACTTCCCGGTCGTCGTGACGGGGGTGTCGGAACAGGTCGAGCGGGTCGGAACGGAGGCGCGGTGACGAACATCGGCTTCGCCCTCTCCCGACGCTGGCTGGGTTACCTCGGGGTGGCGATCGTCTTCGCCGTGATCTGCGTGTTCCTCGCCCACTGGCAGTGGACCCGCCACGACGAGAAGCTCGCGGTCGTCCACCAGCTCGAGCAGACCTACGACGCCGAGCCGATCCCGCTGGCGCAGGCCCTGCCCGAGCTGTCCTCGTACGACCCCGCCCGAGAATGGCAGCCGGTCGAGATGACCGGCCGTTACCTCGCCGACGACGAGCTGCTGGTGCGCAACCGGCCCCTGAACGGCCAGCCGGGGTTCGAGGTCCTCGTGCCCTTCCGCACCACGCAGGGCGACGTGTTCGTCGTGGACCGTGGCTGGGTGCCGACCGGGAACGCCCAGGACTCCCCCGACGTCGTTCCCGCGCCTCCGTCGGGCGAGGTCACGGTCGTTGCCCGTCTCAAGCCGGGCGAACCCGCCGTGGGCGACCGCACCGGCGTGCCGGGCACGAACCAGATCGCCACGATCCAGTTGAGCGAGGTCGAGTCGCGGGTCGGGCAGCCGATCTACTCCGGTGCCTACGGGCTGATCGTCAGCGAGACCCCCGCGCCCTCGACGGCACCGGTACCGTCGTCGAAGCCCGAGGTCGACACCGGACTCAACCTGTCGTACTTCGTGCAGTGGCTGATGTTCGCCGTGGGGGCGTTCGGGTTCTTGTTCTACGTCTTCCGGCAGGAGTACCGCAACCAGAACGCCGACGACGACGAACTCGTCGAGCGTGAGGCCGAACGGCAGCGCCGTCGCGAGGCGCGACCCCGCCACGACAACGACGTCGAGGACGAGATCCTCGACGGCGTCCACCGCTGAGCCCGTCTCCGACCGGGCCGGGCCAGCCCGATCGGCGCGGGGGTGATCAGGCCAGGTTGATCAGGTCGGAGTAGTCCGGCGTCCAGTGGTCCTCGGTGCCCTCGGGCATGATCAACACGCGCTCGGGGTTCAGCGCCTCGACCGCTCCCTCGTCGTGGCTGACGAGGACGACGGCACCCTCGTAGTTGCTGAGGGCGTCGAGGATCTCGAGGCGGCTGGCCGGGTCGAGGTTGTTCGTGGGCTCGTCGAGCAGCAGCACGTTGGCGCCCGAGACGACGATCATCGCCAGGGCGAGCCGGGTCTTCTCGCCACCCGACAGCACGCCGGCGGGTTTGGCCGAGTCGTCGCCCGTGAACAGGAACGAGCCCAACACGCGCCGCGCCTCCATCTCGGTGATGTTCGGCGAGGACGACACCATGTTCTCGAGCACGCTGCGCTTGACGTCGATCGTCTCGTGCTCCTGCGCGTAGTAGCCGACCCGGAGGCCGTGGCCCGGTTCGAGCTGCCCCGTGTCGGGAGCGTCGACGCCGGCCAGGATGCGGAGCAGCGTCGTCTTGCCGGCACCGTTCAGGCCGAGGATGACGACCTTCGACCCCCGGTCGATGGCCAGGTCGACGGCCGTGAAGATCTCGAGCGAGCCGTAGCTCTTCGAGAGGTTCGACGCCATGAGCGGCGTCTTGCCGCAGGCGACCGGGGTCGGGAAGCGCAGCTTCGCCACGCGGTCCACCGCGCGCACCTCGTCGAGGCCCGACAGCAGTTTCTCGGCACGGGCCACCATCTGGTGTGCCGCGGCGGCCTTGGAGGCCTTGGCCCCGAAGCGGGCAGCCTGCTTCTGCAGGGCCGAGGCCTGCTTCTCGGCGTTCGAGCGCTCTTTCTTGCGGCGTTCCTCGTCGGCGGCACGTTGGCGTTGGTAGTTGCGCCAGCCCATGTTGTAGACGTCGATGGCCTGGCGGTTCGCGTCGAGGTAGAAGACGCGGTTCACCACTTCTTCGACGAGTTCGATGTCGTGACTGATCACGATGACGCCGCCCTGGTACGTCTTGAGGTACTCGCGCAGCCACACGACCGAGTCGGCGTCGAGGTGGTTCGTCGGCTCGTCGAGGATCATCGTGTCGGCCGCCGAGAACAGGATGCGCGCCAGCTCGATCCGTCGACGCTGACCACCCGAGAGCGTCGAGAGGGGCTGGTCGAGGATGCGGTCGGGCAGGCTCAGGTTGCTGGCGATCGACGCGGCCTCGGCCTCGGCCGCGTACCCGCCGAGGGCGTTGAAGCGGTCGTCGAGGTCGCCGTAGCGTTTCATGGCCCGGGCCGCGACGTCCGCGTCGGGATCGCCCATCGCGAGGGTGGCCTCCTGGATGCCGAGCAGCAGCTGCCCGAGCCCCCGGGCGTCGAGGATGCGCGTGCGGGCGAGGTCTTCGGGGTTGCCGCTGCGTGGGTCCTGCGGGAGGTAGCCGATCTCGCCCGACCGCTCGATCTTGCCGCCGGTCGGGAGGGTCTCGCCCGCCAGCGTCTTGGTCATGGTCGTCTTGCCGGCGCCGTTGCGGCCGACGAGGCCGATCTTGTCGCCCCGGTCGACCCGGAACGAGACGTCGGCCATGAGGAGGCGCGCGCCGACGCGGATCTCGAGATCGTGCACGGAGAGCACAGCAGATGTCCAATCGATTGGTGAGGAGTCCACAACGGGACCCGGAGGAGGGCCGCCCATAGGATGGGGACGTCGTGTGGAGAGGGTCGCAGCACTGCGCTGCCGACCAGCCGCTCGGCCGATCAACCCACCCATTCTAGGAGTCCCCATGACGAACACCGCCGCATCGACCTCACGGCCGGTCCTCGCCGACCGTCTGGTGGCCCGGGGCGCGGCCACGGACGTGGCCCTCGTGCTCGGTGGCGTGGCCGTCGTGTCGGCCCTCGCGCAGGTCCAGATCCCCCTCTGGCCGGTGCCCGTCACGGGTCAGACCCTCGGCGTCATGCTCGTCGGGGCGTCGCTCGGGGCCCGGCGTGGTGCGCTCTCGCTCGCCGCCTACCTCGTCCTCGGAGTCGCGGGTCTGCCGATCTTCGCCGAGTTCTCGGGTGGTCCGCTCAGCGTCCTCAAGCCGAGCTTCGGCTTCGTCATCGGCTTCGTCATCGCCGCCGCGGCCGTCGGATGGCTGTCCGAACGCGACTGGGACAAGAAGTGGGGCCGCTCCGCCGTCGCCTTCTTCCTGGCGAGCCTGATCCCCTTCGCCGTCGGACTGCCCTACCTGGCCGTCGTGCTCGGCTCCCTCGGCCTGCCGAACGACCCGTCGAGCGTCCTGGCGGCGGGTCTCTACCCGTTCGTCGTGGGCGGCATCGCCAAGTGGCTCATCGCGGCGGCGGCCCTGCCCCTCGCCTGGCGCGCGCTGAAGCGCATCGGCGACTAACGCCCACTGCCGTCGACACGACGAAGCCCCGCCCCTCTCGCGAGGGGCGGGGCTTCGTCGTCGGGGCGGGCGGGGTCAGATGGAGAATCCGATGGCCCGCATCATGTCACGGCCGTCGTCCGTGATGCGGTCGGGGCCCCACGGCGGCATCCACACCCAGTTGATGCGGAACGCGTCGACCACGCCGTCGAGGGCGTTGGCCGTGTCGCCCTCGATCACGTCGGTCAGCGGGCACCCGGCACTCGTCAACGTCATGCTGATGATGAGCGCGTTCTCGTGTTCTTCATCCATCGCCAGGTCGTAGATGAGACCGAGGTCGACGATGTTGACGCCCAGTTCGGGGTCGACGACCTCTTTCAGGGCCTCGATCGTCTGGTCGAACTTCTCGGGACTCAGCGCGACGGCCACGGTCAGACCGCCGTGGTCGCGGCGGCCTCGGCGGCGGCTGCCGTCACGTACCGGTCGTAACCCTCGTTCTCGAGACGGTCGGCCAGCTCGGGACCCCCCTCGTCGGCGACGTGGCCGTCGACGAAGACGTGCACGAAGTCGGGCTTGATGTAGCGCAGGATGCGCGTGTAGTGCGTGATGAGCAGCAGCCCCAGGCCCGTGTTGGCCTTGGCACGGTTGACACCCTCGGACACGATCTTGAGCGCGTCGACGTCGAGGCCCGAGTCGGTCTCGTCGAGGACGGCGAACTTCGGCTTGAGCAACTCGAGCTGCATGATCTCGTGGCGCTTCTTCTCGCCACCCGAGAACCCCTCGTTGACGTTGCGCTCGGCGAACGCCGAGTCCATCTTGAGGGCGCTCATCGACTCGCGGAGGTCCTTGATCCAGCCACGGATGGCGGGGGCCTCACCGTCGAGGGCGGTCTTGGCGGTCCGCAGGAAGTTCGAGACGGTGACGCCCGGGATCTCGACGGGGTACTGCATGGCGAGGAAGAGGCCGGCCTTGGCGCGCTCGTCGACGCTCATCTCGAGCACCTCGCGGCCGTCGAGGAGGATGGAGCCGCCGTCGACGTTGTAGCGCGGGTGGCCGGCGATCGTGTAGGCGAGGGTGGACTTGCCCGAGCCGTTGGGGCCCATGACGGCGTGGATCTCGCCCTCGTTGATGGTGAGGTCGACGCCCTTGAGGATGGGCTTCGGGCCCTGGTCGGTGTCGATGCTGACCTTGAGGTCGCGGATCTCGAGAGTGGACATGCGTTCTGTTCCTTTACTGTGCGGCGCCGGTGACGGTCGAGGCGGTGTCGACGTACACCTCGCCGTCGATGACGGAGACCGAGAAGACCGGTACGGGTTCGTAGGCGGGCAGCGTGAGCGGCTTGCCGGTGGTGAGCTCGAACTTCGAGCCGTGGGCCCAGCACTCGAGGGTGTCGTCCTCGACGAAGCCCTCGGAGAGCGAGATGTCGCCGTGCGTGCACGTGTCGCCGATCGCGTGGATGGTGCCGGCGCTGTCCTTCACGACGGCGATCGCGACGCCGTCGACGACGACCCGGAGGGCCTGGGCCGGGCTGACGTCGTCGACGCCGCAGACCTTCGTGGCCATCAGGCGCCCGTCTCGGTCGACGTGGCCTCGCCCGCGGCCAGTTCGGCCTCGATGGCGTCCACCAGGCGGGTCTGAAGGTCGGCGTCGCCGATCTTCTGGATGACCTCGACGAGGAAACCGAGCACCACGAGACGGCGTGCCTCGTGCTCGGAGATGCCCCGGGACTGCAGGTAGAAGAGGTGCTCGTCGTCGAAGCGACCGGTGGCGCTGGCGTGACCGGCACCCTCGATGTCGCCGGTCTCGATCTCGAGGTTCGGGATCGAGTCGGCTCGCGTGCCCTCGCTGAGGACGAGGTTGCGGTTCTGCTCGTAGCTGTCGGTCCCGGGGGCGGTGCGAGCGATCAGGACGTCGCCGATCCACACGGTGCGGGCACCGGCACCCTGCAGTGCGCCCTTGTAGTTGACGCGGCTGCGGGTCTTCGGAGCGTCGTGGTGGACGTACACCTGTTGCTCGAGGTGCTGGCCGGCGTCGGCGAAGTACACGCCGTAGAGCTCGGCGTCCGCCCCTTGCTCGGCCAGGTGGGCCGACGGGTTCACCCGGACGACCGAGCCTCCGAGGCTGACGACGAAGTGCTTGAGCTGGGCGTCGCGCCCGATGCGTGCGTGGTGGCTCGCGAGGTGGACGGCGTCGTCGTCCCATTCCTGCAAGGTCACGACGGTGAGGTGGGCCCCCTCGTCGACGACGATCTCGACGTTCTCGACGAGGTGCGCCGCCCCGGTGTTGCGGAGCACGACCACGGCCTGGCTGTTCGCCTTGGCGTGGATCAGCGTGTGACCCGCGCGGGGTTCGCGGTCGAGGCTCGACCGGCCGATCGTGATCGCCGAGGGCTCGTCGCCGTCCAGGGTGACGGAGAGGACCTTCTCGGCACTCGACCATGCGTTGGCGGCCGCCTTGTCCTCCGGCGTGCCCGCCGTGCCGACGCGGGGGTCGGCACGGTCGATCCACTCGACGGTCGCACCGGGGGTCTCGCGAGCCAGGTAGGCGTAGGGCGAACCGTCGAGGTCGCCGTCGATGAGGGCACGGAGGCGCGCGACGGGGCTCAGCTTCCAGTCGACCTCGCGACCGGTGACGTCGGGGAACGCCGCGGGGTCGGTCGAGGTGAACCGCTCGGACCGCGTCTGGACGGGCACGAGCCCCCAGCCGCCGTCGCTGTGGGCCCCTGCTCCGTGCTGGACGCCCGGGGTGGTGGTGGACTCTGGTGTGGTGGTGGGTGCTGCGGCGGACATCTAGCCGACTGATCCTTCCATGCTCATCTCGATGAGCTTGTTGAGTTCGAGCGCGTACTCCATCGGGAGCTCGCGGGCGATGGGCTCGATGAAGCCACGCACGATCATGGCCATGGCCTCGTCCTCGGCCATGCCCCGCGACATGAGGTAGAAGAGCTGCTCCTCGCTGACCCGGGACACCGTCGCCTCGTGACCGAGCTGGACGTCGTCGACGCGGATGTCGATCGCGGGGTACGTGTCGGAGCGCGAGATCGTGTCGACGAGCAGGGCGTCGCAGCGGACCGTGTTGGCCGCGTGGTGTGCGGCCTCGTCGACGCGGACCTCGCCGCGGTAGCCCGCTCGACCGCCGCCGCGGGCGATGGACTTCGAGACGATCGACGACGTCGTGTACGGCGCCATGTGGACCATCTTCGCGCCGGCGTCCTGGTGCTGACCCGGGCCCGCGAAGGCGACGGACAGGGTCTCACCCTTGGCGTGCTCGCCCACCAGGTAGATCGACGGGTACTTCATCGTCACCTTCGAGCCGATGTTGCCGTCGATCCACTCCATGGTGGCGCCCTCGTGGGCGATGGCCCGCTTCGTGACGAGGTTGTAGACGTTGTTCGACCAGTTCTGGATCGTCGTGTAGCGGACGCGAGCGTTCTTCTTCACGATGATCTCGACCACGGCCGAGTGGAGCGAGTCCGACTTGTAGATCGGCGCCGTGCAGCCCTCGATGTAGTGCACGTAGCTGCCCTCGTCGGCGATGATCAGCGTGCGCTCGAACTGGCCCATGTTCTCGGTGTTGATGCGGAAGTAGGCCTGGAGGGGGATCTCGACGTGGACGCCCTTGGGCACGTAGACGAACGACCCGCCCGACCAGACGGCCGTGTTGAGGGCGGCGAACTTGTTGTCGCCGGCCGGGATGACCGTGCCGAAGTACTCCTGGAAGATCTCGGGGTGCTCGCGCAGCGCCGTGTCGGTGTCCATGAAGATGACACCCTGCTGCTCGAGGTCCTCGCGGATCTGGTGGTAGACCACCTCGGACTCGTACTGGGCGGCGACGCCGGCCACGAGACGGTTGCGCTCGGCCTCGGGGATGCCGAGCTTCTCGTACGTGTTCTTGATGTCGTCCGGCAGCTCGTCCCAGGTCGTCGCCTGCTTCTCGGTCGACCGGACGAAGTACTTGATGTTGTCGAAGTCGATGCCCGAGAGGTCGGCACCCCACGTCGGCATCGGCTTGCGCTCGAAGAGCGCCAGGCCCTTGAGACGGTTCTTGAGCATCCACTCGGGTTCGCTCTTCAGGTTCGAGATGTCGGTGACGACCTCGGGTGACACCCCCCGGCGCGCCGAGGCGCCCGCGGTGTCGGAGTCGGACCAGCCGAACTCGTACTGCCCCAGGCTCTCGAGCTCGGGTCGATCGATCAACACGTCTGACATGACTACCTCTTTCTCTGCCGGACCGAACACGGGTGGGCCGAACGGCATTCCCCGGGTGGTGGAGCGGCCCAGCTGCTCGCGGTGCGAGTCGAACACGTCGGTGGCCTCCGCCTCGTTCGCCGACGCCCGAGGTAATCGAGACGCCAGGTCGCGCTGCTTAGACTGGTGGTGAGGACCGCGTACCGCTTCTGCGGATCTCGTGGTCTTCGGATGTCTCCGTCGACACCCTGCCGGGTCGTGTTCCTGAACCCGTCGATTCTACAGGGCAGACCGCCGAAAGTGACGAAAGGCAGCAAGTCGTGAGCAACGCACAGGTGGGCACCACCGGAGTCCTGACCCGAGCCTGGTCGTGGTTGCCCACGACGGTCGACCGTCGGGTCCGGTTCATCGCCTGGGCGTCGTTCGTCTGCCAGGTGTTGCTCATCGGCACCGGCGGCGCCGTCCGGCTCACCGGCTCGGGCCTCGGCTGCCCCACCTGGCCCCGCTGCACGACGGACTCGTTCGTCAGCACGCCCGAGATGGGCATCCACGGTGCCATCGAGTTCGGCAACCGTCTGCTCACCTTCGTGCTCACCCTGGTGGTGATCCTCGCCTTCCTCTTCGTCCTGCGCCAACGGAAGGTCCGACGCGACTTCTTCTGGCTCACCCTGTTGCAGGGCCTGAGCATCCCGTTCCAGGCCGTGCTCGGCGGCATCACCGTCCTGACGGGGCTCAACCCCTACATCGTCGGGGCCCACTTCGTCGTCTCGATCGTCCTCGTCGGCCTCACGACGACGCTCCTCTGGCGCGTGCACCGGGGGCCCCGCGGTCACCACGCCGCGACCCCGCCCGGCTACGCGCGCCTGGTGCACGTCCTCGCCGCGGTCGTGGGCGTCACCGTCGTCGTGGGCGTGCTCACCACCGGCTCCGGCCCGCACGCGGGCGACGCGGCCACCCCGCGCAACGGCCTCGACCCCGCGATCATGGACCACGTCCACAGCTGGCCGGCCTACGCCACCCTGGCGCTGACCGTCGCCGTGGTCGCCTGGACGGTGGCGGCAGGTCTCCCCCGCCGCTTCCCCGTCGCGCTGCTGGCCGTCGAGCTCGTGCAGATCGCCGTCGGCATCACGCAGGCCCGCACGGGATTGCCTCCCCTCCTGGTCGGAACGCACATGGTGCTCGCCGCACTGCTCGTGGCCGCGACGACCGCCGTCGTGCTGTCCCTGCGCAACGACCAGGCCCCCGACGAGGTCGAGCCCATCGTCGAGGCCGCGGCCGTCCGAGCCTGACCGTCGGGCCCGTCCGGCCCGGGTCCGCCCCATGGGCGGCTACGGGCGGCGCATGACCGTGTCGACGGGGTCGCGGGCGATCTCGACGAAGCCGCTGCGTCCGTAGAGCGACACGGCACGGCTGCCCGTCAGCACGTCGAGCGTGATCGACCCCGGGGCGACCGACGCGATCGCCTCGGAGAGCAGGGTCGTCCCGATCCCGCGACCTCGCGCCTCCTCGGCCAGGTAGAAGTGCCGCAGCCAGGTCGTGTCGGCCTCGGGGTGCAGGGCGATGCACCCCAGGAGGCGCCGGTCGCCTTCGACGACGCGCGTCTCGTCAGCGCTGAACTCGCGCACGAAGCGCGCCCGGTGACGGGGTGGGTCCCAGATGCCGAGCCGCTCGAACTCGGGCCTCAGCACCCGGAGCTTGAGGTCGGACAACACGTCGAGGTCGTCCGGGCGCGCCGGACGGACCGACCACGCGATCGTGCCCATCGATCAGAAGGGCAGCAGCGGGTCGACGCCGACGGCGACGAAGAGCAACGTGAGGTACGTGATCGAGCTGTGGAAGACCCGCATCGGTCGGACCTCGGAGACGTGCTGGATGGCACGGCTGTAGAGGCGGTGGGACTCCCAGACGAACCAGGCGCCGCTGGCGAGGGCGACCACGGTGTAGAGCGCCCCCATGCCGGCGACGGGCACGAGGATCAGGGAGCACGCCACGGTTGCCCAGGCGTAGAGGACGACCTGCAGGCCGACGATGGAGCGACCCCGCACGACGGCGAGCATGGGGACGTCGGCGGCGGCGTAGTCGTCGCGGTACTTCATCGAGAGCGGCCAGTAGTGCGGAGGCGTCCAGAGGAAGATCACCATGAACAGGATGACGGCGGACCACGAGAGGTCGCCGGTGACGGCCGCCCACCCGATGAGCACGGGCATGCAGCCCGCGATGCCGCCCCAGACGATGTTCTGGGGGGTGCGGCGCTTGAGCCAGAGCGTGTAGACCACGACGTAGAACAGGATGGCCCCGAGTGAGAGGGCCGCCGACAACAGGTTGACCGTCAGGGCGAGCCAGACGATGGAGGCGACGCCGACCACGTACGAGAAGACCAGCGCCTCGCGGTCGCTGACGTCACCCGTGACGAGGGGGCGCCCCTGGGTCCGCTTCATGATGCGGTCGATGTCACGGTCGATGTAGCAGTTGAACGCCGACGCCGAGCCGGCGCTCAAGGCGCCGCCGATCAGCGTGGCGGCGACCAGCCAGAGGTTCGGGACTCCCCCCTGGGCCAGGAACATCGTCGGGGCCGTGGTGACGAGCAGGAGCTCCATCACACGGGGTTTCGTGAGGGCGACGTACGCTCGAGCCTTGCGACGGAAGCCCCGGGGTGACGTGTCGGGGCGGATGTCAACGGCTGCGGTCATGAGTCCTCTAACGAGACGAACGGTTTGCCCAGGAAGTCTAGGCGATGAACGTCGACGCTGACGGCGAACCCACCGCGGGATGCGGACGGCCACGGGGGGTTCGTCCCTATACTTGCAGGAGCTTGCCAGTCGCACGCCCTCTCGGTCCCCGAATCACCGGACGAACCGTCCTGATCACCGCCCCCAGCGTGTGTGCGACCCAGCCGACGACGTCTCGGCAGGCGCACGTCAGCGCGGGAGCGAATCGACCCCGCGCAGTTCGCATCAAGAAGGGTCAACTTCCAGTGGCAGATCTGCAATGGGAATCCATTGACAACAAAGCAGTAGACACGGTCCGCGTCCTCGCGGCCGACGCGGTGGAGAAGGTCGGCAACGGCCACCCCGGCACCGCGATGAGCCTGGCGCCCGCCGCGTACCTGCTCTTCCAGAAGGTCATGCGTCGTGACCCGAGCGACAGCACCTGGATCGGTCGCGACCGGTTCATCCTGTCGGTCGGCCACAGCTCGCTGACGCAGTACATCCAGTTCTACCTGGGTGGCTACGGTCTCGAGCTCGACGACCTCGAGGCCCTGCGCACCTGGGGTTCCAAGACCCCCGGCCACCCCGAGTACGGCCACACCGACGGCATCGAGATCACCACCGGTCCGCTGGGCCAGGGCTTCGCCAGCTCGGTCGGCTTCGCCTACGCGGCCCGCTTCGAGCGCGGCCTGTTCGACCCCGAGGCCGCCCCCGGGACGAGCCCCTTCGACCACTTCGTCTACGTCATCGCCGGTGACGGCGACATGCAGGAGGGCGTCACGAGCGAGGCCGCCTCGCTGGCCGGCCACCAGAAGCTCGGCAACCTCGTCGCGATCTACGACTCGAACCAGATCTCGATCGAGGACGACACGAACATCGCCTTCACCGAGGACGTCCAGAAGCGCTTCGAGTCCTACGACTGGGACGTCCAGGTCGTCGACTGGAAGAAGACCGGCGAGTACGTCGAGGACGTCGCCGAGCTGAACGACGCCATCGAGAAGGCCAAGGGCGTCACCGACAAGCCCTCGCTGATCATCCTCAAGACGATCATCGGCTGGCCGTCGCCCAAGAAGCAGAACTCCGGCAAGATCCACGGCTCGGCGCTCGGCGCCGACGAGGTCGCGGGTCTCAAGTCGGTCCTCGGGTTCGACCCCGAGAAGTCCTTCGACGTCGACCCCGCCGTTCTCGAGCACACGCGCAAGGCCGTCGAACGCGGCCAGGCCCAGCACGCCGAGTGGGACGAGAAGCTCGCCGCCTGGGCGACGGCCAACCCCGACAAGAAGGTCCTGCTCGACCGCATCCTCGCGAACGAGCTCCCCGAGGGCATCGAGGAGGCCCTGCCCGTCTTCGAGGCAGGCAAGGACGTCTCGACCCGCGCGGCCTCGGGCAAGGTCATCAACGCCCTCGCCGGCGTCGTCCCCGAGCTCTGGGGCGGTTCGGCCGACCTGGCCGAGTCCAACCTGACCACCATCACGGGTTCGAAGTCGTTCGTGCCGACCGAGTGGTCGACGGACGAGTGGAGCGGCGACCCCTACGGTCGCGTGCTGCACTTCGGCATCCGCGAGCACGCCATGGGCGCCATCCTCAACGGCATCACCCTGCACGGCAACACGCGCCCCTTCGGCGGCACCTTCCTGATCTTCAGCGACTACATGCGCCCGGCGGTCCGCCTCGCCGCGCTGATGAAGTCGCCCGCGATCTACGTCTGGACCCACGACTCCGTGGCCCTCGGCGAGGACGGTCCGACCCACCAGCCGATCGAGCAGCTCGCCTCGCTGCGGGCCATCCCCGACCTCGACGTCGTCCGCCCCGCGGACGCCAACGAGACCGCCTGGGCCTGGGCGACGATCCTCGA
Source organism: Frigoribacterium sp. CF331 (assembly GCF_057787905.1). Classification (NCBI taxonomy): domain Bacteria; kingdom Bacillati; phylum Actinomycetota; class Actinomycetes; order Micrococcales; family Microbacteriaceae; genus Frigoribacterium; species Frigoribacterium sp. CF331. The sequence continues at coordinate 3,299,684 of NZ_CM173545.1, read as the reverse complement.
ACGCCACCACGGCCCCGCCGGCATCGCGCTCAGCCGTCAGAACCTGCCCGTCTTCGAGCGTGGCACCGGCGACGCCGAGGGCGACACGTTCGCGTCGGCGAAGAACGTCGCCAAGGGCGCCTACGTCCTGGCCGAGGCACCGGGCGGCACGCCCGACGTGATCTTCGTCGCGACCGGCTCCGAGGTGCAGATCGCCGTCGAGGCCCGTGAGGTCCTGCGCGGCGAGGGCATCAACGCCCGAGTCGTCTCGGCACCCAGCATCGAGTGGTTCGACGAGCAGAGCGACGAGTACAAGGAGGCGGTCCTGCCGGCCGCCGTCAAGGCCCGCGTCTCGATCGAGGCCGGCGTGGCCATGCCGTGGCGCGGCATCGTCGGCGACGCCGGTCGCAGCGTGTCGATCGAGCACTTCGGTGCGTCGGCCGACTACAAGACGCTGTTCAAGCAGTTCGGCATGACGACCGAAGCCGCCGTCGCCGCCGCCAAGGACTCGATCGCCGCTCTCTGAGCGTCGACAGGAAGAAGAGAAGACACCATGACCGATTCGAACACCGCACAGCTCTCCGCCGCGGGCGTCAGCATCTGGCTCGACGACCTCTCGCGTGAGCGCATCAACGCCGGCGGGCTGCAGAAGCTGATCGCCGAGCGCAACGTCGTCGGGGTCACCACCAACCCCACGATCTTCGCCTCGGCCCTCGCCAAGGGCGAGGCCTACGACGACCAGGTGGCCCTGCTCGCGAAGACCGGCGTCAGCGTCACCGACGCCGTCTTCGAGATCACCACCGACGACGTGACGCGCGCCAGCGACATCTTCCGCGAGATCTACGACACGACGGGTGGCTTCGACGGCCGCGTGTCGATCGAGGTCGAGCCGGGTCTCGCGCACGACGCCCAGGGCACCATCGACCAGGCGGTCAAGCTCGCCGCGAAGGTCGGGCGTCCCAACGCACTCATCAAGATCCCGGCGACCGTCGAGGGCCTCGAGGCCATCACCGCCGTGATCGCCCAGGGCATCAGCGTGAACGTGACCCTGATCTTCAGCCTCGAGCGGTACCGCGCGGTCATCAACGCGTACCTGACCGGTCTCGAGCAGGCCAAGGCCGCCGGCATCGACATCACGCAGATCCACTCGGTCGCGTCCTTCTTCGTGTCGCGCGTCGACACCGAGATCGACAAGCGCCTGGACGCGGTCGGCACCGACGAGGCCAAGGCCCTCAAGGGCAAGGCGGGCGTCGCCAACGCCCAGCTCGCCTACGAGGTGTACCAGCAGGCGTTCGACACCGAGCGCGCCAAGGGCCTGCTCGCCGCGGGCGCCAACAAGCAGCGTCCGCTCTGGGCCTCCACCGGCGTCAAGGACCCCGCCGTCCTCGACACGACGTACGTCGTCGAGCTGGTCGCCCAGGACGTCGTGAACACGATGCCCGAGAAGACGCTCGAGGCGACCTTCGACCACGGTGAGATCCGTGGCGACACCATCAGCGCCTCCTACGCGTCGGCCAACGAGGTCATGGACGCGGTCGCGGCACAGGGCGTGTCCTACGACGACGTGACCGAGACCCTCGAGAAAGAGGGCGTCGAGAAGTTCATCGTCTCGTGGAACGAACTGCTCGACACGGTGACCGCAGCCCTCGAGGCCGCCAAGCCCGCCGAGGTCGCCAAGTGACCATCACCATCGCGGCCAGCGGCGACGCGGCCCAGGCGATCGAGACGGTCGTCCCCCAGCTGGTGAACGACCTCGTCGCGTCGGGCATCACGGCCCAGGACCCCAGCCTCTGGGGCCCCGAGGCCGAGGACGAGTCGGCCAAGCGCCTCGGCTGGACCGAGGCCGTCGTGGTCTCGACCCCGCTCCTCGACGAGATCGACGCCCTGCGCGACGAGCTCGCGGCCAAGGGCGTCGACCACGTGGTCCTCGCGGGCATGGGCGGGTCGTCGCTCGCACCCGAGGTCATCACGCGCACCTACGGCGTCGAGCTGACCGTGCTCGACGCCACCGAGCCCGGCCAGGTGCGCACGGCCCTCGCCGACCGCCTCGAGCGCACCGTGCTGGTCGTCTCGTCGAAGTCGGGGTCGACCGTCGAGACGGCGAGCCAGCGCAAGACCTTCGAGAAGGCGTTCACCGACGCCGGCATCGACCCCGTCGAGCGCATCGTCGTCGTGACCGACCCGGGGTCTCCCCTCGACGGCCAGGCACGCGAGGCCGGTTACCGGGTCTTCAACGCCGACCCCAACATCGGCGGGCGTTACTCCGCCCTGTCGGCCTTCGGTCTCGTGCCGTCCGGCCTCGCGGGAGCCGACATCCGCGAGCTGCTGGCCGAGGCGGACGCCGTCACGGTCGAGCTCGCCCAGGACCGGGCCGACAACCCCGGGCTGGTGCTCGGCGCCGTCCTGGCGGGGACGAAGCCGCTGCGTGACAAGATCGCGATCGTCGCCGACGGCACGCACATCGTCGGGTTCCCGGACTGGGCCGAACAGCTCATCGCCGAGTCGACGGGCAAGCAGGGCCGGGGTCTGCTCCCCGTCGTGATCGACGGGTCCGCCCCCGAGATCTCGGCCGGCCTGCACGACGTCCAGGTCGTCCGCCTCGTCGCGAACGCCGACGAGACCCGCGAGGTCGCACCGGGCGAGGTCGAGATCTCGGGCTCGCTCGGCGGCCAGATCATGGTCTGGGAGTACGCCGTGGCGGTCGCCGGGCGGCTGCTCGACATCAACCCGTTCGACCAGCCCGACGTCGAGTCGGCCAAGGTCGCCACGCGCGCGCTGCTCGACGACCGTCCCGAGCCGACTCCACCGGCCTTCACGGCCGAGGGCGTCGAGGTCCGTCAGGTCGGTGGCGTCGAGCTGGGCGACTCGCTCGAGTCCGCCGTGGCAGCCCTGCTGACGCACCTGGACGACGACGGCTACGTCTCGATCCAGGCGTACGTGGACCGCGTGGCGAACCCGCAGCTCGAAGGGGTCCGCGACCTCCTGGCGGCGCGCACGCAGCGTCCCGTCACCTTCGGGTGGGGCCCGCGCTTCCTACACTCGACCGGCCAGTACCACAAGGGCGGGCCGGCCAACGGCGTGTTCCTGCAGATCACGCAGGTGCCCGAGACCGACCTCGAGATCCCGGACAGCCCGTTCACCTTCGGGCAGCTGGTCCAGGCGCAGGCCGCGGGCGACGCGAAGGTCCTGGCCGAGCACGGTCGCCCCGTGCTCACGCTGACCGTGACCGACGTGGCCGCCGCGCTGCCCGTCATCACCGCCGCACTCCGCTGAGCCGAGAGGGCCGGCGTCCCCAGGGACGCCGGCCCTTTCGCCTTGCCCCCGGACGCCCCGTCCCGGCACGCGATGCCGGTCGTGGGCGACCTCGAACCACAGAACGGAAGTCCATGCCACCGGTGCCGATCACGCCGGAGTCCAACCCCCTCCGGTTGCCCTCCGACCGCCGCCTCAACCGCATCGCGGGCCCGAGCGGCCTCATCATCTTCGGCGTCACGGGCGACCTCTCGCGCAAGAAGCTCATGCCGGCCGTGTACGACCTCGCCAACCGTGGCCTGCTCCCGCCGGGGTTCGCGCTCGTCGGCTTCGCCCGCCGCGAGTTCGAGGGCCAGGACTTCGAGCAGGTCGTGTACCAGGCCGTCAAGGAACACGCCCGCACCCCCTTCGACGAGGACGTCTGGCGGCAGCTCAAAGAGGGCTTCCGCTTCGTGCAAGGCGTGTTCGACGACGCCGAGGCCTTCTCCCGCCTCAAGGACACCATCGAAGAGCTCGACCGTGAGCGCGGCACGATGGGCAACCACGCCTTCTACCTCTCGATCCCTCCCAAGGCCTTCCCCATGGTGACCGAGCAGCTGCGCAGCTCGGGTCTCGCCGAGGAGAAGGACGGGGCCTGGCGGCGCGTCGTCATCGAGAAGCCCTTCGGCAGCGACCTCACGACCGCTCGCGAACTCAACGCCGTGGTCGAGACCGTCTTCGAGCCCGACAGCGTCTTCCGCATCGACCACTACCTCGGCAAGGAGACCGTCCAGAACCTGCTGACCCTCCGGTTCGCCAACCAGATGTACGAACCGCTCTGGAACGCCAACCACGTCGACCACGTCCAGATCACCATGGCCGAGGACATCGGGGTCGGCGGTCGTGCGGGGTACTACGACGGCATCGGCGCCGCTCGCGACGTCATCCAGAACCACCTCCTGCAGCTGCTCGCGCTCACGGCCATGGAAGAGCCCGTGACCTTCGCGGCGCGCGACCTCCGGGCCGAGAAGGAGAAGATCCTCTCGGCGGTCCGTCTGCCCGCCGACCTCGCCACGGGCACGGCCCGGGGGCAGTACTCGGGTGGCTGGCAGGGCGGCGAGAAGGTCAGGGGCTTCCTCGACGAAGAGGGCATGGACCCCGAGAGCCAGACCGAGACCTTCGCGGCCATCAAGCTCGAGATCGCCACGCGACGGTGGGCCGGTGTCCCGTTCTACCTGCGGGCCGGCAAGCGCCTCGGCCGGCGGGTGACCGAGATCGCCGTGGTGTTCAAGCAGGTGCCCGAGAACATCTTTGGGACGCAGACCTCCCTCGGACAGAACGCCCTCGTGATCCGCGTGCAGCCCGACGAGGGCGTGACGCTCCGCTTCGGGTCGAAGGTGCCGGGCATCGGGACCCAGGTCCGCGACGTCACGATGGACTTCGGTTACGGGCACGCCTTCACCGAGGCCAGCCCCGAGGCCTACGAACGCCTGATCCTCGACGTGCTGCTCGGTGATCCGCCGTTGTTCCCCCGTCACGAGGAGGTCGAGCTCTCGTGGAAGATCCTCGACCCCATCGAGGAGTTCTGGGCCACGCAGGGACAGCCCGAACAATACCGACCCGGCACCTGGGGCCCCGCCTCCGCCGATGAGCTCATGGCCCGAGACGGCCGCACCTGGAGGCGTCCGTGATCGTCGACCTGCCCGACAGCACCATCAGCCGCGTCCAGAAGACGCTCGTCAAGATCCGGGAAGAAGGAGGCGCGGTCGCGTTGGGACGCGTCCTCACGTTGATCATCTCCACCAGTCTCGGTGACGAGGAGGAAGCCATCGAGGCGGCCAACGACGCCTCGCGTGAGCACCCGATGCGGGTCATCGTCGTGTCCACGGCGTCGGAGTCCGACCAGGTCGACGGGAGGCTCGACGCGCAGATCCGCGTCGGCGGTGACGCCGGTGCGAGTGAGGTCATCCTGCTGCGGGCCCACGGCGAGACCGCCAGCGACGAGGAGGGGCTCGTCACCGGGCTGCTCCTGCCCGACGCCCCGGTCGTGGCGTGGTGGCCCAAGACCGCTCCGAGCGTCGTGTCGGAGTCCCCCCTGGGACGCATCGCCCAACGGCGCATCACCGACGCCGCGAGCCAGCCGAACCCCCGTCAGTCGATCGTCGACCTCGCACGCAGCTACGCACCGGGTGACACCGACTTCGCGTGGACGCGGTTGACGTTGTGGCGTGCCCAGCTCGCCGCCGTTCTCGACCAGCCACCGTACGAGTCCGTCACCGAGGTGGGAGTGTCCGGCTCCCCCGACTCGCCGTCGACGCTGCTGCTCGCCGCCTGGCTGCGTCTGCAACTGCAGGTGCCGGTCGACGCCGAGCTGGCGACGAGGGCGACCGGCTCGAGCGGCATCCACGGCGTCCGACTCGTGCGCGCCTCCGGGTCCATCGTGCTCGAGCGCGACGTCGACGACGTCGCCACCCTCACGCAACCCGGCCAGCCCACCCACGACCTCGCCCTGCCACGCCGGTCGCTGCGCGACTGCCTGGCCGAGGAACTCCGTAGACTCGACCCCGACGACCTGTTCGGGAACGTCGTGAGACACGGGGTCGGCCAACTCGGCGAACCCGTCCAGAGCAACTAGAGCAGAAGAGAACCGTGACGAACGAACGCCGGGTGCTGGTCCACCCCGACAAACAATCGCTGGGCGCATCCGTGGCCGCCCGCTTCATCACCAAGATCATCGACGTGCTCGAGGAGCAGAACTACGCGTCGGTCGTCGTGAGTGGCGGTTCCGTCAGCACGTTGGTGCTGGCGGCCATCAACGCGTCTCCGGCACGCGACAGCGTCGACTGGTCGAAGGTGTCGATCTGGTGGGCCGACGAGCGCTGGGTGCCGGCGGGCGACGCCGACCGCAACGACACCCAGGCCGGCAATGACCTGCTCGACCACATCGGACTGTCGCCCGAGAACGTGCACCGGTTCGGTGCGGTGGGCGACTTCGACGACGTCGAGGCCGCTGCCGCCGCGTACCGCGCGGACCTGCTCGAGCACGCCCAGGCAGACGACGAGGCCCCGCGCTTCGACATCACGTTGCTGGGTGTCGGACCCGACGGCCACGTCGCGTCGTTGTTCCCCGACAAGGCGCAGATCCGGCAGACCGAACCCACGGTCCTGACCATCGACGACTCCCCCAAACCGCCGCCCGTGCGTCTCACGTTGAGCCTCCCGGTCATCAACAACTCGCAGCGCGTCTGGATGATCCTCGCGGGTGCCGAGAAGGCTTCCTCGTTGGGGCTGGCCCTGGCCGGCGCCGGTGCCGACCAGGTTCCCGTCGCCGGGGTGAAGGGGCGCAAGCGCACGGTCTTCTTCGTCGACCAGGACGCAGCGGCCGAGGTGCCCGAGAACCTCATCGCGTCGACGTACTGATAACCGGTCGGCCGCCCGCTCGTCGGGCATGACGAAGGGCCCTGCAGCGATCCGCTGCAGGGCCCTTCGTTCAATCCTGATCGGTCGAGCCCGGGAGGCTCACCCGGCGTCTCAGGCCTTGCCGCGCCGGACGCGCAGTTGTTGCAAAGCCTCTTCGAGGAGCTGCTCGGCCTCTTCTTCGGTGCGTCGTTCTTTCACGTACGCGAGGTGCGTCTTGTACGGCTCGAGCTTGGCGACCGTCGGCGGGTTCGCCTTGTCGCGACCGGCCGGGAGGCCGCTCGAGGGTGAGTCGACGGTCTCGGGGATCTCTTCGTCGGGAACGTTCGCCGCGAAGTGGCGGACGACCTCGTTGCCGAGGGCGTCCCAGTACGAGATGGTGATGCGCTCGGCGTGGAAACCACGGTCTTGCTCGCCCATGGGGCCCGCGCCGACGCGCGAGCCACGGATGGCGCTGCCGCCCGAGGCCATCAGCTGACCGCCGCGAACTTGGTGATGAGCCCGAGGACGACGATGCACGTGATCCAGACGAGCCCGAGGAACACCGTGATGCGGTTCAGGTTGCGCTCGGCGACACCGGAGGCCCCGAGGTTGCTCGTGACTCCACCGCCGAACATGTCGGACAGACCGCCGCCGCGCCCGCGGTGGAGGAGGATGAGGAGGGTCAGCAGGAGGCTCGTGATGCCGAGCAACACCTGCAGGATGACCTGGAGAATTTCCACGTAGGACCTTTCGATGCGGTGAGACCGCTGAACAGTATAACCGCGAGAGGCCGTCGCCCGCGGAGTCCGAGTCGGTGGGGCGCCGCTCGGCGGCACCCCACCGGCCTAGACCCCGACGTGCGCCTGGAAACGGACGATGCTGGCGAACTCGTCGACGTCGAGGCTGGCCCCGCCGACCAGTGCCCCGTCGACGTCGGGCTCTCGCATGAACGACGCGATGTTGGACGACTTGACCGATCCGCCGTAGAGGATGCGGGTGGCGGCTGCGGCGTCCGATCCCGCGACGTCGGCGAGAGCCGTCCGCAGGGCGGAGCAGACCTGGCCGGCCTGCTCGGCCGTGGCGGCCTGACCGGAGCCGATGGCCCACACGGGCTCGTACGCCACGACGATCTCGGCGGACGCGGGGACCTCGGCCAGAGCGGCCCGGAGCTGCGCCACGGGCACGGCGCTGGGGCCGTGCTGTTCGAGGTCGGCGGCGGTCTCGCCGACGCAGATGACGGGTACGAGTCCTGACCGGTGCGCCGCGGCGACCTTCGTGGCGACGACCCCGTCGTCCTCGGCGTGGAGCGTGCGCCGCTCCGAGTGACCGACCAGGACGTACCGGACGTCGAGCTTGGACAGGAACCGACCCGAGATCTCGCCCGTGTAGGCACCGGAGTCCTGCGCCGAGAGGTCTTGCGCGCCGAGCGCCAGCTCGAGCTTGTCGGCGTCGAGCAGGGTCTGGACGCTGCGCAGGTCGGTGAACGGCGGGAACACCGCGGCTTCCACCGACTCGAAGTCGTGCTTGGCGTCCTTGAGGGACCAGGCCAGCTTCTGGACGAACGCGATCGCCTGCAGGTGGTCGAGGTTCATCTTCCAGTTGCCGGCGATGAGGGGCGTGCGCGTGGTCACCATCCGAGGACCTCCAGTCCGGGGAGTCGTCTGCCCTCGAGGAACTCGAGGCTGGCTCCACCACCGGTGGAGATGTGGCCGAACTGGTCGTCGGAGAACCCGAGGGCTCGCACCGCGGCCGCCGAGTCACCGCCACCCACGACGCCGAGACCCGAGACGTGGGTGAGTGCCTCGGCGACGGTCTTCGTACCGTGTGCGAAGGCGGGGAACTCGAACACGCCCATGGGGCCGTTCCAGAAGACCGTCGACGAGGTCTGCACGATCTCGGCGAAACGGGCAGCCGTCTCGGGGCCGATGTCGAGCCCGAGGGCCTCGGAGCCCAGCGGCGAGGATTCGATGCCGTCGGCGGCGACCACGGCGTGCTCGGCGTCGGCGCTGAACGCCGAGGCGACCACCACGTCGACGGGGAGCACGAGGTTGACGCCTCGGCGCGCGGCTTCGTCGACGTAGCCCCTCACCCGGTCGAGCTGGTCCTTCTCGAGCAGGCTGCCGCCGACGGGGAGGCCCTGCGCGGCGAGGAAGGTGAAGAGCATGCCACCGCCGACCAACAGGTTGTCCACCCGTGGCAGGAGGTGCTCGATGACGCCGAGCTTGTCGGACACCTTCGACCCGCCCAGGACGACGGTGTACGGGCGCGTGGGGTTCTCGGTCAGCTTGTCGAGGACCTCGAGCTCGCGGGCGATCAGCGTGCCGGCGGCACTCGGGAGGATCGAGGCGAGCTCGTAGACGCTCGCCTGCTCACGGTGCACGACGCCGAAACCGTCCGAGACGAAGACGTCTCCGAGTTCGGCGAGGCGCTGGGCGAACTGCTGGCGCTCGGCGGCGTCCTTCGACGTCTCGGCCGCGTGGTACCGCAGGTTCTCGAGGACCACGATCTGGCCGTCCGCGAGGTCTCCGACGGCCGCGGCCGCCTCGTCCCCCACGGTGCTCGGCGCGAAGGCGACGCTCTTGCCGAGCAGCTCGCTGAGCCGCTGCGCCACCGGACGGAGGCTGTACTCGGGCTTCGCCTCGCCGTCGGGTCGACCGAGGTGCGAGATGACGGCGACCCTCGCGCCCTGGTTGATCAGCAGGTCGAGGGTCTCGAGGGAGGCGCGGATGCGCCCGTCGTCGGTGATCTCCCCGTCTTTCAAGGGGACGTTGAGGTCGCATCGGACGATGACGCGCTTGCCCGAGAGGGGACCGAGGGAATCGAGGGTACGCAGGCTCATGGGTTCGTTTCGGTAGGAGGACGGTGCCCCGGCCCGTGGGGGCCGGGGCACCGAGGTCGGACTAGAGGCGGTCGGCCACGTACTTCGTCAGGTCGACGAGGCGGTTCGAGTAGCCCCACTCGTTGTCGTACCACGAGGTGATCTTGACGAGGTTGCCGATGACCTTGGTCAGGCCCGAGTCGTAGATCGACGAGTGCGGGTCGGTCGTGATGTCGGTCGAGACCAGGGGGTCCTCGGAGTAGGCCAGGATGCCCTTGAGCTCGCCCTCGGCCGCTGCCTTGTAGGCGGCGTTGATCTGCTCGACGGTCACCGGGGTGCTGGTCTCGAGGGTCACGTCGGTGATCGAGCCGGTGGGCACGGGCACGCGCAGGGCGTAGCCGTCGAGCTTGCCGGCGAGCTCGGGGATGACGAGGCCGATGGCCTTGGCCGCGCCCGTCGACGTGGGGACGATGTTGAGGGCCGCCGCGCGCGCACGACGAGGGTCCTTGTGGGGTCCGTCCTGGAGGTTCTGGTCGGCCGTGTAGGCGTGGACCGTCGTCATCAGGCCACGCTCGACGCCGAAGTTGTCGAGGAAGACCTTCATCAGGGGCGCGAGGCTGTTCGTCGTGCAGGAGGCGTTCGAGATGATGTGGTGGTTGGCGGGGTCGTAGATGCCCTCGTTCACGCCCAGCACGATCGTGGCGTCGTCACCCGTGGCGGGTGCCGAGATCAGGACCTTCTTGGCCCCGGCCGTGATGTGCTTGCGCGCGTCCTCGGCCTTGGTGAAGAAACCGGTCGACTCGACGACGATGTCGACGCCCAACTCGCCCCAGGGCAGGTTGGCGGGGTCGCGCTCGGCGAGGACCTTGATCGGCTTGCCGTCGACGACGATCGAGTCACCGTCGAGCTCGACGGTGGCGTCGAGACGGCCCGTGATCGAGTCGAACTTGAGGAGGTGCGCGAGGGCGGCGTTGTCGGTCAGGTCGTTGACGGCGACGATCTCGATGTCGGTGCCCTTGGCGAGTGCCGCGCGGAAGTAGTTGCGGCCGATGCGACCGAAGCCGTTGATGCCGATCTTGACGGTCAATGAAACTCCTGATGATCAGGCGTCGTGGGGACGCGTGGAGGGGGTGGGCGACCAGGCCCGCGGCGCCTCCCGAACTCTCGATGACCTCGGGCCGGACACCATCCACGACAGTAGCAGCAGCCCTCCGGTGTTCGCCGTCCCGGGTCATCCCGGCGACCCCGGGCGCTCAGTCGAGGTCGAGGTCGGAGGGCAGGTTCGCGTCCGTGCCGGGGAGCCCCAGGTCGCTCGCCTTCTTGTCGGCCATCGCCAGCAGCCGTCGGATGCGTCCCGCCACGGCGTCCTTGGTCATCGGCGGGTCGGCGTGATGGCCCAGTTCGTCCAGGCTCGCGTCGCGGTGGGCCAGGCGCAGTTCGCCGGCGTACTTCAGGTGGTCGGGGATGTCGTCCCCGAGGATCTCCATGGCCCGGTCGACGCGGGCGCAGGCGGCGACGGCCGCCTGGGCGGAGCGGCGCAGGTTGGCGTCGTCGAAGTTGACCAGACGGTTCGCCGTGGCGCGCACTTCACGGCGTTGGCGCATCTCTTCCCATTCGGCGACGCTCTTCTCGGCGCCCATCGCCTTGAGCATCGTCCCGATGGCCTCGCCGTCACGGATGATGACGCGGTGGACCCCCCGGACCTCGCGGGCCTTGGCGCCGATGCCGAGCCGGCCCGCGGCCCCGACGAGCGCCATGGCGGTCTCGTTGCCCGGGCAGACGACCTCGAGCGAGGCCGAGCGTCCCGGGTCGGTCAGCGACCCCTGGGCGAGGAAGGCACCGCGCCAGATGGCGGCCAAGTCGTCTCGGGACCCCGTCGTGAGGCGGTTCGGCAGGCCCCGGACCGGGCGGCGTCGCGCGTCCATGAGCCCCGTCTGCCGAGCGAGCGTCTCGCCCGCCTCGTGCACCCGGACGAGGTAGCCGGGCGTGCGGCGGGAACCGGAGGGCGCGGTCATCGCGACGTCGCTGCGGGCACCGTACAGTTCGGCGAGGTCCTTCCGGACGCGACGGGCGATGAGGGCCGAGTCGAGCTCGGCCTCGACGGCGATGCGGCCCGAGATCAGGTGCAGGCCCCCGGCGAAGCGCAGGACGGTCGCCAGCTCGGCGGCTCGGATCGTCGTCCGGCTCACCTCGACGCGGGCGAGTTCTTCTTTGACGTCGGCAGTCTGAGCCACTCCGGTTGTTCCTTTTCGTCGGGTCGACCACTGGTCGGCTTCACGGGCGTGCTGAACGACCTCGTGAGGTCATTCTCGGCCGAGGTCGCGGTGTTTCACGCTGACGGCCACGCCCGGGAGTCCACGCAGACGCGCCGCCAGTTCACCCACGAGGGTGACCGATCGATGTTTGCCCCCGGTGCAGCCAATGGCGATCGTAGCGTGTCTCTTGTTCTCACGCTGGTAGCCGGCCAGCACGGGGACGAGCGACGAGGCGAAGGCGTCGACGAACTCCCGGGCGCCGTCCTGCTGCATGACGTAGCTCGTGACGGGCTCGTCGAGCCCGGACTGGGATCGCAACGCGGGCACCCAGAAGGGGTTCGGCAGGAACCTCGCGTCGCCCACCATGTCGGCGTCGGTGGGCAGACCGTACTTGAAGCCGAAGCTCAGGACCGTGACCTGCACGCCCGCACGGTCGGACTCGGCGAACTTCTCCGAGATCGTCGTGGCGAGCTGGTGGATGTTGAGCTCGGAGGTGTCGATGATGACGTCGCTCGTCTCGCGCAGTTCTTCCATGCGAGCGCGCTCGGCCAGGATGCCGTCGAGAAGCGTCCCGTCGCCCTGCAACGGATGGGGCCGACGCACCTGCTCGAAGCGTCGGACGAGGGCGGCGTCCGTCGCGTCGAGGAAGAGCACGCGCACCTTGCTCGGCATGCTCGCCCGGAGCGTTCGGACGGCCTCCTGGGCCTCGCTGAACAGGCGCCCGCCGCGCACGTCGACGACGGCGGCGATCTTGGGGAGGGAGTCCCCCGCCCGCTCGGCCAGGTCGAGCAAGGGGCGGAGCATCTGAGCCGGCAGGTTGTCGACGACGTACCAGTCGAGGTCTTCGAGGGCGTTGCCGACCGTCGACCGACCGGCCCCGGACATGCCCGTGACGATCAGGACCTCTTGCTGTTCGCTGGCGTCGCTCATGTCGGTGGTGTCCTCCGGGTCGGCGGGCGGTGCATCGATTCTAGGCGGGGCCCGTTGAAGGCGCGGTGTCGTCGACGTCGACCTGCTCGTCTCCGCGGAGGCGCTCGACCACGGCCGAGGCGAGCGTCGGACCGATCCCGCGGATGGCCGAGATGTCGGCGGCCTCGGCCTCCTTCAGGCGTTTGACGGAACCGAAGTGCTTGAGCAGCACGGCCACCCGTGACGGGCCCAAGCCCGGGATCTCGGCGAGCTGCGTCGAGATGTCGCGCTTGCGGCGCTGGCGCTGGTGCGTGATGGCGAAACGGTGGGCCTCGTCGCGGATGCGCTGGATGAGGAACAGGGCGTCGCTGTTGCGGGGAAGGATGACCGGGAAGTCGTCGTCGGGCAACCAGATCTCTTCGAGTCGTTTGGCGATGCCGCAGAGGGCGATGTCGGTCACGCCGGCGTCGTCGAGGGCCCGGCGGGCCGCCGCCACCTGGGGTTGCCCACCGTCGACGATGAGGAGGTTGGGACGGTACGCGAAGCGCTTGCGTTGCTCGCCGACCTCCTCGACGGGGGCGAGTTCGTCGTCGAGCCGGGACAGGCGTCGGCTGAGCGTCTGGTAGATGGACTCCGTGTCGTCCGTCGACTGCGGGATGTTGAACCGTCGGTACTGGTCCTTGCGTGGGAGGCCGTCCTCGAAGACCACCATCGAGGCCACGATGTTCGTCCCCGAGAGGTGCGAGACGTCGTAGCACTCCATGCGCAGCGGAGCGTCGCTCATCCCCAGCGCCTCTTGGATGTCGGCGAGGGCCGTGGACCGCGTGGCGAAGTCGGCGCTGCGGCGCGTCTTGTAGAGCATGAGCGACTGCTGCGCGTTCAGGGTCGCCGTCTGCATGAGGTTCGCCTTCTCGCCCCGCTGCGCCGTGTGGATCTGGACCCGTCCGCGTCCACGGATCTCGCTCAGGACGCTCTCGAGAGCGTCGTTGTCGTCCGGCGTCGCCGTCACGACGATCTCGCGGGGCAACTCGGCCCCTGCCGTGTAGATGCCCTGCAGCACCTGCTCGACGAGGTCCCCGGTCGAGATGTCGATCTCTTTGTCGACCACCCAGCCGCGAGAACCGCGGATGCGTCCGCCGCGCACCGTGAACAGCTGCACCGCCGCCGCCAGCTCGTCCTCGGCCAGGGCGTAGAGGTCGAGGTCGACGCTGTCGCGCAGGACGACCGCGGACTTGTCGAGCACGGCTTCGAGGGCCTGGACCTGGTCACGGTAGGAGGCCGCGTCCTCGAAGCGCTGCTCGAGCGCGGCCGCCTTCATCGACCGCTGGAGGTCGGCGATCACCTTCTTGTCGTAGCTGCCCATGAACTTGACGAACTCGTCGACGATCGCCCGGTGCTCGGCGATGGAGACCTTGTGGGAACACGGGCCGCCACAGCGCCCGATCTGGCCCGGGAAACAGGGCTTGCCCGTCTGCATGGCCTTCTTGTAGCTGCTGTCCGAACACGTGCGGATCGGGAAGACCTTGATCATCAGGTCGATGGTGTCGTGCACGGCCCAGATCTTGGGGTAGGGGCCGAAGTACTTCGCGCCCTTGATCCGGGGGTTGCGCGTGACCATCACCCGGGGGGCCTCGTCGGCCAGGGTGACCGCCATGAACGGGTAGGTCTTGTCGTCGCGGAACTTGACGTTGAACGGCGGGTCGAACTCTTTGATCCACGTGTACTCGAGCTGGAGGGCCTCGATGTCGCTGCCCACCACCGTCCACTCGACCGATCGGGCGGTCAGGACCATCCGACGGGTGCGCTCGTGGAGGGACGGGAGCGGGGCGAAGTAGTTGCTCAGTCGGGCACGGAGGTTCTTGGCCTTGCCGACGTAGAGCACCCTGCCCCGCTCGTCGCGCCAGCGGTAGACGCCGGGGTCGGTCGGGATCTCGCCCGCCTTGGGACGCCAGGAGACGGTGTTGCTCATCGGGCTTCGACGGCCTCCCGACGTCGTGCCGTGGTGGGCTTCTTCTTCTGCACCCGGGGCACGGTGTGACCCGACTCGAGGATCTCCTTCAGGAAGACGCCCGTGTGGCTCTCGGGCACGGTGGCGAGGTGCTCGGGTGTTCCCGTGGCGATGACGGTGCCGCCCCCCGCGCCTCCTTCGGGCCCCATGTCGATGAGCCAGTCCGCCGACTTGATGACGTCGAGGTTGTGCTCGATCGTGATCACGGTGTTGCCCTTCTCGACGAGGCCGTTCAGGACGAGGAGGAGCTTGCGGACGTCCTCGAAGTGGAGGCCGGTGGTCGGCTCGTCGAGCACGTAGACGCTGCGTCCGTTGGAGCGCTTCTGGAGTTCGGTGGCGAGCTTGACGCGCTGGGCCTCACCGCCGCTCAGAGTGGTGGCGCTCTGCCCGAGCCGGACGTAGCCCAGGCCGACGTCGACCAGCGTCGACATGAACCGCGAGATGGCGGAGATCGGAGCGAAGAACTCGGCTGCCTCGCTGATCGGCATCTCGAGGACCTCGGAGATGTTCTTGCCCTTGTAGCGCACGGCCAGCGTGTCTCGGTTGTAACGTGCACCGCCGCAGACCTCGCAGGCGACGTAGACGTCGGGCAGGAAGTTCATCTCGATCTTGATGGTGCCGTCGCCCGCGCAGTTCTCGCACCGCCCACCCTTGACGTTGAAGCTGAACCGCCCCGGGAGGTAGCCGCGCGCCTTGGCGTCGGTCGTCTCGGCGAACAGGGTGCGGATGCGGTCGAAGACGCCGGTGTAGGTGGCCGGGTTCGAGCGCGGGGTGCGCCCGATCGGAGCCTGGTCGACGTGCACGACCTTGTCGAGGGCGTCGAGCCCCGTGACGCGCGTGTGCTTGCCCGGGATCTGTCGTGCACCGTTCAGCTGGTTCGCCAGGACCTTGTACAGGATGTCGTTCACCAGGGACGACTTGCCTGAGCCGCTCACCCCGGTCACGGCCACGAAGGTGCCGAGCGGGAAGTCGACGGTGACGTCTCGCAGGTTGTTCGCCTTCGCCCCGACGACGGAGATCATGCGTTTCTTGTCGATCGGCCGACGGGTCGTCGGGGTCTCGATCGACCGGCGTCCGGCGAGGTAGTCCCCCGTGTACGAGTCGGTGTTCGCGACGAGGGCCTCGTAGCTGCCCGAGTGCACGACCGTGCCGCCGTTGACGCCGGCGCCCGGCCCGATGTCGACGATCCAGTCGGCCGTCTTGATCGTGTCTTCGTCGTGTTCGACGACGATCAACGTGTTGCCGAGGTTCTTCAGCTTGACCAGGGTGTCGATCAACCGGCGGTTGTCGCGCTGGTGCAGTCCGATGCTCGGTTCGTCGAGGACGTAGAGCACCCCCGTGAGGCCGGAACCGATCTGGGTGGCGAGGCGGATGCGTTGCGCCTCGCCGCCCGAGAGGGAACCGGCGGCTCGAGCCAGGCTCAGGTAGGTCAGGCCGACCTCGAGGAGGAACTCGAGTCGGACCCGGATCTCGCGCAGCACCTGGGCGGCGATCCGCGCTTCGCGTGTGGTCAGCGTGAGCCCGTTCATGAACTCGAAGGCGTCGGCGAGGCTCAACTCGGAGACCGCGGCGATGTCGTGACCGTCCACGAGCACGGCGAGGACCTCGGGCTTGAGTCGCTTGCCCTTGCAGACCACGCAGGGGATCTCGCGGAGGTAGGCGGCGTACCGCTGGCGCTGTGTGTCGGTCTCGGCCTCGGCGTACTTGCGTTCGATGTAGGGCATGACGCCCTCGAAGCCCGTCGAGTAGGTCATCTCACGGCCGAACCGGTTGCGCCACTTGACGGTCACCTCGAAGTCGTTGCCCTGCAGGACGGCCTTGTGGACCGACTCGGGCAGCTCGTGCCACGGCGTCTTGAGGCTGAAGCCCAGGTCGCCCGCCAGACCCTCGAGCAGCTTCTGGAAGTAGTTGTAGAGGCCCTTGCCCGACTGCGTCCACGGCAGGATGACGCCGTCGGCGAGGCTGAGCTCGGGGTCGCCGAGCAGGAGGTCGGAGTCGACCGACATCTTCGTGCCGAGGCCGGAGCACTCGGGGCAGGCGCCGAACGGGGCGTTGAACGAGAACGTGCGCGGCTCGATCTCGGTGAGCTGGACCGGGTGGTTGTTGGGGCACGACAGCTTCTCGGAGAAGGTCCGGTACTTGCCGGCCGCGCCGTCGTCGGTGTCGACGAAGTCGATCGTGACGAGGCCGTCGGTCAACCGGAGCGCGGTCTCGAGCGAGTCGGTGAGGCGCGTGAGGGCCTGGTCGGAGGCGACCAGGCGATCGACCACGACGGAGATGTCGTGCTTGACCTGCTTCTTCAACTTGGGCGGTGAGCTGAGTTGGACCTGTTCGCCGTCCACGATGGCCCGTGAGTAGCCCGTCGACGCCAGTTCGGAGAAGAGGTCGACGAACTCGCCCTTCTTCTGCGAGACCACCGGGCTGAGCACCTGGTATCGGGTGCCCGTCTCGAGGGTCATCAGCTGGTCGGCGATCTGCTGCACGCTCTGTTTGCTGATCTTCTCGCCGCAGACGGCACAGTGCGGGACGCCGATGCGAGCCCAGAGCAGGCGCATGTAGTCGTAGATCTCGGTGATCGTGCCGACCGTCGACCGGGGGTTGCGGTTGGTCGACTTCTGGTCGATGGACACCGCAGGGCTGAGACCCTCGATGAAGTCGACGTCGGGTCGGTCGACCTGGCCCAGGAACTGCCGTGCGTACGCCGAGAGGGACTCGACGTACCGCCGTTGCCCCTCGGCGAAGATCGTGTCGAAGGCCAGCGAGGACTTGCCGGAGCCGCTCAACCCGGTGAACACGACGAGCGAGTCGCGCGGGATCTCGAGGTCGACGTCGTTGAGGTTGTGGACTCGGGCGCCCCGGACGCTCAGCGTGGGGGAACCTTCTACGGGTGAGATGGACACTCTTACCATTCTGTCGATGTCGACGACGGTCGTCGTCGTGGCGGGCGGGCCCGCTCGGGATGCTGCCGGGGACCGACGGCTCAGGTGGTCGTGGACGCGACGGTGGGCTGGACGCCCGTCAGCTCGGTGGACACCTGCCACAGCCGGGCAGCGGTCGACCCGTCGCGGGCGTGTCGTCGGGCGGGGACGCGAGCCGGTGCGCCGGTCAGTTGGAACCACCCGGCCGGACCCCAGTATTCCCCGCCGACCACGTCGTCGCCCACGAGGGCCTGGGTCAGGGGCTCGGCTCCGACCTCTTTGCCCTGGGAGAACGTGTGCATGATCGAGGTGAGGACGGCGGGCGGTCTGCGGGGTTCGACGACGGGAGGTCGGGGATCGCTCAGGGACTCCCACGAGAAGCCCGGATGGGCGACGACGCTCGAGATCGACGACCCGGCGGCTCGCAGTCGCCGGTCGAGGTCGAACCCGAAGGTCATGACCGCCAACTTGGACCGTGCGTAGGCGACCGACCCGGAGTAGCTGCTGACCATCATGGGGTCGTCCAGGTCGAGACGGACGAACCGGTGACTGATGCTGCCCAGGTGGACGACGCGGGCTCGTCCCGACGATTCGAGGGCCGGCAGCAGGTGGGAGACGAGAGCGAAGTGACCGAGGTGGTTCGTCCCGAACTGGAGCTCGAATCCGTCGACGGTCGTCCGACGCCGTCGGGAGCCGACGACGCCCGCGTTGGCGAGCAGGCCGTCGATCGGACCACCCGCGGCGACGGTGGCCGCACCGGAGCGGACCGACGCGAGATCGGCGAGGTCGAGCGCCACCGTGTCGACGTCGGCGCCGGGCACCCGGTCGCGCAACAGATCGGCGGCTCGGACGGCGCGCTCGGCGTCCCGGGCGGCCAGGACGACCTGGTGACCGGCGGTGACGAGTCGTTCGGCGGCGAAGTAGCCGAGACCCGCGGTCGCCCCGGTCACGACGACTCGGCGACGCTCACCGGGCATGGCCGGCTGCTTCCATCTGACGGAGGTCCTTCTTCAGGTCGGCCACCTCGTCGCGCAGTCGGCCGGCCAGCTCGAACTTGAGCTCGGCGGAGGCCTGCAGCATCTGCTCGTTGAGGTCGGCGATGATCGCCTCGAGGCCGTTCGCCGCGCTGGCGGCCTTGCCCTCGCGGCGCAGGTTCGGCGTCGGTGCGCGCTTGCCGCCCTGTCGGTCGGCCAGGAGGCGTGCCGTGTCGGCTCCCTCTCGGGCCAACACCTCGGTGATGTCGGCGATCTTCTTGCGCAGCGGCTGGGGATCGATGCCGCGCTCGAGGTTGTAAGCCACCTGTTTCTCGCGACGACGGTCGGTCTCTTCGAGGGCCTGCTTCATCGAGTCGGTCATCACGTCGGCGTACATGTGGACCTGACCCGAGACGTTGCGGGCAGCGCGACCGATGGTCTGGATGAGCGACGTCGACGACCGGAGGAACCCCTCTTTGTCGGCGTCGAGGATCGCCACGAGGGAGACCTCGGGCAGGTCGAGGCCTTCTCGCAGCAGGTTGATGCCCACGAGCACGTCGTAGACGCCCTGGCGCAGTTCGGTGAGCAGCTCGACGCGGCGGAGGGTGTCGACGTCGGAGTGCAGGTACCGGACCCGCACGCCGGCCTCGGTGAGGAAGTCGGTGAGCTCTTCGGCCATCTTCTTCGTCAGGGTCGTGACGAGGACGCGCTCGTCGATCTCGACCCGCGTGCGGATCTCTTCGAGCAGGTCGTCGATCTGCCCGGCGGACGGCTTGACCACGATCTCGGGGTCGATCAGCCCCGTCGGCCGGATGATCTGTTCGACCACGCTGTCGGTGATGCCGAGCTCGTACTTGCCCGGCGTCGCCGAGAGGTAGACCTTCTGGCCGACGCGGTCGAGGAACTCCTCGAACTTGAGCGGCCTGTTGTCGAGGGCGCTGGGCAACCGGAAGCCGTGGTCGACGAGGGTGCGCTTGCGGGAGGCGTCGCCCTCGTACATCGCGCCGATCTGCGGCACCGTCACGTGCGACTCGTCGATGACCACGAGCAGGTCGTCGGGGAAGTAGTCGAGCAGGCAGTGCGGAGCTTCGCCCGGCGAGCGACCGTCGATGTGGGCGGAGTAGTTCTCGATGCCGTTGCAGAAGCCGATCTGCTCCATCATCTCGAGGTCGAAGGTCGTGCGCATGCGCAGACGCTGCGACTCGAGCAGCTTGCCCTGCTTGTCGAGCTCGTCGAGACGGGTGGCGAGCTCGTCCTTGATGGTGCCGATCGCGCGGTGCATGACGTCGGTGCCCGCCACGTAGTGGGAACCGGGGAACACCGACACGGCGTCCATCGTCTTGACCACGTCGCCGGTGAGCGGGTGCAGGGCGTAGAGCGCCTCGATCTCGTCACCGAACATCTCGATGCGGATGGCCAGCTCTTCGTACATCGGGATGATCTCGATGGTGTCGCCGCGCACCCGGAAGTTGCCTCGGGAGAAGTCGATGTCGTTGCGCTGGTACTGCATCGAGACGAACCGGCGGATCAGCGTCTCTCGGTCGATGCGCATGCCGACCTGGAGGGCGATCATGGCCTCCATGTAGCCCTCGGGCGTGCCGAGGCCGTAGATGCACGACACGGTCGAGACGACGATCACGTCACGCCGGCTGAGGAGTGAGTTGGTCGTCGAGTGACGGAGCCGCTCGACCTCGGCGTTGACCGAGCTGTCCTTCTCGATGAAGGTGTCGGTCTGGGGGACGTAGGCCTCGGGCTGGTAGTAGTCGTAGTAGGAGACGAAGTACTCGACGGCGTTGTTCGGGAAGAGCGACCGGAACTCGTTCGCCAGCTGGGCCGCGAGGGTCTTGTTGTGGGCGAGCACCAGGGTCGGGCGTTGGACCTGTTCGACGAGCCACGCCGTCGTGGCGGACTTGCCCGTGCCCGTCGCACCGAGCAGGACGACGTCGGTCTCGCCCGCCGTGATGCGGCCCGCCAGTTCGGCGATGGCCGCCGGCTGGTCACCACTGGGCTCGAACTCGCTGACGACTTCGAAGGGGCGCACGCTGCGGGTCGGTTCCATGGATTCCAGCTTACGAGGCACCACCGACACTCGCGTCGCGGGAGGCCGCCTCCTTCGCCGCTGACAGCGAACGGAGCCGGTCGTACAGCTCGTCGGCCTGAGCCAGGGTGTGCTCGAGCGACCCCGCCGAACGGACGACGACGTCCGCCACGGCCAGGCGGGCCTCGTCGTCGGCCTGTGCGTCCACCCGGCGCCGCGCCTCCTCGGGGTCCATCCCCCGCAGCTCGACCAACCGCCGGAGGCGCACCTCGCGGGGCGCGTGGACGACGACGACCAGGTCGAAACCGGTCGTGCCCCGCGCCTCGACGAGCAGCGGCACGTCGTAGACGACCACGCGCGCGGGATCGTCCGCCACGGCCTCGGCCATGCGGCGTGTCGAGAGCTCGTGGACGGCGGGGTGCGTGATGCCCTCGAGGGCACGGCGGGCGTCGGGGTCGGCGAAGACGACGGCCCCGAGCGCGGCCCGGTCGAGCGAGCCGTCGGGGCGGAGCACCGTGCGTCCGAACCGCGCGACGACGGCGTCCAGCCCCGGCGAGCCCGGCTCGACGACCTCGCGGGCGAGGGCGTCGGCGTCGACGTGGGCCGCACCCCGTTCGGCGAGTCGACGGGCCACGACGGACTTGCCGGCGGCGATGCCACCGGTCAACGCACAGACGAACACGACGACGAGACTACGCCGCGAACGCCGGAAGGCGGCTCCCCCGAGGGGGAACCGCCTTCTGGTCGAGACCGGACGGACTCAGTTGTTGTTCGACAGCTTCTCGCGCAGAGCAGCCAGCGACTCGTCGTCGGCGAGGGTGCCGGCGCCCGAGGCGGACTCGGCCGAGAACGACGAACCCGTGGGAGCGTCGAACGTCGTCTCTTCGACGAGCGAGGCAGCGACCTGCTTCTTGTGGGCTTCCCAGCGCGCCTGGGCGGCAGCGTAGTCCTGCTCCCACTTCTCGCGCTGCGAGTCGAAGCCCTCGCGCCACTCGTTCGTCTCGGGGTCGAAGCCCTCGGGGTACTTGTAGTTGCCCTGGTCGTCGTACTCGGTGAGCATGCCGTACAGCGCCGGGTCGAACTCGGTGCCCTCGGGGTCGACGCCCTCGTTGGCCTGCTTGAGGCTCAGCGAGATGCGACGGCGGTCGAGGTCGATGTCGATGACCTTGACGAACACCTCGTCGCCGACGGCGACGACCTGCTCGGCCAGTTCGACGTGCTTCGCCGACAGCTCGGAGATGTGCACGAGGCCCTCGATGCCGTCGGCCACGCGGACGAACGCACCGAAGGGGACGAGCTTCGTGACCTTGCCCGGAGCGACCTGGCCGATCGCGTGCGTGCGGGCGAACACCTGCCACGGGTCTTCCTGCGTCGCCTTGAGCGAGAGCGACACGCGCTCACGGTCGAGGTCGACCTCGAGGATCTCGACGGTGACCTCCTGGCCCACCTCGACGACCTCGCTGGCGTGCTCGATGTGCTTCCAGCTGAGCTCGGAGACGTGGACGAGGCCGTCGACGCCGCCCAGGTCGACGAACGCACCGAAGTTGACGATCGACGACACGACGCCCTTGCGGACCTGGCCCTTGTGGAGGTTGTTGAGGAAGGTGGTGCGGCTCTCGGACTGGGTCTGCTCGAGCAGCGCACGGCGCGACAGGACCACGTTGTTGCGGTTCTTGTCGAGCTCGAGGATCTTGGCCTCGATCTCCTGACCCAGGTAGGGCGTGAGGTCACGGACGCGACGGAGTTCGATGAGCGAGGCGGGGAGGAAGCCGCGGAGGCCGATGTCGACGATGAGGCCACCCTTGACGACCTCGATGACCGTGCCGGTGACGACGCCGTCGGCGTCCTTGATCTTCTCCACGTCGCCCCAGGCACGCTCGTACTGAGCGCGCTTCTTGGACAGGATCAGACGACCTTCCTTGTCTTCCTTCTGGAGGACGAGGGCCTCGACCGTGTCGCCGACCTCGACGACCTCGGTGGGGTCGACGTCGTGCTTGATCGAGAGTTCGCGCGAGGGGATGACGCCCTCGGTCTTGTAGCCGACGTCGAGGAGGACCTCGTCGCGGTCGATCTTCACGACGGTGCCTTCGATGAGGTCGCCGTCGTTGAAGAACTTCAGGGTCTTCTCGACCGCGGCCAGGAAGTCATCAGCGGATCCGATGTCGTTGATGGCGACCTGCTTGGGTGCCTTGGTCGTTACGGTTGTCATGTAGTTAGTGCTCCAGTACGGGCATGAATCGGGCCGTGTTCGTCCATCGAACGGTGTTCGGGTGGGGGTGTCGAACGCGGCGTGCGGACAGATCGACGCAGATAGCGCTCGGTCATCTTAGCGCGGCGTCCCGGGTGCGGGCAACGACGTGCCGGGGCCGTCGCGTGTCGTCGTCGGGTGGCGCCGGGTGCCGTGTGCCGGGACGGGTCACCACCTCAGGCGAGCAAGGCCCTGCGCAACGTGTCGAGCCCCACCCCGCCGAGCTGCAGGGCGTCGTGGTGGAAGGCCTTGACGTCGAACGCGGCTCCGTCGCGACGGGCGCGGTCGGCACGGAGGTCCTCCCAGATGCGCTGGCCGACCTTGTACGACGGGGCCTGCCCGGGCCAGCCCAGGTACCGGTCCACCTCGAAGCGGACGAACTCGGTGTCCATGTTGACGTTCTCGGACATGAACGCGAAGGCCTTCGCCGCGTCCCAGTCCCCGCCCCCGCCCGGGAAGGGCTTGCCGAGGTGCACGCCGATGTCGAGCACCACGCGGGCCGCCCGCATGCGCTGACCGTCCAGCATGCCCAGCCGGTCCCCCGGGTCGCCCAGCCAGCCGAGTTCGTCCATGAGTCGTTCGGCGTACAGGGCCCATCCCTCGGCGTGGCCGGACGAGCCCGCCAGCTGGCGGCGCCAGGTGTTGAGCGTCGCCCGGTTGTACACGGCCTGGCCGAGTTGCAGGTGGTGCCCCGGCACGCCCTCGTGGAAGACCGTCGTGGTCTCGCGCCAGGTGCCGAAGCGGGTCACCCCCTCGGGCACGGACCACCACATGCGCCCCGGACGCGAGAAGTCGTCGCTGGGGCTCGTGTAGTAGATGCCGCCGTCCTTGGTCGGGGCGATGCGGCACTCCAGCCGGCGCACGGGCTCGGGGATGTCGAACTGGTCGCGCCCCAGCTCGGCGACGGCCCGGTCGCTCAGCCCCTGCATCCAGTCGCGCAGCGCGTCCGTGCCGTGGAGTTGACGGGCGGGGTCGGCGTCGAGCAGCTCGATCGCCCGGGCGACCGAGGCACCCGGTTCGATCCGGTGGGCCACGGCCTCTTGCTCGCTCGTCATGCGGGCGAGTTCGTCGATGCCCCACTCGTAGGTCTCGTCGAGGTCGACCGTCGCGCCGAGGAAGCGTCGGGAGTGCAGTGCGTAGGCGTCGCGCCCCACGGCGTCCTCGGGGGTGGCGGCGGGCAGCAGCTCGTCGAGCAGGAACCGCCTCAGCCCGTCGTAGGCGGCGGCGGCCGACGAGGCGCCCGCCGTGAGGTCGCGGGCGAGGGCACCGCCCGGGACGCTGCCGTCGCCGAGCCGGGCTCCGTCGGCGAACTCGGAGAAGAACCCGTCGACGGCGCCGATGCGAGCACACTGCTCGGCCACCTTCTCGACCTGGCGTCGCGCCGGGGTCACCCCCTCGGCGATGCCCACCCGCAGCGTCTCGACGTACTGGTCCACCGCCGTCCCGACCCGCCCGAGTCGGGATGCGACGTCCGCCCAGTCGGTCTCGGACTCGGTCGGCATGAGGTCGAAGACGTCGCGGATGCCCTGCGCGGGCGAGGCGATGACGGCGAGATCGCGCAGCTCGAGCCGCTGGTCGGCGTACTCGAGTTCGAGCTCGAGCTCGCTGGTCAGGTCGTCTCGCGTGACGCGGTCGACGTCGTCGGCGGGGGTCGTGGCCCGCAGCTCGGTCAGCGTGGCCCGGACGGCGTCGACGTGTCGGGCGTGCCCCTCGGGCGAGAGGTCGCCGAACTCGCCGGTACGGCCTTCTCGGCCGATCCAGGTGGCGGTCGTGGGGTCGAGCTCGCACAGCGTGTCCACCCAGCGTTCGGCGACCGCGTCGACGGGGGTGGGCGTGCGGGGGCCGGGCGTCGCTGCAGGATCGGTCATGGCGACGAGCCTAACGACCGAGGAGGCGCGGTGCCGGACGACCCGCACCGCGCCTCCTCGGCCCCTCACGACGGACGGGGCGCCCACCGACCGTGGTCGGTGGACGCCCCGTGCGCGTCGTGGTGCGGTGCCTACTCTTTGTCGAGGTCGGTCGCGAGGAGCGCGACGAGCTCGTCGAGGGCTGCCTCGGCGTTGTCGCCCTCGGTCGCGACGACGACCTCTTCACCGTGGCCGATGCCGAGCGAGAGCACGCCGAGGATGCTGGCGGCGTTGACGCTCTTGCCGGCGGCGGAGGTCAACGTGACCTTCGCGCCGGTCTTGCCCGCGGCCTGGCTGAACAGCGAGGCCGGACGGGCGTGCAGCCCGACGCTGGAGGCGATGGTGACGGAACGTTCTGGCATGTGTTCTCCTCTGGAGGGGGTGGTGGTCAGTCGTCGTCGTCGGTCGACGCGAGCAGCTCGTAGACCTCGGCGGACGTGGTGGAGCCGCGCAGGGCGGCCGCCTTGTCGGGGTCCATCAGGATGCTCGCGAGCTGACTGAGGATGGCGATGTGGCCGTTGCCCTTGGCGGCGATGCCGACCGTGACCGAGACCTCGTTGCCGTCCCAGTCGACCGGGGTCGGGAACCGCAGCACCACCAGGGCGTCCTCTTTGACCGAGTCCTTGCCGGCGAGGGTGCCGTGCGGGATCGCCACACCCTCGCCGACGTAGGTGGACACCGAGTTCTCGCGCTCGAACATCGCGTCGACGTACGACTCGTCGATCGCACCCGCGTCGACGAGGGCCTGCCCCGTCTTGCGGATGGCCTCGTCGCGCGAGGCGGCGACCTCGTCGAGCCGGATGGACGACTCGGCGAGCAGCGTCGAGAGCTCGGGTGCCTGCTGATCGGTCATCGTCAGACCTCGACCGTCGAGCCGTCCTGGATCGCCTTGACGACCTTGGCGACGTTCGGGTCTCCCATGAACAGCTGGAACGGCACGACCGGCACGTTCGGCACCACGCCGCGGGCACGCTCGGCCAGGTTGTTCTGGGTGACGACGACGTCGGCGTCCGACGGGATCGACGCGACGGGCGAGTGCTCGACGGTGACACCGCTCTTCTTCAGCTGCTTCTTGAGCGTGGACGCCAGCATGACGCTGCTGCCCATGCCCGCGTCGCACGCGACGATGAGTTTCTTGATGCTGGAACCGTCGAGGGTTGCCATGACCTTCTCCTTGTGTGGTGGTGGTGCTGACTGGTGGTGCGGCAGGACTACGCGGTGGGTGCCGCGGTGCCCTTGCTGGTCGCCTTGTTGGCCGCGGTGGCGGCCTGGGCGTCGGCGAGAGCCTGCTCCTGGGCGGCGGCGTCCTCGGCACGGGCCTCGCGGTTCTCCTTGCGGCCGAAGCCCATCAGGAGGGACGAGACGACGAACGAGACGGCCGCCGAGAGCAGGATACCCAGGTAGATCGGGAGAAGGTCCCCACGGGCCGCGACGAGCGTGTAGGCGATGATGCTGCCGGGCGACGCCGGGCCCACGAGGCCGACGTTGAACAGGGCGAACGTGGCGATGCCGGTGGCGCCACCCAGGATGGCGGCGACGAGCAGGATCGGCTTCATCAGCACGTACGGGAAGTAGATCTCGTGGATGCCACCGAAGAAGTGCACGATGATCGCGGCCGGGGCCGACGGGCGGATGGCACGCGGGCCGAAGAACAGGTAGGCCAGCAGGATGCCGAGGCCGGGGCCGGGGTTCGACTCGAGCATGAAGAGGATCGACTTGCCGGCCTCCTGCACCTGGGTGCCTCCGAGCGGGGTCAGGATGCCCTGGTTGATGGCGTTGTTCAGGAACAGCACCTTGGCGGGCTCGATGATGATCGAGGCGAGGGGCAGCAGGCCGCGGTCGACGAGGAACCCGACGGCGCCACCGAACACGTTGGTGATGGCGGTCGTGACGGGCGCGAGGCCGAAGAAGGCCAGGACGGCCATGGCGCCACCGATGATGCCGAGCGAGAAGTTGTTGACGAGCATCTCGAAGCCGGACTTGATGCGGCCGTCGACCAGCTTGTCGAACTGCTTGAGCACCCACGCGGCCAGCGGGCCGACGATCATGGCGCCGAGGAACTGCGGCACGTCGGTCGCGACGACGACGCCCATGACGGCGACGGCACCGATGACGGCACCACGCTGACCGTGGACCATGCGGCCACCCGTGTAGGCGATCAGGATCGGCAGCAGGTAGGTGATGATCGGGCCGACCAGGCCCGGCCACGGCGTGCCGTCGGCCTGCTCGCCGAAGCCGCCGAGCTGGGGCACCGGCGTCCAGCCGGTCTGGATGAAGAGGGCCGTGATGAGGCCCCAGGCGATGAAGGCGCCGATGTTCGGCATGATCATGCCGGCCAGGAAGCCTCCGAAGCGCTGGACGCGCGCGCGGGCTCCCGTACCGGTGACGGTGGGGGTGAACTCGGACATGTGGGTGGTTCTCCTTGTCTCTCAGCGACGAGAGGGATGTGGGGTGATGGAGGTGGAGCGGGGGGCTGTGGTGCGTCGGGGTGGGGCGGGGGTGGCCGGCCGGTCTCGCGTCATGCGATCACGACCCGAGGGCCGGCCTGTTCGACGTCGTCGGCCAACTCGGCGTCCACGCCGGAGTCGGTGATGACGGTGTCGACGTCGGTGAGCGGCGCGACCTTGGCGAAGTCCTCGCGGCCGAACTTGGTGTGGTCGGCGAGGACGACGGTGCGTCGCGACGCGGCGATGAGGGCGCGCTTGACCCGCGCCTCCGCCAGGTCGGGGGTGCTGATGCCGCGCTCGACCGACACGCCGTTCGTGCCGACGAAGGCGACGTCGGCGAAGACGTCGGCGATCTGGGCTCGCGTCCAGTCCCCCACGGCCGAGTAGGTGCGGGTGCGGATGAGGCCGCCGAGCAGGTGCAACGTGACGTTCGGGCGGCTGATCAGGATGGTCGCCACCGCGAGCGAGTGCGTGACCACGGTGAGCTCTCGGTCGAGCGGCAGCAGCTCGGCCAGCCGGATCGTCGAGGTGCCGGCGTCGACGATGATCGAGCCGCCGTCGGGGAGCTCGTCGAGGGCGGCCCGGGCGATGCGTTCCTTCTCGGTCGCGGCGGTGCCCTCACGGTCGACCACGGGCGGCTCGATGCCCAGGCGCTCGACGGCGATCGCTCCCCCGTGCACGCGACGCAGGACGCCCCGCCGCTCGAGTGCGGTCAGGTCGCGACGGACCGTCTCGGGCGCCACGGACAGCTCGCGCGCGAGACCGGCGACCTCGACACGCCCCCGGGACAGGGCGGTGTCGAGGATCTGCTGGTGACGCTCCGGTGCGTACATGGGAGACCTCGTCGTCGGACTGCACGGTCGCCCCGTGGGGGTCGGCCGGTGGTGCGGAAGTGCGGAAAGAGTTCAACTGGTGTTGATCTGCGCTTATATAAGTCCGTTTGTGTGGCTCGGTCAAGTCTGTGCCGCGTGTCGTGTCCGTTTGTGCCCGGGTCGGGGGACGGTTGGTTGCCCGACGGGCACCGATCGGCCCGCTCGAGGCGTTGCGGACACCCGTCCGGGTCCGTCCGGGCACCGGGGTCGGGGCATCGGGGCATCGGGGTGTCGGCGTGTCGAGACGTCGGCGGGTCGAAGAGGCGCCGGTCGGGGCGGTCGCGGAGCCGTCGCGTGAGCGGACGGCTCCGCGACGCGGCCCGGTGACCCGGCCCTCGACGCAGCCTTCGGACCACGCGGGGTCAGTGGGCGGCAGCGTCCCAGCTCTCGCCGAGGCCCACGCTGACGTCGAGCGGGACACGGAGGTCGGCTGCGCCGCTCATGCGCCGCCGGACGATCTCGCGGACGTCGTCGACCTCGCCCGGTGCGACCTCGACGATGAGTTCGTCGTGCACCTGGAGCAGGACGCGTGAGCCCATCTCTCTCTCGTCGAGCTCGGACCGGACGCCGAGCATGGCGATCTTCATGATGTCGGCGGCCGAGCCCTGGATCGGCGCGTTCAGCGCGGCCCGTTCGGCGTTCTCGCGGAGCACCCGGTTGGGCGACTTGAGGTCGCCGAACGGTCGGCGGCGGCCGTAGATCGTCTCGGTGTAGCCGTCTTCTCGGGCCTGTTCGACGACGTTCCGGAGGTACTCGCGCACGGCGCCGAAACGCTCGAAGTAGTCCGTCATCAGTTGGCGGGCCTCGGCGGTCTCGATGCGCAGCTGCTTCGACAGGCCGAAGGCGCTCAGACCGTAGGCGAGGCCGTACGACATGGCCTTGACCTTGGTGCGCATGGCGGAGGTGACGTCGGACGGCTCGACGCCGAAGATGCGGGCGCCGACGAACCGGTGGAGGTCCTCGCCCTCGGCGAAGGCCTGGATCAGCCCCTCGTCACCCGACAGGTGCGCCATGATGCGCATCTCGATCTGTGAGTAGTCGGCCGTGAGCAGCGTCTCGTAGTCGGGGCCGTGGACGAACGCCGCGCGGATCTCGCGTCCCACCGCGGCCTTGATGGGGATGTTCTGGAGGTTCGGATCGACGGACGAGATGCGCCCCGTGGTCGTCCCCGTCTGGTCGTAGGTCGTGTGGATGCGGGCGTCGTCGGCGATCGACTTCTCGAGCGTCTCGATGATCTGCCGCAACTTGGTCGCGTCACGGTGCTTCAGGAGGAGGTCGAGGAAGGGGTGCGGGTGTTTCTCCTGCAGGTCGGCCAACGACGCCGCGTCGGTCGAGTAGCCGGTCTTGGTCGCCCGGGTCTTGGGCATCTGGAGCTGGTCGAACAACACCTCTTGGAGTTGCTTGGGCGACCCGAGGTTGACCTCGCGCCCGATCTCGGCGAACGCCGCCGCGGCGAGTCCACCGGCCTGTTCGCCGAGTCGCAGGGACAGCGCCTTGAGCGCGTCACGGTCGGCGGCGACCCCGGTGAGCTCCATGTCGCCGAGGACGGCGACGAGGGGGAGCTCGATCTCGGTCAGCACGCGACGGGACCCGTCGTCGAGGGCGGCGACCAGCGACTCGGACAAGCGCAGGACGTACCAGGCCTCGGAGGCGACGTTGACGTCGTCGTCGGCCGAGACCAGCTGGTTCGGGTCGCCGACCGGCAGCGTCTCGCCGAGCTGCTCGTACACGAGGTCGGACAGGGCGAAAGAGGTGCGGCCCGGGCGCAGCAGCCAGGCGGCGATCCGCGGATCGCCGACGATGCCGGTCAGGCGGAGCCCGGCCCGGGACAACGCCTTGTAGGCACGCTTGGCGTCGTGGACCACCTTGGGCGTCCGGCCGTCGAGCCAGGCCTCGAGCGCGACGTAGTCGCCCCGACCCGCGGCCCAGGGCACGTAGGCGGACTCGTCGGACGACGAGATGCCGAGACCCACGACACCGTCGGCCCCGTACTCGACCGTGAGGCCGACGGGCTCGTCGGGGTCGGAGGCGTGCTTCTTCAGCCAGAAGGCGAGCTCTTCGTCGATGAGCGTGCGGACGACGGGGAGGCCGGTCGGGGCAGCCGTGACGGGCGCCTCGGTCGGGGCGCCGGCCGACCGGTCGCCCGCGTCGGAGAGTGCGAGGACCCGTTCGAGGAGCGTGCGGAACTGCAACTTGTCGAAGAGCTCGCGGACGGCCTCCTCGTCGATGCCTCGTCGTTCGAGGTCGCTCGGGCCGACGGGCAGCTCGACGTCGGTCACGAGACGGTTCAGGCGACGGTTGCGGACCGCGTTGTCCTTCTGCTCGCGGAGCTTCTGCCCGACGACGCCCTTGATCTCGTCGGCCCTGGCGATGATCTCGTCGAGGCCGCCGTACAGGTTGATCCACTTGACGGCGGTCTTCTCGCCCACCTTGTCGATGCCGATCAGGTTGTCGCTGGTCTCGCCCACGAGGGCCGCGACCTCGGGGTACTGGTGCGGTTCGATGCCGTAGCGCTCGAAGACCTTGTCACGGTCGTACCGGGTGAGCTCGCTGACGCCTCGGGCAGAGGGGTAGAGCAGCGTCACGTCGTCGTTCACCATCTGGATGGCATCGCGGTCGCCCGAGACGACGAGCACCCGGAAGCCCTCGGCGCGGCCACGGGTGGCGAGGGTGGCGAGGATGTCGTCGGCCTCGAAGTCCTCTTTGGTGATCGTGGTGATGCCCATGGCGTGGAGGGCTTCTTGCAGCAGCGGGATCTGACCGACGAACTCGACGGGGGTCTCGGACCGGGTGCCCTTGTACTCGGGGTACTCGCGCGTGCGGAACGAGAAGCGGGAGATGTCGAAGGCCACGGCGAGGTGCGTCGGCTTCTCGGCCTTGAGCAGGCTGAGCAGCATCGAGATGAAGCCGTGGATCGCGTTGGTGTGCTGACCCTCGCGGTTGACGAAACTGTCGACCGGCAGGGCGTAGAACGCCCGGAACGCGAGGGAATGGCCGTCGATGACCAGGAGGGTAGGCTTCGTGTCGTCCGTCACCACGTCAGCCTAGCGGGCACCCCCGACACCGTCGCCGGGCGCCTCCGTCCCCCACCGGAGAGTCATGACCCGTCCGCCCGCCGCCCCGAACGACGCCGAGAGGACCGTGTCGTCGGACGCGTCCCTGAGCGAGGCCGCCGTCGAGCTGTTCCGGCGTCGCGGCGTCGGCGCCCTGGCCGAGAAGATGGGCATCGTCATCGACGAGATGAGCGCCGAGCGCGCCGTCGGTCGCATGCCCGTCGAGGGCAACACGCAGCCCGTGGGCATCCTGCACGGAGGTGCGCACGTCGTGCTGGCCGAGACCCTCGGGTCGGTCGCCGCGAACGTGCACGCCGGCCCGGGACGCGTCGCCATGGGCATCGAGCTGAACGCGAGCCACAGCCGGTCCGCCGCCTCCGGGTGGGTCACGGGCACCTGCACCGCCGTCCACCTCGGCTCGACCCTGGCGACCCACCAGATCGTCATGACCGACGACCGCGGGCGGCTGTTGTCGACCGTGCGCATCACGAACTTCCTGACCGACGCCCGCGACGAGGGGTGACACGCGAGAAGGCCCGCCCCGATCGTCGGGGCGGGCCTTCTCGCGTGGGGTGCGCTACTTCTTGGCGCTGAGCTGCTCGATGATGGCCTGGGCCACGTCGTGCATCGTGAGACGGCGGTCCATCGAGGCCTTCTGTATCCACCGGAAGGCCTCGGGCTCGGTCAGTCCCATCTTCTCGTTGAGCAGGCCCTTGGCCCGGTCGACGAGCTTGCGGGTCTCGAAGCGCTCGACGAGGTCGGCGACCTCGGCCTCGAGGGTGATGATCTGGGCGTACCGCGAGAGGGCGATCTCGATGGCGGGCAACAGGTCGTTCGGAGTGAACGGCTTGACGACGTACGCCAGGGCGCCGGCCTCGCTGGCCCGTTCGACGAGCTCTTTCTGGCTGAAGGCGGTGAGCAGGACGACGGGGGCGATGTGCGCCTTCGACAGCCGCTCGGCCGCCGAGATGCCGTCGAGCTGGGGCATCTTGACGTCCATGATGACGAGGTCGGGGCGCAGTTCGGTCGCGAGGGCGACGGCGGTCTCGCCGTCACCGGCCTCGCCCACCACCTCGAAACCGTTGTCGCGGAGGATCTCGACGATGTCGAGGCGGATGAGGGACTCATCCTCGGCCACGACGACGCGACGGGGTGCTGCTGGGGTTGCTTCCTGGTCACTCACGACGTCGAGCCTACGGTATTGTCGACGTGGTTGTTGTGCGCCGGATTGGCGGAATGGCAGACGCGGAGCACTCAAAATGCTCTGTCCGTGAGGGCGTGTGGGTTCGAGTCCCACATCCGGCACCAGCCCGACGAGACGTGGCCCTCCTTCCCTCGCCGGCTGGTCCCGCCGACGACCTCCGTCGCAACACGCCGACACGAGTTGTGCTCAGAGGGTGTCCCCGTGAGCATCCGTGCACTACGCTGGTGCCACTGGTTGTTGTGTTACGCATTTGTATCTCGCGACGTGCCGAAGGCCTCCTCTCATCGAGAGGGGTTCCGAGGGTGGCGTCGTTCTCAGAGGGAGCGGACAAAAAGGCACCGCGACGAGCGATCTCGAAATCGAGATCGACAACTCTGATTGAAGGAACAAGAAAAATGGCAACAGGCACCGTTAAGTGGTTCAACTCCGAAAAGGGCTTCGGCTTCATCACCCCCGACGACGGAACCACTGACGTCTTCGCGCACTTCTCCGCGATCGCCGGCGACGGCTACCGCAACCTGGAAGAGAACCAGAAGGTCGAGTTCGACACGGCCCAGGGCAACAAGGGCCTCCAGGCCGAGAACATCCGCGTCATCTGACTCGGTGGCGTCCTCGTGACGCCGTCAGTCGGCGGGTTCGCCCGCCACTGAACCGAAAGCCCCGATCCGCTCGCGCGGGTCGGGGCTTTCTCCGTTCTGCGGGGTGCCGAGGTCGCGGGGGTCAGACACCCGCTCGGGCCTCACGGAAGCGGGAAGCCGAGGAGGCGCGCCACCGGCTCGTAGTCCCGGCTCGCCGTCCGGTACGCCGACTCCCACTCGGCGATCCGTGCTCCGGCCTCGCGCGGGTCCGTGAAGCGGTCGTCGTCGCCACCGCCGGCGACGAGGGCCTCACGGGCCTCGCGGTACCGACTGGTGAGGGTCGACCACAGGACGAGTTCGTCGCCGGTCGAGTCCTCGGGGGCCGCGCGGGCCACGTCCCACGGCACCTCGACCCTCGGCAACGGTCCGGTCGCCGGGCGCACCGTCGTCGTCTCGTCGGCGGCGTCGCCCTCGCGGAAGATCGTCCGGGTGCCGACGGCCAGGACGGCTCCGACCCCCGCACCGAGGACGAAGATCAGCAGCAGCGCCCAGAGGCCGTCGACCCGCCACACGGTCGCGGCCAATCCCCCGAGGAACGAGCCGCCCACCAAGGCACCGAGACCGGCCCACCGGGCCGGACCCGCACCTCCTCGGCGTGTCGTCGACTCGTCGGCGCCGAGGCTGTGCCGCGTCTCGGCCACGCCGTGCCCGCTCCAGGACGGCACGACGTAGAGACGGCCCTCGAACTCGAAGCACGAGGGATGGCGGGCGTCCACGGACATGGCGTGAGCGTACGCCCCGTCCGCACGACGAAGCCGGGACGATCCCTGGGGATCGCCCCGGCTCTTCGGGACGGACGGCCCGGCGTCAGGGCTGCGAGGCGTAGGCCGGCGCGGCCTCGCCGTGGGCGTCGCCGACGCGGTGCACGCGGAGGTCGTTCGTCGACCCGGCGATGCCGGGAGGGGACCCGGCGATCACGATGACCTTGTCGCCCGACTCGGCCAGGTCGTTGCCGATCAGGATGTCGTCCACCTGGGCGAACATCGCGTCGGTGTGCGTGACGGTCTCGACGAGGTACGACTGGACGCCCCAGCTGATGGCCATGCGCCGACGGATGGCCTCGTTGGGGGTGAAGGCGAGGATCGGGATGGAGTGGCGCAGGCGCGACATGCGACGCACCGAGTCGCCGGACTCCGTGAACACGCAGAGGAACTTCGCCTGGACGAACTCGGCGACGTCGGCCGCGGCCAACGTGATCGCCCCGCCCTGGGTGCGGGGGCGGGTGCCCAGCGGGGGGATGCGCTCGAGGCCGTGCTCTTCGGTCGAGGCGACGATGCGGGCCATGGTCTGCACCGTGATGACGGGATACTCGCCGACGCTCGTCTCGCCCGAGAGCATGACCGCGTCGGTGCCGTCGAGCACCGCGTTCGCGACGTCGGAGGTCTCGGCCCGCGTCGGGATGGGGCTGGAGATCATCGACTCGAGCATCTGCGTCGCGACGATGACGGGTTTGGCCATGCGGCGCGAGAGCTCGACGGCGTGCTTCTGGACGATGGGCACGGCCTCCAGGGGCAGTTCGACCCCGAGGTCGCCGCGGGCCACCATGATGCCGTCGAACGCGTCGATGATGGCCTCGAGGTTGTCGACCGCCTGGGGCTTCTCGATCTTCGCGTAGACCGGGACCTTGCGACCCTCTTCTGCCATGATCTCGTGAACGCGCACGACGTCGTCGGCGTCACGGACGAACGAGAGGGCGATGAGGTCGGCGCCCAGTGCGAGGCCCCAGCGCAGGTCGGCCTCGTCCTTGTCGGAGAGCGCGGGCACGTTGACCGCGACGCCCGGCAGGTTGATGCCCTTGTTGTTCGAGACGGTGCCCGCGACGACGACCTCGGTCGTGACGACCGTGCCGTCGGTCTCGAGGACGCGCAGCTTGACGCGACCGTCGTCGATCAGCAGCGGGTCGCCGGGTGCGACGTCGTTCGGCAGCCCTTTGAAGGTCGTGCCGCAGATCTCCCTCGAACCGAGGATCTCGTCGGTCGTGATCTTGAACACGTCGCCGACCTCGAGGTCGTGCGGACCGTCGGCGAACTTGCCGAGCCGGATCTTCGGACCCTGGAGGTCGACGAGGACCGCGACGGCGCGGCCCGAGTCGGCCGCGGCCTGGCGGACGTTCGCGTAGACGCCCTCGTGGACGTCGTAGCTGCCGTGGCTGAGGTTCATGCGGGCGACGTCGACTCCGGCGTCGATGATCGCCCGGATGTCGTCGTAGCTCGACGTCGCCGGCCCGAGGGTGGCGACGATCTTTGCGCGTCTCATGTGTTCCGTTCGTGTGGGGGGAAGGGTGGTGGGACGACTGCAGACCCGACGACCACCTTATTCCCGTCGGATGGCGGGATCAGACCGAGAGGGACCGATCAGTGGGCTTCACCGGGAAGGGCAGCACGGTCTCGCCCTCGAGGTAGGCGTCGACGGCCGACGCCGTCGCGCGACCCTCGGCGATGGCCCAGACGATGAGGGACTGTCCGCGGCCGGCGTCCCCCGTGACGAACACGCCGGGCTCCCCGGTCTCGTAGGTCGCGCCGCGTTCGAGGGACCCGCGGCCGTCGAAGGTGAGGCGCAGCTGCTCCTCGATGGTCTCCCGCTCGGGGCCGGTGAAACCGAGGGCGAGGAGGACGAGGTCGGCGGGGACCTCGCGCTCGGTGCCCGCCTTCGGCACGCGACGTCCGTCGAGGTACTCGGTCTCGGCGACTCGGATGGCCCGCACCTCGCCGACCTCGTTCGTCAGGAACTCGACCGTCGAGGCGAGGTAGACGCGTTCGCCGCCCTCTTCGTGGGCGCTCGACACCTCGAAGAGGGTGGGGAACATGGGCCACGGTTGCGCCTCGGGGCGCTCCTCCGGCGGCTGCTGGCCGATGGCGAGGTTGGTCACCGAGAGGGCGCCCTGACGGTGTGCGGTGCCGATGCAGTCGGCTCCGGTGTCGCCACCGCCCAGGACGACGACGTGCTTGCCCTCGGCCGTGATCTGGTCCGACACCGTGTCGCCGGCACCGGCCTTGTTCTGCTGCACGAGGTAGTCCATGGCGAAGTGGATGCCCGACAGGTCGCGTCCCGGGATGGGCAGGTCGCGGGGCACCGTGGCCCCCGTCGCGACGACCACGGCGTCGTAACGCGCCCGCAGGTCGTCCCAGGCGATGTCGCGCCCGATCTCGACGCGGGCGCGGAAGCGGGTCCCCTCGGCCTGCATCTGGGCGATGCGCTGCTCGAGCTGCTTCTTCTCCATCTTGAAGTCGGGGATGCCGTACCGCAGCAGGCCGCCGATTCGGTCCTCGCGCTCGTAGACCGCGACCGTGTGTCCGGCACGGGTCAGCTGCTGGGCGGCGGCGAGGCCGGCGGGGCCCGAGCCCACGACGGCGACCGTCTTGCCCGTCAGGCGCTCGGGCGGGTGCGGGGTGACCCAGCCGTTCGCGAAGGCCTGGTCGATGATCGACACCTCGACCTGCTTGATGGTGACCGGCGGCTGGTTGATGCCCAGCACGCAGGACGACTCGCACGGCGCCGGGCAGAGGCGGCCCGTGAACTCGGGGAAGTTGTTGGTCGCGTGGAGTCGCTCGATCGCCTGACGGCCCTCACCACGCCACATCAGGTCGTTCCACTCGGGGATCAGGTTGCCGAGGGGGCACCCCTGGTGGCAGAACGGGACGCCGCAGTCCATGCAGCGACCGGCCTGGCGTCGGAGCTCACCGCTCTCTTGTTGCTCGTAGACCTCTTTCCAGTCCATGAGCCGCACCGACACGGGGCGGCGCTTGGGCAGCTCGCGGGTCTGCGTCTTCAGGAAGCCTTTGGGGTCAGCCACCGGTCACCTCCAGGATTCTCTTCCATGCTTCGTCGCCATCGGGGTCGAGACCCTCGTCGACGGCCGTCTGCCGGGTGGCGAGGACGGCGGCGTAGTCGCGGGGCAGCACCTTGACGAACTCGGCCACCGTGGTGTCGAGGTCGTCGAGCATCCGCCGGGCCACGGGAGACCCGGTCTCGGCCAGGTGCCGCTGCAACAGGTCGGTCAGGATCTCGACGTCGGCGCTGCCGAGGGGGTGCAGTTCGAGCTCGCCCGAGGCCAGGGCCTCGGCGTTGACCCGTTCGGGCTTGAGCCGGTGCACGTAGGCCGTCCCCCCCGACATGCCCGCGCCGAGGTTGCGGCCGGTGTCGCCGAGGATGACGGCGAGCCCGCCGGTCATGTACTCGAGCGCGTGGTCCCCCACGCCCTCGGCGACCGCGCTGGCTCCCGAGTTGCGCACCAGGAAGCGCTCCCCCACGATGCCGCGCAGGAACATGCTGCCCTGGGTGGCGCCGTAGCCGATGACGTTGCCGGCGATGACGTTCTCCTCGGCCGCGAAGCCGCTGCCCCGCGGCGGACGCACGACGACGTTGCCTCCCGAGAGACCCTTGCCCACGTAGTCGTTGCTGTCGCCCTCGAGCCGGAGCGTGATGCCCGCAGGGAGGAAGGCGCCGAGCGACTGCCCGGCCGAGCCGGTCAGGTTGACCTCGATGCTGCCGTCGGGCAGACCGTGCTCGCCGTGACGCAGGGTCACCTGGTGGCCGAGCATCGTGCCGACGGCCCGTTCGGTGTTGCGGATGGGCAGAGTGATCTCGACGTGGCCGCCGTTCTCGAGCACGTCTGCGCTGCGTTCGATGAGCTGGACGTCGAAGTGGTCGCCGAGACCGTGGTCCTGCGTCGTGAGGTTGCGGCGGGGCTCGTCGTCGGCGAAGGTCGGGCCGACCAGCACGGGGGCGAGGTCGAGACCGGAGGCCTTCCAGTGGTCGACGGCCCGGTCGACGTCGAGGACGTCGGTCCGGCCGATGGCCTCGTCGAGGCTGCGGAATCCCAGGGCGGCGAGGTACTCGCGGACCTCTTGCGCGAGGAACTCGAAGAAGTTCACGACGAACTCGGGCTTGCCCGAGAAGCGCGCCCGGAGCTCGGGGTTCTGCGTCGCGACGCCGACCGGGCAGGTGTCGAGGTGGCACACGCGCATCATGATGCACCCCTCGACGATCAGCGGGGCCGTGGCGAAGCCGAACTCCTCTCCGCCCAGCAGGGCGGCGACGAGCACGTCGCGACCCGTCTTCATCTGACCGTCGACCTGCACGACCACCCGGTCGCGCATGCCGTTCAGCATCAGCGTCTGCTGCGTCTCGGCGAGGCCGATCTCCCACGGCGTGCCGGCGTGCTTCAGCGAGTTCAGGGGGCTCGCGCCGGTGCCTCCGTCGTGACCGGAGACCAGGACGACGTCGGCCAGCGCCTTGGTCACGCCTGCGGCGACCGCCCCGATGCCGGACTGGCTCACGAGCTTCACGTGCACACGGGCCGCGGGGTTGGCACGCTTGACGTCGAAGATGAGCTGCTTGAGGTCCTCGATCGAGTAGATGTCGTGGTGGGGCGGGGGCGAGATGAGGCCCACGCCCGCGGTGGCGTGGCGGGTCCGTGCGACCCAGGGGTAGACCTTGGTCGGCGGCAGCTGTCCGCCCTCGCCGGGCTTCGCGCCCTGGGCCATCTTGAGCTGGATGTCGGTGGCGTGGGTCAGGTACATGCTCGTGACGCCGAACCGACCCGAGGCGACCTGCTTCACGGCGCTGCGGCGTTCGGGGTCGAGCAGGCGGTCGACGTCCTCGCCGCCCTCACCGGTGTTCGACTTGCCACCGAGCCGGTTCATCGCGATCGCCAGGGTCTCGTGGGCCTCCTGCGAGATCGAGCCGTAGCTCATCGCCCCGGTCGAGAACCGCTTGACGATCGACGCGATCGGCTCGACCTCGTCGAGCGGCACGGCCGGTCGCACCCCGTGCTTGAGGCGGAACAACCCGCGGAGCGTCATCAGCTGTTCGGCCTGGTCGTCGACGAGCTTCGTGTACTCGCGGAAGATGTCGTATCGGCGCGTGCGCGTCGCGTGCTGCAGCCGGAACACGGTGTCGGGGTTGAAGAGGTGGCGGGGGCCCTCGCGGCGCCACTGGTACTCGCCGCCGGTGGCGAGCCGTTCGTGGGCGATGACCGAGCCGTCGCTGGGGTACGCGCTGGTGTGGCGCTGCTTGTTCTCGGCCGCGATGACGTCGATGCCGACGCCGCCGAGCATCGACGAGGTGCCGGTGAAGTAGGTGTCGACGAACTCCTGGCTGAGGCCCACGGCCTCGAACGCCTGGGCGGCGGCGTAGCTCGACACCGTCGAGATGCCCATCTTGGACATGATCTTCAGCACGCCCTTGCCGAGGGCCTTGATCAGGTTGTGCACGGCGTCCTCGGGACTCAACCCGGTGATCATGCCGGCACGGACGAGGTTCTCGCAGGTCTCCATCGCGAGGTACGGGTTGACCGCCGACGCGCCGTAGCCGATGAGCGTGGCCACGTGGTGCACCTCGCGGACGTCGCCCGCCTCGACGATCAGGCCGACCTTCATGCGGTTCTCGGTGCGGATGAGGTGGTGGTGGACCGCCGCGATCATGAGCAGCGAGGGCACCGGGGCGAAGTCGGCGTTGGAGTCGCGGTCCGAGAGCACGATGAACTCGGCGCCGGCCTCGATGGCGTCGTCGACCTCGTTGCACATGGCCGAGATGCGCTTCTCGAGGGCCCGCGGGCCCTTGTCGGCGCGGTAGAGCCCCCGGATGGTCGACGTCAGGCGCGATCCGGGGCTCGGGTCGATGTGCTGGATCTTGGCGAGCTCGTCGTTGTCGATGACCGGGAAGTCGAGGATCACCTGACGGGCGTGCTCCGGCGTGGCCGCGAGCAGGTTGCGCTCGGGGCCGAGGCCCAGCTTGAGCGACGTGACGACCGACTCGCGGATCGAGTCGAGCGGGGGGTTGGTCACCTGGGCGAACTGCTGCGTGAAGTAGTCGAACAGGAGGCGCGGGCGCTCGGACAGGACGGCGATCGGCGTGTCGCTTCCCATGGCACCGAGGGGCTCGGCGCCCGTCTTCGCCATCGGCGTCAGCAGGATGCGCACCTCTTCCTCGGTGTACCCGAAGGTGCGCTGACGGCGCGTGACCGACGCCGGGGTGTGGACGATGTGCTCGCGCTCGGGCAGCTCGGAGAGGTGGATGCGTCCCTCGGCGAGCCACTCGCCGTAGGGCGCGGCGGTCGCGAGGTCGCGTTTGATCTCGTCGTCCTCGATGATGCGACCGGCCTCGGTGTCGACCAGGAACATCTTGCCCGGGCGGAGCCGCCCCTTGCGGACCACCTTGGCGGGGTCGACGTCGATGACCCCGATCTCGCTCGCGAGCACGACGAGGCCGTCGTCGGTCACGAGGTATCGCCCGGGGCGGAGGCCGTTGCGGTCGAGGGTCGCACCGACGTGCGTGCCGTCCGTGAACGTGATGGCGGCAGGACCGTCCCACGCCTCCATGAGCATGGAGTGGTACTCGTAGAAGTCGCGAAGGGTCGGGTCGATGTCGACCTGGTTCTCCCAGGCCTCGGGCACCATCATCATGACGGCGTGCGGGAGCGACCGGCCCGTGAGGCTCAGCAGTTCGACGACCTCGTCGAACGAGGCCGAGTCGCTGGCACCCGGGCTGACGATCGGCAGGATGGGCTTGAGGTCGCCGATCAGCTCGTTCTCGAGCTGCGACTGGCGGGCCCGCATCCAGTTGCGGTTGCCGCGGACCGTGTTGATCTCGCCGTTGTGGGCGATCATGCGGAACGGCTGCGCGAGCGGCCACGAGGGGAACGTGTTCGTCGAGTAGCGGGAGTGCACGATGGCGAGCTTCGAGGCGAAGCGCTCATCGCTCAGGTCGGGGTAGAAGGGCTCGAGCTGCAGGGTGGTGACCATGCCCTTGTAGACCATGGTCCGGCTTCCCAGCGACGTGAAGTAGGCGGAGAGCTTGCGCTCGGCCCGCTTGCGCAGCCGGAACGCCTGGCGGTCGAGCGCAACGCCGGCGAGCGGCACGCCGTCCGCGTCGTGGTCGCGGCTGGCCACGAAGAGCTGCTCGAACGCCGGCATCGCGTTCCGTGCGAGCGTGCCGAGCTCTTCCGGACGCACGGGGACCTCACGCCAGCCGAGGACGTCGAGGTGCTCGAGGTCGGCGATCCGCTCGATGCCGGTCTTCAGCTCGGCTCGCTCCTGGTCGTCGAGGGGCAGGTACGCGATGCCCACCGCGTATCGACCGGCGGGCGGCAGGTCGAAGTCGACCTCGTGCCGGAAGAACTCGTCGGGCACCTGGCAGAGGATGCCCGCTCCGTCGCCGGTGCCGGCGTCGGAGCCCACGGCCCCACGGTGCTCGAGGTTGCGGAGGGCCCGCAGGGCGGTGTCGACGATGTCGTGGCCAGGGGTTCCGCGGAGGGTGGCGACCATGGCCAGGCCGCAGGCGTCCTTCTCGTTGCGCGGGTCGTAGAGGCCGGTGGCCTCGGGAACCGTGCTGAACTGCTGGTGTGCTGGCGTGAGAGCCATGGAATCCGTCCTCACGAAGAGATCCGACAGGGGGCGGGACGTCGTCGGCCCGAGGTGCCTGACGGGGCCGGGGTCTGTGGGCGGCCCCGACGCGGCGGGAGAGGTCGGCTCGTGGCGACCGTGGGCGTGCACGCCGACGTGGGACGTCGACTGCGCTCGATCTTACGAGGCGCGGGCGCGTGCACAGAACCGTGTCGCGGGCGGATCGCTCGCACCGGGATGGGGTGGAGGGGATCGGGCGCCGCGACGGTGGGGCGCCGGGCCCGCGGTCGTCGTGGAGTGGACGACCTAGGGACGCGGTGAGCGATCGGTGTTGTCGTCCGATGCGCCGACGGTGACCAACTCGGGTTCGTCGTTCTCCGTGTACGTGTCGTCGGAGTCTACCGCAGACGGTCGGTCGCTCGGAGCACGTCCGGGAACGTAGGGCCCGGGCTCGGTGCCGGTGTGGCGCCGGGAGGCGACGACGAAGATCACGACGCCGAGGACGATCGCGAAGAAGCTCATCCACACGTTCGTCCGGATGCCGAAGAACAGCAGGCTGGGGTCGGTGCGGATGGACTCGAACCAGGCCCGGCCGATGCCGTACCAGACGAGGTAGAACGCGAGCGACTTGCCCCACTGCATCGACGACTTCTTCTCGAGGAGCAGCAGGATGGCGACCCCGGCCAGCATCCAGACGATCTCGTAGAGGAACGTGGGGTGGAAGAGCGTGCCCTCGGGCAGGCCGGTCGGGTAGGCCGCGTTCGTCGACTCGATCTCGAGCCCCCAGGGCAGGTCGGTGGGCATGCCGAAGAGCTCGTGGTTGAACCAGTTGCCGAGACGCCCGAAGGCCTGGGCGACGAGCAGCCCCGGGGCCAGGGCGTCGGCGAAGACCGTGAACCTCAGGCCCGTGAAGCGGCAGCCGAGCCAGACGCCGACCGCGCCGAACAACAGGGCGCCGTAGATGGCGAGGCCGCCCTCCCAGACGGCGAAGGCGCGCCACCATTCCTGCCCGGCGAAGTAGTCGCCCGGGTGGGTCACCACGTGGAAGAACCGTCCCCCGACGATGCCGAAGACGACGGCCCAGATCGCCACGTCGATGACGATGCCCTTCTCGGCGCCGCGCCGGTTCAGACGGTGGTTCGTGATGAGCGCGGCGGCGACGATGCCGACCAGGATGCAGATGGCGTACGCGTGGATGCGCAACGAGCCGGGCAGCGAGGCCCCGAAGGTCGAGTTCAACCAGGCGGTGACGTCGAAGTACTGCCACGCGGCCGACGGGCTCGGGATGCTCAGGGGAACGAACACGGTCGGTGTGCCTTTCGGAGGGGTTCGGGGCGTCGGTCACCCGACGGGTGACGACTCTAGCGCGAGTGCCCTCGCGCCCGAGGGGTCAGGAGGCGGACGGGGCGGCGCCCGAGGACAGGTCGGCCGACACCTCGGCGAGGCGTTCCACGCCGCCGTCGGCCAGGGCGCGGACGAAGGCCGAGCCGATGATGGCACCGTCGGCGTACTCGAGGACCTCGCGCACCTGCTGCGCGGTCGAGATGCCGAGCCCGACGCAGGCGTTCTCGACGCCGACCTCGCGCAGGCGGGCGACGAGGGTGCTCGCGGCCGCGTCGACGTCGGAGCGGGCACCGGTGATGCCCATGGTCGAGACGGTGTAGACGAAACCGCGGCTGCTGGCGACGGCCTGACGGAGGCGCGACTCGCTCGACGAGGGAGCGGCCAGGAACACCCGGTCGAGGTCGGCCGCCACGGCGGCGGCCGTCCAGTCGCCGGCCTCGTCGGGGATGAGGTCGGGGGTGATGAGCCCGGCGCCGCCCGCGGCCGCGAGGTCGTCGGCGAAGCGTTGGACACCGTACTGCGCGACGGGGTTCCAGTAGGTCATCGGGATCACGGGGGCGTCGACCCGGGCGGTGATCTCGCGGATGGCCGTGAAGACGTCGCGGACGCGGAAGCCCTCGGCGAGCGAGCGCTGGGTGGCGGCCTGGATGACCGGGCCGTCCATGACCGGGTCGGAGTACGGGATGCCCAGCTCGATGACGTCGATGCCGTTCTCGGCCATCGCGACGGCGGCGTCGATGCTGGTGTCGAGGTCGGGGAAGCCG
This sequence comes from Frigoribacterium sp. CF331, assembly GCF_057787905.1. Classification (NCBI taxonomy): domain Bacteria; kingdom Bacillati; phylum Actinomycetota; class Actinomycetes; order Micrococcales; family Microbacteriaceae; genus Frigoribacterium; species Frigoribacterium sp. CF331. The sequence goes on along the minus strand of NZ_CM173545.1, from coordinate 3,256,333 downwards.
ACCGGCAGGTAGCCGACGACGGCCCCGGTGCCGGCCTCGCGCCGCGCGGCGATGGCCGCGCCGACCTTGCTGGTGCCGGTGGGGGTGTCGGTCGTCACAGCTGCTGTGCTTTCTCGTCGAGGACGCCGAAGTACCGGCTGGCGGTCGCGACGTCCTTGTCGCCGCGGCCGCTGAGCGAGACCAGGATCGTCCAGTCGGGGTGCTCGCGGCCGAGCTTGATCGTGCCGGCCAGGGCGTGTGCCGACTCGATCGCCGGCATGATGCCTTCGGTCTGCGAGAGCAGGCGGAAGGCCTGCATCGCCTCGTCGTCGGTCACGGGCTGGTACTCGGCCCGGTGGGTCTCGGCCAGCCAGGCGTGCTCGGGACCGACGCTCGGGTAGTCGAGTCCCGCCGAGATCGAGTGGCTCTCGAGGGTCTGGCCGTCTTCGTCCTGCATGAGGTACGACCGGGTGCCCTGGAGGTTGCCGACGCGCCCCAGGGTGATGGAGGCCGCGTGGCGGCCCGTCTCGACCCCGTCACCGCCGGCCTCGAAGCCGAAGAGCCGCACCGAGGGGTCGTCGAGGAACGCGTGGAAGATGCCCATGGCGTTCGACCCGCCACCGACGCACGCCGTCACGGCGTCAGGCAGCGATCCCGTCAGGTCGAGGACCTGCTGGCGGGCTTCTTCACCGATGATCTTGTGGAAGTCGCGCACCATCGCGGGGAAGGGGTGCGGGCCGGCGACGGTGCCGAGCACGTAGTGCGTCGTGTCGACGCTCGCGACCCAGTCGCGCATGGCGTCGTTGATCGCGTCCTTGAGCGTGCGCGACCCGGTCGTCACCGAGACGACCTCGGCGCCGAGCAACCGCATCCGGGCGACGTTGAGGGCCTGACGCTCGGTGTCGACCTGGCCCATGTAGACCACGCACTCCATGCCGAAGAGGGCGGCGGCCGTGGCCGTGGCGACGCCGTGCTGTCCGGCCCCCGTCTCGGCGATCAGCCGCGTCTTGCCGAGCTTGCGGGCCAGGAGGGCCTGGCCGAGCACGTTGTTGATCTTGTGCGACCCGGTGTGGTTGAGGTCTTCGCGTTTGAGGATGACGCGGGCCCCGCCGGCGTGCTCCGCGAAGCGGGGCACCTCGGTGATGATCGAGGGACGTCCCGTGTAGGTGGCGTGCAGGGCGTTCAGCTCGGCGGCGAACTCGGGGTCGACCGCAGCGGCCTTGTAGGCCGCGTCGAGTTCGTCGAGGGCCGCCACCAGGGACTCGGGCACGAAGCGCCCGCCGAAGGAGCCGAAGTAGGGGCCCGTCTCGTCGCGTAGTGCCATGGTCAGACCTCCAGGAAACGGGTGATGGCGTCGGCGGGGTCGCCGTGGGTGACGAGGGCCTCGCCCACGAGCACGACGTCGGCACCTGCCCGCCGGTAGTGGGCGACGTCGTCGGGTGACAGGACGGCGGACTCGGCGACGCGCGTGACGCCGGACGGGATCGAGTCGGACAACCGACCGAAGAGGTCGCGGTCGAGTTCGAACGTCGTCAGGTCTCGGGCGTTGACGCCGAGGACCGTCGCGCCCGCGTCGAGGCCACGCGACACCTCGTCGGCCGAGTGGGTCTCGACGAGAGCCGTCATGCCGAGCTGACGCACCAAGTCGTGCAGGTCGACGAGCACGCGTTGCTCGAGACCGGCGACGATGAGCAGCACGAGGTCGGCCCCGGCCGCCCTGGCCTCGAAGACCTGGTAAGGGTCTGCGATGAAGTCCTTGCGGAGCACGGGGACGTCGACCGCGGCCCGGACGGCCTCGAGGTCGGCGAGCGACCCCTTGAACTTGCGCCCCTCGGTGAGGACGCTGATCGCGCTCGCTCCGCCGGTGGCGTACGAGACGGCGAGGGAGGCCGGGTCGGCGATGGTCGAGAGGTGGCCGCGTGAGGGGCTGGCCCGCTTGACCTCGGCGATGACCTTCACCCGGTCGGCCGGGCTGAGCGCGGCCCGCGCGTCGAGGGCGGCCGGGCGTGCCAGGGCGGCCGCCTCGACGGCGGCGAACGGAAGCGCTTCGCGGCGTGCCTCGGCGTCGGCCACGGCACCCGCGTACAGATCGTCGAGCACCTAGTTGTGGGCCTTCGGAACGTACCGGTGCCCGCCGACGCCGTAGCCGACCCGCTTCAGCACGAAACCGACGACCAGGCCCACGACGACGAGGCCGGCCGACGCCCAGACGATCCAGGGGATGTCGAGGAAGAAGGCGAGGGTGCCGATGGCGAAGCCGACCAGCATGATGACCACGGCCGTCCACGCCGCAGGCGAGTTGCCGTGACCGAGGTCGTCGGCCGACTCGGCGTCGTGGCCCTTCGAGCCGGAGTCGACCTTCGCCGGGGCGTTCTTCAGGGGCGCGTCGCCACCGGAGGGGGTGCTCGTCGTGTTCGTGCTCACAGTGCTCCTTGGATCAGGTCGGTACGAGGGCCGAGTCTACCGGGTGCCGCCCGGGTCGCTCGGACCCGACCCGCCTCCGCCGGGACGGGGTCCGTCGTCGGTCGGGTCGTCGCCTCCCGAGAGGGAGTCCCAGGCGGCGGCGGGGTCGGCCGTGGGGTCCGCCGAGACCAGCCGGGTGGCCGAGTACTTGCGGGTGGCCTCGGGCCAGGCGCCCGAGAGCAGGACGGTGGCGAGTCCGAGCACCGCGGCCAGCACGCCGGCCACGAGGCCCAACCAGGGCCAGGCCGTCGGCTCGACCGACGAGACGATGGCCCGGATCGAGTCGGTGCCGTCGACGCCCGTGGCGGTGGTCACGGCACTGCCGGAGGCCCGGACGGGGTCGGCCACGGCCGTCGCCGTCGTCAGCACGACGCTGGCGCCCAGGACCACCTGCAGCAGGCCGAGCACGACGCGGAAGACGCGGCCGGCGATCGTGAGCGCACCGAACAGGGCGAGGCTCGCCAACGCGAGCGCGGACAACGGGGCGCCGGCCACGTCGCCCGCGACGTCGAGGGGCAGGTCACCGCCCTGAGGCGAGGCGACGACGACGTGGAACCAGTCCTGGGTCCACGAGAGCAGGGCGAGCCCGGCCAGCACGATGCCGAGCAGGATCGTCGTCAGCTTCAGGCGGCGGGCGGTCATCAGCGCAGCCTCGACATGGCGTTGGCGACCGCGACGGCACGCAACGGGGCCGCGGCCTTGTTGCGCGCCTCCTGGTTCTCGGCGGCGGGATCGCTGTCGGCGACGAGCCCGGCGCCCGCCTGGACCCGGGCGACGCCGTCCTGCAGCAGGACCGTGCGGATCGCGATCGCGACGTCGGCGGACCCGGCGAAGTCGAAGTAGCCCACGACTCCCCCGTAGACGCCCCGCTGTGCGGGCTCGAGCTCGTCGATGATCTCGAGCGCCCGTGGTTTGGGTGCACCCGAGAGGGTGCCGGCCGGGAACGTGGCACGGAAGGCGTCGATGGCGTCCCGCCCGGGCGCCAGGTCGCCCTCGACGCTCGAGACGAGGTGCATGATGTGGCTGAACCGTTCGACCTGCATGAACTCGGTCACCTCGACGGTGCCCGGCGTGCAGACCTTGAGCAGGTCGTTGCGCGCGAGGTCGACGAGCATGAGGTGCTCGGCGCGTTCCTTCTCGTCGGACGAGAGCTCGTCGGCGAGGTGCTGGTCCTCGTCGGGCGTCGCGCCGCGCGGCTTCGACCCGGCGATGGGGTGCGTGTAGGCCCGTCGGCCGTCGACCTTGACGAGCGCCTCGGGCGACGACCCGACGATCGTGTACGGCCGACCGTCGACGTCGTCGAGGGTCACCAGGTACATGTACGGGCTCGGGTTGAGCGTGCGCAGCACCCGGTAGACGTCGAGCGGCTCGGCCGTCACCTCGTGGTCGAAGCGCTGCGAGACGACGACCTGGAACACGTCGCCGTCGTGGATGTACCGCTTCGACCGCTCGATGGCCTGCGAGTACTCCGCGTCGGTCGTCCGCCGGGTGGGCGTCGACTCGATCGACAGGTCGACGTCGGCGAGGAACGTCTCGCTCGGCGCGGCAAGTCGCGACTGGAGGTCGTCCAGGCGGGCCTGGGCGTCGGCCCAGAGGGCGTCGGCGTCGTCGGTCCCGTCGTTCAGGGCGGTCGCGACGAGCAGCACCGCGCCGGTCCGGTGGTCGAGGGCCACGAGCTCGGAGACGAAGCTCAGCGCCTGCGACGGCACCGAGAACTCGGCGGGGGGTGCGTCGGGCAGGTGCTCGAGCTCGCGGACGGCCTCCCAGCCGATGAAGCCGACCAGCCCGCCCGTGAGGGGCGGCATGCCGTCGATGCGGGGCGTCGCCCAGCGCTGGTGCAGCGCCGACAGCACCTCGAGGGGACGACCCGAGGCGTCGCCGAGTGCCCGGTCGCGGTCGATGCCGTAGTCGATCCAGCTCGCCTCGCCGCCGTCGGTCGTCAGCACGCCGAAGGACGAGACGCCGACGAACGACCACCGCGACCAGATGCCCCCCTGGGCGGCGGACTCGAGCAGGAAGCTGCCGGGTCGACCGTCGGCGAGTTTGCGGTACACGCCGACCGGCGTCTCGCCGTCGGCGAAGAGGTCTCGGACGACCGGGACGACCCGGTGCCCGGCCAGCCGCTCGTCGAACTGCGCGCGGGTCGTCGAGGTGCGGATCGGTGCGTCAGGCACGCGGGCCTCCGGTCGGGTCGGTGGCGCCGGACGACGGGGACGAGGAGGCGGTGGCCGGCTCGAGCGGGTCGACCTCGAAGCACGAGTGGGCACCGGTGTGGCACGCGGCGCCGAGCTGCTCGACCGTGACGAGCAGCACGTCGTCGTCGCAGTCGAGGGCCGCGGCCCGGACGAACTGGGCGTGGCCGGACGTGTCGCCCTTCCGCCAGTACTCCTGCCGGGAGCGCGACCAGAACGTGACCCGCCCCTCGGTCAGCGTGCGTCTCAGTGCCTCGGCGTCCATCCAGCCCATCATGAGGACGTCCTTCGTGCCCTCTTGCTGGATGATGGCGGGCAGCAGGCCCGACTCGTCGAACCGGGCCCGGGCGACGACGGGCTCGACCGTCTCGCGCGTCAGCTGGTCGGTCATGGTGTGCTCCTCGGTGCGGTGCGGTGCGGTGCGTAGGTCGGTGCCGTGACGTGGTCGGGTGGGTGACGTCGGCCCGGCTCAGCGGACGACGGCCCCCGACCGGGCCAGTTCGTCCTTGACCTGGCCGACCGTCAGCTCGCCGTTGTGGAAGACCGAGGCCGCGAGCACGGCGTCGGCGCCCGCCTCGATGGCGGGGGCGAAGTGCTCGAGCCGGCCCGCGCCTCCGGACGCGACGACCGGCACGCGGCTGAGCTCGCGCATCGCCCGGACGAGTTCGAGGTCGAAGCCCTGCTTGGTGCCGTCGGCGTCGATCGAGTTGACCAGCAGTTCGCCGGCGCCGCGCTCGATGGCCTCGCGGGCCCAGTCGAGCGCGTCGAGGGTCGTCTCGGTGCGACCGCCGTGGGTCGTGACGGCGAAGCCGGACGCGGTGCCGGACGAGCGCTTCACGTCGAGCGAGAGGACGACGGCCTGGGCGCCGAACCGGTCGGCGATCTCGCCGATGAGGTCGGGCCTGGCGATCGCCGCGCTGTTGACGCCGATCTTGTCGGCCCCCGCTGCCTGCAGCCGGGCGACGTCGTCGGTCGTGCGCACCCCTCCGCCGACGGTGAGGGGGATGAAGACCTGCTCGGCCGTCGCGCGGACGACGTCGTAGGTGGTCGACCGCTCGTCGACCGTGGCCGTCACGTCGAGGAAGGTGATCTCGTCGGCGCCCTGCTCGTAGTACGTCCGGGCCAGCTCGACCGGGTCGCCAGCGTCACGGAGGTCGAGGAAGTTCACGCCCTTGACCACGCGGCCCGCCGCCACGTCGAGGCACGGGATCACCCGGACGGCGAGCGACTCGTCGCCGGCGGCCGCACCGGTGGCGGACACGGTCAGAGCCTCGCGGCGTGGATCGGGCTGACGAGGATCGCCCGGGCGCCGAGGTCGTAGAGGGCGTCCATCACCTGGTTCGTGTCGGCTCGCGGCACCATGACGCGCACGGCGACCCAGTCGGGGTCGTGCAGCGGCGACACGGTCGGGGACTCCATGCCGCCCGCGACGGCGGTGGCGGCGTCGAGCGCGCCCACGGGCACGTCGTAGTCCATCAGCACGTACTGACGGGCGACGAGGACGCCCTGGAGGCGCCGGTGCAGCACCGACAGGCCGTCGACGTCGGCGTCGGACGAGATGAGCACGGCGGTCGACTCGAGGATGACCGGGCCGAAGATCTCGAGCCCGGCGGCCCGGAGGGTGGCACCGGTCGAGACGACGTCGGCCACGGCGTCGGCCACGCCCAGCTGGACGGCGCTCTCGACCGCACCGTCGAGGGGCACGAGCGTGGCGGTGACGCCGTGGCCCTCGAGGAACGTGCCGACGAGCCCCGCGTAGCTCGTCGCGACCCGTGTGCCCTGCAGCTCGCGGAGGTCGGCGAACCGGCCGGGAGGACCGGCGAAGCGGAAGGTCGACCCGCCGAAGTCGAGCGGGGCGACCTCGTGGGCGGGCGAGTGCGAGTCGAGCAGCAGGTCGCGGCCGGTGATGCCGACGTCGAGCGCGCCCGAGCCCACGTAGGTGGCGATGTCGCGGGGGCGGAGGTAGAAGAACTCGACGCCGTTGCGGGGGTCTTCGACGTGGAGGGTCTTCGGGTCTCGGCGACCGGTGTAGCCGGCCTCGGCGAGCATGGCGGAGGCGGTCTCGCTGAGCGAGCCCTTGTTGGGCACTGCGACGCGGAGCATGGGGTTCTCTGTCTGCTGGGGAGCCGCGGGGGCGGCCTGACGAACGGGGGTGACGGAGGCCGGCTCAGAGATGTCGGTAGACGTCGGCCGGGGTGATGCCCTTGGCGATCATCATGACCTGCAGGTGGTAGAGCAGCTGCGAGATCTCTTCGGCGGTCGCGACGTCGCCCTCGTACTCGGCGGCCATCCACACCTCGGCGGCCTCTTCGACGATCTTCTTGCCGATCTGGTGCACGCCGGCGTCGAGCTCGGCCACGGTGCCCGACCCCTCGGGACGGTCACGGGCCTTGTCGCTGAGCTCGGAGTACAGGTCGTCGAAGGATTTCACGACGTCAAGGCTACCGTCGCGGCGGCGGCCCGGAGTGCAGCGATGTTCTCGGCGGGCGACCCGCCGTAGACCGCCGACCCCGCGACGACCGTGTCGGCGCCGTTCTCGACCGCCGTGACGATCGTCTCGGTCGTGATGCCGCCGTCGACCTCGAGCCAGACGTCGAGACCCGAGGCGCGGACGGCGTCCCGCGCACGGGAGAGCTTGGCCATCGTCTCGGGCATGAACGACTGCCCGCCGAAGCCGGGCTCGACGGTCATGACGAGGATCATGTCGTAGGCGTCGAGCGTCCTGAGGTACGGCTCGAGGTCGGTGCCGGGCTTCACGGCGACGGAGGCACGGGCCCCGTTGGCGCGGATGGCCCGGGCCGTCGCGACGGGATCGACCGCGGCCTCTGCCGAGAACGTCACCGAGAAGGCACCCGTCTCGGCGTACCGCGGTGCCCAGTGGTCGGCGTCGTCGATCATGAGGTGCAGGTCGAGCGGCAGCGGGCTCACCTCGCCCAGTCGCTGCACGACCGGAAGGCCGAGGGTGAGGTTGGGGACGAAGTGGCCGTCCATGACGTCGACGTGGACGAGGTCGGCGTCGGCGATGCGCTGCAGGTCGCGCTCGAGGTTCGCGAAGTCGGCCGAGAGGATGCTGGGGCTGATGCGGATCGACACGGGACGAGCCTACCGTCCGGCGCGTCGCTCGATCAGGGCGACGAACATGGCGTCCGTGCCGTGGCGGTGGGGCCAGAGCTGCACGAACGGAGCCGACGCCAGGTCGACGGGTCGACCGGCGATGCGCTCGACCCCGGTCGTCGCGTCGAGCAGCGTCAGGTCGGCCTCGCGGCCGCGCAGGCCCGTCTCGACCACGCCGCGCGTCTCGGCGGTGTGCGGCGAGCAGGTGACGTACGCGAGGACTCCCCCGGGGGCGAGTGCGTCGAGGGCGCTGGCGAACAGTCGGGACTGAAGGGCCGTGAGCTGACCGACGTCGGAGGGTTGCTTGCGCCACCGGGCCTCGGGTCGCCTCCGCAGGGCGCCCAGGCCCGTGCACGGGGCGTCGAGCAGGATGCGGTCGAACCCGCCGGGACGTTCGGTGCCGAACCGGGTGGCGTCACCCTCGAGCACCTCGACGTCACCGGGGACCGCCTCGAGGGCCTGCCGGACGAGACCGGCCCGGGCGGGGACGAGCTCGTTGGCGACGAGGTGGGCCCCGACGCGGGCGGCCTCGGCACCGAGCAGCGCGGCCTTGCCCCCGGGACCGGCGCACATGTCGAGCCACCGTTCGCCCGGCTCGGCGGCCCGGTGGCGACTGAGCAGCAGGGCGGCGAGCTGCGAGCCCTCGTCCTGGACGCGGGCGCGACCCTCTCGCACGGCCGTCTGCTGGGCCGGGTCTCCCCCGCCGCTCGTCGCCGCGAGCGGCGACAGGCGTCCGCCGGGTGCACCGAGCTCGGCCACCTCGGCGAGCCCGGGGAGGGCCACCAGGCTGACCTTGGGGGCGTCGTTGTCCGCCGAGAGCAGGTCGACGAGCTCGCCCTCGCGTCCCTCGGCGGCGAGCGACCGACGGAAGGCCCGCACCACCCAGGCGGGGTGCGACCACTCGGCCGCCAGACGGTCGTCGTCACCGGTCGTCCCGGCCAGGACGCGCTCGCGCCACTCGGCGGGCGTGGACCGCGAGATGGTCCGGAGGACGCCGTTGACGAAGCCCGTGCCCGAGCGGCTGCCGACCTGGCGGGCGAGCTCGACGCTCTCGTCGACGGCCGCGTGCACGGCCACGCGCGTCGAGAGCAGCTGGTGCGTGCCGAGCCGCAGCACGTCGAGCAGGGCGGGGTCGATGGCGTCCGTCGCCCGACGCGCGGCGAGGGCGATGACGCGGTCGTAGTAGCCCCGGAGGCGCAGCGTGCCGTAGGTGAGTTCGGTCGCCAACCCGGCGTCCTGCGCCCCGAGACGCGCCCGGACGATGCGTTGCGGCAGCAGCAGGTTGGCGTACGCGTCGTCGTGCTCGACGGCCCGGAGGACGTCGAGGGCGACCTGGCGGGCGGGCTGGACTCGGCTCATGAGGTGCTCTTCGTGTCGATGTCGGTGTCGGTGTCGGCACGGGTGTCGACGTCGGTCGTGCCGGGCGGGGTGGGGAGGGTCACACGGCGGTCTTCCGTCTCGGACAGCCCGCGCCACCAGTCGGCCGCCGGCATCTCCTTCTTGCCGGCGGGCTGGACGCGGACCAGCTCGACGGGCGAGGAGGCGGTGCCCATCAGCAGGCGTCGGCCCCGGGACTCGAGGCGACCGGCCTCGAGGGGTGCCTCACCCGCGGGCGTCACCCGCGCCTCCGTGATCTTGAGGGTCGTGCCGTCGAGGTCGACCCGGGCGCCGGGCTCGGGGGTGACCCCCCGGAAGCGGTCGATCAGTTCGGCGGCGGGACGGCCGGCGTCGAGGTCGCCGTCGGCGAGGGTGAGCTTGGGGGCGAGCGTGACCGCACCGGACTGCGGGGTCGCCTCGGCCGTGCCGTCCGTCAGGCGGTCGACCACGCCGACGAGCAGCTCGGCACCCGAGCGCGACAGCTCGTCGAGCAGGTCGCCGGCCGTCTCGGTGCCGTCGAGCGGACGCGTGAGGGTGTCGTAGACGTCACCGGCGTCGAGCTCGGGGACGAGCCGGAAGACGGCCGCGCCCGTCACCTCGTCGCCCGCCATGAGCGAGCGTTGGACGGGAGCCGCCCCGCGCCAGGCCGGCAGCAGCGAGAAGTGCAGGTTGATCCAGCCGAGTCGCGGCGTGCCGAGCAGGGGGTCGCGCAGCAGGGCGCCGTAGGCCACGACGACGCCGAGGTCCGGCTCGAGGGCCGTCAGCTCGGCCGTGACCTCGGGCGTGAGGCGCCGGGCCTTGACCACGGGCAGGCCGAGGCGATCGGCCTCGACGGCGACGGGGGTCGGCGTGAGGACGCGCTTGCGTCCCTGCGGTGTGTCGTCGCGGGTGAGCACGGCGACGATCTCGTGGGGGCCCGCGGCGAGGGCGGTGAGCGAGGGCACGGCAGCCGTCGGGCTGCCGGCGAAGACGAGGCGCATGGGGTTCCTGGCGGTCAGTCGGCGAACGGCTCGACGTCGTCGAACCGCACTCTGAGTGTAGGGACGGCTCTCGCGCGCTTCTGACCGAGGGCCTTGCGGCGGTCGGTCGCCGCACGGATCACCTGCGAGCGGAGGGCGAGGGCCACGTCGTGACCCCGCGAGTAGTCGAACCGGACGATCGCACGGACCCCCGCCGACTCGACGTCGACGGGGCCGAGGGTCTCGGCCCGGACCTCGTCGGGCAGGTCGTCGAGGGCGCGGGCGACGGTGTCGACCGTGCCGGTCACGGTGGCCACGCGGACGGCGGGCGGGAACCGGAGGACCCGGCGGTCGGCGAGCTCGGCCGACACGAAGCGCGCGAGCTCCCACGTGGCGAGGGCCGAGGCGATGGCCCCGCCCACGCCGACCAGGACGACCGGCGCACGGCGGGCGGCCAGGGCCGTCGCGTTGGCCCACCAGCGCAGGCAGTCCTCGGCGACGCGGAGGCTCTCTCGGGCGAGCATGCGCTCGCCGTCGAGCAGCAGCACCGCACGGTAGCCGCCGGGTGCCACCGGCTCGGCGCCCCGCGTGGCGACCACGATGGCGGGGGCGTCGTCGACGTGGGTCAGGGCCCTGGCACCGTCCGAGACGATGATCCGCACGCCCGGGAACGCCTTGCCGAGCTCGTCGGCCGTGCGGGAGGCGCCGGTGCCGACGGCGCGCATGCGCGTGCCCTCGCAGGTGCGGCAGTGCCACGAGACGGCCAACGCGCCGCACCAGGCGCAGGCGGGGGTCGCCCCGCGCTCCCGCTGCTGGAGGGGGCCGTTGCAGCGCAGGCAGCGGGCCGTGTCGCCGCAGTCCACGCAGGCCAGGCGCGGCGAGTAGCCCGGTGAGGCGACCTGGATGAGGACGGGCCCGTGCTCCACCGCCGCCTTCGCCTCGCCGTAGGCGGACGACGGGATGCGGGCCCTGGCCGCGAAACCGTCGGACGCCGCCTGGCGGACGGTGGGCACGACGCGGGGCTGGTACCGCGGGTCGGGGCGGACCTCGGCCAGGAACCCGATCTCGACCAGGCGCTGCACGTCGGTGCTGCGCGAGTGACCGAGGAACACCAGGGCGCTGTCTTGCTGGGCCTGCCGCAGCAGCGCCGTGTCACGAGCGTGGACGTACGGGGCCAACGGCTCGCCGAACGACGGGTCGCCGTCGTCGAACACCACGACGACCCCGAGTCGCGCCGAGGGCGCCAGCAGCACCGAGCGGTTGCCGACCACGACGACGGGCTCGTCGCCCCGGGCGCGGAGGAGCGCCCGGTACCGGTCGGCGTTGGACTGCCGGGAGTCGAGGCGCACGACACGGTCGGACGGGAGCACGGCGGCGAGGGCCTGCAGGACGTGCTCCTCGTCGCGGTAGTCGGGGACGGCGACGATGGCGTTGTCACCGGCGTCGAGTGCGACGGCGGCGAGCTGCGCCGCGGTCAGGGCCCAGTGCCCGACCCACGTGCCGTCGGGCAACTCGACGAGCAGCGGCACGGCGTCGACCGCGGCCCGGCCGCGGGCCGTGACGAGGCCCGCGAGGTCGGTCGACCGGTAGCCCACGACCCCCGGGGACGCCTCGGCCGCTTCAGCGGACGGCCCGGCCGCGTCGGCGGACGCCTCGGCCGCGTCGGCGGCCGCCGCGGCCGACGGCGCCGGACCGGTCGCCGCCTCGGGCGCTCGGGGTGCGGCGGCCGCGGCGAGGTGGGCCTTCTCGACCCGGACCTGACGCGGTGGCACGGCCAGCCGGACCACGTCGCTGGCCGACCCGCCGGCCCGGTCGGCGACGGCGCGCGCGAGTCGCCAGACCTCGGGCGCGAGGACCGGGACGGTCGACACCACGTCGTCGATCTCGCTCAGGTCGCCGCCGTGCTCGGAGGACGACGTGACCTCGACGACGAACCCGTCGGCGATGCGACCGGCCGAGCGCAGCGGCACCCTGACCCGGATGCCCGGCGCGACCTGCTCGCGGAGGCGCTCGGGAACGGAGTAGTCGAACAACCGGTCGAGTTGCGGCAGGGGCGACTCGACCATCACCCGGACGACGCGCGGGTCGCCCTCGAGGGGCGTGTCGGCGACCGCCGGCACGGTCAGAGCCCGGCGGCGGCCCGGAGGGCGTCGACGCGGTCGAGCGCCTCCCAGGTGAAGTCGGGCAGGTCGCGACCGAAGTGGCCGTAGGTCGACGTCGCGGCGTAGATCGGCCGCAGGAGGTCGAGGTCGCGGATGATCGCGGCCGGGCGGAGGTCGAAGACCGAGCGGATGGCCTCGGTGATGACGTCGTCACCCACGTGGCCGGTGCCGAAGGTCTCGACGTACAGGCCGACGGGGGCCGCCCGGCCGATCGCGTAGGCCACCTGCAGTTCGAGGCGGTCGGCGAGGCCCGCGGCCACGGCGTTCTTGGCGACCCACCGCATGGCGTACGCGGCCGATCGGTCGACCTTCGAGGGGTCCTTGCCCGAGAAGGCGCCACCGCCGTGTCGGCTCGCGCCGCCGTAGGTGTCGACGATGATCTTGCGGCCGGTCAGGCCGGCGTCGCCCTGCGGGCCGCCGATCTCGAAGCGACCCGTGGGGTTGATGATGAACCGGGTGTCGACCGACGACAGGCCCGCCTCGTCGAGGACGGGGCGGATGACGTGCTCGACGACGTCGGACTCGAGCTGCTCGCTCGAGACCTCGGGCGAGTGCTGGGTCGACAGCACGACGGTGTCGACCGTCTTGGGCACGACGCCGTCGTAGCCCACCGTGACCTGGGTCTTGCCGTCGGGGCGCAGGTAGGTGAGGGTGCCCGACTTGCGCACGGCCGCCAGGCGCTCCGCCAACCGGTGGGCGAGCCAGACCGGGAGGGGCATGAACTGGGGCGTCTCGTTCGTGGCGTAGCCGAACATGATGCCCTGGTCGCCGGCGCCCTGGCGGTTCAGCAGGTCGTCGTCGCCACCGCGCGCCTCGAGTGCCGTGTCGACGCCCTGGGCGATGTCGGGAGACTGCGACCCGATCGACACCTCGACGCCGCAGGTGCGACCGTCGAAGCTCACGGCCGACGAGTCGTAGCCGATGCCCACGATGAGGTCGCGCACGATCGTGGGGATGTCGACGTAGCCCTTGGTGGTGACCTCGCCGGCGACGTGCACGAGCCCCGTGGTGACCATCGTCTCGACCGCGACCCGACTGGCGGGGTCGACGGCGAGCAACGCGTCGAGGATGCCGTCCGAGATCTGGTCGCAGATCTTGTCGGGGTGGCCCTCGGTGACCGACTCGGACGTGAACAGTCGCAGGGAGGCCGGTGTCGTCGTGGTCTGGTCGGTCGTGTCGGTCAGGGTCACGGTGTTCCTCTGGGTCGTACGGGGGTGGGGACGCGATGAGGCCCCACGGGATGGACTCCCGGGGGCCTCGTCAGATGATAGGACCGACCACCGTCACGGTGGCCGGTCGTCTCGCCGCGCTACTCGGCGGGAGCGGCGAGCGGCTTCACCTCGAGCTTGTCCTCGTTGATCTCGTGCATGGCCACAGAGAGCGGCTTGTCGTCGATCGAGCTGTCGACCAGCGGGCCGACGTTGTCGAACAGGCTGCCCTCGTGCAGGTCGGCATAGTAGTCGTTGATCTGACGCGCGCGCTTCGAGGCGAAGATGACGAGTGCGTACTTCGACTCGACCTTCGACAGCAGCTCGTCGATGGGCGGATCGATGATGCCCTGGTTCTTGTCGGCCATTGGTTGCTCCTCGTGTCGATGGGGGTGGGTGCCGGCACCGCTCGAGACGAGCGTGGGCACCGAGATCGGGGCGCGGTTCACGCGCGGGTGCGGCCCGGTTCGGGCGCAGTCATCAATTCTACGACCTCGCGGGCCGCTTCGGCCACGTCGTGGTTCACGACACGCGCGTCGAACTCGTCCTGGGCGGCCAGCTCGACCTTCGCCGTCTCGAGACGGCGCTGCTGCTCGGCGGCGTCCTCGGTGCCCCGGCCGATGAGGCGCCGGACGAGTTCGTCCCAGGTCGGGGGCAGCAGGAAGACCAGCACGGCCTCGGGCATCGCGGCGCGGACGAGCCGGGCACCCTGCAGGTCGATCTCGAGCAGCACGCTGCGGCCCTCGTTCAGGGCGGCGTCCAAGGGGGGACGGGGGGTGCCGTACCGGTACGAGTTGTGGACGGTGGCGTACTCGAGCAGCTCGCGGTCGCGGATCATCCGGTCGAACTCGGCGTCGTCGACGAAGTAGTAGTGGACGCCGTCGACCTCGCCCGGTCGCGGGGCGCGCGTCGTCGCGGAGACGCTGAGGTGGACGTCGGGGTAGTTCTCGCGGATGTAGGTCGAGACCGTGCCCTTGCCGACGGCCGTGGGGCCGGCGAGCACGACGAGCCGGGACCGGAGGCGCCCCTTGGCCTCGCGGGCGGCCAGCCAGTCGCCGAGGATGCGCCGTTGGCGGACGCCGAGCCCGCCGACGCGCTTGGACTCGGCAATGCCGAGCTCGGTCATGATCCGGGCGACCCGGGTCGGTCCGATGCCCGGGATGCTCGTCAGCAGCTCGCGGACCCGCAGCGATCCCTCGGCGCTCGTGGGCTCGCCGGCCCAGGCCGTCTCGGCGACGTCGAGGGCGCTCCGGCTGCGCGAGGCGACGGCGTTCTTGACCGTCGCGCGTCCGCGCCGGGCGGCCACGGCGGCCCGGGCGGCGGCGGCCCGGTCGACCGGAGGAGGCGTCAGACGAGGCACGAGCGCACCTCGTCGGCGTCACGACGGACGGCCTCGGCGAACCCGGCGGGACCCGCCGAGAGGAGCGCCCGCGAGGCGGAGACGAGCACGGCACCCGCAGCGGCACCGAACAGGCGGGGCAGGTCGGCGTACGAAGCGCCCTGGTGCCCGAAGCCCGGGGCGAGGACGGGCGTCGTCGTCAGCCGGGCCGCGTCGATGCCGTAGTCGTCGAGGTCGACGGTGGCGCCGAGCACGAGGCCGACGCTGCCGAACGGGGCGTCGCCCGCCGTCTGGTTGTCATGGAGCACGTCGTCGACGATACCGCTCGCGACGGTGCCCTCCGCGCCGTGGTCGTCCGTCCGGACGGCCGTCTGGGTCGTCAGCGCCTCGACGTTCGACGTCGCGGCCAGGACGAAGACGCCCGCGTCGACGGCGCGTGCACGACCGACCAACCCGGCCATCGAGTCGAAGCCGAGGTAGGGGGAGACGGTCAGCGCGTCGACCCGCAAGGGCGACGAGCGGTCGAACCACGCGTCGCCGTAGGCGTCCATGGTCGTGCCGATGTCACCCCGCTTGGCGTCACCGATCTGCAGCAGTCCCCGATCGCGTCCCGCGGCGAGGACGTCCTCGAGGGCGGCGAAGCCGGCCGAGCCCCACCGCTCGAAGAACGCCACCTGCGGCTTGACGATCGACGCCGAACCCGCGACGCCGTCGACCACCCGCAGGCCGAACTCGCGCACGCCCGCGGCACCGGCGGGAAGTCCCCACTGCTCGAGCAGGTAGGGGTGGGGGTCGATGCCGACGCACAGCGGACCGGTCGCGGCGAAGGCCGCCGCGAGCCGGTCGCCGAACGACGAGCTCACCGTCGGGCCGCCCGGGCGAGACCGTAGTCCTGCAGGCTCGTCACCTCGAGGTCGCTCTGCACGGCCTCGATGGACGCCACGGCCGCGCCGAGCTGGGCGATGGTCGTGAAGAGCGCCTTGTCGGCCGCGACGGTCGCCGCGCGGATCTCGTAGCCGTCGGCCCGGGCAGTGGACCCGCTCGGGGTGTTGATCACGATGTCGACCTCGTCGGCGTTGATCAGGTCGACGACCGAGTGGCCCCCGGCGCTGAACTTGTCGACGGTGTCGGCGTGGATGCCGTTGCGGACGAGGACCGTGGCGGTCCCCTCGGTCGCCAGGATGCGGAACCCGAGCTGTTGCAGGCGCAACACCGGCAGGACGATCGCGCGCTTGTCACGATCGGCGACGCTCACGAAGACCGTGCCCGAGGTCGGCAGTCCGCCGTACGCGGCGGTCTGGCTCTTGGCGAAGGCCCGGGGGAAGTCGCGGTCGATGCCCATGACCTCGCCCGTCGAGCGCATCTCGGGGCTGAGGACGCTGTCGACGACCTGCCCTTCTTTCGTGCGGAAGCGCTTGAAGGGCAGCACGGCCTCCTTCACCGAGATCGGCGAGTCGAGCGGCACGTCCGAGCCGTCCTGGGCGGGCAACAGACCACCGTCGACGAGCTCGCGCACGCTGCGGCCGACCATGACGAGCGAGGCGGCCTTGGCCAGGGGGATGCCGAGGGCCTTCGAGACGAAGGGGACCGTGCGGCTCGCCCGGGGGTTGGCCTCGATGACGTAGAGCACGCCGGCCGCGATGGCGAACTGGACGTTGAGCAGGCCGGACACTCCGATGCCCTGCGCGATGGCGAGCGTGGCGTCGCGGACGCGGTCGATCTCGCCCTTGCCGAGGGTGACCGGAGGCAGGGTGCAGCTCGAGTCGCCCGAGTGGATGCCGGCCTCCTCGATGTGCTCCATGATGCCGCCCACGTAGAGCTCGGTGCCGTCGTAGAGCGCGTCGACGTCGATCTCGACGGCGTCGTCCAGGAAGCGGTCCACGAGCAGGGGGGCTTCCGGACCGATGATGGCCTGGTCCGCGACCCGCTCGAAGTAGTCCGCCAACGACGGGCTGTCGTAGACGATCTCCATGCCGCGGCCGCCGAGGACGTACGACGGACGCACGAGCACGGGGTAGCCGATCTCCTCCGCCACGGCGACGGCGCTGTCGTAGTCGGTCGCCGTGCCGTTGCGCGGCGCGAGCAGGCCGGCCGCGTCGAGGATGCCCTGGAAGAGCCCGCGCTCCTCGGCCGAGTCGATCGCGTCGGGCGTCGTGCCGAGGATCGGCACGCCCGCGGCCTCGAGGCCCTTCGACAGGCCGAGGGCCGTCTGGCCGCCGAGCTGCACCACGACTCCGACGAGCTCGCCCCCTGCGCTCTCGGCGTGGACGACCTCCAGGACGTCCTCGAGCGTCAGCGGCTCGAAGTACAGCCGGTCGCTCGTGTCGTAGTCGGTCGAGACGGTCTCGGGGTTGCAGTTGATCATGATCGTCTCGAAGCCCGCGTCGCTCAGCGCGAAGCTGGCGTGCACGCACGAGTAGTCGAACTCGACGCCCTGGCCGATGCGGTTGGGCCCCGAGCCGAGGATGATCACCTTGCGCCGGTCGCTCGCGACGACCTCGGTCTCGGTGTCGTAGCTCGAGTAGTGGTACGGGGTCAGGGCGGGGAACTCCCCCGCGCAGGTGTCGACGGTCTTGAAGACGGGACGCACGTCGAGGGCGTGGCGGTGGTCGCGCACCTGCTGTTCGGAGAGACCCCGCAACTGCCCGATCTGGTCGTCGCTGAAGCCGTGGTCCTTCGCCAGCACGAGGGTGTCCACGTCGAGCTCGGCGGCCGCCGCGACCTGCTCGGCGACCTCGTTGACCAGCACGACCTGGTCGATGAACCACGGGTCGATCTTCGTGGCGTCGAAGACCTGCTCGGCGGTCGCGCCGGCCCGCAGGGCCTGCTGGACGGTGACGATGCGACCGTCGGTGGGCGTCGCCGACGAGGCGAGCAGCGCCTCCCGGTCGCCGGGCTCGCCCTGCCAGTGGAAGCTCGAACCGCGCTTCTCGAGGGAGCGCAGCGCCTTCTGCAGCGCCTGGGTGAAGTTGCGTCCGAGGGCCATGGCCTCGCCGACGCTCTTCATGGTCGTGGTGAGCGTCGTGTCGGCTGCCGGGAACTTCTCGAAGGCGAAGCGGGGCACCTTGACCACGACGTAGTCGAGCGTGGGCTCGAAGGAGGCGGGGGTCACCCCGGTGATGTCGTTCGGGATCTCGTCGAGACGGTAGCCGAGGGCCAGCTTCGCGGCGATCTTCGCGATCGGGAAGCCGGTCGCCTTCGACGCCAGGGCGCTGGAGCGCGAGACGCGGGGGTTCATCTCGATGACGATCACGCGGCCGTCCGCCGGGTCGACCGCGAACTGGATGTTGCAGCCGCCGGTGTCGACGCCCACGCGACGGATGATGTCGATGCTGATGTCGCGCAGGTTCTGGTACTCGCGGTCGGTCAGCGTCAGGGCGGGGGCGACGGTGATCGAGTCGCCGGTGTGCACGCCGACCGGGTCGACGTTCTCGATCGAGCAGACGACGACCGTGTTGTCGGCCGTGTCGCGCATCATCTCGAGCTCGTACTCCTTCCAGCCGAGGATGCTCTCTTCCAGCAGCACCTCGGTCGTCGGGCTCTGGTGCAGCCCGTCGGTGACCATGCGCACGAGTTCGTCGCGGGTGTACGCGAAGCCGGAGCCCAGCCCGCCCATCGTGAAGGAGGGGCGGATGACGAGGGGGTAGCCCAGGTCCTCCGCGTACTCGACGGCCTGGTCGACGGTCGTCGCGATGTACGACTTCGCGACGTCGGCACCGGACTCGAGGACGAGCTTCTTGAAGAGCTGGCGGTCCTCGCCCTTCTGGATGGCCTCGACCTTGGCTCCGATCAGCTCGACGCCGTGCTTGGCGAGGATGCCTTCCTCGTCGAGGGCGATGGCGGCGTTCAGGGCCGTCTGCCCGCCCAGGGTCGGCAGGATGGCGTCGGGACGCTCCTTGACGATGATCGCCTCGAGCACCTCGGACGTGATGGGCTCGATGTAGGTGGCGTCGGCGAAGTCGGGGTCGGTCATGATCGTCGCCGGGTTGGGGTTCACGAGGATCACGCGCACCCCCTCGTCGCGCAGCACGCGGCAGGCCTGGGTGCCCGAGTAGTCGAACTCGGCCGCCTGGCCGATGACGATCGGACCGGAGCCGATCACGAGGACGGAGTTGATGTCAGCGCGCTTGGGCATCAGTTGCTGCTTTCGATGTCGGAGCCGAAGTCGACGGCCTGGCCGTCCTTCCGGGCGACGACCGCCTCGCGGAAGCGGTCGAAGAGGTGGTTGCTGTCGTGGGGTCCGGCGGCTGCCTCGGGGTGGTACTGGACCGAGAACGCCGGGATGTCGAGCGCCCGCAGGCCCTCGACGACCTGGTCGTTGAGGCTGTAGTGGCTGACCTCGACGCGGCCGAAGCCGGCCGGTGACTCGAGGACGCCCTCGATCGGCGCGTCGACCGCGAAGCCGTGGTTCTGGCTCGTGATCTCGACCTTGTTCGTCGTCTTGTCGAGGACCGGCTGGTTGATGCCGCGGTGGCCGAAAGGCAGCTTGTAGGTGCCGAAGCCGAGCGCGCGGCCGAACAGCTGGTTGCCGAAGCAGATGCCGAAGTACGGCAGGCCGTCGCGCAGGGCGCCCTGCAGCAGCTCGACCTGCGAGTCGCTCGCGGCCGGGTCGCCGGGGCCGTTCGAGTAGAAGAGCGCGTCCGGCGAGAGGGCGCGCAGGTCGTCGAGCGTGGTCGACTGCGGCAACACGTGCACCTCGAAGCCGCGCTGCGCGAGGTACCGCAGGGTCGAGGTCTTGACGCCCAGGTCGAGGACGGCGACCGAACCGACGCGGTCGCCCTCGGCGGGCACCACGTACGGCTCGACCGTCGACACCTGGCTCGAGAGGTTGAGGCCGCGCATGTCGGCACCCGCGGTGACGAGCGCGAGCTGCTCGGCCGGGTCGAGTTCGGCGTCGGGGCCGCTGAAGACGCCGCCCTTCATCGAGCCGACGTCGCGCAGGCGGCGCGTCACGGCACGCGTGTCGATGCCGCGGATGCCGACGATCCCGTCGGCGACGAGCTGGTCGTCGAGGCTGCCCTGCGCCCGGTGGTTCGAGACCACGCGGCTGGCGTCCCGCACGACGTAGCCGGCGACCCAGATGCGGCGTGACTCGGGGTCGGCGTCGTTCACACCCGTGTTGCCGATGTGCGGTGCCGTCATGACGACGATCTGGCCGGCGTACGAGGGGTCGGTGAGGGTCTCCTGGTAGCCGGTCATGCCGGTCGCGAAGACGACCTCGCCGAGGGTGCGGCCGACGGCGCCGTAGGCGCGGCCGACGTACCGGGTGCCGTCGGCGAGGACCAGCACGGCCCTGTCGGTGGTGGAGGCGTCAGTCAATGGTCTTCTCCTTGGTGGTGCCGGCCCCGGGGGCCGTGGGGACGAGGGGGCGGATCGCGTCGACGACGGGCGCGGGGTCGTCGGGGATGCGCAGGTAGGTGTCGAGGTCGGCGTCGCCGAGGCGCCAGCCGACGAGCACGAGGCCGTCGCGCTCGACGACACGGTCGATGGTCCAGGTGGCGCGGTCGACCCCCCGCAACGAGGAGGCGCGGATCAGCACGGGCGGTTCGCCCGCGATCTCGAGGCGCACGCCCTCGGCGTGGACGGACACGATGGCCCGACCGCGGAAGCCGAGGCCGTGCACGACCACGCGGTCGAGCGGGTCGCCGCCCCGCGAGGTCGCCACGTAGAACGCGTCGACCGCGACGACCGGGTCGGACAGGTCGTCGGGCGCCCCGTCGGGTGCGGGGATGTCGGACTGTCGACGCCCGCGAGCCCGCCAGGACCGGGCCATCAGCCCGATCAGCAGCCCGACGCCGACGAGGATGAGCGCGGCGATGATCCACTGGCTCACCGGGCGGTCGCCCCCTCGGCGCCGGCGAGGGCCGCGGCGGTGTCGACCAGTCGGGCCGCGTGCGCGACCACGTCGCTGTCGACGACGTCGCCGTCGACCACGGTCGCGTAGCCCTGGTGGAAGGTGGCGCGGACCCGGCCGGGCAGGACCCGCCCGAGGTAGGGCGAGTTGCGGCTCTTGCCCGCGAGGTGCTCGGTGGAGAACGTGCGGGTCACCTCACGATCGTAGAGCGTGAGCTCGGCGGGTTCCCCCACGGCCAGGGGGCGCCCGTGGCCGGCGACCTGCCCGATGGCGGCCGGCGCGACGGACATCACCCGGGCCACGTCGGCCCAGCCGATCGCCCCCGTCTCGACCATGGTGTGGTGCACGACCGACAGGGCCGACTCGAGCCCCACCATGCCGTTGGCGGCGGCGTCCCACTCGCAGCACTTGGCCTCGGACGTGTGCGGGGCGTGGTCCGTGGCGACGATGTCGATCGTGCCGTCCGCCAGGGCGGCACGCAGGGCCTCGACGTCCTCGGCGCGGCGGAGGGGCGGGTTGACCTTGTACCGCGAGTCGTAGCCCGACACGAGGTCTTCGGTGAGCAGGAGGTGGTGCGGCGTGACCTCGGCGGTCACCTCGATGCCGCGCGACTTCGCCCACCGGATCACCTCGACGCTGCCGGCGGTCGACACGTGGCAGACGTGCAGGCGGGCGCCGACGTGGTCCGCGAGGAGCACGTCGCGGGCGATGATGGCCTCTTCGGCGACCGCGGGCCAACCGCCCAGGCCGAGCTCGGCCGACAGGGCTCCCTCGTTCATCTGGGCGCCCTCGGTGAGCCTGGGCTCCTGGGCGTGCTGGGCGAGGACTCCCCCGAACCCCTTGATGTACTCCAGCGCCCGACGCATCAGCAGCGGGTCCGCGACGCAGGACCCGTCGTCGGAGAAGACCCGGACGGCGGCGCGCGAGCGGGCCATCGCCCCGATCTCGGAGAGGTGGGTGCCGGCGAGCCCCTGGCTGACCGCACCGACGGGGCGGACGGTCACGAAGCCCGCGCGCTCTCCGAGGGCCTGCACCTGTTCGACCACGCCGGCCGTGTCGGCGACCGGCGACGAGTTGGCCATCGCGTTGACGGCGGTGTAGCCACCGGCCGCGGCTGCCCGGGACCCGGTCAGCACGGTCTCGCTGCCCTCGCCCCCGGGTTCGCGCAGGTGGGTGTGGAGGTCGACGAGGCCGGGCAGCAGGAGCAGGCCGTCGGCGTCGGTCACCGTCGCGCCGGCCGCGCTGAGGCCGCGGCCGAGCTCGATGACGACCCCGTCGCGGACGACGACGTCGGTGCGGGCCCCGTCGACGGTCTCGGCGCCCCGGATGAGATGGGTGGTGGTCACGATGCGTCCTCCCGGTCGCCGGCGAGGGTGAGGTAGAGCACGGCCATGCGGACGGCGACGCCGTTCGTGACCTGCTCGCGGACGGTCGAGCGCGGCGAGTCGGCGGCCTCGTCGCTGATCTCGAGGCCACGGTTCATCGGGCCCGGATGCATGACGAGGGTGGTCTCGGGCAACGACCGGAACCGAGCCGCGCCGAGCCCCCACGACCGGGCGTACTCGCGCGGGTTGGGGAAGAACGCGTCGTTCATGCGCTCTTGCTGGATGCGCAGCATCATGACGACGTCGGGTCGGACCTCGGTGAGGGCCTCGTCGAGGTCGTACCGGACGGCGGCGCCGAACCGGCTGACGTCGACCGGGACGAGCGTGGGAGGCGCGACCACCGTCACGTGCGCGCCGAGCGTCCGGAGCAACCACGCGTTCGACCGGGCGACCCGTGAGTGCAGGATGTCGCCGACGATCATGACCTCGACGCCGTCGAGGTCGCGTCCCCGGCTGCCGGCCCCGTGCACGCGGCGGCGGATGGTGAACGCGTCGAGCAGGGCCTGGGTGGGGTGCTCGTGCGTCCCGTCGCCGGCGTTGACGATGCCGGCGTCGACCCAACCGCTGTCGGCCAGCACCCGGGGGGCTCCGCTGGAGGGGTGCCTGATCACGATGCCGTCCGCACCCATGGCCGCCAGGGTCTGCGCCGTGTCCTTGAGCGACTCGCCCTTCGAGACGCTCGAGCCCTTGGCGGCGAAGTTGATGACGTCCGCGCTGAGCCTCTTCGCGGCGGCCTCGAACGAGATGCGGGTCCGCGTGCTGTCCTCGTAGAAGAGGTTCACCACCGTGATGCCCCGGAGGGTGGGGAGCTTCCGGACCTCGCGCGTGGCGACGTCCGCCATGTCCTCGGCCACGTCGAGCACGCGGATGGCGTCGTCGCGCGAGAGGTCGGCGGTGCTGAGCAGGTGCCTCATCGGTGAGCCCCCGGGGTGGTGACGGGCGCCGGGTCGGCACCCGCGCCTCCTGTGCCCGCTCCGTCGTCGATGGCGACGAGTTCGTCGTCGTCGACGCCGTGCAGGCGGACGAAGATGCGCTCGACCGTCGAGGTCGGCAGGTTCTTGCCCACGAAGTCGGCGCGGATGGGCAGCTCGCGGTGGCCGCGGTCGACCAGGACGGCCAGACGAACGGCGCGAGGGCGACCGATCGAGCTGAGGGCGTCGAGGGCGGCCCGGATCGTGCGCCCCGAGTACAGGACGTCGTCGACGAGGACGACGGTCTTGCCGTCGATGCCGCCGGAGGGCACCGAGGTCGGCCGGGGCGAGCGGGTGGGCTGGCGCCGCAGGTCGTCGCGGTACATCGTGACGTCGACCGAGCCGACGGGCACGGGACCGCCCGAGATGCTCGACAGGGTCCGGGCGAGACGGTCCGCCAGGACCACGCCCCGGGTCGGGATGCCCAGGACGACGAGGTCGTCGGCACCCCTGTTGGACTCGAGGATCTCGTGCGAGATGCGCGTGAGGGCACGCGCGATGTCAGCCTGACTCAGCACGGTGCGGGTGCTCAATCGGACCTCCTTCCCCGCCTCTCGGGACGGAACTTAAAGGATGTCGGTGTGGATGCTTCGACCCTACCGGTTCGCCGACCGGCGGAGGACCGGCACGGCGGATCAGCCGCCGGTCGCGATGCGGCCGAGCAGTCCGTTCACGAACGAGGCCGAGTCGTCGGTGCTCAGGGTCTGGGCCAGCTCGACCGCCTCGCTGATCGCGACGGCGTCGGGGATCTCGTCGTTGTGGCGGAGCTCCCAGATGCCGATGCGGATGATGCCGCGGTCGAGGGTGGGCATGCGGGCGAGGGTCCAGCCCTGCGAGTACGTCTCGATCAGTTCGTCGATCTCGTCGCGGTGGTCGATGACGCCCTGCACGATGTCTCGGGCGTACCCCCAGCTCGACCCGCGCTCGGGCTGGTCGAGGGCCCGCTGGGTCTCGGCGACGAGCGCGTCGGTCATGCTGATCTGACGGATGTCGGCGACGTACAGGACGTCGAGGGCGCGTTTGCGCGCCTTGGTGCGTGCGCTCACCGACTAGTCGTTGACGCGGCCGAGGTAGCCACCGTCGCGCGTGTCGACCTTGACCTTGGTGCCGGCCTCGAGGAACAGCGGGACCTGGATCTCGTAGCCGGTCTCGACGGTGGCGGGCTTCGTGCCACCGGTCGAGCGGTCGCCCTGGAGGCCCGGCTCGGTGTAGGTGACCTCGAGGATGACCGAGGCGGGCAGCTCGATGTAGAGCGGGTCGCCGTCGTGCAGGGCCATCTGCACGTTCTGGTTCTCGAGCATGAAGTTCTTGGCGTCGCCGACGATCGTCGCCGGCACGTTGATCTGGTCGTAGTCGGCGGTGTCCATGAAGACGTACCCGTCGGCCTCGGCGTAGAGGTAGGTGTACTCGCGACGGTCGACGTTGGCGAAGTCGATCTTGGTCCCGGCGTTGAACGTCTTGTCGACGACCTTGCCCGACATGACGTTCTTCATCTTGGTGCGGACGAACGCGCCACCCTTGCCCGGCTTGACGTGCTGGAACTCGATGACGTTCCAGAGTTGGCCGTCGAGGTTGAGGACGGCACCGTTCTTGATGTCGTTGGTAGTCGCCATGCGCGAGTGATCCTTTGAAGTGGTCGAGTGGGGCGGACCGCCGGTGATGTGGCCCGGGGCCGCCGACACGGGCGTGGGCCGATGAGGCCAGGACGAGTTTAGCCCGATTCGCGTGCGGCTCGGTTCGGCGAATCCGAGAGCGACAACGTCAGCGCCGGCCTCATGAGGAACGAGACCACCAGGAGGGCCACCACGGTGAGCGCGATCCGGCCGAGGACGGGGTCGTCGAAGTCGATCGCGGCCACGGCGACGGCGAGGACGGCCAGTCCCAGCAGCGTCGTCAGCTGCAGGCCGAACCAGATCGCGTGCGCGGGGCTGAGGTGCCACAGGTTCGCGAGGAACGGCTCGAGGTGGTCGCCCAGGTGTCTCGCGAATCGGAGGACGGCCCGGACGAACAGCCAGACCGTCCCGACGAAGGTCAGGACCGCGGCGGCCCCCACTGCCACCGCCAGGGCCGGGGAGTCGCCCGTCGTGTCGGCGATCGCGAAGGCGACGAAGGTCAGGAGCACGTAGACGAACGGGGCCGCCAGCAGGACGGACCCCGTCCTCGCGAGCGCTCCGTGCAGGATGCCCCTCAGCTGCAGGAGGGCTGGACGCGACGTCGGACGGGTGGCGAGCATGGCCAGGGTGGCCGTCGTGGCTTTCGTCACCCGCCCCTCGAGCAGATCGAGCCGGGCGAGGCCGCGGAGGGCGCCCTCGTGTTCGGGATCGAGGTGCAGGGCCGCTCGGTAGGCGGTCCCGGCCGCCCGGAGCCGATCGTCCGCCAACGCGAGTCCGGCCGGTGCCAGGTAGGCGTCCGGCACGTCCCCGCCGAGCCGCAGGCAGTCGATCGCCGCCTCACGGGTCTCGTCGGACACGAGACCGGTGGCGAGGTCGGTCCAGATGACCGAGGCGTGCGTCCACCATGCGTCGGGGCGGAGGCGACGAGCCGTCCGAGACGCCGCCCGCGCCTCCTCGTGTTCACCGAGCGCGGTCGTGAGCTCTGCCACGAGTGTCCACGACCAGGCGTCGTCGGCGTCGACGCGCAGGGACGCCCTGATGGTCTCGAGTGCGCGGAAGCGTTCGCCGAGTCGTGCCTGCACCGCCGCCAGGAGGCGGAGGGCGGAGGCGTCGCCGGGATGCGCCGCGAGGTGACGGGCGAGCAGTTCCGCCGCGGCCCGAGGGTGGTCGGCCTCGACCCGGGCGACGGCCTCGGCGAGGGAGTCGCCGCTCACGAACGCTGCCCGTTCTTCAGGTACGCGCGGAGCTCGTCGAAGGTGCCGTCGTCCGTCCCGTAGGCCACGACGTTCCGTGCGCTGGCCGACCAGGTCGCGATCGACGGCTTGACCTGCGACAGCGCGTCGCGCAGGTCCCGTTGCGACACGTTCCGGGTGACGCCGCTCCGGACGCTCGCGCTGAGGGCCCGCTGGACCGCCAGGTCGCAGACGTACCCGACGTCCGCGCCCGACATGCCGGCCGTCCGTCGGGCCAGGGCGTCGAGGTCGAGGTCGTCGACGGGCTTGCCGACGAACCGGAGCCGAGCGATGTCACGCCGCGCCTCGAGGTCGGGCGGCAGCACGAGGACCGTCCGGTCGAAACGGCCGGGCCGACGCAGGGCGGGCTCGACGTCCCACGGGCGGTTCGTGGCCCCGAGGACGAACACGCCGTCGTTGTCGTCCGCGACGCCGTCCAGCTCGGCGAGCAACTGGTTGACGACGCCCCGGAGGCCGCCCCCGCCGACACCGCTCCGGCGCGGCCCCATCGCGTCGAGCTCGTCGAGGAACAACACGCAGGGAGCGTGTCGACGTGCGGCATCGAACACCCGGCGCACCGCGAGTTCGGGGCCGCCGGCCATCGGGTCGACGAGCTCGGCGATGCCCACGGTCAAGAAGGACGCACCGAGCTCACCGGCCACCGCCCGGGCGAGGAATGTCTTGCCGCAACCCGGCGGACCGTACATGAGCAGCCCACCGCGCAGGCTCGAGCCGAAGAGCCGGCGCAGCTCGGGGTTGCGCAACGGCGCGAGGAACGCGGCGTCGATGCTCGCCTTGACCCGGGACATCCCGGCGACGTCGTCGAGCCTCAGTCCGGGCCGATCGATGCGCAGTGCGGCCGCCCGCAGGTCGTCCTCGGCCGAGATCCAGTCGAAGTCGTCGGATGGCCCGTCGGGACGGGGAGTGCCCGGCGGGGTGGCGGTCGTGGCATCGGCCTCGACGTCGGAGCCCCGGATCGCGTCGTCCGCGGGCTCGGGCAGGGTCGACGCCAGGACGTCGCGCATGAGGGACCGCGCGTCGGCATCGTCGTGGTCGATCGTGAGGGCCGACGTGGCCTCGACCAGGGCCTCGTCGACCCGACCCGCCTCGACGAGCAGTCGGCCGAGGTGGACGCGGAGGGGGACGTCTCCCGGTGCGGCCTCGACGGCGAGGCGCAGCGAGCGGATGAGGGCTTCGTGCACCCCTGGATGCTAGCGAACCCGACGCTTCGTCATGAACCGATCTCCTGGTAGGCCGCGAACAGCAGGCTCTGGTCGGGCCCCTGCAGCACCGTCGGCCTGCCGATGTCGTCGAGGACGATGAAGCGCAGCAGGCCGGCACGCGCCTTCTTGTCGCGCTGCATCGTGGCCAGCAGGGTGTTCCAGCGACCGAGGGGGTACGACACGGGAAGGGTCAGCGACTCGAGGATGCGACGGTGACGGTCGACCGCCTCGTCGGACAACCGGCCCGTCAGGCGGGCGAGCTCGGCGGCGTAGACCATCCCGACCGACACCGCGGCGCCGTGACGCCACTGGTAGCGCTCGGCGTGCTCGACGGCGTGGCCGAGGGTGTGACCGTAGTTGAGGATCTCGCGCAGGCCCTGCTCGGTGAGGTCCTCGCCCACGACGCGCGCCTTGACGCCGACCGCGAGCTCGACGACCCGGCGGAACTCGGCGGTCGTCGGGTCGGTCGCGCGGTCGACGTCGGCCTCGACGATGTCGAGGATCTCGGGCTCGGCGATGAAGCCGACCTTGACGACCTCGGCGAAGCCGGCCAGGATCTCGTTCTTCGACAGGGTGTCGAGGTGGTCGAGGTCGGCGAGCACCGCCGCGGGCGGGTGGAAGACGCCGACGAGGTTCTTGCCCTCGGCCGTGTTCACGCCGGTCTTGCCGCCGACGCTCGCGTCGACCAGTCCGAGCACGCTCGTCGGCATCTGGACGAGCGGCACGCCGCGCAACCACGTGCCGGCGACGAAGCCGGCCAGGTCGGTGATCGCACCGCCGCCGAGGCCGATCACCGCGTCGGTCCGCGTGAAGTCGGCCTGGCCGAGCACCTGCCAGCAGAAGGCGGCGACCTCGATGCGCTTGGCGTCCTCGGCGTCGGGCACCTCGGCGATGAGGGCCTCGTAGCCCGCCGCCACCAACGAGTCGCGCACCTCGCCGGCCTTCCGACCGAGCGTGGGTGCGTGGACGATCAGGACCTTCTTGGTCTGGGGGTGCAGCACTCCCGGCAGACGGTCCGTCAGGCCCCGCCCGATCAGGACGTCGTAGGGGGCGTCTCCTGCGACGTGGATGGTCGTGGTGTCGGTGTCGTCGGTCATGCGGTGCTTCTCTCGGAGTCGAGCCAGGTCTCGATGTCGTCCACGACGGTCGAGACGGGGCGGTGGGACGTGTCGAACACGACGGAGGCGAGCGACCGGTAGACGGGGTCGCGTTCGTCGGCGATGGCGCGCCAGGCGTCGACGCCGCCCCGCTGCAGCAGGG
The DNA here is from genome assembly GCF_057787905.1 of Frigoribacterium sp. CF331. NCBI lineage: Bacteria > Bacillati > Actinomycetota > Actinomycetes > Micrococcales > Microbacteriaceae > Frigoribacterium > Frigoribacterium sp. CF331. The sequence goes on along the minus strand of NZ_CM173545.1, from coordinate 3,228,002 downwards.
GTCGCGAACCTCCGGCGAGCCTCGACTCCACAGCCTCGGCCGTCACCGTCAGCAGCACGACGGGCAGACCGGACAAGGAGGCGCGGGTGCGGTGGTCGAGCACGGCTCCCCCGCCCAGCGACACCACCCCGACGCCGGCCAGCGCCTCGACGACGGCCGCGTGTTCGAGCTCCCTGAAGTGCGCCTCGCCGTGACGCTCGAACAGCTCGGCGATGGCCCCGTGGCGCCGGACGACGAGGCGGTCGCTGTCGACGAAGGGCACGTCGAGGCGACGGGAGAGCTTCTTGCCGATGCTCGTCTTGCCGGCTCCCATCGGCCCGATCAGGACGACCGGGCCCGCGTTCGTCACTCGGCGGCGGACGCCGGCTGAGTCCGCAGGTTCTCGGGGATGGCCTCGAGGTAGCCCCGGAGGTTGCGCGCGGTCTCGCCGAGCGAGTCGCCGCCGAACTTCTCGAGGACGGAGTTCGCCAGCACGAGCGCGACCATCGACTCGGCGACGACGCCCGCCGCGGGGACCGCGCAGACGTCGGATCGCTGGTGGTGGGCCTTGCTCTCCTCACCGCTCGTCACGTCGACCGTGGCCAACGCCCGCGGGACGGTCGCGATGGGCTTCATGCCGGCGCGGACGCGCAGCACGGTGCCCGTGCTCATGCCGCCCTCGGTGCCGCCGGCCCGGTCGGTGTCGCGTGAGATGACCCCGCCCTGACGGTGCAGTTCGTCGTGGGCCACCGACCCGCGCCTCCTGGTGGTCTCGAAGCCGTCACCGACCTCGACGCCCTTGATCGCCTGGATGCCCATCAGCGCGGCGGCCAGCTGCGAGTCGAGGCGACGGTCCCACTGGACGTGCGAGCCGAGCCCGGGCGGGACGCCGTAGGCGAGGACCTCGACGACGCCGCCGAGGGTGTCGCCGTCCTTCTTGGCCGACTCGACCTCGTCGACCATGAGGGCGCTCGTCGCCGGGTCGAAGCAGCGCAACGCGTCGTCGTCGAGACGGTCGACGTCGGACGGCACGGGCACGGGACTGCCGTCGGGCACGCGGACGGGACCGATGGACAGGGTGTGGCTGACGAGCTCGATGCCGAGCTCGGCGAGGAAGGACCGCGCCACGGCGCCGAGCGCGACCCGGGCCGCCGTCTCGCGCGCACTGGCCCGTTCAAGGATCGGCCGGGCCTCGTCGAAGTCGTACTTCTGCATGCCGACGAGGTCGGCGTGACCCGGGCGGGGCCGCGTGAGCGGCGCGCTGCGACCGCGCGACGCCTCGCTGACCTCGACGGGCTCGGGGTTCATCACCTCGACCCATTTCGGCCACTCGGTGTTGCCGATGCGCAGCGCGACCGGGCTGCCCATCGTCAGGCCGTGGCGGACGCCGCCCGAGATGTTCAGCTCGTCCTGCTCGAACTTCATGCGGGACCCGCGGCCGTAGCCGAGCTTGCGGCGGGCGAGGTCGGCACGGATCGCGTCGAGGGAGACCGGCACCCCGGCCGGCAGTCCCTCGAGGACGGCGACGAGCTCGGGCCCGTGAGATTCTCCAGCGGTCAACCAACGAAGCATGGTGACGATCTTCCCACAGAGCGGGGGCCCGACCGACCGGGTGACGGTCGGCCGGGCCCCCGGGTGGGTGACCGTGACCCGGTCGCCCGGACGCCCCTTCCCCGGGGCTACTGGTACTCGGGGTGGTCGCGCATCCACGCCTGCCACTGCTTCACCGCGGCCTCGTGCTCGGCGAAGGTGGTCGAGAACGCCGTCTCGCCCGTGTCGAGGTTCACGGTGACGAAGTAGAGCCAAGTGCCGTCGGCCGGGTGGAGGGCGGCGTTCAGGGCGAGGTCGCCGGGGTTCGAGATCGGGCCGACCGGCAGTCCCTCGTGGACGTACGTGTTGTAGGCGTTGTTCGCGTCACCGCGTTCTTCGTCGGTCGTCGTGACCCGGTGCGTGTTGCCCGTGCCGTAGGCGACGGTCGCGTCGGACTGCAGCAACATGCCCTGGTCGAGTCGGTTCTGGAAGACCCGGGCCACCTTCGGGTAGTCGTCCGCGAGACCGGCCTCCTTCTGGATCAACGAGGCGAACACGATGGTCTTCTGGTAGTCGGCCGGCTGTGCCCCGGCGGTCTGGAGGTGCTGGGTCATCGTCGTGACCATGTCCTGCAGGTAGTCGTGCGCAGACTTGCCCGGGTCGAGCTCGTAGGTGGCCGGGAACAACCACCCCTCGAGGCTCGTGGCCTCGGCCGGCAGTCCGAACGACGTGTAGTCGGCCGCGGCCGCCTGCACGTCGGCGACGGGGATCGAGGTCGCCGACGCCAGCAGTTCGTAGACGTCCGCGGCGACGGTCCCCTCGGGGATGACGACCTTGTTCGTGATGCGGTTGGCGCTGTCCTGCAGGGCGTCGAGCGCCGACTGTGCGCTCATCTGCTGTTGCAGCGTGTAGGTGCCCGGTTGGAAGGTCATCGTCGGGTCGGACAGCAGGATCGAGTAGGCGGCCTCGTAGCTCTGCGTGACGCCGGCGTCGGCCAGGTTCTGCGCGATGTCGGAGCCGACCTGCCCCGACACGATGGCGAAGTCGACGGCCGTGCCGTTGCCGCTGCCCGCGTAGTCGGCGGGCTCGTCGTCACCCGTGAACTTCGCGATGAGGGGCTGGACCTGCCCCCAGGCCGCCGCGACCCCGGCGGTGCCGCCGGCGAGGACGAGCACCAGGACGGCAGCGAGGACGATCGGCCCCTTCTTCGACCGGTGGGGGCGCGGTTCGCGCTCCGGTCGGCCCCGACCACGTCGCCCACCGCCGTCGGACGGCGGCACGACCACGGGCTCGTCCCGGTGCTCGCGTTCCCGTTCGCGTTCACGCTGCTCACGCCGGGACAGGGCCGGCGCCTCCTGATGCGTGCTGCGCCGCAACGGTGCACCGTCGTCACGTCCGGAGGTCGGGGCGGGGCGGTCGTTCTGGGGCTGCGACGAGAAGATCTCGTCCCAATCGGGTTCGTCGGCCACGAATCACAGTCTTTCGTCGGTGGCGGCTGCGGCGTCGTCGCCGCCCGTCTCTGGGGTCGCGTCGACCGTCCGCCCGGGCGGTCGACCGCTCGAGCGCTCGAGGTCGAGCGCGTGCTGCACGATGATAACAGCGGCCACTTGGTCGATCACGGACCGTTGTGACCTGCCCTTGCGGCCGGAGGCACGGAGGGCACCCTGCGCGCTGACCGTCGACAACCGCTCGTCCACCAGTCGGACGGGCACGGACACGGCGCGCGCGATCGTCCGGGCGAAGTCCCTGGCGTCCTGGGTCGACGCCGTGTCGCGGCCCGAGAGGGCGATGGGCAGCCCGACGATCACCTCCAGGGCGTCCAGCTCGACGACGAGGTCGCGGACGGCCCCGACGTCGGCCACGCCGTCCGTGGTGCGGGCCAGCGTCTCGACCGGGGTGGCGATCAGACCGTCGGGGTCGGTGCGGGCGACGCCGACCCGGGCCTTGCCCACGTCGATGCCGATGCGGACGCCGCGACGCATCTCGGTGCTCAGGCCCGCAACTCGGCGACGATGCCGGCCAGGGCCGCGGGGATCGACGAGACGTCGGATCCGCCGCCCTGCGCGAGGTCGTCCTTGCCGCCGCCGCCGCCGCCGAGGGCCGAGGCGGCCCCCTTCGCGAGACGCCCGGCCTTCACGCCGGCGCGACGGGCTCCGTCGGTCGTCGCGACGATCACGGCGGGCTTGCCGGACACGTCGGCGGCCAGGGCGACCACCGCGGCCGTCGACGAGCCCAGTCGTTCGCGGACCGACAGTGCCAGCGATCGCAGGTCGTCCGTCGACCCGAGGGCTCCGACCGATTCGGCGACGACCGTCAGGTCGCCCACCGTGGTCGCCGTCTCGGCCAACGCCGGGACGCGCGTGGCCAGACGGGCCGACTCGAACTCGGCGATCTTCTTCTCGGCTGCACGGAGGCTCGCGACCAGGTCACCGACGCGGTCGGCCACCTGGTCGCGCGGGGTCTTGAGCGAGGACGTCAGCTGCGAGACGATGGCTCGCTCGGCGGCGAAGTCGCGGAACGCGTCCGCGCCCACGAGCGACTCGACCCGTCGGTTGGTGGAACCCACCGAGCTCTCGCTGACGAGGTTGATCAGGCCGACCTGGGCGCTCGTCGACACGTGGGTGCCGGCACACAGCTCGCGTGACCAGGGCCCGCCGATGTCGACCATGCGGACGGTCTCGCCGTACTTCTCGCCGAACAGCGCCATCGCGCCCAGGGCGCGGGCCTCGTCGAGGGGCATCTCGCGCGTCACGACCTGCAGGTCGTCTCGGATCGCGCCGTTGGCGATCTCCTCGATCTCGGAGCGCGTCTCGGCGCTGAGCGCCTGGTTCCAGTTGAAGTCCAGGCGCATGTAGCCCGCCTTGTTGTACGAGCCGGCCTGGTGCGCCTCGGGACCGAGGACCTCGCGGAGTGCCGCGTGGATCAGGTGCGTCGCCGAGTGCGCCTGCGTCGCACCCCGCCGGTAGGCCGGGTCGACGACGCTGGTCGCCGCGTCACCCACGCCCACCTCGCCGGAGGTCACCTGGACGCGGTGACTGATGAGGCCCTTCACGGGCTTCTGGACGTCCAGCACCTCGAGGTCGAAGCCCGTGCCGACGATGCGTCCCGAGTCGGCCTCTTGTCCGCCGGACTCGGCGTAGAGCGACGTCTCGGCGAGGACGACCTCGGCGATGTCTCCCGCCACGGCCCGGTCGACCCCGACGCCGCCGACGATGAGGCCGAGGACCCGGGTCTCGGTGTCGAGCTCGTCGTAGCCGGTGAAGACGGTCTCGCCCTGGGCGCGGAAGGCACTGTAGACGCTGAGGTCGGCGAGGGCGACCTTGCGTGACTTGGCGTCGGCCTTGGCGCGGGCGCGCTGCTCGGACATGAGCCGGTCGAAGGCCTCGCGGTCGACCGTGAGGCCGTTCTCCTCGGCGATCTCGAGCGTGAGGTCGATCGGGAACCCGAACGTGTCGTGCAGCAGGAACGCGGTGTCGCCCTGCAGCCGGGGGGTCGCCCCGGTGGCGGCGCGCTGCTTGGTGTCGTCGACGGCGATGTCGAGGATGTCCGTGCCCGCGGCCAGGGTGCGCAGGAAGGTCTCCTCCTCGGCGTAGGCCAGGCGCGAGATGCGCTCGTAGTCGCCCTCGACCTCGGGATAGGCGGCCTTCATGGCGTCACGGGAGGCGGGGAAGAGCTCGGGGAAGGTGGCTCCCTCGACGCCGAGCAGGCGCATGGACCGCACGGTGCGGCGCAGGAGGCGACGCAGGATGTACCCGCGGCCCTCGTTCGACGGCCGCACGCCGTCGGACAGCAGCATGAGCGAGCTGCGGACGTGGTCGGCGATCACCCGCATGCGGACGTCGTCGTCGTGGACGGCGCCGTAACGGCGGCCGGACAGGTCGGCGGCCTTGTCGAGCACGGGGCGCACCTGGTCGATCTCGTACATGTTGTCGACGCCCTGCTTGAGGAACGCGACCCGCTCGAGGCCCATGCCCGTGTCGATGTTCTTGTTCGGCAGCTCGCGGACGATGTCGAAGTCGACCTTCGAGCGGACGTTCTCGATCTGGTACTGCATGAACACGAGGTTCCAGATCTCGACGTAGCGGTCGTCGTCGGTCGCCGGGCCGCCGTCGACACCGTAGGCCGGGCCACGGTCGAAGAAGATCTCGGAGCAGGGCCCCGCCGGTCCGGGCTGGCCCGTGTGCCAGTAGTTGGACTCCTTGCCGAGGCGCTGGATGCGCTCGTCGGGCAGGCCGGCGACCTTCTTCCAGAGGGCGATGGCCTCGTCGTCCTCTTCGTAGACGGTGACCCAGAGGTCGTCGGGCGAGAACGCCAGCCCGCCGTCGGCCTCGCTCGAGGTCAGGAGTTCCCAGGCGTAGCCGATCGCTTCTTCCTTGAAGTAGTCGCCGAACGAGAAGTTGCCGTTCATCTGGAAGAACGTGCCGTGGCGCGGCGTCTTGCCGACCTCTTCGATGTCGTTGGTGCGGATGCACTTCTGGACGCTGGTGGCCCGCGGGAAGGGCGTCGGGACGAGCCCCGTGAGGTACGGGATGAACGGGACCATGCCGGCGACCGTGAAGAGCAGGCTCGGGTCGTCGCTGACCAGCGACGCGGACGGGACGACGGTGTGGCCCCGGTCGCCGAAGTAGTCGAGCCAACGGCGGCGGATCTCAGCGGTCTGCATGGTTCTCCCGAGGGTGGGTGGGTCGTGTGTCTGGACGAGGAGGCGCGGCTCGGCGCTCAGGACTCGTCGCGGTCGGAGCGGAGCTCGGCCTCGCGGGCCTTGTAGCCGTCGACCACGGCGGCGCGGAACGACTGCACGTTGCCGTCGAGGTCGCCGAAGAACTGCTGACCGCGGGGCGTCTTGTTGACCTGGTGCGCGACGGCGAAACCGCCGACGACACCGACGACGAGCAGGAACAGGCTCTTCACGGGGACTCCTCTGTGGCTGGGGCCGCGACGTGCGGGCGCGACGACACATCAGCTTACCGGCCCCGGGAACGCGAAAGGAGCGGGCCACGACCGTGGCCCGCTCCTGACGGGATGGTGGGTCCTAGCGCGCCGCGTAGTACTCGACGACGAGCTGGACCTCGCAGGTCACCGGGACCTCGACGCGCTTCGGGCGACGCACGAGGCGCGCCTGCAGCTTGTCGATCTCGACCTCGAGGTACCCGGGCACCTTGGGCAGGAGGTCGACGTGACCACCGGCCGCGGCGACCTGGAAGGGCTCGGTCTTCTCGCTGCGCTCTTTGACGTGGATCATCTGACCCGGCTTGACGCGGAACGAGGGGCGGTCGACGAGCTTGCCGTCGACGAGGATGTGACGGTGCACGACCATCTGGCGGGCCTGCGCGGTCGTGCGGGCGAAACCGGCGCGGAGCACGAGGGCGTCGAGACGCGTCTCGAGCAGCTCGACGAGGTTCTCACCCGTCAGGCCCGAGGCCTTGCGGGCCTCGTTGAAGACGATCTTGAGCTGGGCCTCGCGGATGCCGTACTGGGCACGCAGGCGCTGCTTCTCACGCAGTCGGACGGCGTAGTCGCTGTCGGTCTTGCGCTTCGTGCGGCCGTGCTCGCCGGGTGCGTACGGGCGCTTCTCGAGGTAACGAGCGGCCTTCGGGGTCAGTGCGATGCCGAGGGCACGCGAGAGACGGGTCTTGCTGCGGGTACGTGACTTGGTGGACACTTGTTCCTTTTTTCTTGTCGGTGGATCGTCGTGGACCGCCCCAGCGCGCGAGCGCCGGGCGGCGTAACAAGAGGGGTGAGTGCCGCGGTGGCGACCGGCTACAGGTCGTCGCACCTTGATCGGGTCGTCGTCAGCAGCCGCGCGTCGACGCCCGAGAACAGGCAACCACCCGAGCATACAGGAGGCCGGGTGCCGATGCGAGCACGGACACGGGCGGGTCGTCAGTGCCCGCGCGTTATGCGACGGAGCTTCTCGAGGCGGGCCGCGACGTCGCGCTCGTTGCCGTTGGCGGTGGGCTCGTAGTACTCGTGCCCGACGAGTTCGTCGGGCAGGTACTGCTGTTCGACCACGCCGAACTTGGAGTCGTGGGCGTAGCGGTAGCCCTTGCCGTGCCCGAGGCGTCTCGCGCCGGGGTAGTGCGCGTCGCGGAGGTGCTTGGGCACCCGGCCGGCCTTGCCCGCCCGGACGTCGGCGATCGCGGCGTCGAGGGCCGAGTAGGACCGGTTGGACTTCGGTGCGGTCGACAGGTACACGACGGCCTCGGCCATCGGGATGCGCCCCTCGGGCATGCCGATCATCTGCACCGCCGTCGCGGCCGACACCGCCACGGTCAGTGCCTGGGGATCGGCCATGCCGATGTCCTCGCCGGCGGACACGATGATCCGTCGACAGATGAAGCGGGGGTCTTCTCCCGCCTCGATCATGCGGGCGAGGTAGTGCAGTGCGGCGTCCACGTCGGAGCCCCGGATCGACTTGATGAAGGCGCTGATCACGTCGTAGTGCTCGTCGCCGTTGCGGTCGTAGCGGAGCAGCGCGCGGTCGACCGACTGGGCGACGATCTCGGACGTGATCGCGGGGCGGTCGTCGTCCGGGTCCGTGCCGTCGTACTCGGCGTCGGGGTCGAAGTCGGCGTCGCTCGCGTCGTCGGCCGAGGCGGCAGGCACCGCGTCGGCCTCGAGCTTCGTGGCCCACGCCGACTGCGCCGACGCCTCGAGCGCCGTCAGCGCCCGCCGGGCGTCACCCGAGGCCAGCCGGACGATGGTCGCCAGGGCTTCGTCGTCGAGGCGCACGGACCCGTCGAGGCCGCGCGGGTCGACCACGGCCCGCTGCACGAGCTGCGTCAGGTCGTCGTCGCTCAGCTGCTCGAGGGTCAGCAGGAGCGACCGGGAGAGGAGGGGCGTGATGACCGAGAAGGACGGGTTCTCGGTCGTCGCCGCGATCAGGATGACCCAACCGTTCTCGACGCCGGGCAACAGGGCGTCCTGCTGGGCCTTCGTGAAGCGGTGGATCTCGTCGAGGAAGAGCACCGTCGTCGTCCCGTAGAGGTCGCGGTTCGACAGGGCCTTCTCCATGACCTGGCGCACGTCCTTCACGCCGGCGGTCACGGCGGACAACTCGATGAACTGGCGACCCGAGCTGCGGGCGATCGCCTGCGCGAGGGTGGTCTTGCCCGTGCCCGGCGGGCCCCAGAGGATCACCGAGACTGCCCCCTGGTCGGCACCCGTGTCGGACGCCAGCGTGACCAGCGGTGATCCGGGCCGCAGCAGGTGTCGCTGGCCGGCGACCTCGTCGAGGGTGGTGGGACGCATGCGGACCGCGAGGGGGGTCGAGCTCTGCGGGAGCGGGCTCATGGTGACCCATGCTAGACCGGCCCTCCGATACAGTGCAGGCTGGACATCACCGAGCTGGAGGACCCGTGGCACCGAGCAAGAACCCGGACCGTGAGAACCGAGACCGGCTCCGCAGGTACACCGCTCGTCAGCAGGTGCACGCCACCCAGGTCGCCCGCCGGCGCCGCGACAACGTCCTGGCCGTCGTCGCCGTCGTGGTCGTGGTCGGCCTGGCCGCGGTGTCGCAGGTCCTCTGGTCGACGAGCGGGCCCGGCGCCCCCGAGGCCGCTCCCTCGGACTCGCCCAGCGCCTCCTCGACGCCCGCCGCAGGCGAGAACGTCGGCGACGTGCCGAGCGACACGATTGCCGAGGGACGGACCTGGACCGGACAGCTGACGCTGAACGACACCGTCGACCTCGGCATCGAGCTGGACGGTGCCCAGGCGCCCCAGGCGGCGAGCGTCGTCATCGACCTCATCCGGAAGGGCTTCTACACCGGGACGACGTGCCACCGGATGAGCAACGCCCCGACGGCGGAGTTCATCCAGTGCGGCTCGGCCAACGGCGACGGCACGGGCGACGCCGGCTTCACCTTCGGGCCGCTCGAGAACGTCCCCGCCGACGGCGTCTACCCCGCCGGGACCATCGCCATGGCCCGCAGCAGCGACCCGTACTCGCAGTCGACCCAGTTCTTCATCACGTACGGCGACACGACCCTCGACGGTTCCACCGGTGGGTACACGGTCGTCGGCCGGGTCACGAGCGGGCTCGACCAGCTCGAGGCGGACATCACCGACGCGGGCCTGACGCCCGGCACGAGCGAGACCGACGGCTCCCCCGTCGTGGCGACCACGATCACGGGTGCGACCGTCGAGTAGTCCGTCCCGGCCCGCCGTGCAATAGGCTGGGCACCCATCGCGGTGGCCCGTCCGGGTTCCGCGACGAGCACTTTCAGCAAGGGATAAAAGTGGCTACTGACGATCAGGCACCCTGGGGCCGCGTCGACGACGACGGCACGGTCTACGTCCGCGAGGCCGACGGTGAGCGCGCCGTGGGGCAGTACCCCGACGCGACGCCTGCCGAGGCTCTCGCCTACTACGAACGCAAGTTCACCGAACTCGCCGGGCAGGTGACGCTGCTCGAGCAGCGCATCAAGCGCGGCGCCTCGGCGGGTGACGTCGTCAAGACCGTCACGCACCTGCGGCAGCAGTTGGTCGAGCCCAGCGCGGTCGGTGACCTCGAGGCCCTCCGCACCCGTGTCTCGGCTCTGGACTCCACGGTGGACGAGCTCACGCAGCAGCAGAGCGCCGAGGCCCAGCAGGCCCTGACCGAGGCGGTCGCCTACCGGACGGCACTCGTCGTCGAGGCCGAGGCCCTCGCCGCCCAGGACCCCGCCCGCGTGCAGTGGAAACAGGTCACGGCGAGCATCGACGACATCTTCGCCCGGTGGCAGAAGCACCAGCAGGACGGTCCGCGCATCCCCAAGGGCGAGGGCAACGACCTCTGGAAGCGCTTCCGTGCCGCGCGCACCACGATCGACCAGCACCGCAAGGCGTTCTACGCCGAGCTGGACGCCACCCATCGCGACGCCCGCCAGCGCAAGCAGGCCCTCGTCGAGTCGGCCGAGGCCCTCGCCCCCAAGGGCGTCGACGGCATCCCCGCGTATCGCGGGCTGCTCGACGACTGGAAGCGCGCCGGCCGGGCCGGGAAGAAGTACGACGACGCTCTCTGGGCCAAGTTCAAGCGAGCCGGCGACGTCCTCTACGCGGCGAAGTCCGAGGTCGTCGCTCAAGACGCCGCCGAGTACGACGCCAACCTCGCCCAGAAGCTCGAGCTGCTGACCGAGGCCGAGCGCATCCTCACCGTGACCGACCGTGTCCCGGCCCGTGAGGCCCTGACGTCGGTGCAGCTCCGATGGGACGAGATCGGTCGGGTGCCCCGCGAGCAGGTCCGCGTCGTCGAGGACCGGCTCCGCAAGGTCGAGTCGCACGTCCGTCAGCTCGACGAACAGTTCTGGGAGAAGAACAACCCCGAGCGCCAGGCCCGCTCGCAGGGTCTCGCGAGCCAGCTCCACGACGCCATCGTCAAGCTCGAGGACGAACTCGCCACGGCCGAGGCGAGCGGTGACGCCCGACGGGTCCGCGAGGCTCGAGAAGCCCTCGACGCCCGCAAGGTCTGGTTGGACGCCCTGGGCTAGTCCCCCACCGGCACGACGGACCGCCCGACTCTCCACAGGGAGTGTCGGGCGGTTCGTCACTCGGGCCGGCGTCGGGCAGGCTGAGGTCATGCCCGCACGACTGCCCGCGCTGCTCACCGAAGCCGACCTGCCGGGGCCCGAGCTCCAGGCGGCCGCCCTCGACGGCCAGGTCTACCCCGTCGGCGACGCGTGGTGCAGCGTCGCCGAGATCGACGATGCCATGGGGCGGGCGCTCTCGGCCGGCGCTTCCCTCGGCCCCGGTGTGGTTGTCGCCGGGCGGACGGCGGCCTGGGTCTGGGGCGCGCGCGGGCCCGCACCGCTCCCCCACACCGGGTTCGTGGTCTCGCCGGCCCGGGTGAAGCACCGGAGCCGGGGCTCGATCGTGCGACAGGTCGTGATCGACGACGACGAGATCGTGGACGTCCGTGGTGTGGCGGTCACCACCCCGGCTCGGACCGTGGTCGACCTGGCGCGAGACGAGTCCTGGACGCCAGGCGACGAGACCCGCGCCCGAGACGTCTCGAGACGGCACGAGGTCACGCTCGCCGAGGCGGTCGGCGTGCTCGACCGGCGGGGCAGGCTGCCGCACCGACGACGCACCCTCGACCAGTTGAGCCGTGTGTGGCCGCCCGGCCCAGGGCCGACGAGCCCGGACGACGACACCGGGGCCCGGGCCGAGCACGGTCGAGAGGTCAGCCGGCGCTGACCCGGTAGACGTCGTAGACGGCGTCGATCCGACGCACCGCGTTCAGGACCCGGTCGAGGTGGGTCGTGTCACCCATCTCGAACACGAACCGGCTGAGCGCGAGGCGCTCGGTCGAGGTCGACACCGTCGCCGACAAGATGTTCACGTGGTGTTCCGAGAGCACGCGCGTGACGTCCGACAGCAGGCCGCTCCGGTCGAGGGCCTCGATCTGGATCTGCACCATGAACACGCTCTTGGACGACGGCGCCCATTCGACGTCGATCATGCGCTCGGGTTCTTTCAGCAGCCCCTGGACGTTGTGGCAGTTGGCCTGGTGCACGCTCACGCCCTGCCCACGGGTCACGAAACCGACGATCTGGTCCCCGGGCACGGGCGTGCAGCACTTCGCGAGCTTGACGAGGATGTCGGGTGCGCCCCGGACGAGCACGCCCGAGTCGCTGTTCCGCAGCGGGCGGGCTCGGCCCTGGCTGGGGAACTCGAACTCGCCTTCGTCGACCTCGGTCTGCGTGTGGACCGCCGCGAGGATCTTCTCGATCACGGACTGCGTCGAGATGTGGCCCTCGCCGACTGCGGCGTAGAGGCTCGAGACGTCGTCGTACCTCATCGTCGCCGCGACCTCGGCGATGCTGTCCTGCGTCATGAGCTTCTGCAGGGGCAGGTTCTGCTTGCGCATGGCCCGGGCGATGGCGTCCTTGCCCTGCTCCATGGCCTCGTCACGGCGCTCTTTCGTGAACCACTGACGGATCTTGTTGCGGGCACGAGGGCTCTTGACGAACGCGAGCCAGTCCTGGCTGGGCCCCGAGTCGGGGTTCTTCGAGGTGAACACCTCGACGACGTCACCGCTCGAGAGGACGCTCTCGAGCGGGACGAGTCGGCCGTTCACCTTCGCGCCCATGGTGCGGTGGCCCACCTCGGTGTGGACCGCGTAGGCGAAGTCGACGGGTGTGGCACCCGACGGCAGGCCGATGACCTTGCCCTGGGGCGTGAAGACGTAGACCTCCTTCGCGCCGATCTCGAAGCGCAGGCTGTCGAGGAACTCGCTCGGGTCGGCCGTCTCCGCCTGCCAGTCGGAGATGTGCGCGAGCCAGGCCATGTCGGTCTCGGTCTTGGCGCCACCCTGGTCGTCGCGGCCGCCGTTCATGCGCTGCTTGTACTTCCAGTGAGCGGCCACGCCGAACTCGGCCCGCTGGTGCATCTCGTGCGTGCGGATCTGGATCTCGACCGGGCGTCCCTTCGGGCCGATCACGGTCGTGTGCAACGACTGGTACAAGTTGAACTTCGGCGTCGCGATGTAGTCCTTGAAGCGTCCCGGGATGGGGTTCCAGCGGGCGTGGATCGAACCCAGCACCGCGTAGCAGTCCCGGAGCGAGTTGACCAGGATGCGGATGCCGACCAGGTCGTAGATCTCGTCGAACTCGCGACCCCGGACGATCATCTTCTGGTAGATCGAGTAGTACTGCTTCGGGCGGCCCATGACGTCGCCGCGGATCTTGGTCGACTTCAGGTCGGACTTGACGGCGTTGATGACGTTCTGCACGAACTGCTCACGCTGAGGCGTGCGCTGTTTCACCAGGTTGTCAATCTCGACGTAGAGCTTCGGGTGCAGGACGGCGAACGAGAGGTCTTCGAGTTCCCACTTGATGGTCTGGATTCCGAGCCGGTGGGCCAGGGGCGCGTAGATCTCGAGGGTCTCGGTGGCCTTGCGAGTGGCCGACGCCGATTCGACGAAGCCCCAGGTGCGGGCGTTGTGCAGGCGGTCGGCGAGCTTGATCACGAGCACCCGGATGTCCTTGGACATCGCGACCACCATCTTGCGGACGGTCTCGGCCTGGGCGCTGTCGCCGTACTTCAGCTTGTCGAGTTTGGTGACCCCGTCCACGAGCATGGCGATCTCGTCACCGAAGTCTCGCTGCAGCATCGCGAGCGTGTAGTCGGTGTCTTCGACCGTGTCGTGCAGGAGGGCGGCGGCGACGGTCTTCGACCCGATGCCGAGGTCGGCGAGGATCTGCGCCACGGCGACCGGGTGGGTGATGTACGGTTCGCCGCTCTTGCGCAGCTGGCCCGTGTGCGCCTTCTCGGCGACCGAGTAGGCGCGCTCGATGATGACGAGGTCGGCCTTGGGGTGGTGCATGCGCACGGTCTTCACCAGACGGTCGACCGCGCCGGCGGGCTGGCTACGAGAGAACAACCGGGGCAGCAACGTGCGCAACGAGGCGGTGTTCTGGCCGCCGGGCGTCTCGGGCGGGGCCGAGTTGTTCCGTGTGGTGATCTCGGTCACGACAGCACCTCGTTCTCTCGGGTCGGGGCGCCACCGTCGCTCGTCGTGGTCGCGTCCCGTGGGTCAAGGGTACCCGTCGGGAGTCAGTCCGACGGACGGCCCTCGTCGTCGTCACCGGAGGTGACGACTCCGCCCGCGTCGCGCCAGGCGAGCATTCCCCCCGCGACGTTCCGTGCGTCGATGCCGATGCCTCGGAGGGCGTCCGTGGCGCGTGCGGACCGCATGCCCGAGTGACAGACCACGAGCACGGGCCGGTCGGTCGGGACCTCGACCGTGCGCTCGGCGAGTTCGGACAGCGGGATGAGGACGGCACCGGGCGCGTGGGCGTCGTCCCACTCGTGCTGCTCGCGGACGTCGAGGACGAACGAACCGGCCGCCAGGCCGTCGACGGCCTCGCGTGCGGTGACCTCGGGGCGTGGGGACCCGCCGATCATGCGCCGACCGTCTCGTCGACGGTGAGCGGCGCGGTCTTCTGGGCCTCGACCTTGCGGGCGTCGCGTTTGGCGATCTCGGGTTCGCGCATGCGCAGGGTCGCGTACAGCGGCGACGCGATGAAGATCGTCGAGTAGGTGCCCACCAGGATGCCGATGAAGAGCGCGAGCGAGATGTCCCGGAGCGTGCCGGCCCCGAGGACGAAGGCGCCGATGAAGAGGATCGCGGCGACCGGGAGCAGGGCCACGACCGACGTGTTGATGGACCGGACGAGCGTCTGGTTGACCGCCAGGTTGACCGACTGGCCGAACGTGCGTCGAGACCCCTCGCCGTCGTCGGCGGTGTTCTCGCGGATCTTGTCGAAGACCACCACGGTGTCGTAGAGCGAGTAGCCGAGGATCGTGAGGAACCCGATGACCGCGGCGGGGGTGACCTCGAAACCGACGATGCCGTAGATGCCCGCCGTCAGCACGAGGTCGTGCAGGAGGGCCGCCATCGCGGCCAGGGACATCTTCCAGGTGCGGAAGTACAGCGTCATGCCGATCGCGGCGAGGATCAGGAAGATCACGAGGCCCTTGATGGCCTGACCGGTGATGTCCGCGCCCCAGGAAGCCCCGATGAAGGACGACGTCACCCGGTCGTCGGGCACGTCGTACGCCGTGGCCAGGGCGGCCGCGACGTCGTTGGTCTGCGTGGCTTCGAGCTGGGAGGTCTGCACGCGGATCGTGTCGGTGCCCACCTGGGTGACCCGGGGGTTGGAACCGGGCACGACCTCGTCGACCGTCCGGGTCGCGACGTCCTGGTCGAGCTCGGCCGGTTGGGCCACCTGGAACTCCGACCCGCCGGTGAACTCGATGCCGAAGTGGAATCCTCCACGGAGGAACGGCACGGTGACCGAGATCAGGATGACGAGGGCGGCGATCCAGTACCAGCGACGCCGGTGGCCGACGATGTCGTACGACCGGGCGCCCGTGTAGAGGTCGTTGCCGAACTTCGAGAAACTGGCCATCAGGAGTCCTTCTTCCCTTCACCGGCGGTCGACGCGTCGGCGCGATCGGTGTTCTTCTCGGCGGCTTTCCGCTCGGCGATGGTCTGGCGCTTGACGGCCTCGCGACCGCCGGCTCCCTTGCGGCCCGCGACCGCTGGGGTGCGGAACTGGGCACGACCCCGGTACACGGCACCGAGCGCGCGCGGGTTGAGCCCGCTGAACGAGTGACCTTCACCGAAGAACCGCGTCCGGGCGATCAACTGCAGCATGGGGTGGGTGAAGAGCGACACGACGATGAGGTCGATCACCGTGGTGATGCCCAGGGTGAGGGCGAAGCCCTTGACGTTGCCCACCGCGAGGATGAACAACGTGATGGCCGCGAGGAAGTTGACGGTGTCCGACGCCACGATGGTGCGGATGGCGCGCTTCCAGCCCGACTCGACGGCGCTCTCGAGGATGCGACCGTCGCGTAGCTCGTCTCGGATGCGTTCGAAGTACACGATGAACGAGTCCGCCGTGATGCCGATCGCCACGATGAGCCCGGTCACGCCGGCGAGCGAGAGGCGGTAGCCCTCGCGCCACGACAGGATCGCGATGACGAGGTAGGTGAGCACGGCCGCGATCACCAGCGACAGGACGGTGACGAACGCCAGGGCACGGTACTGGACGAGCGAGTAGGCGACGACCAGGAGCAGACCGATCAGGCCGGCGATCAGGCCGCTCACCAGCTGGGTCTGGCCGAGGGTGGCGGTGATCGTCTCGTTGCTCTGCACCGAGAAGCTGAGCGGCAGGGCGCCGAACTTGAGCTGGTCCGCGAGGGTCTTCGAGGAGTCCTGGGTGAACTGGCCCGTGATCTGCGCGCGCCCGTCCGTGATCGCCGCGTTGGCCGACGGCGCGGTGATGACCTGGTTGTCCAGGGTCACGGCGAACTGGTTCTGCGGGGCCTGCAGCGAGACGAGTCGCGAGGTGACCGCGGAGAACTGGTCGGTGCCCTGTCCGTCGAACTCGAGGTTGACGGCCCAGGTGTTGGTCGAGTTGCCCTGCGAGTCCGTGGCGAGGCCGTTCGTGGCGTCGCTGATGTCCGAGCCCTGGACCTCGACCGGACCGAGGATGTACTTCGCCGTGCCGTCCGTCGAGCAGGTGACGAGCGGCTGGTCGTCGCGGGCCGTGGCCACGTCGTTGTCGGCCGCGCAGTCGTAGTTCTGGTACAGGTCGGCGAGCTGCGGGGTGATCCACGCCAGGTCGGACCCGTTGGTCGGGGACGCCGTCGGCGTGCTCTCGAGGTCGGGGTTCGGCGTGTAGGCGGTGGCGGACGGGCTGGCGGTGGCGCCGTCGCCCCCGCCGCCCACCGCGGCACTCGACACGGCCTCGGTGTAGAGAACGGGGCGGAAGGTCAGCTTGGCCGACGCCTCGATGCGCTCGAGGGTCTGGTTGTCGGGACGACCAGGGATCGACACGACGATGTTCTGCGTGCCCTGTTTCGTGATCTCGGACTCGGAGACGCCGGCGGAGTCGATGCGTTGACGGATGATCGTCACGGCCTGGTCGAGCTGCTGCGACGAGACCGTCTCTCCGTTCTGCAGCTGCGCGGCGAGGGTGATCTGCGTTCCGCCCTGCAGGTCGAGGGCCAGCTCGGGCACCCAGCTGGCACCGTTCCACCAGCCGTCGCGACCGGAGTCGTTCAGCAACGTGGCGGTGCCGTTGAGTGCCGTGAGGCCGGCGATGATGACCAACAGCCAGGTCAGGGATCGTATTGCTTTCTTCACCGGCGTCGAGCGTGCCACGGAGGAACTCTGCTTTCTCATGGGAGCGCGCGCTCACCGGGAGCGCGCGCCGCGGATCGGGCCCGACCGCGCCAGGCGGTCGGGGCGGTCGTCGGGTCAGGCCTTGGTGTCGGAGTCCCGCGCGACGGACGTGTCGACCGGCGACGAGGTGGACCGCTCGCCGAACTCCGGGGCGTCGTCGACGACGCGGTCGTGAGCGGGCGTGCCGTCGGTCAGGGACTCGGCGTCGTCGGCGACGGGCTCGTCGATCACCGGCTCGACCACGCGGCCGAGGGTCTGGCGGTGCACCTTGAGGACGGTGCCGGGTGAGACCTCGACCTCGGCGAGGTTGTTCTCGTCGTCGATGGAGACGACGGTGCCGTACACGCCGAACGAGAGCATCACCTCGACGCCCGGGACGAGCTTGCTCTGCAGTTCGGCCTGCTGGCGGTCGCGCTTCTTCTTGTTGCGGAACATGAAGACGACGAGGACCACCAGGAGGAGGACCATGATCAGGGTTGCGGGATCCATGCGGAACTCCCTTTCGCTGTTGGGGGTGTGGGCCGAGCGGGACTCGCTTCAGCGAGCGACGGCCTCGGGCCTGCAGGAATTATAGGTCATCGCCGAACAGCGCCCCTGAGGCGTGGGCGAGGCCGAAGTGACGCCAGGCCTCGGGAGTCGCGATGCGGCCCCGCGGCGTCCGGGTCAGCAGCCCCACGCGGACGAGGAACGGTTCGACGACCGACTCGATGGTGTCGGCCTCCTCACCGACCGACACCGCGAGGGTGTTCAGTCCAACGGGCCCTCCGCCGAAGCGGGTCAGGACGGTCCGGACGACCTCGCGGTCGAGGCGGTCGAGCCCCAACGAGTCGACGTCGTAGAGGTCGAGGGCCTCACGGACGGTCGCGAGGTCGGCGTCGCGCCCGTGCACCAGGGCGTAGTCGCGGACCCGACGGAGCAGGCGGTTCGCGATGCGGGGCGTGCCCCGGCACCGACCGGCGATCTCGGCCAGGGCGGACCCGTCGATGACGATGCCGAGCAGCGACGCCGCGCGGCGGAGCACCTCGGTCAGCTCGGCCTCGTCGTAGAACTCGAGGTGGGCGGTGAAGCCGAACCGGTCACGGAGGGGGTTCGGCAGGAGCCCACTGCGCGTCGTCGCCCCGACGAGGGTGAACGGCGAGAGTTCGAGGGGGATGCTCGTCGCACCGGCCCCTTTGCCCACCATGATGTCGATGCGGTAGTCCTCCATCGCGAGGTACAGCATCTCTTCGGCGGGGCGAGCCATGCGGTGGATCTCGTCGATGAAGAGGACCTCGCCCGGCACGAGGGCCGAGAGGACGGCGGCCAGGTCGCCCGCGTGCTGGATGGCGGGGCCCGACGACATGCGGAGGGGCCGGGCGCCCTCGTGGGCGACGATCATGGCCAGGGTGGTCTTGCCCAGCCCGGGCGGACCGGCGAGGAGGATGTGGTCGGGTGACCGCCCCTGCATCGTGGCCGCCTTGAGCAGCAGTTCGAGCTGGCCCCGCACCTTGGTCTGCCCGACGAACTCGCCGAGCGAGGTGGGGCGGAGCGCCCCCTCGAAGGCGAGTTCTGCCTCGGACTCGAGGGTCGGACGGGTCAGGTCGTCGTCGCTCACGCGCGGGCCCCGGCCGACTTCTGCGGGCCGAGGTGGCCGAGCGCGGCGCGCAGCAGCTGCGGGACGGCCACCGCGACGGCATCGCCCCGGTCGGCGACCACGGCGTCGATCGCGGCCTGGGCCTCGCGCTCGGACCAGCCGAGGCCGACGAGGGCGACGAGCACATCGGCCGCGGTGGTCGAGGCCGCGGTCACGGTCGGGGCGGTCGGCGCCACGTCGAGCTTCCCGGTGAGCGACAGGACGATGAGCTTGGCGGTCTTGGGCCCGATGCCCGACACCCGGCGGAAGGCGGCGTCGTCGTCGTCGGCGACGGCCGTGGCGACCTGGTGCGGGGTGAGGGTGGACAACACGCCCTGCGCGGACTTGGGCCCCACACCGGTCACGCTGCGGAGCAGGTCGAACACCTCGAGTTCTTCTCGCTCGGTGAACCCGAACAACGAGAGGTCGTCCTCACGGACGATCAACGCCGTGTGCACGAGCGCCTGTTCGCCGACGCGCACCGTGAGGGCGAGCTGCGGGGTGACCGAGACGCGCATCCCGACGCCACCGACCTCGACGACGACCGACGTGCCGGACGCGGACAGGACGGTACCGCGGACACTCGAGATCATGCCCCCAGCCTAGGAGTGCGCACCGACTTCTCGGCGTCGCGCCACGCTCGCTGGGCCGGGGTGAGCGACCCCGAGGAGGAGCGGGCCGAGACGGGTGCGCCCCGCCAGGCATGGCAGATGGCCAGTGCCAGGGCGTCGGCCGCGTCCGCCGGTCTCGGCGCCTCGGCGAGTCCGAGGAGCCGGGCCACCATCGCGCCGACCTGCTTCTTGTCTGCCGACCCGTAGCCGGTCACGGCGGCCTTGACCTCGGACGGCGTGTGGAGGGTCACCGGCAGCCCTCGCTCGGCGGCCGCACGGAGGGCGAGGCCGCTGACCTGCGCGACGCCCATGACGCTGCGGAGGTTCTGCTGGGCGAAGACCCTCTCGATCGCCATCGCATCGGGGCGGTGCTGGTCGATCAGGGCCTCGATGCCTCGTCCGAGGGCGAGCAAGCGGAGTTCGAGGGCCAGGTCGGGGGCCGTCCGGATCACCTGCACGTCGACGAGGGTGGCCCGCCGGTGGGCGTCCACCTCGACGACCCCGACCCCGCAGCGGGTGAGCCCGGGGTCGATGCCGAGCACCCGGAGCGTCACCGCGGCTGCCTACTCGTCGTCGTCGAGCGCGGCCTGCACGTCGGCGGGGACGTCGTGGTTCGCGTAGACGTTCTGCACGTCGTCGTCGTCGTCGAGCGCGTCGATCAATCGGAACACCTTGCGCGCCGTCTCGAGGTCGACCTCGATCTTGAGACCGGGCACGAACTCGATGTCGGCCGAGTCGTAGTCGATGCCGGCCTCTTGGAGGGCCGAGCGAGCCGGGACGAGATCCGAGGCCTCGGTGACGATCTCGAAGCCCTCACCGCGGTCGGTGACCTCTTCGGCACCGGCGTCGAGGACGGCAGTCAGGACGTCGTCCTCGGTGAGGTCGTCGGTCTTCATGACGGCGATGACGCCCTTGCGGCTGAAGTTGTAGGCCACGCTGCCCGGGTCGGCCATCGTCCCGCCGTTGCGCGACATGACCGTGCGGACGTTGGCGGCGGCCCGGTTCTTGTTGTCGGTCAGGCACTCGATGAGCAGGGCGACGCCGTTGGGGCCGTAGCCCTCGTACATGATCGTCTGGTAGTCGACGCTCTCGCCGCTGAGGCCCGCGCCCCGCTTGATGGCGCGGTCGATGTTGTCGTTGGGGACCGAGGTCTTCTTGGCCTTCTGGACGGCGTCGACCAGCGTGGGGTTGCCGGACATGTCGGCACCGCCCTGCTTGGCCGCGACCTCGATGTTCTTGATGAGCTTGGCGAACGACTTGGCGCGACGGCTGTCGATGACGGCCTTCTTGTGCTTGGTCGTTGCCCACTTGGAATGCCCGGACACGGTGCTCCTTCAGATGCTGACGTGGATCTCGACGAGTCTACCGTGACGCTCGCGCACGGGCCTTGTCGAGGAACCTCGCGTGGAATCGCAACTCGTCGGTGACCTCGGGGTGGAACGAGGTGCCCATCAGCGGCCCCTGCTCGACGGCGACGACGCGCCCGTCGTCGAGGACGCCGATCGCCGTGGCGGCGGGGCCGACCCGGTCGACCACGGGAGCGCGGATGAACACGGCGTGGACCGGGGGCCCGTCGAGGACGGGCACGTCGACGTCGGTCTCGAACGACTCGGTCTGCGAGCCGAAGGCGTTGCGCCGGACCGAGACGTCGAGCCCGCCGAGGCTGCGTTGGCCCGGGATGCCGTCGACGACGTGGTCGGCCAGCATGATCAGCCCGGCGCAGGTGCCGTAGACCGGCAGTCCCGAGGCGATGGAGCGGCGCAACGGCCCGTCGAGGTCGAACGTGCGCGACAACTTGTCCATGACGCTGGACTCCCCGCCCGGGATCACCAGTCCGTCGATCTCGTCGAGTTCGGCGGCCCGCCGGACGGGCACCGCGTCGGCACCGAGGGCCGTCAGGACGGCGAGGTGCTCACGAAAGTCTCCCTGCAGGGCGAGGACGCCTACCCGCGGGCCGCGCTCTGCGCTCATCGGTTCGAGGACGGGCGGGTCGGGGTCACCAGCCGCGCTCGGCGAGGCGGTGCGGTGCGGGCAGGTCGGGCACGTTGATGCCGACCATGGCCTCACCCAGACCGCGGGAGGCGTCGGCGACCACCTGGGGGTCGTCGAAGAACGTGGTCGCCTTGACGATCGCCTTGGCGCGCTCGGCCGGGTTGCCGGACTTGAAGATGCCCGAGCCGACGAAGACGCCGTCGGCACCGAGCTGCATCATGAGGGCCGCGTCGGCGGGCGTCGCGACGCCGCCGGCGGTGAAGAGGACGACGGGCAGCTTGCCGGTCTCGGCGATCTCGCGGACGAGCTCGAAGGGAGCCTGCAGCTCTTTGGCGGCGACGTAGAGCTCGTCGGCCTTGAGGCCACGGAGCTGGGCGATCTCTTTCGAGATGGTGCGGATGTGCTTGGTGGCCTCGGAGACGTCGCCCGTGCCGGCCTCGCCCTTGGAACGGATCATGGCGGCACCCTCGGTGATGCGGCGCAGGGCCTCGCCCAGGTTGGTGGCACCGCAGACGAACGGGACGGTGAAGTTCCACTTGTCGATGTGGTTCACGTAGTCGGCCGGGCTCAGCACCTCGGACTCGTCGATGTAGTCGACGCCCAGGGTCTGCAGGATCTGGGCCTCGACGAAGTGGCCGATGCGGGCCTTCGCCATCACGGGGATGGAGACGGCGGCGACGATCTCGTCGATCATGTCGGGGTCGCTCATGCGGGCGACGCCACCCTGCGAACGGATGTCGGCCGGGACCCGCTCGAGCGCCATGACGGCGACGGCCCCGGCGTCTTCGGCGATCTTCGCCTGCTCGACGTTGACGACGTCCATGATGACGCCGCCCTTGAGCATCTCGGCGAGACCACGCTTGACGCGGCTCGAACCGGTGGTGGAGGACTGGGTGGAGGCGGAGGTCGTGTCGCTCATGATGGCCCCCATCTTAGGCCCGATCTAGGGTGTCGACGACGCCGCGGGGGTGGCACCCGCGTCGACGCCCGGCCAGGCCTCGGCCACGGCCACGCGGACGTCGCCGAGCAACTGCGTGACGGCCTTGGTGCCGGCGACGATCGGGAAGAAGTTGGAGTCGCCCGCGTAGCGCGGCACGACGTGCTGGTGGAGGTGCTCGGCGATGCCTGCTCCGCCGACCTGCCCCTGGTTCATGCCGATGTTGAAGCCCTGCGCGTGCGACACCCGGGTCAGCACCCGCATGGCGGTCTGTGTCAGGGCGGCGATCTCGGTGACCTCGTCCGGGGTGGCGAGGTCGTACGTCGAGACGTGACGGTACGGGCAGACCAACAGGTGCCCCGGGTTGTACGGGTACAGGTTCAGCAGCACGTAGGCGTGCCGGCCGCGGGCGACGATCAGCGCCTCGTCGTCGGACTTCGAGGGTGCGCGGCAGAAGGGACACGACTCGTCGTGGGCGCCCTGCCCCGCTTCGACGTACACCGCCCGGTGGGGGGTCCAGAGGCGCTGGAACGCGTCGGGGACCGCGGCGAAGTCGGCGGACGACTCGGCCGCGGTCCCCTCGACGGTCACGGTCAGACCTGGGCCTTGGTCTCGATGGCGGCGACGATCTTGGCGACGGCCTCGTCGACCGGCACGCCGTTCTCCTGCGAACCGTCCCGGTACCGGAAGCTGACCGCGCCGGCCGCGCGGTCGTCCTCGCCGGCGATGAGCTGGAACGGCACCTTGGCCTTGGTGTGCGTCCGGATCTTCTTGGGCATCCGGTCGTCGCTGTGGTCGACCTGGGCACGGACCCCGACCTGTCGCAGCCTCGCGACGACCTCGTCGAGGTAGTCGCCGTACTCGTCGGCCACGGGGATCGCGACGACCTGCACCGGGGCGAGCCACACGGGGAACGCCCCGGCGTAGTGCTCGGTGAGCACGCCGAAGAACCGCTCGATGGAGCCGAACAGCGCCCGGTGGATCATGACCGGCCGCTGCCGCGACCCGTCGGCCGCCGTGTACTCGAGGTCGAAGCGCTCGGGCAGGTTGAAGTCGAGCTGGACCGTCGACATCTGCCACGTGCGCCCGATGGCGTCACGCGCCTGCACCGAGATCTTGGGGCCGTAGAACGCGGCACCGGCCGGGTCGGGCACGAGCTCGAGCCCGGTCTCCTCGGCGACCTGTCGCAGCGTCGCCGTGGCCTCGTCCCAGGTGGCGTCGTCGCCGACGTACTTCTCGGGGTCTTTCGTGGACAGCTCGAGGTAGAAGTCGTCGAGACCGTAGTCGCGCAACAGGCTGAGCACGAAGTCGAGCGTGCCCTTGAGCTCGGACGCCATGTCGTCGCGCGTCGTGAAGATGTGGGCGTCGTCCTGGGTCATGCCGCGCACGCGGGTGAGGCCGTGGATGACGCCCGACTTCTCGTTGCGGTAGACCGTGCCGAACTCGAACAGGCGCTGGGGCAGGTCGCGGTACGACTTGGCCGACGACCGGTACGCCAGGATGTGCATCGGGCAGTTCATGGGCTTGAGGTAGTAGTCGGCGCCCTGTCGCGTGATCTCGCCCTCGTCGTTGCGGGCCTCGTCGAGGTGCATCGCCGGGAACATGCCGTCCTTGTACCAGCCCAGGTGACCCGAGGTCTCGAACAGGGCCGCCTTGGTGATGTGCGGCGTGTAGACGAACTCGTAGCCGGCCTTCTCGTGGCGTTCGCGCGAGTAGTCCTCCATCTGGCGACGGATGATGCCGCCCTTGGGGTGGAAGATCGCCAGCCCTGATCCGATCTCGTCGGGGAACGAGAACAGGTCGAGCTCGGCACCGAGCTTGCGGTGGTCGCGCTTGGCGGCCTCCTCGAGTCGGGCCTGGTAGGCGCGCAGGTCGTCCTTGGTGGGCCACGCGGTGCCGTAGATGCGCTGCAGCTGGGGGTTCTTCTCGGACCCGCGCCAGTAGGCGGCGGCCACGCGCATGAGCTTCGTGGCGTTGCCGAGGAGGCGCGTGCTGGGAACGTGCGGACCGCGGCACAGGTCGAACCAGACGACCTCGCCGGTCTTCGGGTCGACGTTGTCGTAGACGGTGAGCTCGGCCCCGCCCACCTCGACGGACTCGCCGTCGGCACCCAGCTCGTCGGCCGAGCCGCCCTTGAGGCCGATCAGTTCGAGCTTGAACGGCTCGTGGGCGAGCAGCTCGCGGGCCTCGTCGTCGGTCACGACGCGACGACGGAAGCGCTGGCCCTGTCGGATGATGCGCTCCATGCCCTTCTCGATGGCCTTGAGGTCGTCGGGGGTGAAGGGTTCGGCGACGTCGAAGTCGTAGTAGAAGCCGTCGGTGACGGGCGGCCCGATGCCGAGCTTGGCCTCGGGGTCGATCTGCTGCACGGCCTGCGCCATGACGTGCGCCGCCGAGTGCCGCAGGATAGCGAGCCCGTCGGGCGAGTCGATCGTGACCGGCTCGGCCACGTCACCCGCCTGCAACTCGGTCGCGAGGTCACGCAGTTCACCGGCGACGCGCACGGCGACGACCGCCTTGTCGGTGAACAGGTCGAAGCCGGTCGTCGTCTCGGTGGCCTCGACGGCCGCGGGGCCGGACGGGGCTCGGGAGGCGGACGGGTCGAGGTCGGTCTGGTCGGACACGGCGGTGGTTCCTATCGTCGAGGGGCGGAGACCACTTTAGCCGTCGACCGACGCTCGTCCGGTCGGGGCACGAGAGGGGCGGCGACGGTCCCCCCGGACCGCTCAGGCCGCACGCAGCTCGGTCGAACACGCCTCGGCGGCGACCCACGCGAGCATGCCGCACTTGACGCGCATGACGAACTTAGAGACCCCGTGGAACACCACGGCGTCGCCGAGCACCTCGTCGTCCGGTTCGCCGGCTCCGCGCGACCGCATCATCTCGCGGAACTGCCCGACGAGGGCGTCGAGCTCGGCCAACGTGCGACCCGGGGCCAGCTGTGAGAGCACCGACGCCGAGGCCATCGAGATGCTGCAGCCGGCTCCCTGCCAGCGCAGCTCGGCGATGCGGTCGCCGCCGGGCTCGAGGGCGACGCGCACGGTGATCTCGTCTCCGCAGGTGGGGTTCCGCTCGAAGTGCTGGGCGTCGGCCCCGGGCAGCTCGCCTTCGCCGTGCCTCGCCTTGGCGTGGTCGAGGATGACCTGCTGGTACAGGCCGTCGAGGGCGGCGCTCACCGCGCCTCCTCGGCCTTCTCGCCGTCGGCGTCGTCTGCGACGCCGAAGTAGGCACGCACCTCGGCGACCCCGTCGACGAGGCGCTCGACCTCGTCGCCCGACGAGTAGAGGTAGGTGCTGGCCCGGGTCGTGGCCGTCACCCCGAGACGTCGGTGCAGGGGCTGGGCGCAGTGGTGGCCGACGCGAACGGCGATGCCGCGGGCGTCGAGGAACTGCCCGACGTCGTGGGCGTGGACCCCGTCGACGACGAAGCTGGCGAGCCCGGAGCGCGGCACCCCGGCGGGCGGGCCGACGACCGTGACGCCGTCGATCGCCGAGAGCCCGCGGACGAGCTGGTCGGCCAGGGCCTCCTCGTGCTCGCGGACGCGGTCCATGCCGACCGCCTCGAGGTAGCGGACGGCCTCGGCGAGGGCGACGGCCTGCGACACGGGTTGCGTCCCGGCCTCGAAGCGCTGCGGGGCGGGCAGGTACTCCGCGCCGCTCATCGTGACCGTCGTGATCATCGAGCCCCCGGTGCGGAACGGGGGCAGGGCGTCCAGCAGCCCGGCCCTGCCGTACAGCACGCCGATGCCCGTGGGTCCCAGCATCTTGTGGCCGGAGAACGCGGCGAAGTCGACGTCGAGGGCGTGCAGGTCGAGCGGTCGGTGCGGCGCCGACTGGCAGGCGTCGAGCACCACGAGGGCGCCGACGGCACGGGCCAGGGCGACCAGCTCGGCGACCGGCGCGACGAAGCCGGTGACGTTCGAGACGTGGGCGAAGGCGAGGAGGCGCGTGCGGGGTCCGATCACGGACGCCGCGTCGGCGGTCGTCCACGTGCCGTCGTCGCCGACGGGGACGAACCGCAGCGTGGCCCCGGTCGTCGCGGCGAGCTCCTGCCACGGGACGAGGTTGGCGTGGTGCTCGGCCTCGGTGACGACGATCTCGTCGCCGGGGGCGAGCGCGAAGCGCCGCGCGGCCTCGCCCCCACGACCGTGGGTGGCGTTCGCGACGCCGTAGGCGACGAGGTTGAGCGCGTCGGTCGCGTTGGAGGTCCAGACGATCTCGTCGACATCGGCACCGACGAACCGGGCGACGGTCTCGCGCGCCTCTTCGTAGGCCTCGGTCGACAGGGCCGCGAGGGTGTGGGCCCCGCGGTGCACGGCCGAGTTGACGGTCTCGAGGAAGCGTCGCTCGGCGTCGAGCACCGCGGACGGGCGCTGTGCCGTGGCCCCCGAGTCGAGGTAGGCGAGCGGTTCGCCGGCGACGTCCTGCTGCAGCAGCGGGAAGTCGGCGCGCAGACGTCGGGCGTCGTCGTCGGACAACCCCGGGCGGGCGGTGGATGGTGCGGAGGTGGTGGTCACGGTGTCCCTTCCCGTCGATCGTAGCGAGGCACCGCGAGGGTCCCGGCGTCGGTCGACACAGGACGCAACGGTCGCCGTCCGCCCGGTGTTCCCGACCGCACGGCTGTGACGCCCCGTGTCGTACGCGTCGCCCCGGGCGGGGGTCGAGGGCCAGAGTGGTGGCGACGAACGGAGCACCCCATGACGACCACCCCCGGCCGCATCGAGACCACCCACGCGGGAAGCCTGCCGCGCACTCCCGAGCTGATCGCCGCCAACGACGCGCGCGCCCTCGGCGACGACGGCTTCACCCTCGAGCGCACGCCCGAGTTCGACGCGCTGCTGACCGACGCCGTCGTCGACCTCGTCCGCCGCCAGCGCGACCTCGGCATCACGATCGTCGGTGACGGCGAGTACGGCAAGGCCATGACGAGCGCGGTCGACTACGGCGCCTGGTGGTCGTACTCGTTCCAGCGCGTGAGCGGACTCTCGCTGACCGGGTCGAACGTCTTCAGCCAGCCGTCCGTCCGGTCCTCCCCCGGCGACGTCCGGCTGACGTCGTTCCCCGACCGCCGCGACTGGCAGACCTTCCACGACGCCTACACCGACCCGACCTCGGGCATCGGCACGGGGTCGGGCGCCACGCCGTTCCCGAGCACGACGGGCCCGCTGACGTACGTCGGGCACGACGCCATCGCTTCCGACGTCGCCAACCTGAAGGCCGGGCTCGCGGCGACGGGCGACGCGCCGGGGTTCATCACGTCGTTGTCACCGGGCAGCGGCGCCCGCATCGCGAACGACTTCTACGCCACCGACGAGGAGCACATCTGGGCCTGGGCCGAGGTGTTGCGCGAAGAGTACGCGGCGATCGTCGAGGCCGGCCTCACCGTGCAGATCGACGACCCGTCGATCGCCGAGAACTGGGACCAGATCAATCCCGAGCCGAGCGTCGAGGACTACCGCGCGTTCACGCGCATCCGGGTCGAGGCGCTCAACCACGCCCTCCGCGGCCTGCCGCCGGAGCAGGTGCGGTTCCACCTCTGTTGGGGCTCGTGGCACGGCCCCCACACGACCGACGTCGAGTTCCGCCACATCGTCGACCTGATGCTCGAGATCGACGCGGGTTCGTACTCGTTCGAGGCGGCCAACGTCCGCCACGACCACGAGTGGAAGCTCTGGCGCGACGTCGAGCTGCCGGCCGGCAAGAAGATCGTCCCGGGCGTCGTCAGCCACGCCACGAACGTCGTCGAGCACCCCGAGCTCGTGGCCGACCGCATCGAACGGTTCGCCTCGCTGGTCGGCCCCGAGAACGTCGTCGCCTCGACCGACTGCGGACTGGGCGGCCGCATCCACCCGCAGATCGCCACGGCGAAGCTGGCCTCGCTCGGCGAGGGCGCGCGCCTCGCGTCGCACCGCCTGTTCGGCTGAGCGTCCTCGCGGAGACGACCCGCGCCTCCTGGTCCGGTGGACGAGGAGGCGCGGGTCGTCTCGGGCGCGGCGGCCCCGTCAGTCGTCGAGCGGCTTGAGCACCCGCTGCAGGAACTGCCGGGTGCGGGCCTCGCGGGGGCGCGTGAGCACGTCGGCGGGCCGACCGCGCTCGACGACGACGCCGGCGTCCATGAAGAGCAGCTCGTCGGCCACGCGACGGGCGAACTCGAGCTCGTGGGTGACGACGATCATCGTCCAGCCCTCGTCCGCCAGTTCTTTGACCACCGTCAGGACGTCACCGACCAGTTCGGGGTCGAGGGCGGAGGTCGGCTCGTCGAAGAGCAGCAACTCGGGTCGCAGGGCGAGCGCCCGGACGATGCCCACGCGCTGCTGTTGCCCGCCCGAGAGCTCGGAGGGGTAGGCGCCGGCCTTCTCGGCGAGGCCCACCCGGGCGAGCAGTGCCTCGGCCTCGGCCCGCGCCTCCCCCGCGTCGCGACCCTGGACGCGCACCGGTCCCTCGACGACGTTCTGCAGCACGGTGAGGTGCGGGAACAGGTTGAAGTGCTGGAAGACCATCGACGACCGGTCGCGCAGGGCGAGCAGGTCGCGCGTGCCGACCGTGCCACCGAAGTCGATCGACCGACCGTCCGAGAGCGTGACCACTCCCCCGTCGGGCACCTCGAGGCTGTTGAGCGAGCGCAGCACGGTCGTCTTGCCCGAGCCCGACGGGCCGATGATCGCGACGACGCGTCCGCGCCGCACCTCGAGGTCGATGCCCCGGAGCACCTCGTTCGAGCCGAACGACTTGTGCAGACCACGGACGGTCAGCACGGGGGCGCCGGTCGCGTCGGCCGGCCGGGGCGGGGTGACGTCAGCGGGCAACGTGGCGGTCCAATCTCTTCTCGAGGGCGTCCTGCCCGAACGACAGGATCAGGCAGATCACCCAGTAGACCAGGGCGGCCTCGAGGTAGATCAGCAAGAACTGGTTCGAGACGGTCGCGATCTGCTCCGCCTGACGGAACAGCTCGACGACGAGGATGACGCTCGCCAACGAAGTGTCCTTGACCAGGCTGATGAACGTGTTCGACAGCGGTGGCACCGAGACCCGGGCGGCCTGCGGCAGGATGATCCGCCGGAGGGCGAGCCCGCGCGACATGCCGATCGTGTGGGCGGCCTCCCACTGGCCCTTGGGCACCGAGAGGATGGCGGCCCGGATGACCTCGGCGGCGTACCCGCCGACGTTCAGGGAGAACGCGATGATCGCGCTCGGCCACGGGTCGAGCCTGACGCCGATCGACGGCAGGCCGTAGAACACGACGAAGAGCTGCACGAGCAGGGGCGTGCCCCGGATGATCGAGATGTACACCCGGGCGATGCCCGCGAGCACCGCCTTGCCCGACAGTCGCATGAGCGCGATGACGACGGCGATGACCAGCCCGATCGCCATCGACGCGAAGGCGAGCGGGACCGACGCGACGAGCGCCCCCGACACGATCGGCCAGAGCGACCGCCAGAACAGGTCGAGGGAGGACTGCACGCCTACTCGCTGACGTCCTGGCCGAAGTACTTCTCGCTGATGGTCGACAGCGTACCGTCGGACTTCAGCTCGGCGAGGGCGTCGTCGATCGCCGTCACGAGGTCGTCGCTGCCCTTGGTGGTGACCAGGGCCGAGCGCGAGACGTCGTCGGTCGTCGCCGCGATCTTGATGCCGGCGGCCTGGTCGGGGTTGGTCTTGACGTAGTCGAGGAAGGTCAGCTCGTCGTTGACCGTCGCGTCGATGCGGCCCTGCTCGAGCAGTGCGACCGACTGGGCCCAGCCCTCGACGACCTGGACGTCGGCGCCCGCGTCCTTGGCGGTCGTGTAGAAGTTGCTCGACTGCGACTGGGCCGTCGTCTTGCCCTTCAGGTCGGCGAGCGAGGTGATGTCGGTGTTGTCGGCGGCCGTGATCACGACGCCGCGGCTGACCGTGTAGGGCGTCGAGAAGTCGTACGTCGCCTCGCGCTCGTCGGTGATCGAGATCTGGTTCGCGACGAGGTCGAAGCGGCCGGCGGTGAGCCCGGCGAGCAGGGCGTCGAACTGGGTCTCTTCGAAGGTCGGGGTGACGCCGAGCTTCTCGGCGACGGCCGTGGCGACGTCGACGTCGTAGCCGGTCAGCGCACCGGACCCGCCCTCGTGGTAGGTGAAGGGCTGGTAGGTGCCCTCGGTGCCGATGACGATCTCGCCGGCCGCCTGGATGTCGGACAGGCTCTTCGCCGCGCCGGTGTCGGCGGTCGCGCTGCCGGTGGACTGGACGACCCCGTCGGTGGAGGCGGGAGCGCAGGCGGCCAGGGCGACGGTGGCGGCGGCGATGACGCCGACCGAGGCGAGGCGACGGACGGTGCGGACGGCGGTGATCTTCACGAGGGTTCCTTTGCTGCGGCTCGGGGGTCGGACGAGCCTCACGACCCTAACGCCGCGGGGGCGGGCGTGATTCCCGATGACTCCCCGTGACGCCGGCTCGGGCGTCCACGGGTCTGCGTCACCGTCTCTCGATCGCCTCGGCGACCGAGGGCGCCCCGTCGAGCCGGACGTGCCGGTGGGCGACCGCGTCGACCGAGACGGCGACCGTGCTGAGCGACAGCGAGTGGAACAGGTGGCCGTCGACGAGGTCGGCCCGGACGAGCGCGTCGTCGTCGTCCGTGGGCAGGGCACTGCTCTCACGGAGCAGGTCGAGCCACGGCGTCCAGCTGCCCTCACCCTCGGCCGCCGTCGGCAACGGACCGGACGGAGGCGCGACGTCACGGAACCGGGGCAGCCACCGGTCGACGCGGGGCACGCTCCGGTCGTCGGGCGCGGCGTGCGTCAGGAGGTGGACCCCGGGGGCGAGGCGGGCCGTCGCGGTGGCGGTGCCGTCCCACACGGAGTGCACCGCGCCTCCCGCGTCCGCCGTGAGCAGGTTGAAGGTGCGCGTCGTCTGCGGCCCGTCGGGCAGCAGGCCGTCGGCGGCGGCGCGCAGCGGCAGCGTGCCGCGCGTCGTCCAGCCGCCCGAGGGCGGATCCGGCGTCTCGTGACGGTTGAGCACGACGCTGGCGCGGCTCGGGCCCCGGGCGGTCGCCAGCCACGCGCCGCCGGCCGCGCGGTCGTGCACGCCCGTGACCCGGTCGCCGAGCTCGGGCCACCAGGCGCCGGGCTCGTCCCAGGGGCGGTCGGGCGACTCGTCACGGAGCCCCAGGAAGACGACGGGCCAGGGCGCGCCCGGCTGGACGGCGACGACGACGGTGCACATGGGGTCCTCAGGGTGGGGGCGCGTCGGGTCGGGAACCGACGTCCGGCCGCGGGATGCGGCATCGTGGAGGCCAACGCTACCGACCCGGCACCGGGTCGGCCGACCGCCGCATCGATCGACGAGGCCCATCGTGACGCACGACCACCCCCGCTCCTCCCCCGCCGACGCCCCGCGTCGCCTGTCCGTCGTCGTCGGCGTCTCGGGTGGGATCGCGGCGTACAAGGCCGTCGGCGTCGTCCGAGCACTCGTGCTGCGAGGGCACGACGTGCACGTCGTCCCCACCGAGGCCGCGCTGCGCTTCGTCGGCGCGCCCACCTGGGAGGCCACCAGTCGCAACCCCGTGCACACCTCGGTCTTCGACGACGTCGCCGAGGTGCGGCACGTGGCCCTCGGCCAGCGGGCCGACCTGATCGTCGTGGCACCGGCGACCGCGCACACGCTGGCCAAGATCGCCCACGGCCTCTCCGACGACCTGCTGGGCACGACGATCCTCGCGAGCACCGCGCCGCTCGTCGTCGCGCCCGCCATGCACACCGAGATGTGGCTGAACCCCGCCACGGTCGCCAACGTCGCACTGCTGCGGTCTCGCGGGGTGACCGTCGTCGGGCCCGACGACGGGCCGCTGACCGGCGGGGACGTGGGGCCCGGGCGCCTCAGCGAGCCCGACGAGATCGTCGCCGCAGCCCTGGCCCTCGTCCCCGACGCTGCCGACGCCGGCGGCCCGGCCGGCGCTGCGGGCGACCCGTCCGGTGCTGCGGGCGATTCGGCCCAGGAGGCGCGGGTCGGCGACCTCGACGGCCTGCGGGTGGTCGTCTCCGCCGGTGGCACCCGCGAGCCCCTCGACCCCGTGCGCTTCGTCGGCAACCGGTCGAGCGGCAAGCAGGGGGCCGCCCTGGCCCTCGCCGCCGCCGACCGTGGAGCCCACGTCACCGTCGTCGGCGCCGCCCTCGACGGTGCCGTCCGGCAGCGCCTCGTGGGGCGGGACGACGTCGACCTGGTCGACGTCGGAACCGCGCTCGAGCTCGAGGCCGCCCTGGCCGAGCACGCACCCCAGGCAGACGTCGTCGTCATGGCCGCGGCCGTCGCCGACTACCGTCCCGTCTCGGTGGCCGACGGCAAGATCCGCAAGGACGACGCGGGCGACGAGTTGACCCTCCGCCTCGTCCGCACCCCCGACGTCCTCGCGGGCCTCGTCGCGCGGCGTCCGGACGGGCAGGTGGTCGTCGGCTTCGCCGCCGAGACCGCCGGTGACCGGGACGAACTGCTCTCGCTCGGGCGAGCCAAGCAACGCCGCAAGGGGGCGGACCTGCTCGTCCTCAACGCCGTCGGCTGGACGACCGGGTTCGGCGCCGACGACACGGCCGTCGTCGTGATCGACGCCGAGGGTGCCGTCGTCTTCGAGTCCGCGGGGTCGAAGTCGGCCGTGGCCGAGGTCGTCTGGGACGCCGTGGCGTCCCACCGTCCGGGACGAGGCGGACGGTCCACCTCGTCGTCCCGGCCGCTCGACGTCGCGACGGGGGCGGGCGCGTGAGCCCCCGCGACCAGGGCGACCCCCGCCTCGGCACGACCGTGGGCGGTCGCTACCGTCTCGACGCGATCGTCGGTCGCGGCGGCATGGGAGCCGTGTACCGGGCCCACGACCTCGACCTCGGGCGCGACGTCGCGGTCAAGCTCTTCTCGTCGGACGGGCACGACGTCCACGACCTCGGCCGGCAGGTGAGCGAGGTGCGCCTCCTCGCCTCGCTGAACCATCCGGGACTCGTGACGCTCTACGACGCCCGCGTCGAGGGCGACGGTCACGACGACGACGCCTACCTCGTGATGGAGTACGTCGACGGTCCGACCCTTCAGACGGTGCTCGCCGACGGCCCCCTGTCGCACGCCGAGGCCGCCGCGCTGCTCGGTGACGTCGCGGACGGCCTCGCCGCCGTCCACCGTGCCGGCGTCGTCCACCGCGACGTCAAGCCCGCGAACATCCTGCTCGCCTCGCCGCACCACGACGGCGACCCCCGTCGGGCCAAGCTCGCCGACTTCGGCATCGCGTACCTGATCGACTCCACGCGGGTGACGGCCACGGGCACCCTGATGGGCACCGCCGCCTTCGTCAGCCCCGAGCAGGCCGAGGGGCGTCCGCCGGCCCCGGCGTCCGACGTCTACTCGCTCGGGCTCGTGCTGGTCGAGGCGCTGACCGGGCGTCGGGTGTTCACGGGTTCGGTCGTCGAGTCCGTCATGGCACGGTTGACCCGCGACCCGGAGATCCCGTCCTCGATCGGGTCGGGCTGGGTCGGGTTGTTGACCCGGATGACGGCCCGCTCACCCGAGGACCGCCCGGCGGCCGCCGAGGTCGCCCGGGCCGCCCGGACGCTGGCCGCAGACGGGGCCGGGTCGACCGACGCCGTGACCCGCGTGATGGCCGCGCCCGACGCCGCCACCGCCGGCCTGCCCCTGGGTGACGCGCCCACCCGCGCGCTGCCGCGGGACGAGACCAGGACGCAGGTGCTCGGGGCGGGGACGGCGTCCGGCCCGGCTGCCGCCGCCTTCGTCGCCGTTCCCGAGGCCACGCAGGCGCCGGAACGTCGCCGACGCTGGCCCGTCGTCGTGGCGGCCCTCGTCGTCGCGCTCCTGCTCGCGGCGGGCATCGGCTGGGCGGCGACCCGGGACGGCGGCACGGTCGATCCGGCCGACACGTCGACTCCGAGCGTCGACACCGATCCGTCGACCGCGCCGTCCGGATCGACCGGCGACGACTCGTCGCCGTCCGAGGAACCGTCCGACGAGTCGCCTGCCGATCCGACGCCCTCGGACGAGGTCAGCCCGACCCAGGAGGCGCCGGTCGAGCCGACGACGGAGCCCACGGTCGACCCCGTGACTCCCCCGACGGTGGAGGTCCCCGGGGTCGACGCCCCGGGCGGGGGCAGCGGACCCGGCAACAGCGGGCCCGGCAACGACGGCAACAACGGCAACGGAACCGACGGCAACAACGGAAACGGAAACGGCGGCACCGGAAACGGCAAGGGCGTCGGCCTCGGCACCGACCCGGGCACCCTGGGCGGTGTCGGCGCCCCGTGAGGGATGTGCCGTCGATCGTGACGACCTGCCGCTCGCGTCCCCCCGTCGAGCGGCAGGTGTCGAGCATCGAGCCGTGAGGCCGCCGCCTCCGTGCCGGTGGCTCGAGGTCCGACGACGCCCGGACAAGACGAAAGCCCCGGCCTCGGCCGGGGCTTTCTGTGTGTGAGCGATACTGGGATCGAACCAGCGACCTCTTCCGTGTCAGGGAAGCGCGCTACCGCTGCGCCAATCGCTCATGCTTCTGCGATGCGAGATCAGGATCTCGAACCGCCCTATTCAATTACCACATCGAGTCTAGACCAGGGTCTTGATCGTATGGAGGTGGAGACGGGATTTGAACCCGCGTGAACGGCTTTGCAGGCCGGTGCCTCGCCTCTCGGCCACTCCACCATACGAGTAGCCCCCAGAGGGAGGCCACCAGTCGGTGGACCACCCTCTGGTGAGCATTACACTCGAGCGGATGACGAGATTCGAACTCGCGACCCTCACCTTGGCAAGGTGATGCGCTACCGCTGCGCCACATCCGCATTTCGCTTTGCATTTCTGCGTGCAAAAGAACAATACCCACACCCCGGGGCAGAAACCAAATCGAGGGATGTTCGTGTCTCGGACCGTGGTCGGCACGGTCCGCGAGAGCCGTGCCGCGGTGCGCCGAATGGCGTTCCCGGCCCGCGATGCACTAGCATCGTCGAGTCCCACACGGGCGATTGGCGCAGTTGGTAGCGCGCTTCCTTCACACGGAAGAGGTCATCGGTTCGAGCCCGGTATCGCCCACCACCATCGCGAGAGGCCCTGCGGAAGCAGGGCCTCTCGTCGTCTCACCGGCGTGACCCGACGCCTCCCGGGCCCGGGCGTCGTGCGGGCCGTGGTCGCCCGAGTCGTGGCATCCTCACCCCATGACCGACTCCCCCGACTCCCCTGCCGCGCGCGCCTCCCCGGACCGCCCCTCCCGCGCCACAGACGCCGACTGGTGGCGCCAGGCGGTCGTCTACCAGGTCTACCCGCGCAGCTTCGCCGACGCGAACGGTGACGGCATCGGCGATCTGACCGGCGTGACCTCGCGCGTCCCGTACCTGCGGCGGCTCGGCGTGGACGCCGTCTGGCTCAGCCCGTTCTACCCGTCACCCCTGGCCGACGGCGGTTACGACGTCGCCGACTACCGCGACGTCGACCCGCGGCTGGGCACCCTGGACGACTTCGACGAGATGGTCACCGCGCTGCACGCCGCCGGCATCAAGGTCGTGGTCGACATCGTCCCCAACCACACCTCGAGCGAGCACGAGTGGTTCCGCGAGGCCCTGGCCTCGGACCCGGGCAGCGCCGCCCGGGCACGATACGTCTTCCGGGACGGCCTCGGCGACGGCGGAGACACTCCCCCGTCGACCTGGGCGTCGAACTTCGGCGGGGGCGCCTGGACCCGTCTGCACCGCCCCGACGGCACGCCCGAGCAGTGGTACCTGCACCTCTTCGCCCCCGAGCAGCCCGACCTCGACTGGAGCCACCCCGAGGTGCGCGCCGACTTCGAGGACACGCTGCGCTTCTGGTCGGACCGCGGCGTCGACGGCTTCCGGGTCGACGTCGCCCACGGGCTGGCGAAGGACCTGACCGAGCCCCTGCGCGACGCCGCCGAACGCTCGGTGCTGCCGGTCGACGGCAGCGACCCGCTCTACGACCGCGACGAGGTGCACACCATCTTCGAGGGATGGCGCCGGGTCTTCGACGAGTACGACCCGCCCCGCAGCGCGGTCGCCGAGGCCTGGGTGCAGCCCGAGCGCGTACCGCTCTACGCTCGCCCCACCGAGCTCGGCCAGGCCTTCAACTTCGCCCTGACCCGGGCCGACTTCGACGCCGAGCAGTTCCGCACGATCATCGCGTCGACCCTCGACCAGGCCGCCGTCAGCGGGGCGACGAGCACCTGGGTGCTCTCGAACCACGACGTCGTCCGGCACGCCACGCGCTACGGCCTGCCGAAGGGGCAGGACCTCGACGCCTTCGTCCTGAGCGACGGTCGTCGACCGACCCTGGACCCGGACGCGGGCCTGCGTCGGGCGCGGGCCGCGACGCTGTTGATGCTGGCCCTGCCCGGCTCGGCCTACGTCTACCAGGGCGAGGAGCTCGGCCTCTTCGAGGTGGCCGACCTGCAGCCCGACGACCTGCAGGACCCCGTCTGGACCCGCACCGGCCATCGGCGGAAGGGCCGCGACGGCAGCCGGGTGCCCCTGCCCTGGGACACCAGCGGGCCCGCCCTGGGCTTCGGCGACCACGCACCCCACCTGCCGCAGCCCGAGTGGTTCGAGGACCTGGCCGTCTCGGTGCAGGACGACGAGGACGAGTCCACCCTGTCGATCTACCGTCGCGCGCTCGCCCTGCGACGCGAGTTGCAGCAGGGTGAGAGCCTCCGCTGGGCGGACGACGCCTCCGACGAGGTCGTGCACTTCTCCCGGCACGACGGCTGGCACTCGCTCACGAACTTCGGCGGCGGCCCCGTCGACCTGCCCGCCGGCGCCCGCGTCCTGGCCTCCAGCGAACCGCTGCACGACACGCTCGCCGGCGTCACCGAGGTGCCGGGCGAGACCACCGTCTGGTTCTCGCAGGCCTGAGGGCGACGGGTCGAGTCGGGCCCGGGCCCACGACGCGACCACGCGCAGGAGGCGCGGTGCGAGGGTATCCCGCACCGCGCCTCCTGCGCTCTGTCGTGGGACGCGTCCGGCGGACGCGGAACGGCCCCGGTCCGAGGACCGGGGCCGTTCGTCGTGCAGGAAGGGTCAGGCGCGCGAGTTCTCGAGCACGTAGCCCTCTTCGCCGTGGATGGCGAGGTCGATGCCGGCGACCTCGTCCTCGTTCTTGACCCGGAAGCCGATGGTCTTCTCGATCGCGAAGCCGATGACGTAGGCCAGGACGAACGAGTAGATGAGCACGACGACGGCGGCCAGGGCCTGGATGCCGAGCTGCGCGGGTCCGTGGCCGAAGAACAGGCCGTAGTCGGTCGAGAAGAAGCCGATGTAGAGCGTGCCGATGAGACCACCGATGAGGTGGATGCCGACCACGTCGAGCGAGTCGTCGAAGCCGAGCTTGAACTTGAGGTCGATGGCGATCGCGCAGACGGCACCGGTCAGCAGGCCCAGGACCATCGCCCAGAGGGGGCTGAGGGTGGCGCAGGCCGGCGTGATGGCGACCAGGCCGGCGACGGCGCCCGACGCGGCCCCGACGGACGTGGCCTTGCCGTCCTTGACCTTCTCGACGACCAGCCAGCCGATGATGGCGGCGGCGGGAGCGGCGATGGTGTTCATGAAGGCGACGGCGGCGATCCCGTCGGCCGCGAGCTCGGACCCCGCGTTGAACCCGAACCACCCGAACCAGAGCAGGCCCGCACCCAACAGCACGAAGGGAGGGTTGTGCGGCTTGTCGGCGCCCTTGGCGAACCCGACGCGCTTGCCCAGGACGAGGGCGAGGGCGAGACCGGCCGCACCGGCGTTGATGTGCACCGCGGTGCCGCCGGCGAAGTCGATGACGCCCATGCTGGCGATCCAGCCGCCGTCGACGACGGATCCGTCGTCTCCGAGCGTGAAGTTGAAGACCCAGCTGGCGACGGGGAAGTAGACCACGGTGGCCCAGACCCCGGCGAAGACCATCCAGGCCCCGAACTTGGCACGGTCGGCGATGGCGCCCGAGACGAGAGCCACCGTGATGATGGCGAAGGTGGCCTGGAACGCCGCGAACGCGATCGTCGGGTAGGCCCCGCTGCCGCCGGCGACGGCGTCCGTGTACAGCTGCTGGAGGCCGAGGGTCTTCCAGTCGAAGCCGAGGACGCCGTCGATGCCGATGAAGCTGTCCGTGCCCGCGGGGCCCTCGGGCCCGTTCGAGAACGCGATCGAGTACCCGAAGAGCACCCACAGCACGCCGATCAGGCCCATGGCCCCGAAGCTCAGCATCATCATGCTGATCACGCTCTTGGCCTTGACGAGTCCGCCGTAGAAGAAGGCCAGGCCGGGGGTCATGAGCAGCACGAGCGCCGCACAGATGAGCAGGAAGGCGGTGTTGCCTTGGTCGAGTTCCATGTACGGGTCACCTCTCGAGTTGCTGAGTCGGGGAGGCACCGACGTCGAGGTCGAACGCGCCAGGTGGCGGGCTGTGGTGACGAACGCTCTCGTCCGGTGCGGCCCCCAGTGTCTCGGGGTGAGGTTTCGGTCCGTGTGCGGGATTGTTTCCCCGATGTAACACGATCCGGGCTCAGGTAAACAACGTGTTTCCGATCGCCCGGCACCGGGTGGGGACGTCGTCAGAGCGAGGTGAGAGCCACCAGGCGCGACACGGCACGAAGGTACTTCTTGCGGTAACCGCCGGCGAGCATCTCGTCCGAGAAGACCTGGTCGAGGGGTGTGCCCGAGGCGACGACCCGGATCTGGGCGTCGTAGAGGCGGTCCACGAACGCCACGAGGCGCAGGGCGTCGACCTGGCTGGTGAGCACGTGCACGTCACGCAGGCCGACCGCGTCGAGGTCGTCGACGAGCTTGACGTACTTGCTGGGGTGGACGGTCGCGAGGTGTCGGACGACGCCGTCGAAGTCGTCGAGCGAGACGGTGCCCCCGACGGCGGCCGCGGCGTGGTCGACGTCGTCGACCACGTGGGCCCTGGCCTCGACCTCACGGCGTCGGTAGTCGTCGCCGTCGATGCGCAGCGTGAGGAACTTGTCGCTCAACCCCTGGATCTCGCGGAGGAAGTCCGCCGCGGCGAATCGGCCCTCGCCGAGTGCGTTGGGCGGGGTGTTCGAGGTGGCCGCGATGCGCGTGCCGTCGTCGGCCAGGTCGCCGAGCAACCGGGTCATCATCATCGTGTCGCCCGGGTCGTCGAGCTCGAACTCGTCGATGCATACCAGGGACGCGCCCTTCAGCTGCGAGGCCGCACCGGCGTAGCCGACGGCACCGACGAGCGCCGTGTACTCGATGAACGTGCCGAAGTACCGCCGCCCCGTCGTGCGGTTCCAGAGGGCGGCCAGCAGGTGGGTCTTGCCCACGCCGAAGCCGCCGTCGAGGTAGAGCCCCGGGCGGACGGCCGGGACGACCGGCTTCTTGCGGAACAGGCCCCTCTTCGGTGCCTCGGCACCCGCGCCGCCGAACGCCGTCACGGCGGCGACGGCCTCGGCCTGCGACGCGAAGTCGGGGTCGGGCCGGTAGTTCTCGAGGGAGGCCTCGGCGAACTGACGAGGAGGCACGAGCTGCGTCACGATCTCGGCCCCGGTGATCGTCGGGGTGCGGTCGGTCAACGACACGAGCGTGCTGACGGATTCGGGGGGCATGGCGGCGGCCTCGCGGTGGTGGGGGCGGGGATGTGTCAGAGTCGTACGGTTCCCGGGCGACGGTCACGCGGCATGCGTAACCTCGACGGGGCCGAGCAGAGGCGATCCTACGCCGCCGGGCACGACCCGTCGGCCGCCGCCGGCCCCATCCCGACACCTGAACGAGGAGACACCATGGCCGTCGAGCACGACACGTCCGCCCGCTTCGGCGAGTACGCCCACCCCGAGCGACTCGTGAGCACCGAGTGGCTGCAGCAGCACCTCGGCACCCCCGGGCTCGTCGTCGTCGAGTCCGACGAGGACGTCCTGCTCTACGAGACCGGCCACATCGCCGGCGCCGTCAAGATCGACTGGCACCTCGACCTGAACGACCCCGTCCAGCGCGACTACGTCGACGGCGAGGGCTTCGCCGCCCTCATGGCCCGCAGCGGCATCTCGCGCGACAGCACCGTCGTGATCTACGGCGACAAGAACAACTGGTGGGCCGCCTACGCCCTCTGGGTGTTCTCGCTGTTCGGTCACGAGGACGTCCGCCTGCTCGACGGCGGCCGCGCCAAATGGGAGGCCGAGGGGCGCGACTACACGACCGACGCCCCGGCGGTCGAGCCGACGGACTACCCCGTCGTCGAGCGCGACGACAGCGTCATCCGGGCCTACAAGGACGACGTGCTGGCCCACCTCGGCAAGCCCCTGATCGACGTGCGGTCGCCCGAGGAGTTCTCGGGTCAGCGCACGACGGCTCCGGCCTACCCCGACGAGGGAGCCCTCCGCGCCGGCCACATCCCGAGCGCGCAGAACGTGCCGTGGGGCAAGGCCGCCGCTGACGACGGCACCTTCCGTCCGATCGCCGAGCTCGACGCGATCTACCGCGAGGGCGCGGGCCTGGCCGACGGCGACCAGGTCGTCGCCTACTGCCGCATCGGTGAGCGGTCGAGCCACACCTGGTTCGTCCTGACGCACCTCATGGGCTTCGAGGACGTCCGCAACTACGACGGCTCGTGGACCGAGTGGGGCAGCGCCGTGCGCGTCCCGATCGTCCAGGGCACCGAGCCGGGCGAGGTGCCGGCCCGGTGACCGCCGTGGCCGCCTCCCCCGGCGCACTGCCCGAGGCACTCGTCGAGTTCCGCGAGGAGTTCCTCGCCCTCGACGTCCGCAACCGCCTGCAGCTGCTGCTCGAGTTCTCGAACGAGCTGCCCGAGTTGCCCGAGCGCTACGCCGACCACCCCGACCTGCTCGAGCGGGTGGTCGAGTGCCAGTCCCCCGTGTTCCTCTTCGTCGAGGTCGCCGAGGGCCGCGTCCACCTGCACGCCACGGCTCCGCGCGAGGCGCCGACGACGCGGGGGTTCGCGTCCATCCTCGCCCAGGGGCTCGACGGGCTCACGGTCCAGCAGGTGCTCGACGACGTCCCCGACGACTACCCGCAGACCATCGGACTGACCGAGGCGGTCAGCCCGCTGCGCATCCGGGGCATGACCGCCCTCCTGGGTCGGGCCAAGCGTCAGATCCGCGAGCGGACCGCCGCCGCGTGACGCTGCGCGTCCTGCACGCGCTCGAGCGGCCGACCGACGTCGGGCTCGAGCTCGACATCGACGACGCGGGGGCGCCCGCGCGGATCCGCGAGCTGTACGACCCGCCCCGCGAGACCTGGCTCCGGCTGAACCTCATCGCCGCGGTCAGCGGGGACGCCGCGGGTTCGGACGGCACCTCCGAGACCCTGAGCAACGCCACCGACCGGACGATCCTGGCGGCGATCCGCTCGCTGGCCGACGGGGTCCTCGTCGGCGCGGCCAGCGTGCGAGCCGAGGGCTACCGGGTGCCGAAGTCGTCCCGGCTGGTCGTCGTCACGTCGTCCGGCGACCTGTCCGGGCACCGGATGGACCCGTCCGAGGCCGAGCGCGTCGTCGTCGTCTGCCCGTCGTCCGCCCGGGCCCGGGTCCGCGAGACCCTCGGCGAGGCGATCTGGGCGGCCGCGGCCGTGCTGACCGCGCCCGACGACGGTGGTCGGCTGGAGCCCGCGGCGATCCTGCGGTGCCTGCGCGACCAGCGCCTCCGTTCGCTCGTCTGCGAGGGCGGGCCGTCGCTCGCCGGGCAGTTCTTGCGCGACGGGCTCGTCGACGAGCTGTGCCTGTCGACGTCACCGGTCGTGATCGGCAGCGGTCTGCCGGTGTTCGGCCGCGAACGGTTCGACCCGGCGTCGCTCGTGCTGGGTCAGTTGCTCGTCGACGAGCAGAGCACCCTCTACGCCCGGTGGTCGGTCGAGGGCGGGCCCGCGAGCCGCTGACGTTCGAGCCACCCCGAGATCGCCGCCTCGAACCGCTCGGGGTCGAGGTTCCAGAGCTTGGTGTGCCGGGCGACGTCGAACGCCTCGAGGGTCACGAGGTCGGGGCGTGCCTCGGCCAGGGCGTGCGACGCCGTGGACGGCACGAAACCGTCGTC
Source organism: Frigoribacterium sp. CF331 (assembly GCF_057787905.1). Classification (NCBI taxonomy): domain Bacteria; kingdom Bacillati; phylum Actinomycetota; class Actinomycetes; order Micrococcales; family Microbacteriaceae; genus Frigoribacterium; species Frigoribacterium sp. CF331. The sequence continues at coordinate 3,185,674 of NZ_CM173545.1, read as the reverse complement.
GTCGCTGTGCAGCACGAGCACCGGGACCTCGAGCTCACCCGACCGTGCCACGAGGTCGAGCCGGTCGAAGTCGATCGGCTCGGCGCTGCCGGCCAGTCGGCACAGCAGGGGCGACCCGAGGAGGCGCAGGACGAGGCCCTGGACGAGCGGGGGCACGCGCATGGCCGCTCCCTGGTACGCGAGGGTCGTCCGCCAGTCGACCACGGGCGACTCGAGCACGAGCCCCCTGACGGCCCCGCGGAGCGCCGAGCGCGTCGCCGCCTGCAGCACGAGGGCGCCGCCCATCGACCAGCCCGTCAGGACGACCGACGTCGCACCGTGGTCGAGGGCGTACCGGAGGGCCGACTCGACGTCGCGCCACTCGGTGTCGCCCAGGGCGTACCGGCCGTCCGACGACCGGGGCGCCTCGCCGTCGTTGCGGTACGACACGAGCAGCGAGGTGACGCCGTGCCGGTGGAAGACCGGGACGCCGCGGATGGTCTCGGCGCGGGTCACGCCCCGGCCGTGCACGGCGATCGTCCACGGGCCGTGGGTGCCGTGCGCTGCGGGGACGAGCCACGCCGGCGCCGCTCCCACCTCGGTGGGCACCGACACCTCGTGGGCGACCAGGCCCGCGTCGTGCGGCGTCGGGAACAGCCACCCGCCGATGCGACCGTGGCGGGCGCGGTCGAGGTCGCCGCCCTCGACGCCCTCGACCCGGCGGACCACGTGTCGTCCGTCGTCCCGGACGACCTCGCCGAGGCGGGCGTGCCCCCGCCCGCGGTCGAACCAGAAGCTGTACCGGCCGGGGAGGCGCGTGTCGGGCGTCGAGGTCAGGGTCACCGTCCCGCTCGCGGCGTCGTGTGCCTCGACCCGGACGTCGTCGCGTCGCCGACGCGCGGGCGTCACGATCTTCCGCGCGATGGCCACGACACCCGACGCGAGGGCCACCGCCGACACGAGGACGGTGCCACCGACGGCGATCGAGACGATCGCGAGCGGGCCGACGCCCCCTCGACCGGTGGATGCAGGGCGGGTCACGGGCGGCTCCTCGGGCGGCGGCAGGTGGCTGCGGGGCGACCTGTGGATCTGCTGAGCCGGGCGCGGCGTGCCGCGGGGGTCGCCCTCGGGTTCGACCCTAGTCTTCGAGGGTGTCCGAGATCCCCCCGACGCCGACCCGGCCGCCCGCATTCGCCGCGGCCGTCGAGTCCGTCCACCGCGCCTCCGCCCGGGACGCCCTCGCCATGATCGAGATCCCGGCGCCGAGCGGCCTCGCGCCGCACGCGCTGGCCCTCGCCGGCGACGTGGTCGGCGCCGCGGGCCGCCCCGATCCCGACCTCGGCACGGGGCGCTTCGTGCTCCTCTACGACGAGGACGAGCCCGAGGCCTGGGGCGGGCCGTTCCGGGTCGTCGCCTTCGCGCAGGCCCCCCTCGAGACCGAGATCGCCCTCGACCCGTTCGTGGCGGACGTCGCCTGGTCGTGGTTGGTCGACAGCCTCGACGCCCGCGGCGCCTCGTACGGCCAGGCCTCGGGGACCGCCACGAAGATCCTCTCGACCGGATACGGTGAGTTGGCCAGCCACGGCGACGGGGCCCAGCTCGAGCTCAGGGCCTCGTGGAGTCCCACCACCACCGACCTGGCCCCGCACATCGAGGCCTGGAGCGAGCTGATCTGCACGCTCGCCGGGTTGCCCCCGACGGTGGAGGGCGTCACGCTCCTCGCCTCGCGGCGGGTCGGGCGGGACTGACCCATCGGACCGAACGGCGCGACCGGACCACGACGGCGCCCCCGGACAGGAACAGCGGAGACATGACCACAGCGACACCAGACGAGGCAACACCCGTCGGCGACGGCCCCGGCGGCGTCGGGCCGAGGGTGACCGTCCGACCCCAGGTCGAGACCGCGGACTCGGTCCACGGCGAGGTGGTCGTCATCGACGATCGCGAGGGCTACCTCGCCGCCGTCGAGGCGATCCGGGCCGGCACCGGGCCCGTCTCGATAGACGCCGAGCGCGCCTCCGGATACCGCTACTCGCAACGGGCGTACCTGATCCAGGTGTTCCGACGGGGGTCCGGGGTGTTCCTGCTCGACCCGCCGGCCATCGGCTCGTTCGCCGAGCTGCAGGACGTCATCGGCGACGAGGAGTGGGTGCTGCACGCCGCCAGCCAAGACCTCGCGTGTCTGCGCGAGGTGGGCCTCGACCCCAGCCGCATCTTCGACACCGAGCTCGGTGCCCGCATCGCCGGCCTGCCGAAGGTCGGCCTCGGAGCCGTCGTCGAGCAGCTGCTCGGCGTCCACCTGGCGAAGGAGCACAGCGCGGCGGACTGGTCGACGCGGCCCCTGCCGCAGAGCTGGCTGGTCTACGCCGCGCTCGACGTCGAGTTGCTCGTCGACCTGCGTGACGCCATGGAGGCGGTGCTCGCGGACGCGGGCAAGCTCGAGATCGCCCGCCAGGAGTTCGAGGCGACGTTGCGCCGCGAGGCCAAGCCCGCCCGCGTCGACCCGTGGCGTCGCCTGACGGGGCTGCACAGCCTGCGCGGATCGCGGTCGCTGGCCGTCGCCCGCGAGCTCTGGCAGGCCCGCGACGACTACGCCCGCGAGATCGACACGGCCCCCGGGCGACTCGTGCCCGACTCGTCGCTCGTCGCGGCCACCCGGGCCATGCCCACCGACAAGCGCGCCCTGGCCGGCCTGAAGGAGTTCGTCGGCCGCGCGAGCCGCAGCGAACTCGACCGGTGGTTCGCGGCCATCGAACGCGGTCGCGCCACCACCGACCTGCCGTCGCACCGCGGCCCGGCCAGCGACACGCTGCCGCCTCCCCGCTCGTGGGCCGACAAGAACCCGCTCGCCGACGCCCGGTACAAGGCGGTGCGGCCGCGCGTCACCGACATCGCCGAGGGGCTCGACCTCCCCGTCGAGAACCTGCTCACGCCCGAGACCCTCCGCCGTCTCGCCTGGGACCCGCCGATCCCCTTCGACACGCCGACGATCTCGGCGGCACTGGTCGAACTCGGGGCTCGGCCGTGGCAGGTCGACGCCGTGGCCGAGGCCGTCGCCGAGGCCTTTGTCGACGCCCACCAAGAGCCCGAGCCGACGGGTGACGGGCCTTCGTAGGATTGCTCGAACGATTCTCGGGCCCTCGGCGTCGTCCCTAAGATCGGGAGCAGATCCTGACACTGGAGGCAATGTGGCCGAGAGCAACGATGTCGTGTTCGTCGACGGGGTACGCACCCCGTTCGGTCGGGCCGGCGACAAAGGCATGTACTGGCAGACCCGGGCCGACGACCTGGTCGTGAAGGCGATGAAGGGCCTGCTCGAACGCAACCCGTCCCTCCCGCCCGAACGCATCGACGACGTCGCCATCGCGGCGACGACGCAGCAGGGCGACCAGGGGCTCACCCTCGGTCGCACGACGGCGCTGCTGGCCGGCCTGCCCCGGTCCGTGCCCGGTTACGCGATCGACCGCATGTGCGCCGGCGCCATGACCAGCGTCACCACCATCGCCGGCGGCATCGCGTTCGGCGCCTACGACGTCGCCCTCGCCGGCGGCGTCGAGCACATGGGTCGCCACCCGATGGGCTTCGCCGCCGACCCGAACCCGCGGTTCGTCGCCGAGAAGCTCGTCAGCGGCGAGGCCCTGAACATGGGCAACACGGCCGAGCGCATCCACGACCGGTTCCCGCAGCTGACCAGAGAGCGGTCCGACCGCTACGCGATGCGGTCGCAGCAGAAGCTGGCCGCGGCCTACGACGCCGGCCAGATCCAGCCCGACCTCGTCCCGGTCGCGATCAAGACCGACCAGGGCTGGGGGCTGGCGACCCGTGACGAGGCACCCCGGCCCGAGACCACGATGGAGGGGCTGGCCGGCCTGCGTACGCCCTTCCGACCGCACGGTCGCGTCACGGCGGGCAACTCGTCCGGACTCAACGACGGCGCGACGGTCAGCCTGATGGCGTCCGGCGCGGCCGCGAAGGAGTTGGGCCTCACCCCCAAGATGCGCCTGGTCAGCTTCGCCTTCGCCGGCGTCGAGCCCGAGATCATGGGCATCGGTCCCGTCCCGTCCACCGAGAAGGCCCTGCGCAAGGCCGGCCTCTCGATCGACGACATCGGGCTCTTCGAACTGAACGAGGCCTTCGCCGTGCAGGTGCTGTCGCTGCTCGACCACTTCGGCATCGACGACGACGACCCCCGCGTCAACCCCTGGGGCGGCGCCATCGCCGTCGGGCACCCCCTGGCCTCGTCGGGCGTGCGCCTGATGATCCAGCTGGCCCGTCAGTTCGAGCAGCACCCCGAGGTGCGCTACGGCCTCACCGCCATGTGCATCGGACTCGGCCAGGGCGGCAGCGTCATCTGGGAGAACCCCCACCACTCGCGGAAGGCGGCGCGCGCATGAGCACGGCGATCGAACAACTGACCGAGCTGTCGGCCGACGAGGTCGTCACGCACTCCTACGTCCGCGACGTCCCGTTGCCGTCCGGGGGCGTCCTCGCCCTCGTCACGCTCGACAACGGCCGCGACCACACCCGACCGAGCACCCTGGGGCCGGCGTCGTTGCACGAGTTCGGCGCGACCCTGGACGCGGTCCGCACCCGCGCCTCCTCGGGTGAGATCGCGGCGATCGCCGTGACGGGCAAGCCGTACTTCCTGGCGGCGGGTGCCGACCTGAGCAAGGTCAGCGCCATCCCCAGTCGAGACGTCGCCCGCGAACTGGCACGGCTCGGCCATGCCGTGCTGGGCAAGCTGCACGACGCCAGCGTGCCCACCTTCGTGTTCGTCAACGGGCTCGCCCTCGGCGGTGGGCTCGAGATCGGCCTGCACGCCGACTACCGCACGGTCGACTCGTCGGCCGCGGCGATCGCCCTGCCCGAGGTGTTCCTCGGGATCATCCCCGGCTGGGGTGGCGCCTGGCTGCTGCCGAACCTCATCGGCATCGAGAACGCCCTCAAGGTCGTCATCGAGAACCCGTTGAAGAACAACCGCACGCTCAGACCCGCCCAGGCGCTCGAACTCGGCATCGTCGACGTGGCCTTCGGCCCGGCCTCGTTCCTCGAGGACAGCATCCGATGGGCCGACGGAGTGCTGACCGGACGGGTCGTGGTCAAGCGGCCGAACGTGCCCGGCAAGCTCGAACGGGCGGTGAAGTGGGACGTCGCCGTCTCGGTCGCGCGCAAGTCGCTCGAGTCGAAGATCGGCACCGTGGCGAAGTCCCCGTACGCCGCCCTCGACCTGCTCAAGGCGGCGAAGAACACCGACCGCGCGACCGGGTTCGCGGCCGAGGACGAAGCCCTGGCCGACCTCGTCGCCGGCGACCAGTTCCACGCCAGCATGTACGCCTTCGACCTCGTGCAGAAGCGGGCGAAGAAGCCCGCCGGTGCTCCCTCGCCCGACCTCGCGCGGAAGGTCGGCAAGGTCGGCATCGTCGGGGCGGGCCTCATGGCGAGCCAGTTCGCCTTGCTCTTCGTCCGTCGGCTCCGCGTGCCCGTCGTCATCACCGACCTCGACCAGGCTCGGGTCGACACCGCTCTCGGCCGCATCCGCGGCGAGATCGACGACCTCCAGGCCAAGGGGCGGATCTCACGCGACGAGTCGAACCGGCTGAAGGCGCTCATCACGGGCACCACCGACCTGGCGGACTTCGCCGACGCCGACTGGGTCATCGAGGCCGTGTTCGAAGAACTCGGCGTCAAGCAAGAGGTCTTCGCGAACGTCGAGGCCGTCGTGTCCGACACCACGGTGCTGGCGACGAACACGTCCTCGCTCAGCGTCGAGCAGATCGGGGCGAGGCTGGCCCACCCCGAGCGGTTGGTGGGCTTCCACTTCTTCAACCCCGTGGCAGTCATGCCGTTGGTCGAGGTCGTCAAGACGCCCCTGACCGACGACGAGACGCTCAGCACGGCCATGGTCACGGCGAAGGCCCTCCGGAAGAACGCGGTCATCACGGCCGACACCCCGGGCTTCGTCGTGAACCGCATCCTGGCCAAGCTGCTCGGTGAGGCCATGCACGCGGTCGAGACGGGGACGCCCTTCGAGGTGGTCGATCGCGCCACCGCACCGTTCGGACTGCCGATGACTCCCTTCGAACTCCTCGAACTGGTGGGGCTCACGGTCGGTGCGCACGTCCTCGACACCCATCACGCCGCCTTCCCCGACCGGTTCTTCGCGAGTGAGGGCCTCCACCGTCTCGCCGAGCACGGCACGATCTTCGAGCGCGACTCGAAGGGACGCCGCAAGGGCTTCGACAAGAAGGCCGTGGCGCTGGCCGCAGGGCCCGGTACCGCCCTCACCGACGACGAGCTGCGGGTGCGCATCGAGGACGGTCTCGCGGACGAGGTCGGACGCATGCTCGACGACCACGTGGTGGCGGCCGCCGTAGACATCGACCTCTGCCTCATCCTCGGCGCGGGTTACCCCTTCCAGATGGGCGGCGTGACCCCGTACCTCGATCGGGTCGGTGCCTCGCGCCGCGTGCGCGGTCGGGACTTCCACGAACCGGCGATCCGCGGCCTCGACTAGACCGGCGGCCGGCCCCACGTCGACGAACGCCCCCGTCTCGGATCGAGACGGGGGCGTTCGTCGTGACCTCCGGTCGCCGGCCCGGGCGGTTCAGGTGGCCGTCAGTCGCGTCGTGCGTCTTCGTTCCGCGGGGTGGACGAGGCGTCGTCGAGGGGTCGGGCGACCGGGATGCGGCTGCCCAGCACCTGAGCGACGACGTCGCGGGCGATGTGCTGCGGCGTGAGGCCGGCCTCCTCGAGGATCTCGGCCCGCGAGCCGTGCTCGAGGAACTCGTCCGGGAGGCCCAGCTCGGTCACGGCGGTGTCGACCCCGGCACCGCGGAGGTCCTGCCGCACCCGTGTTCCGATGCCGCCGACGCGCACGCCGTCCTCGATGGTGATGACGAGTCGGTGCGTGGCGGCCAGGTCGATGACGCTCTTCGGCACGGGGACGACCCAGCGCGGATCGACGACGGTCGCGCCGATGCCCTGGTCTTGCAGGCGCTCGGCGACGTCGAGCCCGACGCCGGCCATGGGACCGACGCAGACGATCAGCACGTCGTCGTGGTCGCCTCGCCGGAGGACCTCGACGCCGTCCCCCAGACGCTCGACGGCCTCGTGCTCGACGCCGACCGCACCCTTCGAGAAACGGATGACGGTCGGGGCGTCGTCGACCGTGACGGCCTCGCGCAGTTCTTCGCGGAGCCTCGTGGCGTCCCGAGGAGCAGCGAGACGGATGTGCGGGACGATCTGCAGGAGGGCGAGGTCCCACATGCCGTGGTGGCTCGGCCCGTCCGGCCCCGTGACGCCGGCGCGGTCGAGGACGAAGGTCACACCGGCCCGGTGGAGGGCGACGTCCATCAGGACCTGGTCGAAGGCCCGGTTCACGAAGGTCGCGTAGAGGGCGACCACGGGGTGGAGACCGCCGAAGGCCAGCCCGGCGGCACTCGTGACGGCGTGCTGTTCGGCGATGCCGACGTCGAAGACCCGCGACGGGAACCGCTCGGCGAGCTTGTGCAGGCCCACCGGTCGCAGCATGGCGGCGGTGATGCCCACGATCTTCTCGTCGTGCTCGGCGATGTCGACGATCTCGTCGGCGAACACCGACGTCCAGGACGGCGACGTCGCGGCCTCGAGGGGCTCGCCCGTCTCGGGGTCGATCTGCCCGACCGCGTGGAACTGGTCGGCGACGTCGGCCCGAGCCGGGTCGAACCCCCGGCCCTTCTCGGTGATGGCGTGCACGATGACCGGGGCACCGTAGTTCTTCGCCTGGAGCAGCGCTTCTTCCATGGCGACCTGGTCGTGCCCGTCGACCGGTCCGATGTACTTGATGTCGAGGTTGGAGTAGAGCGCCTCGTTGTTGGTGAAACGGCTCAGGAAGCCGTGCAGTCCCCCTCGCACGCCGCGGTAGACGGCGCGACCCGGGTGCCCGAGTCGGTCGAAGACGGCTCGGCTCCCGACGTGGAGTTCGCGGTAGGCCTGCCGCGTGCGGACGGTGTTCAAGAACCGGGCCATGCCACCGATGGTGGGGGCGTACGAGCGACCGTTGTCGTTGACGACGATCGTGAGGCGACGGTCGTTGTCGTCGCTGATGTTGTTCAGCGCCTCCCAGGTCATGCCGCCGGTAAGGGCACCGTCGCCCACGACGGCGACGACGTGCCGGTCGTCGCGACCGGTGAGCTGGAACGCCCGCGAGATGCCGTCGGCCCACGAGAGCGAACTCGAGGCGTGCGAGCTCTCGACGATGTCGTGCTCGGACTCGGAACGCTGGGGGTAGCCGGCGAGCCCTCCGCGGAGGCGCAGGGCCGAGAAGTCCTGGCGACCGGTGAGCAGTTTGTGCACGTACGACTGGTGACCCGTGTCGAAGACGAAGGCGTCGTGCGGCGAGTGGAAGACGCGGTGCATGGCGAGGGTGAGCTCGACGACGCCCAGGTTCGGGCCGAGGTGGCCCCCGGTCTTCGACACCTCGGTCACGAGGAACCGACGGATCTCGGCGGCCAGTTCGACCATCTGGTCGTTCGTCAGGCGGTCGAGGTCGCGAGGCCCCGTGATCGTCTGCAACAGGCTCATGCTGGTCTTCCTCCTCCGCCCTCTCGGGCATCCGTCCACTCTAGGCACGTGCCCGGCGAGAACGCCGTACGACCCCCGGACGACGCGCGTGCTCGTCCGGGGGTCTCGGGTCGGTGCGGTCCGGTGATCAGACCAGGCTGCGCAGGACGTACTGCAGGATGCCGCCGTTGCGGTAGTAGTCCGCCTCGCCCGGTGTGTCGATCCGGACGACGGCGTCGAACTCGACCGGCTGCTTGCCCTCGGGCGAGTGGGCCGTCGGGGTCGCCGTGACGCGGACCGTCTTCGGCGTGGTCCCGTCGTTGAGCTGTTCGAGGCCGACGATGTCGATCTGCTCGGTGCCGTCGAGCCCCAGGGACTCCCAGCTCTCGCCCTGGGGGAACTGCAGGGGCACCACGCCCATGCCGATGAGGTTCGAGCGGTGGATGCGCTCGAAGCTCTCGGTGATGACGGCCTTGACGCCCAGCAGGCTGGTGCCCTTGGCGGCCCAGTCACGGGACGATCCCGAGCCGTACTCCTTGCCGCCCAGGATGACCAGGGGCGTGCCCTGTTCTTGGTAGCGGGCACTGGCGTCGTAGATGAACGACTGCGGTGCGTCCGGCTGCGTGAAGTCGCGGGTGTAGCCGCCCTCGACGCCGTCGAGCAGCTGGTTCTTGAGCCGGATGTTGGCGAAGGTGCCGCGGATCATGACCTCGTGGTTGCCCCGGCGCGAACCGTACGAGTTGAAGTCCTTTCGGTCGACGCCGTGCTCGTCGAGGTAGTGACCCGCCGGGCTGTCGACCTTGATCGAACCGGCGGGGCTGATGTGGTCGGTCGTGACCGAGTCGCCGAGCTTCGCCAGGACGCGGGCACCCTGGATGTCGGTGACCGGCGTCGTCTCGATCGTCATGCCCTCGAAGTACGGGGGCTTGCGGACGTAGGTCGACTCGGAGTCCCACTCGAAGGTCGCACCGGTCGGTGTCGGCAGCGACCGCCACCGCTCGTCCCCGTCGAAGACGCCCGCGTACTCGTGCGTGAACATGCCGGTGTCGATCGACGAGTCGATGGTCTGCTGCACCTCGGCCGCGTCGGGCCAGATGTCGCGGAGGTACACGTCGGTGCCGTCGTCGGAGGTGCCGAGCGCGTCGTTCTCGAAGTCGAAGTTCATCGAGCCGGCCAGGGCGTAGGCGATGACCAGGGGCGGGCTCGCCAGGTAGTTCATCTTGACGTCCGGGTTGATGCGACCCTCGAAGTTGCGGTTGCCCGACAGGACGGCCGTGACGGCCAGGTCGTTGTCCTGGACGGCCGTCGAGATCTCGTCGAGCAACGGACCCGAGTTGCCGATGCAGGTCGTGCAGCCGTAGCCGACGGTGTAGAAGCCGAGGTCCTCGAGGTACGAGGTCAGACCGGCCTTCTCGTAGTAGTCGGTGACGACCTTCGAACCGGGCGCGAGGGTCGTCTTGACCCACGGCTTGGCCTTGAGGCCCTTCTTGCTGGCGTTGCGGGCGAGCAGGCCGGCGGCGAGCATGACCGAGGGGTTCGACGTGTTCGTGCACGAGGTGATGGCCGCGATGGCGACGGCGCCGTGGTCGAGGGTGAAGGTCGAGCCGTCCTCGAGGGCGACGGACGTCGGCTTGGAGACCTTGGCCGGTGCATGGGACGTGTGCGAGATCGTGTGCGGCTGCGCCTCGTCGTCGTCCTCGGCCGTGAAGCCGATGGGGTCGGACGCCGGGAAGGTGCCCTCGACGGCGGCGTCGACGTGCGAGTGGTCGGTGCCGGCGTAGTTCTCGAGGTCGACCTCGAACTGCGACTTGGCCTCGGTCAGTTCGATGCGGTCCTGCGGACGCTTCGGACCCGCGATGGACGGGACGACCGTGGCGAGGTCGAGCTCGAGGTACTCGCTGAAGACCGGCTCCGTCGACGGGTCGTGCCACAGCCCCTGCAGCTTCGCGTACTGCTCGACGAGGTCGATCTGCTCGTCGGAGCGGCCCGTGAGCCGCAGGTAGTCGAGGGTCACGTCGTCGATCGGGAAGATCGCCGCCGTCGAACCGAACTCGGGGCTCATGTTGCCGATGGTGGCGCGGTTGGCCAGCGGCACCTCGGCCACGCCCTCACCGTAGAACTCGACGAACTTGCCGACGACGCCGTGGCGGCGCAGCTGCTGGGTGATGGTGAGGACCACGTCGGTGGCGGTCACGCCGGTGGGGATCGAGCCCGACAGCTTGAAGCCGACGACCTTGGGGATGAGCATCGACACCGGTTGACCCAGCATGGCGGCCTCGGCCTCGATGCCGCCCACGCCCCACCCGAGGACGCCGAGGCCGTTGACCATCGTCGTGTGCGAGTCGGTGCCGACGAGGGTGTCGGGGTACGCCTGGAGCACGCCTCCGACCTCGCGGCTGTAGGTGACGCGGGCCAGGTACTCGATGTTGACCTGGTGGACGATGCCGGTGCCCGGCGGGACGACCTTGAAGTCGTCGAAGGCCGTCTGGCCCCACCGCAGGAACTGGTACCGCTCGCCGTTGCGCTCGTACTCGATCTCGACGTTGCGCTCGAGGGCGTTCTCGCTGCCGAAGAGGTCGGCGATGACCGAGTGGTCGATGACGAGCTCGGCGGGCGCCAACGGGTTGATCTTGGTGGGGTCGCCGCCGAGCTCGGCGACGGCCTCGCGCATGGTGGCGAGGTCGACGATGCAGGGCACGCCGGTGAAGTCCTGCATGACGACGCGAGCCGGCGTGAACTGGATCTCGGTGTCGGGGTCGGCGGTCGGCTGCCACGAGCCGAGTGCCCGGATCTGGTCACCCGTCACGTTCGCACCGTCCTCGGTGCGGAGCAGGTTCTCGAGCAGGACCTTGAGGCTGAACGGAAGCTTCGAAGAACCCTCGACCGCGTCGATGCGGTAGACCTCGTAGTCGGTGGACCCGACCGTGAGGGTGTTCTTCGAGCCGAAACTGTTGATTGCAGACACGTGCCGTCTCCCTTGCTGACTACGCCCTCATCTTGGCCGGTGGGCGCGACGCGCACCAGCGAGGTCAGCCTAAGTCCGCGGGGTCTCCCCGGGGCCGATCCCAGCGATTTGTCTCGATGTCGAGATAAAACATAGCACCAGGAGGCGCGGGTCAGGTCGACGGGCCCCGCGCGTCGGCCGCCGCGTCGCGTCCCCGGTAGACCGTCCGCACGAGCAGCCAGGTCACCCAGAGCAGCCCGGCGTACAGCGGCACGCCCATGACGAGCTTGAGGGTGCCGAGGAGGGCGACGTCGCCCGCGAGCCAGAGGGGTGCCTGGACGGCCAGGCGTGCGGCGAAGAGCCCGGCCCACAACCACGTGGCCAGCACCAGCACGCGACGCTTGGCACGATCCGCCCGCCAGCCCGTCCCGTCGTTGGTGAGCAGCCCGACGACGATGCCGATGAGCGGCCACCGGACGGCGATGCTCACGAGCAGTGCCACGAGGGACGCCGCGTTGATCAGGAGGCCGGGGACGAAGTTGTTCTCCGCCCGGCCCGAGAGCAGCGCTATGCCCGCCGAGAGGGCGATGCCGAGGACGCCGGCCAGGGCCTGCGCGACGGGACCGCGTTGGATCGCCCGGACCACGACGAACGCGACGGCGAGCACGAGCGGGATGAGGACCGACGGCACGACGTCACGGGTGATCGTGTAGACGACCACGAACCCGAGACCCGGGACGATGGACTCGACGAGACCCCGCACGCCTCCGATCGCGGTGAGGAGCGCCGCGGCCGTCGGCACCTCGCCGGGCGCGACCTGCCCGATGCCGGCTCGACGCGCCGCAGCCTGGAGCTGGGCCGCGAGGGACACCCTCGGGTCGTCGAGCGGGGTGGGATCGGACGGATCGGGCCGCTCGGGCGTCGCCGACACGTCGGGTCAGACGACCGAGGGCGTGGTGCCCGGGGCGTCGGTCGGGCCTGCCTTGGGCATGGCGAGCGGGATGAGCTCGCGGGGAGGCATGGGGGTCGTGCCACGCACGACGACGATGCTGCGGAAGAGCTCCTCGATCTTCTCGGCGGCCTCGCCGTCGTCCGCGGCGTCGCCGGCGATGACGCCGCGCAGGAACCACCTCGGGCCGTCGACGCCGATGAAGCGGGCCCGTCTCGTCGTGCCGGGGTCGCCTCCCATCACGGGGATCTCGGCGCGGACCTCGGGACCGAAGGGCCCGTCGACCTCGGCGGTCGTCCCGCCCTGCTTCTCGATCTGCTCGCTGATCTGCCCGCGGATCTCGTTCCAGAGGCCGGTGGTCCTGGGCGCCGCGAAGGGCTGCACCTGGAGGGTCGACTTCGCGAAGTCGAGACCGACGGCGACGACCCGCTTGCTTCCCTCTTCCACCTCGAGGCGGAGGTGCAGACCCTCGCGGGGCAGGATCTTGACCCCGCCGAGGTCGACGTAGGGGCGGACCGGGTTGGCCTCGGTCTCGTCGAGGGGGCCGACCTCGGCGCGGTCGCCGGGAGCCGACTTCGAGTCGTCGAAGACCTCGACCTCGGTCTCGTCGAGCGACTCGATGTCGACCTCGACGTCGGCGACGTCGGCCGATTCGACGTCGATCGCGACCTCGGCCACTTCTTGCTCGCGGCGCTTGGACTTCCTCACGCGGTGCCTCCTGTGTTGTGTGCGTATCCGGTCGAACCGTGCCCGCCGAGCCCGCGCACGCTCTCGGGGAGCGTCGGGACGGGGACGAACGTGGCTCGGACGACGGGCATGACGACGAGTTGGGCGATCTTGTCGCCGACGGCGACGTGGTGCTCCGTCTCGAGATCGGTGTTGAGCAACGAGACCTTGATCTCACCGCGGTACCCGGAGTCGACGGTGCCCGGGGCGTTCACGACCGTGATGCCGTGCTTGGCCGCCAATCCGCTGCGGGGCACGACGAACGCGGCGAAGCCGTCGGGCAACGCGATCGACACCCCCGTGCCCACGAGGGCCCGCCGCCCCGGCTGGAGCACCAGGTCTTCGGTCGACAACAGGTCGGCCCCGGCGTCACCGGGGTGGGCGTACTCGGGGACCGAGGTCGCCTCGGCGGCGATGAGGACGTCGAGGGTCTGGGTCACGTGTCGAGGGTAGTGCAGAAGTCTGGTCGAATGGACCCATGAACCCCTACCGTGAGCGCCTGCTCCCGCCGCTCTCCGTCTTCGTGGCCTGCGCCCTGCTCGTCCCCGCCACCTTGCTGGTATTCCTGCCCATCAACTCGACCGTGGGCGTCGTGATGGCCGTCGTGTTCTACGTGGGGGCCGTCGTCGCACTCGTCCTGACCTCGCCCGTGCTGACCATCGACGACGAGGGGTTCACGGCAGGGCGGGCACGGCTCTTCGCCCACGAGATCGGCGAGGCCGAGGGCTTCAGCGGGGCCGACGCCACCAAAGAGAGAGGGCCCAGGCTCGACGCGCGAGCTTGGACCCTGTTCCGGGGGTGGGTGCGTCCGGTCGTCAAGATCTCGTTGACGGATCTCGACGACCCGGCGCCCTACTGGTTGGTGTCGACCCGTCGTCCCGACGAGGTCGTCCGCCGGTTGGAGGCGCTCAGGCGGCGCACTCCCGGCAGATAGCGCCCAGCTTGGTCTCGTGGTCGAGCTGCGAACGGTGCTTCACCAGGAAGCACTCGACGCAGGTGAACTCGTCGACCTGAGGGGGGAGGACGACGACGTCGAGGTCGAGGTCCGAGAGGTCCTGCCCGGCGAGCTCGAACGAGCCCGGGTTGTCGGCGTCGTCGTCGACCACGCCGGTCATCTTGTCGGGGACCCTCTCTTTGAGCCCCTCGATCGACTCCGAGCCGTCGTCGTCGTTCTTGCGAGGTGCGTCGTAGTCGGTGGCCATGCCCATCCAGTTCTTCGGTCGTTCGTGTGCCCGATTCGGCGGGTGCAGTTTGCATCACTCGTTGTCGAATAGCAAACCGGTTCCCACGGCCTTCCGGCCGCCTCATAAGAACTGACGGCACGCCCGTCGTATTCCCGCGAGAAGGGGCCCCGACGTGCGACTCTTGGCACCGGATCACGACGGTGAAAGGCGTGGAAAATGCAGGATCTCAGGGTCATCGGCGTCCAGAGCGGAGCTCTGCTCGTCTCCACCGACGCCGGTGGCGAGTACCGCCTTCCCGTCACGCACACCCTGCACTCGCAACTCCGGGCGGCCAGCCCGGCCGACGCCCCGGTCGAGCGCAAGGCGCCGCCCCGTGAGATCCAGGCCCTGGTCCGTGCCGGCAGGACGGCGGCGCAGATCGCCGAGCTGACCGGTGCCGACGTCGACTACGTGCACCGCTTCGAGGGTCCCGTCCTCGCCGAGCGCGCCTTCGTCCTCGAGAGCGCCCGCGCCGTGCCCGTCTCCGTGGCCGACGACGCACCCGTCGAGCTGCAGGCGACGACGTTCGGCGCCGTCATCGACGAGCGACTCGACGGGGCCGACACCACGCAGCGCGAGTGGACCGCCTACAAGGACGCAGAACACGGGTGGGTGGTCCAGGTCGCCTTCGTCACGCACGAGGTCGAGCGTGACGCGACCTGGCGGTTCGACCCCAAGAAGACGGTCCTCGCGCCGCTCGGCGGCGACGCCCATCGTCTCTCCCGGCACGACGAGGACGCGGGCCCGCTCGTCCCCCGCCTCCGGGCCGTGGGCCGCGACTCCCGTCCGGACGACACGTCCGGTCGTTTCGACAGCGGGGCGTTCCTCGTCGAGCAGGACGTCGAGGTCGAGGCACCGGCCGAGCCCGCGACCGACCGGCTGCGTCCCGGGGGCAGGAGCACCGCCTCCTTCGTGGCCGCCAACCGGACGCCCGACGACCCGAGCGGTCACGACCAGACCGCCGACCTGCTCGAGGCGTTGCGTCGCCGCCGCGGCGAACGCGAGGCGGCCCGCTTCTCGGACGACGACGGACGGCTCGACCACCCGGCGACCGGTTCGATCCGCGTGATCGACGTCCCCCTCGACGACTTCGACCTGCCCGAGGGTGCCACCGCACCCGCGCCGGTCGTGCCCGACCGGTCGGGTCGGGACGAGATCACCGTCGAGAGCGTGCCCGTGCAGCCCTCGGGCATCCGCGGCAGTCGTGGTCGTTCGACCCGCCGGGAGATGCCGAGCGCGGCCCAGCCGACCAAGAAGGCCCGTGGCCGGACGTCCATGCCGAGCTGGGACGAGATCGTCTTCGGCGCTCGGTCCGACGACGATCCCGCCTGACCCGACCGTCTCGTGGCCGCGGTGACCCGCGGCGTGGACCGGCAGCGTCGACCAGCGGCCTCGGCCGGCGCCCTCGACTAGCGGCGGTAGGCGCCGAACGCCCTCAGGGGCACGATCGTCTCGTCGTCGGACCACGAGCCGTGTTGTCCGATCATCGTGCCGGGTTCGCCACCCCGGTCACGACCGTCGTAGTAGGCGACGCCGCGACGGGCCGCGACGACGACGTCGCCGATGCGGGGCAGGACCACGGGGTCGACAGGGCCGAACCAGCCGGCCTCGACCACCTCGTCGCGGGTCAGGACCCACGCGCGGTCGGCCTCGGCCGATCGCCAGGCGTCGAGGACCGCCCGCCGCCGGCCGTCGTCCGCGTCGGGTTCGAGGTGCAGCTGGAGGCACCGGGGTTCGCCGGCGACGTGTCGGACCCCGTCCACGAGGGCGGGCGTCCCGCCGAACACGATGCGCCGGTGCTCCGCCACGTCGACCATGCCGTGGTCGGCCGTGACGATCACGCCCACGTCCGGCGCCAGCGCCGCCTCGAGGGACCGCACCTCCGCGTCGACGCCCTCGAGCGCGTCGGCCCATTCGTCGGACTCCCACCCGGCCCGGTGCGCGATCATGTCGAGCTCGGGGACGTACAGGTACACCAGGGAGGCGCGGCTCGACTCCACCAGTCGCGCCGCGGCTGCGAAGCGGTCGCCCACGCTCTCGGCGACGTCGTACGTCGCGCCGCGGAGGATCGCCTCCGTGAGACCCGAGGAGCGGTAGCGCTTCGGGCCCACCGCGTGGGACTCGACGTCGGTCGCCGTCTCGAAGAGGGTCGGTCGACGCTGCCAGTCGTCCGGGCGCATGCGGTCGTCCCAGCCGGAGAGCTGCTTGACCACGCGGTCGTTCTCGGCGTCGAGGACCGAGTAGCCGACGAGTCCGTGCTGCCCCGGCAGCGCGCCCGTCGTCAGCGTCGTGAGGGCGGCGGCGGTGGTGGTCGGCCAGCCGGACCACAAGCTGCCCTTCACCCCCGAGAGGGTGCGAGCGTGGCCGCGGCGGGCACCGAGCGCCGCCTGGCCGAGGCCGTCGACCACGACGACGACGGCGGCCCTGACCGGTGGCAGGCCGAGGGCGTTGACCTCGCCCCGCAGGGAGGCGAGGCACGAGGGCACCACGTCGGCCAGGCTCGCGGCCCCTCGGGGGCGCGCCGGTACGATGGAGGACACCGGCCCCAGTCTGGCACAGCGACGACCGGGGGCCTCGTCCACCCCGATCCGTGAGAAGTGCATGACCACCACCGAGAACACGAACGAGCCCGACCACGGCGAACGCATCGAGGACATCGACGTCTCGCTCGAGATGCAGGGGTCGTTCCTCGAGTACGCGTACTCGGTCATCTACTCACGGGCGCTGCCGGACGCCCGTGACGGCCTCAAGCCCGTCCAACGACGCATCCTGTACCAGATGTCCGAGATGGGCCTCCGTCCCGACCGTGGACACGTCAAGAGCGCCCGGGTCGTCGGTGAGGTCATGGGCAAGCTGCACCCCCACGGCGACACCGCCATCTACGACGCCATGGTGCGTCAGGCGCAGCCGTTCACGATGAGGGTCCCGTTGATCGACGGCCACGGCAACTTCGGCTCCCTCGACGACGGGCCCGCGGCACCGAGGTACACCGAGGCGCGGCTCGCCGAGGCGTCGCTGGCCATGACGCAGGGGCTCGGCGAGGACGTCGTCGACTTCGTGCCGAACTACGACAACCAGCTGATGCAACCCGAGGTGCTGCCCGCCGCGTTCCCCAACCTGCTCGTGAACGGTGCCAGCGGCATCGCCGTCGGCATGGCCACGAACATGGCCCCGCACAACCTCGTCGAGGTCGTCGGCGCCGCCCGTCACCTGATCGACCACCCCGACGCGAGCCTCGACGACCTGATGGCCTTCGTGCCCGGCCCCGATCTGCCGACCGGAGGCACGATCGCCGGTCTGGCCGGCGTCCGCGACGCCTACGCCACCGGTCGTGGCAGCTTCAAGACCCGGGCGCGCGTCGCCGTCGAGAGCATCACGGCGCGCAAGAACGGTCTCGTCGTGACCGAGCTGCCCTACCTCGTGGGCCCCGAGAAGGTCATCGAGAAGATCAAGGACGGGGTGCAGGCGAAGAAGCTCACCGGCATCACGGACGTCACCGACCTGACCGACCACAAGCACGGCCTGCGTCTCGTCATCGGCATCAAGACGGGCTTCAGCCCCGAGGCCGTGCTCGAGCAGCTCTACCGCTACACGCCCCTCGAGGACGGCTTCAGCATCAACGCCGTCGCCCTCGTCGAGGGTCAACCGCGCACGCTCGGGCTGAAGGAGATGCTCGAGGTCTACGTCGCGCACCGGCTCGCGGTGGTGACCCGTCGCAGCCGCTACCGGCTCGCGAAGAAGGAGGACCGCCTCCACCTCGTCGAGGGGTTGCTCGTCGCGATCGTCGACATCGACGAGGTCATCCAGGTCATCCGGACGAGCGACGACACGGCCGCCGCCCGGGCCCGCCTGCGGGAGGTCTTCGACCTCAGCGAGATCCAGGCCGAGTACATCCTCGACCTGCAGCTGCGGCGGCTCACCAAGTTCAGCCGCATCGAGCTCGAGGCCGAGCGGGACGAGCTGCTCGCGGCGATCGCCGACCTCCAGGCGTTGCTGGCCGATCCTGCCCGCCTTCGTGCCCTCGTCTCGAGCGAGCTCGGCGAGATCGCCGAGCAGTTCGGCACCCCGCGGCGCACGCTGTTGACCGAGGCCAGGCCGAGCGTGGCCACGTCCGGCCGCGGCAGCAAGGCGGCACCCGTGCTCGAGATCGCCGACACCCCGACCCGGGTGTTCCTCTCGACCACGGGCCGCATCCTGCGCGTGGACCACCTCGACCCCGACTCGGCGGCGCCCACTCCCCCGGCGCGGCGCACCAAGCACGACGCGGTCCTGTCGTCGATCGACACGACGGCCCGCACCGAGATCGGTGCGGTGACCACCTTCGGTCGCCTCATCCGGCTCACCCCCGTCGACCTGCCCTCCGTGCCCCCGACCTCGGTCCAGCTCGGTGCGGGGGTCCCCGTCCGCGACTACGTCGGCCTCGTCGACAAGAGGGAGCGCGTCCTCGGACTCGTCTCGCTCACCTCGGAGCGGACCATCGCCCTCGGGACGGCCCGGGGCGTCGTCAAGCGCGTCGCGACCGGCCAGTACCCGGCCCGACCCGACTTCCCCGTGATCTCGCTGAAGAAGGGGGACGAGGTCGTCGGAGTCGCCCAGGGCGTCGACGACGACGACCTCGTCTTCGTCTCGTCGGCCACGCAGCTCTTGCGGTTCAGCGCGTCGTCGGTGCGTCCCCAGGGGCCGGCCGGAGGGGGCGTCGCCGGCATCAACCTGCCGGACGACGCCACGGTGATCTTCTTCGGAGCCGTGTCCGCTGGCCGCGAGGCCGTCGTGGCGACCGTCTCGGGCAGCAGCTCGACGATCGCCGGCACCGACCCCGGGCGGGCCAAGCTGAGTGCGTTCGACGAGTACCCGGGCAAGGGGCGGGCGACCGGCGGCGTCCGATCCCACTCGTTGCTGAAGGGAGAAGACGCCCTCACCCTTGCCTGGGTCGGCCCTCGCCCCGTGCAGGCGGTGGGGCCGGACGGTGCCGTGCGCACCCTGCCGTCCGAGCTCTCCCGTCGCGACGGGTCGGGCACGCCGCTCGAAGCCGTCATCGGGTCGATCGGGGCGTCCGTGGCCCACATCACGGACTCCGCGACGGGGCTGGACGCCGGGGCCGAACCCGGCGAATGACCCGACCCGGGCCGGGGCCCGACACCGTCGACCTCGGGACCGAGGGGCGTCGTCGTGCTCGACGTCACGCGGCCTCGGGCGGCGGGACGCTCACACGTCGATGCGGTCGCGGCTGAGGCCTGCTCCGTCGATGATGAACTCCTTCCGCGGAGCGACGTCGTTGCCCATCAGCAGCTCGAAGACCCGGGCCGCGTTCTCGGCGTCGTCGACCTTCACGCGACGCAGCATGCGGTTCTGGCGTTCCATCGTCGTCGTGCGGAGCTGCTCGGCATCCATCTCGCCGAGACCCTTGTACCGCTGGATGGGGTCCTGGAACTTCTTGTTGGTGCGCTTGAGTCCGGCGAGGACCCCGTGCAGCTCTTTCTCGGAGTACGTGTAGAGCGTCTGGTTCGGCTTGCTGCCGGGGTGCACGACGACGACGCGGTGCAGCGGAGGGACGGCGGCGAACACCCGCCCGGCCTCGATCATCGGACGCATGTACCGGAAGAACAGCGTGAGCAACAGCGTCCGGATGTGGGCGCCGTCCACGTCGGCGTCGCTCATGATGATGACCTTGCCGTAGCGGGCCGCCTCGAGGTCGAAGGACCGCCCCGAGCCGGCGCCCAGCACCTGGATGATGGAGGCGCATTCGAGGTTCGAGAGCATGTCGCTGACCGAGGCCTTCTGCACGTTCAAGATCTTGCCGCGGATGGGCAGGAGTGCCTGGAACTCGCTGTTGCGGGCGACCTTGGCCGTCCCGAGCGCCGAATCGCCCTCGACGATGAAGAGCTCGCTGTTCGCGACGTCGTTGGATCGGCAGTCGACGAGCTTGGCCGGCAGGGTCGAGTTCTCGAGGGCGTTCTTGCGACGCTGGGTCTCCTTGTGCGCACGGGCGGCGATGCGGGACTTCATCTCGGCCACGACCTTGTCGAGGACGAGCCCGGTCTGCGCCTTGTCCTCACGCCGGCCGGACGCGAAGAGCGTGCCGAACTCGTCGGCCACCACGTTCGCCACGATCGCCCGGACGGCCGGCGTGCCCAGGATCTCCTTGGTCTGACCCTCGAACTGCGGCTCGGGCAGACGGACCGTCAGCACGGCGGTCAGGCCGGCGAGGACGTCGTCCTTCTCGATCTTGTCGTTGCCGACCTTGAGCCGACGGGCGTTCGCCTCGACCTGCTGTCGGACGAACTTGAGCAGGCCGGTCTCGAACCCCGCCTGGTGGGACCCGCCCTTCGGCGTGGCGATGATGTTGACGTAGCTGCGGAAGACCGTCTCGTAGCCGCTGCCCCAGCGCAGCGCGATGTCGACGTCGCACTGCCGTTCGAGTTCGGTGGCGACCATGGCGCCGCCTTCGGTCAGGACGGGCACCGTCTCGGTGTAGGTGCCGGACCCCGTCATGCGCCACGTGTCGGTCACGGCGGTGTCGGGCGCGAGGAACTCGACGTACTCGCTGATGCCCCCGTCGAAACGGAACCTGCTCTCGAGGGGAAAGCCGCCGTCGGTGAGGGACCCTGCCCGCTCGTCGCGGAGGGTCAGCGTGAGACCGGGGATGAGGAACGCCGTCTGTCGGGCCCGGCCCGAGAGCTCGTCGGTCTGGAACGACGCACCCCGGGTGAAGATCTGCCGGTCGGCCCAGTAACGGACCCGTGTGCCCGTGACGCCGCGCTTGGTCTTGCCCACCTCGCGCAGCACGCTGCCCGACACGAAGGGGGTGAACGGAGAATCGGGCGTGGGTTCGCCCGCGTCGTCGAACGTGCCGGGTTCACCCCGGCGGAACGACATGGCGTAGGTCTTGCCGCCCCGGTCGACCTCGACGTCGAGCCTCTCGGACAACGCGTTGACGACGGACGCCCCGACCCCGTGGAGGCCCCCGGAGGACGTGTACGAGCCGCCGCCGAACTTGCCGCCGGCGTGCAGCTTGGTGAAGACGACCTCGACCCCGCTCAGACCCGTCTTGGGTTCGATGTCGACGGGCACGCCCCGACCGCTGTCTCTCACCTCGACGCTGTCGTCGTCGTGCAGGACGACGTCGATGGTGTCGCCGTGGCCGCCCAGGGCCTCGTCGACGGAGTTGTCGATGATCTCCCACAGGCAGTGCATGAGACCCCGCGAGTCGGTCGACCCGATGTACATGCCGGGCCGCTTGCGGACGGCCTCGAGGCCCTCGAGCACCGAGAGGTGACGAGCCGAGTAGTCGGAGGCGGGTGCGGACGAGGTGGGGGGCATGGTTCTCCAGGAGCCTCGTGGCTCGACGGCGGGAATGCGAGGAGGCGGTGGCCGCGTTACAGACTACCGAGGGCCGCCGACAGGGCGGCTCCGACACTCGATCGGCTCGTCGGCACTACGCGATGAGCGAAATCGGGCCCGATGTCACGCGATCGCGACCTCGGCGTGTTTTGATGAGTGTCACCACCCACCGCACCACCGTCAGGAGGAGCATCACATGACTCAGATGGCCACCGACCAGACCGCCGTCGACGAGCTCGGCTCCCGTTACCAGTTGAGCGCCGCAGACCGCTGCGACAGCTGCGGGGCCCAGGCCTACATCCGCGCCACCATGGCCACCGGCGAACTGCTCTTCTGCGCCCACCACGGCGCCAAGTTCAAGGAGAAGCTGCAGCCCACCGCCATCGAGTGGCTCGACGAGAGCTCCAAGCTCCTCGCCCACTGAGACGCCACGTCGACCCGGACCACAGCCCGGGTCGCACGCACGACGAAGGCCCCGCACCGGATCGGTGCGGGGCCTTCGTCGTGTCGTCGACCGACGACGAGGTCACATGGCCTTGAAGGACCGTTCGAGGTTGTCGGCGATGACCCGCTGCGACGCGGCGGCGTACTCGTCGAGCTTGGCGTGGGGTGCACCCGCCGCGTACGAGATCATGCGGCGGCTCAGGGCGACGCGCAGCACGCGGTCCGTCAGGGCCGGGTTGAGCGGCAGCACGGGACCCTTGAGTTGCGTGCCGAACGAGACACCCCGTCGGACGCCCTCTCGACCGTCTCCGTTGCCTCCGCCGTGGACGACCGAGCCGAACGCCTCGGCGTCGGGACCCAGTTCGAGGTGGGCGGCGTGGTCCTCGAAGCCGAAGAGCGTGAGCTCGTCGCCCTGGTAGTCCGTCGTCACCGTCAGGTAGTTCGTCCGTCGGGGCGCACCACGGCGGACGAGGGCGTCGAAGAAGCCGACGCCCTCGACGGTCTCGCCCTCGACGGTCTCGACGCCACGGCTCATCAGCTCGAGGCCTCCGCCGACCGCGACGACCGGGACGCCCGAGGCAGCGAACGACTCGAGGGCCGGCCGGAGGCGGCGTGCGTCCTCGGCGACCGAGCGGACCCCGGACAACGGCCCGTGACCCACGACGACGACGTCGGCCACGGTGGGGACGTCGTCGCCGACGCGGTACTCGAGGACGGAACCGTCGATGCCGGCGCGACGTGCCCGGACGGCGAGGGTGGTCACGTTGCCTCGGTCACCACTGACGCCGAGCTCTTCGGGGTAGAGGTGCACGATTCGGAGGACGTCGTCGCTCACGCGGTCTTCTCCAGGTCGGGGTGGCCGAGGATGCGGCGCGCCAACATCATCTGCTCGTAGTTCGTCACGAAGTGCTTGGTGTGGTCACCCGAGGACGGGAGGGCACGCATGAGCCGGATGGCCTTCGCGATGTCCTCCTCGATCACGTGCACGGGGATGCCCTCGTGTTCGAGCCTCAGGGCGAGCTGCCAGGCCTTGGCCCCGGCCAGGACGTCGACGTGGTCGAGGTGGGAGAAGTCGATGTCGTAGATCCACGAGATGTCGGGCGTGCCCTCGTCGATCGCGAGCATCACCTGTTCGACGTCCTGGGGAAGGGCGTCGAGGTTGAGCTGGAGGCTCGCCGCGTTCTTGAACATGATGAACTCGGCCTCGTCGTCACCGAGGGACATCCGTTCACCACGCCCGTAGGCGGGCTTCATCTCGTCGAACGCCCGCCGGACCGCGGCCGGGTCGACGGGGTGGCCCAGGACCACCGAGGCGGTCTGCAACGCCGCGGCGGCGTCGACGGCGTAGTGCAGTCCCCGCGCCGGCAGGCGGAGGTCGATCGGGGTGCCCGAGACGGTGATGGTCGCTCCGTCACCCGTGAGGGCCGTGACCTCGGTCTCGGCCACGAGGGAGTCGTCCGCCCGGCGGCTGAAGTCGTGGGCGTTCTGGAGGCCGTTGGGCGATGCCGAGACGACCTCCGGCGAAGCACCGAAACGGGTGACGGCCTGCCGACCGACGCCCTGGTAGGGGCCCAGGTGCTGGTCGTCGCGGTTCGTGACGACCGCGGTCGTGGCCGCGGCCGCGGTGTCGGTCATCATCGTGCCGACGCGCTCGGTCTCGAAGAACCGGTAGAGCTGGTCGACCTGGACGTTCAGCATGAGGACGGTGGACGGGTGCAACGACTTCGTCAGCTCGACGGCGAACGCCTCGTCGACCTCGATGACGCCGATGTCGTCGCGGACGCGTCCGAACGGCGTGACCTCGCGCAAGAACGCGGACGCGATGCCCTGGGGCAGGTTGGCGCCCGTCGGGTTCGTGAACACCTTAAGGCCGTGGGCCCGCAGGGTCTCGGTCAGCATCATGGTCGTGGTCGACTTGCCGTTCGACCCGAGCACGAAGACGACGCCGCGCTCGAACTGCGAGGAGACGTGCGTCAGGAAGTCGGGGGCGAGCGTGAGGACGGTCCGCCCCGGGTACGCCGAGCCGCCGCCACGGAGCCGGGCGACGGCCCGGACGAGACGGCCGGCCAGGACGGGGACCAGGTAACGCACGGGCCTACTCGAGGTAGTCGCGGAGCGACTGCGATCGCGACGGGTGGCGGAGCTTCGCCATCGTCTTGGACTCGATCTGGCGGATGCGCTCGCGCGTCACGCCGAAGGTGTCACCGATCTGGTCGAGGGTCTTGGGCATGCCGTCGCCCAGCCCGAAGCGCATGCGGATCACGCCCGCCTCGCGTTCGGACAGGCTGTCGAGCAACGACTCCAGCTGCTTCTGCAGCATGGTGAAGCCGACGGCGTCGGCGGGGACGACGGCCTCGGTGTCTTCGATGAGGTCGCCGAACTCGCTGTCGCCGTCCTCACCGAGGGGCGTGTGCAGCGAGATGGGCTCGCGGCCGTACTTCTGGACCTCGACGACCTTCTCGGGCGTCATGTCGAGCTCACGGGACAGCTCTTCGGGAGTGGGCTCGCGACCGAGGTCTTGCAGCATCTGACGCTGGACGCGGGCGAGCTTGTTGATGACCTCGACCATGTGGACCGGGATGCGGATGGTGCGCGCCTGGTCGGCCATGGCCCGCGTGATCGCCTGGCGGATCCACCAGGTGGCGTAGGTCGAGAACTTGAAGCCCTTGGTGTAGTCGAACTTCTCGACCGCGCGGATGAGACCGAGGTTGCCCTCTTGGATCAGGTCGAGGAACTGCATGCCACGGCCGGTGTAGCGCTTGGCGAGGCTGACCACGAGTCGGAGGTTGGCGCCGAGCAGGTGGCTCTTGGCCCGCTGGCCGTCACGGGACACCCACCGCAGCTCGCGTTCGAGCTCGCGGCTCAGACCGGTGCTGTTCGCGAGCTTGTCGTCGGCGAAGAGACCCGCCTCGATGCGCATGGCGAGTTCGACCTCTTCGGCCGCGTTCAACAGGGCGACCTTGCCGATCTGCTTCAGGTAGTCCTTGACCGGGTCGGCCGTCGCGCCGGTGATGGTCGTCGAGTAGACGGGCATCTCGTCGTCGTCGTCCTGCGAGATGACGAGGGCGCCGGTCGGGAGGATCTCGGGTGCCGGGGTCGGGCTGTCGGAGTCGGCCTCGTCGCTCGCCGCCGGATCGACGACGGCGTCGGCGTCGACCTCGTCGTCGGTCGCCTCGGCCGCGGCGGCCTTCTTGGCGGCGGCGGTCTTCGCCGGAGCCTTCGCTGCCGCCTTCTTGACCGGGGCCTTCTTGGCGGGAGCCTTCTTGGCCGCGGGGGCCGTGGTCTCGGCCTCGACGGCCGTGTCGTCGCTCGCGGCCTCGTCGGGGGCCGTGGTCGCCTTGCTGCGTGTAGCCATGCGAACACCTTTCAGTTCTCGGTACGTCCGGACCGGACGCGGTCGTCGCCTTCTCGCGCGCCGGTGGGGACGTCGACCGGCACTGGGCGTCGGCCGAATTCGGGCAGTACGAGGACCCATGTCAAGTCCTCGGGCGAGTGCCCGTCGGCTGTGCCGACGCGTGTCTCGATCGATGGACATGAACGGGTCCGTGTCTCATTATTGCACGTCCGGCGTGGGCCGGACGACACGGGGTCAGGCGGTGGACCCGCCCCGGCCACGCCGGCGCGCGGCCTGCCACCGCCTGTTGAGGGCAACCCAGAGGGGGGCGACCTCTATTCCTTCCTCGAGGCGGAGACCGCGCCGCGTCCGCCGCCGTTCGACCAGGAGCGCCACGACTCCTCCGCCGACCACGACGTACTGGACCAGCAGCGCCACGCGGAACGAGTCGAACGAGAACAGGTCGCTCGGGAGGCCGGAGGCGATGCGCGCCGAGTCGAGACGGTCGAGCACGACCCCGATGAGGAACATCATGACGAAGCTGGCCAGGAAACCGCCGACGTTCACGACCCCGTTGGCGACGCCGAGGCTGCGGAGCGGGTTGAAGGTCCGGGCGAAGTCGAAGCCGATGAGCGACCCCGGGCCCCCCACCCCCAGGGCGACGACGAGCACGTACGCGAGCCAGTGCGGCGGCGTGCCGGGCCAGGCCAGCAGGGTCGTCCACACCACGCCGAGCATCGTGACGATGCCCAGGACGAGGTTGGAGCGCCGCATGGGATACCTCGCGACGAGGACGCCGAGCACGGGCCCCGCCAGGACGCCCGACAGCACGAGCAGGGAGAGCATCCCCGACGCCTCGCCGGTCGAGAACCCGAGCCCGCCCACGAGCAGCGGCACGCCCCACAACAGGCTGAAGACGGTGCCGGACGACTGCGTCACGAAGTGCGACCAGAACCCCAGTCGGGTGCCCGGTCGCCGCACGCTCTGACCGAGCTGTCGTCCCGCGTCGGCCCACGTGACGACCGCCTCGGACCGGAGGCGGCCGGCAGGGGACTCCTTGACGACCAGCAGCACGACCACGGCGGCCACGACCGAGAGCGACGCGGCGCTCAGGAAGGCCGGCGTCCAGCCCGCCCCGTGCAGCACGACGGACAGGGGCACCGCCGACAGCACCTGTCCGAGCTGGCCGACGTTGCCGGTCCACTGCGACACCTGAGGCAGGATCGGCCCGCGGAACCACGCGGGCAGGAGCCGGATGACCGAGATGAAGGTCATGGCGTCACCGGCCCCGACGAGCACGCGGCCCGCGACGGCCACGCCGATCGCGGGCGGTGAGAGCGACACGACGAGCTGACCCGCGGCGAGCAGCACCGCCCCGGCGACGATGAGCCTCTTGGGCCCCACACGGTCGAGCAGGACGCCGACGGGGATCTGCAGTCCGGCGTAGACGACGAGCTGCACCACCGCGAGAGTCGACAGGGTCGAGGCCGAGACGCCGAAGAGCTGTTGCGCCTCGACGCCCGAGACGCCGAGCGACGAACGCTGCAGGACGGCGACGACGTAGGCGAAGACGGCGGCGCCCCAGACGAGCCAGGCGCGGGCGGAGTTCACCCCGTGACCCTAGCCGACCGGGGGCTGGGCGCCGGCCCGCGCCTCCTGCGCTCGGACGACGGCCCGGACCCGGGAGGCGCGGCGCGCGTCAGCCGCGGTCGTCGCCGTCGCCGTCCACCCGACGGGTGGCCAGGAACTTCTCGAGCTCGGCCGCCAGCGCGTCGGCCGTGGGCACCTGGCCGTCCTGGTCGGTCAGCGGAGACGGCAACGGGTTGCCCTGCATGTAGGTGTCGTGGCGTTCCTCGAGCGTGGCGACCAGGCGCGAGAGCTCGTGGTTGCCCGCGACCTGTTCGTCGACCTTGACCATGAAGTCGCGGCCTTCTTCGCGCAGGCGGTCGGTGGGGAAGATGAGACCCGTGGCCGCACTGATGCTCGAGAGGGCCGCCACCGCCGCGTCGGGGAACTCGGTGTCGGCCAGGTAGTGCGGCACGAGCAGGACGAAGCCGGCCGTCGGGTGGCCGGTCTCACCGAGCCGGTGCTCGACGAGGTGGAGCGCGTTGGCGGGAGCCTGGGTCACGGGCTTCCAGACGGACATGGCCTCGACCAGGTCGGGGCGGTTGCCGCTGACCGTCACCCCGATGGGCCGGGTGTGAGGCACCGGCATGGGGATCGAGTGCACCCAGGTGGTCGTCGACACACGGTAGCGCTCGACGAGTTGGACGACGGCCGCGGTGAACCGTTGCCACTGGAAGTCGGGTTCGAAGCCCGCCAGGAGCAGGAACTGCTGACCCAGGTCGTCACGGACGAGGTGGAGCGACAGGCTCGAGGGCTCGATCTCGGAGATGTGGTCCTGGTCGAACGTGAAGGTCGGACGGCGGGCCCGGTAGTCGAGCAGCTCGTCCGCGTCGAACGTGGCGACGAGCGTGTGGTCGAGCGTGTCGAGGACGTACTCCGCGAGCTGGCTCACCGCCGAGCCCGCGTCGGCGAACCCGGTGAGGCCCGCGACCAGCGGGAGACCTTCGGGCACGCCGTCGGCGTCGGGGGTGAAGTCGTAGAGGGCTGCGGGGTCGTGCATGGTCTCCATGCTAGGCATCGGGCGTCGCCGACCGGGGACGACGACCACGTGCCCAGAGCGAACAGCACGATCGATACGATGGCCCGATGACCGTCGCCACGCTCTCCGTCCTCTCGTCCGATCCGACCACCGCCGAGGCCGACGTCCTCGTCGTCGGGGTCGTCAAGGGGGCCGACGGCCCCGAGGCCACCCTCGAGGTCGCCGGGCTGTCCGACTCGTTCGCCGCACTCGGCGTGACCGGTGCCCGCGACGAGCTCGTCAAGGTCCCCGGCGACGGCGTGACCGCCTCGATCGTCGCGCTCGTCGGTCTCGGCGACTCCGTCACGGCCGAGGGCCTCCGGTACGCCGCGGGGGCCGCGGTCCGTCAGCTCACCGCCGTCGACCGGGTCGTGCTCGCCCTCCCGGTCGCCGACGACCGGGAAGCCCTCGCCACCCTCGAGGGTGCGGCCATCGCGTCGTACGAGTTCGACGCCTTCCGTCACGCGACGGCGTCCGACAGCCGTCGGCACGCGCGGGACGTCGTCCTCGCGACGTCGGTCGAGGTGCCGGCGGCCGCCGTCGAGCGCGCCGCCGTGGTGGCCGAGGCCGTCCACACGGTGCGCGACCTGGCGACGACTCCCCCGCAGCACATGTACCCGCAGGCACTCGCCGACTTCGCGGTCGAGCACGCCTCGGACGACTCCCTCTCGGTGACCGTCCTCGACGAGGAGGCCCTCCGCGAGGGCGGCTACGGCGGCATCCTCGGCGTCGGTCAGGGCTCGAGCCGGGGCCCCCGGCTCGTCAAGGTCGAGTACTCCCCCGCCGGGGCGGGCAAGCACCTCGCCCTCGTGGGCAAGGGCATCACCTACGACACGGGCGGCCTGTCGCTCAAGCCCGCCGCGAGCATGCTCGGCATGAAGGACGACATGACCGGCGCGGCCACGGTGCTCGCCGTGACCGTGGCCGTCGCCAAGCTGCGGCTGCCCGTCCGGCTGACGGCGTGGCTGTGCATCGCGGAGAACATGCCGAGCGGCACGGCGATCCGCCCCGACGACGTCCTCACGATCAAGGGCGGCACGACCGTCGAGGTCACCAACACCGACGCCGAGGGTCGCCTGGTGATGGCCGACGGGCTGGTGGCGGCCAGCGACGAGCAGCCCGACGCCATCGTCGACGTCGCCACGCTGACGGGCGCGCAGGTCGTGGCGCTCGGCACGAGGTACGTGGGCGTCATGGGCAACGACGACCTCGCCGACGAGATCGTCACGGTGGCCGACGCGGCCGGCGAGACCTTCTGGCGCATGCCGCTGGCCGCCGAGTTGCGGGCGCGCCTCAACTCGGACGTGGCCGACCTGGTCAACGCGACGCCGGGCAACACCGCGGCGGGCATGTTGCTGGCCGGGGTCTTCCTGAACGAGTTCGTCGGCACGCGCGAGGGATCCACGACCCCGATCCCGTGGGCCCACCTCGACATCGCGGGGCCGTCGAACAACAAGGGCGGCGGCTACGGCTACACGGCCAAGGGCTCGACGGGCGTGTCCGTCCGCACCCTGATCGAGCTGGCCGACAAGTTTTCCGCTGCGTAGTAGGGTCGTGGGGGCGGGAGAAACCCGCTGAGATCGGTCCCCCGAGAGCATCTGCCGACGTGCGTCACGACGACGCCGCCGAACGGTGCGGTCGGTTCGGGGTCGGGCGCCGTCGCCACCGCGACGGCCCCGCCTCGGCGTCGGGGCACCGCCGAACGCACGAGGGAGTTGCTGGGTGTCGGAACAGAATTTTGACCTGGTGGTGCTCGGCGGCGGGAGCGGCGGATACGCCGCGGCGCTGCGAGCGAGCGAGTTGGGCCTGAGCGTCGCACTCGTCGAGAAGGACAAGGTCGGGGGCACCTGCCTGCACCGCGGCTGCATCCCCACCAAGGCGCTGCTGCACTCGGCCGAGGTGGCCGACGTGTCGCGCGAATCCGCCAAGTACGGCGTGAACACCGACTTCCACGGCATCGACATCGCGGCCGTGACCTCGTACCGCGAGGGCATCGTCGCCAGCAAGTACAAGGGCCTGCAGGGCCTCGTCAAGGCCCGCGGCATCACCACGGTCGAGGGCGAGGGCAAGCTCACGTCGCCGTCGACCGTGCAGGTCGGCGAGACCACGCTCAAGGCCAAGAACGTCGTGCTCGCCACGGGTTCGTACTCCCGCAGCCTGCTCGGACTCGAGATCGGCGGCAAGGTCATCACCAGCGAGCACGCGCTCGCCCTCGACCACGTCCCGAACAAGGTCGTCATCCTCGGTGGCGGCGTGATCGGCGTCGAGTTCGCCAGCGTCTGGAAGAGCTTCGGGGTCGACGTCACGATCGTCGAAGCCCTGCCCCACCTCGTCCCGAACGAGGAGGAGTCGATCTCGAAGCAGTTCGAGCGCGCCTTCCGCAAGCGCGGCATCGCCTTCTCGCTCGGCGTGCGCTTCCAGGGCGTCGAGCAGAACGACGACGGGGTCGTCGTGACCCTCGAGGACGGCAAGACCTTCGACGCCGACCTCATGCTGGTCGCCGTCGGTCGCGGCCCCTCGACGGCCGGTCTCGGCTACGAAGAGGTCGGCGTGGCGATGGACCGCGGATTCGTCCTGACCAACGAGCGCCTGGCCACGAACGTGCCCGGCGTCTACGCCCTGGGCGACATCGTCCCCGGTCTGCAGCTCGCCCACCGCAGCTTCCAGCACGGCATCTTCGTGGCCGAGGAGATCGCCGGCCTCAAGCCGCAGGTGATCTCGGACGTCAACATCCCCAAGGTCACCTACTCCGACCCCGAGGTCGCGTCGGTCGGCCTCACCGAGGTCAAGGCGGCCGACCAGTACGGGGCCGACAAGGTCACGAGCTACGACTACAACCTCGCCGGCAACGGCAAGAGCCACATCATCGGCACGAGCGGTTCGGTCAAGGTCGTCCGCGTCGTCGACGGTCCGGTCGTCGGGGTGCACATGATCGGAGCCCGCGTCGGCGAGCTGATCGGCGAGGCACAGCTCGCCGTCAACTGGGAGGCCTACCCCGAGGACGTCGCTCCCCTGATCCACGCGCACCCGACCCAGAACGAAGCGCTCGGAGAAGCCATGCTGGCCCTGGCCGGCAAGCCCCTCCACGCGATGTGACCCACCCGCACCACCCGCTCCTGCCCGGCAGGGGCCCGCACCACCACCACAGCAACCACAGACACACAATGTCGTCAAAGGAGCCCCACAGATGAGCGAATCCGTCAACCTCCCGGCACTCGGTGAGAGTGTCACCGAGGGTACGGTCACCCGCTGGTTGAAGAACGTCGGTGACCGCGTCGAGGTCGACGAGCCGCTGCTCGAGGTCTCGACCGACAAGGTCGACACCGAGATCCCTTCCCCCGTCGCGGGCGTGATCGAGGAGATCCTCGTCGCCGAGGACGAGACCGTCGAGGTCGGCACGGCGCTCGTCCGCATCGGAGACGGCAGCGCAGCCGAGGCGCCCGCCGACGAGCCCGAAGCCGCGTCCGAGCCCGAGCAGGCCCCCGAGGCGCCGGCCGAGGCGGAGGCCGAGGAGCCCGAGGTCCCCTCGTCCGCGGCTCCCGCCCCCGGAGAGGACTCCGCCGCGAGTGCTCCCGAGCCCGCCCCTGCGGTCGACCCGGCTCCGGCCGCGAAGCAGGACGACGCCGGACAGCAGCCCGCCGCCGCCCAGCCCGAGGCGTCGCAGCCGAGCAGCGAGCAGCCCGCCCCGTCGGCTCCGACCCCGTCGCCCGCCACCGGTTCGTCGGAGTCGGCGACCCCGGCACCGGCCGCCCCGGCGCCGAGCAGTGGTGCGCCGGTCGGCTACGTGACCCCCCTCGTCCGCAAGCTCGCGAACGAGAAGGGCGTCGACATCTCCACCCTCACGGGAAGCGGGGTGGGTGGCCGCATCCGCAAGGAGGACGTCCTCGCCGCTGCCGAGGCCGCCTCGTCGGCGGCCACGTCGGAGTCCGGGTCGACCGGCCCGGCACCCGTCGAGGTCTCGCCGCTCCGTGGCACGACCGTCCCGATGTCGCGGCTGCGCAAGGTCGTCGCCGAGCGCGCCGTCCAGTCGATGCAGGCCATGGCCCAGCTCACCAGCGTGGTCGAGGTCGACGTCACCAAGGTCGCGGCCTTCCGCGACGCGCACAAGGGTGCGTTCCTCGAGAAGACCGGCAACAAGCTGTCGTTCCTGCCGTTCTTCACCCTGGCCGCCGCCGAGGCCCTCAAGGCCCACCCGAAGCTGAACGCCACGGTCGACGGTGACTCGATCGTCTACCCCGACCACGAGCACGTGGCCATGGCGGTCGACACCGAGCGGGGCCTCCTGACGCCGGTCCTGAAGAACGCCTCCGACCTCGACCTGGCGGGCATCGCCGGACAGATCGCCGACCTGGCCCAGCGCACGCGCGACAACAAGCTCAAGCCCGACGAGTTGGCCGGTGGCACCTTCACCGTCACGAACACGGGCTCGCGTGGGGCCCTGTTCGACACCCCGGTGGTCTTCCTGCCGCAGGTGGCGATCCTCGGCACCGGCATCGTCGTGAAGCGTCCCGTCGTGATCAAGGCGGACGGGTCCGAGTCCATCGCCATCCGCTCCATGGTCTACCTGGCCCTGTCGTACGACCACCGCATCGTCGACGGAGCCGACGCCGCGCGCTTCCTGGTCGCGGTCAAGGACCGCCTCGAAGGCGGGGACTTCGCCTCGAAGCTCGGCATCTGACGATCGACGGGTGAGGTGCCCGGCGCCTCACCCGTCGACGAACACGTCGCGAAGCCGCCAACCGGCCTCGGTCCTCATCACGAGGACCGAGGCCGGTTCGCCGTCGGGGCCCCGGGCCCCCAGGAGGACCGTGCCACCCGCCGTCGAGGACTCGCCCGTCAACTCGACGGGGAAGGCCAGCTCGCCGGCGAGTGACGGGTCGGCGAGGACCGCCGCGTCGCGGAGGGCCAGCGGCGAACCGGCCTGGTCGACCGCCGCGAGGCAGTCCGGCGTGGCCTCTCGCAGGCAGCCGAGCCTCGCCCCGAGGAGGATCGTGGCAGCCGCACCGGCGTCCCCGCCGAGAACGGTCGCCTCGTCCGCTTGATCCGCCTCGCCCGCCTCGCCCGTGGTGCGGAGTCGCTCCTGGCCGGCAGCCCCGGCCGCCGTCGAGGCGTCATTCCGCGGTGCCTCGGTGGCGGGTCCCTCGTCGCTCGACGCCGGGGCCGTCTCGGCGGTGGAACCGGGAGAGACGGTGCCGGCCCGGTCGACGTCACCCGTCACCGACGTGCCGAGCACGAGGGCCGCCGCGCCCACGAGCAGGGTGCCGGCTCCGAGCACCCGGTAGCGGGGCCTGACGAGTCGGAGCCCGGCGAGCACGCCCCGAGGACGCAGGCTCGGCAGCCAGGCGACGACCCTCGCGACGACCTCGGACTCGGGCAGCAGGGCCCACCAGGCCGGCGCGGTCGGCTCGTCCGTCGTCGCGACCTCGGCGTGACCCGTCGGGGCGCCGTCGTCCGAGACGTGGACGCTCGAGAGCGGAACGGCCTCGCCGAGGTCGAAGACCGACTCGACCAGCGACTCGAAGCTCGTCGCGTCGAGGGATGCCGGAGGAGGCCCGCCGCCGGGCGCCGTCGCCCGTCCGACCATCGACCGGGCGAACTCGGCCGCGACGGACAACGACGCACCCTCGGCGTCCGGCCCGACTGCGTCCGGGCCGACTACGTCCGGGCCGACCGTCGCCGCGACGGACAGCCCGACGACGACCGGTGCCCCTCGTGCGTCGACCTCCACGTCGTCGACGCCGAGGGCCGAGAGGGCCACGCCTCGACGGGCCAGGTGCTGGACGGCGGCCAGCACCGGGACGACGAGCGTGACCACTTCTCCGGGTTCCGGGCGTCCCCGCGCGGCCAGCCACGACGGCAGCGGATCGCCTCCGACGTCGTCGAAGGCCAGCACGAGCTCACCCGTCGGGCCCGTCATGACGTCGACGAGGCTCGCGACGTGCGGGTGGTCCGCGTGGGCGAAGGCGACCGCCTCGGCGACGGCGGGCCTTGTTGCGGGGCGTGACCCGCGCCTCCTGAGCACGACGCGACGCCCGTCGGGCGCCTCGGCCTCGAGCCGTTCGACGTCGCCGTCGAGACGGCGTGAGAGCACGCGGTAGGGACCGACCGATCCGTTCGTCATGGGCCGATGCTGGTCGACCGGGGTCGGCAGGAGGGCCGCCGTCCCGGCCCCTGTCGACCGACGGCACCCCGGGTCCGCTGGGGAGGACCCGTCGGCGCGCCCGACCCCGTATCCTGGTCCACATGGCTCGACGCACGTCCCCCGAGAACACGTCCCCGAAACCGCCGAAGGAACCCGGCCGTCTCAAGCAGATGTGGCAGGTCTTCCAGATGACCCGCCGCGTCGACAAGACGGCGCTGCCGATGATGCTGCTGGCGTTCTTCGTGCCGGTGTTGCTCGGCGTGGCCGCGGCCCTCCTGCTCACGGACGGCAACGTGCTCGCCCTCGTGCTGTACATCGTCGTCGGCGTGATGCTCGGGTTCCTGCTGCTGTTGATCGTCCTGGGCCGCAGGGCCGAGCGCGCCGCCTACTCCCAGATCGAGGGTCAGCCCGGTGCGGTCGGCGCCGTGATGAAGAGCGGCCTCCGTCGTGCCTGGCGGGCCGCCGAGATGCCCGTCGCCGTCCAGGGCCGCAGCCAGTCCGCCGTCTACCGCGCGGTCGGCAGGCCGGGCGTCGTGCTGATCGCCGAGGGGGGCACGGGTCAGACCCGTCGCCTCGTCGACGAGGAGCGCCGCAAGATCGCGCGCATCCTGCCGAACGTCCCCGTCCACGTGCTGAACGTCGGCCCCGACGCCGACGCCGTGCCACTCCACAAGCTCGCGGGCCGCATGAACAAGCTGAAGTCGTCGATCAACCGCAACGAGGTGCTGGCGATCAGCAACCGCCTCCAGTCGCTCGGGCAGAACGGCCTGCCGATCCCGAAGGGCGTCGACCCGTTCAAGGTGCGGTCCGGTCGACCGCGCTGACGCAGCCGACCGACGTGACGTGACGACGGCGCCCCTCCTGGTCGGAGGGGCGCCGTCGTCGTCCGCCGTCCGGCCGGGCGGGTCAGACCCGGACGAGGATCGTGCCCGCGACGCGGTCGTGCAGGCCCCGCTGGTCGAGGTCCCACACGACGGCCGGGATGACCAGGACGAGCAGGACCGACCGCACCACGGGCCGCCGGACGCCGATCCGGCCGCCCGCCATCGGCACGAGCCGCAGGCCCACGGCGAGGTGCCCGAGCGACCCGCCGAACAGCACGAGGAACACCAGCTGCATCAGCAGGAAGACGCCCGTGATCGCGAGCCCCTCGCCGCCGAAGAAGAGGGCGGCGAGGGCGTAGGCGACCCCCCAGTCGACGGCCAGTCCGGCGACGCGCCGCCCGAGCCGTGCCACCGACCGCGGGCCCTTCTCGGGCAGGCCCAGACGGTCACCGGGCCACCGCTGGGCCCCGTCGTCGGGTCCGCCGACGGAGGGGCGAGAAGGAGGCGCGGTGCGATCGGGCATGCCCCGAGCCTACCGAGGGGCCGAGCCGTAACATGCCCGAAACATGAGGGACACCGCAGCGAAACGGCCCCTCCGTAGCCTCGACGGAGGCTGCGTCCCGCATCCGATCCGTTCCCAGCTCATTGGAGAGACATCTAGATGTTCACCGATTCTTCCGAGGTGCTGAAGTTCATCAAGGACACCGACGTCAAGTTCCTTGACATCCGCTTCACCGACCTGCCCGGTGTCCAGCAGCACTTCAACATCCCCGCCTCCACGGTCGACGAGGAGTTCTTCTCCGTCGGACAGCTCTTCGACGGGTCCTCCATCCGGGGCTTCGCGTCCATCCACGAGTCCGACATGCAGCTCATCCCCGACGTCACGACCGGGTACGTCGACCCGTTCCGCGCCGAGCGCACCCTCGTCCTCGTCTTCGACATCTTCAACCCGCGCAACGGCGAGCTGTACAGCCGCGACCCGCGCCAGGTGGCCAAGAAGGCCGAGAAGTACCTGGCCTCGACCGGCATCGCCGACACCGCGTTCTTCGCACCCGAGGCCGAGTTCTACATCTTCGACGACGTCCGCTACGAGGTGAAGCAGAACGCCAGCTTCTACAGCGTCGACAGCGAAGAGGGCGCGTGGAACACCGGCCGCGTCGAAGAGGGCGGCAACCTCGCCAACAAGACCGCGTACAAGGGTGGCTACTTCCCGGTCAGCCCGGTCGACAAGACCGCCGACCTGCGCGACGACATCAGCCTCAAGCTGATCGACTCGGGCCTCGAGCTCGAGCGCGCGCACCACGAGGTGGGCACCGGCGGCCAGCAGGAGATCAACTACAAGTTCGACACGATGGTCCACGCCGCGGACGACATCCTGAAGTTCAAGTACATCGTCAAGAACACCGCCGAGCAGTGGGGCAAGGTCGCGACCTTCATGCCCAAGCCGCTCTTCGGCGACAACGGCTCGGGCATGCACACGCACCAGTCGCTCTGGAACGACGGAAAGCCGCTGTTCTACGACGAGAACGGCTACGGCGGGCTCTCCGACCTCGCGCGGTGGTACATCGGCGGCCTGCTCAAGCACGCCCCCGCCGTGCTCGCCTTCACGAACCCGTCGATCAACTCGTACCACCGGCTGATCCCGGGCTTCGAGGCTCCCGTCAACCTGGTCTACTCGGCCGGCAACCGCTCGGCGGCCATCCGCATCCCGATCACGGGGACCAACCCCAAGGCCAAGCGCATCGAGTTCCGCGTGCCGGACGCCGCCTCGAACCCCTACCTGGCGTTCGCGGCACAGCTGATGGCGGGCCTCGACGGCATCCAGAACCGCATCGAGCCGCACGAGCCCGTCGACAAAGACCTGTACGAGCTGCCCCCGGAAGAGGCGAAGAACATCCCCCAGGTGCCCGCGTCGCTCGACGGTGCGCTCGACGCGCTCGAGGCCGACCACGAGTTCCTGACCAAGGGCAACGTCTTCACCGAGGACCTCATCGAGACCTGGATCGCGTACAAGCGCGAGAAGGAGATCCTGCCCATGGCGCAGCGTCCCCACCCCTTCGAGTTCGAGCTGTACTTCGGCGTCTGACCAGCCGGCGACGATCGCCGCGAGGCCCGCATCCCCCCGGGGGTGCGGGCCTCTCGCGTGCGCGGGTGGGCGTCCTCGGTGAGGCGACCCGCGCCTCCTCGGGACTGCGGGCCACCAGGAGGCGCGGGTCGCGCACGCAGGACGGGCCGCCTCCCGCAGGAGGCGGCCCGTCAGCCCGTGCCCGACGATCCGGTCAGGCGGGTACGGCGGTCGGCGCCAGCACGCGGCGCTGGGCCGGGGTGCGGCGGCCGCCCAGCGGGCGGACCTCCCACCCGGCGGCCGACCAGACCTCGGCGTCGAGCACGTTCCGTGCGTCGATCACCACGGGGTTCGCGGCGAGCTCGGCCAGCCCCGCCGCGTCGGCCCCGACGAACTCGGGCCACTCCGTGAGCAACAGCACCGCGTCGGCGTCCGTGACGGCCTCGGCGGCGGAGTCGGCGAACGACAGCGTCGGGAAGCTGCGCTGGGCCGTCTGCGTCGCCTCGGGGTCGACCACGAGCACCTGGGCACCCCGGAGGTGCAGGGCGGCCGCCACGTTCAGCGCCGGCGAGTCGCGCACGTCGTCGGTGTGCGGCTTGAACGCGGCGCCCAACACCGCGATGCGCCGGTTGAGCACCGAGCCGCCGCAGGCGTCGATGGCCTGGTCGATGACCCGTTGGCGCTGCGCCATGTTGATCTCGTCGACCTGCTGCATGAGCCCGACGACTCGGTGGGCCGACAGCTCGTTCGCCCGGAACATCAGGGCCCTGATGTCCTTGGGCAGGCAGCCGCCGCCGAAGCCGAGGCCCGCGTTCAAGAACTTCCGACCGATGCGGTCGTCGAAGCCGAGCGCATCGGCCAGGGTCGACACGTTGGCACCCGCCGCCTCGCACAGTTCGCTGATCGCGTTGATGAACGAGATCTTGGTCGCCAGGAAGGCGTTCGCGCTGACCTTGACGAGCTCGGCGGTGGGCAGGTCGCACGAGATGACCGGCGTCCCCGTGGCGATGGGCAGGGCGTAGACCTCGCGCAGGAGCGCCTCGGTGCGGACGTCGGTGCCCCCGAAGACGATGCGGTCGGGACGCAGGGTGTCCTCGACGGCGTGCCCCTCGCGGAGGAACTCGGGGTTCCAGACGAGGTCGGCCGTGACGCCGGCCGGCACGACGCCCGCGACGATCTCGCGCAGGTGCGCCGCCGTGCCGACGGGCACCGTCGACTTGCCGACGATGAGGCCGTCGTGGCTGAGGGCCGCGGCCACGTTGCGGGTGGCCTCCTCGACGTACGAGAGGTTCGCGGCGTGGCTCCCCCGTCGCTGCGGCGTGCCGACGCAGACGAAGTGCACGTCCGACAGCGCCACGGCCTCGGCGAGGTCGGTCGTGAAGCTCAGGCGACCCGAGGTCACGTGCTTCACGATGAGCTCGGGCAGGCCGGGCTCGAAGAAGGGCACGCGGCCGTCGGCCAGGGCGGCGACCTTGGCGGGGTCGGTGTCGACCCCGATCACGTCGAAGCCCATCTCGGCCATGGCGGCGGCGTGGGTGGCCCCGAGGTACCCGGTGCCGATGACGCTGATTCGGGGCTTCACCGCGGTGCCGGCGGCGGACTCGGGGGTCACGGACTCGGGGGTGGTGGCGTCGTTCGTCATGATGCGCTCCTGGGGATGAGGGAGGTGCGTGGGGTGCGTGGGGTGGGGTGGGAGGCCGTCACGGGGAGGGCTCCAGGTCGAAGCCGATGTCGCGGCGGGTGATGCCCTCGGTGAAGGCGGCGAGGCTGTCCGAACGCGAGGTGAGGCGCCAGTCGTTCGTGGAGCGGACCCCGTCGACGACGGTCGTCGCGACCAGGTCGAAGTACGAGAAGCCGATGATGTCGTCGTTCGCCGGATCCGCGAGGGCGGTGAACAGCGAGTTGAACCACTGGGCCTTCTCGCTGGTCGAGGTGGGATCGGACGACCCGCCCGTCTCGCTGGCTCCGATCTCGGCGAGCAGGATGTTCTTGCCCGGCGCCACGGCCCGGAGCTGAGCGAGCGTGGCCCCGAACGTGCTGGCGAAGGTGGGCTTCGACTTGTCGTCGTAGGGCGGCCGGTAGTAGCCCGACATGCCCACGATGTCGACGTAGTCGGCACCCGGGTAGAGGGTGGCCAGGAACTCCTGCGACGTGTGGTCGCTGCCGCCGGTCTTGCCGGTCGCGAGGCGGTCGACGCGCGTGGGTGCCCAGACCCAGGCGACGAGTTCGTTCGCCCCCTGGCGTTCGAAGAGGTCGTGCACGTGCTGCCAGGCCGCGACGAAGTCCGTGGGCCCGTTGCCGTTGACCGAGCCCTTGCTGTTGCCGTAGTCCGTGCTCCACGGGTACCAGGTGCCGTTCATCTCGTGGTCGAAGCGGAGCGCGAGCGGCATGCCGTTCGCCACGATGTCGTCGGCGTAGGTGGTCAGGTACTCGTCGAAGCTGCCGTCGACGATCTTCGACAGGCTGTAGTCGGGCTGCTCGGGCTCGTTGTTGCCCGCCTTGATCGGCTGCGACTCCCAGGTCAGCACGGGCAGCTTGCCGCGCGACCACGACGACCGCACGGCGTCGGCGCGGAAGTCCTGGTCGAAGCCCTGGAAGTAGCCGACCATGTTGGCCTCGGACCCGACCGCCGCCTCCTGGGCGTCGTAGGTCGCCCAGTTGAACGGTGCCTGGTCGGTGAAGAGACCGAAGTAGCGCGACTCCGGATCGATGATCGAGGCCAGGGACGGGGTCTGGACCGGGACGGGGCCGATCGTGCCCCCGTCGCTCGAGCCACCGCCTCCCGAGCCGGTGCCGGTGCCAGCGCCGGTGCCGGCGCCGTTGCCTCCCCCGGCGCCCCCGGTCGAGGTGCCGTCGCCGCGGGCGCCGGACGCCGTCCCCCCGGCACCGGAGCCCGTGCCGCCGCCCGTGCCGCTCCCGGCCCCACCACTGCCCGAGTCGACGGCCGACCGGGCCTGGGCCAGCGCGGACTCGGCCGAGGCGAGCTTCGCCTGGGCCGCGGTCAGCTGACCCTCGGAGGTCCAGGCCTGCTGTTGCACGTCGGCCAGGGCGGCCTTGCTCTCGGCGAGCTGCTCCTTGGCCGAGACCAGTTGGTCGAGGAGGGCCGAGCGGTCGGCCTTGAGCGACGAGACGTTGATCGACGGGTCGACGCCCGTGACCTCGGTCACGGCGCTGCGGACCACGTTGTCGGAGGGTGAGATCCAGATCAACCACGAGATCATGGCGAGCAGGACGACCACGGCGGTGGCACCGAGCGCCGTGCGCCGGGCGTTGCCGTGTGAGGTCGCCCACCAGGCGCCGGACTGCATGTGGACGGGGGTGACGAAGTCCTGGGTCGAGTCAGACAATGAAGAAGACCTCCAGGGCGATGATGGCGGCGCCGATCAGGTACGGGAATCCGGCTTTGGGGTTGAGGCGGCGTCGAGGAGGCGCGGTGACGGTCGACCGGGCGGCGATCGGCGTCGGGGCGGCCGCGTCAGCCTCCTCGGCCTCGGCCTCGGCGGCCAGTGCGGCCTTGCGGCTCTTGACCAGGACGGCACCGTGCTCGTCGGTGTCGTCCGCCGCGGAGCCGAAGTCGAAGAGGGTGTCGACGCCGGGGTCGACGCCGTCGCGGAACTGCCGCTCGAGGGCGTCGATCGGGGCCTCGTCGGCCACCTCGTCCAGCGCGCCCTGCATCTCGTCGTTCGCCGCGCCTCCTGCGTAGGCGCCGGCCCGGGTGCCCCAGCCGCTGGCGTGGCCCATGCGGAAGAAGCCGACGACCCGGATGGGCATGAGGAAGAACGTCGACACGATGATGAACACCGGCAGGCGGAAGAAGTCGGACGGCTTCTCGGCGAGGTGGCGCATCTGGCGGATCGCCATGCTGAGCACCGACGAGATCACCATCAGGACGACGATGCTGATGAGGCCGGTCTGGACGCCGTACTCCTCGAGGATGCCCCGGTAGAGGTTGACGCCCTGGCCGGTGATGCCGCGGTAGATCCAGCCCCCGATGACGCCCATCAGCATGAACGGCAGCACGATGTCCATGGCGAAGAAGAACGCCAGCAGGGGGGCGTGCCCCACCATCCACGGCATCATGCGCAGGGTGTTGTACTGACTGCCGCGAGCCCAGCGGAGCTGCTGCTTGTAGAGCTTCTTGACCTGCAACGGCGCGTCCGTGTAGACGAGGCTCGTGTGCTGGTAGACGGTGCGGTAGCCCTCCTTCAGCGTGAGGTTCGTCAGGGTGCGGTCGTCGCT
This sequence comes from Frigoribacterium sp. CF331, assembly GCF_057787905.1. Taxonomy (NCBI): domain Bacteria; kingdom Bacillati; phylum Actinomycetota; class Actinomycetes; order Micrococcales; family Microbacteriaceae; genus Frigoribacterium; species Frigoribacterium sp. CF331. Next base: position 3,144,279 of record NZ_CM173545.1, on the reverse strand, counting down.
GACCTCGAGGAAGACGCCCATGAACTTCTCGGTCATGAACTTGTCCATGACCCGGACGAGGATCTCGCGCCGGAAGGCGATGGTGCGACCGGGCAGGCACCCGATCTGGCCGAGCACGCTCTGGGCCGGCATCGAGTAGAGGGCCCGCGAGTTCTCGAGCCAGTCGGCCCACCGGGTGATCCAGCTGCGCTCGGGCTCGAGGATGCGCTGACGGGTCGTGACTCCGCCGACGTTCTCCTGGGCGAAGGGCCGCAGCAGCTCGGGCAGCGTGCCCGGCGTCCAGACGGTGTCGGAGTCGACGAGGACGGTGATGTCGCCCCGGCTCAGCTCGGTGCCGATCATGACGGCGTTGCGCTTGCCCGGGATCGGCGTGTGCACCCACCGGACGAGCGGACCGAACTCGTCGCACACCGCGGCCAGCTCGGGGTTGGGCTTGCCGTTGATGACGACGATGATCTCGCCCGGACGCTGCTCGACCATGCGGCCGATGACGTCGCGGAACAGGTCGAGGGGTTCGTCGACCACGGGCACGACGACGCTGGTGGTGCCCCGGAACTCGCCGGTGAAGGGACGGTAGCGACGCGAGAGCAGGACCTTGACGATCCACAGCACCCAGATGAGGGCGCTGTAGGCGGCGAAGAGATAGATCTCGGGGTATCCGCCCGCCATGGAGCGGAGTTGCAGGATGAAGGTCAACACGATGGCCACCTGGGGTGTGAGAAAGGGATCGGCTTCCGCAACGCTGGGGAACTGGTCTATCGGGTTGTGGGAATTCTCAGTCACCGACGGGGTGCCCACAACCACCCCCCGAGCGTGGGGCCCCGACCGGGCCGACCGGGGTACACCGGGTCCGTCGAGCTGCTGTCGGCCGAAGTGCCGACACGGTCGACCTCGACCGACGGGCAGGCCGCGTCGACGACACGAGTGGCGCGGGCACCGGGGACCCCTTGTCGCCTCGTCGACAAAAGTCCCGCTCAGACGCCTCCCCGGCCGGGTCCGACATGTCGTTGCCCGATGGGCAACCGAGGTGACGGACCGCGAGGGCCGCGCGTGGCCCCCGCAGGCGGGTCATCTGCCCGAAACGACCCGGACATCTGACCCGGGGTACGAGCGACTCGTTCGGGGTACGGCCGCGACGGGCCGGAGTACCCCGGGGCGAGAACGGGCCGAGATCGCATCCCGGGCGTGTCGCGCCCGGCCGACCAGGTCAGCCGAGGGGTTCGGGGGTCTCCTCCACGCCGTAGAACTCCCGCTCGAAGACCGCCCTGGACCTCCGGGTCGCGGCGAGGTAGTCCTCTTCCAGCGAGGTGGCGGAACCCGGCGGGTACTCCATCAACCGGGCCACCCCTTCGAGCTGGCGCCGGTCACGGGGCAGCACGTCCTGCGTGCGCGAGGTCCAGAGGGTGACGGCGGAACGAGCCCTCGAGGCCATGATCCAGGCGTCGTGCAGGCGCTGGGCGTCGTCCGACGAGACGAGGCCCGCGTCACGGGCCGCCGCCAGCGCGTCCAGCGTGGACGGCGTCCGCAGGCCGGGCACGCGGACCGCGTGCTGCAACTGCAGCAGTTGGACGAACCACTCGACGTCGCTGAGCGACCCGCGCCCGAGCTTCAGGTGCCTCGAGGGCTCGGCCCCCTTCGGCAGCCGCTCGGACTCGACCCGGGCCTTGATGCGCTTGACCTCGCGCACTTGTTGCTCGGTCAGGTCGGTCGGGTAGCGGACCGAGTCGGCGACCGCCATGAAGTCGTCGAGGAGTGCGGGGTCGCCGGCCACGGGTCGTGCCCGCAAGAGGGACTGGGCCTCCCAGGTGAGCGACCACCGCGCGTAGTAGACGCGGTACGACGCCAGGGACCGGACCACCGGCCCGTTCTTCCCCTCGGGACGCAGTCCGGTGTCGAGGTCGAACGGCACGAGGGCGTCCGAGGTGAGCCGGCTCATCTCGGCGGCGACGGCGAGGGCCCGGCGGTGCGCGGTCTCGTCCCCCTCGCGCGCCCGGTAGACGTAGAGGACGTCCGCGTCCGAGCCGAAACCGAGCTCGCCCCCGCCGTAGCGCCCCATGGCGACGACGCCGAACTCGAGGTCGCCCGCCGCGCGCCGGGCCAGGGCCAGGGCTCCGGTCACCGACGCGGTGGTCACCGCCGTGAGGCCGCGGGCGAGCGCGTCGATGTCGAGGATGCCGAGGATGCCACCGATCGCGAGACGGAGGATCTCGCGGCGGCGGGCCTGCCGGAGCACGGTCGCCGCCGCGTCGGGCGACCGGTGACGGGCGAGCGTCGCCGTCGTCTCGTCGAGCAGGCTCTCGAGGGGCCGGGCGCGGAGCTCGGCGTCGTTCTCGAGCCAGGCCGCCGCCTCGGGGATGCGGTCGAGCAGGTCGGCCGCGAAGGTCGACGACGACAGGACCGTCGTGAGGCGGTGGGCGGCCCCCGACGAGTCGCGCAGCATGCGCAGGAACCAGTACGACTCACCCAGTCCGTCGCTCAGCCGACGGAACGCCAGCAGGCCGAGGTCGGGGTCGGTGCCGTCCGCGAACCACTGCAGCATGGCGGGCAGCAGGTGTCGCTGGATGTTCGCCCGTCGGGAGACGCCGGCGGTCAACGCCGCGATGTGGCCCAGCGCGCCCTTGGGGTCGGCGAAGCCGATCGCTGCGAGCCGGGCGGTGGCCTGGTCGGAGCTGAGGGCGAGGTCCTCTTCGGGGCGGGCGGCCACCGCCGAGAGGAGCGGGCGGTAGAACAGCCGGACGTGGAGCGTCCGCACCCGCCGCTTCACGCCCTGCCACAGGTCGACGAGCTGGGTCGCGCCGGACGCGAGGCCGGTGCCGCGCGCCAGCACCCGCAGGGCGTTCTCGTCGGTCGGCATGAGGTGGGTCCGGCGCAGGCGCGTGAGCTGGATGCGGTGCTCGAGCAGCCGGAGCACGCGGTAGTCGCGGTCGAACTCGGCCGCCTCGGCGCGACCCACGTAGCCGCGGGCGGCCAGGGCCTCGAGCGCGTCGAGCGTGGACCGCTGGTGCACGCGATCGTCGGCCTGGCCGTGCACCAGCTGCAGGAGTTGGATCGTGAACTCGATGTCGCGCAGTCCGCCCGGCCCGAGCTTGAGCTGCCGATCGACCTCGTCGGCCGGGATGAGGGCCGTGACGCGTTCGCGCATGGCCTGCACCGACTCGACGAAGTTCTCACGGGCCGCGGCGGACCAGACGAAGGGTGCCACGGCCGCGACGTACCGTTCGCCGAGCTCGACGTCGCCGGCCAGCGGCCTCGCCTTGAGGAGGGCCTGGAACTCCCACCCCTTCGCCCAGCGCTCGTAGTAGGCGACGTGCGACTCGAGGGTGCGGACGAGCGCTCCGTCCTTGCCCTCGGGACGCAGGTTCGCGTCGACCTCCCACAGGTCGGGCTCGACCGCGAGGTCCGAGATCGCCCGGGCGGCGTGCATCGCGAGCCGGCTGCCGATCTCGACGGCCCGACCGTTCTCGAGCCCGTCGACCCCCTCGGCCACGTACACGACGTCGACGTCGCTCAGGTAGTTCAGTTCACGGGCCCCCGCCTTGCCCATGCCGATCACGGCGAGCCGGGTGCGCTCGACGTCCGCGGCGGGGAACGGGACCTCGCGCCGGGCGACGTCGACGGCCGCGTCGAGGGCGGCGCCGGCGAGGTCGGCCAGGGCGGCGGCCACCCGGGGCAACACCTCGACGGGGTCGTCGGCCTCGAGGTCGTACGCGGCCAGCCGGAGCAGGTGCCGCCGGTACCGGACGCGCAGGGCGACCCGGGCCTCGTCGCCGGTCGCCCCCTCGGCGGCCCGTCGGACGTCGAGCCGGTAGGCCTCGGCGGACGGCGGTGCGTCGAGCGGGTCGAGCAGCACCGCCGCCTCGGCCGGTCGGCGCGCGACGAAGTCGGCGAGGCCCTCGGACGCGCCCAGGACCCTCAGGAGGCGCGGACCGGCCCCGCCGTCGAGCAGCCCGACCACGCCGGCCCGGTCTCGCTCCACCGATCTCTCGAGGTGGCGCAGGGCCGCGTCCGGGTCGGCGACCGTGGCGAACCACGGGACGAGGTCGCGGATGCCGGGCACCTCGGAGACCAGGCGATCGAGCCGGTCACGGCCGCCGCCGAGGTCGTCGAAGCCCAACCGCGCCAGCTCGGAGAGACCGGTCGCGGATCGGGGCATGGGGATGGGACGGCCGGCGGTCAGAGGATCTCGAGGTTCGAGCGCAGCTCGAACGGCGTGACCTGGGCCCGGTACTCTTTCCACTCTTGACGCTTGTTGAGCAGGACGTAGTTGAAGACCTGCTCCCCCAGCGTCTCGGCCACGAGCTCGCTGTTCTCCATGATCGAGAGGGCGTGGTCGAGGCTGGCCGGCAGCTGCCGGTACCCCAGGGCACGACGCTCGGCGTCGCTCAGGCCCCAGACGTTGTCCTCGGCCTCGGCCGGCAGCTCGTAGCCCTCTTCGATGCCCTTGAGGCCCGCCGCGAGCATGAGCGAGAAGGCCAGGTAGGGGTTGGCGGCCGAATCGATCGCGCGGTACTCGACACGGCTCGAGTTGCCCTTGTTCGGCTTGTAGAGGGGGACTCGCACGAGGGCGGAACGGTTGTTGTGGCCCCACGTGACGAAGCTCGGTGCCTCGTCGCCGCCCCAGAGTCGCTTGTAGCTGTTGACGAACTGGTTGGTCACCGCGGTGATCTCGGGAGCGTGCTTGAGCAGGCCGGCGATGAACTGACGGCCGATGGTCGAGAGCTGGTACTCGGCGCCGGCCTCGTAGAAGGCGTTGGAGTCGCCCTCGAACAGGGACATGTGCGTGTGCATGCCCGAGCCGGGGTGCTGGCTGAACGGCTTCGGCATGAACGAGGCGAAGACGCCCTGCTCGATGGCCACCTCTTTGATGACCGTGCGGAAGGTCATGATGTTGTCGGCCGTGGTCAGGGCGTCGGCGTAGCGCAGGTCGATCTCGTTCTGGCCGGGACCCGCCTCGTGGTGGCTGAACTCGACCGAGATGCCGAGGTCTTCGAGCATGCGCACCGAGCGTCGGCGGAAGTCGTGGGCGGTGCCGCCGGGCACGTTGTCGAAGTAGCCGGCGGAGTCGACCGGCTGGGGGCCGTCGGCCCCGAGCTGGGCGCTCTTCAGCAGGTAGAACTCGACCTCGGGGTGCGTGTAGAACGTGAAGCCCCGCTCACCGGCCCGGGCCAGGGTGCGCTTCAACACGTTGCGGGGGTCGGCCACGGCGGGCTGACCGTCGGGCGTCGTGATGTCGCAGAACATGCGGGCGGTCGGATCGACCTCGCCGCGCCAGGGCAGGATCTGGAAGGTGGTCGGGTCGGGCTGGGCGAGCACGTCGGCCTCGTACGACCGGGTGAGGCCCTCGATGGCCGAGCCGTCGAAGCCGATGCCCTCGGCGAAGGCCCCCTCGACCTCGGCCGGGGCGATGGCGACGGACTTCAGCGTGCCGATCACGTCGGTGAACCAGAGGCGGATGAACTTGATGCCGCGCTCTTCGATCGTGCGGAGGACGAAGTCCCTCTGTTTGTCCATGCCACGGCCTTTCTGCTCCGCCACTACGGTAGTGGACATGCCCCGACTCCGCTTGGCGCTCGCGCAGACCAACCCCGTCGTCGGCGACCTCGCCGGCAACTCCGCCCAGATCGTCGAGGCGGCCCGTCGAGCCCACGCCTCGGGCGCCGACCTGCTCGCCGCCGGCGAGATGAGCGTCACGGGCTACCCGATCGAGGACCTCGCCAGCAGGCCGAGCTTCCTGCAGGCCAGTCGGCACGCCGTCGAGGTGCTCGCCGAGACCCTCGAGGCCGAAGGGCTCGGAGACCTGCCCGTCGTCGTCGGCCACGCCGACGGCCCCTTCGAGCCCCGGCTGCTCGGCACGAGCAACGCCCCGACGGCCATCGCGCAGAACTGTGCGAGCGTCCTGCAGGGCGGGCGTGTCGTCACGACCACCGCCAAGTACCACCTGCCGAACTACTCGGTCTTCGACGAGTACCGCGTGTTCATCCCCGGCGACGAACTGCTGGTCGTCCGGGTGGCGGGCGTCGACGTCGCCCTCGTCGTCTGCGAGGACCTCTGGCGTGACGGGGGCCCGGTCGAACGCGTCCTACACGCCGACGCCGGCCTGCTCGTCGTGATCAACGCCAGCCCGTTCGTCCGCGACAAGGACGAGGTGCGCCTGCCGCTCGTGACCCGCCGGGCCGTCGAGAACGACACCCTGGTGGCCTACGTCAACATCGTCGGCGGGCAGGACGACCTGGTCTTCGACGGCGACAGCGTCGTCGTCGACGGCAGCGGGACGATCCTCGCCCGGGCCCCGCAGTTCGAGGAGCACCTGCTCGTCGTCGACCTCGAGCCCGAGGCGGCCACCGACACCGAGCTGCCCGAGGGCATCCGCCGCGTCGAGCTCGAGGCGGCGACCGAGGCGACCGGCGACGGGGGCTCCGGATCCGACGCGGGCCGCGCCTCCTCGTCCGCGGTCGGACGCGACGTCGCCGAACTGCCCGACGACCGGCAGCAGCTCTGGAACGCCCTGGTGCTCGGCACCCGCGACTACGTGCGGAAGAACGGGTTCCGCAGCGTGATCCTCGGCCTTTCGGGTGGCATCGACTCGGCCGTGTGCGCGGCGATCGCCGCCGACGCCATCGGGCCCGACGCCGTCCACGGCGTCTCGATGCCCAGTCAGTGGTCGAGCGAGCACAGCCGCAGTGACGCCGACGACGTCGCCGAGCGGATCGGCGTGCGCTACTCGACCGAGCCGATCGCCGACCTCGTCGCGCCGTTCGAGGAGCAGTTGCACCTCACGGGCCTCGCCGCCGAGAACGTCCAGGCCCGCGCCCGGGCGCTCGTGCTGATGGGCTTGTCGAACCTGCACGGCCACCTCGTGCTGACCACCGGCAACAAGACCGAGCTGGCCGTGGGCTACTCGACGATCTACGGCGACTCGGTCGGCGGGTTCGCCCCGATCAAGGACGTCCCGAAGACGATGGTCTGGGAGCTCGCCCGGTGGCGCAACGCCTACGCCGAATCCATCGGCGAGACCGCCCCGATCCCGGAGAACTCGATCACCAAGCCCCCGTCGGCCGAACTGCGCCCCGACCAGAAGGACGAGGACTCGCTGCCGCCGTACGAGGTGCTCGACGGCATCCTCGAGGGCTACGTGACGAACGCGCTCGGGGCGGCCGACGTCGTCGCGCTCGGCTACGACGCCGACACGGTGGCCGAGATCACGAAGCTGGTCGACCGGTCCGAGTGGAAGCGGCGCCAAGGGGCGATCGGCCCGAAGATCTCGGGCATGGCCTTCGGTCGCGACCGCCGCCTGCCCATCACGTACCGGCCGACGACGGTCTGACGCCCCCGGGGTCCCGTCGGCGAACCGCCGACGGGACGCTCCGCCGATCAGTCGTCGGCGGCCTCCTCGGCGTCGAGGGCGGCGTTTCGTGCCTTGATCGTCTCGATCGCGTGGGCGGCCTCGTCGCGCGTGGCGTACGGCCCGGCGCGGTCGACGGCCGGCGAGACCTTGCCCTCTTCGACCTCGTGGGTCTTCGTGTTGAACCAGAACTCGGCCATGGTGTCGTCCTCTCGGTGCGGCTGTCGAGAACGCGAGCCCGTCGCGCTCCCCCTAAGCTTGATCGTATGCCCCGGGACTCCCACGGATTCTTGACCCCGGGCCGGATCTCAGCGCAGCGTCCGGTCCCCCCGTCGATCGCCCGACCCGAGTACGTCGGCAAGGCCGCACCGGCCGAGTACACCGGCGGCGACGTCTACGACGCCGAGACCGTCGAGCTGATCCGCGAGAGCGGCCGCATCGCGTCGCAGGCGATCGACGCCGTCGAGGCGGCCCTCCGCCCCGGGGTCACCACCGACGAGCTCGACCGCGTCGCGCACGAGTTCGTCGTGGGCCACGGCGCGTACCCGTCGACCCTGGGCTACCGCGGGTACCCCAAGTCGGTCTGCACGTCGCTGAACGAGGTGATCTGCCACGGCATCCCCGACGACACCGTCCTGGCCGACGGCGACCTGATCAACGTCGACATCACCGCCTTCAAGAACGGCGTGCACGGCGACCTCAACCGCACCTTCGTCGTCGGCGAGGGGTCGCCCGAGACCGTCGACCTGGTCGAACGCACCCGCGAGGCCCTACGGCGGGGCATCAAGGCCGTCGCCCCGGGGCGCCAGGTCAACGTGATCGGTCGCGCGATCGAGTCGTACGCCAAGCGCTTCGGCCTGGGCGTCGTGCGCGACTACACCGGCCACGGCGTCGGCCGGGCGTTCCACTCCGGTCTGATCATCCCCCACTACGACGCCCCGCAGTACGACGACGTCATCGAGGTCGGCATGGTGTTCACCATCGAGCCCATGCTCACCCTCGGCGGCATCGACGCCGACGTCTGGGACGACGACTGGACCGTCACCACCCGCGACAAGAGCCTCACGGCCCAGTTCGAACACACCCTGGTCGTCACCGAACGCGGTGCCGACATCCTCACGCTCTCCTGAGAAAGGACCCCCCATGGCACGCACCGCAGTGGGAATCGACATCGGCGGCACCGGCATCAAGGGGGCGATCGTCGACCTCGAGAGCGGCGAACTCCTCTCGGACCGCATCAAGAAGAGCACGCCCGAGGGCGGCGAGCCCGACGCCATCGTCGCGGTCGTCAAGCAGATCGTCGACGAGCTCGGCCTCGACGACGCCTCGCTGCCGGTCGGCGTGTGCTTCCCCGCGGCGATCATGGACGGCAAGACCCTGTCGGCCGCCAACGTGTCGAAGAAGTGGATCGGCTTCGAGGCCGAGAAGCTCTTCGAGACCACCCTCGGCCGGAACATCCACTTCGTCAACGACGCCGACGCCGCCGGCTACGCCGAGACGCGCTTCGGCGCCGCCAAGGACGTCAAGGGCCTCGTCGTCATGACGACCCTGGGCACGGGCATCGGCACCGCGCTGATCAACGACGGCGTGCTCATCGTCAACGCCGAGCTCGGTCACCTCGAGATCGGCGGCAAGGACTACGAGACCAAGGCCTCCTTCGCCGCGAAGGAGCGCGACGACCTCAGCTGGAAGCACTGGGCCAAGCGTCTGCAGAAGTACTACTCGCACCTCGAGGCCCTGCTCTACCCGCGCCTGATCATCGTCGGCGGGGGCGTCTCGAAGCACCACGACGAATTCTTGCCGCTGCTCGACCTGCGGGCCGAGATCGTCCCCGCGAAGCTGCGCAACAACGCCGGCATCATGGGTGCGGCCGCTCTGGCCGCCGACTCGAACCCGGCGTTCTGAGGCGGGTCGCGGCCGACGCGAGAGGGCCCAGGGTCAGGAGGCGCGCCTCCTGACCCTGGGCCCTCTCGCGTGAGACGGATGGGCCGACTGGTACGCCGGGTTCTGTCCCGGTGCCGAAGCACCCTGGACGGCCATCTCTCTCGGGACTACGTTGCCGCAGCCCTCTAGCGGTCTACCCGGGGACTCGGCGAGCAGCCTCGACGTCCCCTCTTTGACCTTGCTCCGGGCGAGGTTTACATAGCCGGCCGGTCACCCGAGCCGCTGGTGGTCTCTTACACCGCCGTTTCACCCTTACCCCGTGTCGCACCCGGAGGTGCGACCCGTGGCGGTCTGCTCTCTGTTGCACTTTCTCGCGGGTTGCCCCGGGTGGGTGTTACCCACCGCCCTGCTCTGTGGAGCCCGGACGTTCCTCGGCGGCGGGTTCGCACCCGCCGACGCGACCGTCTTGTCGACCCATCCGCGAGACCGAGCCTACCGGTGCGACGGCACCTGTGGCACCGGGAGGCGGGCCCGTCGTCGACGGGCCTCAGATGCCCGACTCGTAGGTCCGCACGAGGATCGCGTTGCTGTCGGGGCAGAGCACGACGTCGTCCTCGGCCGCGGCGCGCACGGCGGCGAGGTCGCTGCCGGTCAGGGCGACGCCGCTGGCGCTCGAGACGCCGCCGCGCAACAACGACGCGCCCACGCCGTAGCGGTCGCGCTGGCGTTCGTAGAGGGCGAGCAGCTCGGGCGGCACGGTCGCCGCGATGGTCTCGCGGTTCGCGACGACCTCGGCCCGCTCGGCCTCGAGCTCGGCGAGCTTCGCGTCGCGACCCGTCTCGGCGTCGACCCGGCGGGTGTCGAGCTGGTCGAGCTCGCCGCGCGTGACGGTGGCGACGGCGCCGAGGCTCTCGACGCGCTCCATGACCTCGAGCTCGACGTCCTCGAGGTCGGAACGGCGCTTGGTGAGGGCGGCCAGCTCGCCCTCGAGGGCCGCGACGTCCTTCGTCGACGACGACGCGGCGATCCGCTGCTCGTCACGGGCGACTCGCGCCTCGACCACGGCCACGTCGGACTCGATCCGCCGCAACTCGGCCTGCGCGTCCTCCCACGCGCCCTGTTCGGTGGCGAGGCGGCTGCGCAGGCGCGACCCGTCGCCCTCGAGCGACGCGAGCACGGCGATCTCGGGCAGGTTCGCGCCCTTGTGGGCGATCTGGCGCAGCGTGGTGTCGAGCTGCTGCAGGTCGAGCAGCAGGGCCTGGTGTTCGTAGCTGGCTTTCATAAGGGGCATGGGGGCTCTTCTCGTGATCGGGGGGATGCGGGGGGCGGGGCACCCGGGAGGCGCGGGTCGCGTGGGTCTCGGAGGTCACGCCGCGGGGCCGTCGCCACGGACGGCCCGGGGGTGGTCACTGCACGACGGCGAAGTCCCACGGGTCGGTCCGCAGGTCGCTGAGGGTCACCTCCACGTCGTGCAGCTCGAGGCGGAGCTGCGCGGCCGCGGTGTCGAGCCAGAGCCACTCGCTCGCCCAGTGCGAGACGTCGACGAGCGACGGGCCGCGGCCGAGTCGCATGAGGTCGCGGGCGTCGGACGCGGGGTGGTGTCGCAGGTCGCTCGTGACGTAGACGTCGGCGTCGAGCACGGCGGGGTCGGCGAGCAGGGAGTCGCCGGCGCCCGCGCAGAGCGCGACCGTCTCGACCACGCGGTCGGCCTCGCCCGCGACGCGCACGCCGGACGCCGTCGGCGGCAGGACGTCGCCGAGCTGGCGGGCGAGGGCGACCAGGGTCATGGGGTGCGGCAGGCGCCCGACGACGCCCAGGCCCGTGCCGTCGACCGACCCCTCGACGATCGGACGCTGCTCGACGAGGCCGAGCTGGTGCGCGAGGACGCGGGACGTGCCGGTCTCGACGACGTCGGCGTTCGTGTGGGCGGCGACGAGGCCGCACCCCGCCCGGACGAGCCGGGCGACGACGGCGCCCTTCGTCGTGTCCTCCGACACCGTCGAGACGCCGTGGAACAGCAGGGGGTGGTGCACGAGCAGCAGGTCGGCCGCCATGCCGAGGGCCTCGTCGACCGTGTCGAGCACTGCGTCGACCGCGAGGTGCACGTGGGTCACGGGTTGGTCGGGATCGCCGACGACGAGGCCGGGTGAGTCCCACGACGAGGCGCCCGCGAGAGGCCAGAGGCGTTCGATGACGGAGTTGACCGAGGCGAGGGTGGACACCTCGACAGCCTAGTCGCGAGCCGTCGAGCGGAACCCCGTGATCATGACCGCGACGATGAAGGCGACGACGCCGGCGCCGACGACGGCGGCGACGACCGAGACCGGCGTCGAGAGGCCGGTCAGGTCGACGGCTCGGACCAGGTAGCCCTGCCAGGCGAGCGAGCCCAGGTCGCTCAGGAGGACGCCGTAGCCGACCACGGTGCCGACCACGACACCGGCGACCACGCCGACCGGACCGCGGCGGGCGACGCGCGCGGCGTCGTCGGGTCGCGTCGAGACCGAGGCCAGGGCGGCGAGGCCGACGAGGCCGGTCGCCACGGGGACGGCGACCGTCGCCAGGACGGCCGAGGCCGGCACGAGGCCGGGGACGAAGGCCAGCACGAGCGCCGCGACGACCACCAGCAGGGCCGCCGCGGCGACCACGAGGGCCGTCGGGCGACGCAGCAGGGTCGGGGCGGGCACGGCGGCGACCGCCCGCGCGTCGGGTGCCGGCGCGGTCGGCGCGACCAGCGCCTCCTGGTCGGCGGTCGCGCGCTCGTCGGGTTCGTCGCCCGACGCGGCGGTGACGCCCTGGGGGCCGGTCGACGCGACGACGGCGGGGGCCTCGACCTCGGCGGGCTCGGCGGGCTCGGCGGCGGGGCCGGCGGGGGCGGCCGGTGCGTGGCCGGCCTCGACGACGGGTCGTGGCTCGCGCGACGCGCCGGGGCCGACCACCGGGACGACGCCCGTGAAGCGGAGGCGGGTGGCCTCGAGGGCTCGAGCCGCCTCGTCGGTGCCGACGCGGGTGATCTCGTCCTCCCACGAGGCGAAGCGGGCCGCCTCGACCCGGCGGAGGTCGAGCTGCGCCTGCACGACGGCCATGAGGTCGATCGTCGCCGTGTCGTCGAAGCGCTTCTCGACGAGTCGGGCGAGCACCTCGTCGTCGAGCGTCAGTCGCTCGGGGGGCTGGGGCAGGTCGTCGGGCACCGGGACGGCGAGCACCGGGAGCGTGATCGCCGACGTGTCGACCGAGTGCCGGGCGACGCTCGCCGGGCGGGCCTCGTACGCGTCGGTGGGGACGACGTCGTCGAGGTCGACGTCGGCCCGGTGGGACGGAGTCGAGACGGGACGGGGCTCGCGGTGCGGCGGGCTGACGGGCAGGACGGCCACGGGGGCGGCGTCGTCCGCTTCGGTGGGGCCGGCGAGGTCGTCGACGGGGGCCTCGGGGGCGAGGGTGTGGTTCACGGGGTGGTGCTCCTGGTCGTGCCGGCCCGGCCGGGCGGGTCGCTCGGGGGCGGTGTCGTCGAGGGGTGCGACGAAGGTCACACGGCGCCGGTGGAACGCGACGTCGTCGTCGGGGGGCGCGATGCCCCCGACGCTCGCGGTCTGCACGTTGTCGGCCATGCTCGGATGGTAGGTGACGAACGGTCCCCAGCCGGGCGGACTCGCCGGTCCGACCGGCACATTCGTCGTTCTCGAGCCACCGGGCGCCCTCGTCGGCCCACGCCGGCGGCGGCAGGTCAGGAGGCGCGGGTCAGGTGGGCGAGCACCTCGCGCGAGACTCCCCTCGAGCCCAGCCCGAGGTGCCCGGACCGCCGGTGCACGGCGAGCGTCGCGTCCGGCAGGCCCGCGACGGTCCGGGCGACGAGGTCGAGGGGGTAGAAGCCGTCCGCTCCCCCGGCCACGACGAGCGTCGGTGCCGTGACCGCGCCGAGCCGGTCGCCCACGTCGAAGGAGTCCTCGGCCTCGAGGGTGGCCACGAGGTCGTGGTGACGCTCGCCGACGACGAAGTGGGGTGCCAGTCGGCCGAAGCGGCGCAGGAGGTTCGAGGCGGTGACGCCGGTCGTGGTCTGGCCGAGCATGGTCGCCGCGGCCCGTCCCGCCTCGCCGTCTCGGAGGTGGGCCGCGACGCGGCGCTGGGCCTCGCGGCCGTCGTCGCCGAGGCGGTGGGCCGCCGAGACGAGGACCAGGCGACGCACCGTCCGCGGGTGGTCGACCGCGAGCTGCAACGCGATGCTGCCGCCCGTCGAGGTGCCGACGACGTCGATCGGGTCGTCCGAGATCTCGGCGGCGGCTCGGGCGACGTCGTCCCCGAGGTCGCGCATCGTGGTGCCGGGCGGCAGGCCGCGCCGACGTCCGAGGGTCCACAGCTCGACCTCGCGGGCGAGCGCCGCCGTCTCGAGGCGCAGCAGGGTGCGGTCCCAGGCCGAGGGGTGGTGTCGTCCGGGGCCGATGCCGGGCAGCAGGATCGTGGGAGTGCCCGTGCCGCGACGGACGAACGGGAGGCCCGCGACGTTGCCCCGGGCCGTGGCCGGTCGCCCGGTCACGGTCGGCCCAGCCGGCGGAACCTCGCCGGTGCCTCGCCGCCCTCGACGAGGTCGACGAGGATCGAGCCCACGAGCGGCGTGAACTTGAACCCGTGGCCCGAGAACCCGGCACCCACCACCACGGGACCCACCCGGTCGAGGACGAAGTCCTCGTCGTCGGTCGTCGTGTAGGTGCAGCTGATCGGGTCGGCCGTCTCGGCGTCGACGCCCGGCAGCCACTCCCTCGCGTACCGCCGCAGCGCCTCGAGCTGCTCGGGGACGGCAGCGTACGACCGACGGTCGGGGTGGACGACCGGCCCGGCGCCGTGCCAGCCGGCCTTGACGCCCTCGCCGGGCGTGAGCATGCCGTAGACCACCCCGGGCCACCACGACTCGGCGGAGTCGTCCGGGTCGGGCCGGTGGTTGAAGCTCGGCCACACCGCGTCGGCGTCGCGGACGGCGAAGTGGGCGGGCTGCTCCTGCGTCACGGTGAGGCGGGGCAGGGGCACGAGACCGCCGACGACGTCGTCGGTCCACGCACCGGCCGTGACGACGACGCGACGGGCGACGATCTCGGCGTCGGCCGTGACGACGCGCACGCGCTCGGGCCCCTCGACGTGCAGGCCCGTCACGGGCGTCGACCAGAGCAGCCGCGCGCCGTGGTCTTCGGCGGCACGGGCGAGGGCGCGGAGGGCGTCGGCCGCCCGGATCCGTCCGCTGCCGGGCACGTGCAGCACCTCGGTCTCGAAACGGACGCCCCGCCACCGCTCCCCCGCCTCGACGGGGTCGACCAGCTCGCTCGGGACGCCCGCCTCGACGTGCAGCGCCCGCATGCGGCGGAGCATCGACGGGCGACCGTGGTTCACGACCCCCACGAGGTCGAGCAGCGGGGTGCCGGTCTCGTCGGCCAGCGCGTCCCACCGCACCCGAGCCTCCTTCGCGAGGGCGACGTAGTCGGCGTCGTCGTAGGCGAGGTTCAGGTTGCGGGTCGCCCCGTGGGAGGCACCCCGGTGGTGGCCCTGCTCGAAACGCTCGACGAGGACGACCTCGTGCCCCCGTGACGCGGCCTGCCAGGCCGTCGCGAGCCCCATGGCACCGCCCCCGACGACGACCAGGTCGACGTCGGGACGGGACGGGCGCGGGTCACCGGCGGGCATGCCCCGAGCATAGGAGGCGCGGTGCGGCGTCGTTCCGTCGGCCGCGTCGTCCGCCGACCTGCGATGATCGGCGGATGACCTGGCGCAAGCTCCTCAAGGCCTTCCCCACCGTGGTCCTGGTGGTCGACGTCCTCATCCGGATCGTCTCGGTGGCGGTCGTCCCGCGCAACCGTCGGCCGAGCTCGGCGATGGCGTGGCTGATGGCGATCTTCGTCGCACCCATCCCCGGCAGCGTGCTCTACGCGCTGCTCGGCAGTTCGAAGCTGCCGAAGGACCGGCGTGACAAGCAGCGCGAGATCAACTCGTTGATCCTCGAGAACACCCAGGGCCTCGACAACCGGGTGCCGACCGACACCCAGCCGCCCTGGTTCGGCACGGTGGTGCAGCTGAACCGCACGCTCGGCGCGATGCCGCTGATCCCCGGCAACACGGCGCGGCTGCTGCCGGACTACGCGGGGTCGATCGCGGCGATGACCGAGGCCGTCGACGCGGCCGAGCGGTACGTGCACGTCGAGTTCTACATCCTGACCCGCGACGAGTCGACCTATCTGTTCTTCGACGCCTTGAAGCGGGCCCACGACCGCGGCGTCAAGGTGCGGGTGCTCTACGACCACTGGGCGACCATCCGCAACCCGCAAGGACGCGTGACGCGCACGTGGCTGCGCGACGCCGGCATCCGCTTCGAGGAGATGCTGCCGTTCCACCCCACCAAGGGCATGTGGCGGCGGCCCGACCTCCGCAACCACCGCAAGATCGTGGTCGTGGACGGCGACGTGGCCTTCACCGGCTCGCAGAACATGACCGACCCGAGCTACAACAAGCGGGGCAACATGCGGCGCGGTCTGCAGTGGAAGGACCTCATGGTGCGCGTGGACGGTCCTGCCGCGATCGGCCTCAACGCCCTGTTCATCACCGACTGGTACAGCGAGACCGACGAGCTGCCCACCGACGCGCGGACCGGGCCCCGAGTCGAACCGCGCACGGGTGACGACGCCTTCGAGTGCCAGGTCGTCCCCAGCGGACCGGGGTTCGACGGCGAGAACAACCTGCGGCTGTTCAACGCCCTCGTCTACGGCGCTCAGGAGCGCCTCATCATCGCCAGCCCGTACTTCGTGCCCGACGACTCCATGCTCTACGCCATCACGACGGCCGCCGAGCGCGGCGTCGACGTCCAGCTCTTCGCCTGCGAGGTCGCCGACCAGTTCCTCGTCTACCACGCCCAGCGCTCGTACTACGAGACCCTGCTGCGCGCCGGGGTGCGCATCTTCCTGTACGAGAAGCCGATCGTGCTGCACTCGAAGCACTTCACGGTCGACGACGACGTGGCGGTGATCGGGTCGAGCAACATGGACATGCGATCGTTCAGCCTGAACTTCGAGGTGTCGCTGATGGTGCGGGGCGCCGGCTTCGTCGACCAGGTGCGCGAGATCGAAGAGGACTACCGCTCGAAGTCGCACGAGATCACCCTCGCCGGCTGGCTGACGCGGCCCGCCCCCTTGCAGGTGCTCGACAACGTCGCGCGCCTGACCGCGGCGGTCCAGTAGGGCGCCTCCGGCCCTCCGTGCTGGACGGCCCGTCGGGAGACCGGCAGAGTGTCGGCATGGACGAGAAGGAACACCTGAGCCGCTACCTGACCCGCTCGCGCGACGACCTGGTGCGGAAGCTCGACGGGTTGACCGAGTACGACGTCCGCCGTCCGCTCGTCCCCAGCGGGACGAATCTGCTGGGGTTGGTCAAGCACGTCGCGACCGTGCAGCTGGGATACCTGGGCGACGTCTTCGGGCGTCCGAGCGGCATCGAGACGCCGTGGCTCACCGACGAGAGCGAACCCGAGGCCGACCTGTGGGCAACGCCCGACGAGAGCCGCGCCTTCGTCGTCGACCTCGCCCGACGCTCGAACGCCCACGCCGACGAGACCGTCCGGGTGCTGCCCCTGGACGCCCGCGGTGACGTTCCCTGGTGGGGACCTGACCGGCGTGAGGTCACCCTGCACCAGATCCTGGTGCACCTGACCGTCGAGACGGCCCGGCACGCCGGCCATGCCGACCTGGTCCGCGAGCTGATCGACGGTGGCCTCGGCAACGGTCCCGCCGACCCGAACGTGCCCGACCGGGACGCCGACGGATGGCGTCGGCACCACGACCGCGTCGAGGCCGCCGCCCGCGCCGCCGCCGGCCGCTGACCGCTGACCGCTGACCGCTGACCGCGAGCGGCCGCGGTCGTCCGGTCGGGGGGTCACGGCAAGCTCGCAGGAGGCGCCCCTCGCCAGGTCGGGGTCGGAAGCGTAGCGTCGCCGGGGTGATGCCTCCCTCCGTGAGAACCGTCGGCGAGCTCAGGCGCTCGGGCCACGTCCCGAAGCCCCTCCGCGCCGAGATCCGAGACAACCTGCTGGACGCCCTCCGGGAGGGCCGCGACCCCTGGCCCGGACTGCACGGCTTCGAGTCGACGGTCATCCCCCAGCTCGAACGGGCCCTGATCGCCGGCCACGACGTCGTCCTGCTGGGCGAACGAGGCCAGGGCAAGACCCGGCTGCTGCGCACCCTCGCCGGGCTGCTCGACGAGTGGTCGCCCGTCATCGAGGGATCCGAGCTCGGGGAGCACCCGTTCGAGCCGATCACGACCGAGAGCCGCCGCCGGGCGGCCGAACTCGGCGACGACCTGCCGGTCGCCTGGCGCGGCCGCGACGAGCGGTACGTCGAGAAGCTCGCGACGCCCGACACGAGCGTCGCCGACCTCATCGGCGACGTCGACCCGATGCGCGTGGCCGAGGGCCGCAGCCTGGGCGACCCCGAGACGATCCACTTCGGGCTCATCCCGCGAGGGCACCGCGGCATCGTGGCGGTCAACGAACTGCCGGACCTCGCCGAGCGCATCCAGGTGGCGATGCTCAACGTCATGGAGGAGCGCGACATCCAGATCCGTGGGTACGTGCTGCGGCTGCCGCTCGACGTGCTCGTCGTCGCCAGCGCCAACCCCGAGGACTACACGAACCGCGGACGCATCATCACGCCGCTGAAGGACCGCTTCGGGGCCGAGATCCGGACGCACTACCCGACCGAGCTGGCCGACGAGGTCGCGGTCGTCCGGCAGGAGGCCGACCTCGTGGCCGAGGTGCCCGACCACCTCGTCGAGATCCTGGCCCGGTTCACGCGGGCCCTCCGCGAGTCCCCGTCGGTCGACCAGCGCAGCGGCGTCAGCGCCCGGTTCGCCATCGCAGGGGCCGAGACCATCGCCGCCGCCGCACTGCACCGCGCGACCCGTCAGGGCGAGGACGTCGCGGTGGCACGGCCGATCGACCTCGAGACCGCGGTCGACGTGCTCGGCGGCAAGATCGAGTTCGAGTCGGGTGAGGAGGACCGCGCCGAGGAGGTGCTCGAGCACCTGTTGAGGACGGCCACGGCCGAGACCGTGCGGGCGCACTTCCGCGGCCTCGACTTCGACGCCCTCGTCGACGCCCTCGAGTCGGGCGTCATGGTGACCACCGGTGAGCAGGTGACCGCCCGGGACTTCCTGGCCGGGCTGCCCTCGCTCGACGAGGACGACCTGTACGACCGGGTGGCCGAACGCCTCGGCGCGATCACCGACGGCGCCCGGGCGGGCGCCGTCGAGCTCGCGCTCGAGGGCCTCTTCCTGGCCCGTCGGGTCAGCAAGGAGAGCGGTGACGGTGAAGCGGCCTACGGGTTCTGAGGGACGACGTGGCCAGGAGTAACCGTCGCCTGCACCGGGCCGCGCGCTACCAGGCGTACGCCGACGGCCCCGACCCGCTCGCGCCTCCTGCCGACCTGTCCGAGGCGCTCGACGCCGTCGGACGCGACGTCATGGCGGGCACGAGCGCCGAGGCCGCGCTGCGCGAGTTCCTGCGTCGCGGAGGACGGGACCAGACCGGACTCGACGACCTCGCGCGCCAGGTGGCCGAACGCCGGAGGGCCTTGACCCGCGACCACCACCTCGACGGGACGCTCCAGGAGGTCCGCGAACTGCTCGACCGGGCGCTCCGTGCCGAACGGGCACAGCTCGCCCGGGACGTCGACCTCGACGACGGCGACCGGGCGTTGTCGCAGCTGCAGCTCGAGAGCCTGCCGCCGTCCCCGGCCGGTGCCGTCGCCGAGCTGTCCGACTACCGGTGGCAGAGCGGCGAGGCCCGGCAGGCCTACGAGCAGATCAAGGACCTCCTCGGGCGCGAGATGCTCGACCAGCGCTTCGCCGGCATGAAGGGTGCCCTCGAGAACGCGACCGACGCCGACCGCGAGGCCGTCGCCGAGATGCTGCGCGACCTGAACGACCTGCTCGACGCCCACGCCCGCGGCGACGACACCCCCGAGCAGTTCGACGACTTCATGGCGAGGCACGGGGCGTCCTTCCCCGAGCAGCCGGGCGACGTCGACGAGCTGATCGACGCGCTCGCCGCCCGGGCGGCCGCCGCCCAGCGCCTCCGCAACTCGATGACGGCCGAGCAACGCGCCGAGCTCGATTCGTTGGCCCAGCAGGCCTTCGGCTCCCCCGACCTCGTGCAGTCGCTCGAACGGCTCGACGGCACCCTGCGCGCGCTGCGGCCCGGGCAGGACTGGGGTGGCTCCGAGGGCCTGGACGGCGACCAGGGCCTCGGGCTCGGTGACGGCACCGGGGTCTTCCAGGACCTCGCCGACCTCGACGCGCTCGCCGAACAACTGGCCCAGCAGTCACGCGGATCGACGCTCGACGACGTGGACGTCGACGCCCTCCGGCGCCAGCTGGGCGAGCAGGCCGCCGTCGACGCGGCCGCGCTCCGACGCCTCGAGAAGGCTCTGCGCGATTCCGGCGCCCTCCGGCGTCGGGCCGACGGCACGCTGGCGCTCACGCCGCGGGCCATGCGTCAGCTCGGCAAGGACCTCCTGCGCGACGTCGCCACCAAGCTGTCCGGACGGACCGGGAGGCGCGAGCTGCGGTCCGCAGGAGCGCTCGGCGACCGTTCGGGCGCGAGTCGCGAGTGGGCGTTCGGCGACACCGAGCCGTGGGACGTGACGCGGACGATCACCAACGCCGTCACCCGGACCGCGGCCGAGGGTGCCCGGACGGACGCCGGGGTGCGCATCGAGATCGGCGACGTCGAGGTGCTCGAGACCGACGCCCGGACCCAGGCCTGCGTCGCCCTGCTCGTCGACACCTCGTTCTCGATGGCGATGGAGGACCGCTGGGTGCCGATGAAGCGCACCGCGCTGGCCTTGCACACCCTGATCACGTCGCGCTTCCGGGGGGACGACCTGCAGCTGATCGGCTTCGGCCGGCACGCCGAGGTCATGCCGATCGAGCAGCTCGTCGCCCTCGACGCGAAGTGGGACAAGGGGACGAACCTGCACCACGCACTGCTGCTCGCGAACCGGCACTTCCGCAAGCACCCGACGGCGCAGCCCGTGCTCTTGATCGTCACCGACGGCGAGCCGACCTCGCACCTCGAACCGGGCGGCGAGGTGTTCTTCGACTACCCGCCGCACCCCGTGACGATCCTGCGGGCGGTCGAACAGCTCGACGTCGCCCGTCGACTCGGCGCGCACACGAGCTTCTTCCGCCTGGGCGACGACCCCGGCCTCGCACGGTTCGTCGAGGGCATGGCCCGACGGGTGGACGGCACGGTGGTGGCCCCGGACGTCGACGACCTCGGTGCCGCGGTCGTGGGGTCGTACGTCAGAACAAGGGCCACGGAACCGCCGGCATAGGGCCGTGGGGTTCGGGGAAGACCCCGGCTTCGAGCAGTCCGTCGCACCGGTCGCCGAGGGCCTCGAGCTCGTCGGCCGTGACGAGTGCGGTCAGTGCGGCGCCCAGGGCACCCGAGAGGCCCGACCGGACGCGGGCGACGCCCTCGGCCTCGGACGCCGTCAAGGGGTCGCCGACCCAGCCCCACAGCACCGTGCGCAGCTTGTGCTCGGCGTGGAAGGT
This sequence comes from Frigoribacterium sp. CF331, assembly GCF_057787905.1. Taxonomy (NCBI): domain Bacteria; kingdom Bacillati; phylum Actinomycetota; class Actinomycetes; order Micrococcales; family Microbacteriaceae; genus Frigoribacterium; species Frigoribacterium sp. CF331. The sequence continues at coordinate 3,123,476 of NZ_CM173545.1, read as the reverse complement.
GAGGCCGTGGTCGACCCCGTGGCGCCGGCCGTCCGGCAACGCGAGCACGTGCGCTCCCTTGCGGTCGGCGTTGTTGACCACGACGTCGAAGACGGCCATGCGCCGGAGCGCCTCGGTGTCCTCGTGGATCAGGGCCACGGGCCCGTCGTCGCCGTCGCCTTCGAGGACGAGGCGCCACCCGTCGTCGGGCAGGTCGTCGACGGGGACGAGGTCGACGGCGTCCTGCTCGGGGTCGACGTCCTGCCAGAGCTGCACCATGCCCTCACCGAGCGGACCGTCGCGCAGCCAGGTGCGGGGCACGACGTCCCAGCCCAGGGCCTCGGACACGAGGTAGGCCGCCACCTCGCGATCGGCGAGCCGACCGTCGGGGAAGTCCCAGAGCGGTCGCTCGCCGGCCACCGGCTTGTAGATGACGGACACGTCGCCGAGGCGCGCGAGGAACGAGGCGTTGGACGCGGTGCGGATGCGACCGGTGAGCTCGAGCTCGACGTCGTCCGACGGGACGGGGACCGGGTCCGAGCCGGCACCGGCCGGGTCGTCCGCATCGTCGGCCGCCGGCGCCGACGACATCAGAGGTCGCCGGGCAGGACGCAGACGTGCCCCTCGGGGTCCATCGGCTGACCGCAGAACGGGCACAGCGGACGCCCCGCGCCAACGATCTCGAGGGTGCGCGCCGCGAAGGCTCGTGCCGTGCCGACGGGGATGCGGACGACCATGACCTCGTCGGGCTCGACCTCGGTCGCGTCGTCCGGCTCGTCGTCGTCGTCGACCTCGACGAGCGGGAACGCCTCGATGACCACCTGGGCGGTCGACGGGTCCCAGCCGAGGCTCAGGGCACCGGCACGGAACTCCGGTTCGACGGGCTGGTCGAGGGGCTCGTTGTCGACGAGCTCGACCGGGATGCCGGTGGGCACGCTGACCGGGTTGCCCTCGGCGGCCATCACCTGGTCGAGGATCTCGTCGATCTTCTCGGCGAGGGCGGCGGACTGCATCTTCTCGAGGCCGACGCTGGTGACGCGGGCACCGTCACGGGCCTGGAGGTAGAACGCACGGGCGCCGGGGCGGCCGACGGTGCCGACCACGACGCGGTCGGGCCAGTCGAAGGCGTGGACGATGGAGGGCATGCGACGAGTCTACGAGCGGCCCGCCCCGGGCGCTCAGGTCGCGGCGGACCGCCCCGAGTCACCGTCGGCACCGGACCGGCCCGCGCCTCCTCCGACGGCCGCGTCGCCTGCCGGGGCCGCCTGCCGCAGCCACGAGAGGTCGCCCGAGTCGGTGTTGGTCGCCACGACGTCGGGGCGGTTCGGCCCGTACCGCACGATCGACACCGAGGCGGGTCCGACGTTGATGCGCTGGAAGAGGTCGAGGTGCATGCCGTAGGCGTCGGCGAGGACGGACTTGATGATGTCGCCGTGGCTGACCGCCACCCAGACGGCGCCCGGACCGTGCTCGGCCTCGAACGCCGCGTCGTGTCGACGGACCGCCGCGACCGCCCTCGACTGCATGGTCTGCAGCGACTCGCCGCCGGGGAACACCGCGGCCGACGGCTGGTTCTGCACGACCGACCAGAGGGCCTCGCCGGCCAAGTCCTTCAGGGGCCTGCCCTGCCAGTCGCCGTAGTCGCACTCGGTGATGCCACGGTCGATCGGAGTCGCCGGCGTGCCGGCCTGACGGTCGAGGATCGCCCGCGCCGTCTGACGGCAGCGTTCGAGGGGGCTCGACACGACGCCCACCAACGGCACGACGGCGAGCCGCTCGGCCGTTCGTCGCGCCTGGTCGCGCCCGACGTCGTCGAGTCGGACGCCGGCCGTCCGTCCGGCGAGCACGCCGCTCGCGTTGGCGGTGGTGCGTCCGTGCCGGACGAGGACGAGGGTGGCCATGCCCCGAGCCTAGACACCCTCGCACGCCGCGGGGGCGGGCGGGCCTGGACCGGGGACGACGAGGAGGCGCGGTGCCGGGACCACCGGCACCGCGCCTCCTCGGCTCCCCCGGCGGCTAGGCGGCCGCGGCCCGGAGACCCTCGGCCAGCGGCGTGGTCGGGCGGCCGATCAACGAACGGAGGTCACCGCTCGTCTCGGCGAGCAGTCCGTCGCGGATGTTGCCGTCGAGGGCGACGACGAACCCGACGGTCCCCTCGTCGAGGCCGGCGCCCCGCAGGCGCTCGGCGTGCTCTTCTGGCGTCAGCGACTCGTAGCGGACGGGGGTGCCGGTGATGCCCGCGACGGCCTCGGCCAGCTCGTCCCAGTTCCAGGCGTGGTCGCCCGACAGTTCGAAGGTGCGCCCGGCGGTCGAGTCGTCGAGGGCGGCCACCGCCGCGGCCTCGGCGTAGTCGCGGCGGCTGGCGCTCGCGACGCGGCCGTCGCCCACGCTCGCGGAGACGACGCCGGACTCGCGGGCCGAGGCGACCTCGCCGGCGTAGTTCTCGGTGTACCACCCGTTGCGCAGGACGGTCGCGGGCACGCCCGACGCGGCCAGGTGCTCTTCGGTCGCCTTGTGCTCCGGCGCCAGCACCAGGGCCGAGGTCGTGGCCTTCGGAGCGCTCGTGTAGACGACTCGGGCGGCGCCGGCGGCCTCGGCCGCGTCGATGACGGCGGCGTGCTGCGCCAGGCGCTGCCCCACGGCGTCGCTCGAGATGAGGACGACGACGTCACCGGCACCGACGACGGCCGCGATCGTGTCGGGTCGCGCGTAGTCGAGTTCGGCGGTGCGGACGCCGCGCTCGACGAGGTCGGTCAGCTTCGAGACGTCGCGGGACGTGGCGACGACGCTGTCGGGGGCGGCGCCGCGGGCGAGGAGGGCCTCGACGACGAGGCGGCCGAGCTGACCGGAGGCGGCGGTGACGATCGTGGACATGGTGTTCCTTTCGGTTGCGTGCCGGGGACAACGACGGGGACGACTCCCGTCTTCCCGGCTCGGCGGCCCTCCCGCCTCAGCGACCGAACGACCGCCGGAGGGTCCGAATGATCGCGGCCCGCGCCTCCCGGCCCGAGCGCGTCGGCAGCAGGGGGTACGCGTGCACGTCGCCCTCGCCCTCGTGCCACTCGAGGTCGACCCCGGCCCGCTCGGCCCGGTCTCGGAGGAGGTGCGCGTCGGGGTTGAGGACATCCCGGGTCCCCGTGAACACCGTCACCGGCCCCAGTCCGGCGAGGTCGCCGAAGAGGGGGCTGACCGTGGGGTGGCGGAGGTCGAGCGAGCCCCGCCAGTGCTCGGCCAGCACGCGACCGCCGGGCGTCCCGAGCCACGGATCGGTCGGCTGCACCTCGGGGATGCGCGGGTTGCTCCAGGTGAGGTCGAGCGCCGGGGCGATCAGCACGGCGTTCGCCACGACGACGCCCGCATCCCGCAACGACAGGGCCGCCGAGAGCACGATCTGACCACCGGCCGAGTCCCCCGCGAGGGCCACCGGCCCTTCTGCGGACGTGACCAGGTCGACGACGCCGACCCGCGCCTCCTCGGCGGTGCCGAAGGGCACCAGCGGGTAGATCGGCAGGACGACGGTCGCGCCCACCTCGGCGGCGAGCTGCGCGGCGAGATGCCAGTGCTGCGAGACGATCTCGCCGACCCAGCCGCCGCCGTGCACGTAGACGACGGTGCCGTGCGAGGCGCCGTCCCGCCGGGTGACCGAGTAGACCGGCCAGCCGCCGCGCTGGGCGACGTCGACCCGGACGTCGTCGCGAAGGGTCGGCGGTGGGCCGTACGGGGCCGGGCGCAACGACCGCTGTCTGATGCGCCGTCGGGCGCCTGCCGCGGTGACGAAGGTCCGGTTCGCGCGGATCACCCGCAGGAAGGCGGGCGCGAGGGCGCGCGGCAGGACGAGCCTCGCGGCCAGGGGCACGCGGACCCCCGAGGAGGCGCGGGCGGTTGCTCGGGACGGGCTCGGCTTCACGGCCGCGACGCTACTCGCGCCCGTCGTGGCGAGTCCTGCGGCGACCTCGGGCCCCTTGAACGACCCGCAGGTCGGACGTACGGTGGACGGGTCGACGAGGACGGGGGACCCCATGGACGACGACGATCGCGATCGAGGCCGCTGGCGGCTGCAGAAGCCGACCTTCCGCGGATCGGCCGTCGGCTGGGGCATCTCGGCCGTGGTCTGGTCGTCGTGCCTGGCCTGGGCGGTCGTGGGCCTCGTGCGAGGTGACGGCGACGTTTCCGTCGGGCCGGTCCTCCTGGTCGTCGCCCTGGTCGTGGCGTCGGCGGTGTGCGTGGCGGGCACCGTGTCGACCGTCCGGCACCCCCGGGCGGCACCTCCGGCGGAGGACGCCCGGTAGTCCCGACGGCGTCGGAGGCCGTCCCCATGCGCGCCTGGTTGAGTTCGTCAAAGCGTTCGACCGACGAAAGGGCAGACAGCACATGGGCATCTCGGAGAAGGACTACGACGTCGCCGTCATCGGTGCCGGACCGGCGGGTACCGCCGCGGCCCTGAGGGCGGCCGAGCTGGGTGCGCGCGTCGTCGTCCTCGAGGCGGGTCGCGTCGGCGGCACCTGCGTCAACACCGGGTGCGTGCCCACCCGGGTGCTGGCGAAGACGGCCCGGCTGATCCGCGAGACCAGGCACGCCGACGTCCACGGCGTCGACGTCGCTCCCCCGACCATCGACTGGGCGGCGACCGTCGCCCGCGTCCGGGAGCGCGTCGACAGGGTGCGCTCGATCAAGCGCGAGGCCGAACGCTTCGAGGCCGCCGGCGTCGAACTGGTCCACGAGGGCCGCGCCCGGTTCGTCGACGACGGCACCCTCGTCCTCGACAGCGGGCGGACGATCTCGGCGGAGTCGATCCTGATCTGCGTCGGCGGGCACTCGCGACGGCTGCCGATCCCGGGTGCCGAACTCGCGACGGTGCCCGAGGACGTCCTCGACCTGCCGTCCCTGCCGCGTCGCGTGGCCGTGATCGGTGCGGGCAACACGGGCGCCCAACTGGTGACCGTCTTCGACGCCTTCGGCAGCGAGGTGACCCTGCTCGATGTCGCCCCCCGGGTGCTGATGGCGTCGGACGCCTCGATCTCGGAGGTCGTCGCCGGGGCGTTCGCCGAGCAGGGCATCGACGTGCGGACCGGCATCGACGGCGTCGAGAGCCTCGCCCGCGCCGAGGACGGGTCGATCACGCTGACCTGGCGGCAGGACGACGGCACGCTCTCGGCCGACGTCGACGTCGTCGTCATGGCCACCGGCTGGCCGGCCGACGTGGACGACCTCGGACTCGAGAACGCCGGCATCGAGGTGGTCCGGTCGTCGATCCCGGCCGACCGGTACTTCCGGACCGTCGTGCCGCACGTCTTCGCGGTCGGCGACGCCAACGGCCGCGACATGCTCGTGCAGGCGGCTCGGTTCGAGGGTGAGGCGGCGGCCGAGAACGCCGTCCTGGGGGCCAACCGTCGGACGCCGCACCACCTGCTGCCGGCCGGTGGGTTCACCGACCCCGACTACGCCGGCGTCGGCCTCACCGAGGAGCAGGCCCGCGAGGCCGACGAGGGCTGCGTGGTCGTCACGATCCCGTACTCGGACGTCGACCGGGCCGTCATCGACGACCGTGAGACCGGGTTCCTCAAGCTGATCGCCGACCGGCGGCGCGAACTCGTCCTCGGCGCCCACGCCGTCGGCGAGAGCGCCGTCGAAGTCGTCCAGGCGGTCACCACCGCCATGGCGGGTGGCGTCGACGTCGCGACCCTGGCCGACGTCCGGTTCGCCTACCCGACCTACAGCGCCGTGATCGGCATGGCCGCCCGGGCCGTGCTCGCCACCCGCACCGACCGGTAGGAGGCGCGGGTCGCGCCTCAGGGACCGCCCAGCCAGTGGTCGATGCGGTGGTGGTCGGGGCGGAAGCCGTTCTCGACGCCCCACAGCACGGCCTGGGTGCGACTCGTGGCGCCGATGCGTCGGTAGACCGACCGGATGTACGACTTGACCGTGTTCGGGCTCAGGTAGGTCAGGGCCGCGACCTCGGCGTTGCTCTTGCCCTGGGTGATGAGGGCCAGGATCTCGGACTCGCGGTCGGTGATGCCCTCGCCGCGACCGGGCCAGTCGAGGCCCGGCGCGCTCGGCGCGCGCCCCCGTACGTCGCTGACGACCTGCTCGCCGCGGTGCACCGCCTCGAGCGCCTCGACGAGCTCGCGCGCGGTGAGGGTCTTCGACAGGTACCCGTGCACGCCCTGCGCCAGGGCCGCCTCGACGAGTTCGGGGTGGAAGTTCCAGGTGTAGACGACGACCTTGCCGGCCGCGGGGTTGGCGACGAGTTCGGCGAGTTCGTGGTGGTCGGACTCGGGCTGGGCGAAGGAGTCGTAGAGCACGACGTCGACCCGGTCGGACAGCGCCGTCGTCGCGTCGATCTCGGCCACGACCACCCGGTCGCGGTACCGGTCGAAGAGGTGCGCGAGGCCGGCGAGCACGACGTCGTAGTCGTCGACGAGCGCGACGGTGATCGATCGGGTCGGTGCGAGGGGCATGACGACACCATCCCACCCCGAGGGGTGTGCCGCCACCTCCCCAGGGGTGGTCTGCTGTGTCATGCGACGCCAGGGCACCGCCGGTGCCCGTCGCTCCCCTCCTGGAAGGAGAAGACCATGATCGGTCTCATCATCAGCCTGCTCGTCGTCGGCCTCATCGCCGGGTTCGTCGCCCGGGCGGTCGTCCCCGGCCGTCAGAGCCTCTCGATCGTCATGACGATCGTGCTCGGCGTCATCGGCTCGTTCGTCGGCGGGTTCCTCGGGTTCCTGCTGTTCCAGCACGACCCGACGGACGGGTTCTTCCAGCCCGCCGGCATCATCGGGTCCATCATCGGCGCGATCGTCGTCCTCGCGATCTGGGTCGCCGTCTCGGGTCGCCGCAGCACCGCCCGCCGCTGAGTCCGGCGACGCCGGGGTGGCTGCGCGCAGCCACCCCGGACCGCCCCGGCGGCCGAGGACCGGTCGATCAGCGGACGCCGCTGCGGACGAAGCCCTGGACGAAGAACCTCTGGAACGCCAGGAACAGGACGACCATGGGCACGACCGAGATCACGGCCAGCGCCATGATGCCGTTGTAGTCGGGGGTGGTCTGGCCCTTGAGGTACAGCAGTCCCACCGGCAGCGTGTACAGGTCGGGGTCCTTCAGGGCGATGAGGGGCCAGGCGAAGTCGTTCCAGCTGCCCAGCAGCGTCAGCAGCACGAGGACGGCGACGAGGGGGCCGCTGAGGGGCAGCACGATGCTGGTGAAGACCCGGAAGGGGCCCGCGCCGTCGAGACGAGCGGCCTCGATCAGTTCTCCGGGGATGCCGAGCATGAACTGTCGTGAGAGGAACACCCCGAAGGCCGTCGCCGCCGAGGGCAGGATGACGGACCAGTAGGTTCCGTAGATCTCCAACCCGTTCACGAGCCGGAACTGCGCGACCATGATCGCCTGGACGGGGATCATGAGGGTCGCCAGGAAGAGCAGGAACACCGTCGTGCGACCGACGAAGTCGATGTGAGCGAAGGCGTACCCGGCCATCAGGTTGATGACCACCGTCAAGACGGTGACGAAGAGACCGATGACGACCGAGTTGCCGAACCACTCGACGACCGGGTACCGCTCGAGGACGCGCGTGAAGTTCTCGAGCGTCACCGTGCTGGGCAGGAGGCGCAGGCCCCGTCCGAAGACCTCGCCCCGGGGGGAGAACGCCACGACGAGCATCCAGAACAGCGGGAACGCCACCACCACCGCAGCCACGACGGCGACGACGGTCCGGAGGGCGACGAATCGACCGCCCCGGCGTCGGCCGCGGCGTCGGGGTGCGGCACCGGCCGCTCGGGAGGCCCCCACGACGGTGCTGCGGGGAGCGCCGGTCACGGGGCTGTCGGCGAGGCTGCTGGGCGTGGTCACGGGTGCTCCGTCATTCGGTGAGGTCGCGGGTGCGGTTGGTGCGCCACTGGACGACGGTGAAGATCAACGTCACGACGAGGATCACGACGCCGAGGGCGGCACCGTAGCCCTGTTCGCGGACCTGGAAGCCGTTCCGGTAGGCGTAGGTGCCGAGCACGGACGTCGAGTAGCCGGGCCCGCCCCCGGTGAGCACGAAGACGAGGTCGAACACCTGGAAGGACGCGATGACGTTGAGCACGAGCAGGAAGAACGTCGACGGGCCGACCATGGGCACTGTGATCGCCCGGAACCGCTGCCACGCGCCGGCACCGTCCAGTTCGGCGGCCTCGTAGAGCTCCGGGGAGACCGATTGCAGGCCGGCGAGGTAGATGATCATGTTCAGGCCGACGCGCAACCAGATCATCGTCACGATGACCGACACCATCGCGAGGGCCCCGTCGGACTGCCACGGCACCGTGCCGAGACCGACGGCGCGGAGGATCTGGTTGAAGAGTCCGTTCGCCTCGGTGAAGAGGATGACGGCGATCATCGCGCTGGCCACGCCGGAGATCACCATGGGCAGGACGAGCATCGTCCGCCAGGCCTTCCTGCCGGGCAGCACCCCGTCCAGGAGCACGGCGAGCCCGAGCCCGAGCGCCATCTCGACCGGGACGGTGACGACGGTGAACAGGACCGTGTTGGCGAGGGTCTGCCAGAACACGGGGTCAGCGACCATGCGGGCGTAGTTGGCACCGCCGACCCAGTCCGGATCGCCGAAGCCACGGGTCGCCTGGAACGACAGCTGCACGGCCCAGAGGATCGGGACGAGCAGGAACACGGCGAGGAGCAGCAGGTTGGGACCGATGAAGGCGTACCCCACGAGGCTCTCGCGGATGCGTGCCCTGCGCCGACCCGGCCGACCTCGACCCGCGGCACCCCCGCCGGCGTGGGCCGGGGCCCCGGAGGTCGAGGGGTTCGCCCGGGTGGCTGCGGCCGTCGTCACCTGGTCGCCTGCGCGATCGACCCGTCGAGCGCGGAGAGGGTGTCGTCCACGGACTGGCCCTGCGTGAACGCCGCCTCGAGCTGGTCCTGCAGGCCGACGCTGATCTCGGCGAGGTACGGCGAGGTCAGCTGCTTCACGTCGCTCGGCTCGATGGTCGTGGCCTGGTCGACGAAGACCGGCATGACGTCGGGCCGCACGGCGAAGTCGATCGACGACGCGTCGATGTCGGTGCGCGTCGGCAGCTCGTTCGTGGCGGCACAGAACTCGGTCATCGCGTCGGCGGACGCCATGAAGTTCACGAACTCGGTGGCGAGTTCGGGCTGGTCGGTGTCGGCCGTGGCGACGAGGGCGTTGCCGCCGAGGTCGGTCGCCCCCCGCTCGTCGACGGGCATGGGCACGGCCGTCCAGTCGAAGTCGGTGTCCGCGAGCTCGGGCACCAGGAACGATCCGACGAAGGCCATGGCCGTGGTCTGCTCGCCGAAGAGCGTGTCGGCGTAGCTCGTCGACTTCACGCTGCTCGTCGGCGGCACCCAGTCCTGGGTGAAGAACGACTGCGTGAACGACAGTGCCTTCTCGCCCGCGGGCGAGTCGACCGCGGGCGTCGTGCCGTCCTCCTCGAGCACGTCACCCCCCGCCTGGAACAGCCAGCTCAACCACCGGGGCGTGCCGCCCTGTTGCCAGTTGACGACGAACGGGTACTGCTCCGCCGGGAGGCTGGCCCGGAGCTTGGCGGAGACGTCGGCGAACTCGTCCCAGGTCCAGGCGTCGTCCTGGGAGGTGGGCAGGTCGGTGACGCCGGCTGCCGCGGCGAGCTCCGTGTTGACCAGCAACGCCGAGACGTCGGTCTGGTGTGGCACGCCGTAGGGCTTGCCCTCGTACGAGACGGCTTCGAGCATGGCCGGCTGGAAGGAGTCCTCGTCGTCGAGCTTGCCGGTGAGGTCGAGCAGTTGGCCCTGGCTGGAGTACACGCCGAGGTTGCCGTAATCGACTCGGAACACGTCGGGGGCGTCGCCCGTGGACAACTGCGCGTCGATGTTCGAGAACATCTGGTCGTAGGGGACGACCTTCAGGTCGACGGTCGCGCCGTCGTGTTCCGACTCGAACTGCTTCACCAGTCTCTCGAACGAGTCCTGCTCGGACTCGCTCGCCCAGGTGGTGAACGTGATCGTGTCGGCCGCGCTGTCGTCCCCACCGCCGGTGAAGCCGCTGCACCCGGTGAGGCCCACGGTCAGGACGAGGGCCGTGGCGGCTGCGGTGGTGCGTCGTGTGGTCATGGGGTTCTCCTGGCGTCGGGACGGAGGTGAGCTATGCGCGGGTCAGTCGTTCTTCGACCAGGGACATCAGGCCCGAGGGTCCGAGCAGTGCTTCGAGACCCGCTTGTACCCCACCCGCATCGCTACCGTGCTGCGGAGAGTGTGCTCCTTCGAGCGCCGAAAAGGTCGCCGTGACGTCTTCCAGGGCGCGGACGCACCCGAATCGGACGAGACGGTCCTCGTCGAGTCGCACGTCGTCGCCGTACCCCAGGCGGAACGCCGTGCGATCCGCCTCCGTCACGGGCAGGCCGGGCAGGACTCCGAGTTCGACCAGCACCAGGTCGACCTCCCGAGGAGCCACGGTGGCCTCGTCGAGGTCGATGAGCCACGGACGACCCGCGGTGTCGACCACGACGTTGCCGAGGTGGGGATCGCCGTGACACGAGACGCGACTCGCGTCCGTCCTGGAGCCCTTGAGCTCGAGGGCCACCCGCTCGAGCCGGTCCAGGCGACCACGGTGCCGGCGCCAGAGTTCCGCGAGCGGATCGTCGGGCCGACCGACGAACCGGTGGTCGAGGTCCCGCAAGAGCACCCGAGCCCGCCGACCGGTGCGCTTGACTCCCCGGCGCAGCGGTGCCACGTCCGAGGGAGGCGCCTGGTCGTGGACCCGGCGCACGACGGCTCCCAGCTCGGTCCACTGGGCGTCGTCGAGACCCCGCCCGTCTTCGGCGGCGTCGTCGCCGAAGATCCACGGCGACACGGACACGATGGAGCCCTGGTGCTCGACCCAGAGCCCACCGGACGTCGTCGGCAGGGGCGCCACGACGCCGACGTCGAGGCCGAGGGAGGCGGCCAGCGCGAGACCGAAACGGCAGTCGCGTCGGGTCGCCTTGACCGCCCAGAGGTCACCGGGGCGGTCCCGCACCTGCCAGACGGCGGCGTCGGGATCGAGGCCACCGTCGACGAGCAGGTGCTCCACCTGGGTGAGCCCCCAGGCGTCGAGCGGCGGAGGCGAGGCGGACACGGGAACGGACACCCTACGACCATGGCACCTCCAGGCCACCCGTCACCGCCCCGGGGCCGGATGTCGGCGGGAGTGGCGTGACGCCGTCCGGTCCGCAGCCCGGTCAGAGCTGCCCGAGCAGGGCCGGGATGCGCTCCCGGAACGGGAAGAACCCGCGGGAGGCGTGCGGCCAGGTGTCGCCGTCCCACCGACGGCGGAGGGTGACGAGCTCGATGCCCTCGTCGGTCAGGGCCGAGCGCATTGCCGCGAGACGCTCGCGCACCGGCCCGACGGGGGCGTAGGGCGTCACGACGGTGTCGAGTCCCTGGGACACCGCCCAGGCCACGAGACCGGCCGGCAGCGCGTCGGGAAGCGTCTGGGCCGCGCGGCCGGAGGCGTCGATCGTCCGCGCGGTCGCGTCGGCGACGGCACCCGCGGTGAAGGCGGTCACGGTCCCGGAAGCACCGAGGGGTGAGCGGCCTGCGGCGTCCGCGACGACGGCGGTGGCCGCCGGGGCCGGGAGGACGCCGGGATGCTCCCCGAGCAGGCTCACCGCCTCGAGGTCCTCCTCGTGGAGGAGCAGCCCGGCTCGCTCACCGATCGTCCCGGCGACGTCGTCGGGATCGATCCCCGTCCTGACCGGCAGGGGCGCCTCGTCGAGAGCACGGGCCGTGGTGGCCAGACCCTCGGGGGCGAAGCGACCCTCGGTGTACCGGGCGATGTTGGCCGTCGTCGCGAGGTAGGTCTTGCCCTTCGTCTGCAGACCGGCGACCCATCGCCAGGAGAGGGTGTTCGAGGCGGCGTCCCCGTCGAGCAGGTGCCGGTAGAAGAAGTCCGCTCCGAGCTGCCAGGGCAGGCGCAGGGTGAAGATCCAGATGCTGGCGAACCACATGCGGGTGTGGTTGTGGAGGTAGCCGGTCTCGACGAGTTCGCGCACCCAGGCGTCCATCGCGGGAATGCCCGTCCGCCCGGCCACCGCAGCCCCGAACGCGGGGGGAAGACCTCCGGCGACGAGCTCGCCGACGTCGTGTCGGTAGCGTCGCCACACCTCGGGGTTCTGTTCCAGCCAGCCCTTCCAGTAGGTGCGCCAGAAGACCTCCTGCACGAACTTCTGCGCCGCGGCCGGGCTGTGGTGCGCCAGGACGGTGCCGAGCACCTCGCGCTCGGTCACGAGCCGGTGGCGCAGGTACGGAGACAGGCCCGAGACGTTGTCGCGGACGGCACCGAGGTCGTGGTTGCGGTCGCGGGCGTACGCCGACCCGGCACGGGGGACGAACTCGCGGAGGGCCTCGAGACCGGCCTCTCTGGTGGGGATGGACACCCGTCCATCATGCGCTCCCGGCGGGGCCGGGGAACGACCCTCGACGAGACGCGGCGCAGGGCCCGTCGACCCCGCGCCGCGTCCTGGGCATCAGGCGAGGGCGGCTACCGCCTCGACGCCGGCAGCGAGCTGCCGCCTCTCCTGTTCGACGACGACCAGACGCTGGCCGTGGCGATCGCCCTGCAGGCGACGGCCGGCACGGGCGGCGGGATCGAGGAGGCAGGGCTCCGCGCCCTGGCCACGGTCCGTCAGGTCACGCCCTCCCGACTGCGGCACCCGCTGGATGCGTTCGCGGTGACAGTCGTCGGCCGCCCAGGCGACGCGGCGTCGGCGGACGTCTCGCTCGACGTCCTCATGACGCTGGCGAACGGCATCCGGGACCGCCGGGTCCTGCGCTTCGACTACGCCGATCGCGGTGGCGACGACCGCGAGCGACGGCGCCGCGAGACCCGCCGCGTCGAACCGCACCATCTGGTGACGTGCCACGGGCGCTGGTACCTCGTCGCCTGGAACCTCGAACGGGACGACTGGCGACTGTTCCGCGTCGACCGTGTCGATCCGCGCAGCACCGGCGGCCCGCCCTTCACCCCCGCGTCGTCCCCGGCGGCGACGTGCACGATTTCGTCTCTGCTCGCTTCAAGGGCTCGCTGACCGACACGTGGCCGTGCAGGTGGACCGTCGTCCTCGAACTGCCTGCTCGTGAGGTCCTGCCGTGCGCCGGTGACGGCACGGTCGAGGCCTTGGGCGAGCGACGATGCAGCCTCGAGGCGGGCTCGTGGTCGTGGGGGTCGTTGGCCGCCTCCTACGGCCGCTTCGACGTGCCGATGCACGTGATCGGTCCCCCGGAACTCGCTGCCGCCTTCGCGACCCTCGCGAAGCGATACGCGGCGACGGGCGACACGGGCCATGGCTCGACGAGCCCGTCCGCGGCGGGTCACGACGGTCCGGTCACGACGCTGCGAAGCGCAGAGGTCCGGTGATCGAAGGCGTCGAGGTCGGCGTCGTAGGAGGCGTCCGTGAGATCCACGCGTCGGACGTCACGCCCACGACGCACGAATCCCGCTTTCTGCTCCTCCGAGAACGTCCCCCCGGCCCCGTACCGCGCGCCACCCCGTCGTCGACCGCCGTCTGCCTCATCGCCGAGACCATGACGCGAGCTCAGGGGCGGCGGTCTCGACCCTTGAGACCCCGTGCGGGTGGCGACCTCCCGTCGGGCGGGCGGTCGACCATCCCAGGCTCGACGTCGTCGCAGCTAGTACACATGGTGCTTAGGCGCTGCCCGAAACCGCCACCTCACGTCACCGAAGGACTGCCATGCCTCTCATCCGCATCGACCTCGTCGAGGGTCGCTCCGGCGACCAGATCGCCGCCATCGGCGACACCCTGATGGCCACGCTCGTCGAGGTCTACGGCCTACCCGAGCGCGACCGCTTCCAGATCGTGACCGAGCACCCGGTGGGCCGGTTGACCGCGCTCGACGTCGGCCTCGGCATCGACCGTTCCGAGCAGGTCGTCATCATCCAGATCTTCACCCAGGAAGGCCGCAGCACCGACGAGAAGCAGGCGTTCTTCGCCGCGCTCGCGGCGGGTCTCGCCGAGGTGGGCGTCGCCGGCGAGGACCTCGTCATCGGCTTCGTCGAGAACACCGCGGCCGACTGGTCCTTCGGCTTCGGACGGGCCCAGTACGTCACCGGTGAACTGGCCACGCCGGGCAGCTGACCTCGCCCCGTCCGGATGCCAACTGGCATCCGTCACGTCGAGGCTACGGATGACCGCTTCACGGCTGGCCTGCAGGCGTGGGAGGCGCTGAGTTGCGATGCGCCGACGTCCACGGCCCAGGGGGCGATGACGTGGGCTGACCCTACGGCCGGCCCCGCTAGACGACCTCCCCCGCCCACTGCGTCGCGAGGTCCGGGTAGACGCGGAGCGCCGCGGCCGGCACGACCTCCCAGGTGCGACGGTCTTCCTCGGAGAAGCGCAGCTCGGCCATGGCGGGGTACTCACCCGCCAGCCCCCGGGGCCACTGGTCGAACGGGTGGTCGTGGTCGCGCTGAGCCGCTCCCGACGCGGACAGGGCGTCGCGCTGCTCCGGCGACAGGGGCCGGAGGACGCCCGCGCCCTCGAGCCACTCGACGACGCGAGCGAGGCTCTCTTCGGCCCGGGCCTGCTCGGTGTCGGTGACCGCGCGCCAGCGGAGCTCGGCCTGGAGCGCCGTCTCCGCCGCACCGACCGACGCCAGCCACGGCATGGTGAGGCCAGGGGCGAACCGGCCCCGGCCGTTGACGGTCGCGGCCGTGAACGGGGCGTCGGCGATCTCGACCAGCAGCCGGGCCTCGGCCGTCGCGAACCACTCGGCGACGTCGTCGGTGAGCGCCGGGTACGCGATGCTCGCGCTCCCCGCGGCCACGGTCGCCCGCTGCCGCGGGATCGTGCGGTCGCGGAGCGCGAGCGACGGCCGGTCGAGCCCCAGGTCGGTGGCGAGCTGCTCGACGTGCCCCTTCAGGTCGTCCCGGATCGTCAGGACGGCGAGAAGGTCGGCCCCGATCGGGTCGGGCACGTCCCAGTCGAGCACGGGGGTGCCGCGGGGCACGGGGAAGGAGTCGGGGCAGCCGATGCGCACGATGAGGTCTGCGGCCCTCACCGGTGCCGCCATGACCTTCGCCGGCGCCTGCTCGATCTCGACGGGGGCCTTGTCCATGCCCATCACCACGATCACGTCCCGCTGCACGACCGGGCTCACGGGCCCCTCCTGCGGCGCGACGCCCCGGGCCTCGACGATGAACGTCGCCCCGTCGAGGGCCCGCAGGTACGCGGCGGCCATGACGCTCCGCCCGATCCCCCGAGGGCTCACGACCATGACGCGGGGGATGCGGCCGTTCTGGAGGACGGCCGCGAAGGAGGCGCGGTGCGGGGCGCTGAGGCGAGGTCGCCCCGGCGCGGAAGCGCCCCGGGATGCGGCGGTGCCGGCGGCGCGCCGACGGACGGCACGGATGAAGCGGATCTCACGGGCGTACAACACCCCGAACGCGACGGAGAAGCCGAGGCACGCGAGGGAACCGACGTACCCGAGGACGACGCGGAACCAGAGCGCCCCCGCGACCGGCCAGCCCTCAGCGAGTCGCGCTCGCTGCTCGACGTCGGGTAAGAGCCAGGCGTTTGTGCTGATCACGGCGACGACGACGGCGAGGACGGGGAAGACGGGAAGGCACCACAGCATCCTCCGTTGCGCCTCGGTCACGAGGCTCGCCCACGTGGCGTCACGACGACATCCCCTCCCCCATGGCGAGACCGGCGTCTCCCCCGGACGATAGTGGCGGAGGCGCCAGCCACGGTCGATCCCGCATCAGGGGGCCAGCCACCGACGTCACTGAGAGGGTGCTTCAGCACGTCGAGCGAGGCGGACCAGGGCCAGGGCGTCTTCCTGGGTGGTTCGATGCACGAGTCCGGTGGGCCCTACCGGGCTCGAACCGATGACATCCACGGTGTAAACGTGGCGCTCTACCAACTGAGCTAAAGGCCCTCGCGCCGGGTCGACCCGGGCGAGCGAGTCCAGGTTAGCGGGTGCGCGAGGCGACCCGCGCCTCCCGCGCCTCCGGCCGACGGGGGCCGTCAGGCGGTGACGGGGACGAGCAGGTCGAGTGCCGCCCGGTAGTCGGCGAGCGAGCGCTCCTGCCCGGGCTCGGTGCCGAAGTGCTCGCGGATGACGCCGTCGACGTCGATCAGGAAGGTGGTGCGCGTCGCGAAGCCCTTGTTCTCGAGGAAGACGCCGTACTCCTTCGAGACCTCACCGTGCGGCCAGAAGTCGGCCAACAGGGTGAAGTCGTAGCCCTTCTCCTCGGCGAAGGCCCGCAGCGTGGCCTTCGAGTCGACCGAGACGACGAGCAGCTCGACCCGGTGGTCCTGGAACATCGCGAGGTTGTCGCGCAGCGTGCAGAGCTCTTTCGTGCAGGTGCTGCTGAACGCCAGGGGGAAGAAGACCAGGGCCACGGGCTTGACGCCCCGGAAGTCGCTCAACCGAACTCGTTCGCCGAACTGGTTCGGCAGGTCGAAGTCGGGAGCCTGGATGGCGTTCTCCAGAGCCATGGGTGCGTTCCTCTCACGTCGACCCGGGCGGTCGGCGACTGACACGATCGCCGATCTTACGCCTCACGCGGCGGATTCCACACGACGACGTGGCCGGGCGTTCCCAGCGCGTGCCGAGCCTGTGTCGGTCGGGGCAACTAGAGTGGGCTGGTCAGGCGGAGTACGTCTCGGAACCCGGGCACGACGGGCCTGACATCTGTTTGTCCACTCCACGCGGTGGCCTTCCAAGAGACGGCCGCTCAACACAGATGATTGAGGTCAAGGGTGACGGTTAACGATCAGGACCCGTACACGGTCGACAAGGCCGATCGCGATCCCGAAGAGACCGCCGAGTGGCGTGAGTCGCTCGACGCTCTGGTGGCGACGCAGGGTCACGAACGTGCCCGCGAGATCATGAAGAGCCTGCTCACCCGGTCGAGCGAGCTGCACCTCGGCGTGCCCATGGTGCCCAAGACGGACTACGTCAACACCATCGCCCCCGAAGACGAGCCCGAGTTCCCGGGCGACGAAGAGCTCGAGCGTCGCTACCGCAAGTGGGTCCGCTGGAACGCCGCCATCACGGTGCACCGCGCCCAGCGCCCCGGCATCTCGGTCGGTGGCCACATCTCGACCTACGCCTCGTCGGCCGCGCTGTACGAGGTCGGCAACAACCACTTCTTCCGCGGCCAGGACCACTCCGGCGGCGGAGACCAGGTGTTCTTCCAGGGCCACGCTTCCCCCGGCATGTACGCCCGCGCCTACCTCGAGGGCCGTCTCGGCACCGACCAGCTCGACGGCTTCCGCCAAGAGAAGTCGCACGCGTCGGGTGGGCTCAGCTCGTACCCGCACCCCCGGCTCATGCCCGAGTTCTGGCAGTTCCCGACCGTGTCGATGGGTCTCGGCCCGATCAACGCGATCTACCAGGCGCAGGTCGCCAAGTACCTCACCAACCGCGGCATCAAGGACGCCAGCGACCAGCAGGTCTGGGCGTTCCTCGGCGACGGCGAGATGGACGAGGTCGAGAGCCGCGGCCAGCTGCAGGTGGCGGCGAACGAGGGCCTCGACAACCTCAACTTCATCGTCAACTGCAACCTCCAGCGCCTCGACGGCCCGGTCCGCGGCAACGGCAAGATCATCCAAGAGCTCGAGTCGTTCTTCCGCGGTGCCGGCTGGAACGTCATCAAGGTCGTCTGGGGTCGCGAGTGGGACTCGCTGCTCTCCGCCGACTCGAGCGGTGCGCTGCTCAACCTGATGAACACCACGCCCGACGGCGACTTCCAGACGTACAAGGCCGAGAGCGGCGGGTACGTCCGCGACAACTTCTTCGGCCGCGACCCGCGCGCCCTCGAACTCGTCAAGGACTACTCCGACGACGACATCTGGAACCTCAAGCGCGGTGGCCACGACTACCGCAAGGTCTATGCCGCGTTCAAGGCCGCGACCGAGCACAAGGGTCAGCCCACGGTCATCCTCGCCAAGACGGTCAAGGGTTACGGCCTCGGCCCGTCGTTCGAGGGGCGCAACGCGACCCACCAGATGAAGAAGCTCACGCTCGACAACCTCAAGCAGTTCCGCGACGAGCTCCGCATCCCGATCAGCGACGCCCAGCTGGACGAGAACCCCTACCTGCCGCCGTACTACCACCCCGGTCAGGACGACGACGCCATCCAGTACATGCAGGAGCGCCGTCGGGCGCTCGGTGGCTACGTGCCCGAACGCCGCACCAAGTACACGCAGGTGGCCGTGCCCGAGGCGAAGACCTACGACGTCGTCAAGAAGGGCTCGGGCAAGCAAGAGGTCGCCACCACGATGGCCTTCGCCCGGCTGCTGAAAGACCTGCTGCGCTCGCCCGACTTCGGCCACCGCATCGTGCCGATCATCCCCGACGAGGCCCGCACGTTCGGCATGGACGCGTACTTCCCGACCTCGAAGATCTACAACCCGAACGGCCAGCACTACACGTCGGTCGACCGCGAACTGCTGCTCGCCTACAAAGAGAGCCCGCAGGGTCAGATCATCCACGTCGGCATCAACGAGGCCGGCGCGTTCGCGGCCTTCACGGCCGTCGGCACCTCGTACTCGACCCAGGGCGAAGCGCTCATCCCGGTCTACGTCTTCTACTCGATGTTCGGGTTCCAGCGCACGGGCGACGCCATGTGGGCCGCGGGCGACCAGATGGCGCGTGGCTTCATCATCGGCGCCACGGCGGGTCGCACGACCCTGACCGGCGAGGGCCTGCAGCACGCCGACGGCCACTCGCTGCTGCTCGCCTCGACGAACCCCGCGGTCGTCTCGTACGACCCCGCCTTCGGGTACGAGCTCGGCCACATCGTGAAGTCGGGCATGGACCGCATGTACGGCACCGACGAGCACGGCAACGCGTCGCACGCCGACCCGAACGTCATGTACTACATCACCGTCTACAACGAGCCCATGGCCCAGCCCGTCGAGCCCGAGGGCCTCGACGTCGACGGCGTCGTGCGGGGCATCTACAAGCTCAAGGACGCCGAGAACCTCGGGCCCCGTGCCCAGTTGCTCGCGTCGGGCGTCGGTGTGCCGTGGGCCCTCGAGGCACAGCAGCTGCTCGCCGACGACTGGAACGTCGCGGCCGACGTCTGGAGCGTCACGAGCTGGAACGAACTGCGACGCGACGGCCTGGCCGCCGACGAGCACAACTTCCTGCACCCGAACGACGAGCCGAAGACGCCGTACGTGACCGAGAAGCTGCAGGGCGCCGAGGGTCCGTTCATCGCCACGAGCGACTTCATGGCGGCCGTGCCCGACCAGATCCGCGAGTACGTGCCCGGTGACTACCTGACGCTCGGGGCCGACGGCTTCGGCTTCAGCGACACGCGCGCCGCAGCCCGTCGGTTCTTCAAGATCGACGGCCCCTCGGTCGTCGTCCGCACCCTGCAGGCCCTGGCCCGTCGCGGTGAGGTCGACCCCGGCGTGGTGCAGCAGGCCATCGACCGGTACCAGCTGCACGACGTCACCGCCGGCACGAGCGGCACCGCCGGCGGGGAGGCCTGACGACCCCGTGAGCGCCGAGCGGGTGCCCACGTCGCCCCTGCAGCCGTCCGCGGCCACGAAAGAGCGCACGCTCGCGTGGCTGCGGACGGTCTCGGGCGAACTGTCCACCGCCACCATCAAGCGCCTCGAAGAGACGCTGCCCTGGTACGGGGACATGCCGCCCGGGCGCCGCTCGGCCGTCGGCCTGGTCGCCCAGGCCGGCATCACCTCGTTCATCAGCTGGTTCGCCGACCCTCGTTCCACGCCGTGGATCGCCGCCGACGTGTTCGGCTCGGCCCCCCGCGAGCTGCTCCGCTCGGTCAGCCTGACGCAGACCCTGCAGCTCATCCGCATCACGGTCGAGGTCGTCGAAGAACGCGTCAAGGACGGCGACGACTCGCTCCGCGAGGCGATCCTGCTCTACTCGCGCGAGATCGCCTTCGCCTCGGCCGACGTGTACGCCCGGGCCGCCGAGGCACGCGGGCTCTGGGACGCCCGACTCGAGGCGCTCGTCGTCGACTCCATCCTCAGCGGCGAGTACGACGACGAACTGCCGAGCCGCATCGCCGCCCTCGGCTGGCACGGTCACGGCGAGGTCGCCGTCCTCGTCGGGACGGCTCCCCGCATGCTCGACGTCGACACGCTCCGGCGCACGGCACGCCATCGCGAGGCCGACGTCCTCATCGGCGTGCAGGGCAGCCGTCTCGTGCTCGTGATCGGGCGGGCCGATCCGCTCGACGAGACCGGCGCCTCCTCGTCGCACCCGAGCTTCACCGAGATCGCCCGCGCCCTCGAACCCGGCTTCGGCGACGGGCACCTCGTCCTCGGCCACGAGGTGCCGAGCCTCGTCGACGCGTCCAAGAGCGCCAAGGCGGCCCTGGCCGGCTTCGCCGTCGCCCGGGCCTGGCGCAACGCCCCCCGCCCCGTGCTGGCCGACGACCTGTTGCCCGAGCGGGCGCTGGCCGGTGACCCGGTGGCGCGGTCCACCCTCGTCAACCGCATCTACAAGCCCCTCAAGGCCCATTCGACCGAGCTGCTCACCACCCTCTGGTGCTACCTCGACAACGGGCGCTCGCTCGAGGCCACGGCACGCGAGCTCTTCGTCCACCCGAACACCGTCCGGTACCGCCTCAAGCGCGTGACGGACGTCATCGGCTGGGACGCCACGGGGGCCCGCGAGGCGCTCATCCTGCAATCCGCCCTCGTCCTCGGTTCGATCGCCGACCCCGACGGGTCGGGCGCCCGACGCAAGTGACCGACTGCTCGGCAGGCCGGCCGGCTGTGCGCTTCGACAACGTTCGTCCGCATCTTTGGTCGAGTTGCTACACCGCTCGGCCCGCCTTCGTTGGCATGATGGTCCAGTGATCGTTGTCGTAGCGCCCGGTCAGGGCTCCCAAACTCCCGGATTCCTCGAACCCTGGCTGGCCGACCCCGACCAGCGTGCCCTGCTGACGTCGCTCTCCGACGCCGCCGGCGTCGACCTCGTCGCCCACGGCACGACGTCGGACGCCGACACCATCCGCGACACGGCCGTGGCCCAGCCCCTCATCGTCGCGGCCGGCATCCTCACGGCGAGGGCCCTCTTCCACCGCGTCGACCGCTCGGCCGTGTCCGGGGTCGCCGGTCACTCGGTCGGCGAGTTCACCGCCGCGGCCGTCAGCGGAGTCCTGTCCGACGTCGACGCCGTCACCCTCGTCGCCGAGCGCGGTCGGGCCATGGCCGACGCGGCCGCCCTCGTCGAGACCGGCATGAGCGCCGTCCTCGGTGGTGACGAGGCCGAACTGCTCGCCCGCCTCGACGCCCTCGGGCTCTCCCCCGCCAACTACAACGGCGGCGGCCAGATCGTCGTCGCCGGAGAGACCTCGGCACTCGCCGAACTCGCCGCCGATCCCCCGGCCAAGAGCCGCGTCGTGCCGCTGCAGGTCGCCGGTGCCTTCCACACGCGCTTCATGCAGCCCGCCGTCGAGCGCCTCCGGGCGTCCGCCGCGACCGTCACGCCCGGCGACCCCACGCTGACGCTCTGGACGAACCACGACGGCAGCACCGTCGCCTCGGGCGACCGGTTCGTCGAGCTGCTCGTGGGCCAGGTCTCGTCGCCCGTCCGGTGGGACGCGACCATGTCGTCGTTCGCCGACGCCGGCGTCACGGGCATCGTCGAACTCGCCCCGGCCGGGGCCCTCACCGGCCTCGCCAAGCGTGCGCTGAGGGGAGTCCCCTCGGTCGCCGTCAAGACCCCCGACGACCTCCAGGCCGCCGTCGACCTCATCGAGGGAGCAGCATGACCACCCCCCAGCTCAACCAGACCACGGGCGCGCAGTACACCCGCATCTACGCCCTGGGCGCGGCGCGCGGCGAGAACGTCGTCCCGAACGCCGACATCGTCGAGCCGATCAACTCGTCCGACGAATGGATCCAGCAGCGCACCGGCGTGATCACCCGCCGACGGGCCGGCAAGGACGTCAAGGTCGTCGATCTCGCAGAGGCCGCCGCGACCGAGGCCATCGCCAAGTCCGGCATCCGCCCCGACCAGATCGGCGCCGTCCTGGTCTCGACCATCGGCGCCGGCGTCGTGACCCCCTCGGTGGCCTCGTTGCTGGCCGAGCGCGTCGGCGCGAAGCCCGCCGCGGCCTACGACATC
The DNA here is from genome assembly GCF_057787905.1 of Frigoribacterium sp. CF331. Lineage (NCBI taxonomy): Bacteria > Bacillati > Actinomycetota > Actinomycetes > Micrococcales > Microbacteriaceae > Frigoribacterium > Frigoribacterium sp. CF331. Next base: position 3,101,378 of record NZ_CM173545.1, on the reverse strand, counting down.
TCGGCCGCCTGCGCCGGTTTCACCTACGGCATCGCGCAGGCCGACTCGTTCGTCAAGTCCGGCCTGGCCGAGTACGTGCTCGTCGTCGGAGCCGAGAAGCTCAGCGACGTCATCGACCCGACCGACCGCACCATCTCGTTCCTCCTCGCCGACGGCGCCGGTGCGGCGATCGTCGGGCCCTCCGAGACCGCCGGCATCGGTCCGACGGTCTGGGGTTCCGACGGCTCGAAGTGGGACGCCATCGGCATGACGTCGACCATGTCCGAGTACCGCGACGGCGCCGGCGAGGTCGCCTGGCCGACCCTGCGCCAAGAGGGCCAGACGGTCTTCCGCTGGGCCGTGTGGGAGATGGCGAAGGTCGCGAAGGAGGCCCTCGAGCGTGCGGGCGTCACCGCCGACCAGCTCGCGGCCTTCGTGCCGCACCAGGCCAACATGCGCATCATCGACGAGTTCGCCAAGCAGCTCGGGCTGCCCGAGTCCGTCGTGATCGGTCGTGACATCGCGACCACCGGCAACACCTCGGCCGCGAGCATCCCGCTCGCGACCCACCGGCTGCTCGACGAGCACCCCGAGCTGAGCGGCGGCCTCGCCCTGCAGATCGGTTTCGGTGCCGGACTCGTGTTCGGCGCCCAGGTGGTCGTGCTGCCCTAGCGCGCCGCTGCCCGCCCGACCCCGGGGCGCTGTATAGGCTTTACCCCGGTCACAACGACACCCCCTCAAGGAGACAACACCATGGCACTGTCCACCGAAGAAGTCCTCGCCGGCCTCGCCGAGCTCGTCAGCGACGAGACCGGGATCGCCACCGACACCGTCGAGATGGACAAGTCGTTCACCGACGACCTCGACATCGACTCGATCTCGATGATGACGATCGTCGTCAACGCCGAAGAGAAGTTCGACGTCAAGATCCCCGACGAAGAGGTCAAGAACCTCAAGACCGTCGGCGACGCCGTCACGTACATCCACAAGGCGCAGAACTAAGACGTCGGCTGCCCGGTCGCCCTCGCGGCGACCGGGCCCCGCCGCTGTGCCCTCGACGCCGTCGACCCCTCGCCTCCAGCCTCGGCTGCCGTCCGGGTCACGGCGTCGTCGTACATCGGCACCCACCGACCGGCCCTCCCAGAAGGAACGTCAATGACCAAGAAGATCGTCGTCACCGGACTCGGAGCCACGAGCCCGCTCGGTGGCACCGCCACCGAGACCTGGCAGAACCTGCTCGCCGGCCAGTCGGGCATCACCACGCTCGAGCAGGACTGGGTCGCGAAGTACGAACTGCCCGTCACCTTCGCCGGTCAGGCCCGCACGCCCTCGGCCGACGTGCTCGACCGCCGCGAGACCAAGCGCCTCGACCCGTCGAGCCAGTTCGCCCTGACCGCCGCCCGCGAGGCCTGGGCCGACGCCGGCTCGCCCGAGGTCGTCCCCGAGCGCTTCATCGTCGACTGGGCCACCGGCATCGGCGGCGTCTGGACCCTCCTCGACGGCTGGGACACCCTGCGCGAGAAGGGCCCGCGTCGCGTCCTCCCGATGACCGTCCCCATGCTGATGCCGAACGGCCCCGCCGCCGCCATCTCGATGAGCCTGGGCGCCCGCGCCGGGGCCCGCACGGTCGTCTCGGCCTGCGCCTCCAGCACCGAGTCCATCGCGATGGCCTACGAGCACCTGCAGTCGGGCCTGGCAGACATCGCCGTCGCCGGTGGCTCCGAGGCGGCCATCCACCCGATGCCCCTGGCGTCCTTCGCGGCCATGCAGGCCCTCTCGAAGCGCAACGACGACCCCGCCACCGCCTCGCGCCCCTACGACGTGACCCGCGACGGCTTCGTGCTCGCCGAGGGCGGCGCCGCCCTCGTCCTCGAGACCGAGGAGCACGCGCTCGCCCGCGGAGCCCGCATCTACGCCGAACTGATCGGTGGCGCGGTCACGAGCGACTCGTACCACATCACCGCTCCCGACCCCGAGGGCACCGGGGCGGCCCGGGCCGTCATCGCGACGCTCGAGAACGCCGGGGTCGACCGCGACCAGGTCGTCCACGTCAACGCGCACGCGACGAGCACCCCGGTCGGCGACATCGCCGAATACCACGCCATCAAGCGCGTCTTCGGCGACCACACCTCGAAGCTGATCGTCTCGGCGACGAAGGCGGCCACCGGTCACCTGCTCGGCGGCGCCGGCGGCATCGAGGCGCTGTTCACCGTCAAGGCCCTGCACGAGCGTCTCGCCCCGCAGACGATCAACGTGACCCAGATGGACGACGAGATCGACATGGACGTCGTCGTCGACGAGCCGCGCCGCCTCCCCGACGGCGAGATCGTGGCGATCAGCAACTCGTTCGGCTTCGGCGGCCACAACGCCGTCGTCGGATTCCGGTCGGTCTGACCGCACGGACGGCGCAGGAGGCGCGGGTGGCGTGATCACGCCACCCGCGCCTCCTGCGTGGTCACCCGGTCGTCTCGGGGCACACCTGGCCCGAGCGGTGGCGGGTCAACCGACCTTGTGCAACCAGACGACGGGGTTGCCCTCGCCGCTGTAGCGGAAAGGTTCGAGCTCGTCGTCCCAGGCCTGGCCGAGGGCGAGGCGCAGCTCGCGGTGCAGCTCGAGGGCGTTGGACCCCGCGATCTCCATGGCGTAGCGGATGCGGTCCTCGGGGATGACGGTGTTGCCCGCCGTGTCGGTCTGCGCGAAGAACACCCCGAGGTCGGGCGAGTGCATCCAGCGACCACCGTCGTGGTCCTCGCCGGGATCTTCGGTCACCTCGTACCGCAGGTGCTCCCATCCACGCAGGGCGGAGGCGATGCGGGCACCGGAGCCCTCGTCGCCCTGCCACGAGAACTCGGTGCGCTGGGCGCCGGGCAGCACGGGCTGGTCGACCCAGGCGAAGTTCACGCCGTGCCCGAGGGCACGACCGACGGCCCACTCGACGTGTGGGCACAGTGCACGAGGGGACGAGTGCACGTAGAGCACTCCCCGAGCGGTTGCAGCAGCCACGATTCCTCCATCTGGTTCAGGTGCGACTTCCCCATCGACCTGTCAGACGTGACTCGTGTGCGTTCTTCGATTGTGCGGGCCGGGGCCCGATGACTCACGGACCGGAGCCCGTCTCGTGAATTATGACCGACCCGGCTGAGAAATCACAACTGTGTAACACCTGCGAAGACGGTGCCGCCCCGGGCGGGTCGCCGGCGCGCTGCCGGCCTCACTTCGCCTGCGAGTAGTCGTCGACGACCGCGACCGTCACGGGGAACGCCACGGGAGCTTCGCCGAACAGCAGCCGACCGGCCTCGACGGCGCTCTCGGTGACCAGACCGGCCACCTCGTCGGCGACCCCGACGGGCGCGTGCACCACCACCTCGTCGTGCAGGAAGAACACCAGGTGGGGCGCGTCGACCCCGGCTCCCCACCGGGCGTGCAGGCGCCGTCGCAGGGCGCCCATCCAGCACAGGGCCCACTCGGCCGCCGTCCCCTGCACGACGAAGTTCCGGGTGAAGCGACCCCACGAGCGGGCGTCACGGTCGGCCGGGCGAACGCCCATCTCGGGCGGGAGGGCGCCTGCCGCGGACCCGGCGGCCCCGGGCTCGTCGCTCGGCCGCGGCGAGCTGCGCCCGAGCAGGGTGTCGACGACTCCCCCGGCCTCGCCCGTGCGGGCCGCGGCCTCGACCAGCGCCATCGCGTCGGGGAACCGTCGGGCCAAGCGCGGCACGAGCCGGCCGCTCTCGCCCTGCGTCGCCCCGTACATGGCGCCCAGCATGGCCACCTTCGCCTCGGCCCGCGACGCCACGGCGCCGCTCGCGACGATGCCCTCGTAGAGGTCGCCCGCCCCCGCCCGCGCCATCGCCCGGTCGCCGGACAGCCCGGTCAGGATGCGCGGCTCGAGTTGCGAGGCGTCGGCCACCACGAGGCTCCAGCCGGGGTCGGCCACGACGGCCCCCCGGACCGCCTTCGGCAACTGCAGCGCGCCTCCTCCGCTCGTGGCCCATCGTCCGGTCACGACGCCGCCGGGCACGTAGTCGGGGCGGAACCGACCGTCGCGCACCCAGGCGTCCAGCCACGACCAACCGTTGGCCACGAGCAGCCGCTGCATCTTCTTGTAGTGGAGCAGGGGTCCGACGGCGGGGTGCTCGTGCCGCTGCAGCTCCCACTGGCGCGTGGACTGCACCAGGACGCCCGCACGGTTCAGGGCCCTGACCAGCTCGGCCGGCGAGTCGGGGTTGAGGTCGGGCGCGTCGAGGGCCCGTCGCACCTCGTCGAGGGCCGTGCGCATGCGGGCAGGGCGCTCGCCCGGTGCCGGCCTCGACCCGAGGGCCGCGGTGAGCAGTTCGTCGTGCACCCGGGGCGACCACGGGATGCCCCGGTGCCGCATCTCGACGGCGATCAACGCCCCGGTCGACTCGGCGGCGACGAGCAGTTCGAGTCGGCCCCGCGTCGACGACGCCTCGACGGCGTCGCGCTGGGCCACGAACTCGCCCACCGGGTCGGGCAACGAGTCGGGCACGACCTCGAACAGACCGTCCGACTCGCCGGGCGCCGCCTGCGGGACGTCCCAGGGCCCCGGTCGAGGCCCGTCCGAGGCGAACCCGGGCGTCGCCGTCGACAGCCGCAGGAGGGCGTGCACGAGCCGCAGGTCGACGCACCGGGCCACGGTGACCCCGGCGTCGAGGAGGCGCGGGTACCACCGCGGGGTGTCGTCCCAGACCCAGCGGGGCGAGGCCTCGCGCTCGAGGTCGGCGACCCGCCGCGGCAGGTCGGTCGCGGCGACCGTCTCGACGCCGACCACCTCGAGGCGACCCGACGAGCCGCGTCCGAAGCGGGTCAGCTCGACGTCGCCGTCGGCCAGGCGACGCAGCAGGAAGAACACCGTCCGATCATCCCACCGCGGCCCGGCACCGTCGGTCCACGGTGGGCACGGCGGCTAGTGCAGCGGATGGCCGGCCGCGTCGAGCACGTTCTTCTCGCCCGCCTCGATCGGCAGCGTGAAGCGGTTCTGGGCCGGCGGGATCGGGCAGTTGAACGCGTACGAGAACGCGCAGGGCGGCAGGACGGCACGGTTGAAGTCGAGGGTGATCGTGCCGTCGCCGGCCGGGGTCGGGAAGAGGAACCGCCCGACCGAGTACGTGCTGTCGCCGTTGGTGGCGTCGCCGAAGACGAGCTGCAGACGATCGCCGTCCCCCGACGGGAAGGCGGCGAGTTCGTGGTCGACCCCGCCGCGCGAGAAACGGATGAGCCCGGGCAGCGGCTTGGGGCGGCTGAGCTCGAGGTCCTTCTGGTGGCGGATGTCGACCAGGGCGTCGGGCGCGGTCGGCACGAAGTCGGCCGTGACCACCCAGTCGGGGTCGAACGGGAACGCGTCGATCGAGCCGAACCCCGTGACGGCGTCCGAGGCGGAGTCCCAGACGCGCAGGGCGTAGCCGGTGTGGTCGTCGTTCGCGATCACCGTGCCGGTCGTCGTCGGCGAGAACCTGAGGGCACTCGGCGTCATCGCGTCGTCCCCCGCCACGACGACGGTGCCGTCGACGAGGTCGCCGTCGACCCGGATGCCGTCCGCGGCGGTCGCCGTGAGGGCCAGTCCCGACACGCCCTGCGGCGTCGGGGCCCACCGCCCCGGGACTCCCCAGACGGTCTGCTCGTGGTCGACCCACTGCGTGCCCGTCAGCGCCAGCGGGCCCTGCGGCGAGACGGCCCGGGTGCGGCGCAGCGCGTGGAAACGGTCGAGCTCGGCCTGACCTGCCGCCGTCCCGGACGGGACGTCGGCTCGGTCGGTGCCGGGGGTGGTGTCGGTCATCGGTCCTCCTGGGGTCTGCCGGGGTCAACGCAGAGGAGGCGCGGTTCATGCCCCGAGGCGCGGTTCATGCCCCGAGGCGCGGCACGGCCTCGGGACGTGCACCGCGCCTCCTCGCCGTCCGGCTCAGGCCTGCGGGTCGTCGCCGCCCACGGCCAGGCGACGCAGCTGCTCGTCGAACGGCACGACGGCCGCGAACGGGTCGTCCGCGCCGCCCTGGTGCCGGTCGACCAGGTCGGCGAACTCCCCCGCGGCGCGGGTGACGCGCTCGGGCAGCGTCGTCGACGTGCCGTCGCCCTCACCCCAGTCCTCGGACGCCGCGAAGACCGACGTCGGCACGACGACCGCCTGCAGGTACGCGAAGAGCGGTCTCACCGCGTACTCGAGGGCGAGCGAGTGCCGGGCCGTGCCGCCGGTCGCCGCGACGAGCACGGGAGTGCCCGTCAACGCCTTGTGGTCGAGCACGTCGACGAACGACTTGAAGAGCCCGCTGTACGACGACGAGAACACGGGCGTCACCGCGATGACGCCGTCGGCGGTCGTCACCTCCTCGAGCGCCGCCGCCAGGGCGGGAGGCGCGAACCCGGTGAGCATCGCGTCCGTCACCTCGTGCGCCAGGTCGCGCAACTCGACCACCTCGACCTCGACGAACGACCCGCGACCGACGAGGTCGCGCGTCGTCGCCTCGACGAGGCGGTCGGCGAGCAGGCGGGTGGACGACGGCTGGCTCAGCCCGGCGGACAGGGCGACGATCTTCTTGGTGCTCATGGCGCGCCTCCCGGGGCCGTCAGCGGGCGGACGACGCGACGAGGGCGTCGTGCGCGGTGGGGGTGCCTGCGGACTGCGATGCGCGAGCCGCGGCCTCGACGAGCGAGGCGTGCGTGGGGGCGTCGGGCACGTCGGCCGGACGGTTCGCCGCAAACTCGCGGCGGAGGACCGGCACGACCTCGCCGCCCAGGATGTCGAGCTGCTCGAGGACCGTCTTCAGGGGCAGGCCGGCGTGGTCCATCAGGAAGAGCTGGCGCTGGTAGTCGCCGACGTAGTCGCGGAACCCGAGGGTGCGGTCGATGACCTCCTGCGGACTGCCGACGGTGAGCGGCGTCTGGCTGGTGAAGTCCTCCATCGACGGGCCGTGGCCGTAGACGGGCGCGGCGTCGAAGTAGGGGCGGAAGGTCCGCTTGGCGTCCTGCGAGTTCTTCGCCAGGAACACCTGACCGCCGAGGCCGACGATCGCCTGGTCGGCACGGCCGTGGCCGTGGTGCTCGAAGCGGGTGCGGTAAAGCTCGACCATCTGCTTCGTGTGCGAGGCGGGCCAGAAGATGTGGTTGGCGAAGAAGCCGTCACCGTAGTACGCGGCCTGCTCGGCGATCTCGGGGCTGCGGATCGAACCGTGCCAGACGAAGGGGGCGACGCCGTCGAGGGGGCGGGGGGTCGCCGTGAAGCCCTGCAACGGGGTGCGGAAGTGGCCCTTCCAGTCGACGACGTCCTCGCGCCACAGACGGTGGAGCAGGGCGTAGTTCTCGATGGCGAGGTTGATGCCCTGACGGATGTCCTTGCCGAACCACGGGTACACCGGCCCCGTGTTGCCCCGCCCGAGCGTGAGGTCGACGCGGCCGCCCGCGAGGTGCTGCAGCAGCGCGAAGTCCTCGGCGATCTTCACCGGGTCGTTCGTGGTGATCAGGGTGGTGGCGGTGCTCAGCACGATGCGCTCGGTCTGGGCGGCGATGTACGCCAACAGCGTCGTGGGGCTCGAGTTCACGAAGGGCGGGTTGTGGTGCTCGCCGGCCGCGTAGACGTCGAGGCCGACCTCCTCGGCCTTCTTGGCGATCGTGACCATCGCCTGGAGGCGCTCGCCCTCGGTCGGGGTGACGCCGGTGGTCGGGTCGGTCGTGATGTCGCCGACGCTGAAGATTCCGAACTGCATTGCTCCACCTTAGGTCATCTGCATGCGTTTGCATGCACTTGACCGAACCGCGGGGTGAGGGTCGGCATTCCCGTGGCGCTCGACCGCCGACGGGATCGGGCCGTGCACCCTTCCGCCCCGGCGCCGGTCGAGCGCGAAGTGAGGCGCGCCCTGTCGGCAACTCAGGGCCGGTGCTGCACGGCACACGCGCAGGCCCGAAAGGGCGGGGCCGTGACGCGACGGCGCAGCAGGAGCCAGGAACTGCCGACACGGCGACGCGACGGGGCCGGACCGGACCCGGGCCGAGTGCGGGCGGGCCCGGCTCGGAACGGATCGGCGTGTCAGCACGGGCCCCTGACGGCAACTCCGGGCAGGTGCTCCGCCGCGCACGCGCCGGCCCGGACAGGCGGGGCCGAAACAGAACGGCGCGGCAGGAACCAGGAATTGTCGGCCCCGCGACGGATGGTGGGCCGAGCGAGCAAGGCGGGAGGCGCGTGTGGCTGACGCGGGACGGGGCGGGCGGTCGCGGCGGAAGCGGTCACGGCCAGGACGGATCCGGGCGGGCGAGCGGCGGGTCAGGCCACCGGCTGGTCAGGCCACGGGCGGGTCAGGCCAGGGGTGCCAGGCGCAGCCATCGCTCGGCGACCTGCGCCTGCGTGACGGGCCCGTCCCCGTCGCGGTCGATCTGGGGCGAGTCGAACTCGACCCACCAGGTGCGCGCCGAGCCGCCGATGGCCGAGACCCCCTGCCAGGCGCTGCCGCCGGCCCGGACGACGATGCCGGTCGGACCGTACGGGAAGGGCGTCGCGGGGTCGTCGTCGGAGTCGAGCACGTAGACCTGTGCGCCGACGCCCATGCGCGCCGGCCCGGACCGTCGGTCGTCGTCGGACGAGGGATCGCCGCCCCAGGAGTCGGGGTCGGGCTCCGGCCGTCGGGGCCGCTTGGTGAACATGGACGACATCGTGCCACGCACGGCGCACGCGAGGCGACGACGCGGCCGCGCTCACAGCGGGCCCCTAGGCCGACGGGTGCCGGGCCGAGGCCACCGGTGCGTGCCGGAGTAGGGCGGACGGGACTTGAACCCGTGACCGATCGATTATGAGTCGACTGCTCTAACCGGCTGAGCTACCGCCCCCCGCGTCGACCCACCGGTGCGCGCCGGGGTCGGCCGGGGCGGTGCCGCGGTCGACCGTCAGTGTGCGCGGTCGGACGCCGCGTCGGTGGAGGGGACCACCGGCTGACCACGATACAGGCTCTCGAACACGCTCAGGGTGCGCTCGATGTCGTGCCCCTCGATCATCTTGAGGCTCGCCCGCCGCATGGCGAGGTAGTCGTCGTCGGACTTCGTCAGCACCGTCGTGAGCTTGTCGGCGAGGTCGCGGCTGTCGCCCGGGCGGAAGAGGTAGCCGTTCTCGCCCTCGTCGACGAGGTGCGGAAGCGCCATCGCGTCGGCCACGACGATCGGCAGGCCCGAGGCCATCGCCTCGAGGCTGGCGATGCTCTGCAGCTCGGCGATGGAGGGCATGGCGAAGACGGTCGACTCGGTCAACGTGCGGCGCAGTTCGTCGTCGGACAGGTAGCCCACGAACGTCACGACGTCGGCGAGTCCCAGGTCGCGGCTGGTGGCCTGCAGCTGCTTGAACAGGTCGCCCCCGCCGACGATCGTGAGCGTCGCGCCGAGCGCGGGGTCGAGCAGGGTCATGGCGCGCAGCAGCACGTCGATCTGCTTCTCGGCGGTGACCCGGCCCACGAAGACGATGCGGTTCGCGTCGGGACGCGTGTCGAGGGCGGTGTAGTGGCCGGCTTCGATGCCGCACGAGACGGCGAGCACGCCGCTGACGGCGACGGACTTCTCCAGGAACGTCGCCGCCTTCTGCGTGGGCGTCGTGATGGCCGCGGCCCGGTGGAACGTCTTGCTGGCGTCGTTCCAGGCGATCTGGGTCGCCTTGGCGCGCAGGCCCTTGGGCAGACCGGTGTGCTCGAGCAGGTTCTCGGGCATGAAGTGGTTCGTGGCGACGACGCGCACGCCCCGACGTTCGGCGACCTGCGCGACCCCGCGACCCATGACGATGTGCGACTGGATGTGGACGACGTCGGGGTGGATCTCGTCGAAGATCTTCTCGGCGTGCTCTTGCACCCGCCACGGCGTGGCGAAGCGCAGCCAGTCGTGCAGCGGCCAGCGTGTCGAGTAGAGCCGGTGCACGGTCAGGGTGACGCCGCCGTGCTGCTCGAGGAAGGTGCCGTGGTGGCGGCTGGCCGCCGGGACCATGAGATGCACGTCGTGCCCGCGCTGGGCGAGTCCCACGGCGAGCCGCTCGGTGAAGTTGGCCGCTCCGTTGACGTCGGGCGGGAACGTGTCGCCGGCGATCAGCACGGTGAGTCGGTCCGACGACCCCGAGGAGGCGCGGGTGGCGGCGTCGGCCGTCGTCGCGTCGACGGGGTGGCCGGGTTCCGAGGGCATCGGGGCGGTGGTCACGGTTCGTGGCGTCTTTCTCGTGCTCGGTGGCCGGGGTGGCGCGTCACGCGTCCGGCGGGTGGTGGGACCGTCGGTCGCGACGACCCCACGCTAGCTCAGGCTCGGGTCTGCGGATGGTATTTGGCGAGCTGGAACACGCCGTAGACGGCCACCGCGGCGGCGATGACGAAGAAGACCCCGGCGACGGGTGGTGCGTTCTGCGCCTCGCCCAGCACGACGATGCCGATGCCGACGGCGATGAGCGGGTCGACGACGGTGAGGCCGGCGATGACGAGGTCGGGCGGACCGGACGAGTAGGCGTTCTGCACGAAGTACCCACCGAGCAGGCCCGCCGCGAGGAGGAAGACGATGCAGACGATCGTGAGCCAGTCGAAGTTGCCCGCGAAGACCCGGTTGAGCACGACCTTGGCCAGCGTCGCGACGAAACCGTAGAGCACGCCCGCCGCGATGATGTAGAAGAGCGCGCTGCGCCGACGACGCAGCAGGGCGAAGGCGATGCCCAGCACGGCCCCCACGACGGCGAGGATCACGAGCACGGTGACGAGCTGCCGGGTCGTGATCTCGGGCTCGATCGCGGTGAACGCCGCGACCGTGACGAACAACCCGACCCCACCGACGCAGAACAGGATGGCGCGCTTGGCGCGGCGGTCGAGTCGCCGACCGGTGGACCGCGAGTTGAGGACGGCCGTGATGACGAGCGCGACCGCACCGAGGGGCTGCACCACGAGCAGCGGGGCGATGCGCAGGCTGGTGAGCTGGAAGAGGATCGCGAGCCCGAGCAGCAGCGTGCCCAGCACCCACGACGGCCGACCGACGAGTGCCAGCACCTGGCGGACGTTCATGCCGCTCGTGGCGGCGCCGATGCGGCGCTCGACCTTGGCGACCCCCTGGTGCTGCAGCTGCGCACCGATCGAGAGGAACACCGCACCGATGAGGGCGATGGGGATGCCGAGGGCCTGGTAGGGGGTCAGGGATACCTGGTGGGTGAGCTCCCCGATGTCCGTCGTCACGGCGTCCACGCTAGCGCCGTGGCGCTGGATAGTCTGGACGAATGGCCGTTCGACCCATTTCCATCACGGGTGACCCCGTGCTCCACTCCCCCGCCTCCGAGGTGACCGTCGTCGACGACGAGCTGCGCGCCCTCGTCGCCGACATGTTCGAGACGATGGACGCCGCCCCCGGGGTCGGCCTCGCGGGCCCGCAGGTGGGCGTCGGCAAACGGCTCTTCGTCTATTCGTGGACCGACGACGACGGAACCCTCTGGCGAGGGGTGGCCGTCAACCCGACGCTCTGGCAGAGCCCCCTGTCGATCGAGCCGCTCGACGACGAGTCCGAGTCCGAGGGCTGCCTGTCCGTGCCCGGTGAGAGGTTCCCGCTGCGTCGGGCCGACGGAGTCGTGCTGCGGGCCACCGACCTCGACGGCGACGAGGTCGAGATCGAGGCCTGGGGCTGGCTCGCCCGCATCTTCCAGCACGAGTACGACCACCTCGACGGCGTGCTCTACGCCGACCGGCTCGAGCACCCCTTCCACAAGGCGGCGGCCAAGGCCGTCCGCAAGAAGGGCTGGGGCCAGCCGGGCAGCACCTGGCTGCCGGGCGTCGACCACCTCGAGGACTGACCGGCCCTCGAGCCGACCCCGAGACCAGGGAGGCGCGTCCTGCGAACCGCAGGACGCGCCTCCGTCGGTCTCGGCCCGGCGGCACCTGTCGCAGGCGGGAGAAGACCTTCGCACACGGGAGAAGGCCTCCGCACGCGGGAGACGACTTTCGCGGGCAAGAGAAAAGGCCCAGAGGGTGGAGCCTCTGGGCCTTCGCTCCCCGAGTTGGACTCGAACCAACAACCTGCCGGTTAACAGCCGGCTGCTCTGCCAATTGAGCTATCGAGGAATGGCAACCGCCTCGGACTTTCGTCCGTGACAGCGGAGACAACTCTAGCAAAGATCTGGGGCCCCGTCGGACCACGGTGCCGACCCGGCGCGTCGGACGACCGCGGGCACCGGCTCAGTACCCGGCGCGCGGGTCGACGACGCCGACGAAGTCGCCCCGGCCGACGAACGCCGCGACGTTGTGACGGATGCGTTCGGCGAGCAGGGGGGCCGTCATCTCGGGAGTGTCCGCCTGGTGCGGCGTCACGACGACGCGAGGCTCGCCGAACAGCGGGTGGCCGTCCGGCAGCGGCTCGGGCGTCGTGACGTCGACCCCGGCACCCCACAGCCGCTCGGCCCGGACGGCGTCGACGAGGGCGTCGGTGTCGACGAGGCTGCCCCGGGCGACGTTGACGAGCACGGCCGTCGGCGGCAGCAACGCGAGCCGACGCGCGTCGAACAGGCCGGAGGTGCCGGGCGTCGCCGCGGCGGCGAGCACGACGACGTCCGCGTCGGGCAGCACCTCGTCGAGCCGGTCCACGGCGACCGTCCGGTCGGCACCCGCCACGGGGTCGTCCGAGCGTCGCACGATCGTGACCCGCACGTCGAACGGCGCCAGCAGGCGCATCAACTCGACCGCGATGCCCCCGGCGCCGACGATGACGACGTGGGCCCCGTACAGCGAACGGCCCTGCTGCTCGGTGGCCCACGAGGTCGCCCGGACGCGCTGCGGCACGACGCGCAGCAGCGAGAGCACGAGCATGAGGGCGTGTTCGGCCACGGGCTCGGCGAACGCGCCCTTGGCGCTGGTCCAGAGCGGCAGGGCTCGGTCGGCCCGGGCCGCGATCACCTCGGCGAAGGCGTCGACGCCGGCGTAGGGCAGCTGCACCCACTCGATGCCGGGGTGGTCGTCCAGGGCGCGGGCGAGGCCCGCGGGGTCGCGGTACGAGAGCCAGACCAGGCCGCGGGTGTCGGGGCCGAGGGGGACGACCTCGGCTCCCCCGGCACGGACGGCCTCGACGAAGACCGGGGTCTCGCGCGGGGCCACCGAGACGGGGCCGGGGGTCGGCCGTCGCCCGGGCGTCGGCGCGGGGCCCGTGGTGAGGACCGCGCGGTGGCCGCGCGCGCCTCCCGGGGTCGACGCCCGGGGCGCGTCCCCCGCGACGGCCCCACCGGTCGAGTCGGCGGTCACGGTGACTCGGGGCCCACGCCGTCGGCGTCGGGCACCCGGCGGGACGCCTCGCGCTCCTCCGGACGGATGATGTCGATCGGCGTCGTCTGCGACAGGACCTTGACGTAGGGGTCGATGCCGGTGCGCAACACGTCGTCGATGTCGCCCAGACCCACGAGGCGGCCGCCCCGCATGACGGCGACGCGGTCGGTGATGGCGCGGGCCTCGGCGACCGACGACGTGACGACGAGCGCCGAGAACTGACGCCCCTCGTGCAGGTTCTTGATCACGTCGAGCACGGCCTGCCGCACCAGCACGTCGACCCCCCGGGCGGGCTCGTCGGCGATGAGCAGCGGGGGCTCGAGCACGAGGCTGCGGGCCAGGGCGACGCGTTGGCGTTGACCCGAGCTGAGCTCCCAGGTCTGCTTAAGCATGGTGCCGAGCGGCAGGTGGACGCCGTCGACCAACGTCGCGACGATGCGCCCGGCCTCGGTGCGGTCGAACTTCCGGTCTCGAAGGTAGATCGGCTCGGCGATGGCCTCGCCGACGGTGAGGTCGGGGCTCAGGCGTTCGCCGTCGTCCTGCGCGAGGTAGCCGACCATCGTCGACAGCCGGTCGCGACGTCGACCGGACAGCTTGCCAACGTCCTGCCCGAAGACGCGGGCGGTGCCGCCGACCAGGCGCGGACGCCCCTCGTCGACGCGCCCGGTGCCGGTGAGCCCGGCGAGGGCCATGGCGAGCGTCGACTTGCCCGAGCCGCTCTCGCCGAGGACGGCGACGATCTCGCCCGGCTCGACCCGCAGGGTCACGCCGTCGACCGCACGGACGGCCGGGTGGCCCGCGCGCGCGGGGTAGAGCAGCGACAGATCGTCGGTGACGACCGGCTGGTCGAGGTCGAGCTCGCGGGCCGCCACCGTCAGGCCGCCCCGCCGGCGGGGTGGCCGTCGATCGCCGTGCGGTCGCCGCCCGTCGCCGCCTCGCGGTCGAGCCGGGCCAGGTGCTCGCGCCGCGACGCCTGCTCGATCGGGTCGGGCACCGGCAGCGAGGCCAGCAGGCGCTGGGTGTACGGGTGCTCGGGGGCGCCGAGCACCTGGTCGTTCGGCCCGCTCTCGATCAGGTCGCCGTGGAACAGCACGCCGATGCGGTCGGCGAGCATGTTGACGACCGCGAGGTCGTGGCTGATGAAGAGCGCCGCGAAGCCCAGCTCGGACTGCAGCTCGGTGAAGAGCTCGAGCACGCGGGCCTGAACCGACACGTCGAGCGCGCTGGTGGGTTCGTCGGCGATCAGCAGCGTGGGGTCGAGGGCGAGCGACCGGGCGAGGCTCGCCCGTTGACGCTGGCCGCCGCTGAGCTCGTGCGGGTACCGGTCGGCGAACGACTTCGGCAGCTGGACCGCCTCGAGCAACTCGTCGACGCGCGGGCGGGCGGCCCGGGCGTCCTTCGCACGACCGTGCACGATGAGCGGCTCGGCGACGCACTCGGCGATCGTGAGCAACGGGTTGAAGCTCGACGCGGGGTCCTGGAAGACGAAGCCGATGTCGGCGCGCTTCGGCTTGAAGTCCCGCTCGTGCACGCCGTTCATCTCGATGCCGAGCACCTCGAGCGAGCCACCGGTGACCTTCGTCAGGCCGGCGATGGCCCGCCCGATCGTGGTCTTGCCCGAGCCGCTCTCACCGACCAGGCCGAGCACCTCGCCGCGGGCGATCGTGAAGTCGACGCCCTTGACGGCCCGGAACCCACCACGACCGAGGCGGCCCGGGTACTCGATCTCGAGTCCCCGCGCCCGCACGACGACCTCGCTGTCGGCCGGCTGCTCCTGCTGGGTGTGGCCGCGGGCCTCGAGCTTGGGCACCGAGCCGAGCAGGCGCTTCGTGTAGTCGTCCCGCGGGTTCGCGAAGAGCTCGACGGCCGGGGCCTGCTCGACCACCTTGCCGAGGTACATGACCGCGACCCGGTCGGCGAGGTCGGCGACGACGCCCATGTTGTGCGTGATGAGCACGATGGCCGTGCCGAACTCGTCGCGGCAGCGGCGCAGCAGGTCGAGGATCTCGGCCTGGACCGTCACGTCGAGGGCGGTGGTCGGTTCGTCGGCGACGATCACCGACGGGTCGAGCACGAGCGCCATGGCGATCACCACGCGCTGCTTCTGCCCGCCCGAGAACTGGTGCGGGTAGTAGTCGACGCGGGTCTCGGGGTCGGGGATGCCCACGCGACGCAGGATGTCGATCGCCTTGACCCGCGCCTCCTTGCGTCCCACCTTGCCGTGGGCCCGCAGGCCCTCGGCGATCTGCCAGCCCACCGTGTAGACGGGGTTGAGCGCGGTCGAGGGCTCCTGGAAGACCATGGCGACGTCGGTGCCGCGCAGCTCGCGCACCTTCTTCGCGCCGACCTCGAGCACGTTCTGCCCCGAGAGCAGCACGGCTCCCGTCGCGACGGCGGTCTCGGGCAGCAGGCCGAGGATCGTCTTCGCGGTCACCGTCTTGCCGCTGCCGGACTCGCCGACGATCGCCAGGACCTCGCCGGCACGGACGTCGAGGGTCACGCCCTGCACGGCGGCCACGTCACCGCCGTCGGTCGCGAAGGTCACCTCGAGGTCGGTGATGCCGACGGCAACGGGGCGCTCGTCGCGGGGGGCGGCCGGTCGGCCCGTCGTGGTCGTGTCGGCGCTCATGCGGTCACCTCGTCGTTCGTCGTGGTCGGTGCCTGCCCGGCTGCGCGGGTGGCCCCCGTCTTGCGCTTCGCGCGACGGCGGGTCCGGAGGCGCGGGTCGGCCAGGTCGTTCATGCTCTCGCCCATCAGCGTGATGCCGAGCACCATGAGCACGATCGCCGCACCCGGGAACACGCCGGTCCACCAGATGCCGCTGGCCGTGTCGGAGAGGGCACGGTTGAGGTCGTAGCCCCACTCCGCCGCCGCCGTCGGGCCGATGCCGAAGCCGAGGAAGCCCAGGGCCGCGAGGGTCAGGATCGCCTCGGACGCGTTGAGCGTCAGGATGAGCGGCAGGCTGCGCGTCGCGTTGCGCAGGACGTGCTTGAACATGATGCGGCCCGTGCTGCTGCCGTTGACCTTCGCGGACTCGACGAAGGCCTCGGCCTTCAGTCGGGTGGCCTCGGCCCGGACGACGCGGAAGTACTGCGGCACGTACACCACGGTGATCGAGATGCCGGCCGACACGATGCCGCCCCACAGGCTCGACTGGCCGCCGCTGATGACGATCGAGACGACGATGGCGAGCAGCAGCGACGGGAACGCGTAGACCGCGTCGGCGATCACGACGAGCACGCGGTCGAGCCAGCCGCCGAGGTAGCCCGACACCAGGCCGAGGGTGACGCCGATGGTGATCGAGAGCACGACGGCCACGATGACGACGGCCACGGCGGTGCGGGTGCCCCACATGACGCGGCTGAAGACGTCGTAGCCGCCGACCGTGGTGCCCCAGAGGTGCTCGGCCGACGGAGGCGCCTGGCGCGGGAACGCCTCGGTGGCGCCGCGCAGCTGGCCGAAGCCGTACGGGGCGATGAGCGGCGCGAAGACCGCGAGCAGCACGAAGACGGCGACGATGACGACGCCGGTGAGCAGCATGCCGCGCTGCAGCCCGACCGAGCGGCGGATCTGGGCCACGACGGGGAGGCGCAGGAAGAGGGGTTCGCGGCGGTCGGCCGCGACGGTTGCGTAGGTCATGGTCAGTACCTCACCCGGGGGTCGATCAGCGCGGCGATCACGTCGACCACGAAGTTGGTCACCGCGACGATGACGGCGAGCACGGCGACGATGCCCTGCACGGCGACGAAGTCACGGGCGGACAGGTACTGCTGCAGCTGGAAGCCCAGCCCCCGCCAGCCGAAGGTCGTCTCGGTCAGCACGGAGCCACCGAGCAGCATGGCGATCTGCAGGCCCATCACGGTGATGATCGGGATGAGCGCCGGCTTGAGGGCGTGGGCCCGCACGAGGCGGAACTCGCTCACGCCTCGAGAGCGCGCCGCGTCGACGTACTCGGAGCCGAGGGTGCCGATCACGTTGGTGCGCACCAGGCGCAGGAAGATGCCCGCGGTGAGGACGCCGAGCGCCAGGGCCGGCAGCACGGCGTGCGACAGGACGTCGGTGATGATCGTCGAGTTGCCCGTCCGCAGGGCGTCGACGATGTAGATGCCCGTCGGGTCGTCGATGCGGCCGAGCGCGATGGCCACGCGCGTGCTGGCGCGACCGCCGAGGGGCAGCCAGCCGAGCCAGACCGAGAAGGTCAGCTTGAGCAGCAGGCCGGCGAAGAAGACGGGGGTCGCGTAGGCGAGGATCGCCAGCACGCGCAGGATGGCGTCGGGCCAACGGTCGCGCACGTAGGCCGCGAGCATGCCGAGCGGGATGCCCAGCACGAGCGCGACGATCAGCGCGTAGAAGACCAGCTCGATGGTGGCGCTGCCGTACTGCAGCAGGATGTCGCTGATCGCACGGTTGTCGGTCGCGGTCGTGCCGAAGTCGCCGCGGACGATCTGGCCGAGGTACTCGAGGTACTGCACGATCACCGGGCGGTCGTAGCCGGCCGCGGCGAGGCGCTCCTGCAGCTGCGCCTCGGTGAGGCGCCCGCCGACGGAGGCGGTGATCGGGTTCCCGACGACGCGCATCAGGAAGAACACGAGCGTGACGAGGATGAACACGGTCGGCACGATGAGGATCGCGCGGACCACGATGTAGCGTCCGAGGCCGCCGCCGCCGGAGCCCCGGGACTTCCCGGGGGTCGAGGTGGGCGGCGCCGTGAGGGAGCCGTCGGTGATCAGGGTCACGTCGTTGGGCCTTTCGATGGTGTGGTGCCGGTCGCAGGCCGGAGGGGGCGCCCCGCGGTGTCGCGGGTCGCCCCCTCGGCGTACGGCCGTGGTGCGGAGTCCCCCGCCCCCCGAGCCCGACCGGCGGACCGGCGGGGCTCAGGGGACGAGGAGGCGCGTCAGCGGCTCAGCGCACCGTAACGGAACTTGAACGACGCGTCGAGCGTGTCGTCCACGCCCTTGACGTCGGACTGCGACACGACGACCTGCGTGCCCTGCAGCAGCGGCAGCGTGGGCAGGTCGGCCGCGACGGCGTCCTGGATCTGACCGATGACGGCCTCGCGTGCCGAGGCGTCCTGCTCGCCGATCTCCTGCGTCAGCAGACCCTGGACGGTCGGGCTGTCGTAGTGGTTTCCGACGAAGTTGTCCGCGCTGAAGAACGGCGTCAGGTAGTTGTCGGCGTCCGAGAAGTCGGGGAACCAACCCAGCTGGTACACGGGGTAGGCGTCCTCGCGGCGCTCGGTGCTGTAGGTGTCCCACAGGGTCGACTGCAGGTTGACGGTGAAGAGGCCGCTCGCCTCGAGCTGCGACTTGATCAGCGCGTATTCTTCGTCGCTCGACGCGCCGTAGTGGTCGGGGCTGTACTGCAGGTCGATCGACACCGGGGTGCTGACGCCGGCGGCCGACAGGGCCGCGGCGGCCTTGTCGACGTCGGGGCCGCCCTGGCCGTCGCCGTAGAGGCCCTCGAGGGGCTTCGTGGCACCGGTCAGGCCGTCGGGGACGACCGAGTAGAGCGGCGTGTAGGTGTCGTTGTAGACGTCCTTGGCGAGGGCCTCACGGTCGATCGTGTCGGCCACCGACTGGCGGACCGCGAGGGCCTTCGCCGCGTCCGCGTCGGGCTGCGTGGCACCGAAGGGCATGGTGTCGAGGTTGAACACCAGGTAGCGGATCTCGCCACCGGGGCCGTTGTGCACCGTCAGCGAGTCGTCCTTGGCCAGGTCGGCCAGGTCGGTCGGGCTCAGGCTGCGGTTCGCGACGTCGACGTCGCCGTTCTGGACGGCGAGCTTGAGGTCGGTCTCTTCGGTGTAGTAGGTCGCCGTGACCGAGTCGGTCTTCGGGGCCCCGAGCACGCCGTCGTAGGCGTCGTTCGCCTCGTAGGCGATGGTCTCGTTCTGCGAGTAGTCCGTGATCTTGTACTGACCCGAGAAGGCGTCGCCCGTGACGATGTCGTCGGCGTCGGTCAGCGCGGTCGCCGAGAAGACGTCCTCGTCGACGATGGGGCCGGCGGGGCTCGAGAGCACCTGCGGCCAGGTCTGGTCGGCCGACTTGAGGGTGAAGACGACGGTCGTGTCGTCGGGCGCGTCCGTGCTGGCCAGGTTGCCGAGCAACGACGAGGGGCCGTTGGGGTCGGCGATCGCCAGCTGACGGTCGAAGCTGAACTTGACGTCGCTCGAGGTGAGCGCGTTGCCGTTCGAGAAGGTCAGGCCGTCCTTGAGCTTGACGGTGTACTCGGTCGGGCTGGTGAAGTCGGCGGACTCGGCCAGGTCGGGCTCGACGTCGGGGCTGCCGTACGGGGCGTTCGTCAGGAAGCCGAACACCTGGTTCTGGACGGCGAACGAGCCGTTGTCGTACGAACCGGCCGGGTCGAGCGACGTGATGACGTCGGTCGTGCCGATGCTGAGACCGTCGAGGGCGTCGGTCGCGTCACCACCGGAGGCGCAGCCCGAGAGGACGAGCGCGGTGGCAGCGGCGCCACCGACGACGGCCAGGGCGCGTCGGGCGAGCGTGGAGTCGGATGTCATATCCGGTTACCTCTTTCTCTGTGTGCAAGGGGTCCCGGGCCGTGCTGTGGACGCGGCCGTTTCGGGGAACGTTCATTGGTAACACACACGTGACCGTGCAACGGGTTCATCGCGCAACTGTTTACAGGCCCGCAACGAACCCTTGCCACGTGGTCGGGTCGCGGGTGGGGCCCCGGGCCCCGCTGCTCGGACCCGGAGGCGGGCCTGCGGGCCTGCGGGCCTGCGGACCGGAGCCGACGACCCGCAGCGCGCCGGACCCGACGACCCGCGGCGGGCCGGCCGGACGCCCCGGGGTCGGCACGCCCCGTCGTCACTCCTGCCGGATCGACCGCCGGTCGGCCTCGACCGCCGCGATGCGCACCTGGATCTCGCGCCAGCGTTCGGGTTCGGCCTTGACGTCGGTGCGGAACGACTGGCCGAGCAGTTCGGACTTCTCGCGGATCAGGTCGCGCTCGACGATCGAGACCACGATGCCGCGGCAGTACGTGGTGATCTCGCGTCCCTCGCGCTCGGGGATCGGGGCGACCGCAAGCTCTTTGGCCAGCGCGTCGAAGGGCGACGGGGTCTGGCCGAGCACCACGTCGAGCCAGTCCGACGAGTCGAACCGGTCGAGGCTGGCACCGATCGCGTCGCGGACGACCGCCAACGCGCTGTTCTCGATGCGTGCCCTGGCCGCGCGCTGCATCAGGTCGAAGCCGACCGTGGCGGGGTGCTGCAGCATGGCCATCAGCGCGTCGCGCTCGGTGCGCGTGGTGAGGTCGCCCGGCAGGGTCAGCAGGCTCGGGCCGGCCGGTTCGTCGGGCACGGGCGGCAGGCTGGTGATGGACTGCCGGCCGTCGGACACGCTCTTCGGCTGCGTCCGCTCGAGGGCGTGCTGCGCCGAGGAGGCGCGGCGGGCGTCGTCGACGCTCGTCGCGACGTCGGCCGGGTCGAGCCCCAGCCAGCCGGCCAGCGACCGCACGTAGCCCTGCGTCATCGACCGGTCGCGGATGCCCGCGACGACGGGAGAGGCGGCCCGCAGCGCGGACACGCGACCCTCGACCGTCTCGAGGTCGTGCCCGTCGATCAGGCGCCGGATCATGAACTCGAACATCGGTCGCTTGGTCGAGATGAGGCGACGCACGGCGTCGTCGCCCCGGTTGAGACGGAGGTCGCAGGGGTCGAGCCCGTCGGGGGCCACCGCGACGAAGGTCTGGGCGGCGAAGCGCTGTTCTTCGGCGAAGGCGCGGGACGCGGCCCGCTGCCCCGCCTCGTCGGGGTCGAAGGTGAACACGACCTCGCCGCCGGTCGACGTGTCGGCCCCGCCGACGTCGCCGAGCATCGGGCGCAGCACCTTGATGTGGTCGACGCCGAACGAGGTGCCGCAGGTCGCCACGGCCGTGGTGACCCCGGCGAGGTGGCAGGCCATCACGTCGGTGTAGCCCTCGACGATGACGACCTGCTTGCCCTTCGAGATGTCGCGTCGGGCCAGGTCGAGCCCGTAGAGCACCTGGGACTTGTGGTAGATCGGCGTCTCGGGGGTGTTGAGGTACTTGGGGCCCTTGTCGTCGTCGAGCAGGCGCCGGGCACCGAACCCGATGGTCGACCCGGTGACGTCGCGGATCGGCCACACCAGTCGGCCGCGGAACCGGTCGTAGGGGCTGCGATCGCCCTGGCTGAGCAGCCCCGCCGTGACCAGTTCGTCGTCGCGGTAGCCGAGCCCCTTCAGGTGCGAGCGGAGCGCGTCGAACGACTTGGGGGCGAAGCCGACGCCGAAGCGTTCGGCCGCCGCCGGGTCGAAGCCCCGCTCGCCGAGGAAGCGCCGTGCCGGCTCGGCGTCGGCGGCCGTCAGCCGACCCACGAAGAACTCGCGCGCCGCCTCGTTCGCCGAGATGAGCCGTGCCCGGTTGCCGTGGTCGCTCGCCTGCCCACCGTCTTCGTAGTGCAGCTCGAAGCCGATGCGGGCGGCCATGCGCTCGACGGCCTCTTGGAACGTCGTGTGGTCGGTCTTCATCACGAAGCTGAAGACGTCGCCGTCTTCGCCGCAGCCGAAGCAGTGGTACCGGCCGACCTGGGGCCGCACGTGGAAGCTCGGGCTGCGCTCGTCGTGGAAGGGGCACAGGCCCTTCAACGAACCGACCCCCGCCCCCTTGAGCGTGACGTGGTCGCCCACGATGTCGGCGATGTTGGTGCGCGACCGGACCTCGTCGATGTCGTTGCGTTTGATCAGGCCGGGCACGTGTCGATTGTAGGTCGCGCCACCGACGACGCCGACCCGAGGGACCCACCGCGGGAGGACGAGGAGGCGCGGCCGGGCTGGGCAGGACCCGCGCCTCCTCGGCGGCCCGCCCTATCGACCGGCGGTGAGCCGGTCGTGCCAGGCCATCGCGCTCTGGTCGGTCAGCGACGCGACCTGGTCGACGACCACGCGACGCCTCGCGGCGTCGTCGTCGGCCGAACCCCAGTCGGCGGCGAAACCGCGGTCGAGCTCGGACGGGCCCGCCTGCCAGAGGGCGTCGGCGAGGCTGGTGAGCACCTCGCGCTGCCGCAGGTAGATCGGCTGTCGGTTGTCGCGGGTCATCACGAACGCGGCCACGATGCCCTTCAGCACGGCGATCTCGCCGATCACGTCGGGCGCGACGACCACGGAGGCCCCGAAGCGCATCAGGGCGTCACCCGGGTACGACTCGCGCGTCGCCTGCGTCGCCGACCCCGCGAAGCGGCCGATCAGCTGACTCGTCAGGTTCTTCAGGCGTGCCTGCGCGAAGCGGCTGCCGTCGTAGGACTCGAGCCAGAACGGCAACGCCTGCAACCGGTCGAAGGCCTCGGTCAACTCGTCGCGGCTGAGTTCGCCACCGACCCACTCGTGCATGGCCGTGACGAGCGAGTCGTGGTCGACCCGGGCGCCGAGGCTCGCGACGTCGACGTAGCCGTTGACCACGGCGTCCTCGAAGTCGTGCACCGAGTACGCGATGTCGTCGCTGAGGTCCATCACCTGGGCCTCGACGCAGCGGCGCCGCCGGGGGGCTCCCCGACGCAACCACTCGAAGGCGGCCGTGTCGTCGTCGTAGAAGCCGAACTTCATGCGTCCCCCCGGGTCGGGGATGCCCTGGGCGGCGGGCCACGGGTACTTGCAGCTCGCGTCGAGGCTGGCCCGCGTCAGGTTGAGGCCGAAGCTGCGACCGGTGGCGTCGATGACCTTGGGTTCGATGCGCGTCAGGAGGCGGAGGGTCTGGGCGTTGCCCTCGAAGCCGCCGATGTCGGCCGACCACTCGTTGAGGGCCCGCTCGCCGTTGTGACCGAACGGCGGGTGGCCGAGGTCGTGCGCGAGGCAGGCCGTGTCGACGACGTCGGGATCGAGGCCCAGGCTGGTCGCGAGCTCGCGACCGACCTGCGCGACCTCGAGCGAGTGCGTCAGACGGTTGCGTGCGAAGTCGAGGCCCGCCGTGGGGCTCAGCACCTGCGTCTTCGCCGCCAGGCGACGCAGCGCGCTCGAGTGCAGCAGGCGGGCCCGGTCGCGGGCGAAGTCGCTGCGGCGGTTCGAGTGCTGCTCGGGCAGCCAGCGCTCGGAGTCGGCGGGGTCGTACCCGGGGGCGGCACTCGGCAGGGCTTCGGTGGACACCGGGGCCTCTCGGTCAGGAACGGACGGGATCGAGCGGACGGACGTGCCTAACCGCCGCTGTGGTGCAGCTCGGCCGCCGCGAGCTCGGCCTTGAACGCCTCGTCGAGGTCGCGGCTCTCGAGCCAGCGGTCGGGCAGCGCCGGTCGCTTCGGGCTGCCGGCTCGGCCGCGGGGGCCCTCGGCCGCCTCACCGGGGTAGCGCTCGTCGGGGTCCATCGTGGCGAGGAGGTCGTCGATCTGCTGCAGCGAGTCGGCGAGGGCCAGGGCGGCCCGGACTTCTCCGCCCACCGGGTAGCCCTTGAAGTACCAGGCGACGTGCTTGCGCATGTCGCGGCAGGCGCGCCCCTCGTCACCCGACCAGAACTCGACCATCAGCTCGGCGTGACGCCGGAAGGCCCGGCCCACCTCGCCGAGGGTCGGCTCGGCCTTCAGGTCTTCGCCTCGGAAGGCGGCGGCCAGGTCGCCGAACAGCCATGGCCGACCGAGGCAGCCCCGTCCGACGACGACGCCGTCGCAGCCGGTCTCGTCGACCATGCGCAGGGCGTCGGCCGCCGACCAGATGTCACCGTTGCCGAGCACGGGCACGTCGGTGATCGCCTCTTTGAGCGTCGCGATGGCGGACCAGTCGGCCGTGCCGGAGTAGAAGTCGGCGGCCGTGCGGGCGTGCAGGGCGATGCTCGCGACGCCGGCGCCCTGGGCGGCTCGGCCGGCCTCGAGGTACGTGAGGTGGTCGGAGTCGATGCCCTTGCGCATCTTGACGGTGAGCGGGATGTCACCGGCGGCCTTGACGGCCCCCTCGACGATCTCGCGGAACAGCCCGATCTTCCAGGGCAGGGCCGAGCCGCCGCCCTTGCGCGTCACCTTCGGGACCGGGCAGCCGAAGTTGAGGTCGATGTGGTCGGCGCGGTCTTCGGCCACGAGCATGGTGACCGCCTCGGCCACCGTGTTGGGCTCGACGCCGTAGAGCTGGATGCTGCGCGGGGTCTCGGACTCGTGGTGCTGGATCAGGCGCATCGACTCGGGCGTGCGCTCGACCAGCGCCCGGCTCGTGATCATCTCGCTGACGTAGAGGCCGGCGCCGTACTCGCGGCAGAGACGACGGTAGGCCGTGTTGGTGATGCCCGCCATCGGGGCGAGCACGACCGGCGAGGCCACGTCGATCGGGCCGATCGAGAGGCCTCGCGAAGGCAGGGTGGTGGTGGACATCGTTACGATTCTCCCATGAGCGACGGCGGGCTGACGAGCGGTGTGGACGACACGGTCGCAGGGGGCGACGCAGGGCACGACGCCGACCGGCCCGAGGGCACCGACCGGGTGCGCGCGGACGCCGCCGCGCGGGGAGTCGCGGTCGAGATCGTGGCCCGACCCGCGGCCGACTCGCTGGAGGCCGCGGCCGCCCTGCTCGGGCTCGAGCCGTCCGACATCGTCAAGAGCCTCGTGGTCAAGCGCCACGACGGGTCGTTCGTGTTCGCGCTCGTGCCGGGCGACCGCCAGATCTCGTGGGCCAAGCTGCGGGCCGCCGTCGGCGTCAACAAGCTGTCCATGCCCAGCGCGGACGTCGCCCTCGAGGCCACGGGATACGAGCGGGGCACCATCACCCCGATGGGCAGTGCGACGGCCTGGCCGGTGGTCGCGGACTCCCGCGTCACCGGTCGACGCGTCGCCCTCGGCGCGGGCGCACACGGCTTCAGCGCCTTCGTCGACGCCGACGAGTTGGTGCGGGCGTACGACGCGACGGTGGCCGACATCAGCGACTGACTCCGCGCCTCCCGGGCCGGTCTCCCGCCGCCGCGTCGTCGGGCGCGACCGAGGCGTCAGCCGGCACGACGAGGCAGGCGTCGCCCTCGCAGACGACGGCGTCGGACGCGCCGAGCATGGTGAACGGGCCGGACGACAGGGGGCCTCGCGAGTCGGAGGAGCCGCTCACCGCGTCGCCTCGGAGGCTACCTGCTCGAGGGCCTGGACGAAGGCCTCGGGCGCCTGGGCACCCGAGATGCCGTACCTGCCGTCGAGGACGAAGAAGGGGACTCCCGAGATGCCGTAGGCCTGCGCCTGGGCCTGGTCGGCACGGACGTCGTCGAGGTGACGACCGGACTCGAGCGCCTCCCGGGCGGCGGACTCGTCGAGGCCGACCTCGCCGGCGAGCTGCACGAGGTCGTCGACGCGGCCCACGTGACGGCCCTCTTCGAAGTAGGCGTGGAGCAGGCGCTCCTTCATCTCGACCTGACGGCCGTTCGCCTTGGCGAAGTGCAGCACCTCGTGCGCCTTGACGGTGTTCGTGTGCTGCAGGTGGTCGAAGTCGTAGGCGAGGCCCACCTCGGACGCGATGCCTGCCACGGTGGCGAGCATGCCGCGGACCTGGTCGGCGGGCATCCCCTTGTGCGTCGACAGGAAGTCGACCTCGTCGCCCTCGAAGTCGACCGGGGTGTCGGGCGACAGCTCGAAGGAGTGGTACTCGACCTCGACGGGGCGGCCGAAGCGCCGCACGGCCTCCTCGAACTTGCGCTTGCCGATGAAGCACCAGGGGCAGGCGATGTCGGACCAGATGTCGACCTTCACGGTCGCGGACGGGGTGGCGGGGGCTGAGGTCACGGCAGGCTCAACTCGGCCCCGGGCGCGGCCATTCCCGCGCGTGGCTCCGCCGGCCCCCGCCCGCCCCGCTCCGTCGACACGCGCCCACCTCGCTCCGTCGTCGCGCGCCCGCCCCCCGCTCCGCCGTCACCCGCCCGCCCCCGCTCCGTCGTCGCGCGCCCGCCCCCGCGTGCGAGATCGCGGTGCTGCCATTCGCCTCACATGTGGCGCGCTCGGTCACCCCCGCCCCTGGTCCACGAGTCGGTATCCGCGCTGCCCCCTGGTCCCTCGTCCGCCTCCCCCGGTCGGCAACTCCTGATCCGTGCGGCGTCTCGGCACGGCCAGCCGCCAGGCCCGGCGGCCCCGTGGCCCCAGGACGCGCGGGAGGCCGGAATTGCCGACACGCGACTCCGGCCTCGCACCTCCCGCCGTCGTCACCAGCGCCTCGATCGCGGCAGCGGTCCGGGCCCAACGGTCGCGGACCATCGTCGTACCGGCCCGGAACGGCACCCGTCCGTCGAGGGCGATGTCGGCGTCCTTCGTGCGGTCCTGGTCGAAGCGCTTCTCGTGGTGTTCCCGCCCGTCGGTCTCGAAGCCCACGATCCCGTCGACGAGCATGTCCAGGATCTTGCCCGTGCCACCCACCGGGACCTGTCGCTCGACGTCGTGGCCGGCACGACGCAGCCGCGTCCCGGCCGCGGACTCGAGGATGCTCTCGGCTCCCCCGTCGCTCCAGGCGACCAGACCGGCGGCGTCGGCTCGTCTGCGGCCCAGGACCTCGGCGGCGTCGTCGTCGTCGGTCACGATGCCGACGTGACGGGCCCAGTCCACCAGGATCACCGCGTCCTCGAGGGACCGCGATTCGACGACGGCGCGAGCGAGGGCGTCCCGGGGGTCGACCGACCAGGTCGTCCCGCGCGCGCCGAGCTCGACCGGGTCCCAGACGATCCTGACCCCGCGGCGGCGTCTGAGCCGGGACGCGGTGGCAGGTACGGACACGGTGATCGGCGGACGGCGCCACGACCACGCGCCGAGCTGGTGCAGGGCAGCGGCCCCGGTGAGGCGGCCACCCACCGCCACGGCCACGAAACGTGGATCGTGTCGCGGCCAGGTCGAGTACCAGCCACGGCGGGGTCGACTCACCGCCCCTGACCGGACGGCGACGGTGAGCTGGCGGTCGGTGGCGCCCTGCGCCACGAGGTCGTGTTTGTGGAGCAGGCCCCCGGCCCGGGAGACGAGTTCGGCGATCGTGGTCATGCCGACAGGCTGCCTAGGTCGACCCGGGCGTCCCGAGCGACCTCTGGGTGCCTGGGGACCGTCGCTCGCACCCGCCATCTGTGGAGGAGCGCTCGCCCGGCAGGACAGGACGAACCCGGCCGGGAACTCCTGCCGCGTGCCGCGCGAACCGCCGACATGCCCGCCCTTCGGCGTGTTCTGCGACGGGAAGCAGGAATTGCCGACGCGGCGAGGGGCCAGTGGGCGGGGGTCCGGAGGCGCGAGGCGGACCCGGGGTGGGTGCGAGGCCCGGCCCGGAGGCGCGGCGACGGGTGCGAGGCCCGGCCCGGAGGCGCGGCGACGGGTGCGAGGCCCGGCGCGGAGGCGCGGGACCGGGGGCGAGGCCGGGTTTGAAGCCCGGGCGCGGAGGCGCGGGGCGACCCCGGGGACGCGGCGACGGGCGCGGAGGCGCGGGGCGACCCCCGGGGGCGCGGCCGGGCCCGGGGGGCACGGCGACGGGCGCGGCGCCGACCGACGGAGCCGCGCCCGGCCTGCGGTGCTAGGCGCCGAGCAGCTGCTCGGCCAGGTACGCCCGCAGCCCGGCCAGCGGGATGCGCTGCTGGGCCATCGTGTCGCGTTCGCGGACGGTGACGGCGTCGTCGTCGAGCGAGTCGAAGTCGACCGTGACGCAGAACGGGGTGCCGATCTCGTCCTGGCGGCGGTAGCGACGGCCGATCGCGCCGGCGTCGTCGAAGTCGATGTTCCAGTACTTGCGGAGGTCGGCCGCGAGCCCGCGCGCCATGGGCGACAGCTGCTCGTTGCGGCTCAGCGGGAGCACGGCGACCTTGACGGGTGCCAGGCGGCGGTCGAGCTTCAGCACGGTGCGCTTGTCGACGCCGCCCTTGGCGTTCGGCGCCTCGTCCTCGGTGTACGCGTCGACCAGGAACGCCATCAGCGACCGGGTCAGGCCCGCCGCGGGCTCGATGACGTAGGGCGTCCAGCGTTCGTTCTTGGCCTGGTCGAAGTAGGTCAGGTCCTTGCCCGACGCGGCCGCGTGGGTCTTGAGGTCGTAGTCGGTGCGGTTCGCCACGCCCTCGAGTTCGCCGAACTCGCCGCCGGCGAAGCGGAAGCGGTACTCGATGTCGACGGTGCGCTTCGAGTAGTGCGAGAGCTTCTCGGCGGCGTGTTCGTAGAGGCGGAGGTTCTCGGGGTCGATGCCGAGGTCGACGTACCACTGGAACCGCTGGTCGATCCAGTACTGGTGCCACTCTTCGTCGGTGCCGGGCTCGACGAAGAACTCCATCTCCATCTGTTCGAACTCGCGGGTGCGGAAGATGAAGTTGCCGGGCGTGATCTCGTTGCGGAAGCTCTTGCCGATCTGGCCGATGCCGAACGGCGGCTTGATCCGCGACGACTGCAGGATGTTGTCGAAGTTCGTGAAGATGCCCTGGGCGGTCTCGGGACGCAGGTAGGCCATGCCCTGCTCGTTGTCGACCGGACCGAGGAACGTCTTGAGCAGGCCCGAGAAGTTCTGCGGCTCGGTCCACGAGCCCGGCTGGCCCGTGTCGGGGTCGCGGACGTCGGCCAGGCCGTTCTCGGGCGGGTGGCCGTGCTTGGCCTCGTACGCCTCGAGCAGGTGGTCGGCGCGGTAGCGCTTGTGGGTGTGCAGCGACTCGACGAGCGGGTCGCTGAAGACCTCGACGTGGCCCGAGGCCTCCCACACCTGGCGGGGCAGGATGACGGCGGAGTCGAGGCCGACGACGTCGTCGCGACCCTGCACCATGGTCTGCCACCACTGGCGCTTGATGTTCTCCTTCAGGGCGACGCCGAGGGGCCCGTAGTCCCAGGCCGAGCGCGAACCGCCGTAGATCTCTCCCGACTGGAAGACGAAGCCGCGGCGCTTGGCCAGGGCGATGACGGAATCGAGACGGTTGGGTGCTGCCACGTGTGATGCTCCGATGAGTTGAGGCCCGAGCTGGGTGCCCGGTCGGTCGAGGTACCCGGCAACTCTAGCGGCGGCGCGTCACCGGCCGAGCGCGGCGGCCACCGCCTCGACGTCTCCCTCGTCGTTCCAGAGGTGGAAGGCCACGCGCACGCGACCGGCACGCCCCGACACGACGAGCCCGGCGTCGCCGAGGAGGCGCTGGTCGCGTCCGTCGGGGTCGGCCCAGGTCACGATGGCGCGGCCCTGCGCCTCGATCCCGAGCCGCGAGCAGAGAGCGTCACCCGTGCCGGCGGCGTGTGCCCAGGTCTCGTCCGCGTCGAGCCCGGCGAACGCCTCGAGTGCGGGCAGCGCCCCCGCCCAGGCCTGCCAGGCGGGCGAGACGTCGAACGCCCGGGCGTCACCGGCGAGCCGCATCTCGGGGCCGTAGCACGAGCCCCACACGTCGTCCCCGGCGTACCAGCCGGCCTGGGCGGGCACCATGGCCGCCCGCAACCGCTCCCCCACGGTGAGGAACGCCACGCCACGCGGGCAGCACAGCCACTTGTAGGCGTGCGTCACGGTCGCGTCGTAGCGCGACGCGTCGACCGGTCGCACCCCGGCGGCCTGCGTCAGGTCGCACAGGGTCAGCGCCCCGTGCCGGGCCGCGGCCTCGACGACGCCCGCGTCGTCCGCCACCTGGCCCGTCGCCGACTGGACGGCCGACCACGCCACGAGGTGCGTGTCGGGCCCGACCGACCCGGCGAGCTCGTCGAGGGGCACGCTCCGCACGCGGACGCCCCGCGCCTCCTGGACCACGAACGGGTAGACGATCGAGCTGAAGTCGCCCGTCGGGACGAGCACCTCGGCACCGTCGGGCACCGAGGCCGCGACCACGGCCACCATGGACGAGGTCTGGGACGCGATGGCGACGCGACCGACGTCGACCCGGGCCAACCGGGCGAAGGCCGCACGCGCCTCCTCGACGACGGCACCGTAGGCCGCCGGCCCGGCCAGTCCGGACGCCCAGGCGTCGACGTCGGCGCGCAGGGCCGCGACGGTGGCCCGCGTGGGCAGCCCCATGGTGCAGGCCGCGAGGTAGCCCGGTGCCGGGGCGAAGAGGTCGGCGTGCGGCGAGGTCATGCCTCCAGGGTCGGGGAGCACGGACCCCACGACAACCACCAGTGTCTGAGGTGGTCCATCACCGTCGCTTATGCTTTGGAGATGACCGCCGACCTCGACCTGGCCTCTCTCCGGGTCGTCCGCGCCGTCGCCGACACGGGCACCATCACCGCCGCGGCCGCCCTGCTCGGCTACAGCCAGCCCGCCGTCAGCCAGCAGCTGCGCCGGGCCGAGCGCCAGGTGGGCCAACCGCTCGTGCTGCGCGCCGGGCGCGGAGTCGCCCTGACCGAGGCCGGGCAGCGGCTCGCGGCCCACGCCGTCCACGTCCAGGCGGCCCTCGACGCCGCCCGCCAGGACCTCGACGCCCTGGGCGGGGTCGCCACGGGCCGCGTCACCCTGGCCGGGTTCCCCAGCGCGTCCTCGACGATCGTGCCCGACGTGCTGTCGCGCCTGCGCGACCGGCACCCCGGCCTGACGGTCGACTACGTCGAGGCCGAACCCCCGGAGGCGCTGGCACGACTGCGGGACGGCTCGGCGGACGTCGCGGTCACCTTCAGCCACGGGGGCGCCCCGGCGGGCGAACGCGACCTCGACGGGCTGCTGCACCGCGCCTCCTTCGTCGACCGCACCGTGCTCGCCGTACCCGCCGCCCACCCGTTCGGCCGCGGTGACGCGTTCGCGAGCCTGGCGCACGAGCGGTGGATCGGCGGCTGTCCCCGCTGCCGTGGGCACCTGCTCGCGACCTGCGCGGCGTCGGGCTTCGAACCCGAGATCGTGCTCGAGACCGACAACGCGCTGGCCGTCCTCGGGCTCGTCGCGGCAGGTCTCGGCGTCGCCCTGCTGCCGGGCCTGTCGCTCGTGGCGGCTGCCGTGCCCGCCGGGGTGCGGGTCGTCGAGCTCGACGACGGCCTCGCCCGGGTGGTCCACGTCGTCCACGGGCGTGGCGGCGACCGGGTGCCGAGCGTGCGTGCCGTCCTCGAGGCCCTCGGGCACGTCGACGGCGGGGCACTCGGACTCGTGGCGGTCGGTCCGGAGGTGCCGACGGGAGCGCCGGGTTAGGCTGGCCCGACGAACCAGGAGAGGTGCAGGTCGTGCGCAGAAGACTGTCCGTCGGCATCGCCGTCTCGACGTTGGCCCTCGTCGGGCTGACCGGGTGCTTCCCGAGCCTCGACGGCCTGACGCCGGTCGGCGCGGGCGGGTCCGGCGGTTCGGCCGCGACGCCGGGCACCGGGGCGAGCGGCGTCCCTCAGCCCCAGGTCACGGGCGCTCCGGGAACGGGCGGTGGCTCGGGGTCGCAACCCGACGCCCTGGCACCCGGCGGCACCCTGCTCGGTCAGGTCAACTACAAGGACCTCACCATCTACGTCTACGGCGTCGGCGAGCTGACCACCACGGCCCCCTCGATCTACGCCCGCCCCGACGGCACCGACCCCTACCCGGCGGGCACCGACGTCGAGGTCACCGCCTACGTGCTGACGAACAACTCGCAACGACGCCTCGACCTCACCGACCTCAGCGCGGACTACTCGTCGTACGGCAACGACCTGGCCACGCAGGACGTCTTCGCCGGGCAGGACCTCCTGACCCGGCTGGGCTACGAGACGTCGCTCCAGTCGAAGTTCCCCGCCGACAGCACGACCTGGTACCTGTTGCCCGGCGAGTCGACCGTGTTCGCCAACGCCTGGTTCCACCGGGCGAGCGACGGCCCGTTGACCCTGCAGTTCCTCTGGCCGGCCGAGCGGATCTTCCTGGGCGCGAACATCCAGTTCTGACGGGGCCGTCGCGCGAGTGCGGGTCCGCGGCCTCGCCCGGGGCCACGTCGGATCGTGCCCGGGCGTCGGTCAGGCCGGGCTCGGGGCGTCCACCGCGCCGCCGAACCGGCGGGTGCGCGAGGCGTAGGTCTCGACCGCCTGCCACAGGTCGGTGCGGGTGAAGTCGGGCCACAACCGGTCGAGGAAGACCATCTCGGCGTAGGCGGACTGCCACAGCAGGAAGTTGCTCGTGCGCTGCTCGCCCGAGCTGCGGACGAACAGGTCGACGTCGGGCAGTTCGGGCGCGTACAGGCGCTTCTGGATCAGCTTCTCGCCCACGGCCGACGGCCTGAGCCGCCCGGCCGCGACGTCGTCCGCGATCGAGCGCACCGCGTCCGCGATCTCGGTCCGGCCGCCGTAGTTCACGCACATGGTCAGCGTCAGGACGTCGTTGCCCTTCGTCAGCTCTTCGGCGAACTGGAGCTCCTTGACGACCGACCCCCACAGCCTCGGCTTCCGCCCGGCCCAGCGGACCCGCACGCCCCAGGCGTTCAACTGGTCGCGTCGGCGGTGCAGCACGTCGCGGTTGAAGCCCATCAGGAAGCGCACCTCGTCGGGCGAGCGCTTCCAGTTCTCGGTAGAGAACGCGTAGACGCTGAGGTGCTTCACCCCGATCTGGATCGCCCCCGCCACGACGTCGAGCAACGACATCTCGCCGGCCTTGTGCCCCTCGACGCGCGTGAGCCCGCGGCCGTTGGCCCAGCGACCGTTGCCGTCCATGACGATCGCCACGTGCTCGGGCACGGCGCCCCTCGGCATCGCCGGCGGGTGCACGCCCGTCCAGTCGAGCGGGCGGAAGTCGGCGGCGTCGCGGTGGGTCTTCTTCACGGTCTCTCTCTTCCGGGCACCCGGTCGACGTGCTGCAGCGATCGCAGTCCCCGTTCGAGGTGCCACTGGGTGTACGCGGCGACGACGCCGCTGGCCTGGTTGCGGGTCGCGTCGGGGGCGTCCTCGGCGTGGCCCCAGTCACCCGTCAGCAGCGCTCCCAACAGGGCCAGCGCCTCCTGCGTCAACCGCGGAGCGCCGGGAGGCGCGTGCGAGTCGGCCACCACGCCGCCCAGCTGGACGACGAAGGCCGAGTGGGGCCCGGGTGCGCCCGTCACGGCGCAGTCGCCGAAGCTGGGCGACCAACCGGCGATGCTGAGCGCGCGCAGCAGGTACGAGTCGAGGGTCAGTTGCGGAGCGTGCTCGTGGCGCGCGAGCGAACGGAGGGCCCCGACGAGCAGGAGGTACTGCTGCAGGCCCGCCTCGGCCTCGGTGAGCTTGTCGGCCGTCTCGACCATGACGCTGCCGGCCGTGTAGCTCTCGTAGTCGGCGGCGATCACCGCACCGTACGAACCGAGCGACTCGGCCTGCTGCACGATGTCGAGCGACCGACCCTCGTAGAGCTGCAGGTCGGCCACCATCATCGGCTCGAGCCGCGCGCCGAACTTCGAGGCCGTCCGCCGGACGCCCTTCGCGACGGCCCGGATCTTGCCGTGGTTGCGGCTCAGCATCGTGAGGATGCGATCGGCCTCACCCAGCTTGTGGGTGCGCAGCACGACGCATTCATCACGGTAGACGGGCACCGACCAAGCATCGCACGCGTGGTACAAACGTCAGGTGCACGCCACAGCCTTCGCCGTACCCCTGTGGGTGGATCTCCTCGCCGTCGGCATCGGCAGCCTGCAGGGGGCGATGTTCGCCTCCGAGTACAAGGACCGCCGGCTCGACCTGCTCGGCATCGCCATCATCGGCACCGCCACCGGCCTCGGCGGCGGCGTGCTGCGCGACGTGCTGCTGGGCGAGGTGCCCCGCGCCATGACGAGCAACTGGTACCTGCTCGTCGCCGTGGCGGCCGCCATCGTCGGCATGGCCCTGCAACGCGTCTTCACCCGGCTGGCCGGCGTCATCACGGTGCTCGACGCCCTGACGATCGGACTGCTCGGCGCGATCGGGTCGACCAAGGCGCTCTCGCTCGGGCTGCCCGAGATCCCCGCCGTGTTCGTCGGGGTGATCGCGGCCGTCGGCGGGTCGGTGCTGCGCGACCTGCTGATGAACCTGACGATCGCGATGATGCACGTCGGCTCGCTCTACGCCGTCGCCGCCGCCGGCGGGACCGTCGTGCTCGTGGTCGCCGTGTCGCTCGGCGCCCCCGTCGCCGCGGCCGCGATCGCCGGCACCTCGATCACCTTCGCCATCCGCATGCTGGCCGTCCGCTTCGGCTGGACGCTGCCCGAGCAGCGCGCCCTCAGCAGATTGCCGCGCTGGCGCCGCCCGCGCTGACCCCGAGACACGACCGGCCGAGGCGCCCGGGGCGTCCGCGCAGCCGTCGGCAACTCCTCACGGGTGCGCCCGGGCACCCCGCCACGCCGCTCAGCCGGACCCGCCTGCCGCAGCAGGCAGGAGTTGCCCGCACCCGCGAACGACCTCGCGGCCCGACCGCCCGGGTGCGGGCACGACGACGCCCCCGGCACCGTCGGCACCGGGGGCGGGTCGGCCGGGCTCAGACGGCGGCGAGCTCGCGGGCGTCGCTCACCGTGCGGATGGCGCGGTTGACCGCCGAGACGATGGCCTTGAGCGATGCGGTCGAGATGTCGGCGTCGATGCCGACGCCCCAGAGCCGGGTGCCGTCGACGTCGAGCTCGACGTAGGCGGCGGCCTGGGCGTCGCCCGAGGCGCTCAACGTGTGCTCGACGTAGTCGTAGAGCTTGACCTGGACCCCCTGGTCGGCCAGCACCGCGATGAAGGCGGCGATGGGCCCGGTGCCGCGGGCGGAGGTCGACTCGACGCCCTCGCCGACCCGCAGGTCGACGTCGAGCGTGGTCTCGCCGCTCATGTCGCTCGACGTGCTCGTCCGCGTCAGCTCGAAGCGGCCCCACTTGTCGTCGGCGTCGTCGGCGGGCAGGTACTCGTCCTGGAAGATCGACCAGATGTGGGCGCTCGTCATCTCGCCGCCCTCGCTGTCGGTGCGCGACTGCACGACGCCGCTGAACTCGATCTGCAGCTTGCGGGGCAGGTCGATGGCGTGGTCGGCCTTCAGCAGGTAGGCGACGCCGCCCTTGCCCGACTGCGAGTTGACGCGGATCACGGCCTCGTAGCTGCGCCCCAGGTCCTTCGGGTCGACCGGCAGGTACGGCACGGCCCACTCGAGTTCGTCCACGTCGACGCCGCGGGACGCCGCGGTGGCCGCCATGGCCTCGAAGCCCTTCTTGATGGCGTCCTGGTGCGAACCCGAGAAGGCCGTGTAGACGAGGTCGCCGGCCCACGGGCTGCGCTCGTGGACGGGCAGCTGGTTGCAGTGCTCGGCGGTGCGCTTGACCATGTCGAGGTCGCTGAAGTCGATCTGCGGGTCGATGCCCTGCGTGAAGAGGTTGATGCCCAGGGCGACCAGGTCGACGTTGCCGGTCCGCTCGCCGTTGCCGAACAGGCAGCCCTCGATGCGGTCCGCACCCGCCAGGTAGCCGAGCTCGGCGGCCGCGATGCCGGTGCCGCGGTCGTTGTGCGGGTGCAGCGACAGGATGACGCTGTCGCGACGCGCCAGGCGCCGGTGCATCCACTCGATCGAGTCGGCGTAGACGTTCGGGGTCGCCATCTCGACGGTGGCCGGCAGGTTGACGATGACGGGACGCTCGGGCGTCGCGTCGAAGGCCTCGATCACCTGGTTGCAGATGTCGAGCGCGAAGTCGAGCTCGGTGCCGGTGTAGCTCTCGGGCGAGTACTCGTAGAAGACGGCCGTCTCGGGGATGGTCTTCTCGGCCTCGAGGCACAGTCGGACGCCCTCGAGCGCGATGTCGACGATGCCCTGGCGGTCGGTGCGGAAGACGACGTCGCGCTGCAGCACGCTCGTCGAGTTGTACAGGTGCACGATGGCCTGCTTGGCGCCGGCGATCGACTCGTAGGTGCGGGCGATGAGGTGTTCGCGCGCCTGGGTCAGCACCTGGATGGTCACGTCGTCGGGGATGGCCCCCTCGTCGATGAGGCTGCGCACGAAGTCGAAGTCGGTCTGCGACGCGCTCGGGAACCCGACCTCGATCTCTTTGTAGCCCATGCCGACCAGCAGGTCGAACATGATGCGCTTGCGCTCGGGGCTCATCGGGTCGATCAACGCCTGGTTGCCGTCGCGCAGGTCGACGGCGCACCAGCGCGGCGCCTCGGTGATGCGCTTCGACGGCCAGGTGCGGTCGGGCAGGTCGACGGCGATCTGCTCGTGGAACGGCCGGTACTTGTGGATCGGCATGGCCGACGGCTGCTGTGCGTTCTTCATGTCCTGTGGTCTCTCTCGCCCTCGAGGGGCTGCTCTTCGCGGGGGTGTCGGCCGACGACGGACTCCGCGACGAGTGGGGCCTGGGTCAGGACTCGCCGCGGCAGCTAAGGAGGAGCAGGCCGGTGGACACGTGACGAGGCTAGCACCGACCGAGGAGGCGCGGGTCGTCGACCGCCGGCACCGCGCCTCCTCTGCTCGTCGCGTCGATCAGACGACGGTGCGGACGAGCCGCACCACCGCCCCGACCGACAGGTCGGGCAGGTAGGCCCGCCCGAGCGCCGTGCCGATGGCGGGCAGCTGGACCGGATCGGGGAAGGCCATCACGAGCGGCACGAACTCGGGCTGGAACTTCTTCTTGAAGGTGAGCAGCGTCTGGAAGCCGTACGCGGGTTCGAGCACCCGCCCGAGGAAGGTCAGCACGCGCTCGGTCTGTGTCGCCGGGCCGTCGACCGGGCCGGTGGTGGCGAGCGGCGCCGCCGACAGGCTGAGGAACTCGACGCCCCGCTCTTTCATGGCCAGGGCCGACGAGGCGATCACGAACTCCATGACGCCGTTCATGCTGTCGGGTCGGCGGCGCATGAAGTCGAGGGTCCACCCGACGACCTCGCCGTCGCGCCAGGTGGGCAACCAGCTCGTCACGGCCAGGACGGTGTCGTCGGCGTCGAGCGCGAGCATCAGTGCGACGTCCGGGTCGCGCAGCTCGTCGAGGCCGCCGAGGGTGAACCCCATCTCGGGGAGGTTCTTCTCGGCGACCCAGAGCTCGCTGATCTCGGTGATCTGTCGGGCGACCGCGGGGCGCAGGTCGGCGTACCGGGTCCATTCGGCCCGGACGCCGTTCTTGGTCGCGCGGTTGAGGCTCGACCGGACGTCCTGCCACTTCTTGCCGGTCATGCTGAAGGTGGCCGGGTGCAGCACGGTCTCTTCACCGACCGGCAGGGTCGTCCAGCCCAGGTCGTCGAAGAACGGGGAGAGCTCGCCCCGCACGCTGTAGAAGACGGGGGTGAGCCCCTGGTCGTCGCACCACCGGGCGAAATCGAGGGTGACCTCGCGCAAGCGGTCGGGCGGGCAGAGGGGTTCGGCGGTCGTCAACGCGATGCCCGAGACCACCCGGTACGCCACGGCCGACCGGCCGTCGGCGGTGAACCACCAGCTGTTGCCCGACCACAACGCCATGTGCGACAGCGTGCCGGGTGCCCCGCGGTGCACGATCTCGCGCACGCGGGCTCGTTCGGCGTCGGGACGGAGGTCGCCCGGCCGCACCGCCCCGGCCACGAGCGCCACCAGGACGACGAGCCACCACAGCGGCCCCGTCCACTCGAACGCCACCCGGACGACACCGCCCACCGGGACCGGCCCCAGCCCCGCCAGGCCGACGAACCCCACGGGCACGAAGCGCTCCGGGACGTCGGCCGCGAGGGTCGCCGCGTCGATGGACGGGACGAAGGAGGCGCGCCCCACCCAGGCGACGACGGCGAACGTCGCCGAGAGGACGGCCCCGGCCCCCAGCACGACCGTGGCGACGAGACGCCGTCGCACGCCCGCCCCCACGCCGAAGTGGTGCCGGAGGACGAACAACGAGACGGCCGTGCCCGCCGGCACGGCCACCGCGACGACGGTGAGCAGGACGTGCGCGACGAGGTGTCGCCGGGGGTCGCCGTCCGCCGTGCCCGTGGCCGGCATGACCACGTAGTACACGAGGGCGAAGACGGCGAGGAGGCCGTTCACGGCGACGGCGACGTCCAGGGCGACCCGTCGGCCCCGGCGGAGGAACCACGCGGCGACGAGCAGGACGGCCAGCGGCAGCAGGCTCAGCGCGACGGTCGGCACGGCGTCGATGCTGCCGAGCGCCGCGGCCCGGGCGCAGGCGTCCACCCGTTCGGCCTGCCGGTCGAGCGGCGTGCGCAGGGCCGCCGCGCAGAGGCTCGCCGGCGACCGGCCCGACAGGACGTCACCGAACAACAGCCCGAAGGGTGACAACGGTCCCACGGGGCTGCGCGCGAGCAGGGTCAGGACGGGTCCGGCCGCGGTCACGGCCACGACGGCCGAGGCGAGGCGACGCACCTCGTGGTGCGAGCTGCGCAACCAGCCGCGCCGGGCGGGCGGTCCGGCCAGGAGACGGCCGAGCGCGAGTCCGACCACGGCACCGACCAGGGCGTAGAGCCCCGAGGGGTGGCCGTCGTAGAGCACGAACGCCAGCAGGGCCGAGAAGCCGAGCAAGCGGATGCGTCGACGCCAGAGCGGACCCACGAAGCCGCTGACGGTCATGATCGTGCCGAGCGCCGGGGTGAACGGGTGCAGCGTCGACTCGGCGGCGACCTCGAGGGCCCAGGGTTGCCCCACGGCGCGACCGACGGCTTGCACGGCGACCCCGACCGCCGTGGCCACGACGGCCGTCACGACGTAGGCCGTGAGCGCCCGGCGGCTGCCGATGCGCCGCTCGGCGACGCCGACGAGCACGAGCACGGCGACGACGGCGAGGACGAGCTCGCGGGGGCCGGAGGCGAAGAGCACCGAGCCGAGGGTCAGCGGCCAGAAGCCGCGGTCGTCGAACGGGTCGAGACCCGCACCGACGGCCTCGCGCAGGCGTTAACCCGGCCCGTGCACCAGGCTGCCCGAGACCACCGCCAGCACGACGAGGAGGGCGACGAGCACGATGCTGACCGGCTGGGACCTCGCGAACGCGACCGTCGAACGCCAGGC
Organism: Frigoribacterium sp. CF331; assembly: GCF_057787905.1. Classification (NCBI taxonomy): domain Bacteria; kingdom Bacillati; phylum Actinomycetota; class Actinomycetes; order Micrococcales; family Microbacteriaceae; genus Frigoribacterium; species Frigoribacterium sp. CF331. The sequence continues at coordinate 3,062,449 of NZ_CM173545.1, read as the reverse complement.
CGCGCCCAGACGGCCCCGAGCGGCAGGGGCGTCGACGGCGCTCACGGCTGCTGGACCGAGTCGGCGAGCCCGAGCCGCGGATAGAGCGCACCGATGCCGTGCGCGAAGCCGTTGGTGGCCGTCGTCCAGTCGTGGGCGCTGCCGGGCGAGACGTAACGGGTCACGGACATGCCGGCCCGCTCGGCCGCGGCGGAGTTCTCGGTCATGATGCGACCATAACGGGTGTCGTTCTGACCCACCGCGAAGAACGCCGTGGTGTCGGGGTACGGCGCCTTCGCGGCCATGATCGCCTGCGGCTGGGCGGCCTCGTAGGCGGCGTCGCTGCCCGCGAAGCCCCCGTCGACGGTCGCCTGACGGGTTCCGATCGAGGGGCCGAGCTCGCCCGAGACGTCGATGAACGAACCGAACAGGTCGGGGCGCGCCGACGCGAACTGGATCGAGCAGGTGCCGCCCTGCGAGAACCCCCCGACGGTCCAGGCCCGGGGGCCGGTCGCGACGTGGAAGTGGCTGGTCACGTAGTCGACCACGTCGGTCGTGATGTACGTGGCGCTGTCGCCCAGCGGGCCGTCGACGCACATCGGGTTGTCGGCGTCGGCACCGAGCTGGTCGGGCACCACCACGATGGGAGCCAGACCGTGGTTGCGGGCGGCGAACGCGTCGAGGGTCTCGACGAGGTGCCCGGGGCCCACGACCGACTCGGGACTGGCCGGCTGGCCCGACATCATCACCATGACCGGCAGGGCCGGGGCGTCGGCGACGAGGGCCGCCGGGGGCAGGTACACGATCGCGTCGCGGGCGGCGAAGTGCGAGACCGTCCCGGCGATGTGCACGGAGCCGTACCGACCGTGCTCCGGCATGCCCGCGGGAGCGTGCCAGGTCGACCAGAGCGTCGGGTCGAACGCGGTCGACGACGCCGACGCGGGAGGCGCGGTGCCGGCGTCCGCCAGGGCCGGCACCGCCTCGCGGCCGAGGGCCTGGGCGAGGTCCTGGTAGACGCCGCCGTCCCGGTTGACCGCCAGACCCGTCGCCAGGACGAAGACGACCGCGGCGACGACGGCCACCACCTTGCGCCACCACCGCGTGCGGACCAGGCCGACCACGACGAGGCCCAGGCCCGCCCCCAGGGCGGCGATCCAGATCCGGTCGACGAGCGTGGGTGCGACCCCGACGACGTCCTGGACGTCGCCGAACCACCAGGTGGCGAGCAGCGCCGCTCCCCCACCGACGACGACGCCGAGCCCGACCCAGCGCCACCACGTCCGGCGCGTCCGCGGCCGGACGAGCAGCCACGCGACGCCGAGCCCGGCCACGACGTCGACCGGTGCCAGCACGGTCGAGGACAACAGGGGAAGCGACGACAGGTCGATCATGGGGCACTCCGTTCCGGCGGCGGTGGCTCGACGGCGACCGCCCGGACGACACTCTGCCCGCACGGACCGCACGGACACCGCGCCGACAGACAGCTCTCAGCAGCCTCATCATCGACGCCCAGCGGACACGCGACCTCGGCCGGCGTGCCGGCGTCGTCGGGACGTCGGCGTCGTCGGGGACGTCGGACGGGCGCGCGAGGCTAGTCCGTCAGGCCGTGCTCGTACGCGTAGACGACCAACTGCACCCGGTCACGCAGCGAGAGCTTCGAGAGCACCCGGCTGATGTGGGTCTTGACCGTCGCCTCGCTCAGGAACTCCCTCGACGCGATCTCGGCGTTGCTGAGTCCGCGGGCCGCGAGGTCGAAGATGTCCCGCTCCCTCGTGGTGAGGGTGCCGAACGACTCGGGGACGGCCCGGGCGCGCGACGCCCGGCCGTCGAAGTGCTCGAAGAGCTCGCGGGTCGCCGACGCGGCGATCACGGCGTTGCCCGAGTGGACGGTCCGGATCGCGGCGAGCAGGAACTCGGGGTCGGCGTCCTTCAGGACGAAGCCGCTCGCGCCTCCTCGGATCGCCCGCGTGGCGGCCTCGTCGAGGTCGAAGGTGGTGAGGACGATGATGCGGGGCGGCCGACGAGAGGCGGCCTCGGCCTGGGCCAGGACGGCGGTGGTCGCGGCGATGCCGTCCATCACCGGCATCCGGATGTCCATCAGGACGACGTCGGGGGCGGTGCGGGCCACCATCGCCACGCCCTCGTCGCCGTTGCTCGCCTCGCCCACGAACTGCAGGTCGGTCTGCGATCCGACGAGCATCTTGATTCCCGCCCGGAACAGGGCCTGGTCGTCGACCAACGCGACTCGGATGGGCGCCGCGGAGCGGCCGGGCATGTCGATCATCGGATGCGTACCTCTTGGGTCAGTGCCAGTGTCGGCACGATGGCGTGGACGACGAAGCGCCCGTCGGCGTTCTGGGTGGTGAGCGATCCGCCCGCCAGGGTGGCTCGTTCGCGCATGCCGTCGAGGCCGTGGCCCCCGCGACGCTCGTCGCCGCTCGTGTCGACGGGACGCGTGGGCGGACGGACGACGTTCGAGATCAGCAGGTGCAGGGCCTCGTACCGCCAGTCGAAGTGCAGGTCGACGGGATGGTCGGCGGCCCCGTGACGGAGGACGTTCGTGAGGCTCTCCTGCACGATGCGGAAGACCGCGAGCTGTCGGTTCGTCCCGAGCACCTGGGGTTCGCCGGTCACCCGGAGGTCGACGCTCAAGCCCGAGCCGCGCATCTGCTCGAGCAGACGGTCGAGGTCGCCGAGGGCGGGCTGGGGTGCCTCGCCCTGGCTGTGCCGCAACTGCCCGAGCAGCACGCGGACGTCGCCGAGCGCCTCCCGTGCCGTCGTGGCGATGGTGGTCAGGGCCCCGTCGACGGATGTCGGGTCGACGCGGGCGGCGTAGCGCGCCCCGTCGGCCTGGGCGATGACGACCGCCAGCGAGTGGGCGACCACGTCGTGCATGTCGCGGGCGATCCGGTTGCGCTCCTGCTCGACCGCGATGTCGCGCTCGGCCCGGGCCGCCTCGCGCTCGGCCCGCGCGGCGTCGTTCTCGGCCCGCGCGGTCTCGCGCTCGGCGATGAGGCGCGCCTCGCGGCTGAGTCGCTCGGACCACCGCTGGCGGGCCAGGAGTCCCCCTGCCCAGGGCAACCCGAGGAGGGCGAGGAAGCCCAGCAGCGTGATGCCCACCTGCAGCAGGAGGCGGACGACGTCGGTGACCGCGTAGATGTCGTAGTCGACCCCGAAGAGACTCTGCTGCACGTACGACAGGTAGAACGTGCCGAGCAGGGCCCCGGCCCCGACCGAGACGAGCCCCGTCCACTTCACCCGGTCGCTGCCGTAGGCGGCCGTCGAGTACAGCACCGCGCAGATCGCGAGGTTCGTGACGCCGGGTGCGGCGCCCGTCGCCATCTGCGAGGCCGCGACCAACCAGGCGAGGGTCAAGGCCAGCCCCGGCGACAGGCGACGCAGCGCGAAGGTGACCGTCATGCCCAACACGACGAAGGGGGTCGTGACCACACCGTCGGTCAGCAGCAGGCCGACCACGCCGAGGACCAGTGCCGCCGTCAGGTCGACGGCGACCTGGTACGGGGCGAGGCGGCGGAAGATCACCCGACAACCGTACGACGTGCCGCGGTGGACCGGGGCCCGCCGCAGCGCGCGGAAGACCTGGGGACCACCACGATCATCCGGAGGGACGACGGACGGCCCGGACGCCTCGGGCGCCCCTCGCCGACCCGACGGGGTCGGTCGTGCCGGTCGTGCCGGTCACGCCGGTCGTGTCGACGGTCAGAATCCGAGGCGCCCGAGCTGCTTGGGGTCGCGCTGCCAGTCCTTCGCCACCTTGACCCGGATCGACAGGAAGACCTGTTTTCCGACGAGCGGTTCGATCTGGGCGCGGGCGCGTTCGCCGACCTCGCGGAGGCGCTGGCCGCCCTTGCCGATCACGATCGCCTTCTGACTGTCGCGTTCGACGAAGAGGTTGGCGTAGATCTCGAGGAGGTCCTTGTCGTCGCGCTCGACCATGTCGTCGATGGTCACCGCGAGCGAGTGCGGCAACTCGTCCTGGACGCCCTCGAGCGCGGCCTCGCGCACGTACTCGGCCACCCGGTCGGTCAGGCCCTCTTCGGTCACGGCGTCGGACGGGTAGAGCGGCTGCGACACCGGCATCAGCTTGATGAGTTCGGCGGTGAGCACGTCGAGCTGCACGTCGCTGACCGCGGACAACGGGATGATGGCCTCCCAGTCGCGCAGGCGGCTGACCGCGAGCAACTGCTCGGCGACGGCGGGCCGCGAGGTCGCGTCGGTCTTCGTGACGATGGCGACCTTCTTGGCTCGTGGGTACTGGTCGAGCTGTTCGTTGATGAAGCGGTCGCCCGGGCCCAGCTTCTCGTCTGCCGGCACGCAGAACCCGATCACGTCGACGTCGCCGAGCGTGGTCTGGACGATGTCGTTGAGCCGTTCGCCGAGCAGGGTGCGTGGGCGGTGCATGCCCGGCGTGTCGACGAGCACCAGTTGTCCCGTCGCCTGGTGCACGATGCCGCGGATCGCCCGACGGGTCGTCTGCGGCTTCGACGACGTGATGGCGACCTTCTCGCCGACGAGCGCGTTCGTCAGGGTCGACTTGCCGACGTTGGGTCGACCGACGAACGAGACGAAGCCCGCGCGGTAGGTCGACCCCCGAGGAGGCGCGGCCGAGAGGGTGGGGTCGTCTCCGGTGGTCGACATGGGGGCCTTTCGTTGACGGGGTGGGTCGGGTGGGGACGACGTGTGGCGTCGGGCCCCGGGGTCAGTCGTCACGCGAGCCCTCGACGAACGCGGCCTGCGCGTCGACGAGGTCGGGATCGCGCTCGACGAGCACGGTCTGCAGGTCGTGACGACGCCCCTCGGTGCGGTCGGCGGTGAGGACGAGGCCCGAGACGCGGGCGACGGAGCCCTGCTCGGGCAGTCGACCCAGGACCTTCGTGAGCAGTCCGCCCACCGAGTCGACGTCGTCGTCGTCGAGCTCGAGGCCGAAGAGGTCGCCGAGCTCGTCGACGGGCAAGCGCGCGCTGACCCGGAAGACCCCGGACGAGACCTCCCTGTGCGGCGCGACCTCGCGGTCGTACTCGTCGCTGATGTCACCGACCAGCTCTTCGATGAGGTCTTCGAGGGTGACGAGCCCGGCGATGCCGCCGTACTCGTCGACGACCATGGCCAGGTGGTTCTTGTCGAGCTGCATCTGGCGCAGGGCGTCGTCGGCCTTCTTGGACTCGGGCACGAAGACGGCCGGGCGCGCGAGGGTCGTCACGGGGGCCGAGTCGTCGCCGGTGTGCTCGTGGAGCCGCCGGGCGAGGTCGCGCAGGTACACGATGCCGACGACGTCGTCGGAGTCGCGGCCGACGACGGGCACCCGCGAGACGCCACGCGCGAGGAAGAGGCTCATGGCCGCCCCCACCGAGGCGGTCGCGTCGAGGGTGACCATGTCGGTGCGAGGCACCATGACCTCTCGGACGACGGTGTCGCTGAACTCGAAGATGGAGTGGATGAGCTCGCGGTCGTCCTCTTCGAGGACGTCGAGCTCGGTCGCCTCGTCGACCATGCTGAGCAGCTGCTCCTCGGACGAGAAGGACGCGCTGCGGGGCCGCCCCGGGGTCACCCGGTTGCCGATCGCGACGAGGGCGTCGGCCAACGGGCCCAGGACGACGCGCACGAGGCGCACGAGACCGGAGGTCAGCCGCACCAGCCCCCTGGCGTGGGCGCGACCGACGCTGCGCGGGCTGGAGCCGACCAGCACGAACGAGACGACGGTCATGATGAGGGCCGACAACAGCAACGCCAGCCACCACGGCTCGACCGAGAAGGCGAACGACAGCGACACCAGCACGGCCGCCGAGGTCTCGGCCAGGATGCGGACGAAGTTGACGGCGTTGACGTGGGCCCCGACGTCGGCCGCGATCGCGGTCAGCGCCGTGGCGTGACGGGGGTCGTCGTCGGCCTCGTCGAGCAGGTCTTGACGGCTGAGGACGCCCAGCGCGGAGTCGGCGGCGGCCAGGAGACCGCCGAAGACCACCAGGAAGATCGCCACGACGACGAAGACCGTGACCATCACGGCGTCACCGGCTCGCGTCGGCCGCGGCGAAGGCCGCGAGGATCTCGCGCTGCAGGCCGAACATCTCGCGTTCGTCGTCGGGCTCGGCGTGGTCGAACCCGAGGAGGTGCAGGATGCCGTGGCAGGTGAGCAGCAGCATCTCGTCGAGGGGGCTGTGCCCCGCCGTGGCGGCCTGCGCCACGGCGACCTGCGGACAGACGACGATGTCGCCGAGCAGGCCGGCGGGAGTCGGTTCGTCCTCGGTGCCCGGACGCAGCTCGTCCATGGGGAAGCTCAGCACGTCGGTCGGGCCGGGCTCGTCCATCCACTGCACGTGCAGCTGCTCCATCGCGGCCTCGTCCACGAACACGACGGCCAACTCGGCCTCGGGGTGCACGTGCATCTGGTCGAGGGCGAACGTGGCCAGGCGCTGGATCGTGGCCTCGTCGACCTCGACGGCGGATTCGTTGGCGACCTCGATGCTCACCGGGTTCCTCTCTTGGGCAGGCGGTCACGCGGCACCCCGGCCCGACGCTCGGCACGATCGGTGCCCTCGGCCTGGGCCTGCGCGGCCTCGTGGCGTCGGTGCTGTTGTGCCTGACGTTCGGCGTCGTACGTCGTGTAGGCGTCGACGATGCGACCGACGAGCGTGTGGCGCACCACGTCGTCGCTGGTCAGGCGGGCGAAGTGGATGTCGTCGATGTCGCCGAGGACCGTCGTGACGAGCTGCAGGCCGCTCGCCCCGGTCGGCAGGTCGACCTGGGTGACGTCACCCGTGACGACCATGCGCGAGCCGAAGCCGAGGCGGGTCAGGAACATCTTCATCTGTTCGGGCGTCGTGTTCTGGGCCTCGTCGAGCACCACGAAGGCGTCGTTGAGCGTGCGTCCGCGCATGTAGGCCAGCGGTGCCACCTCGACCGTGCCCGCGGCCAGCAGCTTGGGGACGATCTCGGGGTCCATCATCTCGTTCAGCGCGTCGTACAACGGCCGGAGGTAGGGGTCGATCTTGTCGGTCAGCGTGCCCGGCAGGAAGCCGAGCCTCTCGCCCGCCTCGACCGCGGGTCGGGTGAGGATGATGCGCTGGACCTCGCGCCGTTGGAGCGCCTGGACCGCCTTGGCCATCGCGAGGTAGGTCTTGCCCGTGCCGGCAGGGCCGATGCCGAAGGTGATCGTGTGCCGGTCGATCGCGTCGACGTAGTCCTTCTGACCCGCCGTCTTGGCGCGCACGCCCTTGCCCCGGCTCGTGACGATCGGCTGGCCGAAGACCTCGGAGGGGCTGCCCTGGCCGGAGTCGAGCAACCTGGCCGACGTCGCGACCTCGGCGGGCCCCAGGTCGTGGCCGCCGCGGACCATCGAGACGAGCTCGGCCACGAGCCCCTCGGCCCGGCGGACGTCGCCCGAAGGGCCCTCGAGGGTGACCTCGTTGCCCCGGACGAGGACGCGGACCTCGGGGTACTGCTTCTCGACCGCGCGCAGCAGCCGGTCTTGCGGGCCCAGCAGCTGGACCATGGCGACGCCGTCGACGGTGACGTCGACGCGTCGGACGTCGTCGCCCGACGACGTCGAGGGGCCGGTGGCGTTCGTGTCGCTAGTGGGCAAGGGTGCCTTCCTGGAGGGGTCCGCCGAGCACGTGGGCGTGCACGTGGAACACGGTCTGGCCGGCGGATGCGCCGGTGTTGAAGATCAAACGGAACTCAGCCCCGGAGTGTTCCCCGAAGACGGCCGGGTCGGCGGCGAGCCGCGACGCCGTCGCGACCATCTCGGCCAGCAGCGCCGGGTCGCCGGCGGCGAGTTCGACCACGTCACGGTAGGCCTCGGTCTTGGGCACCACGAGCAGGTGGACGGGCGCCTGAGGAGCGATGTCGCGGAACGCGACGACCGTGTCGCTCTCGAACACGATGTCGGCGGGGATCTCTCGCGCCACGATGCGGCTGAAGACGGTGGGCTCTGACATGCTGCCCATCGTAGCGACGACCTCCGACAGCGACCTCCGACGGCCCACCGGCCCGTGGCTCACCACCGACCCAGGCGCGCGCTCAGCACCGACAGGGCGGCCGGCCCGGCCGTCGAGGTGCGCAACACGGCGTCCCCGAGGCGGACCGGGCGGGCGCCCGCCTCAGCGAGCAGGAGCAGTTCGGCGGGCGACACCCCGCCCTCGGGGCCGACGACCACGACGACCCGGTCGGGCACCGCGCCTCCTGCGGTCAGGTCGACGGCCGTCAGCGCCTGCTCGGCCGACGGTTCGAGCACGAGGACGAGATCGCGGGAGGCGCGCGCGGCCAGGGCCTTCGTCGTCGCGAGCCCCGTCACCTCGGGTGCCCACGGACGGATGGACTGCTTGGTCGCCTCGCGGACGATCGACGACCACCGGGTCAGCCCCTTGGCGACCTTGGGGCCTTCCCAGCGGGAGACGCTCCGCGCAGCCGCCCACGGGACGATCTCGTCCACGCCGAGCTCGGTCGCCGCCTGCACGGCGAGCTCGTCGCGATCGCCCTTGGCCAGGGCCTGGGCGAGGACGAGGCGGGTCGACGGACGGTCGTGGCGCACCACCCGCGTCGCGAGGAGCACGAGACGGTCGGGTGCCGCCTCGACGACCTCGCCCTGCACGACCAGCCCCCGGGCGTTGCCGAGGGTCAGCGCCTCGCCCACCCGGACGCGGCTGACCGTGACCGCGTGTCGCGCCTCGGAACCGGTCACCTCGACGGTCGACCCCGCCCCGGCGTCGGTCAGCCCGTCGACCAGGTAGAAGTGCGCCACGGTCAGAAGTTCAGGAAGCGATCGCGCAGCTTGCCGAACAGACCCTGCTGGAAGTGCGACAGCTCGGGTGCCGGCGACCGTCGACCGGAGGCGAACTTCTCGATCAGTTCGCGCTCCTTGTGGCTGAGCTTCGTCGGGGTGACGACCTGCACGCCGATCTTGAGGTCGCCGCGTCCGGTGCCCCGCAGCCGCGTGATGCCACGGTCCTTCACGGTGATGATGTCGGCGCTCTGCGTGCCGGGCTTGATCTCGACCTCGATCTCGCCGTCGAGGCCCGTGAGCGTGGTCGACGTGCCGAGGATGGCGTCGGCCATCTGCACCTCGAGCGTCGCCAGCAGGTCGTCGCCGTTGCGGCTGTAGGTGTCGTGGTGACGCACCTTGACCTCGAGGTACAGGTCGCCGTTCGGTCCGCCGGCCTGGCCGACCTCGCCCTGACCGGGCAGCTGCAACCGCAGCCCGGTGTCGACGCCGGCGGGGATGTCGATCGGGATGGACCGACGTGCACGCACCCGGCCCTGGCCCTGGCAGGTGGGGCAGGGGTTCGGGATGACCGTGCCGTAGCCGCGGCAGGTGCCGCAGGGGCTCGAGGTCATCACGTTGCCGAGCAGCGAGCGGACGGTGCGCTGGATCTGGCCCGAGCCGCCGCAGATGTCGCAGGTCTGGGGCGAGGTGCCGGGCGCGCAGCACGAGCCGCTGCACGTGTCGCAGAGGACGGCCGTGTCGACCTCGATGTCGCGCTGGGTGCCGAAGACGATGTCGTCGAGGTCGACCTCGAGCCGGAGCAGGGCGTCCTGTCCCCGTTCGCGCCGCGACCGCGGCCCCTGGCGCTGCCCCTGGCCGCCGCCGCCGCCGAAGAACGCGTCGAAGATGTCGCCGAAGCCCGCCGCGTTCCCGCCGCCGCCGAAGCCGGGCTGGGGGCCGAGGTCGTACCGCTCGCGCTGCTGGGGGTCGCTGAGGACGTCGTAGGCGTGCGTGACGTCCTTGAAGCGTTCGGACGCCTCGGGGCTCGGGTTGACGTCGGGGTGCAGCTCGCGGGCGAGCTTGCGGTACGCCTTCTTGATCTCTTCCGGGGTCGCCTGACGGTCGACTCCGAGGACGTCGTAATGATCTGCCACTTGTTCTCGTCTGCCTCTGGTGTGGTGTGGTGGTGTCCCGGCGGGGCCGGGCCCGGCGAACCGGGACGGGGTGGGGTCGTGGGGCGGCCGGGGCCGCGATCGTGGTCTACCGCTCGGCGAGCAGCGACGACAGGTAGCGGGCGACGGCACGGACGGCCGCCATGTTGGTCGAGTAGTCCATCCGCATCGGACCGAGGACGCCGAGCCTGGCGACCTCGCTGCCCTGGGTCGAGTAGCCGCTGGCCAGGACGGAGGCCTGCGACAGCCCGAACGAGGCGTTCTCGCGGCCGATGCTCGCGGCCACGTCGACCGCGTCGAGCTGCATCTCGCCGAAGAGCCGCAGGAGGGCCACCTGCTCTTCTATGGCCTCGAGCACCGGATAGAGGTCGCCGCTGAAGTCGTCACCCGTGCGCACGAGGTTCGCGGCGCCGGCCATCACGAGACGGTCCTGGCGCCCCGCGGCGATCTGCTCGGTCAGGCTGGCGACGACGACGCCGACCACCGCGGCGAGGTCGGGTCGGAACCGTGCGGGCAGGTCGGCGAGGGCGGCGGACGCCTCGCCGAGGGGACGACCGCCGATCACGGCGTTGATCGCGGCCCGCAGTTCGGACAGGAACGACTCGTCGACGGTCGTGCGGATGTCGACCACCCGTTGCTCGACCTGCCCGCTGTCGGTGATCAGCACGGTCATGACGCGGCCGTCGCCGAGGCTGACCAGCTCGACGTGGCGCACGCGCGCGCGGGAGAAGGTCGGGTACTGCACGAGGGCCACCTGGTTGGTCAGCTGCGACAGCAGCCGGACCGTCCGCCCGAGCACCTCGTCGAGGTCGGTGGAGTCCCCGAGGAAGGTCTCGATGGCCTGACGCTGCGCCGCGCTCAGCGGACGCAGGTCGGCGAGCTGGTTCACGAAGAGGCGGTAGCCCTTGTCGGTGGGCACGCGGCCCGACGACGTGTGCGGGGCGGCGATGAGCTCTTCTTCTTCGAGGAGGGCCATGTCGTTGCGGATGGTCGCGGCCGAGACGCCGAACTGGTGACGCTCGACGATGGACTTCGACCCCACCGGCTCGCGCGAGGCCACGTAGTCGTGCACGATGACGCGCAGCACTTCGAGACCGCGTTCGGAGACCATGCCGCACCTCTCTTCGCTCGACGCCCCCCGGGTCGTCCACCTCCGGGCGACCGGGCCTGGCACTCGTCGTGCCGGACTGCCAATCGTACGACACCTCCGTCGCCCGGCCTACTCGCGCCGCGCCCGCCTGCCCTAGGGTGGCGGGGACGACCCGCACGACACTCACGGAACAGGTGCAGCCATGACCGACACCCCTCCCGCCCAGCCGAACGGCCCGCAGCCCGGCCAGGGCTACGGCCAGCAGGGCGGCTACGGCCAGCAAGGCTACGGCCAGCAAGGCGGTTCCCAGCCGCAGCCGGTGCAGCCGATGCGCCCCGAGGACGAGAAGCTCTGGGCGACCCTCGTCCACCTCGGCGGCATCCTGTTCGCCTTCGTCCCCGCGCTCGTCGGCTACCTCGTGTTGAAGGACCGCGGGCCGTTCGTCCGCGAGCACACCAAGACCGCGCTCAACTTCCAGATCACCATGGCGATCGTGTACGTGGTCTCGGCGATCCTCTCGATCATCCTCATCGGCGGCCTCCTGGCGCTGATCGCGGCGATCCTCGTCGTCGTCTTCTCGATCATCGCCGCCGTCGCGGCGAACAAGGGCCAGTGGTACAAGTACCCGCTGACCATCGAGTTCATCAAGTAGACGGTCCACCGGCCCGGACGGGCACGACGCGAGGCGCGACTCCCCCGGGAGCCGCGCCTCCTGCGTTCTCGGCCCGCGCCTCCTGTGTTCTCGGCCGACGCCCCCGGGCCCCTGCCTCCCCCACGTGCGCCTCGGGGCCGGCGGGGACCCGACGCGGCGGGCCGGTCAGTCGGGCAGCAGGCGCCGGACGACGGCGTCGGCCATGAGGCGACCCTCGCGCGTCAGGACGACGCGACCCCGCAGGGCCGGACGACCCTCGACCCAGCCGTCGGCGATGAGCCCGGCGACGGCCTGACGGCCGTCGTCGTCGAGCTCGGAGGTCGGCAGGCCCTCGCGGATGCGCACGCCGAGCAGGACGCGCTCGACGCGGCGCGTCTCGTCGTCGAGGGTCTCGCGTCCGGCGGCCGGCGACTCGCCCGCGGCCATGCGCTGCTGGTAGGCGGCCGGGTGCTTGACGTTCCACCAGCGCACCCCGCCGACGTGGCTGTGCGCACCCGGTCCGACGCCCCACCAGTCGTGCCCCTGCCAGTAGGCCAGGTTGTGACGGGACCGGTGTTCGGGACCCCGGGACCAGTTGCTCACCTCGTACCAGTCGTAACCCGCCTCGGCGAGCCGCGCGTCGGCGAGCTCGTACATGTCGGCGGCGGTGTCGTCGTCGGGCGTCGCCACCTCGCCCCGCTTGATCTGGCGGGCGAGCTTCGTGCCCTCTTCGACGATGAGCGAGTAGGCGGACAGGTGGTCGGGCTGCTGCTCGAGCGCGACGTCGAGCGACCGGCGCCAGTCGTCGAGGGTCTCGCCGGGCGTGCCGTAGATGAGGTCGAGGCTGACGTCGAGCCCGGCGTCCCGCGCCCAACGGACGACGAACGGGATGCGCTCGGGGTCGTGCGTGCGCTCGAGGGTGGCCAGCACGCTGGGCACCGCCGACTGCATGCCGAAGCTGACGCGCGTGAACCCGGCGTCGGCGAGCTGCTGCAGGTAGAGCGCGTCGACCGAGTCGGGGTTCGCCTCGGTCGTCACCTCGGCGCCCGGCTCGAGCCCCCAGGTGTCGACCGTCGCGTGCAGCATCGACGCGAGGTCGCCCGACGGCAGCATCGTCGGGGTGCCCCCGCCGAAGAACACCGAGGAGGCGCTCCGCCGTGGCAGCCCCGCCTCGCGCAGCACCCGGCCCCCGAGTTCGATCTCGGCGACGGCCTGCCCGGCGTAGTCGTCGCGACGGGCGCCGCGCAGCTCGTCGCCGGTGTAGGTGTTGAAGTCGCAGTACCCGCAGCGCACCCGGCAGAACGGGACGTGCAGGTAGACGCCGAAGTGGCGGGCGTCGGCACCGACGGCGACGCTCTCGGGCAGGCGACCGTCGACCGGTGCGGGGTCGCCGAGGGGAAGGGCTCCGGGCACCGTCAGGCGCCGGTCCCGGCGGCGTCGCCGCGCGGCCCGGTCGGGGGCCGCTCGTCGCCGCGCGGGTCGCCGACCCCGGCCTCGGTGTCCTCGACCACGACGACCTCGTCCGTCTGCTCGCCCTTCTCGTTGAGGCTGAGCGCCCGGAGGTACCGCTTCGTGTACTGCGCCTGGGTGCGTCGGAGGAACGGCGCCACGAGGCGCCACTTCGCGCTCGACGGCTTCGAGAACGACCGGATCGACAGCCAGACCGAGCCGTCGTCGGTCTGGTCGACGATCCAGGACTCCTCTCCGCACTCGGGGTGCCCGTCGAGGGTGCCGTAGGCGAAGCCCTTTCGCTTCGGCTCGTCGATCACGTAGACGACGCGCACCGGCGCTTCGACCGTGCGACCGTAAGCCTCGATGCCGAGCGTGGCCGTCGTACCCGCCGTCAGGAACGGCGTGCCGTCCGGCGCGTAGCGCGACTCGTCACGGGCGGCCGCCCACTCGGCCGCGTCGACCGGTTGGCCGTGCTCGTCGAACTGCACGGGCGTGTACTCGCTCTCGTCGGCCGAGGGCACGCTGTCGACGCGGACGCTGATGCCGCTGCGCTCCTGGATCTGCCAGGTCATGGTGGCGATCCACGCCGCGGCGAACCGGGCGTCGCCGTGACCGACGCGGGCCCGGTACTCGGCCGGCTTGAACCCCTTCGGCGGGTACTGCATGAGGTCGGGAGCCTGCGTGGCCCCGACCTCGCCGTAGGTCGTGCGGGTCTCGGTGTGGGTGGCTCGGCGCATGGCCTACTTCTTGTCCTTCTTCTCGACGTCACCGCTCAGCGCGGCGATGAAGGCCTCTTGGGGCACGTCGACCCGGCCGATGGTCTTCATGCGCTTCTTGCCCTCTTTCTGCTTCTCGAGCAGCTTGCGCTTGCGCGAGATGTCACCGCCGTAGCACTTGGCGAGGACGTCCTTGCGCATGGCGCGGATGCTCTCGCGGGCGATGATGCGGGCACCGATGGCGGCCTGGATGGGCACCTCGAACTGTTGCCTGGGGATGAGCTCGCGCAGTCGGCCGGTCATCAGCACGCCGTAGGCGTAGGCCTTGTCGCGGTGCACGATCGCGCTGAACGCGTCGACCTGCTCGCCCTGCAGCAGGATGTCGACCTTCACCAGGTCGGCCTCCTGGTCGCCCATGGGCTCGTAGTCGAGGCTGGCGTAACCCGCCGTCTTCGACTTGAGACTGTCGAAGAAGTCGAAGACGATCTCGCCGAGCGGCATCGCGTAGCGGATCTCGACCCGGTCCTCGCCGAGGTACTCCATGCCGAGCAGCGTGCCGCGTCGCTGCTGGCAGAGCTCCATGATCACGCCGACGTAGTCCTTCGGCGCGAGGATGCCCGCCTTGACCATGGGCTCGCTCACGCTGGCGATCTTGCCGCCCGGGAACTCGCTCGGGTTCGTCACCGTCACGGTCTTCTTGTCTTCGGTCGTGACCTCGTAGATGACGCTCGGCGCCGTCGTGATGAGGTCGAGGCCGAACTCGCGCTCGAGACGCTCGGTGACGATCTCGAGGTGCAGCAGCCCGAGGAACCCGCAGCGGAACCCGAAGCCCAGGGCGACCGAGGTCTCGGGCTCGTAGACCAGCGCCGCGTCGGACAGCTTGAGCTTGTCGAGGGCCTCACGCAGGTCGGGGTAGTCGCTGCCGTCGATCGGGTACAGACCCGAGAAGACCATCGGCAGGGGCTCGGTGTAGCCGCTCAGCGCCTCGGTCGCGGGCTTGGCCGACGTCGTGACCGTGTCGCCGACCTTCGAGAGGCGCACGTCCTTCACGCCGGTGATGAGGTAGCCGACCTCGCCCACCGACAGCCCCTGGCTGGGCACGGGCTCGGGCGACGAGACGCCGATCTCGAGGATCTCGTGCGTCGACTTGGTCGACATCATCTGCACCTTCTCGCGCGGGTGCAGCGTGCCGTCGATCATGCGGATGTAGGTGACGACGCCGCGGTAGCTGTCGTAGACCGAGTCGAAGATCATCGCGCGGGGCGAGGCGTCCTTCACGCCGACGGGCGACGGGATGCGGTCGACCACCCGGTCGAGCAGGTCCTCGACGCCCATGCCGGTCTTGCCGCTGACCCGCAGCACGTCGGCGGGGTCGCCGCCGATCAGGCCCGCGAGCTCGGCGGCGTACTTGTCGGGGTCGGCCGCGGGCAGGTCGATCTTGTTGAGCACCGGGATGATCTCGAGGTCGTTCTCGAGCGCGAGGTAGAGGTTCGCCAGCGTCTGGGCCTCGATGCCCTGAGCCGCGTCGACCAGCAGGATCGCTCCCTCGCAGGCGGCGAGCGATCGGGAGACCTCGTAGCTGAAGTCGACGTGCCCGGGGGTGTCGATCATGTTGAGCGCGAAGGTCTCGCCGTTGCGCTCCCACGGCATGCGGACGGCCTGGCTCTTGATCGTGATGCCGCGCTCGCGCTCGATGTCCATGCGGTCGAGGTACTGCGCCCGCATCGCCCGCGACTCGACGACGCCGGTGATGCCGAGCATGCGGTCGGCGAGGGTCGACTTGCCGTGGTCGATGTGCGCGATGATGCAGAAGTTGCGGAGGGACTCGGGCTCGGTCGACGCCGGCTCGAGTGCGCGGGTTGCTTGGGGACTCACACGATCCTCTGGGGTGGTGGGCGGGGGTACCGCTCGATTCTCCCATGCCGGGGGGCCGGATCGGACGGCGCGCCGTGCGGGGTGGGGCGTCGGCGACTCCTGCCGGGTGTGACCACCGGCACCGCGCCTCCTCGGTCCCACCCGCCCGTCGTGACGGCGAGGGGGAATTGCCGACGCATCGTGCGTCGGCCCCGGGGCCGGACGCGCGGCGCGGGCGGGAGGCGCGGGCCGGCGGGAGGCGCGGGCCGGCGGGAGGCGCGGCACGGGCGGGAGGCGCGGGCCTGGCCCCGTGGGTCAGCCCGCGGTGCCGGGGATCAGCGCGAGCAGGCCGGCCCCACCGACGACGGCGACGCCGATCGCGAGGGCGACGAGGGTGCCGGCGAGCATCACGACGGACGACACGATGCCGACGAGGGCCATCGTGCGCCCCTCGGGCTCGCGACGACGCGACAGGACGCCGAGGACGAGGCCGGCGATCGGGACGACGAAGGTGAAGCCGAAGCCGATCGAGGCGAGGCCGAGGACGAGACTCCAGACGGCCAGGGGCGAGCGGACGGTGGTCGGGACGGTGGCGTGGACGGGTCGGTTCGTCATGTTCCGAGCCTAGGAACGGCCCGACGCGGGACCCAGGGGGCTGACCCCCGGATCTCGGCGGGGGTCGCCCGGAGCCGGGAGCTTGCCGAGCCCCCGGGTGATCACCTCGGGCGACGAGGCGAGGCAGACCCGGATCCACCCCTCGCCGCTCCGGCCGAAGGCGCTGCCCGGCGCGACCGCGACCCGGTGCGTCAGCAGGAACCGTTCGGCCCACCCGGCGACGTCGCCCCGGGTGGCGTGGCCCATGTCGATCCAGAGGTAGAAGGCGCCGGTGGGCTCGAGGTACCGGATGCCCCGCTCGTCGAGCAGCGTCGTCGCGAGCTCGAGGTTGCGACGGTAGTGCTCGCGGGCGTCGGCCACGGGCTGGTGGTCGCCGACGATCGCGGCCAGGGCGGCGTGCTGGTCGGGTTCGGCGACGCAGCTGATCGCGGCCTCCTGCACGGTGCGCATCGTCTCGGAGAGCCCCTTCGGGGTCACGAGGTAACCGACCCGCACGCCGGTCATGGCGTAGGTCTTGCTCAGCGAGAACACGCTGAACACCCGGTCGTCCGCGTCGAGCGAGGCGAGGCTGACGTGCTTCGGGCCGTAGGTGAAGTACTCGTAGACCTCGTCGCTGACGACCCAGAGGTCGTGGCGGCGCGCGAAGCCGAGCAGCCGCCGCAAGGTCTCTTCGGGATAGACGACGCCGAGCGGGTTCGACGGGCTGTTGACCACCAGGACCCGGGTGCGATCACCGACGAGGCGTTCGAGCTCGTCGAGGTCGGGATGGAACCCCTGGGCCGGCGTCAGCGTGTAGGGCACGGGCACGGCGTCGAGCATGTGCGCGTTCATCGTGAACGTCGTGTAGCCGGGGTCGGGCACGAGGACCTCGTCGCCCGCGGCCAGCAACAGCCCCATGGTCTGGTGCAGCGCCTGCGTGCCGCCCACGGTGACCCAGACCTGTTCGAGGTCGACGTGGACGTCGTTCTCGCGCGCGAGCTTCGCCACGAGGGCCTCGCGGAGGGCGGGGATGCCGCCGTTCGGCGTGTAGTCGGTGCGGTCGTCGGCCCAGGCCCGTCGGGCGGCGTCGGCGATGTGCCGGGCCACGGGGACGTCGGGCTCACCCACGACGAGCATGTCGACGTCGTCCAGCTGTGCCGCGATCTCGAACACGCGACGGATGCCCGACGGGGGCACGGTGGTCATGTGGGGAGCGAGCTGGGGCATGACGGCACGGTACTACGGGCGACACGGCACGCCGTCGGCACGGCGCTCGTTGAGAGTGCGGCCTGCTGCTGGTAACGTTGCCTGTTGGCTTGCGCGTTACGTCTGCAGTGGCGGAACGCGATCGCAGCCGAGAGCCGCTCCGGTGGCCATCACCGGCGGCAGCACCGGGTCGACCGATTCACGTCGGTCGGACGCTCGGCTGGCGCACATCCGTCCGAGACACAGAATCCAGAAAGTAGTTCACGTGGCAAACATCAAGTCGCAGATCAAGCGCATCGGCACCAACAAGAAGGCCCAGGACCGCAACCGCGCCGTCAAGAGCGAGCTCAAGACCGCCGTCCGCGCCACCCGCGAGGCCATCGCCGCCGGCGACAAGGACAAGGCCACCTCGGCCCTGCTCCTCGCGTCGAAGAAGCTCGACAAGGCCGCCAGCAAGGGTGTCATCCACCAGAACCAGGCCGCCAACCGCAAGTCGTCCATCGCGAAGCAGGTCGGCGCCCTCTAGGCCCCTCCCCCGGGCCCTCGGGCTCGACGACGAAGGCCCCGTCTCGATCGAGACGGGGCCTTCGTCGTCCCTGCCGCGGGGGTCGCCGCCACCGGGCCGAGAGGCGGCCGAGCGGGTCAGGAGGCGCGGGTCACGACAGCAGGGAGCCCCGCGTCGAGATCATGGTCACCATGCGCTCGAGCGCGTAGACCGGGTCGCGCTCGGCACCCTTGACCGCGGCGTCGGTCTCGGCGAGCACCTCGATGCACCGGCCCAGCCCCTCTTCTGACCAGCCGCGCAGGTCGCGTTGCGCCCGCTCGACCTGCCACGGGGCGAGCCCGAAGCGTGACGCGAGCTGGCCGGAGCCGCCGTACGAGCCCTGCAGCTTGGCCATCGTCCGGATCTTCATCGCGAAGGCGGCCACGACCGGGACGGGGTCGGCCCCGGTCGAGAGCGCGTGTCGCAGCAGGACGAGCGCCTGGCCCTGCTGACCGGCGATGGCCGCGTCGGCCACCTTGAAGGCGTTCGTCTCGACCCGCCCCGAGTAGTACTTCTCGACGGTGGCCTCGGTGATCTCGGCCGCGGCGTCGCTGATCAACTGCTGGCAGGCGCTGGCGAGCTCGGCCAGGTCGTCGTTGAAGGCCGTGACGAGCGCCCGCAGGGCCCCCTGCGAGATGCGCCGACGTTCGGCGGAGAACTCGGCGGCCGCGAACTCGAGCTTCTCGGTGTCTTTCTTGAGTTCGGCGCAGACGACCTCGAGGCCGCCGCCCGTGCCGCCGCGGATCGCGTCCAGCAGCTTCTTGCCCCGGACGCCGCCACCGTGACGCAGCACGACGGTCGTGTCGTCGGCGGGGGTCTCGAGGTAGCGGAGGGTCTCGGTCAGGAACGCGTCGGTGCACTTCTCGACGTTCGAGACCCGGATGAGGCGCGGCTCGGCGAAGAGCGACGGGCTGGCCAGGGTGACGAGCTCACCGGGCTGGTAGTGGTCGGCCTCGAGGTCGTGCACCTCGAGGCTCGGGTCTTCGGCGGCGAGCTGGTCGCGCAGTTGACGCGTGGCCCGGTCGGCGAGGAACTGCTCGGGCCCGCTGACCAGTACGACAGACGCGGGCCGGATGCGGTCCCACCCGACCTGGTCGATCGCGACCGTCGACTTCTTGGCGGTCCTGCCGCTCGCTCGCGCTGCCATGCTGCCTCTCGGACGTCGTCCCACGGGCGCGGGGCCCGCCGCGCCTCCTCCGATGCTAGAGGACCCCACCGACCCCGCCGACCCGGCCGACGAACCGGCCTCGGTACGAGGGGACGCGTGCTCGCTCCACACGCGGAGGCCCACCACCCCGTCGGCCCCGACGACGGGCACGACCGCAGCCTCGCCCGCCTCGTCGCTGCGAACCACGACTCCCCCGGCCGCCCGCACCGTCTCGAGGGCGGTGTCGGTCGGGTGCCCGTAGGAGTTGTCCGCGCCGACCCCGATGAGTCCGACCCGCGCCGCCACCCGCTCGTAGAGCCCGGCGAGCTGGTCGGCCGAACCGTGGTGCGAGACCTTGACGACGTCCACCCGGGCGAGTCCGGCCTCGGCCTCGGGCGACGAGGCGAGTCGGCGCTGGGCGGTCTCGCCGAGATCTCCCAGGTCGAGCAGTGACAGGCACCCGGTCGAACACCCCGGCCCCGGGTCGACCCTGAGCACCAGGCTGGCGTCGTTGCCGGCAGGCGTCGCGGGCGGCGGCCAGAGCAGCCGCCACGTGAGCTCGCCGAGGCGTCCTCGGGTGCCGGCCCGCGCCTCCTGGACGTCGGCGCCGGCGTCGGCCAGCGCCGTGACGACGGCCGCGTCGTCCGACCGGCCGGTCGGGCCGACGAGGACGGTGCCCACGCGGCCGACGACCGCGTCGACCGCCCCGACGTGGTCGCGGTCGAAGTGGGTCAGCACGAGCAGGTCGACGCGTCCGACCCCGAAGGTCGAGAGGCACCGGCGCAGGGCGGCCTCGTCGTCGCCCACGTCGACCAACGCGACGGCCGGGCCGCTGCGCACGAGCACGGCGTCGCCCTGGCCCACGTCGCACTGGGCGACGACCCAGTCGTCGGGCACCGAGGCGCGGGTCACCAGGGTGCGCCCGGCCACCACGCCCGCCGTCACGGTCACGACGGCGACGAGCAGCGCCGCCGTGAGCGCCCTCGTGCGGCCGCGGGCCCGGGCGACGAGCGCCACGACGATCAGCGCGGTCAGCCCGACGAGCGCGGCGACCCCGAGCCCCGACGGGCTCCAGTCGACCCGGGTCACCGGCCAGGTCGCCGCCGCGCGCGCCACGGCGGCCACCCACGACGCCGGCAGCCAGGAGACCCCGGCGACGACACCGGCCGCCCCGGGGGCCCAGGGGGCCAGCACGCAGACGACCAGCCCGCCCACGGTCGCCAGCGGGGCCGCGGGCCCGGCCAGCACGTTGGCGGGCACGCCGTGCAGGGCGATGGTCGGTTCGAGGGCCAACAGGACGGGTTGACAGGCGAGTTGGGCCGCCGCCGGCACGGCGAGGGCCGCCGCCACGGGCTCGGGCACGAGCCGGGCGAGCAGGACGGTCAGCGGTCCGCCCAGCACGACCAGCCCGGTGGTGGCGAGCACCGACAGGACGAAGGCGAGGTCGCGGGCCAGCCACGGGTCGACGACGAGCAGGCCGGTGACCGCCAGGGCGACGACCGGCACGCCCGCGATCGGCCGGGCGACGGCGAGGTGGACGAGGACGATCACGGCCATGACCGTCGCCCGGACGATGCTCGGCTCGGGGGTGACGAGCACGACGAAGGCCACGAGCACGCCCACGGCCAGTGCCGACCGCACGAGCCGGGGCAGGCGCAGCAGGGCTCCCCCGAGCATCACGAGCGTGACGAGCACGGCGCAGTTCGAGCCGGACACCGCCGTGAGGTGGCTGAGCGACGCCGCCGTCATGTCGGCGTCGAGGTCGTCGGGCACGCCCGACGTGTCGCCGATCGCGAGCCCCGGCAGCAGGGCGCCGCCGTCACCCGGCAGACGTGCCGCCACGGCGCGGAAGGACGACCGCAGCCCGTTCGACCAGGCCGAGGCCCCACCCGGCTCGGCCAGGAGGTCGAGCCGCCCGACCGAGCCGCCCTCGAACGCGACCGACTCGCCGTACCTCACGGGGCCCGGCACGAGCCGGGACGACACGCGCGAACCGATCTCGACCGGGCGAGCGGAGCCGACCCGCGCACCGAACAGCCTCACGCGCACGGCCGACCGGAGCACCACCGCCCCCTGGCCGACGTCGACCCGGTCGACCGACAGGGTCAGCACGTCGGCCCGGCCGTCGACCCGGTCGAGGGTGCGGCCCTCGACCGTCACGGCGTGCCCCACGGCCGACACGAGCACCGGCGGGTGACGGATCTCGTCACGCGCCGCGGCCTGACCCGTCAGCCCGGCGCAGACCCCGGCCTCCAGGGCCACCACCAGCAGGACGGCCCCGATCACACCCCCGGCCGGTCGGGTCACGACAGCGGCCCCGAGAGCGACCGCCCCGACGACGACCGCGACCGTGGCGACGAGCGCCAGCAGCCCCGGCCGCGTCATTCCGACCGCGAGCCCGGCCCACGCCACGCCCACGGGCACGCCGAGCCGCAGGTCGAGCACCCGCCCGGGCGTCACACCCGCACCCGGTCGCGCAGCTTCTCGAGGGTCTTCGGGCCGATGCCCGGCACGCCGAGCAGGTCGTCGACGCTGCGGAAGCGCCCGTTCTCGTCACGCCAGGCCAGGATCGCGGCCGCCGTCGCCGGACCGACCCCGGGCAGGGTCTGCAGGGTCGCGTCGTCGGCCAGGTTCAGGTCGACCACGCCCCCGGCACCCGCACCCGCACCGCCGACGGCGTCCCCACCGGTGCCGCCCCCGCCACCCGGCCCGCCGGCCGCCGTCGGGCCGTCGGGCATCTCGCCCACGGCCGGCACCCGAAGCTGTTCTCCGTCGACGAGCGGCCGAGCGAGGTTGACGGCCGCCTGGTCCGCCTCGGCGGTGAAGCCGCCGGCGGCCGCCACCACGTCGACGACGCGCGAGCCCTCGGGCAGCTCGAACAGGCCGGGCGACGCCACCTGGCCGTGCACGTGCACGAAGACGACCGGGGCACCTCCGGGAGGCGCGGTGCCGGGCCCTGCGGACGGCCCCGCCCCGGTGCCCGGCTCGACGGTCACGAGGTCGCCGGCCGCGCCTCCTCGGGTCGCGAACGCGGACACGCCGACGCTCACGGCCAGGACGACCAGCAGGAGCACGACGACCGCTCCGAGGCCCACGCGCCACCGCGGACCACCCGGGTCGGACGGGTCGACGGCGGTGCGGAAGCTGACGGTCATGGCCCGTCACGCTACGAGCGGGCGGTCACCCGCACACGCGGCGACGGCCGCCCTGGGGAACCAGGACGGCCGTCGACGGGGTGGGGACGAGGCGCCCCCGACGGGGCCTACTTCACCGCGATGTTCACCAGGCGCGGAGCCCGCACGATGACGTTGACGATCTGCTTGTCGCCGATCGCGCGCTGCACGGCGGCCGAGTCACGGGCGAGGGCCTCGAGCTCGTCCGAGCCGATCTTCGGCGAGACCTCGAGCCGGTCGCGCACCTTGCCGTTGACCTGCACCACGGCCGTGACGCTCGTCTCGACGAGCAGCGTCGGGTCGGCCTTGCGCCACCCGTACGTGGCGATGCCGCCGCCGTCGTAGCCCAGCTTCTCCCACATCTCGGAGGCCGTGTAGGGCGCGAACAGCGACAGCCCCAGCGCCACGGTCTCGGTCGCCTCGCGGACGGCCGGGTCGGAGGCGCCGGGCCCCGAGTCGATGGCCTTGCGGACGGCGTTGGTGAGCTCCATCAGGCGGGCCACGACGACGTTGTACTTGAAGGCCTCGCTGAGCCCGGGGGCCTCGGCGAGGAACCGGTGCGTGACCCGGCGCAGCGCCTGATCGCCGTCGGCCCAGACCACGTCGGGCGAGCTGTCGACGTCGGTCGCGAGGCGGAACGCCCGGGCGAGGAACTTCGCCGAGCCGGCCGGCGAGACGTCGGCCCAGTCGATGTCGTCCTCTGGCGGGCCGGCGAAGGCCATCGTCAGGCGGATCGCGTCGACGCCGTGCGCGTCGATCTCGTCGGACAGGCTGACGACGTTGCCCTTGCTCTTGCTCATCTTCGCGCCGTCCTGCAGCACCATGCCCTGGTTCAGCAGCGCGCTGAAGGGTTCGGTGAAGTCGACGTGGCCGAGGTCGAAGAGCACCTTCGTGATGAACCGTGCGTAGAGCAGGTGCAGGATGGCGTGCTCGACGCCGCCGACGTACTGGTCGACCGGCGCCCACTTGCCGGCCTGGGCGGGGTCGAAGGCGCGATCGGCGTCGTTCGGGTCGAGGAACCGCAGGAAGTACCACGAGCTGTCGACGAAGGTGTCCATCGTGTCGGCGTCGCGGCGCGCCGGTGACCCGTCGCGCGGGTCGGGCACGTTCACCCAGTCCTCGGCGGCGCCGAGCGGCGAGCTGCCCTTCGGCTTCAGGTCGAGGCCCTCGGTCGACGGCAGCCGGACGGGCAGCTCGTCGTAGGGCACGGGCACCTCGACGCCGTCGGCGCCGTGCACGATCGGGATGGGCGTGCCCCAGAAACGCTGGCGCGAGATCAGCCAGTCGCGCAGGCGGTACGTCTTGGCCGCCTTGCCGTCGCCGGACGCCTCGAGCAGCTCGACGACGCGCTTGATCGCGTTCGACTTGCTGAGGCCGGTCAGGGCACCCGAGTTCATCAGGCGGCCGTCGCCGGTCAGGGCCACGCCCGTCTCGCGGGGGTTCAGGTCGGGCAGGTCGTCGGGCAGGATCGCCTGGCCGTCCTCGTCGAGCTCGAGCTTGGGGATCACCCCCGTGACGGGCGCGTTCGTGTCGACCACGACGCGCACCGGCAGGTCGTACTTGCGGGCGAAGTCGAGGTCGCGCTGGTCGTGCGCGGGCACGGCCATGACCGCGCCGTGGCCGTAGTCGGCCAGCACGTAGTCGGCGGCCCAGACCGGCATCGGGTCGCCCGTGAGCGGGTTCACCGCGACCCGGCCGAGCGGCACGCCGGTCTTGGGGCGTTCGCTCGACTGGCGCTCGATCTCGGTGGCCTTCTGCACCTCGACGAGGTACTCGGCGAAGGTCGCCTTGACGTCGTCCGTCGCGTCGGCGACGAGTTCGGCCGCCAGGTCGGAGTCGGGGGCGACGACCATGAAGGTCGCGCCGTAGAGGGTGTCGGGGCGCGTGGTGAAGACGGTGACCTTCTCGTCACGACCCTCGATCGTGAAGTGCACGTCGGCACCGATCGACCGGCCGATCCAGTTGCGCTGCATGTTGAGCACCTTGGTCGGCCAGCGACCCTCGAGCTGGTTGAGGTCGTCGAGCAGGCGGTCCGCGTAGTCGGTGATCTTGAAGTACCACTGCGTCAGCTTCTTCTTGACGACGACGGCACCCGACCGGTCGCTCGTCCCGTCGGCCAGCACCTGCTCGTTGGCGAGCACGGTCTGGTCGACCGGGTCCCAGTTGACCCAGCTGTCCTTCCGGTAGGCGAGGCCCTTCTTGTACATCTCGAGGAACAGCCACTGGTTCCACTTGTAGTACTCGGGGTCGCTCGTGTGCAGGACGCGGCTCCAGTCGAACGACGGCGCGTAGAGCTTCATGCTCTGCTTCTGCTGCGCGATGTTGGCGTACGTCCACTCGCGGGGGTCGACCCCGCGCTTGATGGCCGCGTTCTCGGCGGGCAGCCCGAAGCTGTCCCAGCCGATCGGGTGCAGGACGTTGAAGCCCTGCTGCCGCCAGTAGCGCGTCACCATGTCGCCCAGGGCGTACTGCTCGGCGTGCCCCATGTGCAGGTCGCCCGAGGGGTACGGGAACATGTCGAGGATGTACTTCCGCGGACGCTTGTCGTCGGGGTCGACGACGAAGGGCTGCTCGGCGTCCCAGCGGGCCTGCCACTTCTCTTGCAGGCGGGCGACGTCGTACTCGCGTTCGGGGGCCCCGCCGGGGGGCGTGCTGGCCGAGGAGGCGTCGGTCGCGGTCGTGTCGTGCTCGTGTGCCACGGGGCTCTCATTCACTGCTGGCAGTCGGTGCGGTGGGGGCGGACCGCCCGTGCCTGGGCACGACGACGTGCGCTGAGCGCAGCGATCCGCGACAAGGCTACCGAACGCCGCGCCACGTCACGACATGCGCACCGGCCCCCCGTCGGCCGCGCGGACGCCGAGGACGGCGAGCAGGGCCGCGGCCTTCAGCTCGACCTCGTCGCGTTCGTCGGCCGGCACCGACGAGATCGTGATGCCGCCGCCCACGCCGACGCGAGCCCCGGCCGGTCGCGCGGGGCGCCCCGGGGCGGCGGCCAGGGCCCGGTGCACCTCGATCGACCGGATGACCATCGCCAGGTGCGCCGACCCGTCGCGCCCGAGCCACCCCGTCGCGCCCGAGTAGACGCCCCGGGGCGCCCCCTCGAACCCGGCCAGCAGCTCGACGGCGCGGCGCTTGGGCGCCCCGGTCATCGACCCCGCCGGGAACGCCGCCTCGACCACGTCGGTCGCCGTGCGTCCGGGTGCGAGTCGCGCCCTGACGGTGCTGACCAACTGGTGGACGTGCTCGTACGAGTGCACCGCGAGCAGTTCGGTGACCTCGACCGAGCCGAGACGGGCCACGCGGGCCAGGTCGTTGCGCACGAGGTCGACGATCATGACGTTCTCGGCGCGCTCCTTCTCGCTCTCGAGCAGCTCGCGGGCGAGCGAGGCGTCGTCGGCCCCCGAGCCGCGTCGTCGCGTGCCCTTGATCGGCGACGACGAGACGACGCCGTCGGTCGACACCTCGACGAACGCCTCGGGCGACGCCCCCACGACCGACACGTCGCCGATCCGCACGAACGACGCGTGCGGCGCCGGCGACGAACGACGGAGGTGCGCGAAGGCCTCGAGGGCGTCGACCCCGCCCGCGACGTCGACCGCCGTGGTCAGGCAGAGCTGGTAGGCCTCGCCCGCCGTGATGGCCCGGCGACAGCGGTCGATCAGGTCGAGGTACTCGCCCGGCCGGTGCCGCCAGCGGGCCGTCGGGGTGTCCGACCCGCCGGAGGAGGCGCGGGTCGGCCCGGGCACCGGCGGCTCGACGGGCACGTCGCCCCAGGTCTCGGCGACCCGGCCGGGCCACGGGTCGCCCGCGCGCGCCACGGCCTCGACCGAGCGAGCGGCGTGGTCGAACACGAGGGCACGGTCGACGTCGAGCAGGGCGACGTCGGGGGCGTCCCCCTCGGCGGCCGTGGTCGCGGACGTGGCCGCCGGCCGGTGCCCCGCGGTGGCGTCCCGGTCGATCAACCGGCAGCCGAAGCCGTAGCCGAGCCAACCGGCCCAGCCGAGCGGGTCGCTGCCTGGTTCGACGTCGGCGAGGTCGTCGCGCACCGCCTGCCAGAGCCGGTCGGCGCCCCCGTCGCGCACGTCGCCCGTCGCGGGGCGGCCCCAGCCGACGATCGAGCGCCCCCGCGAGGCGTCGAGACCCGCGTCCCGCCACACGACGTCGTCGGTCGCGGCCAGGTGCCGCACCACGGACTCGGGGTCGCGCCACGGCAGGGAGGATCGGACGACCGCGGGGCGCATACCCTCGATCCTATGAGCGGAACGGCGACCCGATGAGTGTGGAGCGATGAGCGCGGGGGCGCCGGGCGGCGCGGTGCTGCACGTCTGGCAGGGCGGCGAGCTGCGTCCGTCCGAGGGCGGGCGGGACGACGAAGCCGACCCGCGCCTCCTCGTCGCCGACTCGTGGCTCGTCGACGACGGGCGGGTGCTCGCCCTCGACGTGCACCGCGACCGGTTCACCGGCTCGGTGGCCGAGGCGCTGGCGCGCCCGGACGTCACGACCGGCCCCGACGCCGGCGAACCGGCGGCGTTCTGGGCGGCCGCCGTCGCGGCCCTTCCCCGGACGGGCGCGTGGTTCCCCCGCGTCGAGCTCGTCGCGGTCGACCGCCCGGACGGGCGGCCCGGTGGGGGCGGCGGCGCGCGGCTGCAGCTGCGCCTCCGGCCCGCTCCCCCGCGTCGCCGCTCGGTCGTCCTCGCGACGGCGGACCACGACCCTCGGACGCGGCCCACGGTCAAGGGGCCCGACCTCGCGGCGCTGGGTGCGCTCGTCGCGGACGCCCGCGCGCGCGGAGCCGACGAAGCCGTGCTGCTCTCGCCCGAGGGTCACGTCGTCGAAGGCGCCTGGAGCTCGATCGTCTGGTGGCGCGGCGACGCCCTCTGCCTGCCTGCCGACGACCTGCCGCGCCTGCCGGGCGTGACGCTCCGCACCCTGACGACCCTCGCCGCCGTCCTGGGCGTCGACGTGCTGCACGACCGCACCCGCCCCGACGAGCTCGACGGCTTCGAGGTGTGGAGCCTCGGTGCGCTGCACGGCCCGCGCATCGTCACCGGCTGGGTCGGGGGGCCGTCACCCGCCGAGGAGCCCGGTCGCCTCGGGCTCTGGCGCGGCCGGCTCGACCGGCTCCGTCGGCCGATCGACGCCTGACCGCGGCGCCGACCGGAGCGGGGGTCAGCCGCGGACCCACGGCTCGGGTCCGCCGTCGGAGTCGACGGACGACGACGCCTCGATCTCGCGCAGCCGACCCGCCTCGACCCGGACGCGACGCGTCACCAGGTCGGCGGGCACCTCGACGTGCGAGATCACGACGACCGTGGCGCCGTCGTCGCGTGCCGTCGTGAGGACGTCGCGCACGAGCCGACCGGCGGTCTCGGGGTCGAGGCCGGCCGTGGGCTCGTCGAGCACGAGCACCGGGAAGCCCCGCAGCAGGGCACGGGCCAGCGAGATGCGCTGGGCCTGACCACCCGAGACGAGGGCGCCACGCTCACCCACCGGGGCGTCGAGACCGCCGCGCCCGGCGGCCCAGCGTCCGAGCCCGACGCGGTCGAGCACGCCGAGCAACTCGTCGTCGGTGGCGGTGTCGCGGGCGAAGAGCAGGTTCTGTCGCAGCGACTCGTCGAAGAGGTGGGGCGCCTGTTCGATGAGACCCACCGTCGCCCGGACGGCCGCCGGTCGCAGCGTCGCGGTGTCGACTCCCCCGACCTCGTAGCGACCGGTGTGTTCGACGAAGCGCGCGAGGACCGACGCGAGCGTGGTCTTGCCGGCCCCGCTCGGACCCTCGACGACCATCCGGTCGCCCACCGCAACGTCGAGGTCGACGCCGCGGAGGGCCGGCCCCGCGGCCCCGGGCCAGGTCGCCGAGACGTCACGGAGGCGCAGTGCCGGCGGTGGCGTCGCCCGCGTCGTCGCCGCGGAGGTCGCGGACGACGACCCACCGGGTGCGGGGCCCACCTCCGCCGTGTCGGCGTCGGCTCCGACGCGCCCCCGGGCGACGGCGTCGACGTCCCCCGGGCCGACGGCTCCGTCGTCCACGACGCCGACCGGCACCTCGTCCGGCACGGCCGAGTCCACGCGCTCGCCGCTCGCCCGCACCCGTCGCCAGGCGAGCACGGCCGTCGGCACGGCCCCGACGACCTCGAACACGGCGAGCGGCACGAGCACGACCAGCGCGAAAGCCGGCCCCGAGAGGTCGCCCGAGGCCACGGCAGGGGCCACGACCGGCACGGTGGCGAGCACCGCGGCGCCCGAGAGCGCCGACAGGACCGCGGCGACGACGCCGGCGGTGAGGGCTCGACGCGAGGAGGCGCGGCGCAGGTCGGCGTCGAGCGTCGCGACCCGGCCGAGCTGGGCCTCGACCGCCTCGAACGCCACGAGGACGTCGAGGTTCTGCACGAGGTCGACCACGGCCGTCGAGAGCGCCCCGCGCCGAGCCGCGAGGGTGCGCTCGTTCCGTCGGGCGAGCCGGTCGGCCGCGACGCACCCGACGACGAGGGCGACGACCAGCGCGCCGGCCAGGACGGCCGCCGCCGCGGGTGAGACGAGGGCGACGCCGACGACGGCGACGACCGAGGTGAGGCCCGACACCACGAGCGGTTGCACGACCCGCAGCGGGAGGTCCTGCAGGGCGTCGACGTCGCCCACGACGCGCGCCAGGAGGTCGCCGCGGTCCGAGCGCCCGAGGCCGGCCGGCGCCACGCGGACGAGCCGCCGGTAGAGCTCGGTGCGGACGACCGCCAGCTGCCGGAAGGCCGCGTCGTGGCTCGCGAGGCGTTCGACGTAGCGGAACGCCGCCCGGGTCAGGGCGAAGGCGCGGACGCCGACGACGGCCAGCGAGAGGTAGAGGATGGGCGGCTGCTCGGCGGCCCGCGTGATCAGGTACGCCGACGCGGCGAGCAGGGCGACCGCCGACAGGGCGCTCAGCGATCCGGCGACGATGCCGGGTGCCGCCCGTCGCGGACCGGGCTGGGCGGTGCGGAGCAGCGAGCGCGTCACGAGGCGCCTCCGATCGTCACGACGAGGTCGGCCGCGTCGCTGACGGCCCGGCGGTGCGTGACGACCACCACGGCGACGCCCGTCGCCGCGATGCGCCGCAGGCCCGCGACGACGCGCGCCTCGGTGATGCGGTCGAGGGCCGACGACGGCTCGTCGACCAGCAGGAGGCGCGACCCCACCCGGTCGAGACGGTACAGGGCCCGGGCGACCGACACCCGCTGCGCCTGTCCCCCGGACAGCCCCTCGCCCCCGGCGCCGAGCACGAGCGCCGGGTCGAGCCCGGCCGCACCCGCCAGCTCGAGGGCACGGACCACGGCCGCCGTGTCGGGTTCGCCCCCCTCGCCGAGGGCGACGTTCGAGGCCACCGTGCCGGACGAGAGCCGGGGCGACTGCCCCGACCACGAGATCTCGGACCGGGCGGGAGCCCGGCCCGACGACCGCCAGACGACCCGCCCCTCGCACGGTTCGAGCCCGAGCACCGCGTCGAGCAGGGTGGACTTGCCGGCACCGCTCGGGCCGACGACGGCGGTGACGCGACCGGTCTCGGCGACGAACGAGGTCTCGGGCAGCCGCACCGCGCCTCCTCGGTCCACGTTCAGCCGGTCGACGACGAGGGCGTCCGCCGGGGCGCCGACGGAGCGGCGCTCGATCTCGACCGTCGGACCGGCGGGCGTCGCACCCGCGACGCCGTGCTCGTCGTCGAGCAGCTCGAAGACCTCCTCGGCCGCGGCGACCCCGTCGGCGGCGGCATGGTAGTTCTCTCCGACCCGGCGCAGGGGCAGGTAGGCCTCCGGGGTGAGCAGCAGGACGAACAGTCCCGCGGTCAGCCCCATCGCCCCCTCGACGAGCCGGATGCCGATCGACACGGCGACGAGGGCGACCGACAGCGACGCCGCGAGCTCGAGCACGAAACCGCTGAGGAACGACACGCGCAGGACCGTGACCGTCTCGACCCGGAGGTCGTCGGTGAGGCGACCGATGCGCTCGACCTGTCGACGCTCGCGGCCGAAGGCCTTGAGGGTCGACACGCCCGCCACGGCGTCGGCGAACGACGAGGCGAGACGGGTCAGTCGCTCCCACTGGCGGGCCTGGGCGGCCCGGGTGGTCCACCCGATCAGCACCATGAACACCGGGATGAGCGGCAGCGTCAGCACCACGATCACGGCGGACAACCAGTCGCGCGAGGCCATGACGGCGATGATCAGCGGAGTCGCCAGGACGGTCAGCACCAGCTGCGGCAGGTACCGGGCGAAGTACTCGTCGAGCGCGTCGAGCCCGGGGCCGACGAGGGTGGCCACCCGTGCCGACGAGTGCCGGTCGACCCAGGCCCGGCCGCGGTCCGCGACCGCGGCGACGACCCGGGCCCGCAGCTGGCTCTTGACCTGCGCCGCGGCCCGCGCGGCCGTCACCTCGAGCGCCCAGGCCACGAGCGACCGCGCCGCCACCGAGACGCCGAGCCCGAGCAGGGTGGTCGCGAGCCCCTGGGCGGCCCGTCCGTCGACGACCTGCACCACGGCCGACGTCGTGAACCAGGCCACGGCCACGATCGAGGCGGTCTGGGCGACGCCCAGCAGGGCGCCCAGCCCGAGGAACACCCGGGCGGCGGAGGCGTGGCGCAGGAGGCGCGGGTCGAGCGGCTTCACGGAGGCCGGCTCAGTGCGCGGCCGGGATCGCCGCACGGCTGATCCGTCTGCGGAAGATCCAGTACGTGAAGCCCTGGTAGCCCAGGATCAGCGGGACGAAGACGAGGGCGACCCAGCTCATGATCGTCAGGGTGTACGTGGAGCTGGACGCGTTCGCGATCGTCAGGCTGTTCGCCGGGTCGTTGCTGGCGGGCATCACGGCGGGGAAGAGCGCGGCGAACAGGCTGGCCACCGCCAGCGCGATCGTCACGGCCATGAGGCCGAAGGACCGGCCCTCGCGACCCCGGAGGTTCGCGACGAACGACGCGATCAGGCTGACGGCCGCCACGGCCGAGAGCACCGTCGACGCGAGGGTGCCGTGCATCAGCGAGGTCAGGGCGAGGAAGCCCGCGGCGACGACGATCGTGACGACCCCCGCACGGACGGCCAGACGGCGGGCGCGCTCGCGGATCTCGCCCTCCGTCTTGAGCGTCACGAACACCACGCCGTGCGTGAAGAAGAGCAGCAGGGTCGTGAGGCCGCCCAGCAGGGCGTAGGGGTTGAGCAGGTCGAGCACCGTCCCGGTGTAGTCGTGCCCCGCGTCCAGGGGGACGCCCTGGACCACGTTGGCGAAGACGAGGCCCCAGACGAACGCCGGCACGGCCGAACCGACCACGATCATCAGGTCGAAGCGGCGCTTCCACGAGGCCTCGGGGCGCTGGTGGCGGTACTCGAACGAGACCCCGCGGGCGATCAGGGCCAGCAGGATGACCAGCATCAGCAGGTAGAAGCCGCTGAACAGCGTGGCGTACCACTCGGGGAAGGCGGCGAACAGGAACGCGCCCGCGACGATGACCCAGGTCTCGTTGAGGTCCCAGACCGGGCCGATCGTGTTGATCAGCACACGCCGGTCGGTGTCGTCGCGCCCGAGGAAGGGCAGCGACATGCCGACGCCGAAGTCGAAGCCGTCGAGCACGAAGTAGCCGACGAAGAAGAAGCCGAGGACGACGAACCAGAGGGTGGGGAGGTCCATGGTCAGTGCCTTTCTCGCGAGGGTCCGGTGGGGGTCATGGGCATCAGTAGACCGTCGCCTCGTGGCGGATCTCGCCCGACGCGGGATCGGGCTCGGGGGCGTCCGCCGGTCCCTTCCGGGCGGCCTTCACGATGAGCTTGAACTCGACGACGGCGAGCGTGCCGTAGACCAGGGTGAAGGCGACGAGCGAGATGAGCACCGTCAGGCCGGTCACCCCGGGCGAGACGCCGTCCTCGGTCTTGAGCAGCCCGAAGACGAGCCAGGGCTGTCGACCCATCTCGGTGAAGACCCACCCGACGATCATCGCGAGCAGCGGCATCGGGTAGCTGTAGACCGCCGCGCGCCAGGCCCACCGGTTCTGCGGGAGTCGACCGCCCCGCGTGATCCAGAGGCCGACGACCGAGACGAGGACGCTGACCATGCCGAGGCCCATCATCCAGCGGAAGGACCAGTAGGTCACCCAGATCATGGGCGTGTAGTCGCCCGGGCCGTAGAGCTGCACGTACTGCGCCTGCAGGTCGTCGATCCCCTCGACCGTGCCGTCGAAGGTGTGCGTCGACAGGAACGACAACAGGTAGGGCACCCGGATGCTGAAGAGCTCGTGCACCCCGTCGGGCGTCCCCAGGGTGAAGATCGAGAACGAGGCGTCGGCCCCGGTGCTCGTCTTGTAGAGCGCCTCGGCGGCGGCCATCTTCATGGGCTGGGTCTCGACCATGGCGAGACCGAGCTGGTCGCCCGTCAGGAAGGTCAGCCCGCCGGCGACGACCATCGTCCAGAGGCCGAAGCGCAGGGCCGGGCGCATGGTCTCGAGGTGCTGGTTCCGTGAGAGGTGCCAGGCGGCGACCGCGACGATGACCGCGGCCGACACCATGAAGCAGGCGAAGATCGTGTGCGGGAAGGCCGCGAGGGCCACCTTGTTGGTCAGGACCTCCCAGATGCTGGTGAGCTCGGCCCGCCCCCTCTCCTCGTTGATGTCGTAGCCGACCGGGTTCTGCATGAAGGCGTTCGCGGCGATGATGAAGTACGCCGAGAGGATGCTGCCGACCGTCGCACCCCAGATGCTCGCGAGGTGCAGCTTCTGCGGCACCTTGTCCCAGCCGAAGATCCAGATGCCGATGAAGGTGGCCTCCAGGAAGAACGCGAGCAGGCCCTCGAGCGCGAGGGGGGCGCCGAAGACGTCGCCGACGAACCGCGAGTAGTCGGACCAGTTCATGCCGAACTGGAACTCCTGGACGATGCCCGTCACGACGCCCATCGCGAAGTTGATCAGGAAGATCTTGCCGAAGAACTGGGTGAGCTGGAGATGGTGGATGCGGCCGGTGCGCACCCACGCCGTCTGGAAGACGGCCACGGTGAAGGCCATGCCGATCGTGAGCGGCACGAAGAGGAAGTGGTAGATCGTGGTGAGGCCGAACTGCCAGCGGGACAACAGCAGCGGGTCGAGCAGCTCGTTCATCGGGATGCGCCTTCTCCCTCGGGTGGTGGTGGTGGTCGTGCGTCGCACCGTCGGGACGAGACGAGCATAGGTCCGTAGATAATCGACACCTGTCGTTTTGGACCCCCGGGCGCCGTGCACTCACTGTGAATAGGCTCGGGCGGGTGAACGACCTGCTGACGACCCTGCTCGACCTCGTGCAGTCCGTCGACCCCGTGCTGAGGACGGTGCTCGCGGGCGTCGCCATGGTGCTCGAGACGTCGGTCCTGCTCGGCCTGGTCGTCCCGGGCGACACGGTCGCCATCGTCTCGGCGACGGCGGTGGCGTCCCCGGTCGAGTTCGGGGCGCTCGTGGTCGCCCTCGTGCTCGGCGCCCTGGTGGGTGAGAGCGTCGGCTTCGCCCTCGGTCGCTTCTTCGGGCCCCGCATCAGGGCGAGCTTCCTCGGCCGCCGCATCGGCGAGGCGAACTGGGTCCGCGCCGAGAACTACCTCGCCCGACGGGGCGGCATCGCCGTCTTCGTCTCGAGGTTCCTGCCGGTGCTGCACTCGTTGATCCCGCTGACCGTCGGGACGAGCCCCATGCGGTACCGGACGTTCGTCGCGTGGACGACGCCCGCGTGCATCCTGTGGGCGCTCGCCTACGTGTCGGTCGGGGCCGCGGCCGCGGGCAGCTACCGCGAGCTCGCGGATCGACTGCACCAGGCCGGGTACGTCTTCGTCGGCATCATCGTGGCGTTCGCCCTCGTGGTGGTCGTCGTCAAGAAGCTCCTCCACCGGCGCGAGGAGCGGCACATGGCGCACCCCGACGGGGACGCGGGCGACGAGACCCCCTGACCCGCGCCTCCTCGGACCCCGGCCGCCCGCCCGGTGCGCCCGTCGGGCCGCGACGGCGGACCCGGACGACGAAAGAGCCCCGCTCCGCGGACGGAACGGGGCTCTCAGAGGGGTCTGCCTACTGGTCGAGCAGGCCCTTCTCGGTCAGGTAGTCCTTGGCGATGGTGGCCGAGGACTCCTTGTCGGTCTGGCTCTTCGAGTTGAGCTGCTGCAGGTCGGAGGGGCTCAGGACCGCGTCGACGCTGTCGATGACGTCCTGCGCGTCGGAGTCGACCTTGTCGGACACGATCGGGACCACGTTCTGCGGCAGGATCATGTTCTCGGGGTCGTCGAGGGTGACGAGGTCGTTCTCGGCGATCAGCGGGCTGGCCGTGTAGATGTCGGCCAACTGGACGCTGCCGTCGGTGAGGGCCTTGACCGTCAGCGGGCCACCGCCGTCGTCGATCGGGGTCGAGGTCACGTCGACGCCGTAGACGCTCTTCAGGCCGGGAGGGCCGTAGGGGCGTTCGGCGTTCTCGGGCGGAGCGCCGAGGGCCAGCGTGCCGGAGTAGTCCTTGAGGTCCGCGAGGCTCGTGATGTCGTTGTCCTCGGAGAACTGCTTCGTCACGTTGTAGCTGTCCTGGTCGGACGCCTCGGCGGCCTTGAGCGCCGTCAGGCCGTCGGGCAGGGCCTCGGCCAGGGCGGCCTCGACCTCTTCGGGCGACTTCGCGGTCTCTTCTTTGTCGTAGTACTGCAACAGGTTGCCCGTGTACTCGGGGAAGACGTCGATCTTGCCCGACTCGAGCTCGGGCAGGTAGACCTCTCGCTGACCGATCTGGTACTGACGGTCGACCGTGTAGCCCTTGGCCTCGAGGGCCTGGGCGTACAGCTCGGCGATGATCTCGTTCGAGTAGTACTGCTGCGAGCCGATGACGAGCGTGTCGCCGTCGCTCGACGCGGACGAGTCGCCCGAGCTCAGCGGGTCGCTCGACGCGCACCCTGCCAGGGCCACCATGGCCCCGATCGCGACTGCACCGAGAACGGTGAGCCGGCCCTTCTTGTTCGCTGTGATCACTGTGTGCCTTTCGTGAGGGGTGTTGCCGTGACCGCCCCGGGCCGGACGGCCTTGGAGCGGGTGTCGGAGGGGCGACCGGCCGTGACCCCGGCGGGGACGACCAGGCGCTGGACGATCGAGAAGACCACCTCGAGGACGACGGCGAGGGCTATCACGACGATCGAACCCGCCAGCATCTGGGTGTAGTCGTTCGACCGCAGGCCACGGAAGATGTAGGTGCCCAGGCCGCCGGCACCGACGACGGTGGCGATGGTCGCCGTCGCCACGACCTGCAACGTGGCCGAGCGGATGCCGCCGATGAGGAGCGGCAGCCCGAGGGGCACCTCGACCTTGGTGACGATCTGCCACTCGGTCATGCCCACGGCCCTGGCCGCGTCGACGGTCTTGCGGTCGACGGCCTCGAAGCCCGAGTAGGCGCCGGCCAGCACCGAGGGGATGGCCAGGACGACGAAGGCGATCATCGGCGCCGTGATGCCGATGCCGACGAGCAGCGCCAGCAGGAACACCAGCCCGACGGTGGGCAGGGCCCGTGCACCACCGGTCAGGGCGACGGCGAGGGTCCGGCCACGACCCGTGTGTCCGATGAGGTAGCCCGCCGGGATGGCGAGGACCGAGGCGATGACCACGGCGACGATCGTGTACCAGAGGTGTTCGCCCAACCGGGTGGGGACCCCGTCGACTCCCGAGAGGTGCGCGGGGTCGCCCAACCAGGCGAAGGCGTCGAGGAAGAGGTTCACGGCGCCACGACCTTCTGCCGGGCCCAGGTGGGCGTGTTCGCCCTGGTCGGGGCCTGACCCCTCGTCCAGGGCATGAGGGCTCGACCGAGCAGGACCAGCAGACCGTCGAGGACCAGCGCCATGACGATGGTGAGGACGATGCCGGCCACGATCTCGGCCATGATGTCGCGCTGCAGCCCGTCGTTGAAGAGCAGTCCGAGCCCGTTGATGCCGAGGATGCCGCCGACGGTGGCCAGGCTGATGGTGCTGACCAGGACGACGCGGAGGCCGGCGAGCAGGACCGGGCCGGCCAACGGGATCTCGACGCGCCAGAACCGCTGCCATCCCGAGTAGCCGATGGCCGTGGCGGACTGGCGCACGTCGGCCTCGACCGACTGGAGGCCGTCCGCGACCGACCGGACCATGAGGGCGACGCCGTACAGGGTGAGGCCGATGATGAGGTTCGTGTTGCTGCGGATGCTGTAGCCGATGAGACCGGGCAGCACGACGAGCAGGGCGAACGAGGGCACGGCGTAGAAGAGTCCGGCGACCGCCAGGACGACGCCACGCAGCCGCGCGTACCGGTTGGCCGCCCACCCGATCGGCAGCGAGATGACGAACGCCAGGACGACCGGGGGCACGCTGAGGCCGAGGTGCACGATCGTCTTGTCGAGGACGTAGTCGCTGTTCGACACGATCCAGTTCACGACGCCCGCCCACCTCGGACCGGCTCGGTCAGCACCCCGGCGGTGCGTCCGTCGCCGTCGACGACCACCTGCCCGGTCGGGGTCTGCTCGACGTGGAGCGCGCGCTTGCCGCGGTTGGCCCCGACGAACTCGGCCACGAAGTCGGTCGCCGGCGCCGAGAGGATCTCGGCCGGGCTGCCCTGCTGGGCGATGTGACCGCCCTTCTCGAGGATGACCACCTGGTCGCCGAGGTAGAAGGCCTCGTCGATGTCGTGCGTGACGAACACGACCGTCTTGTCGAGCTCGCGCTGCAGGCGGATGAGCTCTTGCTGCAGGTCGGAGCGGACGAGCGGGTCGACGGCGCCGAACGGCTCGTCCATGAGCAGGATGTTGGGGTCGACCGCGAGTCCGCGGGCGACGCCGACGCGCTGCTGCTGCCCGCCCGACAGCTGGCTCGGGTAGCGCTGGGCGAGGCCGCGGTCGAGCCCGACGGTGTCCATCAGCTCGAGGGCCCGGTCGCGCGCCGCCCGCTTCGAGGTGCCCGTGAGGACGGGCACGGTGGCGATGTTGTCGACGACCTTGCGGTGCGGCAGCAGACCGGAGTTCTGCATGACGTAGCCGATGCTGCGGCGGAGCGCCACCGGCTCGAGGTCGCCGATCGACTTGCCGTCGATCTCGATGACGCCGGAGGTCGGATCGACCATGCGGTTGATCATGCGGAGGATCGTCGTCTTGCCGCAACCACTCGAGCCGACGAAGACCGTGGTCTTGCGGGAGGGGATCACGAGGCTGAAGTCGTCGACCGCCAGGGTGCCGTCGGGGTACTGCTTCGTCACGGAACGGAACTCGATCATGGGTGGCTCATTCCTCGTGGGCAGCACGAATCGACACTTGCCAGGGCGTTCACCCAACCACAGATCTCGACGATGTGTCATCGACCTCGCCGAGGCCGCGGACACACGCCGTCACACGGCCCGCGAGGTCAGCGCAGGGTGACGAGCGGCTCGAGGTAACCCGTCAGGACCGACCGGCACTGGCCCACGAAG
This sequence comes from Frigoribacterium sp. CF331, assembly GCF_057787905.1. Lineage (NCBI taxonomy): Bacteria > Bacillati > Actinomycetota > Actinomycetes > Micrococcales > Microbacteriaceae > Frigoribacterium > Frigoribacterium sp. CF331. The sequence continues at coordinate 3,024,757 of NZ_CM173545.1, read as the reverse complement.
CGCTCGTCGCCCGTGACGTCGTCGATGAACGCCCGCGCGAGCAGGGCGTTGGCGATCTCGACCGCGACCTGCAGGCCCAACTCGAGCTCGTCGGTGCGGACGACCGAGCAGTGGTCGACGAAGACGGCCGACAGCTGCTCGGCCAGCGGACTCGTGTACGGGCGCGACTCGGGCGTGCGCACGTCGGGTGCGTCACCGAACCGGATCGCGCGGAACCCGGGCTCGCTGCGGTACATCTCGGCCTTGGCGTCGACGAAGGACTCGACGGCACGACGCCAGTCGGTGACGACGTCGTCGGACACGAGCTCGGTCACGCGACCGGTCAGCCGCTGCACGCAGCGGAGGGCGAGGGCGTCGACGACGGCGATGCGGTCGGGGAAGTACCGGTAGACGGTGCCGATCGAGGCGCCCGCGCGCTCGGCCACCATGGCCGTCGTCAGACGCTCGTAGCCGATCTCGTCGATGATGGCCGCGGCCGCGTCGAGCAGGCCGGTGAGCCGCGCCGAGCTGCGGGCCTGGACGGGCTCGTTCCTGAGCAGCGGTGAACCCCCGGGCAGTGCGTCATTGACGTCGGTGACGAGCAACGTTTCTCCGTTTCGTGGCGATGCCTCGACGGGGTCGGGCATGGTGCGACGACGTCGAGGGTGACCGTGGTGTCGGTCACCGGTTGTCGGCGGCTGCCGTCAGAATGGACCGCATGTGCGGACGATTCGTGATGGCGCGCGCCTCGAGCGACCTGGTGGCCCTCTTCGACGTCGATGTATCAGGAGAAAGTCTCCCAGAGCCTTCCTGGAATATCGCTCCGACTCGACCGGTGAGTCTGCTGGTCGACGCCGCTCCGCGGGGTGACGACGCGGGTGGTCCGCCGGTGCGGCGACTCGCCGCCGCCCGCTGGGGTCTCGTGCCTGGTGGGTCGACCGGCCCCGACGTCGGCCCGCCGTTGTTCAACGCGCGCTCCGAGTCCGCCGCCGAGAAGCCGTCGTTCCGCGACGCCGTCGCCTCGCGGCGGGGGCTGGTGCCGGCGACGGGCTGGTACGAGTGGCAGACCCTCCCCGACGGCCGGAAGCGCCCGGTCCTCGTCCGCCTGCCCGACGACGAGGTGATCCTGTTCGGGGCGCTGTACGAGTGGTGGCGCGATCCGTCCGCCGAGGTGGGCGCCCCGTCTCGGTGGCTGCTGTCGACGACCGTCCTGACCCGCGCCTCCTCGGGTCCCGTGTCCGAGGTGCACGACCGGATGCCCCTGCTCGTCGGCACCGACGTCATGGACGACTGGCTCGACCCCGAGACCGAGGGCGACGACGACCTGGTCCAGGGCATCGCGGGCCTCGGCACCGAGATCGCCGAGCGCCTCCTGCACCACGAGGTCGGCCCCGAGGTCGGCACGACGACCGTCGACCACCCCGGGCTGCTCGATCCCGTGCACTGAGCCGCCCGCCCGGCGGCTCGCCGTGCGAGACTGACCGGATGCCCGACACCCGCAAGGCACCGCCCGCCGCCGTCGAGCCGTTCCTGCACCGCGCGGCACGCATCGAGAACTCGGTCCACCGCTTCCGCGAGAAACGGGCCCGACGTCGCGGCCTCCTGCCGACCGTCGTGCCGTACACCGGCTACGGGGCCCCCGGGTGGGCCCGGGTGCTGTCCCGGGTGCTGCTGACCCGCACGGGCACCCTGTCGGGCGTCGACCGCCTGAACGTGAGGGGCTGGCGCAGCTTCACGAGCGTCCCCGTCGAGAAGGCCCTCGTCGAGATCTCGCTCGGTGGGCACGTCCAGCACGTGCAGACCGACCGCGGCGGCGTGCTCGACGCGCGCATCCCGGTCGACCTCGAACCGGGCTGGCACGTGGCGACCCTGACCACCGAGGGTTCGACGCCGGTCGAGGCGCCGATCTTCGTGATCGACCCGGAGGCGCGGTTCGGCATCGTCTCGGACATCGACGACACCGTCATGGTCACCTCGTTGCCCCGGCCGATGCTGGCGGCCTGGAACACCTTCGTGCTGAACGAGCACGCCCGTCGGCCCGTGCCCGGCATGGCCGTCCTCTACGAGCGGCTGAACGCGGCGAACCCCGGGTGCCCCGTCGTCTACCTCTCGACGGGAGCGTGGAACGTCGCGCCGACGTTGTCGCGGTTCCTGTCGCGCAACCTGTACCCGAGCGGCCCCCTGCTGCTCACGGACTGGGGGCCGACGCACGACCGGATCTTCCGCAGCGGGCGGCTGCACAAGCAGGAGTCGCTGCGCCGCCTGGCCGAGGAGTTCCCCGAGCTCAAGTGGCTGCTCGTCGGCGACGACGGCCAGCACGACGAAGAGTTGTACGGCACCTTCTTGCACGACCACCCCCAGAACGTGGCCGCCGTGGCCATCCGCCAGTTGTCCCCCAGCGAGGCCGTGCTGGCCGGCGGCCGGTCGTCGCGATCCGAGCACGCCGGCGGCAGCGACGTGGCCTGGGTGTCGGCGCCCGACGGCGCGGGCCTGTGGGAACAGCTGCTCGACAACGGCGTCATCGACTGATCAGCTGACCGTGTCGACCTCCGCGCAATAGTGGGAATTTCACTTTTACGAGCCGATTCTCACTGTTATGCTGGGTTATCCCGTGATTGGAGGACCATGCGTGACGACGATCGGATGCCGGGCGACGCCGAAGGGCCCGTCGTGTCCACCGACGAACGCGAACGACAGGTGGGCGACCAGGTCCGTCGCCTGAGGCTCGACCGGGGCCTCGACCAGGTCGAGCTCGCCCGACGGGCGGACCTGTCGCCGAGCACCGTGCAGTCGCTCGAGGCCGGGCGGGGCAGCACCCTCCGCAGCCTGGTCCGCGTGCTGCGGGCGCTGGGTGCGGACGACGCCCTCGCCCGCCTGGCCCCGGCGAGCGCGGTCAGCCCCCTCGACGTCCTGAGGTCGTCGGCCGACGAGCCTCGACGCCGGGTGTACCGCCCGCGGGGCGCCCGGTCGCCCGAGGGCGGCTCGTGAGCTGGGTGCCGGTCCGCGCGGTCGAGGTGACGGCGTGGGGACTGCGGGTGGGGGCCGTGGCACCCGACCCCGCTCTCGGCGCCTACGTGTTCGAGTACTACCCGGACTGGGTGGCCAGGGGCATCGAGCTCGCCCCGTTGACGATGCCGATCCGCGTCCGTCGGCACGTGTTCCCGCAGCTTCCCGAGGCGACGTTCCACCGGCTGCCCGCCGTGCTGGCGGACGCGATGCCGGACGACTTCGGCAACGCCGTGATCGACGCCTGGCTGGCGCGGCAGGGCGTGTCGAGGCAGCTCGTGAGCCCGCTGGACCGGCTGGCCTACATGGCCGACCGGGCGATGGGCGCGTTGGAGTTCCGGCCGTCCCGGGGCCCGCGGCAGCGGACGGCCAGTGCGCTCGAGCTGAGCGAGCTGGTCGACGGGGCGCGGAGCGTGCTGGACGCCCGCTTCAGCGACGACCGCGAGACGGAGTCGGCGATCCGGTCGTTGATCCAGGTCGGGACCTCGGCGGGTGGGGCGCGGGCCAAGGCGGTGGTCGCGTGGAACAGGGCGACGGGCGAGATCCGGTCGGGTCAGGTGGCGGCGCCCGAGGGGTTCGAGCACTGGCTGATCAAGCTCGACGGGCTGGGCCCGGACTCCGAGTTGGGGTCGGGCGGCCTCGCCGGTCGGATCGAGTACGCGTACTCGTCGATGGCGGGGGCGGCGGGGATCGACATGGCCGAGTGCCGGTTGCTCGACGAGAACGGACGGTCGCACTTCATGACCCGACGGTTCGACCGTCGCGACGAGGGCAAGGCGCACGTCCTGACGCTCTGCGGGGCGGCCCACCTCGACTTCCGGCAGCGGCAGGCGCACGACTACGGTCAGCTGTTCGACGCCGTCCGTCGCCTGGGGCTGGGCGACGAGGCGATGGCCCAGGCGTTCCGGCGGATGGTCTTCAACGTGCTGGCCGCCAACAACGACGACCACACCAAGAACTCGTCGTTCCTGCTGGCCGGGCCCGGGGCGTCGTGGGCACTGTCCCCGGCCTACGACGTGACCTTCGCGCACAACCCGACGGGGCGGTGGACGTACCAGCACCTCATGGGGGTGGACGGGGTCTTCCGGGACGTCTCGCGGGCGGACGTGATGCGCCTGGCCGATCGGTTCCTGGTGCGGGACGCGTCCGGGATCGTCGACGAGGTGCGTGACGCGGTGGGACGTTGGCGTTCGTTCGCCGACGAGGCCGGCCTGCCCCGCGAGGCGGCCGACCACGTCGAGGAGGCGCTGCCCCGCTGGTGAGGCGGCTCCCGTCCCGGCACTCCCGGCCACGGGGCGTGGAGGCACCCCGAGGGGGTGGCCGATGTCGGTGGAGGTTCGTAGACTCTGTTCGAACACACATTCGAACGAGAGGTCGGCAGATGAGGGTGGACGAGAAGGTCCCGGTCGAGACGACGGCCGACGGGGCGCCCCTGCGCTTCGAGTGGCGGGGGGTCGTGTACGGCGTCGTCAGCTCGCCCGAGCTCTGGGTCACGCGCACCGACTGGTGGCGCTCGGCGACCCGGGCGCCACGAGGGGCGAGCGCTCACCTGCTCGAGATGACCGTCTGGCGGGTCGACGCCGTCCCGCTCACCGACGGCGCCCATCGGGTCGACGGCACGTTCGACCTGGCGCTCGACGGCCGGGGCGACTCGTGGTTGCTGCTCGGGGTCTTCGACGACCGGGTCGAGCAACAGCTGTTCGCCTGACGCCGGGGCTACGCCACGACGGGGCCGCGCCCACCGGGAATGGCCCTCGTGCCACACTCGTTGCAGCACCAGGCGCCCTGCGCCCCGGGGACGCCGTGGTCCCGCACCACTCCGTCACCCCGATCGAAGAGAGCCCCCGATGAACCCGTTGCTGTGGTTGTTCGACGCCCAGTTGCACATCGGCGACCAGACCATCCTCTGGCGCGAGGTGATCGGCAACGTCTTCGGCCTGCTCAGCGCCCTCGGCGGCATGCGACGCAAGGTCTGGGCCTGGCCGATCGGCATCGTGGGCAACGCCCTGCTGTTCACCGTCTTCCTCGGCGCGGTGTTCGACACCCCGAACCCGGTGAACCTGCTCGGCCAGGCCGCCCGGCAGGTCATGTTCATCGTGGTGTCGATCTACGGGTGGTACCGCTGGAAGCACGCCGGCGACACCGGCGGCGTGGCCGTCGAACCCCGCTGGGCAGGAGCGAAGAACCGTGTGCTGGTCGTCGTCGGCCTGGTCGGCGGCACCGCCGTGCTGACCCCCCTCTTCCGGCTGCTGGGGTCGTACGAGCCCGTCTGGGCCGACGCCTGGATCTTCACCGGGTCGCTGCTGGCGACCTACGGCATGGCCAAGGGCTGGGTCGAGTTCTGGCTGATCTGGGTCGCGGTCGACCTGGTGGGCACTCCCCTGCTGTTCAGCGCCGGCTACTACGCGTCGGCGTTCATGTACGTCTTCTACGGGGCCTTCACGCTCGCCGGCTTCGTCGTCTGGGCCCGCACCCGTCGGCAGAAGCCCAAGGTCGAGACGCTCTGGCCCGACCCGACGCTGCAACGCTGACCCCGGCCGGGGGCCCGCTGGTTTGATGAGCGCATGCCCCTGCCCATCGAGAACTACGCACTGATCGGCGACCTGCACACCGGATGCCTCGTCGGCACCGACGGCAGCATCGACTGGCTCTGCCTGCCCCGCTTCGACTCCGCCTCGACCTTCGGCGCCCTGCTCGGCGACCACGACTCGGGCCGCTGGCTCGTGGCCCCCGTCGACACGGGCGCCACCTCGACCCGGCACTACGTCGACGACACCTTCGTGCTCGTCACCCGGTGGACGACCCCCACGGGGGTCGTCGAGGTCACCGACCTGATGCCCTACGGCGACCGACGGGCCGACGTCGTCCGTCGCGTGACCGGCGTCTCGGGCACCGTCTCGATGCACGTCGACCTCGCCATCCGCTTCGGTTACGGCACGGCCGTGCCGTGGGTGCGGCAGGTCCCCGAGGGCGACGAGACGGTGCTCGTCGCCACCGCGGGGCCGGACGCCGTCGTCGTCCGCGGCCCCCGCCTGACGGCCACCGACCACACGCACGAGGCGACCTTCGACGTCGCACCGGGCGAGACCGTCGACCTCAGCCTCACCTGGTACCCGTCGCACCGCGAGCCGCCGGCTCCCGTCGACGTGTCGGCCCGCATCGACGAGACCGTCACCTGGTGGCAGGAATGGGCGTCGCGGTGCTCGGCGCCCGAGGTCTACGGCCGCGAGGTGCACCGGTCGCTGCTCATCCTCCGGGCCCTGACGAACGAGGACACCGGCGGGATCGTCGCCGCGGCGACCACGAGCCTGCCCGAGCAGTTCGGCGGCTCACGCAACTGGGACTACCGCTACGTGTGGCTCCGTGACGCGTCGATGACGCTCCAGGCACTCATCCTGCACGGCTACGCCGAAGAAGCCGACCGGTGGCGCGGCTGGCTCCTGCGCGCCATCGCCGGGGACCCAGCCGACGTGCAGATCATGTACGGCCTGGCCGGAGAACGCTACCTCCACGAGAGCGAGCTCGGGCAGCTGTCCGGCTACGACGGGGCGTCGCCCGTCAGGATCGGCAACGCCGCCTACAAGCAGTACCAGGGCGACATCTTCGGCGAGGTGATGGTCGCGCTGCACGAGGCCCGCCTGCTCGGGGTCGAGGAGAGCGAGTACTCCTGGCCGCTGCAACGCGCGCTCGTGCAGTACGTCGAGGACAACTGGACCCGCCCCGACAACGGCATCTGGGAGATCCGCGGCGAACTCCAGCACTTCACCCATTCGCGCGTGATGATCTGGGCCGCCCTCGACCGGGCCATCCAGGGCGTCGAGCAGTTCGGCCTGGACGGCCCCGTCGACCGCTGGCGAGGGTTGCGCGACGAGGTGCGCGCCGAGATCGAGACCCACGGCTGGAACGCCGACCGCGCCTCCTTCACCCAGCACTACGGGACGACCGAGGTCGACGCGTCACTGTTGCAGCTGGCGCAGGTCGGCTTCGTCGCCGCCGACGACCCGCGCATGCTCGGCACCGTCGCCGCGATCGAGCACGACCTGCTGCAGGACGGCCTGTTGATGCGGTACCGCACCGAGAGCGGGGTCGACGGGCTCGAGGGCGCCGAGAACCCCTTCTTGACCTGCTCGTTCTGGCTGGCCGAGCAGTACGCCGCCTCGGGACGGGTCGACGACGCCGTCACCCTGATGGACCGACTCGTGGGCTACTGCAACGACGTCGGCATGCTCTCGGAGGAGATCGAGGTCGCCACCGGCCGCCACGTCGGCAACACCCCGCAGGCGCTCTCGCACCTGGCGCTGGTGCGCGCTGCGGACGCCATCTCGAAGGCGAAGTCGAAGGCGGGGGCGGACGCGGACGGCTAGGCCCCGCACGGCGACGGCCGCCCTGCTCTGACGAGCGGGGCGGCCGTGACGCGGGACGACGCAGGAGGGATCAGGCGGGCCAGTCCTTCGGACCGGTCGACCCGGCGGCGTACGTGTCGAGCGGCACGCGGTCGGCCTTCCAGGCCTCGATCACCGGCGCGACGATCGCCCAGCAGCGCTCGGCGACGTCGCCACGGATGGACAGCGTCGGGTCGTCGTGGAAGATGCCGCTGAGAACCTCGCCGTAGGGGGTCAGCTCGGGCTTGCCGAGCGTCACCTGGAACGTCGACTTCTCGAGGTCGAAGGGGTTGCCCTTGCCGTTGGTCGTGACGCCGAGCTCCATCGTCTCGGGGCTGATCTCGATGCGCAGCGTGTCGGGAGTCGACGAACCGTTGAGACCCTCGGGCAGTGCCGGCACGGGCTTGAAGGTGATGAGGACCTCTTTGCGGATCTTGGTCATGCCCTTGCCCGAGCGGAGGATGAACGGCACGCCGGCCCAGCGACGCGTCTTGACCTCGAACTCGACCTCGGCCAGGGTCTCGGTCTGGCGCTCGACGTCGACGCCGTCCTCGTCGGCGTACGCGGGGACGTCCTTGCCGTCGATGGTGCCGGCGGCGTACTGCGCCCGGCGGCTCGAGGCGATCGGGTCGGCGCCCTTGACCCAGGTGGCCCGCAGCACGCGAGCGATCTCGCTGCGCAACTCGACCGAGTCGATGCTCGACGGGGCGTCCATGGCGATGACGGCGAGCACCTGCAGCAGGTGGCTCTGGATCATGTCGATCAGGGCGCCGGCCTTGTCGTAGTACTGGGCGCGACCCTCGAGGCCGAGGACCTCGTCGTAGAAGATCTCGACCTTCTCGATGTTGTCGCCGTTCCAGACCGGCTCGAAGAGGCGGTTCGCGAAGCGCAGGCCGATCATGTTCAGCACGGTCGCGCGACCCAGGAAGTGGTCGGTGCGGTGGATGCGCTCTTCGGGGACGATCTTGAGCAGTTCGGCGTTCAGCTCGCGAGCGCTCTCCTCGTCGGAGCCGAACGGCTTCTCGAGGGCGAGGCGGAGGCCGTCGGGCAGGTCGATCTCGGCGAGCGCCTGGATCACCTTGGTGCTGATCGCGGGGGGCAGGGCGAAGTACATCACCGGGGTGCCCTCGCTGGCCTCGAAGAGGGCCTGCAGGTGTTCGACCGTGGTCGGGTCGCCCTGGATGTACCGGCTCGACGCGAGGGTCTTCTTGGCGAGGTCGCTGCCGGCGTCGCCGTTGAAGGCGGTCTTCACGACGTCGTCCCATTCTTCGGGGCTGCGCTCGCTGCGGCCGGTGCCGATCAGCTGGACGTCGACGCCGCGGTCGCTCTTCAGCAGGCTCGCGAGGCCGGGGAGCAGCAGACGCTCGGTGAGGTCTCCGCTGGCTCCGAGGATGATGAGGGTGGTGGTGTCTGTCACAGTGCAGCTTTCGTGGGGAGGGCGGCGATCGTGTCGTCGCTGGTCGATCAGGCGGCGGGGGTTCTCGGGGCCACGGGTGTCAACGCACAGGGGGGACGGGCATTCCCGTCGACCGCCCCGGCCGGGTGGGGGCACGGGTCGCGTCTCGGCGTCGGTGCCCGGTCAACCGTACTGCTCCCGGAGGTCGTGCGCCGTATCGGGGTCAGCGGGCGTCGTCGTCGGCGCGACCGGCGGGGGCGTCGTCGTCCTGCCCGGTGTCGTGCGGCGCGGTGTCGCGGGGGGCGCTCGCGTCGTCGACCGGCCCCGTGCTGTCGGTGCCGCCCACGCGGCCGCCGGTGCCGTCGTCGTCCGCCGCGCGCGCCTCCTCGGCGGCGTCGTCCTCGGGGCGGGGCGCGGTCGTGTCGTCGGGGTCGAGGGCGGCGACGACGCGTCCGAGCGAGACCGCGATCGAGACCCCGCCGCTCGTGGCGGTGGTCGGGCGGTCGCGATGGCGGTCGACCGCGTCCCAGAGGTCGGCGACGCGGCGGCGGGCGTCGGTGAACGCGTCGGCGTCGTCCGTGCCGTGGCGTCGGATGACGGTGGCGACGCCGTGAACGGCGTGGGCGACGTCGGGCGCGAGGTCGTCGGGCATGCCGATCTGGCGGCCGATGCGACGGCCGAGGATGCCCGAGACCTCGGCCACGTCCTGCAGGTGGAACGACACGCGCTCGTAGACGGCGAGGTCGGCGTACTCCTGGCCCAGGTCACGGCGCCGCAGCAGCCGGCGGGGGTTGAGGTGGCGGGACTCGTCGGCGTACCGGACGGCCTCGCGCACCCGACGCAGGGTGCTCGGCAGGACGCCGACGCGGCGTTCCCACTCGTCGTCCTCGAGCGGCCAGGTCGTCTCGAACACCCCGGCGATCTCGTCGGCCCGGTCGGCGAGCGAGTCCCGGACGCGGGCGAGGCGCTCCTCGGCGCGTGAGGCGTAGAGCGGCGGCACGAGCACCAGGTTGACCACGACGCCGACGACGACGCCGACGCCGACCTGCACGACGTAACCCAGCGAGTAGGCCTCGGCGTTCGAGCCGCCGAGCAGCAGGACGAACAGCCCGGCCGTCAGCACCCAGTCGCGACCGGCGCCGAGCCAGCGGATGCCGGCCACGAGGACGCCCACCCCGACGACGAGCGCGACGGCGAGGACGCCGGGCCGCCCCTCCTGCAGGGCGAAGACCGTGGTGGCGAGGACGATGCCGACGACGAGGCCGAGCAGCACCTGGAACCCCTGCCGCACCGAGCTCTTGATCGTCGGGTACATGGCGATGACGGCGCCGAGCGGGGCGTAGTAGGGGTACTCGGCCGCCACGCCCGGCACGTGCGGGGCGATCCAGTAGGCGAGTGCCGCGGCGAGCGCGGTCTTCACCGCGAGCAGGAGGCGCGGCTGGGCCAGCAGGACGCGGGTCCAGTGGGTGGCGGTGCGGGCGTCGCGACGCAGGGCGCCCCCTCGGCGGGGCGGGGCGGGGCGTCGATCAGGCATGCCCCGATGATGACAGGCGGCGGGACGGGACGGACGGGTGACGGGCACGACGGGTCGGCTCGGGCGACGTACACTGGTCGAACACCTGTTCGAACGACCCGGCCGGGGGTTCAGCAGCCCGAGGTACCGACCATGAGCTTCACCCACCTGCGCGTCGCGTCGGCGTTCAGCGCGCACCACGGCACGGCACACCCGAAGGCGCTCGTCGACGCCGCCGTCGCGGCGGGGGCCGACGCCGCGGCGATCACCGACCGGGACGGGCTGTACGGGGCGATCCGTCACATCGGAGCGTGCCGGACGGCGGGCGTCGACCCGATCGTCGGGGTGGAGCTGGGCTGTCGTGACGACCGCGAAGGGGGCGCGTCGGTCGATGGGGCCGACGGGCGCGACGGCTCGGGCGGGTCGGGCGCCGTCGACCGCATCGTGGTGCTGGCGCACGGGGCACGGGGTGGTGGCCCCGCGAAGGCCGGGTGGGCGGCGCTGTGCCGCCTGATCAGCGCGTCGCACGGGCGGGCCACCCGCAAGGCCAGCGGCAGTGCCAACAGCGTCGCGACGATCGCCCGGTCGCGGGTGCGGGGGTTCGTGCAGGGCGAGACCGAGCCCGCGGCGACCGTCCTGCTGGGGCCCGACTCCGACGTCGGGCGACTGGTTCAGGCCGGGCGGCACAGCGAGGCGGCGGCGTCCCTGTCGGACTGGGCGGCCGCGCTGCCGGGCGGGGTCGTGGTCGAGGTCGTCTGCCACCTGACCGAGCCGGGCGAGAGCCGCAGCATCCGGCACGCGGCGCGCATGCTCGAGCTCGCCGACCACGTCGGGGTGCCGGCCGTGCTGACGAACGCGGTGCGCTACCTCGACCCCGACGAGGCGGTCACGGCCGACGTGCTCGACTCGGCCGGTCACCTGGCCGCGCTCGGCTCGTTCCGGCCCCAGCCCAACGCCCAGGCGTACCTCAAGGGCCCCGGCGACATGCGCCGGCTGGCCCGTCTGGTGAGCGACGCCTCGTCGTTGCCGCGCAGCGCCGGCGACGAGATGCTCGCCGCGACCGAGCGACTGGCCGACCGGTGCCGGCTCGACCCCGCCGCCGACCTCGGCTGGGGCCGTCCCAAGGTGCCAGAACTCAGCGCGATCGGCATCGACGGCGACCCCGACCAGGCCCTGTTCCGACGGGCCGAGGCGGGCGTCACCGAGCGCTTCGGCGATGCCGACCGAGCCCTGCGCGACAAGGTCGAGGACAGGATGCGCTACGAGCTCGGCATCATCACCGGTTTCGGCTTCGCGGGGTACTTCCTCACCGTGGCCGACGTCTCGGCACTGATGCGCGACCTGCGGGTGCGCAACGCGGCGCGGGGGTCGGGTGCCGGCAGCCTGGTCACCTACCTGTTGCGCATCTCGAACGTCGACCCGATCGAGCACGACCTGCTGTTCGAGCGGTTCCTCGGCAACAAGCGCGAGACCCTGCCCGACATCGACATCGACGTCGAGTCGGCCAGGCGACACGAGGTCTACCGGGCCGTCTTCGACCGGTACGGCAGCAACCGGGTCACGCTCATGTCGATGCAGTCCACCTACCGGGGTCGCGGTGCCGTGCGCGACGCCGGCCTCGCCCTGGGGCTCGACGACGAGCAGATCGACCTCGTGGCCAAGAACGTCTGGCGGTCGAACGCCCGCGACCTGCGCACCGCGATGGCCGAGAAGCCCGAGCTGCGCGAGATCGCCGAGCTGGCCCGCAGCAACGACCAGATCGACCTGCTGGTCGACCTCAGCGAACGGCTCGACCGCCTGCCCCGGCACATCTCGATGCACCCGTGCGGGGTGATCCTCGGCGACTCCGACCTGCTCAGCACCACCCCCGTGCAGCCGAGCGGCATCGGCCTGCCGATGAGCCAGTTCGACAAGCACGACATGAACGACGCCGGCCTGCTGAAGCTCGACGTTCTCGGGGTCCGCATGCAGAGCTCGCTGGCCTACGCCCTCGACGAGATCGAACGGGTCAACGGTCCGCGTGCCGCCCTCGCCGGCGCCCTGCCGGTCGACGTGCCGTACGTGAACCGTCAGGGGCGCATCGAGCTCGACGAGATCCCCCACGACGACGAGCCCACCTTCGAGGCGATCCGCACCACCCACACCCTCGGCATGTTCCAGATCGAGAGCCCGGGGCAGCGCGAACTGATCGGCAAGATGCAGCCCGACCGCTACGAAGACCTCATCGCGGACATCTCGCTGTTCCGCCCCGGCCCGATGAAGGGCAACATGATCGCGCCCTTCCTCGACACCAAGCACGGGTTCCGGCAGCCCGACTACCTGCACCCGAGCTTCGCCTCGTTCCTCGACGACAGCTACGGGGTGGTCATCTACCACGAGCACGTGTTGCGCATCCTCGAGGCCACCATGCAGGTGTCGCTCGCCGAGGCCGACGAGATCCGACGCCACATGGGAAAGGGCGACGACGACGCCCTCGAGGCGACCTTCCGCGAGCGCACCCGCGGCAACCTCGACCCCGTGACGGGGCGCCGTCGCTTCGACGACGCAGCGGTCGACCGCATCTGGGCCGCGCTCAAGGGGTTCGGGTCGTTCGGCTTCTGCAAGGCCCACGGGGCCGCGTTCGCGCTGCCCACGTACCAGAGCGCCTGGCTGAAGACCCACTACCCGGCCGAGTTCCTGGCCGGCGTCCTCACCCACGACCCCGGCATGTACCCGAAGCGACTGCTGCTGACCGAGGCCCGGCGCATGGGGGTGCCCGTGCTGCCGCTCGACGTCAACGCCTCGACCGACGTCTACCGGGTCGAGCGCCTCCGTCCGCCGGCGACCCCGATCGCCCCGACCCGGGTGGGCGACCTCGGGCTGAGGCTGTCGCTGGCCGACGTGCACGGCATCAGCGACGCCGAACTGGCCCGGGTGGTCGTGAACCGCCCGTACGACTCGATCACCGACTTCTGGCAGCGGGCGACGCCGTCTCGGTCGCTGTTCGAACGCCTGGCGCAGGTCGGGGCGCTCGACTCGGTCGCGGGGCCCGGCCGCACCCGCGGCGACGTCCTCGCCCGGGTGCGGGCCCTCACCGGCCGGTCGTCGCGACCGCGGGCCGCCGACGTCGAGAACCAGCTCGACTTCTCGATCGACGACTCCGACACCGTGCCGACCGGGACGCCCGACGTCGGCGCCCGGCAACGGGTCAGCGACGAACTCGACATCCTGTCGATGGAGGTCAGCGAGCACGTCATCGAGAGCTACCGGCCGATGCTCGACGACCTCGGTGTCGTGCGGGCCGCCGACCTGCGCGACCACTGGAACGGCACCACCGTCCTCGTCGCGGGCATCCGCATCGCGACCCAGACCCCACCGATGCGCAGCGGCAAGCGCGTCGTCTTCATCAGCCTCGACGACGGCAGCGGCTGCTCGGACTCGACGTTCTTCGAGGAGGCCCAGGCCCGAGCCGGCTCCCTGCTGTTCGGCACCCAGCTCATGCTGATCCAGGGTCGCACCCGTCGCACCGGCGAGCGCGGCATCTCGCTCGAGGCCGAGAACGCGTGGGACCTCAAGGCGATGTGGCGCGACTGGAACGCGACCCGCGCCTCCTCGTCCCGCCCCACCTCGTCCCTGGCCGTCGAGAACTCCTGACCCCTGCTGCGGACGCCTGCTCGGGGGGCCGCCGTCACGGGCCGACCGACGCACCGACCAGGAATCACCGACGCCCCGTGCGTAGGGTGGCGCCATGAGCGATCAGCAGGTCAAGGGCAGCTACGTCGAGCCGGGCCAGGAGTACACCCGCGACACCAACTACATCGAGGACCGCATCACGCGCGATGCCGTCGACGGGTGGCCGGTCGAGGCCGGCCGGTACCGGCTCGTCGCCGCCCGGGCCTGCCCGTGGGCCAACCGCAGCGTGATCTCGCGCCGCCTGCTCGGGCTCGAGGACGCGATCTCGCTCGGCCTGCCCGGCCCCACGCACGACGCCCGCAGCTGGACCTTCGACCTCGACCCCGACGGCCGCGACCCCGTGCTCGGCATCGAGCGCCTCCAAGAGGCCTTCTTCGCCCGGACGCCCGACTACCCGCGGGGCATCACCGTGCCGGCCGTCGTCGACGTCCCGAGCGGCAAGGTCGTCACGAACGACTTCCCGCAGATCACGCTCGACTTCGCCACCGAGTGGACCGCCTTCCACCGGGAGGGCGCGCCCGACCTCTATCCCGAGGCCCTCCGCGGCGAGATCGACGAGGTGAACGCCGTGGTGTTCCGCGACGTCAACAACGGCGTCTACCGGGCCGGTTTCGCCGGCTCGCAGAAGAGCTACGAGCGCGCCTACCGCACCCTCTTCGACCGGCTCGACCGGTTGTCCGAGCGCCTGGCCGGGCAGCGCTACCTCGTCGGCGACACGATCACCGAGGCCGACATCCGGCTGTTCACCACGCTCGCCCGGTTCGACGCGGTCTACCACGGCCACTTCAAGTGCAACCGGAACAAGCTCACCGAGATGCCGGTGCTCTGGGCCTACGCCCGCGACCTGTTCCAGACCCCGGGGTTCGGCGACACGATCGACTTCGACCAGATCAAGGCGCACTACTACGTGGTGCACTCCGACATCAACCCGACCGGCATCGTCCCGGTCGGGCCCGACGCGTCGGGGTGGCTCACCGAGCACGGCCGCGAGCAGCTCGGCGGCAGGCCGTTCGGCGACGGGACTCCCCCGGCCCCGCCCCGCGCGGGCGAAGAGGTGCCGCCGCTCGTGTCGGCCTGAGCCCGGCAGCGTGAGCGCGTGATCGACCCCTCCGACCGGCTGCGCACGACGCGCGACGAGGCGCTCGCGCTGGCCGACCGGCTGCTCGCCGACATGGAGGCGGTGGCCGCGGCCCGAGAGGGAGCGAACGTCGACGACGAACACGACCCCGAGGGGTCGACCATCGCGTACGAGCGGTCGCAGCTCGACGCCGTCCGGCGGTCCGCCCTCGAGCGTGCCGCCGACGCGGAGTCCGCCCTGGCCCGCGTCGCCGACGGCACCTTCGGCCGCTGCGAGCGCTGCTCGGCCCGCATCGGCGAGGCCCGGCTCGAGGCGCGACCCACCGCCCGACTCTGCATCGACTGCGCGAGCTGACCCGCGCCTCCCGACCCCCGTTTTTCCGCCCCCGATCGACCATCGGCGCGGCGGCATCCGCCTGCCCTAGGCTCGAACGGTGCCGTGGACGCAGATCACCCGGCGGTCGGTCGCGGCCGCGCTCGTCGGCACGCTCGTGGGAGCGACCCTCGTCGGCTGCGGCCCCGTGAACGCCGGCAGCGGGTACGGCAGCCGGTTCGAGCAGCACATGGAGGCGCTCCCGGGCGTCGTCGACGCGACGGGCGGTGGGCCGAACACGCTGCCGTTCTCGGGCTCGATGTCGGGCCGCGTCGAGATCGCGGCGGACGTCGACGCGACCACCCTCCGGAGCATCACCGACGAGATGGGCGCCTGGTGGGTGGACAACGCGTCCGCCTCGCTCGACGTCACCTCGATGGACGCGGTGGTCGGGCCGGTGTCCTTTCCCGTCCTCCCCTCGCGTGTCGACAACGGGACCACGCTCGACCTCGTGGCGCTGGTGCGGCCCCTGACGGAGTTCACGACGATCGAGGTGGTCGACCGCGGGGACGGCGACCCGCCCGGTCTCGCAGGCGAGCAGGCGGCGGGCGACCCCTTCGACGCCGTCGGGGTCCTGGCGGCCGCACGCGCGGACGACCCCCGCTTCGACCGGGGCCCGGTCAGCGCCACCGCGGGCGACGTGACGGTGCGGACCGATGCGGGCATCGTCGACGCCGAGACCCGGGCTGCCTACGACTCGGCGGTCTCCGTCGCCACGGTCACGGCCGCCGACGTCGGGCCGGACCGGCTGGACCTCACCCTGGCCGACCGCGACGACGGCCGCGTCGTCGCCGGTCTCCTCTCGGACGAGGCGGCGACGCGCGACGTCACGGTGACGGCCGGTGGCGTCCTCCGCACGGTGGACGGGCCCCTGGACCGCGTCGAGGCCCTGCTCGCCGCCGCGACGTCCTCGGTCGGCGTCGTCACGGCGGAGCTCTCGGCGTCCACCCTCGAGGTCCACACGGCCGACGGCACCGACGCCCTGGCCGCCGCCGCGGCCATGTCCGCGGCGGACGCCGGCGCCGGCATCGACGTGCGGTCGCTGCCGGAGTCCGGAGCGGCATCCGACGGGACGTACGCGGCCGTCGGCGCCGACTCCGCCGACCTCGGCGACGGCGTCGGACTCGTCACCGCCCTCGTCGGCGTCGCCGGGGTCGAGGCCGCGTCACTCGTCGACGGCGAGCTCTCGGTGAGCGTGCCCGCGGCCTCGGTCGACTCGCTCCGTGCCGTCTTCGCCGCCGCCGCGCCCCACCTCGAGCCCGGGATGCCGGTGACGGTGCACAGCGGCCGGGCGGACGCCGACTTCGTCGCCGAGCCGGGCGAGCTCGAGCTCCCCGCCCGGACGACGGACACCGACGACGACACCGCCCTCCGCACGCTCGTCGCGGACGCCTGGAACGCCACGGCGCCGCTCGGTCGCTGACGGCGGGCTCCCGGCGTCCCCGGCCCTTCCCCGCCGGGGTCACGGCAGACCCCCACCCGACGCCCTTCCCCACGGACCCGGCCCGCCGTACGCTGACAGCACCACGGCGACGACGCCGCACCACGGCCGCCTCGCCCCGACAGACGACGACGGGTGCCCGATGTCCCCCACCGCGAGCGGTCCGCCCCGCGACGCCGGGTCGGTGCGCCGGGTGGTTCGTGACTCGTGGGACCGCGCCTCGCGGCACCGGCTCGACCCCGACGGCCTGCCCCGACTCGAGCTGCCGGAGGACGACCTCGACGACCGGCGCCGCGACCACCCGTTGGCGCTCGCCCTGCCCGTGGTGCGTCGCCTGCTCGTCGACGACGTCGCGGGTTCCGGGCTGCTCGTCGCGATCGGCGACGAACACGGCCGCCTGCTCTGGGTCGAGGGCGACCACGCGGCCCGCCGCCGGGCCGAGGACATGCTGTTCGTCGCCGGGGCCGGATGGTCGGAGGCGCGGGTCGGCACCTCGGCGCCGGGCACCGCACTCGTGCTCGACCGGGGTGTGCAGATCCGGGGCGACGAGCACTGGAACCACCGCGTCCAGGCCTGGAGCTGCACGGCCGTGCCCGTCCACGACCCCGTCGACGGCCACCTCATCGGCGTCGTCGACATCACGGGCGACGACCGGGCGGCCGGCTCGATGACCCTGCCCCTCGTCACCGCGACCGTCGCCGCCGTGGAGGCGCACCTCGCGCTCCTGCGCTTCGCCGCGGTCGGTCGCGCCCCGGCGCGTCCCTCGCACCACCCCGTGCGCCCGGTCTCGGTCGGCACCTCCGCATCCGCGGGCCCCTCCCCCGTCACGAGCCCGACGACCCTGACGACGCTCGGCCGGGACGAGGCGATCCTGTCGGTCGGCGACGGCCGCATCACCCTCGGCGCCCGGCACTCCGAGATCATGACCCTGCTGGCCCACCGACCCACCGGCCACACGGCGCACGAACTGGCGGACGCGGTCTACGGCGACGTCGACGCGGTGTCCACCCTGCGCCCCGAGATGGTGCGCCTGCGGCACGTCGTCGAGGCCCTCGACCCGACGCTCGTCCCCCTGTCGCGCCCGTACCGGCTGCCGCGACCGGTGACCCTCGACCTCGACGCGCTCGTGGGGCTCGTCGACCGTGGCAGCCACCGGGCGGCGGTGCGGGCCGACACCGGCCCGGCCCTGCCCTCGTCCATCGCGCCCGGCATCGTCGCACTCCGGGCCGAGGTGGACGCGACGGTGCGGGACGCGGTCCTCGCAGGCGGGTCGACCGCGACCCTGCAGGCGTTCGCCGAGTCGGCCGCGGGACGCGACGACCCTGCCGTCCTGTTCGAGCTCCTCCGGCGCCTGCCGCCGGGGTCGCCCCGGCGCACGCGCCTCGTCGCACACCTCGAGGCGCTCGAGGACCGCGGCTGACGCGCCCACGCCCCCGCGCCTCCGGACGCCCGGCCCGGCTCCAGCACGCCCGCCCCGGCCGGGAGGTGCAACCCGATGCAACGTCCCCCGACGTAGCCTGCCGCCATCGGCGGGCGACCCCCGTCGACGACCCGACAACGACGTCGAAAGGGACAGCCATGACCGTCACCACTCCCCCGAACACCTACGCCGCCCCGGGACAGCCGGGCGCGAAGGTGACCTTCAAGCCTCGGTACGACCACTTCGTCGGCGGCGAGTACGTCGCCCCCGTGGGCGGCCGGTACTTCGAGAACCCGAGCCCGGTGAACGGCAAGGTGTTCACCGAGGTCGCCCGCGGCAACACGGCCGACGTCGACAGGGCGGTCGAGGCCGCCTGGCGTGCCTTCGACTCCTGGAAGAAGACGACGATCGCCCAGCGCGCGCTGATCCTGAACAGGATCGCCGACGTGATGGAGGCGAACCTCGAGATGCTCGCCGTCGCCGAGACCTGGGACAACGGCAAGCCCATCCGCGAAGCCCTCGCCGCCGACGTCCCGCTCGCGATCGACCACTTCCGGTACTTCGCCGGCGCGATCCGCGCGCAGGAGGGCTCCACCGGCGAGATCGACGCCGACACCGTCGCGTACCACTTCCACGAACCGCTGGGTGTCGTCGGCCAGATCATCCCCTGGAACTTCCCCCTGCTGATGGCCGTGTGGAAGCTCGCGCCCGCCCTCGCGGCCGGCAACTGCGTGGTGCTCAAGCCGGCCGAGCAGACCCCCGCGTCGATCCACGTGTTCATGGACCTGATCAAGGACCTCCTGCCCGCCGGGGTGCTCAACATCGTCAACGGCTTCGGCGTCGAGGCCGGCGCGCCCCTGGCGAGCCACCCGAACATCCGGAAGATCGCGTTCACGGGCGAGACCACGACCGGTCGCCTCATCATGCAGATGGCGAGCGAGAACCTCATCCCGGTGACGCTCGAGCTCGGCGGCAAGAGCCCGAACGTCTTCTTCGCGGACGTCGCCGACGAGCGCGACGACTTCTACGACAAGGCGCTCGAGGGCTTCTCGTTCTTCAACCTCAACTCGGGCGAGGTCTGCACCTGCCCGAGCCGCGCGCTCGTGCAGCAGTCGATCTACGACCAGTTCACCGCCGACGGCATCGAGCGGGTGAAGCAGGTCAAGCAGGGCGACCCGCTCTCGATGGACACGATGATCGGCGCCCAGGCCTCGAACGACCAGCTCGAGAAGATCCTCAGCTACATGGACATCGGCAAGCAGGAGGGCGCGAAGCTCCTGCTCGGCGGCGACCGGGCCGACCTGGGCGGCGACCTGACCGAGGGCTACTACGTCAACCCGACGATCTTCGAGGGCCGCAACTCGATGCGGATCTTCCAGGAGGAGATCTTCGGTCCCGTCCTCTCGCTCACGAGCTTCAGCGACTACGACGATGCCGTCAAGATCGCCAACGACACCCTGTACGGCCTGGGCGCCGGCGTCTGGAGCCGCAACGGCGCGCAGCTCTACCGGGCCGGACGCGACATCCAGGCCGGACGCGTCTGGTCGAACACGTACCACCAGTACCCGGCGGGTGCGGCGTTCGGCGGCTACAAGCAGTCCGGCATCGGTCGCGAGAACCACAAGATGATGCTCGACCACTACCAGCAGACGAAGAACCTGCTCGTCAGCTACGCGGACGGTCCGATGGGCTTCTTCTGATGGCGCCGCCCACCCCCTCGCGGGTCGACGTCTCACCCGAGGCCGCGGCGTTCCTCGTCGACCTCACCGCCCAGCACGGCCCGCTGATGTTCCACCAGTCGGGCGGTTGCTGCGACGGCTCGTCGCCGATGTGCTACCCCGTCGGGTTCTTCCGGGTGGGCGCGGTCGACGTCCACCTCGGCGACCTGCACGTCGACGGCCTCGACCCGATCGAGGTCTACATGTCGCGCAGCCAGTTCGAGTACTGGAAGTACACGCACCTCACCATCGACGTCGTCCCCGGCCGCGGGGCCGGGTTCTCGGTCGAGAGCCCCGAGGGCAAGCGCTTCCTCATCAGGTCGCGGATGCTCGACGACGACGAGCTGCGGGCGTTCGGGCTCGACGAGGCCGTGGCGAGCACACCGGGCTGATCGAGCCGCACCGGTCGCGCCGGGACGGCCCGACGGTCAGTCGGTCGACGGGTGGGGCAGGGCGTAGGTGCCGTGCCCCACCCGCTCGATCACACCCTGCCGGGCCAGCACGCTGAGCGTCGAGAGCACGCTGCTGCGCCGGTAGTCGGGCAGGGCGGCGACGATCTCGGTCGTCCGCCGGGCGCCGTCGCGCAGCACCTCGGGCAGTCGGTCGGCCAGGGAGTCGCCGACGGGAGGAGCCGGTGCGGTGACGCTCGTCGGGTCGCCGGCCCGCGCCTCCTGGGCGTACTCGGCCCGGGCCTGGTCGAGGCCCTCGGCCGAGACCCGAGTCGTCGACCCGTCGGTGCCCGACGCGTGGGCATAGGGCCCGAGCGTCAGGGACCGCCCGACGCGGCCGTAGACCGCGGACGCGCTCGTGCCCTGGTGCTCGGCGATCTCGGGGTACGAGGCGCCGCCGAGCAGCAGCACGGCCTCGCCCTCGAGACCGAGCCACTGGCCGAGGCTGGCGATCTCCCACCCGGCGGTCGTGACGGCCGAGCCCCACACCTCGACGTCGTCGGCGTGCTCCGTGGTGAGCGCCTTCAGGTCGTCGAGCAGGTCGAGGAGGCGTTCACGCGCGTCGTCGACGATCTCGGCCGTGAACTGCGGAGGGCGACGAAGTTTGATCGGTCGTGACATTTGTGAAAGACTATCCAAGTTGCCCTCGCGGCACCACGACGTCGTCCGGCAGTCCGGGCGTCACACCCCCCACATCTTTGGAGTTCCCATGGCTTTCGCAATCGTGCGCGCCGGTGGTCGGCAGGAGAAGGTCGAGGTCGGCACCATCCTGACCGTCGACCGCCTCAAGGCCGCGACCGCCGAGACCGTCTCGTTCGTCCCCGTCCTGCACGTCGACGGCGACACCATCCTCTCGGGCGACGACCTGGCGAAGGTCACGGTCGAGGGCGAGGTCCTGAACGACCTGCGCGGCCCGAAGATCGTCATCCAGAACTACAAGAACAAGACCGGCTACAAGCGTCGCATGGGCTTCCGTGCCGACCTGACCCGCGTCAAGATCACCTCGATCACCACCAACTAAGGGGCTGACACCACATGGCACACAAAAAGGGCGCATCGTCCACCCGCAACGGCCGTGACTCGAACGCACAGCGCCTCGGCGTGAAGCGCTTCGGCGGCCAGGTCGTGCTCGCCGGCGAGATCATCGTCCGCCAGCGCGGCACCCACTTCCACCCCGGCGTCAACGTCGGCCGCGGCGGCGACGACACCCTGTTCGCCCTCGCCCCCGGCTCGGTCCAGTTCGGCGCCAAGGGCGGCCGCAAGGTCGTCAACATCGTCGCGGCCGAGACGGCCATCGTCTAGTCGACGACGTCACGCAGCATCCGCCTCGGGGCGGTCGGGCACACGCCCGGCCGCCCCGAGGCTTTTCCGTGGCCGGTGTACCCCTCGTCCAGGAGGCACGGCGTGCGTGCGCGTAGACGGGACGGATGAAGGCACTCACCTACCAGTCCGTCACCAACGTCTCCGTCGAGGACGTCCCCGACCCCACGATCGTCGACCCCACCGACGCGGTCATCAAGGTCACCTCGGCGGCGATCTGCGGCAGCGACCTCCACCTCTACGACGCGCTCGGCGCGTTCCTCGACAAGGGCGACGTGCTCGGGCACGAGACCATGGGCGTCGTCACTCAGGTCGGTTCCGAGGTCAGCCGCATCAAGGTCGGCGACCGCGTCGTCGTCCCGTTCGTCATCTCCTGCGGCCACTGCTTCATGTGCGACCGGGGGCTCTTCTCGCAGTGCGAGACCACGCAGGTCACCGAGTACGACTCGGGCGCCACCCTCTACGGCTTCAGCAAGCTCTACGGCCAGGTGCCCGGCGGGCAGGCCGAGCAGCTGCGCATCGCCCGCGCCGACGCCAACCTCGTCACGGTCGGCGCCGACCTGCCGGACGAGCGCTACCTCTTCCTCAGCGACATCCTGCCCACGGCGTGGCAGGGCGTCGAGTACGCACAGGTGCCCGAGGGCGGCACCCTCGTCGTGCTGGGGCTCGGTCCGGTCGGCCAGTTCGCCTCGCGCATCGGGAAGTACCGCGGCTACCGCGTCATCGGCATCGACCCCGTGCCCGAGCGTCGCGCCATGGCCGAGCGCCACGGGATCGAGACCCTCGACCTCACGAAGGACGTCGCCGACGTCGTCAAGGGCATGACCGACGACCGCGGACCCGACTCGGTCCTGGACGCCGTCGGCATGGAGGCGCACGAGCACGCCGGCATCGGCCTCGTGCAGAAGTTCGCCGCGGCCCTGCCCGACTCGATCGGTCAGGCCGTCATGCAGAAGGCCGGCATCGACAGCCTCGGTGCCATGCACCTCGCCTTCGAGATCGTCCGTCGCGGCGGCACCGTCTCGCTGAGCGGCGTGTACGGCGGCACGGCCGACCCGACGCCGTTCCTGACGCTGTTCGACAAGCAGATCACCCTCAAGATGGGCCAGTGCAACGTCCAGAAGTGGATGGACACCCTCATGCCCCTCGTCGAGGACCCCTCCGACCCGCTCGGCACCGAGGACCTCGTCACCCACCCGGTGCCCCTCTCCGAAGCGGCCGCCATGTACGACGTCTTCAAGAACAAGGAGGACGGCTGCATCAAGGTCGTCCTCAAGCCCTGACGCCTCGACACGTCAGCGGCCTTCACGACGCGACCCCCGCCTCCTGGGGGTCGCGTCGTCCCGTGAGCTGAGCTACCTTCGTCCACCGTGGCGGCGGCCGTTCGTCGACCGTTCACCGAAACGCGCACGCACGTTCACCACCTTCATGGCATCCGGGTGATGGACTGGTGACGAATCAACAACGAGGGTCTCGCCCCGAGCCCCCGTCGGCGACATCGAATGAGAGAACCATGGATCTCCGGACGGCCGAACACCCCAGGCCGAACCACTTCATCCTGCACCTCAGCGACACGCACCTCGTCGGCGGCGACCGCGACCTCTACGGCGCGGTCGACAGCGAGGCCCGACTGCGTCAGATCATGGACGAGATCGAGGCGTCCGCCGGTCGGCCCGAGGCCATCGTCTTCACCGGCGACCTGGCCGACAAGGGTGAGCCCGACGCCTATCGCAAGCTGCGCGCGCTCATCGAGCCCGTCGCCGAACGCCTGGGCGCCCAGGTCATCTGGGCCATGGGCAACCACGACGAGCGGGGTGCCTTCCGGTCGGAACTCTTCGGGCAGCTGCCCTCGCAGCGGCCGGTCGACCTCGTCTACGACGTGAACGGCCTGCGGGTCATCACGCTCGACACCAGCGTCCCCGGGCACCACTTCGGCCGCCTGTCGGGCGACCAGCTCGACTGGCTGGCCGAGGAGCTCTCGACCGACGCGCCCGACGGCACCATCATCGCCATGCACCACCCGCCGGTGCCGAGCGTGCAAGACCTGTCGACACTCGTCGAGCTGCGCGACCAGGCCGCGCTGGCCGAGGTGGTCGAGGGCAGCGACGTCCGGTCCATCATCGCCGGGCACCTGCACTACTCGACCAACGCCACCTTCGCGGGCGTGCCCGTCTCGGTCGCCTCGGCCACCTGCTACACGCAGGACCTCAACGTCGCCGGCGGCGGCACCCGCGGCCGGGACGGCGCGCAGGCGTTCAACCTGGTGCACGTCTACGAGGGCACCGTGGTGCACTCGGTGGTGCCCATCGGCACCTACGAGACCGTGGGCGAGCACGTGCCGGCCGACGTCGTGGCCGAACGGCTCGCGGTCGCCGGGGTCCGCATCGCCCCGGCCGCGCCCCGACACCGGGCGACCGACACGGCCCCCGTGCCCGTCGTCCCGCGCGACCTCGCGCTGACCGGGCCGATCGACACGCTCTGACGCGACGGGTCAGCCGCCCCCGGTGGTACGGGCCTCGGCGGCCATCGTCGCCCGCAGCCGCCGGAGGTACGCGTCGCGCAGCACGTGACGGAGGCGCGGGGGCAGCTTCGGAACGATCGTCGCCGTCAGTCGCATGACCCCGTCGTACCGCCGCTGCGTGGCCGCCGTCCAGGTCAGGCCGAAGTCGTCGCGGAGTCGAGGAGGCAGCGACCCCGCCGTGACGAGCCGGGCGAGCGGCATGACGAGCCGCAGCCACCACGGGCCCGTCGTCGGGTGCAGCAGCTCGTGCGCGACCCGACGGGTGACGTCGTCGACCACGAGGCCCTCGACGGCCTCGTCCCAGTAGCGACGGAACGCCGCGAGGTCGGTCGGCCACAGCTCGCGGGGCATCTGCAGCGAGGTGCCGACGAGGGCGTAGTCCTGGTACACCGCCTCGGCGTGTGCCGGGTCGAGCGGCCCGTGCACCCGCTCGAACAGCCGCACGGCGGAGTCGTAGAGCGTCGCCGCCACCCAGAGCTGCAACCCGGGGTCGAAGGCGTCGTACCGCACGGACGAGGTCCCGCCGTCGTGCACCGGCCGGTGCGCCCGGCCCACCACGCGTCGGACCTGCGCGACCTCGGCCGGGGTGCCGAAGACGATGGCGTACAGGTACGTCATCGTGCCGTGCAGGCGCGAGAGCGGTCGTTCGACGAAGTCGCTGTGCTCGGCCACGCCGTGGCCGACCCCGGGGTTCGCGATCTGCAGCAGGATGGCCCGACCGCCACCCGCGAGCAGCACCGCCTCGCCCGCCATGTCGGAGATGCGACGCACGTCCGAGCCGTGAAGGGTCCAGGGCAGTCGCATCCGGTCAGCCTACGGCCGCCCCTCGGTAGGGTGCTGACATGGCCACCCCGGAGTTCGTCCTGTCACTGCGCGAGAAGATCGGCACGGCGCCTCTGTGGCTGGCCGGCGTGACGGCGGTGGTGGTCCGTGGCGACGAGGTCCTGCTCGTCCGGCGGGCCGACACGGGGGCCTGGACCCCCGTGACCGGCATCGTCGACCCGGGTGAGCACCCGTCCGACGCCGCCGTCCGCGAGACCCTCGAAGAGGCGGACATGCGGGTCACCGCGGAGCGCCTCGCGTCGATCGGGGTGACCCGCGAGGTCGTCTACGCGAACGGCGACCGGGCGCAGTACCTCGACCACACCTTCGTCATGAGCTACGTCTCGGGCGAGCCCTCCCCCGCCGACGGTGAGAACACCGAGGCCCGGTGGTTCGCCCTCGACGACCTGCCGCCGATGGACGACGACATGCTCGGGCGTCTCGACGCCGCCCTCTCGGGCGAACGGGCCGCCCGCTTCGGCACCCCGACCCGCTGACGCCAGGGCTCAGTCCGAGCCCTCGACGCCCCGCGTCGACGGACCGGCCGCCTCGTCCGTGCGTCCGGCCTGTGCGGCCTCGGCTCCGAGGGAACGGCGATCCTGTTCGGCGTTCTCGAGGGCGACGCGCTGCATCTCGTCCTTCTCCCACGGGGCCGCGAACGGGTAGTAGCGCTCGAGGAAGTCGGTGACCGTCGCCATGCGTTCGTCGTCGGTCACCTCGGGGAAGCTGCCGTCGTTGAGGCAGAAGAAGTCGAACGACCGTTTCTTGAGCACCTCGGACAGCGAGGCCAGGCCCGAGACCATCGTCGTGTCGACGTAGCTGACCTTGGCGTTCTCCTGCACGATCGCCCGACCGGTCATCAACGCGTAGTAGTGGTACAGCGAGTTGGTGACCGAGATGTTCTCCTTCGCCCGGAAGGGGCTGCCCGCCGTCGCGGCGAACTCGTCGGCGAACTCGTGCTCCATCTCGAACAGCACGCTGCGGCGCAGCGGGGCGGCGGTGTGCTCGAGGTGCCGGGTGGTGACGCGACCGAAACGCTGCTGCAGCAGGCGTCGGTTGACCCGGGCGGCGTTCTCGAAGCCGCTCCGCTCGATGTTGTTGTGCCCGAGCCCGATGCGCGTGTCGGCCTCGATGAACTTCGTCACCGACCCGGGTGAGAAGAACATGCTCGGGGCGACGGGGCGTCCGAAGAACATGTCGTCGTTCGAGTACAGGAAGTGCTCGCTGAGGCCCTCGATGTGGTGCAGTTGCGCCTCGACGGCCTGCGAGTTGTGCGTCGGCAGCATCGAGAGGTCGCTGAAGAACTCCTCGCTGCGCACGACGCGCACGCGGGGGTGGTCTCCCAACCACTCGGGCACGGGCGAGTCGGTGGCGATGTAGATGTTGCGCACCCACGGGGCGAACATGTAGACCGACCGCAGGGCGTACTTGAGCTCGTCGATCTGGCGGAACCGGGCTGCCGAGTCGTCGCCCTCGCCGACGACGTGGCGCTTGGCCTGTGCCGCCCGGGCACGCTGGTACTCGACCGAGTTGCCGTCGACCCACGAGAACACGATGTCGATGTCGAAGGTGATGTCGGTGGCGTGGTCGTCGAACATGTGCTCGAGGGTCGGCCACTCGATGCCGTAGCGCTCGACCGTCTCTTCTACCGCCTCGTCACGGGGCAGGGTCGTCCGCATGAGGGCGTTCTCGGTCGGGGCCAGGATCTCGTCGTCGGTGATGATCCAGAACTCGACCTGGACGGCGGTGCCGGCGCCGTACCGCAGGCGGCCGATGGGTTCGACACGCGGTCGGTAGACGCGGAACACCCGCTCGTTCTCGAGCTCGAGGCCCCCCTCGACGACGAGCGAGGCCTGGCCCTTGCGCGGCTTGGCGTAGAAGGGCTCGGTCGCCGAGGCCGCGACCATGGCCGCGGTGAATCGCTCACGGTGCACCGCGTCGACCGCGATCACCGGTCGGACGTCGTTGCCCCGGACCAGCAGGAACGGCACCTGGGCCGCGTCGAGCACGCGCCGGATGTACAGGAGGTCCTCGATCATCGACTGCTGGGGCGTGAGGTGACCGTTGAGCAGGGTGAACTGGCCCTTGCGGACGACGACGTCCTCTCGGTCGAGACCGCCGGCTCGGTGTCGAGGGGTCAGCAGAGGGCTCTCGGACGTGCCGACCATCTCCGACGTACCGGGCATCTCGGGGGCCATGCAGACTCAACCTTCCGTGCGGGCCTCGGGCGGGCAGGCGCACCTTCGGCATTTTACGGGGTCGCGACGACCCCCGCGGGCACGAGCCCCCCGGGGCTCAGCGACGACCGCGAGCGGGCGCCCCCCGTGACGTCGTCGCACCCTCGGTCGGCACCTTGACGAGCACCCCGACGGCGATCATCACCGCGGCCGCGACGAACTGCAGCCCCTGCCAGAGCTCGGCCTGGACGGGCACGACGAACACCGGGTTCCAGAGCACGGCCACGGCGGCGAGCAGCGGCAGCGCCCACCAGGCCCGGCCGCGGTAGGCGAAGACGAGCACGATCAGGGCGAAGATCGACACGACGTACCGGAAGACCGTGAACACGTCGGAGTCGAGCAGTGCGGTGCCCGCCAGCAGGGCGACCGCGGCGAGCAGGCCGGGCGCCAGGGCCGGGCGGGTGAACGCGGGGGCGGTGGGGGTGGGCACCGCCTACTCGATGTCGTACGCGACGTCGAGGACGCTGATCGGCCGGCTCATCGGCGGCTCGTCGCGGAGCCGCTCGAGGGCGGGACGCAACTCGGCGAGCCACGCCTCGTAGCCGGCCTCGGTCAGGTGGACGTGGTCGGCCGCGAACTCGGGCCGGAGCGCGTCGCCCGACTCGTCCGACAGGGCCGGCCACAGGTCGAGCCACTGCGCCCGCACCGTCGACGAGAACTGCCGCAGGTGCCGGTTGGCGTCCTTGAGGCGGGGAGCGAACTCGGCGCCCCGCGGGGCGATCGACTGCAGCAGCAGCCGGGTGCCCGGCAACTCGCGTCGCATGGCGACCATGAGGTTCTCGATGCCGCGGACGACCTGTTCGACCGACCGGCGGGCGGTGAAGTCGTTGGTGCCGATCATCAGCACCACCGAGTCCGGGTTCGCGTCCACGACGTCGTGGAGCCTCTCGGTCAGGCCGGCGACCGTGTCGCCGCCCACGCCCAGGTTGACGACCTGTTCGTCGGGCAGCCAGGCCGCCCAGTCGCCGCTCTCGGTCAAGCTGTCGCCGACGAACGCGACGGTCTCTCGGTGTGTCATCACGACCTCCTGGTGGTCTGCTGAAGTGCGTCCATCGTGCCATCACCCGCTGGGAAGCGGCGAACCGGCGCGCGAGGGCTCACTGCCGGAAGCGCCGCGGGCGCTTGGACCACACGCGATCCAGGGCCCGTCGGACCCGCGGCAGCAGCACGACGAACGACGACACGACCACGAGCACGCCGAAGAGCACGCCGAGCCAGAGCGGCACCGGCGACATGGCCGCGTCGCCCGCCGGGTAGAGCGGCGACGGCGCCGCCGACAGGACGAGGAGGCGCGGGTCGCTCATGCCGCGGCCGTCGCGTCGGTCGTCGACGCGGCCGCGGCACCGTCCGCGCGTCGGTCGGCGGCCCGAGCGGCCCCGGCCCGGGCGGCCTCGCGCTCGGCCGTCGCCGTGATGCATCGCAGCATGCCCGAGAAGATGACGCCGTGGAACGGCAGGATGGCGAACCAGTAGAGCCGGCCGCCGAGCCCGTGGGGGAAGAAGACGGCGCGCTGGCGGTAGTGCGAGCCGCCCCCGGGACGCGGGTCGACCGTGAGTTCGAGCCACGCGCCTCCCGGCACCTTCATCTCGGCCCGCAGCCGCAGCAGGTGACCCCGTTCGAGCTTCTCGACGCGCCACCAGTCGAGCGCGTCGCCGACGCGGAGGCTCGTCGCGCTCCGGCGGCCGCGGCGCAGGCCGACTCCCCCGACGAGCCGGTCCATCCAGCCGCGGGCCGACCAGGCCAACGGGAACGAGTACCAGCCGTTCTCCCCGCCGATGCCCTCCAGGACCTTCCAGAGCTCGGCGGGGGGCGCGTCCGTGTCGGTCCGGCGGTCGTCGGTGTAGACCGTGTGGCCGGACCAGTCGGGGTCGCTCGGCAGCAGGTCGCTCGGGGCGCCCGAGACCGAGGAGTCCTGCCAGCTCGTCTCGACGTCGCCGTCGTGCTCCTTCTGCAGGGCGAGGCGCACGGCGCGCCGGTACGGCAGCAGACCCTCGGCGGGCGGCGGCACGACGGCGTCGATGTCGTGCTCGTGGACGACGCAGTCGTACTGCAGCGACGCGATGATCGGCACGGCGAGGGCTCGGGGCACCGGGGTGACGAGGTTGACCCACTGCGAGGCCAGCCACGGCGTGAAGACGGGCAGCGAGGCGATCGGGCGCTGCTTGAGGCCGGCCTCGAGGGCGTAGCCGTTCATCATCTGGCCGTAGCGCAGCACGTCGGGCCCGCCTATGTCGAAGGTGCGGTTGACGTCGTCGGGCACGTCGGCGGCGCCCAGCAGGTAGTGCAGCACGTCGCGCACCGCGATGGGCTGGATGAAGTTGCGCACCCACTTCGGCGCCGGCATGTAGGGCAGCACGTCGGTGAGGTGCCGGACCATCTCGAACGAGGCGCTGCCCGAGCCGATCACCACGCCGGCCTGCAGCGCCACCGTCGGCACGCCGCTCGCGAGCAGCACGTCGCCGACGTCCTTGCGCGACTGCAGGTGCTTCGACAGCTCTCCCTCGGGGTGCAACCCGCCGAGGTACACGATGCGGCGCACCCCGGCCTCGCGCGCGGCGTCGGCGACGGTGTGGGCCGCGTCGGCCTCGGCGCGCCCGAAGTCGCCCTTGCCGCCCATCGCGTGGGCCAGGTAGTAGACGACGTCGACGCCCGCCATCGCGGGACGCACCGTCGCGGGGTCGGTCAGGTCGCCCTGGACGACCTCGACGTCGCCCGACCACGGCACGTCGCGCAGCTTCTCGGGCGACCGCACCAGCACCCGGACGTCCGCACCGGCGGCGACCAGGCGTGGGGTGAGCCGACCGCCGATGTACCCGGTGGCCCCGGTCACGAGCACACGCCGTGAGGCCACGGCGTGGTCGGTGTCGCTCGTGACGGGCGTGCTCGGCGAGGGGTCGTCGGGAGTGTTCGCTGACATGGGCCCAAGCTACGCTGGACCCCATCATGACTACCCAGCAGCTCCCCACCGTGTCCGCCGTCGCCGGCATGATCGACCACGCGATCCTCAAGCCCGAACTCACGCGGGCCGAGGTCGACGCCGCCCTCGACGACGCCGCCGCCAACCACGTCTTCAGCGTGTGCGTCCGTCCTTCCGACGTCGCGCACTCCGTCGAGCGACTCGAGGGCACCGGCGTCCTCGTCGGCACCGTCATCGGGTTCCCCCACGGCACGACCTCGACCGCCGCGAAGGCCGCCGAGTCGCGTCAGGCGATCGCCGACGGGGCCGCCGAGCTCGACATGGTCGTCAACATCGGTTGGCTGCGCAGCGGCATGACCGACGAGGTCGAGGCCGACGTGCGCGGCGTCGTCGAGGCGGCGGGCGACACGCTCGTCAAGGTCATCCTCGAGACGGCCCACCTCGACGACGAGCAGATCGTGGCCGGCTCGAAGGCCGCCGAACGAGCCGGCGCCGCCTTCGTCAAGACCTCGACCGGCTTCGCCGGCGGAGGGGCCACGCTCCCCCACCTCCGCCTCATGCGCGACGCCGTGTCCGACCGGGTCCAGGTCAAGGCGTCCGGTGGCGTCCGCGGCCTCGACACGGTGCTCGAGATGCTCGACCTCGGCGTCACGCGCTTCGGCACGAGCGCCAGCGGCACGATCCTCGCCGACCTGGCGCACCGCCTCGAGACGGGCCGGGCCTCGGGCGCGGGCGACGACACGACGTCGTACTGACGCCCCCGGGAGGCACGGCGTGCGTCGGTGACGCGTCGCGCGCCTCCTCGGGGCGGTCCGGTCGGGGCGATCGCGTCGGCACCGTCCACTCGACGCGGCCGACCGGGCACCCCCCCGACGCTCAGGCGGTCGGCAGTCCCAAGATCTCGCGGGTGCGGACGACGTCGGCCCTGATGTGCTCGATCAGTGCGTCGAGGCCGTCGAATCGGACGTTGCCCCGCACCCAGTCGACGAAGTCGACGGTCACCTCTCGGTCGTAGAGGTCGATCGATACGTCGAGCAGGTGCGCCTCGACCTGCTTGGCCGGCACCCCCTCGAAGGTCGGGTTGTTGCCGACCGACACGGCAGCCGGGTACCGCGTGTCGCCCACCAGCACCCAGGCGGCGTAGACGCCGTCGGCCGGGACGAAGCCCTCGCTGTGCGGAGCCAGGTTCGCCGTCGGGAAGCCCAGCTCGCGGCCGCGCTGCTCGCCGTGCACCACGACGCCGCGCACCGACGGCTCGCGGCCGAGCAGCACCCCGGCCTCGCGGACGTCGCCGGCGTCCATGAGCTCGCGGATCCAGGTCGAGGACGCCCGGCGACCCCCGCTCGGCCGCACGTCGTCGATCGAGACGACCCGGAAGCCCCGCGAGGCCCCGAGCTCGCGCAGGGTGTCGACGGTGCCGCTGCCGCGCACCCCGAACCGGAAGTCGTCGCCGACGAACACGACGCGCGCGTGCAGCGCACCGACCAGGATGCGGTCGACGAAGTCGTCGGGGCTGAGGGCTCGCAGCTCGGCGTCGAAGGTGAGCATCAAGGTGGCGGCCACGCCCGCCGTGTCGAGCAGCTCGCGTTTCTGCCGGTTGCTCACCAGGGCGGCCGGCACCGAGTCGGGTCGCAGGACCGCGAGCGGGTGCCGGTCGAAGGTGACGACGGTCGAGACGAGCCCCTCGTCGCGGGCCACCCCCTCGAGCATGTCGATGACGGCACGGTGCCCGACGTGCACGCCGTCGAACTTGCCGATGGTGACGGCGCTCGGCCCGAAGTCGGCCGGCACGTCACCGACCCGGTCGTAGAACTGCACGCGCGCTACCTCGTCGTGCCCGCGTCGGTCGCGGACGAGGCGCCACCCGCGGCCACGTCGCCGTCGCCCACCACGTCGCCGCCGGCCGCGCCGCCGCGGCCGGACGCCGTGAGTCGCCCCTGTCGGCGCAGCCACAGGATGCCCAGGACGGGCAGCACGAGCGGGACGAAGCCGTAGCCGCGGCCGAAGAACGACCAGACCGTGTCGTGCGGGAAGAGCTCGGGGTCGAGCACGGTCACGAGCCCGATGATGAGGACGCCCGCCAGCTCGAAGCTGATGGTCGCCCAGGCCACCGCGTACCAGCCCTGACCGCGGCCGATCAGGGCGACGGTGGCGACGATGTAGACGACGGCCGACAGCGCGCTCAACGTGTAGGCCAGGGGCGCCTCGCCGAACTGCGTCGAGATCTGGAAGACCGATCGACCGGTGGCGGCGAGGGCGAGGAGGGCGTACACGGCGATGAGGACCCGGCCGAGGCCGACCGCGCGCGTTGACTTCTGAGTGACCATCCCGTCAAGGATAGGACTCCGGCGGGCCCGCCGCCGACCGGGTGCGTCAGAGGCCCTGGACGGTCCAGATCTGGAACATCCGGTAGACCATCACGGCGACGGCGAACGACGACGTCGCCAGCACGAGGTTGCTCCAGCGCGTGCGGTCGACGAGCGCCCAGACGGTGGCGAGCGGCGGCAGCAGGATGGCCGAGACGAGGTAGATGTAGAACTCGACGAGGTTGCCCGTGGGGGCGTTGCCGACGAAGGGTGCCACGACGGCGACGACGAGCTGGGCGAGCAGCAGCACGAGGACGACGGCCCCCGTGCCGACGGTGATGTCGTCGGGCTGGCGCTTCATGAAGCAGGCGACCACGCAGACGAGGCCGGCCACGACGGCCACGACGACCTGCACCCAGGTGAACCACTCGATCATGCCTGCACCTCGTCGGTCGGGAAGTTCACGATGGGCTTGGCGGCGCCGCCCCGGACCGAGACGAGCCCGGCGAGCAGCCCCGACGGGGTCACGGCGGCGACGGGCCCCGGAGTGTCGGCCAGGTCGACGGCGACCCGCTTGCCGTGCCCCAGGTCGACGGCCTCGGCGGCGGACATCGTCCACACCGGGAACAGCGACGCGGCCACGTCGACCGGCGGCAGCAGGGCCGGGGCGACGTCGATGCCCTCGAGGACGGAGGCGCGGGTCACCTCGAACGGCCCGACCCGCGTCCGCCGCAGCGCGGTGAGGTGCCCGCCGACGCCGAGGTCGGCGCCGAGGTCTCGGGCGAGCGCCCGGACGTAGGTGCCCGACGAGCACGAGACGCGCACGTCGAGGTCGCGGACGGTGACGCCGTCGACGACGGCGTCACGGCGGTCGAGGACGGTGAAGTCGGAGACGGTGACGTCGCGCGCCTTCAGTTCGACCTCGACCCCGGCCCGGGCGAGGTCGTAGGCCCGACGGCCATCGACCTTGATGGCGCTGACCGTGGTCGGCACCTGGCTGATCGGACCGGTGAGCCGCCGGACGCCCGCGTCGACCGCCTCGTCGGCGACGCCGGCCGCCGACGTGGTCGCGACGACCTCGCCGTCGCTGTCGTCGCTGGTGGTCGAGACGCCCAGCCGGATGGTCGCGTCGTAGCCCTTGTCGAGGCCGACGAGGAAGGTCAGGAGGCGCGTCGACGAGTTCAGGCCGAGCACGAGCAGCCCCGTGGCGAGCGGATCGAGGGTGCCGGCGTGGCCGACCTTGCGCGTGCCGGCTGCCTTGCGCACCCGCGAGACGACGTCGTGGCTGGTGATGCCCTGCGGCTTGTCGACGAGGAGGATGCCGCTGTTCACCCGACGACGTTAGCGCAGCCGGACCGGGACGCTGCCGGGGACGCGCTCAGCACGCGTCGTCGAAGCGTCGGCGAGGGTGGTCGGGGTCGGAGTTGTCGACGACGGCCGAGGCCTTGGCCCGGGCGTCGAGACGGGAGTCGTCGGCGGTCACCCAGACGCGGTAGTGCCAGAGCCCGGCGAGGCCGGGACGTGCCAGGTCGGTGCCGTCGACGAGCAGGACGGCGTCGGCCGGGCCGGTGACCCAGGCCGGTTCGACGGCGCGGTCGGCGTCGGCGTCCCAGGCCCGCTCGACCCAGCCCGTGCTGCCGCCGAGCCGGAACGGCTCGACCAGCACGCGGCGGAACAGGCTCTCGTCGAGGACGGGGGCCGAGTCGCGAGGCGCTCCCTCGGCCCGCTTCTCGAAGCCGTCGAGCGAGGCGCGGAAGGCGGCGTGGCCCTGTTCGCCGAAGGCCTCGAGGAGGTCGTCGGCGAGACCGGCCGCACCCGCGCCTCCGTCGCTGTCGATCGCGACGAGCACGCGACCGCGACCGTAGTTGTGGACGATCTCGGTCGCGAGTTCGCGCAGCGTGTCTTTCTTGGCGGGGGCCCATCGGGTGGTCATGCCGCCACCGTACGCCCGCCCGCCGTCACGACGCCGGGCACGGCGTCGGGCACGCCGTCGACGCGCCGTAGGCTCGTACGGTGAGCATCTCCCCCGCCGTGAACGCCTGGTTCCGCGAGAACGGTCGAGACCTGCCGTGGCGACGTCCCGGCTTCACGGTCTGGGGCACCCTCGTCAGCGAGATCATGCTGCAGCAGACGCCGGTGGCCCGCGTCGTCCCGCGCCTCGAACGGTGGCTCGAGCGCTGGCCCACGCCACGCGACCTCGCGGCGTCTCCGGCGTCGGAGGCGGTGCGGGCCTGGGAACGCCTCGGCTACCCGCGCCGCGCCCTCGCCCTGCACGCCGCGGCCGTGGCCATCACCGAGCGGCACGGCGGCGTCGTCCCCGAGGACGTCCCCTCGCTGCTGGCCCTGCCCGGCATCGGCGACTACACCTCCCGAGCCGTCGCCGTCTTCGCCTACGGCCACCGCCACCCGGTCGTCGACACCAACGTCCGTCGCGTCCTCGCGCGCGCCGTCGAGGGCCTCGCCGAACCGTGGGCGCCGAAGGCGTCTCGCGACCTGCCCCTCATGGAGTCCCAGCTGCCGGACGACGACGAGGAGGCGCGGGTCACCAACGCGGGCGTCATGGAGTTGGGTGCGCTCGTCTGCACGGCGCGGTCGCCTCGGTGCGAGGCCTGCCCGCTGGTCGCGCAGTGTGCGTGGGTGCTGGCCGGCCGTCCCGAGCACACCGGCCCGCGCCTCCGGACCCAGGCCCGGTTCGAGGGCTCGGACCGTCAGGTGCGGGGCCTCGTCCTGGCCGAGCTGCGGGCCAGCGACGTGCCCGTCACGGCGGCCGAGGTCGACCGCGTCTGGCCGGACGACGAGCAACGCACGAGAGCCCTCGCCGGACTGATCCGTGACGGTCTGGTCACCGGGTCACCCGACGAGGGCTATCGACTGCCCGACTGACGCGGGCCGTGCGTCGCTGCGGCGGTGACCGCTAGCGGGTCGAACCGTCGGGCTCGGTCGAGTCGCCCGCGGCCGGGGCGCCGAGTTCGTCGTCCAGGGCGAGGTCGTCGTCGAGGTCGTCGTCTTCGTCGTCGAGATCGTCGTCCGCGTCGAGGTCGCGGGGCTTGACGTACGGGTCGGCGTCGCCCGCGTACTCCGCCGACGAGGCCATGGTCTGGCTCTCGTGGTCGCGCTGACGGGCCTCCTGCAGCAGACGGTCGATCGACGCGGCGTTCTCGGGGAGCGCGTCGAGGATGAACTCGAGGCTCGGGGTGAGTCGGGCCGTGATGTTCTTGCCGACCTCGCTGCGCAGCATCCCGGTGGCCGACTTGAGGGCCGCCCCGGTGTCGCGACGCTCGTCGTCGGTGCCGTAGACCGTGTAGAAGATCGAGGCGTGCTGCAGGTCGCCGGTCACCTTGACGTCGGTGATCGTCACGAACCCGAGACGGGGGTCCTTGATGCCGCGTTCGAGACGCCGTGCGACGATCTCGTGGATGCGGTCGGCCATCTTGCGGGCGCGTTGCGCGTCAACCATTGTTCACTCCTGTTCGTGCCGCTCGCCGTCGTGACGAGAGGGGTGAGGCCCCGCCCCGACCGTAGTCGGAGCGGGGCCTCGTGTGCTGCGATGACGCCGGGGTCAGCCCCGCGGCTTCTCGACCATCTCGATGGTCTCGATCTCGTCGCCGATCTGGATGTCGTTGAACTTGCCGAGGCCGATGCCGGCCTCGAAGTCCGTCCGCACCTCGGTGACGTCGTCCTTGAAGCGACGCAGCGAGTCGATCGCCAGGTTGTCGCCGACCACGACGCCGTCACGGATGACCCGGGCACGCGCGTTGCGCGTGATCGTGCCGGACCGGACGATGACACCGGCGATGTTGCCGACCTTCGACGAGCGGAAGATCTCGCGGATCTCGGCGACACCGGACTGCTTCTCCTCGAACTCGGGCTTGAGCATGCCCGTGAGCGAGTTCTCGATGTCTTCGAGGGCCGCGTAGATGACCGAGTAGAAGCGGATGTCGACACCCTCACGAGCCGCGCGTTCGCGCGCCTTCGTGTCAGGACGGACGTTGAACCCGATGATGATCGCGTTGTCGACCGTCGCCAGGTTGACGTCGCTCTCGGTGACCGCACCCACGCCGCGGTGGATGATGCGCAGCTGCACGCTGTCGTCCACCTCGATCTTGAGCAACGACTCCTCGAGGGCCTCGACGGCACCCGAGACGTCACCCTTGATGATGAGGTTGAGCGCCTCGACCTTGCCCTCTTCGAGTGCACGGGTGAAGTCCTCGAGCGAGATGCGCTTGCGGGCCTTGGCCAGCGAGGCGTTGCGCTCGACGGCTTCGCGCTTCTCGGCGATCTGTCGTGCCGTGCGGTCCTCCTCGGTGACGAGGAAGGTGTCGCCGGCCCGGGGGACGCTCGACAGGCCCTGCACGAGCACGGGACGGCTCGGGTAGGCCTCGTCGACCGAGTCGCCGTTCTCGTCGACCATCGCCCGCACGCGGCCGTAGGCCGTCCCGGCGACGATGGCGTCACCGACACGCAGCGTTCCCGACTGGATCAGCACCGTGGCGACGGCACCGCGACCCTTGTCGAGGCGGGCCTCGATGGCGACGCCACGAGCGCTCTTGTCGGGGTTCGCCCGGAGGTCGAGCCCGGCGTCGGCCGTGAGCAGCACGGCTTCGAGCAACGCGTCGATGTTCTTGTTGTCACGAGCCGACACGTCGACGAACATGACGTCTCCGCCGTACTCCTCGGCGACGAGGCCGTACTCGGTGAGCTGCTGACGCACCTTGGCCGGGTTCGCACCCTCTTTGTCGATCTTGTTGACCGCGACCACGATCGGCACGTTCGCCGCCTGGGCGTGGTTCAACGCCTCGACCGTCTGCGGCATGATGCCGTCGTCGGCCGCGACCACGAGGATGGCGATGTCGGTCACCTGGGCACCACGGGCACGCATGGCGGTGAACGCCTCGTGACCGGGGGTGTCGATGAACGTGATGGCGCGCTCGACACCCTCGTGCGGGGCCCACACCTGGTAGGCACCGATGTGCTGCGTGATGCCACCGGCCTCGCCGGCGACCACGTTGGCGTTGCGGATCGCGTCGAGCAGTCGCGTCTTTCCGTGGTCGACGTGGCCCATGACCGTGACGACCGGGGGACGGATCTGCAGGACGGACTCGTCCTCGTCCTCGAGCTCCTGCTCGAGGTCGATGTCGAAGCCCTCGAGCAGCTCTTTGTCCTCGTCCTCGGGCGAGACGACCTGGATCTTGTAGCCGAGCTCCTCACCGAGGACCTCGAAGGTGGCCTCGTCGAGCGACTCGGTCGCCGTGGCCATCTCACCGAGGTGGAAGAGCACGGTCACCAGGTTGCCGGGGCTGGCGTCGATCTTGTCGGCGAAGTCGCTGATGGACGCACCGCGACGCAGGCGGACGACCGTGTTGCCGTCGCCGCGGGGGACGCTGACGCCACCCAGCGACGGGGCCGACCGCATCTCGAACTCGGCCCTCTTCGTCCGCTTCGACTTGCGTGCCTTGCTCTTGCCGCCACCGCGACCGAACGCACCGGCGGTACCACCGCCGGGACCACGGCCACGACCGCCACCACCGGAGGGGCGGGGGCCGCTGAAACCGGGACGGAAGCCGCCGGCCGCGCCGGGAGCACCGCCGCCGGGACGCTGGAAGCCACCACCGGCACCACCGGGACGACCGGCACCGCCACCGGCGGGACGCTGCCCGAAGCCGTTGGGGCGGGGACCGGCACCGACGCCGGGACGCGGCGCGCCCGGACGGGGAGCACCGGGACGAGGGGCCTGCGGACGCGGGCCCGCGGCGCCGCCGGGGCGGGGCATGCTGCTGGCCGCACCCGAACCACCGGGACGGGGCGCGCTCGGGCGACCCATGCCCTGGTTGCTGGCGAACGGGTTGTTGCCGGGGCGCGGGGCACCGGGACGAGGGCCGCCGGGCTTGGGTCCGGCGGCTCCGGGCTTGACGGCGTCGGCGGCCGGAGCCGTCGCGCCCTCCGCCGCGGCTGCGGCGGCGGCGGCGCGCTGCGCCTCGGCCTGGGCCTGGCGCTCGGCGACCGTCAGGGGGGCGACGGGGGCGGGCGTCGCGTCGACGTCGGGTTCGGCGTCGGCCACGGGGGCCGGGACCGGCTCGGCCACGGGGGGTTTGGGGGCGGCAGGACGCGGGCCGCCGGGCTTGGGTGCCGAGGTCGCGGGCTTCGAGGCCGCGCCGGCCGACGGGGCGGCGGCGGCGGGCGTCGAGGGCTTCGCCGCGCCGGCGAAGGCCTGACGCAGCTTGCGGGCGACGGGAGGCTCGACGCTGGACGACGGTCCCTTGACGAACTCGCCCATCTCTTTGAGCTTCTCTAGTGCGGTCTTGCTGTCGATCCCCAGCTCGCTGGCGATCTCGTGTACGCGTGGTTTAGCCACAGTTCTCCTGTCTCGGGCCCTTCCCGAGACGGGAAGAGCCTTCAGTTCTGGACGGGTCTCATTTCGAGCCGCTCATTGGTGGTTGCTCATCAGTTGTCCATGTGCCGTTCAGCCTGTTCTGTCGTGGCGATGGGTCGTGCCGGAACGATCCGCGTGAGGTAGGCGCGGAGCTCGTCGGCGTCGGGTTCGGAGTCGAGGCGGAGTGCACGGCGGAAAGCCCTGCGCTTCAGTGCCGACTCGAACGCGTCGATCGACGGCGTCAACCACGCGCCCCGCCCGGGAAGGGTCGCGGTCGGGTCGACCACGAGACGTCCGTTCTGGGCGACGATCCGCACGAATGCGGATCGCGGAGCGCGCGCTCGAGTACCGATGCACGTTCTAACGGGTTCCACCTTACCCCCTCGGGTCGTCGGACGGGAGACGCCGGGGGCGAACGGCGCGGTGCGCCGCCCGCCCCCGTGACGGTGGCGTCGACCCGGCGTGCGGGTCGACGTCCGCCTAGTCGTCTTCGAGGATGCTGTCGGGCTGGATGTCGATGCGGGCGCCCGTGAGCTTCGCCGCGAGGCGGGCGTTCTGCCCCTCCTTGCCGATCGCGAGCGAGAGCTGGTAGTCGGGCACGAGGGCCCGGACGGCCTTGGTCGACGCGTCGATGACGAACGCCGACGAGACCTTAGCCGGCGACAGGGCACTCGCCACGAAGGTCGGCAGGTCGCTCGAGTAGTCGACGATGTCGATCTTCTCGTCGTTCAGCTCGGTGGTGACGGCACGGACGCGCTGACCCATCTCGCCGATGCACGCGCCCTTGGCGTTGACGCCGGGCTCGGTCGCGCGGACGGCCATCTTGGTTCGGTGGCCGGCCTCACGGGCCAGCGAGACGATCTCGACGACGCCGCTGGCGATCTCGGGCACCTCGAGCGCGAACAGCTTGCGCACGAGCGAGGGGTGGGTCCGCGACACGGTGATCTGCGGCCCCTTAGTGCCCTTGCTGACGCCGGTGACGTACACGCGGATGCGCGAACCGTGGGCGTACTTCTCGCCCGGCACCTGCTCTTCGGGGGGCAGGATCGCCTCGACCGTGCCGAGGTCGACGTGGATCATGCGGGGGTTGGGACCCTGCTGGATGACGCCGGCGACGATGTCGCCCTCTCGGCCCTTGAACTGGCCGAGCACCTTGTCGTCGCCGATGTCACGGAGGCGCTGGTTGATGACCTGCTTGGCGGCGAAGGCCGCGATGCGACCGAAGTCGCTCGGGCTGTCGACGGACTCGCCCACGACCTCGCCCTCGTCGTCACGCTCGATGGCGTAGACGGAGACGTGACCGGTCTTGCGGTCGAGTTCGACGCGAGCAGCCGGGATGCGGCTCTCGGGCTGGTTCGTGTGCTTGAGGTAGGCCGTGAGGATGGCCTGCTCGATGATGCGCACGAGTTCGTCGAAGGGGATTTCACGCTCGCGCTCCATGAGACGCAGCACGCTCAGGTCGATGTCCACTGAGGGCCTCCACTATTCAGATCTGCAGGCTGCACGCACGATGGCGCGCGCAGCATCCCTCTACGGTACCCGAGAGCGGGGTGCCCGGCGGACCGTCCGCGGGGTCGGTGCCGCGCCTCCTGCGGTGTCGACGAGGTCGGGCCGAGGAGGCGCGGCACCGGCGGTCAGGACTCCCGCGGAGCCGTGAGGGTCGCGACGGCCTCGGCGACCGGCACGGGCGTGCGTTCACCCGTGCGGCGGTCCCAGAGCTCGACGACGCCCTCGCCGGCCGACCGGCCGACGACGACGATCCGCGGCACGCCGAGGAGCTCGGCGTCGCCGAACTTCACGCCCGGCGAGACCTTGGGGCGGTCGTCGTAGAGCACGTCGAGACGGTGGGCCTCGAGGTCGGCCGTCAGCTTCTCGGCGACCTCGTAGACGACGGGGTCCTTGCCGGTGGCGACGACGTGGACGTCGAAGGGGGCGACGTTGGCGGGCCAGACCAGGCCCTTGTCGTCGTTGTTCGCCTCGGCGATGACCGCCAGGATGCGCGTGACCCCGATGCCGTACGAGCCCATCGTCACCGTGACCTGCTTGCCGTTCTCGTCGAGCACCTTGAGGCCGAGGGCCTCGGCGTACTTGCGGCCGAGCTGGAAGACGTGGCCGATCTCCATGCCGCGGGCCGTCTCGATAGGACCGGACCCGTCGGGCGCGGGGTCGCCCTCGCGGACCTGGGCGGCCTCGATCGTGCCGTCGGCGGTGAAGTCCCGACCCATGACGAGGTCGGCCACGTGGACGCCCTGCTCGTTCGCCCCGGTGACCCAGGCCGAGCCCTCGACCACGCGGGGGTCGACGAAGTAGCGGATGCCCGAGTCGGACTCGCCGCCGAGCACCTGCGGGCCGAGGTAACCGCGCACGAGCACGGGGTTCTTCGCGAAGTCCGCGTCGCCGGCGGCCTCGACCTCGGCCGGGGCGAAGGCGACCTCGAGGCGCTTCATGTC
The DNA here is from genome assembly GCF_057787905.1 of Frigoribacterium sp. CF331. Lineage (NCBI taxonomy): Bacteria > Bacillati > Actinomycetota > Actinomycetes > Micrococcales > Microbacteriaceae > Frigoribacterium > Frigoribacterium sp. CF331. The sequence continues at coordinate 2,983,388 of NZ_CM173545.1, read as the reverse complement.
GACCTCACGGTCGCCGGGCAGTCCCACGACCACGAGCTCGCGGGTGCCGTCGAGGTGGGTGAGCGCCACGACGACGTTCTTCAACGTGTCGGCGGCCGTCCACGGAGCGCCTTCTCGGGGCTCGTGCGCCTGGAGCTGCGCGACCAACGAGTCGATGGTCGGGGTGTCGGCGGGCGCGAGGCGGCGCGAGGGGGCGAGGCCCTCGAGCGGGACGGCCTCGGGCACGATCGTCGTGAAGGCCTCGACGTTGGCCGTGTAGCCGCCGGCCGACCGGACGAAGGTGTCCTCGCCGATGGCGGTGGGGTGCAGGAACTCCTCGCTGCGCGAGCCGCCCATGGCCCCGGCGTCGGCCTTGACGATGACGTACTCGAGACCGAGGCGCGTGAAGATGCGCTCGTAGGCGTCGCGCTGCTTCTGGTAGCTCTCGTCGAGGCCGGCGTCGGAGGCGTCGAACGAGTAGGCGTCCTTCATGGTGAACTCGCGACCGCGCAACAGGCCGGCCCGGGGGCGGGCCTCGTCGCGGTACTTGTCCTGGATCTGGAAGAGCGTCAGGGGCAGGTCCTTGTACGACGAGTAGAGGTCCTTCACCAGCAGCGTGAACGCCTCCTCGTGCGTGGGGGCCAGCAGGTAGTCGGCGTCCTTGCGGTCCTTCAGGCGGAACATGCCGTCGCCGTACTCCGTCCAGCGACCGGTGGCCTCGTACGGCTCACGCGGGAGCAACGCGGGGAAGTGCACCTCTTGAGCGCCCGCAGCCTGCATCTCGTCGCGGATGACGGCCTCGATCTTGGCCTTGACGCGCAGGCCGAGCGGCAGCCAGGCGAAGACGCCCGGCGCCTGGCGACGGATGTACCCGGCACGGACGAGCAGCCGGTGGCTGGTCACCTCGGCGTCGGAGGGGTCTTCTCGGAGGGTGCGGACGAAAAGCTGGGAGAGACGTGTGGACACCCGTCCAGCTTAGGGGCGCGCCCGGCTCACCACGGCTTGCCGTCGTAGTCGCCGGGGTTCTGTTCGTAGTACCGGTCGCGATCGGTGTCCTGCTGCTGTTGCCGCTGGCTCTGCTCACCCTGCTGCTGCAGCTGGTCGAGCGGGTCGTCTGACGGGGCCTGCCCCTCGCCCTCGCCGGGCTGGTCTCCCCCGGCACCGGGGTCGCTGCCGTCGCCGCCCGGCTGCTGCTCGTCACCCTGACCGCCCTGGGCCTGCTCCCCCTTCTCGTCGAGCCGCTGCTGGGCGTCGTCGAGCGGTTGGGAGGTGTCGGGCTGCTGGGGGTCCTCCGGGGGCTGGAAGCAACCCTCCGGCGCCTCGTCGACGGTCTTCCGACCGAGGTCGTACAAGGCCTCGGCGTCGGCGTACCGCAGCTCGAGCAGCGCCGCGTCGCCCTGGGCCTCGATCGTGAGCACGAGGTTCACCCTGATGACGCACGAGATCGTCGCGTCGTCGGGGGCCAGGTCGAGGGCCGTGACGAACTCGCCACGAGCGACGTCGAGCACGCCGATCTGCGCGTAGGCCGTGCCGCGGTCGAAGTGGTGCACCCACGGCTCGATGACGTTGGCCACACCCAACGGCTCGGAGAGGGACGCACTGCGCTCGAACTCGCGGTCGCCGTAGGACCACTGCGTCAGGGCGGCGAAGGCGGGCAGGCTGAGCAGCTTCACCGCCACGAGCAGGACGACCACGACGACGGGAGCCGACCCGAGCAGCAGACGACGACGGAGGCGCCTCCGGTACTGCTCGACGTCGGGCCCGGCCTCGGCTTCGTGAGCCCGGCGGACCTCGTCGACGGGCGGGGGGACGAGGGTGTCGGTCACGGTCGCACCCCTCTCTCGGGTCGGCGGTCGCCGACGACCGGTGCCGAGGCACGCCGGCGCTCGGGGCGTGGCGGACGGGGCGGCCGGACCTCGCCCAGCGCCCGGGTGACCAGGGCGACGTCGAGCAGCAGCAGCAGGAACGCCGGGATCGCCGCGATCCAGTAGAGGTCGGTCAGGCTGTCCGCCCGGCCCTCGTCGGAGGCGACGGCGCCGTCGCGGGCGTCCGCGACCGCCGAGTCGACGGACGTGCCCGCCGTGCGGTGGACGTACGGCACGCCCAGTTGGTCCGCGATGCGCCGCAGGGCGTCCTCGTCGATGACCGAGATCGCGTCGGGGTCGCCCGGCTGCGTGCGGTCCTGGATGTACTCCTTCGTCGAGTACTCGTCTCCGTAGCCGTCGAACACGCGCATCTTGCCCCCTTGCTCGGTGCCGTAGCCGAAGACCGCCCCGCCGTCGACGTCGCCGGCCGATGCCGCGAAGCTCTCGGGCTCGGTGCCGCTGGTCTGCTCACCGTCGCCGAAGTAGTAGACGACGTTCGCCCGCTCGGGCGCACTCTGCCGGGCCTCGGTCAGCCGCTCGGCGAGCAGGTCGTTCGCCTCGCTGATCGAGCTGCCGCTCGAGTAGTAGGTGACTTCTTGGTTCATGGCGTCCGCGGCGGCCACCACGGCCGAGGCGTCGTCGGTCAAAGGCGTCCTCAGCACGGCCGTGCTGTCGAACGAGAGCAACGAGAACCGGGCACCGGCCAGCTGCGAGGCGATCTCGGCGATGTCCGACCGGACGCCGTCGAGACGCCGCCGGCCGTCGCCCCAGTCCTCGGCCGCGATGCTCGAGGTGGTGTCGACGACGAAGAAGACGTTGAGCTGCGCGACGGACGCCTGGGCCGAACCGCCGGGCAGGCTCGGCCGGACGGCCACCACCAGCAGCAGGGCCACGATCACCAGGCGGCGCACCCACGTGAGCAGGGCACGTCGGCGTCGTCGTTCGGCGACCACGCGCCATCCGGTGAAGCCCAGCAGCGCGACCGCGGCCACGATCAGCAGCCACCAGGGCAGGACGGGCTGGAACACCACCGCCCGGGCGATCACAGCCGCACCCGCCAGAGCAGGACGAGCCCACCCATCGCCAGGACGAGCGCCGCGATCGCGAGCGCCTGCGGGTGGTCGGTCACCACGAGCCGACGGGCCCCGGTGAACAACCCTGCCTCGCGGGCGTCGATCTCGTCGACGATCTGGGGCACGGTCGTCGAGTCGTCGAGGGCGTAGTAGCCGCCGTCGGTCGACTCGGCCGCCGTCCGGAGCTCGGCGGCGACCTGGTCGGCCACGGCGTCGGTGCCGTGGTCGGCGGGGTTGACGGCGTACACCCTGACGTCGCGCTCGGCCGCGAGGTCGGACGCCTCGGTGAGGGTCAGCAGGGCCTTGCCGTTGACGTAGTTGTCGGTGGCGAGCACGACCGACTTGGGCCGCGTGCCGCCGTCGTCGCCGAAGCCGAGCACGCACGAGGCCAGACCGTCGCCGATCAGGGACGCCCCGTCCCCGCGGTCCGTGCCCGTCCAGTACCGGGTGCCGTTCTCGCCCATCGTGTCGAACGAGTCGCGGTACTGCTCGAGCTGTGCACGGACGAAGTCGTAGTCGTCGGTGAGCGGGAACGCCTGGACCGCCGAACTGTCGAAGAGGTAGAGGCCGATCCGTTCGCCGTCGAGTCCCTGGGCGAGTGACGAGAACGTGTCGACGATCTGCGAGTCGACCTCGGTCATGGAGCCCGAGACGTCGAGGCAGAGCATGATGTCGCGCTTGTACGACTGCGGCTCGACGACGTCGGTGCTCGACACGCGGGCCGCGAGCAGCACGCTGATGCCCGTCAGGGCCACCATCGCGACGAGCACGACGGCCAGGGCCGCGCGGTAGCGGCGCACGACCCGGTGGTAGGCGGGCAGCGCCGTCAGTCGCTCGCCGTGCGCGACCGGGACGCCGAGCCGACGGAGGCGCGCGCGGTCCCGACGCCTCCACCTCACGTAGAGCCAGGCCGCGAGGGCCGCGACCGCCAGTGCGACCGGCGGCAGCCACCAGAAGATCAGCCCCATGACGACACCAGGTCTCTCGCGGTGGCGACGGCACGACCCGGGTCGCCGGGCTCCCCGAGCCGGAAGGCCGGCGGGTAGTACTGCTCCACGGCACCCGCGAGCCGGGGCAGGTTCGACTCACGGAGGTCGGCCAGGGTCATCACGTGCGTGTCGACGCCGTTCGTCTCGTGGGCGAAGAACCGCAGCAGCAGGCTGAGCCGGGAGTGCACCCCCCGGTCGTTCAGCCGACCGGAGGCCGCCGCGGTCTCGACCTCGTCGATCAGGGCGAGGTACTTGGCCTTCGTGTCGGCGAGGGGCACCGGTCGCGACGCCGCCAGGGCCGCGCGCCGGGCGGGTGGCAACCGCCGGGCCGAGAAACGGAACACGAAGACGTACCACGCGGCCACCAGGGCCAGCCCGACGAGGCCCAGGACGAGCCAGAGCACCCAGAGCGGGTACTGGTAGGGCCCGAAGAAGTCGTCAGCGCCCGACACGGCGGTGCTTCTCGATCAGGGCGAACAGGCCCGGCACGACCTCGGCCTGGCTGCCGAGTCGATGACTGCTGATGCCGAGGGCCTGCAGCTCGCGCTCGGTGTCGCCGACGCGGCGGACGGACGAGTCGTCGAACTCGCGTCGGAGTTCGGCGTTCTCGCGGAGGTACGCGGGCAGGCCGGACGTCTCGCGGACGTCGAACACCTCGCCGGCGTGACCGGCTCGCGTCATGAGGTCGGCGTCGCCGATGGTCAGCCAGACGACCTCGTGCTGGGCCCGCAGTCGACGCAGCAAGCGCGTGACGTGCTCGTCGACGGCCACGTCGTCGGTGACGATCAGCAGCATCGACCGCCGACGGACGCCGCGCGTCACCCACTCGAGGACCGACGGCAGGTCGCTCGTCGGGGCGTCGAGGTCGATCCGTCGGTCGACCTGGCGCAACAGGGTCTCGAGGTGGGCCTCGGTCGCACCGGCGGGGTGGGCACGCGTGCCGGACGAGTCGCCCGCCACCAACGACACGACGTCGCCGTGCTTCGCGGCGACGTAGGCCAGCGCCCCGGCCGCCATGAGTGCGATGTCCTTCTTCGACTCGCCGCTCGTGGCCGTCGCCGCCATGTTCCGTCCGGTGTCCATCACGAGCACGAGGTTCTGCCGCCGGCTGGCGATGTAGCGCTTGACCAGGGGCTCGCCGTGGCGAGCCGTGGCCTTCCAGTCGATGTCCTTGACCTCGTCGCCGGGCACGTAGGCCCGGAGGTCGTCGAAGTCGTGACTGCGACCGTGGTGCACCGAGGCGTAGCCGCCCTCGAGCAGGTCGATGGTGCGTCGATGGGCGAAGAGGCCCATCTTCGTCCGCACGCGCAACAGCAGGCTGGCCACCGGCGTCAGGGGGTCTGGACGGCGCCGAAGACGGCGTCGATGATCGTCTCGGGTGCGACCTCGTCGGCGGTCGCCTCGTAGTTGAGGATCAAGCGGTGCCGCAGCACGGAGTGCCGCAGGTGCTTGACGTCTTCGGGGATGACGTAGTCGCGACCGTGCAGCAGGGCGAGGGCACGCGCCGCCTGCATGAAGGCGATGCTGGCCCGGGGGCTGGCGCCGAAGTCGACGTAGTCGGCGAGGGTCGCGGGGATGTACTGCTGCGGGTGCCGCGTGACGTAGATGAGCTGGACGATGTAGTTGACGATCGACGCGTCGACGTAGACGCGCCTGGCCAGGTCTTGGAGGTACACGACGTCGCCCAGGCCGACGCCCGTCGACGGCGCGGCGGCCTCGTCGTAGACGCCGCTCTCGATGCGGCGGATGATCTCGGCCTCTTCGGCCGGCGACGGGTAGTCGAGGATCTCTTTCAGCAGGAAGCGGTCGAGCTGCGCCTCGGGCAGTTGGTAGGTGCCCTCTTGCTCGATCGGGTTCTGCGTCGCGAGCACGAGGAAGGGTGAGGGGAGCTGGTAGACCGTGCCCCCGATCGTGGTCTGCCGCTCTTGCATCGCCTCGAGCATGGCGCTCTGCGTCTTGGCGCTCGACCGGTTGATCTCGTCGAGCAGGACGAAGTTCGAGTGGACCGGACCGAGCTGGGTCACGAAGGTCGACTTCTGGGCGTCGTAGATCTGGGTGCCCGTGATGTCACTCGGCAACAGGTCGGGAGTGCACTGGATGCGCCGGAAGCTCGCGTCGATCGACTGCGCGATGGTCTGGGCGGCCGTCGTCTTCGCCAACCCGGGGACGCTCTCGAGCAGGACGTGCCCGCCCGTGATCAAAGCGACCAGCAGGGTGTCGCGGAGGGCGGTCTGACCCACCACCTTGCGCGCGAAGGCCTGCGAGACCGACCCGACGATCTGCCGGGCCCGCTCGAGCTCGGCGGGCGTCACGGGGGCCGGAGCCGGCGGCGGGGACTGGCTGGCGGTGGCGGTGTCGGTCACCCGCCCCACTGTAAACCAGTCCCCCGACAGCGCCGGCTCGGGCGCCCCCGTCGCCGTCAGCGCCGCAACGCCCGCCGGGCGAGCCAGTTGCCGAGGAACTGCACGAGCTGCACCAGCACGATGATGAGCAGCACGGCCGCCCAGGTCACGACCGGGTCGAACTGCCGGTAACCGTAGAGCAGGGCGAAGTTGCCGAGGCCGCCGCCACCGATGTAGCCGGCCACCGCCGACATGTCGACCAGCGCGACGAAGATGAAGGTGTAGCCGAGCACGAGCGGGCCGAGCGCCTCGGGCAGCAGCACGGTGCCGACGATGCGGGCCGGGCCGGCACCGGCGGCTCGTGCGGCCTCGATGACGCCCGGCTGGACGGTCAGCAGGTTCTGCTCGACGATGCGCGAGATCGCGAACGACGCCGCGAGCGACAGGGTGAAGATGATCGCGGGATTGCCGCTGCCCGAGCCGATCACGAACCTCGCCAGCGGCTGGGCCGCGGCCAGGAAGATGATGAAGGGGATGGGTCGGAACACGTTGACGACGACGTTGAGCACGCCGTAGACGGCCCGGTTCGCGAACAGCGCGCCGCCCCGCGTCAGGTAGAGCGCCAGGCCGAGCACCAGCCCGCCGATGCCGCCGAAGAACAGTGTCAGGGCGACGATGTACACGGTCTCGACGGCCGCCTGCCAGAGCATCGGCTGCAGTTCGATCAGGGATTCCATGTCAGCGTCCCTCCGTCGTGGTCGTGGCGGTCGTCGTGGACCGGGTCGAGGCCGGGCTCGACCGGGGCAACTCGGTCGCGGTGGCGCCGAGCTCGGCGACGGCGGCCCGCACGGCCGCGGCGTCGCCCGTGACGGCGAGGGTCAGGGTGCCGAAGGTGCGCCCCTGGATGTCGTTGACTCCCCCGAAGACGATCTCGAACGACAGGCCGTGACGGGCCAGCAGGGCGAAGACGTCGCGCTGGTCGACGCCGCCCTCGGCGATGCGCACCGACACGAGCGTGCCCTCGTGCCGGGCCCGGAGCGCCTCCAGCTCGTCACCGTGGGGCGTGCCTGCGATGACCGTCGAGACGAACCGCTTCGTCGACGCCTGCTGCGGGTCGGAGAAGACCTCGAAGGTGGGGCCGGTCTCGACGACCCGACCGGCGTCCATGACCGCCACCCGGTCGGCGATCGACTTGATGACGTCCATCTCGTGGGTGATCACGACGATCGTGATGCCGAGCTCGGCGTTGACGCGCTTGAGCAGGGCCAGCACCTCGCTCGTCGTCTCGGGGTCGAGTGCGCTCGTGGCCTCGTCCGCGAGCAGGATGCGCGGGTTCGTGGCGAGGGCACGGGCGATGCCGACGCGCTGCTTCTGGCCGCCCGACAGCTGGTCGGGACGCGCGTGCGCCTTGTCGCCGAGGCCGACGAAGTGCAGCAGGTCGCTGATCCGTCGCTGGTGCTCGGCCTTCGGCACCCCGGCCGCCTTCAACGGGAACTCGACGTTGCCCCAGACGGTCTTCGACGAGAACAGGTTGAACTGCTGGAAGATCATGCCGATGCCGGCCCGCACGCCGCGCAGCTCGCGCTCGCGCAGCCCCGTGATCTCACGGCCGTCGATCTCGATGCGGCCGCTCGTCGTGGGCTCGAGGGCGTTGACGAGACGGACCAGGGTGCTCTTGCCGGCACCCGAGTAGCCGATGATGCCGAAGATCTCGCCCTCGGCGATCTCGAGGCTCACGCCGTCGACCGCGGTCAGCGGGGCGGCGCCCTTCTCTCGGGGCGGGTACGTCTTGACGACGTCGGTCAGGGTGATGGCGGGCACGCGTTCTCCTCGGCACGGGCGGAGGCCCGGACCACGTGCGTCGTCCTGCGCGCGGTCCGGGCCGGGGTGGGCGACCTGGTGGGTCAGCCGTTCTGTTCGACGAGCTTCTCGGTCTCGGTCAACGACTCCACGAGGTCGCTCACGGGGATCTTCGTGATGATCGCCGTGCCGCCCGAGTTGTCGACGACGCCGTCGGTGACGGCCTTGGTGTCCTGGTAGATCCGGACGAGCTTCGCGTAGGTGGGGTCGTCCTTGTCCTCTGCACGCGCGGCGAAGACGTTGGCGTAGGGCACCGAAGACGGGTCGTTCGGGTCGTCCTGGGCGATGACGTCGTCGGTGGACAGGCCGGCCTTGGTCGCGAAGTCGTTGTTGATGATGGCGCCGGCGTAGTCGGGCAGCGACGTGGCGGCGAGGTCGGCGCTCACCGTGGCGACCTCGACCTTCGACTTCGACTCGTCTACGTCGTTGACGCCCGAGAAGATCGTGCCGCCGTCCTTGAGCGAGACCAGGCCGTTCGACTGCAGGACGAGCAGGGCGCGGGCCAGGTTGCTCGAGTCGTCGGGGATGGCGATCGTGTCGCCCTGCCGGAAGTCGCTCAGCTTCGTGTACTTCGACGAGTACAGCGGCAGCGGGTAGATGGCCGTCGACCCGATCGGCACGATGTCGTTGCCCGAGGCCACGTCGTACTGCGCGAGGTAGACGATGTGCTGGAACTGGTTCAGGTCGATCTCGCCGTCGGCGAGGGCGGGGTTCGGCTGCTCGTAGTCCGAGTAGTCGACCAGGTCGACGGTGATGCCCTCGTCGGCCGCGGCCTGGACGAAGTCGGCCCAGTACGGGTCGCTCGCTCCGACGACGCCGATGCGGACGGTCTCGTCGTCGCCTCCGCCGCGGGTGACGCCGATGGCGATGCCGACGGCGGCGAGCACGACGACGACCGCGACGATGACGGCGATCAGTCGACCGGGGCCCTTCTTGGGGGCGTCGATCAAGGGGGCACTGCTGGTCATGGGTTCCTCTCGGGGCGCTGCGGGGGCACCGCTCGGTGGTGGGCCGAGGCTGTCGCGGTGCGTCGTCCATGCTGGCCGACGCCCCGGGCCGCGTCACATCGGCGCGTCACACGACGACACACGCCTCGACCGGCCCGGGGCACGGACGGGACCACGCGCAGGAGGCGCGGTGCGAGGGGTCTCGCACCGCGCCTCCTGAGGGGTCGCGTCGCCGGCGTGGCGAGCCGGGTCAGACGGTGACGACCTCGGGCGAGCCGAGCTCGCCGGGGGGCATCTCGGCCGCGAGGCGGTTGGCCTCGTCGATGAGGGTCTGGACGATCTCGGACTCGGGCACGGTCTTGATGACCTCGCCCTTGACGAAGATCTGACCCTTGCCGTTGCCCGAGGCGACGCCGAGGTCGGCCTCGCGTGCCTCGCCGGGGCCGTTGACGACGCAGCCCATGACGGCGACGCGCAGCGGGACGGTCATGCCCTCGAGGCCGTCGGTGACGTCGTTCGCCAGCTTGTAGACGTCGACCTGGGCGCGTCCGCAGCTGGGGCAGCTGACGATCTCGAGCTTGCGCTCACGCAGGTTGAGCGACTGCAGGATCTGCAGGCCCACCTTGACCTCTTGGGCCGGAGGCGCGCTGAGGCTGACCCGGATCGTGTCGCCGATGCCCTCGCTCAGCAGGATGCCGAACGCCGTCGCCGACTTGATCGTGCCCTGGAACTCGGGACCGGCCTCGGTGACGCCGAGGTGCAGAGGCCAGTCGCCGCGCTCGGCGAGCTGACGGTAGGCCTTCACCATGACGATCGGGTCGTTGTGCTTGACCGAGATCTTGAAGTCGTGGAAGTCGTGCTCCTCGAAGAGCGAGGCCTCCCACACGGCGGACTCGACGAGCGCCTCGGGCGTGGCCTTGCCGTACTTCTGCAGGATGCTCGGCTCGAGCGAACCGGCGTTGACGCCGATGCGGATCGACACGCCCGCCGCCTTCGCCGCCGCGGCGATCTTGCCGACCTGGTCGTCGAACTTGCGGATGTTGCCCGGGTTCACCCGGACCGCCGCGCAGCCGGCGTCGATCGCCTGGTACACGTAGTTCGGCTGGAAGTGGATGTCGGCGATGACCGGGATCTGGCTCTTCTTCGCGATGATCGGAAGGGCCTCGGCGTCGTCACGGCTCGGCACGGCGACGCGCACGATGTCGCAGCCGCTGGCCGTGAGCTCGGCGATCTGCTGGAGGGTCGCGTTGATGTTGGGCGTCGGGGTCGTGGTCATCGACTGGACGCTGACGGGGGCGCCGCCACCCACGAGCACCTTGCCGACCTTGATCTGCCGCGTCTTGCGGCGCGGGGCGAGGACTTCGGGGACCTTCGGCATTCCGAGATTGACTGCTGGCACGGGTGCCATCGTAAACCTCGGCGCTGGACGGCGGGTGACCGACCGTCGACGCGCGGCCGACGGAAGGCGACCGGCCGTCGACGGGCGGCCGCCGACGGGTGGCGGCGGCGGCGTCAGCCGAAGATGTCGATCGGGTTGACGATGTCCGCGTACGTGAGCAACACGGTCATGCCGCCCAGCAGGATGACGACGGCGAAGGTCACCGGGATGGCCTTGGCGGTGTCGACGGGCCCCGGGTCGGGTCGACGGAACAGCTTCGCGAAGCCGCGGCGGACGGCCTCGATCAACGCGCCGGCCACGTGGCCGCCGTCGAGCGGCATGAGGGGCACGAGGTTGAAGACGAAGAGCGCCACGTTGAGGCTCGCCAGCAGGCCGACGAGCGTGCTGATCCGGTCGACCACGGGGATGGTGTCGAGGCTCGCGATCTCGCCCGCCATGCGGCCGACGCCCACGACGCTGACCGGCCCGTTCGGGTCGCGCTCGGCACCACCGAAGGCCGCCTGCGCCACCCCGACGAGACGTTGCGGCAGGCTGACGATGACCCCGGCCACGTGGGCGACGTTGTCGCCGACGGCGGGCAGCACGGCCGTGACCGGCTGACGCACCTTCTCGTAGGCGAAGCCGATGCCGACGAAGCCGACCTCCTGCGTCTGCGAGCTGCCGTCGGGGTTGGTCGCGACGGCCCCGCTCGAGGTCGTCACGTACCGCTCGGACAGCGCCGGGGTCACCTGCAGCGTGCGCTCCGTGCCGTCGCGGTCGACCACCACGTCGAGGGTCTCCCCGGGCGACCGCTGCAGGATGCCCGTGATCTGGTCGCCGTCGGTGACGGTCGTCCCGTCGATCGAGACGATCCGGTCGCCGTTCATCATGCCCGCGGCGTAGGCGGGAGCCTCGGCCGCGTCCGACGGGCAGCTCGTCTCGGTCGACCCGGCGGGCAGCACGCAGGTGCTGACGCTGCCGACGGTCGTGCTCGCCTGCTGGACCCCGAACCCGCAGAGCAGCACGGCGAACAGGGCGATCGCGATGAGCAGGTTCATGAACGGCCCGCCGAGCATGATGATCACCCGCTTGTGGACCGGCAGTCGGTAGAACGTCCGCGACTCGTCGCCCTCGTCCACCGTCTCGGCGCTGGCCGTGCGCGCGTCCTGCACGAGGGTGTTGAAGAAGCCGGTGCTCGATTGGCGCGCGCCTCCCCCGGTCTTGCCCGGAGGGAACATCCCCGACATCGAGATGTAGCCACCGAGCGGCAGCGCCTTGACCCCGTACTCGGTCTCGCCCTTCTTGCGCGAGAAGACGGTCGGCCCGAAGCCGATCATGTACTGGCCGACCTTCACGCCGAACTTCTTCGCCGGCACGAGGTGACCCACCTCGTGCAGGGCGATCGACACGGCCAACCCGACGACCAGGACCAGGACGCCGAGCACGAAGAGGAGGATCGTCTGCACCGGGCAAGGGTAGCCGCCCCTGGCCGGGCGTCCACCGCGCCGACGCCATGACGACGCTGGGAGCCCCGAACTGGGGCGGCGGCTCAGCGGGCCAGCAGCTCTGAGGGGCGGTGGCTCAGCGGGCCAGCAGCTCTGAGGGGCGGCGGCTCAGCGGGCCAGAAGCGAGTCCGCCTCGGCCCGTGCCCAGCGTTCGGCGTCGAGCACGCCCTCGAGGCTGCTCTCGCCCGGTGCGTGCCGGTCGACGACGGCGTCGACCACGTCGAGGATGTCGAGGTAGCCCACCCGGCCGGCGTGGAACGCCAGGACGGCCTGCTCGTTCGCCGCGTTGAAGACGGCCGGGTACGTGCCGCCGGCCCGCCCGACCTGCTTCGCGAGCCGGACGGCCGGGAACGCCTCGTCGTCGAGCGGCTCGAAGGTCCACGAGGAGGCGCGGGTCCAGTCGAGCGGGGCCCCCACGCCCTCGACGCGGTCCGGCCAGGCGAGCCCGAGCGAGATCGGCAGCCGCATGTCGGGCGGCGAGGCCTGCGCGATGGTCGAGCCGTCGACGAACTCGACCATCGAGTGGACGATCGACTGCGGGTGGACCGTGACGTCGATGTGGTCGTAGTCGACGTCGAAGAGGAGGTGCGCCTCGATGACCTCGAGCCCCTTGTTGACGAGGGTCGACGAGTTCGTCGTGACCACGAGGCCCATGTCCCAGGTCGGATGCGCCAGGGCCTCACGCGGTGTGACGTCGGCGAGGGAGTCGCGGGTGCGGCCACGGAACGGACCGCCCGAAGCGGTCAGGACGAGTCGGCGCACCTCGCGCGTGGTGCCCGACCGGAGGGCCTGGGCTATCGCGGAGTGCTCGGAGTCGACGGGCACGATCTGCCCGGGAGCGGCCCGCCGCTTCACGAGGTCGCCCCCCACGATGAGGCTCTCCTTGTTGGCCAGGGCGAGCGAGGCACCCGAGTCGAGGGCGGCGAGCGTCGGGGCCAGCCCGACCGACCCGGTGATGCCGTTCAGCACGACGTCGGCCCGGACGTCTCGCACGAGCTGGACCGACTCGTCCGTGCCGAGGGCGGTGTGCTCGACGCCGAACTCCGCCGCCTGCGCGGCCAGCCCGTCGCGGTCGGAACCGGCCGAGAGGCCGACGACCTCGAACAGGTCGGGGTGGGCCCGGACGACGTCCAGGGCCTGCACCCCGATCGAACCGGTGGAGCCGAGGATGGTGATGCGACGCATGTGGTCAGCCTAGGGCGACGGCGGTCGACCGGGCCGTCGTCAGGCCACGGCGAGGATGTCGATGACGAAGACCAGGGTGTCGCCGCCGCCGATGCCGGCCGACGGCTGGCCGGCGTCGCCGTACCCTTCGCTCGGCGGGATGATCACGACGACCTGCGAGCCCACCGTCTGACCGATCATGGCCTTCGCGAAGCCGGGCACGACCTGGTCGGTCGAGAACGGCGTGGGCGTGCCCTTGCCCCAGCTCTGGTCGAAGACCTCGCCCGTCGTCCAGTTGACGCCCTGGTACTGGACGGTCACGTTCGCCGGATCGGGCACGACGGCGCCGTCGCCCTTCTTCAACACCTCGATCCGGAGGTCGGACGGCGGGTCGGTGCCGGCCGGGATCGTGACGGTCGGCTGGCCGTCGTCGGCGAGCTCGACGGTCGGGAACCCGTCCGTCGGTGGCTGCGCCTCGCCGGTCGCCTTCGTCGGCACGATCGAGACGACGTCGGCCACGATCACGACGGGCGACGGCGCGGCGTCCTGCTCGGTGGCGGTGGCGGTCGTCATGTCGGCGGCCGAGGCGACGGTCACCGTGCGGCTGCCCGAGGCGACACAGGCGATCGCGTCGACGATGCCCGGCACGTAGTAGTCGGTGCTGACCGTCAGCTGCGTCGGCTGCTGCCCCTCGTCGAACCCGGCCGACGTCACCTCGGCCCCGGTCGCGGCGTCGTAGACCGCGATGCGGACGTTCGCGACCGAGCCCTGCTCGGCGACCTCTCCGCTGCCCTCGACGAGCGTGGTCCGCTGCGTCGAGGTGACCTCGAGCGGGGAGTCGAAGCTCACCTCGGGCTTGGAACCGACGTCGCCGGTGACGTCGACCGCGTCGGACGACGCACCGGGATCGGGTGCCCGGCAGTCGCCGGACGCTCCGCTCGCCGAGGGCGCCGGCTCGTCGGGACCGCTGGTGGTGCAGCCGCCCAGCACGAGCGCGAGGACCGGCACGGCCACGAGGGCGACCCACCGACCCCGGCGGACGGATGCCGAGGGCACGGGAGGCGCGGTGCGCGTCATCGGGGGACGGTCTCGTCGGTCGACGTCGGCGGCCGGCTCAGGAGACGGCGAGGATGTCGATGACGAAGACGAGCGTGTCGGTGCCCGAGATGCCCGCCTGCGGGGCGCCGGACTCGCCGTAGCCGTCGGCCGGCGGGATGACCACGAGGGTCTGCGACCCGACGGTCTGGCCGACCATGCCGTCGGCGAAGCCCGTGATGACCTGGTCGGTCGAGAACGTCGCGGGCGCCCCGCGCGACCAGCTCTCGTCGAAGATCTCGCCGGTGTTCCAGATGACGCCCTGGTACTGGACGGTGACGGTGTCACCGGCCTGGACCGTCGCGCCGTCACCCTTGATGAGCGTCTCGACGCCCAGCTCGGTCGGTGCGTCGGCGTTGGGCACGGTCACCGTGGGACGGCCGTCGGCGTCGAGTTCGACGGTCGGGAACCCGGCCTGCGGGGCCTGGGGTTCGCCGCTCGCGCGCCGGGGGACGTCGGAGGTCGCCGACGCCGAGCTGCTCGGCGTCGAGGCGTCGGTCGAGCCGCCCGCGTCGCCGGCACAGGCGGCCAGGGACAGGACGAGGGCGGGGACGGCCAGGAGGGCGAGGGAGCGGCGCATGGTGGTCTCTCGGTCGGGGTGGAGGGGGTCGTGCCGCAGGTGACGGCGCGGCGGACGTGCCGTGCCATTGTGCCTCACGCCCGGTCGGCTTCTCTGGACGCCGCCACCACGGTGGGCTCGTGCCCGACGGGGAAGGCGACGGACGCCGCGATGAAGCACTTCTTGCTCGCCTCGGCGTGCAGCTCGAGGGCGCGCTCGACCATGCCCTCGTCGGCGACCGTCACGACGGGCCGGAGGGTCACGGACGTGAAGCGCCCGCCGCCGTCGTGCGTCTGGGTCATCCGCCCCACGGCCGCGTCCTCGTAGGCGACGACCACCACGCCGGCCGTGGCCGCGACGTGCAGGTAGCTGAGGAGGTGGCACTGTGCCAGCGCGGCCAGGAGCAGCTCTTCCGGGTTCCACCGGTCGGCGTCCCCGTGGAAGGTGCGGTCGGCCGAGGCCAGGACGTCGTGCCGCTTGCCCGTCGCGACGATGGTGGCGTCGCGTCCGTACGAGCGGTACGAGGTCGTGCCCTCGCCGCGGTCGCCCGTCCAGCGGACGTCGACGGAGTAGTCGTGGTCGAGCATGCTGCCTCCTCCTCGGGCCCGGGTGGGGGCGACGTGGTCGCCGGTCGGGCCTCGGTACACTCCCCATCATGACCGACCCCCGCCCCGCCACGACCACCCGTCACCCCCTCACCGCCTCGGGCAGCGTCGAGCTGGCCGTGCTCGAGCGCTCGGGCTGGGACGAGAGCCGGCACCTCGGCGCGGGCGTCGTCGTGGACGCCGACGGTCGCGAGCTGAGGCGGGTCGGTGACGCCGACGCCACGATCTACCCGCGCTCGTGCCTCAAGCCGCTCCAGGCGCTCACGGTGCTGCGTTCGGGTGTCTCCCTCGACGGCCCCCAGGCCGTGCTCGCCACGGCGAGCCACGCCGGCACCCCGGCGCACCTCGAGGTCGTCGAGGCGCTGCTCGCCCGGTCCGGCAGCACCGAGGCCGACCTGCTCTGCCCGCCCGACTGGCCGGGTGACCGGGCCAGCGCGCGCCGGGCGACCGAGAAGCGACGCCTCGCCATGAACTGCTCGGGCAAGCACGCCTCGTTCCTGCTGGCCTGTGCCGAGAACGGGTGGGACCCGTCGAGCTACGTGGCGACCGACCACCCCCTGCAGGCCGCCGTCCGCGACACGGTCGCCGAGCTGACCGACGAGACCGTGGACCACTCCGGGGTCGACGGGTGCGGTGCCCCGGTCATCGCGACCACCGTGGCCGGTCTCGCTCGGGCGGTGGCGCGGATGACGGGGTCGGTCCACGCGACGGGTGCCGCGCGTGACGACCACGCCGCGCACCTGGTCGAGGCCGTCCTCGGCGACGCCTGGGCGATCGACGGCCCGGGCCGGGCCAACACCGTGACCATCGACGAGCTGGGCGTCCTGGCGAAGCTCGGGGCCGAGGGCGTCATGGTGATGGGCACGACGGACGGCGTGGCCGTGGCGGTCAAGGTGCTCGACGGGAACGTGAGGGCCGGCACCCTGGTCGCCCTGCGCCTCCTGGTCGACGAGGGTGCCGTCGACGCGGCCGCGGCCGACCGCGTCGTCGAGCGCACGCTCGAGAAGGTCACCGGCGGCGACGGCCTCGTCGGTCGCATCCGTCTCGGCGGAGGTCTCGACCGCTAGACGCGACGTGCTCACGCGTCGAGCACCGACACGAACGCGACGCGGAGGCTCTGCCGGCAGGGCCGGCCGCCGGTGGAGGTGACCAGGGCCTCGCCGTCCGCCCCCACCAGCAGGACGGTGTCGGCCGATGCGGGCTCGTGCGTGGCGGGCCCGGCCGAGAGCGTCCGTGGTCCGACCAGGACGCACTCGACGGCCGCGGCGGCATCGGCGGGCGGTGCCCCCGCGGCTCGCAGCTGCCGGCGCAGACCCGATGCGATGGCCTCGGCCACGACGGGCGGACCGACGACCCGGACGGTCGTCGCGAGGGGCACGCACAGCGGTGCCTCGTCGAGGGTGGCGGCCTCGTCACGCAGCCGCTCGAGGCGGGCCACGACCGGATCGTCCGGATCGAGGTGGTCCTCGGGGCGTCCCTCGAGCACGAGCCCGCTGGAGGCGCGACCCACCCCGAGCACCAGGGCCCGGGGCGCCCGCCGCGCGACGTCGTCCGCCCGGACCCGTTCGGCCGTCGGATACCACGCGGCCAGCTCCCGCGACCGCGCCGCCCGCAGGCGTGCGACGGTCTCGTCGACCTCGTCCAGCGCGGCCTCGAACCGCCTCCGCTCGCGACGGGTCGTCAGCATCGAACCGACGAGTCGGTCGGCCGCCCATCCCGGGACCACGGCGAGGGCCGTCGCCGCCGTCACGGCCGTCGTGCCCGCGGGCCCCGCCCCGAGGACGAGGCCGCAGACGGCGGCGGCGAGGGCGGCCGCCGTGACGCTGGCGACGGGGGCGGCGGTGGGGCGGGGACGCACCGGCGGGGGCGGCAACCGGACGGGCGCGGGACCGACCGGCGACCTCGTCGCCTCGGAGGTTCTCGTCGCCTCGGGAGTTCTCGTCGCCGCAGGAGTTCTCATGGCCTCAGTGGACCGCGTCCGCGACGGCCCGTGACACGACACGCACGCCCCTGGGGACGGCGGCCGTCTCGGACGCAACGGGGACGAGGCGTCGTTCAGACCACGACGAAGAACTGCTCGCCGATCTCGACCCTCGTGCCTCGCGTCACCCGGACGCGCACACCGGGATCGGCGCGGCGCGGTGGCAGGTCTCGGGGCCGCACCACCGTGCCGTTGCCGGACCACCGGTCGCTGATCCACAGGGCGCCGGCCTCTTGACCGAACTCGAGGTGGGTCTTCGACACGGACTTCCCCGGATCGACGATGCGGACCAGTTGGTCGAACCGCTCCCCCGGCTGAGGCGCCGGAGCGCGACCGACGAGCCCGGTGCCACCGATCGTGATGCTCTCGCCCGTGCTGAACTGCAGCACGAACTCGGACCCCAGGGTGCCGCGACGGACGATGCGCGTCTCGTCGACGTCGTCGTCGGTGGGCAGGTCGACGGGCGGACGTCGAGGCCGCCACGACGGAGCGGACGACGACGTCGGAGCCGGCGGGAGGTCGGCGACGGCCGGTCGCGGCGTCACGGCGGGACGCTCGGCCCGGAAGCCCGGGACGTGGTCGATCGGCTCGGGGGCGTGGCGAGCCGCGGGACGGTGGTGGGCACCACCCTGACCGTCCGGAGCGCCCGGGGCCGGGTCACCCGTCGGAGGATCGGCGGAGGTCCGCCGATCGGCGGCCTCGTGGTCGTCGGGGCGTTCGTCGGGGGCAGGCGTCGACGAGCGCGAACCCGTTCCGGATTCGGAGGCCGGGTCCGAACCCGCGTCGTCGGCCGGGGCGGGACGGCGACGGTGGTCGGCATCGTCGGCCGGACGCCACTCGGGAGGGAGAGGGGCGATCGGGCCGGTGAACGAGAGGGCGACCGACTGGACCACGGCACCGCACTCGCCGCAGAAGATGTCGTCCTCGCCGATCGAGGCTCCGCACTGCGTGCAGCGTTCGGGCACGAACGCCGAACCCGGTTCGACGAGCGGTGCGGGCTCGACGAGGGGTGTCGGCGAGACGAGGGGGGCGGGTGCAGGACGGACGGCCTCCCCGGGCTCTGCGAGCTCGGCGGCCTCGCCGGGCTCTGCACGCCCCGCGGGTTCCGTGGGCTCTGCGCGCTCGGGGGCCGGGGCCGCCGGCGAGGTCGAACGGACGCGGGCGTCGAGGGCCGCGACCGGCGCGGTGTCACCGTCCTGCGGCGCGTCGATCGTCTGGTGCACGAGGCGAGGAGGCGCGGCTGCGGGGACGTCGGCCCCCTCGTCGGCGCCGGCGGCATCGTGAGCGACGCCACCGGCGTCGGACGGGTCGCCCTCGCCGCGCTCGTGAGCCGCGACAGCCGCCGCGTCGGTCGACGTGCCGGTCGGGTCGTCGGACGGGGTCTCGCTCACGTCCTCGTCGTCGACCCGGTCGACGGACGCCCCGTGCCCGGGCTGTCCCGGGGCGACGTCGCGGTCGTCGGCCGTCTCGCGCACGGGGTGGTCGTCGGACGCGACGGGGGTCAGCGACGCCGTCCAGAGCGGGGCCGAGGCGGGCCGCGGCCCGTTCTCGGAGTGTCGGGACGGTGACCGGAGGGGCGCACCGGCCTCGCTCGCCCGAGGAGCCGGAGGGCTCGACGGACGTGAGGTGGCCGTCGGCTCGACCCGCACCTCCTCGGCGAGGACCGAGACGTCCGGAGTCGCCGGGGGCGTCCGCGCGACGACCGGGTCGCCGACGGGCCACGCCGGGGGGTCGGGCACGGAGGCAGGCCGGACGGCGGTGGGCGTGACGGCATCGACCTCGTCGACCTCGTCGACCTCGACGCCGTCGGCCTCACCGGTGGCAGGCACCGGCGCGGCCGGCATCGGGCCGTCGGGCCGGGAGACCGGGGTGTCGGGCCCTGGGGTCGGGGGCACGGGGGCCGGTTCGGCCTGCCGATCGCGCACCCACCAGGGTGGTTCCGCCCCGTCGCCGCGACGAGGACGGGACGTCGCCCGCGACGGCTGGGGGACGTCGGCTCCGCTCGTCGCGTCGACGTGCTCGGCAGCCGCCTCGGCACGCCGACGGGCGGCGGCGAGGTCCGAGCTCGAGACCGCCCGACCGCACTCGCCGCAGAACATCGCCCCGACGGGCAGGGGGCTGGCACAGGTGGGGCAGTACATCAGTTGTTCCTCTGGCGCTCGGGACGTGTGCGCCCATGGTAACCACGCAGCGATCGGAGCGAGACCGCCGCCGCGAACCGCTGGCGCCTGGTGAGCCCCACTCCGAGGGCTCGTCGCATCTCGGCGACGGCGGTCCAGACCCGGTCGGCGTCGGCCTCGGCCGGTGCGTTCGGCGAGAACACGGCCCGGTCGGCGACCCTCGCGAGCACGGCCGGACGCGACCCTCCGACCACGGCGGCGACCTCGCTCCGCGTCGCCGAGGGTGGGGTGCGGATGCCGTGGTCGACGACGGCGTCCTGGAACTCGTGCCACCCACCGCTGATGCGGGCCGAGGGGCTCTGAGCGGTCCGGCGTCGCCGGCGCCTTCGGGCCTTGAGGGCGACGACGGTGACGAACGGGGCCGCGAGCAGTCCGGCGACGAGGGCGCTCCACCCGGCGACGCGGGCGATGAGCAGGACCGTCGCCAGCCAGGCCGGAGGGGTCTCGGGGTCGTCCTGCTCGGACTGGGGCGGGGTCTGGTCGTCCCGCACCTGCGGGTCTCGGGGTGGAGGCTGGACGACGGACTCGGGACGCGAGATCTGCGTGGGGTCCTGCACCTGGTCTTCGGGGATCGGCCGTTCGACCGGGTTCGGATCGAGGGTCACCCAACCGTACTGGGCGGTGTCGACCTCGATCCAGGCGGTGATGCTCGACCCGGTGACGTCGACGGGCCCACCCTCGACGGTGTCGCCGGCGTCGGCCCCGCCCTCGGCTGCGGTGGGCGCGAAGCCCATGACGACCCGAGCCGGGAAACCCAGCTGGTCGGCCATGAGGGCCGCCGCGGTCGCGTACTGTTCGGCGTCGCCGATCATGACGGGGTCGGTGAAGAGCTGCGCGATGCGGTCCGCCCCGTGCCCCGAACGACTGACGGGCTCGTCGGCCGAGACCCCGTGACTCACGTAGCCTTCCTCGCGCAGCGCGGTCAGCGCGGCCTGCAGCCGCTCCCCCGGCTCCTGGAGGCCGGCGACGTCGTCTTCCAGCGACGACGCCAGTTCGTCCGGCACGTCGCGGGGCGACGGTACCGTGGCCGTGCCCGGGGTGAGGCCGTCGAGCTCGTCGTCCCCCGGCTGGCGGGGCACGACGGCGTCCATGCGGTACGAGTCGCCCTGCCGCAGGCCACCGAGGACGACGGCCGAGCCGGTGACGTCGTTGTAGAAGAACGCGTCGCGTCGGGCGTCCGCCGTCGGTCCGTCGAACGTCACCGACTCGAGCTGTCCGACGGTGGGCACCCACAGGTCGTCGTACGCCCCGACCGTGACCTCGACCGTGCTCCGCTCGCCCACGACGGCCGACTGGTCGACGGCGGACGGGACGCGGGTGAAGAAGCCCGAGGCGCTGTCGACCTCGCCGCTGCCGACGCTGTAGACGACGCCGTCGTAGGTGTCGAGGGTGGCGAGGCGGAGACGCTCTCCGTCGCGCAGGCCGGTGACCCTGAGCAGCGTCCCGTCGACGGCGGGTTCTTGCTCGTAGGCCCGGAAGCCGCTCAGGGGGCTGACCCGGTCCCGGGGGTCGAACGGTTGCTCGACGACCGTGCGCGCGACCGTGCGAGACGTCGCCGGCGGCGCAGCCGAGACGGCGAGAGTCCCGCCGGCCCCCGCGACGGCCAACGTCGCGAGGGTCCCGACGACCGCCCGGACGACGACGGGGCGGTGGCCGGCCGGCGTGCCGGGGACACGGGCCGTCAGGGCGTCCAGGGCCAGGCGCCGTCGGCGGAGGCGCCACCAGACCACCCACGCGACCACCGTCACGAGCACGGCGAGACCCGTCACGCGGGGCCACCAGGCCTCGGCGGGGCCGAGCACGATCCCCGCGATCCAGACGACCACGGGGACGACGGCCGCGAGTTCACCGCGTCGGCTGCGGAGCGCCACCGACAGCCCGACGACGGTGCCGACCAGCACCAGCACGAGGACCGGTACGAGCAGGGCCTCGTAGCTGCCCACCGGCAACGCGATGGTGACCAGGCGCTTCCAACCGAGGGCCGTCGCCGAGACGAGCGTGAGCAGTCCCCTGCCCGTGGGAAGCACCCCGGCCAGTGCCTGGGACGGCACGGCGAGGGGGACGCCCAGCACGAGGTACGCCACGAGCGTGGCCACGAGGACCCAGACGCTGGACAGCCTGAGGACGGCCGCGCCGAGGGCGATCGCGGCACCGACGACGAAGGCGACGAGCGCGAGGACGACGAAGGCGACGCTGCCGTAGACCGGCCAGAAGGTGGCGGTCGCGCTGCCGGTCGAGAGGGCGGACAACCCCACGGCGGTGCCCACGAACGGAGCCCGGAGGCGGGTCGGGCGGGTGCGGGCTCGGACGCGCGGAACGGGCGTCGCCGCAGCCGCGGCGGCCGCCGGCCCGCGGCCGACGTCGTCGGGGCTCATGCGCCGGCCGTCCGGGCGAGCGACTTCTGGAGGTCCTCGAGGTAGCCGATGGTGAGCACCGTCAGATCGGCGATGCGCCTCATGCCGGGCACCGTCTCGGGGTCGCACACGATCGCGACGGCCTCGACGCCCATCGGGAACTTCGTGGCCGCAGCGCGCATCTCGGTCACCGTCGTCGTCGACCCGACCACCAGGAAGGCCACCGAGATGCCCCCGATGCGGTCGCCGGCCACGCGGGCCACGTCCGTGATCGCGAGAGCCGACTCGGCCGTCGTCACGACGGCGAGCTCGTCGAGCAGCCTGTTGCGCGTGAGTGTGCTCAGGGTGCGGATCTCGAGGTTCTTGCGCTTCGCGAACTCGGGGGTCGTCTCACCCACGACGACGCTGACCTCGCGGGCGTCACGGATGGCCCGGGCTCCCAACGACCCCGCGACGCTCACCGCCAGCTCGAACTCGTCGTCGTTCGCGAAGTCCCCGCCCGCCAGGCTCAACGCGATGACGAGGTGGCTGCGGCGGCTCTCCTCGAACTGGCGGACCATGTAGGTGCCGGTCTTGGCGGTCGACCTCCAGTGGATGTTCCGACGCTCGTCGCCCGGCTGGTACTCGCGGAGGGCGTGGAAGGAGATGTCGCTCGGCGACAGGTCGCGCGTCGGGTTGCCCTCGAGGTCGCGGATGAGACCGGTGCTGGTGCTGGGGATGCCGATCGTGCGGGGGTGGACGAAGACCTCGGTCACGCCCGTCCATTCGATCTCCCGACGGGCGAGGCCCACCGGGTCGCCCCGCACCGTGCTCACGGGCCCGACGGCGACGACGCCCCGACGCGTCGTCGGGAGGTCGAACGACTCCGAGACCTCGTCACCGGCCCGGAGGCTCGGCAGGTCGATCTCGGCGAGCCCCGGGCCGACCGGCACCTCGACGGCCACGCCGAGGATGCGGCGTCCACCGGCGTTGCGGACCCGCACGCCGCCCGAGGCCGGGACGCCGACGGCCACCCGCTCGTGAGGGATCTCGAGCGTGATGCGGACCGCGTTGCGGCCGATCAGCGCGAGCCCGGCGACGACGAGCAGGACGACCATCGCGTAGCCGACCACCACGAACTCGGTCCAGCCGAGCAGGTAGCCGAGGAGCAGGGCGACGGGTGCGGCGGCCAGTGCCGTCCAGCCGAACGGCGTGACCACCGAGGAGGCGCTGGTGAAGGCCCGACGCACGCTGCGGCGGGCACCCCGGGTCGCCCTCACCACGAGGACGAGCACGTCGGCCCCGACACCCGTGCGGTCGCCCACGATGCGGGTCCGCGCGTTCGTCAGGCCCTGCGTGCCGGTCGAGAACGCCGAGTCGAACCGGTGCTCGACGCCACGCGAGCCTCCTCGTGGTCGCGTGCGACCCGTCCTCCCGGCGTCCGTGGTCGCACCCGGCGCGGACCGGGTGGCCGGGCCGGCACCCCGGGGATGCTCGCTCACACGGCTACCCGTTCGGCGGGCGGCGCCGTCTCGATCAACAGCTGACTGACGACGCTGGAAGGGGTGACGCCGTCGAACTCGGCTTCGGGGTCGAGAACGAGACGGTGTGCGAGCACGGGTTCGGCCAGGGACTTCACGTCGTCGGGGATGACGTAGTGTCGCCCGAGCGACGCGGCGTAGGTCTTAGCCGTGCGGACGAGGGCCAGGGCCCCGCGGACGCTCACGCCGAGTCGGACCTCCTGGGCGGTCCTCGTCCCGTCGACGAGTCGGGCGACGTAGTCGCTGATGGTCGGCTCGACGTGCACCGTCCGTGCCAGCTGGGCCATCTCGGTGATGACCCCCGCCTGGACGATCGGGTTGAGGCTGCCCTCGTGGACCCGCGTGGCGGAACCCTCGAGGATGCGCACCGTCGCCGCGTGGTCGGGGTAGCCGATCGACGTCTTCATGATGAAACGGTCGAGCTGAGCCTCGGGCAGACGGTAGGTGCCGGCCTGCTCAACCGGGTTCTGCGTCGCGATGACCATGAACGGCGAACCCACGGGGTGGCTGACGCCGTCGACGGTCACCCTGCTCTCTTCCATGACCTCGAGCAGGGCCGACTGCGTCTTGGGGCTGGCACGGTTGATCTCGTCGGCGAGCACGATGTTGGAGAAGATCGGGCCCCGGTGGAACTCGAACTCGCCGGCTTTCTGGTCGTAGATGCTCACGCCCGTGATGTCACCGGGCAGCAGGTCGGGCGTGAACTGGACCCGGTTGCTCGTGCCCTGGACGCTCTGGGCGATCGCCCGGGCGAGCGAGGTCTTGCCCGTCCCCGGGAAGTCCTCGAGCAGGAGGTGCCCCTCGCTCAGCAGCGCCGTGAACGACAGGCGGACGACGAAGGTCTTGCCCAGCAGCACCTGGTCGACGTTCGCCACCAGGCGTCCGAAGATGTCGGAGAACCAGGTCGCCTGCTCGGGGGTCATGCTCATCGTGTGCTGTCTCTCTCGTGGTGGAGGGTCACGTCGTCAGCCACAGCTTGCCGTGACCCAGTCGGACGCCGTCTGAGGATCGCCGGTCTCGGGGACGACCGTCGCCCTGATGCGCGCCCCCGCCGCGTCGGCGGGGACGGCCCTCTGGTCCTCCGGATCGGCGTCGACCCAGTTGGCGATGCCGAGCACCAGGGGCACGTTGTACTGGATCTGGAAGGTCGTCGAGGTGGTCCCACCGCTGTTCCGGGGGTCGCTCGTGGCGAGGCGTCCCCCGGGCTGACACGAGTCGATGGTTCCGACGGTCTGGAGCGGCGTCACCCGCTGACTCGCGTCGGAGGTCAGGTTCGAGCACGACGACGCCCGGCAGGCCCGGAGGACGACGGACGCGTTGCGACCGTAGACCGACGAGTCGGCCAGCGAGGTCACGAACCCGTCAGCCGACGGGGTGACCCAGTCCTTGTCCGCGAACCTCGCTTGGTAGAAGACGCCCTGGGCGTCTCCGTCGACGCCCAGGTTCGTGACCCTCACGTCGAACTGGTCCCGACCGTTGTTCTCGACGCTGATCGTTCCGCGTGCCTTGCCCGGCAGACTGGCCACCGAGGTCGCCGACGCCGAACAGAACACGGTGTTGTCCGCGTGGACGAAGTAGGTGTACCGCTTGCCGTTCTCCGCCGTCTTGTCGTCCGTCGGGCTCGAGGCCGACGAGGCGATCCTCGTCCGTGAGGTCGAGCAGTCGGTGCCCGTGGCCGTCCCTTCAGTCCGCCAGAGCGAATAGCTCACCGGGGCGGAACCGGCTGCGGACGCCGCGGACCACGAGACCCTGATCGTGCCGTCGGACTGGACGACGGCGCTCGGCGACGTCTGTCCGGGCGGACCGAAGGCCGAGGCCTGGGCGACGTCGCTCCGTGCCCAGTCGGCGTCGCTGCTGACCTGCGCCGAGTTCCGGGCGAACACCCGGAAGGTGTACTGCTGCCCCGGTGTCAGGCCGCCGACGACCGTGGACGCGGACACGGTGTCGCGTCGTGCGGGCGCGTTCTCACCGGTCATCTCGATCGTGTAGCCGACCACGGCGGTGCCGGGGCTCGGCTTCGGCACGGTGTTCCACGAGAGCTGGAGTTCACCCGCGTTGGCGGTCGGCACGGCCTTGACGCCGGTCGGTGCCGCTGGGACGTAGTCCGCGCTGTACGGTTCGCTCGAGGCGCTGGCGGCCGACTCGCCGATGCCGTTGACGGCGGTCACCGAGAAGCGGAAGGTCTGCTCGGGGTCGAGGTCGGTGAGGGTGCAGACCGTCGCCAGGCCGCAGTCCTTCGTGTACGAGCCGCCGGCGGACCCCGTGCCGGTCAGACGGTAACCCGTCAGGGGCGAGTTGTTGGCGGCGGGTGCCGTGTAGCTCAGCGTGAGCTGACCACCGGTGAACGTGCCCGTCCGCACGGGTGCGTTCGGCGCGTTCGGGACGTCCTGCACGCTGATCGTCACCGTGCCCCAGACGTACCGGTCGGGGTCGTTGGTCACGTCGGCGACCTGGTACTGCAGGCTCGTGTCGCCGGGAGCTGCCGAGGCGGCGACGGACACGGCGAGGCTGCGGTTGTCGCCGCTGGGGGTGATCGACACCCCTGACGGCACGGACCCGCCGTTCAGGCCGCGGATGGCCACGACCCGCAACGCCTGCCCGGGGAACGGGTTGGTCGCCTGGTCGTTCTGCAGGACGTCCACGGTGGTCGACGCCCCTCGTCGGACGACGGCCCGATCGGCGGCCGGCTGGGCGAGGGGCCGCGTCGAACCCACCACGGACAACGTCACGGTGCCACCACGCCCCGGGTTGAGAGCATCGCTGACGGCGACGGGGAGTGTCCTGCTCGTCCCTCGGACCGTGCCCGCGTCGGCCGACACCGTGAGCTGTGAACCCGACAGATCGAAGCCGAAGCCCGCCAGGCCGCCCTGGTCGACGGAGTACCGCAGCTCGTCGACGTCGTCGGGGTACGGATAGGTGGTGAGGCGGGCGAGGTCGAGCGTCCGGGACTGCCCGGGCTCGAGATCGACCGAGACGCCGTTGAAGACCGGGGGCTGGTTCTCGCGCGAGGTGACGGTGATCGGCAGGACGAGCGACGCGGTCCGGCCGTCCGGGTCGTCCGCGGACCGGCCGTCGGTGACCTGGAACGAGATGGAGGCCGTGCCGGAGAACAGGTCGGCCGAGGTGAAGCGGAGGGTCGTGTCGTCGACGACGAGGTCGTCTCCGTTGGAGTTGGTCGCGCGGACCGTCCCGGGGTCGGTGAGGCGCACGCCGTTGGTCCCGGCCGAGATGACGTAGCGGTTCAGGTCGATGGTGACGGCCTTCTCGCTCTCGACCGAGAGGGGGCGGACCGTCCGGTCGATCTGGGGCAGCGCGTCGTCGAATCCGGGCACCACGATGAAGGCGTAGGCCCTGATGCCGGGGTCGTCCTTCCGCGAGACGGAGAACGGGATGATCTGACTGGAGTCGGTGATGCGGACGGTGACCCTCGAGTTCGGGGTCACCTCCGCGGTCGTCCCGAAGCCCGGCTCGAGGCCGAGGTCGAGTCGCGACGTGCTGCCGTCCGAGAAGAAGACGTTGGTCAAGGGGTTCACGGTGACGGTCTGACGGCCGGCGATGTCGCTCAGGCCGAGCACGGTGTCGTCGGCAAGCGGGTAGTTGAGCGGCGCGTCCGGGTCGACCGTGACCGTGACGAAGGTGGAGCTCTGCCCTCCTTGCTGGTTCGACACGGTGTAGACGAGGCCGTAGGTCCCCGGCGACTCGGGGGGCGTCACCGACACCATCGTCCCCGACACCACCTCGGCCACGATGCCCTCGCCGTTGGGCTCGACCGCGTCGACCGACAACGCGCCGCCGTCGGGATCGGAGTCGTTGTCGAGCACGCGGACGGTGATGGAACCCCCGGGACGCATGGTCACGGCGTCGGCCACGGCGATCGGGTCGCGCGAACCGTCGGCGCGGGTCGAGATGCCCACACGGACCGTTCCCGTCGCCCGGGCGCCCAGACCGTCGACCACCGTGTAGGTGAACGAGTCCGTGCCCGCCGAACTGGCGTTCGCCTGGTACTCGACGTAGTCGGTCCCGACCGTCGAGACGTTTCCCTTCTCGGGGTTCGTCCCGACCCCGAGGAGCTGCACCGAGTCGCCGTCGGGATCGACGCCGTCGAGGGGGATGCCGACGCGGACGGTCTCACCGGCGACGACACGTGCCGTCACGGCCTGCGGCGCAGGGGCCGCGTTGCTCCCGGCGTCGACCTCCCTCACGGCGATGGCGACCTGGGCCGACGCCCGCTGCCCGTCCGGACCCTCGACGGTGTACGTCGCGGTCACGTTGCCCGGACTCGACGGAGCGAGGTAGCGCAGACGGTTGCCCGACGCGAACAGCAGGCCGCTGCCCGCGGGCACGTCGGTCTCGAGCCGAGGCACCAGGGCCAGTTCGTCCCCGTCAGGCTGCTCGTCGTTGGCCAACACGTCGATGTCGATGGAGTCGCCCACCCGGACGGTGACTTGGTCGTCGGTCGCGATCGGAGGTTGCGTGATCGCCCGCCGCGGGATCTCGACGACCGTCACGGTGCCGACCGCCGAGGCGAGGCCGTTGCTGACGGTGTAGCCGAACGTGACCGGGCCGTCCTCGAGGGGAGCCGTGAGCGTCACGCGCGCGTAGCGCTGGTCGAGCGTCTCGACCTTCACGCCGGACGAGGCGGGGACGACGTCGGTCGCCGTGAGCATGAGCACGTTGTTGGCGGGATCGCGATCCGTCGCGACGACGTCGAGGGTCTGCGTGCCGAGGGTCTCGACGAAGACGGTCTTCGGCGTCGTGATCGGTGGCGTTCCCGCGTCCGGAGGTGACTGCACGTCGACGCGCACCGTGCCCGTCGCGGTCTGGTCACCGTCCGTCACCGTGTACTCGAGGAGGTGGGTGCCGGGTGCGTCGCTCGCGAAGCGGAACGTGCCCTGTTCGTAGTTGGGTGTGATGCTGACGTCGGCCTTGGCCGGCACGCTGTTCAGCTTGATCGTCCCGGTGCCACCACGAGCGTACGTGAGGGGCCGCACGGTGAGCTGCTGACCCGCGTAGGCCTGCTGGGAGAACGGGAGGGCCTCGAGGGGCACCTGCCCGGGCCCCATGATGGTGACCGCGAGCGAACCCCGCCCTTCGTCCCGGCCGTCGGAGACGGTCAGCGGCACGTCGACGGCCGCCTCGCCCGCACCGGCGTCCTGGTAGACGACGTCTCCGGACGGCTTGTACGACACGCCCGCCGTTCCGCCCGCCGAGGTGAGGTAGAAGGCGTCACCGTCGGGGTCGACCCAGTCGCCCAGCACCGACGACGTGACGCGTCCGGACGACGACACCGAGGCCGTCGTCTGACGCACCTGCTGGGGTGCCGAGTTCTCTGCGGGCTGACGGACGGTGACGGTCACGGTGGCGGTGGCCTGACCGCCCCGGCCGTCGGAGATCGTGTAGTCGAACGAGAACGTGCCCGAGGCGGTGTCGGGAAGCGTCAGCAGCACCTGCTGACGGTCGTTGACCAGGTCGATGCGGCCCACCGACCCGGCGAGCGGCTCGGCCTGCTCGACGACGAGCGGGTCGCCGTTCGGGTCGTAGTCGTTCAGCAGGACGGGCAGGGTGCTCGCACGCCCCGGCCGGGCTCCGAAGGCGTCGTCGACGGCGATCGGGGCCTTCTGGTCGGGGTCGAGCTCGGGAGGTCGCTCGTCGTCGTTCTCTTGCTGCTCTTCTCGATCGCGGTCTTCTTGGAAGAGGTCGGACCAGTTGTCGATCAACTGGCCGGATCGCTGCACGGCCCAGGACCGGCCGGTCGCCGGGTCGTTCAGCACGACGCGGCGCTCGTTGACGTCGAAGACCAGGTCCGCCCCTCCGGGCACCTCGTCGAGGGCGAGGACTCCCCCGCGCGTCGACGCGCAATCGCTCCAGGCCGAGCCGCCCGCCCAGGCGGCGTAGCGGCAGTCGTCGACGACGACGGGCCGCGTGGGCTTGCCGTCTCGGCCGTCGACCACCTCGGTGACGCGGTCGCCGACGAAGGAGACGGACAGCAGCCCCGTGGACGTCGCCACCATCACGCCGTCCCCCGTGTCGGACCCGGCCTGCAGGGCGAGTCCGCCCGAGACGCGGTCGGAGAGGTCGATCCGACGGCCGTCGACCACGAGGGCGCCGGTCACGGTGTCGAGGACCGCCCAGTGGTCGCCCACGGAGGCGACCTGTTGACCGGCCGACGAGGCGGCCGGCACGTCGTGGGTCTCGGCGACGTCGGGCGACACCGTCCCGTCGAAGACCGACACCTCGCCGGTGTCGGTCGAGTAGGCGGCCACCGTGCCCCGGGGCGTGACGCTGGTGACCAGGCCCTTGCCGAGGCTCAGGTCGGGGTCGACCTCGTTGCTGAAGGACGGCAGTTCGGCGACGGGCTGGCTCCACACCTCGCCCGTCCCCTGCGACACGACCAGTGCCCGGTCGCCGGCGATCGACACCTCGGGCGACTCGGGCGGCAGCGGGACGCTCTCGGCGATCTCGGCCGTCGCGGTGTCGACGACGCCGACCGTGGCGTTGCCGCGGTCGACGAGCAGGACGTCCTGGCCCCGCTGGGCGACGGAGATGTCGGCCCCGCTGCTGCGGACCGCCGAGTTCAGCTGGAGCACGTCGGTGTTCGCCCGCCCGATCGCCGCGCGGTCGCCGTTGGCCACCCACACGGTGCCGTCGGACAGGTCGAGCCGCTGCGCCTCGTAGCCTGAACTGGCCACGGCGACCGTGGTCACGAGGGTGGCGACCACGATGACGCCGACTCCGGTCGCGACCGCCGACCGCCGACGCGAGGCCCAGTCGAGCAGACGCCCCATCAGCCCTGGCCCGCCGTCGCGCAGTTCTCGTTGCTGGCCGGCCCGGTCGACCCGCCGCGACTGACGGTGACGGTGATGCAGACCTCGTCACCCGGATCGGCCGGCGTAGCGACGAAACGGTCGGCGGACTGCTGGCTCGTCTGCCCACCGGTCGAGATCACGTAGGTGTCGCCCGCTCGGAGGCCGGGGTCGCTCCAGCTGAACACGACGGACGCCCCGTCGCTCGACGACGCGACGTCGGACACCCGGGGGATCTCGGTCGACGTCGACCGGACCAGCACGAGGGTCGCCGTGGCGGCCAGGCCGATGCCCACGACCGCCGCCGCGACGAGGGACCAGACGACGACGAGCATGGTGCGGTTGCGTGCCGGCCGGGTGCCGGTGCTGCGGGGCACCGCGCGGCTCTGCTGCAGCGAGACGCCCTGCTGCGCCTGGACCTGGGCCTCGGTGACGCGACGTCGGCGACGTCGGCGCGACGCCTGGACGGGTGTGACCCCCCGGAGGCGCGTCTTGTCCTCGAGGTCGGCGACGGTGGCGAGGGCCCAGTCGTCGACGGCCACCTCGATGGGCGTCTGGGCGACGCCGAGCTCGCTCTCGACCTGCTGGAGTTCGCGCACGAACTCGAGCACGCTGGCCTGACGCTGCTCGGGCCGCCGGGACATGGACCGTGCGAGCAGACGCTCGAGCGTCGGAGGGACGTCGGTCCGGCCCGTCGGCACGAGCTTCGCCTTGTCGATGCGGCCGATGAGGTCGGACGCGCCGTTCTTGTCGCCGCCCAGCACCTCGAAGGGGCTCCGCCCCGCCAGCAACGAGTAGACGGTCGCACCGAGCGACCACACCTCGGACTCGATCGTGCCGTTCGTCTCGTCGAGCAGCACCTCGGGTGCGGACCACGGGATCGACATGCCGACGACCTCTTGCGGTTCGCTCTCGCTGAGGGAGGCGGCGATGCCGAAGTCGGACAGGACCGGATGGCCGTAGGCCGTCATCAGGATGTTGGAGGGCTTGAGGTCGCGGTGCAGCACGCCTTGACGGTGCGCGGTCTCGACCGCGCTGCCGATCTTGACGCCGATGCGCAGCACGTCGGCGACGGGGATGCGGTCGCGGCGGTACCGCTCGCTGAGGGACGACGAGCAGAGCTCCATCACGAGGTACGGGCGCCCGTCGGCCGAGACGCTCGCCTGGAACACCGTGAGGATCGACGGATGAGCGCTCAGCTGGGCCATGAGGTTGGCCTCGGCCTGGAACATCTGTCGGACCTGGTCGTTCACGACCTCGCTCAACATGACCTTGACGGCGACCTGGCGGCGGGGCATGTTCTGCTCGTACAGGAAGACGTCGGCGAAACCACCCGACCCGAGGACGCGGACGTGCGAGAAACCCGGCAGCACGGGCGGCGCGGACGGCAGTCGTCGTGCCACGTCGCCTCCTCGGGGATCGGTGCGGGGTCGGCTCGGCAGAGCCGGTCGGCGTCGGTCCGACCGCAGTCATTCTAAGCGGCGGCCACCGACGCCCGAGAGGCCTGCCCACCCGCCTGTGGACGGGCCCTGTCCCCCCACTTCGGGGGACGAGGCGTCCGGACGGGCCGGAACGGCTACTCGGCGACCGGCGTCGACCTGCCGCGGACGTCGACGACGACGGCCGTCACGTTGTCGCGGCCTCCCGCCTCGACGGCGGCCTCGACGAGGGCCGTCGCGGCCGGTTCGGCCCCCTCGACACTCGCCAGGAGGTCGGCGATCCGAGCTGCCGACAGCTCTTTCGTCAGGCCGTCGGAGCAGACCAGGAGGCGCAGGCCCGGTCGAGCGGGCAGGCGCCAGTAGTCGGGCCGGGGGTCGACGTCGAAGCCGACGGCCCGGGTGATGACGTTGCTGTCGGGGTGCTTCTCGGCGTCGTCCGCGTGCAGGAGCCCGGCGTCGACCATCTCTTGGACGACCGAGTGGTCCACCGTCACCTGCCGCAGTCGACCGTCCTCGAACAGGTAGACCCGCGAGTCGCCGACGTTGAAGACCGTGAACTCGACGCCACCGTCGTCGCCGTCACGCGAGAGGAACGCCCCGGTCGCCGTCGTCCCGACCCCGAGCTCGGTGTCGGCTGCCGCCACGGCGATGTCCTCGGTGGCGACCCTCAGCGCCGCCTCCACGTCGTCGGTGGTGGCGAAGGGTCGTGACCGGATCTCGCTCATGCGGCGGACGACGGCGTCGCTCGCGACGTCGCCCGCGCTGTGCCCGCCCATCCCGTCCGCGACCACGAAGAGGGGCGACTCGGCCAGGTAGCTGTCCTCGTTGTGGGCGCGACGACGACCGACGTCGGTCACCCCCGCCCAGTCGAGGGTCAGCCCGACGTCGTCGAGTCCGAGGGCATGGGCGGTCGTGGGTCGGCCGAGCTCTGTCACAGGAGGGGTTCTTTCGTCGGGATGAGGCGCTGGGGAGGCAGGATCTCGAGAAGGTTCCCGTCACCTACGTCCACTATCGTGCCTGCACGCGCCACGAGCGACTCGCCTTGCCGCAGACTCACGGGAACGCGTCCCGGCTCGGTCACCCGCGTGCCGTTGGTCGAGCGCAGGTCGGTGACGACCACGGTCTCGCCCTGCTGGCGCACCTCGACGTGCGAGCCCGACACCTCGTGGGTCGCCGACGGCACGACCAGCAGACGGGGGGCGACGCCGTCGACCACGCGGGGCGCGGTCGGCCTGCGACCCACCACGACGGGCACGTCGAGGAGCACCTCGTGCCCGGCGACGCGCAGTCCGTGGAGGCGCGGTGCCGGTCGGCCGGACCCACGGGGACCCTGCCCCGTCGCCGGCGTCGACCGGCCCCGAGCCCGCAGGACCGTGTCGTCGTCGTCGGCCACGGCGGGCGGCGTCCGGGGACGGACGACGACCGTGTCCTCGACCCCGTGGAGGTCGTGCCACGGGTCGGAGGGTCGTTCGGTGGACATGCGGCTCCTCTCACCGGCGTCCGGCGAGGACGCCGACCGACACGACGACCACGCTACCGCCCGTCCCCGGCACGTCGACGACGGGACGAGGCCCGACCGACGTGTCCTCCCCAGGCACGCGACCCCGCGCCTCCGTCCACATCCTCGGAGCGCACCGGCATCGGGTGCAGCCCCACGCCCTAACGTGACGCCATGACCGACCTCGTCCTCGTGCCTCCGCTGCCACCCGGCCCGGCGGCCGACGACGAGCCACCGGGGCTCGTCCGGCTCGACTCCCCCGTCGGGCGCATCGAGATCGTCAGCCGTCACTTCGCGGTCGAGGCCCTGGCCGTCGAGCAGCACGGTGAACTGCCCCACGACCACCTGCCCGAGCGACCCGACAGCCTGCTCGACGCCGCACGACGACAGGTGGACGGCTACTTCGACGGCGTCCGCACCCGTTTCGACCTGCCGTTGCGTCTCGTCGGGTCGACCTTCCAGCGCTCGGTCTGGTCGGCGTTGCTCGAGGTCGAATGGGGCTCGTCCACGACCTACGGGCGACTGGGGGGCACCTTCGGCAACCCTCGGGCCGGGCGCGCCGTCGGCGGGGCGGTGGCCGCCAACCCGATGCCCCTGCTCGTGCCGTGCCACCGCGTCCTCGGCAGGACGGGCGGGGTCACCGGCTACACCGTCGGCGCAGGTGCCGAGACGAAGAAGTGGCTGCTCCGCCACGAAGGCATCGCCTTCCGCGACGGCCCCGTCCCCCTCGACTGACGGCTGCCCGTCGAGCCCGTGTCGGTGACCGGTCCGCCGGGGACGACGTCAGGCGGCGTCGAGGACCGACTCGGCCACGAGCACGGTCTCGAGCCCCGGCTCGATGACGAAACCGCGTCCCCGGGCCCAATCCGCCAGGTCGTGCACGTCCGCGAGGTCGGGCCGGTCCGTCAAGAGGGCCCGGACGAACAACCCCTTCGACTTCTTGTTGAAGTGGTTCAGGGCGCGACGCCGGTCGCCGGCGTCCGACACGACCCGGACGTACGTCGATCCGTCACCCGCGGGCCCGAGGCCGACGTAGCCCTCGGATCGGAGATCGACGACGGGCTCGTCCAGGCCCGCGAGGACTCCGGACACCGGCGCGCGCCACACCTTCTTCAGGGTCGTCCCGCCGACCTTCGAGTCGTGCGACAGACGGTAGGCGGGGATCTCGTCGGCAGCGCGCACCAACCCGAACAGGGCCGAGTGCACCACGACGTGCCGCTGCGCCCACCGCCACGATGCGGCGCCGAGGCTCGACACGTCGAGCGGGTCGAAGAGCACGCCGGTGTAGCGCGCCAGCGCCGGCATCGTCGGCGACGACGACACGACCCGGTTGCGCTCGATCTCGTGGGCCTGCGTCGGGCCGAGCCTCAACGCCCGGGCCGCAGCCACGTCGTCACGCGTCATCTCGTGCAGAAGGGCCAAGGAGGCGCGGCGCGGCGCCTCCAGGGCCCCGAACGACAGTCCCGTCACGTCCAGTCGTGAACCAGCGCTGCCCCCGTCGAGTTTGGTCTCGGACGGGGGCAGCAGGAACAGCATGGATCGAGGTGGAGCGGACGGACCGACGTCAGTTCAGCTGCGCATTGCGCGCGACGACCGTGACGGTGTCGTTCTCGACGGACAGGAACCCGTCGTCGGCGGTGGCCTCGACGGTGCTGCCGTCGGACAACCGGACCCTGACCTGGCCCGAGGCCAGGATCGCCAGGATCGGCTCGTGGCCGGGGAGGATTCCGATCTCACCCTCGGCGGTGCGAGCGACGATCGACGACGCCTCGCCCGACCAGACCTCGTGGTCGGCCGAGACGACGCTGACAGTGAGAGCAGCCACGATCAGCCGTTCTCCTTCTGGATCTGAGCCCACTTCTCTTCGACGTCCGAGATCGAGCCGACGTTGAAGAACGCCTGCGTGGCGACGTGGTCGAACTCACC
Source organism: Frigoribacterium sp. CF331 (assembly GCF_057787905.1). Lineage (NCBI taxonomy): Bacteria > Bacillati > Actinomycetota > Actinomycetes > Micrococcales > Microbacteriaceae > Frigoribacterium > Frigoribacterium sp. CF331. The sequence goes on along the minus strand of NZ_CM173545.1, from coordinate 2,948,326 downwards.
GTCGGCGATCGCCGTGAACGACTCGATGGTGTCCTTCAGGGGGACGGTCGAGCCCTCGACACCGGTGAACTTCTTCGCCATGTAGGTGTTCTGCGACAGGAACTGCTGGATGCGGCGTGCACGCGACACCGTGATCTTGTCTTCCTCGGACAGCTCGTCGACACCGAGGATGGCGATGATCTCCTGCAGCTCTTTGTTCTTCTGCAGGATCGCCTTGACCCGGATGGCGGTGTCGTAGTGCGCCTGGCCCAGGTAGCGGGGGTCGAGGATGCGGCTCGTCGACGTCAGCGGGTCGATCGCCGGGTACAGACCCTGCGACGCGATCTCACGCGACAGCTCGGTGGTCGCGTCGAGGTGCGCGAACGTCGTGGCCGGGGCCGGGTCGGTGTAGTCGTCGGCCGGAACGTAGATCGCCTGCAGCGAGGTGATCGAGTGACCACGCGTCGACGTGATGCGCTCCTGGAGCACGCCCATCTCGTCGGCGAGGTTGGGCTGGTAGCCCACGGCGGACGGCATGCGGCCGAGCAACGTCGAGACCTCGGAACCGGCCTGCGTGAAGCGGAAGATGTTGTCGATGAAGAGCAGCACGTCCTGCTTCTGCACGTCGCGGAAGTACTCGGCCATGGTGAGGGCCGAGAGCGCGACGCGGAGACGGGTTCCCGGCGGCTCGTCCATCTGGCCGAAGACCAAGGCGGTCTTGTCGAAGACGCCCGCCTCGTCCATCTCGGCGATGAGGTCGTTGCCCTCACGGGTGCGCTCACCGACACCGGCGAACACCGACACACCACCGTGGTCCTGCGCGACACGCTGGATCATCTCTTGGATGAGCACCGTCTTGCCGACGCCAGCACCACCGAACAGGCCGATCTTGCCACCCTGCACGTAGGGCGTGAGCAGGTCGATGGACTTGATGCCGGTCTCGAAGAGCTGCGTCTTCGACTCGAGCTGGTCGAACTGCGGCGGCTTGCGGTGGATCGGCCAGCGCTCGGTGATCTCGACCGTCTCGTCGCCCTCGAGGTTGAGGATCTCACCCGTGACGCTGAAGACCTTGCCCTTGGTCACGTCGCCGACGGGCACCGAGATGGGTGCGCCGGTGTCGATGACCTCCTGCCCGCGGACGATGCCGTCGGTGGGCTTGAGGGCGATGGCACGGACGAGGTCGTCACCGAGGTGCTGGGCGACCTCGAGCGTGATCTGCGTGGTGGTGTCACCGATGGTGATCTTGGTGGTCAGCGCGTTGTAGACGCCGGGGATGGCATCGTGCGGGAACTCGATGTCGACGACGGGGCCCGTGACCCGGGCGATGCGCCCGACGCCGGGAGCCGACTCGGTCGCGACCGGTGCGGTTGCGGTGTCAGTCATGGCTTCTCTCTCTTCGGATGATGATGCTGTGGTGCAGAGCTCTACTTGGCCGACCCGAGGGCGTCTGCGCCGCCCACGATCTCGGAGATCTGCTGCGTGATCTCGGCCTGACGCGCGTTGTTCGCGAGGCGGGTGAAGTCGCGGATGAGGGTGTCGGCGTTGTCGCTGGCAGCCTTCATGGCCTTCTGTCGAGCGGCGTGCTCTGAAGCGGCCGACTGCAGCATGGCGTTGAAGATGCGGCTCTCGATGTAGACCGGGAGCAGGGCGTCCAGCACCTCGGTCGGGTCGGGCTCGAAGTCGTACAGCGGGAGGACCTCGTCCTCGCCGGGCTCCTCGATGCCCTCGACGACCTCGAGGGGCAGCAGCCGGACGACCTCGGGAACCTGGCTGACCATGTTCACGAAGCGGTTGTAGACGATGTGGATCTCGTCCACGCCACCCTCGGCCGCCTCGGTGAGGAACTTCGACACCACCGCGTCGCCGATCTCCTTCGCCGTGGCGAACTCGGGCTGGTCGGTGTTGCCCGTCCAGACCTGCTCGGCGTCACGTCGACGGAAGGCGAAGTACCCCTGGGCCTTGCGACCCACCAGGTAGTAGACGACCTCTTTGCCCTGGCTGCGCAGCAGCTGTGCCAGCTGCTCGCTCTCTTTCAGCGTGTTCGAGCTGAACGCACCGTTCAGACCGCGGTCGGACGTGAACACGACGATCGCGGCACGCTCGACCGTCTCGGGCTCGGTGGTCAGCACGTGGTCGACGTCCGAGAACGTCGCCACGGCCGACACCGCCCGGGTGATGGCCCGCGAGTACGGCCCGGAAGCCTTCATCCGGGCCTGCGCCTTCTGGATGCGCGAGGCCGAGATGAGCTCCATCGCGCGAGTGACCTTCTTGGTCGTCTGCGCAGAGCGGATCCTCTGCCGGTAGACCCGGAGTTGGGCTCCCATTACTCTCCTGTTGTCTCGTCAGTCGTGAACGTCGGACGGGCGCGTCAGCGCTTCGTCTTGACGATCTTCTCCTGGTTGACGTCGTCGGCGTCGGTGGCCTGGAACTCTTCGCGTCCGACCGAGGCGAGCGGCTTGCCCTCACCGGTCTGGAACTCCTGCTTGAACGAGTCGATGCCGCTCTCGAGGGCCGCGACGATCTCGTCGGTCAGGACGTTCTTCTCCCGCAGGTCGGACAGCACCGAGGTGTTGCGACCCATGTAGTCGAGCAGCTCGCGCTCGAAGCGCAGGATGTCGGGAACGGGGACCTCGTCGAGCTTGCCGTTCGTGCCGGCCCAGATCGAGACGACCTGGTCCTCGACGGGGTACGGCGAGTACTGCGGCTGCTTGAGCAGCTCGGTGAGGCGGGCACCACGGGCGAGCTGACGGCGGCTCGCCGCGTCGAGGTCGGACGCGAACATCGCGAAGGCCTCGAGCGAGCGGTACTGGGCGAGCTCGAGCTTGAGCGTGCCGGAGACCTTCTTGATCGACTTCACCTGGGCGTCGCCACCGACGCGCGACACCGAGATGCCGACGTCGACCGCGGGACGCTGGTTGGCGTTGAACAGGTCGGACTGCAGGAAGATCTGGCCGTCGGTGATCGAGATGACGTTGGTCGGGATGTACGCCGAGACGTCGTTGGCCTTGGTCTCGATGATGGGCAGACCCGTCATCGAGCCGGCACCGAGCTCGTCGGACAGCTTCGCGCAACGCTCCAGCAGACGCGAGTGCAGGTAGAAGACGTCACCCGGGTACGCCTCGCGTCCCGGCGGGCGGCGGAGCAGCAGCGACACGGCACGGTAGGCCTCGGCCTGCTTCGACAGGTCGTCGAAGATGATAAGGACGTGCTTGCCGCTGTACATCCAGTGCTGGCCGATGGCCGAACCGGTGTACGGGGCGAGGTACTTGAAGCCGGCGGGGTCGGATGCCGGAGCCGCGACGATCGTCGTGTACTCCATGGCGCCGGCCTCTTCGAGGGCACCCTTCACCGAGGCGATGGTCGAACCCTTCTGACCGATGGCGACGTAGATGCAGCGGACCTGCTTGTTCTCGTCGCCGGACTCCCAGTTGGCCTTCTGGTTGATGATCGTGTCGATCGCGATCGCCGTCTTGCCGGTCTGGCGGTCGCCGATGATGAGCTGACGCTGGCCACGGCCGACGGGGATCATGGCGTCGATGGCCTTGATGCCGGTCTGCATCGGCTCGTGGACCGACTTGCGCTGCATGACGCCGGGAGCCTGGAGCTCGAGGGCACGACGCCCCTCGGTGGCGATGTCGCCGAGGCCGTCGATGGGAGCGCCCAGCGGGTCGACGACGCGACCCAGGTAGCCGTCTCCGACCGGGACGGACAGGACCTCACCCGTGCGGGTGACCTCCATGCCCTCTTCGATCCCGGAGAACTCGCCGAGCACGATGGCGCCGATCTCGTCCTCGTCGAGGTTCTGGGCCAGGCCCTGCGTGCCGTCCGCGAAGCGGATGAGCTCGTTCGCCATGACGCCGGGGAGTCCCTCGACGTGGGCGATGCCGTCGGCTGCGTCCGTGACGTGGCCGACCTCGGTGGTCGAGGCCTTCGAGGGCTCGTACGACGAGACGAAGTCCTTCAGCGCGTCGCGAATCTCATCCGGGCTGATCTTGATGTCTGCCATTGTGATTCCTATTCGTAGCGAGGCTTCGGGAGGCCTCGAGTCTGTGTGTGAGAGCGTGACTAGCCGGCGAGCTGCAGGCGGAGCAGGCTGAGCTTGGTCGCGACGGTGCCGTCGATGACCTCGTCGCCCACCTGGACGCGGAGACCGCCCACGACGGCGGGGTCGACGACCTGGTTGATGCGCAGGCTACGCCCGAACTGCTTGGCCAAGCCCTGTTGCAAGCGCGTGACGTGGGCGTCGTCGAGGACGACGGCGCTCGTGACGGTGGCGACGAGCTGGTCCGACTGGTCGGCGACGACGTCGGCCGCGTGACGCAGCAGTTCTCCGATGCGACGACCGCGGGGTTGGCGGACCAGGTGCATGACGATCACCACGGTCTGCCGACTGGCCTTGCCTCCGAGCAGCCGCTCGACGAGCGCCGCCTTGGCGGCGGGGTCGCCGAGCTTGGAACCGATGGCCAGTTCGAGCTGCGCGTCGGTGCGGACGGCGGCGTCGAAGGCGAAGAGCTCGTTCTCGATGCTGCTGTCGGCCGGGACCGTCGAGGCGATCGCACGGAAGGCGACCTCTTCGATGCCGGCGAGCAGGTCGTCGGACGACGACCAGCGGCTGCCGACGACGGACACGAGCAGAGCACGCGTCGAGTCGGAGAACGACCCGAAGAGCCGGTCGAGCAACTGCTTCTTCGTGACGACGTCGACGGCGGGGTCGGCGAGGTACGACTGCAGCTGGACGGAACCCCCGACGACCCGACCGGCGTCGAGCAGCTGCTCGCCCGTCGTCAGGTCGACCGACCCGCCGAGGTCGGACAGGACCGCCCGCGCCGAGCCGAGTGCTTCTCGGGACATGGAACCCATCGTCAGTTGCCCGCCTTAGCGTTCTCGTCCGCCTCGAGGTCGGCCAGGAACCGGTCGACCACGGCCGACGCCTTGGCGTCGTCGCTGAGCGACTCGCCGATGACGCCGGAGGCGAGGTCGATGGCCAGCGAACCGACCTCGGACCGCAGGGACGCGACGGCGGCCTGACGCTCGGCCTCGATCTGGGCGTGGGCGGAGGCGGTGATGCGGTCGGCATCGGCCTGCGCCTGCTGCTTCAGCTCGGCGATGATCTCGTTGCCCTCGGCTCGCGCAGCCTCACGGATGCGAGCGGCCTCGGCACGGGCGTCGGCCAGCTGCTTCTTGTATTCGTCGAGGGCCTTGGCCGCTTCGGCCTGGGCGGCCTCGGCGTGCTTGATGCCGCCTTCGATGCGCTCGGCACGCTCGTCGAGGATCTTGCGGAACCTGGGGATCGCGAAGAGCCCGAAGAACGCAGCGATGACCACGAAGACGACCAAGGACCAGAGGATGTCGTAACCAGCGGGGAAGAAGATGGCGGCGCCTTCGGGCGCACCACCCTCGGCCGCGAGGATCGTCTCGATCATCGGTGTGTCGTCCTAACTGATCAGGAGAAGATGAAGCCGGCGGCGAGGCCGATGAAGCCCAGCAGCTCGGTGAACGCGATGCCGAGGAACATCGTGACCTGCAGGCGGCCGGCCAGCTCGGGCTGACGTGCCATGGCCTCGACGGTCTTGCCCGCGACGATGCCGATACCGATGCCGGGGCCGATCGCAGCGAGGCCGTAGCCGACGGTCGCGATGTTGCCGTTGATCTCAGCGAGGATCGTGGTGGTGTCCACTTGTGTTTCCTTCCGGTTGGGCGATGCTCGTCGGATGACGTGCGTCGTCTGTATTTAGTGTTCTTTCGCCGCGGCCTGTTGGATGTAGACCGAGGCGAGGAGCGTGAAGACGTAGGCCTGCAGCACGGCGACGGCCATCTCGACGATGGTCATCACGAAGCCGCCGATGAGGGTGAGGGCGCCGAAGGCCACGAAGCCCCCGCTCATGCTGAAGAAGAAGAAGTGCGTCGCCGCGAAGCAGAGCACCAGCAGGAGGTGGCCGACCATCATGTTCAACAGCAGTCGGAGTGCCAACGAGATCGGGCGGACGATGAAGATGTTGATGAACTCGATGGGCGTCAGCAGGATGTACATGACCCACGGCACACCGGGCGGGAAGAGCGCGTTGCGCAGGAAGGTCGCCCCGCCGGCTTCACGGAAGCCCGCGTAGATGAACATGACGTACGCGACGACCGCCAACAGCAGCGGCATGGCGATGACCGAGGTGCCGGCGATGTTGAGGCCGGGGATGATGCCCGTGATGTTCATGGCGAAGATGCCGAAGAACATGGCGGCCAGCAGGGGCAGGTACTTCCGACCGAGCTTCTCGCCGAGGATCTCCTCGACGATCTGGATGCGGACGAAGTCGAGGCCCAGTTCGGCGATGCTCTGCCCGCGGGACGGGATGAGCCGCCCCTTGCGCAGGGCCAGCCAGAACAGCAGCAACATGACGGCGATCGCGAAGAGGCGGACCAGCATGATGCGGTTCAGCTCGAAGGGCGTGCCCTCGAAGAAGATGGCGGGAGGGAAGAACTCGTCAAGAGTCGGGGCGTGGAATCCCCCGTCCCCGTGGCCGGCTTCGGCAGCGGAGAGCAGGTTCACAGCGTTCGCTATCAGCGCTATCTCCTGTGTCGGGGCGAGCACCCTGAAGTGTCGCGACGATTGGTGGGGTTTGTCATCCGTGCACGCTGGAGACGCGGCCGGGGAACGTCGTCAACCCTATCAAGGTAATGCTTGCTTCCACGAATCGGTCGAGCTATTTTCACCGTCTGCACGCATCGTCGGTCACTCGCTGGGGGCGGGGGGCAACGACGCGTCGCTCACGTACGACAGGCGGCCTCGGACGACCACCAGCGCGTCGACCGCGAGGGTGCCGACGATCGACACCACGAGGGCGAGGAAGAGCACGACGTCGTCGACGAAGGGCTGGTCGCGCAGCACCACGAGCAGCGCGATGAAGATCACCAGCTTGAGCAGCCAGGCGCCCATCACGATGCCGAAGAAGGCCCCGAGCGTGAACCGGATGGCGACGAGCATGCTCGCGGCCGTGATGGCGGCGAAGAGGATCGCCAGCCCCACGCCCACGAGGGCGCTCCAGAGGCCGTCGGTGCCGGCGAACAGGTAGCCGAGCCCGCCGCCGACCACGGCGATGACGAGGGCGAGCAGGCCCGTGTACTTGAGGATCTGCGTGAAGATCGAGCTGGCGTTCATGGGTGGTCCTTCGGGTTCGTCAGTTCGGGCACCACGGCCTGGGCGGCGGTGTCGGTGTCGTGTGGGTCGAGTGCGTCGGCGGCGGCGTCGAGCGGATCGAAGCGGTCGGACGCGGTCGTCGACAGTTCTCCGGTGCGGGTGGTCTGGACGGCGATCTCGACCTTCTTGCGGCGACTCAGGGGCGAGAGGGTCGCCGCGGTGCAGGCGACGAGGCCGACGCCGAGGAACACGGCCACGAGGTAGGTCGGCTTGACGAAGAGGAACATCAGGCCGCCCACGGCGGCGACGAGCGTCCAGGCGTAGAAGATCAGGACGGCCTGGAAGTGCGAGTGGCCCATGTCGAGCAACCGGTGGTGGAGGTGCTTGCGATCGGCCGTGAAGGGCGACTTGCCGGCGCTGACGCGCCGCAGGACGGCCAGGCCGAAGTCGAGCAGCGGGACGATCAGGATCGCGAAGGGCAGCACGATCGGGATGAAGGCCGGGAGGAGCGCCGTCCGCGAGATGCCCGCCGGGTCGATCTGACCGGTCACCGAGATCGCGCTCGTGGCCATGACGAGGCCGGTCAGGAGGGCGCCGGCGTCGCCCATGAAGAGTTTGGCGGGGTGCCAGTTCAGGGGCAGGAAGCCCAGGCACGCCCCGATCAGCACGGCCGACAACAGCGCCGCGAGGTTGAAGTACTCGGTCTGGCCGATGGTGATCGAGATGACGAAGCTGTAGACGAAGAACACGCCGTTGGCGATGATGGCGACCCCGGCCACGAGACCGTCGAGACCGTCGATGAAGTTGACCGCGTTCATCACGAGGACGATGGTGAGCACCGTCAGCACGAGCGACATGTAGGGCGATCCGATGGCGAGGCTGCCGCCGATCGGCAGGGAGACCAGCTGCACGCCCTGCCAGGCCAGCACCCCGGCCGCGATGATCTGCCCGGCCAGCTTGGTCATCCAGTCGAGGTCGAAGAGGTCGTCGACGACGCCGATCACCACGATGATGGTCGCCGCGCCGATGATGGCGAGGGGCGGCCCGGCGTCGGCGAACACCAGGCGGAAGTAGTCGACGCCCGAGATCAGCGGGAAGACGAACCACGCCGCGAGCAAGGCGACGACGATGCCCGCCCACATCGCGATGCCGCCGAGACGAGGCGTGGGGGTCTGGTGGACGTCACGCTCGCGGATCTTCGGGTAGAGGCGGTACTTGAGCCCCACCCGCCAGACGACCACGGACAGCACGAAGCTGACCGCTGCCGAGATCGCCAGCGCGAGGAGGTAGTACCTCACGCGAGGGCGTCGGCCCCGACGACGCGGATGATGTCGGCGTCGGCGAGGACGCCGTGCCGCACGATGCGGAGCACGCCGTCCGCGCCCGCCGTCGCGTCGACGATGGTCGAGCCCGTGTTGGCCCCGGCCATGTGCTCGTACGACGTGCCCGCGGGGCCGTCGTCGAGGTAGACCGACACCGAGTCGCCGAGCATGCGTCGGGCGTCGCCCGCCGACTCGGCGGCCGGCTTGCCGGTGAGGTTGGCGCTCGACACCGCGAGGGGGCCCGTCTCTTCGAGCAACTCGAGTGCGATGCGGTGGCTCGGCACGCGGAGGGCGACGGTGCCCCGGGTCTCACCGAGATCCCAGCTGAGCGACGCCTGGGCCCGGAAGATCACCGTGAGCGGCCCGGGCCAGAACTCGTCGAGCAGCGGACGGACCACCTCGGGCACGCGGTCGGTGAGCGCGGCGAGGGTCTCTTGACCCTTGATCAGCACCGGGGGCGGCGACTGGCGCCCGCGGCCCTTGGCGTCGAGCAGGCGCTGGACGGCGGTCGGGTCGAAAGCGTCCGCGGCCACGCCGTAGACGGTGTCGGTGGGCAGCACCACGAGCTCACCCCGCCCGATGGCACCGCGCGCCATGCGCATGCCGGCGAGCAGTTCGGAGTCGACGGAGCAGTCGTGAAAAGTGGCCATGACCTGACGATGATAGTGCGACGGACCGGGAGAACCCGCTCAGCGCACCGCCGTGGTCGCCCGGTCGCGACCGGCCAGGTCGGGATGCGTGGCCGGGGACCGCCAGCCGTCGGCCGTCAGGAGGTCGCGGATCGCGCCTCCTTGTCGCTCGCCGTGCTCGATGACGAGGGCTCCCCCGGGCCGCAGCAGGCGCTTCGCCGTCAGCGACAACGCGCGCACCAGGTCGAGGCCGTCCTCACCGCCGTACAGGGCCAGGGCCGGGTCGTGCAGGCGCACCTCGGGGTCGCGCGGGACCATGCCCGTGGGCACGTAGGGCGGGTTCGAGACGACCACCGACACGAGGCCGTCGAGCTCGGGCAGCGCGTCGGCGAGGTCGCCCTCGACCAGCCGCACGTTGTCGACCCCCACGGCCGCGATGTTCCGGCGGGTCCAGACGGCCGCCTCGGGAGACAGCTCGACCGCGACGACGGACGCCGTCGGCACCTCGGAGGCCAGGGACAGCGCGAGGGCACCGCTGCCCGTGCCGAGGTCGACCGCCACCGGCGACGCCTCGGGCACCGCCCGCAGGGCGTCGACGGCCAGCTGGGCGACGCCCTCGGTCTCGGGTCGGGGCACGAACACCCCCGGCCCGACGAACAACTCGAGACGGCGGAAGGACGCCCGCCCCGTGATGTGCTGCAGCGGTTCTCGGGAGGCGCGGCGCGCGACCGCCGCGACCAGCGCCTCCTGCTCATCGGCCGTCAGTGCCGCCGAGGTGACGGCCCGCGCCCGGACCACGCCCCGGTCGAGGCCGGTGACGTGGCCGACCAACAGTTCGGCGTCGACCTCGGGCGAGGGCACGCCGGCGTCGGCGAGGACGGTCGACGCGACCCGGAGGGCGGCGTCGACCGTCGTCACGCCCTCGAGGGCCGCGGCGATGGCGTCGCTCACGACGAGGTGTCGCCGATCTCGGCCAGACGCGCCTCTTCGTCGGCCTGGATGCACGAGTCGACCACCGGGTCGAGCGCGCCGTCCATCACGGCGTCGAGGTTGTAGGCCTTGTAGCCGGTGCGGTGGTCGGCGATGCGGTTCTCGGGGAAGTTGTAGGTGCGGATGCGTTCCGACCGGTCCATGCCCCGGATCTGGCTCTTGCGGGCGTCCGACGCGATGGCCGCCTGCTCTTCCTGCTGGCGGGCCAGGATGCGCGCGCGCAGGACCCGCATGCCGGCCTCGCGGTTCTGCAGCTGGCTCTTCTCGTTCTGCATGGCCACCACGATGCCGGTGGGCAGGTGGGTGATGCGGACGGCGGAGTCGGTCGTGTTGACCGACTGACCGCCGGGTCCGCTCGACCGGTACACGTCGATCTTGAGGTCGTTCTGGTTGATCTCGACCTCTTCGGGCTCGTCGACCTCGGGGAACACGAGCACGCCCGTGGTCGAGGTGTGGATGCGTCCCTGCGACTCGGTCGCCGGCACCCGCTGGACCCGGTGCACGCCGCCCTCGTACTTGAGGTGCGCCCAGACGCCCTGCGAGGGGTCGGAGGCGTTCGACTTGATGGCGACCTGCACGTTCTTGTACCCGCCGAGGTCGGAGTCGTCGCTGGCGATCATCTCGGACTTCCAGCCCTTCGACTCGGCGTAGTGCAGGTACATGCGCAGCAGGTCCGCCGCGAACAGGGCGCTCTCGGCACCCCCCTCGCCGCCCTTGATCTCCATGATGACGTCGCGCCCGTCGTCGGGGTCGCGAGGGATCAGGAGGCGCCTCAGGCGTTCCTGGGACTCGTCGAGCGCCTGCTCGAGGGCGGGCACCTCGTCGGCGAACGCCTCGTCCTCCTTCGCGAGCTCGCGGGCGGCCTCGAGGTCCTCACCCGCCTGCTGCCACGCCGAGTGCGCAGCCACGATGCGGCTGAGCTCGGCGTAGCGGCGGTTGATCTTCTTGGCGCGAGCGGCGTCGGCGTGGACGGCGGGGTCGCTGAGCTGCGTCTGCAGGTCGTCGTGCTCCGACAGCAGCACGGCCACCGACTCGAACACGCTCAGTGCTCCTTGTGGCCCGAGTCGTGTCCGTTCGAGGCGGGGACCGACTTCTGGACCTGGACCAGGAACTCGACGTTCGACTGCGTCTCGCGCAGGTTGCGCAGGACGATCTCGAGCGCCTGCTGCTGGTCGAGCCCGGCCAGGGCCCGACGCAGGCGCCAGGTGATCTTGACCTCGTCGGGGCTGAGCAGCATCTCTTCGCGACGGGTGCCCGAGGCGTTGACGTCGACGGCGGGGAAGATGCGCTTGTCGGCCAGGTGGCGCGACAGGCGGAGCTCCATGTTGCCGGTGCCCTTGAACTCCTCGAAGATGACCTCGTCCATCTTCGAACCGGTCTCGACCAGGGCGGTGGCGAGGATGGTCAGCGAGCCGCCGTTCTCGATGTTGCGCGCGGCCCCGAAGAAGCGCTTGGGCGGGTACAGGGCCGACGAGTCGACGCCGCCCGAGAGGACGCGTCCCGACGCGGGGGCGGCCAGGTTGTACGCACGGCCGAGGCGCGTGATCGAGTCGAGCAGCACGACGACGTCGTGACCCAGCTCGACCAGGCGCTTCGCCCGCTCGATGGCGAGCTCGGCGACCGTCGTGTGGTCCTCGGCGGGGCGGTCGAAGGTCGAGGCGATGACCTCGCCCTTGACGGTGCGCTGCATGTCGGTGACCTCTTCGGGTCGCTCGTCGACGAGCACGACCATGAGGTGCACCTCGGGGTTGTTCACCGCGATGGCGTTCGCGATCGACTGCAGCACGAGGGTCTTGCCGGCCTTCGGCGGCGAGACGATGAGGCCGCGCTGGCCCTTGCCGATCGGCGACACGAGGTCGATGATGCGGGTCGAGAGCTTCTGGGGCTCGGTCTCGAGTCGGAGGCGCTCCTGCGGGTAGAGCGGGGTCAGCTTGCTGAACTCGACGCGCTTGGCGGCCTCGTCGACGGGCTGGCCGTTGATCGAGTCGATCTTGACGATGGCGTTGTACTTCTGACGCCCCTGGCCCTGGTCGCCCTCGCGCGGCTGGCGGATGGCGCCGACGACGGCGTCGCCCTTGCGCAGGTGGTACTTCTTGACCTGGCCGAGCGAGACGTAGACGTCGCTCGCCCCGGGCAGGTAACCCGTGGTGCGGACGAACGCGTAGTTCTCGAGCACGTCGAGGATTCCGGCGACGGGGATGAGCACGTCGTCCTCGCCGATCTCGGGCTCGAGGTCGTCGTTCTGGGCGCCGCGGCCACGCTTGCGGTCGCGCTGACGGCCACGACCCTGACGGCCGCCCTCGTCGGCCTGGCCGACGGAAGGGCCGGTGCCGGGCTGCTCGCCCCGGGCGGCGTCGTTCTTCTCGCCGGCGGCACGCTGGGCCTGCTGTTCGGCCTTCTGGTCGGCACGCTGCTGGGCGTTCTGCTGGCCGCCGTTCTGCTGCGGGGCGTTCTGCGACGCGTCGGCCTTCTGGCCGCCGTTCTGCTGGCCGCCGTTCTGCTCGGACGGGCCCTGCTGCGATCCGCCCTTGCCGCGGTTGCGGTTGCGGCTGCGACGACCGCCACCCTGCTGACCGCCGTTCTGCTGGTCGGCGGCCTGCTGGTCGCCCTGACCCTGGTCGCCGCGACCCTGCTGGTCGGCGGTGCCCTCGTCGTCGGACGTCGAGCCGCCGGCCTCGGTCGTGGCGCCCTCGGTCGAAGCACCCTCGGGTTCGGCGGCGGCGGTCGCGTCGGCGGCCTGGCCCTCGACGGACGCACCGGGGCGGGTCGCGTCGGCGGCGACGGACGCGTCGGAGGCGCGGCGTGAGCCCCGACGGCGCGACGGACGCTCGGCAGGGGCGTCCTGCTCGGCGGCGGGCACCTCGGCGGCCGCCTCGGACGCGGCGGGAGCCGCGGGGGCGTCGACGACGGCGGCCTCGGTGGCGGGCACCTCGACGAGGGGGGCGACGCCGGTCTCGCCGGCGTTGACGTGGTCGCCGGCGCCGCGGGACTCGGGGGCCCCGGCGGCGGACGTGGCGCGACGCGAGCCGCGACGGGCGCGGGTCGGTGCCTCGGCGGGCTCGGTCGCCTCGACGGCGGGGGCCTCGGTGCCCTCGGCGACGGCGGTCTCGACGGAGGCCGGGACGCCGGCGTCGACGACACCGTCGAGCGTCGGCTGGGGGGCGACCTCGGCGGCGGCCCCCTCGCCCTGCTTCGCCGCGATGGCGGCCACGAGGTCGCCCTTGCGCAGCTTCGAGATGCCGCTGATGCCGAGCGACGAGGCCAGGGCCTGCAGCTGGGGCAGGCGCATGGCGGTGAGTTCGGGCGTGGACGGCGCAGCGGCGCCGTTCTGGACGTCAGTCACGAGTGATGGGTTCCTTTCGCTCCCCCGCGTTGATCGGCGGGGCAGAGCTGGTCACACCTCGCGGCCTCGGGCCTGCACGGGGCGGGTTCGCCCCGAGGGGCTGCCCTGTGCGGGCTCTGCACGGGATGAGCAGGAGGCCGGGGAGGTGCGGTGCGCGCCGACCAGATCGGCAGACGAACACTGCTAGATGTGCACTACGGGATGTGCGACCCGGGGACTCGAAGACTTGTGACCCCACGCGGTTGCCCCCACGAATGACGGTGGAGACGTTGCTAGATGCCCAGGAAATCTGAGTTTTCTACCGGGTGCGGCACCACTGTAGCACCTTTGAGATCGACGGCCAGCATCAACGGGCGCCATGCCGACACGGCGTGTTCGCGGACCAGGTCGGCGGCGAAGAGACGCTGCGCGGGGTCGCTGCCGAGCACGAGCAACGAGGGCCCGGCACCCGAGACGACCGCGGCGAGACCGGCGTCGCGGAGCATGCGGATCAACGCGTCGGTCTCGGGCATGGCGCTCGCCCGGTAGCTCTGGTGCAGGCGGTCCTCGGTGGCGGCGAGCAGCAGTTCGGGGCTCTGCACGAGCGCCGCGACGAGCAGGGCCGAACGGGAGACGTTGAAGGTGGCGTCCTCGTGTGGCACCGACGCCGGTTGCAGGCTGCGGGCCAGCTTCGTCGACAACGTCGACTCGGGCACGAACACGACGGGCGAGACCCCGCGGTGGACGAGCAGGCGCTTGTGCGACGGACCGTGCGAGTTCATCCAGGCGATCGTGAGGCCGCCGAACAGCGCGGGTGCGACGTTGTCGGGGTGCCCCTCCATCTCGGTCGCCAGCGCCAGCAAAGCCGTCGAGTCGAGTTCGACGGTGCCCTCGAGCAGCCCCTTGGCGGCCATGATCCCCGAGACGATCGCCGCGGCGCTCGACCCGAGGCCCCGGCCGTGCGGGATGGCGTTCCGGGCGCGGAGGTACAACCCCGGCAGCGGGACGTCGACCGACGCGAAGGCGGTCGCGATCGCGCGGACGACGAGGTTCGTGGCGTCGGTCGGCACCTGGCCGGCCCCGACGCCCGACACGTCGATGCGGACGCCCGGCTCACGCGTCGCGGTGACCTCGAGCTCGTCGTACAGCGACAGCGCGAGGCCGAGCGTGTCGAAGCCGGGGCCCAGGTTCGCCGAGGTCGCGGGGACCTTGACCAGCACCGACCGTCCGACGACCTCGGAGGTCATGCAGAGGCCGGGACGAGACCGAGCACCTCGGCCACCCGGGTGGTGTCGCTGGCGACGACGGTCGGCTGGACGTCGCTGCCGTCGGATCGACGGAGGGCCCACTGCGGGTCTTTCAGGCCGTGGCCCGTGACGGTCAGCACGACCGTGGCGCCGGCGGGGACGACGCCGGCGTCGGCGCGCTCGAGCAGCCCGGCGACGCTGATGGCCGACGCGGGCTCGACGAAGACGCCGACCTCGGCCGAGAGGATCTTCTGGGCCGCGAGGATGGCCTCGTCGGTGATCGCCCCGAACCAGCCGTCCGTCAGGTCTCGTGCCTCGAGGGCGAGCTGCCACGAGGCCGGGTTGCCGATGCGGATTGCACTGGCGATGGTCTCGGGGGCCTTGACGACCTCGCCGGCGACGATGGGGGCCGAACCGGCGGCCTGGAACCCGAACATGCGCGGCAGCTTGGTGGCCCGACCGATCTCGAGGTCCTCACGGTAGCCTCGCGTGTAGGCCGTGTAGTTGCCGGCGTTGCCGACGGGGATGAAGTGGAAGTCGGGGGCGTCGCCGAGCACGTCGACGACCTCGAACGCTCCGGTCTTCTGGCCCTCGATGCGGTCGTTGTTGACCGAGTTGACGAGGTGCACCGGGTAGTTCGCGGCGAGGTCGCGCGCGATGTCGAGGCAGTCGTCGAAGTTGCCCTGGATCTGCAGCAGCTGCCCGTCGTGGGCCACGGCCTGGCTGAGCTTGCCCATGGCGATCTTGCCCTCGGGCACGAGCACGGCGGCCGTGATGCCCGCGTGCGCCGCGTAGGCGGCGGCCGACGCCGACGTGTTGCCCGTCGAGGCACAGATGACGGCCTTGGCGCCGTGCTCGACGGCCTTCGAGATGGCCATCGTCATGCCGCGGTCCTTGAACGACCCGGTCGGGTTCATGCCCTCGTACTTGACGTACACCTTCGCGCCCGTGCGGTTCGACAGCGCCGGAGCCGGGATGAGCGGCGTGCCGCCCTCGCCGAGCGTGACGATCGGGGTGGCGTCGGTGACGTCGAGACGGTCGGCGTATTCGCGCAGGACACCCTGCCACTGGTGGGCCATCAGGCTCCTTCGACTCTCAGCACGCTCGTGACGGAGTTCACGACCGTGGCGTTCTTCAGGGCGGCCACCGTGGCCGCGAGGTCGGACTCGCGCGCCCGGTGGGTGCCGATGATCAGCGTAGCGGTGGCCACGCCGTCGCCCTCGACCGTGACGCCCGGCGTCGCACCGGAGGTCTGCTCGACGTTGTGGACGCTGACGCCGTGCTCACTGAGCACGCCGGCGACCTCGGCGAGGACGCCCGGCTGGTCGGCGACGTCGAGGGTGATCTGGTAGCGGGTCGAGACGCGTCCGATCGGGAACACCGGCAGGTTGGCGTGGGTGGACTCGGCCACGCCGGGGCCGCCGATGACGTGCCGGCGGGCGGCCGAGACGAGGTCGCCCAGCACCGCCGACGCGGTCTCGACTCCCCCGGCACCGGCGCCGTAGAACATGAGGTCGCCGGCCGACTCGGCCTCGACGAAGACGGCGTTCTTCGCCCCGTGCACGGCCGCCAGCGGGTGGCTGAGCGGCACGAGTGCGGGGTAGACGCGGGCGCTGACCCCCTCGACGCCCTCGTCGTCGACGAGTCGCTCGCAGATCGCGAGGATCTTCACGACGTAACCCGCCTTGCGGGCGGCGACGACCTGGTCGTGCGTGACGGAGGTGATGCCCTCGCGGTGGACCGCGGCCAAGGGCACGGCCGTGTGGAACGCGAGGCTGGCCAGGATCGCGGCCTTCTGCGCGGCGTCGTAGCCCTCGATGTCGGCGGTGGGGTCGGCTTCGGCGTACCCGAGCGCGGTGGCCGTCGCCAGGGCGTCCTCGAGGGTCGAGCCGTCGGTGTCCATGCGGTCGAGGATGAAGTTGGTCGTGCCGTTGACGATGCCCATGATGCGCTGGACGCGGTCGCCGGCGAGGCTGTCGCGCAGCGGACGGATGATCGGGATCGCCCCGGCGACGGCGGCCTCGTAGTAGACCTGCGCGCCCACCTGCTCGGCGGCGTCGAAGAGCTCGGTGCCGTGGCTCGCGAGCAGGGCCTTGTTGCCCGTGATGACGTCGGCCCCCGAGTTGAGCGCCTGCAGGACGTAGCTGCGGGCCGGTTCGAGCCCCCCGATCAGCTCGACGACGATGTCGGCGCCGACGATGAGCGATTCGACGTCGGTCGTGAAGAGCTCGCGGGGCAGGTCGACGTCCCGCGGCGCGTCGACGTCACGGACGCCGATGCCGACGAGCTCGAGCCCGGCGCCCGCGCGACCGGCGAAGTCGTCGCCCTGCTCGAGCAGCAACCGCGCCACCTGGGACCCCACCGAGCCGGCGCCCAGCAGGGCGACCCTCACGTTGCGGTATTCGATCATGTCAGTCCGTTCTCGGGTGCGTCGTCGTCGGGGTGCGGGGTCGTCGGGGTGCCGGGCCGCGCGAGGTCAGGAGGCGCCGGGCGCCTGGTCGAGGCCGGCGTCGCGGGCCAGCAGGTCGGCCTCGCTCTCGCCCCGCACGATCACGCGGGCCCGGCCGTCGCGCACCGCGACGACGGGCGGACGCCCGACGTGGTTGTAGTTGCTGGCCAGGCTGTGGCAGTAGGCGCCCGTGGCGGGCACCGCGAGCAGGTCGCCGGGGGCGACGTCCCCGGGCAGGTAGTCGGCGAGCACGACGAGGTCGCCGCTCTCGCAGTGCTTGCCGGCCACCCGGACGAGCGCGGGCGACGCCGAGGAGGCACGGTTCGCGATGCGCACGGAGTAGTCCGCCGAGTAGAGGGCCGTCCGGGCGTTGTCGCTCATGCCGCCGTCGACGCTGACGTAGCGCCGCACGGCGCTGCCCTCGTCGGACGAGACCGTCACGTCCTTGATCGTGCCGACCTCGTAGAGGGTCGTCCCGGCGGGGCCGACGACGACGCGCCCGGGCTCGACCGCGAGCAGGGGGACGTCGACCTCGAGGCGGGCGCACTCGGCCTGGACGATGTCGGCCAGGGCCACGGCGAGCTCGTCGAGCGGGCGGGCGTCGTCGGCGCTCGTGTAGGCGATGCCGAACCCGCCGCCGAGGTTGAGCTCGGGGACCGGACCGGTGGCGAGCAGTTCGGCGTGCACGGCGAGCAGGCGACGGGCGGCCTCGGCGAAGCCGTCGGAGCCGAAGATCTGCGAACCGATGTGCGAGTGCAGGCCGACGAACTCCAACGAGGCGTGCTCGCGGATCGACCGGACGATGTCGGGCGTCTCGGTCAGCGGGACGCCGAACTTCTGGTCCTCGCGGGCGGTCGCGAGGTACTCGTGGGTCGAGGCGTGCACGCCCGAGTTCACCCGGAGGCGGACCCGCTGGACGCGTCCGTGCCGTTCGGCGGCGGCGGCCACGCGGTCGGCCTCGGCGGCGTTGTCGAGCACGATCGTGCCGATGCCGGCCTCGACGGTGCGGTCGATCTCGGCGAGCGACTTGTTGTTGCCGTGGAACCCCATGCGGGCGGGGTCGACGCCCGCGGCCCGGGCGACGGCGAACTCGCCCCCGGTGCAGATGTCGACGGCCATCCCGGCCTCGGCCACCCACCGCGCCACCTCGGCCGACAGGAACGCCTTGGCCGCGTAGTACACCGTCGCCGTCGTTCCGATGCGGGCCGCCTCGCGCTCGAACGAGCGGACGGCCTCGACGGCGCGCGTGCGGGCGTCGTCCTCGTCGACGACGTAGAGCGGGGTGCCGAACGTGGCGACGAGCTCGGACACCGGGACGCCGCCCAGCACGAGCTCGCCCTCGGGCGAGCGCCGGGCCGTGGCCGACCACACGACCGGATCGAGGGCGTTGGCGTCGGTCGGCTCGACGAGCCAGGCGGGTGCCAGGGGGTTCGGGGACACGCGGACCTCGGGTGATCGGGGGACGGGGAACGACATCAGAGCCTACCGACCGTCGACGACCGTGACGGCCACGGCCCGGTGGTCGCGGGCGCCGGGCACCGTCAGGAGCAGGAGCCCTTGCTGCCGATGCCGCTCGACGAGATCGGCAGGCCCGGCGAGGTCACCTCGAGGGTCGCCGCCGACGGGGTGACGGCGACGCCCGTGAGGGTCGTGCCCTGCGGGAGGTACTGCGCGGCGCAGACGTCGAACGCGTAGCCGCCGACGAAGGGTGCGAGGTCGAGCGAGAGGGAGGTGTCGCGCAGGGAGGCGGAGACCGGCGTCAGGGAGATGACCCGCCCCTCCTGGGTGATCGCCGGCGTCGCGACGACGTCCACCGGGACGACGGTGCCGATGACCGGGATGGTGAAGTCGCGGGCGTACGTGACCTGACCGTCGCCGAACGAGATCGCGCCGCCGGTCTCCTGCACGGCCGCGAGCCCGTTGACGGTCGCGGCGTCGGCGGTCACCGTGCCCGTGATCGCCCCGGTGCTGCCGGACAGGTCGGTCGGCACGTCCCGCACGTCGAAGTCGTACGAGAGGCCGTCGGACGAACCGGCCGACGAGATCGTGGCCTGGTCGATGCTGCCCTGGACGAGTTGCCAGAGCATCGAGAAGCCGCCGATCTGGACGTCGACGGGGCCCGCCGCGTCGCCGAGCTGCTGCGAGATCTGCTTCTCGGCCTGGTCCTCGGCGACCGTCCGGACCACGAGGTCGGCGACGACGGTGAGCACGCCCAGGATCACCACGATGCCGAGCAGCACGAAGACGAAGATGCCGAAGCCACGACCCCGGCGTCGGGCGACGGGCTTGGCCTCGAAGAAGTCGGAGTCGATGTCGCTCATCGGGCCATCTTGTCAGCCGGCGCCCGACGACCGCGCGCGCCGCGCCTCCTGCGGTCGAGACCGGGGAGGCGCGGCGCCGGGGGTCACATGCGGTCGGGTGCCGAGACGCCCAGCAGGCCGAGCCCGTTGCGGATGACCTGACCGGCTGCGTCGTTCAGCCACAGGCGCGTGCGGTGCAGGTCGGTGACCTCGTCGTCGCCGAGGGGCGTCACGCGGCAGCTGTCGTACCAGCGGTGGTAGGTGCCGGCCAGCTCTTCGACGTACCGGGCGACGCGGTGCGGCTCGCGCAGCTCGGCGGCCTGGACGACGACGCGCGGCAGCTCGGACAGCGCCCCCAGCAGTGCGCTCTCGGTCTCGTGGGTCAGGAGCGACGCGTCGAAGGCGTCTCGGGTGACCCCCGCGGCCTCGGCGTTGCGGGCCACGGCGCGGGTGCGGGCGTGGGCGTACTGCACGTAGAAGACGGGGTTGTCGTTGCTGCGCTTGGTGAGCAGGTCGAGGTCGATGTCGATCGAGCTGTTGACCGGGCTGCGGACGAGCGAGTACCGACCGGCGTCGACGCCGACCGCGTCGACGAGGTCCTCCATCGTGACGACGGTGCCCGCGCGCTTGGACATGCGCATCGGTTCGCCGTCGCGCAGCAGGTTGACCATCTGGCCGATGAGGATCTCGAGGTTGACGCCGGGCTCGTCGCCGAACGCCGCGCACATCGCCATCATGCGGCCGACGTAGCCGTGGTGGTCGGCGCCGAGCATGATCAGGTTGCGCTCGAAGCCCCGCTCGCGCTTGTCGAGGTAGTACGCCAGGTCGCCGGCGATGTAGGCCGCCTCGCCGTCGCTCTTGACGATGACCCGGTCGCGGTCGTCGCCGAACTCGGTCGTGCGCAGCCAGGTCGCGCCCTCGGCCTCGTAGACGTGCCCGAGCTCGCGCAGGCGCGCCACGGCACGCTCGACGGCCTTCGACTCGTGCAACGAGTTCTCGTGGAAGTACACGTCGAAGTCGACGCCGAAGTCGTGCAGCGACGCCTTGATGTCGGTGAACATGAAGTCGACGCCGACCGACCGGAACGTCTCTTGCGCCTCGTCACGGGGCAGCTCGCGCACGTCGCCGTCGACGGTGGCCACGACGCGGGCGGCGATCTCGGCGATGTACTGACCGCCGTAGCCGTCGTCGGGGGTGGGTTCGCCCAGCGCGCTGGCGAGCAGGCTGCGGGCGAAGCGGTCGATCTGCCCACCGTGGTCGTTGAAGTAGTACTCGCGGGTCACGAGGGCGCCCTGGGCCTGGAACACGCGGGCCAGGCTGTCGCCGACGGCCGCCCAGCGGACGCCGCCGAGGTGGATCGGGCCGGTCGGGTTGGCCGAGACGAACTCGAGGTCGATGGTGACGCCGCGGTAGTAGTCGCCGCGACCGTAGGCCTCGCCCTGCTCGACGATCGACCGGGCCAGCAGGCCGGCCGCGGCCGCGTCGACGCGGATGTTGATGAAGCCGGGACCCGCCACGTCGACGTCCGCGACGCCGTCGACCTCGGCCAGCTCGGCCGCGATCTCGGTGGCGAGCTCGCGGGGGTTCGTCCCCACGCGCTTGGCGAACTTCATGGCCACGTTCGAGGCCCAGTCGCCGTGGTCGCGGTTCTTCGGCCGCTCGAGGGCCACGTCGCCCTCGGTCACCGCCACGTCGACGGTGCCTCGGCGCTCGAGGACGCCCTGGACGACGGCGAGCAAGGACGTGGAGAGTTCGGCGGGAGTCACGAGGGACGATCCTACCGGCAGCGGCGAGGCCCCCGACGAGCGGGGCGTCGACGATGATGGAGGCATGCGTCACGCCCCGAGCCGCCCCTCCGCCGCCCTGCGCACCCTCGTCCTGACGGGCGCCCTCGCCCTGTCCCTGAGCGCGTGCACGGGCCCGTCCACGACCGGGCCGGACGCGTCCCCGACCCCGCGCGCGGCGTCGTCGGCCACCCCCGAGGCGACGACGACCGCGGCACCCGCCCCCGACCTCGTGAGCAGGCCCCTCACCGTCGACTGCGGCGACCTGATCGGGGCCGACGGCCTCTCGTCGTACTACCCGTCGCTCGCCCCCGTCCCGTCGGACGACGCCGCCGGCGACGAGAGCCGCGACGGCGAGGCCCTCGAGATCGTGGCCGAGGCCGACGGCACGATCTGCACCTGGCAGGACGCGGACGGTGCGACGATCACGGTCGGGGTCGCCCGCTTCGACGGCGAGAGCCTCGACGAACTGGCCAACGAGCTCGTCGCGACGAGCAACTCGGTGCCGACCTACGGCGTCGAGGGCTACTTCGACACGCCCGGAGGGGTGGGCACGGCCGAGGCGTTCTCGTCCCCGGCGTTCGTCGTGGCCCGCTCGACGACGTTCCTCGAACCGGGTGACGCCGAGCCGGTCGTCTCGGCCGTGGTGAACGTGCTGCAGACGATCGACTGACGTGCCCGGCCGAGGCCGGCCGGTGCCCGGGTGCGATCGACCGGACGAACCCGCCCGAGGCCACGGCGAGCGGCCGGGCGGCCTCGCCCGGTCGTGTCCTCGGAAAGGAGGCGCGCTCGGGTGAGGGGCGTGGCCTAGGCGACCAGCGCCTCCCGGTCCGTCCGCGAGGCCCCGGCCCCGGCGAGGCGACCGGCCAGGACGGACGCGGCCAACGACGCCAGCAGCGCCTCGAGCTGCCCGGCCGGCGCACCCTTGTCTTCGGGGTGCCACTGCACGCCGACGACGGGCGCGGAGACGTGCTCGACGGCCTCGACCGTGCCGTCGACGGCCCGACCGACGACGCGGAGCCCGTCACCGAGGCGCCCGACCGCCTGGTGGTGCGCGCTCTGCCCGACGGGCTCGGCACCCAGGGCGCGGGCGAGGCGGCTGCCGGACTCGAGCGAGACGGCGTGCGGGTGCATGAGGCGGTCGACGGAGGCCTCGGGCGTCCGGTGCAGGCCCTCGTGGTCGTCGAGGTGCTGCACGAGGTCGCCGCCGAGGGCGACGTTGATCACCTGGTGGCCACGGCAGACGCCGAGCACCGGGGTGCGGCGGGCGACGGCCCTCCGCACGAGCGCCAGCTGCGCCTCGTCGGCCACCGGGTCGTGACGACCCTCACCCGGGTAGCCGGTGGAGCCGCCGTAGAACCGGGGTGAGAGGTCTTCGCCGCCGAGCACGACGATCGCGTCGGCGTCGTCGGTCGCCCGCAGCAGCTCGGCGGTGCCGAGGTCGCCCGCCGCGAGACGGCTGGCCCGCCAGCCCGCGCCCTCGGCGGTCGCCTGCACCCGCGCGTTCATGTCGTCGACGTACGCGTGGTACTCGGCGGCGTGCGGCCGGTGCCGGGTGACCTCGACCACGGCGAGGCGCATCGAGGCGACGGCGGGGTCGCTCGGGCGGTTCGTCGGGGCGGCGTGCGAGGTCATGCCCCCATGCTGCCGACGCGGCCCGCGGAGGGCCAGGCGCGTGTCGCCGCGTTACGCCCACCGCGCGAGCCGCCGCGTCGGCACCGGGCGGTCGTCAGGGCCACAAGGAGGCGCGGGTCCAGCCGTCGCCGTCGCGGTCGTACCGCAGGCGCACCTGGTCGCGCCCCGTGGTGGCCTGCCAGAACTCGACCGACGTGGGGTCGACCCGCCAGGCCGTCCAGTCGTCCGGGACGAGGGTGTCGTCGGCCTCGATCGCGGCCTTCGCCTCGGCCAGTCGCGACCGGGTGGCGGCCTCGTCGGTGATCGGGCTGCTCTGCGGCTGGGTCATGGCGACGGCCCGCGAGTCGGGGTGGCGAGCGGTGAAGTCCTTCTCGCTGACCTCGCGCGGGCCGGCGGACGCCCGGCCGAGCACGCGGACCTGGCGACCCTGCTCGCGCCAGTACAGGGTGAGCGCGACCCGCGGGTTCTCGGTGATCTGCCGACCCTTCGGGCTGATCGACGACGTCGCGAACCAGAGGGCCCCGTCGTCGACGTCCTTGAGCAACAGCGTCCGGGCGGTGACGTCACCGTCGGACGACGAGGTCGAGAGCACCATCGCGTGCGGTTGGGCGACGTCCTGCTCGACGGCCTCGACGAGCCAGGCGACGAACTGGTCGACGGCGTCGTCGGCCACGTCGTCGACGTCGAAGGTGGGCAGCTCGGGGTGGAAGACCTTGGCCGAGCGGAGGCGCTCGCGCAGCGTCGGGCCCGCGGGGTCGGTGCGGTCGGAACGGGTGCCGGTGTCGGCCTGGTCGGTGCGGTTGTCGTCGGTCACCCGTCCACGATGCACCCCACGAGGCCCGGGCGTCCCGCACGGTGCCGATTCGCTGCTAGCCTTGACGACGTTCCCGGGCCCCCATAGCTCAGGGGATAGAGCACTGCCCTCCGGAGGCAGGGGCGAAGGTTCGAATCCTTCTGGGGGCACCACAGTCATCGTCGGCACCGTGGGCCTTCCTCGCGAGCGCGGCTTCCTCCGAATCGCGGGTCTCTCCCTGGACCACGGTTCGGCCATCGGTGCCCGATCGCACGACCGGCGAGGTCACGCCGTCGACGTGGCGGCCTCGTCCGCGGCGGCGAGCACCCGGTCGTCACGCCGGGTCTCGTAGAGCGTGACGGCCGCCAGGAAGACGACGAGGAACACCGGCGCCCCGACGGCGAGCAGCGGGGTGCCGGCGGCCGTACCGAGGGTGGCGATCATCAGGAACAACCCGGCGACGGGGAGCAACGCCGCTCGGTTCGCACGTCGTTTGAGCGTGATCAAGGCCCGGACGAGGTCGGCCCGCTCGGGTTCGATCGGGTCGCGGCCCATGATCTGTCGGTTCAGCGAGCGCCGCTCGGCCGGGCCGAGGGCCGCCGTCGGGGTGCCCGTGGTCCTCCAGACGAAGAACGGGGAGAGCGCTCGCGACGAGCGGGCACGGAGCCACCCGACGAGTACCACGACCACCGAGGTGACGCCGAGGCCGATCGTGAGGACCACGGACCCTCCCTCGTCGGTGCTCGCGACCCAGATGGCGAGGGCCGAGGCCGAGACGGCGACTGCGACCCCTACCGCCTGCATCGACGGGCCCCGGAAACGCTGCCCGTGCTCGGTGACGTCGCGTACGCGACGGGTGACGTCGGCCCAGTCGGGTCGTCCGGGGGCCGGTGCTCGGTCGCCGTGCGACGGTTCGTGGGTCATGGTGCCGACGGTAGCGACCCGGCTCGACTCGTGCCCGGGGTCAGTCGGCCTGCTGGCGGCGGGCGCGGTCGGCGTCGTCGCGCTCGAGCTCGCGCCGCAGGACGCGTTCGGGCACCGCGACGTGCTCGGCGGCCTCGCGCAGGCTCGCTCCCCCGGCGCGCAACTGACGGGCCGCGTCGAGGCGACGTCTCGAGACCGGGGGCTTCGGGGTCTGCGCCACCCGCGCCTCCTGGCGTCTGCGGGTCTCGGCGCGGTGCGGCTCGCCGCCGACCTGCTCGTCGAACCGGGCCAGGGCCGCCGTCACCCGGAAGAAGAAGCGCCCGTAGGCGTTGAGCTCGTCGATCTGCTCGTCGATCGATCGGAAGGCCACGCCCAGGGCGTCGAGGGTGGCCATCACCCCGACCAGCTCGGCGACAGAACGACCGATGCGGTCGACGGCCGTCACGACGAACACGTCCCCCTCGCGCAGGCTGCCGATGGCCTTCGCGAACTCGGGCCGCGACTGTCTCGTGCCGGTGGCGTGGTCGACGAACACCCGGTCGCACCCCCGGGCGCGCAGGCGCTCCGCCTGCCCCTCGGACGACGGGTCGTCACGCGAGACGCGGGCGTACCCGACGACGGTCACGATGGGCCTCCTGGCGAGGGCGGACAGAGAGATGAGGCCCCGCCGACGGCGAGGCCTCGTGTGGACGCCCTAGGGCACCCGTCGACGAACGGTCGTCGTCAACTGTAGGTCAGCGCGATCACCGCGACGTCGAGCGTGCGGTACGACCCCTCGCGACGGACGGCCGATCGCACGCGACCCCGCAGGACCTCGAACGACCCGTCGCTCTCGTGCACGAACCCGATCACCCCGGCGGTCGGCGTCGACACGCGGTGGAACCCGTCGCCCAGCGGGACGACCTCGGCTCGGGACGTACGCTCCAAGACAGCACCCATGATGTCTCCTCACTCCTTGCATCGTTCTCCGGCCCATCACTTCGGCCGTGGGTGCAGCGTACCCCGCAGGTGGGGTACAAGCCCTGGACCGGTCATCAGGCTCGGGCACTCTCGTTCGCCCTGCGGACAGACGGCGGGGCGACGACGGCCGTCAGGCGGCCGGCGCCTCGGGCAGGGGGCCCCGACGACGACGCCGACCGGCCGCGACCGTGACGCCGACGCTCGCGGCCGTGACGCAGGCGAGCGCCACGACCTCGCGGGGACCGAGGGCCTCGCCGAGCACGACCAGGCCGGCGAGCGCCGCCACGGCCGGCCCGAGGCTCGAGAGCACCCCGAACACCCGGGTCGGCAGGCGCCGCAACGCCACCGACTCGAGCGCGTACGGGATCGCCGAGGTCAGGGCCGCCACCACCAGGAAGACCACGAGGAGGCGCGGGTCGGCCCGGACGGCGACCGTCGCGTCGTGCGCCCCGAACGGCACGACGACGAGGGCCGCGACGACCATGGCCGTCGCGAGGGCACCCATCGGGTCGCGTCCCCGCCCGAGTGCGGCGTTGGCGAGGATGTAGCAGGCCCAGAACGCACCCGCGCCGAGGGCGAGCAGCACCCCGACGAACGGGATCGCCCCCGTCGAGTCGGAGCCGAGCAGGACGACGCCGGCGAGGGCGAGCAGGGCCCACGCCGCGTCCCACCACCGCCGGGTCTGCACGAGGGCGACCACGAGCGGTCCGAGGAACTCGAGGGTGACCGCGACCCCCAGGGGCACGACGTCGATCGCGAGGTAGATGAGGGAGTTCATGCCCGCCAGGGCGAGGCCGAGCACGACGACGCCGAGCCACGTGCGGCGCGGCCAGCGCCACGGGCGGGGGCGGAAGACCACGAGCAGCAGGGCGGCGCCGAACGCCAGGCGCAACGCGGCCGCGCCGGTCGGCCCCAGGGCCTCGAAGTGCGTCTTGGCGAGGGCGGCCCCGAACTGCACCGAGACGATCGCCGCGACGGCGAGCAGGGGGGCCGGCACACGGCCGAGGGGGCTGGGGTTCACGGGGCTCCGGGTTCGTCACGGGGTGCACGGCGGCACAGTACGATCGTGGCATGAGCGACGCCTTCTCCGTCATCGCGCCGGTGGTGGAGCTCTTCGGCTGGTTCGGCTTCGTGGTCGGCAGCCCCTTCCTCGTGGCCGGCTGGGTGCTGCGTCACCGTGCCACCCGCCTCGAGAGCACCGTCGGCGTGGTCATCCCCCCGCCCGAGTGGGCCCGGGCGGCCACGGCCCGCTGGATGGACGTCGATGGGCAGCTGCACGAGACGCAGTTCGGCGACGTCCCGCTCACCACCCCGCTCGAGACCGAGCTCACCGTGCACTACGACCCGGACCGCCCGCACCGGGCCCGCGTCCACCCGCCCCACGACGACGGCCGGGCTCCCCGCACGGTGGGGGCCGTGCTCTACGCCGTCGGCGCCGTCTGTGCCGTGGCGTCGGTGGCACTCCTCTTCCTGTCATGACCCGCGCGCCCTCGACGAGGTCCGCGGCCCCGCGACCCGGGCGTCCTGACGGGGGCCGTCGATAGACTCCCCCGCAACGAGCGAGGGGAGCGTCGTGAGCACGAGCGCAACGACCGGCCGACGATCGACCAGCCGTGCCGTGGTCGCCGTCACCACGGCGGTCCTGACCTGGCTCTGCGCCCTCGCCTTCGGGGCGGCCCCGGCCCAGGCCGTCGAACCGGTGCAGCTCTCCGGTGCCTACGTGGTCGACCAGGCGGACGTGCTCTCGAGCGCGGACGAGCGCCGGGTGACCGAGGCACTCGACTCGCTCTCGACCGACACGGGGGTCAACCTCTTCGTCGTCTACGTCGACTCGTTCACGTCGCCGTCCGACCGCACGGCCTGGGGTGAGGCGACCGCCTCGCTGAACCAGTTCGGCCCGAACGACGTCCTGCTGTCGGTGGCGGTCGACGACCGGCTCTACGACCTCTCGACCGACACCTCGGTCGTCTCGGAGTCCGACCGGCAGGCGCTGCAGACCGACGTGGTCGTCCCCCAGCTGCGTGACGGCGACTGGGCCGGTGCCGCCGTCGCCCTGGCGGACGGCATCCGCAGCGACGAGGCCGGGCCCGACCTCGGGTGGGTGCCCTGGGCCCTGCTGGTGCTGGTCCTCGTCGCGGCGGCGGTCGCCGTCGTGTTCGTGGTCCGTCGTGCCCGACGCCGCCGGCGCGAGCTCGACGCCCGAGAGGCCGACCAGCACGAACTCGACCAGCGTGCCGCCCGCGTGCTGGTCGCCCTGGACGACGAGCTGACCGCCGGCGCCCACGAGGTGGGCTTCGCCGCCGCGCAGTTCGGGGACGAGGCCGCCCGGCCCTTCGCCGAAGCGCTCGACGCGGCCCGGGTGCACGCCCGTGAGGCGTTCGAGCTGCAGCAGAGGTTGGACGACTCCGTGCCCGACTCCCCCGAGCAGCGCCGCGAGTGGACCACGCGCATCATCGAGCTGTGCGAGGCGGCCGACGCCTCGCTCGCCGAGCAGTCCGCCGCGTTCGACGAGCTCCGCGAGGCCGAGACCCGGGCGCCGCACGACGTCGAGGCCCTGCCGGGCGAGATCGCGACGCGACGAGGGCGCCTCGCGAAGGCCCGCACCGTCATCGACGAGCTCACCTCGATCTACTCGGCACGGGCCGTGGCGTCGATCGACCAGAACGACGACCAGGCCGACCGTCTGCTCGAGTTCGCCGACGAACGCCGGACCACGGCCGCGACGGCCCTCACGACGTCGTCGCCCTCCGAAGCCGTCGTGGCGATCCGCGAGGCACGTCAGGCGTTGGCCCAGGTCGACCAGCTGCTCACGGCGATCGACGGGGCGGGCGAGTCGCTGCGGACGGCGAGCAGCACGATCTCGGCCATGACCCTCGACCTGCGGCGCGACATCGCCACGGCCGAGGGGTTGCCCGACGGCTCCGCTCCGCAGGGCGTCGACGTCGCGGGCTCCGTGTCCGCCGCGCGCGCCTCCGTGGCCCTGGCCGAGACGACCACCGACGACCCGCTCGCCGTCGTCGCATCGCTCGGCGCCGCCAACGAGCGCATCGACCGGGTCCTGGCCGAGGTGCTCGAAGAGGCCGAGAAGCGACGGCGGGCGCAGGCCGCCCTCGACCAGGCCCTGCTGACCGCCCGCAGCCAGATCAGCGCCACCCGCGACTTCATCGAGACGCGTCGGGGCGGCATCGGTCCGCAGCCCCGGACGCGGCTGTCCGAGGCGGAACGCCACCTGGCCACGGCCGTGTCGCTGGCCACCTCCGACCGTGACGCCGCCCTGTTCGAGGCCCATCAGGCCGTCCAGCTCTCGCAGGCGGCCGCGGCCGGTGCCGAGGCCGAGGTCTCGTCGTACCAGCAGGCCGGTCCCTTCGGCGGGGCGACCCGGGGCTCGGCCGGCGCCGACCTGGGGGGCGTGGTCACCGGCATGCTGCTCGGCGGGCTCTTCAGCGGCGGCGGGGGCGGCTTCGGCGGCGGAGGCGGCTTCGGAGGGGGAGGCGGCTTCGGCGGAGGCGGGGGTGGCGGTTTCGGCGGAGGCGGCGGCGGGGGCGGCGGCGGTCGCAGTTCCGGCGGCGGCCGCTTCTGATCCCGCACGGCCCGCCCGCCACGACCCTCGGTCTCGAACCGGCACACCTCTCGACCCGCAGCACGACCGGCACCACCCTCCGGCACCACCTCTCGAAAGGACGCACCATGGCAAAGCAGTCGATCTTCGGACGCATCGCCCAGCTCACCCGCGCGAACATCAACAGCCTGCTCGACCAGGCCGAGGACCCGAGCAAGATGCTCGACCAGATGGTCCGCGACTACACCAACAGCATCGCCGAGGCCGAAGAAGCCGTCGCCACGACGATCGGCAACCTGCGCCTGCTCGAGCAGGACCACGCCGAGGACGTCGCCGCCGCCGCGGACTGGGAGCGCAAGGCCCTCGCGGCGAGCAACAAGGCCGACGAGCTCCGGTCGTCGGGCAACACCGTCGACGCAGACAAGTTCGACGCCCTCGCCCGGGTGGCCCTGGGCAAGCAGCTGACGAGCGAGAAGGAGGCCAAGACGGCCGAACCGCAGATCGCCTCGCAGACCGAGGTCGTCGAGAAACTGAAGACCGGGCTGAGCGGCATGCGGTCCAAGCTCGACCAGCTCGCCGCGAAGCGGGACGAACTGAACGCCCGCTCCAAGACCGTCGAGGCCCAGACCAAGGTCGCCGACGCCGTCCAGAGCATCGACATCATGGACCCCACCAGCGAGAT
Source organism: Frigoribacterium sp. CF331 (assembly GCF_057787905.1). Taxonomy (NCBI): domain Bacteria; kingdom Bacillati; phylum Actinomycetota; class Actinomycetes; order Micrococcales; family Microbacteriaceae; genus Frigoribacterium; species Frigoribacterium sp. CF331. The sequence continues at coordinate 2,918,625 of NZ_CM173545.1, read as the reverse complement.
CAGCCGGTTCGAGGACAAGGTCCGCCGCGAGGTGGCCAAGATGCTCGGCCGCCAAGAATTGGCCGCCTCGAGCCTCGACGCGCAGTTCGAGAGCCTCGACGACCTCGGCGAGCAGACCGAGGTCGACGCCCGCCTCGCCGCGCTCAAGCTGGGTGCGCTCGACAAGTGAGCCAGCCGCCGCCCCGCACGCCTGTCCCGGTGGCGACGCCGCCAGTGCAGGCGCGCCGGGCGGCGCCCCGTCTGGTGGGCGTGGACGTCGCTCGCGGCCTCGCCGTGATCGGCATGTTCGCCGCCCACCTGTGGCCTCGGCTCGAGCTCGACGAGAGGGTCTTCGACGGGCGCTCGGCGATCCTGTTCGCCACCCTCGCCGGGGTCTCGCTGGGGCTGATGTCGGGCGGCACCCGACCCACGCCTCCGGGTCGACGTGCCCGGGTGGTCGGCGGGATCGCCATCCGGGCCGGCCTGCTCGTCGTGCTGGGCCTCGCCCTGCAGGCCTGGAACCCCTACCTGCTCGTGATCCTGCCGTACTACGGCGTGATGTTCGTCCTGGCCCTGTCGGTGCTCTTCGCGTCCCGTGCGGTGCTGCTCGGCGTGGCGGCGCTGCTGACCGTCCTGGCCCCGTGGCTGGCCTCGACCGTCCCCGTCGACGCGTACGGCGACACGGCGCTGTCCGGCGTCGGGGGGCTCGCGACCCAGGCCCTGCTCGTCGGCGCCTACCCCGCCCTCGTCTGGACGCCCTTCCTGCTCGTCGGCCTCGCCGCCGCGCGGTCGGACCTGACCCGCACGCGCACCCAGGTCACGGTTCTCGTCGCCGGCACGCTGGCCGCGGTCGTGGGGTACTCGGCGCGCTTCCTGCCCGGCGCCTCCTCGGTCCCCTGGTTCGACCCCGCCGACCACGAGGGCATGCCGGCCGAGATCGTCGGCTCGGGTGGCGTCGCCGCCGCCGTCCTGGGCCTGCTGCTGCTCGCAACGTCGACCCGCAGGGCCGGGCCGACGGACGGCGAGCGGACGGGAGGCGCGGCAGCCGTCGTCCGCGTCGTCCTGCGACCGCTCGCCGCCACCGGAGCACAACCGCTCACGGTCTACACGGCTCACGTGCTGCTCACCGCTCCGCTCTTCACGGTCTACCGGCTGTCCGACCCGGGCGCGGGCTACGGACTGCCCCTCGGCAACCTGGTCGCCGCCGTCGTCGTCACGCTCGCCTACGCCACCCTCTGGCAACGCTTCGTCGGCCGTGGCCCCCTCGAGCGCGCGGTCGGTGCGCTGAGTCGCCCCTGGGCCTGGAGCGCGGGCACCCGCCCGTGACAGACTGACGCCCGTGAGGTTCGTCGTGGTTCCACAGTGGCAGGGTTCACCGTCGTCGAGGGCCATGCGGCTCGCCGAGGGGGCGTACGCGATCCTCGGCGACCTGCCGTCGACCGCGACGACCGTCGTCGAGGTGCCGGTCGGGGCGGGCGACTCGCTCGGCACCCGGGTGCACCGGCTCTCGTCGGTCCTGACCATCGCCGAGTCCGTCGGACGGGAGCTGCGCACCGACGACTCCCCCGCGATCGTCGTCGGCGGCGACTGCGGCGTCGAGTTCGCGGCCGTCCGCCACGCGGTCACCCCCCGTACCGCCGTCGTCTGGTTCGACGCGCACCCCGACCTCCACAGCCCGCGCAGCAGCGAGAGCGGTGCGTTCAGCGGCATGGTGCTGCGGGCCCTGATCGGTGACGCCACCGAAGACCTGCCCACCATCGGGCCCGGGCCGACTCCCGAGCCGCTCGACCCGGCCCGCGTGGTGCTCGCGGGTGCCCGCAGCTACGACGACGCGGAGGACCGGTACATCGAGAGCCGGCACGTCCGCGCGGTCTCGTCCCTCGACTTCGACCCCGCCGAGGTCGTCGCCGCCGTCGAGGACTCGGGTGCGACCGAGGTCTACCTGCACGTCGACCTCGACGTGCTCGACCCCGGAGCGATCGAGGGCCTGCTCGACCCCCAGCCGTTCGGCCTCGAGCCCGGCGTGCTGATCGAGACGATCACGGCACTCAAGGAGCGCTTCACGCTCGTGGGTGCCGGCCTGTGCTCGTTCGCCCCGGTCGACGCGGCCGCCGCGTCGGACGACATGGGCACCATCCTCCGCGTCCTCGGGGCGCTCTCGCGAGCGACGCCCGCGCGATGAACGCCCTGGCCCCGGGTGACGACCGCCCTCGCGTCACCGTCGAGCGTGACGGTCACGTGCTGCTGATCGGCCTCGACCGCCCCGAGAAGCGCAACGCCGCCGACCTGCGCATGCTGCGCGAACTGGCCGCGGCGTACGGCGAACTCGACCGCGACCCGCAGCTGCGGGTCGGCTTGCTCTTCGCGCACGGTGACCACTTCACGGCCGGCCTCGACCTCGGCGACGTCGTGCCCGCCGTGACCGACGAGGGTCTCGACGTCGTGCCCGAGGGCGGACTAGACCCGTGGCAGGTGCACGGTCGTCAGCTGACCAAGCCCGTGGTGATGGCGGTGCAGGGCACCTGTCTGACCCTGGGCGTCGAGCTCGCGCTGGCGAGCGACGTCGTCGTGGCGAGCCGTGACGCCCGCTTCGGCCAGATCGAGGTCAGCCGGGCCATCCTGCCCTTCGGCGGGGCGACCATCCGCCTGCCCCGGCGGGTCGGGTGGGGCGACGCGATGCGCTACCTGTTGACCGGCGACCTCCTCGACGCCGAGGAGGCACGGCGCATCGGGCTCGTGCAGGACCTGGTGGACGACGGGGCGGCCTACGGGCACGCCCTCGGGCTCGCACGCAAGATCGCCGCCCAGGCTCCCCTCGCCGTCCAGGCGACCCTGGCCGCCGCCCGCCTCGCCGTCCGCGAGGGCGACGCAGCGGCCGAGGCCCGGCTCCAACCCGAACTCGTGCGCCTCCTGGCCTCGGACGACGCCCGGATCGGCTTCGAGGCCTTCGTGTCGCGGACCGCCGCCGAGTTCACGGGAGGCTGACCGCGCCTCCCGGCCGGGACCACGAAAGGGCCCGCCCACCCCGAGGGGTGGACGGGCCCGAGAACGAGGCGGATCGGCCTACTTGAAGACGTCCTTGACGTCTTCGCCGACCTTCTTGGCGGAGGCACCGGCCTGGTCCTTCTGACCTTCGGCCTTCAGCTCGTCGTCGCCCTTGCGGTCGCCGAGAGCCTCTTTCGCCTTGCCGGCGATGTCCTGAGCGGCGTTCTTGATCTTGTCGTCGAGTCCCATGTGTGCCTCCTCGTAGGTTGACGCGCCCCGCCGCAAGGATCGCGGTGGTGCGCTGATGTCGGGGACGTTACCCGCGCCTCCTCGTTCGTGCCCGTGGCGTCCAGAGAACTCCCAGCGTCGGCTCATCGAACCGCTCTGTCCCCCGCGGCGACCCGCCTGGGAACCCGGCACCCCGGGCGACTAACGTCGGGCCCATGACGACTTATGACCTCATCGTGATCGGAGCCGGCGCGGTCGGCGAGAACGTGGCGGACTACGCCACCCGCAACGGCCTCAAGGTGGGCCTCGTCGAAGCCGAGCTCGTCGGTGGCGAGTGCTCGTACTGGGCGTGCATGCCCTCCAAGGCGCTGCTGCGCTCGAGTGCCGTCGTGCGGGCGGCCAAGTCGCTCGACGGGGCCAAGCAGGCCGTGACCGGTGACGTCGACGTCGCCGCCGTCCTCCGTCGCCGCGACTCGTTCACCAGCAACTGGGACGACTCGGGTCAGGCCGACTGGGTCGAGGGCGCCGGCATCGACCTCATCCGCGGGCACGCGACCATCACGGGCGTGAAAGAGGTGACGGTGAACGGCGAGGTGCACCAGGCGAAGTACGCCGTCGCGGCGGTGACGGGGTCTTCGGCGCTGCTGCCCGACATCCCCGGCCTCGCCGAGTCCAGGCCCTGGACCAGCCGTGAGGCCACCAGCGTGAAGGTGATGCCGCAGAGCGTCGTCATCGTCGGGGGCGGCGTCGTCGCGGCCGAGATGGCCACGGCCTACCAGCAGCTCGGCTCGACCGTCACCCTGATCGCCCGCAGCGGTCTGCTCGGCGGACAGGAGCCCTTCGCCGGCGAGCTCGTCGCCGACTCGCTGCGCGGACTCGGCGTCGACGTCCGCCTCGGCGTCTCGCCCTCGAACGTGCTGCGCACCGAGCACGACACGGTCGAGGTCACCCTCGACGACGACTCGACGGTGATCGCCGACGAGATCATCGTCGCGACCGGCCGCGTGCCCCGCACGACCGACCTCGGGCTCGAGAACGTCGGACTCACGCCGGGCGAGTGGCTCGACGTCGACGACACCATGCTCGTCAAGGGCACCGACTGGCTCTACGGCGTCGGAGACGTCAACCACCGCGCCCTGCTGACCCACCAGGGCAAGTACCAGGCCCGTGCCGCCGGCGAGGTCATCGCCGCGCGGTCCTTCGGCAAGCCCGTCCAGGCCGAGCCGTGGGGCGCGCACGTCGCCACGGCCGACGACGCCGCCGTGCCGCAGGTCACCTTCACCGACCCCGAGGTGGCGAGCGTGGGCCTCACCGCCGACGCCGCAGGCAAGCGCGGCATCGACGTGAAGGTCGTCGACTACGACCTCGCGGCCGTCGCGGGCTCGGCGATCCACTCGGACGAGTACCGAGGTCAGGCCCGCCTGGTCGTCGACGAGTCCCGCAAGGTGATCGTCGGCGCCACCTTCGTGGGCCCCGACGTGAGCGACCTGTTGCACGCCGCGACGATCGCGGTCGTCGGCGAGGTGCCGATCGACCGCCTCTGGCACGCCGTCCCCTCGTACCCGACGGTCAGCGAGGTCTGGCTGCGGCTGCTGGACGCGTACGGCCGTCCGTGATCAACCCGCTGGTCGACTCCACGATCTCGAGGCTCGGCTGCGCCTGGGCGACGGCCGTCGGCCTCGCGGTCGGGGTGCCGCTCAGCGTCGGCCGGGTCCGCGTGGTCGGTGACCTGATCGTCTGCCGGGGCCTGCCCCGGTGGGCGTTCAAGCGCGGCGGCACCTGCGTCGGCCGGGTGTACCTCACCCGCGACAACGACGGACCGCGCGTCCTCGAGCACGAGGCCGTGCACGTCCGTCAGTGGCAGAAGTACGGCATGCTGATGCCCGTACTGTACTTCTTGGCCGGCAGCGACCCGCTGTCGAACAGGTTCGAGATCGAGGCCGGCCTCGAGAAGGGCGGATATCGATGACCCGCACCGTGATCATCACCGGGGCGAGCAGCGGCATCGGCCGCGAGGCAGCCCGCGAGCTCGCGAAGGGCGGCGCCGACGTCGCCGTCGTGGGGCGGAACCCCGACCGCACGCAGGCCGTGGCGGACGAGGTGGGCGGGACGGCCTTCCTGGTCGACTACGACCGCCTGGACGACGTCCGGTCGCTCGCCGACCGACTGCTCGACCGCTACCCCACGATCGACGCCCTCGCCAACAACGCCGGAGGCCTCGTCAGCGAACGCGGCGTGACGGCCGACGGTTTCGAACGAACCCTGCAGTCGAACCACCTCGCGCCGTTCCTGCTGACCCGGTTGCTCCTGCCGCGCCTGCTCGAGAGCGGCGGCCGCGTCGTCTCGACGGCGAGCACGGCGAACCTGATGGGCCACGTGCGACTCGACGACCTCAACTGGTCGAAGCGCCGGTGGGCGGGCGGCTGGCGTCAGTACGGCACGACCAAGATCGAGACCGTGCTGTTCGTCCGCGAACTGGCGAAACGCACCGGGCTCGAGGCGTTCTCGTTCCACCCGGGCATCGTCGTCACCGGCTTCGGCTCGGACTCACGCACAATGCGCGTCGCCAACGTCCTGACCAACGGCAACTACGGCATCTCGGCCTCGGCCGGCGCCGTGCCGCTGATCCAGCTCGCGGGGCCGACGACGATCGCGGTCGAGAGCGGCACGTACTTCGACCAGCTGAAGCCCCACGGCCGACTGCACCGCCAGGCCACCGATCCGCTGCTCGCCGAGGCACTCTGGGAGCGCACCTCAGAACTCGTGGGACTGCCCGCCGAGGTCTAGGCCGAGCCACGGGCGCGACCCGACGACACGGGCGGGGCCCGATGACCAGGGCAGGAGGCGCGACCGACGAGGCCGCGCCTCCTGCGTCGTCGAGGCCCGCGGGTCAGGACTCGGACCTGCCGACGCGCCAGTACCCCATGAAGGCGACCTGGCGGCGGTCGATGCCGACCTCGCTCACCAGGAAGCGCCTCAGGGTCTTGATCGCCCCCGCCTCGCCCGCGAACCAGGCGTAGAGGTCGGCGCTGACGGCCGCACCGTGCGGGTCGTCGCCGTGGGGGACGTCCCAGAGGACGTCGTGGTCGACGTCGACCTCGCTCACCTCGACGCCGTGGTGCCAGGCGGTGACGTAGCGTGCCGTCCAGCGGCGGACCGCGACGACGAGGGCCTCGCCGTGGCCCGAGGTCGCCTCGCGACGCGGCAGCCAGTGCACGTCGACCCCGGGAGGCGCGACCAGGTCGAGCTCGTCGGCCGCGGTCGGGATCTCGATGAAGACGCACCCCCGCGCGTCGGAGGGCAGCGCCTCGACGATGGAGCAGATGGCCGGCGCCGCGGTCTCGTCGCCCGCCAGGAGGAGGGTGCGCGCGTCGCCCGGCGACCACTCGACCCCGCTGCCCGTGACGCCGCTCGTGGCGTCGGGGCCGACGAGCATCAGCTCGTCGCCGACCCGTGCCCGCCCGGCCCAGGCCGACGCGGGCCCGGTGTCGCCGTGGCAGACGAAGTCGACGTCGACCTCACGCTGCGCCGGGCGCGCGGCCCGGGCCGTGTAGGTGCGGAAGACGTTCTGCCGCTCGGCCGGCAGGGCACGCCACGACGAGTACCAGTCGTCGGTCGGGAAGTCGTCGTACCCGGTCGTCTCGAGGGGCAGGACGACCTTGATGCGCTGGTCGAGCCCGTCGACGCCGAAGTCGCCGAGGTCGTCGCCCGTGAAGGTGATCCGGACGAACGACGGCGCCAGGCGACGGACGGCCGCCACGCGGACTCGGTAGGGGCGGTGGGCCGGCTTCGCCGGGCGCTCGACGGTGGCGGTGGACGCGGTCGTCATGGACGTCGCCGCTCAGGCCGCGGCGGGGGTGCCGACGTGGAAGAGCTGGCGCAGGTCGTGCCGGAGGTCGTAGGCGAAGGCCGGAGGGCCGCCGAGCCAGACGACGTGCTCGCCGGTCGCGACGGTCTCGGGCTCGACGTACATCTCACCGAGCCAGGCACGGACGGCCCGCTCGAGGGCCTGGCCCGGAGCGCAGGACGTGCCCGTGCCGGGGACGCCGGAACGACGGTCGCGGGCGAGCCAGCTGACGGTGACGCGACCCGGCGAGGCGAGCGGCACGACGTCGTCGGCGCTGTCGACCTCGACGAACACCTGACCCCGGGCACAGATCGGCAGGACGGAGAGCATCTCTCGCAGCACGGGGATCGACGAGGCGTCCGCGGCGAAGAGGACGCGGAGGGCGTCGTGCGGCAGGGGCGGGTTCTGGTCTACGAGGAGCATGTCCCCTTCAATATAGGTAAGGCTTGCCTCATCCGCCACACGGGTCTCTCGACGGACAGCGACTTCCCCGGCGTGGTGGTAGGTTCTGTCGGGTCCGGCGTCCGTCAGCGACGCCCGGAACGAGGGGCCGTGCCGTGTCCGACAGCAACACGGTGGCGGATCGCGTGGACCGGTTCAGCAGCGACCGGGACTCCCCCGCCGAACGACCGAGGGGCCCTCCCGCGCCTCCGGTCCCCCGTCGCCGTGGACGAACCGCCACGGCCGTCCCCGGAAGGCCCCACCAGGTGCGCACCCTCCCCCTCTCCGCCGCCGTCGCCGCGCTGTTGCTCCTCGCGACGGGCTGCTCGTCCGCCTCGTCCCCCGACGGGTCGGGCACACCCGACGCCGACGCCACCGTCACGGTCGGACTCGTGCTCGAGCCGAGCGACCTCGACATCCGCAGCACGGCGGGCATCGCGCTCGACCAGGTGCTGATCGACAACGTCTACCAGGGTCTCGTCGGCCGCACGCAGGACAACGAGATCCGCGACGTGCTCGCCGAGAGCCACACGATCAGCGACGACGGCCTCACCTACACGTTCACGCTGCACGACGGCGTGACCTTCCACGACGGGGCCGCCCTGACGGCTGACGACGTCGTGTGGTCGCTGTCGCAGGTGAAAGACGACGCCTCCCTCGCGAACCACGCCGACCTCGCCGCCGTCTCGACGATCACGGCCCCCTCGGCCGACACGGTCGTGCTGACGCTCTCGCGGCCCGACTCGTCTCTGCTGTTCGACCTCACGGGGAGGGCCGGTCTCGTGCTGCAGCAGTCGGCGACGAACGACCTGTCGACCACGGCCAACGGCACGGGTCCGTTCGAGCTGACGAGCTGGCGCCAGGGCGACAACCTGCAGCTCGGGCGTTTCGCCGACTACTGGGGCACCCCGGCGAAGGTCGCCGGAGTCACCTTCCGGTACGTGACCGACCCGTCCGCGGCCATCAACGCCTCGATCTCGGGCGACGTCGACGTGCAGACCGCGGTCGACGCGACCCTCGCCGGCCAGCTCGACGGCGTCGACGGCATCACCGTCGAGAAGGGCAAGACGACCGACAAGTACACGCTCGCCTTCAACAACGCCGTCGCACCGTTCACCGACGCGACCGTCCGCAAGGCCCTCCGACTCGCGATCGACAACGACGCGCTGATCGCCGCCGTCGGCGGTTCGGCCGTCGACCAGGGCGGTCCGATCCCCGAGCTCGACCCCGGCTACCAGGACCTCACGAACGTCGACGCGTACGACCCCGACGAGGCGAAGGCCCTGCTCGCCGAGGCCGGCCACGACGGCGACCTGTCGCTGACCCTCGAGTACCCCAACGTCTACCCGACCGCGATCGGTGACGTGCTGACGACGCAGCTCAAGGCCGTCGGCGTCACGTTGTCGGTGCAGCAGGTCGACTTCAGCACCTGGCTCGACGACGTGTACTCGAACGGGGACTTCGAGCTCAGCATGGTGAACCACGCCGAGACCCACGACTTCTCGAACTGGGCGAACCCGGACTACTACTGGAACTACGACAGTGCTCCCGTGCAGCAGCTCTACGCCGAGTCGATCGCCGCGACCGACCCCACGGTGGCCGACGAGAAGCTCGCCGAAGCCGCGAAGATCGTGTCCGAGGACGCTCCTGCCGAGTGGCTCTACACGGCGACGACGTTGACGGCGATCCACGACGGCGTCACCGGGTTCCCGACGAGTTCGACCACGACGCGCCTCGACCTGGCCGACCTGGCCAAGGCGGAGTGACCCGCTTCGTCGCCGGCCGCCTGCTCCTCTTCGTCGGGGGGCTGGCCGTCGCGAGCGTGCTCATCTTCGCGACGCTGCGGTTGCTGCCGGGCGACGTCGCCCAGGCGATCGCCGGCACGACCGGGTCGCCCGAGCAGGTCGCGGCCCTGCGTCAGCAGCTCGGCCTCGACCGGCCCGTCGTCGCGCAGTACCTCGACTGGGCGGGCGGCCTGCTGCGCCTCGACCTCGGCGAGTCGCTCGTGACGGGCACCCCCGTGATCGACGAGGTGCTCGACAAGCTCGCCGTCACCCTGCCGCTCGCCGGGCTCTCGCTGGTCTTCGGGTTGCTGATCGGCATCCCGCTCGGGGTGACCAGCGCACTCCGCCGGGGCCGCGCCTCCGGGGTGGTCCTCGGCACCGGGGCCCAGCTGCTCGCGGCCGTGCCGGTCGTCTGGGCGGGCATGCTGTTGATCGGCGTCTTCGCGGTGACGCTGCGGCTGCTGCCCACGCAGGGGTTCCCGGCCGACGGCTGGAGCGACCCCGGCCGGGCCCTGCGCTCGCTCGTCCTGCCGGCGCTCACGATCGGCATCGTCGAGGGTGCCGTCCTGCTGCGGTTCACCCGGTCGGCGGCCCTCGGCGCCCTCGACCAGGACTACGTGCGGACGGCCGCGGCGAACGGCATGACGCGGTCCCGCGCCCTCGTGCGACACGGACTGCCGAACGTCCTGCTCAGCGTGGTGTCGATCCTCGGCCTGCAGGTGGCGGGCCTCGTGGTCTCGGCCGTCATCGTCGAACAGCTGTTCACGCTGCCGGGCCTCGGTCGCATGCTGGTCACCGACGTCGGCCGCCGCGACCTGACGAAGGTGCAGGGTGAGCTGATGACGCTCACCACGCTCGTGCTGGCCATCGGCCTGGTGATCGACGTGGTGCACCGCCGGCTCGACCCGCGCCTCCGGGAGGACGACCGATGAGGCGCGGCGCGTTCGTCCGCGACCTGCTGGGTCGACCGCAGGGTGCCTTCGGCGTCGGCTGGCTCGCCGTGGTGGTCGCGTGCGCGGTCCTCAGCCGGTTCTGGACGCCCCTCGACCCCTTCGACACCGACCCCTACTCGGCCTGGCTGACGCCGTCACCCGCGCACCCGTTCGGCACCGACTCGGTGGGACGCGACATCTTCAGCTACGTGTTCGCCGCCACCGGCACGACGGTCGTCGTCGCCGTCGCCTCGGGGGTCGTCGCGACCGTCGTCGGCGTCGGCCTCGCGGCCCTCGGCTCGTTGACGGCCCGCTGGGTGCGCGAGTCCGTCGCCGTCCTGATCGACGTGCTCGTGGCGTTCCCGACCCTGTTGATCGCCATGGCCCTCGCCGCCGCGTTCGGCGGGTCGCTGACGGTCGTCGTCGTCGCGGTCGGCATCGGCTACGGGGTCTCGATCGCCCGGGTCAGCCGGTCGGAGATCCGTCGGGTGGCACGGACCGACTACGTGCTGGCGGCCCGGGCGAACGGCCTCGGCACCGGGGCCGTGCTGCGGCGGCACCTGCTGCCGAACGTCGCCCCCGTGTTCGTCGTCCAGCTGTCGTTGTCGATGGCGACGAGCGTGCTCGCCGAGGCGGGACTGTCGTTCCTCGGCTACGGCGCCCCCGCCGACACCGCGTCGTGGGGCCGGCTGCTCAGCGACCTGCAGAAGTTCATCGGCATCCACCCGGGCTCGGTGGTGTGGCCCGGTCTCGCCATCACCCTCACGGTGCTGGCGCTCAACCTGCTGGGCGACGCCGTGCGCGACGCGTCCGACCCCCGTCTCCGGTCGGGCCGTGCGGGGCGTGGCGCCGCGGCCGGCCCGACCGGGCGGCCCACCGGTCCGACCGGTCCGGTGACGCCCGCAGCGCCCTCGCGACCCGTCGCCCCGGAGGTGGTCTCGTGAGCCTCGTGATCGACGACCTCACCGTCACCATCGGCGACCGTCGCGTCGTCGACGGCGTCTCGCTCGACGTGCCCGACGGCGCCCGGGTGGGGCTGATCGGCGAATCGGGTTCGGGCAAGTCGCTCACGACCCTGGCCGTGCTCGGCCTGCTTCCCGACGGTGCCCGGGCCACGGGCAGCATCCGGCTCGACGGGCGCGAACTGCTCGGCGCCTCCGAGCGAGAGCTCGCGGGCCTGCGGGGCCGCGTCGTCGGCACGGTCTTCCAGGACCCCGGCACGACCCTCGACCCGGTCGTCACCGTCGGCCGGCAGATCGCCGAACCCCTGCGGCTGCACACCCGGATCGGTCGGCGCGACGCCCGCGCCCGGGCGGTGGCCGCGGCCGCCGAGGTCGGCCTGCCCGAGCCCGAGAGCGTCGTCGACCTCTACCCGCACCAGCTCTCGGGCGGTCAACGCCAACGCGTCGGCATCGCCATGGCCCTGATCAACCGGCCTGGACTCGTGCTCGCCGACGAACCGACGACGGCCCTCGACGTCACGACGCAGGCCGAGGTGCTCGCGCTCTTCCAGCGCCTGGTCGACGAACGGCGGACGTCGCTGCTCTTCGTCACGCACGACCTCGCTGTCCTCTCACGGATCACCGACCACGCCGCCGTCCTGTCTCACGGCCGCGTCGTCGAGAGCGGCCCCGTCGAGCAGCTGCTGCACCGCCCCGAACACGAGGTCACCCGCGGACTCATCGAGGCGACGCGGGCGACGACCTGGAGGGCCTCGTGAGCGACCGGACGACCGACACCGCGCCTCCTCTGCTCGTGGCGCGCGGACTCACCCGCACCTTCACCCTGCCGCGACGGTCGCCGTTCCAGCCGGGTCCGGTCCGGCACGCCCTGGTCGACGCCGACCTCGAGGTCGCGGCCGGTGAGAGCGTCGCCTTGATCGGCGAGTCGGGGTCGGGCAAGTCGACCCTCGTGCGCCTGCTGCTCGCCCTCGACCGGGCCACGTCCGGCACGGTCGCGTTCGACGGCCGCACGGTCGCACCCGACCGCGCCTCGCGACTGCGCTGGCTGCGACGTCAGACGGGCATCGTGCCGCAGGACCCCTACAGCTCGCTCGACCCGCGCATGCGCGTCGGCGACACGATCGCCGAGCCCCTGCGCGCCCTCGGCGTCGAGGGCGACCACGACCGCCTCGTGGCCGAGATGCTCGAACGGGTCGGCCTCGACGCCGGCGACGCCGAGGCGTGGCCGCACGAGTTCAGCGGCGGGCAACGGCAACGCATCGCCCTCGCGCGGGCACTCGTGCACCGCCCGCGACTGCTGATCGGCGACGAGCCGATGAGCGCCCTCGACGTCACCGTGCGCGCGCAGGTCCTCGACCTGTTGCGAGAGCTCCGCGACGAACGGGGGCTCGCCCTGCTGCTCGTGTCGCACGACATCGGGCTCGTGCAGCACCTCGCCGACCGGGTCGCCGTGCTGCGCGACGGCCGCATCGTCGAGCAGGGCGCGACCGACGACGTCCTGCGACGGCCGCGGCACGCCTACACGCGCACGCTCGTGGACTCGGTTCCGACGCTCGACTAGGCCCCTCCGCTCACCACGTCGGCGGGTGGCGGCGCTGCCAGCGCAGGCGCCGCTCGAGCTGCGCGCCGATCGCGAGCAGCACGTCCTCGCGGCCCGGCCTCCCGATCAGCTGCACGCCCGCGGGCACGCCGTCGACCTCGGCCACCGGCAGGCTGATCGCGGGCAGCCCGGCCACGTTGACGAACGACGTGAAGGGCGAGTACAGGCACTGCTGCTCGAAGTTGCGCTCGGCGTCCTCGGCGTCGTACCAGCCGATCGGGCGCGGCAGCATCGCCAGCGTCGGCGTCAGGACCGCGTCGAACGGGGCGAAGCGCTCGATCACGCTGCGCTCGAAGGCGGTGAGACCGACGAGCGCCGCCGACAGCTCGCGAGCCGTCACGCGCCGCCCCTGCTCGACGAGCCACCGGGTGATCGGTTCGAGCAGCCCGAGCTCGGCCTCGGTCTCGGCCGGGATGCCCGCCGCGCCCGCCTGCCAGATCGTGCGGAACAGCGCCGGGTAGTCCGACGGCGGCAGGCTCGTCTCGTCGACGCCGTGGCCCATCGAGGCGAGCAGGTCGGCGGTCTCGCCGAGGACGCCGAGGAGGCGCGGGTCGACCCGGACGTCGAACGCGTCGTCCCACGGGCTGGTCGTCATCACCGCGACCTGGTACCGCCCCTCGCCCCGGACGGCGGTGCCGAGGTAGGCCCCGTCGGGCGACGGCGGGGCCCAGAGGGCCTGGTGGTGGCGCGGTGGGTGCCCGTCGGGCGACACCATCGCGTCGAGCAGCAGGGCGGCGTCGGCGACCGACCGGGCCAGGGCCCCGCCGACCGGCAGCCCGGCGAGGCTCGTGAGCCCCGACTGCGCCGGCACCCGACCCCGGGAGGGCTTCAGGCCGACGAGGCCGGTGGCGGCGGCCGGGATGCGGATGCTGCCCCCGCCGTCCGATCCGGGGGCGAACGGCAACAGACCCGCGGCGACGGCCGCCGCGGCCCCGCCGCTCGATCCACCGGCACCGGTCCCGGGCGCCCAGGGGTTCCGCGTGGGCGGGCCGACGAGCGTCTCGGTGTAGGCGGTCAGTCCGTACTCGGGGGTCGCCGTCTTGCCCAGGCTGACGGCCCCGGCCTGGTCGAGGGCCTCGGTGACCTCGGACGACGTCGTGGGCACCCGACCCCTGCTCAGGCGCGACCCCGACCAGGTCGGCACGCCCGCGCGGTCGCTGAGGTCCTTGTCGGCCAGGGGCAGCCCCCACAGCGCGGCGACCGACGGACCGGCCGCGGCGAGGTCGTCGGCCCGCTCGAGTGCGGCGTCGGCGGTCACGGTGACGAAGGCCCCGAGGTCGCCGTCGAGCCGCGCGATGCGCTCGAGGTAGTGGGCGGTCAGTTCGCGGGGCGAGACCTCGCCGCGACGCAGCCAGTCCCACTGCTCGTGGGCGCTCAGGTGGTGGAGTTCGAACACCCGTCGAGCCTAGGCCGCTGGCCGGCACGCCCGGCACGTTTTCTGGTACATTTGTCCCATTCGTGCTCCCCCGGCCGCAGGTCGCCGCCGGGACCGTCGCGCGTCTCGACAGGACTCCGTCATGGGTTACCTCTTCCTCGCGCTCGCCATCGTCGGCGAGGTCTTCGCCACGAGCTTCCTGAAGGTCACCAGCGGCCCCGACGCCAAGTGGTGGCAGTACGCCGCGGTCGTGGTCGGCTACGTCTTCGCGTTCGCCATGCTCTCGCAGTCGCTCGGCAAGGGCGTCCCGCTCGGCATCGCCTACGCGATCTGGGCAGGCATCGGCGTCGTGCTCGTCGCCCTGATCAGCTGGATCTTCTTCAAGGAGCCCCTGACGCTCGTCCAGCTCGGCGGCATCGTGCTCGTCATCGGCGGCGTCACCATGCTCGAGCTCGGCGGCCGCCACGAGGCCGCGGCCTGACCCGGTGGGCGACCCGACCTCGGGCGACGGCCGGCCCCCCGACGACACGGCCACCGGCGGCCCGGCCCTCACCCCCAAGGGCGAGGCGAGGAGGCGCGCGCTGCTCGACGGCGTCCTGACCGTCCTCGAGGCGGGCGGCCCCTCGGCCGTGACGCACCGGGCGGTCGCCCGGGCGGCCGGCGTCCCGGTCTCGGCGGCCACGTACTACTTCGCCGGCCGGGACGACCTGCTGCGCGCGGCGCTACGGCACGCGACCACCGACTGGGCCCGGTCGTTCGACCGCCTCGAGCGCGCCTCCCTGCGTGACCTGGCCGAGACCCTCGTCCGATACGCCGTCACCGAACGGGGGGCGGCGCGGGCGCAGTACGAACTGCTCTTCACCGCGATGCGTGACGAGTCGCTGCGCGAGGACGCCGAGCTCTGGTACTCGTCGCTCGAGCACGTGCTGTCGCGGGCGGGCGTGCCGCCGGACCGGGTCGACGTCGCGGCCCTGGCGGTCGACGGGTTGATCGTCCGCATGCTGTGGCGGGGCGAACCGGGCACCGCCGCCGCGACCGAACGGGTGCTGCGACAGGTCGTCGGACCGCTGTCCTGAGCCGTCGGCCTCCGACGCGCGGCCGGTTCAGCCCCTGCGACGCTTCTTGAGCGACTTCTGCATCGTGATCGTGCCGAGCCAGCGGCCGAACTTGAAGCCGACCCGCCCCATGCGCCCGACCTCGGTGAAGCCGAGACGGGCGTGCAGGCCGATGGACGCCTCGGCGTTCTTGTCGGCGATGACGGCGATCATCTCGCGGATGCCGGCGTCGCGGCACGCCTCGACGAGGGCCTCGAGCAGGGCCCGGCCGAGTCCCTTGCCGGTCGACGCGGCTCGCAGGTAGATCGAGCTCTCGACGGTGTAGCGGTAGGCGGCCTTGCCACCCCAGGGCGTCGCGACCGCGTAGCCGAGGGCCTCGCCGGACGGGTTGACCGCGACGAGGAACGGCATGCCGAGCTTCGTCACGAAGGCGAACTTGCGTCGCCATTCGGCGAGGGTCATCGCGTCCTCGTCGAAGGTGACCGACGAGTTGGCCACGTAGTGGTTGTAGATCTCTCGCACGTAGGGCAGGTCGGCGGGCGTCGCCGGGCGGATCTCGAACGAGAAGCCGGGTTCGACCGGAGCCGGGGGCCGCAGGGCTCGGGGAAGCCGCCGTCGGGGCTGGTATTCCTCTTCGAGCACGGGCCCACTCTGCCACGCCGGGGGCGGCCCGGCTCAGGACGCGGGCGGCAGGGTCCAGTCGACGGGCTCGCCGCCCTGCGCGACGAGCAGCTCGTTCGCCCGGCTGAACGGCCGCGAGCCGAAGAAGCCCCGTGACGCCGACAGCGGGCTCGGGTGCGGCGACTCGATCGCCGGGACGTCGCCGAGCAGCGGCTTGAGCGCCGACGCGTCACGCCCCCAGAGGATCGCCACGAGCGGCCCGCCCCGCGCGGCGAGCACCTCGATCGCCCGTTGCGTGACGGGCTCCCAGCCCTTGCCACGGTGCGACGCCGTCTCGCCCGGACGCACGGTGAGGACGCGGTTCAGCAACAGCACGCCGTGGCGCGACCACGAGGTCAGGTCGCCGTGCTCGACCACGGGCACGCCCAGGTCGTCGTGCAACTCGCGGTAGATGTTCGCCAGGCTGCGTGGCACGGGACGGACGTGAGGGTCGACCGCGAAGGACAGCCCGATCGGGTGACCCGGCGTGGGGTAGGGGTCTTGACCGACGATCAGGACGCGCACCTCGTCGAGCGGCTGGCGGAAGGCCCGCAGCACGTTCTCGCCCGCGGGCAGGTAGCCGCGCCCGGCGCGCACCTCGCCCCGCAGGTACTCCCCCATGTCGGCGATGCGGTCGGCCACGGGCTCGAGGGCGGTCGCCCACGACGGGTCGATCTGCTCGGAGAGCGGCCGACGGTGGACGTGCGTCTCGTCGCGAACCGGCTCACGACCGTGCTCGTCGCCCCGGCCGGCACCGCCCGCGTCGGTCACTCGACCCCGAGCGTGCCGACGGAGACGCCGACGATCTCGCCGTCGTCGTCGAGCTGCGGTTCGACCCGCCAGACGCTGCCCGTGCCGAGCACCGCGAGGGCGCCCTCGCCGACCACGAGGGCGGTGTTCTCGTCGATCGCGACGCCGCCGCGGACGAGCCCCGCCTCGGTGGCGGCGATCAGGCGGGTCAGGGTGCCCCACTGGGCGGCGTGCACGTCGATCGCGAGGTCGACGAGCCCGAGGCCGTCGGCGAGGGTGACCTCGTCGAGGTCTTCGGCGGCGTCCTCCGGGCAGACCGGCACGTCCCCGATCAGCCAGCCGCCGAGCAGGGCCCGGTCGGCGGCGATCATGGCCCCGGCCGAGAAGCCGAGGTAGGGCAGCCCGTCGGCGACGAGCAGTCGCACCTGGTCGATCAAGGGGGCGACGGCGTCGAGGTAGGCAGGGGTGAGTCCGCCCGCGACCAGCAGGCCGTCGACGTCGCTGAGCACGCGGGTGTCGAACTCGTCGCCCGCGGTGACGATGGTGGTGAGCGCCTCGCAGCGGCCGCCCGCGGCGAGCATGACGGGGTACCCGTCGCGGAACTCGGCCGAGGGCGAGTCGTCGGCGACGACGATCAGCACGGCGATGCGCGGCACGCTGCGACCGACGGCGGCGCCTCGGACGGCGGCCTCGGCCACGAAGAGGTCGTACAGCTCGGTGTCGTCGGGCGACCATCCGCCGCCCACGAGGTGGATGCTCACGCGCCCGCCCCCGAACCGACCTCGCGCGTGACGGGCGGCAGCGCGCTCCACGGGAAGGTGATCCACTGGTCGGTGCGCTTCCAGACGAAGTCGGGCTCGAGCACGGTGCGGGGCTTGCTGTAGAGGCACACGGTGCGCACCTCGGCGGCGACCTCGGCGAGCAGGTCGCGCACGAGCACGAGCGTGCGCCCCGAGTCGGAGACGTCGTCGACGACGAGCACCTTCTTGCCCTCGAGCGACGGGGCGTCGAGGGTGGGCGGCAGCAGCACCGGCTCGGGCAGCCGCTCGTCGACCCCGGTGTAGAACTCGACGTTGATCGAGCCGCACATCTTCGTGTCGAGCGCGTACGAGACGGCCCCCGCGAGCACGAGCCCGCCGCGGGCCACGGCCACGATCACGTCGGGCACGAACCCCGCCTGCACGACGTCGGAGGCCAGGTGGCGGGCGGCCTCACCGAACTCGAGCCAGCCCAGCACCTCCCTCTCGGGAGCCTCGACCTCGAGTCGTGCGGGGGCGGCCTGGCTGTCGTCGGGTGGGGTGACCATGCCGTCAACCGTAACGCGCGCGGGCCCCCGCGCGTCACGCCGGGACCCAGGCACCCCCGGGCGGTGCGAAGACGGTGTCGACGCCGGCGGACCAGAGCAGCGAGTCGGGTTCGCGGTCGGTGACGCCCGGCAGACCGCTGTCGGCCACCAGCTCGTCGTCGAGGTCGACCAGTTCGGCGCGACGGAGCGACCACGTGTCGTGCCGGTTCGGCCAGTAGCGCGTGCGTCCCCCGCGGGCGACGTGCATGCCCCAGCGGGCGGTGAGGAACTCGGCGAGCGGGTCGCCGGACACCACCTCGTCGGTGGGCCGGACGGCCAGGCGCGACGACGGGTTCGCCCCGGGCCCGAGCCGGGTGCTGCGGTACGTGACGACGCCGTCCGCCCGCGTGCGCTCCATCGACGCCCACCGGTACGGCAGGCCGAGGCCGGCGTTGGCCGCGAGCACCGAGACGAGCCGCTGGGCCTCGAGGGTGCGGAAGACGACGCCGCGCCTCCCGAGGGCGTCGACCGAGTACAGCCGCACGTTCGTCTCGAGGAAGTCGCCGGCCCAGGGCACGGCAGGCAGCGGACCGAAGGCACTGCCGGTCAGTTCGAACGGGATCAACCCCACCCAGGTCGAGCCGTCGAACACGTCGGGTCGGGTGCCGGGCGGCAGCAGCGGCGCGACGCGCTCGGGTTCGACCCGCCAGTGCGCGAAGGCGAGGCCGCCCCAGTGCTGCCGGATGAACGCGGGGCGGAGCAACGGAGGCGCGGTGGCGGTGACCGGTTCGGGCTCGGCCCCCTGCGTGGTCGGGTGCATGACGGCCACGCTACGGACGCCGCCCGTGAGCGGGCCGGGTCTGTCGGCGGGGTCGGTCGGCGGGGTCGCCCTCCGTCGGTCGCCGACGACCTACCGGTCGCGCGGGCCTCGTTCGTCGGGGCGGGCCTGGTCGAGGACGGTCTGGTCGAGCAGGGCCGTCAGCCGATCGAGGTCTCGTCGCACGGCGTCCGCGTCGGCCCGGAAGTCCGCCTCCGACGTGCCGTCGCGGCGGAAGAGGGTGAAGACGACCTCGCTGCCCCGGTCGTTCGGGACGACGCGGAGGGGGTTGTGGACCACCGTCCCGTCGGGCAGCGTCACGTCGTGGTCGAGCACGCCTTGCTCGACCGGTCCGGTGAAGGCGACCTCGACGACGCCCAGGGGCGACTCCGTGAACCAGCGGTCGCCCTCCGAGCGGATGCCGGCACCGAGGCCGGCCGCCCACAGCGGGAGGTTCCGCGGGTCCCCCGCGACGCGCGACACGACCGCGACGTCGTGGTCGAGCGGACGGGAGAGATGGACGACGGGCCAGGTCATGGTGGCAAGCTAGCAGGCGAGCTCCCGCGCCGGGCGACGCGGACGGAGGGCGGTCGTCGTAGGGTCGGGGTCGTGCCCGCCACCCTCCCGCCGTCAGCCACCGCCCTCACCGACGAGGACCACGCGCTCGTCGAGGCCGCCCGGTCGACCATCGACGCCGTCACCGACGCCGGCCCGGACGAGGACGGCGTGCACACCATGGGCGCGGCCGTCCGCGCGGCCGACGGCCGGATCTTCACCGGGGTCAACGTCTTCCACTTCACGGGCGGGCCCTGCGCCGAGCTCGTGGCCCTCGGCGCCGCACGGGCAGGCGGCGCCACCGACCTGACGCACGTGGTCGCCGTGGGCAACCACGGCCGGGGCGTCACGAGCCCGTGCGGGCGTGACCGTCAGGTGCTCGCCGACCTCCACCCCCACGTCCGCGTGATCCTGCGCGGCCCTGACGGTCTCGTCAGCGTGACGGCGGACGAACTGCTCCCGTTCGCCTACGACCACGGCGCCGAGCAGGTCTGATCGTCGTGTCCGTCGGAGGAAGGGGTCGGACGAGACCGGTGCACGTCGTGCTCGCCGGCGCGTGCGTGGCCGGGCTGCTCACCGGATGCGGCCCGAGCGCCGGAGGCACCACCTCGGCCTCCTGCGCGATCAAGGAGGTCGACCTCGACGGTTCCGACCTCCGGCCGGGTGGCGAGGTCCGACTGAGCGTCGACTGGATGACCTCGAGGTGCGAGGACACCGGCGGCATCGCGCGACCGGCCAGGGACGTCGACGTGACCGTCACCACGGCGGGCGACCGCGAGCCACGCCTGCTCGGGACGGTCGACGAGGCCGCCGGCCCACGCTTCACCGTCGCCGGCTCGTTCCCCCTGCCCGACGACCTGCCGATCGGTGAGGCCACGCTGGCCGTCACGTCGACGTCGGGCGAGGGGACGGTCGCCGAGACGCCGATCGTGCTGACCGCGGGCTAGGCCCGCGCGACCCGCCGGCGACGGGCCGCCCGGCGAGGGCCGTCAGTGACGGACCGTCGCCGATCGAAGCGGCTCGAGGTGGTCGACCGGCACGCCGATGCGGGCTCCGCGCAGCAGGCCCGACACGCGACCGGCGACCAGGCCCACGGCGGCGACGGCGAGCAGCGAGGCCCCCGGACGTCGACCGACCAGCGAACGCCACGCGGCCGCGGTCAGCCGACCGGGCGTGACGCGGCGGGCCGTGCCCGTGTCGGCGTCCCGACCGACCGAGCGTCGGAGGGCGGACTGGGCGACGCCGCGGTCGGACGCCGCGCCGGCGACCGACCGCCACCGCGTCTCGCCCGCGGCGACCGTGCGCGAGACGCGGGCCGACGAGGTCGAGACGACCCGCGCCTCCGGCTCGTCGGCGGCGAGGCGCAGGCAGAGCTCGGCGAACTCGGCGCCGCGAGGGGTCGTCTGGCGTGCGTCGGCGCCGCTGGCCAGGCCGCCGACCTGCAACAGGTCCCACCGTCGGAACGCCACGCTCGGACCCGAGACGTCCTCGAGGCCGACGGGGCCGTCGGGACGCGCACGCGGCGTGCAATCCACCGCCCAGAGGAGGGCGTCCGGCAGGCCCGACGCGGCCGTGCCGGGCCAGGTGGGCTCGGTCCGCCCGACGACGGCGACGACGTCGACCTCGTCGAACGGGGCGGCCATGGCCTGCGCCCAGCCCGCGTGGGCCGAGGAGTCCGCACCGAGGAACGCGACGACGTCGCCGCGCGCGGACTCGATGCCGGTGTCGCGACTGCCGGCGAGACCGGGCGTACGGGTGTTGTCGACGACGACGAGGTCGTCGTAGCGGTGGCGCAGGTCGTCGCGCAGCCTCGGCGCGCGGTCGACGACGACGAGGACCTCGTGCACGTCCCCGTCGCGGAGGACGGAGTCGAGGGCGGCCAGCAGGCCGTCGAACGGGGTGGTCTCGTCGGCGCAGACGACGACGCTGATGCGGGGGGCGGGGCGGTTCACGCGGTGCCTCCCCGGGGGGTGCGGCGGGCGGACGGGAGGACGGCGGGCTCGGGTAAGCGGACGCAGAGGGTCACGGGGTTCCTCGGGGTTCGTCGACGGTCGCCGGTCGCACCGTGGACGGTGCGTTCGGGTGGCGACCCTCGTCGGAGGGTGCGTTCGGGTGACGGGGCCGGGAGGGTGGTCCGGCGACGTCTGCCGGTGGCCGATTCGGGCGACCACGGCCGAGGCACGCCCCGGATTCGGGTTCGGGACGTCCTGACGGGGACAACGCTACGCGGGGCGTCCTGAGAACACGAGGCGAACGGGGGTCCCCCGTTCGAGGGGGACCCGTCCGGGTGACGCACGGGTGGCGTCGCCCGGCCGGGCACACCCCCCGGGGTGAGGCCCGCCGTCCGGTGCGGTTCGGCGCCCCGACGGCCCCCGGAGGGCAGGAGGCGCGGGTGCCGTCGACCGCGTCCGTCCGGCCTCCGGCCCGCTCGCCCCGGCCCCGAACCACCCGTCGGTGACCCGGGGGCCGTGTCGCGCGGCCGTCGCGCACCCGGCCCCCCACCCGGTCGGGCCCCCGCCCCACGCCGGTAGTCTCGGGGCCTCACCCCGAGCACGAGAGGACGTCGACGAGTGCCCCACGGCCCAGGATCACGGCGCCGAGCCGAACGCACGGCACTCGAGCGTGCGGTGGACGAGGGCGTGCTCATCGTGCGCGCCGCCCTGGTCGTCGCCGTCACCAACCGGATCATCCGGCGTGCGCTGCAGGAGCACCTGCCCTTCGACGAGGGCGTCGCCACCCGGGTCACGCGGGACGAGATCGACCGCCTGGCGGCCGAGCAGACGGCCGCCGCCGTCCGCGTCCGCAAGCTCCGTCGGATGACCGGCCGCTCGTACGGCCAGTCCCGCCACCAGTTCGACTACCGGCAGGAGGACGCCGGCGCGCTCAAGCTGCGCGAGGCCGCCTCGAAGGGCGTGGCCCGAGAACTCGCCGCGCGGCGGGACGACGACGCGTTCGTCGGCGGGGTCGTGGCGGACGCCCGGTCCCGCGCGTGGGACGACGTCGGGCAGACCGTCGTCGACCGGCTCGGCTGGGCCGCCCGGCCCGCCGACGACTACGACGACGGCCGAGCCGACCGGCTGCGCGACCTCGTGGAAGGCGACCTGGCCGCCCTGCGCGACGCGCACCCGCGCCCCGGACGCTCCTGACGCCCGGCCCGGTCAGTCCTTCCGGACGCGCAGCCCGCCCTTGGCGACCTTGTACGTCGCGGCCTGCGCCACCGGCTTGATGGTCACCAGGTCGAGGTTGACGTGGGCCGGCAGTTCGACCGAGTGCACGATCGACTCGGCGACGTCGCCGGCCGTCAGGGGCGCCTCGACGTCCCGGTAGACGGCGTCGGCGCGGTCCTGGTCGCCGCCGAACCGCACGAGCGAGAACTCCTCGGTGTGCACCATGCCCGGTGCGATCTCGATCACCCGGATCGGTTCGCCGGCGAGCTCGAGCCGCAGCACGGCCACGAGGGCGTGCTCGGCGAACTTCGAGGCGTTGTAGCCGCCGCCGTTCTCGTACGCGACGTGACCGGCGATCGAGGTGACCGTGACGACGTCGGCGCCCCGCGCCTCCTCGGCTCCCCGGCGCAGCGACGGCAGCAGCGCGGTGATCGCGCGCTTCGTGCCGAGGACGTTGACGTCGAACATGCGCTGCCAGTCGTCGATCGAGCCGTGCTCGACGCTGTCGAGGCCGAACGCGCCGCCGGCGTTGTTGACGAGCGCGTGCAGCGGACCGATGCCCTCGACGTGGGCCCGCAGGGCGGCCACGTCGTCGTCGCTCGTGAGGTCGGCCCGGAACCAGGTCGCCCCCGTCTCGTCGGCGAGCGCACGGAGGCGCTCCTCGCGTCGGGCGACCGCCAGCACCTCCCAGCCGCGCGAGCGGAACAACCGCACCGTCGCCGCTCCGATGCCCGAGCTGGCCCCCGTCACCACGACCCGTCCCACCATGTGCGCCTCCCGGTGCCTCGTCCGTCGGCGCCCGCCGTGGACGCACCGGTCCCACGCTAGCCGTCCGGTTACGTCGCGTGTCCGGCATCGTGGACGGTCGGGGGCGGGGTCCGTACCGTGGCTGTCATCGCAGGCCCCGACGACCCCGTCGGCCCACACGACACGACCCGACCGCAGGAGCAGACCATGACCGACGCCCAGCCCGCCTGGAAGTTCGAGACCCGGCAGATCCACGCCGGCGCCCAGCCCGACCCCACGACCCACGCCAGGGCCACGCCGATCTACAAGACGACCTCGTACGTCTTCCGCGACGCCCAGCACGCGCAGGACCTCTTCGCCCTCGCCGAGAACGGCAACATCTACTCGCGCATCATGAACCCCACCCACGACGTCGTGGAGAAGCGCATCGCCGCGCTCGAGGGCGGGACGGGTGCCCTGCTGGTGTCGTCGGGGCAGGCCGCGTCCACCTTCGCGGTGCTCAACATCGCCGAGGCCGGCGACCACATCGTGTCGTCGTCGTCCATCTACGGCGGCACGTACAACCTGTTCAAGTACACGCTGGCGAAGCTCGGCATCGAGACGACCTTCGTCGAGAACCAGGACGACGCCGACGAATGGCGCCGTGCCGTCCGCCCGAACACCAAGCTGTTCTTCGCCGAGACGATCGGCAACCCCAAGATCAACATCCTCGACATCGAGAAGGTGTCGGGCGTCGCGCACGACGAGGGCGTGCCCCTGATCGTCGACAACACGATCGCGACGCCCTACCTGATCCGGCCGCTCGAGCACGGGGCGGACGTCGTCGTGCACTCGGCGACGAAGTTCCTCGGCGGGCACGGCACGGTCATCGGCGGGTTCATCGTCGACGGCGGCACGTTCCCGTGGTCGGCCGACGCGGACCGCTTCCCCGGGTTGACCCGACCCGACCCGTCGTACCACGGGGCGGTCTACACGCAGGCGGTCGGCGACGAGCTCGCCTACGTCGTCAAGGCGCGCGTCCAGCTGCTGCGCGACCTCGGGGCGTCGAACAGCCCCGACACGGCCTTCTCGCTGATCCAGGGCATCGAGACGCTCAGCCTGCGCATCGAGCGACACGTCCAGAACGCCCAGGAGGTCGCGGAGTGGCTGGACGCCCGCGACGACGTCGCCGCCGTGTACTACGCAGGCCTGCCGACCAGCCCGTGGTACGCCGCGGCGAACAAGTACGCGCCCCGCGGCGTCGGGGCCGTCCTCTCGTTCGAGCTGAAGGGCGGGGTCGACGCCGGTCGGGCCCTCGTCGACGCCCTGCGGCTGTTCAGCCACCTGGCCAACATCGGCGACGTTCGCAGCCTGGTGATCCACCCCGCCTCGACGACGCACTCGCAGCTCACCCCCGAGCAGCAGCTGACGACCGGCGTCACGCCGGGCCTCGTGCGGCTCTCGGTCGGCCTCGAGAACGTCGACGACCTCAAGGCCGACCTCGACGCCGGGTTCGCCGCGGCTCGGGCGGTCACCCGCGAGTCGTTGCGCAGCAGCTAGGCCGTCGCCCCGAGGCGACCACCCGAGGAGGCGCGGTGCGCGTAACAAACGCGCCGCGCCTCCTCGCGTCCCCCAGGATGGACAGCACATGGACTGGCAGAGCACACCCGAGGACACCGTCCCGTCGAGCGTCATCAGCGAACGCACGCGCCTGGCCGTGCTGGGCCGCCCTCCGGTCACCGGAGCCTGGCGCGACGGCGACGACCCGGGCGGACGCCGGTTCGAGACGCTCGACGACCTGGTGCTCGAGAGCGGCGTCACGCTGCCCCGGCCCCGGCTCGCGTTCGAGACCTGGGGCGAGCTCGCCGCAGACGGCGGCAACGCCGTCCTCGTGTCGCACGCCCTCACCGGCGACAGCCACGTCGTCGGCGAGGCCGGCCCCGGGCACCCGACGGCCGGCTGGTGGAACGGCGTCGTCGGCCCCGGGCTCGCCGTCGACACCGACCGGTGGTTCGTCGTGGCGCCGAACGTGCTCGGCGGCTGCCAGGGCAGCACCGGGCCCTCGTCGTTCGCCCCGGACGCCGTCGAGTGGGGGTCGAGGTTCCCGCACCTGACGATCCGCGACCAGGTCGCCGCCCAGGCCGCCCTCGCCGACCGGCTCGGCATCGACCGCTGGGCGGCGGTCGTCGGCGGGTCGATGGGGGGCATGCACGCCCTCGAGTGGGCCGTCACGCACCCGTCGCGCGTCGAGCGCCTCGCCGTGCTGGCCGCACCGCCCGTCGTGAGCGCCGACCAGATCGCGCTGAACACGGTCCAGCACGAGGCCATCCGCATGGACTCCGCGTACGACGGCGGCGACTACTACGACGCGGTCGACGGGCCCTACCGGGGCCTGGCCCTCGCCCGACGCATGGCCCTGCTGAACTACCGTTCGCCCGACGAGCTCAACGCCCGCTTCGGACGCAGCTGGCAGAGCGAGATCTCACCGCTCGGCGGGCCCGGGCGGTTCCAGGTCGAGAGCTACCTCGACTTCCACGGCAACAAGTTCACGCGGCGCTTCGACGCCGGCAGCTACGCGACCCTGCTGGGCGCCATGAACTCGCACGACGTCGGACGCGACCGGGGCGGGGTCGCCGCCGCCCTGAACCGGGTCACGGCGCGTTCGCTCGTGCTCGGCGTCGACAGCGACCGGCTCTTCCCGGTGTCCGACCAGCGGGTCGTCGCGCGGCACCTCGCGAACGCCCTCGACGGCGACGACGTGGCGGTCGTGGGGAGTCCCTACGGGCACGACGGATTCCTCATCGAGACCGCCGCCGTGGGCGCTCAGCTCCGCCGACTGCTCGACTGACCTCCCTTCGGCGGACACCCCGGGGTACAGTTCGCGACCGGGACCGGATCGTTACCGGACCAATCCGCCCGTCGGGCCCTGCACGACCCCCTGAGAGGGTTCTGGGTGTGAAAACATGAGGGGTCGCCAGCCACCCGGCAGCCGCGACGCCCCCGTCGGAAGCCACTCACGAATCATGGACATCTTCGCCCAAGAGCGCGATCGTCTGCTCAGCAGCACGACCCGCACCCTGGGGCTCGCCTGCGCGGCGGTCTCGATCGTGGCGCTCGTGATCCCGGGGGTCACCGACCCGCTCCACCTGGCGGCCATCGCTCCGCTCGCCGCCCTGCTCATCGTGGCGCTGCTGTTCGTCACCGGGCCGCGCGCCCGCGTCTGGGTCCCCGTCGGCCTGGCGGCCGGCATCGCCGCCACCGTGGTCGCCCTGCTGCCGGCCGGCGGTCCCGACGACGGGCCGCTCGCCACGGCGATCATCCCGTTGGCCGGCGGGGCGACCGCCGCCTTCAGCCTCATGCTCTCGTCGAGCCGTCCGCGACTCACGACGGCCGTCGTCGCGTTCGTCGTCGAGATCACGCTCGTCGCGCTCGCGACGGGGTCGCTCTTCACCTTCCCGGTGGCGGCGGTGCTGCTCGGCTGGGTGTCGTGCTTCGTGACGGGCCTCTGGCTCGGCCGCGCGGTGCCCCTCGCCGCCCGGCGCATCTACAGCATCGGCAACGCCCACCGGGCCGAGCGCCAGGCCAGCGAGACCGAGGCGCAACGCCGTCAGGGCGCCCGGCTGCTGCACGACACCGTGCTGGCGACCCTGACGCTGCTCGCCCACTCGGGGTTCGGCGTCACGGCGCAGGCACTCCAGGACCAGGCGGCCGAGGACGCCCGCCTGCTGCGGCACCTCCGCCTCGGCGGCACGCCCCAGCCCCAGGCGTCGGGTGACTACAGCCTCGAGACGGTCGAGGAGTCGCCCCTCGGGCAGACCCTCGAGTCCGTCAAGCAACGCTTCGGTCGCATGGGCCTCGAGGTCAGCTGGCACGGCACCGGGCAGGTCCTGCTGCCGACCCACGTCCTCGACGCGTTCCTGCTCGCCCTGGCCGAGTGCCTCGAGAACGTCCGGCGTCACGCGGGCGTCACCGAGGCGCACGTGACGATCATCCACGACGACTCGATGGTGCGGGCCATGGTCACCGACGCCGGGGTGGGCTTCGACCTGGCCGGCATCAGCGAAGAACGCCTGGGCTTCAAAGAATCGGTCGTCGGCCGCCTGCACGAGGTGGGCGGCAGCGCCCGGCTCTTCTCCTCGCCCGGCTCGGGCACGACCGTCGTCCTGGAGGCACCCCGATGAGCGTCGACGAGAACACCTTCGGCATCGTCCGCGGCCGTCGTGCGGCACGAGGCCTGCCGATCAGTTCTACCGGTGCGCGGTCGCTGCGCCAGGCGCGGGCCGCCGGCGCCACCCTCGGCACGGGCTACCTCGGCGTCGGGGCGGCCGTGGTCGCGGCCCTCCAGGCCGTCTACGGCCTCACGTTCTTCCTCAGCCACTTGTCCGCCTACCCCGACGTCACGCCCGCGCTCGTCTCGTGGCTGCTGTACGTCGCCGCGTTCATCGGCACGGCCGCCCTCGTGACCGTCCGGGGCGAGCGGCTGACGACGGGCGTCTTCGCCGTCATCGGCGTCGTGCTGGCCGCCGTCGTCGCCCTCGACTTCGTCGCCGTCTGGCCCCTGCACGACGTCGGTGCCTACGCCACGTCGAGCGTCGCCGTGGGCTTCGGCCTGCTGCCGATCGTCACCCTGAGGCCCGTGCGCGAGGTCGTCGTCGCCACCGCCCTGCTGTTCGTGGCCTTCGTCGTCATGGTCGCGGCGTCGACGCCCGTCACGAGCGATTCGGGGCCCCAGCAGATCGCCGTCGTGGCCCTCACCGTCCTGCCGAGCGCCATCGCGACCTTCGCGGTGCACCGGTTCCGGCGCATGGTGCAGGTCGAGCTCGACCGGGTCCTCGTCCAGAGCAACGTGTCGCAGCCCCGCTTCGCCGTCGGCATGCTCGCGAGCGACGAACTGGCACGGCTCGACCTCGCCGCCGAGAAGCTGCTCGACGGGGTCGCCAACGGCGACGTCCCGTTGCCGCTCTCCCCCAAGGTCGCCTCGCAGGCGGCCTCGCTCGCCACCGAGCTGCGGCTGCACCTCATCGAGGGCCGACGCGAGACCTGGCTGCACCACGCGGTCACCGAGTCCGAGTACCTCGGGCGCTCGGTCACGCTGGTGGACCCCTCGTCGCTGGCGGGACTCTTGGCACCGCCGCAGCGCGACGGCCTGCTGCAGGGCGTCTGGCTGCTGCTCGGCGACTCGAAGAGCCGGGCACCGGGCACGACCATCCAGCTGACCCTCGGGCCGGTGACGGCCGCCTCGCAGTCGTTCGCCGGTCGGAGCGTCTGCGTGCCGGTCGTCGTCTCGACGACGGGCATCCGGCGCAACCGCGTCACGCCGGCCACCTGGAACGCCCTCGAACGCGCCGGCGAGTACACCGTGTCGACGCACGAGTCGAGCGTCAAGATCTCGGTCGCCTGCATCGTCGACAACCCCGCCGAGACCTGAGCCGACCAGCCCCCGCGTGGTCTCCCCCGATCACCGCCCCCGCCCGTAGCATGTTCACCACACCGTCCTGAAAGAAGGTCCCGACGTGTCAGACCACGACGACCGCATCCGCCTCGCCCTCGTAGACGACCACAAGATGCTGCTGGGCGCCCTCAGCGAGTGGATCCGCGGTGCCGCGAGCGACATCTCGATGGTGGCCGCCGTCGCGTCCTGGCCCGAGCTGCTCACGCACCCCGAGTTCCCGGTCGACGTCGTCCTGCTCGACCTCGACCTGAAGGACAGCATCCCGATCTCGCTCAAGATCAACACGCTCAAGACCACCGGCGTCAAGACGGTCCTCATGAGCACCTACTCCGAGCCCAACGTCGTCCGCGAGGCCCTCGCGGCCGGTGCCCTCGGCTACCTCGTCAAGAGCGAGGACGCCGAGATGATCGTCGAGGCGATCCGCTCGGCCGCCAAGGGCGAGTCGTACATCTCGGCCGAGCTCGACCTGGCGCTCAACGCGGCCGAGGTCGGCGGGGTGCCGAAGCTCAGTGCGCAGGAGCGCCGCGTGATGGCGCTCTACGGCGGTGGCGAGCCGGTCAAGGCCGTCGCGTACCAGCTCGGCATCAGCGAAGAGACCGCGAAGAGCTACCTCAAGCGCATCCGCGAGAAGTACCGGGTCGCCGGCTACGACGTGGGCACCAAGGTCGCCCTGCGGAAGCGCGCCATCCAGGACGGCATCCTGCTGCAGACCGACACGCCGGCCCAGACCAGCTTCTGACCCGCGGCGCGAACTACGCGCGACGGCCCGACTCCCCCGGGAGCCGGGCCGTCCGTCGTCCGCCCCGCCCGCGCACGCGGCCGGCCGGCGCCTGCACCTGCGCCCACGCCGCCATGCCGCCACGCACCCGGGAGGCGCGAGGGGCGCCCCGAGGACGTCCTACGCCGACACCGACTCGCGCTCGGCAGCCGTGGCCCGAGCCGTGCCGCGCTTGTCGTCGACGCGCTGCATGCCGAAGCTGATCATCGTCAGGACGACGCCGGCGAGGGCGAGCACGACGCCGACCCAGCCCGGGGCGGAGAAGCCGAGGCCGGCCGCGATGACGGCACCGCCGAGGTACGCGCCGAAGCTGTTGCCGAGGTTCATCGCCGAGTGGTTGAGCGCGGCGCCGATGACCTGGCTCTCGCCCGCGACCTCCATGAGGCGGGACTGCACCGACGGGCCGACGCTCGACCCGACGAGGCCGACGAAGAACGTGCTGACGAAGATGCCCACGATCGAGCTCGAGGTGAGCGCGTACGCCGAGAGCGCGGCGATCAGCCCGACGAAGCCGAGGTACATGGCGAGCTTGAGCGAGCGGTCGGCCAGCCAGCCGCCGAGCAGGTTGCCGATCGTCATGCCGACGCCGACCGTGACGAGCACCCAGGGCACGACGCCCTCGGCCACGCCCGCACCCTCGGTGACGGCGTTGGCGATGTAGCTGTAGACCGCGAAGAACCCGCCGAAGCCGATGGCGCCGATGCCCATGACGAGCCAGACCTGTGGCTGCTTGAAGGCCCGCAGCTCGCGCTTCATCGAGGCGCTCGCGTCGCCGTCCTGGTGCGGGACGGCGAGGGCGACGGCGGCGAAGGTGAGCGCGAAGATCAGGGCGACGGCGAGGTAGGCGACGCGCCAGCCGGCCTGCTGGCCGAGCCAGGTGATCGAGGGCACGCCGACGACGTTCGCGATCGTCAGCCCGCTGAGCACGAGCGCGACGCCCTTGCCCCGGTTGCCGGGCCCCATGATCGACGCGGCGACGATCGACGCGATGCCGAAGTAGGCGCCGTGCGGCAGGCCCGCGGCGAAGCGGGCGGCCAGCACCCAGCCGAACGACGGCAGCAGGGCCGAGGCGACGGTGCCGACGGTGAAGGCCGCGAGCAGGGCCAGCAGCAGTTTCTTCTTCGGGAAGTGCGACGACATCGCGGCGATCGTGGGTGCCCCGACGACGACGCCGAGGGCGTAGGCGCTGATCAGCCAGCCGGCCTGGGCGATGCCCGCGTCGGCCGAGCGGGCGTAGAGGCCGGGCAGCAGGTCGCCGGCCATGTTCGGCAGCAGGCCCATGGCGACGAACTCGGTCGAGCCGATGCCGAACCCGCCGAGGGCGAGGGCGATCAGGGCGGCCGTGCGACGACGGCGGGAGAGGTGGGTCACGTGGGAGCCTTGCGTTGGGGTCGATCGAGGGGGATGTTCGACCTGGACTCACCGTTGAGAGGTTCGTGACAGTGGGTGCTGCCGATCACATCGTATCGATTCGACCGCCCGCCCCGCAACGACCGGGCGGCAGCCGCGCCCTCGTCAGCCCTTGACGGAAGTCGCCGTCCGCGCCCCGACGTTGCCCGACGAGTCGACCGACCAGGCGATCAGCGTGTACTGCCGACCCGAGGTGAGGGCGGGCAGGGTCGCCGACGTCGCCCCCGTCGAGGTCACCGGCAGTCCGCTCGTCGGGAGGGCGCCGACGCCGGCTCCCGGCACGAGTCGGACGACGGTGCCGACGGCGTCCGCCGAGGTCGAGGCCCGCCAGGTGGCCGTGCGGGTGCTCGACGCCGTGGCGATCGCCAGCGACGTGACCGCGGCCGGTGCCGTCTTGTCCGACCGGTCGCGCCAGCTGAGCGAACCGGTCATGGTGCCCGGGGTGAAGGTGCAACGCAGGGTCCACGACAGGCGGGCCGAGGTCACGGCGCCCGTGGAGTCCACCGCGAAGGACGAGACCGTCAGACGCCCCGTGTACGACCCGCAGCCGCGACCGGAGCCGGAGACCGAGAGGCCGTACTTCGCGGTCGACCCCTCGGCCGGACCGGTTGCCTCACTCGTGTCGAAGGTGCCGACCTGCAGGGGCCCGCCACCGTAGCGGACCACCTCGACGCGGGTCGTGTCGGCGCCCGAGTCGAGCCCGTAGGGGCGCGTCGGGACGAAGGCGTAACCGTCGGACGAGCTGCGGCCCACGACGGTGGCGAACGAGCCGTCCGGGAACGCGTGGGTCGTGCCGCCCGAGACGTAGTCGTCACCCCGGTACGTGATGCCGGTCGTGCCGAGCGGAGCGGAACCCGCGAGCGAGATCCGCCGGGTGACCCCACCCGTGGCGATCGACACCACCCCGGCGCGCGGACCCGCCTTGGTGGGCGTGAAACCGATGGTGAACGTGCACTTCGCGCCCGCGGCCAGGGTCGTCCGGCTGCACGTGTCGGCCGTGATCGGGAAGTCCCCCGACGTCCCCGACGTCACGGCGGCGGCACCCATCGTGACGGGCGCCGAACCCGTGTTGACGATGGTCTCCGTCGTGGTCACGGGCACCGATCCGACCGGGGTGTCCGGGTACTGGATCGTCGTGGCGGTGGGCACCGCTCCCGTGTCGCCCGGCTGACCGAAGCGCAGCTGACCGAAGAAGGCGTACGAGGGCGTCGCCGTCCCGTTCCGGAAGACGACGTCGAAGCGCGTCAGCGCGCCTGCAGCGTCCGCGGCGAGGTCCAGGACCTCGACGTCCCCGATGAACGACTGGCTGACGCTTCCGACCACGAGTTCGGCACGGGCGAGGGAGGGGTCCTGTGAACGGGAGTCGACACCGTACCGTCCGACCGTGAGGGACTTGCCCTGAGGGGGCTCGACGGTGATCCGGATGCCGTCACCCGCGCCCGACTTGCTCTCGGGGCCGACCACGGTGATGCCGCGGCTCAGCGTCGCGACGCCGATCGTCACGGACCGTCCGACGGCCGCGTGCTGACGACCGGCGGGGTAGCCGGGATCGTTGGTGCTCGAGACGCTGAGCACCGCCGTGCTCGTCGCGGCCGACGCCGGCGTCGACGCCGACGCGAGAGGGGTGACGGTCGCCGCGAGGACGGCCAGGGCCGTCACCCCGAGCAGGGTGAGAGAGGGACGTTTCACGGGGGCTCCTTCGCCGGGAGGCGCGATCGAGAGGCGCCCTGCAGTCATCGTGCCCGCGCGGTCGCCCCCCGGACGGGTGGATCCCCCGTCACCCGCGGGCGGGAGCGACGACGGTCCGCAGCCCGGCCTCGCGGCCGGCCACGCACGCCGGTCGCCGGCCTCAGGCGTCGTCGAGAGCGGCCTCGAGCCGCTCGACCTTGCCGGTCAGCTCGCCGGTGCGCCCCGGCCGGATGTCGGCCTTGAGCACGAGCGACACGCGCGACCCGTAGGCGCCGACCGCCTCGGTGGCCGCCTTCACGACGGCCATCACCTCGTCCCACTCGCCCTCGATCTCGGTGAACATCGACGAGGTGTGGTTCGGCAGCCCGGAGGCCCGGACGACGGCGACCGCGGCGGCGACCGCCGAGTGGACCGAGTCGGGCTCGGAACCGGCGGACGGTCCGCCCTCGGGGGCGGCACCACCGGGCGAGACGGAGAACGCGACGATCATGCGTCCATCCTCGCGCCGTCCGGCCGGACACGCCAGAGCGTGACCGCGGCCCAGGCCAGCAGGCCCAGCTCGAGCACGGCCCGGACGGTGACCACGGTGACGAGATCGGGTCGGGCGGCGAGCAGGGCGTCGTACTCGAGCGGGTAGACGATCTGCGTCAGTCCGGCCACGACCACGGCCAGCACCGCGGGCACGACGAACCTCGGCCCGCCCGAACGCGCGAGCACCAGCCCGACGACGACGGGCACGGCGAGCCAGGCGACGAACTGCGGCGACCCGACCTTGTTGGTCACGATGAGCGCCACCACGACGGCCGTCGACAAGGGGCCGAGGAGGCGCGTGGCCGTCGCCCCGCGGCGCACCGCCCGCAGGCCCAGCAGGACGACGCCGAGCACCACCGCGGCCATGACGACGCTCATCGCCTTCGCGGCGAACCCGACCCCGTCGCCGGCGATCTGGTAGGTGAGGATCTGCCGGTCGTAGTAGACGAAGGTGCCGGGGACGCCCGCGGCGGCACGCCAGAGCCAGAGCACCGCCGCGGGCGACTCGACCTGCAGTCCGCGACCGGCCTGCTGCCCGACGAAGCCGACCACGTTCCACCCGCTGCCGAGCACGAGCGAGATGGACGCCACGACCGCGGTCGTCACCGCGGCGGCCACGACGACCTCGACCCGACGACGCACGGCGAGGACGGCGACCACCACGAGGGCGGCGGGCCAGACCTTGACCCAGGCCGCGATCGTGAGCAGGGCGGAAGCCAGCGAGGGCCGGGTCGAGACGAGGAGCAGTCCCACCAGCGCGATGGGGACCGTGACGGCGTCGATGCGGCCGAGGGCGATCGGCCCGAGGGCGACGAGGAACGCCAGCCACCACCAGGCCGCGACCGCCGACCCGGGCCGCCGCCGGGCGACCAGCACGGCGAAGGCACCGGCGTTCAGCAGCGACACCAGCACGAGCCAGACGGCCCCGTAGCCCGCGTCGCCGCCGAGCCGGGCGACCAGCATCGGCACGGCGGCGAGCAGCGGGTAGACCCAGGGACGGTCGACTCCCACCCAGTCGCCACCCCCGACGCCCTGTTGCATCCAGGTGCGGTAGACGACGTCGACGTCACCCAGGGTGCGGTTGCCGCCGACGAGGTTCAGCCGGACGAGCCACGCGTGGACGAGCACGAAGGCGATGCCGATCACGACGGGTGACGCCGCGAGCGACCTCACCCGGTCGACGACCGCGGTCCGACCGTCGGCCACGGGCCGGGAACTCGACCGGCGGACGTCGGGGTCGGCCGACACCCCGACGCCGGCCGGCGGACGGGGCGCGGAGGTCGGCATGCCCACAGGCTAGCCGTCGGCCCCGACACCGGGCGTCATGCGTCGGACGACGTCGGCCGTCGCCGCTACGATCCCTCTCATGCGCAGACCCGCCTCCCTCCGACTCGTCGCGACCGCCGCCGCCCTCGTGCTGGCCGGTTCGCTCGCCGCCTGCTCGTCCGACGGGGGCTCGGGCACCACGGGGTCGTCCGTCGGCCCGGTCTCCGAGGGCAAGCTCACCGTCGCCACCGGTGAGCCCGCGTACAGCCCCTGGGTCGAAGACGACGACCCGTCGTCCGGCAAGGGCTACGAGGCCGCCGTCGCCTACGCGGTCGCCGACGAGCTCGGCTACGACGCCTCCGACGTGGTGTGGGTGCGCACGACCTTCGACGAGGCCATCGCGCCGGGCCCCAAGACGTTCGACCTGAACCTCCAGCAGTTCTCCATCACCGACCAGCGGAAGAAGGCCGTCGACTTCTCGCCCGCCTACTACGAGACGCGCCAGGCGGTCGTGACCCTGCCCGGCACCGCGGCGGCCGATGCGACGTCGATCGCCGACCTCGAGGGTCTCGACATCGGCGCCCAGAGCGGCACGACGAGCTTCACCGCCGCCGAGACCGCGATCGACCCGGACGGCGGCGTGCAGGCCTACAACTCGAACGACGACGCGAAGGCCGCCCTCGAGGCCGGCCAGGTCGACGCCATCGTGCTCGACGTCCCCACCGCCACCTACTTCGTCGAGGGCGGCGTCGTGCTCGGTCAGCTGCCCGCGGCCGACGGGGCGAGCGACCAGCTCGGCATCGTCCTGCCGCTCGGCAGCTCGTTGACCGCCGACGTCACGACGGCCGTCGACGACCTCACGGCCGACGGCACGCTCGCCGAGCTGCAGAAGCAGTGGCTGGCCGACTACGACGTGAAAGAGCTGTCGTAACCCCTCGCACGGTCGCGGCCGCCCCCGGGGCGGTCAGCGACCTCGAACTGGGCCGGCGGGCGTTCCGGCGTCGGCAGTCGACGCGGTCGGTCGTGGTCGCCGCCGTCAGCACGATCGCGTTCGCCGCGCTCGCGTGGTGGGCGATCACGAGCACACCCGGCTGGTCCCGGGTGCAGTTCAGCTTCCTCGACGGCGCCACGTTCGCCTCGGCGTGGCCCAGGGTGGTCGAGGGCCTCTGGCTCAACGTCCGCGTGCTGGTCGTCGCCGCGATCGGCGTGGCCGTCGTCAGCACCGTCCTGTCGGCGGCGCGCACCCTGCGCGGGCCCGTGTTCTTCCCGGTGCGGGCCCTCGTCCGCGGCTACACCGACCTGTTCCGGGGCATGCCGTTGATCATCGTCCTGTACCTGGTCGGGTTCGGCGTGCCGGGGCTCGGCCTGGGCATCCCCCGGCTGCCCGCCGAGTTCTGGGGCACGATCGCGTTGATCCTCACCTACTCGGCCTACGTCTCCGAGGTCATCCGCGCCGGCATCGAGGCGGTCCACCCCTCACAACGCCTGGCCGCGCGCTCCCTCGGCCTGAGCCACGCCAAGACCCTGCGTCTCGTGGTGTTCCCCCAGGCGCTCCGCAAGGTCACGCCCGCCCTGATGAACGACTTCGTCTCGATGCAGAAGGACGTCGGTCTCATCTCGGTGCTCGGCGCCGTCGACGCGGTCCGCGCCGCGCAGATCGAGACGGCCACGGCGGCGAACTTCACGCCCTACGTCCTCGC
Organism: Frigoribacterium sp. CF331; assembly: GCF_057787905.1. Taxonomy (NCBI): domain Bacteria; kingdom Bacillati; phylum Actinomycetota; class Actinomycetes; order Micrococcales; family Microbacteriaceae; genus Frigoribacterium; species Frigoribacterium sp. CF331. The sequence continues at coordinate 2,882,651 of NZ_CM173545.1, read as the reverse complement.
CGGGCTGCTCTTCGTGCTGTTGGCCCTGCCGACCATCTGGCTGACCGACTGGCTGTCGGCGCGCCTCCGTCGTCGCGAACAGGCGGGCAGCGTCGTATGAACGTCTCCGACCCCACCGCAGGAGGCGCGGTGCCCGTCGCCCCCGACGCCGGCCTCCCCGAGACGGTGCTGCGCCTCGAGGGCGTCCGCAAGTCGTTCGGCGACGCCGTGGTGCTCGACGGCATCGACCTCGACGTCGCCCGGGACGAGGTCGTCGCCCTGATCGGTGCCAGCGGCTCGGGCAAGTCGACGCTGCTGCGCACCGTGAACCTACTCGAGCAGATCGACGACGGCCGCATCGTGCTCGCCGGGGACGACATCAGCGACCCCCGGGTGCTCGTCGACGCGGTCCGGGCCCGCATCGGCGTGGTGTTCCAGCACTTCAACCTCTTCCCCCACCTGACGGTGCTCGACAACGTCGCCCTGGCCAGCCGCCACGTGCTGCGCCAGCCGAGGGCCGCGGCGAACGAGCGCGCCCTCGAGGTGCTCACCCGGGTGGGACTCGGCGACAAGGCCGACGCCTACCCCGACCGCCTGTCAGGCGGGCAGCAGCAGCGCGTCGCGATCGCCCGCGCCCTCGCGCCCCGTCCGGCCGTGCTGCTGCTCGACGAGATCACGAGCGCCCTCGACCCCGAGCTGGTCGGCGAGGTGCTCGACCTCGTGCGCACCCTGAAGGACGTGGGCACGACGATCCTCATGGCGACCCACGAGATGGCGTTCGCCCGCGACGTCGCCGACCGCGTCGTGTTCCTCGACCGGGGTCGGATCGCCGAGCAGGGCCCGCCCGCCCAGCTCTTCACGGCGCCCCGCGAGGCCCGCACCCGCGAGTTCCTCACCCGCTTCACCGCTCCCTGAGGCGCGGACGCGGCACAGCGCAGCGATGCGGCGTCGCAGCGACGCGGCGAGGCGGCGAGGCGGCATCTCGTCGACCCGGGGACGCAACGACGCTCACCGTCCTCACCCGCGCCTCCCAGGCCTTTGAGAGGGTGACACGTCACCATCGAGGCAGCCCCGTGGACTCGCCGCGCGTCACGCCGACCCCTCCGAAGGACGACCATCATGAAGAAGAAGACCACCATCGGGCTCGGCGTCGCCGCCGCCGTCGTCGTGCTGGGCGTCACCGCCGCCTTCGCCGGGCCGGTCCTCTACCGAGACCTCGTCGTGGGCGAGCCCGAGGCCGCGCCCACGGCCGCCCTCACCCCCGGGTCGAGCACCCTCGACGCGAGCCAGCTCACCGGCGACTGGAGCATCGGCGACGGCAGCACGGCCGGCTACCGCGTCGACGAGGTGCTGAACGGGACCGACGTGACCGTGGTCGGCAGCACCGACCAGGTCTCGGGCACCATCACCGTCGACGGCACGAGCATCTCGGCCGCGACCATCGACGTCGAAGTGGCCTCGATCGCGACCGACAGCGGCAACCGCGACGACTACTTCCGCGGCACGGCCATGCAGGTGAACCGGTTCCCCACCGCCACCTTCACGCTGACCCAGCCGATCGAGGCGGCCGTGCCGTCCGACGGCGAGGTGGCGAGCGTCGACGCCACGGGCGAGCTCACGATGCACGGCGTCACGCAGACCGTCACCGTCCCCCTCCAGGCGGCGCTCTCGGGCGACGGCGTGCAGGTGAGCGGCTCGATCCCGGTCACGTTCTCGGACTACGGCGTCGAGGCGCCCGACCTCGGCTTCGTCAGCGTCGAGGACCAGGGCACGGTCGAGTTCCTCGTGGCGGCGACCCCCGCCTCCTGACCCGCTCCGAGCCCGTCCGACGAGGCGTCAGCCCCGGCGCAGCAGGTCGGCGATCGTGGCGGGCAGCGCGTCGACCAGGCCGAGCACGGTGAACGGTCCGCCGGCGCCCGCCCGTGACGCCGCGAGGCCGTGGACGACCGAGGCCGTCGCAGCCAGGCGGGCCAGCGCCTCCTCGTCCGCGGCGATCTCGTCGTGGTGGGTGGCGACCAGCGCACCCAGCACCCCGCCGAGCGCGTCGCCGGCACCGGCCGTCGCGAGCCACGACGGGGCGCTGGCGGCGACCAGGCGGGTGCCGCCGGGGGACGCGACGTACGTGCGGTGCCCCTTGACGAGCACCGTGCACCCCCACTCCCCCGCGGCATGTTCGGCGGCGTCGGCCGGGTCGGCCGCGACGTCCTCGACCTCGCGTCCCGAGGCCTTCGCGAGTTCGCGGAAGTGCGGCGTCAGCACGACGGGCCCGGTCGCCCGCTAGCGCAGCGACAGGGCGCCCGCGTCGAGCACGAGCGGCAACCCCGAGGAGGCGCCGGTCGCGAAGCCGTCCCGCGTCTCGTCGTCGAGGTGGTCGGGGTCCACCCCCGAGCCGAGCAGCCACGCCTGCACGCGACCGGGACTCGTGACGGCCTCGGGCCGACGGTGCAGGACGAAGTCGGAGGCGCGCGAGGGCCCCAGGTAGCGCAGCATCCCGACGCCGGTGTGCAACGCGGCCTCGACGCCGAGCACGGCGGCGCCCGGGTACGAGCTCGAGCCGGTGACGACGCCGAGCACGCCCCGGCTGTACTTGTCGTCGTCGACGGCGGGCACGGCGATGCCCCCGGCGGCGTCGGACGGGGTCCATTCGGTGAAGAGTGCGTCGGAGGTCACGCCCCGACCGTAGTCGCACCCACCGGAAGACGACGGTCCCGGTCGGCCGGGAACACGATCGACCCCGAGCCGGTTGGCTCGGACGCATCATTCCCCATCGAAAGGCGATCCCCTCCTCGTGACGAACGCAGCACAGACGACGCCCGCCCCCACGACCACCTCCGCCGACTCCGGGGCCTCCGTCGGGCTCTTCGACCCGATCACCCTGCGCGGCACGAGCTTCCGCAACCGGCTCTGGGTCGCACCCATGTGCCAGTACTCGGCCGAGCTCGAGGACGGCGTCCCCACCGACTGGCACCTCGTCCACCTGGGCTCGCTCGCCCGAGGAGGCGCCGGTGCCGTCATCGCCGAGGCCACGTCGGTCACGCCCGAGGGCCGCATCTCGCCGCAGGACCTGGGCCTCTGGAACGACGCGCAGGTCGAGGCGTTCCGCCCGATCACCGCCTTCGTCCGCTCGCAGGGCGCGGTGCCCGGAGTCCAGCTGGCGCACGCGGGGCGCAAGGCGTCGACCTTCCGCCCGTGGAGCGAGACGCAGGGCACCGTGCCGGACGACCAGGGCGGCTGGACCACCGTCGCCCCCTCGGCCGTCGCGTTCGAGGGCTACGACGAGCCGGTGGCCCTGACCACCGAGGCGGTCGGCGGCCTGGTCGAGGCGTTCCGCGTCGCGGCACGTCGCTCGGTCGACGCCGGCTTCGAGCTGATCGAGCTGCACGCGGCCCACGGCTACCTGCTGCACCAGTTCCTCTCGCCGCTCAGCAACCTGCGCGACGACCGGTACGGCGGGTCGCTCGAGAACCGTGCGCGGTTCCTGCTCGAGGTCGTGGCGGCCGTCCGTGCCGAGGTCGGCGACGAGTACCCGCTGCTCGTCCGCTTCTCGGCGACCGACTGGGCCGACGGCGGCTGGGACGAGGACGACACCGCGACGGTCGCTGCCTGGGCGCGCGACGCCGGAGCCGACCTGTTCGACATCTCGACCGGCGGCCTCGTCGCCGGCGTGAGCATCCCGGTGGGCCTCGGCTACCAGGTGCGCTTCGCCGAGCACGTCCGCAACCGGGGCCGCGTCGAGACCGGCGCCGTCGGGCTCATCGTCGGGGCCGAGCAGGCGAACGAGGTCGTGGCCAGCGGCCGCGCCGACGTCGTCCTCATGGCGCGCGAGTTCCTCCGCGACCCGCACTTCCCGCTGCGCGCCGCGGCCGAGCTCGGCGTCGAGCTCGACTACACGCCGTCGCAGTACCTGCGGGCGCCGTTCCGCGTGCGCTGAGCCGCCCCGGGCCGTACCGGTCCCTCACGACGCGACCCGCGCCTCCTCACCCTCTCGGGGTCGGGAGGCGCGGGTCGCGTCGTCCGTCGGGTCTCGCTCAGCGACGCCGGGTCGCGTCCTGCACCTCGCCGATTAGCTCTTCGAGGATGTCCTCGAGGAAGAGCACGCCGCGCGTGGCCCCGGACTCGTCGAACGAGCGCGCCACGTGCACGCCGCTGCGACGCATGGTCGCCAGGGCGTCCTCGAGTTCGGTGCCCTGGAAGATCGAGATCAGCTGGCGGATGCGCTTCGGCGGGACCGGGTCGGCGAACTCGTCCTCGTCGAGGTCGATGACGTCCTTGAGGTGCAGGTAGCCCGTGGGGTCGCCGTCGTCGTCGACCAGCACGTACCGCGAGAAGCCGCGCTGCGCGACGGCCCGCTCGACGTCGTGCGGGGTGGCGTCCTCGGGCAGCGTGACGAGTTCGGCCATGGGGACGGCCGTCTGCGCGACGGTCTTCTCGGTGAACTCGAACGCCGCGCGCACCGTCCCCGTCGCGTCGGTCAGCATGCCCTCGCGCTGGGACTGCGCCACGATCGTCGCGACCTCGTCGACCGTGTAGGCGCTCGTCGCCTCGTCCTTGGGCTCGACCCGGAAGGCCCGCAGCACGGCGTTGGCCGAGTGGTTGAGGGCCAGGACGACCACGTGCAGCACCCGGGCGATCGCGACGAGCGGCGGCGCCAGCAGCAGGGCCGCCCGGTCCGGCAACGAGAACGAGATGTTCTTCGGCACCATCTCGCCGAAGACGACGTGCAGGAACGACACCAGCACGAGGGTGATGACGAAGCCGACCACGCCGACCAGTTCGGGGCTGAGCCCGGTCCAGCCGAGGGGGCCCTCGAGCAGGTGGTGGATCGACGGCTCGGACACGTTGAGGATCAGCAGCGAGCAGATCGTGATGCCGAGCTGCGTCGTCGCGAGCATCATCGTCGCGTGCTCCATGGCCCACAGCGTGGTCTTCGCCGCGCGGCTGCCGGCCTCGGCCTTCGGTTCGATCTGAGAGCGGCGGGCTGAGATGACGGCGAACTCGGCGGCGACGAAGAACGCGTTGCCCGCCAGCAGCACGACCAGCCAGACGATGCCCCACCAGTCGCTGCTCATCGGGTCACCTCCTTCGTGCGGACGGCACGCCGGTCGTCCTCGACGCCGGTGCGCACCGTCGAGGGCAGGACCTTCGGGTCACGGCGGCCGGACCGGTCGCGCTCGTCGCGTCCGTCTCGACGCCCGGGCTCGACCGTGGGGGCCTCGGCCACCTCGTCGGGCGTGGGCGTGAAGCGGATGCGGTCGATGCGGCGCCCGTCGAGCCGCTCGACGCGGAAGGCGCCGTCGTCGGTCTCGACCACGTCGCCGACCTTCGGCAGACGCCCGAGCTCGCTCATCAGCCATCCGCCGACGGTCTCGTAGGGGCCGTCCTCCGGCACCTTGACCGAGGCCCGCTCGAGCAGCTCGTCGGGGCGCAGCAAGCCGGGGAAGGTCAGCCAGTTGCGCGACCGCACGACGTCGACCCGACTGCGGTCGTGCTCGTCGCTGACCTCGCCGACCAGCTCTTCGATGAGGTCCTCGAGCGTGACGACGCCGGCCGTGCCGCCGTACTCGTCGACCACGACGGCCATCTGGTAACCCCGGCCCCGGACCTCGCCGAGCAGGTTGTCGAGCGTCATGGTCTCCGGAACGCGCACAGCGTCGGTCAGCAACGCGGAGACGGGCACGTCGGCCCGCTTCTCGCGGGGCACCGAGACCGCCTGCTTGACGTGGACGAGGCCCACGACGTCGTCGATCCCGTCGTCCGTCACCGGGAACCGCGAGTACCCGGTGCGGCGGGCCAGCTCGAGGACCGTCTCGGCCGAGTCGCCGCGCGACACGGTCGACAGTCGGGGCCTGGGCGTCATGACGTCGGACGCCGTGTGGTCGCTGAAGACGAGCGTCCGGGCGAGCAGGGTGGCCGTGTCGCGGTCGAGGCTGCCCTCGGTCGCCGACCGGCGCACGAGCGACGAGAGCTCTTCGGCCGTGCGGGCGCCCGACAGCTCCTCCTTCGGCTCGATGCCCATGGCCCGGAGCACCGCGTTGGCGGTGTTGTTGAGCAGGGCGACCGCGGGCTTGAAGACCGTGGTGAAGAGCACCTGGAACGGGATCACCAGCTTGGCGGTCTTCAGCGGCAGCGCCAGCGCGAAGTTCTTGGGCACGAGCTCGCCGACGATCATCGACAGCAGGGTGGCCACGACGATCGACACGATCGGTGCCCCGACGCCGACGACGCCCTCGGGCACGCCGACCGCCGTCAGCGGCGGTGAGATGAGCCGCGAGATCGCGGGCTCCATCGTGTAGCCCGTCAACAGGGTGGTCAACGTGATGCCGAGCTGGGCGCTCGACAGGTGCGTCGACGTGATGCGGAGCGCACCGATGGTGGGCGCGAGCCCCTTCTCACCCCGCGACTGCCGGGCCTCGAGGTCGGACCGGTCGAGGTTGACCAGCGAGAACTCGCTGGCGACGAAGAGCCCGGTGCCGACGGTGAGCAGCAGGCCGAACGCGAGCAGCAGCCACTCGTTCACGAGCTGCACCCGCCCCGGTCGACGGTCGTGGTGCCCGTGGTGAGGAGGCGCGGCGAGCGATGGTGCGAGGGCGCGGTCGTCTGAGACGGAGGGTCATCCATAGACGGGTGATCTTACGGCACGTGCACCGTTCTCGTCGGGCGGCTTCGCCCGACGGCGGCGTGCGGCCCGGATCGTCCGGCCCGGAGGGCCGTCACCAGCTGACCGGCAGCGCCTTGCCCTCTTCGTAGCCCGCCGCCGACTGCACGCCGACCAGGGCCCGCTCGGCGAACTCGGCGACGGTCGTCGCCCCGGCGTAGGTGAACGAGCTGCGGACGCCCGACGTGATCATGTCGAGCAGGTCCTCCACGCCCGGCCGCAGCGGGTCGAGGTAGATCTTCGACGACGAGATGCCCTCGGCGAAGAGGGTCTTGCGGGCGAGCTCGTACGGGTCGAGACGTTCGAAGCGACCGCGGACGGCTTTCGTCGAGGCCATGCCCCAGCTCTCCTTGTAGAGGCCGCGCTCGTCGCTCGCGAGCTCGCCGGGGGCCTCGATGGTGCCGGCGAACCACGAGCCGATCATCACCGACGACGCCCCGGCCGCGAGCGCGAGGGCCACGTCGCGGGGGTAGCGCACGCCGCCGTCGGCCCAGACGTGGGCGCCGAGGGCTCGCGCCGTGGCGGCCGTCTCGAGCACCGCCGAGAACTGGGGGCGACCCACGGCGGTCATCATGCGGGTGGTGCACATCGCACCCGGCCCGACGCCGACCTTGACGATGGAGGCCCCGGCGGCGACGAGGTGCCGGACGGCCTCTTCGGTGACGACGTTGCCCGCGACGATCGGCAGGCCGAGGTCGAGGCTCGAGACCGTCTGCACGGCGCGGATCATGCCGTCCTGGTCTCCGTGCGCGGTGTCGATGACGAGCACGTCGACGCCGGCCGCGGCGAGGGCCTTCGCCTTGCCGGCCACGTCGCCGTTGATGCCGACGGCCGCCGCGATGCGCAACCGGCCGTCCCCGTCGACGGCGGGCCGGTAGATCGTCGACCGCAGGGCGCTCTTGCGGCTGACCGTGCCGACGACCCGGCCGTGACGCAGCACGGGGGCGAAGTGGATGTCGGCGGCCACCATGCGGTCGAACGCGTCGCGCGGATCGTCGACGTCGTCGGCGTCGAGCGAGGTGAGGGCCCCGTGCAGCAGGTCGCCCAGCACGGCGTCGCGCGGGGCGGTGGCGAGGCGCGAGGTGGCGATGCAGCCGAGGTAGGCCCCGGTGCCGTCGTGCAGGACGATGCCGTGGCCCTCGACGGCGGGGACCACCGAGAGCGCCTGCTCCACGGTCTGCCCCGCGTCGAGCGAGTACGGCGTGTCGTAGTCCACGGGCTGGGCCTTGACCCAGCGGATCGCGGCGTCGAGGTCTTGCAGGTGCATGTCCTGCGGCAGGACGCCGAGGCCGCCCCGCCGGGCCAGGGTGGCCGCGAGGCGGGGCCCCGTGACCGAGTTCATGTTGGCCGAGACGATCGGGATCGTGGCCCCGGTGCCGTCACCCGGCGCGAGGGACACGTCGAGCCGGCTGGTGATCGACGACCGGCTCGGGACGAGGAACACGTCGGAGTAGGTCAGATCGTGCGTGGGGGTCGTCTCGTAGAACCGCATGGGTCCACGGTAATCCCTGTGAGTCGTCCCGCCGCCGTCCGGCCGTTTGCGCTTAAGCTGGGCCAGGTGGGCGTCGCCGCCCACGCACTGATCAACAATCAACGGAGAGTGGGCGATCGGCTGTGTCAAGCCACGTGACCGGTACAACTGACGACGGCGCTGCGGCGGAGTTCGGGGCCAACGAATGGCTCGTCGACGAGCTCTACGAGCAGTGGGTGGTCGACAAGCACTCGGTCGACGAGTCGTGGTGGCCGATCCTCGAGGCCTACACGCCGGCCGAGGGCGGGGCCGCTCCGACGTCGCCGGCCGCACCGTCCGTCGAGACCGCACCCGCGCCTCCTGCGCCCGCCGACGCTCCCGCCGCCCCGGCGGCGGCGTCCGCACCCAGCGGCCAGAAGTCCGCCGCCCGCACGACCTCGGTCGAGCCGTCGGCCAAGCCGATCCCGGCCCAGGTGCCCGACAAGGCGAAGGCCAAGCCCGCGACGCCCGGCGAGCAGCCCACGCCCGAGGCCGAGGCCGTCGTCGCACCGCTGCGGGGCATGGCCAAGTCGCTCGCGACGAACATGGACGCCAGCCTGAGCGTGCCCACCGCCACGAGCGTGCGCACGATCCCGGCGAAGCTCATGATCGACAACCGCATCGTCATCAACAACCACCTCAAGCGCGCCCGCGGCGGCAAGGTCTCGTTCACCCACCTCATCGGGTGGGCGTTGGTCCAGGCCCTGAAGGAGTTCCCCAGCCAGAACGTCTTCTACGACGAGGTCGACGGCAAGCCGTCGATCGTCACGCCCGCGCACGTCAACCTCGGCCTGGCCATCGACATCCCCAAGCCCGACGGCACCCGGGCCCTGCTCGTGCCCGGCATCAAGAAGGCCGAGGAGATGCACTTCGGCGAGTTCCTGACGGCCTACGAGGACATCGTCAAGCGGGCCCGCGACAACAAGCTCGCCGCCGCCGACTTCCAGGGCAACACGATCTCGCTGACCAACCCGGGCGGCATCGGCACCGTGCACAGCGTGCCGCGACTCATGAAGGGTGCAGGTGCGATCATCGGCGCCGGCGCGCTCGACTACCCGGCGGAGTTCCAGGGGTCGGCGTCGAAGACGCTCGTCGAGCTCGGCATCGGCAAGACCATCACCCTCACCAGCACCTACGACCACCGGGTCATCCAGGGCGCCGGCTCGGGCGAGTTCCTCAAGAAGGTGCACGAGCTGCTGATCGGGCAGCGCGGCTTCTACGAGGACATCTTCGCCGCGTTGCGCATCCCGTACGAGCCGATCCACTGGAACGCCGACATCAACGTCAACCTGGCCGAGCGCGTCAGCAAGACGGCCCGCGTCCAAGAGCTGATCAACAGCTACCGCGTGCGCGGCCACCTGATGGCCGACATCGACCCGCTCGAGTACCGCCAGCGCACGCACCCCGACCTGGCGATCGAGAGCCACGGCCTCACCTTCTGGGACCTCGACCGCGAGTTCGTCACCGGCGGCCTCGGCGGCCGGACGCACGCCCTGCTGCGCGACATCCTCGGCATCCTGCGCGACTCTTACTGCCGCACCATCGGCGTCGAGTACATGCACATCCAGGACCCCGCCCAGCGCACGTGGATCCAAGACCACCTCGAGGTGCCGTACACGAAGCCGTCGCACGACGAGCAGATGCGCATCCTCGCGAAGCTCAACGAGGCCGAGGCCTTCGAGACCTTCCTGCAGACCAAGTACGTCGGGCAGAAGCGCTTCAGCCTCGAGGGGGGCGAGTCGACGATCTCGCTGCTCGACACGGTCATGCAGCACGCCGCCCGCGAGGGCCTCGACGAGGTCGCGATCGGCATGGCCCACCGCGGCCGCCTGAACGTGCTGACGAACATCGCCGGCAAGACGTACGGCCAGATCTTCCGCGAGTTCGAGGGCACCCAGGACCCCAAGACCGTGCAGGGCTCGGGCGACGTCAAGTACCACCTCGGCACCGAGGGCGAGTTCACGAGCGCCGTGGGCGAGACGATCCCCGTCTACCTCGCCGCGAACCCCTCGCACCTCGAGGCCGGCGACGGCGTGCTCGAGGGCATCGTGCGCGCCAAGCAGGACCGAGGTGCCGCGGGCGTGTTCGGCACGCTGCCGATCCTGATCCACGGCGACGCGGCCATGGCCGGTCAGGGCGTGGTCGTCGAGACCCTGCAGATGTCGCAGCTGCGCGGCTACCGCGTCGGCGGCACGATCCACATCGTCATCAACAACCAGGTCGGGTTCACGACGCCGCCGTCCGAGTCGCGCACCTCGGTCTACTCGACCGACGTGGCCAAGACGATCCAGGCACCGATCTTCCACGTGAACGGCGACGACCCCGAGGCCGTGGCCCGCGTCGCCGAGCTCGCCTTCGCCTACCGTCAGCAGTTCAAGCGCGACATCGTCATCGACCTCGTCTGCTACCGCCGTCGCGGTCACAACGAGGGCGACGACCCGTCGATGACCCAGCCGCTGATGTACAACCTCATCGAGCAGAAGCGCTCGGTGCGCACGCTCTACACCGAGGCCCTCGTCGGTCGCGGCGACATCACGCAAGACGAGTACGACGGTGCCCACCGCGACTTCCAGGACCGCCTCGAGCGCGCCTTCGCCGAGACGCACGCGGCCCAGACGGGGTCGATCCCCGTCGTCACGAGCGACGACGGCGACGTCGCCGACCTCGAGCGACCCGTCGCCCAGCAGGACGACGCGCGCGGCGAGCCCGAGAGCACCGGCGTCCCGCTCGAACTCGTGCACGACATCGGCGACGCCCACGACAACCCGCCGGCCGAGTTCTCGGTGCACCCGAAGCTGCAGCAGCTGCTCAAGAAGCGCGTCGACATGAGTCGCAACGGGGGCATCGACTGGGCCTTCGCCGAGCTGCTCGCGTTCGGATCGCTGCTCACCGAGGGCACGCCCGTCCGGCTCGCCGGGCAGGACAGCCGCCGTGGCACGTTCGTCCAGCGGCACTCGGTGCTCCACGACCGTGAGAACGGCCAGGAGTGGCTGCCCCTGCAGAACATCGCCGACAACCAGGCGAAGCTCTGGATCTACGACTCGCTGCTCAGCGAGTACGCCGCCATGGCCTTCGAGTACGGCTACTCGGTCGAGCGCGCCGACGCGCTCGTGCTGTGGGAGGCCCAGTTCGGCGACTTCAGCAACGGCGCCCAGACGGTCATCGACGAGTTCATCTCGTCGGCCGAGCAGAAATGGGGCCAGCGGTCGAGCGTCGTGCTGCTGCTGCCCCACGGCTACGAGGGCCAGGGCCCCGACCACTCGTCCGCACGCATGGAACGCTTCCTGCAGCTCTGCGCGGAAGACAACATGACGATCGCCCGACCGTCCACGCCGGCGTCGTACTTCCACCTGCTGCGGCGCCAGGCATACGCCCGGCCCCGCCGTCCGCTCGTGGTCTTCACCCCGAAGGCCATGCTGCGGCTGCGCGGTGCGACCAGCGGCGTCGACGCGTTCACGTCGGGTCGCTTCGAGCCGGTGCTCGACTGCACCCGGGTCACCGAGCCCGGGTCGACGAAGCGCGTCGTGCTGCACAGCGGCAAGATCCACTACGACCTGGCCACCGAGCTCGACAAGCGGGGCGTGCAGAACGACGTCGCGCTCGTCCGCCTCGAGCAGCTCTACCCGCTGCCGCTCGAGCGCATCACGGAGGTCCTCGACCGCTACCCCTCGGCCGAGCTCGTCTGGGCCCAAGAAGAACCAGAGAACCAGGGCGCCTGGCCGTTCGTGGTGCTCGAGCTGCAGAAGCACCTCGACCGGCAGATCCGCGTCGCGTCGCGTCCCGCGTCGGCCTCGCCGGCCGCCGGGTCGAACAAGGCCAGCGCCGTCCAGCAGGCGGCCCTGATCGCCGAGGCGCTCGACTTCTAGACGCTCGCCTCCGCTCCCGACCGTGGCCGCGCCTCCTCCAGGAGGCGCGGCCACGGTCGTCTGGGACACCTCGCGTTCCTGCTCCCCCGCGCCCCGCGCCCCGCGCCCCCCGGACCCGACTCGGGTTCCGGCTCCCCCGCACCCCGCGCCCCGCGCCCCCCGGACCCGACTCGGGTTCCGGCAACTCCGGAGTTCTGCCGCCTCAGTGGCGCCTACGCTCCGCGAGCGAGCCCATCTCCTGAGTTGCCCGACTCGACCGAGCACGTCAGCTGGCATCCTCACTCCCCCTGGGTCGCCTTCCCCGGGCCCGCCCTCGCCCCGGCCCCCTCCCCCCGGGCCCCTCGCCCCGGGCCCGACCCAGGTCGGCAACTCAGGAGTCCTGCCGCATCTCGGGCACCTGTGCGCCGCGACCGCGCCGATCTCCTGAGTCGCCGACCACGACCGCCCGCGTCGGGCAACCCGACCTGACGTCCGTGAACGGACCGGCGGGCTCGCGCGTCAGAGGCACACGGCGGTCGCGACGACGTCGACGAGTCAGGAGAACGACCGACTCGAATCGTCGCGGGGAGCCTCAGGCGGGCGGATGTCCTGAGTCGCCGACGAGCGAGCGGGGCACCGCGGCCTTCGTCGCGAGCCGGCACAGGCCCCGCCCGAGGCCCTCGAGGGGGCGGATGTCCTGAGTTGCCGACCACGAGGTGGGCAGCGCGAGACCGCGCGGGCTCACCGCACGGGCTCACCAAGCAGGCTCACCGCGCAGGCTCACCGCGCAGGCTCACCGCGCGGGCTCACTGGCGCGGGCCAGGCCGAACCGATGCCGAGCAGGTGTCACGCCGTTCGACGAACCGACCGACGCGCACACGATGCGGCAGGAGCCGCCTCGCGGGGCGGTCAGATCAGCTTCGAGTAGCGGACGCCGGCCTCGTGGTAGCCGCGCTTGCGGTAGAAGCGGTTCGCCGAGTCGGTCGCAGCGGCCGAGACGGCGTTGAGGACGCGCGCGCGGTTGCCGCGCGCCCAGGCCTCGACGTGACCCAGGAGGTGCGACCCGACTCCGTCACGACGGGCACGGTCCGAGACCACCAGCAGCAAGAGCTCGGCGGTGGGCGCGTCGTCGTTGTAGGCCCAGCGCAGGTGCGCCCCGGCCACGGCGGTGATGCGCTCGTCGGCGTCGCGGACGACCCAGGTCTCGTAGCCGGACTCCGACGTCAGACGGTCGAGTCGGGCCGAGAGGACGTCGGAGTCGAGCGAGTAGCCGAGCAGGCCGATCAACGACACCAGGTCGTCGAGGTCGCTGGCGGTCGGGATGCCGAGGGGCTGCACCGGAGCGGTCATGCCCCTGACGCTAGCGCAGCAGCAGCCCGAGGGGCGCACCGACCCGACCAGGTCGGCTTGTCACGGAAATGAGTGTCAGTTAGTATTTTAAATGCAGCATTGACCATCCGAAGCTCCTGCCGATCTCAGAAGGACCGACATGCACCTCTCAGCCCGCTCCACCCGTCGCGCCGGCTACGCCGCCCTGCCCCTCGCCGTCCTGCTCAGCGGGGTCGTCGTCGCCACCACGTCGTACGCGGCTTTCAGCGCCACGACCCAGAACGCGAACAACAACTGGACGTCCGGCAAGGTCGCCATCAGCGACGACGACGCCGACCAGGCCTTGTTCGACGTCGCCGGCCTCATGCCCGGTGACGCCGACGAGAACTGCATCACCGTCACCGCCGACACGAGCGGCCCGAGCACGGTGCGCCTCTACACGACCGCGACGGACGACCAGGACCAGCTTGGTACGGCACTGAAGATGAAGGTCGAGCGCGGCACCCTCAGCGGCTCCGACTGCTCGAGCTTCACGCCGGCCGGGGCCGCCGACTTCGACGACACGCTCGCCGGCCTCGCGAACCACTCGTCCTACGACACCGGCCTCGGCGACTGGACGGCGGACGGAACCGGGTCGACCACGTACCGCATCAGCTACGAGCTCGACCGGAACGCCGACAACACGGTGCAAGAGGCCGCGGTCAGCACCACCTTCGTCTGGGAAGCCCAGAACGACTGACCGTCACGACGCGTCACCCCACCCATCGTGAGCAGGGAGCACTCGATGACCGACCCCCGACGACGCTGCCCCGGCGACCTTCCCGTCGTCGCACTCGCGGCGGCGGCACGCACCGCACTCTGGACGGCGCTGATGCTCGCCGCCTGGTGCCTCGTGCCCGCGGTCCTCGGCTGGCACGTCACCACGGTGGGCAGCGACTCGATGGCCCCGAGCGTCCGGGCCGGTGACGTCGTCGCCGCGGCACCCGTCGCCGGCGACGACGTCGTGCCCGGGCAGGTGTTGCTCGTCGACGACCCCGACCACGACGGCCGGCTGCGTCTGCACCGTCTCGAGCGCATCGACGACGCCGGGCTGCGCCTCCGGGGAGACGCCAACGCCGCGACGGACAGCACTCCCGTCGACCCCGCCGCCGTGCACGGGGTCGGGGCGCTCCGGGTGCCCTGGGTCGGCGTACCGGGGCTGTGGGCGCGTACCGGCCAGGTCGCCCCGCTGGCGCTGCTGTCACTCGCGGCCGGGGTCGCCGTCGTGCTCACCCGTCTCGACCGGGACACTCGACTCGGGCTCCCCTGCCGCGGCTGCGGTCGCCCACGGTGGGAGGTCGGATCGCCCGCACCCGGCGCGGACGACGTCGACCGCCGGGCCGGCCTCACGCGCACGACCGCCGCGGTGACCGTCCTGTCCCTGGCCCTCGTCTCGTCGGCTCCGTCGAGCGGCGCGGTCTTCTCCGCTCCGACCCACGCCTCGGGCTCGGCGTCGACGTCGACCTTCCCCGGCTGCTTCGCCGGCCCGCAGCTCGACTCGCCCGTCCTCGCCTGGGACTTCGGCGAACCCCGCGGAACCACGGTGCTCGACGTCAGCGGCCACGGCCAGACCGGAACGATGCTCGACGACCCGCGTCGCAACGACGGCCCGTGCCCCGACAACCCGTCGCTGCACGTCGACGACACCGACGGGCGCGTCCAGTCGCAGGTCGTGGCGTCGGCACCGTCGACCTTCAGCGTCGAGATCTGGTTCCGCACCACGCACGTCGGCGGCCGCCTGATCGGGTTCAGCTCGAGCACCGCACCGGCATCGCCCTTCAAGGACAGGCACCTGTACATCGACTCCGACGGCAGACTCCGCTTCGGCGTCCAGGGCTCGTCGGGGTGGCGCTTCGCCGTCGTCAGCACGACCGGCGTCGCCGACGGTCGGTGGCACCACGCCGTCGGCAGTTTCCGTCCGGGGGCCCTCGACCTGTACCTCGACGGAGAGAAGCAGGCCGGCCGGAGCGACGCCGCGACCCTGCAGTCCTACGAGGGGTCGTGGCGGGTCAGCCGCGAGTCGCTCGACGGCTGGCCGTTCCAGCCCGCGTCGTTCCGCTTCGTGGGCGACCTCGACACGGCCCGCGTCTACGCCACGGCCCTCGACGCGGCCGCGGTACGCCAGCACTTCGCCGCCGGACGCTGACGTGACGACGCCCGCCGCACCTCCTCGATCGAGGGGTCGCGGCGGGCGTCGTGCGTCACCCCGGGTCTCATCGAGGAGGCGCGGCGCCGGTCACCGACGCCACGACCGTCTCAGCGGTGTGCGGACTGCAGCTCGCGCAACCGGGCGAGCACGGTGGCGCGCAGGTCTTCGGGCGCGGTCTCGCGGCAGGCGCGCTGGACGGCCTCGGTCAGCACGACGCCGACCTTGTGCTCGCCCTCGCAGTCGACGCAGTTCGCCATGTGCTCGCGGATGTCGGCCGCGTCCTCGCGACACAGTTCGTCGTGCAGGTACTCTTCGAGCTCTGCCTTGGCCTTGGTGCAACCACAGTCGGTCATTTCTTTCCGCCCTTCGACGAGCCGACGGGCACGGCGATGCCGCGATCGCGTGCGTAGTCGGCGAGGAGTTCACGGAGCAGGCGACGGCCACGGTGGAGGCGGCTCATCACGGTGCCCACGGGGGTCTTCATGATGTCGGCGATCTCTTGGTACGAGAAGCCTTCGACGTCCGCGAAGTAGACGGCCATGCGGAAGTCCTCGGGGACCTTCTGCAGGGCGTCCTTCACGGCGCTGTCGGGCAGGTGGTCGATCGCCTCGGCCTCGGCCGAGCGCGTCGAGCCGGAGGCGCGGGTCGCCGACTCGGCGCCACCCATCTGCCAGTCTTCCAACTCGTCGATCGTGCCCTGGTAGGGGTCGCGCTGCTTCTTGCGGTACGTGTTGATGAACGTGTTGGTCTGGATGCGGTAGAGCCAGGCCTTGAGGTTGGTGCCCTGCTGGAACTGCGCGAAGGCCGCGTACGCCTTGACGAAGGTCTCTTGCACGAGGTCGGACGCGTCGGCCGGGTTGCGCGTCATGCGCATGGCCGCGGCGTAGAGCTGGTCCATGAACGGCAGGGCCTGCTCTTCGAACATCGCGCGCTTCTCGACGTCGGCGTCGACGGCCTCGAGGGCTGCGTCGACGTCGGCCTCGGTCGGTTCGACGTCGGTCGTGGTCGGTGTGGGCTCGTGGCCCTCGGGGGTGCTCATCAGGGCCGATTCTAGTTCGGCGACGGTGATTTCCCTCGGTGCAAGTGCGACAGGCACAGGTCCTCCAGGTTCTCGCTGCATTACTGTGGTGAACCGATGCAGGTGTACAGGTATTCCGGGCCCGAGTTCTCTCCCTACGGCGACGGCAAGGTTCCCGAGGTCGACGAGGGGCGCTGGGTCGCGCCCACCGCCTCCGGCCCCCTGCGCGCCTCCACGGCCCTGCCGGGCTCGAAGTCGCTGACGAACCGCGAGCTGGTGCTCTCGGCGCTGGCCTCGTCGCCGTCGACGCTGCGCCTCCCGCTGCACTCGCGCGACACGGCCCTCATGGTCGAGGCGCTGCGGGCGCTCGGCACGACCGTCACCGAGACGCCGGCCGACTCCCCCTTCGGCCCCGACCTCGTCGTCACCCCCGGCGAGCTGCAGGGCGGCGCGACCGTCGACTGCGGGCTCGCCGGCACCGTCATGCGTTTCCTGCCCCCGGTCGCGGCCCTGGCGCTCGGCCCGGTCACGTTCGACGGCGACGCCAGCGCCCGCAAGCGTCCGATGCGTACGACGATCGAGGCCCTCCGGGCGTTGGGCGTCGAGGTGAACGACGACGGACGCGGCTCCCTGCCCTTCAGCCTCTACGGCACGGGCGAGGTCGAGGGCGGCGACGTCGAGATCGACGCGTCGGCCTCGAGCCAGTTCGTCTCGGGCCTGCTGCTCTCGGCCCCGCGGTTCGAGCGCGGGCTGACGCTCACCCACAGCGGCGACCGCCTGCCGAGCCTGCCCCACATCGAGATGACGATCGACGCCCTCGCCCGGCGCGGTGTCGAGGTCGAGTCGCCGTCGACCGGCGTCTGGGTCGTGCCGCCGACGCCGATCCAGGGCCGCGAGGTCGTCATCGAGCCCGACCTGTCGAACGCGGCACCGTTCCTCGTGGCAGCTCTCGTCGCCGGCGGCACGGTCTCGATCGCGCACTGGCCCGCCGAGACGACCCAGGTCGGGGCCGACCTGATCGACCTGCTGCCCCTCTGGGGTGCGACCGTCACGCTCGACGGCGACACCCTGACCGTCGACGGCGGGGTCGGCCTGATCGGAGGGGGCTCGCTGCCCGGCGTCGACGTCGACCTGTCACGTGGGGGCGAGCTCGCACCCGCCCTCGTCGCGCTGGCAGCCCTCGCCTCGGGCCCCAGCACGATCACCGGCATCGGCCACCTCCGCGGGCACGAGACCGACCGGCTCGCGGCCCTCGCCGCCGAGATCAACGCCCTGGGAGGCGCGGTGACCGAACTCGAGGACGGCCTGCGCCTCGAGCCGTCCCCGCTGCACGCCGGCCAGTGGCGCACCTACGAGGACCACCGGATGGCCACCGCCGCCGCGATCATCGGGCTCGCGGTCGAGGGCGTCGAGCTCGACGACGTGCGCGTCGTCGCGAAGACGCTGCCGCAGTTCGTCGAGCTGTGGGACGAGATGCTCGGCCGAGCCGTGCACGAGAGCCCCGCCGACATCGACCTGCTCGGGTTCCTCTAGGCATCCGGGCCCATGACGACGAGCGGGTGCGGGGCACGATGAGCTGGTGGACCGACGGCGACGAGGCCGACGACGAGGGCGACTACGCCCAGTACGACGAGAGCTCGGTGCGGGTGCGCCCGAACCCGAAGGGCAACAAGCCGCGCACGAAGCAGCGGCCGGCCTACGCGAACGCGGAAGAGGGCGTCGTCTGGACGGTCGACCGTGGCCGGTACGGCGTGCTGATGGACGCCGGCACCCCCGACGAGCGCGAGATCACGACGGCCCGGGCCCGCGAGCTGGGCAAGAAGAGCGTCGTCACGGGCGACCGCGTGGGCGTCGTCGGCGACACGAGCGGTTCCGAGGGTTCGCTCGCCCGCATCGTCAAGGTGCACGAGCGCTCGACCCTGCTGCGCCGCAGCGCCGACGACAGCGACGCGGTCGAGCGGGTCATCGTCGCCAACGCCGACCAGATGCTGATCGTCGTGGCGGCCGCCGACCCCGAGCCCCGACCGCGCCTGGTCGACCGCTACATGGTGGCGGCGTTCGACGCCGGGGTCGAGCCGATCCTCTGCATCACGAAGACCGACCTCGCCGACCCGGCACCGTTCGCGGCGCACTTCTCGTGCTTCGACCTGCGCATCGTCACGACGACGTCGACCTCGTTCGACGAGGTCGCGCCGGGCGGGCGGGTCTCGCCCGCGCTCGACGAGCTGCGCGGGGTCCTCGACGGCCACGTGACCGTCACCGTCGGGCACTCGGGCGTCGGCAAGTCGACGCTCGTCAACGCCCTGACCGGTTCGCGGCGCGAGGTGGGCGTGGTCAACGCCGTGACCGGACGCGGGCGGCACACCTCGTCGTCGACCGTCTCGTTCAAGGTGCCGACCGGGGGCTGGATCGTCGACACCCCGGGCGTCCGTTCGTTCGGCCTCGGGCACGTCGACCCCGAGAACATCCTCAAGTCGTTCGCGGCACACGCGATCCCCGCCGAGGGCGAGCCGGTCGACGGCATCCCGCTCGCCGAGGCCCACGACTGGGAGATCGTCGACCGCATCGAGGCCGGCGAGCTCGGCGACGTCGGCCGCGAGCGGCTCGAGTCGTTGCAGTCGTTGCTCGCGTCCAAGGGCGGCGTGAGCGGACGCGACCTGGCGGCCGCCGCCGACGACGCGCGCAGCGACGAGCTCGGCTAGCGCGTTCCGGCGTCGCGCCGCCCCCGGCCGGTCCGTGCCGTGGCCGGCCGTGCGGCATCGCGCCGTGTTTCGTGCAGCACACCGGGACTAGTCGCGGCGCCGTGCACGAAACGCGGTGCGACGACGTTCGGTGGGCCCGCCCCTGCCGGTTGATGTGGGCCCGTGCCGTGCCGTGCGCGGCTCCGCGCCACCGAAGACGTCGCACCGCGGTTGGTGCAGCACACCGGGACTAGTCGCGGCGCCGTGCACGAAACGCGGTGCGGTGGGTCAGGAGGCGCGGGCCGGGGCTCGCGGGCGGGTCGCGGACGGACAGGGCGGCCGGGGCAGGGCGGACGGGCAGGGCGGGCTGGGCAGGCGGGCGGGCAGGGCGGGCGGGCAGGGCGGGCTGGGCAGGGCGGGCTGGGTACGCTGACGGGGTGACCGATGCTGCCGAGCCGACCCGCGCCTCCTCGTCCGAATCCGAACCCGAATCCGACCCGACGACGACGGGCGCCCGCACCCCGGCGGCCGACCCGACGACGACGGGCGTCCGCACCGCGGCGGCCGACCCGGCGGGGGCGGTGGCGTGGGCCGACGACCTCGCGCTCGCGCTCGAGCTGGCCGACCTGGCCGACGCGATCAGCACCGAGCGCTACCGCTCGGCCGACCTGCACGTGTCGCTGAAGCCCGACCGCTCGCACGTGACCGACGCCGACCAGGCCGTCGAGCGGGCGATCCGTGAGCGGGTCGCCGCCGCCCGTCCCGACGACACCTTCTACGGCGAGGAGTACGGCCACGACGCCCCGTCGCACCGCCAATGGGTCGTCGACCCGATCGACGGCACCGCGAACTTCCTGCGCGGGGTGCCGGTCTGGGCGGCGCTGATCTCGCTCGTCGTCGACGGGGTGCCCGTGGTCGGCGTGGTGAGCGCCCCGGCGCTGGGGCGACGCTGGTGGGCGACCCAGGGCGGCGGGGCGTTCTCGACCGAGCACGAGGGGCCGCTGCGCGTCTCGGGCGTGCGCGACCTGGCCGACGCCTCGCTGAGCTTCAACGGGCTGGACTACTGGATCGACGCCGGGCGCCTGCCGCAGCTGCTCGACCTGACGAGCAAGGTGTGGCGGACCCGCGCCTACGGCGACTTCTGGTCGTACATGCTCGTCGCCGAGGGCGCGGTCGACGTCGCGGGCGAGTTCGACCTGCAGCCGTACGACATGGCGGCCGTGGCGGTCGTCGTCGAGGAGGCCGGCGGTCGCTTCACGAGCGCCGACGGCCGTCCGGGCCCGTGGCACGGCACGGCGATGGCGACGAACGGGCTGCTGCACGAGACCGTCCTCGGGATCGTGGCCGCGCCTCCTGCCTGAACCGAGGTCGAGCTCACGCCGCCACGAAGGACACGAGCCGCCACGTTCTTGCGTGGCGGCTCGTGTACTTCGTGGCGGCTCGTGTACGTCGTGGCGGGATGACGGCGGTCGAGATTCATCCCTGCGACGGAGGGCAGCTCAGCCCTGCGCTCATGTTCACGCAACGTCCGGACGGCTTGACTGGTCGCACGACGTCACCGGCCCCGCCAGGGGCACCGAGCAGCTCGGGCAGGGACGTCAGGGGCTCCGCCACCCGTGTCCCTGTCACGGGCGGCGGGCCTCGGCAACAGCCCCCACCGACCGCCCCACCCGCCGACCGAGAGGCCCTCCATGTTCGTCACGCCCGCCGCCACCGTCTCCGCCACGACCAGCACGGCCACCGGGTCGGTCGACCCCGCCTCGATCACGCTGCCCGGCACCCGCCAGGTCGACGTCACGAGCTACGTCGTCGAGGCGTTCGCCCGCCTCTGACGCACCGGTCGCCGCACACCCGGGAGGCGCGGCCCACCTGCGCGGGCCCCTCGCCTACGACGCCTCGGCCGCCTGGCCCACGCGCCCCTTCTTGCGGGCACGCAGGTCCATCAGCCCGAGCACGAGCGCCACGGCCACGAGGGCGATCGTGACGAAGAAGCCGTTGCGGTAGGCCTCGTGGTAGACGCCGAGGTCCGACCCGGCGGCTCCCCCGGCTCCGGCGATGACCGAGTAGAACGTCGAGACCGCCGCCGCCGTGCCGATGGCCGTGCCGGCGCGCTGCCCGACCTGCCCCATCGAGCCGGCGACGCCGCCCATCTCGACGGGTACCTCGGCGAGGGTCAGCGTCTGGTTCGGCGAGATGACGAAGCCACCTCCGGTGCCGGCGATCAGCATGCCGACGCCCATGGCGTACGGCGTGATCTCGCGGGGCGTGAGCACGGCGGCGAGCAGCAGGGCGACGAAGCCCACCGCGACCAGGACGAGACCGAGCACGACCAGGCTGCGGCCGAGGCGGTCGACGAGGCGTCCGCCGTAGAACGCGGCGACGGCGCTGGTCAGCGCGAAGGGGATGGTCACCATGCCGGCGTAGACGGGTTCGAGGCCGAGCCCCTGCTGCAGGTAGAGCGTCGTCAGCAGGAACGTCGCGGGCAGGGCGCAGAAGTACACCGTGGCGATCAGGGTGCCGTTGCGGTACGAGGCCAGCGAGAACAGGCTGAAGTGCACGACCGGCGACTTGCCCTTCGCCTTGTAGCGCTGCTCCCACCAGACGAACGCGGCGCCGAACCCGACGAAGCCGATCAAGAACAGCCATCGCAGCGGGTCGTCGCCCTGCCCGGTGGTGAGCACGAACGGCAGCATGAGCGTGAAGATCGTCAGCCCGAGCAGCACGATGCCGAACAGGTCGAGCTCGTTGTGGCCGTTCGAGGCCGTCCGGGTCTTCGGCAGCAGCTTGAGCGCGAAGAAGATGGCGATCAGGCCGAGCGGGATGTTCATCCAGAACAGCAGGCGCCAACCGTCCTCCGGGCCGCCGATCGCGATCAGCAGACCGCCGAGGGTCGGGCCGAAGGCGGTGCTGACGCCGATGATGGCGCCGAAGAAGCCGAACGCTCGGCCGCGTTCCTTGCCCTGGAAGAGCTGCTGGATCAGCCCGAGCACCTGCGGCATCTGGATGCCGGCGGCGACGCCCTGCAGGATGCGCGCCGCGACGAGCAGCTCGATGGTCGGGGCGAGGGCGCAGAGCAGGCTGGCGACCGTGAACGAGGTCAGGCCGATGACGAACATCATGCGGCGCGACTTGAGGTCGCCGAGTCGCCCGGACGGCACGAGCGACAGGCCGAACGCGAGAGCGTAGCCGGCGACGATCAGCTGCAGGGCGGTGGGCCCGGCGCCGAGCGAGGCCTCGATGCTGGGCAGCCCGACGTTCACCTTCGACAGGTCGAGGATCGTCAGGGCGGCGACGCCGACGCAGACGGCGAAGGCGCGCCACTTCTGGCGGTCCTCCTCCGAGCGGGCGGCGGACGTGGGGCGCGGCGAGTCGGCGCCTCCCGGGGCAGGGGTGTCGGATGTCTTCGTCATGGGATCGTTCCGTCATACACCGTGCACGGCCTGCAACGACGCGAGTGGCTGCGGAACGGGGGCGGCCCGGGCGGGCCGACCCTCGCCTCCAGGGCCCTTCGGTCGAGGAGACCGGGAGCCGAGGAGGCGCGGGTGGCGACGACCGTCAGGCCGCCTTGATGAGGCCGTTCGGGTTGAGGACGTACTTGGTGGCGGCGCCCTTGTCGAACTCGGCGTAGCCGCGCGGGGCGTCCTCGAGGCCGATCGCCTGGGCGTGGACGTTCTTCGCGATGCTCGTGCGGTCGTGGAGGATGGCCATCATGAGCTGCCGGTTGTACTTCATAACCGGGCACTGACCGGTGGTGAACGACAGCGACTTGGCCCAGCCGGTGCCGAGGCTGAGCGACAGCGAGCCCTTCTGGGCGGCCTCGTCGACTCCGCCCGGGTCACCCGTGACGTAGAGCCCCGGGATGCCGAGGGCGCCACCGGCAGCGGTGACGTCCATCAGCGAGTTGAGGACGGTGGCGGGGGCCTCTTCGCCCGATCCGCCGCCGTGGCCCTTCGCCTCGAAGCCGACGGCGTCGATGCCGCAGTCGACGAGCGGTTCGCCGAGGATCTGGTCGATCTGCTCGGCGGGGCCGCCCTTGGTCAGGTCGACGGTCTCGCAGCCGAAGCTGCGGGCCTGGGCGAGGCGGTCGGCGTTCATGTCGCCGACGATGACGACGCTCGCGCCGAGCAGCAGGGCACCCGTGGCGGCGGCGAGGCCGACCGGCCCGGCCCCGGCGACGTAGACGGTCGAGCCGACCTCGACGCCGGCGGTGACGGCGCCGTGGAAGCCCGTCGGGAAGATGTCGGAGAGCATCGCCAGGTCGAGGATCTTCTCCATCGCCTGGTCGCGGTCGGGGAACTTCAGCAGGTTCCAGTCGGCATAGGGCACGAGCACGTACTCGGCCTGGCCGCCGACCCAGCCGCCCATGTCGACGTAGCCGTAGGCGCTGCCGGGGCGGTCGGGGTTGACGTTGAGGCAGATGCCGGTCTTGCGCTCCTTGCAGTTGCGGCAGCGGCCACAGGCGATGTTGAACGGCACCGAGACGATGTCGCCGACCTTGATGAACTCGACGTCGGGGCCGACCTCGACGACCTCGCCGGTGATCTCGTGGCCGAGCACGAGGTCGGTCGGGGCGGTGGTGCGACCACGGACCATGTGCTGGTCCGACCCGCAGATGTTCGTGGCGACCGTGCGCAGGATGGCGCCGTGGTTGACCTTGCGGCCGACGTTCGCCGGGTTGACGCCCGGGCCGTCCTTCAACTCGAAGGTCGGGTACTCGGTGTCGATGACCTCGACCTGGCCGGGGCCCTTGTAGGCGACCGCGTGATTCGTTGCCATGGTGATCCTCCTTGATCACGTGCGAGCACGGGACGTGCCCGATCTCTCGCAGGCTATTGCGGGCCTCGATGCCGACGAATCGAATCTCAGGCAGCACTCAGGGTCGAGGAGAGGCGACACTTGTCGCTGAACGGCTGCATCCACCCCCCTTCGGGGGTCACTTCGCCGTGGGGCGCGAGATGTGTACCCCGCCTGGGCATCCGGTGTGTGAGTATGGTCCCGGCGCAGAGCCGTGAGGAACCATCAGGGTGCCGAGAGGCAGGGTCCGCACGGTGACCGCCCGAGCTCCTGCCACGGTGCTCGAGCCGATCAGGACAGGACCTCAGCCACGTGGAACTCCGTGACTACATCCGCATTCTCCGCAAGGGGTGGATCTTCATCGCCGCCCTCACGCTCGCCGGCGTCGCCGCCGGGGCGCTCGCCTCGATCCTGGCCACGCCGACCTACGTGTCGTCGACCCGGCTCTTCGTCTCGGTGCAGGCGCAGGACTCGTCGACCACGGGTGACGCGGTGCAGGGCAGCAGTGCGGCGCAGCAGAAGGTGCGGTCGTACGTCGACGTCGTGACGAGCGACGCCGTGCTCGACCCGGTCATCGACCAGCTAGGCCTCGACACGACGGCCGCCGAACTCGCGACCGAGATCACGGCCGAGTCGCCGCTCAACACCGTGCTGATCAACATCACCGTGACCGACACCGACGCGCAGCGGGCGGCCGACGTCGCCAACGCGGTGGGCGCCTCTTTGACGGACGTGGTCGTCAACGACCTCGAGACGCCGACCGGTGGAGGCGCGAGCCTGGTCAAGATCGCCACGATCGTCCCCGGGTCGGTCGCCTCGGCACCCGCCACCCCGCGCACCGCGCTGAACCTCGGCCTCGGCCTGCTCATCGGCCTGGCGCTCGGCGTGGGCGCAGCCGTGCTGCGGAGCACCCTCGACACGCGCATCCACGGGTCGCACGACGTCGAGCTCGTCACCGACGCGCCCATCGTCGGCGGCATCAGCTTCGACCCCGGCGCGAAGAAGCACCCGCTGATCGTCCACGTCGACCCGCGCAACCCGCGCTCGGAGTCGTTCCGCACCCTGCGCACCAACCTGCAGTTCGTCAACGTCGAGTCGCAGAGCCGCTGCTTCGTCGTCACGTCGTCGCTGCCCGGCGAGGGCAAGACCACGACGACGGCCAACCTCGCGGTGGCCCTCGCCGAGACGGGAGCCACGGTGGCCGTCGTCGACGGCGACCTTCGCCTGCCCCGGCTCGCCGACACGCTCGGCCTCGAGGGCGTCGTCGGCCTGACCGACGTGCTGATCGGTCGCGCCGACCTGCAGGACGTCCTGCAGCCGTGGGGCCGCGGCACCATGTACGTGCTGCCGGCCGGCCGCGTCCCCCCGAACCCGAGCGAGCTGCTGGGGTCGAAGGCGATGACGGCGCTGATCGAGTCGCTGACGACGTCGTTCGACTACGTGCTGATCGACGCGCCCCCGTTGCTGCCGGTCACCGACGCGGCCATCCTCAGCAAGCTGACCGGCGGGGCGATCGTGGTGTCGGCCGCGGGTCGCACGACGCGGAACGAGCTGCAGTCGGCGTTGCGCAACCTCGAGCACATCGGCAGCAAGGTGCACGGCATCGTGCTGACGATGCTGCCGACCAAGGGCCCGGACGCCTACGGCTACGGCAACTACAGCGCCTACTACGGCATGGAGCAGGACGCCCCCGAGGCGGGCGTCGGCGACCTGCCCGTGGCGCCGAAGACGAGCTCGCGTTCCGGGAAGTAGGCCGGCGATGTCCTTCGTGATCCCCCGCCCCACGTCGACCAGCTTCTCGCTGCTGACCGTCTGCACGGGCAACATCTGCCGGTCGCCGCTGACCGAGCTCTACCTGCGGCGCGGCCTCGCGTCTCTCGACGACGTGTCGGTGTCGAGCGCGGGCACCATGGCGGTCGACGACGACGTCATGCCCGACCAGGCCAGGACTCTGGCCCGGTCGCTCGACCTCGACCCGGTCGGGCACCGCGCGCGGTTCCTGTTCGAGCGCGACGTGCGTGACGCCGACCTCGTCGTCGCCCTCGCCCGCGAGCACCGTCGCGCCGTCGTCTCGATGCACCCGCGGGCCAGCCGCTACACGTTCACGTTGCGCGAGGCCGCTCGCCTGGCCCGGGACGTGACCGACGGACAGCTGGCGGACGCCCTGCCGCCGGACGCGTCGACCGTCGCCGACCGGTTGCGGGCCACCGTCGCCCTGCTGGCCTCGCGCCGGGGCTCGGTCGAGGCCCCGGACGACCCGACGGACGACGACGTCGTCGACCCGTACCGTCGGTCGGACGAGACGTTCGCCGAGTCCGGGCGCCAGCTGGTGCCGGCGGCCGACGTGCTCGTCGACCTGCTGACCCGGGCAGCCGCCCTCGACGGGGGTGGCCGCTGATGCCCGACGCCCGCCGCAAGCGCGGCTCCCGGGCCTCGGCCCGTCGCCGGTTGGCCGTCGTGGGCATCGGGGCCTTCGTGCTCGTCGACCTCGGGCTGGTCGCGCTCGCGCTGACCCGCGAACCGTCCGGCCTGGCTGCGGACGCCGGGCCGGCCGCCACCTCGTCGGCGGCGCCGGTCGAGACCCAGCCGGCGGCCTCCCCCAGCGCCACTCCTTCCGTCCAGGCCGACGCCGAGGCACCAGCGAGGCTGCTGTCGGCCGTGGACGGCGACACCGCCTGGCGCGCCGAGGCCGGGACGTGCACCCCCGGCACCCGGGCCACGCCACCGTCGCTCGAGCTGACGACGACGGCCGGTGGCACCTGGACGCCCACGTCGGTCTCGACGGAGACCTCACCAGCCGGCGTCGACCGTCTCGAGGCCACGGACTCGACGACGGCCTTCGTCGTCGGACCGGCCGGGTCGACCTGTGCCCCGGCCTTCACGCAGACCTTCAGCGGCGGTGCCGCCTACGCCGACTACCCGGACCGGCTGGCGGGGTCGTGGTACGTGGCCCGGACCGACCGGGGCACCGTGCACTCCCCCGCGGGTGGCCGGGCCGCCCCGTGCCCGCTCGTGATCGACCTCGCGGTCGTCAGCGACGCCGAGGCCGGCGTGCTGTGCAGCGACCGCACGTTCTTCCGCACCAGCGACGGCGGGGACACCTGGGACGCGGGCACCGTGGTCGACGGTGCCGTCGCGACCACCGCCGACGTCGGCACCTATCTCGTCGCCTCCGTCGGTGCGGTCGATTGCGAGGGCACGGCCGTGTCGGTGCCGTCGTCGACGCCGGGTGCGGCCGCGACCCGGGTGGGTTGCGCCCCGTCCACGTCCGGGACGCCCGGAGCGGTCGCCTTGTCCGCCGGCACGGACGCCCTGTGGCTGTGGGCCGACGACACCGTGCTCATCTCGGGCGACGGGGGCGTGACCTGGTGATCGACCGGTTCATGGAGTCCCCGACGCGGCGCACGGCCCTGCAGGTGGTGCTCGACGGCGTGTCGTGGGTCGTCGCCGTCGTCTTCGCCGTGTCGCTGCGATACGACTTCACGTACGACGCGGTCACCTGGGGTGCGGTGCTCGTCGTCTGCGCCGTGACGGTGGCCCTGGGCGCCGCCCTCGGCTACGCGACCGGGCTCTACCGCCGACGGTTCGTCCCGGGCAGCTTCGCCGAGGTGCGGACGATCATGTCGGTCGTCGTCGTCACGGGGCTCGTCGTGGGCCTCCCGGTGCTCGTCTTCGGCACGGACATCATGCTCGCGCGCAGCACGATGTTCATCGCCATGCCGGTCGCGTTCGTCTTCATGGGCGCCCTGCGGTACGTGGCGCGCCTCTACGTCGAGACCCAGCGCCGACCGGGCGACACCGCCCAACCGACCCTGATCTTCGGCGCCGGCCGTCTCGCGAACCACCTCATCCGTCGGATGCTGAGCGACCCGGAGTCGCCCTACCTGCCGGTCGGACTGATCGACGACGACCGCACGCGGGCCGGACTCCGGATCGAGGGCGTGCGTGTCCTCGGCACGCGACACGACCTCGTGGCCGCGGCCGAGCGCACCGGGGCGAAGGCCATCATCGTCGGCATCGCGAAGGCCGACGCGCCGTTCTTGCAGGACGTCACCGACCGGGCGGCCGAGGCCGGGCTGCGCGTCATGGTGCTGCCCCTGCTCGACGAGATCCTCGAGGGCAAGTCGCGCCTCGGCGACGTGCGCGACATCGCGATCGAGGACATCATCGGCCGCCACCCGGTCGACACCCAGGTCGAGTCGATCGCGGGCTACCTGGCCGGCAAGCGCGTGCTGGTCACCGGCGCCGGAGGCTCGATCGGCAGTGAGCTGTGCCGCCAGATCGCCAAGTTCGACCCGGCCGAACTGATCATGCTCGACCGAGACGAGACGGGGCTGCAGCAGTCGCAGCTGTCGATCTCGGGCAACGGCCTGCTCGACTCGCGCGAGGTCGTGCTGGCCGACATCAGGGACCCGGAGGCGCTGCGGGCGATCTTCGCGGACCGTCGCCCCGAGGTGGTCTTCCATGCGGCGGCGCTGAAGCACCTGCCGATGCTCGAGCAGTACCCCGACGAGGCGTGGAAGACGAACGTGCTCGGCACGCAGAACGTGCTGGACGCCAGCAAGGCGGTCGGGGTGACGACCTTCGTCAACATCTCGACCGACAAGGCGGCGAACCCGACGAGCGTGCTCGGTCACTCGAAGCGCCTCGCCGAACGACTGACCGCGTGGACGGCCGACGAGACCGGAGCCCGCTACCTCTCGGTGCGGTTCGGCAACGTGCTCGGCAGCCGCGGCTCGATGCTGCCGGTCTTCACCTCGCTGATCGAGGCCGGCGGCCCGCTGACCATCACGCACCCCGACGTGACGCGCTTCTTCATGACGATCCCCGAGGCGTGCCACCTGGTCGTCCAGGCCGGCGGCATCGGCTCCCCCAGCGAGGTGCTCATCCTCGACATGGGCGAACCGGTGCGCATCCTCGACATCGCCGAGCGCATGATCGCCATGTCGGGCCGCGACATCGGCATCGTCTACACGGGCCTGCGCGAGGGCGAGAAGATGCACGAAGAACTCGTCGGCCTCGGCGAGAGTGACAGCCGACCCGTCCACCCCAAGATCTCGCACACGTCGGTGCCGGCCCTGCACCCCTCCCAGCTCGACGGCGTCCACGCCGGCTCGGGTCCGTGGACCGGCGAACTCGTCATCGAGACCGAACGGAAAGCAACCGAGTGACCGATCGCATCTACATGAGCTCACCCGACGTCGGGGAGCTCGAGCAGCAGTACGTCCAGGCGGCGATGGCCGGCGGTTGGATCGCCCCCCTGGGCCCTGACGTCGATGCCTTCGAGACCGAGGTCGCCGCCCGCGTGGGTGTCGAACACGGCGTCGCCCTGAGCTCGGGCACGGCCGCCTTGCACGTCGCCCTGGTCGCTTGGGGCGTCGGGCCGGGCGACGTGGTGCCGACGTCGTCGATGACCTTCGCGGCGACCGCGAACGCGATCGCCTACACGGGAGCCGAGCCGTACTTCGTCGACTGCGACCCCGAGACGGGCAACATGGACCCGGGTCTACTCGGCGACGTCCTCGACGAACTGACCTCGGCGGGCGAGCGCGTCGGCGCCGTGGTGCCCGTAGACCTGCTGGGCAAGGCCGTCGACTACACCGCCATCACCGAGCTCACCCAGCACCACGGGGTGAGGTTGCTGGCCGACGCGGCCGAGTCGCTCGGCGCCACGCACGCCGGCCGCGCCGCCGGAGCCTTCGGCGACGCGTCCGTCATCTCCTTCAACGGCAACAAGATCATGACCACGTCAGGCGGCGGCATGCTGCTGACCGACGACGGCGGCCTCGCGGCGCGGGTCCGCTACCTGGCGACGCAGGCGCGGCAGCCCGTGGCCCACTACGAACACACCGAGGTCGGCTACAACTACCGCTTGAGCAACCTGCTCGCCGCGCTGGGCCGCGCCCAGCTGACTCGGCTCGACTCGATGATCGCCCGCCGTCGCGAGATGCGCGAGCTCTACGTCGACCTCTTCGCCGAGGTGGACGGGGTCGAGATCTTCGGTCGCGACGGTGACGAGCACGACAACGTCTGGTTGACGTCGGTCCTCGTCGACGAGTCCGTCACCGGGTGGACGACGACCGGGTTGTCAGCCTGGCTGGCCGAGGTGCAGATCGAGTCGCGACCCTTGTGGAAGCCGATGCACCTGCAGCCCGTCTTCACCGCCGCTCGCGCGCGCATCACGGGTGCATCACAGCAGCTGTTCGACCGAGGACTGACCTTGCCGAGCGGCTCCGCCCTCACCGCGGATCAACGCGCACGCGTCGTCGACCGCATCCGTGCCTTCGTGGACGCCGCGTGATGGCCCCCGACGTCGACGAGCGCGTCAAGCGGACCTTCGACGTCGTCGTCGCTGCAGTCGGACTCGCCGCCACCGCGCCGCTGCAACTGGCCCTGGTCGCGGTCGTCGCCCGCAGACTCGGTCGGCCGGTCTTCTTCGTGCAGCCCCGACCCGGCAAGGACGGTCAGGTGTTCGACCTCGTCAAGTTCAGGACGATGCTGCCAGTAGACGAGACCCGCGGACTGATGACCGACGAGGACCGCATGACGGGCTTCGGCGCGCTGCTCCGGTCGACCAGCCTGGACGAGCTGCCCACGCTGTGGAACGTGCTGCGGGGCGACATGAGCCTGGTGGGCCCGCGCCCCCTGTTGGTGCGCTACCTCGACCGCTACTCACCGCGTCAGGCCCGTCGGCACGAGGTGCGGCCCGGTGTCACCGGACTCGCCCAGATCAGCGGACGCAACGCGATCTCGTGGGACGACAAGCTCGAGCTGGACGTCCGATACGTCGAGACGCGCTCGTTCGTCGGAGACCTCCGCATCTTGGCCAGGACGGTGCTGCAGGTCGTGAGCCGTGAGGGCGTGACTGCAGAGGGTTCCGTCACGACAGCAGAGTTCCGTGGTAACACCGAGGCCGTCACGTGACGATGCGGCTCATCGTGGTCGGTGCAGGGGGCTTCGCTCGTGAGGCCTTGGACGTCGTGGACGCCATCGAGCGATCGGCGCCTGGGTCCGTCGAGGTCGTGGGGGTGGTCGACGACGCCCCGAGCACCCAGTCGGTCGACATCCTCTCGCGTCGAGGAATTGCCGTCATCGGCACCGTCAAGGATTTCGTCGAGGGGCGCTTGATCCGTGCGTTCGACACCTACGTCATCGCCATAGGCGACCCGAGAACACGGCTGGCGATCGACGCCGACGTCCCCGAAGGACTTCGCCCCTCCCCCGCCCTGATCCATCCGCAGGCGATCATCGGAACCGACACGATCTGCGATGCCGGCGTGATCCTGTGCGCAGGGGCGGTCGTGTCGGCCAATGTCGTTCTCGGAGCACACACCCACGTCAACCCTCACGCGACCATCGGTCACGACGCGGTTCTGGGACGAGCCGTGTCCGTGAACCCGGCAGCGGTCGTATCGGGCGGAGTCGTCGTCGGCGACGGCGCTTTCCTCGGAGCTGCTTCCGTGGTCCTCCAGGGACTCGAGGTCGGGAACGGTGCGATCGTAGGTGCTTCCGCTTGCGTGACGCATGACGTCGAACCCGGCCGAACGGTCGTGGGGGTACCTGCCCGATGAACACAGATCGGAAGTCCGCCACGCTTCGCGTGCTCATCGTCACTCAGTACTTTCGGCCGGAGCGAGTGTCCATCCCAGTCACCCTGGCCGACGAGTTGAGCCGTCGTGGGCACCACGTCGAAGTCCTGACGGGGTGGCCCAACTACCCGGAGGGGAAGATCTTCGCCGACTACCGCCAGCGTCTTCGACACACTGAACGTCAGGGCGACCTCATCGTCCACCGAGTCCCCCTTCTCATCAGCCACAGCACCTCCGCCGTCGGTCGTCTGCTGAACTACGCGTCTTTCGGGGTGACCTCGGCGGTTCGGCTCGGCATCGGCAAGAGACCCGACGTCGTCTACGTCTATGCGACACAGATGACGGCCTCCGTCGGTCCTGCGCTCTGGTGTCGGCTCTTCGGTACGCCCTACGTCCTGCACGTCCAAGATCTCTGGCCCGAATCCATCACCGGTTCCGGCATGCTCCCCGGTCGCTTGACGGTCGTCGTCCGCCGAGTCCTCACCCCCTGGTTGACACGGACCTACCGCCGGGCGGCCCACGTCATCGCCATCGCGCCCACGATGCTCTCCACCTTGCGCGCGCGAGGGGCCGAGACGGCTGCCTCATCTGCCATCTTGAACTGGTCTCCGCAAGACGTCATCGATGACGGTGCTTCTGACCTTTCGGTCGCCGACTCGACGTCCACGACAATCACCACGTTCGCTTATGCCGGCAATCTCGGGGAACTGCAAGACCTTGGCGTCCTGATCGAGGCCTTCATCCAATGTGCCGATCTGGCCGACGTCGAGTTCGTCGTCGCGGGCACTGGCGTGCTGGAGACGGAGCTGATCGAACAGGCGAAGAGACACCCGGAGGCGCCCATACGGTTCCTGGGCCGTCTCGACGCCTCGGGCATGCGGGCGCTCAACGCCCGAAGTGACTTCCAGTTCGTCACGCTCAAAGCCTTGGACGTCTTTCGCGGCACCATTCCGTCGAAGCTCCAGAACTCCCTTGCTGCCGGCGTACCCGTCATCACGACCGTGCACGGAGACGTGACCGAGCTCGTGGAACGTGAGCAGATGGGGCTGACGGCTCGACCGTCGGACCCGAAGTCACTCGCAGACGCGATCCGCCGGGCGGCAGAGACCACTGCGGCCGAGCGAGCGGCCATGTCACGACGGTCGCGGTCCTTCTACGAACGACACATGTCGGAGTCAGCAGGCGTGTCCGCCATCGAGGCCGTCCTGCAGGCTGCAGCGAAGTCGCCTGAGCCTGACATCGAAGCACAGCGAATGAGGAACGAGAACCGAGGATGACCAATACATCGACCGACGACTACGCCGGAAAGACCGTGCTCATAACGGGTGGCACCGGCTCGTTCGGACGCACGGTTGCCCAGAAGCTGCTGTCGAACGACGTGGCGCAAGTTCGCATCCTCAGCCGGGACGAGGCGAAGCAGGACCAGATGCGTCATGATCTCGGCGACCCACGCGCGCGCTTCTACGTCGGCGACGTGCGGGACTACCTGAGCGTCGAGCGAGCGACTCGCGACGTCGACTACGTCTTCCACGCAGCCGCGCTGAAGCAGGTTCCGTCGTGCGAGTTCTTCCCCATCGAGGCCGTCAAGACCAACGTGCTCGGCAGCGAGAACGTCGTGCGCGCGAGCGAGGCAGCCGGGGTGTCGTCCCTCGTGTGCCTGAGCACCGACAAAGCCGTCTATCCCGTCAACGCCATGGGCATGAGCAAGGCGATGATGGAGAAGGTCGCGCAGTCGCACGGTCTGAACAACCCGAACGCCGTCACGACTGTGTCGTGCGTCCGCTACGGCAACGTCATGTATTCGCGCGGGTCCGTCATCCCGTTGTTCATCTCGCAGCTCAAGTTGGGTAAGGATCTCACCGTCACCGACCCGGGCATGACGCGGTTCATGATGTCGCTCACGGCGTCGGTCGACCTCGTCGAGCACGCCTTTCGCAACGCCAGACAGGGGGACCTGTTCATTCGCAAGGCCGCCGCCTGCACGATCGGCGATCTGGCTCAAGCAGTCGTCAACATCTTCAAGAGCGACCGCCGCGTCGTCGTGATCGGGACGCGTCATGCCGAGAAGGTCTCGGAGGCGCTGGCCAACCGCGAAGAATTGTCGCGGGCCGAGGACATGGGCGATTACTTCCGCATCTCGGCCGACAAGCGCGACCTCAACTACAGTGCTTTCTTCGAAGAAGGCGACCCACGGCAGGTCGAGTACACCGATTACGACTCGCACACGGTCGACCGTATGACCGTGCCCGAAGTCGAACGGATGCTCCTCTCGCTACCTGAGGTCCGCGTCGAGATGGCTCTTGCGGGCATCGCGGTAGAGGAAGCCCTCTGACATGAAGGTCGCGATGACAGGGGCTGGTGGCTTTCTCGGCTGGCACACGCGCGCCTACCTCCACTCGCTTGGCGAAGACGATGTCCGCACGTTCACCGTCGGCGAGCATTTCGACGTCCCCCGGGCGACCGAAGCTGTCTCGGGTACCGACCGGCTCGTCCTCATTGCGGGAGTGAATCGCGGTACCGACGAAGAGGTCCGTGCCGGCAACGTCCTGTTCGCCGAACAGGCTGCCCATGCCGTGCGCGCTGCCGAGGTGGCGCCCCTCTGCATCGTCTTCGCCAACTCCACTCAGGTCGGCAACGGTTCGACCTACGGTGCGGCCAAGCAGGAGGCGGCACGCATCATCCGCGACGCGGCCGAGGATGTCGGAGCACGGTTCATCGACGTGCAGCTACCGAACCTCTTCGGTGAGCACGGCCGCCCCTTCTACAACGCCGTGACGGCGACGTTCTGTCATCTGCTCAGCCGTGGGGAAACCCCCTCGGTCGTTGTCGATCGTGAATTGAACCTGCTCCATGCACAACATGCCGCCGAGGCGCTCCTCGGCGTCGTCGATGCCGAAGACGTACTCGCCAGGTCGACGACCACGACGGTCTCGGGCTTGCTGGCGACCCTCTCGCGGTGCGCCTCGGCGTACGCCAAGGGCGACGTGCCCCTGTTAGCGTCCGATTTCGATCGCGATCTGTTCAACACGTACCGCTCTCATGCGTTCGAGGCCGCACACGCCATTCCCCTGATGCAGAACACCGACGACCGGGGCAGCTTCACCGAGGTGATCCGATCGCACGGTGGATCGGGCCAGACGTCGTTCTCGACGACAGCGCCGGGTGTCACGCGAGGCCAGCACTTCCATCGGCGCAAGATGGAGCGCTTCACGGTGCTGGCCGGCTCGGCCGACATCCGCCTCCGCCGCCTGTTCTCGGACGACGTCGTGACGGTCTCGGTTGACGGCGACCACCCTTGCTCGGTCGACATGCCGACGTTCTGGGCGCACTCGATCACCAACACAGGCGACGACGTGCTCTACACGATGTTCTGGTCGAACGAGATCTTCGACCCCGAAGCCCCCGACACCATTCCGGAGACCGTATGACCACCACCGCCCCTCGTCTCAAGGTCGTGACCGTCGTCGGCACGCGCCCAGAGATCATCCGACTGTCGGCCGTCATCAAGCGCCTCGACGAACACGTCGACCACGTCCTGGTGCACACCGGTCAGAACTACGACTACGAGCTGAACGAGGTCTTCTTCGAAGATCTCGGGCTGCGTCGGCCAGATCACTTCCTCGAGGCCGACACGAGCAGCCTCGGAGCCGTGCTGGGCAGCATCCTCGTGTCGATCGAGAAGGTGCTCGTCGACGAGCGACCAGACGCCTTCCTCGTGCTCGGCGACACGAACAGCAGCATCTCGGCGGTCATCGCCAAGCGGATGAAGATCCCGGTCTTCCACATGGAGGCCGGCAACCGCTCGTTCGACGAGAACGTGCCCGAAGAGACGAACAGACGACTCGTCGACCACGTGGCCGATTACAACCTCGTCTATTCCGAGCATGCGCGGCGCAACCTGCTGGCGGAGGGCCTGCACCCGTCACGAGTCATGCTGACCGGTTCGCCCATGCGGGAAGTGATCCAGCAAAACCGAGCAGGCGTCGCTGCGAGCACAGTGCTCGAGGCGGAGCAACTCACCCGCGAGGGGTACTTCCTGGTCAGCCTTCACCGAGAAGAGAACGTGGACAACGCTGCGCGCCTCGAATCCATCCTGCGCGGTCTGGAACGATTGGGCACACTGCATGGACTGCCTGTACTCGTAAGCACCCACCCGCGAACGAGGAAGCGTGTCGATTCATTGGGTTCTCGCTTCTCGGGATTGAGCTTCCACAAGCCTTTCGGCTTTCACGATTACCTCGCGTTGCAGTCCTCCGCCGCGCTGGTGCTGTCCGATAGTGGGACGATCGCCGAAGAAGCGTCTGTTCTCGGCTTCCCAGCTGTCACGTTGCGCGACGCAATCGAAAGACCTGAAGCACAAGATACCGGTAGCATTCTCCTGACGGGAGCGGACGAGGAGTCGATCATCCGGACTTCCGCTTACGCTTTGAGCACGAAGGGCGAAACTGCTGCTCGTGCCGACACGCCGGCGGCTTACATCGTCGACAACACGTCGCACCGGGTCGTCTCGATGATCCTGTCAACCACACCGTCGCACCACCACCGACTCGGCATCCGGGGAACCGGCTCATGACCCCGTCAGGCGCGCTCGTATCCACCGTGCGCTTCGCACGGAGGTTGACTTTCGGGATCAGCTCATTCGGACGGGCTCGGTGGGGCAAGAACTTCGTCATAGGACCGCGCGCCCGTTCAGCACGTTCGGGCAGTTTCACGGCCGGTTCGCGGGTCAACATCGGAGCCGATTTCGTTAACCACGCCAAACTCAGCGTAGGAGATGACGTAATGATCTCTTCACACGTAGCCATCGTGGGAAACGACCACCCCTTCGACGCCTCAGATCGTACGATCCAAGAGTTCCCCTCGTCGCCACCGGCGACAGTTGTTCTCGAGGGTGACAACCTCATCGGCTACGGCACGATCATCTTGGGGCCCGTCACCATAGGCCGAGGCACCGTGGTGGGCGCTGGCTCGCTCGTCACCCATGATCTGCCTCGTGATGTCGTCGCCTACGGTAGGCCGGCAGTGGCGAAGAGGTCTCGCAGAGGTCACCTGTGACGCGCCCTCTTCGCCTTCTGGTCGTCTATCCATTCCTCGTCCATTACCGGTACGGAGTTTTCAGCGAGCTCGAAAAGACCGACGGTCTCGAGGTGACGTTCGTATCTGGCACCCTCGGGCGAGCCGGCATAGAAAGCACGC
The DNA here is from genome assembly GCF_057787905.1 of Frigoribacterium sp. CF331. Lineage (NCBI taxonomy): Bacteria > Bacillati > Actinomycetota > Actinomycetes > Micrococcales > Microbacteriaceae > Frigoribacterium > Frigoribacterium sp. CF331. The sequence continues at coordinate 2,845,867 of NZ_CM173545.1, read as the reverse complement.
CACCCTCTATGGTGGATCGTCACAAAAGAGCAGAGACGATCTACGCCGGACGATTTAGCTGGCAGGGCGCTTCGATTCGCATCGCGATGTTCGGGAAGTACGATTCGGTCGTGTTCCTCGGCGACGCTTGGTCGATCAGCACCTGGCTCGCGGCCGTCGCGGCTCGTCTTCGCCGAAAGACTGTGTTCTTCTGGACGATTGGTTGGCACAGGCCCGAGACCGGCGTCTTGCGCTTGTTCCGGCTCACGTTCTACAAGCTCGCGAATGAACTCTTCATCTACGGGAATACAGGCCTGGCTCTCGGCGTCGCAATGGGCTACCCGGAGCACAGGATGACGGTCATCTACAACAGTCACCACAGTTCGAAGCAGCTGACCACGTCGTCGTCTGCTGTGGGGCTGCGCCTTGGTCCGACCAGCGACGCCACGATCGGCGCCATCGTGCGCTTGACCCCCCCCAAACGCCTCGATCTCCTCATCCGAGCAGCCGCGTCGCTCGCTGACCGTGGACGCCCCGTCAGAGTGGTGCTCGCGGGGGAAGGCCCTGAACGCACAGCTTTGACCGACCTGGCTCGAGATCTCGGAGTCCACATCGAATTTTTGGGTGCCGTATACGCGCAACAGGACATCGAGTCCATTTACGAGTCGTTGGACGTCACCGTGCTTCCCGCTGCGGCAGGGCTGACCGTGATTCAGAGCCTGGCTCACGGTGTGCCCGTCGTCACAGACGACGACATCTACGGGCAGATGCCCGAAGCCGAAGCAGTCATCGACGGCGTCACGGGAGCTCGATACCCGCGTGATGACGTCTCTGCCCTGGCTGACGCAATCTCAATCTGGGTCACGAAGAAACGCCAGTCCCCCGCGGCGGTGACCCGTGCGGCACAGGATGAAGTTCAGAGCAGATGGACGCCAGAAGCGCAGGCCCTCCGCATTGCCTCGCGTGTCAAGGCACGTCAAGTGGTTGCCCGATGACCAAACCGACGACCGACAAGCCACGACAGCCTGCGCTGGCGTTGGCTCTGCTCTTGGCGGGTCTAGGAAATCTCGTCATCCCTGTCGTCCTCCAGGACCTGCTGCCGACGGACTACCTGCTCTTGACCCTGGTCCTCTGCGGCCTAGTCATCCTCTACCAGTTCCGCCTCGTTCTCGCGCGAGCCGGTATGTGGTGGCCTGCCGTCGCTTTCTCGGTCGCGTGCATCCCCGGATTTCTTGTGGGTCCCCCGACGGCCTACGGGCTGACCAAAGCTCAGGCCATTCTGGTGATCGTCATCTTGTTCGTCGCCTGCGCCGCGGTCAGGCATCCGCCGACCTTCATCAGGAACTTCACCGTGGCTGCCATCATCGTCGGCGCATTTTTCAGCGTGGCAGCCCAAGTCTTCGGTTCCCAGGACGTCGGCGGGCGTCTCGTCTTCTTGGGGCTGAACCCGATCGGCATAGGACGCGTCGCGGGATTCGTGCTGGTAGTGACGCTGACGCTGGTCATCGTTCGCGTCGTCAGAAGTCCCCTCCTCGTTCTCGGAGCCGTCGTCACAGCCACCGTCACAGCGGTCGGAGTCGTGGCGACGGGGAGCAGAGGTCCCCTGGTCGCCGCTGCGGTGGCGCTCGCAGGTCTCGTGTTCTTCCTGGCGCGCACTAAGCGTCTGGCGCCGAGGACGACCATCCTGATCGTGCTCTCCGGTGTGACGGCAGTGGCTGCGATCGTCTTCTCTGACAGTGCCGGTCTGACACGTCTGACCACCGCGTCGGATTCTGGCCGATCGGACCTCTACACCGAGACCCTCCACCTAGCTCTCGCCAACCCCATGGGTATCGGTTGGGGACGACTGGGTCAGTTCATCGTCGACTTCAGGGCCATAGATGAAGAGAGTCTCTACGCTCACAACGTGTTCCTGGAGATCCTCGTCGAGGGCGGAGTCTTCGCCCTCGTGGCGGTCACGGCGCTGTTCGCTGCCTGCTTCGTCCAGGCCTGGCGGGCAGCCAAAGTGGATTCGTGGTTCTCGGTGATCTTCGTCGTTCTCCTCTACACGGTCGCCAGTGCGCAGTTCTCCAGCGACATCGTCGGAAACCGACTCATGTGGCTGTACATGGGCTTTTCACTCATGGCCGGCTGGTGGGTCACGAGGACGACGTCAGACGTGACGTCGTCGCAACAATTGGTGAGACCGCAACGAGCCGCACGGCGTAGGCCCGCACGAGCGCCACGGTGAAGCGGCAGTTCATCTGGGTCGCCGGGGGTCGGGTCCTTGCCGCTGTGCTCCAGGCTGCGATTCTCGTGTTGTTGGCCCGTTCCACCGACCCAGCGACATTTGGATTCTTCTCAGCCGTGTTCGGCATCGGCGTCGTCCTGCAGAACGCCTTCGACCTGGGGCTCGGCACGTACGTCGTCAGGGAAAGGGCGAACGAACCGCACAGCGGGAAGATATCGACGGCTCTCCGCATCAACAACGCGACATCGATCGCCATGGGCACCTTCGCGATCTTCGTCCTCTGCTGTCTGTCGATCGCGACCCCCCTGACCCTCTGGGTCTTCATTCCACTGGCGGTGGCGATGGCCGCAGAGCGCAACGCCGACGTGCGGTTGGGAGTCGCGTTGGCCGACGGCGATGCTCGTGTGAACACGCTGAACCTCGTAGGTCGGCGCACCGGCACGATCCTCGTCTTCTTTGTCCTCGTTATCCCTGCGAACGCTGAGCCGGTCCTCGCCTACTGTCTGGCAGCCGCCCTGGCGGGACTCGTGTCCGTCGCCGCAGCCCACGGCTACGTTCGTCGGCATATCGATCCCTTCGTAACGCGGGCGGGATGGCATGAAACGCTCACGGCATCGTGGCCCTTCTACATGAACTCCTTCGCAACCCAGTTCCGTAATCTGGACACCACGTTGGTCGCGGCATTCGCCGGACCTGCGCAGGGCGGCTTGTACGCCGCTGCTGCACGACTGACCGGGCCACTGCGCATCCTGCCGACGTCCTTGGCGGCTGTCCTGCTTCCGAATGCGACGCGGGCCAACGAAGTGTCCGTCAGGCGCCGGAGCCTCGCGCTCACGCTTTACGTCGTCCTTGTGATGACCCTCGTCTACGGCGTCCTGGCCCTCATCGTTCCCTGGGGCATTCCCGTCGTCCTGGGACGGTCGTACAGCGCGTCGATTCCTGCCCTGCAGATCGTTCTCGTCGGACTCGTCTTCGCTGCGGGTTCGTCGTTGCTGAGTGCGTCGCTCCAGGGCTGGGGCGACGCTCCCTACGTGGGCATGGTTGCTGCCACGACGAGCGCACTGTGCCTCGTCTCCGTCTCGATAGGCGCGGCGGTCGGCGGTGCGAAGATGGCGGGCGCTGGGCTCGCGCTGTCCTTCCTGGTCCAAGCGATCGGCCTCTCCGTTCGGCTACCCCGCCACCTTCGTACGACCAAGAACCCCTAGGAAGATTTCATGTCCCGACCCCGACCCATCTTCTACAGCGTCTCGGCTCAATCAGACAATCTGGGAGACATCGAAATTCGGAGGGCCGTCCTCGACTGGCTGAAGGACAGCGGCCGTCCCCTAGTCGTGTTCGTCGGGCCGATGCCCTCCGACTACCTAGCGGGTTTCGGCGACCTGGCCGACGTCGAAATCCATTCGAAGAGCGTCTCCTTCGAGCGCAGACTGCTCCTCGCAGCGTGCCGAGGACGGGCGACCCTCGTCCTGGCGCCTGGGCCTCAAATCTTCGGGCCCGCTGCCCTGACCGTTCGATCGCTCATCAATCTGGGCAACCTTCTGGCCATTCGGAGCCGAGGGGGAACGGCTGTCGCCGTCGGTCGATCATTGCGCGGGGGGGCCTCGCTCGGGCGAGTGCTCGAGAGGTTCCTCATCAAACTTTTCTCTCTCTATACCGTGAGAGACGACGTTTCCTCCGCGGCCATCGGCCTGAACCTTCGCCAATTCCCGGACATCGCTTTTGCCCACGTCGACACCCCGCCGTCTGAGGGCGATCGCAACCTACTCGCCCTCTCATATCGCAGCGATCGAGCCGTCCCGCTCAAGCTTCTGTCCCGTCTGGTCGAAACGGCGCGAGCTGAGGAGCTAGAGCCTGTTCTTGTCTCTCAGGTACGCCGCGACGACGCCCAGCACCGGCAACTCGGAAAGATCTTGGGCGTTCGAACAGCCTTGTGGGAGGACAAGACCCACCTCCAGCAAGACGAGGTCGTCAGGGGCATCTACCGTCGATCTCTGCACGTGTCGAGCAATCGTCTACACGCACTGATCATGGGCATGCAGTGTGGCGCATTGCCGGTGGCCTTCATCGAAGCCGGCCAGGACAAACTGACGAGCACGCTCCGCGGAGTCGTCACAACGGAGAGCTGGCCGGACAAGACGGGTGCCGACGACCAGCCCGCTTCATGGTTGAAACGGTCACCCGTATCTGCGCAGGAACGTTTGACCGACGAGCTCCGTACCGCCTCAGAGCGACTACGAGAACTCCGGCAGGTCTTTGCGGACGAGCTCTGACCTCAGGCTGTGGCCCGTCACCTACTGGGCGTTGGGTACATTGTCGAGCGAGTCGGCCGCGAGCCCGGCCTTGACCGCGTCCAGACCGGGCTGATCGACGTTGACGATGGACTGGCCGCCGATCGAACCGGTGCCGGCCGTCGGGATGGTGAAGAAGTGCATCTTCGAGCCGTCGATCGAGCGCAGGCTGAAGCCGAGGGAGGCGATGGTGCCGATGTCGAACTGCTTGTCGACGGTCAGGTAGGGCGACATGGCCGTGACGAAGGCCGAGATCTTGCCGGGGTCGGTCAGCGTCGAACGGCTCAGGATGGTGTCGGCCAGACCCTTCACGAACGCCTGCTGGTTCTTGACGCGGGTGAAGTCGGCGTCGGCGAAGGCGTGCCGCTCGCGGACGAAGGCCAAGGCGGCGTCGCCTTCGAGCTTGTTGACGCCCGCCGTGTAGGAGTACTGCCCGGCCGAGAAGGCCTGCGCCGACGTCACGTCCACCCCGCCCAGCGCCGTCGTCATGCCCTTGAAGCCCTCGAAGTCGATGATCGCGACGTGGTCGATGCGGACACCGAGCAGCTGCTCGACGGTCTGGACGGTCAAGGGCGAGCCTCCGTAGGCGAAGGCAGCGTTGATCTTGTTCGAACCGTGATCGGGGATCGGCACGTAGAGGTCGCGCATGATCGACATCACGTAGACGTTCTCGCGGTCGGCGTCGACGTGCACCAGCATCATCGAGTCGGTCCGCTGGTCCGAGGCCGAGGCGTCGTCGATCGTCGTCGCGTCGGCTCGGGAGTCAGACCCCATCAGCAGGATGTTCATCGCTCCGTCGGACGTCGGCGCCGGGCGCGTCGACTCGGCCGGGAAGGCCTGGTCGATCTTCGTCGCGTTGTCGTCGAACGAATTCGCGAGCCGGGCGGCGTAGACGCCACCGACGACGCCGACCACCACCAGCACCCCGACCAGCACCGACGCCAGCGTGATCAACGCCACGACCGGCTTGGACAGTCGACGCCTCCGCTTCGCACCCGGGGCCGGCTCGCCACGCCCCTCGTCGTCGTCCGAGGTCAGAGTGAAGATGTCGCTCATGCGGCTCGCTCCCCTAGCACTTGGTCACGGATCTCGGCCAAAGCTCACCCGACTATAACAACGGGCCGACGATTCCTCGGCTCCCCCACCCGCCCCGAACGGGGGCCACGCCTCACCGCGCACGGGCGCCTCCTCGACGGAGACGGCACACGTGAACAGCACGTCCTGCCCCGTGAGCACGCAGCGTGCGTCGCTCTCGGCCGTCGGTCACGACGAGCTCTCACCGACCCCGTCCGGGTGAGTCGAGGGTGACTCGACAATCACCCCGTGCATTCCGGACGGACCGGTGTGGTTCTCCCAGCCAGTGGATAGGTTCGAGGAGCACGGGACTCCCGATCCGTGCTGCGAGTCTCGCTCGGCGCTGGGCCGAGGGCGGACAAGCGATGACGCTTGCACCACCGATCAAGAAAGCACTCACCACGTGATCACCAAGTTCTCTTGGCGCCGTGCGGTGGCCGTCCCGGCCGTCCTCACGCTCGCCCTCGGAGGGGCCCTCCTCTCCACCACCGCGGCGCAAGCCGTCGACAGTGACCTCGTGGTCACGTCGCCGGTCGCCGGTACGCCGACCGACTCGCGGCTGGTCACCGTCGCCGGCACGGCCATCGCCGACGCCAACGTGATCATCAAGGACACGAACACCGACGGCACCGTGCTCGCCCGCACGACCACCGACGGTTCCGGTGCTTTCTCGACGACGATCCAGTACTCGGACGACGCCACCGAAGCCCAGACCATCTTCGTCGACGGCGAGAAGGGGTTCAGCGGCTTCGAACCGACCGTCACGCGGTCGTTCACCCTCCCCGCCGTCGCTCCCGTCGAGACCTTCGACGTGGTCACGCCCGAAGCCGGCCAAGAGCTCGACTCGCGCACCGTCACCTTCTCGGGCACCGGCCTCTCGGGCTCGACCGTCAACGTGCTCGACACCAACGACGACCGCCTTCCCGGCACCACCGCCGTCGCGGTCGTCGACGGCCAGTGGTCGCTGGACTACACCTACCCCGAGGACGCCGACCGCAACCAGACGGTCCGCGTGACCGAGGTCACGGGCGGCTCCGGGACCGGTGAGACCGAGGTCTCGTTCGTCCTCCCCGCCGCCGTGGTCCCCCCGACCACGCCGGACGCGCTCGACACCCCGGTCATCACCTCGCCCGCGCAGGGCGAGACCGTCACCGGCACCGAGGTCACCTTCGAGGGAACCGGAACGCCCGGTGCCGACATCGGCCTCGTCGTCGCACCCACCGACGCGGTGAGCACCCTCGCCGACGACCCGGCTGACCGCATCATCGTCGACGCTGACGGCAACTGGACCGTGACGCTGGCCCTCGCACCCGCCGAGTACACCGCCGTCGCCGCCCAGGCCCTGCTCGATGAGAACGGTGACCCCGTGCTCGACGGCACCGGCGCCGCGATCGTCTCGGCTCCGTCGACCCCGGTCGACTTCACCCTCGAGGCCGCGGCCGTCGCCCCCTTCGCAGCACCGGTCGTCACCTCGCCCAGCGCCGGCCAGGCCGTCGTCGGCAGCACGCTGAACGTCACCGGCACCGGTACCCCCGGAGCCCGCGTGGCCTTCGTCATCTACGCCCAGGGTGGACAGCCCCAGTCGTCGCAGCCCTTCGAGCAGGCCCAGGCCGAGAGCACGATCGTCGTCGACGCCGCCGGCAACTGGAGCTCGACCGTCACCGGTCTCGTCCCCGGTGCGTACACCATCGCGCCGTTCTCGTTCGCGCTGAACGCCGCGGGCGAGACCACCGCGGTCGCCACGGGTGACCCCGTCGACTTCACCGTCGTCGCCGCCGTCGTGACCGCCGCCACCCCGACGACGCCCTCGGGCCTCGCCTACACGGGTTCGGAAGGCACCGAGACGGCTGCCGGCATCGGCGCCGCCGCACTGCTGGCCGGCGCGCTGCTGCTGATCGCGGCTCGTCGCCGCGCGAAGCTGGCCGTCGCCGAGACGCCCGCCGAGTAACACCCGCACCACGACGACGGCCCCCGTCGCTGCCGCGGCAGCCACGGGGGCCGTCCCGCGTCCGACGCGACCCGCCCCGCACGCACGAGAGCCCCCACCTGATCAGGCGGGGGCTCTCGGTGTTCGCGAGTCGTGTGACGACGGCCGGTGGTGGAGATGGGGGGAATTGAACCCCCGTCCATCGCTAAGATTGCACGCATTCTACGGGCGTAGCCAGATGAGGCGTTCTGCTCGGCTCCGACCTTTGCTACTGGCTTCTAGGTCGACGAGCCCAGCCCGAGTGCAAGTCCCGTGTGACCCCCAGGCGCAGTCACACAGCGAGCCCTCTAGATGACGTCAGGATCTGGTTAGAAGGCGGTCACCAGACTGACGGACTCCATGTGGCTCTACTGCTTACGCAGCGAGAGCGAAGTCAGTGCGCTTGTTATTGGCACTTATTGTTTTCCAGAGATCGTTTACGAGATAACCCTGGATCCTCGGCCCGCTTCTCGTTCGCACACAGGCGATGTCGAAACCGATCATCCCCATGAGGGGGCCGTCGTCACACGCTCTTGAATTACCAACGCACAGTTTCGTGCGGCCCATCAGTCTACGTCGTCCGACGCGTCCGCGCCACCACGGCTCGACCCGGTACCGGGCCGACCCGACCGCGGATCACTCGCCGAGGTGCTTGCGGGCCGACATCGCGGCCTGGGCTTCGCGGGTCGCCGTGCGCTCGCGCAGCGTCTGTCGCTTGTCGTACTCGCGCTTGCCCTTGGCGAGGGCGATCTCGACCTTGGCGCGACCGTCGCTGAAGTAGATCTTCAGCGGGACGACCGTGAAGCCGCCCTCTTTCGTCTTCTGCCCGATCTTGTCGATCTCGTGGCGGTGCAGCAGCAGCTTGCGCTTGCGTCGGGGCGCGTGGTTGTTCCAGGTGCCCTCGGTGTACTCGGGGATGTGCACCGCGTCGAGCCAGGCCTCGCCGGCGTCGACGAAGGCGTACCCGTCGACCAACGACGCCCGCCCCTGTCGCAGCGACTTGACCTCGGTGCCGCTCAACACGATGCCCGCCTCGTAGGTGGTGTCGATCGTGTAGTCGTGGCGGGCGCGGCGGTTCGTGGCCACGACCTTCTCACCGCGTTCTTTCGCCACGCTGGGCCTCCTGGTCGTTCGGGTGGGGTGCTGCCGACAGGCAGCCGTTCAGTATACAGGCAGAGCCGAGGAGGCGCGGTGCCCGTCGGACGGACACCGCGCCTCCTCGGCTCTGCCGCGGCCCTAGACCTTGAGGTAGCGCCTGATGGCGACGTTGGCGCTGAGGGCCGCGAGCAGGATGCCCACGACTATGACGATCGGCACGACGAGCGCCGCGTCACGCAGTCCGATGAACGGCGTGCCCTGGAAGTTCACCGCCAGGTAGCCCTTGACGAAGAAGTTCACGATGGCCACGATCGCCGCACCGGCCAGCAGCGAGCCCACGAGGGCCGCGATCACCCCCTCGAGGATGAACGGCGTCTGGATGAAGCGGTTCGACGCACCGACCAGGCGCATGATGCCGAGCTCGCGCCGTCGACTGAAGGCACTGAGGCGGATGGTCGTCGCGATCAGCAGCACGGCCGCGATCAGCATCAGCGAGGCGATGCCGATGGCCGTGTAGCTCGCCGCGTTCAGCACCGCGAAGATCGGGTCGAGGTAGCCGCGTTGGTCGACCACGCTCTGGACGCCGGCGAGGCTCGACAGGCTCTCGGTGAGGACGTCGGACTGCGTCGGGTCCTTCAGGTTCACCCAGAAGGTCTCGTTGAGGTACGCGGGCTGCACGAACTCGGTGGCCGGGCTGTCGGCGAACTGCTGCTTGAAGCGGTCGTAGGCCTGGGTCTGGTCCTCGAAGTAGAACTTGTCGACGTACGGCGTGAGCACGTCGCTCTCGAGTTGCGCCTCGACGCCGTCCTTCTGGTCCTGCGTCGCCATCGCCCCGGTGCAGTTGCCGGTCGTGTCGGTGTCGGTGCAGAGGTAGACGGCGACCTGGGCCTTGTCGTACCAGTAGCCCTTCATCTGCGTGATCTGCATCTGCAGCAGGGCCGCCGTGCCGACGAAGGTCAACGAGATGAACGTGACCAGCACGACCGAGACGACCATCGAGGCGTTGCGGCGCAGGCCGCTGCCGACCTCGCTCATGACGAGTCCGAGCCTCATGCGTCGGCCCCTCTCGTGCTCAGGTCTTCGACCCCTATGGCCTGGATGGGCACCGCCTGGGTCTGGTAGCCGCCGTGTCGCTCGTCGCGGAGGATGTTGCCGGCACTCAGCTCGATCACGCGACGCTGCATCTGATCGACGATGCCGGCGTCGTGCGTGGCCATGATGACCGTCGTGCCACCGGCGTTGATCCGCTCGAGCAGGGTCATGATGCCCGCGCTCGTCGAGGGGTCGAGGTTTCCGGTCGGCTCGTCGGCGAGCAGGATGGCGGGCTTGTTGACGATGGCCCGCGCGATCGCGACGCGCTGCTGCTCACCACCCGACAGCTCGTGCGGCAGGCGGTGCTGCTTGCCGACCAGGCCGACCATCTTGAGGACGTCGGGCACGGCCTCCTGGATGAACCCCTTGCTCTTGCCGATCACCTGCAGGCTGAACGCGACGTTGTCGAAGACGTTCTTCTGCGGCAGGAGGCGGAAGTCCTGGAACACCACGCCGAGGTTGCGCCGGAAGTACGGCACCTTGCGGCTCGAGAGCGTGCCGAGGCGCTGCCCGAGCACGTGGATCTGCCCCTGCGACGGCTTCTCTTCCTTCAGCACGAGCCGCAGGAAGCTCGACTTGCCGGAGCCGCTGGCCCCGACGAGGAACACGAACTCGCCCTTGAGGATCTCGAGGGTGACGGCGTTCAGCGCGGGCCGGGGATTGCCGACGTAGACCTTGGTGACTTCATCAAACCGAATCATGACGGGGATCACCCTAAGCGCGGGTCACGACGATCGGCGCAACGACTCGCTGCGGTGCTAGTCCTGGTCGTCGCGCTTGCGCCAGCGGATGCCGGCCGAGATGAAGCCGTCCAGATCGCCGTCGAAGACGTTCGAGGGGTTGTTCACCTCGTGCTCGCTGCGGAGGTCTTTCACCATCTGGTACGGCGCCAGCACGTAGCTGCGGATCTGGTCGCCCCAGCTGGCCGTGATGTTGCCCGCGAGCTCTTTCTTCTTCGCGTTCTCGGCCTCTTTCTGCAGCAGCAGCAGGCGCGACTGCAGCACGCGCATGGCGGCGGCGCGGTTCTGGATCTGGCTCTTCTCGTTCTGCATCGACACGACGGTGCCGGTCGGGATGTGCGTGAGGCGGACGGCCGAGTCGGTCGTGTTGACGCTCTGACCGCCGGGGCCCGACGAGCGGAACACGTCGACCCGGATGTCGTTCTCGGGGATGTCGATCGACTCGGTCTCTTCCATCAGCGGGATGACCTCGACCGCCGCGAAGCTGGTCTGACGCTTGCCGGCGGCACCGAACGGGCTCATGCGCACCAGGCGGTGCGTGCCGGCCTCGACGCTCAGGGTGCCGAACGCGTAGGGCGCGTCGATCTCGAAGGTGGCGCTCTTGATGCCCGCCTCCTCGGCGTAGCTGGTGTCCATCACCGTCGCGGACATGCCGTGCTTCTCGGCGTAACGCAGGTACATGCGCAGCAGCATCTCGGCGAAGTCGGCGGCGTCGACCCCACCGGCCCCGGCGCGGATCGTGATGACGGCGGGACGCGGGTCGTACTCGCCGTCGAGCAGCGTCTGCACCTCGAGGGTGTCCATCATCTTCTGCAGCGCCTTCAGCTCGGCCTGGGCCTCGTCGGCGCTCTCTTGGTCGTCGCCGTCGTTGGCCATCTCGACGAGCACCTCGAGGTCGTCGAGCCGCTGCTCGGTCGTCTCGAGCTTCTCGAGCTCGGACTGCCGGTGGCTCAGGGCGCTGGTGACCTTCTGCGCGTTCTCGGTGTCGTCCCACAGGTCGGGTGCCGAGGCCTGCTCGCTCAGCTCGGCGATCTCGGCCACGAGCCGCTCTTGCCCGATCACCGCACGGATGTCTTCGAACGTGGCCCGGAGGGCGGCAATCTGCTCAGAGAAATCCAGTGCGATCATGGTGCCCGAGCTTACCCGGCGCGGGTGGGGGCGACGTGCGGGGCGGGTCGGGCGCGGGCGCCCCGCCCGGCGCCGGTCGGCCGACGCTCACCGACGGGCGACGCCCGCTTCGCGCAGGGCCACGTCGGCGAGGCGCCGCACGACGTCGGGCTCACCCGTGCGCCACGCCGCGACGGGGTCGGGCGACACGGCGAGCGCCGCCTTCGGGTCGCGGCCGGTGAGGGCCCGCAACGCGAGCAGGTCGTCGCCGCCCGGCAGGGCGAGCAGCGACCGCGTCGAGGAGGCGCGACGCACGAACGCGATCCGCCCGCGCAGCCAGACCCACAGCACCACGAGGCTCGGCACCCCGGCCACGACGAGGCCGGCGACCAGCGCGGCGCGGGCCACTCCCTCTTGCTGCTGGCGTCCGGCGTCGGCCAGGGACTGCCCGGCACCGCTCGCTCCGTCGAAGGGCGCGCTGGCGGCGTCGCCGAGCAGGGGCACCCCGGCCAGGGCGCGCGACGCGTCCTGCATCGTCCCTTGGAAGCCGGCCCCCGCCTCCTCGAGTCGCCGGCCGAGCTCGGCGAACGTGCCGACGAAGCCCGCGATGCCCACCCCGAGCACGACGAAGGCGACGACGAGGGCGATCGCCACCACGTCGCCGGTCACCTGGCGGGCACGGACGGCGGGCGACGACGAGTAGAGCTGCATGGTCACAGTGTGCCCGCCCGTCGCGGGTGGGCGTCGAGCGCTCGTGGGCGAGCCGGGCGTCAGCGGGCGCCGAGGGCGGGCGCGCGGTCGGCGTAGCCGGCCCGGCCGGCTCGGGCGACGGCGTCGGGCAGCGCGGCCAGCAGGGCGTCGACGTCGGCCTCGGTCGAGGTGTGTCCGACGGTCATGCGCAGCGCGCCGCGGGCCGCCTCGGGCGACAGCCCCATGCCGAGCAGCACGTGCGACGGTTCGGGGATGCCCGCCTGACACGCCGACCCCGTCGACACGCTGACCCCGGCGGCGTCGAGCAAGAACAGCAAGGAGTCGCCCTCGCAGCCCTCGAAGGTGAAGTGGGCGTTGCCCGGCAGCCGGTCGACGGGGTCGCCCCGCAGCACCGCCCCGGGCACCGACGCCAGCACGCCGGCGACCAGCCGGTCGCGCAGCGGTTCGTAGCGAGGGTGCGGTTGCTCGGCCGCGACGGCGAAGGCCACGGCGGCCGGGGCGTCCTGCGTGCCCGAGCGCACCTGCCGCTGCTGCCCGCCGCCGTGGATGAGGGGCACGACCGTCGCCGACCGCGACAGCACGAGGGCTCCGATGCCGATGGGCCCGCCGATCTTGTGCGCGCTGACGCTGAGCGCCGCGAGCCCGGACGACGCGAAGTCGATCGGCACCTGGCCGTACGCCGCCACGGCGTCGGAGTGCACGGGCACGCCGTGGGCCGCGGCGAGCGCGACGACCTCGTCGACCGGCTGCAGGGTGCCGACCTCGTTGTTGGCCCAGAGCAGGCTGACGAGGGCGACGTCGTCGTGCTCGTCGAGGGCCGCGGCGAGCGCGTCGACGCGCAGGCGGCCCCGCTCGTCGAGCGGCAGCCAGGTGACGACGGCGCCCTCGTACCGTTCGAGCCACTCGACGGTGTCGACGGTCGCGTGGTGCTCGCCGGCCGGGACGAGGAGGCGCGGGCGCGGTCGGTCGGACTGCCTCGCCCACCAGAGTCCCTTGATCGCGAGGTTGACCGCCTCAGTGCCGCCCGAGGTGAAGACGACCTCGATGGGGTCGCAGCCGAGGGTCGCGGCGACGCGTTCGCGTGCCTCTTCGAGGACCCGCTTGGCGTTCTGCCCGGCCGAGTGGATCGACGACGGGTTGCCGACGGTGCCGAGCGCCTCGGCGTAGGCGGCGATGGCCGCCGGGTGCATCGGGGTGGTGGCCGCGTGGTCGAGGTAGACGCTCATGGAAGGGTCCTCAGGCTGGGGTGGGGCGGGTGCGCCGGTGACGTCAGGTGATTTCGGGGCCGACACGCGCCTCCTCTACTGTAAGTGCCGTGACCGACCTCGACCCCCTGCGCGACCTCGGCGTCCGCACCGGCCCCGACGGGCCGACGCTGCGGGTCTGGTCGTCGGCCGCGACGAGGGTCGACCTGGTGATCGACGACGCGCCCCACGACCGCGTCGTGCCGATGGTGCGCGACGAGCACGACGTCTGGAGCGCCAGCGACGGGGCGCTCACCCCCGGCCGCCGGTACTGGCTCCGGGCCGACGGCCCGTCAGGCCCGGGCACCGCGTTCGACCCGTCGCTCGAGCTGCTCGACCCGTACTCGCGGGGGCTCGGCCGCACCGGTCGCGGCACCTGGCGCTCGGCGGTCGTCGACGAGGCGTTCGACTGGGGCGGGGTCGAGAAGCCGCGCACCCCGCTCGACCGGGTCGTGGTCTACGAGGCCCACGTCAGGGGCCTCACCCGGCTGGCACCGTTCGTCCCCGAAGAGCTGCGGGGCAGCTACGCGGGCCTCGCCGCCGAGTCGACCATCGCCTACCTCAAGGGGCTCGGCGTCACGGCCGTCCAGCTGCTGCCGGTGCACCAGCACGTCGACGAGCAGCGCCTCGTCGCGCAGGGCATCGAGAACTACTGGGGCTACAACACCCTGAACTACTTCGCGCCGCACGCCGCCTACGCGAGCCGCGACGCCCAGCTCGCCGGGGCGTCGGCGATCGTGCGCGAGTTCAAGGGCATGGTCCGCCTGCTGCACGAGGCCGGCATCGAGGTCTACCTCGACGTCGTCTACAACCACACCGCCGAAGAGGGCGAGGTCGGCGGCCCGGTGACGAGCCTCCGCGGTCTCGACGGGGCGGCCTACTACCGCCACGACGCCGAGGGCCGGCCCGTCGACGTGACCGGGTGCGGCAACTCGCTCGACACCAGCACGCCCGCCGCGTCGCGGCTCGTGCTCGACTCGCTGCGCTACTGGGCGAACGAGGTGCAGATCGACGGGTTCCGGTTCGACCTGGCGGCCACCCTCGGGCGCGGCGCCGACCACGTCTTCGACCCCGAGCACCCGCTGCTCTCGGCGATCGTCACCGACCCGGCCCTCGAGGGCGTGAAGATGATCGCCGAACCGTGGGACGTCGGTCTCGGCGGCTGGCAGACCGGCGCCTTCCCCGAGGGCTGGATCGAGTGGAACGACCGGTTCCGCAACCGGGCCCGCGACTTCTGGCTCACCGACATCGCCGCCGCGCGGTCGCAGGGCACTCCCCCGTCGGGGCTCGGCAGCTTCGCGTCGAAGCTCAGCGGGTCGAGCAACGTCTACGCGCACGAGCGCGGACCGCTGTCGGGCGTCAACTTCGTGACCGCGCACGACGGGTTCACGCTGCTCGACCTCGTCTCGTACGACGGCAAGCACAACCTCAGCAACGGCGAGGGCAACCGCGACGGCACCGACGACAACCGCTCGTTCAACCACGGCGTCGAGGGCGACAGCGTCAACCCGTGGATCTCGGACGCCCGACGCCGCTCGATGCGCAACCTCCTCGCCACCCTGTTCGTCTCGGCCGGCATCCCGATGCTGACGGCCGGCGACGAACGCGGGCGCACCCAGCACGGCAACAACAACGCCTACTGCACCGACAGCGAGCTCACCTGGGTCGACTGGACCGACGAACCCTGGCACCGCGACCTGCACGACGACGTCGCGACGCTCGCCCGGCTGCGCGCCGAGAACCCCGCGCTGCGCCCGTCGCGCTTCGGCGTCGACGGCGCCTGCACGCTGAGCGCCAACGAGATGACGTGGCACTCGGCCTCGGGCCGCGAGATGCGGCCCGACGAGTGGAACGACCCGGGCGTCCGCACCCTCCAGTACCTGGCCGTCTCGACGCCCGAGCACGAGGCGCCGAACACCGTGCTCGTCGTGGTGCACGGTGCCGAGACGACCGTCACGGTGACGCTGCCCCGGCACGAGGGCGTCACGTCGTACGACGCCCTGTGGTCGAGCGACGACCGCAGCCTGCCCCACGAGACGGCCCCCGGCGACGAGCTGCTCGTCTCGGGGCCCACCGTCGTGCTGTTCCGTGCCGTGACCCTCGACGCCGACACGACCGACGAGGCCGCGGCCACCGGCGGGGCGGACGAGGCCGGCGCGTGACGAAACCCACCGCAGGAGGCGCGCGCGGCCCGTCGACGCCGGCCACCGTCGCGCTCACCGCGGCCGGCATCCCCTTCACCCCGCACACCTACGAGCACCACGACACGGCGACGAACTTCGGAGAAGAGGCGGCCGCCGAGCTCGGCCTGTCGGAAGAACGCGTGTTCAAGACCCTCGTGGCCGACGCCGACGGCGCCCTCGTCGTGGGCGTCGTCCCCGTCTCGGGTCGACTCGACCTCAAGGCCCTGGCCGCGGCCGTCGGGGCGAAGAAGGCCTCGCTCGCCGACCCCGCCCTGGTCGAACGCCGCACGGGCTACGTCGTCGGCGGCATCAGCCCGCTCGGCCAGAAGACCGCCGCGACGACCGTGGTCGACGCGAGCGCCGCCTCCTTCCCGTCGATCTTCGTCAGCGGTGGGAGGCGCGGGTTCGACATCGAGATCGCCCCCGACGACCTCGTGCGCGCCACCGGCGGCAGCTACGGGGCGATCCGCCGCGACTGACGGGCACCGCGCCTCCCGACGTCAGTCGTCGGAGCCCGTGCCGCCACGAAGTGGACACCGCGCCACGTCTCTGCGTGGTGCGGTGTCCACATCGTGGCGGCAGGGGAAACGGACGAGAGCGGGCTAGGGTCGGGCGCATGTCCGGCAGTCCGGCCCGGATCGAGGGCACGCTCACCTCGTGGGACGACGACCGCGGGTTCGGGTTCCTCACACCGGCCTCGGGGCGCGGCCGCGCGTTCGTGCACATCACGGCGTTCAGCCGCGGATCGGCCCGGCCGCGCGTGGGCGACGCGTATTCGTACGAGGTCGACCGGCACGGTGACCGAGGCCCGGCGGCGGTCCGCGTCGCGCCCGTCGGGGGCCGGTGGTCGGCACCGCGGGCCCGGGCACCGCGCCCGACCCGGAGCGGTCGGGTCGCCCTCGTCGTGGGTCTCGTGCTCGTCGTGGCGGTCGCGGTCGCCGTGGGCACACCCGCCACGACCGGTGCCCGGGCGACGGTCGTCGGCGACGCCCTGCCCTGGCTGATCGGCGGGGCCCTCGCGCTCAGCGCCGCGACGGCCCTGGTCTACGCCGTCGACAAGTCCGCCGCACGTCACGGACGACGCCGCGTGCCGGAACGCGTCCTGCTGCTGCTCGGACTGGTCGGCGGCTGGCCCGGTGCCCTCGTCGCGCAGCACCTGCTGCGCCACAAGACGAGCAAGCGGCCGTTCCAGGTCGCCTTCTGGGCCACGGTGGCCGTCGACGTGCTCGTCGTCGCCGCCGCCCTCGCCCTCGCCCGTTGACCTCGGAGTCCCGGCGCCGCGAGACCCCGGGTTCTCGCCGAGACCCTCGTGCGCGCGGGAGGGTCTCGGCGAGTCCCGGGGGTTCCGGCCACCGGCCGCTCAGACCAGCTGCTTCTCGCGGGCGAAGTGGCAGGCGGCCGTGTGGTCGGCGCCGTCGCGGCCGTGCGGCAGCATGGTCGGCACCTCGTCCTCGCACCGGGAGCGCTGGGCCTCGGGCAGCATCGCGTACAACGGGCACCGGCTGCGGAACCGGCAGCCCGTCTGCTTCACGGTCGGCGTCGGCGGGTCGCCCGGCAGCACGATGTGCTCGCGGGCGCGCTCCTTGGCCGGGTCGGGCACCGGCACCGCCGAGAGCAGCGCCTGCGTGTAGGGATGCAGCGGGTGCTCGAACACCTCGTCGACCGGGCCCGTCTCGACCGTGCGGCCGAGGTACATCACCGTGACCCGGTCGGCGACGTGCCGGATGACCGAGAGGTCGTGCGACACGAACAGGTACGACAGGCCGAGCTCCGCCTTGAGCTCGGCGAGCAGGTTGAGCACGCCGGCCTGGATCGACACGTCGAGCGCCGACACCGGTTCGTCGAGCACGATCAGCTTCGGGTCGGCGGCCAGCGCCCGGGCGATCGAGATGCGCTGCCGCTGCCCGCCCGAGAACTCGTGAGGGTACCGGGTCGCGGCGGCCGCCTCGAGGCCGACGAGCCGCATCAGCTCGGGCACGCGGCGCGACACCTCGTCGCGGGGTCGCCCGATCGCCAGCAGCGGTTCGGCGATGATGTCGCTGACCGGCTGCCGGGGGTCGAGGCTCGCCATGGGGTCCTGGAAGACCATCGAGACGGCGCCGCGCAACCGCTTGACCGTCGACCCGTCGAGCTTGCGGTCGAGCGCCGTGCCGAGCAGTTCGATCGTGCCGGCCTCGGGCACCCGCAGGTCCATGATCTCGTGCAGGGTCGTGCTCTTGCCCGATCCCGACTCGCCCACGAGCCCGAGCGTCTCGCCCTCGCGCACGTCGAGGTCGACGCCGTCGACGGCCCAGACGCTGCCGACCCGGCGCTTGAACACCGAGCCCTTGGTCAGGGGGAAGGTCTTGACCAGTCCGTCGACGTGCAGCACGCGGTCTCGAGAAGCTCGGGGCACCGCGGCCAGGGCCGAGGTCGGGGCGGGTGGCAGGTCGTAGACGTCCTCCGGGTCGGTGCCCTCGCCGACGAGCCGGTCGGCGTGCAGGCACGCGGCGCGGTGGCCCGGCTCGACCGCGGGGGCCTGGACGAGGGCCGGCTCGTCGACCCGGCACTCGGCGGTCACCAGCGGGCAACGCGCCGCGAACGGGCAGCCGGGAGCGAGCGACAGCAGCGACGGCGGCGTGCCCGGGATCGGCACGAGCGGCTGGTCCGAGCGCTGGTCGAGCCGGGGCAACGCCCCGATCAGGCCGACCGTGTAGGGCATGCGGGGGTGGGCGAACAGGTCGTCCGCGGTGGCGGTCTCGACGACGCGCCCTGCGTACATCACGGCGATGCGGTCGGCGAAGCCGGCGATGACGCCGAGGTCGTGACTGACGAAGACCAGGGCGGCCCCGGTCTCGCGCTGGGCCGTCCGCAGCACCGAGATGACCTGGGCCTGGATCGTGACGTCGAGGGCCGTGGTCGGCTCGTCCGCCAGGATGACGTCGGGGTCGTTGGCGATCGCCATGGCGATCATCGCCCGCTGCCGCATGCCGCCCGAGAACTCGTGCGGGAACGAGTCGACCCGGCGCTCGGGCTCGGGGATGCCGACGAGGCCCAGCAGCTCGATGGCCCGGTCGCGGGCCTGCGCCTTCGAGCCGCCCCGGTGGATGAGCACCGTCTCGGCGATCTGCTGGCCGACCGTGTACACCGGCGTGAAGGCCGACAGGGGGTCCTGGAAGACCATCGCGATGCGCTTGCCGCGGATGGCCGACATCGCCTTGTCACCGCGACCGAGCAGCTCGTCGCCGTCGAGCCTGATCGACCCCGTGACCTTGGCGGTGGAGGGCAGCAGGCCGAGCACGGCCAGGCTCGTGACCGACTTGCCCGAGCCCGACTCGCCCACGATGCCGAGCACCTCGCCGCGACGCAGGGTCAGGTCGACGCCGCGCACGGCACGCACGTCGCCGTCGGGGGTCGGGAAGGTCACGGTCAGGTCGCGCACCTCGAGCACCGGAGCCGAGGAGGCGCGGGTGCGGTCGACCGGTTCGGTGAGCGTCATGCGCGCTCCCCCTTCTCGTCGTTCGTGCGGGGCGGGGCGGACGTCGGGCGGGCGTCGGACGCCGGGGAGGTGCGGGTCGGCGCCGGTGAGCCGACGTCGGCCCCGGGGGCGGGGCTCGCAGCCTCGGAGACGCCGCCGGTCCGACCGAGGGGCGCCGCGCCTCCCGAGCTCTCGGCCGTCCGGCCGCGCGTGCGGCGGCGCCGGCCGGTGCGACCGGCCGTCGAGGTCGGGTCGAGCGCGTCGCGCAGACCGTCGCCGAGGAGGTTGCTCGCGAGGGCGAAGACGATGAGGGCGCCGGCCGCGAAGAAGAACAACCAGGGCTTGGTCGTGGCCGCGCTCTGGTTCTGGGCGATGAGCGTGCCGAGCGACACGTCGGGCGGTTGCACGCCGAACCCGAAGTACGACAGCCCCGACTCGGTCAGCACGGCGGCGCCGATCGCGATCGTGGCGTCGATGACGAGGAACGAGGCGACGTTCGGCAGGATGTGCCGCACGATGATCGTGAAGTGGCCGATGCCCATGTAGCGCGCCGCCCGGATGAACTCCCGCTCCTTGATGCTGAGGGTCAACGAGCGCACGACGCGGGCCGTGATCATCCAGCCGAACAGCGCGAGCAGGGCGACGAGGATGAGCCAGCCGTACTGCTTCAGGCGCGGCGAGAGGATCGCGATGATCAAGAACGACGGCAGCACGAGCAGCAGGTCGACGAAGACCATGACGGCCCGGTCGACCCAGCCGCCGAAGTAGCCGGCCATCGCGCCGAGCATGCCGGCGATGACGGTCGAGAACAGGGCGACGAGCAGGCCGATCAGCAACGACTTCTGCAGGCCCCTGGCGGTCTGGGCGAAGACGTCCTGGCCGATGTTGTTCGTGCCGAACCAGTGGGCACCGCTCGGCGGGGACGACAGGGCCGTGTAGTCGATGTAGTTGTAGGCGTACGGGGACACGAGCGGACCGACGAAGGCGAACACGAACAGCAGCACGATCACCACGAGGCCGACGGTGGCGCCGCGGTTGGCGAACAGGCGGCGGAAGGTCAGCACGAGGCGGTTCGGCGTCGTCGCCACCGCCTCCTCGCGCGACTCGGGCGCGACGGCGTCGGACGGCCCCTCGAGCAGGTCGGGTGTGAACCGGGTCATGGGGCGGCCCTACTTCTGCGCTCGGACGCGCGGGTCGAGCACCGCGTTCAGCACGTCCGACACGAAGCCGGCGAGCAGCACGACGATGGCGCTGTAGAGGGTGTACGCGACGACGATGTTGATGTCGTTGGTCTGGACGGCGTCGATGAACCAGGCGCCGAGGCCGTTCCAGGCGAAGATCTTCTCGGTGAACGTTGCCCCGGTCAGCACCCCGAGGAACGCGAAGGCGAACAGCGTCGTCATCGGGATGAGGGCGGTCCGCAACCCGTGCTTGAAGATGGCCGGCCTACGGCGCAGCCCCTTGGCCCGGGCGGTGCGGATGTAGTCGGCCTGCAGCACGTCGAGCATCGTGGCCCTCTGGTAGCGGCTGTAGACCGCGACGAGCCCGATGCCGATCGAGATGGTCGGCAGCAGCAGGTGGGCGATGCGGTCCCAGGCGATCGTGCCGAAGCCGCCCGTCAGGTTGGGCGTCGCCTCGCCGGTGAAGGTGATCACCTGGTAGCCGAGCACGTCGTTGAGCTTCGTCGCTCCGATCTTCAGCAGCACCGCCGTGAGGAACACCGGCGTCGAGATCAGGACGAACGCGAGCACCGACGAGACCCGGTCCGAGAACGCGTACTGCCTGATCGCGTTCCACGTCCCGACGACGACGGCCAGCACGATGCCGAGCACCGACCCGACCAGCAGGAGGCGCAGGCTGACCCCCAGCCGCGGCCCGAACTCCTGCGTGACCGGCTTGTCCTGGATCGTCTGGCCGAGGTCGCCCGTGACGGCACCGCCGAGCCAGTGGACGTACCGCTCGCCGAGCGGGTCCTTGTCGTTGACCCCGATCGAGCTGAGCTTCGCGTCGACGACCTCGGACGACGGACGCGGGTTGCGGTCGGCGTAGACGGAGCGCGGGTTGAGGGTCGCCGAGGCGAGGAAGTAGGTGAGCGACGTCGCGATGAAGACCAGGGCGACGTAGTACACCAGCCGGCGGGCGAGGAAACGAGCCATGGCAGTTCACACTAGACGTACCCCGAGCCCCGACCAGCTGGCCAGGTTTCGAGCATGTAACGAATTCACATGAAAGTTTGCGTGGATTCAGGGCGTCCGTACATTTGTGCACACGCTGTCAGATGTCGCGACGCGTCGCGCCTCGTGCCATCACGAGCCGCGACACGATGTCCTGCGATTCTGATCAGCATTTTTCACCACGATTCGGTTCGGAGTGCCATGAAGATCACGAAGAAGGCCGGCCTCGCGGCCGGCCTCGTCAGCATCGCCCTCGTCGTCACGGCGTGCAGCGGTGGCGGGGGGAACGACGGCGACGGTGCCGCGAAGAACGGCCAGCTGTCCCCCGACGGCGACATCAACGCCACCGCGGCGGCCGACGTCCAGCAGGGCGGCACGCTGACGCTGCCGCTCAGCCAGCTGCCCTCGCAGTGGAACTACGCACAGCTCGACGGCGCCCTCGGCGACGCGTCCCTCGTCGAGAGCGCCGTGCTACCGCAGCCCTTCCGCATCGACGAGAAGGGCGTGCCCCAGATCGACGAGGACCTCGTCACGAGCGCCGAGGCGACGAGCGACGACCCGCTCGTCGTGACCTACGACATCAACCCCGACGCGGTGTGGAACGACGGCACCCCGATCACGGTCGCCGACTTCCAGGCCTGGAAGACCGCCCTCGACGGCTCGAACCCGGCCTACCAGGTCGGCAGCACGCTCGGCCCCGACCGCATGGCCTCGGTCGAGGCGGGCTCGAGCGACAAGCAGGTCGTCGTGACCTACTCCGAGCCGTTCTCGGACTGGAAGAGCATGTTCGCCCCGCTCTACCCGGCGAGCCTCTACAACGACCCGAACGCGTTCAACACGGCCTACGTCGACGCGCTGCCCGCGTCCGCCGGGCCGTACAAGGTCGACAAGATCGACACGACGGCCCAGACGGTCACCATCGTCCCGAACGAGATGTGGTGGGGCGACGCCCCCAAGCTCGACTCGATCGTCTTCCGCGCCCTCGACAGCGACGCCGACGTCGACGCCTACCTGAACGGCGAGATCGACTACGTCACCGGCAACTCGTCCGAGCGGTACGACCGCCTGAAGGACGCCAAGGACACCGACATCCGGGCGGCACCGTCCGCCCGGTACACCCACGTCGACTTCAGCACCAAGGGCATCCTGGCCGACGAGAAGATCCGCCAGGCGATCCAGCACGCGGTCGACCGCGAGGCCCTCGGGAAGGTCATCACGGGCACGCTGCCCTACGAGCTGACCACGCTGAACAACCACCTCTTCCTCAGCACCGACGGCGCCTACCAGGACAACGCGAAGGAGACCGGCGACTACGACGTCGACGAGGCCAAGAAGATCCTCGCCGACGACGGGTGGGAGCTGAACGGCGACGTGCTCGAGAAGGACGGCGAGAAGCTCGAGATCGCCGTCACCATCCCCTCGGGCACGCCGATCTCGCAGCAGCTGTCCGAGGTCATGCAGAGCCAGCTCGCCGCCGTCGGCATCACGCTGACGATCAACGCGGTGGCCGTCGACGCCTTCTTCGAGGACAACGTCACGCCCGGCAACTACGACATGACGATCTTCGTCTGGCAGGGCACCGGCTACCAGGCGTCCAGCGTCAGCATCTACAACTCGGACGAGCAGGGCCAGAACTACGGCCGCGTCTCGAGCCCCGAGATCGACGACCTGCTCGACCAGGCCGTCGCCGAGGGCGACCCCGAGAAGGCCGCCGACCTCTACAACCAGGCCGACGAGAAGATCTGGGAGATCGGGCACTCGATGCCGATCATCCAGGCACCGTTCATCTCGTTCCAGAGCCCGAAGCTCGCGAACTACGGCGCCCGCGCCGGGGCGAGCGACGTCGACTGGACGATCGTCGGCTTCACGAAGTAGACCGCACCACCCCGGGGCCCGTCCGGCCTCCCGCTCAGCGGGGGGCCGGGCGGGCCCTCCGCGTCCGACGGCGGTGCGCCTCGAGCATCCCGGTCGCCAGGGCGTAGCCCGCGTAGCCGAGCAACGCCACCGCCAGCAGCGGCACGATCCACGACCGGGCGTCGCCGTTCACGACCTGGTTGACGAAGCCGAGCCAGGGCACGGAGTACCACAGGGTGCCCCGCACCTGCTCGGGCAGCACGAGGGCGGCGTCGGGTTCGGAGTTCGCGTCGCCCTTCGTGACGAACGCCGTCCCGCCGTCCGAGGACGACACGATCTCGGTCACCCGGTGGCTGACCACTTCGGGCCGTCCGCTCTCGATCTGGTAGGTCACGACGTCTCCGATGCGGATCTCGTCGACCGGCGTCGGCTTCACGACGATCAGGGTGCCCGGGGGCAGCCGCGGCTCCATCGAACCGGTCAGCACGGTGAGCGGCGTGGCCCCGGCGACCTTCGGCACGACGATCAGCACCACCGCGAGCCCGAGCACCATGGCGAGCAGACCCGCGCTGAGACCGAGGCCGAGGGCGTGCCGCAGGCCCCGCGGCCGCACGGCGGCCCGTCGGCCGGTCACGGCTGCTCCCCCGCGTCGTGGTCGACGCCCGCCCGACGTCGCCCGACCGCCACGAAGGCGCCCGACAGCACGGCGATCGCCGCGATCAGCAGCGGCAGCCAGCTGCCCCGCAGGGGTCGGGGCACGAAGTCGTCCGGCACCCCGAGGGCGTGCACGGGCAGGTCCGTGCCGTCGCGAGGGCCGACGTCAGCGTCGGCGGGCTCGCCCGACCCGACCGCGCCGCCCGATCGACGCGCGCCGTCGACGGAGGTCGCCGCCCCGTCGGCCTCGTCAGCCGAGGAGGCGCGGCCCGCCACCGCCTCGACGGTCGCGCTCGAGACGCGGTCGCCCCCCGCGCCTCCTGCGCTCGCGTCGTCGCCGGGGTCCGCGGTCCCGGCCGCCGAGCAGCCCGCGGGCCGGGCGCCCCCGGCGAGACCGGTGAGGGTGACGAGGACGCCGAAGTCGAGCGTCTGACCGCCCGTGCCGGCCCCCGCCGACTCGTCGAGTGCGACCGACACGGTGACCGGTGCCTCCTGCCCGGCGGCGAGCCGGAGCGGGGCCAGGACGAGGGTGCACCCGTCGTCGGCCAGCGTGACGGGTGGCAGGTCGCCGAGGTCGAGGTCGGAGTGCGAGCTGACCGTGACCCGCTCGGCGAACGCGGCCGACGAGGTGGTGACGTCGACGAGCCGGGCGGCGAGCGTCGCCGGCCCGGTCGAGACGTTCTTCACCCAGAAGGTGCCGGTCGTGTCGGCTCCCGGCACGAGCAGCAGGTCGTCGCCGAACAGGGCGGAGTCGAGCCGACCCTGCCAGTGCCGACCGTCGTCGCTCACCATCAGGCGGGGTGCGTCCGGGGCGACCGCCGTGGCCCCGGACGCCGAGGACGCCAGGGCACCGCCGACCGCCGTGACGAGGGCCACGACGGCGACCGTGGCGACGGCCGCCCGACCACGCGTCACGGACACTGGATGTTCCTCGTGCCGTACTGGTCGTAGACCACGGCGAGCCTGCCGACGGCCATCAGGTCGGTCGGCTGGCCGTCGACCACGACGCGGATGTCGACGCTGATCGTGCCGTCGCCGAAGGGGTCCTTCGGCAGGTTGTCGCGGGTGAAGGCGAAGTGCGGGTAGTCGCCCGTCTGCTCGGTGTTCGAGACGCGGGTGCTGCCGACGTAGGTCGCGTAGCGGGTCGCGGTCTCGCGCGACGACGGGTCGAAGTCGAGCCAGGCGTAGGCCTCGCCGTCCGGTCGGCAGACCGCGGTCTGGACCGGGGCGATCGTGTTGTTCTGCACGATGCGGCGGTCCAGCGGACTCGCCGTCCACGACCCGGCGGCGAGCGAGACCGTGAGCGTCGGGTTGATCCGTCCGGTCGGCGAGGACGTCGCGATGGAGGTCCGCAGGCACCAGACGACGGACGCCCCGCTCGCGAGCGTCCCGGTGAGGTTCGGCACGGCGGCCCAGGTGCCCTCGACGCGGTCGGGACCCACGGAGGCCGAGGCGGTGCAGGCCGAGGCGGCGGTCACGGGCCAGGCCACGAGCGCGATCGACCGGGCGAGCTCGGTCGAGCTGCCCGAGCTGAGGACGCCGCTGGTCGAGTAGGTGGCCGCGACCGTGCCCGAGTTCGTGAAGGTCCACGGTGCGGTCAGCGACCTCGTCGAGCCGGCGTAGTCGGCCTGCAGGCCGTCCACCGTCCCGGCCGAGAGGGAGACGGCGCCGGTCCTGACCTGCTCGGTGAGGGTCGCGGACGCCGTCCAGAGCGCCGCGGCCGCGCCTCCGGAGGCCAGGACGACGCCCACGACCACGCCGACGACGACGGCGGCCGTCAGCCGACGGGCCGAGGCGCGCACCCGACGGCCCGTCACGGCGCCACCTGCGTGCCCGACAGGACGAGCCCGATCGACGAGGTCTGGTTCTGCAGGGCCGCGGGGGCGTCCGAGTCGAGGGTGACGACCACGCACCCCGTGACGGTGATCCCCGCCGGCAACGTGAAGTAGCCGCTGCCGGTGTCGAAGGCCGAGGGGCGGGCCGAGTAGCCGCCGACGCCGGTGGTGCAGTCCGCCGCCTTCGCCACGGCCGCGAGCCGCACCGTCAGTTCGCCGACGAGCGACGACGTCGAGGCGGTGGTGGTGCCGGCGGCGACCCGCATCGCGAGGGCCACCGACCCCGTGTTGGTCGCGGTGAACGTGCCGGCGGTCGACCCGCCGGGGCCGAGCACGGTCGTGTCGAGGGCCTTGACGTCGCCGACGGACAGACCGGCCGTGCCCGAGGCGATCGTGACGGACGTGGGAGCCACCGAA
The DNA here is from genome assembly GCF_057787905.1 of Frigoribacterium sp. CF331. Taxonomy (NCBI): domain Bacteria; kingdom Bacillati; phylum Actinomycetota; class Actinomycetes; order Micrococcales; family Microbacteriaceae; genus Frigoribacterium; species Frigoribacterium sp. CF331. The sequence continues at coordinate 2,819,764 of NZ_CM173545.1, read as the reverse complement.
CCGTTCCAGAGCGCGTAGGTGCCCCCGGTCGCCACGAGGGCGACGGCGACGGCCCCGGCCACGACCGCCGTCCAGGCCCAGAGCGACCGCAGCGGACGGCGAGGCGAGGAGGCGCGCTCGGCCGAGCGGTGACGCGCGCGTCCCCTGGGTGACGGTCTCGACATCGGCTCACCCCCTGGTGGTCGGTCGTGCTGGCGGTCGGTCGTGCGGTGGTCCTGCCCGGCGGCCGACCGGCCCGGACGAGGAGGTGGCGACCGGACCGCGTCGGGTGCGGTCCGGTCGCCGATCGGTGGAGCGGGGTGCGGGGCCGACGGGCGGCCCGCAGCCGCTACGCGATGGCGCGCTGCTTCAGCGTGAAGGTCAGCTTGCTCAGGTCGAGGGTGCCGCCCTGGCTGGCGGCGTCGGTGACGGTCGAGGGCAGCTCGACGACGAACGTGACGACGGCCGAGGTGCTGCCGGCCGCGACGGGGGCGACGACGTAGCTGCCGGGGGTGCTGCCCGCGGTCACGCCAGAGGGGAGCGTCGAGCTGCCGGCGGCGGTCGAGACGGTGAGCGCGTTCGTCACGTACGGCTTGAGGCTGCCGGTGACCGACGTCGCGTCGTAGGTGAGGTCGGCGCGCAGGTCGGTGCCCGACGCGGCGATGGTGATCGGCTGCGTGAACTGCAGCTTGCTGCCGGGGACCACCTTGTAGGCCGCCACCTGGGCGGTCGTGAGGGCCGCGTTGCGGCCGTTCGTGACGTCCGTCCAGCTGCCGGTCGACGACGGGGTGAGCGAGAGGGTGCCCGAGGCCACGCTCGCGGCGTTCACCTCGGTGCTGGCGTTCCAGAGGGCGAAGGTGCCCGCACCGCCGAGGAGGAGGGCGATGCCGGCGGCACCGGCGACGGCACCCGTGACGAGCTTGTTCATGGTCGATCCTGTTCCGCGCGCCGGGGCGCGCTCGAGCACCGCCGTGCACCGTCGGTCGGGTCGACGTCGGGTGTGCACGGCGCTGCGGGGCTGTCGGCTCCGGGTCGGGCAGCCGATCGGTGTCGTCGGGCGCCGGGCTCTCGCCGGGTTCGGGTCCGACGGGCGGGCAGGCCGCGACGACACGATCGACACTACGCGGTCCCCCGAAGTGCGGACAGAATTTTGATGCATCCGCATGCACCCAGTTGGGGGGACAAAACGGACGAGGGTGTCTGTCGGTGACAGGGGGGACGCCGCCCCGTACCCCGATCCGGCCGTCGGGCAGCCCGTTCGGTCGCCGACCGCCCGGGGACGACCCGGCCCGGCACCGGCCGGGCCAGACCGGGTACGGTCGACAGCGTGGCGACAGCATACGAACCCAGAGTCGGGCGGATCCCCATCACGGGACTCACCCCGACGACCCCCGACCGCGCGTTCCCGACGAAGGCCTTCTCCGGCGAGGTGGTCACCTTCGGGGCGACCGTCTTCCGCGAGGGTCACGACCTGATCGGAGCGGACCTCGTCACGACCGATCCCGAGGGGGTCGAGTCCCGGCACCGCATGGTCGCGGGCATCCCCGGCACCGACCGGTGGACCGCCCAGGTCCAACTCGAGGCCGAGGGCGACTGGACCTGGCAGGTCGAGGCCTACACCGACGACTGGGCCACGTGGTTGCACGCCGCCGAGATCAAGGTGCCCGCCGGCCTCGACGTCGAGGTCACGTTCGCGATCGGCAGCCGCCTGCTGACCGACGCCGTGCCCGACCACCCCGACACGACCCTCATCCGCGACGCGGCCAAGGCACTCGCGAACGTCGCCCTCTCCCCCGCCGCGCGCCTCCGGGTCGCCACCGACCCACGCCTCGCCGCGGTCCTGCAGGTGACTCCCCTCGCCAGCCTGGTCACGCGCAGCGCCCCCGAAGCCCTGCGCGTCGAGCGCAGCCGCGCCGGCCTCGGCAGCTGGTACGAGTTCTTCCCGCGCAGCGAGGGTGCCCGCAAGCAGCCCGACGGCTCGTGGAAGAGCGGCACGTTCCGCACCGCCGCCCGCCGCCTGCCCTCGATCGCCCGCATGGGCTTCGACGTCGTGTACATCCCGCCGGTGCACCCCATCGGCACGACGTTCCGCAAGGGGCCGAACAACACGTTGACCGCCGGGCCAGAAGACCCCGGGTCGCCGTACGCCATCGGCTCGCCCGACGGCGGGCACGACGCCGTCCACCCCGACCTCGGCACGGTCGCCGACTTCCGGTGGTTCGTCGACGCCGCCAAGAACGCCGGCCTCGAGCTCGCCCTCGACCTGGCCCTGCAGTGCTCGCCCGACCACCCCTGGGTCACCGAGCACCCCGAGTGGTTCACGACGCTGCCCGACGGCACCATCGCCTACGCCGAGAACCCCCCGAAGAAGTACCAGGACATCTACCCCCTGAACTTCGACAACGACTACGAGGGCGTCAGCCGCGAGGTGCTGCGCATCGTGCGGCACTGGATCGAGCTCGGCGTGACGATCTTCCGCGTGGACAACCCCCACACGAAGCCCGTGCGCTTCTGGGAGTGGCTGCTGCACGAGATCCGCCGGACGAACCCCGAGGTGGTCTTCCTCTCGGAGGCGTTCACCAAGCCGGCCATGATGCAGGCGCTCGCCCAGGTCGGGTTCCACCAGTCGTACACGTACTTCACCTGGCGCAACGAGAAGTGGGAGCTCGAGGAGTACCTCCACGAGCTGTCGAAGGAGACGAGCGCCTGGCTGCGCCCGAACCTCTTCGTCAACACCCACGACATCCTCACGCCCTACCTCCAGTTCGGCGGTCCGGCGGCCTACAAGATCCGCGCCGCCATCGCCGCGACGGCCTCGCCGACCTGGGGCGTCTACTCGGGGTACGAGCTCTTCGAGGACGTCGCCCGGCCCGGCAGCGAAGAGAACATCGACAACGAGAAGTACGAGTACAAGCCCCGCGACTGGGCCGCCGCCGAAGAGGCCGGGGCGTCGCTGGCGCCGTACCTGACGCAGCTCAACCGCATCCGCGCCTCCCACCCGGCCCTGCGCCAGCTGCGCAACCTCGAGATCCACTCGAGCGACGACGAGTCCATCCTCGTCTTCTCGAAGTACCTGTCGAGGGCCCACACCCGCAGCGGACGCGCCGACGGCATCATCGTCGTCGCCAACGTCGACCCGCACTCGGCGCGCGAGACCACCGTCCACCTCGACGTCACGAAGTTCGGCCTGCAGCCCGGTGGCACCTACACCGTGCGCGACCTCGTCACCGGTCAGTCGTGGACCTGGGGCGACGACAACTACGTCCGCCTGGACGCGTTCGTCGAACCGGTGCACATCCTCTCCGTCGACCTCAACCGAGCCCCGTAGGAGCGACCCGATGACCACCACTCCCCCGACCGAGCCCGACACGACCCCGGCGGTCGAGCCCGACACGACCTCGACCGTCGAGCCCGACACGACCCCGACGGTCGAGTCCGCGGCCCCGACCGGACCCGACACGACCTTCGCCCTGGGCGACGACGAGGTCCTCGCCGCCGCGATCGGCACGCACGGCCACCCGCACGCCGTCCTCGGCGCGCACCGCCGTGGCGGTCGGACCGCCGTCCGCGTCGTCCGACCGTTGGCCGACACGGTCACGGTGACCGGCGCCTCCGGGGCGTCGTTCGCCCTCGAGCACGTGGCGCACGGCCTCTGGCAGGGCGTCACGAGCGAGCCCCTCGACGCGTACACGGTCGAGGCGACCTACCAGGGAGGCGCGGCGTGGGTCTCCGACGACCCCTACCGCTTCGCGCCCACCGTCACCGAGTTCGACCTCTACCTCTTCGGCGAGGGCCGCCACGAGCAGCTCTGGAAGATGCTCGGCAGCCACGTGCGCGAGCACGAGGGCGTCACCGGCACGTCGTTCGCCGTCTGGGCGCCGCACGCCCGGGCCGTCCGCGTGAAGGGCGACCTCAACGGCTGGAACGGCGAACGGCACGCCCTGCGCCGCCTCGACGGCAACGGCGTGTGGGAGATCTTCGTGCCCGGCGTCACCGACGGCATCTACAAGTACGAGATCCTCACCTCCGACGACGTCTGGGTCGAGCGGGCCGACCCGATGGCCCGCACCTCCGAGGTGCCGCCGCTCACCGGCTCGGTCGTCACGAAGGCCGCCCACGCCTGGTCCGACGAGGCCTGGATGACCTCCCGCGCCGAGAACGACGTCCACGCCGGACCGATGAGCGTCTACGAGCTGCACGTCGGCTCGTGGCGCCCCGGGCTCGGCTACCGCGAGCTCGCCGACCAGCTGATCGAGTACGTCGGCGAGCTGGGGTTCACGCACGTCGAGTTCATGCCGCTCGCCGAGCACCCGTTCGGTGGCTCGTGGGGTTACCAGGTCACCGGCTACTACGCCGTCACCAGCCGTTTCGGCAGCCCCGACGACCTGAGGTACCTGATCGACCGGCTCCACCAGGCCGGCATCGGCGTCATCATGGACTGGGTGCCCGGGCACTTCCCGAAGGACGAGTGGGCCCTCGCGAAGTTCGACGGGCACGCCGTCTACGAGCACTCCGACCCGCGTCGCGGCGAACAGCCCGACTGGGGCACGCTGGTGTTCAACTTCGGCGACTCGCAGGTGCGCAACTTCCTGGTGGCTAACGCCCTGTACTGGCTCGAGGAGTTCCACATCGACGGGCTCCGCGTCGACGCCGTCGCCTCGATGCTCTACCTCGACTACAGCCGCAACGAGGGCGAGTGGCTGCCCAACGAACACGGCGGACGCGAGAACCTCGAGGCGATCAGCTTCTTGCAGGAGGCCAACGCGACGGCCTACAAGCGCCACCCGGGCATCGTCATGATCGCCGAGGAGAGCACCAGCTGGCCCGGCGTCACCCGCCCGACCAGCGAGGGCGGCCTCGGCTTCGGCCTGAAGTGGAACATGGGCTGGATGCACGACACCCTCGACTACGTCGAGAAGGACCCGCTCTACCGCGCGTACCACCACGGCGAGATCACGTTCTCGTTCGTCTACGCGTTCAGCGAGAACTTCATGCTGCCGATCAGCCACGACGAGGTCGTGCACGGCAAGGGATCGCTGCTGAACAAGATGCCGGGCGACCAGTGGCAGAAGCTCGCGAACCTGCGGGCCTATCTCGCCTACATGTGGGGACACCCCGGCAAACAGCTGCTGTTCATGGGCAGCGAGTTCGGTCAGCCCGGCGAGTGGAGCGAAGAGCGGGGGCTCGACTGGTGGATCCTCGACCAGCCCGTGCACCAGGGGCTGCACGGCCTCGTCGCACGCCTCAACGAGGTCTACCGCGACGAACCGGCGCTCTGGGCCCACGACTTCGACACCGAGGGGTTCGAGTGGATCGAGGGCGGCGCCGCCGAGCACAGCGTCGTGGCGTTCCTCCGCAAGTCGGGTTCGGGTGACTCGGTCGCCGTCCTGGCGAACTTCTCGGGCCAGCCCGTGCGCATGCGCTTCGGCCTGCCCGAGGCGGGTCGGTGGGACGAGATCCTCAACACCGACGCCGAGGTCTACGGCGGTTCGGGCGTGGGCAACTTCGGCAGCGTGACCGCCACCGACGAGCCGTGGGCGGGTCGCCCCGCGGCGGCCGACGTGCAGCTGCCCCCGCTCGGCGTCGTCTGGCTCAAGCTGAGCCGCTGAGCCGTTCCGGCGGCACACGACGACGGAACCCCCGCCACCCTCTCGGGCTGCGGGGGTTCCGTCGTCGTCAGGAGGCGCGGGTCAGTACAGCAGCATCGCCAACCGCCGCCGGGCGGTCGCCACCCGAGGGTCGTCCACCCCGACGATCTCGAAGTACTCGAGGAGGCGGGCCCTGGCCGTGTCGCGCCCCTGCGGGTCGAGCGACGGGAAGACGGTCAGCACCCGGTCGAACGCGTCGTCGATGTGTCCGCCGCTGAGGTCGAGGTCGGCGACGTCGAGCTGGGCGTCGAGGTCGGTCGGCGCCGAGGCGGCCGCCGCCCGCACGTCGGCGAGGGAGGCACCCTGCAGGCGCTCGAGCAACGACACCTGCGCGAGGCCGGCGACAGCCAGCTGGTCGCGCGGGTCTTGGGCGATCGCCGTCTTGTAGGCGGTGATCGCCGCGGCGTAGTCGCCCCGGTCGATCGCGTCGTAGGCGTCCTGGTGGTGCGGCGGCAACGGCTCGGGCTCGGGCTCGACGTCGTCGGCCTCGCCGACCGGGGCGCCGTCGACGACGGCGGTGCCCGTGACGCCGTTCTGGGCCGCGAGCTCGAGCACCTGCTCGAAGACGTCGCGGACCTGGGCCTCGGGCAAGGCGCCGACGAAGAGCTGCACGGGACGGCCCCCGATCACGGCGGCGACCGCCGGGATCGACTGCGCCTGGAAGGCCTGGGTCAGCTGCGGGTTGGCGTCGACGTCGACCTTGACGAGCAGCAGGCGACCGGCGTACTCGCCCACCAGCTTGTCGAGCACCGGCGAGAGCTGCTTGCACGGGCCGCACCACTCGGCCCAGAGGTCGACGATCACCGGGACGGTGTTGCTGATCTCGAGCACCTGCGTGAAGGTGGCGTCGGTCGCGTCGAGCACGAGACCCGGCACCGCGACCTGACCGGCGGCCGGGGCCGGGACGCCACCCGCGCCTCCTGCGGTCGAGGCCTCGGCTGGGGCGCCGGAGGGCGCGGCCGGTGCCGGCGGGCGGTTGACGAGCGACGACAGGTCGACGGCGCCTCGGAGGCCGGCGGGGACGGGTGGGAGGTTGGTCATGGCAGCTCCTTGGCAGAGATGAGGGCCTGGCTGAAGCCGAGCAGGACGATCGGGTCGTCGCTGCCCACGGGCGGGACGGAGAACAGCAGCTCGACGCCGTAGGTGGCCTCGATGCCCTTCGAGGACTCGTCGAGGCCGAGCAGGGTCTTGACCGTGCCCTCGGGGTTGACCTTGGCACCGGTGGCCGTCGGCTTGACGGTCTCGATCTCGTTCAGGGCCACCGAGACGATCGCGCCGGCGTCGTTCGTGGCGAACGCGACCGGCGTCTCGTCGTCGGGCTGAGAGGTGTAGTCGATCGACGCGGTGGTGGGCAGGGCCGCCCGCTTGGCGTCCTTGTAGGCCTTGCCGATCTTCTCGCGCAGGGTGTCGCCGTCGCCCTGGAACTGCGCGGCGTACTGGCTCTCGTCACCGTTGCGCAGGATGTCGCCGTACGCCTCGGCGAGCTGGTCGGGCTGCAGCGCGAGCAGCTTGACGTCGGGCGACAGCCGCGCGGCGCCGATCGAGGCGGGCGCCACGGTGAGCGGGGTCTGCGTCTGCAGGCTGACGGCGTACTCGACCTTGTACGGGTCACGGGCCGTGGCCTGCTCGAGGGTCAACGCGACGGGCGCGACGCTCGCGTCGGCGTCCTGGACGACGACGAACGCCGACCGGGGCCACGAGTCGGCCTGTTGCGGCAGCGTCAGCGTGACGGTGCCGGACGGGATGGCCAGCGGCGCGGCGGCTGCCGCGTCCTTCGAGCGGATCACGTAGTTGGCCTGACGCTGCTCGAGGGCGGGGCCCGTGAAGCGGGTGGCGGCGAGGTCGCCGTTCAGCGAGGCGTCGGCCTCGGTGGCCGTCGCCGAGATGCGCTCGACGATGCGCTTCGCCTGGGCCACGCTGATGACCGGCGGTTGCAGGGCCGTGCCCTGGTCGCCGCTGCCCGTGCCGTCCGTCGACGTGGGCGTCGGGGTCGGGGTGGACGAGTCGGAGCCCGCGGCGGGCGCCTGCTGCGGCCAGTAGTCCGCCGTGCACGCCGACAGGGCCAGGGACGACACGAGCACGATCGGTGCGACGGCGACGAGGCGTCGGATGCTGCGGGCGCGGCCCCGCACGGGTGCGATCGTCTCGGAACCCTGCGCGTCGAGGGCCTTGACGGCCTTGCGACCCGCCCGACGCGACAGCCGGGGCCGCTTGCCGTCGCCCGACCGACGACGCGGACCGCGGGTGCGACGGTGGTGGAGGATCGCCCAGACGTAGAGTCCGATGCCGATCAGCAGCACGACGAGCCCGCCGACGATCAGCGGGCCCGCGAGGGGCGTCGCGGTCGAGAGCGGCCAGGTGACGCGGATGTCGGAAGGCGCGGGCTGCGTGCCGTCCGAGACGACGACGAGGGAGACGTCGTCGGGGGCGTCGAGCGAGAACGTGAGGTCGGAGCCCGAGAACTGGTCGAACCAGAGGTCGGAGTCGGTCGGGTCGGGGACGTCGGTGCTGTCACCCGTGACCGTCCGGCTGACGAGGCCGCCCGTGGCCTGGTCGTACCCGACCTCGTTGTACGTGGCGTCGCCGACCCAGCCCAGCACGTCGGACGTGCGGCCGTAGGCCGCGAAGGCCGTGTCGCCGCCCGAGACCGACACCGTCTGGCGCCCGTCGTGGCCGTGCAGCGCCGAGGCCGGGACGACCGTGACGGTCGCGTCGGAGTCGGAGGTGTCGACCTGGGACGACACGCTCGGCGGGGGTGCGAAGACGGTGCGCTGGGCGAAGCCCAACGCGACCATCACCGCCGCCAGGACGACGACGACGACTGCCACGATGAAACGCACGTTTCTCTCCCTCCGAGCCACCATCCCGGTCGGGGCGCCAGGAACCGTCGTGGTCGACGACGGGCCTCGCACGAGCCTGGCCAGGGGGCCGGGCGCGGCAGCAGAATTTAAGACGGCTCAGCGTATCCGACGAGGCTGAGAAGCGCCTGCCCCGCGGGCCGACGTCCGTCGAGGGGCTCGCACTAGCATCGTCACTCGGACCGAGCACCGGTCCGACCCCTGCATCGAAGGAGACACCGTGGCCGCTGACGAAGCCGATTTCGGCATCGAACTCCGGGGCTACCGCAAGGACGAGGTCGACCGGGTCCTCGGCGACCTGCGTCGCGAGCTCATCAAGGCCAACGCCGACCGGGCCGACCGGGCGAGCGAGGTCGCGTTCCTGCAGCAACGCGTCGACGAGATCCGGGCCGAGCTCGAGGAGGCCGGCACGCCCACCTACTCGGGCCTCGGCAGCAAGCTCGAGCAGACCCTGCGACTGGCCGAGCAGCAGTCCACGCTGCTGATCAGCCAGGCCGACATCGACGCCGAGGCCCTCCGCTCGTCGTCCACGGCCGAGGCGAAGCGCGTGGTCGACGACGCGACCGAGCGGGCGACGGCCCTGCTGGACGACGCGAGGGGTCGTGCCGCGGCACAGGTCGCCGAGTCGACCGCCGACGCTGACCGTCTCGTCGCCCGCGCCAAGGCCGAGGCCCGCGACCTGCTGCAGGAGGCCCAGCGCGACGCCATCTCGATCCGGGGGTCCGCCGCCACCGAGGCGGCGCAGAACGTGTCGACCGCCCGACGCGAGGCGGCCGCCCTCCGGGCCGAGGTCGAGCACGAGGTCGCCGAGCAGCGGGCCGCCGTCGCGAGGGACCTCGCCGGAGCCCGCGACGAGGCCGAGACCCTCGCCGCCGACACGCGTGAGGCCCGGGCGGTGTTCGAGGGCGACTCCGAACGACAGCGGCTCGACCTCGACCGCGAGGGCGTCACCGTCCGGGCCGAGCTCGCCCGCCTCGACGAGACGACCCGCGCCGACCTCGACGCCGAGGTGGTCGCACGTCGCGACGATCTCGACCGCGAGATCGCCGCCGCCCGGGCCGACCTCGCCGACGACGTCGCCACGCAACGGGCCGAGCTCGAACGCGACGTCGCCGCCGCTCGCGCCGAGCTGGCGCACGAGGTGTCCGAGACCCGGGCCCTGCTCGCGCGGGACGTCGACGCCACCCGTGCCGACCTCACCGACGAGGTCGAGTCGACCCGCGTCGAGCTCGAGCGGGAGATCACCACCGGTCGGGACCGTCTCGCCGCCGAGGTCGCCCGGGTCCGGGCCGAGCTAGAGAAAGAGGTGGGCGACGCCCGGACCGAGCTCGACCGCGAGACCCGGCGTCGCCGTGACGACCTCGACCTGGCCGAGACGACGTCGCGCGAACGCATCGAACGCGTCACGATCGAGACCGACGAGCGCCTCACGCGCGAGAGCGACGCCCAGGCCGATCGCCTGGCCCGCGAGGACGCCGACCGTCGGGCCGAGCTCGCGGCCGAGCTCGACCGGGTCCGAGCCGAGGTGGCGGCCGAGACCGCCGAGGTCCGGGCGACGCTGGCGGACGAGACCGAGGCCCAGCGCGCACGCCTGGTCGCCGACGACGTCCGGGTGCGGGCCGGGCTCGAGGCCGATCGCGAGCGCGCGACGGCCGACCTGCGCCGCGACCTCGAACGGGCTCGCGCCGATCTCGAGGTCGAGTTGCTCTCGCGCCGCGACGAGGCCGAGGCCGAGCTGACCCGACGCCACCGCGAGGCCGTCGCCGAGACCCAGGACCTGCTCGACGCGGCCGCCGGGCAGCTGGCCGACGCGACCCGCCGAGCCGCGGAGGTCCGGCGCGAGGCCGACGAGCTCGAACGCGGTGCGAGCGAGCACGCCCGCACGACGCGGGCGGAGGCCGACGCGACGGCCCACGAGGTGCTGACGAACGCCGACGAGCGGGCGCGATCGCTCGTCGCCGACGCCCAGCAGCGGGCCGACGACCTCCTCGGCGACGCCGAAGAACGCCTCGCCGACATCACCCGCGAGCGGGACGCGGTCGCCGACTACTTCGAGAACCTGCGTGGCATGATCGGACAAGTCGGCGGCGGTACGACAGAGTAGGACGACAGGCCGTGCCGGGCGACCGGTGCGGCTGCGGCCACGATCGGCCCGTGCCGTCGACAGGAGCCCGCCCGTGAAGATCCACAACCCGTTCCGCATCGGGCTGCTCGCCGGTCTCGGCGTGCTCGTCGCGCTCGTGATCGGTGGGGCCGTCGGGCAGCTGTCGACGATCCTGACCTACGTCGGTGCGGCGCTCTTCATCTCGCTGGGCCTCGATCCGATCGTCTCGTGGCTCGAGAAGCGACGCGTGCCCCGTGGCATCGCCATCGTCATCGTCCTCGTGGCGGTCGTCGGCGCCTTCGTCGGGGTCGTCTTCGCCATCGTCCCCGTCATCGTGCAGCAGACGACGAGCCTGATCCAGGCGCTGACCTCGTACCTGCAGAGCGTCACCACGCAGCAGTTCGTCGACAACCTGCAAGAACTCGTGCCGCAGAACGTCTTCGACGTGCAGAACGCCCTCGACTCGATCGTCGACTTCCTCACCAACCCCGACAACGTCGTCACCATCGGCGGCGGCGTGCTCGCGGTCGGCGTGGCCATCGGCAACGGCCTGTTCGGCACCGTCGTCGTGGTGATCCTGACGATCTACTTCACCTCGTCGATCAACAGCGTCAAGCGCGCGCTCTACCAGCTCGTACCCGCGTCGAAGAGGGCGACCTTCGTCGACATCTCCGAGCAGATCAGCCAGTCGGTCGGTCGGTACGTCATCGGCCAGTTCACCCTCGCCGCCACCAACGGCATCCTCAGCTTCGTGTTCCTCACCATCATCGGCGCCCAGCAGCCGGCGGTGTTCGCGTTCATCGCCTTCCTCGGCTCGATCATCCCGCTGGTCGGCACGATCAGCGGTTCGGCGATCATCGTCCTGGCGCAGATCGCCCTGCTGCCGCAGTCACCCGCCACCTGGGTCACGGCAGCCGTGTACTACCTCGTCTACATGCAGGTCGAGGCCTACCTGCTGAGCCCGCGCATCATGCGTCGCGCGGTGCGCGTCCCCGGGGTCATCGTCGTCATCGCCGCCCTGGTCGGGGGCACCCTGCTGGGCGTCCTCGGGGCCCTGATCGCCATCCCCGTCGCCGCGTCGGTGTTGCTGATCATCCGCGAGGTCTACGTGCCCCGGCAGAACCAGCTCTGAGGGCCGAGACCGCCACCGACGCCGGTGCGGAGCCGCTCGGAAGCGGGACGGACACGCGTCGCCGCGGCGCCTCGGCGCCGACGCCCGCGTCAGCAACTCAGGAGGCGCGGGGCGGCCAGGTGGATGGCAGGGGCAGCGCCGCGGGGGCGACGTGACGGACGACCTCGGTCAGCACGTGGCTCGTCTGCTTCTCGCCGACCCACAGGTGCTTCCCGCCTTCGACGGCGACGACCTCGGCCTCGGGCACGAGGGCGAAACGGCGACGCGCCTCGTCGGGACGCAGGTAGTCGTCGAACTCGGGCACGACGGCGACGACGGGTCGGCCCGCACCGTGCCAGGCCTCGAGTTCGGCGTCCGTGGTGCGGTGCAGCGGCGGGGACAGCAGGACCACACCCGCCACGTCGACCTCGAGACCGTGTTTCAGGGCGACCTCGGTGCCGAACGACCACCCCACGAGCCAGGGCGTGGGCAGGCCGCGGTCACGCACGAAGGCGACGGCGGCCGCGAGGTCCGCCGCCTCCGCCACGCCCTCGCCGAACTCGCCCTCCGAGCGTCCGCGAGGCGACGACACCCCCCGGAAGTTGAACCGCAGCACGGCGAGGTCGGCCAGCGCGGGCAGGCGTGCGGCGGCCTTGCGGATGACGTGCGAGTCCATGAAGCCGCCCGCCGTCGGCAGCGGATGGAGGGCGACGATCGTGCCGACCGGTTCGCGGTCGGCGGGCAGGCTGAGCTCGCCCACCAGCGTGAGACCGTCTCCGGTGCGGAGCTCGACGTCTTCGCGCCGCGCGGGGAGCAGGACTCCCCCGCGGATGTCGACGACGGGGGTGTCGGGGCTCGTCACGAGATCCTCCAGCAGTGGGTGTGCCAATGGCGGCGGGCCGCCAGGTCGTCTTCCGCCCCGAAGAGCCCGTCGGCCCGCCAGGCCACCACGTGCGGGGTGGCCGGAGCGATGCCCAGCGAGCACCCGGGGCAGACGTAGTCCTTGACCGCCGACGTCGCCGAGACCGACTGGACGTTGAACGAGCGACCGTGCTTCGTCTCGACCGTCAGGCCACCGAAGGACGCGCGGGTGACGTCGTACGCCTCGTCGGCCTCACGCCGGTCGCGCGAGCGACGGGAGCGGTTGCTGCGGGGCATGACGACCAGCGTAGCAACGGCCTCGAGGTCGAGGACGTCACCAGCGGCGGGCCCGGTGGATCAGTACCAGTTGTTCGCGACCGAGTGGCCCCAGGCGCCGCACGGCGTGCCGTACCGACCACCGATGTAGTTGAGTCCCCAGGTGATCTGCGTCGCGGGGTTGGTCTGCCAGTCGGCTCCGACCGACGCCATCTTGCTGCCGGGCAGGGCCTGCGGGATGCCGTACGCGCCGCTGGACCGGTTCGAGGCGTAGACGTTCCAGCTGGACTCCTTCTGCCACAGCGACACGAGGCAGTCGTACTGGTCGGAACCCCACCCACGCGAGGCGACGATCTCGGCCGCGATCGCCTTGGCGCTGCCCGGGTCGGGCAAGCCGGCGACGGGCGCTGCGGACGACTTCTTGGCCGTGCCGGAGGACGAGCCGGACGTCGTCGCGGGGGCCGCAGTCTCTTCGACCACGACGGGGGGCGGCGGCGGGACGTACTCGGTGACTCCGTAGGCGTCACGGTCGGCGACCGTGACCGCGGCGTCCGCCACCGTGAGGGTCTGGCCGGGTGCGGTCAGCACCGCTGCGGCACTCGGGGCGCTCGTGGCGGCCTCGGCCCCGGCCAGCGGGTTGACGAGAGAGGCCGAGACGAAGGCGAAGGAGGCGCAGAAGCCGATGAGGGGCAGGACGAGACGGCGAGGTGCGCCGGCACGACGAGGTGCTGCGGTGGACCCTCGACCGGGACCCGTGAACGCGACGGCACCGGGAACCGGTCGGCGGACCACGCTCTGCGACGCCGGGATGCGGACCCGACGTCGGGTCGAGGGTCGTTCGACGGCCGCCGGGTGCTCTCGTCGAGAGGGACCGGGTGTCGGATTCGCTGCGTGCCTGCCCATGAGTCCGATAAGCGTAACCGAAACGAGGCGTCGCGACCAGGGTCGACAGGTCCGCGTGTCGGCGGCGGCGGGGCGGCCCCACGGGGGTCGATCGCCCTCCGGGTCAGCGGACGGCGAGCATGACGTCGACGACCGTGTCGAGCAGCAGGTCGACCTGGCTCTCGCGGTACCCCCCGCGTCGGGGCCGGAAGACCGACGAGCGCACGTCGTCGATGCTGAGCGGGCGCCCGTCGGTGAAGTAGCCGTGCAGGCGGCGGGCCAGCCGGTCCACGTCGCGGGGGTGGTAGCCGGTCGTCAGGATGCCGACGCGGTCGAAGCGGTGCCCCTCGGGACGCTCGAGGCGCGCGACGACGTCCGCCGCCCCCGAGCGAGCGTCCGAGAACCACGTCGATTCGCGTCCGGACGACACCGCGCGTTCGCGCTCCCGACTCGCGAAGGCGTCCTCGAGCCGTTCGAGGGCGGCGTCGACGTGGGCCGTCGAGTAGCCGCCCTTCGTCAGCCCGAAGGCGGTGCGACGGATGCGGGCCGAGTCGATGCCGGCGTTCGCGTCGCCGGCGTAGGCCTTGCGCGCCTCGGCCAGGAACGAGTCGACCTCGTCGACGACGTAGCCCCGCTTGCCCTTGGGAACGATGGGGAATGTGCTGCTCACGGCCACCATCATGCCGCATGGCCCGATGTCGACCAGCGGGACGCGCGGCCCTGCCGACTTCGACCGGTCGCGGCTAGGCGAAGAGCAGGTAGAGCCCGTACGCTGCCGCGGCGGACGGCAGCGTGCTGTCGAGCCGGTCGAGGAACCCCCCGTGGCCCGGAAGCCAGGTGCTGATGTCCTTGATGCCCAGGTCGCGCTTGATCAGCGACTCGGACAGGTCTCCGATGGTCGCGGTGACGATGATGACGCCGCCGAAGACGAACCCGAACCACCACGGCTCGTCGAGGAGGAAGACCGAGAGCAGCACGGCCGCGACGAGGCTGGCGGCCACCGAGCCGGCGAACCCCTCCCAGGTCTTCTTCGGGCTGATGCGAGGAGCCATCGGGTGCTTGCCGAAGTTGAGGCCGGTCGCGTAGGCGCCCGTGTCGACGGCGATCACGACGATCAGGGCCGACAGCGTCCACCACTGCCCGTCGGGGCGAGCCGCCATGAGCACCATGAAGCTTCCGAGGAAGGCGCAGTAGATCTGGACGAAGGCCCCCGCCCCGAGATCGCGGCCGAGCGAGGAGGCGCTGCTGCGGTGGGACGGACGCGCCAACTCGACGAGGCGCCACGCCGACACGACGACGATGCCGCCGAGCAGCGCCAGCCAGTGGCCGGCCGCGCCGCCGTAGAAGGCGGCGGGGACGACCGCCACGCCCGCGAGCACGCTCGGCAGACGCGGGACGTCACGACCGGCGAACCGCAGGGCACTGGCGAGTTCGAAGCACAAGGACCCGATCAGGGCCGCGGCGACGATCATGAAGAACGCCTTGACGAAGATCAGGCTGAGCAGCACGGCGGCCCCGAGCAGCACGCCCACCGCGATGGCCGCCGGCAGGTTGCGCCCGGTGCGTGCCGTGAGCTTCTCGTTGCGGGAGTCGAGACGGGCCTTGCCGGCCCTCAGCTGGGACTCGATGTCGTGCCGCGCGGCCTGCGCACGGGCGTCGAAGTCGGCCCGGCGACTGCCGAGGGTGCTCTTCTGAGCCGGTGACGATTCGTCGGAGCCGGCGCCGTCGGGTCGATCTCTCATCAGACCTCGAGCAGCTCCGCTTCTTTCTTCTTGAGGGCGTCGTCGATCGAGTCGATGTAACCCTTGGTGATCGACTCGAGCTCTTTCTCGGCCCGGGCGACCTCGTCGTCGCCGACCTCGGTCTTCTGGGCGTCGAGCGCCTCTTTCGACTTGCGGCGGACGTTGCGCACCTGCACCTTGGCGTCCTCGCCCTTGCTGCGCACGATCTTCACGAACTCCTTGCGGCGCTCCTGCGTCAGCTCGGGGATCGTGACGCGGACGATGGTGCCGTCGTTCGTCGGGTTGGCCCCCAGGTTCGGGAAGGTCGCGATGGCCTTCTCGATCTCTTTCAGGGCCGTCTTGTCGTACGGGGTGACGATCATGGTGCGGGCCTCGGGCACCTGCAGGGAGGCCAACTGTGCCAGGGGCGTCGGCGTGCCGTAGTAGTCGACCGGGATCTTCTGGAAGAGAGCCGGGTTGATCCGGCCGGTGCGCACCGTGCCGAAATCGTTCTTCGCGGCGTCGAGCGCCTTGTCCATCTTCTCGCGCGTCTCGGTGAGTACGTCGTTGATCGCCACTGGTGCTCCTTGTTCGGTTCGCGGTCGAGCTTAGTCGTCTAGTTGCTGACGATCGTGCCGATGCGTTCGCCACGGATGGCGCGGGCGATGTTGCCCTCGCCTTCCATGCCGAACACGTGCATGGGCATGCCGTTGTCCATGCAGAGGCTGAAGGCGGTCGAGTCGACGACCTTGAGCCCCTGCATCAGGGCCTCTTGGTAGGTGAGGCGGTCGAGCTTGACGGCCGAGGGGTCGTGGCGGGGGTCCGCCGAGTAGACGCCGTCGACGCCGTTCTTGGCCACCAGCACCTCGGTCGCCCCGATCTCGAGGGCACGCTGGGCCGAGACGGTGTCGGTCGAGAAGTAGGGCAGGCCGGCTCCGGCACCGAAGATGACGACGCGCCCCTTCTCGAGGTGTCGCTCCGCCCGCCGGGGGATGTACGGCTCGGCGACCTGGGTCATGGCGATGGCGGACTGGACGCGCGTGGCGGCACCGGCCTGCTCGAGGAAGTCCTGCAGGGCGAGGGCGTTCATGACGGTGCCCAGCATGCCCATGTAGTCGGCACGACCACGGTCCATGCCGCGTTGGCTGAGCTCGGCGCCTCGGAAGAAGTTGCCGCCGCCCACCACGATGGCGATCTCGACGTCGCTCGCCGCGTCGGCGATCTCGCGGGCGATCGCGCCGACCACGTCGGGGTTCACGCCGAGCTGGCCGCCGCCGAAGGCCTCGCCCGAGAGCTTCAGCAGGACGCGTCGGCGTCCGGTGGTTTCCGATGTCATGCGAGTCTCCCTCTCGTCGTGGCCGTAGCCAGGTTAGCGAGTTCGGGCTGGTCGCCGTCCGTCGCCGGTGGTGCGCCCGACGTCGACACGTCGGCCGGGCATGGCAACGGGGTCCGAGACACGTTCGTCTCGGACCCCGTCACGGTGCGTGCTAGGCGCCGACCTTGATGCGGGCGAAGCCCGTGATCGACAGCCCGGCCTCGTCGACGACCTTGGCGACCGACAACTTGTTGTCCTTCGCGTAGGCCTGGTCGAGCAGGGCGATCTCCTTGAAGAAGCCGGTGAGGCGACCCTCGATGATCTTGGGCAGCGCCGCTTCCGGCTTGCCCTCGTTCTTCGCGGTCTCTTCGACGATGGCGCGCTCCTTGTCGACCTGCTCGGCGGGCACGTCGTCGCGCGACAGGTACGTCGGTGCGGCGAAGGCGATGTGCTGGGCGATCGAACGGGCGGTCTCCGCGTCGTCACCGGTGTACCCCACGACCACGCCGACCTGCGGGGGCAGGTCCTTCGAGGTCTTGTGCAGGTAGATGGCGAACTGCTCGCCCTCGATGCGCGAGACGGTGCGCAGTTCGACCTTCTCGCCCATGAGCGCGGCCTCGTCGTTGACGAAGGCCTCGACGGTCTGGCCGCCGATCGCGGCGGCGTTGCCCTCGGTGGCGCTGGAGGCGCCGGCCGCGTGCACGGCCTCGAGGACCTGGTCGGCCAGGGCGACGAACTTCTCGTTCTTCGCCACGAAGTCGGTCTCGCTGGCGAGCTCGATCAGGGTGGCGTAGCCCGAGCCGGGCTTGGCGGCGACGAGACCGGCGGTGGTCTGACGGCCCTCGCGCTTGGCGACGCCCTTCAGTCCCTTGACCCGCAGGATCTCGACGGCCTTCTCGATGTCGCCGTCGGCTTCTTCGAGGGCGTTCTTGCTGTCGACCATGCCCGCGCCGAGGCGGTCACGGAGGATCTTGACGTCAGCGATGGTGTAGTTGGCCATGTGTCTGACTTCCTTTCGTGGAGTCGGAAGGTGAAGAGGGGGCTACTTCGAGTCGGCGTCGGCCGGCTCGGCGGCGGTCGCCTCGGTGGCCTCGGCGACGGGCTCGACGACCGGCTCGCCCAGGGGCTTCGCGGCGACCTGTGCGTCGGCGTCGTTCTCCTCGACGGGGACCTCGGCGGCGGGCGCCTCGGCAGCGGCGTCGGCGGCCTTGGCCTCGCCCTGCGCGAGCAGCTCGGCCTCCCATTCGGCCATGGGCTCGACGGGCTGGTCGGCGTCCTCGGGCTTCTGGTGACGCTGCACCAGGCCCTCGGCGGCGGCGTCGGCGACGATGCGGGTCAGCAGGCCGACCGATCGGATCGCGTCGTCGTTGCCCGGGATCGGGAAGTTGATCTCGTCGGGGTCGCAGTTCGTGTCGAGGATGCCGATGACCGGGATGCCGAGCTTCTTGGCCTCGTCGATGGCGAGGTGCTCTTTCTTGGTGTCGACGACCCAGAGGGCGGACGGCGTCTTGGTCAGGTTGCGGATGCCGCCGAGCGTCTTGTGCAGCTTGTCGAGCTCGCGCTTCTTGATCAGCAGTTCTTTCTTGGTGAAGCCCTGCGTGGTGTCGTCGAAGTCGATGTCCTCGAGCTCCTTCATGCGGGCGAGGCGCTTCGAGACCGTCTGGAAGTTGGTCAGGAGGCCACCGAGCCAGCGCTGGTTCACGAAGGGCTGGCCCACGCGGTTGGCCTGCTCGGCGATGGAGCCCTGGGCCTGCTTCTTGGTGCCGACGAAGAGGATGGTGCCGCCGTGGGCGACGGTCTCCTTGACGAAGTCGTACGCCTTGTCGATGTACCCGAGCGACTGCTGCAGGTCGATGATGTGGATGCCCGAGCGCTCGGCGAGGATGAAGCGCTTCACCTTCGGGTTCCAGCGGCGGGTCTGGTGTCCGAAGTGGACGCCGCTGTCGAGCAGCTGGCGGATGGTGACGACGGCCATGGTCGTTCTCCTTGTTTCCGGGCACACCCGCGGGTGTGCCTGCTTGTCGGTTGTCGGGCGACCGGTCGGTCGCCGCTGCCTGGTGCCCGGGCACACGTCCGCCGACCGCACCGTGGGGCACGTTCGGACCGAATGGACGCGGAGGCCGGGAGCGGCGCGAGACGACGGGGTCGTCTCGACGTCGGTGTGTCCGAGGACGCACAGGGCACGCGAAGTCAGCCTGCTGAGCAGACTGCAACGCTCATGTTAGCACCACCGACACGCCCGAGGAGGCGGTGGTCGCCACCCGAGGACGGCGACCACCCGGCACCCGCACCTCGGCTAGGGGCGGCGTCGACCGAGGCCGAGCAGCCCGCGCTTCGGGGCCCGCGCCTCCTCGAGTCCGTAGTGGTCGCCGAAGTCGTCACGCAGCTGCGTGCGCTGGGCGCGCAGGAAGCGTCGGTGTTCGGAGTCGAAGGCCCGGAAGGTCGCCACGCAGATGCCGATCATGACGACGCTGAACGGCAACGCCGTGATGATGGCCGCCGTCTTCAGGGCGTCGAGCCCGCCCGTGACGAGCAACGCGATGGCCACGAGGGCCGTGACGACCGCCCAGAAGATGCGGACCCACGGCCTCGGTTCGGTGTCGCCGCCGGTCGAGATCATGCCGAGCACGAGGGAGCCCGAGTCGGACGACGTGATGAAGAAGAGCCCGATCAGCAGGATGGCGCCGAACACGGCGATCGAGCCGCCGGGCAGCCCCTGCAGCATCTCGAACAGCGCACCCTCGGTGTCGACCGAGCCGTCGGCCGCCACCAGTCCCCCGGAGCCGAAGACCTCGCGGTAGAGCGCGGCACCGCCCATGACGCTGAACCAGAGGAAGGTCAGCAGGGTGGGGACGACCAGGACGCCGACGACGAACTCGCGGACCGTCCGCCCCTTCGAGATGCGGGCGATGAAGATGCCGACGAACGGGGCCCACGACATCCACCACCCCCAGTAGAAGGTCGTCCAGGCGCCCTGCCAGGCCTCGCCCTCGGCGCCGGAGAAGGCGCTGACGGTGAAGGTGAGCCCGACGACGTTCTGCAGGTAGTTGCCGAGCGACTGGACGAAGTCGCGCAGCAGGAACAGCGACGGTCCGCTGACCAGCACGAAGACGAGCAGCAGGGCGGCCAGCACGATGTTGGTGTTCGAGAGCCACTTCATGCCCTTGGTGACGCCGCTGACCAGGGAGAAGATGGTGACGCCGGTGATGCCGGCGATCAGGAGCACCTGGACGAGCAGCGTGGGTTCGGCGATGCCCGCGGCCGAGAGGCCGGCCGAGATCTGCAGGACGCCGAGTCCGAGCGACGTCGCAACGCCGAACAACGTGCCGACGACCGAGACGACGTCGATGACGTTGCCCCAGAGGCCGTGGACGTGCTTGCCGAGCAGCGGCTCGAGCGCGTACCGGATCGAGACCGGACGCCCACGCCGGTGGATCGCGTACGCCATGCCGAGCCCGACGACGATGTAGATGGCCCAGGCGTGCACGCCCCAGTGCAGGTACGTCTGGCTGAGGGCCTGTCCGGCGAGCTGGTTGGCGTCGCCGGTGACCCCGGGCCGCGGGCTCGCGTAATGGCTGAGCGGCTCGGCCACCCCGTAGAAGACCAGGCCGATGCCCATGCCGGCGGCGAAGAGCATGGACAGCCACGACAGCCGGGAGAACTCGGGTTCGTCGTCGTCCTTGCCGAGCTTGATGTCGCCGTAGCGGCTGACGCCCATCCAGAGCGCGAAGACCACGAAGACGGCGGCGAGCAGGACGTAGTACCAACCGAAGGCCCCGACGATGCCGCTCTGGATCGCCCCGAAGAGGCTCTCGGCCACGGCCGGGAAGGCCATGGCGAACGCGACGAACCCCAGGATGACGGCCGCCGCGGGCCAGAAGACCCACGGGGCGAAGGCCCTCCTGCGGGGCGTGACCGGCGCCTCCCGGGTCTGGTCGGGGGCGGCGCTCGTGGCGTCGCCGGGTGTCTCGTCGGCGTGCGCGACCGGTGTCGCGTCGTCGGCGTGGCTCATCGGAAGTCCTCTCGGAAGGCGAACGCCCCGCCCAGGATCTGGACGGGGCGTTCGACGATCATGCCAGGCTCAGGCCTTCGCGGCCCGACCCGAGCCGGCCTCGACGGCCGAGACGCCCATCTCTTCGAGCGACCGCCCCTTGGTCTCGGGGATCTTCGCCAGGACGAAGAAGAACGAGACGAGGGCGAAGAACGCGAAGATGCCGTACGACAACGACAGGCTCAGGGCGGCGAGGCTCGGGAACGACACCGTGACGACGAAGTTCGCGATCCAGTTCGCCATGCTGCCCACGCCGAGGGCGGTGGCGCGGATGCTGTTCGGGAACATCTCGCCGAGCAGCACCCACATGAGCGGTCCCCACGTCGCACCGAACGAGACGACGAACAGGTTGGCCGCGACGAGCGCGACCGGGCCCCAGGCACCGGGCAGCGACGGGTCGCCGCTCGCCGTGGTGGTCGCCTGGCTGAAGGCGAGGGCGGTCACGGCGAGGCTGACGAACATGCCGACCGAACCGGCCAGCAGCATGGGCCGACGTCCGACCTTGTCGACCAGGCCGATCGCGACGAAGGTCACGGCGACGTTGACCACCGCGGTGATCGTCGAGATGAGGAAGGAGTCCTCTTCCTGGAAGCCGACGGCCTGCCAGAGGGTGGTCGAGTAGTAGAAGATCACGTTGATGCCGACGAACTGCTGCAGCACGGCGAGGATGATGCCGACCCAGACGATGGGCTGCAGGCCGAAGCGGCTGCCCCGAATGGACGACTTCTTCTCGAGTTCGGCCTCGGTGCGGATCGAGTCGGTGATCTCTTTCAGGCTCGTGTCGACGGTCTCGGCGGGGACGATCGACTGCAGGACCTTCTTGGCCTCGTCCTCGCGGCCGTCACCGGCCAGGTAGCGGGGTGACTCGGGCAGGCGCCAGGCGAGGACCCCGTAGACGACAGAGGGCACGATGCCGACCAGGAACATCCAGCGCCACGCCGCGAGACCGAAGAGCGACGGCTCGGACGCGCCACCCGCCGTGGTCGCGAAGAGCTGGTCGGACAGCAGGGCGGCGAAGATGCCGAGCGTGATGGCGAGCTGCTGGAACGACGCCAGGCGACCACGGATCGCCTTCGGCGACACCTCGCTGATGTAGGCAGGGGCGATGACCGACGCGATGCCGATGCCCAGGCCGCCGACGACGCGCCAGAGCACGAGGTCCCAGACGGCGAAGGCCGCGGCCGCCCCGATCGAACTGATCAGGAACAGACCGGCACCGATGATCATCACCTTGATGCGGCCCATCTTGTCGGCCAGTCGGCCGGCCACGTAGGCGCCGATCGCGCAACCGATCAGGGCCGAGGCGACCGCGAAGCCCGACGCGAACTCGGTCAGGCCGAACTCGTCGGTGATCGACTGGACGGCCCCGTTGATGACCGACGAGTCGAAGCCGAACAAGAACCCGCCGATGGCCGCCGCCACGGCCAGCGCGGTCACCCGCCTGTTCAAGCTCTTCGTCGTTGCAGTGGTGTTCGACACCTGTACTCCTTCACGGCTCGAGGAGCAGGGCTCGTGGCCACGACTCCCCCACAAACGGCGTGCACGGGGTGTTCTTGCACGGATGAACCTTACGCCTCGCCGAGAAAGCTTGCGCATCCGGCATCGTGCCGGTATGCGTGCTCAGCTTCGGACGTCGCCCCGCTCGTCGGCCCTCGCCGGCGTCGTGACGGTCGTCGCCTGCCTGCTCGTGGCGCTGCCGTCGGCGACGGCGACGGCGACGGCGACGGCGACGGCAGCGGCTACGTTGGCGGCAGCCGGCTCGGGGGCGTCCGCCGCGCGAGGCGCGGTGTGGTCGTGGCCCGTCGCCGCGCCGCACCCGGTGGTCAGACCCTTCGTCGGCCCGCCGCACCCGTGGTCGCCCGGCCACCGCGGCATCGACGTCGAGGCGACACCGGGCGCGGTCGTCCTGGCGCCCGACGACGGTGTGGTGCACTTCGCCGGGGTCGTCGTCGACCGCCCCGTCCTCTCGATCGAGCACGCCGACGGGGTGCTCAGCAGCGTCGAGCCCGTCACCGCCGTCGTCGCGACGGGCGACGTCGTGACCCGGGGGCAGACCGTGGGGGTGCTCGAGCCGGGGCACTGCGCCGACCAGGGCTGCCTGCACCTCGGAGCCCGCGTCGACGGCGAGTACGTCTCACCGCTGTTGTTCTTGGGAGGCGTCGAGCCGTCGGTGCTGCTGCCGACCCGGCCCGGGTGATCTCGGCAGGGCGTCAGGCGCGCGGGTGCGCCGAGCGGTAGCTGTCGCGGAGGCGATCGGTCGACACGTGCGTGTAGATCTGGGTCGTCCCGAGGCTCGCGTGGCCGAGCAGCTCTTGGACGGCCCGGAGGTCGGCTCCCCCGTCGAGCAGGTGGGTGGCCGCCGTGTGCCTGAGGGCGTGCGGCCCGGCCGGTCCGCCACCGGGCAGGTCGGCCAGCAGTCCGGCCACGAGGCGGTAGACCGCCCGGGTGCCGAGACGACCGCCGGTCGCACCGACGAAGAACGCGTCACCGGTCTCGGCCGTGACCAGGGTCGGACGGGCCAGGTCGAGGTACCGGCCCAGGGCGTCCGCCGCGGGCACCCCGAACGGCACGACCCGCTGCTTGGCCCCCTTGCCGGTCACCCGGACGGTCAGCCGCTCGAGGTCGACGTCGGCCAGGTCGGTGCCGACGACCTCGGACACGCGCAGGCCCGCCCCGTAGAGCAGCTCGACGACGGCGAGGTCTCGACGCGCGCCCGGGTCGTCGGTGTCGGCGCGCAGGGCGAGCGAGGCCAGCAGGCCGTCGACCTGTGCGCGGGTGAGCACCCGGGGCAGGCGGCTCTCGGCTTTCGGCGCACGCAGCCGGACCCCCACGTCGACCGGCGTCCGGTCGGTCTCGTCGAGCCACCGGGTGAACGCCCGGACGCTCGCCGACCGCCGGGCGAGGGTAGCCCGGGCGAGGCCGGCCTGCGTGCCCTGCCAGAGCCAGTCGCGCAGCAGGTCGAGGTCGAGGTCGGCCACCTCACCGGGCCGACCGAGGCGGTTCTCCGCGAAGACGACGAGCGAGTCGAGGTCGGCGCCGTACGATCGCACCGTGTGGTCGCTGAGCCCGCGGCCGTCGTGCAGGTGGTCCGCGAACCGCTCGACCTCGCCCAGGAGGCGCGTCACGGCAGCGCCCACCCCTCGCGTCTCGACCCCGGCTCGTGCATGCGGCCAGGCTAGCCATCTCGCCGCCCCCTCACCCGTCGCCACCCCGACCCGTGCCGCCGGGCCGCGCCGGAGAGGTCGAGCTCGGCGAGCACGTCGCGGACGGTCTCGAGCGACAGTCCGCTCGCGACGGCCAGCTCGTCGGTCTCGCGGGTCGCCGTCGTGCTGAGCGCGTCGAGCACCCGCATCGTCTCGGGATCGAGCCGACGCCCCTGGTACGACGCGGCGACCAGGTCGGTCGACGCCCCGGCGAGTTCGAGCACGTCGTCGACGCTCGTCACGCACTCGGCCAGGCCGGAGCGGATGAGGGCGTGGCAGCCCACGGACGACGGCGAGGTCACCGGGCCGGGCACGGCTCCGACCGGGCGACCGAGCGACTGGGCGTGGGCGGCCGTGTTCAGCGACCCCGAACGCCCGCCGGCCTCGACGACGACCGTCGCAGCCGTCAGGGCCGCGATCAGCCTGTTGCGTTGCAGGAACCGCCAGCGTGACGGCTTGCCGCCGCAGGGGGCCTCGGAGATCATGAGGCCCGTCTCGATGATGCGTCTCAGCAGGCCGTCGTGACCGGCCGGGTAGAGGTGGTCGACTCCCCCGGCCATGACCGCCACCGTCGTCGCCGACGCGGCCAGAGCCGCCCTGTGGGCGGCCCCGTCCACGCCGTAGGCGGCACCCGAGACGACCGCGAGGCCGCGGTCGGCCACGCCGCCGGCGAGCTCGGCCGACACCTGCTCGCCGTAGCTCGTCGCCGCCCGCGAGCCGACGATCGCGATGCTCGACGCCGGTGCCGGGACGGACGCCGGGCCTCGTGCCCAGAGGGCCACGGGCGCGTGATCGCCGAGCTCGTCGAGGGCCGTGGGCCAGAGAGCGACACCCGGCACGAGGAGCCTCGACCCGAGGGCCGTCGCCGTCCGGAACGACCGCAGGATCACCGGCGTCTCGAGCCGAGGCCGCCACCTCTCGAGGGCCCGGGCGAGATCGAGGCGCCCGACGTCGTCACGGGTGGCGCCCGCGTCGAGCAACCGGCCCGCGAGGAGTCCCGGCCGGGGGTCGTCGCGCCCGACGGCCGCCTCGAGCACGGCCCGGAGCCCGACCGCGGGGCCCAGCACGGACCGGACGACGCCGCCCACCGCGTCGCCCGGCTCGACGACTCCCGTCCACGCACCGAGGGCGAAGGCGCGCACGACCTCACCGTCGGTGAGGTCACCCGCGTCGGGAAGCACCGGCAGGACGAGGTCGGCCAGTTCGCCGGGGGTCGCCCGGAGCAGGGCGCTCACAGCGACTGCCGAATGCTCAGTGCCCTGACCACGTGTCGCCGGACGGGCACGGGGTCGTCGTCGAGGTCGGCGAGGGTCCACGCGACCCGCAGCACGCGGTCGTAGCCGCGCATGGTCAGGGCACCGGTCTCGAGGGCCCGGTCTATCGGCTGGGAGTCGGCCGGGGGCAGGCGGTTCGCAGGGTCGCGGAGCCACGTGCCCGGCATCTCGGAGGACGAGCGCCACGGCGTCGCGGCGAGCCGCTGCGAGGCACGTCGCCGCGCCCGTTCGACCCGCACCCGCGCCTGCTCGGTCGTCGTCGGGACGACGTCCGCCGAGGCCCGGAACTGTGACGAGCTGATCCGCGCGACCCTCAGCTGGAGGTCGATCCGGTCGACGAGCGGCCCGGAGAGCTTGCCGAGGTATCGACGGCGCTGGTGCGGAGAACAGCTGCAGTCGGAGTCGCGCGAGCCGTACTGCCCGCAGGGGCACGGGTTGGCCGCCGCCACGAGTTGGAACCTCGCCGGGAAACGGGCCACCGACCGCGACCGGTGGACCACGGTCTCGCCCGATTCGAGAGGCTGGCGGAGGCAGTCGAGGACCGTCTGCTGGAACTCGGGCGCCTCGTCGAGGAAGAGCACGCCCCGGGTGGCCCTCGATGCGGCACCGGGCCGGATGACCCCG
This sequence comes from Frigoribacterium sp. CF331, assembly GCF_057787905.1. Classification (NCBI taxonomy): domain Bacteria; kingdom Bacillati; phylum Actinomycetota; class Actinomycetes; order Micrococcales; family Microbacteriaceae; genus Frigoribacterium; species Frigoribacterium sp. CF331. Next base: position 2,793,857 of record NZ_CM173545.1, on the reverse strand, counting down.
CTGCCACCGCCGACCAGGGCCGCCGCGCTGCACGTGTGGTGGGGCGCCTCGAACGGCGGCCGAAGGTCGAGGTCGCCCGTGACGGCGACCCCGGCCAACGAGCGGATCGACGCCACCTCGAGGGCCGAGTCGGCGTCGAGGTCGGGCAGCAGACCCGGCAGGCGGGCCGCGAGCATGCTCTTGCCCGCTCCGGGCGGGCCCACCATGAGGAGGTGGTGGCCGCCGGCCGCTGCGACGACGAGCGCCTCGACGGCGTCGACGTTGCCGATGACATCGGCGAGGTCGCGTTCGGCGGGCACCGGCGGTTCGGACCGCGATCTCGTGATGGCCTCGACCGGTTCGGACTCGAGACCTGCGCCGTGCCAGATCGCGGCCTCGCGGAGGCTCGGCACGGCCACCACGCGGATGCCGGGGACGAGCGACGCCTCGTCGGCGTTGTCGGTCGGCACCATGACCGTGCCCGCCCCGGCCCGACGCGCACCCAGCACGGCGGGCAGGACGCCGTCGACCGGCCGGAGCCGGCCGTCGAGACCGAGCTCGCCGAGGTGGACGACCCGCTCGACGGATGCCGCGGGCACGAGTTCGGCCGCCGCCAGTGCGGCGATGGCGATGCCCAGGTCGAACGACGACCCCTGCTTCGGCAACGAGGCCGGCGACAGGTTGACCGTCAGCTTGCGGGCCGGCAACGCGCACCCCGAGTTGGTCGCGGCCGACCGGACCCGGTCGCGCGCCTCGCCGAGGGAGGTGTCGGGCAAGCCGATGATGACGAAGGCCGGCAGCCCGGCCCCCATGTCGGCCTCGATCTCGACGAGGGCGCCGTCGACGCCGAGCAGGGCGACGGCCCGCGTCCGCGCGACGCTCACGCGCCGACCCCTCGGACGTGGTCGATGCGCTCGTGCCCGGCGCACCGCTCGACCGTGATGCCGACGACGTCGATGCGGAGACCGCGCGCGACGGCCGACGGATGCGCCTGGCACCAGGCCACGGCCAGGCGCCGCAGTCGGGCCAGCTTGGTCGGCGTCACCGCCTCGAGGGCGTGGCCGAAGCCGGTGCCCGTCCGCGTCTTCACCTCGACGACGACCAACTCGTCGCCGTCCAGGGCGACCACGTCGATCTCGCCTTCGCGACAGCGCCAGTTGCGCTCGACGACGCGCATGCCCTGCGCCTCGACGTACTCGGCCGCGACGTCTTCGCCGCGCCGACCCAATTCGTCCTTCTTCGCCATGTGGACCTCCTGTCAGGAGGCTGGCGGACACCCACCGGACACGGGGCGGCCCGACCGACCACTGGGGAGCGAGGGCCTGGAGCGACGACTGGGGACGAGGCGTCGCGCCGACGCGCCCGGCCGCCGACGCGACGTCAGGGCGTCACTCGTCGAGCGCGAGTTCTTTCGGCAGTTCGAGGTCGCGGCTGGTCAGCTCTTCGACGTTCACGTCCTTGAAGGTGAGCACGCGGACGGACTTCACGAAACGGTCGGAGCGGTAGACGTCCCAGACCCAGACGTCGGTCATCGACAGTTCGAAGTAGAAGTCGTGCTCGGTGTCGCGCCGCACCAGGTCGACCTCGTTGGCCAGGTAGAAGCGCCGCTCGGTCTCGACCACGTAGCGGAACTGCGACACCACGTCGCGGTACTCGCGGTACAGCGCGAGCTCGACCTCGCGGTCGTAGTCTTCGAAATCGTCCTCGTCCATCGGGGGATCATCTTACGCGGCCTCGGGCGAGCGGGACGCCGGGTGGTCGTCGGCCCCGGGGTGGCTCAGTGCAGCCAGGTGAGCCGGTGCAGCGGCGACGGGCCGAGTTCGGACAGGGCCCCGTAGTGCGCCGACGAGCCGTAGCCCTTGTTGCCCGACCAGCCGTAGCCGGGGTGCACGCCGTCGGCCTCGATCATCAGCCGGTCACGCTCGACCTTGGCGATGACCGACGCCGCCGCGACCGAGGCGCAGTCGCGGTCGGCCTTCACCCGGGTCGTGATTCGGGGCGGGGTGCTCAACTGCGGCGACAGGTAGTCGTGGTTGCCGTCGAGGACGACGACGGACTGCATGATGCCGACGCCGGCGTGGTGCAGGGCGGTCAGGGCACGCTTGCCGGCCAGACCCAGGGCGACGACGATGCCGAGCCGGTCGACCTCGTGCGCCTCGGCGAAGCCCACCGCGTGGTGGGACACCCACGACGTCGCGAGCGGGTAGAGCGCCTCACGGCGTTTCTCGGACAGGAGCTTCGAGTCGCGCAGCCCCGGGGGGACGTCCAGGCACTCGACGTGCACCGCCCCGAGCCCCACCGCCACGGGGCCGGCGATGGCACCCCGACCGACCTCGTCGCAGCCGATCACCCAGGTGGCCCCGGACGCGTGCAGCTCGCGCTCGAACTCGAGCGTCGGGTCGACGACGGGCGTCATCCGCCCTCTCGCTCGGTCCCGCGGAAGACCTCGGGGTAGTCGCCGAGCCACGTCCAGCGGTCGCTGGGCCAGCTGATGACGAAGGCGCGCCCGACGACGTCGCTCATGGGCACGAACCCCTTGCTCGGGGTCGAACCGTTGTACCGGCTGTCCTTCGAGTTGTAGCGGTTGTCGCCCATGACCCACAGCGAGTCGGGCGGCACGGTCACCGAGAAGTCGATCGCCGAGGCACGGGTCTCGCCCGGGGGGTAGTTGACGTACGGCTCGTCGAGCGGCACGCCGTTCACCGACATCTGCCCGAAGTCGTTGCAGCACTCGACGGTGTCACCCGGCAGGCCGATGACCCGCTTGATCAGGTGGTCGTTGCTGTCTTGCGCGCCGAGCCCCACCTGCGTGAGGAACCACGAGACGCCGTCGGACACCGGGTTGCCCGTGGTGGTGCTGATGGGCGCCGTGCCGTCGAGCCAACCACCGGGATCGGTGAAGACGACGACGTCGCCCCGCTTGACGTCGACCACGTCGGGCACGAGCTCGTTGACGATGATGCGGTCGTTGATCTGCAGGGTCTGTTCCATCGAACCCGAGGGGATGTAGAACGACCGGATCAAGAACGTCTTGATCAAGAACGAGATCAGGAGCGCCGCCAAGAAGATGACGAGAACGTCGCGCACGAACGTGCCGATGCCGCGCTTCCTGCCGTCGTCGCGTCGAGGACGCAGGGCGCGCCTCACTGTGTCATTCGTCATTTAACCACCCGAGCTCCCAGCCATCTTAGACGGCGGGGAGCTCGGAGGATGTCGCGGGAGCGCGTGACTAGTTGTCGCGCTTCTCCTTGATCTTGGCCTTCTTGCCACGCAGTTCGCGCAGGTAGTAGAGCTTGGCGCGACGCACGGCGCCACGGCTGACGACCTCGATGTGGTCGATGACCGGGGAGTGCACGGGGAAGGTGCGCTCGACGCCGACCTGGAAGCTCACCTTGCGGACCGTGAAGGTCTCGCGGATGCCCTCGTTCTGCTTGCCGATGACGACACCCTGGAAGACCTGGACGCGCGAGCGCGTGCCTTCGATGATGTTGACGTGCACCTTGACGGTGTCGCCGGCGCGGAAGTCGGGGACGTCCGTGCGGAGGTTGGCGGAGTCAACCGCGTCGAGGATGTGCATTGTCGTTCGCTCTCTGCAACCGCCACAGGTCGACTGCGTGTCTGGGGCGCGTCACGCGCCCGTCATGATGAAGAAGGTGTGCTCTGGATCGGCAGACTCCCCTGTGGCAGAGTCGTGCGCAGGCACAAGCGTCAATTGTGCCACAGCGCGGGCACCCCTGTCAGCCCCGCGGCGTGATGGTGATGACGGGGGCGTCGTGATCGTGGCGGGGCACACGCCCGGCGGCGGCCCCGGTGCCCGACGCGGCCCTCTCGAGGTCGGCGAGCGACGAGGCCATGCGGGCCCGCGCCTCCCGGGCGAACTCCAACAGGGCGCAGGCGAACAGACCGACGCCCGCCGCGATCGTCACGACGGCGCACAGCGCGAACAGTGCGGTCGACAGGTCGAGCGACGAGGCCCCGCCGGCGACCTGCGCGAACGCCGAGGCGGAGGTGGAGCCAGCAGAACCGTCGACGATGAAGAACCCGAGGCCGAGCTGCCCGAGCCACGAGAGCGTGAGCAACCCGGCGTCGGGCCACGACACCGCCCGTGACCGGCGCACGCTGCGACGCCCGACGACGACACCCGTCGCGATCGCCTGCCCGACGAAGAGCAGGGGCACGAGCAGCAGTTGCCCGACGAACTGCAGTCCCAGCGGCACGCCGAAGAAGGCCCGGCCGAGCAGGACCCAGAGAGGCAACGCGAACACGGCGACCCAGAGGAGGCGGTAGAAGACCCTGCGCATCGTCATGCGTCCGAGGCTACGAGACGATCGTGGGGAACGGCTGCACGATCGGATCGCGGTGGTCGAGCCGGACGGATGGGTCGTTCAGTCGAGCAGGTCGGGACGCACGCGACGCGTGCGCTCGAGCTGCTGCTCGCGACGCCAGGCCGCGATGGCCCCGTGGTTGCCGCTGAGCAGCACCGGAGGCACGTCGAGGCCCCGCCAGGAGGCCGGCTTGGTGTAGCTCGGGTACTCGAGGAGCCCGTCCTCGTGGCTCTCTTCGGTGAGGCTCTCAGGATTGCCCACGACGCCGGGGACGAGCCGCCCGATCGCCTCGATCATCGCCGTGACCGCGACCTCGCCACCGTTCAGGACGTAGTCGCCGAGACTGATCTCGCGGACCGTGGCCCGGGTCGCGGCGTGCTCGACCACGCGCTGGTCGATGCCCTCGTAGCGACCGCAGGCGAAGACCAGGTGCGGTGCGAACGCGAGCTCGCGGGCCGTGGCCTGCGTGAAGGGCGTGCCGGCCGGCGACGGGACGATCATGACCGTGTCGTCGGGTGTCGAGGTGTCACCGAAGACGTGGTCGAGCGCCTCACCCCAGGGCTCGGGACGCATGACCATGCCGGCACCGCCCCCGTAGGGCGTGTCGTCCACGGTGCGGTGCCGGTCGTGCGTGAAGTCGCGCAGGTCGTGGACCTCGACCTCGAGCAGCTTCTGCTGCCGGGCCTTGCCGAGCAGCGAGATGTCGAGCACCCCGAAGAACTCGGGGAAGATCGACACGATGTCGATGCGCACGCGTCAGCGCTCGTCGTCGGACGAGGACCTGGCCTCGGGGGCGGACCCGCCGTCGGCCGCGCGCCCGTCGGGCCCCGACTCGTCGGAATCGTCGGCCAGCTCTTCGAACAGGCCCTGCGGCGGGGTCACGACGACCACGCCGGCCTCGACGTCGACCTTCGGCACGATGGCCGAGACGAACGGGACGAGCACCTCGCCCGTCTCGGTGTCGACGGCCAGCAGGTCTTGTGCCGGCAGGTGGTCGACGCGAGCGACCGTGCCGACGACGACACCGTCACGCTCGACGCGGAGACCCACCAACTGGTGGTCGTACCAGGCGTCGTCCTCGTGCGGCAGTTCGTCGGTGTCCTGGTCGACCCAGAGGATCGCCTTGACGAGCGACTCGGCGGCCGTCCGGTCGTCGACGCCCTCGAAGAAGCCCACCGGGTGGCTGTTGTACCAGCGCAACTCGGTCAGGGTGAGGGTCTTGTCGTGCCAGGCGCTCTCGGCGGGCACCTGCAACCGGAACACGGCACCCGGCACGAACCGCTGCTCGGGGGTGTCGGTGAAGAGCTCGAGCTTGAGGGCGCCCTTGAGGCCGTGGGCCTTGGTGAGTCGCCCCACCCGGAGTTCGGTCTTGCGGTCGGACGGCACGGCTCTAGAGGTCGCCGTCGACGACGTCGACCCGGACGCGCTTGCCGTCGGCCAGCGCGGTGACCAGGGTGCGGAGGGCCTTGGCCGTACGACCGGCACGGCCGATCACGCGACCGAGGTCGTCAGCGTGGACGTGCACCTCGAGGACGTCGCCACGAGGAGAGTTCTTCTCCACGACCTGCACCTCGTCCGGGTGATCGACGATCCCCCGGACGAGGTGTTCGAGTGCAGGTGCGAGCACCGACTACGCCTCGGTGGTCTCGGCGTCGTCGCTGGACTCGGCAGGAGCCTCGGCCTTGGCCGCGGGCTTCTCGGTCTTGGGGACGAGGACCGGCTTCTTCTTCTCGTCGGCGACGAAGGCCTCTTTCGGGGCCTTGGTCTTGACGGTGCTGACGGCGTCGGCGTCGCCCTTGAACTTGCCCCAGTCGCCCGTGAGCTTCAACAGCGCGGCGACCTGCTCGGTCGGCTGGGCGCCGACGCCGAGCCAGTACTGGGCACGCTCGGACTCGACCTCGATGAGCGAGGGCTCTTCGGTCGGGTGGTACTTGCCGATCTCTTCGATGACGCGACCGTCGCGCTTGGTGCGCGAGTCGGCGACGACGATGCGGTAGTAGGGGGCGCGGATCTTGCCCATGCGCTTGAGACGGATCTTGACAGCCACAATTCTCCTGTGTGATGTGATGTGGGCGAGTTGCCAGCCGTGAGCGTGGGGGCACACTCGGCTCGAAAGCTCTGATGGGAGTCGAACGTCGTCTGATTAGAGGGTCGGACGACAGAAGACTCGACCTCCCATTGTTGCAGACGATCGGCCATCTGAACGAATTGCGTGCCCTCGTGTCCGACAGCGCACCTGCCGACGGTCACCTCGTGCCGCCCGGGTCGCCGACCGGCGGCGCGGACGGCCCGGGCCGGCACCCGGCTGGCAGGATGGACCAGCCCTGACGCCCACGGGAAGGCCACGCGGATGCGCATCGATTTCACGACCTCAGAGCGGTCGACCCTCGGCGTCGAGTGGGAGCTCGCCCTCGTCGACCACGAGACGGGCGAGCTCGCACCTCATGCCCCGGCGATCCTCGCCGACCTGGCCCACCTCAACGAGGGCGGACCCGAGCGGTTGACCACAGAACTGCTCACCAACACCGTCGAGGTCGTCACGGGCGTGCACCACCGCGTGTCCGACGCCGTCGACGACCTGAGGGGCACCATCGACCAGGTGCGCGGCCCGGCCTCGGTGCTCGGCGCCGACCTGATCTGCGCCGGGACGCACCCCTACAGCCGCTACGCCGACCAGGAGGTCACGCCGGGCAAGGAGCGCTACGCGACGTTGATCGACCGCACACGCTGGTGGGGGCGGCAGATGATGATCTGGGGCGTGCACGTCCACGTCGGGATCGACGACCGCGCGAAGGTGCTGCCCGTGCTGAACGGCATGCTGACCTACCTGCCGCACTTCCAGGCGCTGACGGCGTCGAGCCCGTTCTGGGTGGGCGAGGAGACCGGGTACGCCTCGAACCGGGCCCTCATGTTCCAGCAGTTGCCGACGGCGGGCCTGCCTCCGCAGTTCGACACGTGGGCCGAGTACGAGGCCCTGGTCGCCGACCTCACCCACACCGGCGTCATCGACGACCACAGCGAGCTGCGCTGGGACCTCCGTCCGTCACCGAAATGGGGGACCCTCGAGACGCGCGTCTTCGACGGCATCGCCACCACCGAGGAGCTCGCGTCCGTGACGGCCCTCGTCCAGTGCCTGGTCGACGACATGTCCGAGCGGCTCGACCGCGGCGAGACGCTGCCGAGCATGCAGCCGTGGTTCGTCCGCGAGAACAAGTGGCGGGCCGCACGGTACGGCATGGACGCCATCGTCATCCAGAACGCGGCGGGCGACGAGCGGCTCGTGACGGACGACCTGCGCGAGCTCGTCACGACGCTCGAGCCGGCCGCGGAGCGCCTCGGCTGCCTCGACGAGCTGCACTCGCTCGCCACCATCACCGACCGTGGCGCGAGCTACCAGCGTCAACTCGCCGTGGCCGCGACACACGGGGGCGAGCTGCGCCCGGTGGTCGCGTCGTTGGTCCGCGAGTTCGACGAGGGGCTGTCGGCCGCCGAGTGAACCGGGCCGCCCCGCCACGGGGCGTCCGGGCGGGGCGGCACACGACGACGCCCGCCCCGCATCGTGCGGGGCGGGCGTCGTCGACGTCAGGAGGCGCGGGTCGGCTCAGCCGCGTCCGAGCATCTTCTGCAGCGACGCGAGGTCTTCGGGCGAGGGCGCCCCACCGCCGGCGGCACCCGCGCCGCCGCCCAGGCCGAACCCGGAACCGCCCGGGGCCGACGACGTCGGCTTGGCTCCCGTGGCGAGGGCCGCGTTCTGTGCCGCGCGCTTGGCCGGGTTGCCGGCCTTCGAGCCCTTCTTCTTGGGCTGTGCCTTCTTGCCTGCGTAGGAGGCGCCGGGGATCGGGCCCATGCCGGGCACCTGGGGCACGCCACCCTTGGCGACGGTCTTCATCATCTTCGACGCCTGCTCGAAGCGCTGGACGAGCTGGTTCACGTCGGTGACGGTCATGCCCGAACCGCGGGCGATGCGCAGGCGACGTGAACCGTTGAGCAGCTTGGGCATCGCCCGCTCCTGCCTGGTCATCGACTGGATGATCGCCTCGGTGCGGACGATCTCGCGTTCGTCGAAGTTGTCGAGCTGCTCGCGCATGCCCTTGGCGCCCGGCAGCATGCCGAGCATGCCCTTGATCGAGCCCATCTTGCGCAGCTGCTGCATCTGCGTGAGGAAGTCGTCGAGGGTGAACGAGTCGGTCGCGATCTTCTGCGCGACCGCCATCGCCTCTTCTTCGTCGAAGGCCTGCTGGGCCTGCTCGATGAGGGAGAGGATGTCACCGAGGTCGAGGATGCGACTCGCCATGCGGTCGGGGTGGAACGGCTCGAAGTCGTCGAGCGACTCGCCCGTCGAGGCGAACATGATGGGGCGGCCGGTGACCGACGCGACGCTGAGCGCCGCACCACCGCGGGCGTCGCCGTCGAGCTTCGACAGGACGACGCCGGTGAAGTCCACGCCGTCCTGGAACGCCTTCGCGGTCGCGACGGCGTCCTGACCGATCATGGCGTCGATGACGAAGAGCACCTCGTCGGGGTCGACCGCCTTGCGGATGTTCGCCGCCTGCTTCATGAGCTCGGCGTCGACGCCGAGACGACCGGCCGTGTCGACGATGACCGTGTCGTACTGCTTGTCACGGGCGTACTTGATCGCCTGCTTGGCGACCTTGACCGGGTCGCCGACGCCGTTGCCCGGCTCAGGCGCGAAGACGTGCGCCCCGGCCTGCTCGCCGACGACCTGCAGCTGCGTGACGGCGTTGGGCCGCTGGAGGTCGGCCGCGACCAGCATCGGCGTGTGGCCGTCCTTCGCGAGCCACTTGGCCAGCTTGCCCGCGAGGGTCGTCTTGCCGGCACCCTGGAGGCCGGCGAGCATGATGACGGTCGGGGGGTTCTTGGCGAACTCGAGCCGACGCTGCCGACCGCCGAGGATCTGCACCAGTTCTTCGTTGACGATCTGGACGACCTGCTGCGCCGGGTTGAGCGCCTTGCTGACCTCGTCGCCCAGGGCGCGGTCGCGCACCGTGTTCGTGAACGCCTTGACGACGTCGAACGCGACGTCCGCGTCGAGCAGGGCGCGACGGATCTCGCGCACGGTGCCGTCGACGTCGGCGGGGCTCAGCTTGCCCTTGTTGCGGAGGTTCTTGAACGTTTCCGCGAGGCGGTCGGAGAGGGTTCCAAAAGTGGCCATGGTGCGCCCATCTTAACCGACCCCCGGCCTCCTGCGCTGCCGAGCCGCGCCTCCTCGCCGTGGCTTTGTTGTACCGAGTGCATCAATGAGGTTACCCTCGGGGCATGACCACGACCCGACGCCTGGGCGTCACGGGCCCACCGCTCGAGTACGGCGAAGGCTGGCGCCTGCAACGCGAGCTCCACGCCGAGGTCGTGGCCGGTCGACTCGACTCGGCCCTCGTCCTCTGTCAGCACCCGTCGGTCTACACGGCCGGCACGCGCACGCGACCGGAGGACCTGCCCCGCGACGGCTCCCCCGTCGTCCCGGTCGACCGCGGCGGACGCATCACCTGGCACGGCCCCGGCCAGTTGGTGGCGTACCCGATCGTGCGCCTGCCCGAGCCGCTCGACGTCGTCGCGCACGTCCGGGCGCTCGAGTCCTGCCTGATCGACGTGTGCGCGGGCGTGGGCGTGCCGGCGGTCCGCGTCGCCGGGCGCAGCGGCGCCTGGGTGCGGGGCCCGCTCGCGGACGAGAAGGTCGGCGCGGTCGGCGTGCGGGTCGCCGAGGGGGTCACGATGCACGGCGTCGCCCTCACCTGCGACGCCGACCTCGCGGCCTTCGACCAGATCGTGCCCTGCGGCATCACCGACGCCGGCGTGACGAGCCTCAGCCGCGCCTCCGGGAGGCACGTGGCCGTCACCGACGTCGCGGACGCCCTCGAGACCGCCCTGACCGCCTACCTGACCAGCATCGAGACCGCCGGTCGCACGCCGGCCCGACCCGACCCCGTGGGAGCCCACCGATGACGACGACCGCACCCGAGGGCCGACGCCTGCTGCGCGTCGAGGCCCGCAACGCCGAGACCCCGATCGAGAAGAAGCCGACCTGGATCAAGACGACCGCACGGCAGGGCCCCGAGTACCGCGCCCTGACCGACCTCGTCGTCGGCAAGAAGCTGCACACCGTGTGCCAGGAGGCCGGCTGCCCGAACATCTTCGAGTGCTGGGAGGACCGCGAGGCCACCTTCTTGATCGGCGGCTCGCAGTGCACCCGCCGGTGCGACTTCTGCCAGATCGACACCGGCCGGCCGAGCCCGGTCGACCGTCGCGAGCCGCTCTCGGTCGCCGAATCGGTGCGTGAGATGGGGCTTCGCTACGCGACCGTCACGGGCGTCGCACGCGACGACCTCGACGACGGAGGCGCGTGGCTGTACGCCGAGACCATCCGCCGCATCCACGAGCTCAACCCGGGCACCGGCGTCGAGATCCTCGTGCCCGACTTCAACGGCGTCTCCGAGAGACTGGGGCAGGTGTTCGCCGCCCGCCCCGAGGTGTTCGCCCACAACGTCGAGACCGTGCCGCGCATCTTCAAGCGCATCCGCCCCGCGTTCACCTTCGAGCGGTCGCTCGACGTCATCACGCAGGGGCACGACGCCGGCCTCGTGACGAAGTCGAACCTCATCCTCGGCATGGGCGAGGAGCGCGACGAGGTGATCGACGCCCTCGAACGCCTCCGGGAGGCGCACACCGACGTCGTCACGCTGACCCAGTACCTACGCCCCAGCCCCCGGCACCTGCCGGTCGCACGGTGGGTGCACCCCGACGAGTTCGTCGACTTCCGCGAGATCGCCGAGGACATGGGCTTCAGCGGCGTGCTCGCCGGGCCGCTCGTCCGGTCGTCGTACCGGGCGGGCCGGCTGTGGGCACGGGCGACCGAGGCTCGCGGCGGCGTCGTGCCCGAGGCGCTGCGACACCTGCTCGAGGCGGGAGCCGGGCGCCAGGCCGTGTGACACGACCCCGGTCGCTACGCGATCAGGTTCTGCACGAACACGTGCGGCGTGAAACCGGTGAGGTCGCCGATGCCCTCGCCTTGCCCGACGAGCTTGATCGGGATGCCGGTCTGCTCTTGCACGGCGAGGACGAACCCGCCACGGGCCGATCCGTCGAGCTTCGTGAGGACGAGTCCGGTGACCCCCGCGTGCTCGATGAAGGCCTGGGCCTGGGCCAGGCCGTTCTGGCCGGTGGTCGCGTCGAGCACGAGCAGCACCTCGGCGATCTCGGTCTGCTTCTCGACGACGCGCTTGATCTTGCCGAGCTCGTCCATCAGGCCCGACTTGGTCTGCAGGCGCCCGGCCGTGTCGATCAGGACGATCTCGATGCCCTCGCGCATGGCGAGCTCGACCGTCTGGAACGCCACCGACGCGGGGTCCTGCCCCTGCTGCTGCGGGCGGACGATGCGCGCCCCGGCACGGTCGGCCCAGGTCGCGACCTGCTCGACGGCCGCCGCGCGGAAGGTGTCGGCCGCCCCCACGACCACCGAGCGGTCGTAGTTGCGCAGGAACTTCGCGAACTTGCCGATCGTCGTCGTCTTGCCGACGCCGTTGACGCCGACCATCAGGACCACGGCGGGACGGGCGCTGAGCTTGAGGGTCGAGTCGAGCTTCGACAGGCGCTCTTCGAGGGTCTCGCGCAGCATGCGCTTGAGGTCGGCCGGGTCGGTGGTCGAGTAGCGCTGCACCTTCGCCTGCAGGTCGTCGATGATCTGCTCGGTGACGTCGGGGCCGAAGTCGGCGCCGATCAGGGCCGCCTCGAGGTCGTCCCACGTCGTCTCGTCGATCGTCTTCTTGGCGAACATGCCACGGAGGGCACCGGAGAGGGACCAGGGGGAAGCCATGCGCGCCAGCTTATTCGGCCCCGCGCGAGACCGCGGACGTGCAGAGGCTGTAAGCTCGCCGGGTTGAAGGGGAGTACTCCCGCGCGGTGGCGTCGTCAATACGGAAGAGACCGATCTCGACCCGGTGCACCGGTTCGCAGCCGTCCTGATCAGGACGCGACGCGAGTGGAGGAGACCTTCGGTACCCGTTGCGTACTGGAGGTACACACATGGACGTCCATTTCCTGACCTGGGCGATCACCATCGCCGGCATCATCGGCCTGCTGTTCTTCGACTTCTTCAGCCACGTGCGCACGCCCCACGAGCCGACGATCCGCGAGTCGGCGATCTGGTCGTGCGTCTACATCGGCATCGCCATCCTGTTCGGCGTCGGCGTCGGCGTCTTCTCGAACTGGACCTTCGGCGGTGAGTACTTCGCCGGCTACATCACCGAGAAGGCCCTCTCGGTCGACAACCTGTTCGTCTTCCTGATCATCATGACCAGCTTCGCGGTGCCCCGCATCTACCAGCAGAAGGTGCTGCTGGTCGGCATCGCCATCGCCCTGCTGTCGCGTGGTCTCTTCATCGCCGCGGGCGTCGTCATCATCGAGAACTTCTCGTGGGTCTTCTACCTGTTCGGCATCCTGCTGTTCTGGCTCGCCTACAGCCAGGTCAAGGGCGGCCACGGCGACGACGAGAAGGACGAGGCCGACAGCAAGCTCATCCGCGCCCTGCGCCGCGTCATCCCGACCTCGACGGACTACGACGGCCAGAAGCTGACGACGAAGGTCGACGGCAAGCGCCTCTTCACCCCGCTCTTCCTCGTCATGGTCGCCATCGGCCTGACCGACGTCCTCTTCGCCCTCGACTCGATCCCGGCGATCTTCGGCCTCACGCAAGAGGCGTACATCGTGTTCACGGCCAACGCGTTCTCGCTACTCGGCCTGCGCCAGCTCTACTTCTTGATCTCGGGCCTGCTCGAGCGCCTCGTCTACCTGGCCCAGGGCCTCGCGGTCATCCTCGCCTTCATCGGCGTCAAGCTGCTGTTCCACGCCCTGCACGTCAACGAGGTGCCGTTCATCAACGGCGGTGAGCCGATCACCTGGATTCCCGAGATCCCGATCTGGTTCTCGCTCGGCTTCATCGTGCTGGTGATCGCCGTCGCGACCGTCGCCAGCCTCGCCAAGACGCGCCGCGACGCGCGGGCGAAGGCCGGCGTCACGGAGACCACCGACCGCGACCACTGACCACCCCACGGGCGGCCCCACCCCGGGCCGCCCGTCGTCATCCCGCCCTCCACTCCCCCGCGGCACGCCCGCGACCGCACCACTGAACGGAACACCTCGATGCGCCTCGAACTCATCCGCCACGGCCAGACCGACTGGAACCGCGCCGACAAGCTGCAGGGCTCGTCCGACATCCCCCTCAACGACACGGGGCGCGGTCAGGCCCTCGAGGCGGCACGCCTGCTGGCCGGCGTCGAGTGGAGCGCCATCGTCTCGTCACCGCTCGGCCGGGCCCGCGAGACCGCAGAGATCATCGCGGGTGAGCTCGGCATCGAGCTGGGTGACGCCTACGACGAACTGATCGAGCGCGACTACGCCTCGCACGAGGGTCGCACCCCCGAGTCACCCATCCCCGACGAGCCCAACGCCGACTACCCCGACATCGAGCCCCGCGAGTCGGTCGCCGCCCGCGGCATCGGCGCGCTCGAGATGATCCGCGACACCCGACTGCCCCTCGACGGGGACGACGCCCACATCGTCGTCGTCTGCCACGGCACGATCATCCGCTTCACCCTCTCCGAGATCCTCGGCCGCGAGGTTCCGCACATCGAGAACGCCGCCGCGAACACCGTCGAATGGGACGGCAGCTCCTGGCGCGTGCTGAGCATCAACGGCGGGGTCGTCGACACGCCGATCGACTGACCCCACGGTGCCCCACGGGGCCCGGCGACGACGGAGGAGGCGCGGCCACGCAGGTCGCGCCTCCTTCGTCCGTACCGGGTCGGGCGGGCGGCCGGCGGGCCGGGCGGGGCCGGTCGGGCCGAGGCAGGGCCGGTCAGGCCGGGGCCGGGGCGGCGGTGCCGCGCTCGGCGACGACGCGCTGGCCGACGACGGCGCTGACGCCGTCCTGCCGCATCGAGACGCCGTAGAGGGCGTCGGCGATCTCCATCGTGCGTTTCTGGTGCGTGATGACGATGAGCTGGCTGGACTCGCGGAGGTCCTGGAAGATCGTCAGCAGGCGGCCGAGGTTCGCGTCGTCGAGCGCCGCCTCGACCTCGTCCATGATGTAGAACGGGCTCGGCCGGGCCTTGAAGATCGCGATGAGCAACGCGACGGCGGCCAGCGACCGCTCGCCGCCCGAGAGCAGCGAGAGCCGTTCGATCTTCTTGCCGGCCGGCCTCACGGTCACCTCGATGCCGGTCGCGAGCAGGTCGTCGGGGTCGGTCAGGTGCAACGAGCCGCTGCCGCCCGGGAAGAGGATCGGGAACACCCGGTCGAAGGCGGCCTGCGTGTCCGCGAAGGCACTGGCGAAGACGGTCTGCATCTTGTCGTCGATCTCGTCGATGATCGTCAGGAGGTCCCTCCGGGTGCTCGTCAGGTCGGTCAGCTGCTCGGTGAGGAAGAGGTGTCGCTGTTCGAGCGCCGCGAACTCTTCCAGGGCGAGCGGGTTGACCCGGCCGAGCTGCGCGAGCTTCTTCTCGGCCACGGCCAGGCGACGCTGCTGAGCCGTCCGGTCGAAGGGCACGCCCCGGGGAGGCGCGGCATCCGCCCCCGGGACGCGTGCGTCGTCGGGGTCGTCCCCCGCCTCGCCCGCACGGTCGGCGGGCTCCCCCGCCCCGTCCGCGTCGCCGGCCGCGTCGACGTCGACCAGGTCGACCTCGTCGTCGACGGACGGCCGGGCCACGACGTCGTCGTCGCTCGGCACGGGGACGTGCGGACCGTACTCGGCCACGAGGACGTCCTCGTCGAGACCGAGCTCGGAGCCTGCCCGCTCGAGCAGCCCAGACAGGTGCAACCTCGTCTCGTAGATCTCCATCTCGAGGCCGTGCACGCTCTCGGTCACGGTGCCGAGCCGGTCGCGCAGCTCGCGCTCGTCCCGACGCAGCGCCTGCAGCTCGGCGTTCTGCTCGGCCCGGGCGGCCTCGGCCTCGGCGAGCACCGCCCGGGCCTCGGCCACCGACCGCGCCACCGCGTCGAGGACGGGCGGCAGCGCCTCGAGCACCGACGACGTGGCGGCCATCTGCCGCTGCCGTTCGACCACCTGCCGGGCCTGGCGTTCGGCGGCCGCCCGTTGGTCGTCGAGCTGACGCTGGAGGGCCTCGGCACGGGCGATCTCGGCCCGGACCCGTTCGCGCACGGTCTCGAGGGCGATGCGGCGCTCGGTCTCGACCGCCCGCGCGGCCTCGACCTCGGCCAGCAGGCCGTCCCGCGCCGACGCGTCGAGCAGCGGGCGAGGACGGGCGGCGTGCTCGTCGTGGGCCGCCTCAGCCGCGTCGACGCCTCGGACCGCCGCGTCGACGGCCTCGGACGACGCGTCGAGCGCGGTCGAGAGACGGTCGACCTCGGCCTCGGCCGCCTCGACCCGGGCACGGAGGCGACCGAGCTGCTGCCCGTGGGCGGTGACCCGCGCCTCCTCGTCGCGGGCGGCGGCCGCCGCCTCCTTCGCGCGGGCACGCGTCGCGGCGAGTCGACCGCGGACGTCGGCGAGTTCGGGGGCGAGCCGCTCGATCTCGGTGGCGACCCCGGTCAGGCGCTCGGCGGCCGCGTCGCGCTCGGCGACGAGCTCGAGACGCGATCGTCCGGCACCGGACCCGCCCCGCAGCACGTAGTCGGTCAGCACCTCGCCGACGCGCGTGATGACGGTGACCGGCACGGGGTGGCCGGCGAGGGCGCGCCAGGCCGAGCGGGCGACCGCGAGGTCGTCGGCCACGACGGTGGCGGCCAACAGGCCGAGCACCCCGGGAGGCGCGGTGACGACGGTCGTGGCGGCGACGGCTCCGGTCGGGAGCTCGACGTCGAGCGTCGCCAGGGGGCGCTCGGGCTCGGCCACGACGACCTCGACCCGCCCGAGCCGGGCCTCGGTGGCGTGCGCGACGGCGCCGGCCGCGGCCTCGACGTCGTCGGCCAGCACCGAGTCGACGATGCTGCCGAGCGCCGCGGCGATCGCGGCCTCGTAGCCGGGCCGCACCTGGACGTGCTCGGCGACCAGGCCACGGATGCCCGGACGGCCCGCGGACGCGAGCGCGGCCGTGGCGTCGTCCTGGTCGAGGGCCAGCGACAGCGCGCTGCGTCGGGCCGCGAGGGCGTCGCGCTCGCGCTCGGCGACGTGCAACCGGTCGCGCCGCTCGTCGACGCTGGCCGAGAGGGCCGTCACCTCGGCCTCTGCCTCGGCCTGGACGGCCGCGTGGTCGACCCCGTCGCCCTCGACGCGCGGCGACCGCCGCTCGAGCTCGGCGTACTCGACGCGTCCGGCGTCGCGACGCGCCTCGGCGGCCTCGAGCGCGGCACGCTGCCGCAGCTGCTCACCACGCACGGCCGCGAGCCCCGAGCGCGCGGTGTCGAGCGCCCCCCGCAGCCTCGTCGCGTCGAGGTCGTGCTGCGAGACGAGGACGGCCTGCGCCTGGATCTCGACGTCGAGGGCGTCGAGCGAGGCACGGGCCGTCGCCAGCTCGGCGCCCGCCGCACCGACCGCGGACTCGGCCTGCGAGACGTCCCCGCGCAGACGCTCGGCCTCGTCGCGCGCGTCGGCGACCATGCCCGAGCTCACGGTCGTCGCCACCGCGGGCTGCTCCGCCTGCTGGGCGAGCAGCTGCAGTCGCTGCTGCGCCAGGCTCGACAGGCTGCGGAGGCGTTCGTGCACCGACTCGAGCCCGAAGGCCACCCGGCGGGCCTCGTCGACGGCGTCGCCGACCATGGCCTGCTCGAGTCGCTGCTCGCGCTGCTTGGCCTGGTCGAGCCGTTCGTGCAGGACGTCGCGTTCGCTCTTGCGCTCGGACTCGGTGCTCGTCCGAGCGGTCAGCGAGGCACGCAGGGCGACGACCTCGTCGGCCAGCAGGCGGGCCCGGGCGTCGCGGACGACCGCGGCGATGGTCTGCGCCTCGCGGGCGATCTCGGCCTGACGACCGAGGGGCTTGAGCTGGCGACGGATCTCGCCCGCGAGGTCGCTCAGGCGCGTGAGGTTGGTCTGCATCGCGTCGAGCTTGCGGAGGGTCTTCTCCTTGCGACGCCGGTGCTTGAGGATGCCCGCGGCCTCTTCGACGAAACCCCGGCGGTCCTCCGGGGTGGCGTGCAGCACCGCGTCGAGCTGCCCCTGGCCCACGATCACGTGCATCTCGCGGCCGAGACCGGAGTCGCTGAGCAGCTCTTGCACGTCGAGCAGACGACAGCCCTCGCCGTTGATGGCGTACTCGCTGCCCCCGTTGCGGAAGAGCGTGCGGCTGATCGTCACCTCGGCGTAGTCGATCGGCAGGGCCCCGTCGGAGTTGTCGATCGTGAGGACGACCTGCGCGCGGCCGAGCGGGCCGCGCGTCGAGGTGCCGGCGAAGATGACGTCCTCCATCTTGCCGCCGCGCAGGTTCTTCGCCCCCTGCTCGCCCATCACCCACGCCAGGGCGTCGACCACGTTGCTCTTGCCCGAGCCGTTGGGGCCCACCACGCAGGTGACGCCCGGCTCGAAGGCGAACGTGGTCGCCGAGGCGAACGACTTGAAGCCCTTGAGCGTGAGGCTCTTCAGGTGCATGCGCCGCGCCTCCTCGGGACTCGTGACGGGTGGTGACCCGCGCTCAAGGATACGGGCGGGTGGCCCGTCGACCGGGGAGGCGGGCGGCACCGACGGCACCGCGGGTCAGCTCGTGCGGACCCTCTGACAGCGGGGGCAGAAGTGGCTGGACCGGTTCATGAAGGCCTCGCGCACGATCGGGGTGCCGCATCGCGGGCACGGGCGCCCCTGCTGCCCGTAGGCGGCGAGGCTGTGGCTGAAGTAGCCCGACTGGCCGTTCACGTTGACGTACTGGGCGTCGAAGCTCGTGCCCCCTTCGCCGAGCGCCTTGAGCAGCACGACCCGGATCTCGGCCAGCAACACCCGCGCCCGGGCCGTCGAGAACGTCTCGGTCGGCTGCTCGGGGTGGACGCGTGCGGCCCAGAGGCTCTCGTCGGCGTAGATGTTGCCCACGCCGCTGAGCAGGCCCTGGTCGAGCAGTGCCCGCTTGACGCCGGTGCGACGGGCCAGCAGCCGCGTGAGCACCCGGGGCTCGTCGAAGACCGGGTCGAGGGGGTCGCGTGCGATGTGCGACACCTGCTGCGGGACGCGGCGCACCCAGGCGGCCGGGTCGTCGTCGGTCCCGGCGACGTCGGGTGCGGGCGTCGCGCGCCCTGGGGCCCGACCGTCGGACACCGACACGGCCTCGGCGTCGGCCTCGGAGCCCAGGAGGCGCGCGCCGGCGAACCCCGCAGCCCGCCCGTCGAGGGTGGGCACCGTCTCGTCGAGGGCCATCGAGCCGAAGATGCGCTGGTCGACGAAGGCGAGGCGCACGGCCCCGTGGGACGGGCTCTCGACGTCGAGGCGGATGCGCATCAGGCGGTCGGGGTCGGCGTCGCGACTGCGGAGCAGCACCTGCCCGCTCATGCCGAGGTGCGCCACGAGCGCCAGAGGATGCTCGTGCGGCTCGGCCGGCTCGAACGGGAACCAGAGGAACTTGCCCCGTCGGACGGCGGAGTCGATCGTGCCGCCGACGAGCCGGTCGACGAAGTCGTCGCTCGGGCCCCGATGCCGTTTGAGCGACCGCTGGTCGAGCACGTCGACGGCTGACACCACGGCGCCGGCCACGACCGGGTGGAGCCCGGCACGGACGACCTCGACCTCGGGGAGTTCGGGCACGGTCAGTCGGAGGTCGCGGCGGCCCGGCGGGCGGCGGCCACCCCGGCGGCCGAGGCGTTCAGCGTCGTCCAGGCCTCGAGGGCCGCGGCCATCTCGGCCTGCTTCTTGCTGCTGCCCGACCCCTCGGCGACGCCCTGCTCGTCACCCAGGGCGACGACGGCGTGGAACCGCTTGTCGTGGTCGGGCCCGCTGTCGGTCACCGAGTACGACGGCATGCCGCGCCCGAGGGCGGCGGCGAGCTCTTGCAGGCTGGTCTTGGGGTCCATCGCGGCGCCGAAGCGGTCGGGGTCGACGAGCAGCGGCGCGACGAGCCGCAGCACCAACGCGGTCGCGGCCTCGCCCCCGGCCTCGAGGTACGTCGCACCGATGATCGCCTCGACGGTGTCGGCGAGGATCGAGTGCTTGTCGCGTCCGCCCGTCAGCTCTTCGCCGCGGCCGAGCCGGAGGTGCGGGCCGAGCCCCACGATGCGGGCCACCTCGGCCAGGGCCACGGTGCTCACCAGGCTCGCCCGACGCTTGGCGAGGTCACCCTCGTCGAGGTCGGGGTTCTCGGTGAACAGCATGACCGTGACGGCCTGCCCGAGGATCGAGTCGCCGAGGAACTCGAGGCGCTCGTTGTTGCCCACGCCGCCGTGCTCGTACGAGTACGACCGGTGGGTGAGAGCCTGGTCGATGAGGTCGTCGCTCAGCTCGATCTGCAGTCGGGACAAGAGAACAGCCCGGTCGGCACCAGGGCTCGACTCGGGCTGACTCATGCGCTCACCGCGGGGGTGGACGGGTTCACGTCGGTGATCAGACGTCGGCGACCTTGCGGCCCTTGTACTCCATGTACAGGGCGGTGCCGGCGCTGTCTTCGACGACCTTGGCACGGTGCGGGAGGCTGTAGGTGACCTTGCCGTTCTCGATCGTCTTGACGAGCTGGACCGGCGTGGCCTTCCACTGCGAACGACGAGCGTGCGTGTTCGAGCGTGACTGTTTGCGCTTCGGGACGGCCATGGGTTTCTCTTCTCTCTGTCGGCGCCCTCACGGGTGCCTGGGTCTGACGGTGGTGGGTGACGCGGTGGTGTTCAGTGCTGCGCGTCGGGCGAGTGCGGGTCGTCTCGACCTGCGCTCTGTGACGTGCCGTCGGCGGGTGCCGATTCAGCCTGGAACCCTGCCAGGGCCGACCAGCGGGGGTCGACGATCTCGCGGGGCTGGTAGTCGGGGATGTCGTCCACGCGCTCGCCCGTTTCGGGGTCGAGGCCCGGACAATCCGGCCGACAGACCGGCTGGAAGGGCAGTGACAGAACCACTGCGTCTCTGACCACTGGTTCAAGATCCACGTGATCGTCTTGAACCTGATAGTCAAAAGCTTCGTCGACATCGTACGCGAAAAGCTCGGCGAAATCGACTTCGACCGGCTCGGCGATGTCGCGCAGGCAGCGGCTGCACTCGCCGACGGCCGTGCCCGACACGTGGGCGGACACCAGGATGCCGTCGTGCAGCCCCTCGAGCTTGACGTCGAGCTCGAGCTCGGCACCCTTCGGCACCGCGATCTGGCCCTCGCCGAGCTTCTCGGGCACGACGACCTCGAGCTGGTGCTCGCGCATCTCGCCCGGACGGTGCACGAGGTCGAACACCGGCACGGTGTAAGGGGTCTTGGTGAAATGAGGCACGGAGAGGGAGTTTACGCCGTCGAACCGGACGTCGCCTCCGTGCCGCCGACGAGCGACCGGGGGGCGATCGTCGCCGCGACCCGCTCCCCGAGGGACGAGGAGGCGCGGAGCCCGTCGATCACGCGACGCGCGTCCACCTGCACCCGGCGCGCCGCCGGCTCGGCCCCGAAGCGCTCCGCCTGCAGGGCGTCCAGCAGCGCGGTCGTCGCGACCCGCGCCTCCTGCGCCCTCGACGCCCGGCCGGACGCCGGTGCCGCAGCGGCGTCGCCCGCCGGGGCGGCGTCGACCTGCCCCAGCCGTCGGAGCAGCAGGTCGGCGACGGCCGGCGGCGTGAGCCCCGACGTCACGGGCACGCCGAGGTCTCGGGCCGTGTCGACCACCTCGTGCCAGGCGTGCAGCGCCAGGTCGGGAGGCGCGGCGGACAGCCGTCGGCGTCGGCGACCGGCACGCAGGCCGGAGGGCACGACCAGGCCCGCGAGCAGCAGGGCGGCGAGCACCGAGAGCCCGACGGCCGGGACCGGCCCGACGCCGGCACCCGAGCCGGCGGCCCCCGACGTCGGGGTGGCGCTCGTGCCGGGGGCCGCCGTCGTCGGGGCCGTCGTCGCCGAGGGACCCGTGCTGGCGTCGGGAGCCGTGCTGGCGTCGTCCGAGGGGACGTCGCTCGGCTCGACGCCGGTCTGCTGGAGGTACTGCTGGGGGGCGCCGAGCCCCACGGTCGGCTCGAACGGCACCCAGCCGAGGCCGGCGAAGTACAGCTCGGGCCAGGTGTGCAGGTCGTCGCTGCTGACCTGGAAGGCCGCGTCGTCGCCGACCCCCTGGAGGTCCCCGGGCAGGAACCCGACGGCCACGCGCGACGGGATGCCGAGCGTGCGCGCCATCACGGCCATGGCCGAGGCGAAGTGCACGCAGTAGCCGCTCTTCACCTGCAGGAAGGTCTCGATCGCGTCGAGACCGCTGCCGTCGTAGCCGCGGTCGACGGGCGTGTCCTCGGAATAGGTGAAGTCGCCGTCACGGAAGTAGTCCTGCAGCTCGACGGCGGCGTCGAACGGGTTGGCGGCACCCGTGGTCACCTGGGCGGCGAGGTCGGTGACGGCCTGCGGGACCTCGTCGACCGAGAGGTAGGCCGACATGTCGGGCCCGGAGTCGTCGAGCGAGGCGACGACCTGCTCGGGGCTGGGGTCGACCGGACGACTCGTCACCTGGTACTCGAGCCCCTGGGTGCCCTCGGAGTCGCTGCGGACCGTGACGCCGCTCTCGTCGACGAACCGCCACTGGTCGTCCAGGCCCTCGATGCTCGTGGGCGGGACGGGCACCGGCAGGTACGGGCTGCGCAGCGCCCCGACGGTCACGTCGGTGGTGACCTCCCGTCGGGCGGTGCCCGGGTCGATGCCCGGGGCGTCCGGCAGGGCGTCGAGGGTGTTCAGCGGATCGAGCTGGACGTCGGCGGGGCTCCAGGACCGGCCCGAGAAGTCGACGAGGTCGACGAGCTTCAGGTACTGGCCCTGCGCGTCGTCGGTGCGGTACGACAGGACCGTCACCGGCGCGCCACGCCGGAGGTCGTCGCCGAGGTCGATGATCGGGTTCACCCCGGTGGCGAGGCCCGTGCCGGTGCCCGACCCGGTCAGCGGCGCCACGCCCGACAGCGGGACGACCGCGGTCAGCAGGCCGGCGACCGCCACCGACGCCGCGGCGCCGACGAGGCCCGCCCGCGACGGCTGTCGACCGGTCGACACCATCAGCAGCACCAGGTAGGCCAGCACCGTCGCGACGACCCACGGCCAGCTCGTGGCGACGTTCGGCACGAAGGTCGGCACGGCCAGCACCAGCGCGGGGAACAGCCCGGTCGTCACGGTCAACTGGCCGACGCTGGACAGCAGGTCGGTGACCACGGCGACGACGAGGACCGAGACGGCCACGGTGACGAGCAGGCCGTCGTTCACCTCGACCGGCGCCGACCCGTCGACGATGGCGGCGTTCGCCTGCGCCGACAGCTCGGGGAGGCGCGCGAAGGTCGCCCCCGTCGGCACGACGCCCAGCAGGGCCGTGCCCCCCGAGGCGAAGGCCGTCGTGACGAGGGCCCCCGCGACGGCGCCGACGACGACGCCCACCCAGGACGCGGCCCCCAGGGACCGCAGGGTCAGCGACGCACCGAGGACGACACCCGAGACGACGGCACCGGCCACCCACCAGCCGACCCCGACGAACACGGGGTGCAGGCTGGCCAGCGAGAGGACGAGCACGAGCCAGAGCAGCACCGAGGTCTGCCACCGCGTCGTGGCCCCCGGCTCCGCCCCGAAGAAGCCCACGCGAGGCGTCGGGTCAGTCATCGAGCACCCCCGCGCCGGCGATCAGTCGCCCGACGTCGTCACTCGAGTCGGCTTCGACGACCCGCCACCCGGCGTCCACCAGGGCACCGGCCACCTCGTCGGGGCCCAGGACGCGACCGTCCGCCCGGTCGGTGCCCTCGACGTCCCGCGCGGGACGGGAGGTGAGACCGGCACCGAGCGGCAGGGCGGGTGTCACGACGACGGCCACGGCCGACGACCCGACGGCCCGCGAGGCGACGAGCAGGTCGAGTTCGAGTCGGCGGAGCCCGGACACCACGGCGACCACGGGTTCACGCGGCGACGGGGTGGGCGCGGGCGCGCCGAGGTCGTCGTCCAACCGGAGGTCGGCGAGGTCGTCGAGGAACGCCGTGGTCGAGTCGGGGTCGTGCCGGGCGACGAGCGACCCGCCGGGTGTCGCGAGCACGGTGAGCGACCCCGCGTGACCGACCTCGACCGCGACCGTCGCCGCGAACGACACCGCCCACTCGAAGGCGTCGCTGACGAGCGGGATCGCCGGTGCCGCCGGGCCGGACCGGCGGCCGGTCGACGGCGGCACCGTCGGCCGGGCGTCCGACCAGCCCTCGGCGGCGACCGCGATGACCACGCGGGCGCTCGGCAGGCCGTGCTGCTCTTCTTGACGGACCATGAGTTCACCGTGGCGGGCCGTGGCCTTCCAGTGCACGCGCCGCATCGGGTCGCCCCGGCGGTACTCGCGGGTGACCGGGTCGTCCTCACCGCCGGCCAGGCTGTGCTCGCGCTGCCGCCTCGACCCGTCGCCGAGCGCCCGGGACTCCCGACCGAGCCCGACCTCGACGACCTCGGGCACGACGACGAACTCGGCCGCGCCGTCCGCCACGACGCGACGTCGGGCGACGCCGTACGACTCGACGAGGTCCACGTGCAGCGGTCCGATGCGGTGGCGTCCGCGCGGCAGGTCGTGGTGACGGAAGACCGCCGAGGAGGCGCGCCCCGGCACGAGCAGGACGGCCGCGGCCTCGGAGTCGCCCAGCCGCCCGAACGGCAGCTGCTCGCGCACGCGCACCGTGCCGGACGTCCGGCCCCCGCGGGGCAGGACCGACACCGTCTCGACGGCGGACCACCCGGCCACGCCGCGGTCGGGCGAGAACCGGCGGGCGACCCGGACGTCGGCCGTCCGGAAGAGCAGCGACACCGTGACGGCGACGATCAGCACGACGAGGGTGGTGCCGGCGAAGACGAGCGCCGGGGCCTGCAGCAGCCACCCGACGAGCACGACGAGCACCCCGGCGGCGAGCACGCCGACACCACGGCCGGTCGGCCTGGGGACCCCACCCCGCTTCACGGTCAGCGGGCGTCGGCCGGGTCGCCGAGCGGCACGGCCGTCCGTTCGACGACGTCGGCGACGACGTCGTACGCGGCCGAGACCGCCCCGGCCCCCGCCCGACCGGCGAGGATGACCCGGTGCCCGAGGACGGGGCCGCTGAGGGCGTCGACGTCGTCGGGGACGACGTAGCCGCGACCGTTGAGGGCGGCCCACGACTTGGCGGCCCGCATCAGCTGCAGCGTCGCCCGGGGGCTCGCCCCGAGGCGCACGTCGGGGTGCACCCGCGTCGCCTGGACGATGCGGACGGCGTACTCCTCGACGGCCTCGGCCGTGTAGACGGTGCGCACGGCGGCGATCATGCGGGTGAGCTCGTCGAGGGAGACGAGCGGGCGCAGGGTGTCGAGGGGGCTGACGCGCTCGCGCTGCTGCAACATGCGCAACTCGCTGCGGGCGTCCGGGTAGCCCAGCGAGATGCGGGCCATGAACCGGTCGCGCTGGGCCTCGGGCAGGTTGTAGGTGCCCTCCATCTCGACCGGGTTCTGCGTCGCCACGACGAGGAACGGCGACGGCAGCGGGTGGGTGGTGCCGTCGACCGTCACCTGGCGCTCCTCGAGGCTCTCGAGCAGGGCCGACTGCGTCTTGGGCGAAGCGCGGTTGATCTCGTCGCCGATGACGACGTTCGCGAACACGGGGCCGGGCTTGAACTCGAACCCGCCGCTCTGCCGGTCGTAGACCGACACGCCCGTGATGTCGCTCGGCAGGAGGTCGGGGGTGAACTGGATGCGCGTGACCGTCGCGTCGACGGCCTTGGCGAGGGCGCGGGCGAGCTGGGTCTTGCCGACCCCGGGGACGTCCTCGATGAGCAGGTGCCCCTCGGCGAGCAGCACGGTGAGGGCCGTCGAGATCGCGCCGTCCTTGCCGTCGATGACGGTGGCGACGGCCTCGAGGATGCCGCGGGCCCGCCGCTGGACCTCGTCGAGCGACATCTCGGACCCGGCTCGGACGGCAGGGTCGACGGTCGGGTCGTTGGTCGTGGTCATCGCGTCGTCCTCGGTCGGGTCGGTCGGGGTCAGGTGGTGCTGAGGTACGCGGCGACGGCCTCGGGCACGTACGGAGACACGTCGCCGCCGAGGGACGCGACCTGCCGGACCAGCGAACTCGAGACGTGCGCGTGGGCGGGGTCGGGCAGCAGGAACACGGTCTCGACGCCGGCGAGGCTGCGGTTCATGATCGCCATCGGGGTCTCGTACGCGACGTCGACCTGCGAGCGGATGCCCTTGACGAGCACGCTGGCGCCGACCTCGGTGCAGTAGTCGACCAGCAGCCCGACGCTCCAGCTGTGCACGGTGACGGTGTCGGGCAGACCCGCGGCGCGCAGCGAGTCGCCGAGCAGAGAGACGCGCTGCGCCAAGGGCAGCAGGGCGCTCTTCTCGGGGTTGTGCACCACGAGGACGTGGACCTCGTCGAAGATGTTGGCGGCCCGGGCGATCACGTCGACGTGACCGAGGGTCACGGGATCGAACGAACCCGGGACGACGGCGATCCTGCTCATCCGGTCACTGTATCCCGCCGACCCCGGACGCACACCCAGGGCGGACCCACCGTCGAGGACGCGTCACGCATCGTCGGCAGGCTCAGTTCTTGCCCATCGCCTCGCGACCACGGTCGTCCAGTCGCCGGGCGATGGCCGCGGCGAGCGCGGGATGGTCGACGAGGCGGGGATCGGCCTCGAGCACCTCGGCCGCGTGCTCTCGTGCGAGCCCGATGAGGTCGCCGTCGCGGGCGACCCGCAGCAGGCGCAACGAGGAGCGCCCGCCCGACTGGAGGTTGCCCAACACGTCGCCCTCGCGGCGGAGGTCGAGGTCGACCTGGGCGAGCTCGAAGCCGTCGAGCGTCGCCGCGACCGCGTCGACCCGCTCGCGCGCCACCGTCTCGGCCTCGGCGTGGGTGACGAGCAGGCAGAGCCCCGGGTGGCCGCCTCGCCCGACGCGACCCCGCAGCTGGTGCAGCTGAGAGACGCCGAACCGGTCGGCGTCGAGCACGACCATGGTCGAGGCGTTCGGCACGTCGACCCCGACCTCGATGACCGTGGTGGCCACGAGCACGTCGATGTCACCGGCGGCGAACCGGCGCATGACGTCGTCCTTCTGGTCGGACGACATGCGGCCGTGCAGCGGTTCGACGCGCAGGCCCTGCAGCACCGGGATCGTGGGCACCCGGGCCATGACCCCCTCGACGCTGGCCCGTTCGGGTGCCGGCGCCTCGGACGCGCCTCCTCCGGGCGGATCGTCGCCGGACGCCGCGTCGACCTCGGGCGGGTCACCCGGTTCGGCCGTCACCGCGTCGATCGCGGGGCAGACGACGAAGACCTGTCGCCCCTTCGCGACCTCCTCGGCCGAGCGCTGCCAGATGCGACCGCCCCAGGTCGGGTGGTCGGCGAGCGGCACGACGAACGACTCGATGGCCTGACGCCCCTTCGGCAGCTCGGCGATGGTCGAGACGTCGAGGTCGCCGAACACCGTCATGGCGACCGTCCGGGGTATGGGCGTGGCGGTGAGGACGAGCACGTGCGGCGGCGTGGCCCCCTTCTTGCGCAGGGCCTCGCGCTGGTCGACGCCGAAACGGTGCTGCTCGTCGACGACCACGAGCCCGAGGTCGACGAACTCGACGGCCTCGCTGATCAACGCGTGCGTGCCGACGACGACGTGCGCCTGACCGCTGACGATCGACAGCAGCGCCTTCTTGCGTTGCGCCACGGTCATCTGGCCGGTCAGCAGGGTCGGTCGCAGCCGGGCGGCCAAGTCGGGCCCGAGGGTCGCCGTGATGGACCGCAGGTGCTGGGCCGCGAGCACCTCGGTGGGGGCGAGCAGGGCAGACTGTCCCCCGCTCTCGGCCACGGCGAGCATGGCCCGCAGGGCGACGAGGGTCTTGCCCGAGCCGACCTCGCCCTGGACGAGGCGGTTCATCGGGACCTCGGCCTCGAGGTCGCGGGTGATCTCGTCACCCACGAGTCGTTGGTCGCCCGTCCGCTCGAAGGGCAGCGCGGCGTCGAACGTCGCCAGCAAGCCGTCGGGGGCGGCCCGACGGGGCGTCGCGGCGGAGCGGCGCACGAGCGCCCGTTGCTGCAACAACGCGCTCTGCAGCACGTAGGCCTCGTCGAACCGCAACGTGTCGCGGGCCGTGAGGTGGTCACGGTCGGTCTCGGGACGGTGGATGCGCTCGTAGGCCTCGGACACCGGCATCAGGTCGAGCTCGGCCCGCACCGACGCCGGCACGGCGTCGTCGATCGGCGGCAGGCCGTCGAGCAGGACCTCGACCGACTTCTGCACCTGCCACGAGGCCACGGAGGCGCTGGCCGGGTAGATCGGGATCGGTTGCTTCGCCCACCTCTGGGCCTGCTGGTCGCCGACGCCGGCGACGGCCTCGTGCGAGGCGTCGAACAGCTCGTAGTCGGGGTGGGCGAGCTGACGGAGCCCCCGGTAGTCGCCGACCTTGCCCGCGAAGATGCCGCGGGCACCCGGCACGAGGTCCTTCGCCCGCCAGGCCTGGTTGAAGAAGGTGAGCGTCAGGATGCCCTGCCCGTCGCCGATGCGCACCTCGAGGATCGACCCACGGCGGGCGCGCATGGTGCGCTCTCGCACGTCGAGCACCTGCGCGACGATCGTGACCGACTCGCCGAGCGGC
Source organism: Frigoribacterium sp. CF331 (assembly GCF_057787905.1). Lineage (NCBI taxonomy): Bacteria > Bacillati > Actinomycetota > Actinomycetes > Micrococcales > Microbacteriaceae > Frigoribacterium > Frigoribacterium sp. CF331. The sequence continues at coordinate 2,765,895 of NZ_CM173545.1, read as the reverse complement.
AGCTGGTCGAGGGCCGTGAGCTCGCCGCGCCGGGCGTAGCGCCGCGGGAAGTGCGTCAGCAGGTCGCCGACGGTGCGCAGGCCGAAGGCCTTCTGCAGCGCGGTGGCCGTCCGGCCGCCGAGGGCCCCGGCCAGCGACGCGTCGAGGGGTGAGTCGGGCACGGACACCACGCTAGTGCCCGCCCCCGACGGCGACCCTCGCGGACGCGGGCTGCGAGCGTCAGAGCGAGAAGGAGTACCCGCCGGAGGCGCGGGTCGCGGTGGCGAGGTCGGCCGTGTGCCGGTCGTCGTTCACCTCGAGGGCCCGCAACAGGCGCCCCACCTCGCGGGCGGACTGCTTGCAGAAGCCGACGGCCAGGTGACGCTCCGCCTCGGAGTCGGCCCGCGCCTCCTGCAGGGCCGTCGAGGCCCGCGAGAGCACGGCCGTCTGCGCGTAGACGCCGCTCGCCGCGTCGGCGAGGCGCTTCTGCACGAGCTGCTTCTCCTGCACCTTCTTGCCGTGCTTGCGGAGCGCCCCCTCGGTGCGCTCGCGCAGCCGCGACACCTGGTCGCCCAGCTCTGCGGCCTGCTTCGCGAGCGCCGGGTGGACCCCGACCGGGCGGTCGGGCCTGATGCGGCGCTGCACGCGGCCGGCGACGTACGGTGCGAGGACCCCCAGGGCCCGCCCGGGGTCGCCGATGCTGAGGGACGCGACGTCGGGCAACTCCTCACTGAGCGTCTTCAGGCCGTTGAGGGCGACGAACGCGCGCAGGACGTCGTTTGCCCCCTCGAAGATCGGGAAGATCCGGAAGTCGCGCAGCGCCTTCGACAGCGGATGGTCCGCCATGTAGGCCTCGCCGCCGTGCAGCTGCACGGCCCGGTTCAGCGCGTACCAGCCGGTGTCGCTGGCGGCGACCTTGGTCATGGCCGACTCGAGGGCGAAGTCGGTGTCGCCCCGGTCGACGAGGCCGGTGGTCAGGTACGACATCGACTCGATGCCGTAGATCTGGCGCGTCATCCAGGCGAGCTTGTCGCCGACCATCTCGAAGTCGGCGAGCGGCCTGCCGAACTGGTGTCGCGCCTCCGTGTGCTCGAGGCTCAGCTCGAGGAACCTCTTCATGCCGCCCGCGATGGCCGTTCCCATCGACATGCGGCCGTTGTTGAGCGTGTTGACCGCGATGCGGAATCCGTCGCCCGGCTCGCCGAGCAGGTTCTCGGCGGGCACCCGGACGTCGGTGAAGCGCACGCGCTGCAGGTGGTTGGCCTTGAGGCCGTGGGTCTCGAAGCGCGGACCGGTGCTCAGCCCCTCCGTGCCCTTCTCGACGATCAGCGCGACGTGGCCGAGGTCGCTCTGCGCGAAGACCGTCAGGACGTCCTTGTCGCCGTTGCCGATCCAGCGCTTCTCGCCGTTGAGCACCCAGCTGCCGTCGGCCTGTCGTTCGGCCCGGGTCTCGAGGGCGTAGGCGTCGCTGCCGACGTTCGGCTCGGTGAGCACGAAGGCGGCGAGCTTACGGCCGCTGGCGAGGTCGGGCAGCCAGCGCGCCTTCTGGTCGTCGGTGCCGTAGAGGTGGAGCGGCTTCGTGCCGATCGACTGGTGCACGCCCATGACCGTGGCCAGGGTGCCGTCGACCCGCCCGAACTCCTCGTACACGCGGCAGTAGGCGCTCTGGCCGAGCCCGAGGCCGCCGTACTCCTCGGCCACGAAGAGCCCCATCAGGCCCCGCTCGCCCAGCTCGCGGACGGTGTCGTCGCCGATCCAGCCCTCGCGTTCGGCCTTCAGCGGGTCGTAGCCCGCGAGCACCTCGCGGGCGGACGCCGACACCGTCTCGACCTTCGCCTTCTCGGCCGCGGTCATCCCCGGGTAGGGGAAGACGAGCTCGGAGGCGATGCGCCCCGCGAAGAGCGACTTGGTGAACGAGGGCCGGACGGTTCGATCGACGCTGGTCATGGCACCGATGCTGTCGACGCCGCCGGGCGTGGACAACTCGGTTGTGCAGGTCCGACGAGCGGGCGGGGCGGGCGAGGGCGATGCGTTGTCGGGATGCTCGAACCGCGCGCGCACCCGACCCGGGCGGGCGGCCCGCGGCGACCTGGCATGGTTGACCCCATGTCCCGCATCATCTCCGGCTTCGCCGACAACCTCTCGCTCGTCGTCCCCAAGGTCGGGACGCGCCCCACGAGCGACCGGGTGCGCGAGGCGCTCTTCTCGTCGCTCGACGCCCGCGACGAGATCCGCGGTCGGCGCGTGCTCGACCTCTACGCCGGCACCGGGGGGCTGGGGCTCGAGGCCGCGTCGCGCGGGGCCGCGTCGGTCGTGCTGGTCGAGAAGGCACCGGCCGCGGCGAAGGTGCTGCGCCGCAACGTCGAGTCGGTGCTCGCCCGCGCACCCCGCCCGCCCCGGGGCGTTCCCCCACGTGTCGACGTCGTCGCCCAGCCCGTGCGGTCGTACCTCGAGGGCGGGTCGGCCCTCGTCGACCTCGTCTTCTTCGACCCGCCGTACGAGCTGTCGGCGGCCGACCTCACCGCCGACCTCGTCGCCCTGCTGCCCTCCCTCGACGAGCAGGCCCTGGTCGTCGTCGAACGCGCGTCCCGCGACGGCGAGCCCGGCTGGCCCGACGGCCTCAGCCTCGACGTGAAGAAGCAGTACGGCGACACGACCGTCTGGTTCGCGCTGCGCGACTGACCGGCGGTCCGGACCCGCCGAGCCGCGCCTCCCGGGCCCTCCCCGCCGAGGAGGCGCGGGTCGACTCGTCAGCCCTGTCCGCCGCCCCAGAGGCGGTACGGGTCCCACCCCCCGGCCTCGCCGAGGTCGGAACCGTCGAGGGTGACCCGGGGCGCGCCTCCTGCGAGGTCGCGGACCGTGCCGACGGCGCGGAAGCCGCCCGGCAGCGGCACGCCGGGCGGGAACGTGGCGAGGAGCGAGTGGTCCTCGCCACCCGAGAGCGCGACCCGCACGTCGTCGCCCAGGGCGGCGGTCGTCAGGTCGACCACGACGCCGCTGCCGCGGGCCACGCGCCCGGCGTCGAGGGCGAGGCCGTCGGACAGGTCGAGCATCGCGGTCGCGCCCGCGATCGCCGCGGAGCGACCGTCGGCGACGGGTGGCGTGGGGGCGAGGTGCCAGCCGACGTCGGGGTCGCGGGCGCGGAGGGCCGCGGCACGTCCGGCGTCGGGCCGCCCCTCGTGGTCGACGCCCAGGCCGAACAGCAGGTCGAGCCCCCGCGCGGACCGGCCGAGGGCCCCGGAGACCGCGACGACGTCACCGGGCCGGGCGCCGTCCCGCCGCACCGGGACGCGCCCCTCGAGGTCGCCGAAGGCCGTCACCGCGACCGTGAACGTGGGCGAGACGGACAGGTCGCCGCCGACGACGCCGGCGCCGGGGGCCATGAGCGCGCACCCCTCGCGCAGGCCGTCGGCGAACGCCTCGAGCTCGGCCACGGACGTGTCGCCGGGCACCGCGAGGGCGACGACGAGGGCCGTCGGCCGAGCACCCATCGCCGCGACGTCGGACAGGTTCGAGGCGGCCGCCTTCCAGCCGAGGTCGCGGGGCGTCGACCAGGCACGACGGAAGTCGGGGCCGTGCACCATCAGGTCGGTGGTCACGACGAACCGGCCGTCGGGGGCGGCCACGACGGCCGCGTCGTCGCCCGGGCCGAGCAGCGTGTCGTCACCGCGCGGCAGTCGAGGGAGGATGCGGGCCAGGGTGGCGAGCTCGCCGACGCCCTCGACGGTGTCGGCGCTGTCGGCGCTGTCGGCGGTGTCGGCGGTGGGCGCGTCGGCGTCGGCCGGGCGGGGGTCCGTGGAGCGTCGTTCCATGTGCTGAACGGTAGCCTGGATGCGATGTCGAACCCGTCCTGGCCCCGCGCCCCGCGCCTCCGTCCCGGCCTCCGCGTGGCGGCCCTGTCGCTCGTCGCCGTGGGCCTCGCGACGACCCTCGTCGGCTGCGCCCAGGCCGTGCCGATGCAGCCCGCCGACGGGGCCAACGACCCCTCGTGCGCCCAGGTCACCGTCCACCTGCCCGAGGTCGTCGACGACGGGCAAGGCCGCCGCGAGACCGACGCCCAGGCCACGGGCGCCTGGGGTTCGCCGACGAGCGTGTTGTTGCACTGCGGCGTCGAGACGCCCGCGGTGTCCGACCTGCCCTGCTACGACGTCCAGGGCGTCGACTGGCTGGTCGACCAAGACCCCGACGACGCCGAGACCTCGATCCTCACCACGTACGGCCGCGAGCCGGGCGTGCAGGTGATCGTCGACACCACCAAGGCCAACGGCGGCAACGTGCTGCGCGACCTGGCCGACGCGGTCGGCTACCTGCCGAACGACGGCAAGGCATGCGTCGGCGCCGGCGACCTGCCCGGGTCGGCCGGCTCGGCCGACGACCCCTCCGCGACGCCGACGCCCTGACGCCGGCCGGGCCGCGCGCTCGTCACGCCGCGGGCCCCCGCCTGCCCGCCGCACGCCACGTCCACGCCGCGCCGCGCCACGCCACGCCACGCCACGAAGTACACACGCCGCCACGAGATCTCGTGGCGACGTGTGTACTTCGTGGCGTGGTGCCTGCGGAAGGCGGTCAGCGCTCGGTCTCGAGGCCGAGCACGATCAGCTCGTCGATCAGTTCGGGGTAGCTGAGGCCGCTCGCGAGCCAGCAGGCGGGGAACATCGAGATCGGTGTGAAGCCGGGCATGGTGTTGATCTCGTTGATCACCCAGCCGGCGTCGGTGAGGAAGAAGTCGACGCGCGCGAGACCGGTGCCGTCGATGGCCTCGAAGGCGAGGGCGGCGAGCCGCTGCATCTCGGCCAACTCGTCGGGCGAGAGGTGCGCGGGGCAGACCAGGTCGGCTCCGGGCGCGCCGAGGTACTTCGACTCGAAGTCGTAGAACGTGTCGCCCGCGAGGACGATCTCGCCGGCGACCGAGGTGCGGGGCGCCGCTCCCCCGCGCCCGCCGAGCACGGCGCACTCGATCTCGCGTCCGACGACGGCGGATTCGACGAGCACCTTGTGGTCTTCCGCGAAGGCCTTCGCCATGGCGCGGTCGAGGTCGGAGGCCGAGTCGACGCGCGAGACCCCGACGCTCGACCCGGCCCGGGCGGGCTTGACGAACACGGGGTAGCCGAGCGCCTCGACGTCGGCGGCGACACGCTCGCGCGCGGCCTCCCAGTCGCGGCGGCGGACGGTCCGCCACGGGGCGACGGCCACCCCGGCCGCCTGCAGGACGGTCTTGGTGAAGTGCTTGTCCATGCCGAGCGACGAGGCGAGCACACCCGCCCCGACGTAGGGCAGGCCCGTCAGCTCGAGCAGGCCCTGGACCGTGCCGTCCTCACCGAAGGGACCGTGCAGGATGGGGAACACCACGTCGACCTCGCCCAGCAGGCGGGTGGTGCCGTCCGCCTCGGTGACGGTCAGCCCACGGGTGGTGGCCGACTCGGGCCAGTGCACCCGGGTGCCGTTGTCGACGACCGTCGGCAGGGTCTCGGCGTCCAACGCGAACCGCGACGCGTCGTCCGGCTGCAGGGTGAAGGCGCCCTCGGCCGTGATGCCGACCGGCACCACCTCGTACCGCTCGCGGTCGATCGCCGAGAGGACTCCCCCGGCCGTCGCGCAACTGATCGAGTGCTCGCTGGACCGACCGCCGAACAGGACGACCACGACGGTCTTCGGCGTGCCGAGCGACGAGGAGGCGGTCGTGGCGGGGTGGGTCGTCGGAGTCGGGTCGTTGGTCGCCATGCAGGGGCCTCTCTTCGGTGTCACGGCCCACGGGCCGACCCGCGGTGGCGGGCTCTGGTGGTCGCACGCCCCGGCGGTGACGACCTCGCGGTCACTCGCCCTGCGGCTCGTCCGTCTCGGTGAGGTGCGGGGCGATGTTGCGCGGGTCCAGCGTACCGGCGAGCACCTCGGCCACCTGCTGGACGATGGGCATGTCGACGCCCCGCGACCGGGCCAGTTCGAGGATGGGGGCCACCGAGGCCAGTCCCTCGGCGGTCTGGTTCATCTGACGCACCACGTCGCCAAAGGCGTAGCCCTGGCCGAGCAGCCGGCCGGCCGTGTTGTTGCGCGACAGCGGCGACTCGCAGGTGGCGATGAGGTCGCCCAGCCCGGCGAGCCCCGCCAGGGTCTCGGCCTTGGCCCCGAACGAGACGGCGAACGCGGTCATCTCGGCCAGGCCCCGCGTGATGATCGACGCCTTCGTGTTCTCGCCGTAGCCGACCCCGTCGACGATGCCGATGGCGACGGCGATGAGGTTCTTCAGCACGCCCCCGAACTCGGTGCCGATCACGTCGGTGTTGACGAACGACCGGAAGTACGGGTTGGTGGCGGTGGCCGCCACCGAGGTGGCGGTCTCGAGGCTGTGGGACGACACCACGGCGGCCGTCGGCTGACGCTTGGCGATCTCGAGCGCGAGGTTCGGCCCGGACGCGACGGCGATCAGGTCGCGCTCGATGCCCAGCTCGGCCTCGATGACCTCGCTCATGCGGAGCCCGGTGGCCTTCTCGACGCCCTTCATCAGGCTGACGACCGGCACCCCGCCGGGCACGAGGCCACGGATGGCCGTGAGGTTCTCGCGCAGCGTCTGGCTCGGCACCGACAGGTAGACCTGCTCGGCCCCGGCAAGGGCCTGCTCGACCGACGGGGTGGCGACGAGCGTCCGGGGCAGGTTGATGCCCGGCAGGTAGTCGCTGTTGCGCTTGCTCTCGGTGATCTCGCGGGCCACCTCGGGGCGGCGGGCCCACAGCGTGACGTCGGCGCCGCCCTCGGCGAGCACCTTCGCGAAGGTCGTGCCCCAGCTGCCCGACCCGAGCACGGCGACCCGACGGGGGATCGCCTCGCGCATGACGATCGAGATCGCCTCGGTCGTGACCGCCCCTTCGCCGAGGGCCTCGATGGCGCCTTCGCGCGATTCGGAGCTACTCAAAGCGGCCCGTCTCCTTCTGGTGGTTCTTGGCGGGGTTCCACCGCTCGGCCGGAGCCTCGTCGTGCCGCAACCGCTCGACCAGCACGGTGATGGCGTCCATCACGCGAGCCGTGGCCGCCGTGACGGACGCCTGGTCGAGGGGCCGGTCGCGGTAGGCCGAGAGGTCGACGGGGTCGCCGATGACGACGGTGATGCGTTTGCGGGGGAAGGCGTGCAGCCTGCTCGAGTAGCGCCCCATCAGGTGCTGACTGCCCCAGTGGGCCATGGGGATGAGCGGGACGCCTGCCGCGAGGGCGAGGCGGACGGCCCCGCTCTTGCCCTTCATCGGCCAGAGGTCGGGGTCGCGGGTCAGCGTGCCCTCGGGGTAGACGATCACGCCGCCTCCGCTGGCGACGAGGGTGCGCCCCGCCGCGAGGGGGTCGTTGTCGTGGGTGCGTCCGGCCCGTTCGACCGGGATGTGCCCCATGGCGTGCATCATCCGGCCGAAGACCGGCACACGGAACAGGGAGGCCTTGGCCAGGAACCTCGGAACGCGGCCGAGGGCCCACATGACCCGCCCCACCACGACCGGGTCGATGTTCGTGTAGTGGTTCGGCGTCAGGACGAACGCACCCTCGGCCGGCAGCTTGTGACCGTCGACGATGTCGATCGAGGCCATGAGGTCGAAGAGCGGTGCCGCGGGCGTCGCCAGGGTGCGGAAGAAGGCGCCCTTCTCCTTGCGACGCCCTCGCGCCGGGACCGGGACGACGGGGGCGTCGGGGTCGGCTGTCGACACCGGCCGATCAGCCCTTGAAGTCGAAGTCGGCGCCGAGCTTGCGCAGCTTCGCGATGAAGTGCTCGTACCCGCGGCTGATGATGCCGACGTTGCTGATCTTCGACTCGCCCTCGGCGGTCAGGGCCGCGATGAGGTGGCTGAACCCGCCGCGCAGGTCGGGAACGCGGATGTCGGCGCCGTGCAGGGCCGTCGGGCCGTTGATGACGGCGGCCTGTTCGAACTCGCGACGAGCGACGCGACGGTCGTGGTCGGGCAGGCCGTCCTTGTGCACCGTGATGTCGGCACCCATGTCGTTGAGCGCCTCGGTGAACTGGAAGCGGTTCTCGTAGACCGTCTCATGGACGACCGAGGTGCCCTGGGCCTGCGTGAGCGCGACGATCAGGGGCTGCTGCCAGTCGGTCATGAAGCCCGGGTGCACGTCGGTCTCGACGACGACCGGCTTGAGCTCGCCACCCGGGTGGAAGAAGCGGATGCCGTCCTCGTGGACGTCGAAGTCGCCGCCCACCTTGCGGAAGACGTTCAAGAACGTCATCAGGTCCTTCTGGTCGGCACCCTCGACGAAGATGTCGCCCTTGGTCGCCAGTGCGGCCGAGGCCCAGCTCGCGGCCTCGTTGCGGTCGTTGATGGCCCGGTGCGTGTAGCCCCGGAGCTTCTCGACGCCCTCGATGAAGATGACGCGGTTCGGCTCGACCGAGACGACCGCGCCCATCTTCTGCAGGATCGCGATGAGGTCCATGATCTCGGGCTCGATCGCGGCGTTGCGCAACTCGGTGACGCCCTTCGCGAGCACGGCGGTGAGCAGCACCTGCTCGGTCGCACCCACGCTCGGGTAGGGCAGCTCGATGTTGGCACCGGTCAGCCCGTTCGGGGCCGTGAGGTGGATGCCGTTGTACGACTTGTCGACGACGGCGCCGAAGGCCCGCAGGGCGTCGAGGTGGAAGTCGATCGGTCGGTCACCGATGCGGCAGCCGCCGAGGTCGGGGATGAAGGCCTCGCCGAGGCGGTGCAGCAGCGGACCGCAGAACAGGATCGGGATGCGGCTCGACCCGGCGTGGGCGTCGATCTCGGCGAAGTGGGCGCTCTCGACGTTCGAGGGGTCGAGGATCATCTCGCCGCGGGCCGGATCGGTGATGCGCACGCCGTGAACGGAGAGCAGCCCGCGGACGACGTTGACGTCGCTGATGTCGGGGACGTCCTTGAGGATGCTCGGGGTGTCGCCCAGCAGCGCCGCGACCATCGCCTTGGTGGCGAGGTTCTTCGCGCCCCGAACCTCGATGCGACCGATGAGCGGCTTGCCGCCCCGGATGACGATCTCATCGGAGGTCAGCCCCACACGGGCACCTGCTGCTGCTGCGTCTTGGACGAGAGAGTTCACTTACTTCACCGGCAATGTCTTCGGGCGCCAGGCGGCGCGGCGGGTTTCGAATTCTGTGATGGCCGCTTCGTCGCGGAGGGTCAGGCCGATGTCGTCGAGGCCTTCGAGGAGACGCCACTTAGTGTAGGCATCGACTTCGAATCCGACGGTGAGGCTGCCGACCGTGGCGGTCTGCGCCTCGAGGTCGACCGTGATCTCGACGCCCGGGTGCTGGTCGATCTCGGCCCAGATCCGCTCGACGTCGTCTTCGGCGACGGCCGCGGCGAGCAGCCCCTGCTTGCCGGAGTTGCCGCGGAAGATGTCGCCGAAGCGCGAACTGATGACGACGTCGAACCCGAAGTCGCGCAGGGCCCAGACGGCGTGCTCGCGGCTCGATCCGGTGCCGAAGTCGGGGCCCGCGACGAGGACGCGCGCACCCTGGAACGCCGGCCGGTTCAGCACGAACTCGGGGTCGTTGCGCCAGCCGAAGAACAGGGCGTCCTCGAAGCCGGTCTTCGTGACCCGCTTCAGGAACTGGGCGGGGATGATCTGGTCGGTGTCGACGTTCGAGCGCTTGAGGGGCGCGGCGACACCCGTGACGGTGGTGAACTTCTGCATCAGAGGGCCCCAGCTCGTGCGGTGCCGTCGGCGAGGACGGGTTCGGCGGTCGAGCCGGCGTCGGCCGGTGCCGCGGCGTCGTCGGCCTGGAGGTCCCACGGCGACGAGAGGGTGCCGCGGACGGCGGTCGCCGCGGCGACGAGCGGCGAGACGAGGTGCGTCCGACCGCCCTTCCCCTGGCGACCCTCGAAGTTGCGGTTCGACGTCGACGCGCAGCGTTCGCCGGGGGCCAGCTGGTCGGGGTTCATGCCGAGGCACATCGAGCACCCGGCGAACCGCCACTCGGCGCCGAAGTCGGTGAACACCTTGTCGAGCCCCTCGGCCTCGGCCTCGAGCCGGACACGGGCCGAGCCCGGGACGACCATGACGCGGACGCCCTCGGCCTTCGTGCGGCCCCGGATGATCGACGCGAACGCCCGCAGGTCTTCGATGCGGCTGTTGGTGCACGAGCCCATGAACACGGCGTCGACCGGGATGGCCTTCATCGGGGTGCCGGCCTCGAGGGCCATGTACTCGAGGGCGCGCGTCGCTGCGGCCTTCTCGTTCGGGTCGACGACGGCCTCGGGATCGGGCACGGAGTCGCTCAGCGACACGCCTTGACCAGGGTTGGTGCCCCAGGTGACGAACGGCTCGAGGGTGTCGGCGTCGAGGAAGATCTCGGCGTCGAAGACCGCGTCGTCGTCGGTGGGCAGGGTGTCCCAGTAGGCGACCGCCTCGTCCCAGTCGGCACCCGACGGAGCGTGCGGCCGACCCTGCAGGTAGTCGTAGGTGGTCTGGTCGGGTGCCACCATGCCCGCGCGGGCGCCGGCCTCGATCGACATGTTGCAGATGGTCATGCGCCCCTCCATCGAGAGGGAGCGGATCGCGCTGCCGCGGTACTCGAGCACGTAGCCCTGCCCACCGCCGGTGCCGATCTGGGCGATGACCGCCAGGATGATGTCCTTCGCGGTGACGCCCGGCCGGAGCGTGCCCTCGACCGTGACCGCCATCGTCTTGAACGGCTTGAGCGGCAGCGTCTGCGTCGCCATGACGTGCTCGACCTCGCTCGTGCCGATGCCGAACGCCATGGCCCCGAAGGCCCCGTGCGTCGACGTGTGCGAGTCGCCGCAGACGACGGTGATGCCCGGCATCGTGAGGCCGAGCTGAGGGCCGACGACGTGCACGATGCCCTGCTCGGCGTCACCCAGCGGGTGCAGGCGGACGCCGAACTCGGCCGTGTTGCGGCGGAGAGTCTCGATCTGGGTCCGGCTGGTGAGGTCGGCGATCGGCTTGTCGATCGCCAGGGTCGGCGTGTTGTGGTCCTCGGTCGCGATGGTGAGGTCGGTGCGACGCAACGGCCGACCGGCCTGACGCAGACCGTCGAACGCCTGGGGGCTGGTGACCTCGTGGACGAGGTGGAGGTCGATGTAGAGAAGGTCGGGGGCGCCGTCTTCGCCCTTGACGACGACGTGGTCGTCCCACACTTTCTCGGCCAGCGTCCTACCCACGGGCACGCCCCTTCTGCTCTGTCGACGTCGAGATGATCCGAGGAGTCTACGCCAGTGCCTCAGGCGCCTCCTCCGTCGATCGAGGGGTGGAACCCCACCCCGGCGACGGCCATTCCCGATGCGCCCGACGGTCGCGGCGAGCGCCCGGTGCGGGGGCTCCGAATAGCATGACGACACCCGTCGGTCGGACGACGGGTGCGCTCGACGAGGAGGCCGACCCATGAGCCACCCCGACCGCGCCCGTGACCACCCCCGGGAGGCGCGGGTCGCCGGCCGCTGGCACCGCGCCTCCCCGGCTCGTCGCCTGGCCTCCGTGCTGGGCGCCCTGGTCGTGGCGACCGCGCTCGTGGCCGCGGGGGCGGTCTCGGTGGCACCCGACTACGGCGACGGCCGCCCCTGGACCGGGCTCGCCGTGGACGACCTGAGGCGGTCACCGGACGCGACCGGCTGGACGCTCGACCTCGCCGCGACCCTGGCCCCGGACGCCCCCCGACGGTGTCTCAACTTCTGGACGTCCCCGGCGGTCGACGGGCTCGTGGCCGTCGGCACCTCGGTCGACCTCGACTTCGGCGACGCCCTGGGGTCGCCGGCGTGTCGCTCATACGCCTCGGAGGCGACCACGAGCCTGATCGCCCTGGTCGAGACGGCCACGGGCACCGTCCGGTGGGTGCACGACCTGGCACGGGACGTGCCCGACACGGACGCGCTGAGCATCCCGGCGACCCAGGTCGTGCCCGCCGCGGGACGCGTGCTCGTGCAGACCCAGACCACGGGTGCCACGGTGCTCGCCGCGCTCGACCTGCGGGACGGGTCGCTGGTCGAGTCGACGCGTGGCCGGCGAGACCTGCCGAGCGTCAGCGTCGACTCGCGCGGGCCGCTGCAGCTGCGCACCTTCTCTGGCATCGCGGGGTCGGGCGACCGGTACCAGCTGGTCGAGGCCTCCCGCCTCGACGACCCGGTGTGGGAGGGCGGCGTCGACTCGGGCAGCACGCCGGCGCTGCTGGACGCCGGGGCCCTGGTCTCGCAGGGCGGCGAGACGGTGTTCGTCGACGGCACGACGGGCCGGGAGCGACCGTTCGCGGCGTCCCCCGACGTGATCGCGGTCCCCCCGGCGGGAGCCGTCGTCGCGACGGACGACGGCCGTCGCGTCGTCGCCTTCGGCATCGAGTTCACGCGGGCGAACGGCACGGTGTCGGCCCTCGACGAGAGGGGAGACGCCGTGTGGAGCCGCCCGACGAGCGGGCGTCGGCTGGCCGTCACGCCGTCCTGCCTGGTCGTCGTCACCCGCGACGACACGGCGGCGGAATGCCTCGACCCGCGCGACGGCGACGTGCGGTGGGACACCGACCTGGGCGCGCCGTTCGCGGTCGAGGCGGTGCCGGGCCAGCGGGGCGACGAGGTGTTCGTCGTCGTGCAGCGAGAGGGCGGGTCGCGGTTGCTCGCCCTCGACGGCACGGACGGGCACACCCGGTTCAGCTCGGCCGTGGGGCTGCTCGACGACCTCTCGGCGGCGGGCCGGTCGGTCCTCTACCTCGAGACGGACGACGGCCGGTCGTCCGGGCGTGACGTGGCCGCCCTCGACCTGGCCGACGGGCGTCCCCTCTGGTCGACGTCGACGTCCGGCACCGTGGTGTTCTGGGGCGGACACCTCGTGCGCATCGACGAACGGGGCGTGGCCCGGCGCCTCGTCGACACCGCCCGCGTCGGGGCGACCTCGTGAGGGCGGGACGGCGCCTGACGGTGGCCTACGCGGCCCTGGCACTGGCGACCCTCGTGACGACGGTGGTCGTCGCGCCGACCCAGCCCGGGTACGGCGGCGAGGCCCCCTGGCAGGGCGTCGCCGTCGACGACCTCAGACAGCAGCCGACCACGTCCGGCTGGCGGGTCGACCTGCGGGCAGCCCTCGCCCCCGGCGCCCCGGCCGAGTGCCTGCGGTACCGGTCGACGCCCGTCGACCAGGGGCTGGCCCTCGTCAGTGCCGCCGGGGCCTGGACCTACGGCTTCGCGAACGACGGCGACTGCGCCACGCCGACCCAGGGGGTGGGCACGCGCATCGGTGCGCTCGACGTCGACCGGGGGGCGTTCCGCTGGGTGCACGACGTCGCCGACGACGTCGAGGCGACGGGGCTGACCGGCCCGGCCCTGGTGTCGTCCGTCTCGACGGTGGACGGCACCGGGCTCGTGCTCGTCCGCGCGACCGTCGACGGCGAACAGGTGCTGACGACCCTCTCGGTCGAGACCGGCCGGCCGGTCGACGTCGTCGCGACCGGTACGGCGGGCGACGGCGACCAGTTCCAGACCGCGGGCGCCGTCGTGGTCACCGGTCGGCAGCAGGGGGTCGGCGGCGTCTACCGGTACGAACTGCGTGACGCCCGCGACCTCGGCCGGGTCGTCTGGAGCGGCGCCGCCTCGACCGCGGGCGTCGCGCTGGCCCTGAGCGACCGCCTCGTCGTCGCCCGGGCCGGCGGGTCGGTGCAGGTCGACCTGGCCACGGGCGTCGAGCGACCGTGGGCCGCAAGGCTCGACCGCCTGGTCGGCTACGTCGTCCACGACGACGTCGTCTACGCCCCCCGAGGAGGCGCGGCCACCGGACGAGGAGACGCCGGCTTCGTCGCGTTGGCCGCCGACGGCGAACGCCTCTGGAGCTCGGACCGCGACGTCCGGGGCGGGTACTCGGTGACCCGGACCTGCCTCGCCGTGACCGACGTCCGGTCACGGACCGTGACCTGTCTCGACCTCGCCACGGGCGAGGTGCGGTGGCGTGACCCGGCGTCGAGTTCCTCCGCCGTGGACGGCCTGCCGGGCCAGACCGACGACCGGGTCTTCGCGACGGCGACGGCGGCGGGGCCCGGCCCCGTCGTCGTCCGCGTCCTGGACGGGACGACCGGCTCGGCGGGTGCCCGGGTCTCGCTGCCCGACGGGGCGGTGCTCGCCGCGGCGGGCCGCACGGTCGGCTACGCCCTGGCCTACGGCAGTTCGGGCGGGCGGTCGACCCTCGTGGCCTTCGACCTCTCGAGCGGACGTCCGTTGTGGCAGCACGCCGCGCAGCTGCAGGTCTACGCCTGGGCGGGCCGGCTGGTCGACGTCGACGTGGACGGGGTCGCCCGCGAGCTCGTCGCGCCCGACCGGGTGGTGGTCCAGCCGGGCTCGACCGGGGCCTGACCACGCCACCGCGTTCGAACATGCGTTCGATCCGTGACGTAGGCTGTCGGCATGAGCCTCGCCTTCACCGCCTCGCTGTTCGACGGGCTGTCCGACGGGCCCGACCTGGCGCCGCTCGCCGGGCGGGTCGACCACCTCGACCTGGGCGAGGGCGCCTGGCTCGACGTCGTCCCGGCCTGGGCGTCGCAGTCGGACGCCCTGTTCGAACGCCTCGTGACCGACGTCCCGTGGCGGGCCGACCGACGACAGATGTACGACCGCGTGGTCGAGGTGCCCCGACTGGTCTCGTCCTACGACGCGGGCGACCCGCTGCCCGACCCCGTCCTGGCCAGGGCCCGCGACGACCTCAACGCCTACTACGCCGACGAGCGCGGCGCCCCGCCCGAGCAGCGGTTCGAACGGGCCGGGCTCTGCTTCTACCGCACGGGCGACGACAGCATCGCCTGGCACGGCGACCACGTGGGGCGGACGATCGACCGCGACACGATGGTCGGCATCCTCTCCCTCGGGGCGCCGCGCACGCTCGCGGTGCGCTCGCGCGCGACGGGGACCACCCGACGGTTCCCCCTCGGCCATGGCGACCTCCTGGTCATGGGCGGCAGCTGTCAGCGCACGCACGAACACGCCATCGCCAAGACGAAGAAGGCCGTCGGGCCGCGCATCAGCGTGCAGTTCCGGCCGATGTGGCCCGCCTGAACCCGCCCGGCGGGCGAGAGGGTCGCTGAGCGGGCCGGACGCCGGTCGCTCGTATGCTGTCCTCACGATCGACGACGAGGTGGACGAGGATGCCGGCAACCCGCGACGACGTGGCGCGTCTCGCGGGCGTCTCGTCGAGCACCGTCTCGTACGCCCTCAGCGGCCGGCGGACCATCTCGGCCGCCACGCGCCAACGCGTCGAGCGGGCGATGGCCGAGCTCAACTACACGCCCAACGCGTTCGCCCGCGGGCTGGCGGGTGCCCGGGGCGGCATCCTCGCGCTGCACTACCCGTACGGCCGCCGCGGGGTCACCTCGTCCGAGTTCGAGTACGTCGCGGCCGCCACCGACCGGGCGAGGCACCGCGGGTACCACCTCCTGCTCTGGTCCAACCCCATCGACGACGTCGAGGGCCTGGGCAGCCTGGTGAGCGAGGGCCTCGTCGACGGCGTCATCCTGATGGAGCTCACGGCGCACGACGACCGTGTGGCCGTGCTCTCGCGCTCCCGCCTCCCCTTCACCAACATCGGCCGCCCGGACGAGGCCGACGGGCTCTGGTTCGTCGACGCGGACTACGAGGCGCTGGTCCGCGTGGCCGTCGACCACGTCGCCGACCTCGGACACCGGCGGGTCTTCTTCCTCAGCCAAGCCGTCCAGTCGCCGGAACGGGGCTCCGGTCCGCTCGCGCGGGCCACCGCGGCGCTCGCGCGGCCCGCGCGGGAACGGCGGCTCGAGGTCGAGACGCACCTCGCCGAGAACTCCGTGCCGGGAGGTCGTGAGGCGTTCTCGGCGTTCGACTCGTCGCCGCTCCGGCCGACCGCCGTCATCGCGTTCAACGAGATGGCCCTCGCGGGCTTCGTGCAGGCCGCCGCGACCGCCGGTCGGCTGATCCCTGCGGACGTGACGGTGGTCGCGCTGAGCATCGGCGACCTGGCCGCCGAGATGACGTCTCCCCCGCTCACGACGGTCACCCCTCCGGGTGCGGAGATCGCCGCGGCCGCCGTCGACGACCTGGTCGACCGCATCGAGGGTCGCCGCGTCGAGGCGCCGCAGGTGCTCGTCAGGCCGCGGCTCACGGTGCGCGGGACGTCGGGCACCGCCTCGCGAGGCGACCGCCCGTAGCAGACGCGGTTGCGCGCCTCCTGCGAGTGTGTGACACTCATCGTCGACGCGCGTCGACGACGACGCGCGGCGGACGACGCCGACAGCACGGTCGTGGTCCGCCCTGGCAACTCAACGAGGAGAAACCCATGCGAGCATCCCTGCACCGCCGTTTCACGGGGCCCCTGGCCATCCTGGCGGCGTCGAGCTTCCTGTTGGCCGGATGCTCCGGCACGGCCGACCCCAACGACCCCAACGCCGGAGGCGCGGGTGCCGGAGACGTCGGGACGGCCGACGGCGTGGTCAACGTCTACGGCACGATCAACGGCGACGAGGCGACCCTCCTCGAGAAGTCGTGGGCCGACTGGGAGAAGGCCAACGACATCGACATCAAGTACACGGGTGACAAAGAGTTCGAGAAGCAGATCGGCATCAAGGTCCAGGGCGGCGACACCCCCGACCTGGCGATCTTCCCCCAGCCCGGGCTGCTGGCCGACACGGTCGCGTCCGGCAAGGTGCAGGAGCTGCCCGCCGACGCCCTCGCCAACGTCAAGGAGGGCTGGTCGGAGGACTGGCAGAAGTACGGGCAGGTCGACGGCACCCAGTACGGCGCCCCGCTCATGGCCAGCGTCAAGGGCTACGTCTGGTACTCCCCGGCCAAGTTCGAGGAGTGGGGCGTCGAGGTGCCCAAGACCTACGACGACCTCGTCGCCCTGTCGAAGACCATCCAGCAGAAGACCGGCGGACCGTCGTGGTGCGCCGGGTTCAACTCGGGCGAGGCCTCCGGCTGGCCCGGCACCGACTGGGTCGAGGACCTCGTCCTGCGCGAGGCCGGACCCGACGCGTACGACTCGTGGGTCGCGGGCGACACGAAGTTCACCGACCCCGAGATCAAGGACGCGTTCGACTCCGTCGGCGAGATCCTGCTCGACCCCGACCTCGTCAACGCCGGCTACGGCGACGTGAAGTCGATCAACTCGACGGCCTTCGGCGACGTCGCCACCAACGTGGCGAACGGCAGCTGCGCCCTGACCCACCAGGCCTCGTTCTTCGAGGGCTTCCTCACCGCCGCGAACAACGCGTCCGGTCAGCCCGCCACGGTCGCCGAGGACGGCGACGTCTGGGCCTTCCTCACCCCGCCGATGAAGGAGGACGACCCCGCCGCCGTCACCGGTGGTGGTGAGTTCGTCGCCGCGTTCTCGAACGACGACGACACCGCCAAGGTCCAGGCCTACCTCGCCAGCGCCGACTGGGCGAACAGCCGCGTCTCGCTGGGCGGCGTCATCTCGGCCAACAAGGGCCTCGACCCCGAGAACGCCGGCAGCGACCTGCTGAAGGGCGCCGTCGAGATCCTGCAGGGCACCGACACCACCTTCCGCTTCGACGGTTCCGACCTGATGCCCAAGTCCGTCGGTTCCGACAGCTTCTGGAAGGGCATGGTCGACTGGATCGACGGCACCGACACGGACTCGGTGCTGAAAGAGATCCAGGCCGGCTACACCTCGTAACAGCCGCGTCTCAGGGGCCACCGCGAGTCGGTGGCCCCTGACCCCGCGCCCGACCGCCGTCCCCGGCGGCGGTGGACGGTCGCGCCCTGTTCGGACCCGAACGTGAAAGGACAGAGATGTCCAGCTTCTTCCAGTGGTTGGCGGGAATCCCGCCCCTGGCCCAGATCCCCCTGATCCTCGTCGCCTTCGCCGCCCTCGTGGCCGTCGTGCTCGTCTTCGTCGAGTTCGCGCCTCGACGCGGTCCGCAGTACACGATCATCCGCCTCGCGGTCTGCGTCGTCGTCCCGGTGGTCGTCCTCCTGGCCTTCGGCCTCTACAACTCGGTGATCTGGGTCGCCGCGATCGCCGCCGTCCTCGGCGGTGGGCTGTTCCTGCTGGACTACCGCTCGAAACGCGGCGCCGGCTACTCGCTCCAGCTCATCGCGTTCATGACGCCCGCCGTGTTCTTCCTGATCATCGGGCTCATCTACCCGACGATCACCACCGCCGGGCAGGCCTTCATGAAGAACGACGGCTCGGGCTTCGCCGGGCTCGACAACTTCGTCTGGGTCTTCACGAGCCCCGACGGCCTGACCGCCTTCGGCAACACGCTGATCTGGGTGCTGCTGGCCCCGATCACCGCCACGGCGATCGGCCTCGCCTACGCCGTCTTCATCGACAAGAGTCGCGGCGAGAAGTTCTTGAAGCTGCTCGTCTTCATGCCGATGGCCATCTCGTTCGTCGGCGCCTCGATCATCTTCAAGTTCTTCTACGACATCCGCCAGGGCGACCAGATCGGCCTGCTGAACGGCATCCTCGTCGCCTTCGGCGGCCAGCCCGTCGACTGGCTCGGCCTCGAACCGTGGAACACCCTGCTGCTCGTCGTCGTGCTCATCTGGACGCAAGCCGGCTTCGCCATGACGGTGCTGTCGGCGGCCATCAAGGGCGTCCCGGCCGAACAGCTCGAGGCGGCGTCGCTCGACGGCACCAACGGCTTCCAGGCGTTCCGGCACATCACCGTGCCCGGCATCCGCACGACCATCATCGTCGTGCTCACGACGATCTCGATCGCCTCGTTGAAGGTCTACGACATCGTCTCGGCCATGACCGGCGGCCGCAACGACACGACCATCCTCGCGTTCGAGATGGTCCGGCAGTTCCAGCTCGGCAGCCGCACCGGCTACAGCTCGGCCCTGGCGGTCATCCTGTTCGTCCTCGTCCTGCCGATCGTCGTCTACAACGCCCGCCAGATCCAGAAGCAGAGGGAGATCCGATGAGCGCCACACCCACCCCGATCGGGGTCGCCGTCGGCTCGGGCACCGAGCGTCAGCTGAAGCGAGGCGCCGCCCGCATCGAGAGCTCGAGCGGCAAGCTCAAGCGCGGCACGACGAGCCGCGGTGCCACGATCGCCGCCCTGGTGATCGCCGTCGTCTGGACCCTGCCCACCGCGGGGTTGTTCATCTCGTCCTTCCGGCCGGCGAACGACATCAAGACCACCGGCTGGTGGACCGTCTTCGCCAACCCCGGCTTCACGTTCGACAACTACGTGAACGCCCTGAACTCGGGCGACAGCCTCACCCTCGGCAAGGCGTTCCTGAACTCGTTGGTCATCACCCTGCCCGCGGCGCTCATCCCCATCACGATCGCGAGCCTCGCGGCGTACGCCTTCGCCTGGATCGAGTTCAAGGGCCGCAACACGCTCTTCGTGCTCGTGTTCGCCTTGCAGATCGTCCCGATCCAGATGGCACTGGTGCCGTTGCTCCGACTCTTCTCGGACGGCCTGCGGATCGGCGGGCTGTACATCTTGCCGGGGCTCGGCGTGAACGGCCTCGACGGGTCGTACGCCAAGGTCTGGATCGCCCACACGATCTTCGCCCTCCCCCTCGCCATCTTCATGCTGCACAACTTCGTCTCGGAGATCCCGGCCGAGGTGATCGAGGCCGCCCGCATGGACGGCGCCGGCCACGGCCAGGTGTTCTTCCGGATCGTGCTCCCCTTGTCGATGCCCGCGATCGCCTCGTTCGGCATCTTCCAGTTCTTGTGGGTGTGGAACGACCTGCTCGTGGCGACCGTCTTCACCTCGGGGCAGGGGTTGCCGATCACGAAGGCCCTGCAGGACCTCTCGGGATCGTACGGCCAGTCGTGGGAGCTCCTGACGGCCGGGGCGTTCATCTCGATCATCGTGCCGCTGATCGTCTTCTTCGCCCTGCAGCGGTTCTTCGTCCGCGGCCTGCTGGCGGGCGCGACCAAGGGCTGAGACGACCCACCCGTTCGGCGACGGCCCGACGACGTCATCACGACGGAGTCGGGCCGTCCGTCGTCGTCGTGCCGGTGCCGGTGGCCGGAGCCGGTGCCGCCGCCGATGCAGATGCCGCAGACGACGAAACCGCCCGGCCGGAGCCGAGCGGTTTCGTGGTGGTTGTGGTGACCCCAACGGGATTCGAACCCGTGTTACCGCCGTGAGAGGGCGACGTACTAGGCCGCTATACGATGGGGCCGTATTTGCAACTCGTCGAGTATGCCACACCGCGCCAGCCCGTCACAAATCGAGGTCCCGTCGTGCCGGGTCGGCCCCCCGCCGACCCGCGTACAGTCGCTTTCATGCGCCTCACGAAACTCGAACACGCCTGCCTGATCCTCGAGAAGGACGGCCGCAAGCTCGTCGTCGACCCGGGGTCGTTCACGAGCCCCCTGGTCGACCTGCACGACGTCGACGCGGTCGTCGTCACGCACGAGCACGCCGACCACTGGACGCCCGACCAGCTCACCAACCTGTTGGCCACGAACCCGTCGGCCACGATCTACGGGCCCGAGGGCGTGGCCACCGCGGCCGAGGGCTTCGACGTGCACGTCGTCGCCGAGGGCGACACGGTCGAGGTGGGCCCGTTCACGCTCGCGTTCTACGGCTCGCGTCACGCGGTCATCCACGAGAGCATCCCGGTCATCGACAACGTCGGCGTGCTGGTCGACGGGTCGCTGTTCTACCCGGGCGACCAGTTCACCGTCCCGCCCGTGCCCGTCGACGTCCTCGCCGCGCCCGTCGGGGCCCCCTGGCTCAAGGTGGCCGAGGTCATCGACTACGTCGCGGCCGTCAAGCCCCGCCTGGCGTTCCCCACCCACGAGCAGACCCTCTCGGCGCCCGGGCTCGGCATGCACTTCGAGCGGATGCAGGCCTCGGCCCGGTCGGTCGGCGGCGACGCCGTGAAGCTCGAGGCCCACGAGTCGCTCGAGCTCTAGCAGCGCACACCGGGCGCCGAGCTCCCGACGACGAACCGCCCCTCCCCCGGCACGGCCGAGGAGGGGCGGTTCGTCGTCGGGCGCGACGTCTAGAGCGTGACGTCGATCTCGCGCAGCACCTGCGCGTCGATGGCCACGCGGACCTTCTCGACGAGCTCGTCGGGAGCCGGGCTGTCGATGGTCAGCACGCTGAGCGCCTGGCCGCCCGCGCTCCGGCGGGCGATCTGCATGCCGGCGATGTTGATGCCGGCGTCGCCGAACTCGCGGCCGTAGACCGCGACGATGCCGGGGCGGTCGGTGTAGACCATCACGAGGTGGTGCGCCGCGAGGGGCACCTCGACGTCGTAGCCGTTGATCTCGACGATCTTCTCGACCTGCTTGGTGCCGGTCAGCGTGCCCGACACCGAGATCTGCGAGCCGTCGCTCAGCGAACCACGCAGGGTGATGACGTTGCGGTACTCGTCGCTCGTGGGGTCGGTGAGCAGCCGCACCGTGATGCCACGCTGCTCGGCCAGCAGCGGCGCGTTCACGTAGCTGACCGACTCGCTGACGATGTTGGTGAAGATGCCCTTGAGCGCCGCCAGCTTGAGCACGCTGACGTCGAACTCGACCAGGTCGCCGCGCACCTCGACGTCGACGCTGGTGAGCGGGCTGTCGGCGAGCCCCGAGAAGACCTGGCCGATCTTCTCGACCAGCGGGATGCCGGGGCGGACGTAGGGGTCGATCACGCCACCGGCCACGTTCACCGCGTCGGGGACGAGTTCGCCCCCGAGGGCGAGGCGCACCGAGCGGGCGACCGAGACGCCGGCCTTCTCTTGCGCCTCGTCGGTCGAGGCGCCGAGGTGCGGGGTCACCACGACGTTCTCGAGGCCGAGCAGCCTCTGGTCGACCGGGGGCTCCTTCACGAAGACGTCGAGGCCGGCGCCCGCGATCTCGCCGGTCGTCAGGGCCTCGTACAGGCCGTCCTCGTCGATGAGCCCGCCGCGGGCGACGTTCACGACGAAGGCCGACCTCTTCATGGCCTTCATCTGCTCGAGTCCGATCATGCCCGTCGTCTCGGGCGTCTTCGGCATGTGGATCGTGACGAAGTCGCTCGTGGCGAGCAGGTCGTCGAGCGAGAGCAGCGTCACGCCGAGCTGCTGGGCGCGGGCGGGGGTGACGTAGGGGTCGTAGGCGACGACGTTCACGCCGAACGCCTGCAGGCGAGCCGTGATGAGGGCGCCGATGCGGCCCAGGCCGACGATGCCGACGGTCTTCTCGTAGAGCTCGACGCCGGTGTACTTCGAGCGCTTCCACTGCCCCTGCGCCAGGGCGGAGTGCGCGGCCGGGATGTGGCGCGCGAGGCTCAGGATGTGCCCGACGGTCAGCTCGGCCGCCGAGATGATGTTCGAGGTCGGGGCGTTGACGACCATCACGCCGGCCGTCGTCGCGGCCTTGATGTCGACGTTGTCGAGGCCGACGCCGGCGCGGGCGACGACCTTGAGCGACGGTGCCGCCGCGATGGCCTCGGCGTCGACCTGGGTCGCCGACCGCACGAGGATCGCCTCGGCGTCGGCGAGGGCCGCCAGCAGGGCGGGACGGTCGGTGCCGTCCACCGACCGCACGTCGAAGTCGGGCCCGAGGGCCTCGACGGTTGCGGGTGACAGTTCTTCTGCGATCAACACGACGGGCTTGGCCACGGGGCGGACGTCCTTCTCTGGGTGGTGTTCGGTGAGGGGCCGCGACGCGCCGTGGGCGCGGCTGCCCTCGACTCTATCGACTCGCCCGGTCTGTGACGTCCACATGACGCGGTGGTGCCGAGCGCCGTCGGCGACCCGACCCGCGCCTCCTCGGCCGGGGTCAGACGGTGGTGACGTAGGCCGTCAGCGTGAGCGACACGGCCGCCACGAGGCCGAGTGCGGCGAAGAGCACGAGCGTGAACTTCCAGAGCTCGTGGCGACGCCCGACGACGATCGCGCCGACGAAGGCCAGCGGCGGCACGACGACACCGACCACCAACGGCACCCAGGGCGGCTGGACGATCAGCCCGTCGAGCCCGTTCTCGCGGTAGAAGTCGTTGTTCTGCGTGAAGACCTGCGGCACGAGCACCAGGTTCGAGATCGCCTCGAACAGGTCGAACGCGAAGGCCGCCGCGAAGACGATCGCGACCGCCAGGTAGAAGAAGAAGGAGGCGCGGCCCGGCTCGCTCGCGTCGCCGGCCGTCACCGAGACGGCGTCGTGGTCGTGACCGGCCCCGGGCACCGCGCCACCGTCGAGGCCGGTCATGCCGAGCCCCCGATC
Source organism: Frigoribacterium sp. CF331 (assembly GCF_057787905.1). Taxonomy (NCBI): domain Bacteria; kingdom Bacillati; phylum Actinomycetota; class Actinomycetes; order Micrococcales; family Microbacteriaceae; genus Frigoribacterium; species Frigoribacterium sp. CF331. Next base: position 2,742,813 of record NZ_CM173545.1, on the reverse strand, counting down.
ACGAGCGGCCAGGGCGCCACCAGGAGTGCGCCGAGGGCCATCACGGCGAGTCGACGTCGGGTGCGGTGCGTGGGGACGAGCACGATGACGGCGACGAACCAGGCCAGGGGTGCGGCCACGGCGAAGAGCTCGCCGAGGTTCCACATGACGGACGAGATCGCGTCGGTGAACGGGTTGGTGAAGTCGCCGACGGCGACGATCCAGCCGGCCGCCCAGAGCAGGAAGACCCCGCCGAGCACGCCGTGCACGACGAGCGACGCCGAGCTCATGACGGCGGGCCCGTCGTCGGTCTCGTCGTCGTCGATCTCGTCGTCGGGCTCGACATCGGGCTCGACGTCGCCGTCGGGCCCGTCGTCGCCATCGCGCGACCGGGCGCGTCGCACGCGTGCCGAGGGGGCCGGCCCCTCGACGTGGCTGGTGTCGGCCTCGTCGCCCCAGGTCAGGGCGTCGTCGGGCTCGCCGTCCACCGGCACCTGTGGTCCGGCTGGCGTCATGCCGTGAGCTTGGACGAGACCGCCGCGAGCAGTGCCGGGTGCAGGGGGTGGTCGTCCTGGACGCCCGTCAGCGTGCGCGTCAGCTCGTCGGCGCCGAGCCCGGAGCTCAGCAGCGACTGCAACTCGACGCTCTCGACGTCGTCGGGCACCGAGAAGTCGAGGGCGGCGCGCACGGCCCGCACGAGGGCGTCGTAGGGCAGACCCCGCTCGGCGGCCTGGGCGGCCGGCCCGACGAAGCGTTCGTTCCGGCTGAGCTTGCGCAACGGGTTGCGACCGACGCGCTCGGTGGTGTCGGGGAGGTGCGGGTTGGCGATGCGGACCAGGTTCTTCTCGATGTACGCCTGCTGCTCGTCGGCGTCGAGCCCGTGCTTGGCGACCAGGAGCGCCTTGGTCTCGGCCAGCACCCCACGGACCTCGGCCATGACCTCGGCGTCGTCGAGTGCCTCGCGGATGCTCGCGATGCCCTTGCGGAACCCGTGGTAGGCGGCCGCGGCGTGGGCCGTGTTCACCGTGAAGAGCTTGCGCTCGATGAAGGGCTCGAGGTCGGCGACCCAGGTGACCCCCTGGATCTCGGGACGGTGCTCGCCGAAGGGGGTGCTCTCGACGACCCACTCGAAGAACGACTCGATCGTCACGTCGAGCGTGCCGCCGGCCTGCTCGGGGACGATGCGGTCGATGGCGCAGTTGGCGAAGACGGCGTTCTCGGCCGGGTCGTGCTCGCGGACGACGACGGCGAGGGAGTCGGTCGCGTTGATGGCGTTCTCGCAGGCGATGACGGCCAGGGGTGCCAGGTCGGCCGGACGCTCGGCGAGGCCCTTCGCGATGACGGGGGCGACGAACGGCAGGATGCGGGCCCCGACCGCGGTCGTCACGACGTCGGCGGTCGCGATCTCGGTGACGAGGGCGGCCTCGTCGGTGCGACTGTTGATCGCCCGGTAGCCGTCGACGACGGTCGTGCGGCTGTCTTCGCCCACCTCGTGGACCTCGAACGACGGGTGCGACTGCAGCGCCCCGATGAGGTCGTCGTTCACGTCGGCGAAGACGACCTCGTAGCCGCTCGCGTGGAGGAACTGGGCGACGAAGCCCCGACCGATGTTGCCGGCGCCGAAGTGCACGGCCTTCTTGCTGTGAGCCATGCCTTAGATCATGCCACGAGGTCGTCGGGCCGACCGACGGCGAGAGGGCCCCGCACCGGGTGGTGCGAGGCCCTCACGGGTGGTTCGGGTGTGACGTCGGTCAGCGCGCAGCGCTGCCGTCGCCCGTCGGCGGAGCCGACCGACAGGGCCCGCGTCGCCCTGGACTACGTAGTCGTCAGCGCGCAGCGCTGCCGTCGACGTAGTCCGAGTCCTGCTGCTTCCAGGCGAAGAGGGCGCGCAGCTCTTGGCCTGTGGCCTCGATGGGGTGCTCCTCGCCCTTCTTGCGCAGCTGCTGGAACTCGGGGGCGCCCGCGTCCTGGTCGTCGATGAAGCGCTTGGCGAAGGCACCCGACTGGATGTCGGCGAGAACGGCCTTCATGTTCTCCTTCACGTCGGGCGTGATGACCCGGGGGCCCGAGACGTAGTCGCCGTACTCGGCGGTGTCGGAGACGCTCCAGCGCTGCTTGGCCAGGCCGCCCTCCCAGATGAGGTCGACGATCAGCTTGAGCTCGTGCAGCACCTCGAAGTAGGCGATCTGCGGCTGGTAGCCGGCCTCGGTGAGGGTCTCGAAGCCGTACTGGATCAGCTGCGAGGTGCCACCGCAGAGCACGGCCTGCTCGCCGAAGAGGTCGGTCTCGGTCTCTTCGGTGAACGTGGTCTTGATGCCGCCGGCACGCAGGCCGCCGATGCCCTTCGAGTACGACCAGGCGAGGTCCCAGGCCGAGCCCGAGGCGTCCTTCTCGACGGCGACGATGACGGGGACGCCGCGGCCGGCCTCGAACTCGCGACGCACGGTGTGGCCCGGCCCCTTGGGGGCGACCAGCAGGACGTCGACGCCCTCGGGCGCCTCGATGTAGCCGAAGCGGATGTTGAAGCCGTGACCGAAGACGAGGGCCTTGCCGTCGGCGAGGTTCGGGGCGATGTCGTCGGCGTAGACGTGGCGCTGAACCTGGTCGGGCGCGAGGATCACGATGACGTCGCCCCAGGCCGAGGCCTCGGCGGGCGTCTGCACGGTGAAGCCGGCCTCTTCGGCCTTCGCACGGCTCTTCGACCCCTCCTTGAGCCCGACGACGACCTCGACGCCCGAGTCGCGGAGGTTCAGCGCGTGGGCGTGGCCCTGCGAGCCGTAGCCGATGACGGCGACCTTCTTGCCCTGGATGATCGACAGGTCGGCGTCGGTGTCGTAGACGATTTCAGTCACGGTGGTGGTTCTCCTTGGGTGTTGACGATGGGATGTCGGGACGAGGAGGCGCGGGTGGCGCCCCCTCGCGGGTTCAGTTCTTGAAGACGCGGTCGGTGATCGACTTCGCGCCGCGCCCGATGGCGAGCAGGCCCGACTGCGAGATCTCCTTGATGCCGTAGGGCTCGAGCACGCGCAGCAGGGCCGTCGTCTTGCCCGTGTCGCCGGTGACCTCGATGACGAGGGCGTCGGTCGAGACGTCGACGACCGAGGCCCGGAACAGGGTCACCGCCTCGAGCACCTGCGAGCGGGTGGTGTTGTCGACGCGCACCTTGATCAGGAGGTGCTCGCGCTGGACGGACTGCGAGTAGTCGAGCTCGACGATCTTGATCACGTTGATCAGCTTGTTCAGCTGCTTGGTGACCTGCTCGAGCGGCAGCTCTTCGACGTCGACGACGACCGTGATGCGGCTCAGCCCCTCGACCTCGCTCTTGCCGACGGCGAGGCTCTCGATGTTGAACCCGCGCCGGGCGAAGAGCCCGGCGACGCGGGTCAGCAGGCCGGGCTTGTCTTCGACGAGCAGGGACAGGACGTGGCTCATGCGTGTTCTCCGGTCATGTCGCCGTCGCGGGTGGTGTCGGAGGCGCTCGTGCCGGGCGCCTCGTCGTCCCACTCGGGAGCGAGGGCACGGGCGTGCTGGATCTCGGAGTTCGAGACCCCCTGCGGCACCATGGGCCAGACCATCGCGTCGCGGCTGACGACGAAGTCGATGACGACCGGGCGGTCGTTGGTCGCGAGGGCGAGTTCGATGGCGGCGTCGACCTCGTCCTCGGTGCGGACCCGGATGCCCAGGGCGCCGTAGGCGTCGGCGAGCTTGACGAAGTCCGGCACCATGCGCGTCTCGTGACCGGTGTTGAGGTCGGTGAACGAGTGGCGGCCCTCGTAGAAGAGCGTCTGCCACTGCCGCACCATGCCGAGCGACGAGTTGTTGATGATCGCGACCTTGATCGGGATGTCGTTGATGACGCAGGTGGCGAGCTCCTGGTTGGTCATCTGGAAGCACCCGTCGCCGTCGATGGCCCACACCACGCGGTCGGGCTGGGCCACCTTGGCGCCCATGGCGGCCGGGACCGAATAGCCCATCGTGCCCGCGCCTCCGGAGTTGAGCCAGGCGTGCGGACGTTCGTACTCGATGAACTGCGCGGCCCACATCTGGTGCTGGCCGACGCCGGAGGCGTAGATCGCCTCGGGGCCGGAGAGCTGCCCGATGCGCTGGATGATCGCCTGCGGCGACAGCAGGCCGTCGTCGGGCTGGGTGTAGCCGAGCGGGAACTGCTCGCGGAGCCCGTCGAGGTGCTCCCACCAGGCCGCGATGTCGGGCTTGACGCCACCCGTGACCTCGGCGAACGCGCTCGTGAGGTCGGGGATGACGACCTTGGCGTCACCCACGATCGGCACGTCGGCGATGCGGATCTTCGAGATCTCGGCCGGGTCGATGTCGACGTGGACGACCTTCGCGCCGGGCGCGAACAGCTCGGCCTTGCCGGTCACCCGGTCGTCGAAGCGCGCACCGAGGGCGATGATGAGGTCGCTCTCCTGCAGGCCGAGCACGGCGGGCACCGTGCCGTGCATGCCGGGCATGCCGAGGTGCTGCGGGTGGGTGTCGGGGAACGCACCGCGGGCCATCAGGGTGGTGACGACGGGAGCCCCGGTGAGCTCGACGAGCGCCTTCAGCTCGGCCGAGGCGCCGGCGCGGATCACGCCGCCGCCGACGTAGAAGACCGGCTGCTTCGCGTCGGCGATCATCTGGGCCGCGGCGGTGATCTGCTTGCCGTGGGCCTTGGTGACGGGCCGGTAGCCGGGCAGGTCGACGACGGGCGGCCAGACGAAGGGGGCGCTGTTCTGCTGTGCGTCCTTCGTGATGTCGACCAGCACCGGGCCGGGGCGACCCGTGCTCGCGATCTGGTAGGCCGCCGCCAGCGTCGCCGGGATGTCCTCTGGCTTGGTCACCAGGAACGAGTGCTTCGTGATCGGCATGGTGATGCCGACGATGTCGGCCTCCTGGAAGGCGTCGGTGCCCATGAGGGTCGAGAAGACCTGCCCGGTGATGGCCAGCAACGGCATGCTGTCCATGTACGCGTCGGCGATGGCCGTGACGAGGTTCGTCGCACCGGGACCGGACGTCGCGATCGCGACGCCGACCCGGCCCGACGCGGCCGCGTAGCCCTCGGCGGCGTGACCGGCGCCCTGCTCGTGGCGGACCAGGATGTGCCGGATGGCGGTCGAGGCCATCAACTCGTCGTAGAACGGGATGATGGCACCGCCGGGCAGCCCGAACACGTCGGTCACGCCGAGGTGCTCGAGCGACTTGAGGATGGCGCCCGACCCCGTCAGCACGGGAGGCGCGGTGGGCGACCCGACGGACGCACCGGCGGCGGGCCGGGCCGTCCGCGTCGCGGTGCCGGGTGTGGGGGTGGACTCTGCAGGCATCGGTGCCGGTTCCCTCTTCGTGGTCGGTGATCGATGGTGACGGTGCGGCTCTCGCCGCGCACGGGTGTGACGCGCCGAGCGTGCCCGGCGGGGCGTCAGTAGGTGACGGCGCCCTCGGCCGCGGAGCGGACCTGGCGCGCGTACTTCGCGAGGACACCGCGGGTGTACCGCGGGGGAAGCGGTGCCCAGCCGTCTCGGCGGGCGTCCAGCTCTGCGGCGTCGACGAGTAGGTCGATCGAGCGAGCGGCGATGTCGACCCGAATCAAGTCACCATCGCGCACGAAGGCGATCGGACCGGAGTCGACCGCTTCGGGTGCTATGTGGCCGATGCACAGGCCGGTTGTGCCGCCTGAGAATCGTCCGTCCGTCAACAGTAGTACATCTTTGCCGAGCCCAGCGCCCTTGATGGCCGCCGTGATGGCGAGCATCTCGCGCATGCCGGGGCCGCCCTTGGGGCCCTCGTAGCGGATGACGACGACGTCGCCTGCCTCGATGCGCCCCTCGGTCAGGGCGTCCATCGCCCCGCGTTCGCGCTCGAAGACCTTGGCCGGCCCCTCGAACACCGAGGCGTCGAAGCCGGCGGTCTTGACCACGGCACCCTCGGGCGCCATCGAACCGCTCAGCACCGTCAGGCCGCCGGTCGCGTGGATCGGGTCGTCGAGCGTCCGCAGCACCTCGCCGTCGAGCGGCTTGGGCTGGATCGACGCGAGGTTCTCGGCGACGGTCTTGCCGGTGACCGTCAGGCAGTCGCCGTGCAGCAGACCCGCGTCGAGCAGGGCCTTCATGACGACGGGCACGCCGCCCATGCGGTCGACGTCGTTCATGACGTACTTGCCGAACGGCTTGAGGTCGCCGATGTGCGGCACCTTGTCGCCGATGCGGTTGAAGTCGTCGATGGTGAGGTCGACCTCGGCCTCGTAGGCGATGGCGAGCAGGTGCAGCACGACGTTGGTCGAGCCGCCGAACGCCATGGCGACGGCGATGGCGTTCTCGAAGGCCTCCTTCGTCAGGATGTCGCGCGTCGTGATGCCCTGACGGAGCATCTCGACCACGGCCTCGCCCGAGCGGTGGGCGAAGTAGTCGCGACGACGGTCGGCCGAGGGCGGCGATGCCGAGCCGGGCAGGCTCATGCCGAGGGCCTCGGCCACGCTGGCCATCGTGTTCGCCGTGTACATGCCGCCGCAGGCCCCCTCGCCGGGGACGATCGCGCACTCGATGGCCTTGAGGTCGTCGTCGCTCATGTTGCCGGCCTTGTGCGCGCCGACCGCCTCGAACGAGTCGATGATGGTGACGTTCTTCTCGGTGCCGTCGCTGAGCTTGACCCAGCCGGGGGCGACGCTGCCCGCGTAGAGGAAGACGCTGGCGAGGTCGAGCCGAGCCGCGGCCATGAGCATGCCGGGCAGGGACTTGTCGCATCCGGCGAGCAGCACCGACCCGTCGAGTCGCTCGGCGTTCATGACGACCTCGACGCTGTCGGCGATCACCTCGCGCGACACGAGCGAGAAGTGCATGCCCTCGTGCCCCATCGAGATGCCGTCGGACACCGAGACCGTGCCGAACTGGAGCGGGTAGCCGCCCCCGGCGTGGACGCCCTCTTTGGCGCCCTGGGCCAACCGGTCGAGCGACAGGTTGCAGGGGGTGATCTCGTTCCAGCTGCTGGCGATGCCGATCTGCGGCTTGCTCCAGTCCTCGTCGCCCATGCCGACGGCACGGAGCATGCCTCGCGACGTGGTGGCCTCGACGCCGTCGGTGACGACGCGGCTGCGGGGTTTGATGTCGATCCCGTCCGGGGTGGGCTTCTCTGGCATGGGTCGAGTTTAGGGCGTGGGCGGGCCCGTTCGGTCCACCGTCGGCGGCGGCGTCAGAGCTCGCCCGGCTCCCCCGACGCGTCGGCGCCCGACCGGGTGCGGCGCCCTTCGTGGTCGCGCCCCGCGTCGTCGCCCTCGCTGTCGTCGAGGCCGGACGGGTCGCCCACGCGGTCGAGCTCGACCGCGAGGGCGTCGGCCGACCCGACGGGGAGGTCGGACACGTCGAGGTCGGCGACGTCGCCCTCGGTCGTCTCGGCGATCTCGCCGGCGGCACGCGCCACGGCGTCGTCGAGTTCGTCGACCACGAGCTGCTCGCGCAGCAGGTCGCCGTTGCGGTACCCCGCCCGACCGATCATGTGTGCCGAGATGGGGGCGGTCAGCATCTGGAAGACCAGGACGACGAGCAGCGAGGCGATCGTGCCGACCGTGTGCTGGTCGAGCGCGATCGCGGCGAGCACCAGGATGAGACCGAAGATCTGCGGCTTCGTGGCGGCGTGCATCCGCGACAGGGCGTCGGGGAACCTCAGCAACCCGATGCCCGCGGCCAACGAGAGCAGGGCGCCCGCGATCAGCATGATCGAGGCGGCGACGTCGTAGACGGACTCGGGGATCACGAGGGGTCCTGCTTCGACACGTAGCGCGCCACGGTGATCGACCCGAGGACGGCCGTCAGGGCGAGGGCCAGGATCACCGGGATCGTCCGGGTGTGGCCGTTGAAGACCATGTCGGCGGCGAGGACGCAGATCAGGGTCGTGAGCAGCATGTCCGACGCGATCATGCGGTCGAGGATCGACGGCCCCCGCACGATGCGGATGACCGAGGCGAGCCCGGCGAACGCGAAGAGCGCGCCGACGACGTAGGCGACGACGGTCACGAGGGGCCTCCTTCGTGGGACGAGGACGGGCTGACCGGGTCGTGGACCTCGGCGGCGGCCGGGGTGCCCTCGGCGATCCGTCGCTGGTCGTCGTCGCTGCCGAGCACGCGCACGAGGCGGGCCTCGACGACGAGGACGCCGGCGCGGACGTCCTCGACGCCGGCGGCGTCCTCGACGGCCAGGGCGTGCAGGTAGAGGATCGACCGCTCGCGGTCGGCCTCGACCACGAGCGAACCCGGCACGAGCGAGATCGCCTCGGCGACCAGGGTCATGATGAAGTCCGAGCGGGTGTGCAGCTGGACGGCCACGATCGCGTTCGAGTCGACCCCGCGCGGGCGCACGGCCTGCCAGGCGACGATGACGGAGGCGCGGACGAGGTCGACCACGAAGTGCGCCAGGAAGACGACGGCGTACCAGAGGTTGAACCGGCCGCTGAGTTCGACCGGCGGCAGGAAGAACACCCGCGTCACGAGGAGCGCCACCGCGACGCCCGTGACGAACGCCAGGACCGTGAACTGGTTCCAGAGGGCCATCCAGAGGACGACCAGGCCGACGAGCAGGGGCAGTTGACGGGCGAGGCTGCGTCCGACCTCGCCGCGGGTGGGGCGACCGGTCACGGGGTGCTCCCCTCGTCGGTGGTGTCGGAGGCGGGTTCGGGCTCGGGCGACGACGGGTCGGCGGTGGTCTCGCCCTGCCCGTCGGGGAACACCGTCCGCACGTAGTCGTTGGACCCGTAGACCCGGCCGGCCGCGCGTTCGGCGACGCCGTAGAGCGGGCCGGCGGCGAAGGTGAGGACGAGCGACACCAGCACCATGCCCGCCGTCGCGCCCACCATGGTGCGCGGGTTGGTCCGACGCTGCTGGACGGCCACGCGGCCCGGCGCCTCCTCGAGGTGCTCGGTGAACGGCGACTCGTGGTCGCCGACGTCGGCCTTGGGTCGCCAGAACGCGAGGTTCCAGGCCCGCATCAAGGCGTACAGGGTGAGGAGCGAGGTGAGGGCCCCGGCACCGATCAGCACGTAGACCAACGGATCGTCGAGTCGCGCCCCGGCCTCGAAGAGCGCAACCTTGCCGATGAAGCCCGAGAACGGCGGGATGCCGCCCAGGTTGAGCGCGGGGATGAAGAACAGCACGGCGACGATCGGCGCGGCCTTGAGCAGCCCGCCGAGCCGGGTGATCGACGCCGTGCCACCCCGCCGTTCGATGAGGCCCGCGCCGAGGAAGAGCGTCGTCTGCACCGTGATGTGGTGCACGACGTAGTAGATCGTGGCGGCCAGGCCCTCGACCGTGCCGAGGGCGATGCCGAAGATCATGTAGCCGATGTGGCTGACAAGGGTGAACGAGAGCAGTCGCTTGATGTCCGCCTGCGCCACCGCGCCGAGGATGCCGACGGTCATGGTCAGCAGGGCGATGATCAACAGGTACACGTTGACGTTGCTCTCGACGAAGAGGACCGTCTCGGTGCGGATGATCGCGTAGACGCCCACCTTGGTGAGGAGGCCGGCGAACACCGCCGTGACCGGGGCCGGGGCCGTCGGGTACGAGTCGGGCAACCAGAACGACAGCGGGAAGATCGCCGCCTTGATGCCGAACGCCGTCAGCAGCATCACGTGGATGATCGTCTGGACGTCGGGCGGGATGGTGTCCATCTTCTGGGCGATGTCGGCGATGTTGACCGTGCCGAGCGCGCCGTAGATCATCGCGATCGAGGCCAGGAAGAGCACCGACGAGACGAGGCTGACGACGATGTAGACGACGCCCGCCCGGATGCGCTGCTCGGTGCCGCCGAGCGTGATCAGGACGTAGCTGGCGACGAGCAGGATCTCGAAGCCCACGTAGAGGTTGAAGAGGTCGCCGGCGATGAAGGCGTTGAACACCCCGGTGGCGAGGATCAGGTACGTCGGGTTGTAGATCGAGACGGGCGCCTCGCCGTCACCGTCCGCCTGGCCCTGCCCGACCGAGAAGACGAAGACGGCCAGCAGGACGATCGACGAGATGCTCAGCATGAGCGCCGCGAGCCGGTCGACGACGAGCGTGATGCCGAACGGGGCCTGCCAGCCGCCCACCTGGACGGCGATGGCCCCCTCGGAGTCGACCACGACGAGCAGCACGAGGCTGATGACGACCACGAGGGCCAGCGCGACGATCGACACGATCGCCTGCAGGCGGGGCCGGCGGCCCGCGATGAGGGCGGCCGCGGCCCCGAGCAGCGGGATCAGGACGACGAGGGGGACGAGGTAGCTGGAGGTCATGCTCGGTCTCCCTTCTCGTCGTGGTGTGCTCGATCGCGCTGCGACGCCCGGTCGCCCGACGGGACGGCCGCCTCGGCCCGGTCGCCGAACTCGCTCTCGCCACCGGCCTCGTCGTCGCCGTCGCCCTGCTCGGACTCCTCTTCGGCCGGCACGCCGCGACGACCGATCTCGAGGTCTTCGGCGTCGTCCGCGAGGGTGTCGCCCTGGGCGAGACGCCACGACCGGTAGATCAGCGCCAGCATGAAGGCCGAGATGCCGAAGGTGATGACGATCGCCGTCAGCACGAAGGCCTGGGGCAGGGGGTCGGCGAAGTCCGCCGGGTCGGCCTGCCCGTCGACGATCGGGGCGGCACCCCGCCGACCGGACGTGATCAGGATGAGGATGTTCGTCGCGTTGCCCACCAGCAGGAATCCCAGCAGCACGCGGGTCATGCTGCGTTCGAGCAGCAGGTAGACGCCGCAGGCGTAGAGGGCGGCCATGACGACGATCAGGACGAGTGAGACGCTCATGCGTCACCCCGCCCGTTCGGGGACGTACCGGCGACGGACACGGGGAGCGGCTCCTCCTGCGGCTCGGAGACCTCGCTCGGGTGACCGAACGCGTCCTCTTCTTCTTGGCGGTCGACCTCGGCCCCGAGACTCCGCAGGACGTCGAGCACCAGCCCGACGACGACGAGGTAGACGCCGACGTCGAAGAACGTGCTCGTCACGAACTCGACGTGACCGAGCAGCGGCACCTCGGCCTCGAACCAGGTCGACGTGAGCGCGTCCACGCCGAAGAAGAGAGGCACGAGGGCGGTCGCGGTGACCGTCAGCAGGCCGGCGCCGAGCAGCTTGCCGGCGTCGAGGGGGGCGGCCGCACCGAGCTCGTAGCGGCCACCGGCGAGGTATCGGGCCACGAACGCGAACCCGGCGACGAGACCGCCCGCGAAGCCGCCACCCGGCGTGTTGTGACCGGCGAAGAGCAGGTAGATCGACACGACGATGATGGCGTGGAAGATCAACCGGACCACGACCTCGAGCAGGATGGAGCGGTTCTGCGGCGCGAGCTTGCGCCCGGCCAGCAGCCAGGCCCGGCGGTCGCCCTCGGTGCTGTCGCCGATCTGGGCGGTCGTGCCCCCGACGGGCACCACCGGTGCCGGCTCGCGGACCGGACGGACGCGCGCCAGGAACCGTTGGGCGCGGGTGCGTCGCTCGGGCCGGGGCAGCACGTCGGCGCGCGAGGTGAGGAACACCAGGCTGGCGACGCCCGTCGCGGCGACGATGAGGACGGCGATCTCGCCCATGGTGTCCCACCCACGGATGTCGACGAGGGTGACGTTGACGACGTTGCGCCCGTGTCCGCCGTCGACGGCCAGCTCGGGGAACGCCCCCGAGATGGTCGCACCGGGCCGGGCGCCGAGGGCGACGACGGCGATCGCGGCCATGACCGAACCGACCGAGACGCCGATCACCGCTCGGGCGACGCGGTGCGTCCGGCCGTTGCGCTCACCCAGACGGGCGGGCAGCCGGCGCAGCACCAGGACGAAGGCGATGAGCGTGATGGTCTCGATGAGCGCCTGCGTGAGGGCCAGGTCGGGCGCGCCGTGCAGGGCGAACAGGGCCGCCATGCCGTACCCGGTCACGCCGACGAGGACGACCGCCTGGAACCTCTTGTTCGAGAGTGCGGACGCGATCGCTCCGATGATCATCAACCCGCCGATGGCCAGCTGGGCCGGGTAGTCCCAGAGCACCGCGGTCGTCGGCCAGCTGCGGTTGATCGCCAGGGTCACGACGGAGGAGGCGATGAACACGATCAGGATGGTCGCGAGGTAGAAGGGCAGCGACCCGCGCTGCGTCGTGGCCGTCGTCCGCGAGGCCGTCCGGTCGATGGTCGCCATGATGCGGACGTACCCGTCGGAGGCGCGGGGCAGGAACGAGACGGCCTTCTGCACCTGCGCGACCCGGTCGCGTTGCCAGAACAGCAGGGCACCGACCGCGAGCGAGACCGCGGTGAAGCCGAGCGCGGGCTCGACGCCGTGCCAGAGCGCCAGGTAGTACGGCTCGTGTCCGCCGTCCCCGGCGGGCAGGGTGTCGGCGTACCGGGCGAAGACCGGGCCCACCTGGTACGAGACCAGGCCGAGCACGAGACCGGCCACGGCCAACACGATCGGCGAGAGCAGGAAGTCGACGTGCTCCCGCACGAACTCGACGGGCCCCACGCCTGCTTTCCGGCCGAAGGCCCCCCAGAGGAAGCGGAGGCTGTAGGCCGTCGTCAGGATCGAGCCCACCACGACGCCGACCAGGGCGACGACGCCCCAGACCGACCCCGTGACGGCGTCGTCGTAGAGGGCCGTGAGGACGGCCTCCTTCGCGACGAAGCCGAAGGTCGGCGGGACGCCGGCCATCGACGCGAGGGCGAGGACGGTCACGACGAACAGGAGGGGCGCCTGTCGGCCCAGACCGCAGAGCTTGCGCAGGTCCCGCGTGCCCGTCCGGTGGTCGATGACGCCCACCACGAGGAAGAGCGTCGACTTGAACAGGGCGTGGGCGACGAGCAGGGCGAGGCCGGCGAGGGCGGCGTCACGGGTGCCGAAACCGACGACGACGGTGAGGAACCCGAGCTGGCTGACCGTGCCGTAGGCCAGCACGAGCTTGAGGTCGTGCTGCCGGAGGGCGCGGTAGCCGCCGAGGACCATGGTGACGACCCCGACGGTCACGATGATCGGTTGCCAGCCCGGCTGGTCGTGGTAGCCCGGGGCGAGACGCGCGACGAGGTAGATGCCCGCCTTGACCATCGCCGCGGCGTGCAGGTACGCGCTGACGGGGGTGGGCGCGGCCATGGCCGCCGGCAGCCAGAAGTGGAACGGCACGAGCGCCGACTTCGACAGCGCACCGACGAGCACGAGCACGACGGCCACGGTCACGACGGTGCCCGACGGCGGTTGCTCGACGAGCTGCGTGAGCGAGCTCGTGCCGCCCTGGACGGCGAGGATCACGAGCCCGACGAGCATGGCGAGGCCGCCGGCCGTGGTGACGATCAGGGCCTGCAACGCCGCCCCGCGGCTGGCCTGCTTGGCGGTGTAGTGCCCGATCAAGAGGTACGAGAAGACGCTCGTGGCTTCCCACAAGACGAAGAGCACGAAGACGTCGTCGCTGGTGACGAGACCGTACATGGCCCCGGCGAAGGCGACGAGCACCGCGGCGAAGCGGGCGCGGCCCGCCTCGTCGCGGGTGAAGTAACGGGCGCAGTAGACGAGCACGAGGCCGCCGACGCCCGTGACGACGAGGGCCAGCACCCAGGCGAGCACGTCCATGCGCAGCGTGAGCGAGATGGCCAGCTGGGGTATCCAGGGGACGGCCTCGACCGGCACCTCGCCCGAGAGCACCGCCGGGCCCTGCAGGGCCGTGAAGACGAAGGCCGTGAAGGGCACGAGCGACGCCCACACGAAGAGCGAGCGACCCAGTCGGCCACCGACGCAGGCCACGACCACGGCCGCCACGGCGAACGCCGTCAGGACTACGATCACGATGACCTCCGTCGGCTGGCGACCTCGCCTGACCGTCTCGGACGAGCGGTGGCGGGGAGTCGCGGCGGGGTGTACAGACTACCTTGCGGTCACCTGGGAATGCTCAGATCAGAGCATCACGCTCGTACAAAGCATGCGGCGTCAGGCATGCCCCAGGTGCTCGCGCAGACCGGCCAGCTCGGCGAGCAGGTCGGCCACGGCCGCGGGGTCGGCGACGCGGTGCATCGCCCGGGTCTCGCCCGGCCCGACCTTGAGCGAGAGGTCACCGTCGCCGAGTGCCCGGAAGCCGTCCTCGTCGGTGACGTCGTCGCCCGCGTAGAGCACGCCGGTGGCACCCACGACCTCGCGCAGTCGCTCGATGCCGTCGTCCTTGCCCGTGGCGCGCACGGCGAACTCGAGGACGTTCTTGCCCACCCGCTCGTGCATGCCGCCGAGGGCGCCGACCGCCTCGCGCGCGGACGCGTGCACCGCCTCGGTCGTCGCCTCGTCCGCCAGCCGGGTGTGGAGGGCCAGGCCCGCGGGTTTCTCTTCGACGAACACGCCCTCGTGCCCCTCCGCGACGCGGTGCACGGCCTCGGACAGGCGGGCCCTGGCGGCCCGTTCGTCGTCGCTCAGCGACGTCTCGTGGCCGTCCACCCGCACCTCGATGCCGTGCGATCCCACGAGCAGGACCTCGTCGGGCGTCCGGCTGACCTCGGCGAGGGACGCGAGATCTCGCCCCGACACGAGGGCGACGGTGGTCTGCTCGAGGGCCGAGAGGCGCCGGATGGCGTCCATCGCCTCGGGCAGGGCCCTGGCCTGCAAGGGCGCGTCGACCTCGGGGGCCAGCGTCCCGTCGAAGTCGAGGGCCACCAGGAGGCGCGGGGTCGTGGCGAGGCGACCGAGCGCGTCGCTCAGGGCCGGGGCGTCGGCGGTCACGAGGCGTCACCGCCCGTCGAGCCGTCGGCGGGCACGGGCGTGATCTGCTGCCCGGGACGGACGTTCTCGAGTGCCTGCAGGAACGACGCCGACCACTTGGCCACGTCGTTCTCGAGCACCCGGCGACGCAGCGCCCGCATGCGCGTGGTGCGGTCGCGCTTGGGCATCTCGACGGCCCGCATGATGGTGTTCTTCAGCCCACCGATGTCGTGGGGGTTGATCAGCAGGGCGCTCTTGAGCTCGTCGGCGGCGCCGGCGAACTCGCTGAGCACGAGCACCCCGTCGTTGTCGCGGCGCACGGCCACGTACTCTTTGGCGACGAGGTTCATGCCGTCGCGCAGGGCCGTGACGAGCATGATGTCGGCCGCCAGGTACAGCGCCACCATCTCTTCGCGCGGGTACCCGTGGTGGTGGTAGCTGATGGCCGTGTGGCTCATCGTGCCGTAGTCGCCGTTGACGCGACCGACGGTCAGCTCGATCTCGTCGCGCAGCAGCTTGTAGGTCTCGACCCGCTCGCGGCTCGGGCTCGCGACCTGCACGAGCGTGGCGTCCTCGACGCTCAGCCGGCCGTCGGCGAGCAGCTCGCCGAAGGCCTTCATCCGGTGCCGGATGCCCTTGGTGTAGTCGAGCCGGTCGACGCCCAGCATGATCGTCTTGGGGTTGCCGAGGCCCTCGCGGATCTCGCGGGCCCTCGCCTGGACGTCGGGTCGCGCGGCCAGCTCTTCGTAGCTCGCGGCGTCGATCGAGATGGGGAAGTGCTTGGCGAGCACGCGGCGCACCTTCGTGCCGCGGCGCGAGACCGGTGCGGACTCGTCGTCGACGGGCACCTCGATGTAAGGCCGGGTCGTCGAGTACCCGAGCAGGTGCCGGACGGCCCGCGAGAAGTTCGACGCGTCGTCGGCCCGCTGGAACCCGATGACGTCGGCGCCGAGCAGGCCCTCGACGATCTGCTGACGCCACGGCAGCTGCGAGAAGATGCCGAGCGGCGGGAAGGGGATGTGGTTGAAGAACCCGATGGTGACGTCGGGGCGGGCCTCGCGCAGCATCTTCGGCACGAGCTGCAGCTGGTAGTCCTGCACCCAGATGGTGCCGCCCTCTTCGGTGACCTCGGCCGCCCGGTCGGCGAACCGCTGGTTGACCTGAACGTAGGACTCCCACCAGACGCGGTGGTACGTGGGCGCGGCGATGACGTCGTGGTACAGCGGCCAGAGCGTGTCGTTGCTGAAGCCCTCGTAGTACCGCTGGACCTCGTCGGCGCTGAGCGGGACGGGCACGATCTCGATGCCGTCGGACTCGAAGGGCTCGAACTCGAGGTCGGGCTGCCCGGCCCAGCCCACCCAGGCGCCGTCGTTGGCCTTCATGACCGGCTCGAGGGCGGTGACGAGACCGCCGGGCGAGTGCTGCCACGACGCGGAGCCGTCGTCGGCGACGACGCGGTCGACGGGCAGGCGGTTGGAGACGACGACGAAGCCGTAGCGTTCGGGGGTGTCAGGCATGGGGGTGGATCAGCTCCTGTGGGTCGCCCGCACGGACGCGGGACGGCCAGATTATCAGCGGCACCCCAGGCACCTCCCGGACGGTCGCGTACCCCGGGGCGCCGCGGTCAGACCAGGCGCAGGGTCGCCTGGGCCGCACGGACCAACGCCACGCCGTAGCTCGGCCCGTGACCGGCGGCGTGCACGGCCAGCGGGTGCAGCTGGTGCAGCGGCACGCGCCCACGCCACCCCTCGCGCAGCGGCGAGCGCGCGTCGTACCCGGCCAGCACGTCGTCGAGGTGCGGGCAGCCGAACAGGGCCAGCATCGCCAGGTCGGTCTCGGGGTGGCCGCCGTGGGCGGCCGGGTCGATCAGCACCACTCCCCCGTCGTCGAAGAGCACGTTGCCGCTCCACAGGTCGCCGTGCAGCCGTGCCGGAGCGGCGTCGTCGTCGAAGGCGCCCTCGGCCACGACGCGGCAGGCGCGCTCGACGGTCTCGAGGCCCGCCCGGTCGAGGGTGCCCGCCCGGACGGCGACGCGGGCGTAGGGCAGGACGCGCTGCTCGGCGTAGAAGGCGCCCCAGGTGGGCTTCGGGCGCACGCTCATCGCGCGGCTGCCGATGAAGCACGGCCCCGTCCACCCCCGGGGAGGCGCGCCGAACGCGTCCGCGCCGCTCGCGTGGGTCACCGCGAGCGCCGCGCCGAAGGCCCGCGCGGCCTCGGCCGTCGGACGGACCTCGTGCACGGGGTCGAGGTCGATGCGCCCCGGGGACGCGGCCTGCACGCCCACGGTGCGCGCGCCTCCTCGGGGCGTGGCCTCGGCGAGCCAGGCGAGCCCGGCGGCCTCGGCCTCGAAGAAGCCCGCGGGGGCGCCGGCCCGCTGCTTCGTGTACGTGGTCACGGGAATAGCATGCGCCTCATGACCGACACCCGCCCCCCACGCACCGAGGGCTCCCCCGCCACGGCCGACGGGGGCACCCCGTCCGGCACCACCACCATCACGCGGGCCTACCGCGACGGCGAGCTGGTCGCCCACGGGTTCCCGTTGCACGAGGTGAGCGACCACCTCGAGACCGAGGGGTGCCACGTCTGGGTCGACTTCACCGACCCCACCGCCGACGACCTCGCCGCCCTCGAGGACGAGCTCGGCCTGCACGAGCTCGCGGTCGAGGACGCGCTGCAGGACGGGCAGCGCCCCAAGATCGACCGGTACGACGGGCACCTCTTCGCGGCCCTCTACGACGTGAGGTTCGACCGGGCCACCGGCGTCCTGACCCCGAGCGAGGTCAAGGCGTTCATCTCGGGGCGGGCGCTCGTGACGATCCACCACCCCGAGTTCGACGTCTCGCGACTCGAGACGACCTACGACGAGAACGCCGACCTCGCACCGCACGGCGTCACGTACCTGCTGTGGGGGCTGCTCGACTGCGTCGTCGACCGGCACTTCGAGGCGACGGACGCCCTCGACGACGAGATCGAGGGCATCGCCGAGGACCTCTTCGACCCCAAGCCCCGGACGATCGACGTGCAGAAGCGCTCGTTCGCGCTGCGCAAGAGCCTCGTCCAGCTGCGTCGGGTGGCCTCGCCGATGCGCGAGGTCCTGAACACCCTGCTGCGCCGCGACCTGAAGGAGGTCGACGCCGACATGCAGCCGTACTTCCAGGACGTGTACGACCACGTGCTGCGCGTGGCCGAGCAGAACGACTCGCTGCGCGACCTCGTGTCGACCATCCTCGACACCAACCTCAACCTGCAGTCGAACCGCATGAACCTCATCATGAAGAAGGTCACGAGCTGGGCGGCGATCATCGCGGTGCCCACGGCGATCACGGGCTTCTACGGCCAGAACGTGCCGTACCCCGGGTTCCAGTCCCCCGCCGGCTTCGTCACCTCGTGCGTGCTGATCGTCGCCATCGGCGGCGTGCTCTGGTGGCAGTTCAAGCGCCGCGACTGGTTGTAGCCCGGCGTTCGCGCACCGTTCACCGCGGGGGCGTCGTCCGGGGCCCGCGCCGGTCGTAGCCTGGCCGCGTGATCACGGTCGGAATGAGCACGTCCTGCGTCTTCCCGCTGTCGACCGACGAGGCCTTCCGGCTGGCGCGGCTCACCGGATGCGACGGGGTCGAGGTGATGGTGACCGCCGACCGCACGACCCGCGACGCCGGGCTGCTGCGGGCCGCGACGTCCCGCTGGGGTCTGCCCGTGCTCTCGGTGCACGCGCCGGTTCTGCCCGTGGCGCACTTCGCGTTCGGCCGCGACCAGGTCGACAAGCTGCGCCGGTCGGCCGAGCTGGCCCTCGCGCTGGGCGCCGCGACCGTCGTCGTGCACCCGCCGTTCGCCTGGCAGCGGTCGTTCGCCGCGCGCTTCGTCGACGTCGTCCGCGAGGTCACCGAGGCGACGGGCGTCGTCCTCGCCGTCGAGAACATGTTCCCGCTGCGTCTCGGCCCGGTCGGCCTCGACCCCTACCGTCCGGGCCACGACCCGTCGTCGGTCGACGTCGACGCGGCCACGCTCGACTTCTCGCACGCCGCCGTCGCCGGCCGGGACGCGCTCGACCTCGCCCTCGCGCTCGGACCGCGGCTGCGCCACGTCCACCTCACCGACGGCCTCGTGTCGGCAGGCCCGGGCGGACTGCACGACCAGCACCTGGTGCCGGGGCACGGCACCCAGCCCGTCGCCGAGGTGCTGACCCACCTGGCCCGGTCGGGGTGGTCGGGCACCGTCGCGGCCGAGGTGCACACGCGGGGAGACGAGGAGGCGCGGGTCGCGTCGTTGACGGAGACCGTCGCGTTCGCGCGTCGTCACCTCGCGACCGGGCCGTCGTCGGGCACGACCGCCCCACCCACGGGCCGACCCGCCCGGGGGCGTCAGGCGAGCAGCACCGTCGCCACCACCGCGAGCGGCACGGCGACGACCGCCACGCCGAGGCCTGCCGACATGAAGCGGCCCCACGACACCTCGACGCCCATCGACGACAGCCGCGAGTGCCAGAGCAGCGTCGCGAGCGACGCCCACGGCGTGACGAGGCAGCCGATGTTGACGCCCACGAGCACCGCGACGAGCCGCAAGGGCGACCCGGCGACGGGCTCGAGGGCGAGGTAGGCCGGCAGGTTGTTGGCCACGTTGGCGGCGACGGCGCTGCCACCCGCCAGGCGCAACAGGTCGGGCAGCTGGTCGCCCGTCCCGACGACGGCCCCGAGCAGGTCGGCGAGCCCCAACGAGTGGGCGGCCTCGACGACCAGGAACAGACCTCCGGCGAAGAGCAACGTCCCCCACGGCACGAGCCCGAGCCGCAGGACCTCCCGGCGCCTGACCGCCGTCGCCACGACGAGCACGAGCGCCGCGACCGCGGCCGGGATCCACACCTCGAGGCCCGAGACCAGGGCCGGCACGAGCAGTCCGGTGGCGATCGCCGCGACGCCGAAGAGGACGCGGTCGGCGACCGGTTCGGCCGACGGCGCGTCGAACCGGCCGACGAGCTGGCGCCGGTAGCGCAGTCCGATCGCGACGACCGGCACGACCACCCCGACGACCGCCGCCGGGGCGACCAGCGCGGCGAACTGCACCGGCGCCGGCGACCCGAGCTCGTGCAGCGCGAGCAGGTTCGTCAGGTTCGAGACCGGCAGCAACATCGAGGCGCAGTTCGCGAGCCACACGGTCGTGAGCGCGAAGGGCATCGGCGGCAGGCCCGCGTGTCGCGCGACGATGACGACCACGGGCGTCAGCAGCACCGCGGTCGTGTCGAGCGACAGGAAGACCGTGCACAGCACGGCGAGGGCGACGACGAAGAGCCACAGCACGAGCACCCGGCCGTGGGCGAGGCGGGCCGAGGCGGACGCCAGCCAGGCGAAGAGCCCGGCCTCGGCGGCCAGCTCGGCGACGACGGTCAGGCCGACGACGAAGCCCAGCACGGGGGCGACACGTTCGACCAGGGCCAGCAGTTCGTCACCGGTCAGGACGCCGGTGACCACGGCGACGAGGCCGAGCGCCACGAACACCCCTCCGAGCACGGCAGTGCGCACGGCATTCTCCTTCGACCGCGGGACGCACCGGCACGGGTCGCCGGGCAGCTCAACCTACCCCCACCCGGACTCGCCGGGCGCCACGCGGTACCGTGGGCGAAACGACCCCTGGGAGCCCCACCGTGCGCAAATTCCTCTTCAACGGCGCGATCATCAGCGCGATCTTCTCCGGCATCAGCCTGCTCAAGAGCCTCAGCGCCGGCCCGCGCGACTGGCGTCTCGCCCTCATGGCGATCAGCTGGGCGGCGTCCACCGCGATCGCCGTGGGCAACGTGCTCGAGGCCGCGAACGACGACGACTGACGTCGGGCCGAGACACGAAGGAGGCGCGTCCCGCTCTGGCGGGGCGCGCCTCCTTCGCCGTGTTGCCGGGTCGTGACCGACGCGTCAGCGTCGGCCGCCGACGCCGGGCGTCGGGCCCTCCGGGGCGCCGTCCGGGCGGCCCGTCGGTCGCCCGTCGGGACGACCGGCGACGTGCGGGTCGTGCTCGGCCTCGGCCCCGAGGCTGGCCTCGTACTCGGCGATGTCGTGGAGCGGGATGGCCGCCGTGAACAGCGCCGTGCGCTCGGAGCCGGCGTTGTCGCCGCTGAACAGGCCCGAGGCGTCCGAGGTCGACCGCGCGGCGCGACCCGTCGGGACGGGTTCGGCCTCGACCATCTGCACGCGGGTCCGAGGGATCGACTGCGGGCTCTTCGCGTGCAGCCAGGCGATGAGGTCCTCTCGCACCAGGCACCGGAGGTCGAACAGGGTCGCCGCGTCCTTCGCGGTCACGAGCACCCGCACCCTGACGTAGCCGGCCTGCGCGTCGGTCACCTGCAGCACCTTGGTGCGCCCGTCCCACAGGTCGGTGCCCGCGAGGATCACGTCGAGCTCCCTCCGCATGGCCCCGGGGTCGACGCGCCAGTCGAGGTCGAACTCGACGGCGCCGAGCAGCTCGCTGTTGCGACGCGTCCAGTTCTCGAACGGCGTGGTCGTGAAGTAGGTCGAGGGCAGCACGAGACGACGGTCGTCCCAGACGTGCACGACGACGTACGACAGGGTGATCTCCTCGATCAGCCCCCACTGCCCCTCGACCACCACCACGTCGTCGATGCGGATGGCGTCGCTGAAGGCGAGTTGGATGCCGGCGAACACGTTGGCGAGGGTCGACTGCGCCGCGAGGCCGGCGACGACCGAGACGAGGCCGGCACTCGCGAGGACGCTGGCCCCCACGGCCTCGACGCCCGGGAAGCCCAGCAGCACGGTGCCCGCGGCGAGGATCACGATGAGGGCCACGGTCAGGCGCCGCAGGATGAGCACCTGGGTGCGCACCCGGCGGGCGACCCGGTTGTCGGGGGTGTCGACCCGGTAGCGCGAGAGCCCGAGGTCCTCGAAGAAGATGGCGAGTGCGCCGACGAACCAGGCGACGACGACGATGATCGCGCAGCGGAACAGTTGCGACACCCAGCCCTCGCCCGGGTAGTCGGCCGGCAGCAGCGAGTCGAACGACGTGGTCAGGGCCACCACCAGCAGGACGACGAGCAGGGTGACGCGGAACGGCCGGCGCATGCGCTTGACGAAGGCCTGGGCCCACTCCTTGCGCTTGGCGACGACCCCCACGACGGCGCCGACGACGGCCGAGACGACGAAGGTGAGGACGACGGCGGCGACGAGCGAGATGACGAGCTGGATCCAAGGCATCCGTCGATGCTGACGCATGACGCACGGCGGCGTCGCGGCCAGGGGGCCCGGGCGACGGAACGGTGAGGCGATCCACAGCTTGCTGTCACCCGCGCGTCATGCCGGCACGGGCGATGCGTCAGATGGAGCGCTTGCGCTGTCGCAGCGCCTCGAGGGCGAGCCCCTCGGAGGGGTAGCGTCCGACGACCTCGCCCCAGCGGGGGTCGGCTCCGCGCAGGGCGACGAACGTGCCCTGCTCGGCCCGGACGTGGCCGAGGACGCGGTCGGGGGTCGACACCTGGACGAGGTCGGACGAGACGGTGCGCGTGATGACGCGGGCCATTCTCCTCAGGACGTCGGTCGGTGCGGTGGTGCTCACGGGTGGTGCCTCTCGTGGTGCGGTGTGCTGGTGCGGTGGTGCGTCGATCGGGTGACGCCCGTCGACGACGCTACCCGCGCCTCCCGGGGCGTGACCTCGGGGTTCGCTGTGCGTCGGGTGTCGTCCGGCTGTGGTTTCGCCCGGCCGGCGTCACCCGACCGCCTCCGGGCGGCGGCGCGTCGACGCCCCGGGCGAGCGGTGCTCGGCCGGGGCGTCGTCGTGCGGGGTCGGGTCAGCTGGTGAGGCCGTCGACGTAGTCCTGGTTCTCGGAGATCCACTTCTCCACGACCGGGGCGTAGTCGTCGCCGTCGACCTCCTCGCCGTTGAACATGGCGTTCTCGAGCGACGACAGCGTCTCGGTGTCCATCGTGAAGCCCTGCAGCCACTCGGTCAGCTGCGGGAAGTCCGCGGTGAAGCTCTTGCCGCCGAACGAGTGGATGCCCTCGGCGTCGCCCAGGGTGCCCTCGGGGTCGGCGAGGTCCTTGATCGGGAACGCGTCGTAGGCCCAGTGCGGGCTCCACAGCGTCACGGCGATGTCCTCGCCGGCGTCGGTCGCGCTCTTCAGCTCGGTGAGCATGGCCGCCGTCGACGAGGTCTGCAGCTGCATGTCGCCCAGACCGTACGTCGGGATGGTCTCGTCCTGCACGGCCGCCGTCAGGCCGGCGCCCGGCTCGATGCCGACGATCGTGCCGCCGAACAGGTCGGCGTTCGCCGCCAGTTCGTCGAGCGAGTCGATCGGGGCGTCCTCGTTGACGGCGACGGCGAGCTTGGCGCCGTCGTTCCAGGCGCCGAGGTCGGTCAGGTCGTCGCCGTACTGCTCGATGTACGACGCGTGGGTGGTCGGCAGCCAGGTGTCGAGCACGACGTCGTAGTCGTCGGTGGTGAGGCCGCTGTAGACGGGGGCGACGTCCGCCGGCTCGAGGTTCACGGTGTAGCCCTTCTCCTCGAGGACGGTCTTCCACAGCCACGAGGCCGCGATGCCCTCGTCCCAGCCGTTGAAGACGGCGAGGTCGACGACGGCCTGGTCGCCGTTGTCGAGCGTCTCGCCCGCGGCCGACGAGCTGCTGCCGGGAGGCGAGCAGGCGGCCAGGCCGAGGACGGCGGTGGTGCCGAGGGCGATCGATGCGGCGATGGTGCGCTTCTTCATGTGGTCCTTTCGGGTGGTGCAGGAGGCGCGGGTGGGGTGTGCCGGGGCGGCACCCGTCCCGCAGGTGATGGGGGTCTAGGCCGAGGCCGTCGCGGGTTCGCGGCGGTCGGCGGGAGGCAGCGGCTGCTCGGCCCCTGCCCGGTCGGGGGCCGGGGCCGGCGGGACGGACCGGCGGTTCCCCGCACGGGCCACCCGCCGGCTGTGACGGTCGGAGCCGAGGGCCGCCGTCATGCGGTCGAGCACGATGGCGAGGACGACGACCGAGACGCCGGCCTCGGCGCCCAGCCCCACGTCGATGCGGTTGAGGCTCGCGACGATGTCGCCGCCGAGCCCGCCCGCGCCGACCATGCCGGCGATGACGACCATCGAGAGCGAGAGCATGATCACCTGGTTGACGCCGGCCATGATGCTGGGCTTCGCGAGCGGCAGCTGGATCTGTCGCAGGATGCGCCACGGCGACGAACCGAACGCCTGGCCGGCCTCGACCACCTCCTTGTCGACTCCGCGGATGCCGAGCTCGGTGAGGCGGACGCCGGGGGCCATGGCGAAGACGATGGTCGCGACGATGCCGGGCACGACGCCGACGCGGAACAGCAGCAGGGCGGGGATCAGGTAGACGAACGCGGGCGTCGTCTGCATGAAGTCGAGCACGGGTCGGATGATCTGCGACGCGACGGTCGACTTCGCCGCGAGCACCCCGAGCGGGATGCTCAACGCGATGGCGAGCGTGCTGGCCACGAGCACGAGGGCGAGGCTCGACATCGCGTTCTCCCACTGGTTCACCGAGCCGATGAACAGCAGGCCCACGGCCGTGCCGACCGCGAACCTCCAGCCCTTCGCGACGAAGGCGAGGGCCGCGATGACGATCACGACCGCCCAGAACGGAGGCGCGCTCAAGAAGTACGCGACCCACTCGTAGAAGAAGGAGAACACCAGGCGGACGACGTCGAAGAAGCCGCCGAGGTTCGTCGTGACCAGGTCGACGACGTCCGAGACCCAGGAGCCGAAGGGGATGCGCAGGTACTCGTTCATCGGGTGGCTCCTTCGAGGGTGGCGTCGAGCTCGACGTCCGAGATGCGGGTGACGGGTTCGAGCACGGGGACGGGGGAGGTGGTCGTGTCGACGTTGCCGAGGGCCGCGAGCAGCGTGACGCGCGGGATGACGCCCAGCAGACGGTCGGCGTCGTCGACGACGGCGATCGGCAGCGGGCTCTCGACGGCGAGCTCGAACAGGTCGACGAGGGCCGCGTCGGGCCCGACCTTCGAGAACTCGGCGTTGACGACGGCCGCGAGGTCGGTGTCGTTCGCCTTGACCTGCCGCATGACGTGGCGGTCGCGCACCCAGCCGAGCAGCTTGCGGTCGCGACCGGTGACGAAGAGGGCGGCGGTCTGCAGGTCGCGGAGCGACCGCAGGGCGCCGCGCGGACCGACCGTCAGGGGGACGACGGCGCGGGCGGGCTCCATGACGCTCGCCGCGGTGAGGACGCGCGCCCGGTCGACGTCCTGCACGAACTGGGCGACGTAGTCGTTGGCCGGGTCGGTCAGGATGTCCTCGGGCGTGCCGATCTGCACGATGCGTCCGTCGCGCATGACGGCGATGCGGTCGCCGAGGAACATCGCCTCGTTGAGGTCGTGGGTGATGAAGACGATGGTCTTGCCGAGCTTCGCCTGCAACTCGACGAGCTGCTCCTGCATCTCGCGCCGGATCAGCGGATCGAGGGCCGAGAAGGCCTCGTCCATCAGCAGGATGTCCGTCTCGGCGGCGAGGGCGCGGGCGAGGCCGACGCGCTGCTGCATGCCGCCGGAGAGCTGGCTCGGCAACTCGTCCTCCCACCCGGCGAGCCCGACGATCTCGGTGACCTCGCGGGCCTTGGCGAGGCGCGTCGCCTTGGCGACGCCCTGCACCTCGAGGCCGTAGGCGACGTTGTCGAGGACGGTCCGGTGCGGCAGGAGGGCGAAGTGCTGGAACACCATCGAGACGTCCTTGCGACGCACCTCGCGGAGCCTCTTCGCCGGGACGTCCGAGATCCGGGCACCGGCGACCTCGACCGAACCGGAGGTGGGCTCGAGGAGTCCGTTGAGCATGCGGATGAGCGTCGACTTGCCCGAGCCGCTCAGCCCCATGACGACGAAGATCTCTCCGGGCTGCACGTCGAACGAGGCGTCGATGACGGCGGCGGTGCCGAGGCCCGCGGCCTCGGTGCGCGAGGCACCGGCCTCGAGTCGGGCGACGGCGTCCTCGGGTCGGCGACCGAACACCTTGTACAGGTTCCGGGCACGCACGGCAGGCGTTGTGGTCACAGGTGTCTCCAGGCACGCCGAGGGGGCACCGGCCGCTCGGGCCGGCTCGCCGTCGGCGGCGATCGGGTCGGGCGGACGGGTCGACGACGCGTGCGGATCGTGTCGGCTCAAGCCCACCGTGGTGTCACGGGGCGAACCTGACCTCCGCCGGGTCGGTCATGGGACCGGACCCTCGCGCCAGCAGACCGTACGACGACCTTCGTCCGACCGGGTCGGACCATCGGGCGGCGCGTCCTGATGATGACGGGCCCGGTCTCCCGGGCCTCGACGAACGTAGCCGACATCTGTCGTCGATCCCAACGGCGAACGGGCACGGAGGGGGCGCAGGACCCCACCTTCGACGGCGTGTCGCCCGGAGGCACGGGGATCGTGATCGTTTCGCATTCGTTACCCGGCCGTGAATCGACCCCGCGCCTCCTGGGGGTTCGCCCGGCGGCCGGTCGCCACGCGGCCGGACCGGATAGGGGCTACGGTCGACCGATGACGAGTCCCACGAACGGGGGCGGCGACGCCTCGACCGAGACGCACCTGCCCCAAGACTTCTCACACGAGCAAGAGGGCTTCCAGCACGGGCTGAAACCCCGCCAGCTGCAGATGATCGCCATCGGCGGCGCGATCGGCACGGGTCTCTTCCTCGGCGCCGGCGGCCGCCTGGCGTCGGCCGGCCCGGCGCTCGCGATCGTCTTCGCGATCTGCGGCGTGTTCGCCTTCTTCATCCTGCGTGCGCTCGGCGAGCTGGTGCTGCACCGCCCGTCGTCCGGCTCGTTCGTCTCGTACGCTCGGGAGTTCTTCGGCGAGAAGTTCGCCTACGCGGCCGGCTGGATGTACTTCTTGAACTGGGCCATGACCGCCATCGTCGACGTCACCGCGGTCGCCCTCTACCTCCACTACTGGTCGGCCTTCACGGCGGCGCCCGACTGGCTGCTGGCGCTCGTCGCGCTGGCGGTCGTGCTGTCGGTCAACCTGCTGGCCGTCAAGGTCTTCGGCGAGATGGAGTTCTGGTTCGCCATCATCAAGGTGGCGGCCCTCGTGGTGTTCCTGGTGGTCGGCGTCGTGTGGTTGGCCGCCGCGTTCCCGGTCTCGCACGACGGTGCAGCCGTCGACACCGGCTGGGGTCTCGTGGCGTCGTCGGGCGTCCTGCCGAACGGCCTGCTGCCGGCGGTCATCGTGGTGCAGGGCGTCGTCTTCGCCTACGCGGCCATCGAACTGGTGGGGACGGCGTCGGGTGAGACGCAGGACCCCGAGAAGGTCGTGCCGCGCGCGATCAACACGGTCATCATCCGCATCGCGGTGTTCTACGTCGGCTCGCTCGTGCTGCTGTCGCTGCTGCTGCCCTACACGGCGTACAAGGCCGGCGAGAGCCCGTTCGTGACGTTCTTCAGCAGCATCGGCAGCCCCGAGGTGGGTGACGTCGCGGGGTCGATCATGAACTTCGTCGTGGTGACGGCGGCGCTGTCGAGCCTGAACGCGGGCTTGTACTCGACCGGCCGGGTGCTGCACTCGATGGGCATGAACGGATCGGCACCGAAGTTCACGACGAAGATGTCGAAGGGCGGCGTGCCGTTCGGCGGCATCCTGCTGACGGCGAGCATCACGTTGCTGGGCGTGTTCTTGAACGCGATAGTCGGGGCGAACACGGCGTTCGAGATCGTGTTGAACATCGCGTCGCTCGGCATCCTGACGGCCTGGGGCACGATCATCCTGTGCCAGATGCGGCTGCGCCAGTGGGCGAAGCAGGGCAAGGCGAAGGAGCCCTCCTTCAAGCTGCCGGGCGCGCCGGTCACGAGCTACCTGACTTTGGCCTTCCTGGCCGCGGTGATCGTCCTCATGGCGATCGACTGGCCGATCGGGTCGTTCACCGTCATGTCGCTCGTCGTGATCGTCCCGCTGCTGATGCTCGGTTGGCACCTGCAGCGCGACCGCATCCTCGCGGCCGCCCGCCTGCGCGAGGGCATGACCGGCCCCTACCCCGTGACCGGCCGCGACGCCGCCTCGCAGGTCCCCCGCGACGGCCAGTAGGCGCCCCCACCCCGGACGCCGGAGGCGCGGGCCGACCCAAGTGTCCGCCCGCGCCTCCCCCGCCGACAAGGGAAGCGAAGTCACCCACGCGTGACGAGCGAAGCGATGTCACCCCCACCCTGACGAGCGAAGCGAAGTCACCCACCCGCGACGAGCGAAGCGAAGTCACCCCCACCCTGACGAGCGAAGCGAAGTCACCCACCCGCGACGAGCGAAGCGACGTCGCCCCACCCGTGACGAGCGAAGCGACGTCACCCCCGTGCACCGGCGACCTGGCGGGCGCGGCAGGCACCCCGTGCGGGGTGTGCCGCGGTCCGCGGAGCGGACCAAACCCACACGACGAAAGAATCCCCCGGTCCTGCACAGCAGGACA
Source organism: Frigoribacterium sp. CF331 (assembly GCF_057787905.1). Taxonomy (NCBI): domain Bacteria; kingdom Bacillati; phylum Actinomycetota; class Actinomycetes; order Micrococcales; family Microbacteriaceae; genus Frigoribacterium; species Frigoribacterium sp. CF331. The sequence continues at coordinate 2,714,786 of NZ_CM173545.1, read as the reverse complement.
CGGGGGACCAATTCTTTCGTGCACCCCCTCGGACTTGAACCGAGAACCCACTGATTAAGAGTCAGTTGCTCTGCCAATTGAGCTAGAGGTGCGAGCTGCGGTGCGTTCCGCAACGAGGAATGACTCTAGCATGAGTTCCGACCCCCTCAGAACCACCGGCCCCCTCGGGGCGCCCGCAGATCGGAGCACCATGTCCACGAAGCTCGAGAAGGGCGCCGCGGCGCCGACGTTCACCCTGGACGACGAGAACGGCTCGCCCGTCTCGTTGGCCGACTACTCGGGGCAGAAGGTCATCGTGTACTTCTACCCGGCGGCTTCGACGCCGGGGTGCACGACCGAGGCGTGCGACTTCCGCGACAACATCAACTCGCTGAAGTCGTCGGGCTACCAGGTGCTGGGCGTCTCGAAGGACGCCCCCGCCGCCCTGCGGTCGTTCAAGGACGAGCAGGGGCTGAACTTCCCGCTGCTGAGCGACCCCGACCTGACGGTGCACCTGGCGTACGGCGCCTACGGCGAGAAGAACAACTACGGGCGCATCGTGACGGGCACGATCCGCTCGACGTTCGTCGTCGACGAGCAGGGCGCGGTCGAGCTGCCGCTCTACAACGTCAAGGCGACGGGGCACGTGGCGTCGCTCCGCAAGAAGCTCGGCCTCGACTGACGCCCGGCGGCGACGCGAGCACAGGAGGCGCGGTGCCGGTCCTCGAGACCGGCACCGCGCCTCCTGCGCTGCCGCTGCGCCACGACGTGGACATCCCGCCACGAGATCGTGTGGCGGGATGTGTCTTTCGTGGCGGAACGCGGGGCACCGACTGTCGGGAGCCGCTCGCGTCGGGGGTCAGTAGACGTGGGGCTCCTGGTCGCGGGCCGAGGTCGCGGCGACGACCGACGGCACGAGCAGCAGGCCCACGACGGCGACGGCCGGCACGATGAGCGCGACGCCGATGGCCGGGTCGGCGAAGACCCCCTGGAGGCTGCCGAAGCCGACGGCGAACTGGAGCACCTGCCAGACGATCGCGGCCCCGCGGATCCAGGCCCGGCCGCGCAGCGCACCGAGCACGATCGACCCGAGCCAGACGGCCGCGAGCACCGTCAGCACGACGATCGCGACGGCCGAGGGGTACGAGTCCGGGCGGGCCACGAGCAGCTCGACGACCAGGAAGACGGCGGTCGCCGCGACGAGCAGGAACTCGGCCGCGAGCAGGACGATCACGACCCAGAGCAGGGCCGGGCGACCCGCCCCGGCAGACCGACCGGTCTCGTCTCGGGGGCCGTCGCTGCCTGCTGTCGTCACGTGTGAGCCTCCCGGAAATCCCTTGATTTGGCCGTACCAGTATGCGACCATATTCGAGGTCGAAGTGACGTGCACATTGCGGTGCGCGCCTCCCGAATTCTTCTCTTTCCCCACCACGAACCAGGCGCCTCGACGTGCCTGGTTCTGCATCTTTAAGGAGTACCCATCGATGGATTGGCGTGACAAAGCCGCTTGCCTGCAGGCTGACCCGGAGCTCTTCTTCCCCGTCGGCAACACCGGCCCCGCCGTCGACCAGATCGACAAGGCCAAGGCCGTGTGCGGACGCTGCACCGTCACCGAGACCTGCCTGCAGTACGCCCTCGAGACCTCGCAGGACTCGGGCGTCTGGGGCGGCCTGAGCGAGGACGAGCGTCGCGCGCTCAAGCGCCGCGCCGCCCGCGCCCGTCGCGCCAGCTGATCATCCGTCGACCGACTCCGGTCGGTCGACGCCCGGCCCTCGTGGCCGACGTCGGAGCCCGGCACCTCGTCGCAGGTGCCGGGCTCCGTCGCGTCCGGGGCAGTCGTCGAGCAGCGGGCTTCTCGACGTCCTGATCAGGGTTGCGTCAGCCAGCGGAACGGGATCTCGATGGTGACCTCGGTGCCGTTGCCGACCAGCGTGTGCCAGTCGATCGTGCCGCCGAGCTCGCCCTGGATCAGCGTGCGGACGATCTGGGTGCCGAGGCCCGAGCCGACCTTGCCCTCTGGCAGCCCCACGCCGTTGTCGCGCACCTTGACGGTGAGCTCTTCGGCGCGACGGTCGGCGACGATCTCGACCTCGCCGTCGCGCCCGTCGAGCCCGTGCTCGACCGCGTTCGTGACGAGCTCGGTCAGCGCCAGCGCCAGCGGCGTCGCGTACTCGCTGGGCAGGGCGCCGAAGCTGCCCGTCATCGTGGGACGGACCGTGGTGTTGTGGCTCGACGCGACCTCGGCGATGAGCATGAGCACGCGGTCGAACACGGTGTCGAAGTCGACGTTCTGGCTGAGGCCCTCCGACAGCGTGTCGTGCACGACGGCGATCGACTGCACGCGTCGCATGGCCTGCGTCAACGCTTCGCGGGCGACGTCGGTGCGCGTCCGGCGGGCCTGGATGCGCAGCAGCGACGCGACCGTCTGCAGGTTGTTCTTCACCCGGTGGTGGATCTCGCGGATCGTCGCGTCCTTGGTGATCAACTCGCGCTCTTGGTGCCGCAGCTCGGTGACGTCACGACAGAGCACGATCGCCCCGACGCGCTCACCCCTGTCACGCAGGGGGATGGCCCGTAGCGACACGGTGACCCCCCGGGCCTCGATGTCGGTGCGCCAGGGGGCCCTGCCCGTGACGACGAGGGGCAGCGACTCGTCGATGACGAGCTTGCCGGCGAGCAGCCCCGTGGTGACCTCGGCCAGCGACTCGCCCTCGAGCTCGCCGGCGAAGCCCATGCGGTTGAAGGCCGACAGGCCGTTGGGGCTCGCGAAGGTCACCATGCCGTCGACGTCGAGGCGCAGCAACCCGTCGGAGGCGCGGGGTGCGCCCCGTCGCGGACCCGTCGGCGCCCCGAGGTCGGGGAAGTCGCCGGCGGCGATCATCGCGAAGAGGTCGTTGGAGCACTGGTTGAAGGTGAGCTCCTGGCGACTCGGGGTGCGGGCCTCGCTGAGGTTCGTGTGCCGCGTGATGATCGCGATCGGGGCGTCGGTGACGTCGGGCCGGCTGGCCCCGAGACGCCGCAGCACGGGGACGGCACGGACGCGCGTGGGCGTCTCTTCGTACCAGTCGGGCGCTGCCGAGTCGACGATGCGCGTCGTCGTGAACGCCTGCTCGATCTGGTCCCGCCACTCGGGGCGCACCTCCTGCCCGACGAAGTCACGGTAGAACAGCGTGGCCGAACTGGACGGCCGGGCGTGGGCCACCGCGACGAAGCTGCCGGTCTGCGTGGGGACCCAGAGCACGATGTCGGCGAAGGCGAGGTCGGCGAGCAGTTGCCAGTCCCCCACCAGCAGGTGCAGCCACTCGACGTCCACCTCGCTCGAGAGGCCCTGGGCGAGAACGAGATCACTGAGCGTCGACACCCGATCAGTCTAGGTCGACGCCCGGAGCCGTGACGTCCGCGGGCCCCGTGCAGGCGCGGTGCCCGGACGGGTTCTCCACAGACCGTCGAGTCGGTCTGGTTTCGCCATCTCACATGTCATATCTTCGGAACGTGCCCGGATGACCGTGAACAGGAAGACTGCCGATGCCCTCGAACCACCACGCCCTCGCCCTCGCCGAGCCCGCCGTCGAGCCCCGCGTCCCCGAGGCCTCGCCTCGGCCGCACCTCCGGCCCGTGCCTCCGCTCGTGAGCCCGCGTCGAGGCTCCGACCGCGACGACGACGCCGCTCTCGTCACCGCTGACGGGCCGTCCGACGACCACGCCCTCGACCCGGGTCGCCCGGCGGCCAAGGCGTCGACCACCTCGCCGTTCCCGGACGACCCGGCCCTGCTCGTCGAGAACCTGGTGCGGTGCGTCGTCGAGATCCTCGCCGGCGCACGAGACCTCGACCAGGTGTCGCGCTGGGTCACCGAAGACGTCTACCGGACCCTGCACACCCGCGTCGTCCTGGCGGCCCGTGCCCGTTCGGCCCACGGCACCCGGGTGCAGCGTCCGGCCTTCACCACCGGCGGCGTCCGGCTCAGCTCGCCGGTCGACGGCGTCGTCGAGGCCGTCGTCGTCCTGCACGGACGAGCCCGCAGCCGAGCGGTCGCCGTGCGCCTCGAGACCTACGACCGCCGCTGGCGGGCGACCGCCGTCCACGTGCTCTGACACACGACGACGCGCCCCCGACCGGTGTCGGAAGCGCGTCGTCGTGTGGGCGGTGCGGGGTGGGTCAGCGGCCCTTCTTGCCCGACGCACGCCGCTCGGCGCGGTTGACCGGGCTGGCGCCGCCACCGGTCTTCTGCCCGAAGGCACCGACGGTGCCCTCGTCGGCGTCACGGGCGGCGGGGCCTCCGGAGGCGCGTGCCGCCGCGATCTCGGGCGACGTCGACCGCTCGGCCTCGTCCTGGGCCTTCTGGGCCTTCGCGGTCGCACCCTTCTCGAGCTGGCCGCGCTGGTTGCGGACCTCGACCTCGCCGTCGATGTTCGGGGCGGAGTAGGCGAGCTGCGCCTGCGGCTGCTTCTCGGCCTCGAGGCCCTTGGCCGCGATGACCGGTGCTTCGGCGGCGTCGACCTGACCCTGCACCTCGACCTCGAGGTTGAAGAGGAACCCGACGGTCTCTTCGCGGATCTGGCCCATCATGCTCTGGAAGAGCGCGTAGCCCTCTCGCTGGTACTCGACCAGCGGGTCGCGCTGGGCCATCGCCCGGAGGCCGATGCCGTCCTTCAGGTAGTCCATCTCGTAGAGGTGGTCGCGCCAGCGGCGGTCGATGACCGAGAGCACCACGCGTCGCTCGAGCTCGCGCATCGCGGACTCACCGAGGGCCTCGGTGCGTGCCTCGTAGGCCACCTTGGCGTCGGAGAGGATCTCTTGGCCGAGGAAGGCCCGCGTGGCCTTGCCCTTCGAGCCGGCCTCGGTGATGACCTCGTCGATGGTGATCGAGATCGGGTAGAGGGTGCCGAGCTCGGTCCAGAGCGCGTCGAGGTCCCAGTCGTCGGGGCTGCCGTCGCCCGTGTGCTGGTCGATGACCTCGTTGACGACGTCCTCGAGGAACTTCTGGCTGCGGTCCTTCAGGTCGTCGCCCTCGAGGATGTGCCGTCGGTCGCCGTAGATGGCCTCGCGCTGGCGGTTCAGGACGTCGTCGTACTTGAGGACGTTCTTGCGGATCTCGGCGTTGCGCGACTCGACCTGCGACTGCGCCGAGCGGATGGCCCGCCCGACGATCTTGTTCTCGATCGCGAGGTCGTCGGGGACGTTGCCGCGCCCCATCAGCGACTCGGCGGCTCCCGAGTTGAACAGGCGCATCAGGTCGTCGGTGAGCGACAGGTAGAACCGGCTCTCGCCCGGGTCGCCCTGGCGACCGGAGCGCCCACGCAGCTGGTTGTCGATGCGGCGGGACTCGTGGCGTTCGGTGCCCAGCACGTAGAGGCCACCCGCCTCGACGACCTTGTCGGCCTCTTCTTGGACCGCGGCCTTCTTGGCGGCGAAGACGTCGTCCCAGGCGGCCTCGTACTCGTCGGGGGTGTCGACCGGGCTGAGCCCCTTGGCGTTCATCTCGGCGACGGCCAGGAACTCGGCGTTGCCGCCGAGCATGATGTCGGTCCCGCGACCGGCCATGTTGGTGGCCACCGTCACGGCACCGGCACGACCGGCCTGTGCCACGATCGCGGCCTCTCGCGCGTGGTTCTTGGCGTTCAGCACCTCGTGCTTGACGCCCTTCTTGGCGAGCAGACGGGAGAGGTACTCGCTCTTCTCGACGCTCGTGGTGCCGACGAGGACCGGCTGGCCCTTCTCGTGCCGCTCGACGATGTCTTCGACGACCTGGTCGAACTTGCTCGTCTCGTTCTTGTAGACGAGGTCGGTCTGGTCGATGCGCTGCATGGGACGGTTGGTCGGGATGGGCACGACACCGAGCTTGTAGGTGCTCATGAACTCGGCGGCCTCGGTCTCGGCGGTACCGGTCATGCCCGACAGCTTCTTGTAGAGGCGGAAGTAGTTCTGCAACGTGACCGTCGCGAGGGTCTGGTTCTCGGCCTTGACCGACACCCCCTCCTTCGCCTCGATGGCCTGGTGGATGCCCTCGTTGTAGCGGCGACCGCTCAGGATGCGGCCGGTGTGCTCGTCGACGATCAGCACCTCGCCGTTGATGACGACGTAGTCCTTGTCGCGCTTGAAGAGCGAGTCGGCCTTGATGGCGTTGTTCAGGAACGAGATCAGCGGGGTGTTCGCCGACTCGTAGAGGTTGTCGATGCCGAGGTAGTCCTCGACCTTCTCGATGCCGGGCTCGAGGACGCCCACCGTGCGCTTCTTCTCGTCGACCTCGTAGTCCGTGCCCGGCACGAGGCGACGGGCGATGGTCGCGAACTCGGTGAACCAGCGGTTGGCCTCGCCGGACGAGGGCCCCGAGATGATCAGCGGGGTGCGGGCCTCGTCGATGAGGATCGAGTCGACCTCGTCGACGATCGCGAAGAAGTGGCCGCGTTGCACCATGTCCTGGGCCTGCCAGGCCATGTTGTCGCGCAGGTAGTCGAAGCCGAACTCGTTGTTCGTGCCGTAGGTGATGTCGGCGGCGTACATCTCACGGCGCTCGGCCGGCGTCTGCCCCGACAGGATGCACCCGGTCGTCATGCCCAGGGCGCGGAAGACGCGACCCATCAGCTCGGACTGGTAGCTCGCCAGGAAGTCGTTGACCGTGATGACGTGCACGCCGCGGGAGGCGATGGCGTTGAGGTACGCCGCCGTGGTGGCGACGAGGGTCTTGCCCTCACCGGTCTTCATCTCGGCGATGTTTCCGAGGTGCAGGGCGGCGCCACCCATGAGCTGCACGTCGAAGTGGCGCAGGCCGAGGGTGCGCTTCGACGCCTCGCGCACCGCGGCGAAGGCCTCGGGCAGCAGGTCGTCGAGCGACTCGCCCGACGCGTAGCGCTCGCGCAGCTCGACCGTCTCGTTGCGCAGCTCGTCGTCGGTCAGGGTCGTGAAGTCGTCCTCGAGCTCGTTGACCGCCTTGGCGTAGGCCTTCAGCTTGCGCAGCGTGCGGCCCTCGCCGACGCGGAGGACCTTCTCGAGGACGTTGGCCACTGGTGTGCTCCCATGTGTTCGGTCGAACCCGCGGAACGCTCCGCGGTCTCGCTGAGGTGATCCGCATCGGAGCACCGAGATGTCGAAGGTCCGTCCTGGACCGGCCCACGATTTTAGCAAGCGTAGTGGCCGACCCCCTGGGAGGCGGCAGGGACGTGCCCTGCGCCTCCCGGGGTGTCGGCCCCCGAGGACCTCGAGGCGTCAGCCCGCGAGCCCCGCCCGCAGCGCCGTCGCCGCCTCTTGCAGTTCGGGGGCGTCCTGGTCGAGCCCGATCACGCCGTAGTCCCAGCCCTTGCGGCGGTAGACGACGCTCGGCCGTTCGGTCTCGGCGTCGATGAAGAGGTAGAAGTCGTGGCCGACGAGCTCCATGTAGTAGAGCGCGTCGTCGACCGTCATGGGCGTCGAGGCGAAGACCTTCGTGCGGATGACCACGGGGCAGTAGTCGTCCTCGAACTCGTCGGAGGGGGCCTCGTCGCCCACCACCGGCACCGCGCCGGTCCGCACCAGGTCGAGGGTCTCGGCGGCGGCCGGCGTGACGCCGACCCCGCTGAAGTCGGCCGTCGACGCCTCTCGCAACGACGTCGGCCGGTGTTGCCCGCGATGGATCTTCTGCCGGTCCTTGGCTCGCCGCACCCGTTCGAGGAGGCGCCCGATCGCCAGGTCGAAGGCCGCGTACTTGTCGCCGGCCGTGGACTCGGCCCGCACGAGGGGGCCGGGGCCGATCAAGGTCAGCTCGACCCGGTCGTCGCCCGCCTGGCCGCCGGACTTCTCGTGGTGCCGCGAGACCTTGACCTCGAGTGCCAGCGCCTTGGTGGCGAGGGCGGCGACCTTGTCGGCCTTCTCGGTGGCGTACTCGCGGAACCGATCGGTGATGCCGACGTTTCGACCCGTGACGGAAATTTCCATGACGACCTCCTGTGGCTATCGACGTGCCGCCTGTCAGCCAGGCGGATGTCCTTTCACGCCTTTCGCCCCACCGTAGCCACCCGGACACCTCCCTGTCACGCACCGTCCACCCGGGCGCGGCGGATCGACAGGTGCGGCACGACCTCGGACACCCCGGCCCCGGCGCACCCGTCACGGCGTCGACCCCGACCACGACGGGGTCGACGCCAGGCACGCCGCACCGACCACCACCGCACCGCGGGCCCGCAGGGCACGGCACGCCTCGGTGAGGGTGCCGCCCGTCGTCACGACGTCGTCGACCAGCACGACGCGCGACCCCGACAGGTCCCGCGTGCAGCGCAGGCTGCCCTCGCGGGCGCGCAGCCGCTGCTGCCGGTCGCGACCCTTCTGACCTCCGCCCGCCGACGCCGTCGGCACGAGCACCCGACCCCCGACCACGAGGCCGAGCCGCCGCAGGACGAGCTCGACCGGGTCGTAGCCCCGCCGCCGTCGGCCCCGGCGCGACGGAGGGACGGGGACGACCAGCAGCGAGAGGCCCGACCGAGCATCGGCGCACGCCCCGGGCCCGGCCCCGGCCTCGGCCTCGGCGTTCCGGGCACAGCACTCGAGGGCCGCGCCCAGGGCCGGGGCGAGCGCCTCGGCGAGGCGGACGCGCCCGCCGTTCTTGAAGGCCAGCACGACGCCCCGCACCTCGAACGCGTAGACCAGCCCGGCGAAGACGGGCAGCCCGTCGGGCAGGTCGACCCGCGTGACCTCGGGGACGAGACGACGACGGCAGTCGCCGCAGAGCGCGACGTCGGGCGACCGGCACCCCGCGCACGACACGGGCGAGACGACCGAGAGCGCCTCGCGCGCGGCCTGCCGGAGGGCACCACGCCAGGCGCCGCTCGGGCGGCGGGGGCGGGAGCCGGACGACGGAGGCACCCCGCCAGCGTGACCCGTGAGGAGCACCCGCGCCGCGCCTCCTCGTCCGGCTGGGGACGGGAGCACGACCGGGCCGCCTGGGGAGGACCCGGCGCGGCCCTCAGCGCTGGGTCGCCAGCAGGTCGGCCGTGAGCCCGGTCGCCTGCCAGCTGCTGCCGCGGGGTTCGAGGACGTCGCCGTCGGCGCTCAGGACCAGCAACCGCTCGAGTCCGTTGCCGCCGACGACGGCCACCGCCTCGCTCGGCGGGCGTCCGGCGCTCGACGAGTCGCCGCCGACCTCGGACGTGGTCACGCGCGAGGACTCACCCACGGTGGTGAGCACGGCCACGGTGAGCTGGTCGGCCCAGGTCGCGTCGACCGGGGCGCCGTCGGGCGCGGACAGCTCGAGGGGCGGGCCCAGGCGGATCGGGACGCCGTCGGAGTCGCGGACGACGGCGGCCACGAGGAGGCGCGACGCACCCTGGTCGTCGAGCAGCAGCAGGGCACGGGTGCCGTCGCGCGCGACGCGGAAGGTGGTCACGCGCGGACCCGTCGGCAGCGACGTCGCGACCGGGTGGGCCGTGCCGTCGGTCGAGTACGCCGTGAGGCTCGACGGGTCGTCGGCGACGAGGGACCAGACGAAGCCGCCGCCGTCGAGCGAGGGGGCCACGAGACCGGCCCGACCGTCGACCAGGCGCGCACCGCCCGAGGCCGTGACGGCGTACGAACCGGACGCCGTGCCCACGGCGGCGGTGGTCTGGTCGGAGGACAGTTCGACCGACCGGGGGCGCAGGGCCTCGACGGCCGTCGAGAGCCCGGGCAGTTGACTCGTGGCACTCGCCGTGGCGAATCCCAGCACCCCGTCGGCCAGCACGAGGGGTCGAGCGTCGACGGCGGGGTCGCGGACGGGCACGGGCTGCTGCATCGCCGGGACCGACAGCGGCGCCCCCTCGACGCTGAGCTCGACGGCGGTCACGGTCGCCAACGTCGAGAAGCTCGCCAGCAGTTGTGCCTGCATGCGGGCCCGGGCGTCGGGCGTCGCCTCGAGGGCGTCGGCGGTGAGGTCGACCCTGGCCGTGCCGTCGTCGACGGTGATGGCCGTCAGCGACAGCTGCGTGCCCTCGGGGAAGGCCGAGACGACGGCGCCCTGCAGCCAGTCGGAGGGGCCGTCGAGCAGTGCCGTGGCGAGGCGGGTGCTCGTCGAGGACCGGGCGAGGAACCAGCGCTCGTCGGGCACGAGGTAGGTGAAGGTCGGGTCGTAGAAGTACGCGGCGTGCGCCCGGAAGACCGAGTCGAAGGTGGCCGGCGAGAGGACGATGCCGTCCGGGGCGTCGCTGATGCGCCATTCGTCCCCCTCTTTCACGAACGAGAACGCCAGGGTCGTCGTCGTCGTCGAGGTGGCCGGGGTGTAGTGCCCCGCCGAGTCGACCGTCGCCGAGCCCACGAAGGCGTAGTCGAGCGTCGTCTCGCCGACCCGCGACGTGGACCCCACGCCCGGGCGGATGGTCACGCTCGCCCGGGGCTCCCACGCGTCGGCGAAGCCCGTGCTGAGGAACTCCCTGGCGACGCCGTAGTTGTCCTGCGAGCCCGTGCCCGCCGAGAGGAAGTCGCGCAGCAGTCGCTCCTGCGAGCTGCCGGCGACCGGGCCGTTGGGCCGGAACACGAAGTCGCTCACGACGTCGTCGCTCACGGTGTCGCCCTGCTGCACCTGCCCGCCGTCGGGGATGCCGACGCAACCGGTCAGCACGGCGAGGGCGGCCACGAGGGTCGCGAGGGCGGCGGATGCCCGGCCCGCCCGCCCGGCCGGTCGACGCCCGGTCATCGGAGCCCCTCGTCGGAGCCGTTCGTCGGCGCCGTCGGCACGGCTGGCGTCTCGTGGGCGGGGACCTGGCCCGTCCAGGGTTCACCGGTCACCGGCACGGTCGTCTCGCCCCGGCGGTCCGGGGGCACCACGGGCAGGGGGGTCCCGTCGATGCGGCCGCCCGCCACCCGGGGCAGGGTCACGACGAAGCGGCTGCCCGACCCCGGCTCGGACCACACCTCGAGCCGTCCGCCGTGCAGGGCCGCGTCCTCGAGGCTGATGGCGAGCCCGAGGCCCGTCCCCCCGATCGTGCGTCGGCGCGAGGGGTCGGCCCGCCAGAACCGGTCGAACACCCGCGACGCGTCGTCGGGACTCATCCCGACGCCGTGGTCACGCACCGCGACCGCGACCGCCGAGGCGTCGCTGTCGACCTCGACCTCGATGGGCCGCCCCTCGCCGTGCTCGATCGCGTTGCCGAGCAGGTTGCGCAGGATGCGGCGCAGTCGGCGGGGGTCGACCTCGGCCTCGAAGTACCCGCCCCTCGCGACGACCGACACGACGCTGCCGGACTCGGCCGCCAGCGGGCCGAACTCGTCGACGCCGTCCTCGACGAGCCGCACCACCGTCACCGGCTCGGTCTCGAGCTCGACCGCCCCGGCGTCGAACCGCGAGATCTCGAGGAGGTCGGCCAGCAACAGCTCGAACCGGTCGACCTGGGTGTGCAACAGCTCGGCCGTCCGGGCGGCCGACGGGGTGAACGACGTGCGCTGGTCGTACAGCACGTCGCCGGCCAACCGGATGGTGGTCAGCGGCGTGCGGAGCTCGTGCGAGACGTCGCTCACGAACCGTTGCTGGACGCGCGAGAGCTCGGCCAACTGCGAGATCTGACGCTGCATGGCGTCGGCCATGCCGTTGAACGACCGCCCGAGCGTGGCCACGACGTCCTGCCCCTTCTCGGGGATGCGCTCCTCGAGGTGACCGGCCGCGATCTTCTGGCTCGTCTCGGCCGCGGTGCGGATCGGCCCGACGACGAGACGGACCACCAGGTACGTGATCGCGCCGATCAGCAGCACGAGCGCGAGCGACCCGATGCCGAGCGTCCGCTGCATCAGGTCGAGGGTGGCCTGCGCGTCGCTGAGGTCGTAGACGAGGTAGAGCTCGTACTGGCCTGCGGTGGGCACCTGCAGGGTCGACCCGACCGCGATGCCCGGTGATCCGCCGCCCTGCGACGTGGGGGGCAGCGACACCGACTGCATCGACAAGCGTCCGTCGTCCGTCGCCACGGCCTCGCGGAGCGCCGGCGAGATCACCGAGTCGGGGAAGTCGGGGCTGGCGATGTTCTGGATCGTCTGGGGGCTGTTCTGCCCCGGGGTGCGGAGGATGGCGATGCTCGTCCCTCCGGGGCTCGAGGTCGAGCCGAGGATGGCGGTCTGCGCCTCGTTCTGCAGCGCGTCGAGCTCGACCTGGTTGGCGTCCTCGGTCGCGGTCGCCGAGTCGAAGATGTTCTGGGCCAACAGCGTGGCGCGGACGCTCTCGGCCTCGACCTGCTCGCGGCGCTGGTCGTACAGGCTCGTGCCGATGGTGACCGAGATGAGCGTGCCGATGATCGTCACGGCCACGGTCGAGAGCACCACGGTGAGCGCCACCGTGCGGAACGACAGGGAGGAGCGCCAGAAGCGGACCACCCTCGTCGGCCAGGTGCGCCACGCCGGCGGCCACCAGGTGGACGCCGCGCCCCGTCGCCGGGCCGGCCCCGGTCCGGGCCCCTGCGTCGCGGACACGAGCGTCACCCGCCGGGCTACGAACCCGCGCCGGCGCGGTAGCCCACGCCGCGCACGGTGGTGACGATGCGCGGAGCGTCGGGATCGTGCTCGACCTTGGCCCGCAGCCGCTGGACGTGGACGTTCACGAGACGCGTGTCGGCCTTGTAGTGGTAGCCCCAGACCTGCTCGAGCAGCATCTCGCGCGTGAAGACCTGCTGCGGCTTCGACGCGAGCGCGAGCAGCAGCTCGAACTCGAGCGGGGTGAGGGCGATCGGCGTGTCGCCCCGGCGCACCTCGTGGGCGGCGACGTCGAGACGCAGGTCGCCGACGGTGAGCACGTCGTTCGTGGGCTCGGTGGCGGGGCGCAACCGGGTGCGGATGCGGGCGACCAGCTCTTTCGGGTTGAAGGGCTTGACCACGTAGTCGTCCGCGCCGCTCTCGAGCCCGCGGACGACGTCGGCCGTGTCGCCCTTGGCCGTCAGCATGATGATCGGCACCCCGCTCTCGGCACGGATGAGCCGGCACACCTCGATGCCGTCGAGGCCCGGCAGCATGAGGTCGAGCAGCACCAGGTCGGGCGTGGCCTCGTGGAACGCCTCGAGGGCGCCGCTGCCGTCGCCGCAGAAGTGGGGGTCGAACTCGTCGGCGCGAAGGACGATGCCGATCATCTCGGCGAGCGCCGGGTCGTCGTCGACCACGAGGATGCGCGGGTTCATGTTCTCCGTCGGGGCTGGGCCGCTCGGGAGGCGGCACGTCAGGACAGATTAGTGCAGGAGGCGCGCATCGGCTGGCAGCGCTGCGTCCGGTGTGGAAACATGAACACACTCGTGAGGACGACCCCACGGGCAGGACGACCAGGGGGACCATGAGCGATCCGAACGCCTGGAGCACGCCGGGAGGCGACGCGTCGCCGCCGCGCTGGGGCGAGCGGGTCGACCCGTCGACCGCCGGTCCGGTGCCCACGCCCATGCCGCCCGTCGGGGGCCACCTGCCGGCTCCCGGCTGGACTCCCCCGCCGAAGCCGGGGCTCGTGCCGTTGCGTCCCCTGACGTTCGGCGAGATCCTCGGTGCCTCGTTCCAGGTCTTCCGCCGCAACCCCCGGACGACCTTCGGGACGGCCCTGCTGTCGCAGGTCGTCCTGCTGGTGGTGACCCTGCTCGTCACCGGTGGCAGCGCCTTCCTCGCCTTCGGCCGGGTCGAGCAGGCCCTGCCCCGCGACCGCGACGCGGTCCTCGCCGGCGCCGTCGCGATCGTGGCCGCCTCGGCCCTCGTGCCGATCGCCCTCCAGGTGATCGTCACGGCGCTGTTGCAGGGCCTCTTCGTGCTCGAGACGGCGCGTCAGACGCTCGGCGAGAAGCTGCGGCTCGGGGGGCTCTGGGCCCTGGCGAAGGGCCGCCTCGGCACCCTCGTCGGCTGGTCCGCCCTGCTGACCGCCGCCTACGTCGTGGCGCTGGCTCTCGTCGCCGGGGTCGTCGTGGTCGGCGTCGCCGTCGGCACGGGGCCGAGCATCGGCATCGGCATCGGCATCGGGGTCCTGCTGGGCCTCGGCCTCCTCGTCCTCGGGGTGTGGGTGACCGTGAAGACCAGCCTGGTGCCGAGCGCCATCGTCCTCGAGCGGATGGGGCTGGGTGCGGCGGTGAGGCGCTCGTGGTCGCTGACCCGCACCTCCTTCTGGCGGACCTTCGGCGTGATCGCCCTCGTGTTCCTGATGGTGCAGATCGCCTCCCAGGTCGTCGCGACGCCGTTCTCGGTGCTCTTCAGCGTCCTGACCGGCACCCTCGCCCCCACCGGCGACGTGACCGACCCGACCTTCGTCGCGTTGACGGCGGGCACCTACGCGGTGACCCTCGGCATCACGGCGGTCATCGGTGCCATCGGCTCGGTGCTGCAGGCGGCGTCGGCCGGGCTCGTCTACGTCGACCGCCGCATCCGGACCGAGGGGCTCGACCTCGAGCTGGTGCGGTACGTCGAACGGGGCGGACGGGCCGTCGACGGGCAGCCGGACCCCTTCCGCACCCCCGACGCCCCGATCGTCCCGACGACACCGCCGGGAGCACCGCGCTGGTGACCGGGCTGCCCTTCGCCGCCGGGCCGCCGCTGACACCCGACGCCGACGACGCGCGACGCGACGTCCTCCGTGAGCTCACGAAGCCCGAGTACGTGGCCGCGCAGCCGTCGTGGCTGGACCGGGCCGCGCAGGCGTTCTGGGACTGGCTCGGCTCGATCCGGTTCGGCGGCACCGAGGGGGCCCCGGCCGTCGCCCTGATCGTCCTGCTCGCGGTCGTCGTGGTGGTCGTCGTCGTCGTGCTGCTCGTCTACGGGGTGCCCCGGCTGAACCGCCGGTCGACCCGCGCCCCGGTCCTCTTCGGCGACGACGACGCCCGCGACAGCGAGGCGATGCGCACGGCCGCCCGCGCCGCGGCCGCCCGGGGCGACCTGACGCTGGCCGTGGCCGAGGCGTTCCGGGCCATCGCCCGCGGGCTCGACGAACGCGGCGACGTCGCGGTCTCGCCCGGCACGACGGCGAACGACGTGGCGCGACGGGCCGGTGACGTGTTCCCCGACCTGCGGGGCGGGTTCGCCGAGGCCGCGGCGGCCTTCGACGGCGTCCGCTACCTCGACCGGCCGGGCACCGACGACGCCTACCGGGCCGTCGCCGACCTCGACCGCCGCGTCACGGCCTCTCGGCGGGTCGACGCGTGACCACCACGGCACGCGACGGTGCGACCGGCACGGTCACGACGCCGACCCTCGGGGCCACGCTGCGCCGCGCCCGGTTCTGGCTCGCGCTCGCCCTCGTGCTGGCGCTCGGGGTGGCGGCCGCCCTCGTCGTCGGCTCGGGTTCGGGCGAGGGACGCCCCCTCGGGCCCGCGAACGCCGCCCCCGGCGGGGCGAAGGCGCTCGTCGAGGTGCTGGGCGCCCAGGGCGTCGACGTGACCGTGACGACGCGCTTCGACGCGACGACGGACCGGCTCGCCGGCGGGGACGGCACGGACGGTTCCGGCGGCGGCACGGTGGTCGTGGACGACGCCGACGGGTTCCTCGTGGCCGAGCAGTGGCGACGACTCGCCTCCGAGGCCTCCCACCTCGTCCTGCTCGCGCCCGGGCCCGCGGCGCTCGAGAGCCTCGGGGTCGACGTCCGAGCCACCGCCGAGGTGACCGACGCCGTGGCGTCCCCCTCGTGCGCGCTGCCCGCGTTGCGCCAGGCGTCCCGCGTCGACGTCACGGGCGTGGCGTACGACTCCGACCTCCCCGGCGCGGTCCGCTGCCTGCCGAGCGACGACGGCCACGGCCTCGTCGAGGTCGAGGACGGCGGCACCCGGGTGACGGTCGTGGGGGCGACCGGCGCCCTGAGCAACGGCTCGATCTCGTCGGACGACGACGCGGCCTTCGCCCTCGCCCTGCTGGGCGAGTCCTCCGAGCTGACCTGGTACCTGCCCTCGGCCGACGACCTGCCCGAGGGCTCCGGGACGCTGGCCACGCTCACCCCCTCGTGGGTCACCCCGTCCCTGGTCGTGCTGCTGCTCGCCGGCGTCGCGGCCATGGTGTGGCGGGGTCGACGACTCGGCGCCCTCGTCGTCGAACGGCTGCCGGTGACCGTGAGGGCGTCCGAGACCACCGAGGGCCGGGCCCGGCTGTACGAGCGGTCGGGGCACCGCGGTCACGCCCTCGACCAGCTGCGCATCGGGACGCTGGGTCGTCTCGCCCGGGTGACCGGCCTGTCGACGACCGCCTCGGTCGACGAGGTGGTCGCGCGCGTGGCCGTGCTGACGGCTGCCGACCCACGGGGCCTCCGCCACGTCCTCGTCGACGCCGATCCGGTCGACGACCGAGAGCTGGTGGCGCTCAGCGACAGCCTGCTCGACCTCGAGCGCGCGGTGCACCGGGCGGTGGCTCCGTCGTGACCCGCCCCGCGCCTCCCGTTCCTGCCTCGGGCGTCCCCGCCTCCCTCGATCCCGCACCGATCCCCCTCACGGAGAAGACCACCAGATGAGTTCAGAACTTCAGCAGACCTTCGCCCGCGTGCGCACCGAGGTGGGCAAGGCGGTCGTCGCCCAGGACGGTGCCGTCACGGGCCTGATCGTGACCCTGCTGGCACAGGGGCACGCCCTGCTCGAAGGTGTCCCCGGGGTCGCCAAGACCCTGCTCGTCCGTGCGCTCAGCCACTCGTTGTCGCTCGAGACGGCCCGGGTCCAGTTCACCCCCGACCTGATGCCCGGCGACATCACCGGGTCGCTCGTGTACGACGCGAAGTCGGGTGAGTTCGAGTTCCGGGCGGGCCCGGTCTTCACGAACGTCCTGCTCGCCGACGAGATCAACCGCACGCCCCCCAAGACCCAGTCCGCCCTGCTCGAGGCGATGGAGGAGCGCCAGGTCTCGGTCGACGGCGTCAGCCGCCCCCTGCCGACGCCGTTCCTCGTCGCCGCGACCATGAACCCCGTCGAGTACGAGGGCACCTACACGCTGCCCGAGGCCCAGCTCGACCGCTTCCTGATGAAGCTCACGCTCGACCTGCCGCCGCGGGACGCCGAGGTCGAGGTGCTCGGGCGGCACGCCGCGGGATTCTCGCCCCGCGACCTGCGGGCCGCGGGGGTCACCGCCGTGCTCGGCCCCGACGACCTGGCCCGCGCCCAGGCCGAGGTGGCCCGGGTCGGCGCCTCCCCTGACGTGCTGGCCTACATGGTCGACCTGGCTCGCGCCACGCGGGAGAGCCCGTCGGTCAAGATCGGCGTCAGCCCCCGCGGGTCGACGGCCCTGCTCGCGGCCTCGAAGGCGTGGGCCTGGCTGACCGGCTTCGACCACGTCACCCCCGACCACGTGCAGGCCATGGCGCTGCCCGTCCTCCGACACCGCCTCCAGCTGCGTCCCGAGGCCGAACTCGAGGGCGTCGACGCCGACGGCATCGTCCGCTCGGTGCTGCAGCAGGTCCGGGTGCCGCTCTAGCCATGGCGATCACCGGGTGGTTCGTCGCGCTCGTCGCGTTGGGGGTCGTGCCCGTCGTCGCGACGGGCAGCGGCTGGGCGATCGTCGGGTGGCTGGGGGTCGTCGTCGCCCTGACGGTGGTCGACGTGGCCCTCGCGGCGTCCCCGCGATCGCTCTCGCTGCGCCGTGACCTGCCCGGCGCCATCCGCCTGGGCGAGAGCGCGCCGGCCCGGCTGGTCGTCGTGAACGAGGGCCGACGGACCCTCCGCGGCCTGCTGCGTGACGCGTGGCAACCCTCGGCCGGAGCCACGCCGACCCGTCACCGGGTGACGCTTCGACCGGGCAGGGCGACGACCGTCACGGTCTCGCTGACCCCGTTCCGTCGGGGCGAGCGCCGGGCCGGCGGGGTGACCGTCCGGACGATCGGGCCGCTCCGGCTCGCCGGGCGCCAGGCGACGCACGACGTGCCGGGAGCGGTGCGCGTCCTGCCCCGCTTCTCGTCACGGAAGCACCTGCCGTCGCGGCTGGCGCGCCTCCGTGAGCTCGACGGGCGCACGAGCGTCATGATCCGGGGCCAGGGCACCGAGTTCGACAGCCTGCGCGAGTACGTGCGTGGCGACGACGTCCGCTCCATCGACTGGCGGGCGACCGCCCGCCGCGACGGCCTCGTCGTCCGCACCTGGCGACCCGAGCGCGACCGCCGCGTCGTCGTCGTCGTCGACACCGGGCGCACCTCGGCGGCCCGCATCGACGACGAGCCCCGGCTCGACACGGCGTTCGAGTCCGCCCTGCTGCTCGGGGCCCTCGCGTCACGGGCCGGCGACCGGGTCGACGTGGTCCTCTTCGACCGGCGCGTCCGGGGTCGGGTGCAGGGCACGACCGGGCCGGCCCTGCTGTCGTCGATGGTCGAGACCATGGCCCCCGTCGAGCCCGAGCTCGTCGAGACCGACTGGGCCGCGGTGCCCGCCCTGGTCCGCTCGGTGACCTCGCGACGGGCGTTGGTCGTCCTCGCCACGACGGTCGACAGTCCGGGCGCCTCGCGCTCACTGCTCGCGGCCGTCCCCCAGCTGACGCGCCAGCACCTCGTGGTCGTCGCGTCGGTGACCGACCCCGCCCTCGACGAGACGGTGCTGCGCCGGGGCGACCGCGCCGAGGTCTACCGGGCCGCGGCAGCCGAGAGGGCACGCCTCGACCAGGCTCGCGTCGCGGCGGCCCTCCGCCAGGTCGGTGCCGACGTCGTCACCGGGGCACCGGCCGACCTCCCGCCGGCCCTCGCCGACCGGTACCTGGCGCTGAAGGCGGCCGGCCGGCTCTGACCTCGCCCCGACGGTGGGGCGACGGGGGGCGGCCGACCGGCTCCGACCCCGCCCGGCGGTGCGGACGACCGGGTCAGTCGGCGACGAGCTGGGTCGCCCCGGCTTCGAACTCGTCGAGGTCGCCGGTCTGACCGGCCCGGTGCGCCCGGCCGCCGAGCACCCACTGGTAGGCCAGGAAGCCGAGCAGGGCCACCGTGCCGATGCCGATCTTGACCGGCCAGGGCCAGGCCTGACGGGTCACGAACCCCTCGATGACCCCCGAGACCAGCAACGAGAGCACGAGGCCGACGGCGATGGTCACGAGCGCCCGGCCGTCCTGCGCGAGCGCCTGGCCGCGGGTGCGGGCACCGGGTGCCACCCACGACCAGAAGATCATCAGGCCGGCGGCCCCGGCGACGAAGATGCTGTACAGCTCGAGCTGGCCGTGGGGCGCGATGTAGAGGAAGAACTGGTCGAGTCGCCCCTGGTCGGCCATCAGCCCGGCCGAGATGCCGACGTTCATCGCGTTGCTGAGGATCGCGTACGGCACCCACACCCCCGTGATGCCGAACGCCACGCACTGGGCCGCGATGTAGGCGTTGTTGGTCCACACCTGGCCCGTGAACGAGGTGGACGCGCTCTCGGAGTAGTACTGCACGAAGTCCTGCTCGGCGAACTGACGACGGAACTCCTCGCTGCCGAACGACGCGAGCAGGGCCGGCGTGTTCGCCGCCCAGACGGCGAACACCGCGGCGACGACGACCGTCACGATCGTCAGGACGAGCGACAACCAGCGCACCCGGTAGAGCGCGGCGGGCAGTTGCGCGACGAAGAACGCGGGCAGTTGGGCGAACAGGTCGCGACCGGCGCCCGTGAACCTCAGCCTGGCCCTCGACAGCGACATCGACAGGCGGTCGGCGGGCACCGAGTCGCCGGTGGCGGTCTTGAGCGCGGACAGCTGCCCCGCCCCCGACTGGTAGAGGCGCACGAGTTCGTCGGCCTCGGGTCCGCTCAGGCGACGCCGTCGGGCCAGACGGTCGAGCTCGGCCCAGTCGTGACCGTGGGCGGCGGCGTAGGCGTCGATGTCCATTCTGCTTAGATGATAGGCATGTCGCGCACGAAGGCACGAGGCGCCTCCCCGGTGGCGTTGCGCCCCGACCAGGTCGAGGCGTTCACGGCGGGCGGCGACGAACTCGTCACGGGCGAGGCGGTCGCCCTCGACCTCCGCCCGACGAGCTTCGTGCTGCGGGCCGCGGGCGTGCTGATCGACTACCTCGCCTACGCCCTGCTGCTGGTGGGCGCGCTGGTGCTCGTCTCCCTGCTCAACGAGGCCGGGGTGCTCGACGACGCGATCTCCCAGGCGTTCCTGGTGGCGTCGATCGCCGTCTGCTTCATCGTGGTGCCGACGGTCGTCGAGACCGCGAGCCACGGGCGGTCCCTCGGCAAGCTCGCCGTGGGTGCCCGCATCGTCCGCACCGACGGCGGCGCGATCGGCCTGCGTCACGCCCTGACCCGCGCGCTGGTGGGGTTGCTCGAGATCGTCTTCACGAGCGGCGGCCTGGCCGTCGTGGTCGCGCTGCTGAACGGCTCGTCCCGGCGCCTCGGCGACCTCATGGCCGGCACGTACAGCCGCAACGAGCGCGTGCCGAGGGCGACGCACGTGGTCTACGGGGTCCCCGCACACCTGCAGGGGTGGGCCCTGGTCGCCGACGTCGCGCGCCTCCCCGACGGGCTCGCCCGCCGCATCGCGTCGTTCCTGCAGCAGGCCCCCCAGCTCTCGCCGGCCAGCCGTCGTCGCGTCGCCGACGAGCTGGCGGCCGAGGCGGTCCCCTACGTCTCGCCCGTGCCGCCCGGCGACGCGGAGTTCCTGCTCGCGGGCGTCTCGGCGCTGCGTCGGCAGCGCGAGGCCGCGGCGCTGGCCCGCGAGGCGGCGCTGCTCGAGCGTCTCACGCCGGCCCTCACCGAGACCGTGCCGGGGTTCCCCCGCCGCTAGTGCGTCACGACCGGACGAGCCGGGCGATGGCCGCCGACGCCTCGCGCACCTTGGCGTCCGCGACGTCGCCGCCCTCTCGGGCGGCCTGGGCGACGCAGTGGGCGAGGTGGTCCTCGAGCAGCTGCAGGGCCACGGTCTCGAGGGCGCGGGTCGCGGCGCTGACCTGGGTCAGCACGTCGATGCAGTAGGTGTCGTCCTCGACCATGCGTTGGATGCCCCGCACCTGGCCCTCGGCCCGGCGCAGCCGCTTGACGATCTGTTCCTTGTCGCCGCTGTAGCCGACGTGCGCCGCCGACGTCCGCTCACCGTGCTGCGCCACCCGCGCCTCCTGACCGTGTCGTGACCTCGGGCCAGGATACCCCGTGGGGGTACGCTCCCCGACGCGGCCACGGGCCGCGACGAGGAGCGTCCCGGGTCAACCCCGGATCAGGCCCAGCACGTGGTCGCGGACGCGCTCCATGCCGGCGGGCGTCGCCGCCTCGGCGTTGAGGCGCAGCAACGGCTCGGTGTTCGAGGGGCGCACGTTGAACCACCAGAACCCGTCGTCGGACGAGCCGCTCACCGTCAGGCCGTCGAGCTCGTCGAACTCGCCGACGCCCGTGTAGGCCTCGACGATGCGGGCGTAGGCCGCCGGGACGTCGGTGACCGTCGAGTTGATCTCACCGCTGGCGGCGTAGGGCGTGTACCGGTCGGTCAGGGTCGACAGCGGCTCGGACTGCGAGCCGAACTCGGCCAGGACGTGCATCGCGGCCAGCATGCCGTTGTCGGCGCTCCAGAAGTCGCGGAAGTAGTAGTGGGCCGAGTGCTCGCCGCCGAAGATCGCCCCGGTCGCGCGCATCTCGTCCTTGATGAGCGAGTGGCCGACGCGCGTGCGCACCGGCGTGGCCCCCGCGGCCTGGATGGCCTCGGGCACGGCACGCGAGGTGATGAGGTTGTGGATCACCGCGATCTCGGCGTCGGGTTCGGCCGCCCGGACGCGGGCGATCTCGCGCACCGCGACGATGGCGGCCACGGCCGACGGCGTGACGGCGTCGCCCTTCTCGTCGACGACGAAGCACCGGTCGGCGTCGCCGTCGAAGGCGAGCCCGAGGTCGGCGCCGTGCTCGAGGACGGCCTTCTGCAGGTCGACGAGGTTCGCCGGGTCGAGCGGGTTGGCCTCGTGGTTCGGGAACGTGCCGTCGAGCTCGAAGTAGAGCGGGACGATCTCGATCGGCAGCTTCGGCAGGCCCGCGGCCTCGCCGAGCACGGCGGGGACGGTCAGGCCGCCCATGCCGTTGCCCGCGTCGACGACGATCTTGATCGGTCGGATGCCCGACAGGTCGACGAGGCCGCGCAGGTACGCCGCGTAGTCGGGCAGGGCGTCGTGCTCGCGCACGGCGCCGGGCTCGTCGACGGCCTCGATGCCGTCGGCCAGGAACGAGGAGGCGCGGTCACGGATCGAGGACAGCCCCGTGTCGAGGCTGATGCCCTGGGCACCGGCTCGGCTCATCTTGATGCCGTTGTAGGTGGCCGGGTTGTGGCTGGCGGTGAACATGGCGGCGGGAGCGTCGAGCGAGCCGGAGGCGAAGTACGACTCGTCGGTCGAGCACAGGCCGAGGGCGACGACGTTCGCGCCGCGGGCGCGGGCGCCGCGCGCGAAGGCGGCGGCGAAGCCCGGCGACGAGTCGCGCATGTCGTGGCCGACGACGAGGTCGCGGCCGGCGGCGTCGATCTCGTCGGCGAAGGCCGCACCGAAGGCCTCGATCACGGTCTCGGTCAACTGGCTGCCGACGAGCCCGCGGACGTCGTAGGTCTTGACGAAGGCGGTCAGGTCGACGGGGTCGTTCTCAGTGGTCATGGCCCAAAACTACCTGGCGCAGCACCTGCCATCCCTGAGGCACCGAGAGCGAGGCCGCGTGTCGGGCGCAGAGGTCGTACCCGTGGGGCTCCACCCGGCCGCTGAGCGGACCCACGACGACCATCGAGTCGGCGTACACGTAGGTCAGCGTCGCGACGGCCTCGTCGTGGCACGTCACCTTGCTGCAGGGTCGTCCGTTCATCTGCCCGCCAGACTACCGCGACGTCCCCGGGGGCCGACCCGCGCCTCCTCGACGGGCCTACGATGGGCGGATGAGCAAGGCCCGCCGCGCACGCGTCACCGACCGGTCCCGTCGGCGGGACCGCCACGGACGAGGCCTCCGGTCGTCGGCCGCAGGGCCCCACCTGCCGTTCCTCCGCACGCGGGTCGACCTCTTCGACGACATCGTCGCGGCGACCGCCGACTACCTGCGCGAGGCGTGGCCCGACGAGCTGGCCGACACGTCGTTCGAGGTCGCCGGCCTGCCCGCCGAACCCGATCGCACGAGGGTCGAACGGTGGTCGGTCGACCGGGCCGCGGGTCGGGTCGTCCTCTACCGCCTGCCGATCGAACGGCTGGCGCCCTCGCACGACCGTCGCGGCTCGGCCGAGGACGAGTGGAACCACCGCGTGCTCGTCGAGGGCTACGTGTTCCGGGCCGTCGCGGACCTCCTCGGCAAGGACCCGTGGGAGCTCGCACCCGACCGCTGGCGCGACGGCTGACCGGGGTCAGGGGTAGACGGTCACCGGGGTCGACGCCGCGAACGGCGAGGTCACGGGCCAGGCCGCGATCGCCGCGGTGGCCGAGAAGCTGACGCCGGCCCGCAGTCCGTCGGCGTCCTCGACCAGGACGGCGTCGCCGGAGGCCACGTCGAGGCCGACCGTCGACCCCCCGGCCACCTCGACGTCCTGCTCGTCGGCGTCACCGATCGTGACGCGCGCCGTGACGGCCTCCTGCCCGGGGTTGACGAGCCAGAACCGGCCCCCGTCCCCCTCGGGCACGACGGTCTGGGTGTCACCCGACAGACGCGGCGACGACGCGGCCCAGCTGAGGTCGACGCCGGCGCCGTCCGAGCCGACGGTCGAGGTCCTCGCGGCCACGGCGACGGCGGTGGAGGACCGCACGGTGGCGGTGTAGACGCCGTCCTCGAGGCCGTCGATCGGCACGTCGGTGACGCGGCCGCCCTCGACCCGGGTCTCGAAGGTGGTCCCGGTGCCGTCGTCGGTGGCCAGCGAGACCGTCAGGCTGGCGGCGTCCCGGCCCGGCACGAGGACGCGCAGGACCGACTGCAGGTCGGACGACGACGGGTCGGCCAGTGCGCCCTCGAGGTTGGCGGAGTCGCGCACGACGATCCCCGGGACGACCGACTCGCGCGCGGGCGCGGCCGAGCCGGTCACGATGTCGACCCCGCCGGGCTCGAGGGTCCGGACGACGCTCTGCTGCAGGCTCGCGACGATCTGGCCACCCCGGCTCGACACGTGCACCGCCGGCGACACGAGTCCCGTCGCGAAGCCCGAGAGGGGCACCACCTTCTGGCTGCGGGGGGCGACGACTATGCCGTCGATGCCCGGGCCCTGCACGTCACCGGTCTCGGACCGGATGTCGAGGTCGACGGTGGCGTTCACGTCGCTGGGGTTCACGAGACTGATGAGCGAGACGCGCCCGGTCTCGGTCGAACCGCCGATCAGCCAGGTCGAGCTGGTGGGTTCGGTGCACGGCGCCGAGGCGAAGCCCCGCAGGTCGCCGTCGTCGACCGACTGGCTCTGTGCTGCCGCGACGAGGGGGACGTCGTCGCCCTCGACGGGGGCCGTCACCACGGACGGGCGCGAGTCGCTGCCGTCCGCGCCGGTGAGGACGTCGACGTCGACGTCTCCCCCGCTCGATCGACGGACGACGTCGGCCCGGCCGACCGAGCTGGCGGTCGTCGCCTGCTGCCCCTCGGCGTCGGAGAGCTGCAGGAGCGACCCCGTGCAGACGCGCTGCTGGTCGACGGGCACCGGTGTCACGAGCTGACCGGCCGGCACGGTCTCGAAGCGCGGCAGGGGCAGCACGGCCGCACCGCCGACGACCGCCGCGGCGACGGCGAGGCCGACGACGCCGACCGCGACGCGTCCCGTGGTCGAGAAGACCGATCGCTTATTCATCTCGCTCCTCGTCGAAGGTCGTGGCGGGCTGCTCGGCCTCGGGGGTCCCCGCCCGCGAACGGCGTCGGCGGGGCGACGTCGGGATCGCGAGCAGCAGGGCCGAGCCGAAGACCAGGCCCCAGCTGATCAGGACGATCGGGCGCAGCGGCCCGGCGCCGGGGTGCCCCTCTCGCTCGTCGGCCGCCTCGACGTACCGCCAGAGCAGGCCGTTCGAGGTGTCGCCGACCGGCAGGAAGAGCGCGTCGGCGTCCAGTGCCTCGCCGGCTCGCTGACCGAGGCGGTCGGCGTCGCCGTCGTCGTCCGTCGCCGAGAGCAGCACGAAGCCCACGCCGAGCCGGCGGAGGTCGTCGGTGGGGTCGAAGCCGCTGCGGCTGACGAGGTTGCCCGCCAGGACGGTGAGGTCCTCGTTGACCGAGGTGAGGCGCTGCGCGGTCGAGTCGAGCGTCGACTGGTCGTCGAGCGTCGCCCCCTGACCGTGCTCGAGCGAGACGGCGAGCGAGCCGTCGGGCTGGGGCGTCAGCACGAGGGTCCCGACGTCGGGGGTCGCCTCGGCCTCGGCCGTGACGTACGCCGACAGGATGCGACCCGAACTCGGGCGGACGTCGGCGACGGGACCGAACGAGGCCACGACGGTGGGCGCCGCGGCCGCGACGGCGAGCACGGCGACGAGGGCCCCCGCGGGAGGCGCGGCCCTCGGCAGCCGGTCGAGGGTGACGGCGGCGGCGCCGACGAGTCCGAGCAGGTAGAGGCTCAGGCCGCTGCCCGCCCAGATGGTCGTCGTGTCGCTGCCCACGCCCGTGACCGACACGTGGGTCGCGGCGACGGCGGTGAGGTAGCCCAACAGGGCGAGGGCCAGCGCGGGCACGGCCCGGCGCTGCGAGCCGACGAACGGCGAGGCCACCGCGAGCAGGGCGAGGGGGGCGATCGCCACGGCGACCAGGACGGCGAGGGTGGCCGCCGAGAAGCCCGTGCCGATGATGACGGCCGTCCAGCCGTTCAGGCCCGTCTCGGGCGAGGTCAGCAGCAGCTGCAGGGGCGAGGCGGGGTCGGAGCGGGTGGGCACCCCCGGATCGGCGAACACGGCCCACCAGGTGCCCCGCTGCAGCTGGGCGATCACGAGGGGGGCGAAGAGCGCCAGGGCGGGCAGCGGCACCGCGACGAGCCGGTGGGTGCCCCGGGGCCTGCTGACGATCGAGCCGAGCCAGCCGACGAGCAGGGCGGGGATCAGCGAGGGGGCGGCGGCCGCGGCGACCGCGAACAGCAGGGAGGCGGTGGCCCCGGCGGTCCACGACCTCGCGGCCCCGACCATGGCCCAGACGAGGAACGGCAGCGTCACGTGCGCGATGACCGCGCCCAGGTGACCGGACTGCAGACCCGAGAGCAGGGGGGACGACAGGGCGTAGAGGGCGGCGGCGACGGCCGGCACCCACGCGCGGCGGGTGACGCGACGCGTGGCGAACCACGCGCCGAGGGCGGTGAGGGGCAGGGCGACGACGTAGACGCCGACGATCGCCGTCGAGGGCGACCAGAACGTGATCGTGCCCAGGACGGCGACGAGCGCCGTGAAGGGGTCGGACGGGCCGACGAACCCCGTGCCGATCTCGCGCCAGCCGTAGCCGACCGACGACCACAACTGCCCCACCGAGGTGCTGAGCGGCAGCAGTCCCCCGCCGGTCACCGCGGGGTTGCCGAGCAACGGCAGGAACGCGACGACCCCGACGACGGCCGCGACCAGCACGACCCACAGCCCACCGGAGTGGACGAAGCTGGCGCGGGGGTCGGGTGCGTCCTCGACGGACGCGACCTGGGCGTCGCGGTCGGTCACGCGACGTTCGCGCAGCAGCGACCGTGACGCCCGGAGCGGTTCGACCGACGCCCAGCCGACGGTCCTCGTGCGGGCGAGCGAGCGACGCGCCGTTCCGACGTGCGAGCCCCCGAACGCGGCCCGGAACGCGGTGGCGAACTCGCCGACGACGGCTCCGGGGTTCTTGGTCAGCAGGTGCCAGACGCTGCGGACGACCGCGAGGGGCACGAGGCTCAGCCAGTGCAGCGGCAGCAGGACGGCCGACGAGTAGACCAGGCGCCGGTGCAGCTGGGCGGCCCGGTGCAGGCGGGCCCGACGGGCGTGCCCGACCGGACCGTGCCCGAACTCTTCCGGCGGGCCCGCGCTGTCGACCTTGGCGTCGGGCACGAGCACCACGCGGTGTCCCGCGAGCCGGGCCCTGATCGAGAAGTCGAGGGCGGCGTCGACGTGCGGCAGGGCGGGGTCGAATCCCCCCAGGGCGTTCCAGACGGTGCGGCGGACGAGCATGCCGCCGGCCGCGACGCCGAGCACGTCGTCGATCACGTCGTGCTGCCCCTGGTCGAGTTCGTTCTCGACCCGGGCGAGCGAGGCCCCGTACCGGGTCACCGTCTCGCCGAACTCGGCGATGACGCCGGGTCGTCCCCAGCGCATCAGCTTCGGGCCCGCGACGGCGACCGACGGTGAGACCTCGACCGTGGACATGAGGTGCTCGAGCGCCTCGGGTGCGGGGGCGTTGTCGTGGCCGAGCAGCCACACCCAGTCGTCCGGAGACGCGTCGCCCGGGTCCGAGAGCCGGACGCCGTGGGCCGCGGCCGCGCCGAAGGTCCCGACGTCCGGAAGCGAGGCCAGCTGCGCGGCGCCGCTCAGCGAGAGCCGACCGGCGGCCGAGTCCTTGCCGCCGGTGTCGACCACCACCAGCGCCTCGGGGGGACGCGTCTGACGCGACAGCCCGTCGAGGGTTCGGTCGAGGTAGGTCGCTCCACCAGGGGCGACGAGGATCGCTGTGACTCTCGGCTGCATGACCTGAGCAGCCTAGGTCGCACCGACGCGGGCACCTGGTCGGCGCGCCGACGCGACGGGCGAGTCGTGGCGACCCGCGCCTCCTCGTCCCTCCGCGCCCCGCGGCGAGCGTCGCCACCCGCCCGCCACGTGGCGACGGCACCGGCCCCGGAGGGTCGGTGCCGTCGTGGCCGATGCGGTCGAGGACCGAGGAGGCGCGGGTCAGGCCCGCTTGCGCAGCTTGCGACGTTCGCGCTCGGACAGCCCGCCCCAGATGCCGAAGCGCTCGTCGTTCTGGAGGGCGTACTCGAGGCACTGGGCCCGTACGTCGCACGAGGCGCAGATCTTCTTCGCGTCGCGGGTGGAGCCGCCCTTCTCGGGGAAGAACGCCTCGGGGTCGGTCTGGGCGCAGAGCGAGTCCGCCTGCCAGGCCAGCTGGTTCTCGTCGTCGACCGTGGTGCGCGACGCCGGCGAGCCGGGGACGCCCAGCTGGATCGGGTCGACGTGCCAGTCGTCCGGGACGCCGGCGCGGTTCTCGTGGATGCCCACAGCGCATCTCCCCTCGTGTCGATCGCCCGTGAATGTACGCGACAAGGTAATTACACCGGTGTCATTACCCATCCGTCAAGTCGAGGGCCAATAAACCCTGCACCCCCCGATCAGGGGCAAGGGAGCCTCGGCGTGTCGGGGGACGTTTCGGGCGGAACGGGTGACTTCGACCTCGCGCCCGCCCTCAGGCGCGCGGTGCGGCCTGCCAGGCGCTGGTCACCATCTCGAGCAAGGTGTGGCGCATCCGCCAGTCGAGGTCGCGGGCCGCCAGGCCGCCGTCGGCGACGATGCGGTCCGGGTCACCCGGGCGACGCGGGCCGATCTCGGGCGTGAAGTCGACGCCGGTGCCCTCGCGCATGGCGGTCATGATCTCGGCGACCGAGACGCCGCCACCCGAGCCGAGGTTGTAGGCGGGCTCGACGGCTTCGCCCGCGTCCAGTCGTCGGGCCGCCGCCACGTGGGAGACCGCCAGGTCGGCCACGTGGACGTAGTCCCGGACGCAGGTGCCGTCGGGGGTGTCGTAGTCGGCGCCGTTGATCCGGGGGGCGCGGCCCTCGGCGAGCGCCGCGAACACGAGCGGGAAGAGGTTGTGCGGGCTGGCGTCCCAGAGGTCGGGGCGACCCGAGCCGACGACGTTGAAGTAGCGCAGGCTCGTGTGGCGCAGGCCCTCGGCGACGGCCTGGTCACGCAGCAGCCACTCGCCGATCAGCTTGCTCTCGCCGTAGGGCGACGCGGGGGCCTTCGGGGTGTCCTCGGTGACGAGCTCGGTCGGCGGGGTGCCGTAGACGGCCGCGCTCGACGAGAAGACGATGCGGTCGACGCCCCGGCTCGACATCGCCTCGAGCAGGCGGGCGGTGCCGGTGACGTTCTGTTCGTAGGTGTGGAGCGGTCGCTGGACCGACACCCCCGCGTACTTGTAGCCCGCGACGTGGACGACGCCGGTCACGCCGTGGGCGTCGATCGTCCGCTCGACGAGTTCGCGGTCGAGGATCGACCCCCGGACGAACGGCACCCCGTCGGGCACGAAGCCCTCGAGGCCCGACGAGAGGTCGTCGAGGACGACCGCGTCCATGCCCGACCCCGTGAACTCGCGGACGACGTGCGAACCGATGTACCCGGCACCGCCGGTGACCAACCAAGACATGGGGCCAACCTATCGGGTCGCGTCCGACCGCCCCGCCGTCGGTGGACGGCGGCCGGGGGCCGCCGACGGAGGGCCGCCGGCGACGGCCAGGGGCCGGGGCCGGCCTCAGGCGGGCGTGGCCACGTAGGCGGTCCCGCCACCGGTCATCGCGAGCCGGACCTCGTCGGGGGTGACGAAGGCGGACTCGCCCCGGCCGAGGCGGATGGTACCGTCCTGGCCCTTCACGTGGACCTCGCCGTCGGTGACCAGGACGATGCTCGGGCCGCCGATCTCGACGACCGCCCCCTGGCCCGCCGCGTCGACCCGGACCAGCGCGAAGCCCGTCCCCGCGGGGGCGAACCGTTCGACGCCACGGGCCACCTCGACGGGCTCGAGGCGGGGCACGGGGAGGGGGTCGAAGTCGAGCACCTCCATGAGCTCTGGCACGTCGACGTGCTTGGGCGTGAGACCGCCGCGCAGGACGTTGTCGGAGGGCGACATGAGTTCGACGCCGAACCCGCCGAGGTAGGCGTGCACGTTGCCCGCGGGCAGGAAGAGCGCCTCGCCGCGGCGCAGGGTCACCCGGTTGAGCAGCAGCGACAGCGCGACGCCCGGGTCGCCCGGGTACCGCTCGGCGAGGTCGACGACCGTGGCGATGCCCGGGCTGCCGGACCGGTGGGCGGCGGCCAGCTCGCTGACCGCCGCGATCGTGTCCGCCGACTCGTCGGTGCCCTCGAACAAGAACGCGAGGGTCGCCCGGAGGGAGTCGCGCAGGTGCCCGCGCAGTCGGTCCAGCCGCCCGGAACCGCCGTCGAGCAGGTCGACGTCGACCAACGTCTCGGACGGCTCGCGGAAGCCGCACAGGGCGTCGAAGGTGTCGCTGAGGGCCACGATGATCTCGGGCTTGGCCGAGGCGTCCTTGTAGTTGCGTTCGGGCGCGTCGAGCGGGACGCCGGCGGCGTTCTCGCGCTCGAAGCCCTCTCGGGCCTGCTCGGGCGTCGGGTGCGCCTGGATCGACAGGGGGCCGTCGGCGGCCAGCAGCTTGAGCAGGAAGGGCAGCTCGTCGCGGTCGCGGCCGAGGGCCCTGGCCGGCTCGGCGGCGAACCAGTCGGCGAGCGTGTCGGCCCCGCCGACGACCGCCGGGGCGACGACCACGCTCGGCGACCCCGGGTGGGCGCCGAGCCAGAGCTCGGCCTCCGGGCGGCCGCTGGGCCGCCGGCCGAGGAGTTCGGCGATGGCCGTCGTCGATCCCCAGGCGTAGTCGCGGGGCGTGTTGGTGATGGCGAGGAACATCGTTCTACCTGCTTGTCGGAGCTCGTGCTTGGTCGCCCCCTACAAAGCCGTGCGGTCGACGGCCTGGGGGCGTTGACCAAAGCTACCAACCCCTTGGTCTCGGGCGGGCGGCTGCCTAGGCTCCTGTCGTCCCGACACGAAGCAATGGAGCACGGATGTCATCAGCGACCCTCACCTCGTTCACCTCTCTCGTCAGCGACTTCTACGGTTACGAAGACCTGCTCTCCGACCGTGAGAAGGGCCTGCTGGCCGACCTCCGTCGGTATCTCGAGACCGAGGTCAAGCCGGGTGTGAACCGGCACTGGGCGGACGCGACCTTCCCGCACGAGATCGTCAAGGGCCTCGCCGGGCTCGGGCTCTTCGGCATGCCGTGGGAAGAGACGCGCCCGTTCGAGAACTCCGCGGTCTTCCGCGGCTGGGTCGCCCTCGAGCTCGCCAGGGTCGACGCGTCCGTCGCGACCTTCGTCGGCGTGCAGAACGGCCTGGCGATGGGGTCGATCGGCGTCGGGGGGTCGGCCGAGCAGCGCGCCGAGTGGCTGCCCCGCATGGCGAGCGGAGACCTCGTCGGGGCGTTCGGCCTGACCGAGCCGCTCTCGGGCTCGGACTCGGCCCAGGGCCTCCGCACGATCGCGACGCGTGACGGCGACGACTGGGTGCTCAACGGCTCGAAGCGGTGGATCGGCAACGCGACCTTCAGCGACATCACGATCATCTGGGCGAAGAGCGCCGAGGACGGCCAGGTCAAGGGGTTCATCGTCCCGACCGACACCGCCGGGTACACGGCGACCAAGATCGAGGACAAGCAGAGCCTGCGCATCGTGCAGAACGCCGACATCACCCTCGAGGACGTGCGTGTGCCCGAGAGCCACCGCCTGCAGCAGGCCGACTCGTTCCGCAGCACCGCGGCCGTGCTCCGCCTGACCCGTGCCGAGGTCGCCTGGGCCGCCGTCGGCAACTCGATCGGGGCCTACGAGGCCGCCCTGGCCTACGCGAACGAGCGCGTGCAGTTCGGCAAGCCCATCGCGAAGCACCAGCTGATCCAGGACCTCCTCGTGAAGTGCATCGGCAACATCACGGCGTCCATCGGCATGGTGGTGCGGTGCTCGCAGATGCTCGACGAGGGCACCCAGCGCGACGAGCACGCCTCCCTCGCTAAGGCCTTCACGACGGCCCGCATGCGCGAGACCGTCGGCTACGCCCGCGAGGTCATGGGCGGCAACGGCATCGTGCTCGACTACGACGTGGCCCGCTTCTTCGCCGACGCCGAGGCCCTCTACAGCTACGAGGGCACCCGCGAGATGAACACGCTCATCGTCGGCCGCAGCATCACCGGGCAGGCCGCGTTCGTCTGAGCCGTCCGGCGGGGCGGCCCCCGGTCGCCCCGCCGCGCCTCCCCCGTCGTCTAGCCTGGTGCCCATGACCTCGACGCTGCCCGCGCGGCCCGCCCGAGTGGCGCCGACTCGCGGTGCCACGACGTTCGCGACGCTCGCGTTCCTCGTGCTCTTCGGGGGCGACGTCCTGCGCAACGGCACGGGGTGGTGGGGCTGGGGCGCGGCCTGCGTGGCGATGGTGGTCGCGGCGGTCGTCCTCGTCGCGCGGCAGCCGCCCCGGGTGCGGACGCTGCCGCGCCTCCTCGTGCTCTACCTCGCGTTCGCCGTCGCGTCCCTCGCCTGGTCGCAGTACCCGGTCGGGACGGCCGTCGGCGTCGTCACCACCCTGATGACCACCGTGGGCGCCCTGGCGATCACGGTCGTGGCCCCGTGGCCTGCCATCGTCACCGCGCTCGGCCGGGCGCTGCGCATCCACGTGGTCGCCTCGTTGCTCTTCGAGGTCGTCGTCGGGCTCGTGGTGCGCCGTCCCGTCTGCCCGGTCTACCTCGACTGCACCGGGCGACCGCCGGCCTTCCTCTGGTCCCGCGACGTCCTGTTCGAGGGGGGTCGCATCCAGGGGCTGCAGGGCAACAGCAACATCCTGGCCGTGATCGCCCTGCTCGCCCTGATCGTCACGGCCGTCCAGGCGGCGGACCGCTCGATCACCCGTGGCTCGACCGTCGTCGGCGTCGCGGCGTCCGTGCTCGCCCTCGGGCTGACCCGTTCCGCCACCGTCGCCGTGGTCGCGGTCGCCGTGGGTCTCGTGCTGCTGCTCGTCGTGGCGACCCGCCGACGCGGTCCCGGCCGCCGCGCACCCGTCTACGGCGTGGCCGCACTCGTCGTGCTCGCCGCCGCCGCGACCCTCACCGTCGCCCGCGGTCCACTGCTCGAGCTGGCCGGCAAGAGCGCCGACCTGACGGGTCGCACCGACATCTGGTCGGCGGTCCACGACCTCGGCGTCCAGCACCCCGTCGTCGGGTGGGGCTGGGTCAGCTACTGGTTCCCGTTCGTCGAGCCCTTCACCGACCTGGCCGAGCGCAACGGCGTCGTGTACCTGCAGGCCCACGACGCCTACCTCGACGTGTGGTTCCAACTGGGCTGGATCGGCCTCGTCCTCTTCGGCCTGACGATCGTCGGGGTCGTCGTGCGGTCGTGGTGGTGGGCCGTCGACCGCCGCATGCTGTCGCGCGAGGTGGCCGCCCCGTACAGCGCCCACGACCTGCTGCCGCTGCTGCTCGTCACGGCGCTGCTCGTCCACGGGCTGACCGAGTCGAGGCTGATCGTCGAATGGGGCTGGGCCACCTTCGTCGTGGTCGTCCTCGTGACCCGTCGCGACCCCTTCGGCTGGACGGGCCACGACCGGTGAGTTCGGGCTTCGACCGCAGCCGTGACCCCCTGCGCCGGTACCTGTCGGCCTGGATCGGCTTCTCGGCCGGTGGGCACTTCTCGCAGGCGCTGTCGGTCGCGATCGTGCTGTACGCGTTCTCGACGCAGTCCGTCAGGGCCCTGATGGGCTGGCCCGGCTCGTTGGCCGTCCTGGGAACCCTCGTCGTCCTCGCCGCGCTGTCGCTCGTCGGCGGCCGGCACCACATCGAATGGCACGGCATCCTGCCCGTGTCGCTCATCGCCCTGTTCGGCTTCATGGGCCTCAGCGTCTTCTGGAGCGAGTACACGTGGGTCACGGTCGGCGGCGTCGCCTACGCCGTCGGGTTCGGCGCCCTGGGGCTGTACCTCGCCCTGGGACGCGACCTGGTGCAGGTGGTCCGGGCGTTCGGCGACGCCCTGCGCATCCTGCTCGTCGCGTCGCTGTCGCTCGAGGTGCTGAGCGGCCTGCTGATCGACCAACCGATCGCGTTCCTGGGCATCCAGGGCAACCTGGCCTCGGGCGGACCGATCCAGGGCATCTCGGGCACCCGCAACTACCTGGGGTTCCTGGCCACGCTCGCCGTCATCACCTTCGCCGTCGAGTTCCTCACCCGGTCGGTGCCGAGACGGCAGGCCGTGGCGTCCGGCGTGCTGGCCCTCGCGGCGTTGGTCTTCGCCCGCTCCCCCGCGACGGCGATCGCCGTCATCGTCCTCATCGTGGCGGGCGTGGCGCTCGACGCCCTGCGGCGGGCCCCCGAATCACGGCGGCCCCTGATGCAGTCGGTCTTCGCGGTGATCGTGGTGCTGGGAGGCGCCCTGGCCTACGCGGGCCGGGTGCGCCTCCTCGACGCGGTCGGCGCGACCGACGACCTCTCGGTGCGGACGCTGCTGTGGGCACGCATCCGCGAGCTGGCGGCCGTGCACGACATCGTCGGCTGGGGCTTCGTCGGCCAGTGGCCGACCGACATCTTCCCGTACTCGACGATCATCGCCCCCAGCGGCCGTCCGCACGAGACGGGCCTGAACGCCTTCTTCGACATCTGGCTGCAGCTCGGGCTCGTCGGGGGGCTGTTGCTCGTCGTCGCCGGCACGTTGGCGTTCGTGCGCAGCTGGATCACCGCGTCGGGCCACCCCATCGTGGCCTACGTCTGGCCCGCCCTCGTGCTCGTCCTGATCGGCGTGACCGCCGTCGCCGAGAGCTTCGTGCTGTTCGAGGGTGCCCTCATGACCTTCGTGGCCATCGCGACGATCGCCGCCCGCAAACGCTCGTGGCGGTCACGCCTGCCCCAGGCGTCCCGCCGCTGACGAGCGCCGGGCACCAGGAGGCGCGGCGCGGTGCGTCGACCCGGCCGACCGGGCCCGACGACGGGTGCCGTGCGGCCGACGTCAGTCCTCGACGACCCAGCGGGGCCCCGGTCGCCGACCGAGCAGGGCCTGCACCCGACGCTGGACGCCCCACCTCGTGACGCGGAGCATCGCCTCGACGACGATCGCCTGGCTCATCTTGGACTCGCCGAGCTCGCGCTCCCGGAACTCGATGGGCACCTCGACGACGCGACCGCCGCCGTCGAGGACGCGCAGGGTCATGTCGACCTGGAAGCAGTAGCCCTTCGAGTCGATGCCCGTGAGGTCCATCGCCTCGAGGGCCTCGCGCGTGTAGGCGCGGAACCCGGCCGTGACGTCCTTCAGCGACAGCCCGAGCGCGAGGCGGGCGTAGAGGTTGCCGCCCCGGCTGAGGACCTGCCGCGAGACCGGCCAGTTCACGACGGAGCCGCCCGGCACCCAGCGCGAACCGATCGCGAGGCTGGGGGCGCCCGGGCCGTCGGCGCCGACGAGCGCGATCATCTCGGGAAGCTTCTCGGGCGGGTGCGAGCCGTCGGCGTCCATCTCGACGACGACGTCGTAGCCGCGTTCGAGCGCCCAGCCGAAGCCCATCACGTAGGCGGAGCCCAGGCCGAGCTTGCCCGTGCGGTGTGCCACGTGGATGCGCTCGTCGTCGGCGGCCATGGTCTCGGCGAGTTCGCCGGTGCCGTCGGGACTGCCGTCGTCGACCACGAGGACGTGGGCCTCGGGCACCGCCGCGAAGAGCCGGCCCAGGATGATCGGCAGGTTCTCGACCTCGTCGTAGGTGGGGAGGACGACGAGGGGACGGGGTCGGTGATCTGCAGAGCGCACCGCTGGAGTTTAGTGCACCGGGTCAGCCCCGGCCGTGACGGGCGCGGACGCCCGTCCGGCGCCCTCGCGCCGGATCGACCAGGCCAACCCGACGGCGGCGGTCACGAAGGTGGCCGCCGTGCCGGCCAGCATGGCTCCCCCGACCGCGACGCCGAGGTCGGCCCAGGGCAGCGCGAAGACCACGAGCAGGACGATCAGCCCGACGGGCCAGGCGAGGACCGACGTGCGGTCGCGGTGCAGGGCCAGGAGGCCCTGGACGGTGACCATCGTCGCGATCTGGAACACGCAGGACGCCGCGAGCAGCACCAGCTGACGCGTGGCCAGTTCGTAGTCCGGTCCGAAGAGCGTCAGCGCCGTCGTGCCCCCGACGTCGACGAGGACGACCCACACGACGCCGAGCACCAGCACGACGGCGTTCCAGACGGCGACGGACCGGGCCAGGGGTCGCAGGCGGCCGGCCTGGGCGTCCACGGTGAAGCGCGTCAGGAGGAACGACTGCACCGCGTTGAAGAGGAAGAGCGGGATGCGCGCGATGGCCAGTCCGGCGACCAGACTCGCGGTGAAGGCCGTCGCCCGGCCGTCCACCGACAGCTGCGTGAGCAGCACGCCGGCGTTGACGAAGACCTGCAGGAGGAGCGACCCCGTCGTCAGGGCGGCGAACGACCGCAGACCGACGCCCGCCCCGGGGTCGGTGGTGCGCCGGTCGAGTCCGTCGCCGTCGGGCGACGCCGCCGGGGCGGGGGCGCCGGAGCGGCGCGCGGCCCTCGACACGAGGACGGCGACCGCGGAGGCGGCCAGCGGCGCCAACACCAGCGAGATCGCCAGCACGATCGGGTCTCGTACTCCGGCACCGGCCAGGACGGCGACCGCGCCCACCTTGATCAGACCCTCGGACGCCATCTCGAGGGCGTACGACCCGAAGCGCCCCTGACCGGCGAGCCAGCCACGGACGAAGAAGAGCACGGTCGACGAGACCAGGCCCACGGCCAGCAGGACCGTGAACTCTGGACGCCCGGAGAAGAGCAGTCGTGACGCCGGCTCGGAGGCCGACGCGAGGACGATCGAGGAGGCGACCAGCAGGCCGCCGGCGAGGAGGGCGACCCGACGCATGGTCGGCCGCACGTCGAGCCCGTTCGCCCGGCGCCGGGCGAGCGCCCGCGACAGCAGCTGCTCGACGGGTTGGAACAGACCGACGGCGAGCCCCGCCATCATCGTCCAGAGCACCGAGACCGGTGCGCTCTCGACGCCGCCCACCACGTTCCCGACGAGGGCCAGGTAGACGTAGTTGCTCGCCCCGAGGACGATGGTACCGGCCGCGAGGCCGACGACCGGGTTCCGCGGGGCGGGGGTGCCCTCACCGGGGCTCGCGCTCGCGGTCACCCGAACTCGGCGCGCAGGGCGGCGACGCCGTCGACGGCGCCCCCGTCGAAGATGACCTGGCCGTGGGCGAGGACGATGGCACGGTCGCACAGTGACTCGACGGTGCCGAGGTCGTGGGTGACGATGACGATCGTGCGCCCCTGGCGTTGGAACTCCTCGATCTTGTCGAGGCACTTGCGCTGGAAGGGCTCGTCTCCCACGGCGAGGACCTCGTCGACCAGCAGCACGTCGGGATCGACGTGGATGGCGATGGCGAAGGCGAGTCGCACGTACATGCCCGACGAGTAGAACTTGACCTGCGTGTCGATGAAGTCGCCGATCTCGCTGAACTCGACGATCGAGTCGAAGAAGCCCGCGATCTGCTGCTGCGACAGACCCAGGATCGCCCCGTTCAAGAACACGTTCTCGCGACCCGTCAGGTCGGGGTGGAAGCCGGCCCCGAGCTCGAGGAGGGCGGCGAGCTGACCCCGTCGCCTCACCTCGCCGGTGGACGGCTGCAGGATGCCGCCGATGACCTTGAGCAGCGTGCTCTTGCCCGACCCGTTCGCACCGATCAGGCCGACGGTCGTGCCCGCCTCGATGTCGAGCGAGATGCCCCGGAGGGCCCAGAAGTCGTCCTTGTGCTTGTTCGAGCGGGCCAGGTTGACGATGCGTTCCTTGAGCGACTTCTCTTTGCGGATGACGAAGCGCTTGGACACGCCTGCCATCGTGACGACGGGGACGGGGGTGGGGCTCACGGGTCAGATCTCCTGTGCGAAGTTGCCCTGCAGGCGGGCGAAGATGCGCTGGGCGACGACGAGCAGGGCGAGCCCCACGACGCCGATGACCAGCAGGCGGAAGTCGAGGTCGACGGGGTAGGGCTGCGGACCGACCACCGTGCCGTCGGCGAGGGTCGTCGTCTCGGTGCCCGCCCGCCAGATGCCCTTCTGGAAGGCCAGGATGATGTCGGTCATCGGGTTGAGCTGGTACAGGGTGACGATCCACTCCTGGCCGCGCGCCGCGGCGCGGTCGACCACCATGCCGAACGAGTACACGATCGGGGACGCCCAGAAGAGGATCAGCAGGGCCACCTCGACCAGGTACTGGATGTCCCTGAGGTAGACGTTCAGGGCCGAGAGCAGCAACGCCAGGGCGAGGCCGTAGACGACGGTCAGCACGAGGGCCACGGGCACGTAGAGCAGGTTCCACGAGACGGGGAACTGCCCGAGCAGCACGACGGCCGCCACCAGCACCAGGAACTGCACGCCGAAGTTGAACAACGCCGACCCCAGGGACGCCAGCGGGAAGAGCTCGCGGGGCACGTAGACCTTCTTGATGAGCCCGGCGTTGGCGAGGATCGACGTCGTGCCGCTGGCGATGATCTCGTTGTAGAGGCCCCAGAGGGTGAGGCCGGCGAACACGTAGATGGCGAACTGCGGCACCGAGCGGGCCGCGCCGAGGACCTGCCCGACGGCGAAGTAGTAGATGGCCAGCATCGTCAACGGTCGGATGAAGCTCCACACGAAACCGAGCGCGCTGTCCTTGTAGCGAGCCTTCAGCTCGCGACGGATGAGGAGGTCGAGGAGGCTCCGGTGCGACCAGATGTCGCGGACCGCCGGTGAGATGCCGCTCACGAGGCCGCCGGCGGGGGCCCCGGCCTTCTCGAACGGCAGCGTCGCGATGCGTTCGATGCGCGCCTGCGATTCAGTACTCACGACTCTCCAAGACTCTCGACGCCACGACGGCCACGACCCGCCGACCGGCGGTGCCGAGGTCACGGCGACGAATCATTATCACAGGCCGTCACCGACAGCCCGGGGCAGCTTACCCGTCGCGTCCCGGGGCATCGGTAGACTCTGCCTCTGGTCAAGCCAGAGAGTTGCGTGAATGTCACCCCGTCTATCCGTCGTCGTGCCCGCCTTCAACAACGCCGACTTCGTCGACGAGACCGTGCGATCGATCCTCGACCAGTCGTACGACGACTTCGAGTTGATCATCGCCGACCACGCATCGACGGACGACACCTGGCAGGTGCTGCAGCGCCACGCACACGACGAGCGCGTCACGCTGCTCCGCACCCCCGCCGGCGGAGGCGCGGCGGCGAACTGGAACCGCGTGACCGAGGCCGCCACGGGCGAGTACCTGCGTCTCGTGC
This sequence comes from Frigoribacterium sp. CF331, assembly GCF_057787905.1. Lineage (NCBI taxonomy): Bacteria > Bacillati > Actinomycetota > Actinomycetes > Micrococcales > Microbacteriaceae > Frigoribacterium > Frigoribacterium sp. CF331. Next base: position 2,676,047 of record NZ_CM173545.1, on the reverse strand, counting down.
CCGGCGACGACGTGCTCTTCCCCGACACGCTCGCGCAGCACGTCGCCGCCCTCGACGCCCACCCCTCGGCGGCGATCGCCTCGTCGCCCCGCTCGTTGGTCGACGCCTCGACGAAGACGATCATCGGTCGCCGCGGTCCGCGCTGGCGGTCCCGCCTCGTCCCCGGCGCCGAGGCCGTCCGCGCGACGGTCCGGGCGGGCACGAACGTCTTCGGCGAGCCCTTCTGCGTGACGTTCCGGCGAGAGCCCTTCCTCGCCGCGGGCGGATGGGACTCCTCCTTCCCGTACCTGATCGACCAGGCCAGTTACTGCCGGGCCCTCCTCCAGGGCGACCTCGCCGCCGTCCCCGAGCTGGCCGGTGGGTTCCGACTCAGCTCCACGCAGTGGAGCGTGGCGCTGGCCGCCGAGCAGTCGCGCCAGGCCCGCGGGTACCACGCCGAGTTGCGACGCACGCACCCCGAGGTCGTCAGCGAGGCCGACCGCCGCGTCGGCGACCTGCGCGTCCGCCTGGTCGCTCAGACGCGTCGCCTCGCGTACATCGTGCTGAGACGGCGGATGACCGCCGCGACGACCGGACCCGGGGGGAAGAGCTGATGGCGACCACCCGACCCGACGACACCGGGCGCCTGCAGCGCGTCGTCCGCTCCCCCGGCGTCGCGTACCTCGTCACGGCGCTCGTCACCCTCGCGGCGACGACCTGGGTGCTGAAGCTCTGGCGGGCGGACTGGAGCGTCCCCTTCTACTACGCGGGCGACGCCCTGGCCGTGTCGGCCCACTTCAAGACCCTGCTCGAGACGGGCTGGTACGAGTCCCAGCCCCTGCTCGGCGCGCCGATCGGCCAGACGTACCACGACTTCCCGACGGCCGACAACCTCAACTTCGCCGCGGGTCGCGTCCTCGGCGTGCTGTTCGGCGACTGGGCCGTCGCGATGAACGTCTACTACGTGCTCGGCTTCGTCCTCTGCGCGATCGGCGGCCTGTTCTTCCTGTCCAGGGTGGGAGTGTCGCGCCTCCTGGCCATGGCCCTCGCGGTGTTGTTCGCCCTCGCGCCCTACCACTTCGTCCGCAACGAGAACCACCTCTGGTTGGCGTCGTACTTCCTCCTGCCGGTCGCCCTGTGGGTGGTCTGGCTGGTCGGGACGGGCCAGCCGCTCTGGTCCCGTCGAGCCGGGGTCTCGAACCCCGTGCTCGCCGTCCTGACCGGCCGGGGCGCCGGGGTCCTCGTCGGCCTCGCCCTCGCCGCCGCGAGTTCGACGTACTACGCGTTCTTCTCGATCGTGCTGCTGGCCGTGGCCGGCGTGGCCGCCTTCTGGCGGCACCGCTCGTGGCGACGGTTCATGGGTGCCGTCGCCGCCGGCGCCGTCCTCGCGGCCAGCGCCGTGGCCAACATGCTGCCCGACACGATCTACGCCTGGCAGAACGGCGAGTCGAACGGCGGCCTCACCCGCTCGCCGGTCGAGACCGAGTTCTACGCCTTCAAGCTGACCCAGCTGCTGCTGCCCATCCCGAACCACCGCGTCGCGGCCCTCGGCGCCCTGCGCAACTTCTACGACTCGTACTACCCCTTCCCGTCCGAGACCCCCGTCCTCGGGGCCGTCGCCGCCGCGGGCTTCGTCGCCCTGCTCGTGCTGGCGCTCGTGACCCTCTTCGGCCGTCGTCGGACGGCGGTCGCGACCACGCCGGCCGAGTCCGACCGCTTCCGCACGCTCCGCGTCCTCGCCGCCCTCAGCATCGCCGCCTTCCTCTTCGGCACGCTCGGCGGCGTCTCGAGCCTGCTGTCGTTCGTCACGAGCGACCTCCGCGGCTGGAACCGCCTCTCGATCGTCATCGGGCTGCTGGCGTTGGCGGCGGTCGGGCTCGTCGTCGACGTGGTCCTGTCGCGACTGGCCCGCTGGCGACCCCGCTGGCGGCGTGCGCCCGTGCTCGTCAGCGGACTCGTGGCGCTCGTGCTCCTCGGCGGGGGCGTCTACGACCAGACGAACTCGGGGGCGATCCCCACCTACGCCGCCAACGACGCGTCCTTCTCGTCCGACCAGGCCTTCTTCTCGGCCGTCCAGGAGGACGTCGGACAGGGCGCGGACGTGCTGCAGCTGCCCTACGTCGACTTCCCCGAGGCCAGCACCCCGAACGGCCTCAGCTACACCGAGTTCCTCAAGCCGTACCTCCACACCGAGGGCGTCCACTGGTCCGCGGGTGGCATCAAGGGCCGCGCGACGAGCGAGTGGGTCCAGTCGCTGCAGGAGTACCCGGGCACGTCCATCGCCGACCAGCTCGCCGTCGTCGGCTTCTCGGCCGTCCTGGTCGACCGTCAGGGGTACGCCGACTCGGGCGACGAGGTCGAGCAGTCGCTCGAACCGACGTTGGGCGCCCCGACCCTCGAGTCCCCGGGGGGACGCTGGGCGCTGTACTCGATCCCGGCCGACCTCGCCGCCGCGGCCGCCTCCCTGCCCGCCGACGAACGTCAGCAGCTCACGGAAGAGATCACCGACCCCCCGGTGGCTCGCCCGGGCAGCACCGACGTCGCCAGCGGCGGCGACGACACCGTCAACAGCGTCGTCGTGCAGAACGACCGCGACTCCGCCGTGCCGGCGACGCTCGAGATCGACCTCACCACGCTGCCGAGCGTGACCAGCGTGGTCGTCACGGCCTCCGGCACGACCCGCGTCGTCCCGGTCGACGAGAGCTCGGCGACCGTCACGCTCGACCTCGACCTGGCCCCCGGGGTCACCACGGTCACCCTCGAGGGGTCGACCGACGGTGGCAGGACGACCCTCGGCCAGTCCGCGGCCGTCGGCTTCACCTCCATCGCCGTCCTGCAGCCCTCGGTCGAGGCCCTCGACCTCACCCCGTGAGCCGTGACGCACCGTCGCCGTCACCCCTGATCCCCCGAGAGGCCCTGTGATAAAGTCACGACCCGTGCCGAGCCAGCCCGACGACGACGAGACGCCGGTCCACCGCCTCTCGGTGGTCGTCCCGGTCTACCAGGGCGAGAAGACGCTGCCGGGCCTGATCGACGAGATCGTCGCCCTGGCGTCGGTGCGCCGGACGCCCGACGGGCACCGCCGTGAGGTCACGGAGATCCTCCTGGTGCACGACAACGGGCCCGACGGCTCCGACCGTGTCATCCGCGAGCTCGAAGTCGCCCACGACCTCGTCCGGGGCGTGTGGCTGAGCCGCAACTTCGGCCAGCACGCCGCCACCCTCGCGGGCATGGCGTCCACCGGGGGCGACTGGATCGCGACCGTCGACGAGGACGGCCAGCACGACCCCGCCTACCTCGACTCGATGCTCGACACGGCCATGCGCGAGCAGGCCGCGCTCGTCTACGCACGGCCCACGAACGCCGCTCCCCACGGCCCCCTGCGCAACGCCGCGTCGAAGGGCGCCAAGACCGTGCTGCGCGCCGTCTTCGGCGACGGCGACGCGTCGTTGTTCCAGTCGTACCGGCTGATCCTCGGCGACGTGGGCCGCAGCGTGTCCGCCTACGCCGGGTCGGGGGTCTACCTCGACGTCGCGATCAGCTGGGTCACTCGCCGCGTCACCACGAGCCCGGTCCTGCTGCGCGACGAGGGCGACCGCACCAGCGGCTACTCGCTGCGCAAGCTGCTGTCGCACTTCTGGCGGATGGTCCTCACCTCCGGCACCCGGGGCCTGCGCATCGTCAGCGTCCTCGGGGTCGTCCTCGGCGTCCTGGGCGTCCTCTTCGCGCTCTACGTCGTCATCTCGACCCTGGCCGGTCAGCAACTCGAGGCCGGCTGGTCGTCCACCATCGTCGTGGTGCTCCTGTCGTCGGGGGCCATCCTCTTCTCGCTGGGCATCGTCGCCGAGTACATCGGCGTCGCCGTCAACATGGCGATGGGGCGCCCGTCGTACCTGATCGTGAGCGATCCCGGTCGTGGGCCGTTGGGCCGAGGCGTCGCGGCGTCGCGACGGGACGGCCGACGCGACCCCGACCCCCGATGACGGCAGAGACCGCACCGTGAGCGTCGAGTCGGCCCGCGCCTCCCGGCGGTTCTTCGTCGTCGGGGCCGGCGGCCTGCTCGGAGGAGCGGTCGCCGCCCAGCTCGACCGCCGACCCGACGCGGCCGTCACCCGGGCGTCGGTGCCGTGGCAGGACGAGGCCGGGTCGATCGCCGCCCTGACCGAGCAGTTCGCTGCCGTCGTCGCGTCGGGTGACCCCTGGTCGCTCGTCTGGTGCGCGGGCGCCGGCGTGGTCGCCAGCGGCCCGGACGCCCTCGAGCGCGAGCGCCGGGTCGTCGAGGCCTCGCTCGCCGCCTTCGGCCGCCTGCTCGCGGCTCGCGACACCGCCACGGACGGAGGCGCGCCCCACGGCAGCGCCTTCGTCGCCTCGTCCGCGGGCGGGGTCTACGCCGGATCGTCGGGGTCGCCCTTCGACGAGCACACCGAGCCCCTGCCCCTCGCCCCCTACGGCTGGAACAAGCTCGGCGTCGAAGAGCTCTTCACCCGCTGGGCTGCCGACTCGGGCGTGCCCGTCGTGGTCGGCCGCTTCGCGAACCTGTACGGCCCGGGGCAGGACCTCACCAAGGCGCAGGGGCTCGTCTCGCAACTCTGCCTGGCGCACCTGCAGGGGCGACCGTCGTCGATCTACGTGCCGATGGACACGATCCGCGACTACGTGTTCGTCGACGACGCGGCCGCGATGACCGTCGACGCACTCGAGCGCGCCTCCCTGCTCGACGCCGGGACGGTCGTCACGAAGATCATCGCGTCCGGGCTGGGCGTGACCATCGGGGCCCTGATCGCCGAACTGCAGAACGTCGTGAAGCGGCGACCGCGCATCGTGTGGGGCAGCCACGCCTCGGCCTCGCGGCAGGCCCTCGACCTGAGGTTCCGCTCGCTGGTGTGGCCCGAGCTCGACCGGCGGTCGCTGACCCCGATCGCGGCCGGCATCCACCGCACCCTGATGTCGCTCAACGAAGGAGGGGTCCGACGATGACGTCGACCGACACCCGTCCCACCCGACGGGTCACCATCCCGTCGTCCCCGGCCCCCGAGGTCTCGGTCGTCGTCCTCGCCTGGCGCCTCGGCGACGAACTGCTCGACTGTCTCGAGGCCCTGTCCGCCCAACGCGGCGCACCGCCCTTCGAGGTCGTGGTCGTCGCCAACGGAGTCGTCCCGGCGGCCCGGGCCGCGCTCGACCTGGTCGACGGCGCCGTGGTCGTCGAACTCGCCGAGAACGCCGGGTTCGGCGGCGGATGCGCCGCGGGCGCCTCGGTGGCCGGGGGCGCCGCCCTCGTCTTCGTCAACGACGACGCGGTCGCCGAGCCCGACTGGCTCGCCCGGCTGAGCGCCCGGGCCGTGGCCGACGATCGCCCGGCCGCCGTCGGGAGCCTGCTCCTCGACACGGACGGGACGGTCCAGGAGGCCGGCAGCCGCGTGCTCTCGACGGCGGGCACCGTCCAGCTCGGACGCGGCCTCGGCCTCGAGGACGCCCGGTCGGCCGGCCTGCTCGTCTCACGCGAGGTGGACTACTGTTCCGCCGCCGCGCTCTGGGTCGACCGTGCCGCCTTCGACGCGATCGGCGGCTTCGACGAACGGTTCGCACCCGCCTACTTCGAGGACGTCGACCTGCAGTTCCGCCTTCGACTCGCCGGGCGACCGGTGGTCGTCGCACCGGACGCGGTCGTGCGTCACTCGTCGGGCGCCTCGACCGACGCCATGCCCTTCTACCGCGAGTTCCTCGGGCAGCGGAACGGCACGACGTTCAGGGCGAGGTGGGCCGACACCCTGGCCTCGGCCCCGGCGCCGGAGGCTCCCCTGGACGAGCTCTGCGAGGTCGTGCCGCCGGACGAACTTGTCGGGGCGGTGGGCGAGGGTGTCGCCGCGTCGACGACGAGCCCGACGCCCGGCATCCCGCACACCGCCGTGGCCGACGACTACCTGCGGTGGCTCACCGAGCAACTCGGGCGGGCCCGCGAGCTCACCGCGGTCGTCGAGGCGCAACGAGTCGAGGCGGCCGACCTCCACGAGCAGTTCGCCGAACTGCAGGCGAAGCACCACGAGCTGTCGCAGAGCAACCACGCACTCTTCGTGCACGTGCAGCACCTCGAGTCCATGACGACAATCGACCGGGTCAGGGCCCGCCTGCCGCACCGACGCGACTAACGGGCGTCGGCCCCCTCGACCAGGGTCCACATCTCGGTCGCGTAGTCGTCCCAGGTCGGTCGGGGCAGCGTGGCCGAGGCCTCGACCAGCTCGGCACGGAGTCCGTCGTCCGTCAACAGCTGCTCCATGGCCGCGGCCATGTCGAGCGGCGAGTGCGGATCGACGACGACGGCCCCGTGGCCCTCGCCGAGTTCGCGCATGCTGCCGAAGTCGCTCGTGATGACGGGGACCCCGCTGACGAGCGACTCGACGACCGGCAGGCCGAACCCCTCGTTGACGCTGCAGAAGACGCTGAACCGGGCCATGCGGTACAGGCTCCAGACGACGCTGTCGTCGACGCCGGACAGCATCTGGACCGACCGGCCCTTGCGCCGCAGCCGACGGACCATCGCCTGGAACTCGCCGTCACCCCAGGCGTTGCCGCCGACGAGCACCAGGGTGAAGTCGTGCCCGCGTCGCCAGTTGAGCTCGGCCGCCGTCAGCAGTGCGAGGTGGTTCTTGCGCGGTTCGTGGCTGCCGACCGACAGCACGACCGTGCTGTCGACCAACCCGAGCTCGCTTCGGACGCCCTCGACGGTGTCGTCGTCGACCCGGCCGACCTGGGCCGGCAGCGCGACCGTCGTGATCGCGGGCGGCGTCAGCCCGGCACCGGGCAACATGGACGCCCAGCCCGAGTACTCGGTGTGGGCGGCACTCGAGATCGGCGCGACGGCGTCGAACGTCGCCAGGGTCGCGAGGTACTCGGAGAACGCGCCGGGCATGCCCGGTCCGCTCGTCTCGGCCGTCGTGACGGGGATGCAGTCGTAGCCGATGGCCACCGACCGGGCCGCCCCGTAAGCGACGACCGACCTCAGGCTCGCGGTGCGGTCGGCGTTGACGGTGATCTCGGGCAGCACGAACGTCGCGTCGAACGGGATGACCACCGAGCCCGCAGGCACCGACGTGACGGCGCCGGCACCGTCGAGCAGCACGCGCCCGGTCTCGTCGGGGGTGAGCCCGGCGAGGTGACGACCGGTGACGTCCCAGGCCGCGAGGACGACTCGGTGCTCGCGCGTCCATCGGGTCACCGTCTCGCGGGCGACCCGCTGGATGCCGGTGGTGAAGCGACTGCGGCTCGTGTCGGTGACGTCCATGACGACGCCGTCGACGATGACGAACGGCGTCGGTCGGCGCGGCGCGCGCAGACGGCGGTACTCGACGGTCAGCGGTGCGGACAGGCCTTCGACCCGCCAACGCCGCGTGAACTCGACCACTCGGGCTGTCGAGGGGATGCGCCGTTCGAGCAGCGCGAGCAACAGGTACGACAGGCGGTCGCTGGCCTCGCCGAGGTCGCGCGAGAGCGCGTCGACGAGCTCGCCGCCCGAGAGGCGGTCCCAGTCGACGGGGGCCGAGGAGGCGCGGCGTCCGGCCGCCCGGAGGGCCAGGTCGTGGCCCGGTCGCGCCAGCAGCCGGGGCGTCGGTGAGGTGAGGTTCATGCGGTGACCGCCGTCCAGATCTCGTCGGCGTAGCTGCGCCAGGTCTTCGGTCGCTGCTCGGCGATCTCGGCCACGAGCCGGGCGTGCTCGGCGTCGTCGGTCAGCAGGGTGCGCATGGCATCGACGATCGCCGTGTCGTCGCGGGGATCGACCTGCAGGCAGCCGCCGACCCGGGCGATCTCGTCCAGGCTGCCGAAGTCGCTCGTCACGACCGGAACGCCCAGGGCCAGCGACTCGGCCACCGGCAGGCCGAAGCCCTCGTGCAGCGAGACGAAGACGGTGAAGCGGGCGACGCCGAAGAGGCCCCACAGCTCGGAGTCGCCGAGGCGCCGGTGCGACTCGACCCTCATGCCCGAGGCCGAGAGCTTGGCGACGCGCTTGTCGAAGTGCATGGTGGCCAGACGGCTGCCGCCGCCGACGAAGACGATGCGGAACCGGTGCCCCTCGCGGTGCAGCAGCTCGGCCGCGAAGAGGGTGGCGTCCTGGTTCTTGCGGGGCTCGTGGCTGCCGACGCAGAGCACGACCGGCTCGGCGTCGGCGTCGACCGTCACCGCGGAGGCGGCGGCCCGGGCGACGGGCGAGACCTCGGTGGCCAGGGTGACGTCGACGACCTCGGGACCCGAGAGCCCCTGACTGGGCAGGGTCGCCACGAAACCGCGGAACTCGTCCGCGGCCGAGACGCTGATGCCGTAGACGCGTCGGGCGTGCTTGACGATCGTGAGGTAGTGCGCGAAGCGCTCGGACTCGGCGTTCGGCACGGAGTCGGCGCTGACGAGCGGGATGGCGTCGTAGCCGATCAGGTCGACGGCCGTCCCCGACCAGCGGGCGATCGAGGTCAACGAGTCGCACACGTGGAAGGCCGGCACCTCGGCGACGAGCAGGGTCGCGCGCCAGGGCACGAGGACGTGCTCGCGTCGCAGGTCGGCGTCGGTGAGGACGGGGTCGTCCGTCTTCGGCAGCCGCCGGTCGTTCCAGTGGAGGACGCGGTCGACCTGCTCGGCCGTCAGCTCGCGGTAGCCCGTGCTGTCCTGGTTCCAGGCGACCAGCCGATGACGGTCGTCGCGATCACCGCTCCACTCGGGCACCATGTGCCGGACGACGCGTTGGATGCCCGTGTTGTGCTCGTACTTGGCACAGAAGTCGACGTCGACGAGCACCGTGTCGGTGACCAGCTCGATGGTCCGGAGGCCCGAGTGCGTGCGCGACTGGACGTCCATCGTGCGCTCGAGGACGGCGAGCATCGCCGTCGCGGGCGTGGCGAGCAGCAGCGCCCGACGAAGGGACGCGAGGTCGGCGGTCGACGGGAACGTCGCCGTCACGCCGACGAAGAGCAGCCACGCCGAGGCCGGGTCGGCGCTCGCGTGCACCGAGCGCGCGAGGCGGTCGAGCTGCTCGGACGGGGTGAGACCCGAGACGTCCACGCCGAGGGCGGGCGCGACCACCTCGAGTCGGGCGCCCAGCGCGGCGCGGAGGGCGCCGATCTCGTCGGAGACGTTCTCGGTCGTGACCGGGGCCGTCCGCGTCATCGGCGCCCCAGGCGACGGGCGACCTCGACGGCGGCCAGTCGGCCGGCCGGGACCACGCCCACCTCTTCGGCCTTGCGCGAGAAGGTCTTGGCGGCGCGCAGCGGCCTCGTGACGCGCCACGACACGGTCTGCTGGATGTCCCGCAGGGCGTCGGTCACGTTCGACGTGACCGTCAGCCAGTCGTCGAGCACGGCCTCGCGCAGTTCTTCGAGGTCTCTCTCGGCGCTCGTCTGGTCTTGGTTCATCGCTGGTTCTCCGTCTCGGACGCTCCGTGCGGCCCGTCCGACCCCGCGAGGACGTGGGCGGGACCCCCCGAAGGGGAGCATCGACGACAGGCCGACCGACCCGATCGGCCGGAGCGCCCGGCTAGCATATCGTCTAACCCATCAGGGTCGGAGCAGGGTCCGACCCGGAAGAGTGAGCCATGAAGAAAGCCACCGTCGTCACGCTGAGCGTGGTCGCCGGCGTCCTCGTCGTCGCGGGCGTCGTCACGGCCGTGGTCGCCTCGACCGGTGGACCGGGCCCCGGGGGCGAGCCGTCCGCGACGACGTCGTCGACGCGTGCCTCGACCTCCCCCACCCCCTCGGCGTCGGCTCCGGAGACGCCCTCGGCCTCGCCGACGGCCGGGTCGACCCCGCGGCCCACGGCGACGCCGGTCGGTCCGGGCCAGACCACCACGGCGGCACCGGAACCGGCCCCCGAGGCCGCGGCCGTGACCCCGCTGATCACGTTCGACCAGTGGTCGGCCGACACCCGCACCCTGACGATCGGGGCGACCGTCCCCGGCACCCTCGAAGACGACGGCACCTGCACGGTGACCGCGACGAACGGCGGCACCGAGGTCTCGGGGACGTTCACCGCCCTGGCGTCGGCCTCCAGCACCGACTGCGGGTCCATGCCCCTGCAGAGCGACACCTTCACGTCCGGCACCTGGTCGGTGAGCGTCGCGTACGCCTCGTCGACGTCGGCCGGCTCCGTCACCGATTACGAGGTCACCATCCCATGAGACGTCCCTCACGCCTGATCGCCCTCGTCGCCTCGGTCGCCGTCGCCGCGGGGCTGATGACCGCCGCGACCGTCGCCGGTCCGGCCGCGCCGGCCTCGGCTGCCGCCGACGCCCGGAAGTTCGACGCGGGCAACATCATCTCGAACGACACCTTCTACAACTCGGCGGCCATGACGCCCGAGAGCATCCAGTCGTTCTTGAACTCGAAGGTCGTGACCTGCAAGGCCGCCGCCGGTCAGCCCTGCCTCAAGGACTACAAGCAGACGACGTCCGGCCGGGCGGCCACGGCCTACTGCTCGGCGATCGACGGTCGCAGCAACGAGAGCGCGGCGTCGATCATCTACCGCGTCGGGCAGGTGTGCGGCATCAACCCCCAGGTGCTGCTGGTCATGCTGCAGAAAGAACAGGGCCTCGTCCAGGCGGTCAGCCCCACGGCGACCGCCTACAAGATCGCCATGGGCTACGGCTGCCCCGACACCGCCCCGTGCGACACCGCCTACTACGGCTTCTTCAACCAGGTCTACAACGCGGCCCACCAGTTCCAGCGGTACACCAAGACGAGCTCGTCGTGGAGCTACCAGCCGGGCCGCAACAACAACGTCTACTACCACCCCAACGCCGCGTGCGGGACGAAGACGGTCTACATCGCCAACCAGGCGACCGCCAACCTGTACCTCTACACGCCGTACACGCCGAACCAGGCGGCACTCAACGCGGGCTACGGCACGGGCGACTCGTGCAGCGCCTACGGCAACCGCAACTTCTACCTCTACTTCACCGACTGGTTCGGCAACCCGTCGAACTGGCTGCAGTCGGCCTCGTTCGAGGGCGGGTCGGTGTCGGGCTGGGGCTGGAGCAACGGCGCCATCAACCGCGCGGCGGTCAAGTCGCCGGCGCTCAGCCAGAACGGCGACTACTTCCTGGCGATGAACACGTCGGTCGTCGGTCGCGCCATCACGCAGGACGTGCAGCGGACGACCAACGTCGGCGAACAGGCGACCGCCACGGCGTGGGTCCGGTCGGGCTCCGCCGCCTCGTACTCGGGCGAGATGGTGCTCTGGGGCCTGGGCGGCAGCCAGGAGGTCGCGATCTCCAAGTTCACCGTCGGCACCTCGTGGACGAAGATCCAGGTCAAGCTGCCGGTCCGCAAGTCCTCGCACTCGACGATCCGCCTCGACGTCTACATGGGGTCGAACACGGGCGACCTGTGGCTCGACAACACCGAGCTGACCTTCGGCGCGGCCCCGAGACCCCAGAACGAACTGAGCAACGCGTCGTTCGAGGGCTCGTTCGCCCGGTGGGTGCCGGGCAACGGCTTCGTCAACCAGCAGATCTTCAAGGACGCGAACGAGGCGGTCGACGGCTCGTGGTTCGCCGCCTCGAACACGCCGGCACGAGGACGCAGCTTCGCCCAGACGGTGCCCGTCTCGGCGACCTCGACGAACCAGCGCTACACCTTCTCGATCTGGCTGCGCTCGGACAGCGCCACCACCCCGTTCAAGGGCACCCTCGCCCTCTGGGGACTCGGCGGCAAGGCGAACGTGGTCGAGCAGACCCCCTTCACCGTGAACTCGACCTGGCAGAAGATCACCGTCTCGACCGACATGAAGTCGACGGCGTCCAGGCAGCTCAAGGCCGAGGTCTACATGGAGACCACCAACGCGACGTTGTGGCTCGACGGCGGGGGCCTCAGCGACAACCTGCTCGCGTCGGGCTCGTTCGAGGGCAACACGTCGGCCGGCTGGACCCGTGGCAACTCGCGCATGAACCTGGCCGTCTACTCGAAGGCGCAACTCCCCCCGAAGGACGGCTCGTACCTGGCCGCCACGAACACCCCGGTGGCCTCGTCGCTCTACCAGACGGTGAGCGCCAAGCCCCTGGCCGGCGAGAAGTACACCGCCGAGCTGTGGGTCCGGTCGGGCGGCCCCACGCCGTTCAAGGGCCGGCTCGCCCTGTGGGCGCTGGGCGGCGCGACCGAGGCGGGCAGCGCCTCCTTCACGACGACGGACGCCTGGACGAAGGTCACCTTCGAGGTGCCGATCACCCACGACGACCACACGCAGTTCAAGTTCGAGATCTACCAGGACTCGACCGACTCCACCCTGCTGATCGACTCGGCCCAGGTCTACTGACCCGGGTCCGCCGTCGCGAACGGCCACGGCTAAGATGTCGTGTCGGCCCGAAATCAACGTAAGGAACCTGAATTGACCAAGCGCGCCCTCATCACCGGTATCACGGGCCAGGACGGCATGTACCTGAGCCGCCTGCTCCTCTCGAAGGGGTACGAGGTCTACGGCCTCGTCCGCGGCCAGAACAACCCCAAGATCCCCGTGATCAACGAGTGGGCCCCCGAGGTCAAGATCCTCACCGGTGACCTGCTCGACCAGTCGAGCCTGCTGCGCGCGCTCAACAGCGCCCGTCCCGACGAGGTCTACAACCTCGGTGCCATCTCGTTCGTGGCCTACTCGTGGGAGAACGCCCAGCTGACCAGCCAGGTCACCGGCCTCGGCGTGCTCAACATCCTCGAGGCGATCCGCCTGTACGCCGGCGACGACATCGGCAAGGTGCGCTTCTACCAGGCGTCGTCGTCCGAGATGTTCGGTCGCGTGCAAGAGGTCCCCCAGCGCGAGACCACCCTGCTGTGGCCGCGTTCGCCGTACGGCGTCGCCAAGGTCTTCGGCCACTACATGACCATCAACTACCGCGAGTCGTACGGCATGCACGCCTCGTCCGGCGTGCTCTTCAACCACGAGTCGCCCCTGCGCGGGCCCGAGTTCGTGACCCGCAAGATCAGCATGGCCGTCGCGCGCATCGCCCTCGGCCTGCAGGACCAGCTCAGCCTCGGCAACCTCGACGCCAAACGCGACTGGGGCTTCGCCGGCGACTACGTCGAGGCCATGTGGCGCATGCTGCAGCAGGACGAGGCCGACGACTACGTCATCTCGACCGGTGAGACCTACTCGGTGCGTCAGTTCCTCGACATCGCGTTCAACCACGTCGGCATCGCCGACTGGGAGAAGCACGTCTTCCAGGACCCCCAGTTCTTCCGCCCCGCCGAGGTCGACCTGCTGATCGGTGACTCCGCCAAGGCCCGCGAGACCCTCGGCTGGACGCCCGCCACGAAGTTCGAGGACCTCGTGACGATGATGGTCGACGCCGATCTCGAGCGCGAGAAGGCGACGCAGGGCAAGTAGGGCATGTTGCGCGCCCTCGTCACCGGAATCGCCGGCCAGACCGGCAGCTACCTCGCCGAGAACCTCGTGGCCCGCGGCCTCGAGGTCCACGGCGTCGTCCGGGACGGGGGCGAGGACGCGCCGGTCGCCGACCTGCCGGCCGACGTCGTCCTGCACCGCGGCGACCTGACCGACCTGGCGGGGATGCGCTCCACGGTCCTCGCGGTCCGGCCCGACGTCGTGGTGAACCTCGCGGCGCTCAGCAGCGTCGCGGCCTCGTGGCGCCTGCCCGTCGAGACCGCACAGCTGAACGGCACCGCCGTGGCCGGGTTGCTCGCCGCGGTGGCCGAGCTGCGCGACGGCGGGCACGACGCCGCCTTCGTCCAGGCCTCGAGCGCCGAGATCTTCGGTCAGGCCGACGTCTCACCGCAGGACGAGACCACGCCGATCGCACCGGTCAACCCGTACGGCGCGGCGAAGGCGTACGCGCACCTGCTCGTCGGGGCCTACCGCGCCGCCGGCATGCGCGCCTCGAGCGTGGTCCTCTACAACCACGAGTCGCCGCGACGGCCCGAGCAGTTCGTCACCCGCAAGATCACCGCCGCGGCGGCCCGCATCGCGCGCGGCGAACAACGCGAGCTCGTGCTGGGCGACCTCGCCGTCCGCCGCGACTGGGGCTGGGCGCCCGACTACGCCGAGGCCCTCGCCCTCGTGGCGACGTCCGACACGGCCGACGACTACGTCGTGGCGACCGGCGAGTCGCACAGCATCCAGGACTTCGTCGACGCGGCGTTCGCCCGGGTCGGCATCACCGACACGACCGACCTCGTCCGCAGCGACGCCGAGTTCGTCCGGCCCGCCGACGCCTCCGAGCTGCGCGGCGACGCCTCGAAGATCCGCTCCTCGCTGGGATGGACGCCGACCCGGTCGTTCACCGAGGTCGTCGAGGCGATGGTCGACGCCGACCGCTGATCCGGCGGCGTCACGACCACCCAGCCCCCCACCGCCCGTCCGCACCGCACCGCACCGCACCGATCGAGGAGTCCCGTCGTGAGCGTCACCGTCCTCCTCGACGCCACGTCGATCCCCGCCGACTCCGGCGGCGTGGGTCGCTACCTGCGTGAACTCGTCCCGGCGTTGTCCGTGCGCGACGACGTCGTCCTCCACGTGGCCTGCCAGGAACGCGATCTCGAGTGGCTGCGCGCGGACGCACCCGCGGCGATCCTGCACCGGGTCCCGCCCCGCACGACCTCGGTCGGCGTGCGCCTGCTGTGGGAACAGCTCGTCCTGCCTCGCCTCGCGCGCCGTCTGGGCGTCGACGTGATCCACTCGCCGCACTACACGATGCCCCTGCTCAGTCGGCGTCGACGGGTGGTCACCCTGCACGACGCGACCTTCTTCTCGCACCCCGAGCTGCACGGGCGACTCAAGGGGCCCTTCTTCCGCACCTGGATCCGCCTCGCCGCCCGTCGTGCCGACCGTTGCCTCGCCCCGAGTCAGGCCACCGCCGACGAGGTCGCCCGGTGGGTGACGGGTCGTCTGGCGCCGATCGTCGTGTCGTTCCACGGGGTCGACACCGTGCGGTACTCCCCCGACGCCCGGCGCGACGAGGTCGAGATGCGTGAGCGGTTGGCGATCGGCGACGGTGGCTACTGCGCGTTCGTGGGCACCATCGAGCCACGGAAGAACGTGGGGCCGCTGCTCGACGCGATCGCCCGGGTGGGCGAGCGACGGCCCGACCTGGCACCGCGCCTCCTGCTCGCGGGCGGACGCGGCTGGGACGACGCCGTCCTCGCCCGCCTCGAGGCGGCGGGGCCGACGTCGCCCTACCGCTGGCTCGGCTACGTCGACGAGCGACTGCTGCCGGCGTTCGTGGCGTCGTCGACGCTCGTGGCCTACCCGAGCGTGGGCGAAGGTTTCGGCCTGCCGATCCTCGAGGCCCTGGCCAGCGGCGTCCCGGTGGTCACGACCGACCGGCTCGCGGCCCCGGAGGTCGGCGGTGACGTGGCCGTCTACTGCGAGCCCGACGCCGCCTCGCTCGAGGCGACGCTCGAGGCGCTGCTCGGCGACGGCGACCGTCGGGCCGAGCTCGGTCGCCGCGGCCGCGAGCGGGCCCTCGGCTTCACCTGGCAGCGGACGGCCGCCGAGCACGCCGTGGCCTATCGCGACGCCGCGGGAGGCACCCGATGAGCGAGATCCTCTGCATCACCGTCACCTACTCACCCGGCGACACCCTCGAGACCTTCGTCGACTCGCTCGCGCCGAACGGGTTCCCCCCCGGCCGGGTGCTGGTGGTCGACAACGGGTCGACCGACGGAGCCCCGGAGGCGGTGGCCGCGTCGCACGACGAGGTCACGCTCGTGAGGTCCCCCGGCAACGTCGGTTACGGGCGCGCCGTCAACCTCGGCACCACGTCGGCCACCGCCGACGAACGGTGGTACCTGATCTGCAACCCCGACGTCGTGGCCACGCCCGGGACGGTCGGGGCCCTGCTGGCCGCGGGCCGGGAGAACCCGCGAGCCGGTGCCCTGGGCCCGCGCGTCCTCGACCCCGACGGCACCGTCTACCCGTCGGCCAGGGCACTGCCCTCGATCCGCACCGGCATCGGCCACGCCCTGCTCTCGGGGGTCTGGCCGTCGAACCCCTGGACGCGCCGCTACCAGCAGCGCGACGTGTCGAAGTCGGAGAGCACCGCTGCCGTGGGCTGGCTCTCGGGTGCGTTCCTGCTGGTGCGGCGCGAGGCCTTCGAGGCGGTCGGCGGCTTCGACCCCGACTTCTTCATGTACTTCGAGGACGTCGACCTCGGGCGCCGACTGGCCCGGGCCGGCTGGTCGAACCTCTTCGTCCCCGACGCCGAGGTGATGCACATCGGCGGCGAGAGCACCGCTCGGTCGGCCGACGTCATGATCACGGCCCACCACCGGTCGGCGCACCGCTACATCGCCAAGACCCACCCGGGGCTGCTCTGGCGCCCCGTCGTCGCCGCGGTCGGCCTCGGGCTCCGCGTGCGGGCGCGCGTCACCATCGCAGCGGGGCGCGGGCGGCGAGCGTAGGCGCGACGACGCCCCGGTCAGCGGGCCATGTGGCCGTAGGACGAGCGGATCGTCGCCTAGGCCGCCGTGGCGGTGCAGTTCGCGATCGAGCCCGTGTACGAGAACGGGGTCGCCGTGTCGTTGCGTGCCGTGAAGATGTGGCGAGTCACGCCGAAGTCCTCGCTGATCGGCCGGGCGTACCCGCTCAACAGGGAGTCCTTGACCGCGTTCTTGCCGGGCTGGTCGAGCTGGTAGGTCTTGACCGCCCCGTCGTAGCGACCGGACCCGTTCGGGACGGCGATGATGTTCCGCTGGGCCTCGACCCCTTCTGCTGCGAGACCGATCGTCAGGCCCGACGCTGCGGACAACAGGGTGTTGTACCTGATGGTGACGTTCCGCGGGCTCCCGGACGCCGTCGCAGGGGTGCTCCCGGCGGCCTTGATGTTGGCCCCTCGCGGCGCACCAGCGACCAAGTTCCTCTCGATGAGGCCACCAGTGGACCAGATGGACGACATGAGATAGATGTTGTGGTCCGTCCCGGCGGCGTCCACGGCTCGGTTGTCGTGGATGCAGTTGCCTCCGATGAGGTAGTTGCGCGGCGCCGCAGCCGCCAGCTGGGCGGTCGACCCGGAGGCAGTCGTCGCGTTGACCAGCACGTTGGCCACGCCGCGTGTTCCCTGCACCTCGTTGTTGGTGAACGACCACCCGTCGCCGCCCGACATCAGCACCACCGATTGACCGGTCTGGATGGCCGAGTTGTACGTGAAGCGGATGCCGTTGATGGTCCAGTGGTCCGCCGAAGCCATGATGAGCGTCCCGTTGACCTCGACTCGTTCCCCCGGGCTCGCCTGCAGGACGATGGGACGCTCGGCGGTCCCGCGTTGGAGACCCCATCCGATCGCCTCCGCGTAGACGCCCCCTCGCACGACGATCACGTCGCCGGGCCTGGCTGCCCGGATGCCGGCCTGCACCGTCCGCAACGGCGACGATGCCGTGGGTTCGGGGCACCTGTCCTGATACTGGCCGGCGTTGGCGGGGTCCCTGAGGCAAGCGGCACGGTGGTACTGCTTGTAGGTGTCGGAGCCGGTCGTGGACACGTAGACGTGCCGACCGCCCGGCGACGGCTGACTCAACGAGCGCGCTCCGACGCCGTAGGACACGGCTGCCGCCGAGGCGGCTGCCGCCCCGGCCAATGGCGCGCCCGAGAGGCCTCCGCCGAGGACCGTCGCGATGACCACGACCGTCGCGGCCAGCAGACGTGAGCGACGGCCGGCCGGGGTCATGTCAGCGACCGGACCAGTCGGCACCGGTCTTCAGGGCGGTGCGAGGGATCGAGAGGGAGCTGAGGGCGGCGTAGAAGCCGGCGGCGTTCAGGTTCTTGTACTGGACCCCGACCGCCTGCATGGCGTTCACCATCTCCATGGTGGTCATGTGCCGGAGCGACCGGACGCCGACCATGCAGACGTAGCCGCTTCCCACCTCGGGCAGGTTGTCGGTGCAACGGATGATGAGCATGTGGAAGTCCTTCGATTCGTGTCGGGCGTGTCGGGCGTGTCGGTCGTGTCGGTCGGGTGCGCGTCAGCGACGCCAGTAGTCCGCGTCCTGGGTGAGTGCCGAGCGAGCGATGCCCAGCGAGTTGATGATCGCGTAGAACTGGTTGCGGTCCACCTCGTAGAACGGGGTGCCGGCGACGCGCATCGCGTTGATCATGTCGATGGTCGACAGGTGTCGCAGGCTGCGGACGCCCACGAGGGCCGTGTAGCCGAGCGCCTGTTCGCTGAGGGCCTGCTTGGCCCGGATGATGATGACCTCGGAGTCCGCGTCGACCTGCAGCGGGATGTCACCGACGTAGGCCGGGGTGTAGTCGAAGTGCCAGGGCTCGGGCCGGCTGAAGGAGTTGCCCGTGGGCATCCAGCCGTACGACGGCGCGTTCGCGTCCATCCACCGTTTGGCCGCCGAGCCGGCCGTGGCGACACCGGCACCGAAGTCGCAGGCGATGCCCCAGCCGTGGTTCGAGGTGCCGGGGTAGGCCGCGAGGTTGCCGGTGCCGGCCTGGTAGGCGTTCCAGTAGTCGACCTGACGGGAGTACGCGCGGTACCCCTCGGTGATGGCCAGGGGACGACCGACGGCGTTCGAAAAGGCGAGGCTGAGGGCGAGGTACTGGCGCGCGGCGTCGGTGCGGAGGTACCCCGAGCCGGCCACGGTCGCCGACACCGGCGTGAGGGCCCTGGCCGGGATGTTGCCGTTGGAGTACCCGCCCCAGGCGCTCAGTTCGGCCACGGCGAGTGCCTCGGCGATGCTGTCCGTGGCGGCGGAGGTCTCGCCGAGGCTGACCGACGCGTGCGCGGCGTCGGGCCGCAGCACGGAGGCCGCGCCGGTGGCGACGACGGAGGCGGCAGCGAGCGAGAGCAAGTGGCGGCGATGGATCATGCGCCCGATCTTGTCCCCCGGCTCTGCCTGATCAACAGAGGAGTCCATACTCCGAAGATCGCACGGATGCCAGCATCCGACCACCCCCCGTGCGGGAGTCGGCAAGAAGGAGGACTAGCCCAGCAACCCCATGAGGTACGCCCCGTAACCACTCTTGACCAGGGGTTTCGCGAGCCGACGCAGCTGCTCGTCGTCGATCCAGCCACGGCGCCAGGCGAGTTCTTCGATGCACCCGATCTTGTACCCCTGACGGTGTTCGATGACGCGGACGTACTCGGACGCCTGCATCATCGACTCGTGGGTGCCGGTGTCGAGCCAGGCGGTGCCCCGGTCGAGCACCTGCACCTGCAGCTTGCCCGCCTCGAGGTAGCGCTCGTTGATCGTCGTGATCTCGAGCTCGCCCCGTGAGCTCGGCTCGATGCCCTTCGCGATCTCGACGACGGAGTTGTCGTAGAAGTAGAGGCCCGGGACGGCGTAGTTGCTCTTGGGGTTCTCGGGCTTCTCCTCGATGGAGCGCGCCGTGAAGGTCTCGTCGAAGTCGACGACGCCGTAGGCCCGGGGGTTCGACACGTGGTAGGCGAAGATGACGCCGCCGTCGGGATCGGTGTTGGCCCGGAGGTTCGAGCCGAGCCCGACCCCGTGGAAGATGTTGTCGCCGAGCACGAGGGCGACCTTCTCGTCGCCGATGAACTCCTCGCCGATGATGAACGCCTGGGCCAGGCCGTCGGGTGACGGCTGGATGGCGTAGGTCAGTTCGATGCCGAGGTCGGACCCGTCGCCGAGGAGGCGCTGGAACTGGGGCGCGTCGTCGGGGGTCGTGATGATGAGGATCTCGCGGATGCCGGCCGACAGCAGCGTCGACAGGGGGTAGTAGACCATCGGCTTGTCGTAGATCGGCATCAACTGCTTCGAGATGCCCTTGGTGATCGGGTAGAGACGTGTGCCGGACCCGCCGGCGAGGATGATTCCGCGCATGTCTGCCTAGTTCTCGGTTCGGAGCTGCTGGTAGAAGGCCTGGCACTCGTCCCAGGTGGGCAGGAGGCCGAGGCTCTCGGCCTCGCCCAGGGTGGGCGCCGACGTGTCCTTCGGGGAGAGGAGGATCTCGCCGATGTCGTCGGGGAAGACGAGCCCGATGTCGGAGTCGAGGACGCTGAGGCCCTTCTCGCGCTCGGGGTTGAAGGTCTCGGTGACGAGGTAGTTGACGGTCGCCCCCTCGGTCAGCGCGACGATGGCGTGCCCGAGCCCCTCGGAGAGGTAGACGGCGCGCCGGTCGACGTCGTCGATGACGACGGAGTCCCACTGGCCGAAGGTCGGCGAGCCGACCCGGATGTCGACGACGAAGTCGATGAAGGCGCCCTTGGGGGCCGAGACGTACTTGGCCTGGCTCGGCGGCACGAGCGCGTAGTGGATGCCCCGCGCGACGCCCCGCGCCGACACCGACGTGTTGGTCTGCTTGAGGTCGAGCGGGTGGCCGACGACGTCCTGCAACACGTCGTAGCGGTACTGCTCGAAGAAGACGCCGCGGTCGTCACCGTGTTGCTTCGGGGTGAACTCCCAGGCGCCGGGGATGGCCAGTTCTCGCGTCTGCACCGGTGGAGTCTACAAGCACCCCGGCGTCCCCCGGGCTCGAGCCGCGCATCGATAGACTCCTCCCGGCCCGTCGCCGCAGGCACGGGTGTACCGAGAGACGCGAGGGGAAGCGCCGCGAGTTCCATGGACACCGCCAAGATCCGCCGACTCGTCACCGACCTGGTGCGGGTCAACAGGGACTACCTGACGCGCCCCGAGTTCCGCAACGCCGCTCGCGAGCGCCTCGTCGCGGTCGACAACTCCCCGGTCTCGCGTGCCGAGGCCGCGCTCGTCGACGACGCCGCCCTCCCCTATCTGCACCTCGTCGAGACGAGCACCGCCCTCGCCGGGATCACCGTCTCGCACGACGCGGAGCCCCACCTCGACCTGGTCGTCGGCGAGATCCGGCCGGACGCGACCTTCGCCGGCATCTCGACGGCGCTGTCGGTCGGCCGGACCCTCGCGGCCGAACTCGGACTGCCCCTGCGCATCGTCATGGTGTCGTACACGACCTCCGGCAACTCGTCCGCCGCGGCCCAGGCCTTCGTCGGGGCGCGCTTCCCCGACGTCGAGGCCAGGGTGGTCGCGCGCGAGGACCTCCCGTCGATCCGGTTCTCGCCCGACGACTCGTGGCTCGTCACCCACTGGAAGACCGCCCACGCCGTCGACGTCGCGACCCGCAGCGGACGCATCGCCCGCGAGCGGGTCGCCTACCTCGTCCAGGACTACGAGCCCGGGTTCAGCCCCTGGTCGACCGAGTACGCGGTCGCGGCCTCGACGTACCGACGGGGGTTCCAGCCCATCGTCAACTCGACGCCCCTCCGCGCCTACCTCGAGGAGCAGCAGGGCCTCACCGTCGACGACGACCTGGTGTTCGCCCCCGACCTCGACCTCGACCTCCTCCGCCGCGTCGCCGCGAAGCGGTCGGCGGGCGAGACGACGCGCGTGTTGTTCTACGGACGTCCGAGCAAGCACCGCAACCTCTTCCGGCTCGGGGTGGCGGCGCTCAAGATCGCCGCCCGAGAGCTCGCCGCCTCGGGCCACCCGGTCGAGTTCGTGTCGGCCGGCGAGCTCCACGGCGACACGGATCTCGGCGGCGGCCACACCCTGCGGAGCGTGGGCACCCTGCCCTGGGACGACTACTTCGACCTCCTGGCGTCGACGAACGTCGTCCTGTCGTTGCAGTACAGCCCCCACCCGAGCCACCCGCCCTTCGACGCGGCCGTCTCGGGCGCCCTGGCCGTCACGAACGAGTTCGACGGCACCCGCTCGGGCCTGCACGACCGCATCGACGCCGTGGCCGCCGAGCCGGAGGCCCTGGCCGCGGCCGTCGTCTCGGCCGTCCGGCGGAACGCCGCGGAGGGCCCAGGGGCCTTCGCCGACCTCGCACCCGGTGCACTCGGCGGCACCCTCGCCTCCGCCGTCCGGTCGGCTGCCGAGCGCCTGACCGCCGCACGACCCGAGTCCGACGGCAGCCGTCGAGGAGGAACCCCGTGAGCACCTCCCCCGTCCAGACGTCCCCGGGCGTCACCGTCGTCGTCCCGGTCTACGGAGACCTGCCGTCCCTGCTCGACTGCATCGCGTCCCTCCTCGACCACGTCGACACCTCGCGGCACCGCGTCCTGCTCGTCAACGACTGCGGGCCGGACGCCGACGCGATCGAACGCGCCGTCCTCGAAGCCGTCGCCGGCCGTGACGGGTTCCGCTACGAAAGCAACGACCGGAACCTCGGTTTCGTGGGCACCTGCAACCGGGCCGTGACCGAGCTCGACACCTCCGACCGCGACGTGCTGCTCTTGAACAGCGACACCGTCGTCACCGCCGGGTTCATCGACGAGATGCTCGAGGTCCTCCTGGCGGCACCCGAGCACGGGGTCGTCTGCGCCCGCAGCAACAACGCCACGATCGCCAGCCTGCCGTTCCGCCAGGTGTCCCCCGCCGAGCGCTCGTTCGAACGCACCCTGCAGGTCGCCGCCGAGATCGTCCCCGTCCTGCCCCGATGGTACGTCTCGCCCGTGGCCATGGGCTTCTGCTTCCTGACGCGACGCGACCTGATCCGACGGTTCGGCCTGTTCGACGACGAGTTCGCCCCCGGGTACGGCGAGGAGAACGACTACTGCCTGCGCCTCAACGAGCACGGGTACCTCGCGCTGGTCGCGAACCGGGCCCTCGTGCTGCACGCCGGGTCCAAGAGCTTCGTCGGGGCGCGTCGGAACACCCTTCGTGACGCCCACCAGAAGAAGCTCGAGGCCCGGTACCCCTTCTACGGGTCGGCGACGGCCGCGTTCCTGCGGCACGACGTGCACCCCGCCGACCGGTTCGCCGACGCGCTCGTCCCGGGCGCCGCTCGGGACACGATGACGATCGACCTGCGGGGTGCGGCCGCCGCGGGTCTCGACGACGCACGACGCGACGGCGTCGTCACCCGCGCCTCCCGGGCCCTCGGCGACGCGTTCGCCCTCGAGCTCCTGGTCGACGACGAGGCGGTGTCGGCGGTGTCGGCCCTGGCTCCGACCGCGGTCGTGCGGAGCGACGCGCCGGACGACCAGATCGGCTCCCTCGGGCTGCTCGTCAACGGCCTCGTCGACGGTGACCGACTGCTGCAGGCCCACCGCCGGTACGCCGTCTGGGCGAGCCTCGACCTCGGGCTCTCCGCGCAGCCGGTCCGCTGGAGCGTCGACGGCCCCGCCGCCGGACGCCGCCTCACGGGTGCCGCGGTCGGCGACCACGCCGCGTTCACCGTCACCGACGACGGAGGCGCGGACGCGTCGCCGTGGACCTCCCTGCCCCGGCAGTGGTCGCGTCACCGGGCCACGCCCCTCGCCGACCGCGTGGCCGCGCTGCAGCAGCGAGCCGATCGGATCGGCCTCGCCGACGCCGTGGCGCACCGGTCGGCCTCGACGGACGCTCGGCGCCTGCACCGCTATCGTGACGAGCTCAACCAGCTCAAGGCCAGCCGCAGCTACAAGCTCGCGTCGGTCATCGGACGTGTCGCGTCGCGACTGCCCCGGGGCCGCTCGTGACCGGGCCCGACCGTCGGTCCGTCCCGGCGCTCGTGCGTCGCTCGCTCGCGAGGTTCCGACCCGAGCCGAAGCCGCTCACGGTCGAGGACCGCCTCAAGCGCTGGGCCGACCGCGTCGTCGAGTTCGACCTGGTCGACCGTCCGTACGTCGAGGCGATCACCGGCCGCCCGTTCGGGTCGGACGCCGAGGCGGCCCGCTTCGTCATCACCGGCGACGGCGGGCGTGGGCTCACCCTGTCGCCCCTCGTCGAGCCCGAGTGGCTGCAGGCCCAGCTCACCGACCCGAGGACGAGCTGGTTCGACTTCCTGCACCAGGAGGACGACCGGCTCGTCGAGACGGGTCCCGTCTTCGACGCCGCCGCCTACGTCGGCTCCCTGCCCGAGGCCGACCGCCCCCGGACGACGCTGGACGCCCTGCGGCACTTCCTCGCCCACGCCCGCCCCGAGACGCTGCTGCCGACCCCCGCCGGACGCCTCGGTGACGCGCCGACCTGGGCGGAGCACCGCGAGGCGGCCCTCGCCCGGGCCCGGTCGTTCGCCGCCGACCAGGTGCGCACCCGCCGCCGGTACCGGTCGACCTGGGACGGACTCGACGCTCCAGCGGCCCGTTCTCGCTACCGCCGGGGGCTCGAGAGGGCCGCGGCCGAGCCGCCGGTCGTCTCCGTCGTGCTGCCGACGCGTGACCGGGCCGACTCGCTGCGGGCGGCCATCGCCTCGGTCCGGGCGCAGACCTGGTCGTCGTGGCAGCTCGTCGTGGTCGACGACGGCTCGACGGACGGCACGGCCGACCTCCTGGCGGAAGCAGCCCGAGACGACCCCCGCATCGTCCCGCTCGCGCAGGCGTCGCTCGGCGCGGGTGCGGCGCGGAACACCGGTCTCGCGGCGGCCACGGGTGGCGTGGTGGCCTTCCTCGACTCGGACAACGCGTGGTACCCGACGCACCTCGAGATCGCGGTCGCGGCCCTGCTCGAGACGGGGGCCGCCGCGGTGCACACCGGCCTGCGGATGCGCGGGCTCAACGACCCCGCCGCACGGGACGGTGCCCCCGTCGAGACGTACCGCGGCGAGGACGGCACCTGGGAGGACCTCCTCGCCGGCAACTTCATCGACCTCAACGCCCTGGTCGTGACCCGTGAGGCCGCGGACGCGGTGGGCGCCTTCGACCTGCGGCTCAAGCGGTGGATCGACTACGACTACGTCCTGCGCCTCGCCCGGGCACACGGCGTGCCCACCTACGTGCCCCACCTCGGCGTCGACTACGACAACTCGCACGACGGCGGCCGCATCTCGTCGACCCACCCGGCCTCCTGGCAGGACGTCGCCGTGGCACCCCACCTGATCGACTGGACCGCCCTCGAGGCGTCGGCGGGCGACCGCTCGGACGACCGCGTGTCGATCGTCATGCCCGTCTACCGCGACTGGAAGCTCACCCGACGAGCCGTGGAGGCGGTGCTCGCGTCGGACGACGGAGCCCCGGGCGTCGAGGTGGTCCTGATCGACAACGCCTCCGGACGGTCCGTCTCGGCGATCCTCGACAGCTGGTTCGGCGGTGACGACCGCGTGACGGTCCACCGGCAGGCCCGCAACCTCAACTTCGGCCTCGGCAGCGACGTGGGGCTCGCCCTGAGCACGGGCTCGCGGGTGGTCATGCTGAACAACGACACCGAGGTGCGCCCGGGCTGGCTGGCCCCGCTGCTCGCCGCCCTCGACGACGAGGACGTCCTCGGGGCGCAGCCGCTCCTGCTCTACCCGGACGGCACGGTCCAGGCCGCCGGAACGGTGTTCGGCGGGGACAAGGTCATGCCCTGGCACTTCCTCGCCCACCACCCACGCCTCGACGTCGACCGCGCGGACGCCCGACGGTTCGCGGCCGTGACGGCGGCGGCCGCGGCCTTCCGGGCGCGCGACCTCATCAGGTGGCGGGGCTTCGACCCCGTCTTCGCCAACGGGCTCGAGGACGTCGACCTGTGCCTGCGAGCACTCGACGACCGCCCGGGGTCGCACTTCGCCGTCGTGCTCGAGTCGGTCGTCGTGCACCACGAGAGCACGTCGCCCGGGCGCGACGACGCCCGGCTCGTCAACCGCCGGCTGTTCGACGAGCGGTGGCGCGGACGCTACCCCGACCTCGACGTCGCGGGCTACGAGGCGGCCGGGCTCCGCCTGGTGGGCATCGAGGCCGGCGAGCCGCGAGGGCACGACGTCATGGTCAGGTCGTCCCGTCCCCTGGTCGAACGCGCCCCGCGCTCGGGCCCCTGGGAGCGCGACGGCCTCCGCTGGGCCCTCAAGGCCGACCTCTCGGACGCCCGGGCCGCCGCCGCCTGCGCGCGCCTCCGGGGCCACCTCGTCTTCCACGGGCACGACGTCGTCGTCGACGACGTCGCGGCGTTCTACCGGTCGTCGTGCTCGATCGACGACGTCGCCGTGCTCGTCGCGACGGCCGAGGGCGCGCCCCGCTTCGTTCCCCAGCCCGGCGCGGTCAACGCCGTCTGGCTCGACGAGGACGGCCGGGTGGACGACCTGACCCGCGCCTCCTTCTCGGTCCTGGCCGGTCCGGGGGCGGGTGACGACCACCCGGCGGTGAGCGGACGCGCCGCGATCGTCCTCGACCAGCTGCGCGCCGTCGCCGCCGAGGCCTCGTCGTGAGGACCGTCACGACGCTGGGGGTGTTCCCGGCCTACCGGGACAACCCCTACGTGAACCTGATGACCCTCGCACCACGGGCGGCCGGCGTCCGGGTCGACGAGACGACCACGCTCGAGGGGGCCGAGGCCGTGCTCGCCGGCCTGGCCGATGGTGACGCCTTCCACCTGCACTGGACCTCGCCCGTCGCCCAACGCGCCGTCGACGGACGCGAGGAGGCGCGGGCCCGGTCCGAGAGGTTCCTCGCGGCCCTGCGGCGGGCGCACGAGCGGGGCGTGCTGCTCGTGTGGACCATCCACAACGTCGTCCCCCACGACGCCCGTCACCTCGACGTCGAGGTCGCGCTCTGTCAGGCCCTGGCCGATCTCGTCGACGTCGTCCACGCCATGTCGACGGGCACCGTCGAGGCGACCCGCGAGCACTACGTCGTCGACCCCGCGAAGGTCGTCACGATCCCCCACCCGAGCTACCAGGGCGTCTACCCCTCGACGCTGCCCCGCCGCGAGGCCCGCGAGCGCCTGGGCCTCGGCGACGAGGACCACGCCGCCCTGTTCTTCGGCCAGATGAGGTCGTACAAGGGGCTCGACGTGCTGCTGTCGGCCCTCGGCCGGGTCGCCGACGACACGGGCCCCGAAGCCGCACGGCCGGTCGTCCTGCTCGCCGGCAAGACCTCCGCCGACGAGCTCGCGTTCGTCGAGGCGCACCTGCCGCCCGGCCAGCGCGCCGTGAGACACCACGACCACGTCGACGACGCCGACGTCGAGACCTGGTTCGCCGCGGCCGACGTCGCGGTGTTGCCGTACCGGCGCATCCTGAACTCGGGCACGGTGCACCTGGCGGCGACGTTCGGCCTGCCGGTCGTCCTGCCGGGCGAGGACCACCTGATGGCCGACTTCGGTGACGAGCCGTGGGTCGGGTTCTACGGCCTCGACGATCCCGTGGGCTCACTCGCGTCGCTGCTGTCGATGCCCGGCACGTACGCCATGCCCCGCGAGGGGGCTCAGGAGTTCGCCCGGCGCCTGTCGCCGTTCACCGTCTCGAACCGGTACGCCGACCTCCTGTCGGACCGCCTCGCCTGCCTCGGCACCTGGCGTGACGGCGACCGCTCCGAGGGCCCGACCGGCCGCCCGAGGGGCTCAGCCCACAGGGCCTAGCCCCGGCGGGTGGCGGGGACCGACGCGCGGAGTCGATCGAGCACCCGTCGAGGGATGCGTCGGACGAGGGGCGACCGACGGTCGACGACGAGGGCACGTCCCCGCCGACGGTCGCTGAGCCCCTGCAGGTCGTGCCAGATCGACAGCGGTGCGATCGGCATCGGCGTCGTGGCGACCGGCAGGTCGAGGACGAGCCCGTCGTCGACCGCGACGCGGACCTCGATCGAGTACCGGCCGCTCCGGGCCATCGACCGGGCGTCGATCTCCGCCGCCCATCGCGCCGTGTCTCCTGCCGCGGGGACCAGCTCGACCGGGCCCAGGTCGACGGCGTCGGTCGCCCCTCGTACCGAGGCGACCAACCGCGCCCCCGCGAGCGTGCCCACGTCGCCGACGGGACCGGTGACCCGCAGGGAGCGCCGCCCGGCGTCGATGCGGTCGACGCGGAGGGGCGCCGCCCGCCGGGCGGCCGAGACGCGCGCGACGGCGACGGGGGCGCCCCGCCGCGCGCCGTCGACCACGGCCCGGAGGACGGCCGAGGTCGTCCCGGACGCGGCGAGCAGGCGGCCCGCCGCCCGGGGCGCGCGGACGGCCGGACCGACGCGGAGGGCTGCCACGACGGCCGCGAAGGCCTCGGGGTCGTCCCGCTGGACGTGGTCGGCGTCGTTCGCCAGGGCGACGCCGAGGCCGTCGGTCGCCAGCAGGACACGGTCGACGCCGGGCAGGGCGTCCGGGTGCCGGTCGATCGCGTCGAGGGCCGTCACCCAGGCCGAGAGGCTCGCGGCGTCGTGCGAGCGTCGCGTCCTGGCCTCGTCCATCCGGACGGCGAAGTCGCGTGCGACGTCGATCTCGTCGGCCACGACCAGCAGTGCGAGGGCACGCTTGTCGGGGCCCGCCTCGTCCACCGCGTCGTCGGGCGCGGTCGTCAGGACGGCACGCGCGGCGGCGACGACGTCCGCCGAGACGTCCGCACCGGGCTCGAGTCGACTCAGCCATCCACTGAGGTGCACCCAGGCGTCGGCATCGAAGACGAGTCGGGAGTAGACGCGCCCCACGGCCGGACCGCCGTGTCCACGGACCAGCTCGGCGCACGCCGCCTCCTGGCGGAAGTAGCTCGAGGCGGCCGCGTCGGCCGAAGCCCGGGCCGTCATCGACGTCCGACCGGGCCGGTCCCGGTAGAGGTAGACGCACCGGGGCACGACGTCGATCGACGACGCCGACAGGATCGCCCGGGTCATGGGGACGATGTCGTTGGACCTCGGCACCTCGGGGAACGCCAGTCGCGTCCGGTCCCAGAACGAACGGCGGAACAGCTTGTTCCAACAGGCGCGGCCCGAGATGGCCCAAGGGACGTCCTCGGGCGCCGCTCCGTCGACCTGTTCGGCGAGGTCGGCCCATCGGGCCGTGGGGCTCCACGACCTGCTCGGCGAGAACTTGAGGTGGTCTCCGATCGCAAGGTCGGACCCGGTGCGCTCGAGGCTGTCGATCATCGCACGGTAGGCCCCCCGTGGGACGAGGTCGTCGCCGTCGGCGAAGACGAGGTACCGCCCGGAGGCCGCCTCGACGCCGTGGTTGCGGGCGTTGCCGCCGCCGGCCAGGGGCGACGTCAGGAGGCTGACGCGCGGGTCGCGCGCCGCGACCGCGCGCACCCGGTCGCGCGTGCCGTCGTCCGACCGGTCGTCCACGACGAGGACCTCCATGCCGTCGACGTCCTGGGCGAGGACGCTGTCGAGCAGCTCGTCGATCCACGGCTCGACGTCATGGGTGGGTACCACCACCGAGAGCGACGGACGCACCGGCATCACGCCCGCCCCACCGGACGGAGTCGCCGGACGACGGCTCCGACGGCGCGCCGCGCGGCACTCGTCGGCGGGGCGACGACGGTGGGGGCGAGCAGATCGACCCCGTCGGGCGAGGTGAGCACCACCGCCCATCGTTCACCGTCGACGGGATGGTCGGCGACGTCGACCACGGCCACGCCGCCGTCGCCGAGGTCCAAGTCGGCCACGCGACGCGACGCTCCGCCGTCGCGCTCCCGCCGGATCACCAGGCGCCCTCGTCGCAACTCCCCGGGCGAACCGCCACCCGTCACCTCGACGCGGACGCTGCGGCGAGCGCCCGACGACGAGCCGACGGACAGCCGGACCGAGGCCTTGCGGTGGCGGCGGAGCGCTCGCACGACGGTCTCGTCGCCGACGCGCAGCGCGTCGAGCACCTGGCCCTCGTGCAGGTCGAGGGCCGTCGACACGTGGCGGTCGTGGAACGCGGCGACCTCGCGGAGTCCGTGAACGGGGACTCGGCCGGCCTGGACAGCGTCCAGGGTCGGGCCGAAGAGGCGCTCGCGCCAGACGCCGGCCGCGAGGTCGGCCTCGGTCACGCCGATGGTCCGTGCTGCGTCGTGCCGCCCCGACCACGAGGCCCAGGCCTCCGCCGGATCGGCCGTGCGGGCGTCGACGGCGCCGAGCAGCGCGACGAGGTCGGCGACGCGTCCGGCGGCCAAGAGGCGGTAGGAGGCGCGGGGCAGCGGCGTGAGGACCTCCAGTTCCCCCGCAGGCACGACCGACACCAGCCACGCGCCGAACGAGACCAACGAGGATTGCTCGGCGGCCCCCATGCCCGCCACGCCGCGCACCCGGGTCCAGGCCTCGCGCAGCAGCAGCTTCTTGAGGTATGCCTCGACCGGGGGGCCGGGAGCCGTGCGCTGGTACTCGGCCAGCGCCTCCTTCGTCTGGACGATCCAGTCGTCGAGATGCGAGCCGGCCGCGATGCCGCCCGTGACCGAGGCCGCGTGACGACGGTGACGGTAGACGACCTGGTCGACGACGTCGATGCGCACTCCGGGCACGATGCGGGCCCAGTGGACGAGGTCCTCCGAGGTCGTCCCCTCGGGAAAGTCGACGGCGACCTCGGCCCGGTAGACCTTGTTCCAGGGGGTGTGGTCCTCGACGAGGGCGGGGACGTCGGCGAGCGTCACGCCGACCCGGGGCTCGTCGAACGCCCGTCCCTCGGTCGACCAGTAGGGCCACGAGGCCGTGTCGTCGGTGAACTGCTCGGCCCGTCCGGTCGCCACGTCGGAGCCCGACGCCTCGAGGCTGCCGACCAAGGCGGCGTAGGCGCCCGGGGGGACGACGTCGTCCGCGTCGGCGTAGGCGATGTACCGACCGGCTGCGGCACGACGGCCCACGTTGCGGGCGTACCCGGCCCCCCGCGCCTCCGGCAGCTCGATGACACGGGCCCGCGGCACCAGATCGAGGACTTCTCGGAGGGCGACGTCCGTTCCGTCGGTCGGGTGATCGAGCACGAAGACCAGTTCGACGTCCGCGAGCTCTTGCCGACTCAGGCTCAAGACGCACGATCGGATGAAGTCGACGGCACGACCGGCCGGCACGACGACGCTGAGGACCGGTCGCGGCCCGTGACGTGAATGCGAATCGACCACTCGACCAACCCCCGGATCGTGCACGAACGAGCTGCCGATGAGTGAGGTCTCGGCACTCCTCGAACCGACGACGGCAGGGACTGCGGGCCCCTGTTTTCGTTCGCCGTGCGAACAACACCCTAATATCGTTTCGTGCCGCAACCGGTCGGGGGTCGTTGCGACCAGATCCTCAACCCGCTTCGAGTCGCGTGCCACCCGTACCCCGCACACCGGCCGGGCCACGACAGAAGGACGATCACGTGTTGCCTCACGCCGCTTCCTCATCGGACGACGACGAGACCAGTCGTTTCCTCATCAGCATCGTCATCGCGACCTACGACGTCGAGAAGTACCTTCCCGCGTTCCTTCAGTCGCTCGACCAACAGACGGCCGACCTGGCCGACGTCCAGCTGGTCTTCGTCGACGACGGCT
The DNA here is from genome assembly GCF_057787905.1 of Frigoribacterium sp. CF331. Taxonomy (NCBI): domain Bacteria; kingdom Bacillati; phylum Actinomycetota; class Actinomycetes; order Micrococcales; family Microbacteriaceae; genus Frigoribacterium; species Frigoribacterium sp. CF331. The sequence goes on along the minus strand of NZ_CM173545.1, from coordinate 2,645,048 downwards.
CTCCGGACCACTCCGGCGACCTCATCCGCGACTGGGCTCGAGGGCGCGGCGACGGCGTCCTCCTCATCTCGAAGGAGAACGGCGGAGCCGCGTCGGCACGCAACGCAGGACTGGGCGCCGTCGACGCCGAATGGGTCACGTTCGCCGATCCGGACGACGTGCTCGATCGCGACTACCTCCGCGAGGTCGTGAAGTTCGTCCGACTCCACGGGCAGCGGCCGCTCTCGGTCCTCGCCACCCACATCCTCATGCTCAACGACAGCACCGGGGAAGTGACGAACACCCACCCGTTGCGCTCGAAGTTCGACAAGGGCAGCCGCATCGTCGACCTCAGAGCAGAACCCCTCATCCAGATCAGCGGCGGCAGCACGTTCGTCCGGACGAGTGTGCTCCGGAAGGAGGGCATCACCTTCGACGAGAGGATCCGTCCCAACTTCGAGGACGGACATCTCATCTCCCGCGTGCTCCTCGCCCAGGAGACGCCGCGCGTCGGGATCGTGGCGTCTGCGAAGTACCACTACCGCTATCGCGCTGACGGCAGCTCCCTGGTGCAGAGCAGCCACGACAAGGCGACGAAGTACACCGACCTCCTGCGGTACGGGTTCCTGGACTTGATCGAGCGCGCGACCGACACCGGCGGGGCCGTGCCCCGTTGGCTGGAGAACGTCGTCCTCTACGACCTCCTGTGGTACTTCAAGAACGAGATGGCGATCCGCTCGTTGACCGCCGCGGCGCCCGCATCGACTTTTGACGAGTTCCACGAACTCATCCGACGGATCATCGGCCGGGTGAGCAGGGACGCCGTGCGGTCCTTCGACTTCATGAGCGTCGACTTCGTGGTCCGGGAAGCCGTGCTCCGCGGGTACGAGGACTCACACCAGGAGCCCGAGTACGTCCGGGTCTTCGCCGTCGACGAGTCACGGCAGGAGATCCACCTCACCTACTTCTTCACCGGCGAACAGCCCGAGGAGGTCGTGGTGGTCGACGGAGAGGTGACGGAGCCCTCGTTCGCCAAGACCCAGGACTACCGCTTCTACGGTCGAGTCCTGCTCCGGCGCCGGCATCTGTGGATCCGTCGAGGGATCTCGACGACCATGACCCTCGGCGGGCGCCCTGTCCCTTTCACCCGCGGGGAGCAGTGGGGGCACCAGGAGAGGCTGACGCACCGACAGATCAACCCGCTCATCATGAGCCAGCGAAAGAGGGTGAAGCCCCAGTACGCCGACCCGTCCGAGACCCTCCGCCGTCGAGCCGGCATCAAGGTCCGCGAGTGGCGGGAGGGCCTGTCGCGGAGCCTCTCACGCGACAGGATGGTGGACAACGCCCTGGCGATCACCCTCCACATGAAGAAGACCCGCGAGAAATTCGCGGATGCGTGGGTCTTCATGGATCGAAACACCGACGCCAACGACAACGCCGAACACCTCTACCGACACGTTCGGGCACGCCACCCCGAGATCAACGCCTGGTTCGTGCTCGAGAAGGATTCACCAGACTGGGCTCGCCTCGAGAAAGAGGGTTTCCGTCTCGTCGCCTATCGTTCGTGGGAGTGGCACCACCTGATCTTCAGCGCGGCCCACCTGGCCTCGTCCCACATCGACCAGTACGTGATCCGGCCCCTCCTGAACGCACGATACGGGTGGCCGCGCTTCCACTACACGTTCCTGCAGCACGGCATCACCAAGGACGACCTCTCCCGCTGGCTGAACGTGAAGCCGATCGACCTGTTGGTCACCGCCACGCCCCAAGAACACGATTCGATCGCCTTGGACGGCCCGTACGCCTTCTCGGGCAGGGAAGTCGTCATGACCGGCTTCCCCCGTCACGACGCGCTCCTCAGGTTGCGACGAGCCACGCCCGACGAGGCTCGATCTCTCATCGTCATCATGCCCACGTGGCGCCAGATCCTGCTCGGGCCGGCGCTGCCCGGGTCCAACAAGCGGACCAAGGGCGTCTTGTTCCCCGGTAGCGACTACGCGAGACAGTACGGTGAGCTCTTGCAGTCCCGGCGACTCAAGGAGCTCGCCGAAGAGGGCGGCAAATCCATCGTCTTCATGCCCCACCCGAACATGGCACCGCACCTCGACGACTTCGTCATCCCGTCACACGTCACACTCATGACGTTCCAGGAGAACAACGTGCAGGAGGTCCTCGCGCGAAGCGCCCTCGTCATCACCGACTATTCCTCCCTGGGCTTCGAGGCCGCCTTCCTCGACATCCCCCTCGTGTACTTCCAGTTCGACGCGGCGGAGTTCTTCAACGGCATGCACATCGGACGCCGGGGGTACTTCGACTACGCCCGAGACGGCTTCGGGCCGGTCGCCGAGACCGTGGACGACGTCAACCGGGCGGTCGACGCCATCAGCACCCTCGGCTTCACGATGGAAGCGACCTACGCCGCCCGCACGCGGTCCACCTTCACGCAACGCGACGACCAGAACAGTGAGCGGGTCGTCGTGGCGATGAAAGCCCTCGACGGTGGCCCACGGCTCGAGACCGAACCGAATCCCGTCGACCGCCCTGCGATCGATCCGGTCACCGTCGGGGACACGCAGTGATGGTCTCCCGGGTACCTCGAGGGCGCTCACCCCTCCACCGCTTTCTCCGGAAACACCGACGCGATCTCATCGATGGGACGACAGGCCCGATCGTCGTCGTGGCAGACAGCAGCAGTGCGGCGGTCGTCGACGTGTGGAACGAGACGGCGCCGGGGCGGGTCCATGTCTTGTCGAGTGACCGACCTGAGTCGGAAGGCGTCATCTGGCACGAGAGCACGCCGGATCGCGGCGCCTACCGACTCATCGAATCCATCGGAGACATCGCGATCATCGTCGATGCCACGACGGCGGGGGTGCTGCAGCGAGTCATCAACTGGGAGTGGCTGTTCTTCCACGTGAAGTTCGGCGGCTATTACGTCGCCGCCGAGGGAGCTCGCGAATCCGGATGGGTCGTCGCCACCAGGCTCGTCGGACGGCAGCACCGATCCGACAGGGAACTGGACGCTCTCCGCATGGCGATGAAACAGCAGATCAGCGACGAGGGCTTCACCATCCTTCCCAAGGTGCAACAGCACGTGTGGAAGACGCGCGAGGAATCGGCCACGGACGTCCTTCGAGCCCGCCACCCCGAACTGACGGTTCGGGAGCTCGACGTCAAGGCCGGCGGTGAAGAATCGTCCGACCTCGTCGTCGTCCAGCACGGCGGCGAGCAATCCCTCCCCGGGACCACGTTCGAGTACCCCTCCGCGACGCTCAGGTCGTACGAAGGGGACGTCCTGGTCGGGTCACACCTGCTCACGACGGTGAGCAACACAGCGCTGCCTTCGTCCTTCCGACACGCCCGCATGGCGAACGTGAGCAACATGCGACTGGTCAACGTCAATCGAGATATCGCCTCAGCAGGCGTCGAGGAACTGGGCGGCGCCGAGCGGCCCGGGGCGTTCTACGATCTCAACGCCGGCATCCCGGGGCACTTCGGTCACACGATGATGGAGTCCGTGGCGAAGCTCTGGGGCTGGGAGACGGCCAAAGCGGACGATCCTGATATGAAGGCGTACTACAGGGTTCCGACGGGCGAGTTCGACACGTCGCTCGTGACGGAACTGCTCGCTGCCTACGGCATCGAGGAGGGAGACATCCACTTCGCGACGGAGAACGAGCGCGTCACGCGTCTGGTCGCTCCGTCACTGCTCTGGCACAACGCGATTCCCTACCACTTCCACCCTGCCGTCCGGACGGTGTGGGACACACTGCGGGGCAACCTCGCACGTCTGGACGAGGGTTCACCACGCCGAATCTTCGTGTCGCGCGGTTCGTCGGCGACGTCGAGGGTCTGCCGGAACGGGACCGACGTCGAGGAGTTCTTCGAGGAGCGCGGCTTCACCGTCGTCAAGCCGGAATCACTGAGCCTGGAGGAGCAGGCCACGCTGTTCTTCAACGCCGACGACATCGCGGGTTTCGCGGGGGCGGCCATGTTCAACCTGATCTTCGCCGGTCGGCGGCCTCGGGTGACGGTCCTGAGCCACGAGTCGTACACGGCGAGGAACGAGCAACTGATCGCTTCGTCCGTCGCCCGTGAGCTCCACTACTTCTGGTCTCGCGCCGACGTCTCGCAGCCGAAGAACCGCTATTCACCGGAGGCCTTCCTCTCCGACTGGGAATTCGACTTCGCTCGAAACGGGAAAGAGCTCGAAGCCCTCCTGGCAAGCGCGAACCACGGTGAGGCCGCGAGCCGATGACGATGCCGCCATCACCCGATGCATCCCGGGTGTCCCAGAGACCCCGCACCGTGCGCTTCGCCGCCCTCGACGGTCTGCGCTTCTTCGCCGCCGTGGCCGTCGTGCTCTTCCACTTCACGGCGCGGACGACCGATGCTTGGCCCCAGCCCGTGTCGGAAGTCGCACCGTGGCTCTTTCGGGTCAGCAAAATCGGTTACTACGGTGTGGACCTGTTCTTCGTCATCAGCGGCTTCGTGATCCTGATGAGCGCGTGGGGTCGCACGACCCCCCAATTCGCGGCCTCGAGGATCTCACGCTTGTACCCGGCCTATTGGGCCGGTGTCCTCATCACCTCCGCAATCCTCCTCTGGAGCGGACGAGAAGGATTCGACGTCGGCAAGCTGCTGGTGAACCTCACGATGGCCCAATCCGCCTTCGGCATCCCGAACGTCGACGGCGTCTACTGGACACTCTGGGTCGAGCTCCGGTTCTACCTCTTGATCGGCCTGTTCATCCTCGTCGGCATCACCACGCGCCGGGTGCTCCTCTTCTCGGCCCTCTGGCCTGTCGTCGCCTTCATCGCCGAGAGGAGTGAGGCCCATCTCGTACAGACGCTGCTGATCCCTCACTACGCCAGCCTCTTCGCGGGAGGCATGCTGCTGTATCTCCTCCACCGGAACGGTCACTCGTTCTTGACGTGGATGCTCCTGCTGGCGAACGTCGCCTGGGCCGTGCCCACGGCGGGAGACGACGCCCGAGGTGCTGTTCTCGACACCACGGGGTCCGGTGTGAGCCCTGGCGTCGGTGCGCTGGTGATCGTGTTCTGCTTCGCTGCCGTCGCGGTGACGACCCTGACGCCCCTCGTGCGCCTCCGTTGGCGTTGGCTCACCACACTCGGCGTCCTGACCTATCCCCTCTACCTGCTGCACGAACAGATCGGATGGTCCGTCATCCGGGTCGTCGCACCACACACCGCGTGGCCTCTCGCGCTGGCCGCGGCTCTCCTCGTCAGCCTGGTGCTGGCCGTCCTCGTCAACAGGTTCGTGGAGGTGCCGTTCGCGAGCCGACTCCGCGACCGGTTGAGCGCCGAACTCGGGTCAGGGGCGACGGACGTCCGGAAGGCGGGCACGTCAGCACGTCGGCGCCGACGATCACCGATCGAGTGACCGGAAAACGGGTCAGACGGTGGCTGAGTAAGCCTTGATGACGGCCTCGGCCGGGCCGGTCTGCCTGAGCTTGCCGGCATCCAGCCAGGCCACCTGGTCGCACATCTCCTTGACCGTGTTCATCGAGTGCGACACGAGGATGACCGTCTGCCCGTCGGCCTTCATCTCCTTGAACTTGTTGCGGCAACGCTTCTGGAAGGTCGCGTCGCCGACCGCGAGGACCTCGTCCACCACCAGGATGTCCGGGGTCACGCTCACGGCGACAGAGAACCCGAGTCGGACGTACATGCCGGACGAGTAGTTCTTCACCGGCTGGTCGATGAACTTCTCGACACCCGAGAAGGCGACGATCTCGTCGAACTTCCGGGTGACCTCTTTCTTGGACATGCCGAGGATCGAGCCGTTCAGGAAGATGTTCTCGCGTCCGGAGAGCTCGGGGTGGAACCCCGAGCCGACCTCGAGCAGCGACGCCTGCCGGCCATTGGCCGTGATGGTGCCGGACTCGGGCTGCAAGATGCGCGCCAGGCATTTGAGGAGCGTCGACTTGCCCGAACCGTTCTTGCCGATCAGTCCGAAGGTCGACCCGCTCGGCACCTCGAACGAGATGTTGTTCAGCGCCCAGAAGTCGTCGTGGATGCTGCGTCGGCCACGCATCAGCATGGACTTCAACGAGTTGTTCTGCTCGTGGTACATCCGGAACTTCTTCGAGACGTCGTCGACGAGCACGGCGGGAGCGTTCATAGCAGTTCGGCCAGTCTCTTCTCGTTCTTCGAGAAGGCGAGGAACCCGACGGCGAACATGATCGACGCCGCGAGGAGGATGAAGACGCCGTCGGACGGGTCGGGCCAACGGTTGTCGTAGAGGAAGTTGCGGAACACCTCGACGAAGCGCTCCATGGGGTTCAGCCGGTAGACGGTGAGTATCCACGAACCGTGCTTGGCCGACGCCTCCTCGACCAGCGAGATCGGGTAGATGATCGGCGTGAGGTACATCCACATCTGCAGCACGATGCCCATCAGGTGCTGCATGTCCCTGAAGTACACGTTCGCGATCGCCAGCAGCATCGCCATGCCCGCCGCGAAGAAGGCGAGCGCGATCATCGTCAGGATGACGAACGGCAACCACAGCCAGAGCTTCGAGCCGAAGACGACCAAGGCGAGGCAGAGGACGCCCATCTCGATGAGCCACGTGAAACCCACCGAGCCGACCGTCGAGAGCGGCAGGTTCATCCGGGGGAAGTACACCTTCTTGATCAACGAGCCGTTGGCCGTGATCGACGACATCCCCCCGTTGACGACCCGGGTGAAGAACATCCAGGGCAGCAGACCCGACATGAGCCACAGCGGATAGATCTGGATGCCGCTCGGGTCACCCGTCTGAATGCGCGCCCGGAAGATGAACGAGAAGACGATCGTGTAGACCAGCATCGTCGCCAGAGGGTTGATCAGCGACCACAGCTGACCGAACACCGTCCGCCGGTACTTGCCCTTCACCTCGCGCATCGTGAGGTTCGCCAAGAGTTCGCGTGACGAGACGAGTTCGCTCAAGTAGGTCATGCAGTTGTTCTCCCAGCTGCGCTATGGAACAGCAGCCGCTGTCGGGAAGGCGGACAAAGCATTGTCACACATCCGCCCTGCGTGCACGGCACCGCTCCGCGGGCGCCCGAGGCAAGGTGTCCATTCAGTGGCATGGAGATAGACGGCACTTGTAGGCTTGTCGAATGCGTGTCATGTTCTCGAACCACAGCACCGCCCCGGTGAACCTGGGCGGGGCGGAGCGCTCGCTGCTCCGGTTGGTCGAGGACTGGAAGGTTCGCCGCCCCGACCTCGACGCGGTCTTCGTCACGAAGGCACCCGAGGGGCAGTTCATCAAGGCGCTGCGCGAGAGGGGCTGGCCGTTCAAGGCCTACCGCTTCCGAGGGTGGGCGGTGCCCAGCGACCAACCCGCACCCGCAGCCGAGACCGCCTCGTTCGCGACGGTCGACTACGCAGCCGTCCGCGCGATGATCCGCGACATGGAGGCCGACCGGCCCGACCTCGTCGTCACCAACACGCTGGTGGCCCCCTGGGCGGCCTTCGCCGCGGCGACCCTCGGCATCCCGCACGCCTGGTTCGTCCGCGAGTACGGAGATCTCGACCACGGCTTGCAGTTCCAGACGGGACGGGTGTCCACCATCCACGACATCGGCCTCCTCAGCCAGGCCGTCTTCACGAACTCCCTCGCCCTCAAGACCCACCTGTCCGACCACCTCGACGCCGACAAGGTAACGGTGGTTTACCCGCAGGTCGATGCCGCCCAGGCTCGGCGGCTCGGGCTCGAGCGGCCCGCCACGCCGCCCTTCCCCCAGGCGGCACCGGGTCTCCGCATCACGGTCGTGGGACGCGTCGAACCCGGCAAGGGACAACACCGCGTCATCGACGCCGTCGCCGAGCTCAAGCGACGAGGCGTCACGGCGACGGTCTGCTTCGTCGGGTCATGGAAGGAGCCGGGCTACGACGTGGCCTTGCGCGACCGTGCCCGGTCGGCAGGAGTGGCCGAGCAGGTGACCCTCGTCGGAGAACAGGCCAATCCCTACGCGTTCATCTCCGCCGCCGACGTCTGCGTGACGCCGTCCACCCTGGAGGCCTTCGGCCGGACCACGCTCGAGTACATGCTGCTGAGCAAGCCGGTGGTCGCGTCGAACTCCGGCGGAAGTGCCGAACTCGTGGTGCCCGGCGTGACCGGTGCGCTGTTCGACCTCGACCGTCCCGACGCCCTGGCCGACGCCCTCGAGCCCTACGCGACCTCGCCCGACCTCGTGCGCGAACACGGCGACGCCGCCGCTCGGCACCTCGAGACCGTGGTCCACGGCCGGTACGGCAACGACGCAGCCATCGACCGCCTGGAGTCGCTCGTCGGCGGACCGGCCTACCGCCTGCCCGACGTGGCCCGCTACTGGTTCGCCCTTCCCGAGGCGTACGCGTCGCTCGGTGCCATGTCGGGGAAGATGGCCGCGGGACTGCTGGTGTCGCGCCTCCGGACCCGCTCCGGACTCGTCGGTCGGGTGATGCGCCGACCGGCCGTGGCCGTGAAGCGGATGGTCGGCCGGTGACGGACCCCGGCACCAGACGCCCCGTGACCGTGGTCGTCCCCGTCTACGACGACATCTCCGGCCTCGAGACGTGCGTCCGGTCGTTGATGCAGAACATCGACTTCGGCCTCGACCGGGTGCTGCTCACGAACGACGTCGGACCCCAGGCCGACGCCATCGAGACCATGTTGCTCGACCTCGTCGGATCGCACCCCGGGTTCGAATACCACCGCAACGAGGCCAACCTCGGCTTCGTGGGCAACTGCAACAGGGCGGTGCTCGAGCTCGACCGGACGGGCAACGACGTCCTGCTGCTCAACAGCGACACCGTCACCACGCCGGGTTTCGTCGACGAGATGGCGGCCGTCCTCTACGCCTCCCCCCACCACGGCGTGGTGGCACCCCGCAGCAACAACGCGACGCTGGCGAGCATGCCCGACGCTCGGCGGGTCAAGCACGGCCCGCGCTCGATGGAACGCAGTGCCGAGGTCCACGCCCTCGTGTCGCCGCTCCTGCCCCGGTTCTCGGTCGCCCCCGTCGCGATGGGGTTCTGCTACCTCGTCAAGCGCGAGCTGATCGACCGTTTCGGCTTCTTCGACGAGGCCTTCTCGCCGGGCTACGGAGAAGAGAACGACTTCTGCCTCCGGATCAACGAGCACGGCTACGTCTCGCTGCTGGCCAACCGGGCCATGGTCTTCCACGTCGGCAGCACCAGCTTCAGCGGCGACGTCGGCCCCTCGTTGAGGTTCGCCCACGAGAAGTTGTTGATCGAGCGGTATCCGTTCTACGTCGGCGCCCTCGAGATGTACCGGGCCGTCGAACGCGACCCCATCGACGCCTTCGCGGACACCCTCGTCCCCTCCGACGACGTCATCCGGATCGCCGTCGACGTCCCCGCCGACGTCGACGACTCGATCGTCGACCTCGTCGACACGCTCGTCGGAGAGATGGAAGGGGCCGCGGAGGTGACCGTCGTGGCCACCGCCAAGGTCGCCCGCCGACTGCGGACGCGACGAGAGCACCTCCGCCTGCAGGATCCGCGATCGGTCGCCACGGTCTTCGACGCCGTGGCCCTCATCCGCTCGGGAACGTCCCTCGAACGCCTCATCCGGGTCAACCAGCTCGCCCCGCGGCTGATCGTCATCGACCGGGGCACCCGCGACGACCGCCGGTGGGCGAAGCGCGTCTCGCGCCACCGTTACGACGCCGTCCGACAGACCGCCGTGCGGTACGCGGACAACCGCATCGACAAGTCGTCGGGCGCCGACGGCGAAGCGGGCGCGGGCGCGTCCGTCGTGATGGCCGCCTCGGTGCCCATCGAGGCCTCGCGCCTCCGGGCCCGGTGGGCGGCTCTGGCCGGAGCCGGCCTGGCGACGGGCGTCTGGGACATCCCCCTGCGGGCGTCGCGCCAGAGGCGCTACGCCCTGTTGCTGGCGTCGCGGTATCCGATGGTGAGCCGGCGGTTGCGCACCCTGCTGCACCGATGACCCCGGCTCGACCAGCGGCCCCCGGGCCACCCAGTAGCATCGACTGACCCGTCCGAGAACGACCACCCCAAGGAATCAGCGTGAAAATCCTCGTCACCGGCGGCGCCGGCTTCATCGGCTCCAACTTCGTCCGTCGCACCCTCGAAGACGCCTACCCGGGACTCGAGGGCGCCGAGGTGGTCGTGCTCGACGCCCTGACCTACTCGGGCAACGAGGCCAACCTGGCGAGCGTCGCCGACTCCCCCCGCTACACCTTCGTCAAGGGTGACATCCGTGACGGCGCGCTGCTCGACACGCTCTTCCCCGAGGTCGACGCCGTCGTCCACTTCGCGGCCGAGTCGCACGTCGACCGCTCGGTCCGCGACGCGTCGATCTTCGTCGAGACCAACGTGCTCGGCACCCAGCAGCTGCTCGACGCCGCCCTGCGCAACGACCTGAAGCGCTTCGTGCACGTCTCGACCGACGAGGTCTACGGCTCGATCGCCGAGGGCTCGTGGGCCGAGGACCGCCCGCTCGAGCCGAACTCGCCCTATTCGGCGTCGAAGGCCGGCAGCGACCTGCTCGCCCGCAGCTACCACCGCACGCACGGCCTGAACGTGTCGATCACGCGCTGCAGCAACAACTACGGTCCGTACCACTTCCCCGAGAAGGTCATCCCCCTATTCGTCACGAACCTCATCGACGACCACCACGTGCCCCTCTACGGCGCGGGAAACAACATCCGCGACTGGCTGCACGTCGACGACCACACCCGCGGCATCGCGATGGTGCTCGTGAGCGGCCGCGCCGGCGAGATCTACAACATCGGCGGCGGCACCGAGCTCACCAACGAGGAGCTCACCGGGATGCTGCTCGAGGCGACGGGCAAGGACTGGTCCTACGTCGACCGCGTCCAGGACCGCCTCGGCCACGACCTGCGCTACTCGGTCGACATCTCGAAGATCCGCGACGAGCTCGGCTACGAGCCGCAGGTGCCCTTCGAGCAGGGACTCGCCGACGTCGTGCAGTGGTACCGCGACAACCGCGAGTGGTGGCAGCCCCTCAAAGAACGCGCCGCCCTCTGATGGCGGTGCGCCAGAACGCCCGGTACCTGGTGACCGGGGCGCGCGGCATGCTCGGGTCCGACCTCGCCGAGGCACTCTTCGGCCGTGACGTCACGCTCCTGTCGCGCGCCGACCTCGACGTGACCGACCGCGACGCGGTCTCCGACGCCGTGCAGGGCCACGACGTCGTCATCAACGCCGCGGCCTACACCGCCGTCGACGCCGCCGAGACCGACGAGGACACCGCGCGCGCCGTCAACGGCACCGCGGTCGGACTGCTCGCCGAGGCCACGGCGACCCACGGGGCCAAGCTCGTCACCATCTCGACCGACTACGTCTTCGCGGGGGACGCCACCGAGCCCTACGACGAGGACGCACCGCTCGCACCCCTGGGCGCCTACGGGCGCACGAAGGCCCTCGGCGAACGCCTGGCGCGAGACGGCAACCCCGACGGCAGCTACATCGTGCGGACCGCCTGGCTCTACGGGCGGCACGGTGCGAACTTCCCGAAGACGATGCTCGGCCTGGCGGCCCACCGCGACAGGCTCTCGGTCGTCGCCGACCAGGTCGGGCAGCCCACCTGGACGCTCGACCTGGCCCACCAGATCGTCGCCCTGCTCGATTCGGACGCGCCCGCCGGCACCTACCACGGCACCAACGAGGGCAGCGTCAGCTGGTTCGAGTTCGCCCGCGCGGTCTTCGAGGAGTCCGGTCTCGACGCTGCTAGGGTCGAGCCGACCGACAGCTCGACGTTCGTCCGCCCCGCCCCGAGACCGAGCTACAGCGTGCTCGGTCACGACGCGTGGCGCCGAGCGGGGCTCACCCCGATGCGCTCATGGAGACAAGCCTTGTCCGAGGCCGCCAACACGGGAGTCCTGCAGAACGATGACAACGCTTCGAGTGGTCGTTGACCAGATCCTCGCACCCGTACCCGGCGGCATCGGGCGTTACACCGAAGAGATCACCCGTGCGCTGATCCGCACCGCCCCAGGCGGCTGCACCGTCGAGGGCATCGTCGCGGCGCACCCCCAGGCCGACTACGACCGGCTCACCGACTGCCTGCCCGGCCTGTCGCACCTGACCAAGACCCTGGTCGGCCGGCGAGAGCTGTCGGTCGCCTGGCAGACGGGCGTGATCGGCCCGAGCGGTCGCGGCATGGTCCACGCCACGAGCCTGATGGCCCCACTGAGGCGACACGACCGTCAGCTCGACCCCAGCACGCAGACCGTGGTCACCATCCACGACACCGTGCCGTGGACGAACCCCGAGACCCTCACGCCCCGCGGGGTCAGCTGGCACAAGGCGATGACGAAGCGTGCCCACCGGTACGCGGACGCCGTGGTCGTGCCCACCCACGCCGTGGCCCGCGACCTGGGCGAGTGGTTCGACTTCGGCGACCGCATCCGCGTCATCGGCGGGGCCGTCAGCGACGCCCTGGCCGTCCCCGACGACGCCGACGAGGTCGCGGACTCCCTCGACCTGCCCGAGCGCTACCTCCTCAGCGTGGGAACCGTCGAGCCGCGGAAGGGCATCGAGCCCCTCATCCAGGCCCTCGCGCACCCCGACGCCCCCGACCTGCCCCTGCTGATCGTCGGCCCCGAGGGCTGGGGCGACGTCCGCGTCGCCGACATCGTCGAGAAGGCCGGCCTCGCGCCCGACCGCGTCCGCACCCTCGGCTTCGTCTCGGACGCCCAGATCGCCGTGCTCTACCAGCGTGCAGCCGCCTTCGTCTTCCCGAGCCTGGCCGAGGGCTTCGGGCTGCCCGTCGTCGAGGCCCTGAGCTTCGGCACCCCGACCATCGTGTCGGACGCCCCGGCTCTCGTCGAGGTCGCCGCCGACGCCGCGGTCGTCGTGCCGCGAGACGACCCCGAGAGCTACCCCGAGCGCCTCGCGCAGGCGATGTTCCAGGTCGTCAACGACCTCGAGCTCTCGTCCCGCCTCGGCATCGCCGGCCTCGACCGTGCGCGAGCCTTCAGCTGGACCGACTCCGCCGACAAGGTCTGGCAGCTGCACGCCGACCTCTAGGCGTCCCCGAGGTCGCGAGCCGCGCCTCCCGCGTCACGACACCACCGGAGGCGCGGGTCACCGTGCGCCCGGAGCGGCCGACGAGCGTCGGCAGGCACGGGAGGCGCGGGTCACCGCGCCGACGACGGGTCCGGTCAGCCGGCGGGTGCGACGGCCGTGGCCGCCGCGACGTCGGCGTGGATCACCGTGTAGTCCGGGTAGACGTTCGAGTACGTCGGCGGGACGATCTCGAGGTCGGTGACCTGCTGGTCCTTCGCCTTGAGCGCGAGCTCGACGAAGGCCGTCAGGGCTCCCTGCGGGATGTCGGTGTCGACGGTCTGTGCCCCGGCCGACGCGACGGACTGGAACTTGGTCAGGACGGTCGCCGGCTGGAACTGCGTCAACAGCGCCTGCTGGACCTCTCGCTGTCGGGCCATGCGGTGGTAGTCGTCGGACCCGTGACGGGCCCTGGCGTACCAGAGCGCGTGGTAGCCGTCGAGCTTCTGGACGCCCGGCTCGATCCATCCGTCGACGTTCGTCGGCTGGCCGTTCGCGTCGACGCCGCCGTTGATCGGCAGCCGACCCTCGGTGTTGTCGACGGTGATGCCGCCGAGCGCGTCGATCAGGTCGACGAACCCCTGCATGTCGATCAGCACGTAGTACTGCAGCGTCAATCCGGTCACGCCCTCGACGGCGTCACGCATGGCCTCGACGCCCGGGTTGCTGCCCTTCGCCTCGGCGTCGGGGTAGAGGTCGGGGTGCTCTTCGCCGTACGTGTAGAGGTAGCTCACCAGGCAGTCGTCACCGCAGGTGTAGCCGTCGGGGTAGGCGCCGTAGAGCGGCGAGCCCTCGCTGAAGGGGGCGTTGTAGAGGTTCCGCGGGATGCCCACGATCGTGGTGGCCCCGGTCTCGGCGTCGATGCTCGCCACCGAGATGCTGTCGGGGCGGAGGCCGGTCCGGTCGGAGCCGGCGTCGCCACCGAGCAGCAGGATGTTGTACCGACCGTCGACCGGCGCGGCGGCCGCCTGCTGCGACGTGAAGAGGCTGTTCAGCAGCCCGTGCTGCACGCCGCTGAGGTACGCACCCCAGGCCGCGGGCCCGACGGTGGCCACGAGCAGCAGCACCATGACCCCCGCGAGCAGGCCCCGGGCCGACGGCGCGGTGCGGATGATCCGGATCAACCGGAGCGTGTCGAGGGTGAGCACGAGCCAGAGCACGGCGTAGTACACCAAGAAGATCTGCACCGCGGTGAGCGCGACGACACTCGTGGCGACGTCGAACAGGGGCGTCCGCCAGAACAGCGCCAGGGCGACGGTCACGAGCGCCACCGCCCAGAAGACGAGGGTCGAGGCGAGGCCCCAGCGACCGAGCCGACGACTGCCGGCCAGCACCTGCGCCGACCCGGGGATCACGACGTTCAGCAGCACCAGCGTCCACGCCCGCCGGGTCATGAACGGGACCGACCGCGTGTCGGGGTGGCGGACCGGGAGCGCGGCGCTCACAGCGACCGCGAGAGGGCCGCGTTCTTCTCGTCGACCAGCTGCGCCAGGCCCGACGCGTAGTCGGCGAGCTGGTCGGCGACGCCCTGGTCGCGCGACCCGATGATGCGCGCCGCCAGCAGCCCGGCGTTGACCGCTCCGCCGATCGAGACCGTGGCCACGGGCACGCCCGCCGGCATCTGGACGATCGACAGGAGGCTGTCGAGCCCGTCGAGCTTCGCGAGGGCGACCGGGACCCCGACGACGGGCAGAGTCGTCACCGACGCCAGCATGCCGGGCAGGTGCGCCGCCCCGCCGGCACCGGCGATGATGACGCGGACGCCGCGGCCGGCTGCCTCCTGGCCGAAGCGGATCATCTTCTCGGGGGTGCGGTGGGCCGAGACGACCTCGACCTCGTGGGCGATGCCGAACCGCGAGAGGATCTCGGAGGCGCCGGTCATCGTGGGCCAGTCGCTGTCGGAGCCCATGACGATCGACACCACGGGCGTCACCGACGGGTCGTTCGGCGAGGCCGGGGTCGGAGAAGTGCTCTTCGGGTCGGACACGGACTAGAGGATAGCCGTCAGTCGGTGAAGAACTCGACAGCGGCGCGCGCCCTGGCGACGCTCTCGTCGAGGTCGTCGCCGATCACCGTGACGTGCCCGACCTTGCGACCCGGTCGGGGCTCCTTGCCGTAGTCGTGGACCTTCACGGCCGGCTGGTCGCGCATCAACGCCGGCAGGCGGTCGGCCATCGTCCCCGTCGCGGGCCCGCCGAGGACGTTCACCATGACGCTGTGGGGGCGGTGGTGACCCGTGTCGCCCAGGGGCAGGTCGAGCACCGCGCGGAGGTGCTGCTCGAACTGGCTGGTGACCGACCCGTCGATCGTCCAGTGCCCGGTGTTGTGCGGTCGCATGGCCAGCTCGTTGATCAGGAGGCGCTCGTCGGTGGTCTCGAACAGCTCGACCGCGAGCACGCCCGTGACCCCGAGCCGCTCGGCCACCGTGCGCGCGATGTCGTGGGCGACGTCGGCCACCCGGCCGGCGCTGGACGGCGCGGGCGCGAAGACCTCGGCACAGACGCCGTCACGCTGGACCGTCTCGACGACCGACCAGGGCACGATCTGCCCGCTCGGCCGCCGGGCCACGAGCTGCGACAGCTCACGCCGGAACTCGACGAGCTCCTCGACCAGGAGCGCGCCTCCCTCGCCGTCCTGCGAGAGCGCCGCGAACCAGTCGTCGGCCTCGTGGGCCGCCGAGACCACGCGGACGCCCTTGCCGTCGTAGCCGCCGCGGGCGGTCTTGACGACGGCACGACCGCCGTGGTCGGCCAGGAATGCCTCGAGGCCGGCCCGGTCGTGGACCGCCGCCCAGTCGGGGACGGGCAGCCCGAGGGCCGTGAGCCGCTCGCGCATGACGATCTTGTCCTGTGCGACGGCCAGGGCGGCGGGCCCGGGGTGGACCTCGACGCCAGCCTCGACCAGGGTGGCGAGCACCGACTGCGGCACGTGCTCGTGGTCGAAGGTGACGACGTCGACTCCCCGCGCGAAGTCGAGCACGACGTCGACGTCGTGGTAGTCGCCGACCCGGGTCGCGGCGAGCCGCGCCGAGCTGCCCTCGGTCTCGGCCAGGACGCTGATCTCGATGCCCAGGTGGACGGCCGGCGGCACCATCATGCGGGCCAGCTGCCCTCCACCGATCACTCCGACGCGGTAGGCCATCTCGACTCCTGACTGCGCGACCGCCCCGCGGATGCGAGGATGGCGGGCACGCGAACGAACGCGGTGGACCCGAAACCGTCCGGTCGGGCCCGAACCATCTTGGCCGATCCCCGAAGGAGATGCATGCTGCGCCTCGCCCGACAGCTCGTCCGGTACGGGCTGATCGGCCTGTGCGGCCTCGTGGTCGACCTCGGGGTCTTCAACGCCCTGCGCCTGACGGTGTTCGACCCCGAGGTCACGGCCGGCGGGCCCGTCCTGGCGAAGGTCGCGTCGAGCGTCGTGTCGATCGTGGTCGTCTGGTTGGGCAACCGGTACTGGACCTTCGGCGACACCCGTAGGGACCGGGCCGTGCGCGAGGCCGTCGAGTTCTTCGCGGTCGCCCTCGGCGGCATGGTGATCGGGCTCGCCTGCCTGTGGGTGTCGCACTACGTGCTCGGGTACCGGTCCGCCCTGGCCGACAACGTCGCGTCCAACGTCGTGGGGCTCGCCCTGGGCACGGTGTTCCGCTTCACGCTCTACCGGCTGTGGGTGTTCCACCCCGCACGCACCCGGCCGGCGTCGTCGGACGTCGACCCCGCGCCCGCCGACGACCTGCAGCTCGAGGACTCGACGCGGGTCGGACGCGCCTGACCGCTAGGGACGCCCGAGCGCCCGGTACTCGAAGCCCGCGTCGCGCCACGCGGCCGGGTCGAAGACGTTGCGGGCGTCGACGAGTCGCGGGTGCGCGACGAGAGGGAGCACGTCGGCCGGCCGGAGGGCCTTGAACTGCTTCCACTCGGTCAGGACGAGCACGAGGTCGGCACCGGACAGGGCCGACGCCGCGTCGTCGACGTACGACAGGTCGGGCGCGAGGCGGGCGGCCGTGTGGTTGGCCTCGGGGTCGAACACCACGACCTCGGCCCCGGCCGCGTGCAGGCGCCGGGCGACGTCGAGCGCCGGGGAGTCGCGGACGTCGTCGCTGTCGGGCTTGAAGGCCACGCCCAGCACGGCGACCCGCCGACCCCGGACGTCCCCGCCCAGCAACTCGTCGGCCAGCGCCACCACCCGGTCGCGGCGGCGCAGGTTGACGGCGTCGACGTCGGCGAGGAAGTCGAGGGACTCGAGGCCCAGTTCGCGCGACCGGGCCTGGAACGCCCGGATGTCCTTCGGCAGGCAGCCACCCCCGAAGCCCAGGCCGGCGTTGAGGAACCGCCGACCGATGCGGGCGTCGTGACCGATGGCGTCGGCCAGCTGCGTGACGTCGGCGCCGGTGGCCTCGGCGATCTCGGCCATCGCGTTGATGAACGAGATCTTCGTCGCGAGGAACGCGTTCGCCGACACCTTGACGAGCTCGGCCGTCGCGTAGTCGGTGACGAGCCGGGGCGTGCCGGTGGCCAACGCCGTGGCGTACACCTCGTCGAGCACCGCGGTGGCCCGCTCGCCGGCGTCGCCGGACGGCACGCCGTACACGAACCGGTCGGGCGAGACGGTGTCGGCCACGGCGAAGCCCTCGCGCAGGAACTCGGGGTTCCAGGCCAGGTCGGCCCCCGAGGAGGCGCGGACCAGGTCGGCGAGGCGGCTCGCGGTGCCGACCGGCACGGTGGACTTGCCGACCACGAGGTCGCCGTCGGCGAGGTGCGGCAGGAGCCCCTGGACCGCGGCGTCGACGTAGGTCAGGTCGGCGGCGTCGCTGCCGGCCGTCTGCGGGGTGCCGACGGCGACGAAGTGCACCTGGGCCCCCGCGGCGTCGGCCGGGTCGGTCGAGAACCGCAGCCGCCCCGAGTCGAGGGCCCGGCGCAGGGCCTCGGGCAGGCCCGGCTCGAAGAAGGGGGCGTGACCCGACGCGAGCATCTCGATCTTGCCGGGGTCGACGTCGATGCCGACCACCTCGTGCCCGAGATCGGCCATGCACGCTGCGTGCACGGCGCCGAGGTAACCGCATCCGATGACTGACATACGCATGCCGTCAACCCTAGGGCAGGCCGGAGCGGCGCTCGTCCCGAGAGGGTCAGCGACCGAACGGCCCGTCCCCACCCCACGAGGTGGTGTCGTCGTGCCCGGCCGCCTGCTGGTGCTGACGACGCTGGGCCACGCTGTTCTGGTTCGCCTCCATCAGGTCGTGCAGAGCCGACTGCACGAGGTCGGCCGACGGCACGTCCCAGAGCACCAGCGGCCGGTCGAGCCCGGTGTTGACCAGGACGTCGCCGCTGCGGAACAGGCTCTGCACCGAGTTCTTGCGCACCGTCAGGTCGTATCCGCGACTGTGCAGCAGTTCGTGGCGGGTGCGGACGAACAGCCCCCGACGCACGACGAGCCGCCGCGAGGTGACGACGTAGCGCCGGCTCAGCCAGAGCAGCACCGGGACGAGCCACAGCAGCACGATCAGCGCGAGCGCCGCGCCCAGCAGCACGTAGTTCTGCCAGTCGACGTCGAACCGGCCGCCGAAGTACCCGGTCGCGGCGCAGATGCCGACGAGGGCGAGCGACGGCCAGAACAGGACGCGGGCGTGCGGCCGGAGGCGCGCGACGACGTACTCGGTCGGCTGCGGTCCGTCGGTGCTCACAGGCTCATTCATACCGCAGATGCGTGACGTCGCCCGATGCCACGGCCGTGGTCCCGCCGCTCGTGGCGGAACGCACGACCAGCCGTCCCGCCTCGTCGACGTCCACCGCCTCGCCGACCAGCACCGCGCCTCCCGGCAGCTCGACGCGCACCTCGCGACCCAGGGTCGCGCACGCCTCGCGCACCGCGTCGAGGGCGCCGCTCGCGGCGGCGTCGCCCCCGGCAGCCGCGAGGTCGCCGACGAGGCGCCCGAGGTCGGCGACCCACGACGAGAGCACGGCGTCGGCCAGGTCGGGTGCCGACCCCGTCGCGCCGTGCAGGCCCAACGACGTGGCGGTCGGCGTGGGCAGTTCGTCGGCGGGCACCGTGAGGTTGACCCCGGCCCCGACGACCACGGCGCTCGCGTCGGGCCGCAGCTCGGCGAGCAGCCCGCAGACCTTGTCGCCGCCGACCTGCACGTCGTTGGGCCACTTGAGGGTCACGTCCGCGCCCTCGACGACCCGACGGACGGAGGCGCGCATCGCCACGCCCGCGAGCAGCGGCACCCAGCCGAGCGACCCCGTCGGCAGGTCGCCCCGGTGCAGCAGCACGCTGGCCGCGAGCGAGCGCCCGGGCGTGGTCACCCAGCGACGGTCGAGCCGGCCTCGGCCGGCGGACTGGTCGAGCGTCGCCCAGGTCGCCAGGTGCGGCTCGTCGACGGCGGCGAGCAGGTCGGCGTTGGTCGACCCCGTCGACCCGAGCACGACGAGGTGAGGGCTGACGGCCGAGGTCAGGGGGAGGTCCATCGGTTCAGCCTAGGGGCGCCAGTTGACGAGTCCTACGACGTCCGGGCGCGTCCACGCGTGGAAACCTCCAACGGTGGGCCGGGGGCCGGTCAGTAGAGTGAAGCGCGTGACTCCTGACTCCGCGCCCCTCACCGACGCCGCGCCCGACCTGCACACCACCGCGGGCAAGCTCGCCGACCTCAAGGCCCGCTACCACGAGGCCGTGACGGCCAGCGGCGAGGCCGCCGTCGCGAAGCAGCACGCGAAAGGCAAGAAGACGGCGCGCGAGCGCATCGACGAGCTGCTCGACCCGGGCTCGTTCGTCGAGCTCGACGAGTTCGTCCGGCACCGCACCCACGCCTTCGGCATGGAGGCCAAGCGCCCCTACGGCGATGCCGTGGTGACGGGCACGGGCACGATCCACGGCCGCCAGGTGGCCGTCTACTCGCAGGACTTCACCATCTTCGGCGGGTCGCTCGGCGAGGTCGCCGGCGAGAAGATCATCAAGGTCATGCAGCTGGCCCTCAAGACCGGCGTGCCCATCATCGGCATCCTCGACTCGGGCGGGGCCCGCATCCAGGAGGGCGTCGTGGCGCTCGGCAAGTACGGCGAGATCTTCCGCCTGAACACGGCCGCGTCGGGCGTCATCCCGCAGATCTCGCTCATCATGGGCCCGGCGGCGGGAGGCGCGGTGTACTCCCCCGCGCTCACCGACTTCGTGATCATGGTCGACAAGACGAGCCACATGTTCGTCACCGGGCCGGACGTCATCAAGACCGTCACCGGCGAGGACGTCGGCTTCGAGGAGCTCGGCGGGGCCCTGACCCACAACAAGGTCTCGGGCGTCTCGCACTACCTGGCCAGCGACGAGGACGACGCCCTCGACTACGCCCGGTCGCTGCTGTCGTACCTGCCCGACAACAACCTGGCCGACCCGCACGTCTTCGACGTGCCCGTCGAACTCGAGACCACCGACCTCGACCGTCAGCTGAACACGCTGATCCCCGACAGCCCCAACCAGCCCTACGACGTCATGACGGTCATCGAGCACGTCGTCGACGACGGCGAGTTCCTCGAGGTGCAGCCGCTCTTCGCCCCCAACATCGTCGTCGGCTTCGGCCGGGTCGAGGGCCGCCCGGTGGGCGTGATCGCCAACCAGCCCTCGGCCATGGCCGGCACCCTCAACATCGAGGCGGGCGAGAAGGCGAGCCGGTTCGTGCGCTTCTGCGACGCGTTCAACATCCCGATCCTCACCCTCGTCGACGTGCCCGGCTACCTGCCCGGCACCGACCAGGAGTGGACCGGCGTGATCCGTCGTGGTGCCAAGCTGCTCTACGCCTACGCCGAGGCCACCGTGCCGCTGGTCACCGTGATCACCCGCAAGGCCTACGGCGGCGCCTACATCGTCATGGGTTCCAAGCAGCTCGGCGCCGACATCAACCTCGCCTGGCCGACGGCCGAGATCGCCGTGATGGGCGGGCAGGGTGCCGTCAACATTCTGTACCGCAACGAGATCAAGGCCGCCGCCGAGGCCGGCGAGGACGTCGCCGCCGTCCGCACGCGTCTCGCCAACGAGTACACGTACAACGTCGCGAGCCCGTTCCTGGCCGCCGAGCGCGGCGAGCTCGACGGCGTCATCGAGCCGGCGGCGACCCGGGTCGCGGTGATCAAGGCCCTCCGGGCGCTCAAGACGAAGCGCGCCACGCTGCCGCCCAAGAAGCACGGGAACATCCCCCTGTGACCGGGCGACACGCGGCCGAGTCCGCCGACCCGCCTGCCGGCACCTCGCCCGCCCCCGTGCTGCGGGTCGTGGCCGGCGACCCGACGCCGGACGAGCTCGCCGCCGTCACGGCGTTGCTGGCCGCCGTCCAGGCCGGTCGGTCGGCCTCCGTCGGGGCCGCACCCGTCTCGACCCCCACCTCGGCCTGGACCCGGTCGGCCAGGGCGCCGCGCCCCTCGATCGTGGCCGGAGAAGGCCGCTGGCGCGGATTCTCGGGCTGACGTGCCCCGGAGGGGGGGTGGACGGGGCCATCCTCCCCCGCCTGTCCCCCTAAATGACGACTGCACACCGGGCGTCGAGGGGTCATGCTGTCTCTTGCTAGGTGTCTCTCTCAGAGTCACACCACCGCGCAGGAGCCGACTAGGGTAAGCGGGTTCCTGCCGGGGGGAGTCAGGGCGACATTCGGGTTGCCGCCCTGGCTCAGGGTCTCGAAAGGGCCGGACGATCGTCCGGCCCTTCTTCCTGTGCCCGGCCCGGCGTCGGGCAGGGTGCCGGACGGCGTGGGTCAGGGAGCCGAACGGGGGATCTGCAGCCAGAGCTGCACCTCGTCGCCGTCGTCGTCCTCGTCGGCGTCGGCCGAGACGCCGCGACCGAGTGCGCTCGACGCGAGGTCGACCGACCCCAGGCCCACGACCGTGACGGCGTCGTCCCCGCCGCCCTGGACGGTCCGCACGACGATGCGGTCCGCTGCCGAGTCGCGGAGGGCCTCGGCGAGCACGCCGTGGACGCGGCGAAGGTCGGCCGGACCGAGATCGTCGATGCCGCCCTCGTCGAGGAGACTCACGACGGCCCCGCGGCGACGGGCCGCCATGACCTCGCGCCGCACGTCGTCGTCGAGCAGCCGCCGCCCGCGGATCTCGTCGCGGATCGCCCCCTCGAGGTTCAGGCACTCCCGGCGCTCGTCGGGGGTCAGGTCGCCGTGGCGTCGGACGATCGTCTGCAGCATCGGGCGGGCCGTGCGGCCCGTCTGCAGCAGTCGGTACTGGCGCTCGTTCACGTGCGCCTCCTGCGCGGCCTGCCAGTCGGCCGCCTCGTGCTCGGCGAGGATGAACTCGCGCGTCTCACGCCCGGCCCGCGTCAGCGTGCTCGACATGGCGTGGCTGAACGCCACCCAGACGACGCTGCCCACGATGCCGAGCTCGGCGATCTGCTGGACCCCGGCCCAGAGCACGCCGTGCACCGCCATGAACCCGACGCCGAGCCAGGCGAACCCCTGCCGCCGCCGGGTCGAGACGATGACCATGAGCGTGCCCACGGCGGCGACGTACCACGTGGCGTAGCCGTTCTTCACCGAGGCGTCGAGCTGCGACGTCACCACCAGGGGCAGGACGATGCTCACGGCCAGGCAGAACGAGGCCATCCAGACGGGCATGATGACGTGCCTGCTCGGCCACAGCACGGCCACGGTCGCGGCGGCGTAGAGGCCCATGCAGGCGAGCACCGGCAACGGGTCCGCGACGCGGTCCACCGACGCCGCGGCGAGGACGAGGTGGTAGGCCGAGAAGACGGCGGCCAGCGAGACGATCAGCCAGCGGGGCACGGAGACCCTCATGCGGGCCTCCCCGACGGCTCGGACGGGGTGGACGGCCCCGTCGGGCCGGACGCGACGGCCTCGCCGGACGGGCCCTCGATCGAGGGCACGCCCGCGGGTGCCTGGTCGACCGGCCAGCGGAGACGGACGACGGTGCCGCGTCCCGGTGCCGACTCGATGGTGGCGAGCCCGCCGGCGTTGTTCAGTCGCTCGTGGATCGACACGCGCACCCCCAGGCGCTCGGTCGGCACCGACGCCGGCTCGAACCCCTTGCCCGTGTCGCCCACCTCGACGGTGGTGAGCCCGTCGCCGTCGTGACGGACCTCGACCCAACGGTCGACGCCCGGGCCCTCGCCGGCGTGCTGCGAGCTGTTGACCAGCGCCTGCATCGCCGCCGAGTAGAGCGCCTCGGCGGCCGTGGAGGGGATGCCCTGGTCGTCGAGTCCGCCCCGGCGCACCTCGACCGGGACGCCGAGGTCGGCGACCGCCGCCTCGACGCGGTCTGCCATGCTCGCGAGCGTCGTGTCGGACTCGTCGAACGGCGTCGTGCTCGCCGCCGCCGAGAGGTGGGACATGGCGTTCCGGGCCATGTTCGTCGACAGGTCGCGCTCGTCGGGCGACCAGGCCCTGGCCGCCTGGATGAAGGTCGTGAGGACGCTGTCGTGGACGATGGCGTCGACCTCGACCCGCTCGAGCTCGGTCGCGTGCTCGCGGATGGCCTCGGAGTAGCGGGCGACGGCGGTCGCCTGGGCCTGGTCGACGTTCGCCGCCGCCTGCCGCAGGATCACCACGAGGATCAGCACGGCCCCGCCGAGCAGGATGGCGTAGACGGAGTCGAGGGTCGCCCGCTGCGGGGACACCGCGCCGCCCGAGGGCGTGAGCCGGATGAAGCCGTAGACGGCGGGGGCGACGAAGAGGTAGCCGCTGGCGATCCAGGTCGAGAACGCCGACGCCGCCGACGCGGTGGCGACCGTGCAGAGGTACCAGAGCCAGGGCACGCCCGACTGGATGCGACTCGGATCGTCGACGGCCAGCGGCCAGGTCACGAGGGCGATGAGGTAGGCGACGGCGACGAAGGCCTCGACGGTCGTGACGCCGCGCTGCACGAGGCTCGCCACCACGAGGGCCAGGAAGCCGCCGAACATGGCCAGGCCGATGACCCAGGCCCAGGCGAGTTGCATGTCGTCGACCTGACGGATCATGTCGGGCAGCGCCTGCAACCCGAACACGAGCCCGGCCGCGGCGATGATCCGCCCCAGCACCTTGTCGAGGAGCGCGCGGCTGATGGGGTTGCGCGGGGGCCGCAGGGCCCCGAGGGGGATCGGGGCGCTCAGGCGGCCCTCACCGGCCATCGCCGCCGTCCGCGTCGAGGCCCGGCAGGATGCCGTCCTCGACCGCGCGGCGCAGCAGGTCGACCTTGGTCGGCGCCGGACGCCCGACCTCGACGTACTTGACGCGGATGCGGTCGAGGTACTCGCGGGCCGTCGAGTAGCCGATGCCGAGCTGCTGGGCGGCGAGCTTCAACGGCAGTCCCGAGGCGTAGAGGTGCAGGATCTCGCGTTCGCGGCGGCCGAGCTGCGCCTTGGCGAAGTCGCGGTCGGCGTCGATGGCGCTCGCCCACTCGAGGTTGTTGAGGACGTCGCCCCGCGCGACGGTCGCGACGGCGGCCATGACCGTCTTCGTCGCGGACGACTTCGGGATCACCCCGGCCGCACCGGCGGCGAGCGCCTCGCGGACCGACGCGACCCGGTCGGCGATGCTGTGCACGAGGACGGCCGACCCGGTGGCCTGCACCCGCTTGACGTTCTCGGTGACGGTCGACCCGTCGCCGAGGGACAGGTCGAGGACGACGACGTCGACCTCGCGTCCGGCGAGGTTCTCGACGAACTCCTGCACGCCGGCGGCCGTCAGGACGACGTCGAAGCCCTCGTTCTGGCAGGCGGCCTGGATGCCGAGCCGGACCGACTCGTGGTCGTCGACGATGGCGACCCGGACGGGAGCCGTCGGGCGGGGCGCGGTGGGGGTCTCGGTCGAGAGGTCTGACACGGTGATCCTTCGTTCGGCGTGCGTCTGGCCCTGAACCCCAGGCGTGCACGGGGTACATCGTAACGGGATCGGTGCTCAGGCAGGCAGCAGGCGCACCACCGTCTCGACGTGGTGCGTGTGGGGGAACAGGTCGTAGGCCTGCAGGGCCTCCAGCCGGTAGCCGCGCTCGGCGAAGAGGGCCACGTCGCGGGCGAGGGCGACGGGATCGCAGGCGACGTAGACCACCTGGGCCGGGCCGAGGGCGGCGATCTCGGTGACCACGTCGCGACCGGCGCCCGACCGGGGCGGGTCGAGCACGATGGTCGCGTTCGCCAGACGCTCGCGCTCGGCGCCGCCGGCCTGCGACGCCGTCTGACGGAGCCAGCGCTCGACGCGTCCGGTCACGGCCGACGCTCCGATCCACTCGGCCAGGTTCTCGGAGGCGTGCTCGGTCGCCCGCTCGTCGCTCTCGACGCTCGTGATGCGCGTGCCCGCACCGAAGCGGTCCCCCACGGCCGCGGCCAGCAACCCGACGCCACCGTAGAGGTCGAGGTTGGCGGCCTTCGGGTCGAAGCGCCCGGGGTCGATCATCGTCTGCACCGCGGTGGTGAGCGTCGCGGCGGCCTCGCGGTGCACCTGCCAGAACCCGCCGTCGTCGAGGCGGAACTCACGGTCGCCGACGACCTCGGTGATGGTCGACCGGGCCTGACGACCGATGATGAGGCGGGCGCCGCCCATGCTCGGGGCCACGACGTCGACGTGCTCCTCGCCGGGGAAGGCGTCGCCGAGCGGGGCGACCTCGGCGACCTCGGGCGACGCGAGGGGCAGGTCGGGCACGTGGACGACCCGGTGCGACCGCGCGGCGTACTGCCCCGGGCGACCGTCCTCGTCGAGGTGCAGACGCAGGCGCGTCCGCCACCCGGTGCCCCCTCGCTCGTCGTCGCCGGGCAGCGCCTCGACCGTGACGCGCCCGTCGGCGTCGGCGACGCCGCCCATCCGTGAGAGGGCGTCGACGACCACCCGCCGCTTCAGCTCGCGCTGATGGGCCAGCTCGACGTGACCGAACTCGGCACCGCCCGCGCGGTCGGCGGGGTCCACCTCGAGGGCGGCCGCACCCCAGACGTGCGGGCGACGGTGCTCGCTGGCCTCGAGGACGCTCACGGTGTCGGCCCGCCAGAACGACTTCTTGCGGTCGTCGGCGATGCGCGCGACGACCTTCTCGCCGGGCAGCGTGTCGGTGACGAACACCACCCGCCCGTCGAGGCGGGCCACCGAGATGCCCCCGTGTGCGATGCCCGTCACGTCCAGTTCGACCTCGCGGCCCAGCATGTCTCCCATGCGTCGAGTCTGACAGGCTGGGCGGCATGACCGTCCCGCTCTACCTGGCCAGCACCTCCCCCGCCCGTCTCGCCCTGCTGCGCGCCGCGGGCGTCGAGCCGGTGCTCATCAGCCCCGGCGTCGACGAGGGGGCCGCGGTCGACGTCGAGGCCGGCCGGCTCGGTCGGCCGCTCACGGCCGCCGAGACCGTCCGGCACCTGGCCCGCCTCAAGGCCGAGGCCGTGCTCGACGTCACGGTCGACGGGCGCCCGCTCGACGGGTTGGTGCTCGGCGGCGACAGCGCCTTCGAGTTCGACGGCGAGGTGCACGGCAAACCGCACGAACCCGCCCTGGCGCTCGAGCGCTGGCGGCGCATGGCCGCGGTCGGCCACGGCACCCTCTGGTCGGGCCACTGGCTGATCGACCACCGCGGCGGCGCGCCGCGCACCAGCGACGAGCACCCCTCAGGAGGCGCGGGCCGGGTCGCGAGCGCGTCCCTCACCTTCGCCGACGACCTCGACCCGCACGAGCTCACCGCCTACGTCGAGACCGGCGAGCCGCTCGAGGTCGCGGGCGCCTTCACGATCGACGGCCGGGCGTCGGCGTTCATCACGCACATCGAGGGCACGCCGAGCGCCGTGGTCGGCCTGTCGGTGCCCGTGCTTCGATCGCTCGTCCGGGGCTTCGGGGTGCCGTGGCACGAGCTGTGGACCTCGCCGACCGCGGGCTCCTTGTAGGTTCTGCCTCGCGCCTCCTCGTCCTTTTTGTGCACGTCAGCCAAAGGCGAGTGCGGAGCGCGCAATAGGGTGGGGAACTATGCCGCGTATCAGCAAGGTCCTCATCGCCAACCGTGGAGAGATCGCCGTCCGCGTGATCCGGGCCGCACGTGACGCCGGGATCGGCTCGGTGGCGGTCTACGCCGACCAGGACCGCGACGCCCAGCACGCCCGCCTCGCCGACGAGGCCTACGCCCTCGGCGGGACGACGAGCGCCGAGACGTACCTCGTCATCGACAAGATCCTCTCGGTCGCGCGCCGCTCGGGCGCCGACGCCGTCCACCCCGGCTACGGGTTCCTCGCCGAGAACGCCGACTTCGCCCGTGCCGTCCAGGCCGCCGGCCTCGTCTGGATCGGACCCTCCCCCGAGGCCATCGAGCAGCTCGGCGACAAGGTGTCGGCCCGCCACATCGCCGAGCGCGTCGGGGCACCCCTCGCCCCCGGCACGCTTAACCCGGTCTCGGGTGCCGACGAGGTGCTCGAGTTCGTCGACCAGCACGGCCTCCCCGTCGCCATCAAGGCGGCCTTCGGCGGGGGCGGACGCGGCCTCAAGGTCGCCCGCACCCGCGACGAGGTGCCCGAGCTCTTCGAGTCGGCCACCCGCGAGGCCGTCGCCGCCTTCGGGCGCGGCGAGTGCTTCGTCGAGAAGTACCTCGACCAGCCGCGCCACGTCGAGACCCAGTGCCTCGCCGACGCCCACGGCAACGTCGTCGTCGTGTCGACCCGCGACTGCTCGCTGCAACGTCGCCACCAGAAGCTCGTCGAGGAGGCCCCCGCCCCGTTCCTGACCGACGAGCAGACCACCAAGCTCTACGAGTCGTCGAAGGCCATCCTGCGCGAGGTCGGCTACGTCGGCGCCGGCACCTGCGAGTTCTTGATCGGCAAGGACGGCACCGTGTCGTTCCTCGAGGTCAACACCCGCCTGCAGGTCGAGCACCCCGTGTCGGAAGAGGTCACCGGACTCGACCTCGTCCGCGAGCAGTTCCGCCTCGCCGAGGGCGGCGTGCTCGACTACGACGACCCCGAGGCCCGCGGCCACTCGTTCGAGTTCCGCATCAACGGCGAGGACGCCGGTCGCGGCTTCATGCCGGCCCCCGGCCCGATCCACGTCTTCAAGGCCCCCGGCGGCCCCGGCGTCCGCGTCGACAGCGGCGTCCAGGCGGGCGACGAGATCAGCGGCTCGTTCGACTCGCTGCTCGCCAAGCTCGTCGTCACCGGCTCGTCGCGCGAGGACGCCCTCGAGCGCTCGCGCCGCGCCCTCGCCGAGTTCGAGGTCGCCGGCCTGCCGACCGTGCTGCCGTTCCACCGCGCGATCGTCGACGACCCGGCCTTCGCGCCCACCGACGGTCGGCCGTTCTCGATCTACACCCGCTGGATCGAGACCGAGTTCGACAACACCATCCCGGCGTGGAGCGGCGAGGCCGAGGCCCCCCGCCCGGCCGACGAGCGTGACACGGTCGTGGTCGAGGTCGCCGGGAAGCGCCTCGAGGTCTCGCTGCCCGCCGGTCTCGGGTCGCGCACCGCGCCTCCCGCCGTCGCCCCCAAGCGCCGCGGGGCGTCCCGCTCGACGGTCGTGACCGCGACCGGCGCCGAGGTCAAGGCTCCGATGCAGGCCACCGTCGTCAAGCTCGCCGTCGAGGCGGGCCAGCAGGTCGTCAAAGGCGACCTCGTGCTCGTGCTCGAGGCCATGAAGATGGAACAACCCGTCGCCGCCCACCGCGACGGCACCGTCTCGGGCATCTCGGCGGTCGTCGGCGAGACCGTCTCGTCGGGCCACGTCCTGCTCAGCATCGACTGACGCGCGGGCCGGGCCCGGCACGACCGGGGTGGCGGGTCGGCAGACCCTAGAGTGGACGGCATGTCTGAGACCACCACGCACCCGCTCGACGACCGCGCCGCCGACCCCTTCGAGGTCGCCCGGACCGCCGCCGCCGAGATCGCCGAGAAGACCGGCGTCGCCCGCCACGACGTCGCCCTGACCCTGGGCAGCGGTTGGGCCAAGGCCGCCGACCTGATCGGCGAGACCGTGGCCGAGATCCCGGCGACCGAGATCACCGGCTTCGCCGCGTCGGCCGTCGTCGGCCACACCAGCTCGATCCGCAGCATCGCCCTGCCCTCGGGCAAGCACGCCCTCGTCATGGGCGCCCGCACGCACTACTACGAGGGGCACGGCGTCCGCCGCGTCGTGCACGGCGTCCGCACCGCCGCCGCGACCGGTGCCACGACGATGATCCTGACGAACGGCGCCGGCGGCATCAAGGAGACCTGGAAGCCCGGCACGCCCGTGCTGATCAGCGACCACATCAACCTCACGGCCGACTCGCCGCTCGAGGGGGCGACCTTCGTCGACCTGACCGACCTGTACTCGTCGCGCCTGCGTGACGTCGCCCGGAGCATCGACCCCGACCTCGACGAGGGCGTCTACACGCAGTTCCGCGGGCCGCACTACGAGACGCCGGCCGAGGTGCAGATGGCCAAGGCCGTCGGCGGCCACATCGTCGGCATGTCGACGGCGCTCGAGGCCATCGCCGCGCGCCAGGCCGGCATGGAGGTGCTCGGCATGTCGCTGATCACGAACCTCGCCGCAGGCATCCAGAAGACCCCGCTCAGCCACGCCGAGGTGCTCGAGGCCGGCCGCGACGCCGAGGCGAAGATCAGCGACCTCCTCGCCCGGATCGTGGCGGCCCTGTGAGCGTCTCGGTGAGCGGCCCGGTGACCGGCGACCTCGACGGGTTGCTCGCCACGGCCACGGCCTGGCGCGACCAGGACCCCGACGACGAGACCCGCGACGAACTCGACCGCCTGGTGACCCGGGCGACGTCGTCCGACGACGAGGCCCTCGCCGAGCTCGCCGACCGCTTCGCGGGTCGCCTGCAGTTCGGCACCGCCGGGCTCCGCGGTGCGCTCGGCTCGGGCTCGAACCGCATGAACCGCGTGCTCGTCGCCCAGGCGGCGGCCGGCTTCGCCGCCTTCCTGCTGGGTCGCGAGTCGCACCCCTCGATCGTCATCGGCTACGACGGCCGCAAGAACTCCGACGTCTTCGCCCGCGACACCGCCGAGATCATGGCGGCCGCCGGGGTGGCCGCGACCATCCTCCCCCGGGCCCTGCCGACCCCGGTGCTCGCCTTCGCCGTGCGGCACCTCGACGTCAGCGCCGGGGTCATGGTCACGGCCAGCCACAACCCGCCGCAGGACAACGGCTACAAGGTCTACCTCGGCGGCGTCGACGCCGGGTCGCAGATCGTGTCGCCCGTCGACGGCGAGATCGCGGCCGAGATCGAGGCGGCCGCGCAGTCCCCCGTCACCGACCTGCCCCGTTCGGACGACTACCGCGAGGCGGGTGACGACCTCGTCATGGAGTACGTCCGCCGGACGGCCGCCGTCGCCGGCACGGCCTCGACCGGCCGCCAGCCCCGCGTCGTCTACACGGCGATGCACGGCGTCGGGTGGGAGGTCGCCCGCCGGGTGTTCGCCACCGCGGGCTTCGCCGAACCCATCCCGGTCAGCGAGCAGAGCGCCCCCGACCCGGCCTTCCCCACCGTGGCGTTCCCGAACCCGGAGGAGCCCGGCGCGATGGACCTCTCGTTCGCGACGGCCGACCGCGTCGGGGCGGACCTGATCATCGCCAACGACCCCGACGCCGACCGTCTCGCCGTGGCCGTCCCCGTCGACGGTGGCTGGCGTCGACTCAGCGGCAACGAGGTCGGCTCGTTGCTCGGCTGGCGCGCCGCCGAGCGTGCCCGCCGCGACGACCGTGACGGGACGCTCGCCGCCAGCATCGTCTCGTCCCCCGCCCTGCGCGAGATCGCCCGCGTCCACGGTCTCGACTACGTCGACACGCTGACGGGCTTCAAGTGGGTGTCGCGCGTCGGCGGCCTGATCTACGGCTACGAGGAGGCGCTCGGCTACCTCGTCGATCCCGACGTCGTCCGCGACAAGGACGGCATCTCGGCGGCCGTCGACCTGCTCGCCCTCGCGACCGAGCTGCACGCCGCAGGGTCGAGCCTGTCCGAGCACCTCGTCGCCTTCGACGAGCGCTTCGGCGCCTACGCGTCGTCGCAGATCTCGATCCGGGTCGACGACCTCGCCACCATCACGGCCCTCACGTCGCGCCTGCGGCAGCAGCCCCCGTCGACCATCGGCTCGCACCGGGTCGACCACGTCGACGACTTCCGCGACGGATTCGGGTCGTTCCCCGCCGGCGACGTGCTGCGGTACTGGCTGACCGACGGCTCCCGGGTCATCGTCCGGCCGAGCGGCACCGAGCCCAAGCTCAAGGTCTACATCGACGCGTCGAGCACCGAGGGCGACGCCGTCGCCCGGCGGGCCGCCGCCGAGGCGGCCGTGGCCGACCTCGACGCCGGCATGCGCGAGCTGCTGGCCTGACGCCCGGGGCGGCGACCGCCCCGACGACGTGAGAGACCCCGGAGGCGCAGGTCGCGCCTCCGGGGTCTCTCACGTCGCGGACTCAGCCGAGCGACTTCTGCAGCTTCTCGGTGAGCTCGGCCTGGTCGAAGTGGTTGCGGATCACGATGACGTCGGCGAAGGTCGAGCCGATCGCCTCGACGAACTCGGCCGAGGTGAGGATGACCTGCGCGTCGTCGCCGACGGACGCGATCGAGCCGATGTCGGCGGCGACCACGTCGGCCTCGATGTCGAGCTTGGCCAGGACGCGCTCGGCGTTGACCTTGAGGATTCCGCTGCTGCCGATGCCGGCGCCGCAGATGGTGACGATCTTCATGGGGGTGTCTCGATCTGTCGGGGGCGGATCAGGCGGGGACGCCCATCAGCCGGCGCACCTCGTCGACCGAGGTGGCGGCTGCGAGGGCGGGGATGACGGACGCCTCGTTGAAGACGTTGGCCAGGTCGGCGATCGATTCGAGGTGACCCCCGACGGTGACGATCGCCAGGCCGAGGACGACGCTGACCGGGTCGTTGTGGGGGTGGCCGAACGGCACCGGTTCGGCGAGGGTGACGACCGCGAGGCCGTCGCGCACGACGGCGTCGCCGGGACGCGCGTGCGCGAGCACCAGCCCCGGGGCGATGACGACGTAGGGGCCGTGCTCGTCGATCATGCGGACCATCTCGTCGCCGTAGCCCTCGTGGGCGGCACCGGAGTCGACGAGCGCGCGGCCGGCGACGTGGACGGCCTCACGCCAGTCGGCGACGTGTGCGCCGATGACGACGGCTTCGTCGGGCAGCGGCGGAAGCGGCATGCTCAGGCCCCCTCGAAGCCGGCCGTGATGCGGTCGGCCAGCGCCTCGCGCTCTTCGAGGGGCAGGAAGCACGACGCCGCGGCGTTGAGCTGGAACGTCTCGTGGTCGTCGAGGTCGTAGTCGAAGGCCTGGCTGAGCAGGGCGAGCTCTTTGCACAGGCTGGTGTCGCTCATCAGGCGGTTGTCGGTGTTCACCGTGACGCCGTAGCCGAGCTGGTAGAGCAGGTCGAAGGGGTGGTCGTCGAGGTCGGTGCCCCAGGCGGCGATCGCACCGGTCTGCAGGTTCGACTGGGGCGACAGCTCGAGCGGGATCTCGCGGTCGCGCACCCACGACGCGACGGGCCCGATCTCGACCGTGGTCGCGGCACCCTTGCTCGCGACGACGCGGATGTCTTCGGCGATGCGGACGCCGTGCCCGAGGCGCAGCGCCCGCCCGTCGAGGAGGGCACCGCGGATGCTGTCGAGACCGTCGGCCTCGCCCGCGTGCACGGTGACCGGCATGAACTCGCGGGCCAGCAGGTCGAAGGCGACCCGGTGGTCGGCGGCGGGGTGCCCGGCCTCGGGCCCGGCGATGTCGAAGGCGAGCACGCCCGACTCGCGGTGGCGGACGGCGAGCTGGGCGATCTCGAGCGACCGGTCGCCGTGACGGAGTGCGCTGAGGATCTGGCCCACCGAGATCTGGTGGCCGTCGGACGCGAGCGCGCTCACGGCCGACGTGAAGCCCGCCTGGACCGCCTCGACGGCCTGGTCGAGCGTGAGCCCCTGACGCTGGTGCTGTTCGGGGGCCCAGCGCACCTCGGCGTGGACGACCCCGTCGGCCGCCAGGTCGAGGACGAACTCGTGGGCGACGCGCGTGAGCTGGTCGGCGGTCTGCATGACGGCGACGGTCAGCTCGAAGGTCGCGAGGTAGTCGACCAGGTTGCCGGAGTCGGCGTTCTCGACGAACCACCGGCGAAGACCCTCGGGCTCGGAGGCGGGCAGCTCGACGCCGGCCTCGCGCGCCAGCTCGACGACCGTCTCGGGTCGGAGGCCCCCGTCGAGGTGGTCGTGCAACGACACCTTGGGCAGGGCCGCGAGGCGCGGGCCCCCGTTCGGCAGCCGGTAGTCCTTGTCGGGAGCGCTCATGCCCCCAACCTACTAGCGGTCCGGCCGACGACTCTGGACGCGCGCCACGAGAGGGGCGGGTGCGCCACGAGAACCGGCACCGCGCCTCCTGGACGGAGGCGCGGTGCCGGTGGGACGTGCGTCGGGCGAGCCCGCTCAGCCGATCCGCTCGGCGACGATGGTGCGCGCCGCCGGAGCCTCGTCGCCGATCGTCCACGCGCCGTCGACGGCCTCGAGCGCACGCTCGAAACGCCCGGGCTCGTCGGTGTGCAGCGTGAAGAGCGGCTGCCCCTCGGTCACGCGGTCGCCGGGCTTCGCGTGCAGCTCGATGCCCGCGGCCGCCTGCACCGGGTCCTGCTTGCGGGCCCGACCGGCACCGAGGCGCCAGGCACCGATGCCGAACGGCAGCGCGTGCTGCTCGGTGAGGTAGCCGGTGCCCGAGGCGGTGACGACGTGCGTCTCGCGGGCGGTCGGCAGGGCGGCGTCGGGGTCGCCGCCCTGGGCACGGATCATGCGCTTCCAGGCGTCCATGGCGCGGCCGTCGTCGAGGGCGGCCTCGACGTCGGCGTCCGGGCGACCCGCGAGGGTCAGCATCTCGCGGGCGAGCGCGACGGTCAGCTCGCGGATGTCGGCGGGCCCGCCACCGGCGAGGGTCTCGACCGATTCGCGCACCTCGAGGGCGTTGCCGATGGTCAGGCCGAGCGGCACGTTCATGTCGGTCAGCAGGGCCGTGGTCGCGACCCCGGCGTCGGTGCCGAGGTCGACCATCGTGCGGGCCAGCTCGCGCGACCGCTCGACGTCCTGGATGAAGGCGCCCGACCCGAACTTGACGTCGAGCACGAGGGCCGCGGTGCCCTCGGCGATCTTCTTGCTCATGATCGACGACGCGATGAGCGGGATGGCCTCGACCGTGCCCGTGATGTCACGCAGCGCGTAGAGCTTGCCGTCGGCGGGAGCGAGGCCCGACCCCGCGGCGCAGACCACGGCTCCGCTGTCGGCCATGATCTCGCGCATGCGCTCGTTCGAGATCGAGGCCTGCCAGCCCGGGATCGACTCGAGCTTGTCGAGCGTGCCGCCCGTGTGGCCGAGACCGCGGCCCGAGAGCTGCGGGACGGCCACGCCGAACGAGGCCACCAGCGGTGCGAGCGGCAGGGTGATCTTGTCGCCCACCCCGCCGGTCGAGTGCTTGTCGACGGTCGTCTTGCCGAGCCCGGTGAAGTCCATCGTCTCGCCCGAGCGGATCATCGCCATGGTCATGTCGCGGATCTCGCGACGCTCCATGCCGTTCAGGAAGATCGCCATCGTCAGTGCCGACATCTGCTCGTCGGCGACGTAGCCCCGGGTGTACGCGTCGATCAGCCAGTCGATCTGCTCGGTGCCGAGGGCGCCCCCGCCGCGCTTGACGCGGATGAGGTCGACGGTGTCGAAGGGTTCGACGGCGTTCTGGGTCACGGTGGGGCTCCTTGCGGTGGTGCGATCGGTGGTGCGGCGGCGCGACCACGAGGTCGCGTCCGGGACGGACGAGGAGGCGCGGGTCAGCCCTGCGAGGCGCGGTACGCCTCGAGTTGCCGCGGCCCGAACGCGTCGGGGATGACCTCGTCGATGGTCTTGAAGCCCGACACGGTGTCGAGCACCATGGCCTCGTCGGAGTGTTCGTAGAGCAGTTGGCGGCACCGACCGCAGGGCATCAGCACCCCGCCGTTGCCGTCGACGCAGGCGAAGGCGACCAGACGGCCGCCACCCGACATCACGAGGTCGGACACGAGCGAGCACTCGGCGCACAGGGTGATGCCGTACGACGCGTTCTCGACGTTGCAGCCCGAGACGATCCGCCCGTCGTCGGTGACGGCGGCGGCGCCCACCGGAAAGCGGGAGTACGGCACGTAGGCCTTGCGCATGGCGGCCCTGGCCGCCTCGCGGAGGGCGTCCCAGTCGGTCTCGGCGACGACCGACGCGCTGCTGCGGCCCGTCACGACTTGACGTAGGGCTTGCCGGAGGCCGCCGGGCCCCGGGACTGCCCGACCAGGCCGGCGACCGCGAAGATCGTCACGACGTACGGCAGCATGAGCATGAACTCGCTCGGCACCGGCGAGCCGATGGCCCCGAGCACGTTCTGCAGGTTGCTCGCGAAGCCGAACAGCAGCGCGGCGAGCGTGGCCCGGATGGGGTCCCACCGGCCGAAGATGACGGCCGCCAGGGCGATGAAGCCCGCGCCCGCCGTCATCTCCTTCTGGAAGTTGCCGAGCGAGCCGAGGGTGAAGTAGGCGCCGCCGAGACCGGCGACGGCACCGGCGAGCGAGACGTTCCAGAACCGGGTGGCGTTGACCTTGATGCCCACCGTGTCGGCCGCCTGCGGGTGCTCGCCGACCGACCGGAGGCGCAGCCCCCAACGGGTGCGGAACAGACCGTAGAAGACGACCGCGATCGCGACGTACATCAGGTACACGATGATCGTCTGACGGAAGAAGACCGGGCCGACGATGGGGATCTGGCTGAGGACGGGGACGTCGAGCTGCGGGAAGCGCACGCCGCGGTTGAGCGAGTCGGACTTCGACAGCACCTGCGAGTACAGGAAGCTCGTCAGGCCGGTCACCAGCACGTTGAGGACGACGCCCACGATGACCTGGTCGACGATGTAGCGGATGCTGAAGACGGCGAGGACCATCGACACGAGCACGCCGGCGATCATGGCGCCGACCAGGCCGACGTAGGCCGACCCGGTCGCCGAGGCGATCGTCGCCGAGACGAAGGCGCCGGCCAGCAGCTGACCCTCGATCGCCACGTTGACGACGCCCACGCGCTCGCTGATCACGCCGCCGAGGGCGCCGAAGATGAGCGGCGTGCTGAGCGCCAGGGCACCGAGCAGCAGACCCGGCACCGGGATCGTCTGGCCGGCGCTCGCCCACGTGAGGAAGCCCAGCAGGAAGAGCACGCCGAAGACGGCGACCAGCCAGATCGGCACCTTCTCGTAGCGCACGGCCCGGAGGACCGCGACGACGGTGATCACGGCCAGCAGCACCGTGAGCACGACCCCGGTGACGGTCGACGGGAGGACGGCGTCGGGCAGGGCGAAGAAGTCCGTGGCGGTCGAGAGCCGGAAGGTGCTCTCGCCGTCACGGGCCAGGCCGACGAACAGCACCGCCGCGACGACGGTGAAGATCGCGAAGGCGATCGGGGCCTTGAGGCTGCGGGTCGAGGCCCGGGCCAGGTCGGGCGACGGCGCGGCGGGGACCGCGGTGTCGGGGGTGAGCGTGCTCACTTGGTGACCACCGCCTCCTTGGTCGAGGCCTTGCGCACCGGGCGGACGCCCGGGGCCGGCAGACGGAAGATCGCTCGGACCAGCGGGGGCGCGGCCACGAACAACACGATGAGGGACTGCACGACGAGCACGATGTCGATCGGCACGCCGTTCGCGGCCTGCATGGAGTACCCACCGGCCTTGAGCGCGCCGAACAGGACGCCGGCGCCGAACACGCCCCAGGGCCGTGACCGACCGAGCAACGCCACGGTGATGGCGTCGAAGCCGATGCCCGCGTCGATGCCCGAGGTGAAGCCGCTGGTCAGCGTGCCGAGCACCTGCGTCGAACCCGCGACGCCCGCCAGGGCGCCCGAGATGAGCATCGCGTAGAGGTAGATGTTCTTGACGTTCATGCCCGCCGTGCGCGCGGCGTGCGGGTTCTCGCCCACGGCCCGGAACCGGAAGCCCAGCGTCGACCGGTTGATCAACCACCAGACGACCGCGGTGATGACGACGACCAGCACGAAGCCCCAGTTGAGGTTGTACCGCGAACCGAACAGGTCGGGCAGGATCGCCGTGTCGAGCGTCGCGGGCGACTTCGGGTTCGCGCTGCCCGGGGCCTGCAGCAGGCCCTGGGTCCGCAGCATGAAGGCCAGCAGGTAGAAGGCGATGTAGTTGAGCATGATCGTGAGGATCACCTCGTGGGCGCCGGTGCGGGCCTTCAGCAGACCGACGATGCCGCCCCAGAGCGCACCCGCGGCGATGCCGGCCGCGAGGGCGAGCGGCAGGTGCACGGCCAGGGGCAGGTGGAACGAGAAGCCCACCCACCCGGCGGCAGCCGACGCCATGAGCATCTGACCGCGGGCGCCGATGTTGAACAGGCCGACGCGGAAAGCCACGGCGACGCCGAGGCCGGCGGCGATCAGGGGCACGGCGTAGTTGAGCGTCTCGGTCAGGGGGCGGATGCCCGCCGCGAAGCCGTCGACCCGGAAGTTGTAGATCGCGCCCTGGAACAGCGACGAGTACGACCCGCCGACCGACGTCCAGAACGCCTGGAAGAAGTCGGCCGGACGCGAGAAGAAGTAGCCCAGCGTGCCCTGGACGGTCGTGTCGGTGAACCCGATCAACAGGCCCGAGACGACGAGCGCGAGCACGACGGCGAGCACCGAGATGGCGGCGTTGCCGGTCGTGATCTCTCGCAGGAGGCGCGAGCCGCGTCCCTCGGTCGACTCCGGTGACGACGGGGCGGGTGGCGTGCCCGGCCCCTGCGTGGTGGTCGTGGCGTCGGTCACGCTGCCTGCTCCGTTCCCTGCGGCATCTCGCCGGCCATCATGAGCCCCAGCACGTCGCGGGGGGTGTCCGCCGGCACGATGCCGACGATGGTGCCGCGGTACATCACCGCGATGCGGTCCGCGAGGGCGGCGACCTCGTCGAGCTCGGTCGAGACGACGATGACGGGCACGCCCTGGTCGCGGGTCTCGACGATGCGCTTGTGCACGAACTCGATCGAGCCCACGTCGATGCCGCGGGTGGGTTGCGCCGCGACGAAGAGCCGGAGGTCGCGGCTGAGCTCTCGCGCCAGGACGACCTTCTGCTGGTTGCCTCCCGAGAGGCGACCGGCCGGGGTGGTGATGCCCTGGGTGCGGATGTCGAACTCCTTCACCTTGGCGACCGCGAACGCCGCCAGCTCGGACAGCTTGAGCGACCCGCGCCGCACGAACGGGCCCGACTGCGACCGGTCGAGCATGAGGTTCTCGGCGACGGTGAACTCGCCGACGAGGCCGTCCTGGTTGCGGTCCTCGGGGACGAAGCCGACGCCGGCGTCGAGCACCTGGCGGACGCTGCGGCCCGTGATGTCGCGTCCGTCGAGTGCGACCCGGCCCTCGACGCGGGGCTGCAGGCCGAGGATCGCCTCGGTCAACTCGGTCTGGCCGTTGCCCTGGACCCCGGCGATGGCGAGGATCTCGCCGCGGCGGACCTCGAACGAGACGTCGTCGACGACGACCTGCCCGATGGGGTCGACGACCCGCAGGTTCTCGACGACGAGGGCGGCTTCGCCGGCCTCGGCCGGCGCCTTCTGGACGGTCAGCTCGACGGCGCGGCCGACCATGAGCGAGGCGAGCTCGGCGTTCGAGGCGCTCGGCTCGGCCTCGCCGACGACCTTGCCGAGGCGGATCACGGTGATGCGCGTGGCGACCTCGCGGACCTCACGGAGCTTGTGGGTGATGAAGACGATCGCGGTGCCCGCATCGCGGAGCTGACGCATGATGACCATCAGCTCGTCGGTCTCCTGTGGGGTCAGCACGGCCGTCGGCTCGTCGAAGACGAGCACCTTGGCGTCGCGCGAGAGGGCCTTGATGATCTCGACCCGCTGCTGCACGCCGACCGGCAGCTCCTCGACGAGGGCGTCGGGGTCGATGTCGAACCCGAACCGACCGCTGATCTCGCGCACCTTCGTGCGGGCCGCGGCGAGGTCGAGCCGTCCGCCGGCCCTGGTCTCTTCGTGGCCGAGCATGACGTTCTCGGCGACCGTGAAGACGGGGACGAGCATGAAGTGCTGGTGCACCATGCCGATGCCCGCGTTCATGGCGTCGCCGGGACCGGAGAAGTGCTGGACGGCGTCGTCGAGCAGGATCTCGCCCTCGTCGGCCTGGTACAGGCCGTAGAGCACGTTCATGAGCGTGGACTTGCCGGCCCCGTTCTCGCCGAGGAGGCAGTGGATCTCGCCGGGCTCGACGGTCAGGCTGATGTGGTCGTTGGCGGTCAGGGCGCCGAATCGCTTGGTGATGCCCCGCAGTTCGAGCTTCATCTCAGGTGGACACCTCGGGTCTAGGCAATCGGGTGGAGGGCGGGCGGTGCCGGATCGGGCGGCCCGCCCACGGGCGTGGACAGGGCCGGGAGCGACGGGGTGACCGTCGCTCCCGGCCCTGGGTCAGTCGATGCTAATCGATGACGGGAGGTGCGTTCGTCAGCTCGTCAGGGCCGACGGCGACTCGACCGTGATCGAACCGTCGATGATGCCGGCCTTGATCGTGTCGAGCTCGTCCTGCAGGCCGCTGTCGACCTTGTCGGCGTAGTCGTGGAAGGGCGCGATGCCGACGCCGTCGTTCTCGAGGGTGCCCACGTACGGGGTGCTCGAGAACTCGTCCTCGCTGGCCTGCGTGACGACCGCGTCGGTCGCCTGCTTGATGCCCTTCAGCACCGAGGTGAGGAAGAGGTCCTTGTTGGCGCTGTCGGTCTCGTAGGTGTCGCTGTCGGCACCGACCAGGACGACGTCCTTGCCGGAGTCGCGGATCGCCTCGGCGGCGCTCTGGTAGATCGGGCCACCGACCGGCAGGATGACGTCGGCGTTCTGGTCGATCAGCGTCTGGGCGCTCTGCTTGGCCGTGGTGCCGGCCTCGAAGCCACCGGTGAAGGTGCCGTTCTGCGAGGCGACGTCCCAGCCGACGACCTTGACGTCCTCGCCCTTCTGCTCGTTGTAGTACTTCACGCCGTCGGCGAAGCCGTCCATGAAGATCGTGACGGTCGGGAACTGCATGCCGCCGAAGGTGCCGACCACGCCGGTCTTCGAGTAGCTGGCCGCCGCGTAGCCCGCGAGGAACGCGGCCTCGGAGGTGTTGAACGTGATGGGCTGGACGTTGTCGGCCGTGATGGACGCGTCGTCGATCGTGGCGTAGTCGATGTTCGGGTTCGCCTCGGCAGCGGCCTTCGTGGCGTCGGCGAGCGCGAAGCCGACCGTGACGATCAGGTTGCAGCCCTGGTCGGCGAGGTTCGACAGGTTGGCGTCGTAGACGGTCTCGTCGGCGGACTCGACGGTCTTCGGGGTGGCACCGATGGTGTCGGCCGCCTCGTTGAGGCCCTCGTAGCCGAGCTGGTTGAACGACTTGTCGTCGAAGCCGCCGGCGTCGGAGACCATGCAAGGGACGAAGTCGCTCGAGGCGCCGCTGGTCGAGCCAGAGCCGCTCTCGGGGGCCGAGGCACAGCCGGCCAGGATGACGGCGGTGCTCGCCAGGGCGAGGCCGCTGAGCACGGCCTTGCGCGCAGTTGTAGTCAAGTTGTCCTCCAGGGTGCAGCCCGGCACGAGGCGCGCCGGGCGGGTATGGCTGACAGGTTACCTACTGTGACGGGCGCCGATGACCGCGGGGTGCTAGTGATGCCGAGGCGTTACACAGTCGCGACCACGACGTAACGAACGCGAAACCTCGACGGCCCCCCGACGCCCGACGCGACCGGTCAGAGGACGTCGCTGCGGCCGCTGAGCTTGAGGGCGTCGACGACGCCCTTCACCCGCTGGGCGTTGGCCGTCGTGGTGACGAGCAGGGCGTCGGGGGTGTCGACGACGATGATGTCGTTCACCCCGATGAGCGAGATGAGGCGTCCGCTGTTCGCCACGACGATGCCGCTCGAGCTGTCCGCGAGCACGCGGGCGTTCTCACCGAGGATGGCCAGGTCGCTCTTGCGTCCGCCGGCGTGCAGCTTCGCGATGGAGGCGAAGTCGCCGACGTCGTCCCAGTCGAAGTCGCCCGGCACGACGGCCAGGCGGCCGGAGGCCGCGGCCGGCTCGGCCACGGTGTAGTCGATGGCGATCTTCTGCAGCCCCGGCCAGACCTTGTCGACCACGGCACCGCGCCTCGGGGTGTCCCACGCCTCGGCCAGCTCCTCGATGCCGGCCAGCAGCTCGGGGCTCGTCTCACCCAGTTGCTCGAGCAGGCGGTCGGCGCGTGCGATGAACATGCCGCCGTTCCAGAGGTAGTCGCCGCCCGAGACGTACCGCTCGGCCGTCTCGAGGTCGGGCTTCTCGACGAACGACTCGACCGTCCGCGCGCTGGGGGCCCCCTCGATGTGCAGGGGCGCGCCGACGTGGATGTAGCCGAACCCGATGGCGGGTTCGGTGGGGGTGATGCCGATGGTGGCGATGTAGCCCTCGTCCGCCGCGACGATGGCCTCGCGGACGGCCCGGGCGAAGCCGCGGGTGTCGGCGATGACGTGGTCGGCGGCGAACGACCCGATGATCACGTCCGGCTCGCGGCGGCGGAGGACCGCCGCGGCGAGGCCGATCGCGGCGGTGCTGTCCTTCGGCTCGCTCTCGAGGACGACGTTGTGGTCGGCGAGGCCCGGCAGCTGCGACTCGACGGCGGCCCGGTGCGCCCGACCGGTGACGACCATGATGCGCTGGTCGCCGTTCAGCGGGGCCAGGCGGTCCCAGGTGCCCCGGAGCAACGTCGAACCGCTGCCGGTCAGGTCGTGCAAGAACTTCGGCGCGTCGGCACGGCTGAGCGGCCACAGACGCGACCCGATGCCACCGGCGGGGATGATGCTGTAGAACCGGTCGAGGCTTTCCTGGATCGTCATGCGTTCACCTTATCGACGCCCCTCCTCCATTCCGCCGCTCCCCTCCCGCCACCGTCGCCGGTGATGCTCGCACCACGAGCAGTCCGAGGAGGACCGATGCGAGTCGCAGTCGTGACCGAGAGCTTCCTGCCCACCGTCAACGGGGTCACCACCAGCGTGCTGCGCGTGCTCGACCACCTGGCTCGACACGGGCACGAGGCCCTCGTCGTCGCGCCGGCCGGTCGGGGCACGACGAGCTACGCGGGCTTCCCGGTGCACCGGGTGCCCTCGGTCGCCTACCGGCAGTTCCCCGTGGGGCTGCCGAACCCGCAGGTCGCGGCCGCCATCGCCGCGTTCCGGCCGGACGTCGTCCACGTCGCCTCGCCGTTCCTGCTCGGAGCCCAGGCCATCGCCGCCGCCGCCCGCCTCGGCGTGCCCTCGGTCGCCGTGTTCCAGACCGACGTCGCCCGGTACGCGGGGACGAACGGCCTCGGTCTCGGCTCGGCCGTCGCCTGGCGGCTCGTGCGCCGCATCCACGACCAGGCGACGACGACGCTGGTCCCCTCGCGCGCCTCCCTGCGGGACCTCGAGACGGCGGGCGTCCGACGACTCGAGACGTGGGGTCGCGGGGTCGACTCGGCCCTCTTCCACCCCAACCGGAAGTCGGGAGGGGCCGTCCGCTCGCTGCGTGAGTCGTGGGGAGCACCCGGGCAGGTGCTCGTGGGCTACGTGGGACGCCTGGCGCCCGAGAAGCAGGTCGAGCGGCTCGCCGCCCTGCGGCCCCTGCGCGGGGCCCGACTCGTCGTCGTGGGCGGCGGTCCGTCGCTGCCGGCCCTCCGCCGGCGCCTGCGACACCTCGACCCGGTCTTCACGGGGCCGCTGCACGGGGAGCACCTCGCCGACGCGTACGCCGCGCTGGACGTCTTCGTGCACACCGGGTCGACCGAGACCTTCGGACAGACCGTGCAGGAGGCCCACGCGAGCGGACTGCCGGTCGTGGCCCCGGCCGCCGGCGGGCCCCTCGACCTGGTGCGCCACGGCGTCGACGGGTTCCTCTTCGACCCGCGCCACGACCACTCGCTGCGGCGGGGCGTGCGGGCGCTGGTCGACTCGGACGACCTCCGGGCGCGCTTCGGCGAGGCAGGGAGGCGCGCGGTCGTCGGACGCACGTGGGAGGCCCTCGGCGGAGAACTCGTCGAGCACTACCGCCGGGCGATGGCGACCGTCCGCGACGGGGCCGAGCGCGCCTCCGTCGGCTGACCCCGCCGGCCGGGGTGCCGTCTTGTCTCGACGTCGAACGACTTCGGCGGGGCGGGGCCGCGGCCCGACTCGACGGGACCGTAGACTGAACGGGTTCTGAGAACGCCACCAGCGGACACGGCTGTCCCTCGTACCGACCGAGTGAGAGCGTCGTCCGCCTCATCCGCGAGGAGAAGTGCTCATGGCTGAGCAGTCGACGGGAACGGTCGCATCACCGGCAGGCAGACCGGATGCGCCGAAGATCAGCGCGCCCAAGGCGCCCGGCAAGATCGCGGGCACCCTGTACCGCGGTCGCGAGGGCATGTGGTCGTGGGTGCTGCACCGCATCACCGGCGTGAGCATCTACTTCTTCCTGCTCGTGCACATCCTCGACACCGCCCTCGTGCGCATCAGCCCCGAGGCCTACAACGCGGTGATCGGCACCTACAAGAACCCGATCATGGGGCTCGGCGAGACCGGCC
Organism: Frigoribacterium sp. CF331; assembly: GCF_057787905.1. Lineage (NCBI taxonomy): Bacteria > Bacillati > Actinomycetota > Actinomycetes > Micrococcales > Microbacteriaceae > Frigoribacterium > Frigoribacterium sp. CF331. The sequence goes on along the minus strand of NZ_CM173545.1, from coordinate 2,601,521 downwards.
TCGTGGCGGCGATCCTGTTCCACGCCCTGAACGGCCTGCGCATCATCCTGATCGACTTCTGGGGCCCGGGCACGAAGTACCAGCGCGTGATGTTCTGGGTCGTCATCGGCCTCGCCGTGGTCCTGTTCGCCGGCTTCGCGCCCCGCCACCTGATGAACGTCTTCTCGGAGTAGGACCATGACCACCCAGACCGTCGAAGCCCCGCGCTCGGCCCGCACGGCCCAGCGCTCCACCAACTACGAGAAGTGGGGCTGGATCTACATGCGCGCCAGCGGGCTGTTGCTCGTCGTGCTCGTCTTCGGCCACCTCTTCATCAACCTGCTCGCGAGCGAGGGCGGCGTCAAGGCCATCGACTTCGCCTTCGTCGCCGGCAAGTGGGCCAGCCCCTTCTGGCAGGTGTACGACACCCTGCTGCTCTGGCTGGCGTTGATCCACGGCACCAACGGCATGCGCACGATCGTCAACGACTACGTCTCGAAGCCCACCGTCCGCAAGGTGCTGCTCGTCACGCTGCTCGTGTCGACGGTCGTCCTGCTCGTGCTCGGGACGCTCGTGATCTACACGTTCGACCCGTGCCCCGCGAACGCCCCGGCCGACCTGCTGCCGTCGTTCTGCACCGCCGGCTAGCCACCCGGCCCACCGCCCGCCCCGGCCTCCGGCCGCACGTCCCCCACCGGAAAGAACCGTGACCACACCCTCCCCCGCCTCCGCCAGCACCGTCGTCGACGGCGTCCACTACCACCAGCACGACATCGTCATCGTCGGGGCCGGGGGTGCGGGCATGCGGGCGGCCATCGAGGCCGGCCCGAACGCCAGCACCGCGGTGATCTCGAAGCTGTACCCGACCCGTTCGCACACCGGTGCGGCCCAGGGCGGCATGGCGGCGGCCCTCGCGAACGTCGAGGACGACAACTGGGAGTGGCACACCTTCGACACCGTCAAGGGCGGCGACTACCTCGTCGACCAGGACGCGGCCGAGATCCTGGCGAAAGAGGCGATCGACGCCGTCCTCGACCTCGAGAACATGGGCCTGCCGTTCAACCGCACGCCCGAGGGCAAGATCGACCAGCGCCGCTTCGGCGGGCACACTGCCGAACACGGCAAGAACCCCGTCCGTCGCGCCTGCTACGCGGCCGACCGCACCGGTCACATGATCCTGCAGACGCTGTACCAGAACTGCGTCAAGCACGGCATCAACTTCTTCAACGAGTTCTACGTGCTCGACCTGATCATGGGCGAGATAGACGGTGAAGAACGCCCCGCCGGCGTCATCGCCTACGAGCTCTCGACCGGCGACCTGCACGTGTTCCAGGGCAAGGCCGTCATCTTCGCCACCGGCGGCTTCGGCAAGATCTACAAGACGACGTCGAACGCGCACACCCTGACCGGCGACGGCGTGGGCATCATCTGGCGCAAGGGCCTGCCGCTCGAGGACATGGAGTTCTTCCAGTTCCACCCGACCGGCCTGGCCGGTCTCGGCATCCTGCTCAGCGAGGCCGCACGCGGCGAGGGAGCGATCCTCCGCAACAGCGAGGGCGAGCGCTTCATGGAGCGCTACGCTCCCACCATCAAGGACCTCGCACCGCGCGACATCGTCGCCCGCTGCATGGCGACCGAGATCCGCGAGGGCCGGGGGGCCGGTCCGCACAAGGACTACGTCTACCTCGACATCACGCACCTCGACCCGGCCGTGATCGACGCGAAGCTGCCCGACATCACCGAGTTCGCTCGCACCTACCTCGGCGTCGAGCCCTACACCGAACCGGTGCCCGTGCTGCCGACGGCCCACTACGCCATGGGCGGCATCCCCACCAACGTCAAGGCCGAGGTGCTCCGCGACAACACCACCGTCGTGCCGGGCCTCTACGCCGCCGGCGAGTGCGCCTGCGTCAGCGTGCACGGCTCGAACCGCCTCGGCACCAACTCGCTGCTCGACATCAACGTCTTCGGCAAGCGTGCCGGCAACAACGCCGTCGAGTTCGTCAAGGACGCCCCCTTCGTGCCGCTCCCCGACGACCCGGCCGCCTTCGTCCGCGGCCTCGTCGAGGACGTCCGCAACGCGACCGGCACCGAGCGCATCGCCACGCTGCGGAAAGAGCTGCAGGACAGCATGGACCGCAACGCCCAGGTGTTCCGCACCGAAGAGACGCTCGACGAGGTCACCCACGTCATCGCCGACCTGCGCGAGCGGTTCAAGAACATCTCGGTGCAGGACAAGGGCAAGCGCTTCAACACCGACCTCCTCGAAGCGATCGAGCTGGGCTTCCTCCTCGACCTGGCCGAGGTCGTCGTCTACTCGGCGAGGTCGCGGCAGGAGAGCCGGGGCGGGCACTTCCGGGAGGACCACCCCACCCGCGACGACGCCAACTGGCTCGTCCACACCATGGCGTACCTGACCGGCGACGCGCACTCGTCGCTGGCCGGCGACCACATCCGCCTCGACACCAAGCCCGTCGTGATCACGAACTACCAGCCGATGGAACGGAAGTACTGACATGAGCACCGCTGTCCTCGAGAACGCGCCCCAGGGCTCCGACGCCGTCCCCACGTTCACGGCCACCCTGATCATCCGACGCTTCGACCCCGAGGTCGACGACGAGCCCCGCTGGCAGGACTTCGACGTCCAGGTGCTGCCGACCGACCGCGTGCTCGACGCCCTGCACCAGATCAAGTGGGAGCAGGACGGCTCGTTGACGTTCCGCCGCTCGTGCGCCCACGGCGTCTGCGGCTCGGACGCCATGCGCATCAACGGCCGCAACCGCCTGGCCTGCAAGACGCTGATCAAGGACCTCGACATCTCGCAGCCGATCTACGTCGAGGCCATCAAGGGCCTGCCCCTCGAGAAGGACCTCGTCGTCGACATGGAGCCCTTCTTCCAGTCGTACCGCGAGATCCAGCCGTTCCTGATGGCGTCGTCGAAGCCCGAGAAGGAGCGCCTGCAGAGCGCCACGCAGCGGGAGCGCTTCGACGACACCACGAAGTGCATCCTCTGCGCGGCGTGCACCTCGAGCTGCCCGGTCTTCTGGACCGACGGCCAGTACTTCGGCCCTGCCGCGATCGTGAACGCCCACCGCTTCATCTTCGACTCCCGCGACGAGGGTGCCCAGGTGCGGCTCGACATCCTCAACGACAAAGAGGGCGTCTGGCGCTGCCGGACCACCTTCAACTGCACCGAGGCGTGCCCCCGTGGCATCCAGGTGACCCAGGCCATCGCCGAGGTCAAGCAGGCCGTGCTGCGCGGACGCGCCTGAGCCCGGGAGACCGGCTGCCCGGGCGACCGGCTCACGCACGAGGGCCCGACCACCACGGTGGTCGGGCCCTCGTGCGTGCCGGCTCGGGTGCTGGCGACGCGTCAGTCGTCCTCGACGATGCACGCGGCCTCGAGGCCCAGCGCGAGGCGGAGCGCGACCGAGACGCCGACCTCACCCTCGTCTCCCATCGGGGCGACGGCGTCGATCCAGAAGACCGGGAGGCGCACCGTGGGCGGGTCGGGCAGCAGACGGCCGATCTCGCCCGCGTCGGTCAGCTCGGCCGCTTGGTACACGGTGAGCAGGGGCACCCCGCCCGCCGCGAACACCTGGAGGGCGTCGCCGCCGTCGATCTCGCGCACGCCGAGCGAGTCGTCCACGGCGCGGGCCGCGGTGACGAGGTCGAGCTGGTCGTAGACGTGCGGGCTCAGGATGGTGATGTCGCGCGGCATCAGGCCTCGTCCTCGGCGGGGCCGTCACCCTCGAGCGAGCTCTCGTGCAGGAGGTCGAGTTCGTGGAGGTCTTCCTCCCAGGCCTGCAGCAACGGGCTGGCGACGAGCTGGGCGAGCCGCTCGGGTCCCACGACCTCGAGGGTGCGATGCAGGGCGTTCCAGCCCGAGGTGCCGGCGTCGCCGAGTGGGACCACGTAGGCGGGCAGACGCGGGCGGCCGACGACGACGACGGGGCGTTCGGCGTCCAGCGTGGATCGCTCGAGCCCGAGGCGGCGGACGGACGGGGCGCCGATCAGCAGTGCGACCGGGTTCGGCGGCGGGTACGTGACGGCACGGACGCACCGGTCGGACTCGCCCTCTCGGGCGATGACGAGGGCGAAGGTCGGCAGCGACGAGCCGGCGATCTCGGCGAGGGCGTCGGTCAGGCGGGCGATGGCGTCGTCGAGGGACCCGTCGACCACGTCGACCGTCACGGCGGTCGTCTCCTCGATGCCGTGGTCGGTGACGCGTGCGGTGATGGTGGCCGACAGGTGCGGACCCTCCACCACGACGCGGACCGTCTCGGGCGCCTCATGGCGTGCGTGCTGCGTGAGGACCCATCGATCCCAGCCGTGCACGAGCGGCTCGGTCGCGCCCCAACGGGTCGGGACGGAGCCCGAGGCGGCCCCGGCCAGGGTCTCGAGCGCGCCTCCCAGGCTCGTGTCGTGCGACGCGCGGTGCAGCACGGTGAGGTCGACGCTCAACTGACGGGTCGTGTCGACGGCGTCCGCGATGACCGGCAGCCGCTCGGCGGCGGGGACGTCGACGGTCGACGCGTCGACCTCGGCGGCCGCGGCGTCGACGCCGTCGTAGGGCACGCCGGTCAGACCGTCGCGCAGGCGGTCGGCGTCGTCGTGGACCACCCAGACTCCCCCGGCAGCCACCAGGGCCGCCCGCAGGCCGACGGTCAGTCGTGACCGCTCGCTCGTGACGAGCACGACCCGGCGCCCCGTCGCGGGTCGGCCGAGGAGGTCGGCGAGCGGACGGCTCAGCCGGACGACGCGGGCCCTGCTGTCGACACGGACCGCTCGCGACGAGATCGCGTCGACCAACGGGTGTCGGATAGGGGTGCCCACCCGTCGATTCTGCTCCGTGCTCGGCCGCCGTGACCGGATGCACGGCGGACTCGGACGTGCGCGGCCCGAGGTGGCCCGAGCGGCCTAGGCTGGGTCACCGTCATCGCCACCGACCCCGAGAGGCACGCCATGGACGACGTCCGACGTCTCGATCGACGGCCCCTCGCGGTCGTCCCCCGGCCGATCTCGTGAGGCGTCGCCCCTACCGCAACGGCGAGCGGCCCGTCGACCAGCGTGAACGTCGACGTGCCTTCTCGGCCGCCCTCCGGACGCGGCCGCCGGTGCGTCCGGCCGTCGACCGTGCGACGGGGCGCGCCCTGGCCCGACTCGACGAGCTCGTCGAGAAGGCCCTCGTCTCGGGCGAGCACGACCGCCTGCTCGACGAGACCCGCGTCTCGACCTGGCCCCGCGAGCTGGACGCCGTCGTCTCGGTGGTCGTCGACAGGCTCGACCCGCCTCCGTCGGTCGACCGTGCCGCGGTCGCGGCCGCCGTCGCCGACAACCTGGAGGCGCGGTTCGGCCTGCGACCCGGAGCCTCGCCGACCGAGCGGTCGGTCGTCCTCTGGCAGTCGGTCGCCGGAGCGGACTCGCGGCTCGCCGAGACCGGCTGGGAGCGCGACGTGCTCTCGGACGACCGGGAGGCGCTGGCCGAGTTCTTCGCGTCGGACGGCGACCCCGTGCGGGCCCGCCTCACGCGGTCGTCGGGCCGCCTGCACCTCGAGCTGCGGGGCACGAACGCCCCCGTCGGCGACCGCTCGTCGTCGTACGCGGTCCTGTCGCGGTCGAGCACGCTCGTGTTGGTCGACGACCCGCGCGGCCTCGTGTCGGTGCTCGACGACGACGCCGCCGGAGCGATCCGCGACGCGGTCGTGGCGTGGGGCGAACTCGCCGACCACCTGGACGAGCGGCGAGCCGAGGTCTCGGGCCGCTGACGCGGCCCGACGACCGGAACGGGTCGACGTCCAGGACGGATCGGCGACCGGAACGGAACCGCCGACAGGAGCCGACCCGTCGACGCGAGCGGCGCCGGCGATCCGGGTGCGGCCGCCGGTCCGAACGGGCCCGCCGGTCCGGACGGGCCCGTGTCGGGCCCGCCCGTCAGCTCAGACGGTGACGGCCTCGGCCGCGGCCCGCGCCCCGGCTGCCGTGGTGGCCGCGACGGCGGCGGTCGCGAGTTCGCGCGCCTGGTCGAGCGTGTAGCGCGACAGCTCGAGCCGCACGTCGGCGAGCGCGGCCGGCGTCATCGAGAGGGTCGTCGCCCCGAGGCCGACGAGCACGACGGCGAGCAGCGGGTCGGCCGCCGCCTCGCCGCAGATGCCGACGGGCTTGCCCGCCGCGGCCCCGGCGTCGCCCAAGGACTTCACCAGGCGCAGGACGGCGGGGTGCCACGGGTCCTGGTAGGCCGCCACGGACCCGAGCATGCGGTCGGCCGCCATCGTGTACTGCGTGAGGTCGTTGGTGCCGACGCTGACGAAGTCGGCGGACGCGAAGATCTGGTCGGCGAGCACGGCGAGCGAGGGCACCTCGGCCATCACGCCGACCGTCTTGAGCCCGAGCTCGCGGCCCAGCGTGACGAAGTACTCGGTCTCTTCGGCGTCGCTCACCATCGGGGCCATGACCCAGAGGTCGGCGGTCGTCGCGGCCTGGGCCGCCGCGAGGGCGGTCAGCTGGTCGCGGAGGATGTCCTCTTTGACGCGGAGGGCCCGCAGGCCGCGCAGGCCCAGGGCCGGGTTCTCCTCGTGGGCGTCGTTCAGGAAGCTCAGCGGCTTGTCGGCGCCGGCGTCGAGGGCGCGCACGACCACCTTCTTGCCGGGGAAGGCCTCGAGCAACGCGGTGTAGCTGCTGGTCTGGCTCTCGACGGTCGGCGCGGACGAGTTGCCGAGGAAGAGGAACTCGGTGCGGAACAGGCCGACGCCCTCGGCGCCCAGTTCGATCGCCCCCGCGGCCTCGGCCGGTGCTCCCAGGTTCGCGAGGAGCGGGACGGCGTGGCCGTCGGCGAGGGCGCCGTCGGTCAGGGGCGCCGCGGCCGCGGCCGCCCGGTCGGCGATGCGCTTCTCGGCCTCGGCGACCTCGTCGGGCGACGGGTCGACCGTGACGACGCCGCTCGCGGCGTCCGCGACGACCACGGTGCCGTCGACGAGGTCGAGGGCGCCGGTCACGCCGACGATCGCGGGGATGGACTTCGACCGGGCGAGGATGGCGGTGTGCGAGGTGGGCCCGCCGTCACGGGTGACGAGGGCGAGCACCTTGTCGAGGTCGAGCAGGGCGGTGTCGGCCGGCGCCAGGTCGGGGGCGACGAGCACGAACGGGGTGTCGCTCTCGGGCACGCCGGGAGCCGGGACGCCGCGCAGCGCGGCGATGACGCGCTGCGCCACGTCGCCGAGGTCGGTCGCCCGCTCGGCCATGTAGCCGCCCATGCCGATCAGGAGGTCCTGGAAGGCGGCGAACGCCTCGTGCACGGCGCGCTCGCCCGTGCGGCCGTCGTCGATGCGGGCCTTCACGTCGTCGGTGAGGGTGGGGTCCTGGGCCATCAGCGACTGCGCGTCGAGGACGTCCTTGGCCTCGCCACCGGCCTTCTCGCCCCGCGCGGTGAGGTCGGCCGCGACCGCGAACAGGGCCTTGAGCACGCCGTCGTACTCGAGGGCCGCGTCGGCCGTCCGGGGGTCGGTGCCCGGCTCGGGCAGCGGATCGGGCATCTTCTTGACGGGGCCGACGGCCACTCCACGTCCGACGCCAACGCCCTGTAGTGCCACGGTGAACCTCTTCGAGTCTCGATGGTGGAGACGTGCGGCAGGACGCCGGGCACGCTCACGGTCGGTCCATCGTAGACGGATCGCCCGGGCGTCCGGTCCGTGCCGATCAGGCGGGTCGCCGCGGCGTCGGTCCGGACGCCCCGGCGGACGGACCGGCCCCCGTACCCTGGACGCATGCGCGCGCCGTGGACCCGACGACCGACGCCCGACCCGGTCGAGGCGGCCCGCGCCTCCTCGGCCGTCCGCCCCTCGGCGCGGGCCCGTCGGGCCGGGTCGCGCGTCGTGGGGTCGCGACCGACCCGGGTGCTGGCCCGGCACGTCACGTCGAAGGGGCCGCTGCTGGCGGCGGGGCTGACCTACCAGGCGTTGTTCGCGCTCTTCGCGGCGCTCTGGGTGGGCTTCTCGGTGGCGGGCTTCGTCGTCTCGGGCGACGTCCTGCTGCGCGACGAGCTGATCGTCTTCATCCGGTCGGCCGTCCCCGGCCTCATCCAGGACGCCGACGGCACGGGCGTCGTCGACCCCGGGCTGCTGCTCGACGCGTCGGTCTTCGGCTGGACCGGCGCCGTGGCCCTCGTCGGCCTGCTCGTGTCGTCCATCACGCTGCTCGGCAGCATGCGCGACTGCGTGCGCATCGTGTTCCGGGCACCGCAGCCGGTCACGCCCCTGGGGCGGCTGATCGTGCGCGACCTCGGGTTGGCGCTCGCCTTCGGAGCCGCCGTCGTCGTGTCGGCGACGCTCTCGCTGCTGAGCACCACGGCGGTCTCGGGCCTGCTGTCCGGGGTGGGCGTCCCGGTGCGGTCGCTGCTCGGCGAGACGACCCTCCGCGTGGTCGGCGTGCTGCTCGTCTTCGTCTTCGAGACCGCCGTGCTGGCCGTGCTCTTCCGCGTGCTGGCCGGGCTGCACATCCCCTTCCGACGGCTGCTCTCGGGGGCCGTCATCGGGGCGGCCGGCTTCGTCTCGCTGACGTTGGTCGGAGGCGTCGTGCTGCGGAGCACGGGGTCGAACCCCCTGGTGGCCTCGTTCGCGGCGATCGTCGGCCTGCTGGTCGTCATCAACCTGCTCTGCCAGGTGCTGCTGCTCAGCGCGGGCTGGATCGCCGTCGGCATGGACGACCTCGGCGTGCACGCCGACCCGCACCAGGAGGCCGAGCGCCTGCGCCGCCTCGAAGAGGACCGCCTGGCCGAGGAGGCGCGGGCCCGGTCGCGTCGCGGCCGTCTCGTCACCGGCGCCCGCGGCCTGCTCGCGCGGTCGCTGCGGGCCGTGCGCCCGGGCGACCCGCCCGACGTCCCGCCCCCCGGCCTCCCGGTCGAGCCCCGTGACGGTGCCCGCCGCTAGTCTGGAGCCCATGTCCACGCGCCTCCGTCTCGCCACCGTCAACGTCAACGGCGTCCGCGCCGCGTTCCGCAAGGGCATGGGCGACTGGCTGTCGGCACGCGACGTCGACGTCCTCACCCTGCAAGAGGTCCGCGCGTCCACCGACGACCTCGAGGGCCTGCTCGGCCCCGAGTGGAACGTCGTGCACGACCCGGCGACCGCCAAGGGCCGGGCCGGCGTCGCGATCGCGAGCCGGGGCAAGGCCCACGTGCACCGGGTCGAGCTCGGCCCCGACGACTTCGACAGCGCCGGCCGCTGGCTCGAGGCCGACTACGAGATCGACGGCACCGTCGTGACCGTGGTCAGCACGTACGTCCACTCGGGCGAGGTCGACACCCCCAAGCAAGACGAGAAGTGGAAGTTCCTCGACGCGATGTCGGCCAGGCTGCCCGAGCTCGCGGCGCACAACGAGCTCTCGGTGGTCACCGGCGACCTCAACGTCGGGCACCGCGAGCTCGACATCAAGAACTGGAAGGGCAACGTCAAGCGCGCCGGCTTCCTGCCCCGCGAACGGTCGTACTTCGACCGGTTCCTCGGCCCGGCGGGCGAGCAGGTCGAGACCGTCGACGGCACCGGCGGCGAGGGCCTCGGCTGGGTCGACGTGGGCCGACGGTTCGCGGGCGAGGTCGAGGGGCCCTACTCGTGGTGGTCCTGGCGAGGCCAGGCCTTCGACAACGACACCGGTTGGCGCATCGACTACCAGCTCGCGACCCCGTCGCTCGCCGACGCCGTCGAGCACTACGTCGTCGACCGCGCCGCCGCCTACGACCAGCGGTGGTCCGACCACGCGCCGGTCGTCGTCGACTACCGTCTCTGAACCGCGCCTCCCCGTCCTGCGCCGCCCCGCCTCGCACCTCCCCTGTCTCGCACCTCCCCCGTGTCGCACCACCCCACCGAGGACCACATGACCAAGCCCCGCCTCTTCTCCGGAATGCAGCCGTCCGCCGACTCCCTCCACGTCGGCAACTACATCGGTGCGCTCCAGCAGTGGAAGTCCCTGCAGACCACGCACGACGCCCTCTTCTGCGTCGTCGACCTGCACGCCATCACCGTCCCGCAAGACCCTGCCGCGCTGCGGGCGCAGATCCGAGGGACGGCCGCCCAGTACATCGCGGCGGGCATCGACCCGTCGCGGTCGACCCTGTTCATCCAGTCGCACGTGCCGGCCCACACCCAGCTGGCCTGGGTGCTGAACACGCTGACCGGCTTCGGCGAGGCCAGCCGCATGACCCAGTTCAAGGACAAGGCGGCCAAGCAGGGTTCCGACGCGGCCTCGCTGGGCCTCTTCGCCTACCCCACGCTGATGGCCGCCGACATCCTGCTCTACCAGGCCGAGACGGTGCCGGTCGGTGACGACCAACGACAACACGTCGAGCTGACGCGCGACCTCGCGACCCGGTTCAACTCGCGCTTCGGCGAGACGTTCGTCGTGCCCGAGGCGACGATCCAGAAAGAGTCGGCGCGCATCTACGACCTCCAGTCCCCCGAGTCGAAGATGAGCAAGTCGGCGACGACCGACTCGGGCGTCGTGTGGATGCTCGACGAGCCGAGCCGCACCGCCAAGAAGATCAAGTCGGCCGTCACCGACGCCGAGCGCGAGATCCGCTTCGACCGCGGCTCGAAGGCGGGCGTCTCGAACCTGCTCACGATCCTCTCGTCGTTCTCGGGCGACAGCGTCGCCGACCTCGAGGAGCGCTACGTCGGCCGCGGCTACGGCGACCTGAAGAAAGACACGGCGGAAGCCGTCGTCGAGACGTTCGCGCCGGTCCGCGCCCGGGCACTCGAACTGCTCGACGACCCGGCGGAGCTCGATCGCATCCTCGCGGTCAACGCCGACCGTGCGAACGAGATCGCCCAGGTCACGATCGACACCGTGTACGACCGCATCGGCTTCGTCCGCAAGGCCTGACCGTGCTGCCGTTCGTGCTCGCGTCACCGACCCTCGAGTTGCTGGCGCCGAGCGCGGCCGACGTGCCCGCGATCGTCGACGCCTGCCAGGACGAGACCCTGCGGCGGTTCACCACGGTCCCCGTGCCGTACGACCGGTCGGACGCCGAGTTCTTCCTCCGGCGCATCGTCGACGACGGCTGGGCCACCGGTCGTGAGTTCACCTGGGGCCTGCGACGACCGGGCTCCGGTCTGCTCGAAGGCATCATCAGCGTGCGGCTGCGGTCGTCCGACGTCGGCTTCTGGACGGCACCGGCCTCGAGGGGCCGGGGCCTCATGACCGGCGCGCTGAGCCTGGTGGCCGACTGGGCCTTCGAGGGCGGAGCACTGCGAGAGCTCTTCTGGGAGGGCTACGTCGGCAACGACGCCTCCGCCGCCGTGGCCCGGCACGTCGGCTTCACCTACCAGGGGGTCGGCCCGGGCCTGCACCCGGGTCGCGACGGCGGACGTCCCCTCTGCTGGAAGGCCCGGCTCCGTCCCGGCGACGAGCGGTCGGCGCGACCGGGCTGGCCCGACCTGGGCGGCCGGTCGGCCGGTCCGGGCCGACCGGCGGAATACCGCGACGCCGACGGCGTTGAGTCCGTCGGCGACGCCGGAGACGGCGTCCGCAGACCATCCCCCGACCCGCACGCCCTGGCGCGTGACCGTTCCCTCCCGGAGGCACCGTGAGCACCGACGCGACCGATCGCGAGCTGCTCGAGCGCACGATGCGCCGAGCGGTGGTCCTCGCGCGCCGCGGGCCCGAGCGCGGCGTCAACCCCCAGGTGGGCTGCGTCCTCCTCCGCCCCGACGGCAGCACCGCGGCCGAGGGGTGGCACCGCGGCGCGGGCACGCCCCACGCCGAGGTCGACGCCCTGTCCCACCTGGCCCCCGGCGAGGCGCGCGGCCTGACGGCCGTGGTCTCGCTCGAGCCCTGCGACCACGTCGGCCGCACCGGTCCCTGCAGCGTCGCCCTGATCGAGGCGGGCGTCGCCCGGGTGGTGCACGCCGTCGACGACCCCGGCGCGTCGTCCGGCGGCGGCGCCGAGAGGCTCCGACGGGCGGGCGTCGACGTGATCGGCGGCGTGCTCGCCGACGAGGCCTCCGAGATGGCACGCCGCTGGCTGGTGACGGCACGCACGGGCCGACCCTTCGTCACCCTGAAGTGGGCGTCCAGCCTCGACGGGCGAGCCGCCGCCGCCGACGGCAGCAGCCGGTGGATCACCGGCACGGCCGCCCGTCAGCACGTCCACGAACGGCGGGCCGCCCACGACGCGATCCTCGTGGGCACGGGCACCGTGCTGGCCGACGACCCGAGCCTGACCGCCCGGGGCGACGCCGGCGAGCTGTCGCCCGCGCAACCCCTGCCCGTCGTCGTCGGCACCCGCGCCGTCCCGGCCAACGCGGCCCTCCGCAGGCACCCGCGGGGCCTCGTCGAGACCGGCACGCGCGACCTCGAGGCCGTCCTCGACGACCTGGGCAGCCGGGGAGTCCGCAGCGTGTTCGTCGAGGGCGGGCCGACCGTCGCGAGCGCCTTCGTCCGACTCGGACTCGTCGACGACTACCTCGTCTACCTCGCACCGACCCTGCTGGGCGGCCCGCGCACCGCCCTCGACGACCTCGGCGTCGACCACATCGACCGGCAACGACGACTGCGCGTCACCGAGGCGCGCACCCTCGGCGACGACCTCGTGGTCGTCGCCCGCGACACCTCCAGGAGGCACGCATGACCACCACCCCTGCCGCACCGTCCCAGGTCTCGTTCGAGGTCGAGACCACCGTCCCCACCCGCCACGGCACGTTCCGCATGCGCGCCTACCGTGACACCGTCACGGGGGCCGACCACGTGGCGGTCATCGCGAGCGATCCGACGGGCCTCCCCCCGGCGGACGGCGCCCTGGTCCGCGTGCACTCCGAGTGCCTGACGGGCGAGGCGTTCGGCTCGCTCAAGTGCGAGTGCGGCCCGCAGCTGGACGCGGCGCTCGACACCATCCGGGACCACGGCGGCGTCGTGGTCTACCTGCGCGGGCACGAGGGCCGGGGCATCGGCCTCGTCAACAAGCTGCGCGCCTACCGCCTGCAAGAGGACGGCCTCGACACGCTCGACGCCAACCTCGCCCTCGGCCTGCCGGCCGACGCCCGCGACTACGGGGCGGCGGCGGACGTGCTCCGCGACCTGGGGCTGACGCGCGTGCGGCTGCTGAGCAACAACCCCGAGAAGCGACGCCAGCTCGAAGACCACGGCATCGACGTGACCGAGCTCGTGCCGCTCGTCGTCGGGGTCGGGGCCTTCAACGAGGGCTACCTCGACACCAAGCGCGACCGCATGGGGCACGAGCTGCCCGGCCACCTCGGCGCCGACGACTGACCGCGTCACCGGCCGGCGACGCCGACCCCGGCGTCCGGACCGACCTCCCGGGGGACGACACGGGGTACAGCCGGGGTAGGATGGGCGACAGCCGTCACGAGCGGCTCCCGTCTTTCCCGGCCGAGCGAGCAGCAGATCCCTGCACCGCGCCTCCGTCCGATCCGTTGCGCCGCATCACGCGCCCGGTCGTCGACGTCCGCCGGGCCCTCGACCCGCCTCGGAGTGCCCCCGTGTCTGCCCCCACCGTCGACCCGTCGACGTCGTCCACCCCCGCCACCAACAAGCGCTCGCGCGTCATCGTCGCGAGCCTCATCGGCACCTCGATCGAGTTCTACGACTTCTACGTCTACGCGACCGCCGCCGTGCTGGTCTTCCCGACGATCTTCTTCGCCAACGACGACCCCGCGGTCGCGCGCCTCGCCTCGTTCGCCGTCTTCGGCGTCGCGTTCGTCGCCCGGCCCGTCGGCTCGGTCGTCTTCGGCCACTTCGGCGACCGCATCGGTCGCAAGGGCACCCTGGTGGCGTCCCTCCTGACGATGGGCATCGCGACCGTCCTCATCGGCTGCATCCCGGCCGGCACGACGCCCGGATGGGCGGTCGCCGGCCCCGCGTGCCTGGTGGTCCTGCGCTTCTGCCAGGGCCTCGGGCTCGGGGGCGAATGGAGCGGCGCCGCCCTGCTCGCGACCGAGAACGCGCCGGCGAACCGCCGAGCGATCTACGGCACGTTCCCCCAGCTGGGCGCACCGATCGGCTTCATCATCGCCAACCTCCTCTTCGTGCTGCTGAACTCGACCCTCACCGAAGAGCAGTTCATGAGCTGGGGTTGGCGTCTGCCGTTCCTGGCGAGCGCCGTGCTCGTCATCATCGGGCTGTACGTGCGCTTCAAGCTGATCGAGACGCCGGCGTTCCAGAAGGTCGTCGACTCGGGCAACGTCGCGTCGCTGCCGCTCGCCCGCGTGTTCCGCACGAGCTGGCGTCCGCTGCTGCTCGGCACGTTCATCATGCTGGCCACGTACACGCTCTTCTACCTGATGACGACCTTCACGCTCACCTACGGCACGGCCGACGCCGCGGGCGAGCCCGCGGGTCTCGGCATCCCCCGGACGCAGTTCCTGTGGATGCTGATCCTCGGCGTCGTGTTCTTCGGCATCTTCACCCTCGTCTCGGGGCCGCTCGCCGAGAGGTACGGTCGCCGCGCCATGCTGATCTGCGTCACCGCGGGCATCCTCGTCTTCGGCTTCACGTTCGCCCCGCTGTTCGCGGCCGGCGAGCTGGGCGCGCAGGCGTTGCTCATCATCGGCTTCGTGCTGATGGGGCTGACCTTCGGACCCATGGGGGCCGTGCTGCCCGAGCTCTTCCCGACGAGCGTGCGCTACACCGGGTCGGCCATCAGCTACAACGTGGCGAGCATCCTCGGCGCGGCCGTGGCCCCGTTCATCGCCGTCGCACTCTGGACGGCGGCGGACGGGAGCACCTGGCTCGTCGGCCTGTACCTGTCGTCCATGGCGCTCCTCACCCTCGTGGCGCTCGTGCTCAGCCGCGAGACCCGCGACGTCGACTACGAGGCGGCCGGCTGACCGGACGCACGCCGCCCCTCCGGCCGGCCCGCGCCTCCTGACCGGAGGGGCGGGCCGTCGTCGTGACGCAGGTGGATGTCACCCGGACGAAGTACGGTCGTACCCGGCGGTGGCACCGCCCGCGACATCCGACCGCCGCAGACCGCGACGCCGGTCACCGGCACGAGAGGCATCATGAGCTCCGACACACGCGCGCGCACGACGACGTCCACCGGTCAGGAGGCGCGGGTCGACCCGGTCGCCGCGCCCCGGTCGCGCTGGGGCCGCCGTCCGCAGCCCGAAGGGCCTCGCGCCACGTTCCGTCAGCTGCTGCCCTACCTGTTCGAGCACAAGAAGGTCATGGCCTTCATCATCGTGCTCAGCGTGCTCGGCGCCGCGGCGTCGCTCGGGCAGCCGCTGCTGGTGCAGCAGGTGATCTCGGCCGTCCAGCAGGGCGCGACGCTCGGGCCACTCGTCTGGGCGCTCGTCGCGCTGGTCGTCGCGGCCGGCCTGATCAGCGGGTTCCAGCACTACCTGCTGCAGCGCACCGGCGAGGGCGTCGTGCTCTCGAGTCGCCGCCGGCTGGTCGGACGCATGCTCCGGCTGCCGATCAGCCAGTTCGACACCCGTCGCACCGGCGACCTCGTGTCGCGCGTCGGCTCGGACACCACCCTGTTGCGCGCCGTGCTCACCCAGGGGCTCGTCGAGGCCATCGGCGGCAGCCTGACCTTCGTGGGCGCCCTGGTCGGCATGTTCCTGATCGACCCGGTGCTGCTCGGCCTGACGGTGCTCGTCGTCGCCGTCTCGGTGGTGGTCGTCGTGCTGCTGTCCGGCCGCATCCGCGTGGCGAGCCGCCAGGCGCAAGAGAAGGTGGGCGACCTGACCGCCGCCGTCGAGCGTGCGATCAGCTCGGTGCGCACGATCCGCGCCTCGGGTGCCACCGAGCGCGAGATCGCCGGCGTCGAACGCGACGCCGAGGGCGCCTACCAGCGCGGACTCCAGGTCGCACGCATCTCGGCCCTCGTCGTGCCGATCTCGTCGGTGGCGCTGCAGGCGTCGTTCCTCGTCGTGCTCGGCGTCGGCGGCTACCGGGTCGCCAGCGGCGCCATCGAGATCGCGTCTCTCGTGTCGTTCGTGCTGTTCCTCTTCCTCATGATCATGCCGCTGGGCCAGGCCCTCGGTGCCGTGCTCAGCGTCAACCAGGCGCTCGGGGCGCTCGGCCGCATCCAGGAGATCCTCGACCTGCCGAGCGAGACCGACGGCGACCGGCGCCTCGCGGCCGAGGTCGCCGCGGCCGGAACCGGGGCCCGCACCGGTCACGCCGGTCCCGACGACGGCGTCGCCGTCCGCTTCGACGACGTGCACTTCCGGTACCCGGGTTCGCCCGTGGCCGATGCGGCGCCGTCCGACCGTCCGGGCGTCCCCGGCACCCCGACGGACGACGCACGCACCGGCCACGAGGGCACCGGCGACGACGACCTGACGGTGCTGCGCGGCGTGAGCTTCACCGTGCCCGTCGGTCGACGAACGGCCCTCGTCGGTCCGTCGGGTGCCGGCAAGAGCACCATCCTGTCGCTGATCGAGCGCTTCTACGACCCGACCTCGGGGGCCGTCGTGGTGGGCGGGGCCGACGTCCGCACCCTCGACCGTCACGAGCTGCGGTCGCGCATCGGGTACGTCGAGCAGGACGCCCCGGTGCTCGCGGGCACCATCCGCGACAACCTCACCCTGGGGTCGCCGGACGCCACCGACGACGACTGCCGCCGGGTGCTCGAGGCCGTCAACCTCACGGCCGTGCTCGAGCGGGGCGACCAGGGTCTGGACGCGCAGGTCGGCGAAGACGGCGTGATGCTCTCGGGCGGCGAGCGGCAGCGCCTGGCCATCGCCCGGACGCTCCTCAACGCGCCGCCCATCCTGCTGCTCGACGAATCGACCTCGAGCCTCGACGGCCTCAACGAACAGCGCCTCCGCGAGGCCATCGACGCCGTGGCCGAGAACCGGACGCTCATCGTCATCGCCCACCGGCTGTCGACCGTGGTCGACTCGGACCAGATCGTCGTCGTCGAGGCGGGGCGCGTGGTGGGGGTCGGCACCCACTCCGAGCTCGTGCAGACCACGCCGCTGTACCGCGACCTCGCCAAGCACCAGCTGCTCGTCTGAGTCTCGCGTCTCGCGTCTCGCGTCTCGCCTCTGGCGTCTCGCGTCTCGCGTCTCGCGTCGGGTGCAGGGACCGGGTGTCGTACGGCGACGTGCGACGATGGCCCGATGAGCGACGTCGCCCCCACCGTCCTGACCCACGTCGAGCGCGGGGTGGGCGTCATCACCCTCAACCGGCCGCAGAAGATCAACGCGGTGACGGTCGAGATGCTCGGCCTCGTCGAACGCGCACTGGACGCCTGGCAGGACGACCCCACCGTGACGGCCGTGCTGCTGCAGGGGGCGGGCCCGCGGGGCTTCTGCGCCGGAGGAGACATCGCCTGGATCCACGCCAACGTGACGGACGACCCACGGCGCAGCGTCGACATGTGGCGTCGTGAGTACCGCGGCACGTTGCGGCTGTCGCGCTGGCCGAAGCCGATCGTCTCGCTGTTGGACGGCATCGCGATGGGGGCCGGCATCGGACTGGGCGGCCACGTCACGCTCCGCGTCGTCACCGAACGCAGCTCGCTGGGCATGCCCGAGACCCGCATCGGCCTCTCGCCCGACGCCGGCGGCAGCTTCCTGCTCTCGAGGGCGCCGGGCGAGCTCGGCACCCACCTGGCCCTGACCGGGCGCGCCATGACGGCCGCCGACGCCCTGCACACGGGGTTCGCCGACGTCGTCGTCCCGTCCGCCGACCTCGCACGCGTGCTGCCGACCCTCGCAGAGGGCGGTGTCGACGCCGTCCGAGTGCTCGGCATCCCGGCGGGTCCGTCCGAACTCGCCGCGGCCCGTGACTGGATCGACGAGGCCTACCGTGGCGACGACGCGCGCGCCGTCGTCCGTCGGCTGCGCGACCTCGCGTCGTCCGGACTCGTCGAGTCCGGAGCCGTCGCCGACGACCTCGAGGCCGCCTCGCCCACGTCGGTCGTGTTGACCCTCGAGGCCCGGCGCCGGGCCGCCCGCCTGCCCGACCTCGAGGCCGTCCTCGGCCAGGAGCTCGGCATCGTCACCTCGCTCGCCGCGTCACCGGACCTCGCCGAGGGCATCCGGGCGCGCGTCGTCGACAAGGACCGTCGGCCCCGCTGGTCGCCGGCGACCCTGGACGAGGTCGACGTGGCGGCGACCCTGGCGACGGTCGACTGGACGACGAGACTCTGACCGCGGAACCCGCGGGAGGCACGGCGCGGCACGCGACACCCGTCGCCTCGCGACCGCCCCGCGTCACGCGCCCGGGGCTCGAGATCAGAGCCGGATGACGCGTCCCTCGTCCGCCGAGCGACGCGCAGCCTCGATCACCTCGAGCACGCGGACGGCGTCCCACGGGTCGACCGGCAGGTCGCCGTCGCCGCGAAGGGCCACGGCGAGCTGCGAGTAGAAGTCCGGGTAGCGCCCGGGGTCGGTGGCCTCGTCGTGACGGGAACCGTCGGCGACCACGACACCGCGGCGGACGCCGGCCCCGTCGACACCGTAGGACGGGTCGGTCGGCCGGACGCCCGCGGCCAGCTGGGCCTCTTGCGGGTCGAGACCGTGCACCTCGTAGGCCCCGGACGACCCGAGCACCCGGAACCTCGGCCCCGGCACCGCCGCGACGTGGCTCAGGGCCAGGCGCGACCGCCGGCCGCCCTCGTGCCCGAGGGACAGGAACACGTCGTCGTCGGCCGAACCGGCCGGACGCCGGGTCGCGATCTCGGCGTGGACCGTCACGACGGGACCCAGGAGCGTCGACACCTGGTCGACGAGGTGCGGGCCCAGGTCGAAGAGGATGCCGCCGCCGTCCGCCGCCGTCGCCCGGCGCTTCCAGCCGGCACGGTTCTCGAGCTTCCAGGGCTCGAACCGCGATTCGACCGTGTGGACCTCGCCCAGGACGCCCGAGCCCACCAGGCGTGACGCGGTGAGGAAGTCGCCGTCCCACCGGCGGTTCTGGTAGACGGTCAGCGGACGGTCGAGCGACTCGGCCAGCTCGACGAGGGCCCGGGCGTCGGCCGACGAGGTCGCCAGCGGCTTGTCGACGACCACGGCGGCGCCGGCCCGGAGGGCCTGCGTCGCCGTCTCGACGTGGGTGTCGTTCGGCGTGGCCACGACCACCAGGTCGAGGTCGCGTGGCCAGAGCTGGTCGGCACTCGCGACCACGTCGGCCCCGGGGTGCGCCACGGCGACCTGCGCGGCCCGGTCGGGGTCGCGGGTCACCACCGCGTCGACCTGCCAGGCCGGGTCGGCGGCCAGGAGGGCCCCGTGGAACACCCGCCCGGCGAGCCCGTAGCCCACGATGCCGACCCGCAGCGGCTGCTCGGCGCTCATGCGGCGAAGGGGTCGGGGGTCAGCACGTACACCGTCTCGAGGTACTCGTGGATGCCCTCGGCCCCGCCTTCTCGACCGAGGCCGGACGACTTGACGCCGCCGAACGGCGCCGAGGCGTTCGACACGACGCCCACGTTCAGCCCGAGCATGCCGGTCTGCAGCCGCTCGGCCAGGCGCTGCCCCCTCGCGAGGTCGCGGGTGAACGCGTAGGCGACGAGCCCGAACTCGGTGTCGTTGGCGAGCCGCACGGCCTCGTCTTCGTCGCCGAAGGTCGAGACGGCGAGCACGGGCCCGAAGATCTCGGTGGTGAGGATCTCGCTGCCCGGCACGATGCCCGACAGCACGGTCGGCTCGAAGAAGGTGCCCGGCCCGTCGACGACCTGCCCGCCCGTCTCGACGACGGCGCCCCGCTCGACCGCCTCGCGCACGAGACGATCGGCCTTGTCGACCGCACGGTCGTCGATCAGGGGGCCGACCGTGACGCCGTCCTCGGTGCCCGGCCCCACGCGCAGGCCACGGACGCGCTCGACCACCCGCGAGGTGAACTCGGCAGCGACCGAGTCCTGCACGATGAAGCGGTTGGCGGCCGTGCAGGCCTGGCCCACGTTGCGGAACTTCGCCTGCATGGCCCCCTCGACCGCCGCGTCGAGGTCGGCGTCGTCGAAGACCACGAAGGGGGCGTTGCCGCCGAGCTCCATCGAGGTGCGCAGCACCTGCTCGGCCGCCTGGGTCAGCAAGGTCGACCCGACCGGGGTCGACCCCGTGAAGCTGAGCTTCCGGAGGCGCGGGTCGCGGATCAGGGGCTCGCACACGTCGTTCGCCGACAGCGTCGTCACGACGTTGACCACCCCGTCGGGGACGCCGGCCTCGACGAGCAGGGCCGCGAAGGCGAGCGTCGTCAGGGGGGTCAGCTCGGCGGGCTTGACGACCACGGTGCAGCCGGCCGCCAGGGCGGGGGCGATCTTGCGGGTGGCCATGGCGAGGGGGAAGTTCCAGGGCGTGATGAGCAGGCACGGGCCCACCGGGCGGTGCAGCACGGTCGTGCGACCGGTGCCCTCGGGGTTGGTGCCGTAGCGACCCGACACGCGCACCGCCTCTTCGGAGAACCACCGCAGGAACTCGCCGCCGTAGGTGACCTCGCCGAGCGACTCGGCCAACGGCTTGCCCATCTCGAGGGTCATGAGCAGGGCGAAGTCGTCGCGCCGCTCCGTGAGGAGGTCGAAGGCGCGGCGGAGCACCTCGCCGCGGTGTCGGGGCGACGCCGCGGCCCAGTCGTCCTGCGCGGCGACCGCGGCGTCGAGCGCCCGCACGCCGTCGGCCGGGGAGGCGTCGGCCACGGCGACGAGGACCTCGCCCGTGGCGGGATCGACGACGTCGATGGTGCCCCCACCGGACGACGGGCCCCACGAGCCGCCGATGAACAAGCCGGTGGGCACCGCGTCGAGCACCCGACGGCGATCGGCCGCCGTCACGCCCGTGCCGCTCACGCGGATGCCCCGGTCGAGCCGGCGACGACGTCGGCCGAGGGTGCGGTGGTCACGCCGGCCGCGCGCAGCTCGGCCAGGGCGGCCTCGCTCGGGCCCTGAGCCACGCCCGCGACGAGGTCGGTCAGCACGCTCACCCGGAGGCCCGCCGCCACCGCGTCGAGGGCGGAGGCCCGGACGCAGTGGTCGGTCGCGAGGCCCACGACCTCGACCTCGTCGACGCCCCGGTCGGAGAGGACCCGGGCGATCGAGGGGCCTCCCTCGACCAGCCCGTCGAAGAGCGAGTAGGCGGGACGCCCGTCGCCCTTGAGCACGTGGACGTCGACGGCCGAGGTGTCGAGGTCGGGGTGGTAGTCGGCCCCGACCGATCCCTGGACGCAGTGCGGCGGCCACGAGTCGACGAAGTCGGGCGCGGTGCTGAAGTGGCCACCGTTGTCACCGTCGGGCGAGTGCCAGTCCCGGCTGGCGACGACGAGGTCGTAGCGGTCGGGGTGGGCGCGCAGGTGGGCGGTGACGGCCTGCGCGACGTGGGCGCCGCCGGTCACGCCGAGCGCGCCTCCTTCGGTGAAGTCGTTCTGGACGTCGACGACGAAGAGTGCTCTGGTCATGCGTCCATTCTCGCGCGCCGCACCGACACCGGCGTCGTCAGCTGTTGGACAGGGCGTCGCCGCAGCTGTAGACCGCCGTCGTCAGGGTGTCGAGGGCGGCCCGCGCGTTGTCCTGCACCGGACCGATCGCGTAGAAGGCGAAGGTGAGCTTCGTGCCGTCCGCCGCGTCGATCGTGCCCGCGAGCGTGTAGGCCGTGTCGATCCACCCGGTCTTGGCGTGCACGGCACCCCGGGCGACGGCGTTCGACCCGGTGAAGCGCGAGGCGAGGGTGCCGGTCTTGCCCGACACGGGCAGGGCGTCGTACACGACGCCGAGCCCGTGCTCGCGGTTCAGCACCTGGACCATCAGCCGCGCGACGAAGGTCGAGGGCACGGCGTCGTTCTCGCTCAGGCCCGAACCGTCGACGATGGTGAGCGACGACGTGTCGAGCCCGTAGGTCGACGACAGCACGCTCTTGTAGAGCGCCGTGAGCGACGCGGCCGAACCGTCGGCGCCGGAGACCTTCGACGAGACCCGCGCGAGCATCTCGGCGAGCGTGTTGTCGGAGGTCGGCAGCAGTTGCGAGATCAGCGTGCCGACCGGCTGCGACGACACCTGGGCGATGACCGTGCCGCTCGTGGCGGTGCCCTGGGTCATCGTGGCGGAGTCGGCGCCGACGACGCCCGCCGCGACGAGGGCCGACCGGAAGGCGTCGCCCGCCCGGGCGACGGGGTCGGTGCTGCGGGGGCTCGTCTGCGCGGCCGGGTTCGCGCGGTCGCCGTCGACCATGAGCGCGGTGACCTCGGAGTGGTAGCCGATCGTCTGCTCGGTGCGCTTCCACGACGGGTCCCACTTGTCGGCGGGGTTCCAGTAGGTGGCGTCGAGCGTGATCTGGGTCAGCGGTTGGTCGCCGAGCGACGTCTTGACCTGGGTCGCGAGGTCGGCGACGGTGGGGGCGCCGGCGTACACGCTCGAACCAGTGGCGCTGAGCGTGGCGTCGCCGCCGCCCACCAACGCCACGGCACCGGTGCCGGGATCGCCGGTGACCCGCGTCGTGAGCCGCGCGTCGGCGCCGAGGACCGACAGCGCGACGGCGCTGGTCAGGGTCTTGAGCACGCTGCCCGTGCGGGCCGCCGTCGAGCCGTTGCGGTCGAAGAGCACCTCGCCCGTCTCGGCGTTGACCACGCTGCCCTCGAACTGGGCGAGCCGGGCGTCGGAGGCGGCCCCGGCGACCGAGCAGGTGCGCAGGCGGGTGGCGCCCGGCAGCACGTCGGGCACCGACCGCTCGGGGTCGACGGTGGGCGTGGCGCTCGGCGTGACCGTCACCACGGGCTGGGGAGTCGCCGAACCGGCCCGGGCCGACGGTGCCCCGGGCGCCGTGGCCGCGCCCGCCGCGACGGCACCGCCGCCCAGCAGGGCCAGGACGAGCACGCCGGCCGTCACGAGGACGGCCCGGGGCCGGGTCGACACCCACTGCCAGGCGGACGGGCGCGTCGTCGGCGACCCGGTCGGGGTCGTGTCGCCGTGGCCGTCACCCCGGGCCCCCGGGCTCGGTGCGGGTCGGTCGTGACGTGGCTCACCCTGATCGCTCATCGAGGACATCATACGGAGCGACGACGCGCCGTCACCCCTCTGACGGGTACCGCACGCCGATCTGCCGTCGGACCTCGTCCATGGTGCGCATGACCTCGACGCCGTCCGCCGCGGTCAACAGGGGGCTCTCGGATCCGCCCGCCGCGACGACCCGCTCGAGTTCGAGGGCCTGGTGCTGCATGCCCCGCAGACCGCCCTCGTCGGCGTCGAAGCGCTCGATCACCGCACCGTCGCCGTCTCGGACGGTGAAGCCACCCGGCGCGTAGAAGGTGTCGTCGACGTCGATGCGCCCCGCGGTGCCGAGCAACGAGGCGGTGTTGCGACCGGACGTGTCGAGGGCGGCGTAGAGCTGCGACGTCGCGCCCGACGCGTGGCCGAGCTGGATGCCGACGCGGGCGTCGACGCCCTGGTCGCTCAGGGTCGCCGTGGCCGTGACGCCCTCGGGCGGGCCCAGGAGGTCGTGGGCGAACGACACGGGGTAGACCCCCAGGTCGAGCAGGGCACCGCCGCCCAGGGCCGGGTCGTTGAGGCGGTGCCGAGGGTCGGTCGGCAACGACTGGACGTGCACCGCGGTCAGGAGGCGCACCTCGCCGATCACGCCGGAGCTCACGACCGCGCGCAGTCGCGCACTCTGCGGCGTGTAGCGCGTCCACATGGCCTCGAGCACGACGACGCCGGCCCGACGGGCGGCCGTGTAGACGGACTCGGCCTCGGCCGCGTTGACGGTGAACGCCTTCTCGACGAGGACGTGCTTGCCCGCGGCGATCGCGAGCAGGGCGTTCTCGGCGTGGAACGGGTGCGGGGTGGCCACGTAGACCACGTCGACCTCGGGGTCGGCGACGAGGTCGTCGTAGCTGCCGTGGGCACCGGGAACCCCGACCCGGTCGGCGAACGCTCGTGCCTTGCCCAGGTCGCGCGACCCGACGGCCGAGACGGTCAGCCCGACGCCCTGCAGGTCGGAGGTGAAGGTCGAGGCGATGCCGCCGGCGCCGAGGATTCCCCATCGAAGTGTCATGCGGACTGTCTACCAGCCACCGCCGACGACGCCGGTCAGCAGGCGTACCACCGACTGGCCGACCGGACGAAGTCCGGGCTGTCGCCCGGCGCTCCCCCGTGCACCGACGCGAACCCGAGGCAGGCGTGCGCGAGGTCGCCACGGAAGTCCGGCCGGTAGACGGCGTCCCGGTGCGGGGTCGAGGCCCACCACTTGTCGGCGGCCACGGCTCCGGTGGTGCCGGTCCCGCCCGCGAGGTTCCCGTCGCACCCCACGGCGGGCTCGCCGTCGCTGCGGACGACCTGACCCTTGTGCCCCCACGCGCTCAACGGGTCTGGGCTCGGGTCCCCGGCGATCCAGAAGAGGTACCGCTCGAGGCAGGCGTCGTACCGCACGTTGTCCGCCGGCAGCGGCTCGAGGCAGCCCTGCCGACGCTGCTCCTGGTACGCCGCGCGGAACGCGTCGAGGTCGTCGACGGTCGTGCCCGTGGCCCCGCTCGCGGCGTCCGCGGCACCCGTGGGCGCGGCGGACGCGTCGGCCACGGGCTGCGGACGCGAGGCCGGGGAGGCGCCGGTGGCGTCGACGACGCAGCCCGCGCCTCCCGGGCCCTCGGCGTCGGCCCCGGGGCCGCCGCCCACGGCGAGCACGGTCGCCCGCCCGTCGGCGACGCCGGCCGTCGCGAGGGCCGAGCTGTCGCCCCCCGCCCAGACGACCATCAGCACGCCCGCGAGGACGGCGGCGAGCAGCGCGGTGCAGAGGAGCCGGAGGGTCACGGGGACGCCTCCTTCCGTCGGTCGCGGGCGTCGCAGACCGACCGTACGGCGGCCGGACGCCCCCCGGGGGCCGTCCGGGGTACAAACGGGCCACGCGCTCACCACTACTGGGGGCGGAGGGTCGCCGCGAGGGCCGGACCGCGGGTCGGCCGGGACCTGCTGCGGGACGACGACGGGGACGAGAACAGCCCCGGGTCGAGGTGACCCGGGGCTGTGAGGGAGCCGCTTATCAGAATCGAACTGATGACCTTCTCATTACGAGTGAGACGCTCTACCGACTGAGCTAAAGCGGCGGGACCGGCCTGGGCCGGCTGCCCGTGCCTCGCGGCACGATTAGACACTGTACAGGATCAGCGGACCTCACGCGTCACGAGGCGGCCGAGCTCGTCGAAGCTGGCCTCCATCCGGGCGCGCAGGCTGTAGCGCATGTCGCTCAGGTGGTCCACGTCGTCGTCGTCGATCCACTCGGCCCAGGCGTGACGCAGGGCGGCGATGCTGACGAGCGACACGAGGTGCGCCCGGCTCACCAGGGACGCGTCGGCGGTCTCGCCGGCGACGCCCTCGTCGGCCGCCATGCGCTGGGCGACGACGGTGGTGAGGCGCTCCTCGAACACGCGCGTGGACGCGATGCGACGGGCCAGCAGGTCGGGGTGCGCCCGCAGCACGCGACGGCGCAGGACCACCAGCTCACGGTCTACCGTCGCCGACTCGACCGCGGTCGTCAGAAGCTCGATCAGGCTCGGGAGCACGGGCTCGTCACGCTGGGCCACGAACCGTTCGAGGTCGCTGCCGTCGGGCAGGGCGGGCGGGTCGCCGACGACGGCCTCTTCCTTCGACGTGAAGTAGTTGAAGAAGGTGCGCGGAGAGACGTCCGCCCGCCGGCTGACCATGTCGACGGTCACCGCGTCGAGGCCGTGCTCGACGATGAGGTCGAGGACGGCGACCTGGATGGCTCGACGGGTGGCCAGACGTTTGCGCTCGCGCAGGCCGGGGGCGGCGTTCGGGTCGCTCATCCGGCCATCATCGCGCATGCGTCCGGGAAACCGGTGGACGGACCCGACACCGTGGCCGCCCCGCCCCGTGGTGGCGGGTCGGCGGGAGGCGGGTCGACGGGAGGCGGGTCGGCGGGGTGCGGCTCAGCGGGTGGCGTGCCGGCTGACGACGACGAGCATGGCCTCGAGGGCCATGGCCGGCGACACGTTCGCCTCGATCCGCCGACGGGCCACCGCGACGGCGTCCAGCACCGCGAGGGTGGCGGCGGGGGTCGACGCGGCCGCGGCCGAGTCGAGCTGGGCCCTGATGCTGTCGTTGATGGGCTGCTCGTCGACGCCGAGCTGCAGGAGGAGGACGTCGCGGTACAGCGAGAGGAGGTCGACCATGATGCGGTCGATGCCGTCGCGCAGGCTGCGGGTCGCCCGGCGCTTCTGGTCGTCCTCGAGGGCACGCAACTGGCTGCGGAGCGCCGGGGGGACGGTGCCGCCCGGCTCGACGCCCAACGAGCGCAGCGCGCTCGCGCGCTCCTCGGCGTCGCGCTCTTCGGTGATGGCCTTGGCGTCGTCGCCGGCGACGGCCAACAGGGTGGCCGCGGCGATGACGGCGTCCGAGACGCTGCGGATGCCGAGGGCGGCCTCGAGCGTCTGCCGCCGCCGTGACCTGGCCGAGGTGTCGAGGGCGAGTCGGCGGGCCATGCCGATGTGGCTCTGGGCCTCGCGGGCGGCCACGAGGGCGACCTCGGGGTCGACGCCGTCGCGGTGTTCGAGCAACGCGGCGACGTCGGTCACGGCGGGCATCCGGAGGCGCACGCTGCGCACCCGGGACCGGATCGTCGGGATGAGATCGGCCTCGCTCGGGGCGCACAGCAACCAGACGGTGCGGGGTGGCGGCTCTTCCAGGGCCTTCAGCAGCAGGTTGGAGGTGCGCTCGGTCATGCGGTCGGCGTCCTCGATCACGACCACCCGGTATCGCCCGACCGACGGCGAGAACTGACTGGCCGCGACGAGGGCCCGGACCTCGTCGATGGTGATGATGATGCGCTCGGTGCTGAGGACGGCGAGGTCGGGATGCGAGCGGGCGGCGACCTGCCGCAGCGTGGCCTCCTCGTCGGCGGGGGTCCGCGACAGCAGAGCTGCCGCGAAGGCGTACGCGAGGTTCGACCGACCGGAGCCCGGCGGGCCGGTGATCAACCACGAGTGGGTCATCGAGGCGTTGCCGGGCTGCGTCGACGCCGCCGCGGTCAACGCCTCGATGGCGTCGGGCTGACCCGTGAGGTGTTCCCAGAGGGGCATGGTCAGCGAGTGCCCTGGGCTCGCCGCCCGACCACGCCGATCACTCGGCCGTGGCCTCGGGCGTGGCGGTCTTCGCCGCCGTCGCCCTCTTCGCGGGTGCCTTCGTCGCCGGCGCCTTCTTCGCGGCTGCCGTGGTCTTCGCCGCACCGGTCTTCGCCGGGGCCTTCTTCGCCGGGGCCTTCTTGGCGGGCGCCTTCTTGGCGGCGGTCTTCGGCTTGGCCGGCCCCTTGGCCCGCTTGTCGGCGAGCAGCTGGACCGCCCGGTCGAAGTCGACCTCCTCGACGGTCTCGCCGCGCGGGATCGTCGCGTTGGTCTCGCCGTCGGTGACGTACGGGCCGAACCGGCCGTCCTTCACCTTGATCGGCTTGCCGCTGACCGGATCGGCCTCGAACTCCTTGAGGGCGCTGCTCGCCTTGCGGGCACCGTACTTGGGCTGCGCGTAGAGCTCGAGCGCCCCGGTGAGGTCGATGTCGAAGATCTGGTCCTCGCTCGTCAGCGACCGGGTGTCGGTCCCCTTCTTGAGGTACGGACCGTAGCGCCCGTTCTGAGCCTGGATCTCGTCACCGCTGTCGGGATCGGTGCCGACGGTGCGAGGGAGGTCGAGCAGCCGCAGGGCGGTCGCGAGGTCGACCGTGTCGACGCTCATGCTCTTGAAGAGGGACGCCGTGCGCTCCTTCGGGGCCGTGGCCTTCCTGGCGGCAGCCTTCTTGGCCGGGGCCTTCTTGGCCGCGGTCGTCGTCGAGGCGGCCGCGGGCTCGGTCACGTCGCCGGTCGCGGGGTCGGCCGCGATCTCGCCGGCCGCCTCGTCGGACGCCGTCTCGGGCGTCCGCTCGGTGACGTACGGGCCGAAGCGGCCGTCCTTCGCGACGACCTCCTTGCCCGAGTCGGGGTTGACGCCCAGGACCCTGTCGCCGACGACGGGGGCGTCGATCAGCTCACGCGCCTTCTCGGCGGTCAGCTCGTCGGGAGCGAGATCTTCGGGCACGTTCACCCGGCGGGGCGTCTCGGGGTCGTCGCCCGGTGCCTCGAGGTAGGGACCGTAGCGACCGATGCGCAGCGTGACGCCGTCGGCGAGCACGATGGAGTTGATGTCCCGGGCGTCGATCTCGCCGAGGTTGTCGATGACCTTCCGCAGGCCTCGGTGCGACTCGTTGCCGAAGTAGAACCCGTTCAACCAGTCCACGCGGTCGGCGTCGCCGCCGGCGATGAGGTCGAGGTCGTCCTCCATGCTGGCCGTGAAGTCGTACTCGACCAGGTCGGCGAAGTAGTCCTCGAGCAGGCGGACCACCGAGAACGCGATCCAGTTCGGCACGAGCGCCGTGCCCCGCGGGGTGACGTAGCCGCGGTCGACGATGGTCGACATGATGGCGGCGTAGGTCGAGGGGCGCCCGATGCCGAGTTCTTCGAGTGTCTTGACGAGGCTCGCCTCGGTGTACCGCGGCGGCGCCGACGTGTCGTGGCCCTTGGCCTCGACCTCGTCGAGGCCGAGGGCCTGGCCCTCGGTCAGCGGCGGAAGCTTGGCCTCGGCGGGCTCGGCCGCGCCGTGCCGGTCTTCGTCCCGACCCTCTTCGTAGGCGTTGAGGAACCCGCGGAAGGTGATCACCGTGCCGGACGCGGCGAACTCGGCGAGGGTGCCCGCCGCGGTGCGCGCCGTGATGCCCTCGACCGCCCCGGGGGTGGTCGCCGACACGACGACCGAAGCCGTCGAGCCCTTGGCGTCGGCCATCTGCGAGGCGACCGTGCGCTTCCAGATCAGGTCGTAGAGCTTCCAGTCGTTGCCGCGGAGCACGGCCTGCATCTCGGAGGGCGTCTTGAAGGTGTCGCCCGAGGGGCGGATGGCCTCGTGTGCCTCTTGTGCGTTCTTGCTCTTGCCCGTGTAGAGGCGCGGTTTGTCGGGGACCGTCTCGGCGCCGTAGAGCTTGGCCGCCTGGCTGCGAGCGGCACCGATCGCCTGCTGCGAGAGCGCCGGCGAATCGGTCCGCATGTAGGTGATGTGCCCGTTCTCGTAGAGCGACTGGGCGACGCTCATCGTCTGACGGGCGGAGAAGCGCAGCTTGCGCGCGGCCTCCTGCTGCAGGGTCGACGTCGTGAAGGGCGCCGCCGGACGGCGGGTGTAGGGCTTCGAGTCGACCGAGCCGACGACGACGTGGACGTCGGGCGAGCCCAGCGCCTCGGCGAGTGCTCGTGCCGACGACTCGTCGAGCGCCACGGCCTCGCCCTTCAGTCGACCCCGGTCGTCGAAGTCGCGACCGGCGGCCACGCGTCCCCCGTTGACCCGGACGAGGCGCGACCCGAACGCGACCTTCGCCTCGCCCTCGGCCGCGACGGGCTCGAACGTGGCCGTGAGGTCCCAGTAGGAGGCCGAGACGAACGCCAGGCGCTCGCGCTCACGGTCGACGACGAGACGGGTCGCGGCGGACTGGACGCGGCCGGCCGACAGCCCGGGCCCGACCTTGCGCCACAGCACGGGCGAGACCTCGTAGCCGTAGAGGCGGTCGAGTATCCGGCGGGTCTCCTGCGCGTCGACCAGCGCGGTGTCGAGCTCTCGCGTGTTCTCCTGCGCCTTCTGGATGGCGTCCTTGGTGATCTCGTGGAAGACCATGCGCTTGACGGGCACCTTGGGCTTCAGCTCTTGGAGGAGGTGCCAGGCGATGGCCTCGCCCTCGCGGTCCTCATCTGTCGCGAGGTAGAGCTCGTCGGCGTTCTTCAGGGCGCGCTTGAGGTCGGTGACCGTCTTCTTCTTGGCGTCGGAGACGACGTAGTAGGGCTCGAAGCCGTTCTCGACGTCGACGGAGAACTTGCCCATCGACCCCTTCTTCAGCTCGGCCGGGAGGTTCTTGGGCTCGACGAGGTCGCGGATGTGGCCGACGGAGGCCAGCACCTCGTATCCGTCACCGAGGTACTGCCCGATCGTCTTGGCCTTGGCGGGCGACTCGACGATGACCAGTTTCTTCGTGCCTGGCACGGGACTCCTTGGGTGGTGGTGCGGCGACCCGGTCCGACGGACCGGGCGAGGGGCTGCAGGGCGAGGACGGGGCGCTCGATCGCTCCCACCGACCCCGAGGAACGTCGGGAGCCGTGCAGCCGACAGCCACACCATACACACCCGACGCTCCGGCCCCCTTCACGGGGCACGACCCCGGGGCGGGGCCGACGCGGGCGGCGGACCGGCCGTCGCGCGGGCCCTGACGCCGAAGGGCCCGAAGGCCGTCCGGACCTCGACCGTCACCTCGGCGCCCGTCACGACGCACTCCGAGACCACCACCCCGTTCGCCGCGGCCGTGACCGTCGCCCGGTCGCACGGTGGGCCCGCGACCAGGCCCGAGACGGCGTCGGCCGCGGCGAGCGCCGAGGCGTCGGCCGCGCCGGCGGCCTGCGAGCGGACGGCCAGGGCGGAGTGCGAGCCGACCAGCAGGACGCCGACGGCGGCGAGCGTCACGAGGACGCCGACGAGGACGACGGTCGAACCACCGTGGTCGCAGCACAACAGTCGGCGGAACGTCATCGCCCCGCCCTGGGGGCGCAGCTGCTCGCGCTCACCGTGATCGCTGCATCGACCGGACCGACGCGGACGTCCCGACGGAGGTCGACGCAGACGAGGTCGGATTCGTCGGAGCGGGTGACGCGGGCACCCGGTGCGAGCCGCGCCAGGGTGTCCGCCACCGAGCGGCCGTCGCCGCGGGCCGTCTGCCGGGCGACGACGGCTGCGGCGTCGGCGAGGCGGACCGACTGCGAGGTGACGGCCAGGCTCGCGACGACGAAGGCGACGACCACGATCAGGGACGGCATCACCATGGCGAACTCGACCGTCGCGCTGCCCGTCTCGTCACGGAGCGCACGGAGGACGCGGGCTCCGTGCCGACATCGGCCGACCCGGCTCGCCCCGGGGGTGCTCATCCGACCGTGAGGGCCGAACGGACCAGGTCGGACAACACGCCGCGGACCTCGTCCGACCTCATGATCGTCACGAGCAACCCGGCGAAGCCCACGGCGGCCATGATGACGATCGCGTACTCGGCCGTCGCCGCGCCGTCGTCGGCCCGGGCGAGGCGACCGGCCGCCCCGACGAGACGTCGGACCGTCGGTGCGGATCGGGGTGACGTCGGCTCCCCCGTGGGGGCGGCGGCCTGGGCAGTCGTGGTGACGGTCATGGTGTTCCTCTCTCTCGGGACGCCACCGCGGCGGTGACGCCTCGAGCCTGTCGGGGTCGCGGCGGCCCGGTCGCGACGCGGGCTCGTGCTGGGGACGCCGGTCACCACGAGCCGGTTGTGGACGACACGAGCGAGACGACCAGCGGGACGACCCCGATCACGAGGAAGGCCGGCAGGATGCACACGCCCAGCGGCAGCATCAGGGTGACACCGAGCCGACTCGCCGCGGCCTGCGCCGCCGCGCGGGCCTCCGACCGCAGCTCACGGGCCTCGGAGCGGAGCAGCAACCCGGCCGGGGCGCCCGCACGACGGGACAGGTCGAGGACGATCTCGCAGCGGTGGCGCTCGGAGTGGCCGGCTGTCTCGTCGACCGCACCCGCGCCTCCTCGGGGGTGGCCGGACGCCCCGTCGACCCCGCACGAGGCGACGGCCTCGTCGACGACGGTGAGCCCGGCCGACCACGCTGCTCCCCCGGACAACGCCACCGCGAGCAGTTCGGGCCACAGGCCCGGCACCCGCGGTGACGGGCGGGCACGCCGGACCAGGCGTGCGTTCCATCGTCGCGCCAGCGTCACGAGGCCTGCCGCGACGACGAGGCAGGCCCAGCCGATCGGGGTGCCCACGAGGACGGCACCGGTGTCGAAGCCCGACACCAGGGAGAAGAGCAGACCCACCAACGGGAGGGCGAGCACCACCTGGGACGTCGCGCGGGGGCCGCTCAGCGCGACCCGGACGTCGCGGCGGGCATCGTCGGCCGCGCGCAACGCTCCGACCAGCGCGTGGAGGCAGTCGGCCATGGGAGCCCCGCTCGTCTCGGCGACGCGCCATGCACAGGCGACCTGCCGCCAGGTGCGCTCGTGCTCGAGGGCGTCGGGGACGCCGTCGAAGGGGGCCGCGTCGAGCCACGTCACCAGACCGGACGACACCGGGACGCCGTCGGCCCCGCTCGACGCCACCGCCTCGGCCATCCGGCGGATCGGCCCCTCGGGTTCGACGGACGCGACGTGGCCCCACGCGCGGGCCGGCGCGACCCCCGCCTCGACGAGGACGGCGAGGCGCTCGACCAGCACGGCGGCCGGCGTCGACGGCGTCCGCCTCGTGGCGCGGCCACCCGGGAGGCGACGACGCTCTCCGTCACGTCGGCTCGGACCACCCGGCCGGTCAGACACGCAGGCCGGTCCGGGCGCACAGCCGTCCGTCGGGGCCGACGGCCAGGTGGCCGATCTCGGCCAGCCTCCGGCGGCCGCCCCGGCGTTCGAGGTGGAACACCGCGTCGACGGCGCTGACCGCCTGGCGGGCGAGCGCCTCGACGGACATGCCGGCGAGTGCCCCGAGCGCCTCGAGGCGGGCGGGGACGTCGTCCAGGCCGTTGGCGTGGACGGTGCCCGCCCCACCGTCGTGGCCGGTGTTCAGGGCCGCGAGCAGGTCGCGGATCTCACACCCCCTCACCTCGCCCACCACGAGTCGGTCGGGTCTCATGCGCAGGGCCTCGCGGACGAGTCGGGAGAGGTCGACGCCCCCGGCGCCCTCGAGGTTCGGCTGCCGGGTCTCGAGGGCCACGACGTGGGGGTGACGGGGGCGCAGCTCGGCGACGTCCTCGATCGTCACGATGCGGTCCGACCCCGGTGCCTCGGACAGGAGGGCGGCCAGGAAGGTCGTCTTGCCGGCCCCGCCCGACCCGCTGACGAGGACGTTGGCCCGTCGGGCGACGCAGCTCGTCACCGACTCGAGGTCGCCCTCGGCGAAGAACCCCCGCCGGTCGAGGTCGAGCAGCGACGGGGTCTCGGCGCGGGGCACCCGGATCGACAGGGCGGTGCCCGCGACCGCGAGTGGCGGGAGGACGACGTGCACGCGGACCCCGTCACCGAGGCGGACGTCCACGCACGGACTGGCCTCGTCGACGTGCCGTCCCCCGAGCGAGACCAGTCGCACGGCCACCTGCCGCGCCGACGCCTCGGACAGGTGGACCGACGTCTCGGCTTCGGCCCCGCCGCCACGATCGACCCAGACGCCGACCCCGCCGGTGACGAACACGTCCGTGACGGCCGGGTCGTCGAGGAAGCGCGCCAGCGGCCCGAAGGCCGAGCGCTGCTGTCGCGTGAACCTGTTCTGTACCCCGATCACCGATCCTGTACCCCGATCTGACGCCCGCGCCGTCGACGGGTGCAGGACGAAGCGGGCGGGCGGGTGATCGAGGGTGAGGGAGGGGTGACGATCGGCTTCGACGGGCCGCGGTGGAGGAGGCGGTGAGGACATCCACCGACGGTAGGCACGCCCTACCGGAACAGACAGATCGGTGGGGGCAGATGGGGACACGACGAGCGTCCCGCGACCTGGGGAGGAGCAGACGACCCACCCGGGCGACCGGCGGGTTAAACGAGAGGGGCGGCACCGGTTGGGGGGAACCGGTGCCGCCACGTGCGTCGGGCGATTGGGGGGAATCAGCGCGACGCACGTCGGAATCGAATCCGACTCCCCCACTGTACCCCAGAACTCCCCTCGCGCACCACGACGTCGCCACCGTGCGGGGCGTGTCGTCGGCCTCGGCTCGCCGCAGCCTCCGGAGTAGGGTCGTCGACGCGGCTCCGTGCCGCGGTTCACGCAACGACGCGAGAGGACTTGCGATGCTCGACGGCACCGACGACCAGCCCACCGAAGGCCGCGCCTTCGCCCCGCCCGCAGACTTCGCCAGGACGGCCGTGGCCGGTCCCGACCTCGCCGGACGGGCCGCCGCCGACCGCCTCGGGTTCTGGGCCGACCAGGCCCGCGAGCGCCTCACGTGGGACCGGGTCCCCACCGAGACCCTCGACTGGTCGAACGCCCCCTTCGCCCGCTGGTTCGCCGACGGCACGCTCAACGTCGCGTACAACTGCCTCGACCGCCACGTCGAGGCCGGTCACGGAGGACGCGTCGCCCTGCACTGGGAAGGCGAGCCCGGCGACGCCCGGACCCTGACCTACGCGGAGTTGACCCGCGAGGTCAAGCGGGCCGCGAACGTGCTGCTGTCGCTGGGCGTGCGAGCCGGTGACCGCGTCGTGGTGTACCTCCCCCAGATCCCCGAGGCCGTCGTCACGATGTTGGCCGTCGCGCGCATCGGAGCGGTCCACTCGGTGGTCTTCGGCGGGTTCAGCGCCGAGAGCCTCCGGGCCCGCATCGACGACGCGGGCGCGCGGCTCGTCGTGACGGCCGACGGCGGCTGGCGCAAGGGGGCCGTCTCGCCCCTCAAGGCGGCCGTGGACGACGCCCTCGCCGTGGACGGTGAGACGACGGTCGAGCACGTCCTCGTCGTCCGACGGGGCGGCAACGACGTCGAGTGGACGGACGGTCGCGACGTCTGGTGGCACGACGCCGTCGAGACGGTGGACGACGAGCACGACGCCGAGGCGTTCGAGGCCGAGCACCCGCTGTTCATCCTCTACACGAGCGGCACGACCGGCAAGCCGAAGGGCATCCTCCACACCTCGGGCGGCTACCTCACCCAGGTCGCCTACACGCACGCCGTCGTCTTCGACCTCCACCCCGAGACCGACGTCTACTGGTGCACCGCCGACGTCGGCTGGATCACGGGCCACAGCTACGTCGTCTACGGCCCGCTCGCCAACGGGGCCACCCAGGTGCTCTACGAGGGGACGCCCGACGTCCCCGCGCCCGGCCGGTGGTGGGACCTCGTCGAGAGGTACGGCGTGACGATCTTCTACACGGCGCCGACGGCCATCCGGGGCTTCATGAAGTCCGGGAGGGAGATCCCCGGCGCCCGCGACCTCTCGTCGTTGCGCCTCCTCGGCTCAGTCGGCGAGCCGATCAACCCCGAGGCCTGGCTGTGGTTCCGCGAGGTGATCGGTGCGGACCGCACGCCGATCGTCGACACGTGGTGGCAGACCGAGACGGGCGCCCAGATGATCTCGCCCCTGCCCGGGGTGACGACGACGAAACCGGGATCGGCCCAGACGCCCCTGCCGGGAGTCGTGGTCGACGTGGTGGACGACCACGGCGACCCGGTGGCGAACGGCGAGAGCGGCCTGCTCGTCGTGTCGGAGCCCTGGCCGTCGATGCTGCGCGGCATCTGGGGCGACCCGGACCGCTACGTCGAGACGTACTGGAGCCGCTTCGGCGACCGCTACTTCGCCGGGGACGGCGCCCGCCGCGACGCCGACGGCGACATCTGGCTGCTCGGCCGGGTCGACGACGTCATGAACGTGTCGGGTCACCGGCTGTCGACCGCCGAGATCGAGTCGGCCCTCGTGTCGCACCCCATCGTGGCCGAGTCCGCGGTCGTCGGCGCCGGCGACGAGACGACCGGTCAGGCGGTGGTGGCCTTCGTCATCCTGCGCGACGAGGCGAAGGCCACCCAGACCCCCGAGGAGGCGGTGGCCGCCCTGCGCGCGCACGTCGCCCACCAGATCGGTGCGATCGCCCGGCCGCGCACCGTCGTGCTCGTCGACGAACTGCCGAAGACGCGCTCGGGCAAGATCATGCGGCGCCTGCTGCGCGACGTCGCGGAGGGACGCGAGGTCGGCGACACGACCACGCTGGCCGACACCTCGGTGATGTCGGTCATCACGGCCGAGATGCGCTGAGCCAGGGCCTGCCGGGACGCCGACGGCCCCTCCTCGGATCGAGGAGGGGCCGTCGGCGTGGAGGGACGAGGAGGCGCGTCAGCGGACCTCGAGGACGAGCTCGACCTCGACGGGCGAGTCGAGCGGCAGCACCGCCACCCCGACGGCGCTGCGGGCGTGACGTCCGGCCTCGCCGAAGATCTCGGCGAGCAGCTCGGAGGCGCCGTTGACGACCCCCGGCTGACCGGAGAAGCCGGGGTCGGAGGCGACGAAGCCCGTCACCTTGACCACGCGCACGACGTCGTCGAGCGAGTCGAGCACGGTCGCCGCCGCGGCGAGGCCGTTCAGCACACAGGTCGCCGCGAGGGCCTGGGCGTCCGCGGATGCGACCAGGCCGTGGCCCTCGCCGACCTTTCCCGTGGACGGCAGCCGGCCGTCGACGAAGGGCAGTTGCCCCGCCGTGAAGACGAGCGACCCGCTGCGGAGCGCCGGGAGGTAGGAACCCGCCGGTGCCGCCACCGGAGGGAGGACGAGCCCCAGCTCGGCCAGGCGTTCGTCGACCGCTCCCATCAGGCGTCCTGACGGGGACGCTTGAGCCACGCGACGGGGCCGCCCTCGGGGCCCTGGGTCACCTGGACGAGCTCCCACCCGTCCGAGCCCCAGTTGTTGAGGATCGCCGTGCTGTTGTGCACCAGCAGGGGCGTCGTCGTGTACTCCCAAAGGACCATTTCGGCTTCCGTTCAGCTTGAAAATCGGCGATGTCGCTTACCCTGATCCTATGTCTGCCCAAAAATCGAAGCCCACGTCCGCCATCGGGGCACTCTTCGGATTCGTCGGCTTCAGCGTCCTGGCCGGCCTCCTGGTGACCATCGGCGTGACGCCGGCCATCGCGGTCGCCGGCATGACGGCCTCGAGCTCGATCGGCGTGTTCGAGTCGATCCCCGAGTACATCGAGATCGGCAAGCTGCAGCAGCGCAACACGTTGTACGCGACCCAGGGCGGGCAGCAGGTCCCCTTCGCGACGCTCTACAGCGAGAACCGCGTCGAGCTCAAGTGGGACGAGGTCAGCGAGAACCTCAAGACGGCCGTGGTCGCCGGTGAGGACCGTCGTTTCTACGAGCACGGCGGCGTGGACGTGACCTCGTTGGTGCGCGCGGCCGTCGGGTCGGCGGGTGCCGGCGAGCTCGGCGCGAGCGGTGGTGGCTCGACGCTGACGATGCAGCTCGTGCGCAACATCCGCATCGCCCAGTCCCAGCAGCTGCCCACGCAAGAGGAGCGTGACGCCGCCTACAAGGAGGCGACCACCACGACCCTCGACCGCAAGCTGGAAGAGATGAAGTTCGCGATCGGACTCGAGAAGAAGTACAGCAAGGACGACATCCTGCTGGCCTACCTCAACATCGCCTACTTCGGCGACCAGACCTACGGCGTGCAGGCCGCCGCGCAGCACTACTACAACAAGGCCGCGTCCGACCTCACGGTCGCCGAGGCGGCCAGCCTCATCGCGATCGTCCAGTACCCGGACTCGCGCAACATGTCCTCGCCCGACAAGTACGAGGCGAACACCGCCCGCCGCGACGTCATCATCAAGTCGATGTACGCCGAGAAGGACATCGACCAGCCCACGGCGGCCCTGGCGCTGTCGACGCCGGTCGCGAGCTACGTCGTGCTGACGCCCCCGACCCAGGGCTGCGGAGCCGTCACGGCCTCGGGCGCCCAGTACTTCTGCGACTACGTCAAGAAGAACATCAAGAACCTCGCCGTCCTGGGCTCGAGCCCCGAAGAGCGCGAGGCCAACTGGCGCAACGGCGGTTACGAGGTCTTCACGACGCTGAACCTCGACCTGACCGCGAACGCCAAGGCCCAGGTCGACGCCTTCGCGCCGGCCAAGGAGTCCCGCTTCAAGCTCGGCAGCGTCGTCAACTCGGTCGAGGCCGGCACCGGGCGCGTCATCGTCATGGCCCAGAACACCACCTTCTCCGAGGTGTCGGGCACCGATCCCACCCAGACCTCGGTCAACTTCAGCACCGACAGCGACTACGGCGGATCGAAGGGGTTCTCGACGGGCTCGACCTACAAGCCCTTCACCCTGCTCGACTGGCTCGAGAAGGGCCACGGCATCTCGGAGTCCGTCAACGCGACGCCGCGCACCTTCACCCCGATGACCTGGAACGGCGAGAAGGTCAAGGGCTACGACCCCAAGAACGACAACGGTGGCAACCCGGGCACCGTCTCGGTCGCGACGGCCACGGCCCAGTCGATCAACACCGCCTACATGGCGATGGCCCAGAAGCTCGACCTCGCCGACATCGGTGCGGTCGCCGAGAAGCTCGGCGTGCACCGTGCCGACGGCGGCGAACTCCAGACCGCGAACCCCTCGTCCATCCTCGGGACGAACGAGATCGCTCCGCTGACGATGGCGACCGCCTACGCGGCCATCGCCTCGGGCGGCACCTACTGCAAGTCGATCGTCGTCGACAACGTCAAGGACGCCGACGGCACCGACCTCGGTGGTCAGCCGCAGGAGTGCACCCAGGCCCTCGACCCGCAGGTCGCCGCGGCCGCGGCCGTCGCCATGCAGGGCCTGTGGCGCAACGGAACCGCCGTCGGCGGCCTGCCGGCCGACGGTTACCCCGAGATCGGCAAGACCGGTACCACGAACGACAAGGACCAGATCTGGATCATCGGTGCCACGAACAAGCTCGCCACGGCGGTCTGGCAGGGCACCTACGACGGCCCGAAGGCGAACCTCCGGTCGTACACGTCGCCGAACCAGAGCCGCTACGGCAGCTACGCCAACGCGCGGCCGCAGTTCTTCCGGGCCGTCCAGTCCGTGAACAACACGGTGTACCCGGGTACCGCCTTCGGTCAGGCCTCCGGTTCGGTGCTTCGTGGCTCGGGAGTCGCCGTGCCCGACATGCAGGGCATCACGGCCTCCGAGGCGCAGACGCTGCTCCGGAGCACGTCCCTGGCATTCAAGGACGGCGGCACGCAGGCCTCGGCGCTGCCCGCCGGCCAGGTGATCGGCTCCGACCCCGCCGTCGGCACGGTGGTCTCGAAGGGCACCACCGTCACGGTCTACACGAGCGACGGCAGCGGTGCGGCGCAGGTGCCGGACGTCTCACGCCAGAAGGTCGCCGACGCCGTCAAGTCGTTCGGCGGGGCGGGCTTCGACACGTCGAAGGTCTCGATCGCCGGCTTCACGCAGGGTGACGGCAAGAACGCCTGCCAGGTGGCCGGGTCGAACCCCGCCGCCGGTTCGTCGGCCGCAAAGGACGCCGCCATCGGCCTCACCCTCTACGGTGACCGGGACGGCAACGACCCGGGCAACTGCACGTGAGCCCTCGCGGGACCACCGGGCTCAGCCCCCTGGGGACGACGGCCGTGACCGCAGCAGCGGGCGCGGCCGTCGGCCTCGGGGCGCTCGCCTGGGGAGTCTTCGTGGAGCGCAACCGCTTCACCGTGCGACACGAGGTGCTGCCGATCCTCGAACCCGGCTCGCGCACCCTGACGATCCTGCACCTGTCGGACCTCCACCTCGCCCCCTGGCAGTCGGAGAAGCAGGAGTGGGTCCGCGGTCTCGCGGTGCTCGAGCCCGACCTCGTCGTCAACACGGGCGACAACATCGGCCACGAGGACGCCCACACGGCGCTCGAGTACACCCTCGAACCCTTCCGGGGCGTCCCCGGCGTCTTCGTGAACGGCTCGAACGACTACTACGGGCCCACCCCCAAGAACCCGTTCACCTACTTCGGAGGACCGAGCAAGGTCCACCGTGCCCCGGTCGACCTCGACGTCGACCGGATGCAGTCGTTCTTCACCGACCAGCTCGGCTGGCTCGACCTCGACAACACGGCCCGGGCCCTCGAACTGCGGGGCTCCCGGCTCGAATTGTTCGGCGTCAACGACGCCCACCGGGGATGGGACCGGCTCGACCGCATCCCCGGAGCCCTCGACGACCTCCGCGAGAACGTGGGCTGGCAGGACGACCACGGCGGGCCCGACCCGATCAGCATCGGGGTCACCCACGCCCCCTACCAACGCGTCCTGAACTCGTTCGTCAACAACGGTGCCGACGTCGTCTTCGCCGGCCACACGCACGGTGGGCAAGTCCAGGTGCCCGGCTACGGGGCCCTCGTCACCAACTGCGACCTGCCCCGCAGCAAGGTCAGCGGCCTGACCACCTGGAGCCACGCCCGCAAGACGGCGCACCTCGAGATCTCGGCAGGCCTCGGCACCTCGATCTACGCCCCCGTGCGGTTCGCGTGCCGTCCCGAAGCCGTGATCGTCACCCTCACGGCCTGACCTCGGGGCGAGTGACACGGAGAGCCTCGAACATGGGCTATTCTTGTCGAGTCGCTTCACGTGAGAACGCGAAGACATCGGGGTGTGGCGCAGCTTGGTAGCGCGCCTCGTTCGGGACGAGGAGGTCGTGGGTTCGAATCCCGCTACCCCGACGAAAAAAATTGGCTCCACCTATGGGTGGGGCCAATTTTTTTAAGCTTTTGATTCGCCCTTCGGGCGACACGGAAATTGGCTCCATCATTGGGTGGGGCCAATTTTTTTGTGCTTTTCGGTTCGCCCTCCGGGCGACACAGGAATTGGCTCCACCTATGGGTGGAGCCAATTTCTTGGTGCATCGTGGTTCGACCTGGGGGCGACGGGGTCAGGCGAGGCGGCCGCCGGACTCGGCGAGGTAGCAGGCGCCGCAGAGGGACTCGTAGGTCACCTCTCGGCCGTCGATGGCCACCTGGTCGCCGTCGAAGACGAAGCGATCGCCCACCGTGCGGGCGGTGAACACGGCTTTGCGACCGCACCGGCAGATCGTCTTGAGCTCTTCGAGCGAATGCGCGACCTCGAGCAGGCGGCGGCTGCCCGGGAAGGCCACGGTGCGGAAGTCCGTCCTGATGCCGTACGCCAGCACGGGGACGTCGTCGAGGATCGCGATGCGCAGCAGGTCGTCGATCTGGTGCGGTGACAGGAACTGGGCCTCGTCGACGAGCAGACAGGCCAGGCTCGACCCCGTCTCGACCCGGATGGAGTCCCGACGCTCGAGGAAGACCCGGCGCACGTCGTCGTCGGGCCCGAACGTGACGTCCGTGGCACGCGTCACGCCCAGACGCGACACGATCGCGTCGTCGCCCTTCGTGTCGACGCCGGGCTTGGCGAGCAGGACTCGCTGCCCGCGCTCTTCGTAGTTGTAGGCGGCCTGCAGCAGAGCCGTGCTCTTGCCGCTGTTCATCGCCCCGTAGCGGAAGTAGAGCTTGGCCACTACTGCAGGTAACCGTCTTCGGCGGCCCTACGAATCAGCTCGGACTTCTTGCTGGCCGGCCGGTTCGCCTTCGCGTACTTCTCACGGACCCGCCGGAGGAACGTCTTGGCGGTCTCGTACTGAACGTTCATCTGGGCCGCGACCTCGTTCGTGCTGAAGCCCGACACGTACAGGCGGAACGCCTCGGCCTCGCCGGCGCTGAGCTTCGGACGGGTCTGGTTGGCGGCGCCTGCCGGCAGGGGACGCCAGTCGCGCTGCGGCGAGTTGTCGCGAGCGACGCCCATGACCTGGCGAGCGGCGTCCATGACCTCGCGCATCGGCAGGGTCTTGGACAGGAAGGCCGAGGCGCCCGCCTCGAGGGCCCGCTCGCGGGACTCGCGGGTGTCGAGGCTCGACAGCACGACGACCTTGGCACCGGCGGCGCGACACGTCCGCACCCTGGCCTCGATCGAGACGGGCTCTTTCAGCTGGAAGTCGAGGAACACCAGGTCGGTCGGGAAGTTGTCGCTGTGCACCAGCTGCAGCCAGGTGTGCGCGGTGAGCACGAGGTCGAAGTCGTAGGCGTTGACGTTGATCCAGCTGCTGAGGCTGTCGAGCAGCACCTCGTGGTCGTCGAGGATCGCGAGCCGGACGCGTCGCGCCGGCGGTGCCTCGGACCCCGGGCCGACGGTGGCCCAGGACGGTGCTGCGACGGGCCTCCCGAAGCCCGGACGGTGGGACGAGCGGCCGCTCGGCTCAGTGCTGGTCATAAGAAAACCTTAGTGTCAGAAGCGAGGGCGACCGGTCGATGCGGAGGTCGCCCGAGACGAGGCGGAGCACGGTGAGGTAGGGCGAGAGCGACCGACGCGCGGCCGTGGCCGACGAGGCGACCGCGAGCTCGATCGTGACGTCGACCCGCGCCTCCTGACCGGTGAGCACGAGCCGCATCGAGCGCGCGTCGACCACCGAGGGGTCGTCCACGGCCGCGAAGAACGCCCAGAGCGCCGTCCGGTGCTCGGACCCGAGACGGTCGGCGACACGGCCGGGGTCGACCACCTCGGTCGCCACCCGCCGACCGGGGGCCTCGAGACGTCGCGACAGCCACGTCGCATCGGCGTCCGCCACCAGGGAGGCGCGGAGTGCCTCGGCCACGCGGCGCGCCTCGTCGGCGTCCCCCTCGGCGACGCTCCCCGCCGCGATCAGGCGGGCGAAGAACGGCACGACCTCGCGGTTCAGCACCGTGACGCGATCTTGCTGGACGGAACGCGCGAGGGTCACCCGCAGGTCGTCGGTGCTCACGCGGCGGAAGCCGACCGCGCGGGCGAGCCAGCGCTCGACGTGGCCGACGTAGACGGCCGAGAACACGGCCGACGCCGCCGTGAGGGCCAGCAGCGGCGTGACGGCGACCACGACGTACGTCGCGGTCGGCACCGCGGTGACGAACCCCGGGGACTCGACGACGACCACGACCGCGAGGACCGTCGCGACGGCGGCACCGACCACGACGATCTCGCGCGTGGGCCGGTACGGGGCGAGGCCGAGCACGAGCACGCCCGAGACGACCCCGGCCCAGTCGTCGCGGACGAAGGGATTGCTGCCGGACGTCGACACGGCCGACAGCACCGACGCCACGGCGCAGGCCGCCGCGACGCACCCGGCGGCACCGGCTCCGAACGGTGCCCGCACGGGGTCGGCCGCCACGACGAGCACCACCGCGCCCGCGGCCACCGCCAGCAGCGCCACGACCGCCGCCCAGGGCGTCGACACGTCGGAGGCGCGCGACAGGGTCTGGACGGACGCGAGCAACAGGGCGGCGGCCCCGGCCGCGAGGGTGACCGGCCGGGCCGCGAGGGCGCCGAGCGGATCGACCACCTGCGGCGTCCGGACGGAGGCGCGGGCGCTCGTCCGAGGAGCGGCACCGTCGGTCATGCCGACACGCCGCCCTCGGTGCCGACGCCGAGGGGCTCCGGACTCGCGGGGGCGAAAGGGACCCTCAGGACGATCGACGTGCCGCTGCCGGGCGACGACCAGATCTGCACGTGGCCGTCGACACGGCCCAGGCGGGCCTCGACCGAGTTCGTCAGCCCCAGTCGATCGGGGGCCACCGCCGCCTGGTCGAACCCGACGCCGTCGTCGATCACCATCACGGTGAGGTCGGTGCCGTCGCCGAAGACCACGATCTCGGCACGGTCGACGCCACTGTGCCGACCCACGTTGACCAGGCACTGCGCGACGGCGAGGCCGAGGGCGTCCGCCGTGGCGCCGTCGAGGCGACCGACCGACGAGACGTCGCCCGTCACGGCGACCTCGAGGCCGTCGCCACGCGCCTGTTCGACGGCGGCGTGCAGGCGACTGCGCTCCCAGCCGTCCGCCGCCGCGACGGCCTCGTCGGGGGTGCCGCCGCCCGGCGACAGCCAGTCCCGCCCCACGAGCACCTCGAGGTCGTCGGAGATCGACCGCGCCGCCTGTGCGGACAACGGCCCCGGGCCGGCCGCGGCCACCGCCGCGAGGTGCCCGAGGACCGTGTCGTGGACGAGGGCCGCCGCCTGGCCCTCGACGTCGGCACGGAGCCGTTGCACCTGCTGCTCGAGCGCCGCCCGATGGAGTCTCGGCTGCGCCCGTCGGGCCCGACCGCGGGATGCCTCGGCGTGGACCGACACGATCGCGACGAGGACGAAGGCCAGCAGCGTGGTCACGTCGAGTCGAAGGGAGGCGCCCGTGTGCCGGGTCGCCAGTTGCGTGGCGAGCTCGCCGGCCGCGTACCCCGCCGCCGACCAGAGCAACCCGCGTCGAGGGCCGAGGGCCGTGCTGCCCACCATCACGAGGGCGATCTTCGGCAGGGACAACGAGAACGCGTCGGACGCCTGTACCGAGGCCACCTGGGCGAACAGGGTGACGGCGTACCAGTAGAGGGAGGCCGTCCCCACGATCAGGTAGGCGAGGTGGGCCGTCGTCGACCTCGTCCGTTCGACGACGACGAGCAGCGCGAGCACCGGGACGAGCGACGCCAGCGCCGGCCAGAGGAGCAGGCTCGGCGAGGCGACCTGTTTCACGAGCAGGAGGGCCGCCGCGGCGACCAGCACGGTGGCCGCGATGGCGTGGCACGCCCTCGACACGGAGTCCCCGAGGGCCGCCGGTGCGAGGTGGGCCGG
Organism: Frigoribacterium sp. CF331; assembly: GCF_057787905.1. Lineage (NCBI taxonomy): Bacteria > Bacillati > Actinomycetota > Actinomycetes > Micrococcales > Microbacteriaceae > Frigoribacterium > Frigoribacterium sp. CF331. The sequence continues at coordinate 2,557,462 of NZ_CM173545.1, read as the reverse complement.
GAGGCCGAGCAGCATGAGGCCTCCTGATCGGCTCGTTCGTCGTCTGGAGAGATCATGGCAGAAGCCTGACCACGGGTGTACCCCGACATGTGGTGACATCGACGGGGTCATGCGGGTCGGAGCCGCCGTTTGTGCCCCGTTCGGTCGGGTCGGGGCACAGCTGGGGCGCGCCCGGCCGGACACCCCCCCTCGGATCGGGTCAGAACAACCGGGGCTGAGGGGACCGGGCACCGCCCGGGAGCTCGTGGGCGATCAGCGCGCGCGGAGCTCGTGACGACCCGGACTCGGCCGGCACGGCGTCGACCGCCGGACCACCGGCCCGGCCGTTCAGCCCCATCAACCGCAGCGATCGTGCGCTGTCGTCGAGGGCGGCCGAGCGCATCGACCCGGTGGACGGGTCGGCTCGCCCCTTCTCGAGGCCGTACTCGCGCAGCAGCGGCCGCATGCGGGCTGCCAACCACGAGCGGTAGCCCGTCGGGGCGTAGGTGCCTTGGGAGTAGAGCGAGCGGTACCTCGGGACGAGCTCGGGGTGCTCGCGTTCGAGCCAGGCGAACCACCACTCTCGGACGCCGGGCTTGAGGTGGAGTGCGCTGTACATGACGCTCGAGGCACCCGAGTCGCGCACGGCGGCGAACGCCGCGTGCAGGTGGTCGAGCCCGTCGGTAAGGTACGGCAGGACGGGCATCATGAACACGGAGCAGGACAGCCCGAGGTCGCGGGCCGCCGCGACGGTGGCCAGGCGGGCGGCGGTCGTCGGCGTGCCCGGCTCGACGGACTGCTGCAGGTCGTCGTCGTGGATCGCGATCGACATGGCCAGGTCGACGGGCACGTGCTCTGCGGCCTCGGCGAGCAGGGGCAGGTCGCGCCGCAGCAACGTGCCCTTGGTGAGAATGCTGAAGGGCGTGCCCGAGTCGGCCAGGGCGGCGATGATGCCGGGCATCAGGCGGTAGCGCCCCTCGGCCCGCTGGTACGGGTCGGTGTTCGTGCCGAGGGCCACCGGGTGGTGCTGCCACGTCGGTCGGTGCAGTTCGCGCGCGAGCACCTCGGCGACGTTCACCTTCACGACGATCTGCCGGTCGAAGTCGTCGCCGCCGTCGAGGTCGAGGTACTCGTGGGTGGGACGGGCGAAGCAGTAGACGCAGGCGTGACTGCACCCCCGGTACGGGTTGATGGTCCAACCGAACGGCAGGGCCGAGTCGCCACCCGGGACGCGGTTCAGAGCGCTCTTCGCGACCACCTCGTGGAAGGTCACCCCGGCGAACTCGGGCGTCGTGACCGAGGTGATGAGGTTGTTCAGGCGTGCCAGGCCGGGCAGGGCCGACGCCTTCTCGGTGTCGACCGCTTGCTCTGACCATCGCATGGCCCCATTCGAACACACGTTCGAACGGGGGTCAAGCCGGTCGGGGCCTGTCCTCGCCGCCGGGTCGCCCCGGGGGCGACGGCGGACGGAGGACGGGGAGGCGCGTCAGGCGTGGATGCCGAGGGCCTCGGCCGTCGCCCCGATGGTCGACGCCGCACGCCGCTCGTCGGACGACAGGTCGTCGCCGTAGGTCGGGATCATCGCGTTGAGACGGGGCTTCCAGGCCGCGATGCGGTCGGGGAAGCACCGCTCGAGCACGGTGAGCATGATCGGCACGGCGGTCGACGCACCGGGAGACGCGCCCAGGAGGCCGGCGATGGTGCCGTCGCCCGCCGTGATGACCTCGGTGCCGAACTGCAGCACCCCGCCCTTCTTCGCGTCCTTCTTGATGACCTGCACGCGCTGCCCGGCCGTGATGCGGTACCAGTCCTTCGGGTCGGCGTCGGGCATGAACTCCCGGAGCGACTCGAACTTGGCCTGCTTGCTCGCGGCGAGCTGGCCCACGAGGTACTTCACCAACGACAGGTTGGCGAGCCCGGCCCGGATCATCGGGTAGAGGTTGTGCGGGCGGATCGAGGCGAAGAGGTCGAGCAGCGAACCGTGCTTCAAGAACTTGGGGCTGAAGCCGGCGTAGGGCCCGAACATGAGGCTGGCCCGGCCGTCGACCACGCGCGTGTCGAGGTGGGGCACCGACATCGGCGGCGACCCCACGGCGGCCTTGCCGTAGACCTTCGCCTGGTGCTTGCCGACCACGGCGGGGTCGTCGCAGCGGAGGAACTCGCCGCTGACCGGGAACCCGCCGAAGCCCTTGATCTCGTCGATGCCGGACTTCTGCAGGAGGTGCAGGGCCCCGCCACCGGCACCGACGAACACGAACCGGGCGTCGACCGTCGTGGCGGTGCCCCCTGCGCGCAGGGCGACGCGCCAGGTGCCGTCGCGGAGCTTGGTGAGGTCGGTGACCCGGTGGTCGACCTCGAGGCCCGCCCCTTCGCCCTGCAGGTAGGCGAACAGGAGGCGCGTGAGAGAGCCGAAGTCGACGTCGGTGCCGGCCGCGATGCGGGTCGCGGCGATCGGTTGCCCCTCGGCACGCCCCGGGATGAGCACAGGCGCCCACGACTCGATGACCGACGAGTCGGTGCTGAACTCGAGCCCTTGGAACAACGGGTGCTCGCGCAGCGCGTCGTAACGCTTGCGGAGGTACTCGACGTTCTTCTCGCCCCAGACGAAGCTCATGTGCGGGGTCGAGTTGATGAAGGCGTCGGGCTGGGGCAGCGCGCCCTCGGCGACGAGGAACGACCAGAACTGGCGGGACACCTGGAACTGCTCGTTGACCTTGACGGCGCTCGAGGTGTCGATCGTGCCGTCGGCCCGCTCGGGCGTGTAGTTCAGCTCGCAGAGTGCCGAGTGCCCCGTGCCCGCGTTGTTCCAGGGGTTGCTCGACTCTAGGGCGACGTCGCCGAGGGCCTCGTAGATCTGGATCGTCCAGCTCGGCTCGAGCTGCTTGATCATGGCACCGAGGGTGGCACTCATGATGCCGCCCCCGATGAGGGCTACGTCGACGGGCTTCTTCGCATCGGTCACGGGGGTCAGTCTAGGCCCGGGCCCCGGGCGGGCCACGGGTGCCCGGCACGACGTGGCCCGATGGTGTCTCGACGTCGAGAGACCGGGGCCGGCGTCGGAGGCGGCCGGACCCGGCCGGACCCCACCGGAACGGCTCAGGCGACGGCGGCGCGCCTCGCGGCGACGAGCTCGGCGATCTGGACGGCGTTGAGAGCCGCGCCCTTCCGCAGGTTGTCGTTGCTGATGAAGAGCGCGAGCCCGCGGTGCCCGGGGACGCCCTCGTCGTGACGGATGCGACCGACGAAGCTCGGGTCGGCCCCGGCGGCCTGGAGCGGCGTCGGAACGTCGGTCAGCACGACCCCTGGCGCGCCGCGCAACAGCTCCTCGGCGCGCTCGACCGTGATGTCGGAGGCGAACTCGGCGTTGATCGAGAGCGAGTGGCCGGTGAAGACGGGGACGCGCACGCAGGTGCCGCTGACCAGCAGGTCGGGACGCTCGAGGATCTTGCGGCTCTCGTTGCGCAGCTTCTTCTCCTCGTCGGTCTCGTGGGTGCCGTCGTCGACGATCGACCCGGCGAGCGGGATGACGTCGAAGGCGATGGGTCGCACGTACGTCACCGGTTCGGGGAGGTCGACGGCGTGGCCGTCGTGCACGAGGCCGATCGTGTCGCCCTCGATGGCGGCACGGGTCTGCTGCAGCAGCTCGTCGGCACCGGCGAGCCCGCTGCCCGACACGGCCTGGTACGTGCTGACGATCAGGCGCTGCAACGTGGCCTCGGCGTCGAGCACCTTGAGCACGGGCATGGCCGCCATCGTCGTGCAGTTCGGGTTGGCGACGATGCCCTTGACCGCCTGGTCGAGCGCGTGGGGGTTGACCTCGCTGACCACCAGGGGGACGTCGGGGTCCATGCGCCAGGCGCTCGAGTTGTCGATCACGAGGGCCCCGGCCGCGGCGAAGCGGGGGGCGTGGGCCCGCGACCCCGTCGCCCCCGCCGAGAAGAGCGCGATGTCGAGACCGGCGGGGTCGGCCGTCTCGACGTCCTCGACGACGATCTCGGCGCCTCGGAAGGGCAGGGTCGTCCCGGCCGACCGGGCGGTCGCGAAGAACCGGATCTCGGCCACGGGGAAGTCGCGCTCGTCGAGGAGCGTGCGCATGACCTTGCCGACCTGTCCGGTCGCGCCGATCACGCCGACGCGCAGTCCTTCGGCCATGGGGTCCTCCTGGGGGTTCGGTGGTGCAGGGTCTCGATGCGGTGGGGGCAGGGTCGGGAGGCGCGGTGGCGGGCCGCGCGCGCCTCCTGCGGTGGGTGACCGGGTCGCGTCAGCGGCCGGTGCCGCCGTGGACGACGGCGTCGACCTCGGCGTCCAGGCCGAAGGCCGTGTGCACGACGCGCAGGGCGTCGTTGAGGGTGTCGGCCCGGGTGACGACCGAGATGCGGATCTCGCTGGTCGAGATCATCTCGATGTTGATGCCCGCCTCGAAGAGGGCGGTGAACAGACGCGCCGAGACGCCCGCGTTCGTCCGCATGCCGGCGCCGACCAGGGCCAGCTTGCCGATCTGGTCGTCGTACTGCAGCGACTCGAAGCCGATCTCGGCCCGGTCGGACTCGAGGGCCTGGAGCACGACGGCGCCCTCGGACTTCGGCAGGGTGAACGAGATGTCGGTCCGGCTGGTCGAGGCGGCCGAGACGTTCTGCACGATCATGTCGATGTTGGCACCGGTCTTGGCGACCGTGCGGAAGATCTGTGCGGCCTTGCCGGGCACGTCGGGGACGCCGACGACGGTGATCTTGCCCTCGCTGAGGTCGCCCGCGACCCCGCTGATGATGGGTTCTTCCACGTTCTCTCCCTCTTTCGGGTTGACGACGAGCGTGCCCTCGTTGTTGTTGAACGACGAGCGGACGTGCAGGGTGACGCCGTGGCGCCTGGCGTACTCGACGGCGCGGATGTACAGCACCTTCGAGCCGGCCGCCGCGAGCTCGAGCATCTCTTCGCTCGTCACGCGGTCGAGCTTGCGGGCCTTCGGGACGACCCGCGGGTCGGCCGTGAACACGCCGTCGACGTCGGTGTAGATCTCGCAGACGTCGGCGTCGAGGGCCGCGGCGAGCGCGACCGCTGTCGTGTCGGAACCGCCGCGACCGAGCGTCGTGATGTCGCCGGTGGACCGGTTGAACCCCTGGAACCCGGCGACGATGGCGACGTACCCGGCGTCGAGCGCGTCGCGCACGCGCCCGGGCGTCACGTCGACGATGCGGGCCTTGCCGTGCTGGGCGTCGGTGATCATGCCGGCCTGGCTGCCGGTGTACGAACGGGCCTCGACCCCCAGGCTGCGGATGGCCATCGCGAGCAGGGCCATGCTGATGCGTTCGCCCGCGGTCAGCAGCATGTCGAGCTCTCGCCCACCCGGCAGCGGGCTGACCTCGTTGGCCAGGTCGAGCAGCTCGTCGGTCGTGTCGCCCATCGCGCTGACGGCCACGACGACGTCGTTGCCCGCCTTGCGGGTCTCGACGATGCGCTTGGCGACGCGCTTGATGCTCTCGGCATCGGCGACGGACGACCCGCCGAATTTCTGCACGATCAAGCTCACGGTGACTCCTGGGGGAACTGGGCGCGCCGGAGGACGGCTCACGCCTGCGTGCGGCGATTCTATTCGGTGTCGGGGGCGTGTGACGCACGTCGGGACGCGGGGCGCGGGACGCGGTCGTCGCCCCTCCCCTACGGTGGAGCGATGCCCGACACCACCGACCAGGCCCGCGGTGCGGCCGACCGCCTGCAGGACAGCCGCGCGCTCACGACCTCCGCCCGCATCGGGTTCGCCATGAACGGCCTGCTGCACGTCGTCATCGGCGTCATCGCCCTGGGCGTGGCCTTCGGCGGCGGGGGCGAGGCCGACCAGGGCGGGGCCCTCGGGCAGTTCGCCTCACGCCCGGGCGGCGTGTTCCTGCTCTGGCTGATCGTCGTCGGGCTCTGGGGTCTCGGCCTGTTCCAGCTGCTCGAGGCGGCCCTCGTCCGGGGAGGCGACCGGGACTCGTGGGCCGAGCGTGCCAAGGAGGGCGGCAAGGGCGTGGCCTACCTCGCCGTCGGCGCCACGGCCTTCACCTTCGCCCGCGGCTCGTCGTCGGACAGCTCGGGGCAGACGCAGACCCTCAGCGCCCGCCTGCTCGCCGTGCCCGGTGGCGTCGTGCTGCTCGTCGTCCTCGCGCTCGCCGTCGTGGCGATCGGGGTCTACTTCGTCGTCAAGGGCGCCACGCGACGGTTCCGAGACGACCTGGTGCTGCCGGGCGGCACCGCGGGCCGCGGCACGATCGTGCTCGGCGTGACCGGGTACGTGGCGAAGGGCGTCGCCCTGGCGGTGGTCGGGGTGTTGTTCGCCGTCGCCGCCGTCACGGCCGATCCCAGCGAGGCCACGGGTCTCGACGGCGCGCTCAAGGCCCTGGCCGCCCTGCCCTTCGGCGTGGCCGTGCTGACCGCCGTCGCCGTGGGGCTCATGGCCTACGGCGCGTACTGCGTCGTGCGGGCGCGTCGCGCCCGTCTCTGACCGGTCACCGACCCCGGAGGGCCCGGGAGGCGCGGGTCGTCACTCGGAGACGAGCCGGCGGCCCTCGAAGGCGCGGCCGAGGGTGACCTCGTCGGCGTACTCGAGGTCGCCGCCGACCGGCAGGCCCGAGGCGAGCCGCGTGACCCGCAACCCGAAGGGCGCGAGCATGCGCGACAGGTAGGTCGCCGTCGCCTCGCCCTCGAGGTTGGGATCGGTGGCGATGATGACCTCTTGCACGGTGTCGTCGGCCAGGCGCTGGACCAGTTGACGGATGCGCAGGTCGTCGGGCCCGATGCCGTCGATGGGGCTGATCGCCCCGCCGAGCACGTGGTACAGCCCGCGGAACTCTCGCGTGCGCTCGATCGCCTGCACGTCCTTCGCCTCTTCGACCACGCAGATGGTGGCCGGCGAACGGCGCGGGTCACGGCAGATGTTGCAGGTCTCCTGCTCGCTGACGTTGCCGCAGATCTCGCAGAAACGCACCTTGGTCTTGACGTCGACGAGCAGCTCGGCGAGCCGGGACGTGTCGAACGACTCGTTCTGCACGATGTGGAACGCGATGCGCTGCGCCGACTTCGGCCCGATGCCCGGCAGTCGGCCGAACTCGTCGATCAGCTCTTGGACGATGCCTTCGTACACGCGCTACTCGCTTCTCTGAGGCGTGACCCGAGGGGCGAGCGTCTCTTCTTCGATGAACTGGGCCCCGAGGATCTCGCGGACGACGGCCTCGCCGTAGCGGGACCCCGTCGGGATGCCCCGGCGGGGGTCGCCCGTCGCCGCACGGCGTTCGGCGACGGACGGCCCGGCCGAAGCGGACGGGGCCGCGGGTGCCGACGTCGTCGAGGGGGCGGGGCCGGTGGGCCGGCCCACCGGAACGCCGACGACCTCGGCGGGCGGGGGCGCGGCGTCGACCGTCGGCACCCCGCCGGGGGGCTCTTCGGTGATGTGCTCGGGTTCGTCGGGCTCGGGCGGTGCGCTCTGCGGGATCGGTGCGACGTCCCAGCCGGTCACCGGTGCCGAGGTGGCCGGACGCCGGTCCGGGGCTGTCTCGGTCGGAGGCGTCGACGCTCGCGAGGGGCCGCTCGACGTCGAGGGCTCGGTCGACGTCGAGGGCGCGGTCGACGTCGAGGGGGCGGCGGGTTCGGCGACCGTGGCGGAGGGGGCCGCGGACGTCGCCTCGGCGCCGGGCCCGGTGACCGCGGCGGGTGTGGCAGCCGACGGGGACGGGGCGGGAGCGGCCCCGCCGGCCGGACGGTCCGCGGGCGCCGTCGTGCCTTGGGGCGCCGTCGTGCCCTGGGGCGCCGGGGCGGGTCGCGAGGTCGGTGCCGTCGGGGTCGAGGCCGTCGTGTCGGGCGCGGGCGCCCCGGTCGGGGTGGGCCCGGCGGGCCCGTCGCCCTCGACGCGGGCGATGTACTTGACCTTCACGCCGAGCACGTCGACGATGGCCCGTCGCAGGTACTCGCTGACGCCTTCGGCGGCGCCCTGCGGACGCTTGAAGCTCTCGACGTCGTTCGCACTCGGGAACGCCAGCGTCAGCACGTCGTCGGCGAAGTCGACGACGGTGGCCGTGACGACGACCATCCAGGCCGTGCGACGCGCCTTCTGGACGACCTCGACGATCTCGGGCCAGCTGTCGCGCAGCTGCTGGAGCGTCACCGGGGCGGCGGCCGAGCCCGCGGGCCGCTCGGCCTCGGCGGTCTGGGCCCAGGCGGCCGAGTGCGCAGCCGACGGAGGCGCGGGCTCGGTCGCCGAGGAGTCGTCGCCCCCGGCGGACGCCGCCGGAGCGGCCGACGCCCAGGACGCCGTCGCGCTCTCGACGGCCGAGGGCCCGCCGGATGCCTCGGTCGAGGGGGTGGCCTCGACCGGCGACGGGGAGGTTGGCGCGGTGGACGTGGTCGGTGCCGGTGCCGCTGCCGCTGCCGCTGCCGGGGAGCGAGTGGCACCCGTCGACCCCGGCGCCTGCGAGGTCTCGGCGGGGCGGGCGCCCGCCGACGTCGCGGGCGAACCCGACGAGGAGCCCGAGCCGTCGACCCCGACGCGCCGCTCGAGCCGCTCGACGCGGGCGAGGGCGCCGCGTCCGCTCTGGTCGCTCTCGGGGACGAGCACCCGAGCGATCATCAGCTCGAGGTGCAGCCGGGGCGACGTCGCGCCGGTCATGTCGGTGAGCGCCCGGTTGACGACGTCGGCCGACCGCGAGAGCTCGGCTGCGCCGAAGGCGTGCGACTGGTGCACGAGGCGGTCGAGTTCGTCCGCCGTGACGCCGCGCAGGACCGCCGAGGCGCCCTCGACGGTCGCGCCGACGACGATGAGGTCACGCAGGCGCTCGAGCAGGTCTTCGACGAACCGTCGCGGGTCCTGGCCGGTCTGGACGACCCGGTCGACGGCAGCGAAGGCCGCCGCGCCGTCGCGGGCGCCGAGCGCCTCGACGACGTCGTCGAGCAGGGAGGCGTGCGTGTAGCCGAGCAGGGCGACGGCGCGTTCGTACTCGATGGCGCCGTTCTCGCTGCCAGCCATCAACTGGTCGAGCAGGGAGAGGGTGTCGCGCACCGATCCGCCGCCCGCCCGGACGACGAGCGGCAGTACGCCGGGGGCCGCCTCGACCGATTCGCTCTCACAGAGCTCGTGGACGTACTCGAGCATCTGGGCCGGGGGCACGAGCCGGAACGGGTAGTGGTGCGTGCGCGACCGGATCGTGCCGATCACCTTGTCGGGCTCGGTCGTGGCGAAGATGAACTTGACGTGCTCGGGCGGCTCTTCGACGACCTTGAGCAGGGCGTTGAACCCCTGCGGGGTGACCATGTGGGCCTCGTCGAGGATGAAGATCTTGAACCGGTCGCGAGCCGGGGCGAAGACGGCACGGTCGCGGATGTCTCGGGCGTCGTCGACGCCGTTGTGGCTGGCGGCGTCGATCTCGATGACGTCGAGCGACCCCCCGCCGTCGCGCGAGAGCTCGACGCACGACGCGCAGACGCCGCAGGGCGTGTCGGTCGGACCCTGGGCGCAGTTCAGGCAGCGGGCCAGGATGCGGGCCGACGTCGTCTTGCCGCACCCGCGGGGACCACTGAACAGGTAGGCGTGGTTGACCCGGTTGGTGCGCAGGGCGGTGCGCAGCGGATCGGTCACCTGGGTCTGCCCGATGAGCTCGGCGAAGTTCTCTGGCCGGTAACGGCGATACAGGGCGGTGACCACGGACCAAGAGTAGTCGGGGCCACCGACAACGGTCGACGCCCGGGGACGCCGTCCGGCGTGCCCGGGCGTCGACTCCGGACGCACGAGGGGGCCCGTCGTGACGACGGGCCCCCGGTGCCGATCTCGGTGGGGTCGACTAGCGGGACGACCCCCTCGAGCGACGTCGCGAACGGGTGGCCGAGACCAGGCCGAGACCGATCAGCAGGGCGAAGGCCGCGAGCGAGGACCAGCCGAGGACGTCCGAGCCCGTGTACGCCAGGCCCGAGGCCCCGCCGGTCACGACCGCTCCCCCGCCGGTGCCGCCGCCGGTGCCCGGCCCGCCTCCGGCCCCGGGCAGGCCCGGGAACCCGGGCGTGCCCGGCGTGCCCGGCGCACCCGGCGTGCCCGGCGTGCCCGGCGTGCCCGGCGTGCCCGGCGTGCCCGGCGTGCCCGGCGTGCCCGGCGTGCCCGGCGTCGCGGCGCCCGCCGTGACCGAGAACCCGGTCGTGACCGGGGCCGAGGTGGCCCCGTCGACGGTCTGCGAGGCGGCGACCACGTGCGGCCCGACGCCCACGTCCGTGAACACGACCGTCCAGGCTCCCGTCGCGGGGTCGGCCGTCACGGTCTGCGTCGCACCGGCGTCGAGCTGGACGGTCACCGTCGCCCCGGGTTCCGCGGTCCCGACGACCGTGACGGGCGTCGTGCCCGTCGTGCCCGCCTGCAGGACCGAACCCGCGACCGGGCTCGTGACGACGACCGGGTCGACCGACGCGATCACGAGGTCCTGGGTCGCCGTGGTCGTGCCCGAGCCCGCGGTCTGCGTCGCCGTGACGACGTAGGCGCCGACCGGGACGTCCGCGAAGTCGACCGACCAGGTGCCGTCGTCGCCGACCGTCGTCGTCTGCGTCAGCCCGCCTCCGAGGTCGACCTCGACGAGCGCGCCGGGCGTGCCGGTCCCCGTCAGGGTGAGGTCCTCGACGCCGTCGCCGTCGACGTCGGCGACGAGGGCTCCCGGTGCCGGCGACGTGATGACGACGCCGGCGTCGGTGTTCGCGGGCGAGGTGACCGTGAACGCGACGGTCTCGGGTGCCGACACCGCGCCTCCCACGGTCTGGGTCACCGACAGCGTGTGCTGACCGGGCGCGACGCCCTGCAGCGTCGTCGACCAGGCGCCCCCGGCGGGGACGTCGACCGTCACCGGCAGGCCGCCGTCGAGGCGGACGGCCACCGAGGCGCCCGGTTGGGCCGTGCCGCCGACGAGGACGTCGGCGGTGCCCGTCGTGCCCGAGGGCAAGATGGAGCCCTGCTCGGGCGAGGTCACCACGAGGGGCGCGACCTCGGCGGCGGGTGCCACGGTGACGGTCACCGAGGCGGTACCGGTCACGACCCCCGCGACCGTCTGCTCGACGACCACGGTGCTCGTGCCGATCGGGACGCCCGGCACGGTCACCGACCAGGTGCCTCCCTCGGTCACGGTCGTCGTCAGCGTGGTCCCGCCGACGGTGACGGTGATCGTGGCGCCGGGCTCGCCGGTGCCGGTGACCGGCAGGTCGACGAGGTCGTCGCCTTCCGTGTCCGTCACGAGCTGACCGTCGGCCGGCGAGGTGATCGTCGGTGCCGTCGCGGGGTCGGCCGGAGCGGGCACGACCTGGACCGTGACCTCGACCGGGTCACTCGTCGCGTCGCCGATCGTCTGCACGACCGACACGGTGTGCGTCCCGGTGCCGAGCACCACGGGCACCTGCCACGAACCGTCGTCACCGACCGTCGTGGTGACGGGGTCTCCCCCGTCGACCGTGACGGCGACCGGCGCGCCCGGCTGGCCCTGGCCCCGGACGACGACCGGTGCCGTGCCGGCGTCACCCGCCTGGTACTGCTGACCGTCGGTCGGTGCCGTGACGCCGAGGGGCGCGGCGGCGTCGACCACGACCGTGGTCGTGACCGGGGCCGACTCGACCCCGGCGACCGTCTGCGTCGCCGACACCACGTGCTCGCCCACGCCGACCCCGGCGAAGGTCGTCGCCCAGGTGCCGTCGTCGTCGGCCTCGACCGTGACGGCCGTCCCGTCGTCGAGCGTCACCGAGACGGTCGCACCGGCCTGCGCCGAACCCGACACCAGCAGGTCGACCGTGGCGTCCGCCGACACCACGAGGAGGCGCGTGCCCGTCCCGGGGTCGGTGATCGTGATCGGGTCTGCCGCGACCACCGCGAAGGGCTGGGTCACGGGGACCGTCGTGACGGTGCCGTACTGCTGCACCACCGAGATCGGTCCGGCGCCCACCGGCACGGCGTCGAAGGTCGTGGTCCACGCCCCCGTCGTCGGGTCGGCCGTGACCGTCTGCGTCCGGTCGCCGCCGAGCGAGACGGTGACGGTCGCACCGGGCTGGGCCGCGCCCGACACCGCGACCGGGGTGGTCTCGCCGTCGAGCACGACGACCGTGGCACCCGGCGCGGGCTCGGTGATCGAGACCGGGGTGCCGACCACGACGTCGAGCTGCTGCGTGACGGGGGGCGTCGAGCCGGCGGGGACGGTCTGCGTGACGTCCACCGGGTACGAGCCGACCGGCACGTCGCCCACCGTGACGGTCCAGGTGCCCGCGGGGGTCACCGTGGTCGTCCCGGACAGGTCGTCGCCCACCTGGACCACGACGGCGGCGCCGGGCTGACCCGTGCCGGTGACCGTGACGTCGGTGGTGTCGTCGGCCGTGCCGACCACGATCGTCGACCCGTCGGCGGGCGAGGTCACGGTGACCGGTGCCGCCACGACGACCGACACGGCGCGGGTGACCGGGGTCGACTGCGCTCCGTCGACGGTCTGGGTGACCGAGGCGGTGCGGTCACCGACGGGGACGCCGTCGACCGTCACGGTCCAGGCGCCCGTCGTCGGGTCGGCCACGACCGTGCCGACCAGGCCGTCGCCCAGGTCGACCGTGACGGTCGCTCCGGACTCGGCCGTGCCGGAGGCGACGATCGAGGCCGTGTCGCCCTCGGCGAGCACGACGACCGTCGTGCCGTCGGTGGGCCGGTCCACCACGAGCCCCGCGGCCGCGGCGACCGTGAAGGGTCGCGTCGCCGCGTCGGAGGTCACGCCGCGGATCGTCTGCGTGGCCGTGACGGTGTACTCGCCGACGGGGACTCCGTCGACGGTCGTGCGCCAGTCGCCGTCGGGGTCGACGGTGGCCGCCGCCGTGAGGCCGGTGCCGAGCGAGACGGCGACGGTGGCGCCGGGCTCGCCGGTGCCCGAGACGACGACCGACGTGGTGCCGGCCGGGTCGAGGAGCGACACGGTCGCTCCCGGCTCCGGGGCGACGATCACGGGCGCGGCGGGAGCCACGACGACGGACACGTCGCGCGTGACCGGGCTCGACGTCGAACCGTCGACGGTCTGGGTGACCGCGATGGTGCGGTCACCGACCGGGACGCCCGGCACGGTGGTGCTCCAGGCACCCGTCTCGTCGTCGGCCGTGGCGGCGGCGGTCAGGCCGTCGCCGAGGTCGACGGCGATCGAGGCCCCCGGCTCGGCGGTGCCCGAGACGACCAGGTCGGTCGTGGCGTCGGGCGTGGCGACGGCGACGACGGCGCCCGGTGCCGGGGCGTCGATGACGACCGCGGCGGCGGCCACCACCGAGAGCGGCTGGGTCACGGCGGGCGAGACCGATCCGCCGAGCGCCTGGGTGGCGCTCAGCGTCCGCTCGCCGACCGAGACGCCGGGGACGACGACGCTCCAGGCACCGGTGGTGCCGTCGGCCGTCGTCGAGGCGACGAGGTCGTCGCCGAGGTCGACGCGGACGGTCGCCCCGGGTTCGGCCGTGCCGGTCACGGTGACGTCGGTGGTCGCGGTGGCGTCGGCCACCGTCACCACGTCGCCGGGCGCGGGCTGCAGGACGGTCAGCCCGGCACCCACCTCGATCGTGAACGAGGCCACGACGGGGGTCGAGGTCGTGCCGGCCACGGCCTGCGACGCGGTGACCTGGTAGACGGCGACCGGCAGGTCGGCGAAGAGGACGGACCAGTCACCCGACGCGGGGTCGGCGGTCGTCGTGACGGCGGCTCCCCCGTTCAGCCGGACCGAGACCTCGGCACCCGGCGACGCCGTGCCCGAGACGGGCACGTCGATCGTGCCGTCGGGGTCGAGCACCGTGAAGACGGAGTCGTCCGGGTCGACGATGACGACCGGGTCGGCCGCCCGCACCTCGAACGAGGACTCCTGCGCCGGCGAGGTGGTCCCGCCGATGCTCTGCGTGGCCGACAGGGCGACCGTGCCGACGGGGACGCCGGCCACGTCGACCGACCAGGCGCCGGTGGTGGCGTCGGCCGTCACGGAGGCGGTCAGGTCGGCGCCCGTCGCGGGGTCGAGGACCACGTCGACCGTGGCCCCGGCCGCGGCGGTGCCCGAGACCGTCACCGTCGCCGTGACGTCCGGCCCGGCCACGTCGACGACGGTGCCGTCGACGGGAGCCGTGACGACGAGCGCGGCACCGGCGACGATGCTGACCACGCGCGTCTCGGGTGCCGAGACCGAGGTGCCCACCGTCTGGGTCGCGGTGACGGTGCGGGTGCCCACGGGCACCCCGGCGAACGACACCGACCAGGCGCCCGTCGTGGTGCCCGCGGCGACGGTGTCGGTCAGGCCGTCGCCGAGGTCGACCCGGACGACCGCGCCCGGCTCGGCCTGACCCGACACGACGAGGGTCGTCGTCGACGACGGGTCGGCCAGGACGATCGGCACGCCGGCGGCGGGTGCCACGATCGTGAGACTCGCCGCCGGGACGACCGTCACGAGGCGCGTGTCGGCCTGCTGGACGGTGTCGCGGACGGTCTGCGAGGCCCCGAGGACGCGCTCCCCGACGCCGATGCCCACGAGGGTCACGGACCAGGCTCCGGTGGTGGCGTCGGCCAGGGCGGTGCCGGCCTCGACGCCGTCGAGCGTGACGGTGACGAGGGCGCCCGGCTGAGCCGTCCCGGCCACGGGGACGTCCTGCGTGACGCCCGGCGAGGCGACGACGTAGCGGACGTCGGTGGCGGGCGTGGTGACGACCACGTCGGCGCCGGCGCGGACCTCGAAGGCCGAGGTCACGGGGTCGGTCGTGGTCGTGCCGCCGACCGTCTGGGTCACCGAGGCGAGCTGGTCGCCGACGGGGACGCCCGGGACCGTGACGGTCCAGAGGCCGTCGGGGCCGGCGGTCGTCGGCACGACCGTGCCGGCCAGCGTGACCTCGACGGGTGCGCCGGGGGTGGCCGTGCCGCTCACGACGACGGCCGTGGTCGCCGCGCCCCCGGCGACGGTGAGGACGTCACCGGCTGCCGGGGTCGAGACGGTGAGGTCGGCCGCGGCCGAGACCACCGAGAAGCTCGTCGGCCGGGCCTCGAGCAGGACCGCGCCCTGCTGCTGGGTCGCGCCGACGACGTGGTCGCCGACGGCGACGTCGGCCAGCTCGAGCGACCAGGCGCCCTGGGCGTCCGGCGTGACGGGAGCCTGGTCGACGCCGTCGAGCGTCACGACGAGCGGCAGGAGGGCCACGCCGGTGCCCGACACGGTGACCGGGGTGGTGCCCTGGTCGTCGGCCACCGCGATGCGGGTGCCGGGGACGGGCGCCGCGATGACGACGTCACCGCCCTCCACCACGTCGATGTCGACGGTCACGGCCGCCGAGGTCGAGCCGTCGACGCTCTGGGTCGCCGAGACCGTGTGCGGGCCGACCGGGACGCCGTCGACGACGACCGACCAGGTGCCGGACGCCGGGACGACCGTCTGGCCGACGAGACCGTCGCCGAGGTCGACCGCGACGGTCGCGCCGACCTGCCCCGTGCCCGAGACGACGACGGGCGTCGTGCCGTCCGGCCCGGCGACGACGTACTCGTCGCCGTCGATCGGTGACGTGACGTCGAGGGGCGTGCCCTGGGCGATGGTCAACGGCTGCGTGACCGGTGCCGAGGTGGTGCCGCCGAGGGTCTGGGTCGCGCCGAGGGTCCGGTCGCCGACGGGGACGTCGGGGATGACGGCCGTCCAGGCGCCGGTGACGGGGTCGACCGTGGCCGGCACCTCGAAGCCGGCGCCGAGGCCGACGGTGACGGTGGCGCCGGGGTCGGCGGTGCCGGTGACGGTCACGTCGGCGGTGGCGCCGCCGACGATCGGGATCGTGGCCCCGGGTGCCGGGGTCGAGATGGCGACCGGGGTCCCGGCGACGATCGTCACGACTCGCGTCTGCACGGCCGAGACGGTGCCGCCGACGGTCTGCGTCGCCGAGATCGTGCGCTGGCCGACGGGCACGTCGGTGACGTCCACCGACCAGGCGCCGGTCGTGGCGTCCGCCGTGACCCGACCGGTCAGGTCGTCGCCGAGGTCGACGCGGACGTCGGCCCCCGCTTCGGCGGTGCCCGAGACGGTCAGCGTCGCCAGGGAGGCGCTGCTCGCGACGCGCACCGTGGTGCCCTCGGCGGGAGCCTCGATGACGAGCGGGTCACCGGCGGCGACCGTCAGCTCCTGCGTGACCGGCACCGAGACGACCCCGGTGACGGTCTGCGTGACGCTGATCGTGCGGGTCCCGACCGGCACGGACGAGACCGTCGCCGTCCAGGCACCCGTCCCGTCGGCCGTCGTCGAGGCGACGTAGCCGTCGCCCAGGTCGATCGCGACCGGGGCGTTCGGCTCGGCGGACCCCGTGACCGTGACCGGGATGGTCGAGGTGGGGTCGGCGACCGTCAGGGTGGCGCCGGGCGCCGGCGTCGCGATCGTGACCGGGGTCGCGGCCACGAGGGCGAAGTCGGTGGTCTGCGGGGCGGACACCGCGCCTCCCACCGTCTGGGTCGCGGTGGCCGTGTAGGCGGCGACCGGCAGGGCCTCGAAGGTCACGGACCAGGTGCCGTTGGCGGCCACCGTGGCGGTGAGGTCGCGGCCGCCGCCGAGCGAGACGGCGACGGGGGCGCCGGGCTGCCCGGTGCCCGAGACGGTGACGTCACGGGTCGAGTCGGCGCCGGGCAGGCGGTACTGCGTGCCGGGGGTCGGGCTCGTGACGGTGAGGCCGGCGCCGGCGACGACGCCGAAGGCCCGGGTGACCGGTGCCGACACGTCTCCGCCGAGGGCCTGGGTGACCGAGGCGGTGTACGAGCCCACGGGCACGTCGGCCACCGTGGTCGTCCAGCCGCCGTCGGCGGCGACGAGTGCGGTGGCCGTGCGGCCGCCGCCCAGGTCGACCGAGACGGTGGCCGTCGGCGTGCCGGTGCCCGAGACGACGACGGGCGTCGTGGAGCCCGCGTCGAGCACGGTGAAGACGCGACCGGCCGTGGGCGTCGTCACGACGAGGGGCTGCTGGGCCACGACGGCGAAGTCACGCGTGACGGGCCCGGTGGTCACCGCCCCGAGGGACTGTGTCACGGAGGCGGTGTAGGCCCCCGCGGGCACGCTCGCCACGGTCACGCTCCAGCTGCCGTCGGCGGCCACCGTGCCGGTGCCCGTGCGGCCGGCGCCGAGGTCGACCGTGACGGTCGCGCCCGGCTCTCCGGCACCGGTCAGCACGACGTTGCGGGTCGCACCGGGGGTGTTCGGCACGACGAAGACCTGACCGGCGGCGGGCGTGGCGATGCTGAGGGGGGCCAGGGCCGCGGCGCGGACAGTCGAGGTCGCGAGGTCGACTCGTGAGGCGTTCACGAGCGGCAGCACCGAGAGGCTGACGGCATGGACGGAGCTCGAGCCCGCGTCGGTGCCCCGGGCGTCGCGGAAGCCTTCGCCGTCCTGCGCGTTGATCGTCACGCGGACGAGCTGGTTCAGCAACGTGGTCAGGGGCGCGAGGGTCGTGACGACCGCGGTGGTCGTGGTGCGGAGGGTGGCCGTGGTGGCGGCGAGCGCCGTGCCGTCCACGAGCGGTGAGTACAGGCCGCCGACCGAGCCGAGGAGGGTGCCGACGACGGGCAGGATCGCGCCGCGGAGGGTGGTGGCGCCGAGCGCGCCGACGAGACCCGTGCCCGTGACGGTGGTGGCGGTCGCCGGGGTGGTCCCGTCGAGGAGCTGGCCGATGGTGGTCACCGTGCGGGTCGACAGCGTCTCGTTCGCGGTCGTGAGCCCCAGGTCGATGCGCAGTGCGACCCGCAGGTCGACGGTGGCCGCCGTGGCCCGCACGGCGGCGTTCGCGGCGGCGACGAGGTTGGTCGGCAGCTGGTTCTGCAGGATGTCGGTGATGCCGTCCGTGATGGCGGTGATCGTCGCGGGCCGCAGCAGGTCGCTGTTCGCGGGCAGGCCGTTGAGGGCGCCGAGGTCGATGACGACCTGACCCGTGCTCGGCGTGATGGTCACGGGGCCCGAGGTGAGGGGCCTCGCCAGTTCGGCCGAGATCGTCGAGTCGAGGTCGACGGTCGCCGTCACCCCGACGACCGGCTGCCCGAGCGTGACCGCACCCCCGAGGGGCAGCGTGTTGACCGCCGTGGTGAGCGGTGCGGTGATCGAGGTGCCGAGGGCGGCCACGGCGCCGCTGCCCGAGACCGCGTTCACGGTCGTCCCGAGCCCGGTCACGGTGCCCCGCAGGGACGAGGTCACCTGCTGGACGGCCGGGCTGGTCAGCGTGTAGCGCGCACCGGCGACCTGGTAGGCCGTCGTGGGCGCCGTGGCGGTCGCGCCGCGCTGCTGCGTGATCTGGGACGACAGCGCGCCGAGCCCCAGTCGCACGTCGCTGAGCACGCCGGCCGTCGCGGGCACCGAGGAGAGCAGGGGCTGCAGGTTCAGCGTCGCCCCGGTGCCGGGGGCGCCGCTGCCCGTGGCGATCGAGCCGTCGGCCCCGATCAGGCCGGCCGAGGCGGTGGCCGACGTCGCGGTCGCGTTCGCGTACTGACCGTCGACGCCGAGGGTCACCAGCCCGTTGCCGCCGAGCAGGCGGATGCCGTTGCCGAGGCCGACCGTCAGCGCGTTGACGGCGGTGAGGTTCAGGGGGTTGCGTGACGTCGGCGGGTTCTGCGTCGTGCCGAAGGCCGAGTAGGCCCCGCCGAGGGCGGCGACCTGGTCGAGCGAGACGATGCCCGAACCGCCGAGCAGCGAGGCCTCGGCCTCGCTGCGGTCGGTCGTGGCCGCCTGCGCGGGGACGACGACGACGAGGGCGCCGACCACCGCCGCGACGACGGCCGCCGCCGTCGCCTTCAGTGCGCGGGACGCGTGGGAGCGCCGGGGACGCTCGATCGCCTGGCTTCGCATGGGTGTGCCTCTTCCTGACGGGACGAGCCCGCCGCCTGATCCGAAGAACTCCCGCTGGTGAGGCGGGAGGTGCTGCTGTTCTGTCGTGGTGCCGGGTGACGGCGCCGTGCGTGGTCGAGCCCTCCGCCTCGTCGTCGTCCGGGGACGACGACGAGGCGGACGGGCCTACCGCGCGGTGCGCGGGCTCGTTCGCCTGGTGCGGGTGCTGCTGACGTGCCGTGGTGAAGGGCTCATCGGTCCTGATCCTGATCGTGTGGTGCGACGACGTCGTCGCGGCGTGGTCGCACCGTGGTGAGCGGTGCGGCCGGAGCGGTGGTTGGTCGCTCCCGACGAGCTGGTTCGGTCTCGTCGTGGGTCGAGCATAGGGGCGATCGGGTGGATCGCGCACCCCACGAAGGGGGGCCACCGGAACCGGTACCCGCCAGGCACGTGCGGGGCGGGCGGAGCTTCGCTCCGAAAAGAGGAATGACCCCTCACGCACCCGCCAGAGCCCGGTTACCCTTGCTGCATTTCTGCCCTGGGGGAGTTGGCCTGGATGACGCCACGTGAGGAGCCTCGACGAGTTTAGCGGCAACTGGACGGTCGCCGCGACCCGGGGTGTTGCCTGGGCTCATGAGAATCGTCATCGCCGGAGGACACGGCAAGATCGCCCAGCTCCTCGAACGCCGACTCGCCGACGCCGGGCACGACCCCGTCGGCATCGTCCGCAACCCCGACCACACCGCCGACCTCGAGACCGCCGGGGCGCGTGCCCTGGTGCTCGACCTCGAGCAGACCGACGTCGACACGCTCGCCGGCCACCTCGACGGGGCCGACGCGGTCGTCTTCGCCGCCGGCGGCGGAGGGGGCAGCGGCGCAGAGCGCAAGCTGACCGTCGACCGCGACGGTGCCGTGCTGCTGGCCGACGCCGCCGAGAAGGCGGGCGTCACCCGCTACGTCATGGTCTCGGCCATCGGCACGGACGACTACGACCCCGCACGCGCCGAGCTGCCGGCGGCGAACGACGACGACGTGTACCAGGTGTACCTGCGGGCGAAGAGCGAGGCCGACGCCGACCTGCGTCGTCGTGAGGGCCTCGACTGGACGATCATGCGTCCCGGCGGCCTGACCGACGACGCCGGCACCGGCCAGGTGTCGGTCGGCACGACCGTCGAACGCGGCAGCATCCCCCGCGCCGACGTCGCCGAGATCATCGCCACCGCCCTGATCGAGGGCACCGCCGTGAAGACGCAGTTCGAGGCCGTCTCGGGTGACGTGACCGTCTCGGACGCGCTGGCGACCATCAAGTACTGACCCGCGCCTCCTGGTCGACGACCGGGAGGACGAGAGCCCCGGAGGCGCGACCTGCGCTCCGGGGCTCTCTCGCGTCGTCCGCCGCGCGGCTCGCCCGCCCGGGCCCGACCCGTGCGGGACGGCCCGCGCCGGCTCAGCTGAGCGCGGCGGCCTGCCGGGCGATCTCGAGCTCTTCGTTCGTCGGGACGACGAGCACCTGGACGGGTGCGCCGTCGGGCGAGATGAGGCGTGCCTCGCGGGAGGCCAGCTCGTTGCGGTCGTCGTCGACGTGGATGCCGAAGAAGTCGAGGCCGAGCAGCGTGCGACGACGCAGCAGGGCGTTGTTCTCGCCGACCCCCGCCGTGAAGACGACGGCGTCGAGACCGCCGAGCTGCGCGACGTAGGCGCCGACGTAGTGCCGGATGCGGTGCCGGTAGACCGCGAGCGCGGCTTCGGAGACGGCGTCGCCGCGTGAGGCGCTGTCTTGCACGTCGCGCATGTCGCCGCTGCCGGTCAGGCCGAGCAGGCCGCTCTTCTTGTTGAGCAGCGCCTCGAGCTCGTCGAAGTCGAGCCCGGCCTCACGGTGCAGGTGGAACACGGCCGCCGGGTCGATGTCGCCCGAGCGGGTGCCCATCACGAGGCCCTCGAGGGGCGTCATGCCCATGCTCGTCTCGATCGAACGCCCCCCGTCGACGGCGGCGACCGACGCTCCGTTGCCGAGGTGCAGCACGATGATCTTGAGCTCGGAGAGGGGACGGCCGAGGAACTCGGCGGTCTTCTCGCTGACGTACTTGTGCGACGTGCCGTGGAACCCGAAGCGGCGCACGTGGTGCTTCTTCGCCAGCTCGGCGTCGATGGCGTAGGTGTAGGCCGCGGGGGCGAGCGTCTGGTGGAACGCCGTGTCGAAGACCGCGACGTGGGGCACGTCGGGGAAGGCCTCCTTCGCGGCCCGGATGCCCTGGAGGTTGGCCGGGTTGTGCAGCGGGGCGAGGGCCGAGAGGCGGTCGATCGCCTTCTCGACGTCGGCCGTGACGACCGTGGCGCGGTCGAAGTCCTCGCCGCCGTGGACGACGCGGTGGCCGACCGCGACGGGCGGGTACTCGGCGAACGACGGGCCGTGCGCGTCGAACGCCTCGAGCATCGCCGCGAAGCCGGCCGCGTGGTCGGCGATCGGCTGGGTGTCGTTGCGGGTCTCGTCACCCGTGACCTCGTTGCGGTGCCGGGTCGAGCCGACGTCTTCGCCGATGCGCTCGACGAGGCCGCTGGCGAGCGTCCGCTCGCCGTCGAGCTCGATCAGCTGGTACTTGAACGACGACGAGCCGGAGTTGACGACGAGGACGGTGCTCACGAGGGGGCTCCTTCGGGGGTGGGGGTGGTCGGCGCCGGGGCGACCGGTGCCGCGGGGGCGTTCTCGGCGGCCTGCGTGCCGGCCTGGATGGCGGTGATGGCGACGGTGTTGACGATGTCGCCGACGAGCGCGCCGCGCGAGAGGTCGTTGATGGGCTTGCGCAGGCCCTGCAGGACGGGCCCGACGGCGACGGCGCCCGCGCTGCGCTGCACGGCCTTGTAGGTGTTGTTGCCCGTGTTGAGGTCGGGGAAGATGAACACCGTCGCCCGGCCGGCGACCTCGGAGTCGGGCATCTTCGCGGCGGCGACGGTCGGGTCGGCCGCGGCGTCGTACTGGATCGGGCCCTCGACGAGCAGGTCGGGGCGACGTTCGCGCACGAGGGCGGTGGCGGCGCGCACCTTCTCGACGTCGGCGCCCGAGCCGCTGTCGCCGGTGCTGTAGCTCAGCATCGCGACGCGCGGCTCGATGCCGAACTGCAGGGCCGTCTGCGCCGACGAGATGGCGATGTCGGCCAGCTGCTCGGCGGTCGGGTCGGGGATGACGGCGCAGTCGCCGTAGACCAGCACGCGGTCGGCGAGCGCCATGAGGAACACGCTCGACACGACCCCCACGTCGGGCAGGGTCTTGATGACCTCGAAGGCGGGGCGGATCGTGTGCGCCGTCGTGTGCTTGGCGCCCGACACCATGCCGTCGGCCAGGCCGAGCTTCACCATCATGGTGCCGAAGTACGACACGTCGGTGACGGTGTCCATCGCCTGCGAGACCGCGATGCCCTTGTGGGCGCGCAGCTTGGCGTACTCGGTCGCGAACAGCACCTGGAGGCTCGGGTCGAACGGGTCGAGCACCCGCGCGGCGGAGAGGTCGAGGCCGAGCTCGGCGCCCCGGGCGCGGATCGCCGTCTCGTCGCCGAGCAGGGTGATGTCGGCCACGCCGCGTTGCAGCAGGGTCGAGGCCGCGCGCAGGATGCGGTCGTCGTCGCCCTCGGGCAGGACGATCTTCTTCCGGAGGCCGCGGGCCCGCTCGAGCAGCTGGTACTCGAACATGAGGGGCGTGACGACGCCGGACGGGCTCACCTGCAGCAGGCGCAGCAGCTCGGCACCGTCGACGTGCGTCTCGAACAGGGCGAGGGCGAGGTCGTACTTGCGCGGTGAGTCGGCGGCGAGTCGGCCCCTGGTCTGCGTGATGGCGAGGGCCGTGTCGTAGGTGCCGGTGGTCGTGGTGGCGATCGGCAGCGGACTGTCGAGGCCCTCGAGCAGGCGCTCGACCTGCGGGGCGAGGGCGAAGCCGCCGTTCAGCACGATGCCGGCGAGCGACGGGAACGTCTCGGAGGCGTGGGCGAGCACGGTCGCGACGAGGACGTCCGACCGGTCGCCCGGCACGACGACGACGGCGCCCTCGGTGAGCCGGGGCAGCACGTTCTCCATCGACATGGCCGCGACGACCACGCCCAGCGCCTCGCGGTCGAGCAGGGCGTCGTCACCACGCAGCAGCGTGGCGCCGGTGGCCTGCAGGACGGCCCGCATCGTCGGGGCCACGAGCACCCTGTCCTCGGGCAGCGTCCAGATCGGCACGCGCCCGGTGGGCGAGGACTCGAGGGCGTGACCGATGCCGTCGACCACCTCGTCGAGGTGGTCGGGGTCGACGCGGTTCGCGACGACGGCGAGCAGGCTCGCGTGCTCGCTCCGCAGCTCGGCCGTGGTCAGCTCGGCGACCTGGCGCATGTCGGCGCCGGTGCGCCGGGTCTGCCCGTCGGCGCTGCGGCCGCCCAGCACGAGCAGCACCGGGGCGCCGAGGTTCGCCGCGATGCGGGCGTTGTACGAGAGCTCGGTCGGGCTGCCGACGTCGGTGTAGTCGGAGCCGATGACGACGACCGCGTCGCACTGCCGTTCGACGGCGGCGAACCGGCTGACGATCGTGGCGAGCGCGGCGTCGGGGTCGGCGTGCACCGCGTCGTAGCTGACGCCCACGCACTCGTCGTAGGCGAGGTCGACGCTGTCGTGCGAGAGCAGCAGCTCGAGCACGTAGTCGCGTTCGTCGGTCGAGCGGGCGACGGGTCGGAACACCCCCACGCGGCCCACCTCGTGGCTGAGGGTGTCGAGCACGCCGAGCGCGATCGTGGACTTGCCCGTGTGGCCTTCGGCTGAGGTGATGTAGATGCGTGTCGACACCCCGCCAGCCTACGGGCGGCAGCCTTCGAGCCGCCGGGGAGGCGTGCCCCGCCCGGGGGTCGTAAGATCGGCCCGTGGCCACCCCGAGGAAGACCCGGACGGCGCGGTTCACCCGCGACGACGCCCTCGCGCGCGCGGTGGCGTCCACCCGCCTCGAGGGCGGGTCGCTCTCGGACGACCAGCGCCGCCTGATCGAGCGCTACCAGGCCGGTGAGCTCAGCGCGGACGACGTGACCGACCGCGTGGTCTCGGCCGCCCAGACCGAGCAGTGACCGACGACCCGTACTACTGGCCGGGCACGGTCGTGCTCGCGAACGCCTTCGACATCCACGATGCCGACGAGTTGCGCCGGGTCGAGGACGACCTCGCCGGCACGGTGCTGGCCCTGCTCGACGCCGTCGACCTGCCCGACGAGTACGGCCGCGAGCTGCTCTGCGCGATCCACTCGACCGTCTTCGGGCTGATCTACCCCTGGGCCGGTCGGCTGCGGACGGTGGGCATCACGAAGGGCGTCGGCTCGTTCACCCCGCCCGAGCACCTCGACGCCGCCCTGCACCGGTTCGAGGACGACCTCGCCGAGGCCCCCGACGGGTCCGACCGCCCGGCCTTCGTCGTGGCGCTCGCCCGCCTGTACCGCGACCTCAACCACGTCCATCCGTTCCGCGAGGGCAACGGCCGGGCGCAGCGGGCCTTCTGGGACCTCTGGTGCCACGAGGAGGGCTACCGCCTCGACTGGGCCTCGGTCACGAAGGACGAGAACGACTCGGCCTGCCGCGCCGGCGACGTCGGCGACCTGGGGCCCCTCGAGGCGATGTTCGACCGGGTGCTGCTGCGCGCCTCCTAGGCTGTCGGCATGCTGATCCGCACCGCGACCGAGGCCGACCTGGCCGGCGTCCTCGAGATCCACGCCGACGCCGTCGCGCACTCGAAGGCCATCTGGACCGACGCCACGCCGACCCTCGAGGGCCGTCGCGAGTGGCTGACGGCACACCAGGAGGCGCGGCGCGGCGCGATCGTCGCGGTGGACGGCGACGAGGTGGTCGGCTACGGCAGCTACGGCCCGTTCCACGCCAAGGACGGCTACCGGCACACCTGCGAGAACTCGGTCTACGTGCGGCCGGGCCACCAGGGCGAGGGCATCGGGCGGGGGTTGCTGACCGAGCTGGTGGAGCGGGCCACGCGCGACGAGCTGCACGTCATGGTGGCGCTGATCGAGGCGGGCAACGAGGCGTCGGTGCGGTTGCACGCGTCGCTCGGCTTCGAGGACGCCGGCGTGCTGCGCGAGGTCGGCACGAAGTTCGGCGAGTGGCTCGACCTCCGCTACATGACGCGCCCCCTGGCCTGACCCCGAGCACTCCCCCCGGGGCCACCGTCCGTCGAAGTCGACCCCCGCCCGCCCGCGGCGAATCCATCCGGCCCCCGACGGCCCCGGATGATCGACGCCCCACGCCCGCCCGTCCGCGGCGAAGCCGCAAGCGCCCGGCCACGTCCACGCCTGCCCGTCCGCGGCGAAGCCGCCCACGCCCGGAGGGCGCCGAACAAGCACAGAGCGAGAAATGGCTCCTCCCGAAGGGAGAAGCCATTTCGTCGCGGAGGATAGGGGATTCGAACCCCTGAGGGCTTGCACCCAACACGCTTTCCAAGCGTGCGCCATAGGCCACTAGGCGAATCCTCCAGGGCGGGCACGCGGCGGACCGGCGCACGACCGAGACCAGCGTACCGGACTCCGCGACGCCTGACGGACGCCCCGTGTCGGTCCGACTCATGAGGCTCCCTCATGGCTACGGTCGGGGCATGACCGACGCGCACCGCCCCTCCTCGGAGCACCTCGACGCCGCCGCCCTCCCGCCGCGCGCCCGCACCGTCGTCTCGGCCCTCCGTGCCGCGGGTGCCGACGGCGAGGTCCGCGCGTTCGACGAGTCGACCCACACGGCCGCCCAGGCCGCCGCGGCCCTCGGTTGCGAGGTGGGCGCCATCGCCAGCAGCCTGGTGTTCCGCACCGGCGACGAGGCGCTCCTCGTGCTCACGAGCGGCGCCCACCGGGTCGACACCGACCTCGTGGCCTCGACGCTCGGGCTCGGCCCGATCATGCGGGCGAACGCCGACCAGGTGAAGCGCGCGACCGGGCAGGTGATCGGCGGCGTGGCACCGCTCGGCCACCCGGCCCCGGTGCGGACGCTCGTCGACACCGCCCTCGGCGCCCACGACGTCGTCTGGGCGAGCGCCGGCACGGCGAACACGGTCTTCGCGACGACCTTCGACGAGCTCGTGCGCGTCACCGGCGGCACCCCGGTGCGCGTCGCCGACGACGACCTCTGACGCGAGCACGCCGTCCGACCCGACGACGACCTCCGACCCGGGCACACCCTCCGACCAGGGCACCTGCGGCGGGCAGGGCCCCGGCGGCCGACGTCGGCGGCCCCCCGTAGCATCGACGCATGCCACCCCTCACGTCCGCCCGCGTCGACGCCTGGCTCTGGGCCGTCCGTCTCTACAAGACCCGGTCGGCCGCGAACGCAGCCTGCCGCGCCGGCCACGTCCGGGTCAACGGCGAGCGGGTGAAGGCCGCCCAGGCGGTGCGCCCCGGCGACGAGGTGCGGGCCCGCATCGCGGGCTTCGAGCGCATCGTCGTCGTGAAGACCTGCCTGGTGAAGCGCGTCGGCGCCCCCGCGGCGGCCGAGGCGCTGACCGACCTGACTCCCCCACCGCCAGCGCGCGAAGAGGTCGCCGCCGTCCCGGTGCGCGATCGGGGGGCCGGGCGTCCGACCAAGCGCGACCGGCGCGAGATCGAGCGCCTCCGCGACCGCTCCGAGAACTGACACTCGCTCGACTCCCCCGATCGCGGGCTCCCCGCACTGGGGTGGAGCGGCCCGGTTTCTGTGCGTATGCATCGTCTACGCTGAAGGTGCGGCGCTGCCCCGACAGCAGCAGCCCCGGGTCGGGGGACCCGGGGTGACGCCCACCTCTGGGGGACGACATGAGCACGACCGACGCGGCGACGCCGACCGAACGGGGCACCGTCACGGTGCGGCCCCGGCGCGAGCTCGCCCGGGGCGCCACCCTCACCGGGGTGTTCAGCCTCTCCCCCGTCCTCGTCGCGGTGCTCTGGCTGACCCTGCCGACGGGCCACCAGGACGGCGTGCTCGCGGTGGCGGCCGGTGTCGTGGTCATGGGCCTGCTCATGTACTGGCGCTACCGCCTCTCGTTCGCCGCCGTCACCCGCACCGAGTTCGTCAAGCGCGGCTGGCTGCCCGGTTTCGTCCGCCTGCGACGCGACGAGGTCGACTCGCTCGTGCTCGTCCGCACCTACCGCGACCACTCGACCGAGACGGTCACCCAGCTGCTCGCCCTCGACGACGAGGGGCGGCGGCTGTTCCGCATGCGCGGCACCTACTGGTCCGAGTCCTCGGTCGACGCCGTCGTCGAGGCCCTCGGCATGCCGACGACCGTCGTGCCCCGGCCGCTCACGCGCCGCGAATTCTTCGCCGCCTACCCCGACAGCCCGTACTGGTACGAGAGTCGGCCGTGGATCGGCGTCACGATCGCGTGCGCCCTCTTCGCCCTGGCCACCGGCACCCTGGCCCTGCTCTTCCAGGCCTTCGGCACCAGCGTCTGAGTCGTCCTAGCGACGGCGCAACGTGCCGAAGATCCCCTTGACGACCTCGCGGACGACGGCCTTGCCGGCGCTCGACCCGAGCACCTCGCCGAGCAGCCCCCCGGACGCACCCGACGAGCGCGACCCCGAGGAGGCGCGGGTCGTCGAACCACGTCCGGCGCGTGCCTTCGCGGCCGCCCGCTCGGCGCGCTCGAACTCCGCCTGCTGACGTTCGTACTCGGCCTGGGCGGCCTTCCGCTCGCGTTCGGCGGCGGTCGCCGCCTTCGCGTCCGCCTTCTCGCGGGCCGCGGCCTCCTTCAGCCGGGCGTCGATGGTCGCCTGCCGGGCCGCCGCGTCGGTGCGCTCGCGCTGGTCGAGCGCCGCGGCCTCGAGCTTGCGGGCGAGCATCTCGCGGGCCGAGTCGCGGTCGATCGCCGCGCCGTACGCCGCGATCAACGGCGAGGCGGCGACCGCGGCCGTCATGACGTCCGCGGGGGTCGGCGACATCGATCCGCGCGGGGCCCGGAGGCGCGTCCAGGCGACCGGGCTGGGGGCGCCCTTCTCGTCCATGACCGTCACCACCGCCTCCCCCGTGGCCAACGTCGTGAGCACCTCGGCGAGGTCGTAGTCGCTCGTCGGGTACGTCGACACCGTGGCCCGCAGGGCCTTGGCGTCGTCGGGGGTGAAGGCCCGCAGCTGGTGCTGCACGCGCGAGCCGAGCTGCGCGAGCACCTCGCCGGGGACGTCCTTCGGGGTCTGCGTTACGAAGACGATGCCGACGCCCTTGGACCGGATCAGGCGCACGGTCTGCGTGATCTGCGCCAGGAAGTCCTTCGACGCGTCCGTGAAGAGCAGGTGCGCCTCGTCGAAGAAGAAGACGAGCTTCGGCTTGTCGAGGTCGCCCACCTCGGGCAGGTCGTTGTAGAGGTCGGCGAGCAGCCACATCAAGAAGGTCGAGAACAGCGCCGGCTGGTCGTGCACGCCGGGCACCTCGAGCAGGCTGACGATGCCGCGCCCGTCGTCGGCCGTGCGGAGGAACTCGGCGGTGTCGATCTCGGGCTCGCCGAAGAACGCGTCGGCGCCCCGGTCGGCGAAGGTGATCAGCTCGCGCAGGATGACCCCGACGGTCTGCTTGCTGAGCCCGCCCAGGCCCTCGAGCTCGCCCTTGCCCTCGTCGCTCGTCAGCCACGACAGCACGGCGCGCAGGTCGGCGAGGTCGAGCAGGGGCAGCCCGGCCTGCTCGGCGTAGTGGAACACCAGGCCGAGGCTGCTCTCCTGCGTGTCGTTCAGGCCGAGCACCTTGCTGAGCAGCAGCGAGCCGAAGCCGCTGACCGTGGCGCGGACCGGCACCCCCGTGCCCACGCCCCCGAGGGCGAAGTACTCGGTGGGGGCCGCCTGCGGCGACCAGTCCTGCCCGATGCCCCGCGTCCGCGCGAGCAGCTTGTCGTTCGCCTCGCCCGGCGTCGCGATGCCCGAGAGGTCGCCCTTGACGTCGGCCGCGAACACCGGCACCCCGGCGGCCGAGAGCTGCTCGGCCAGCACCTGCAGGGTCTTCGTCTTGCCCGTGCCGGTCGCGCCGGCCACGAGCCCGTGCCGGTTGAGCATCGACAGCGGGATGCGCACGGGGACGTCCGCCCGGGCCTCGCCGTTCACGAGCGCGCCGATCTCGAGCGCGGGACCCTCGAAGCCGTAGCCCGCACGGACGGCGTCGACGGCCGATTCGTCGAGCGGCCCGCCGACCGGCATCGGCAGCCCCTCGACCGGGCTGCCCGCCACGGTCTCGGGTTCGGTGAGCCCCGCGTCGGCGGCGGCGTCGGCGACGTCCGCCTCGGCTGCCGCCTGCTCCGGGTCGGCGGCCGCGTGATGCGGCTCGGCGGCGCTGGACGCGGCCGCCTCGCTCGCGAGCTGCTCGGCCCGCGCGAGTGCCGCCTCCGCGTCCTGCTTCGCCTTCTCGGCGGCGGCGACCGCGGCGGCGGCCTCCGCCCTGGCCTGCTCGAGCGCGTCCGTCATGTCGCCAGCCTAGGCACCCCCGGGGCTGCGGTCCGGGCGAGTTCGTCGACGCCGGTCGGCTGCGGACGCCCGGCGGTGGCGGACACGCCCGCCCTCGGCGGCGCGACCCCGGACGGCGACACCGCCGAGGTCGGGCCGAGGCGAGGGGCCGAGGTGAGCCGCCGAGGTCGGGCACCGCGGTCAGGCGCCGCGGCCCTGCCAGATCCAGCCGCGACCGCGGACGCGCTCCTGCTCGGCGAGCAGCCGGTGCGCCACGGGGGCCCAGAGCACCACGGCGACCCCGGCCCCGATCAGGAGGCCCCCGATCGTGTCGGTGAGCCAGTGGGCACCGAGGTAGGTGCGGCTCAGCAGCATGAGCACGGTGTAGACCGCACCGGCGACCCACACCCAGACGCGCCGCAGGATCACCCCGAGCACGACGGCCAGGGTCGCGGCATTGGCGGTGTGACCCGACGGGAACGAGCCGTAGTCGCTCACCACGAGGATGTCCTCGGGCCGGGCCCGCCCGAAGGCGTGCTTGACGACCTGCACGACGCCGGCGCTGACCGCGCACGCCGCGATCCAGTACAGCGCAGCCCAGGGGCGACGCCGCAGCAGGAAGACCGCGGCGACGCCGAGCGGCACCACGAAGACGCCGACCACCCCGGCCCCGATCGAGTCGAAGACCAACGACGGGACGTCCCAGAAGGGGCTGCGGTGCTCGACCAGCTCGCCCATGAACCGCTCGTCGACGCCGATCACGCCCGCGCGCGCCGTGATGACCACGCCGAGCAGCAGCACGACCCCGATCGCCCCGAGGGCGCTGAACACCCACCACCGCCGCTGGACGCGGCGCGCCACCCGCTGTTCGGCGGGGGATGCGGGCTTGGGGGCGAGCGGGTCGGTGCGCATCCCCAGACGGTACCGGCAGGCGCGGGCCGGCGACCGCACGGTGCCGCCGCGGCGTCCCGGCGCGTCCCCCGAGGAGGCGCGGGTCAGCGACCGAGCGCCGGCACCGTCCGCGGGCGCACCAGCAGCCACAGGCTCGCGATCGCCACGCAGGAGGTGGCGATCATCACGCTGCCCATCGGCACGGCCGAGCCGATGCCCAGGAATCCGACCACCGGCGAGATGAGGCCCGCCAGGCCGAAGTTCAGCGCGCCGAGCAGCGACGCCGCCGTCCCGGCCTCCTTGCCGTGGTTGGCGAGCCCGAGCACCTGCACCTGCGGGAACGAGAAGCCGCAGGCCGCGATGAAGAACCACAGGGGCACGAGGATTCCGACGAGCCCGGCACCGAGCGAGTCGAGCACGACGATCGCCGCGGCCGCGAGCAGCAGCACGACGGTCGAGCAGGCGAGGATCCACTGCGGCCCCACCCGGCGGGCCAGCCGCGAGCTGATCTGGACGCCCGCGACGATGCCCAGCGAGTTGATCGCGAACAGGTAGCCGTACTGCTGCGCGTTGAGCCCGTAGACCTCCTGGAACAGGAACGACGACGCCGACAGGTACGAGAACAGGCCCGAGAAGACCATGGCCCCGATCAGGGCGACGCCGACGAAGATGCGGTCGCCGAACAACACCTTGTAGCGCTGCCGCAGGGTGCTGTGCCCGGCCTCCTGGCGCCGCGCCGGGGGCAGGGTCTCGACGATGAGGAAGATCGCGGCGATGATCACGAAGGCGCCGTAGGCGACCAGGAAGACGAAGATGCCGCGCCAGCTCGTGAAGGCCAGCAGCTGCGACCCGATGACGGGCGCGACGATCGGGGCGAGCCCGTTGACCAGCGCCAGGCGCGACAGCATGCGCACGAGGGGCAGCCCGCCGAACAGGTCGCGCACCGTCGCCATGGCCACGACGCCGCCGGCGGCCGCGCCCATGCCCTGCAGCACGCGGAACGCCGCGAGCAGTTCGATGGTCGGCGCGCTGGCCGCACCGATGCTGGCGAGGATGTGCACGGCGGTGGCCACGATCAGCGGCGTCCGCCGACCGACCTTGTCGCTCCACGGTCCGACGAGCAGCTGCCCGACCCCGAAGCCGATGGTGGTCGCGGTCAGCGTCAGCTGGATGACCCCGCTGTCGACCGAGAAGTCGCGACTGAGCTCGGGGAAGGCCGGCAGGTAGAGGTCGATCGTGAACGGTCCGAGCGCGGTGAGCGCGCCGAGCACGACGACGTAGACGAGCCGTTGACGGCGGGTCAGGGAGTCACCCGGGTGGACGACGGTGGTCACGAGGCAGGTCCTGTCTGGAGGGGTCACGGAGGGGTGGTCACGGGCCGGAGGACGTCAGGAGGCGCGGCCGCGGCGGGCCGGACGACTCACGGGTCGAATCGATGCGATCGCGTCGACGCGGACGACCGCCACGTGGTTCGAGGGGGTGGGAGGAGGGAGGGGGACGGCGTCGGTGCACGACACCCGTCGCATCCCAGCCTATCCCGCTGGCGAGGCCCCCCGACAGTCCCCCCGGCGCCTTGCCGTGTCGGCGTGCCACCCCGGTCTAGGCTCGACCTGGCCTCGGACGCGACCGTCCCGTCCCGGGCCCCGAGGAGGAACGTCCATGGTCGACGCGCGCATCGTCCAGACCACGAAGGCGCTGCACGCCGCCGTCGTCGAGCTCGCCTCGACGCGGGCCGTGTCGAGCATCTCGGTCGCCGACGTGACCAGGGCCGCGGGCATCAACCGCGCCACCTTCTACAGCCACGCGACCTCGCCGGGCAGCCTGCTCACCGCGGTGCTCACCCCCGAGCTGGACGCGATCCGGGCCGAGGACCACGCCCTGCGGCTCGAGGGCCGGGCCGACGGCCCCGAGGCCACCCGGCGCGCCATCGAGAAGGTCGTCGACCACGTCGTCCGGTACCGCGAGATCTACCGCCTCGCCCTGCCCGACCCCCTCGACGCCTCGATCCACCAGGCCCTGGCCCGGCACTTCGAGGAGTCCAGCGTGCAGCACCTGAGCACCCTGCCCGAGGGCAGCCTGCCCCAGGGGCTCTCGGTGCACATCGCCGCCGGGCACCTGGCGCACGGGCTCGTGGGCGCCATCGAGGCCTGGCTTCGCGGCAAGCGCACGAGCCGTCGGGCGCTGCTCGACACGATGACGCTCATGCTGCCCACCTGGTGGGGCTGACCGGCGGCCGTCCGCCGGGTCGACTGGTCGCCTAGGAGGCGCGCAGCAGTCCCGGCCCCACGCGCAGCACCCCGTCGGTGAGCGGCTCGCACCGGACTCCCCCGCGACCCCGGAGCGCCCGGAAGGCGCCGACGCCGAACACGACGTCCATCCAGGCGCAGGGGTTCGCCGCCCGGTTCGCCCGGAACGCCACCGGGCCGTCGCCCGTGTCGAGGTCGAACTCGTGCCCGACCAGCGCGTCGACGTCGACTCCGCGGACGACCACGTTGCGGCGGGTCAGGGCCGCGTCGAGCGTCGTGCCGTCCGGCAGGCCGAGCTCGCGGGCGACGTGCTCGAGCTGCTCGGCGGCGAACAGGGTGACCGAGGCGCCACGGTGCGCGGGGGCGTTGAAGTAGCGGTCGCCCACGATGCCGAGGTGGGCACGCACGGTGA
This sequence comes from Frigoribacterium sp. CF331, assembly GCF_057787905.1. Taxonomy (NCBI): domain Bacteria; kingdom Bacillati; phylum Actinomycetota; class Actinomycetes; order Micrococcales; family Microbacteriaceae; genus Frigoribacterium; species Frigoribacterium sp. CF331. The sequence continues at coordinate 2,524,738 of NZ_CM173545.1, read as the reverse complement.
CGGCGTCGTGCCGCTCGGGGCCCGTGACCGGAGCCGGGGCCGGGCCGTCGGCGGGGCGCCCGACGTAGCGGGAGCGGGGCGAGGCGAGCAGCAGCTCGACGGTCACCGGCGTCGCGGACGGCACCCGCGCCTCCTGCGCTTCTCCCTCGGTGGCCACGGACGCACGATACCGCCCACCGACGACGACGGCCGGGCACCCCTGGTGGGGTGCCCGGCCGGTGCCGGTGCCGCCGAGCGGCGGCGGGGTGCTACTTGGTGAGCGGCTCGAGGGTCGTGTCGTTGGCGTACGCCTCGGCGGCGTTCTCCTTCGTCACGATCTGGGGCGGCAACAGGTAGGCGGGGACGACCTTGTTGCCGTTGTCGTACGACTTGTCGTCGTTCGTCTCGGCCTTGTCGCCCTTGCTCAGCGAGGTGACCATCGCGACGGCCTGCTTCACGAGGTTGCGGGTGTCCTTGTTGATGGTGGAGTACTGCTCGCCGGCCATGATCGACTTGACCGACTCGACCTCGGAGTCCTGACCGGTGACGACGGGGATCGGCTTGCCGGCCTGCTTCACCGAGGTGATGATGGCGCGGGCCAGGGTGTCGTTCGGGCTGAGGACGCCGTCGAGCTCCTTGTCGCCGTAGGTGCTGGTGAGCAGCGAGTCCATGCGGCGCTGGGCGTTCTCGGGCTTCCAGCCGTCGGTCGCCGTCTGCTTGATGTCGGTCTGACCCGAGGCGACGACGAGCGTGCCGTCGTCGATCTTCGGCTGCAGGACGCTCATCGCACCGTCGAAGAACACCTTCGAGTTGGCGTCGTCGGACGAGCCGGAGAACAGCTCGACGTTGTACGGGCCCTCGGCCTTCTTGGCGGCCATGCCGTCGAGCAGGGCCTGACCCTGCAGCTCGCCGACCTTGTAGTTGTCGTACGCGACGTAGTAGTCGACGTCGTCGGTGTTGAGGATCAGGCGGTCGTAGGCGATGACCACGGCGCCGGCGTCGTGGGCGGCCTTGACCTGGGTGCCGAGCTGGCCACCGTCGGCGGCGCCGATGATGATGACCTTGGCGCCCTTGGTGACCATGGACTGGATCTCGTCCTGCTGGTTGGCGACGGTGCCGCTGGCCGCTGCGTACTGCACGTCGGGCTTGAAGCCGGCGTCGGTGAGGTCCTTGGTGAACAGGTCACCGGCGAGGACCCAGTTCTCGCTCGTCTTGGCGGGCAGGGCCACGCCGATCGTCGAGCCGGACTCGAAGCCCGAGGCCGCGTCGCCCGAACCCGCGTCGGTGCGGGCCGAGTTCGAGCAGCCGCTCAGGATCAGCGTCGTTGCTGCGGCGACCGCGAAGGTCGTCAGCGCGAGTTTGCGCATGCTGTGTCTACTTTCTCGTTGTGAGGGGTGGTGCCGTGTGGTCGCCCGCGGTGCGGACTCCCGGTGGAGGCGCGTCCGACCGTCGATGGACGGGCGCGCCGGGTGGTGGGTCTAGTTGGGCGTGGTGGCCTTGGGCCGCTGCACGTCCGAGAGGTCGCCGTTCGGGGTGAGGGCGGGCTCGGTCGTCTCGGCGTCGCGGCCGACGCCGTTCTGGCTGCCGGGCGGCAGGTCGGACGCGGCGACGCCGTTCTTGTCGCGGCGCAGGCCCCGGGTGAGGAACCCGGTGATCGAGGGACGACCCTGGCTCTTGTTGTAGACGTCGACGGCGACGGCGATCAGCAGGACGAGGCCCTTGATCATCTGCACCTTGTCGGAACCGACGCCCATCAGCTGGAGGCCGTTGTTCAGGACGGCGATGACGAAACCACCGACGATCGAACCGGTGACGGTGCCGATGCCGCCGGCGACGGCCGCACCGCCGATGAAGACCGACGCGATGGCGTCGAGCTCCCAGTTCAGGCCGTCCTGCGGGCCGGAGGCGCCAGCGCGGGCCACGTAGATCATGCCGGCCAGGGCGGCGAGCACCGACATGTTCATCATGACGAAGAAGTTGATCCGCTTCGCCTTGACGCCCGAGAGCTCGGCGGCGTGCGAGTTGCCACCGACCGCGTAGATGTGGCGACCGAAGATCGTGTTCTGCGTCACGAAGCCGTAGACCAGCACGAGCACGCCGAGGATGATGCCCGAGATCGGGAAGGACGTGCCGACCCGGCCGCCCGCGAACAGCGTGGCGGCGTAGGCGACGATGGCGACGAGCACGACCAGCTTGACGGCGCTGACCCAGAGCGGTGCCCGCTCGGAGCCCATCTTCTGCTGGATGCGGCGCAGGCGGAACTCGTTGTAGACGATCGCGACGATGATGACGAGGCCGAGCAGCAGGGTCGCGTTGTTGTAACCGGTGTTCGGCCCGAACTCGGGCAGGTAGCCGGCGCCGATCACGGTGAAGCCGTCGGGCACGGGGATGGTGTCGGCGTTGCCCACGAACTGGTTGGCACCGCGGAAGAGCAGCATGCCGGCGAGCGTGACGATGAACGCGGGGACGCCGACGTAGGCGACCCAGAAGCCCTGCCAGGCGCCGATGACGACGCCGACGACGAGGCCGAGCAGGATCGCGGCGCCCCAGGGCAGACCCCAGCTGTCCATCGCCTTGGCGACGACGATGCCGCTGAAGGCGGCGACCGAGCCGACCGAGAGGTCGATGTGGCCGGCCACGATGACCATCACCATGCCGATGGCGAGGATCAGGATGTACGAGTACTGGCTGACCAGGGCAATGAGGTTCGTGGGCTGCAGGGTGAGCCCGTCGGTCAGCACCTGGAAGATCAGGATGGCCACGACGAGCGTCGCGATCATGCCGAACTGGCGCGCGTTCGACGTGTTGCCGCCGAACACCTTCTTCAGGTCTTTGATGCCACTCATGCGGCTTGCTCCTTCTTCTTCGAGGTCATGGTTCGCATGAGCGTCTCGGCGTCGGCCTCTGAGGCCTCGATCTCGTTCGTGACGGTGCCCTCGAAGATCGTGTAGATGCGATCGGAGAGCCCCAGCAGCTCGGGCAGCTCGGACGAGATGACGATCACGCCTTTGCCCTGTGCCGCGAGCTGGTTGATGATGTTGTAGATCTCGAACTTGGCGCCCACGTCGATGCCGCGGGTCGGTTCGTCGAGGATGAGCAGGTCGGGGTCGGTGAACATCCACTTCGCCAGGACGACCTTCTGCTGGTTGCCGCCCGAGAGCTTGGCGACGCCCTCGTCGACCGTCGGGGTCTTGACCCGCAGGCTCTTGCGGTACTCCTCGGCGATCGAGTGCTCTTCGTAGGTGTTGACCACCGACGCCTTCGAGATCTTGGTCAGCTTGGCGGCGACGGTCGAGCGCTTGATGTCGTCGAGCAGGTTCAGCCCGAGCACCTTGCGGTCCTCCGACACGTAGGCGAGGCCGTTGTCGATCGCGTCCGAGACGTTCTTGATCTCGACGGTCTCGCCGTCCTTGACGATCTGACCCGAGACGAACTGCCCGTACGACCGACCGAAGATGCTCATCGCGAGCTCGGTGCGACCCGCGCCCATGAGGCCGGCCAGGCCGACGATCTCGCCCTTGCGGACGGTGATGCTGGAGCCCTTGCAGACGAACCGCTCGGCGGTCTGCGGGTGGCGCACCCACCAGTCCTTGACCTCGAAGAACACCTCGCCGATCTTCGGCGTGCGGTCGGGGAACCGGCTGGCCAGGTTGCGGCCGACCATGCCGCGGATGATGCGGTCCTCGTTGACGCCGTCGGCCTTCACGTCGAGGGTCTCGATCGTGCGGCCGTCGCGGATGATGGTGATCGAGTCGGCGATCGCCTCGATCTCGTTCAGCTTGTGGCTGATCATGATCGACGAGATGCCGCGGCCCTTGAGCCCGCGGATGAGGTCGAGCAGGTGCTGCGAGTCCGCCTCGTTCAGGGCCGCGGTGGGCTCGTCGAGGATCAGCAGCTTGACGTTCTTGTTCAGTGCCTTGGCGATCTCGACGAGCTGCTGCTTGCCGACGCCGAGGTTCTTGATGGCGGTGTCGGGGTCGTCCTTCAGGCCCACGCGGGCGAGCAGGTCGATGGCCTTCGTCTTGGCGGCGCGCCAGTCGATGGCACCGAAGCGGGTCGGCTCGTTGCCGAGGAAGATGTTCTCGGTGATCGAGAGCTCGGGGATGAGCGCCAGTTCTTGGTGGATGATGACGATGCCCTGCGACTCGCTCGAGCGGATGTCGCGGAAGCGCATCTCGTCGCCCTGGTAGACGATGTCACCCGAGTACGTGCCGTAGGGGTAGACGCCCGAGAGCACCTTCATGAGCGTCGACTTGCCGGCGCCGTTCTCGCCGCAGATCGCGTGCACCTCACCGGCGCGGACCTGCATCGAGACGTCGTCGAGCGCCTTGACGCCCGGGAACTCCTTCGTGATGGAGCGCATCTCGAGGATGACGGGGGACTCAACGCCCATGCGGGGCACCCCCGGGGATGTGGCTGCTCGCGAGCTGTGCGCTCGACGTCACGGCACTGGGCACGTCGTCCTCGACCTTCGACCTCGTCGTCGTCCGACGGAGACGTGCTCCGGCGGGCATCCTGCTGTTCGTCGTCGCCGTGCGGGGCCCGAGCGCGGAACCGGCGTTCGTTGCCCGGCCCGCGAAATGTGACCGTTCACACCGCGACTGGAGCAAAGCTAATCCTGAGAGGGGGTCGTGTCAAATGCCGATGCGGATCCGTTATCGAAGCCGGTCCGCGTGACGCCCGCCGCGCCTCCTCGACCCGGCCGGCACGCCCTCGCCCGCCGGTGCGGGCGGGTGCGTCAGAGGAACCAGGGTCGCGAGGTCGACCCGCGCACCACGAGTTCCGGCGGGATCAGGGTGCGGTCGACGACCGTGCCGCCCTCGAGCTCGGCGACGACCAGTTCGACGGCCCGTCGGCCGATCAGCGCGAAGTCCTGCCGGACCGTCGTGAGCGGTGGCCACAGGTGCGGCGCGGTCGGCGAGTCGTCGAAGCCCACGACGCTGACCTCGCGCGGCACGTCGACGTCGGCCTCGCGGAACGCGTGCAGCAGCCCGACCGCCATCAGGTCGTTGGCCGAGAAGACCGCCGTGAAGTCCCGCCGACGCAGCAGCTCCTGCCCGGCGACGTACCCGAAGTCGGCGGTCAGGTCACCGAGGATGGGCGGCTCGATCGACAGCTCGGCCTCGCCCATCTCGAAGAGGAAGCCCTGCATCCGCTCGTCGGCCTCGATCCAGTCCTGCGGGCCGGCGACGTGCACGATGTGCCGGTGGCCGAGGTCGATGAGGTGCCGGGTGGCGAGTCGGGCCCCCTCGAACTGGTCGACCGACAGGCTGTGCGCCCGCGCACGCTGGGTCGAGTCGAGCGCCACGATCGGCACGTCGAGGTCGAGCTCGTCGATCACGTCGAAGAACTTGCGCTGCGGGGCGATGACGATGATCGCCTCGACCGCCTGGTTCGTGAGCAGCTGCAGGCTCGCCCGCACGTCGTCGGACGCCGTCGTCGTGCTCGCGATGCTCAGCCGGTACCCGGCGGTGCGGGCCTCGACCTCGATGGCGTTGACGATGGTCTGCGGGCCGAAGTGCACGTTCTGCAGGGTGAGCACCCCGATCGCCTTCGACCGGCTGGTCACCAGCGCGCGCGCGGCCTGGTTCGGCCGGTAGCCGATCTCGTCGATGACGTCGAGCACCTTCTGGCGGGTGCTCGGCCGGATGCTCGGGCTGTCGTTGAGGACGCGCGAGACGGTCTGGTAAGACACCCCGGCGAGGGCGGCCACGTCGCGGATGTTGGGAGCACGCACCTTCTCGATGTCAGGCTTCACCGTCGCTCCGTCGCTCTGTGACCGCGCGATGTGACCGTACACATCGTCGTCCGGAGACCATTATGCATTCATCCGGCAGGAGGCGCGGTCACCGCCCTCGGGGCACCGCCCGGCCACTGAGGGCGAGCGCCAGCAGGGCGACACCCGTGCCGACGACGAAGCAGGCGACGAACGCGATCGGGCTCGACGCCCCGCCCAGCAGCCCGAACGCGGCCCCGGTCAGCGCCAACGCGACGGCCGACCCGGTGGAGTCGGCGATCGTGAGGGCGGAGCTGTTGAACCCGCGCTCGGCCTCGGGCGAGAGGGCGAGCACGAGCACCGAGAAGCGCGGGTACATGAAGCCCATGCCGAAGCCGGCGACGGCCCAGGTGGCGATCAAGGCGGCCGGGGGCAGGTGGAACAAGGGGGTGAGCGCGGCGACGACGACGCCGAGCACCACGAGGACGATGCCGACCCGGATGCCCGTGCGCTGCCGGACCCGGTCGCCGAGTCGTCCCTGCACCCAGCTGGCGAAGGCCCAGCCCAGCGCGCCGAGGGTGAGGGTGACGCCCGAGGCGGAGGCGCTGAAGTCGTATTCGGCCGAGAGCATGTAGGGGATGTAGACCTCGCTGCCGAGGAAGGCCGCGCCGACGAGCCCGCGCAGCAGCACGAGCGTCGGCAGTCCGGGGGCCGCCCGCAGCGTGCCCCGGGGCAACAGCGGCCGGAGGGCCACGGCGAGCACGACGACCGCCACCACGATGACGACGACCGTGAGCCAGGTCGGGAACTCGGAGACCAGGTTGAGCGCCAGCACGCCGAGCGCGGCGCCGACCGACCAGAGGATGCGCCCGATGCTCCAGGCGACGCGCCGAGCCCCCTCGGCCACCTCGGGCGGCGGGACGCGGCGCAGGCTCGGCAGGATCGCGAAGAACGCGGGGACCGCCAGGGCGAGCGCCCCGAGGAAGACCCAGTGCCAGCCCACCGCCTCGGCGACGACGCCGGCGACCAGCGGCCCGACGAGCCCGGGCACCACCCACGCGGCCGCGAAGCCGGCGAAGATCGACGGGTGCAGGCCCGGCGGGTAGAGCCGGGCGACCATGACGTAGAGGCCGACGATGACCGCGCCCGAACCGACGCCCTGGACGAGGCGGCCGAGCAGCAGCACGACCATGTCGGGGGCGGTGCCGACGACGAGCAGTCCCACGGCGAACATCAGCATCGACGCGATGACGACGACGCGGGGCCCGCTGCGGTCGGCCCAGTTGCCGGCGACCACCATGCCCACGAGTCCCGAGGCGAGCGGAGCGGCGAAGCTCAGCGAGTACAGCGCCTCGCCGTCGAGCTCGCGGCTGATGATCGGCATGATCGTCGTGACGGCGAGCGACTCGAACGCGGCGATGCCGATCAGCGCGCACATGCCCAGCGTGGCCAGGCGGTACCGGCCGCTGAGCACGCCCTCGGGGCGGGTGCTCACGGCGACGTCGGACATGCGTCGAGCCTAGGCCGAGCCACCGACGTCGGGCGTCGGCCGCAACCGGACGCGCGGGACGGCACGGGACGGGACGAGGAGGCGCGGTGCGGGCCTCCCCCGCACCGCGCCTCCTCGGGCTGCCGCGACGACGCCTAGGCGTCGAGGCGCGCGAGCGCCTGGGTGACGTCGCCGAGCAGGTCGTCGACGTCCTCGATGCCGACCGAGAGCCGCACGATCGTGTCGGGCACCTCGAGCTCGGTGCCGCGCACCGACGCGTGGGTCATCTCGCTCGGGTAGCCGATCAGCGACTCGACGCCGCCGAGGGACTCGGCGAGCTGGAAGATCTCGGTCGACTCGGCGAAGCGTCGGGCCGCGGCGCCGCCCGCGGCGAGCTGCACCGAGAGCATGCCGCCGAACGCCCGCATCTGGCGCGCGGCCAGCTCGTGCCCGGGGTGCGACTCGAGCCCCGGGTAGTAGACCCGCTCGACGGCCGGGTGGCCCTCGAGGGCCCGGGCGATGGCGAGCGCGTTCGACGAGTGGCGGTCGAGGCGCACGCCGAGGGTCTTGATGCCGCGCACGGTCAGCCAGGCCTCCATCGGCGCCGACACGGCACCGACCCCGAACTGCACGAAGCCGACCTTCGAGGCGAGCTCGTCGTCGCGCACGACCACGGCCCCGCCGACGACGTCGGAGTGTCCGCCGATGTACTTCGTCGTCGAGTGCACCACCGCGTCGGCCCCGAGCGAGAGCGGTTGCTGCAGGTAGGGCGAGGCGAAGGTGTTGTCGACGACGACGACGGCACCGGCCGCGTGCCCGATCTCGGCGAGCGCCGCGACGTCGCTGATCTTCATCAGCGGGTTGCTGGGCGTCTCGACCCAGAGGACGGCCGTCGGGGCGGCCTGCACGGCCGCACGCACGGCGTCGAGGTCGCTCATCTCGACGGTGTCGAGCGTCACGCCCCACGGCACCCAGACCCGGTTCACCAGCCGGTGCGTGCCGCCGTAGACGTCGTTGCCCATGACGATGCGCGAACCCGGCGCCAGCACCGAGCGCAGCAGGGCGTCCTCGGCCGACAGCCCGGAGGCGAAGCTGAAGGCCGCCGTGCCGCCCTCGAGGTCGGCGAGCAGGGTCTGCAGGGAGTCCCGCGTGGGGTTGGCCGAGCGGGCGTACTCGTAGCCGCCGCGGAACCCGCCGATGCCGTCCTGCACGAAGGTGGAGGACTGGTAGATCGGCGGCACGACCGCGCCGGTCGTCGGGTCGAACTCCTGACCGGCGTGGATCGCGCGGGTCGAGAAACCGTGGGTCATGGGGTGTCCTTTCGAGGGGGACGGGTGCGGCGAGGCGGGAGGGGAAGCAGAGGAGGCGCGGGTCGGGTCGCGGGGCCGGGTCGCCCCGGCCGACCGCTCACGACGACAGGAAGGCCAGCACGTCCTGGCGGGTGACCACGCCGACCGGTCGCCCGTCGTCGGTGACGAGCAGGGCGTCGACGGACTCGAGGGCGGTGCGTGCCGCCGAGACGGGCTCGTTGACGCCGATCAGCGGCAGCGGGTCGCCGAGGTAGGCCGAGACGGCGTCGCCCATCGTCGCCCCACCGCGGAAGATCGCCTCGAGCAGGGCCTTCTCCTCGATGGCGCCGACCACCTCGCCGATGACGACGGGCGGTTCGGCCGAGAGCACCGGCATCTGCGAGACGCCGTAGGTCTTCATGATGCCGATGACGTCGTGGACGGTGTCGGACGGGTGCGCGTGCACGAGGTCGGGCAGCTGACCGGTCTTGGACGCGATGAGGTCGCGCACCGAGCGCTCGTCGTGGCTGACGCCGAAGCCGTACGAACGCATCCAGGCGTCGTTGAAGATCTTGCCGAGGTAGCCGCGCCCGCTGTCGGGCAAGAGCGCGACCACGACGTCGTCGGGGCCGAGCTCGCGGGCGACGTCGAGGGCGGCCGCGACGGCGAGGCCCGACGAGCCGCCGACCAGCAGCCCCTCCTCGCGGGCGAGGCGACGCGTCAGCTCGAACGAGCGGGCGTCGTCGGCGGCGATGATCCGGTCGACCACCGACGGGTCGTAGGCGGCCGGCCAGAAGTCCTCGCCGACGCCCTCGAGCAGGTAGGGGCGGCCGGTGCCACCGCTGTAGACGCTGCCCTCGGGGTCGGCGCCGACGACCTGCACCGCGCCTCCGGACACCTCTTTCAGGTAACGGCCCGTGCCGCTGATGGTGCCGCCGGTGCCCACGCCCGCGACGAAGTGGGTGATGCGACCGTCGGTGTCGCGCCAGATCTCGGGGCCGGTCGTCTCGTAGTGGCTGAGCGGTCCGTTGGGGTTGGCGTACTGGTTCGGCTTGAACGCCCCGGGGATCTCGCGGGCCAGCCGGTCCGAGACGCTGTAGTACGACTCGGGGCTCGTGGGTTCGACGGCGGTCGGCGTGACGACGATCTCGGCGCCGTAGGCCTTCAGCACGTTGCGCTTGTCGTCGCCGACCTTGTCGGGCAGCACGAAGACGCAGCGGTACCCCCGCTGCTGGGCGACCAGGGCGAGCCCCACTCCCGTGTTGCCGCTCGTCGGCTCGACGATGGTGCCGCCGGGGCCCAGCAGCCCGTCGCGCTCGGCGGCGTCGATGATGCGGGTGGCGATGCGGTCCTTCGACGACCCACCCGGGTTGACGTACTCGACCTTGACGAGCACGGTCGCCGTGATGCCCTCGGTCACCTTGTTGAGCTTGACCAACGGGGTGTCGCCGATCAGGTCGAGGACGGTCTCGGCGTACTTCACGGGGATGCTCCGGTTCTCGCGCGGCCCTCGTGGGGCTCGGCGCAGGTCGACGACTCGGGTGGCCGGGCCGACCGCTGCGGCCTGGCCGGACCCGTCGTCCGAGTCTACCGAGGGGGTCGTGCCGTGTGACGGCCGCGTGACGCCGTCCGCCCGACTGGCACGCGCCTCCCAGGCAGTCGTGAGAGAAAATGGATGACGCATCTACGATCTGGTGCGTCCCGACCACCTCCCCGACCCAGAGGACACCCGTGGCCAGCAGCGACAAGCCGACCGACAAGCCCACCGTCAAGCAGCAGCGCGACGCCCGACGCCAGGAGAAGGTCGCCGAGCTCAAGCGGCAGCAGGCCCGGGCGAAGCGCAACCGGAGGATCGGCATCGTCACCGCCTCGGTGGCCGGCGCGGCGGTCGTCGCGCTCGTCGTGACCTTCGTCGTGACGAGCGGGCAACCCCGCCAGGACCCCCAGGCCATCGAGGTGGACGGCGTGAAGACGTACTCCGACCTCACCGCCAACCACGTGGGCGGCACCGTCGACTACGCGATGACCCCGCCGGCGGGTGGCGACCACAACCAGGTCTGGCTCAACTGCGGCGTCTACACCGAGCCGGTGCCGAACGAGAACGCCGTCCACGACCTCGAGCACGGCGCGGTCTGGTTCACCTACGACCCCGAACAGGTCAGCGAGTCCGAGATCGAGGCGCTGCGCGACTTCGCCCCCGACACCTACGCGGTCGTGTCGCCCTACGAGGGCCTCGACTCGCCGATGTACGTGTCGGCCTGGGGCGCCCAGCTGCCGTTCTCGAACGTCGCCGACGACGAGGCGACGGTCTCGGACTTCGTCACCAAGTACTGGAAGTCCACGAACGCCCCCGAGCCCGGCGCCCCCTGCACCGGCGGCGTGGACGGCACCGGCAAGATCGCGTGACCGCGGCGGGCCGTGACGACGGCGACGTGACAGACGAGGCGACGCCGACCCGCGCCTCCTCGGGTCGTCGGCTGCGCCTGGTGGTCGCGGGCGTCCTGACGGTCGCGATCGTGCTGCTCGTGGGCGTCGCCCTCGGCCGGCTCAGCTCGCCGAACCCCCTCACGCCCGGCACCGACAGCGTCGAGGCCGGCTTCTCGCGCGACATGCAGGTGCACCACGAACAGGCCGTCCAGATGGCCATGATGGTCCGAGACCGCACCGACGACCCCGACGTGCGCTCGTTGGCGTACGACCTGGCCCTGACGCAGTCCCAGCAGGCCGGGCAGATGTACGCCTGGCTCGAGCTGTGGCGCGTGCCCCAGGCGCCGTCCGAGCCGACCATGACGTGGATGACCCGACCGACGCTCGACGGCGACTACGGCAGCCACCACATGACGGGCGACGGAGGCGCGGGCGGCTCGGCGACGCCGGTCGCCACCCACGAGCCCGGCGGTCGCATGCCGGGGCTGGCCACCGACGAGCAGCTCGCCTCGCTCGACGCCGCCCGGGGGGTCGAGGCCGAACGGATCTTCCTGACGCTGATGATCGCCCACCACGAGGGCGGCATCGAGATGGCCGACGCGATCCTGGCCCGCAGCGAGGTGCCGCAGGTGCGGGCCTTCGCCTCGGGCATGGTGCAGACGCAGCAGAGCGAGGTCGAGGCGATGCAGGCGATGCTCGCCGAGCGGGGCTGACCCGCCGCTACCCGGCCAGGGCCGCGCGCGCCTGGTCGCGACGACGCTCGATGACGTCGCCGAACTCGCGCGCGAGCCTCGGCCGCACGCGGACCAGGTCGTCGAGGGTCGCCGTCGGCACCACCGCGACGGCCACCTCGGTCAGGGCGACGGCGGCCGTCGACGTCGTCTCTCGCGTCAGGGCCGTCTGCCCCACGTAGTCGCCGGCCTCGACCCGCGTGACCGGCACGACGGCTCCGTCGGGCAGGGTCGCCCCGAGCGACACGGCACCGTGCAGCACGAAGCGCACCGCCTCGGGCACGACGCCGGCCGGCAGCACGACCTCCCCGGCCGCGTAGCGCTCGAGTCGGACGAGCGGCACGAGGGCGGGGGTGTCCTCGGCCGACAGGGAGAGCGTGGGCGCGATCGACCGAACGGCCTGTTCGGTGCGCTCGGGCGTCGCGAAGTCGTCGGTGGCGTCGCCGTCGAGAGCGAGGCCGGCCCGCCGGGCGGCGTACCAGAGCCAGCCACGGAAGGTCGCGAGGGCTGCCCCCTCGAGCGCGGGCCCCCGCGTGTCGAACGACAGTTCGTAGTCGGCACCGCCGAGGGGCACGGCGACCGGCACGCTGCCCTCTGCCAGTTGGGGCAGGGTCGCCGCGACGCGCTGCAGCAGGGCGACGACCTCGGCGGGCGGGTCGTCGGTGGTGAACGAGACCGTGGTCGTGACGGTGAAGCTGCCGCCACCCCGGCTCAGGTTGGTGAACGACGCACCGGCCAGCGTGGCGTTCGGCATGATCTGGATGCCGTTGCCCGTGTCGATGTGCACGGCGCGCCAGTTGACCTGGACGACCCGGCCGCGGACTCCCCCGGCGTCGAGCCAGTCGCCCAGTCGGAAGGGCTGTTCGAACAGCAGCAGCAGACCCGAGACGATGCTGCCGATGGCGCCCTGCAACGCGAGGCCGAGGACGATCGAGGTGACCCCGAGCGCCGTGAACAGACCTGCCACGTCGGTGCCCCAGACCGCGCTGAAGAGCACCGCCAGGCCGATCGCGATGAGGACGATGCGACCGATGTCGACGAAGATCGACGGCAGCCGGTCACGCCAGCTGCCCTTCGAGGCGTTCGTGAACAGCGCGAGGTTGACCGTGTTGAGGACGGCGAGGATCACCAGGAACCCGAAGACCGTCGCCACCACGCGCGTCCAGGTGAAGTCCTGGGAGTCGAGGGCCCTGGTCACCTCGCCGAGCAAAAGGGCGATCGCCCCGGCGGGCACGACGTAGCTGCGCAGCAGCCGGGTGACCTTGTGCGCGGGGTTGCCGCGACGTCGCAGGGTCGACGTGACCTCGGTCAGCACGACGAGCGCGATCGGCAGGCCGATCACGACGACGAGCGTCGGCACGAACCACGGCTGCTGCCAGACGCTGGTCACGAGGCGGCCGGTCGGTCGAGACGGAAGACGCGCTGGGCACCCGACTGGGTCGTGACGGTGCCGGCGTCCGACGCCGGGACGGCGTCGCCGATCTTCTGCACCACGCGTTCCGTGGCGTACACCCCCGGCTGCGCGGCGACGTCCTGCACCCGGTAGGCCAGGGTCACGGCGTCGCCCCACATGTCGTAGACCATGCTCTGCCGTCCGACCAGGCCGCTCGTCACCGACCCGGTGTCGAGCCCCGCCCGCAGGGCGAGACGGGCGTCGTGCGTCGCGTTGAAGCGGTCCAGCACGGTCTGCAGCTCGAGGGTGAAGTCGACGACCCGTCGGGCCGCGTCCACCCGCGGCACCGAGAGGCCGCAGCTCGCCAGGTAACCGGTCTGGCTGCTGCGCACCTTCTCGACGCCGAACCGGTCGGCGGCCTCGTCGAAGGACTTCCACAGGCCGTTGAGCAGGGCCAGCGACTCGCCCGACCGGAGCCCGCGGCTCACGTCGTCGAACCCGACGATGTCGGCGAACACGACCGAGACGTCGGTGTGGTCCTCGGCGATGGTCTCCTCGCCCTCCTTGTAGCGCTTGGCGACCGCCTCGGGCATCAACGTGAGCAGCAGCCGGTCGTTCTCGCGGCGCTGGTCGTCGATGAGGTCCTGCTTCAGCTTCAGGCTGCGGCTCATGTCGTTGAACGACGAGCCCAGGTCGGCGAACTCGTCGCCGCCGCGCACCGGCACCTCGACGCCGACCTCCCCACCGCTGACGCGGTTGACCGCGGTCTGCAGCCGTCGGACGGGCCGGACGAACACCTGCGCCAGCAGCAACGACAGCAACGAGACGAGCACGATGATGGCGGCGGTCGACAGCAGCAGGTTGCGGGTGAACACGTCCACCGGGGCGAAGGCCTCCGAGGTGTCGACCTTGGCCACGATCACCCAGTTCAGGCCGTCGACGTCGATCGGCTTGTAGGCGGCGAGCACCTGGTGGCCGAGGTAGTCGGTGTTCACGGTGGTCGCGGTCCGGCCCTCGAGCGCGGCCCGGACCGCCGTCGTCGCGACCGGCTGGAGCAGCACCGAGCTGCCCGTCTCGACCTGCCGGTTCGCGACCGAGGTGGGGGTGCCGTGCGAGATCACGTCGGCGGCGAAGGTGTCGGGGTGCTCGATCAGCTCGCGAGACGACGACCGCATCGTCAGGTCCGGGCCGGCGAGGTAGGCCTCGCCGGTGTCGCCCAAGCCGTCGCGACCCCACGACTCGTCACCGGTCATGACGTCGTCGATGGTGTCGACCGGCACCTGGATGGCCAGCACGCCCGAGACGTCGGCCCCCGTGCCGACGGGCGAGGCGATCCAGGCGGTCGGCGCACCGAGGGACGGCAGGTAGGGCTGGAAGTCGGTCGTGAACGACGAGTCGACGGTGTTCGACTCGAGGGCCTCGTCGTAGACCTCGCGCAGGTTCGTGCGCGAGTACGGCCCGGTCTCGACGTTGGTGCCGAGGTCGACCCCCGAGAAGGCCGAGTAGACCACGTTGCCGTCGGTGTCGAGCAGCAGGGCGTCCTCGTACGACAGCTGCGTGACCATCTCGCGGAAGTAGTCGTGGTACTCGGCCCGGGCGGCCGACCACTGGCTGCCGTCGTCCGCGGCGTCGAAGGCGAGCGACGCGTCGTAGTCGTCGTCGAAGGGGACCGTGTAGAGCGACTGCAGGTAGGTCTGCGCCGGGGTCGACGGCGTGATGAGGTCGACGTCGGCCTGCGAGCCCGTCGCCTCGTCGTACCGCGGCCCGAACGTGTCGGAGTAGTACCCGTCGACCGCCGAGGTCTGCTCGGCGGTCGGGGTCTGGTCGGCGAGGGCGGCGAACCCGGCGTTGAACGCCCGCGAGGCCTGCACCGCGCTGTCGTTGCGGCTGTCGAGCACGACGGCCTGCTGCACGCCGGCCAGCGTGCGCTCGACCTCTCGCGCCCGGGACTCGCGGATGCTCGTCACCTGGTCGAACGCCGCCTCGCGCAGCGAGTCGCGACCGTTCACGTAGCCGACCGCGCCGATCACGACGGCCGCGACGAAACTGACGGCGAGCAGCATCACGAGGAGCTTCGACTGGATGTCGAGCGAGCCGCGACCCGCCAGGGCCCGCCAGCTGAAACGACGGTGCGGCACGGCGTCGACGACGTCGGTCGAGCGCTGGTCGGTCGGCGTGGTGGTCATGTCTGGCCTCGTCCCTCGGGCCAGCCCGAACGTGGCGCCCCGCGATTCGAGGACGACTCACCTGACCCGTGCTCAACATGTACCACCAGGGCCCCGTCGACGACCAGGGGCTCGCGACCCTTCCGGTCAGGAGGCGCGGGTCACCGGCCCGGGGCGGCTCGCGTCACCGGATCGCTCGGCGGCCGTCACGCCTCACGCCGACACCTGTTGCCCGTAGAGCTCGGCGTAGACCCCGCCCAGCGCGAGCAGCTCGTCGTGCGTGCCACGTTCGACGACGTGGCCCGCCACGACGACGAAGACGACGTCCGCCTCGCGCACGGTCGAGAGCCGGTGGGCGATCGCGATGGTCGTCCGACCGCGGGTCGCCGTGTCGAGGGCCTCTTGCACCACGCGCTCGGACACCGTGTCGAGGGCGCTCGTCGCCTCGTCGAGGACCATCACCGCCGGGTCTTTCAGCAGGACCCGCGCGATGGCGATCCGTTGCTTCTCACCACCCGAGAGGCGGTAGCCCCGCTCACCGACGATCGTGTCGTAGCCGTCGGGGAACGACGCGATGGTCTCGTGGATGTTGGCCTGCCGGGCCGCGTCGACCAGTTGCTCGTCGGTCGCGTCGGGCCGCGCGTAGCGGAGGTTGTCGCCGATGCTGGCGTGGAAGAGGTACGTCTCTTGGCTGACGATGCCGATGTTGCCGACCAGGCTCTCTTGGTCGAGCCGCCGGACGTCGGTGCCGGCGAAGCGCACGGCCCCACCCGACGCCTCGTAGAACCGAGGGATGAGGTACGACACGGTCGTCTTGCCGGCGCCGCTCGGGCCCACGAAGGCGGCGAACTGACCGGGCGCGATGTCGAACGAGACGCCGTCGAGGGTCTTCTGGCCGGGCTCGGCGTCGGGGTACGAGAACGAGACGTCGTCGAACTCGACCCGGCCGAGCTGCGTCTCGTCGACGGCCTCGGCCGAGGGGTCGTTCGTGATCGCCGGGTGGAGGTCGAGGTACTCGAAGATGCGCGCGAAGAGCGCTCCGGAGGTCTGCAGGTCGAGGGCCACCCGCAGCAGGCCCATCAGCGGGAAGGTCAGCCGGGCCTGCACCGTCGTGAAGGCGACGATCGTGCCGGCCGTCACCGGGACGTCGCGGAGGATCAGCCACGCCGCGACCAGGTAGATCAGGGCGGGGATGACCGAGAGGAAGATCTGGACGACGGCGAAGAACCACTGGCCGCTCATCTGCTGGCGCACCTGCAGGCCGATCTGGGTGCGGTTCTCGGCCGAGTACCGTTCGACCTCGGCGCGCTGCTGGTTGAAGCTCTTGGCCAGCAGGATGCCGCTGACGCTCAGGGCCTCTTGCGTGATGGCCGTCATGTCGCTGAGGGACTCCTGCGTCTTGGTCGCGATGCGCGCCCTGACCTGCCCGACCCGGCGCTGGGCGATGACGAGCAGCGGCAGCAGGATCACCGTCACGACCGTCATCTGCCAGCTGAGCACCAGCATCGACACGAACGCCGCGATGACCGTGACCGTGTTGCCGAGGACGCTCGAGATCGTGTTGCTGAGCACGCTCGCGACGCCACCGACGTCGTTCTGCAGCCGGGACTGGATCACACCCGTCTTGGTGCGGGTGAAGAAGGCGAGCTCCATGCGCTGCAGGTGGCCGAACAGGCGGATGCGCAACGCACCCATGACCTTGTTGCCGACCGTGGCCGTCAGGTACGTCTGCCACACGCCGATGCCGGCCGACAGCACCCAGAGCCCGACCATGGCACCCACCAGCTCGAGCAGCACGGGCACGTCGGGCCCGCCCGGCGGGAACAGCCCCCGGTCGAAGGCCTGCTTGGTGAGCAACGGCGGAGCCACGCTGAGGGCCGCCCCGACGAGGACGAGCACGACCGTGACGACGAGGGCCCGCTTGTGCGGCGAGAACAGACCCCGGATGCGACCGACGAGGTCGGGGATGCGTGGCGCCGTGGCGTTCGCCGCCCGCTGGGCGTCGGCGTCGCCGCTCGACACCCGGGACCCACCCGGCCGACCGCCGCCGCGGGGACCGCCCGCGGGCGGATGCATCGAACTCATCCGGTCAGCGTAGGCCGGACCCCCGTCGTCCGCCGTCGGCCCCGCGAGATCGGTGCAGACCGTGCACGGGACGAGGGGCCGCACCGGGACCGACACGCCGTAGAACGACCGTTCGTCCCCCAGTTGTGGGCGCAATGCCCGACACATCCCCCGGTGCGAAGACCACTCAGTTTAGTATGGCGATGTCGGTGCACCTGACCAGGCTCCGGCAGCCGCGCCCCCGTACCCGACGAGTGGGCCTCCCGAAGCGGCAGAGCTAGGACCATCGTGAACACGTCGAACCCCACGGCCGTCGAACCACCGAGTGCCGAACTGCAGCCCGCCGACCACCGGGCCGCTCTCGATGCCATCGAGCAGGGCTGGACCCAGATCGCCCCCGTCCAGGGAGCACGCCTCCGCGAGGCGATCCGCTCCACCCCCGAGGAGGAGTGGCGCGGCAGGCCGCGCATCCTGCTCGCGCTGGCGGCGAGCCACCGCTCGGTCGGCTCACGCTCGCGCAGTGCCGCGCTGCCGTGGTTCCGAGGCGTCGCCAAGGCCCTCGACGCCGACCCCGACCTGCCCCTCGACGTCCGCGCCGGGTACCACATCCACCTCGGCGCCTCCCTGCGCACCCTGGGCAACTTCGTGGTGGCCCACGAGCACCTCGAGGTCGCCCGCACGCTGATCGAGAACGACCTCGCCGAGTCGATCAGCCTCCGCATCTCGCTGAGCGCCTCGTTCTCGCTGCAGCTCGGCCTGATCCGCCTGCACTACGGCGAGATCGACCAGGCCCGCTTCGCCCTCAGCCTGGCGAACGGGCTGGGCGAGGACCACCTCAGCACCGCCGAGCGGGTCGAGTGCCTCTCGGCCCTCGCCTTCGTCGCCATGCTGATCGGGGACTTCGACCTGGCCGACCGGCACGTCGACCTCGCCCGCGAGCTCGCCGACGGCACCGACCTGCTGGTCAGCTCGTTCGGCGCCCTGACGCAGATCACCCGCGTGCACCTCGCCCTCGAACGCGGCGAGGCCGTCGGCGGCCACGAGGGCCTGCTCACCGACGTCCGCCAGGCCTCACGGGGCAGCGACTGGGAGGCCCTCGGCCTCTTCGCCGAGGCCCACGTGCTGCTGTCCGAGGGTCGGCACATCGAGGTGCTCGACCTCCTCGCCCGCATCACGCGGACGATCGACGGCTTCACCGGCCACAGCGCCCTCACCGACTCCGCCGTCGTCATGCGCGCCGAGACCATGCGCCTCCTCGGCCAGTCGCACGAGGCCCGGCGGCTGGCGTCGTCGGTGACCCCGTCGCACCACCACATCCGCTGCCCCGGCCGCGTGCTCGCCCTCGTGCACCTCGCCGCCGGCGAGCCGGACTCGGCGCTCGAGGCGCTCGAGCCCTGCCTGGCCATCGGCGATCTGCACAGCGAACGCACCATGGGACAGGTGCACGCGCTCCAGGCCGCCGCCCACCTCGCCCTGGGCGACGCCGCCCACAGCGACATCGCCTTCGACCAGGCGCTCTTGAGCGCCGGTCACAACGGCTCGATCTGGCTCTTCGCCTCCCTGCCGGAGGACGTCCTCGAGCACCTCGTGCAGCGGGCCGTCGGCCGCCGTCAGCCCCCCGCCATCGTCGGGGTGCTCGACCGCCTGCGCGGCACGTCGGCCGACGTCGTGCCGCAGCTCGCCGAGCCGCTGAGCGACCGCGAGCTCGTCATCGTCCGACACCTGGCCACGGGCCAGACCCTCGGGCAGATCGGCAGCCAGCTCTTCATCTCGGTCAACACCGTGAAGAGCCACGTGCGCAGCATCTACCGCAAGCTGCAGGCGTCCTCGAGGCGTGAGGCCATGACCCGCGTCAAGCAGTTGGGCCTCGACCTCGACGACTGACCACGACGGGGTGCGGTGCCGGTCGTACGGTAACCTCTCGCGGTGCCCGAAGAGCTCCGCCTCCCCTCCCGTCCGTCCCTCGTCGCCCAGCTGAGGGCGCGCAAACCCCTCGACGCGTTCGCCGCCGAGGGGGCAGCAGTCGACGGCGGCCCGCGCCTGCGGCGCACCCTCGGGGTCTGGCACCTCACCGCGATCAGCATCGGGGCGACGCTCGGCACGGGCATCCTCGTCGTGCTCGGCACCGCCGTCCCGTTGGCCGGGCCGGCCGTCTGGATCTCGTTCGTGCTCGCGGGCGTCGCGGCACTGCTCTCGGCCCTGTCGTACGCCGAGATGGCCGGCAGCGTGCCCGTCTCGGGCTCGAGCTACTCGTACGCCTACGCCACCCTCGGCGAGGGCATCGCCTGGGTCTGCGGCTGGTGCCTCGTGCTCGAGTACGCCGTCTCGGTCGCGGCCGTCGCCGTCGGCGCGGGTCAGTACGTCAACGAGGCACTCGACGTCTTCGGCCTCGCCCTGCCCGCCGCGATCGCCGAGCCGCCGGGGGTCGGCGGCGTGCTCAACCTGCCCGCGGCCGTGCTCGTCGTGCTCGCCACGCTCGTCCTCGTGCCGGGTGCCCGCGAGAGCGCCTGGGTGAACACCTTGTTGGTGGTGGTCAAGGTGGGGCTGCTCGTCTTCTTCGTCGCCGTGGCCTTCACCGCGTTCAGCGTCGGCAACTTCGAACCGCTCGCCCCGATGGGCGCCGCCGGGGTCTCGGCCGCGGCGTCGCGGCTCTTCTTCTCGTACATCGGGTTCGACGCGGCCTCGACGGCCGGCGAGGAGGCCCGCGACGCCCGGCGCGACCTGCCGCGCGCCATCATCGCCTCGATCGTCATCATCACGGTGCTGTACATCCTGGTGGCCGTCGCCGCGATCGGCGCCCGGCCGTGGACGTCGTTCACCGACGGCGAGGCCACCCTCGTCACGATCGTCGCCGACATCACCGGCCAGCCCTGGGTGGCGTTCCTGTTCGCCGTCACGGCCGTCGCCGCGATCGCCAGCGTCGTGCTCACCGTGCTCTACGGGCAGACGCGCATCTTCGTCGCCATGGCCCGCGACGGTCTCGTGCCCCGGGTGCTCGGGCGCGTCTCACCGAGGACGCGGACCCCGGTCGCCGGCACGCTGATCGTCGGCGGGGCGGTGGCCGTGGCCGCCGCGGTGATCCCCCTCGGCGCCCTCGCCGACGCGACGAGCATCGGCACGCTCTTCGCCTTCGCCCTCGTCAACGTGTCGGTGATCTGGCTGCGCCGCAACCGGCCCGAGCTCGAGCGCACCTACCGGGTGCCGCTGTACCCGCTCACGCCGATCGCCGGCTGCGCCTTCTGCGTCCTGCTGATGGTCACGCTGGGGTGGGTGACGTGGCTCGCCTTCGCCGTGTGGATGGTCGTGGGCACCGCGGTGTACCTCGGGTACGGCCGCCGGCACTCGGAGCTGGCCCGCGCCTCCTGACCGGGCACCCGCCGACACGACGAGGAGGCGCGGGTCACCGGGCTCGGACGACGCGCCCTGGCAGCGCCCCCGCAGGAACGCCAGAAGGCGCCACCCCGAGGGGTGGCGCCTTCTGTCTGGTGCTGAGCAGACGTGCCGCTCAAGCGCGAGGGGCCGCGAGGGCCCGCCGACTACTTGAGGGTGATCGTCGCGCCGGCGGCCTCGAGCTGAGCCTTGGCCTTCTCGGCGGCTTCCTTGTTCGCGCCCTCGAGGACGGTGCTGGGGGCACCGTCGACGACGGCCTTGGCCTCGCCGAGGCCGAGGCTGGTGAGCGCACGGACCTCTTTGATGACCTGGATCTTCTTGTCGCCGGCAGCCTCGAGGACGACGTCGAAGGAGTCCTTCTCCTCGACCTCTTCGGCGGGGGCGGCGGGGCCGGCGGCACCGGCGGCGGCCACGGGGGCAGCAGCGGTGACCTCGAAGACCTCTTCGAACTTCTTCACGAACTCGCTGAGCTCGATGAGCGTGAGCTCCTTGAAAGCCTCGATCAGTTCGTCCTGCGTGAGCTTCGCCATGATTTTCTCCTTGTTGTGTAGCTGAAGTGGGGGTTGGTGCGACAGCGCTTAGCTGTCGGCTTCCTGCTTCGCGCGCAGCGCCTCGACCGTGCGGACGGCCTGCGAGAGCGGAGCCTGGAACAGGTACGCAGCACCGAACAGCGAGGCCTTGAAGGCGCCGGCCAGTTTGCCCAGCAGCACCTCTCGGGACTCGAGGTCGGCGAGCTTGTTGACCTCGTCTGCCGAGAGAGGGTTACCGTCGAAGTAACCGTTCTTCACGATCAGAGCGGGGTGTGCCTTGGCGAAGTCACGCAGGCCCTTGGCGACGGCGACAGGGTCACCGTGGACGAAGGCGATCGCAGAAGGTCCGACGAGTTCGTCGTCGAACGAGCTGATTCCGGCGTTGTTCGCCGCGATCTTGCTGAGCGTGTTCTTCACCACGGCGTACGTCGCGTCTGCACTGATGGACTTGCGGAGCTCTTTCAGCTCGGCAACAGTGAGACCGCGGTACTCGGTGAGCAGGACGGCGGTCGAGTCACGGAAGTTCTCCGTGAGCTCGGCGACCGATGCTTCCTTGTTCGCCATGGCTCTCCTAAAACGTGGGTGTGCCGGCAGCCCCCGGGCACTCGACCACGCCTGCTCGAAACGAGACGGCATGAAAAAAGCTCCGGCGCAGGGGCACGGAGCTGGATCTCTTCGAGAAGAGGAACGACTTCACACACCTGCGCTGGTCGCTCTCTCTCGAGAACCTTCGGCACCCGTCTGCGAGCAGACGAGCACAACCGGCGGTCTTGGGCTTCGTACAGAGTAGACGCAGGAGGCGCGTTCACGCAAGTCGCGCCTCCTCACCGTCGCGGGCGGCCACGACGACGGGCGTCGCGAGCGGCAGGCGCACCGTGAAGGTCGCCCCCGCGGCCGAGCTGTCGACGTCGACGGTGCCGCCGTGCGAGTGGACGACGGCCTCGACGATGGCGAGGCCGAGGCCGGTCGAGCCGGCCTTGCGCGAGCGCGAGCTGTCGGCGCGGGCGAACCGCTCGAAGAGCACGGGCAGCACGGCCTCGTCGATGCCGGGGCCGTCGTCGGCCACCGAGACGACGGCCCGCCCCGACGCGTCGTCGACCGTCAGCGAGACGTGCACGTGGGTGCCGTCGGGCGTGTGGGTGCGCGCGTTGGTCAACAGGTTGGCGACGATCTGGTGCAGGCGCATGGCGTCGCCCGACACCGTCACGGGTTCGTCGGGCACGTAGACGTCGACGTCGTGCGTCGGGCCGGCCACGTGGGCGTCGTTGACGGCGTCGAGCACCACGCGGGTGAGGTCGACGTCGCCCGTGACGAGGTCGCGCCCCTCGTCGAGGCGCGCGAGCAGCAGCAGGTCCTCGACGAGCGAGGTCATGCGCAGCGACTCGGACTCGATGCGCCCCATGGCGTAGACGACGTCGTCGGGCAGGCCGGCGTTCATGCGTCGGGTCAGCTCGGCGTAGCCGCGCACCGAGGCGAGCGGCGTCCGCAGCTCGTGCGAGGCGTCCGCGACGAACTGCCGCACCTTGTTCTCGCTCTGCTGTCGGGCCTCGAGCGCGCCCGCCACGTGGCCGAGCATGCGGTTGAGCGACGCGCCGACCCGCCCGACCTCGGTGCGGGTGTCGGCGTCGGCGTCGTCGACGCGTTCCGCCAGCGCCACCTCGCCCCGGTCGAGGGGCAGTTCGGCGACCCGCAGGGCCGTGTCGGACATCCGCTCGAGCGGTCGCAGGGCGCTGCGGACGACGGCGTAGGCGATGGCGATGGCGATCGCCAGGCCGACGACGGTGATCGCCACGATGACGGCCACCATGCGGGTCACCGTCGTCGACACGCTGTCCATCGGCAGGCCGACGACGATGTAGCCGTAGGTCGTCGTGGTGCCGACCCCCGAGGTCGGGACGAGCTGCACGGGCTGCGCCTCGACCCGGTACGAGCCGAGGTCGCCGCCCAGGTCGACCGTCGTGGGGTCGGTCGACCCGACGACCGACAGGACGGCCGCGGCGTTCGCCGACGTCACCGGGTCGTCGACGTCGCCGAACGAGTCGATGCTGTAGGCGGCGGTGACCCGTTGGCCGACCACGAGGGCCGTGAAGGTGCCCGGCGCCTGGCGGGGCCCCAGCAGGTCGGCCTCGTCGGGAGAGACGCTCGGCCGACCGGAGTCGGCCCCTCCCCCCGCCGGACCGCTCAGGGCCCGGTTCGTCGCCTGGCCCAGTTCGTCGTCGAGCTGGTCGACGAGCGAGCTGCGGAGCGCGACGACGCTCACCGCGCCGATGACGATCGTCAGCAGCACCACGAGGGCGACGATGCTGAGGATCAGGCGGTTGCGCAGGGTGAGCGGCCCGGCGAGCCCGGGCGCCCGACGCACGAGGCCCCGGAGGCGCGAGCCCACCCGGGCGGGCAGGGCATCGGTCACGACGTGGGCTTGATCACGTAACCCACGCCGCGAACGGTGTGGATCATGGGCTCTTCGCCGACGTCGATCTTCTTGCGCAGGTACGAGATGTAGATCTCGACGACGCTGGACTTGCCGCCGAAGTCGTAGCTCCAGACCCGGTCGAGGATCTGCGCCTTGCTCAGCACGCGCCGCGGGTTGCGCATCAGGAAGCGCAGCAGCTCGAACTCGGTCGCGGTCAGCTCGATCTCGCGGCCGGACCGGGTCACCTCGTAGCTCTCCTCGTCGAGGACGAGGTCGCCGACGACGATGCGCGAGTCTCCGGCCTCGCTGACGGCCGAGGCCGACCGCCGGATCAGGCCGCGCAGCCGGGCCACGACCTCTTCGAGCGAGAAGGGCTTGGTGACGTAGTCGTCGCCCCCGGCCGTGAGGCCCGACACTCGGTCCTCGACGCTGTCCTTCGCGGTGAGGAACAGGATGGGGGTGTCGTCGCCGCTCGAGCGCAGCCGGCCGAGCACCTGGATGCCGTCGATGTCGGGCAGCATCCAGTCGAGCACGATGGCGTCGGGCTTGAACTCGCGGGCCGTGGCGAGCGCCGCCTGCCCGTCGGAGGCGGCCTTGACGTCCCACCCCTCGTAGCGCAGGGCCATCGAGAGCAGGTCGGTGAGGCTGTTCTCGTCGTCGACGACGAGGACTCGGAGGGGCGTTCCGTCGGCACGGGTGAGGCGCGGGGCCGAAGCGGTGGCGGGGGTCGTTGTGGTCACCTCTCCAAGTATCGAGCGGTTCCTATGAACGGACTGTGATCGGACCATGAGCAGGCTGCACATGTCTCATAGCCGCCTCATGGCCGGCTGATCGGCCCCTCATCGAGGTCGTCCCTAGGTTCGCTCCGGCGGCAGGCCCTCCCGGCCCGGCACCGCCCCAGTCAAGGAGCCCCCACCATGTTCTTCACCTACCTGCGCCGAGAACTCGGCAACAGGCGCAAGCAGACGGTCGTCATCGCCATCGGCATGGCGCTCGCCATCGCCCTCGTCATCGTCGTCAACGGCGTCGCCTCCGGCGTGCGCGACGCCCAGTCGTCCGTGCTCGAGTCCGTCTACGGCGTCGGCACCGACGTCACGATCACGCAGACCGCCGAGCCCGGCGCCGACGGCGGCGGCCCCGGCCAGCGCTTCGACTTCGGCTCGGGCGACGGCAGCACGGAAGGCGGCAGCACCCAGGTCGCGCAGAGCACCCTCTCGGCGGCCCGCGGCACGGCCACCTTCGACGCCTCGACGCTCACCACCGTCGAGGGGGTCGACGGCGTCGCCGCCGCCACCGCCACCCTCAGCCTGCAGGCCTCGAGCTTCTCGGGCACGCTGCCCGACTTCTCGCAGGGCGGCACGAGCGGCACGGGAGGCACGGGCACCGCCCCCGACGCGGGCACCGGCACCGACTCGGGCGCGACGCAGCAGTCCCCTCCGACCGGCGGGGCCGACGGCGCGGGCGGCAGCTCGTTCGACGTCGACCAGTTCGCCGTCGAGGGCATCGACGTGACCGCGGACGCGGTCGGCCCGCTCACGAGCGTCTCGCTGGTGGACGGCCGCACCTTCACCGCCGCCGACGCCGGACAGGACGTCGTCGTGCTCGACCAGACCTACGCCACGAGCGCCGACCTCGCCACCGGCGACACCCTCGCCATCGGCGGCACCGACTTCACCGTGATCGGCGTCGTGGCGTCCACGTCGTCCGACGCGGCGACCGCGAGCGACACGTACGTCCCGCTCGACACGGCCCAGGCCGTCAGCGGGCTGACCGGACAGATCAGCGACGTCTACGTCACGGCCGCGAGCGCGAGCGACGTCGACTCGCTGAAGACCGACCTCGAGGCCGCCCTGCCCGACGCGACCGTCAGCACGCAGTCCGACCTCGCGTCCAGCGTCTCGGGTTCGCTCTCGACCGCCTCGGGCCTGGTCTCGACCCTCGGCACCTGGCTCTCGGTCGTCGTGCTGGCCGCCGCGTTCGCCCTCGCCGTCCTGTTCACGGTCTCGGGCGTCGGCCGACGCACCAGGGAGTTCGGCACCCTGAAGGCCGTCGGCTGGAGCAACGCGCGCATCACCCGTCAGGTCGCCGGCGAGTCGCTCGTGCAGGGCCTGATCGGCGGCGTCGCCGGCGTCGCGGTCGGCCTGCTCGGCATCGTCGTGGTCAACGCGATCGCCCCGACCCTTTCGGCGTCGGCCGCGAGTTCGTCCGGCCCCGGAGCGGGCGGCCCGGGCGGCGTGCCCGGCGGCGCCGCCACCGCGGCCGCCGGTACGGCGACCCAGGGAGGCGCGGCGACCGGTGCCGGCGGCGGCTTCGGTCAGCAGGTGGTCCAGGCCACGACCGACGTCGTGCTGCACGTGCCGGTCTCGCTCACGATCGTCCTCTTCGCCGTGGGGCTCGCCGTGCTCGGCGGCCTCTTGGCCGGCGCGATCGGCGGCTGGCGGGCCTCGCGGCTGCGCCCCGCCGAAGCGCTGCGGAGCGTCGCGTGAGCCGCGCCGAGGCGGGGGCGGCCGGCGTGACCGACGCGACCCGCGCCTCCTCGTCCCCCGCCGACCGGCACGTCCCCGCCGAGCGGCACTCCCCCGCCGACCGGCACTCCCCCACCGCACCGCACGCACCCGAAGGGCACCGACCGATGTACCGCCTCACCGACGTCGTCAAGACGTACTCGCAGAAGAAGAAGACCGTGACCGCGCTGGCCGGCGTCACGCTCGAGATCCCGGCCGGCCAGATGGTCGCGATCCAGGGGCCGACCGGCGGCGGCAAGTCGACGCTGCTGCAGATGCTCGGCGCCCTGGACCGACCCACGAGCGGCACGGTGCTGCTCGGCGAGCACGACCTGTCGAAGGCCGGCGACCACGCCCTGGCCGCGGCCAGGGGGCGCGAGATCGGCTTCGTGTTCCAGGGGTTCAACCTGATCCCGACCTTGACGGCGGCCGAGAACGTCGAGACGGCGTTCGCCGACGGCTCGGTGCCCCGCGACGAACGGCGTCGACGGGCGGCCGCCGCCCTCGCCTCGGTCGGCCTCGCCGAGCGCGCCGACCACCTGCCCGTCGAGCTCTCGGGCGGTCAGCAGCAACGCGTCGCCGTCGCCAGGGCCCTGGTCAAGGAGCCCACGGTGCTGCTCGCCGACGAACCCACCGGGTCGCTCGACGAGGCGACCCGTGACGAGATCATGGACCTGCTCGAGGGCGTCTGGCGCGAGCGCGGCCTGACCCTGGTGATCGTCACGCACGACTCGGCGGTGGCGAGGCGGGCCGAACGCCGGCTGCACCTGAAGGGTGGCCGGGTCACCGAGATCTGACCGCGGGCGTGCCGGGGCCGTGCCAGGGCCCCGGCGTCAGCCCAGGGGGTAGTCCGCGCAGGCGAAGCGGCTCGAGTCGGGGGCCCAGCAGGGCACGTTGATCGTGCCCTGGCCGCCGAACAGGGCGAGGACGTCGTGCGGCTCACGACCCGGCACGGGCAGGCCGTCGGGGCCGAGCGGCAGGGTGCGCAGCACCACGTCGCGGTCCTCGGGGTGGCCGATCGTGCCCGGCTCGAACGACACCCAGAGCAGCGTCCCGCCGTCGGGCGACACGTGCGGGAACCAGTTGACGCGCTCGTCGTGCGTCACCTGGACGACGTCGCCGCCGTCGAGGCGGCTGCGGAAGAGCTGGGCGTGACCGGCGACCCCCGCGGAGGCGCGTTCCGAGTTCGTCCACAGCCAGGCGCCGTCGGGCGAGAACTCGGCCCCGTCGTCCGGGTGCTCGTCGTCGGTCACCGGCGTGGTCGCGCCGTCGGCCCGCGAGACCAGGGCGACGTCCGTCCGCCAGCCGGCCCGCGCCTCCTCGTCGTCCGGGTCGTCGACCGGGGCCGGCAGGGCGCCGACGATCACGCTGAGCGTGGCGCCGTCGGGCGAGACGCCGTGCAGGTAGTTCTTGTGGTTGCGCCCGGCGGGGTGGTCGCGGGTCACCCGGCGCGCGGTGCCGCCCGGGGTGACGCCGTCCCAGGGGACCTCGTACAGGTGGCCGTCGCGGGCGCTGACGATCACCGCACCCTGGTCGGGGGCGATCACGTGGTCGTTGTTGATCTCGGGCACGTCGCCCATCGGCACCGGCTCGAGCGCGGCCTCGTCGACCCCGCGCGCGTCGGCCGGCAGCCGCCAGAGCAGACCGTCGCCGTTGACCACGAGCCAGCGGCCGTCTGGGCTCCAGTTCGGGGCCTCGACCAGCAGGCGGGTGCTCTCGAGGACGACCTCGACGTCGCCGGTCGCGGGGTCGACGACGAGCAGGCGGCTGCGTCGTCCGGGCAGGAGGGTTCGGGGCATGCGGTCAGTCTGCCGTCACTGGTTCGAGAAGGCGGCGTCGAAGGAGGCGCTCGGCCGCTGCCAGAGCAGCGACCGGACGTACGCCAGCGCCTCGGGGGCGCCGTGCAGGCGGTCCATGCCGGCGTCCTCCCACTCGATCGAGATCGGGCCGTCGTAGCCGATGGAGTCGAGGGCACGGAAGGCGTCCTCCCAGTGCATGTCGCCGTGACCCGTCGAGACGAAGTCCCAGCCGCGGCGCGGGTCGCCCCAGGGCAGGTGCGACCCGAGCACGCCCGACCGGCCGGTGGGCGGCTTGATGCGGGTGTCCTTGCAGTCGACGTGGAAGATCCGGTCGGCGAAGTCGGTGATGAACGACACGGTGTCGACGCCCTGCCAGAGCATGTGCGACGGGTCCCAGTTGAAGCCGAACGCCGACCGGTGGCCGATGGCCTCGAGGGTCCGGACGCTCGTCCAGTGGTCGTAGGCGATCTCGCTCGGGTGCACCTCGTGGGCGAACCGGACGCCCTCGGCGTCGAACACGTCGAGGATGGGGTTCCAGCGGTCGGCGAAGTCCTGGTAACCGGCGTCGATGACGCTCGCCGGCACCGGCGGGAACATCGCGACGTACGGCCAGATCTTCGACCCGGTGAAGCCGACGACGGTGTCGACGCCCATCTTGCGGGCGACGCGCGCCGCGCGCTTCATGTCCTCGGCGGCCCGCCGTCGGACGCCCTCGGGCTCGCCGTCGCCCCAGGTGGACGGCCGCACGATCGCTTGGTGCCGGAAGTCGATCGGGTCGTCGCAGACCGCCTGGCCGGTCAGGTGGTTCGAGATCGCCCAGACGCGCAGGCCGTGCCGGTCGAGCACGTCGAGGCGCGAGCGCAGGTAGGCGTCGTCCTGGTCGGCGCGCTCGAGGTCGAGGTGGTCGCCCGAGGCGGCGATCTCGAGGCCGTCGTACCCCCAGCCGGCGGCGAGCGCCGCGACCTCGTCGAACGGCAGGTCGGCCCACTGGCCGGTGAACAGGGTGACGGGGCGCGAGCTCTCGGTCATGGGGTCCTTCCAGGGTGCGGCGGTGCGGGGGACGGCGACGGCGGGTGGGCGGGGTCAGGGCAGCTCGACCCACGTGCGCGCGGCGGCGGACGCGAGGACGGCCTCGGTCACCCGCACGGCGCGGAGGCCGTCGGCGAACGTGGGCAGCCCCTCGGGCGAACCCCCGCGGACGGCGTCGTGCGCGTCGCGGACGAACCCCGCGAAGGCGTCGACGTAGCCCATCGGGTGCCCGGCGGGCACGGTGGACAACCGCGCGGCGTCGGGAGCGAGCACCGCGGCGTCGCGGGCGACGAGCTGGGTGCCCGAGCGGCGACCGACCCAGAGCGTCTCGGGCTCCTCCTGCGAGAACTCGAGGCTCTCGGCCGTGCCCGACAGGTCGAGCAGGAGGCGGTTCTTGCGACCCGGCGCCACCTGCGACACGAAGAGGGTGCCGATCGCACCGCGGGCCGTCTCGAACACGACGGCCGCCTCGTCCTCGGTGTCGACCGACGAACCGCCGCGGTGCGCGTGCACCGTCCGGGTCGTCGAGGTCAGCCGGGCCAGTCGGTCGCCCAGGACGAACTCGAGCAGGTCGACCAGGTGGCTGCCGATGTCGGCGAAGGCCCGCGACGGGCCGCCCGCCGCCGAGTCGACGCGCCAGTCGACGTCGGTGCTGTCCAGCAGCCAGTCCTGCAGGTACGAGCCCCGCACGCTCAGCACGCGGCCCGCCTCGCCCGAGGCGACGCGTGCCCGCGCCTCGCGGACCATCGGGTGGTACCGGTAGACGAAGGGCACCGCACCGACCAGGCGCCCGGCGCGAGCGGCGGCGACCAGGGCCTCCGCCTCGGCGGACGAGGTCGCGAGCGGCTTCTCGCAGACGACGTGCTTGCCGGCGGCGAGCGCCGCCAGCGCGACCGGGGCGTGCGTGGCGTTCGGCGAGCAGACGTGGACGACGTCGACGCCGGGGTCGGTCACCAGGTCGTCGACGCTCTCGTGCGCCGTGTCGACGCCGAGCACCCCCGCCGCCCTGGCCGCGCTCGACGCGCTCGACGAGGCCAGGGCGACCACCCGGGCGCCGGCCGACCGTGCGGCCCCGGCGTGCACGCGGGCCATGAAGCCGCCGCCCACGATGCCGACGCGGAGGGGTTCGACCGGCACCGCGCCTCCTCGGCTCGGCGTGGTCCGCCCGGCCGGGCCGGCGGTGGCGCCCACCGGCTCCACCGCCGTGGCCACGGCCGGCTCCGTCACTTCACGGCCCCCGACGACAGCCCGGTGATCAGGTGTTTCTGGACGAGCATGAAGCCGATCAGGACGGGCAGCGAGACGACGACCGAGGCCGCCATCAGCTGGTTCCAGTAGACGTCCTGCTGCGAGGCGTAGGCGCGGAGGCCGATCGAGAGCGTCCTGGTGTCCTTGCTCGTGAGCACCGAGGCGAAGAGCACCTCGCCCCAGGCCGTGATGAAGGCGTAGACCGCGACGGCGATGATGCCGGGCTTCGCGACCGGGATCACGACGCGGAACAGCGCACCGAGGCGACCCGTGCCGTCGATCATCGAGGCCTCCTCGAGCTCTTTCGGGATCGACGCGAAGTAGCCCGTCAGCATCCAGATCGAGAACGGCAGCGAGAAGGTCATGTACGTGATGATCAGGCCGAGGTAGCTGCCGGTCAGCTGCACGCCGACCGTCCGCTGGATCTGCACGAAGATCAGGAACAGCGGCAGCAGGAACAGGATGCCCGGGAACATCTGCGTCGAGAGCACGACCAGGCTGAAGCTGCGCTGGCCCTTGAACCGCAGGCGGGCCAGCGAGTACGCCGCCAGCACGGCCATCGCGACCGAGAGCACCGTGGCCGAGATTGTGACGATCAGGCTGTTCTTGAAGTACGAGGCGAGCGGCACGGTCTGCCAGATCTGCACGTACGGTTCGAGCGTCACCCGGCTGGGGATCCAGGTGAAGAGCCCCTGGACGTCGGCGAGCGGCTTGATCGAGGTCGTCAGCACCACGTAGAGCGGCACGACCACCACGAGCGACAGGAAGGCCAGCCCGAAGAAGCGGAAGACCTTGAACCCACGGGTCTCAATCATCGTGTTGTCCCTTCGGCAGAACCATGCGGATGTAGAACGCCGACGCGATCAGCAGCACGACCAGGAGCATGACGCTCATGGCACCGCCGAGGCCGAAGTTCCAGTTGTTGAACGACTGCTGGTAGATCAACGGCGAGATGAGGGTCGCCTGCTCGGGCGAGGCCGGGCCGAAGAGCACGTAGGGCACGTTGAACTGGTTGAAGATCCACAGGCTCATGATCAGCAGCAGCACGGCGTTGGCCGGCTTGACCATGGGCAGGGTGATCTGCGTGAACTGCTTCCAGAGGCTGGCGCCGTCGAGGCTGGCGGCCTCGTAGACGTCGCCCGGGATGTTCTGCAGCGCGGCGAGCAGCATGAGGAAGGCGAACGGCCAGAACTGCCAGGCCGTCACGATGACGATGGCCCAGAACGAGTTGCCGCCGAGCAACCAGAAGGGGCGGTCCTGCAGGATGCCCAGGTCGTCGACCAGGAACCGGTTGATCGCCCCGTCGCGCTGGTTGAACATGAAGGCCCAGGCGATGGTGCCGACGTACGAGGGCAGCGCGTAGGGCACGAGGAAGAGCGTGCGCAGGATGCCGCGGCCCTTGAACGAGCTGGTGAGCAGCACGGCACCCAGCATGCCCATGCTCCACGCGATGGCGACGACGATGACCGTGAAGAGCACGGTGCGACCGAGGGCGCCGTAGAGCTGGGCCGCGATCGGCGAGCTGGGGTCGAGGGCGGTGACGAAGTTGCGCAGGCCGACGAAGGGCGCGTTGACCCAGTTGGCGATGCTGAGCTGGTTGAGGGTGATGAAGGCGATCCACACGCCGAGCACCATCGGGACGATGTGGACGAGCAGTTCGGCGAGGGCGGCCGGGGCCACGAGCAGGTAGGCGAGCGGCGAGCGGTGCTTCTTGCGCTTCGCGGGCTCGAGCGGGGCCTGCTGGTGCGGGTCGGGCGGCAGGTCCTCGACGGCGGTGGCGGGGGGCAGGACGTTGACGGTCATGAGGGTCCTCTCGGGGCCTCGACGGGGGCGGCCGGTCGCTCGGACCGACCGCCCCCACCGGTGGCGGTGGGACGGGCTACTGACCCGAGCTCATCTGACTGTTCGCGTCCTCGAGGGCCGACTCGACGTCGGACTCGCTGACGGAACCGCCCTGGGCTGCGGTGGCGAGGAGGTTCTTGATCGCGGTGCCGACCAAGGTCTCCATCTGCCCCTCTGAGGGGTAGAGGGGCATCGGCTGGGCGTGGTCGGCGAGCGTGACCTGCTTCAGCTTGATGGTGTCCGACTGGAACGCCGGGTCGTCGTACGCGCTCGTGACCACGGGCAGCGAGCTGAACGACTTGTTGAGGTAGACCTGCTCGGAGTCGCTCGTCAGGTGCTTGACGAAGTCGATCGCGGCGGCCTTGTTGTCGCTGTTCTCGAACACGCTGACGTTGATGCCGGCCACGTGGCTCTGGGTGCCCAGCAGCCCGGTGGCGTCGGCGGACTCCATCGGCACCGGCGCGGCCGCGTAGTCCGTGAAGTCACGGGCGGCGAGGTTGGCGTCGGGGGCCTGGTCGAAGAACATGGCCGCCTTGCCGTCGGCGAAGGTCGCCGCCATGTCGGAACCGTTGACGCTCTCGGCGTCCGAGGGCGAGACCACCTTGTCGACGGCCATCAGGTCGACCCACTCCTTGACGCCCTTCACGACGCCGTCGTTGCCGAAGTCCGGGTTGCCGTCGGAGTCGTAGAGCGCCCCGTCGTTCTGCAGGCCGCGGACGAACGCCTGGTGCGAGTTGTTCGAGATGCTCGACCCGGCCATCGTCACGCCCCACTGGTCGATGGTGCCGTCGCCGTCGGTGTCCACCGTCAGCTTCTTGGCGTCCTCGACGAACTCGTCCCACGTGGCGGGCGGCGTCGTGATGCCGGCCGCCTCGAACATGGCCGTGTTGTAGTACAGCGAGTAGGCGAGCCCGTACAGCGGGATCGACGTGGGGGCCTGACCCTCGGCGCCACCGGTGGCGAAGCTGGACTGCACGAAGCGGTCCTGGCCGCCGACCTGGTCGAGGGCGTCGCCCTCCCACGGCACGAACGCACCGCTGGACTGCAGCGACACCGCCCAGGTGTTGCCGATGTTGAGCACGTCGGGCCCCTCGCCGCTCGAGACGGCGGTGAGGATGCGGTTGTAGAGGTCGGACCACGGGATGACCTCGAGGTCGACCTTGACCCCGGTCTCCTCCGTGTAGCGGTCGATGCTCTCCTGCAGGATCTCGGCGTCCTTCTCGACCGTCGGGGCCTGGTTGCTGGCCCAGTAGGTGATGGTGTCGGAGTCGCCGCTGCCGCCCGAGGCGCTGCAGGCGGTCATCGATCCGACCGAGAGGGCTCCGACCGCGAGGGCGGCGAGCCAACGGAACTTCGTTTGCATGACTTCTCCTGGTGTCTCTTCTTCGAGATTTCTCTTCATCGAGTGGGGGAAGGGGTGGTGCGTGGTGCTGTGTCGTGCGGGTGGTGCTGTGTCGTGCGGGTGGTGCTGTGTCGTGCGGGTGGTGCTGTGTGGTGCGGGTGGTGCGCTCGGGGGCGGGTGGGGAGGCGCGGTGCCGGCGTCGAGGAGGCGCCGGCACCGCACCGGGTCAGCCGAGGGTCGGGACGGAGGGGTCCCAGCTCTCGGGCAGTTCGGGTGTCGGCTCGAGGGTCGACTCGACGCGGACGCTCTCGTCGCGCTCGGCGGACTCGGCCAACGAGACCATGACGTCGAGGACGTGGAAGGCGAGTTCGCCGGGCACGCGTTCGCGGCGTCCCTCGCGGATCGCCTGGGCGAGCTCGGCGACGCCGGTGCCGCGCGTGAAGGTCGAACCCGTCGCGGCGACGACCGCGGGTTCGTCGGTGCCGGTGTGCACCGTCGTGTCGCCCTCGAACTCGTTCGGGTCGGGGAACACGGCGGTCCCCTCGGTGCCGGCGATCTCGACGAAGCCGGCCCGGGCGAGCTTCGAGTCGAAGCTGAAGACGGCCTGCGCGCTGGCCCCGCTCTCGAACTGCAGCAGGGCGCTGACGTGCGTCGGCACCTCGACGGGGAAGACCGTGCCGGCCTTCGGGCCCGAACCGATCACGCGGCTGTCGCGCGCCTTCGAGGCCGTCGCCGTGACCTTGGCGACGGGACCGAAGACCTGCACCAGCGTGGTCAGGTAGTACGGGCCGACGTCGAACATGGGGCCGGCGCCGTGGGCGAAGAGGAACTCGGGGCTCGGGTGCCACGACTCGGGCCCTGGCACCTGGAAGAGCGCCAGTCCGGTGAGCGGCGTGCCGATGTCGCCGCGCGCGACGACCCGCAGGCCCGTCTGCAGTCCGGCGCCGAGGAAGGTGTCGGGGGCGACGGCCACCCGGACGCCGGCCTCCTTCGCCGCGGCGAGGAGGCGCGCGCCGCTCTCGCGGTCGAGCGCGTACGGCTTCTCGCCCCAGACGTGCTTGCCGGCGGCGACGGCCTGGAGGGCGACCTCGACGTGGGCCGCGGGGATCGTCAGGTTGACGACGATCTCGACCTCGTCGAGGGCGAGCAGCTCGGCGACGGTTCCGCTGCCGGGGACGCCCCACTTCTCGGCCTGGGCCGCGGCGCGGTCCTGGTCGATGTCGGCGACGAACAGGACCTTTAGGTCGGGGAACCGGGTCAGGTTGCCGAGGTACTGGTCGCTGATCACCCCGGCGCCGATGACGCCGACGCCGACCGGGCCGGTCCTGCCGTCGGAGGCCACGGCGGGCCGGGAGGCGGTGGTCACGTCGCTCACGCGCGCACCCCCTGCAAGAACTCGAGGCTGTCGGCCAGGGCCGTGAACACGTCGCCGGCGTGGTCGTCGAGCTCGACGACCGGCGTGGCCTGACGCGCGGCCTGCAGGATGTCGCGGACCGGCATCGAGCCGCGGCCCACGGCGACCTGCTCGACGTCGTTCTTGTTCTTCGGGCCGTCCTTCACGTGGAGGAACTGCACCTTTTCGCCCAGGCGGGCCAGCAGCTCGGCCGCGTCCACGCCGCCGACCTCGACCCAGTAGGTGTCGATCTCGAGCACGACGTTCGCGGGCAGCGCCGCGGCGAACACCTCGAGGGCGGGGGTGCCGTCGATGAGGTTCTCGAGTTCGAACGCGTGGTTGTGGTAGCCGATGGTGAGGTCGTGGACCGCGGCCGCGTCGGCGATGCCGCCGAGCTCCGCCGCGATCGCCTCGACGTCCTCGCGGGTGACCCACCGGGTCTCGTCGATGTGCGGGTCGATGATCGTGCCGACGCCGAGGCGGGTGGCGGCGGCGAAGATCGGCTCGAGGTCCTTGCCGATCAGGCCGACGTGCGCGCTGGGCGCGGTGAGCCCGGCGGCCGGCAGGGCCTCGGCGTACTCGTCGACGCGGTCGACGAACGCGTAGGGCTCGACCTGGGTGTAGCCGAGGTCGGCGATGCGCTGCAGGGTGCCGGGCAGGTCGGCGGCGATGGCGTCTCTGACCGTGTAGAGCTGGACCGAGATCGGGCTTGCGGTGGTCACCAGGGGTGTCTCCTCTTCCGAGTGGATGTGCGGCGGTGACGAGCACCGTCGGGGACTCTCAGCGGTCGAGCCGTCGACCGGTCACCCCCGGAAGAGTGGCGGTCGGCGTCGACCGAGACTCACCATAGGACCGCTTCTGTCGACCCGCAAGCAAAAGTCGTCGTTTTTTCGGCGGGCTTCTCTCGGCCGCCGTCGAGCCCTGTGGTTTACTGCTGCCATGTCCGACACGACGCGGTCGTCTGCCCTCGGCAGCACCGGGGCCAGCGAGATCTTCCAGCTGCTCCGCGACGGCGCGCCGCGCACCCGCGCCGAGCTGGCGGCGATGACCGGTCTCGCCCGGTCGACCATCGGCCTGCGCCTCGACGTCCTCGCCGAACTGGGGCTCGTCGGCCCCTTCGCCGACGCCGTCTCGACCGGCGGGCGACCGCCCTCGCGGGTCGCCCTCATCCCCTCGGCCCGGGTCGTGCTGGCCGCCGACTTCGGGGCCGGCCACGTCAACCTCGCCCTCACCGACCTCATGGGGGTCGAGCTGACCAGCGACCGCCGCCTGATCGACATCGCCGACGGGCCCGAGGCCACCCTGGGGGGCATGGTGACCGGGGCCGACGCCCTGCTCGACCGACTCGGACGCACCCGCGACGACCTCATCGGCGTCGGCATCGGGCTGCCCGGCCCCGTCCAGTTCGGCACGGGCCGACCCGTCAACCCGCCGATCATGCCCGGCTGGGACGGCTTCGACGTGCCGGGCTGGGTGCGCCGCCACCTCGACGTGCCGGTCCTCGTCGACAACGACGTCAACATCATGGCCCTCGGCGAACGCAGCCACGCGTGGCCCGGCACCGACCACTTCCTCTTCGTGAAGGTCGCGACCGGCATCGGCTCGGGCATCATCTCGGGCGGGCGCCTGCAGCGCGGGGCGCAGGGCATCGCGGGTGACATCGGCCACGTGCAGATCCCCCGCGGGGCCGGGGTCGTCTGCCACTGCGGCAACGTCGGCTGCCTCGAGGCCGTCGCCTCCGGCCCGGCCCTCGCCGCGTCGCTGCGGGCCCTGGGCCACGACTGCGAGGGCGGCCGCCAGGTCGTCGAGCTCGTCCGGGCGGGCAACCTCGACGCCGTGCAGGCCGTGCGTCAGGCCGGTCGCGACCTCGGCGAGGTGCTGACCGCCTGCGTCAACATGATCAACCCGTCGGTCATCGCGATCGGCGGCTCGATGGCCCAGGCCGGCGAGCACCTCCTGGCCGGCGTCCGCGAGGTCGTCTACCAGCGGTCGATGCCGCTGGCGACCGAGCACCTGAGCATCGTCCCGTCGCGGGCGGGCGACCGGGCCGGCCTCATGGGGGCGAGCATGCTCGCCATCCACCACGCGCTCTCCCCCGCCGCCATCGACGAGCTCGCCGCCGCCGTCTGACCGGCCGCGCCCGGCTCGTGCCCCTCGTCCGCGACACGGGGAGGCGCGGGTGTCGTCCTCGCGCCCGTCACGAGGGACAATGGTCACCATGACCGTCGTCCAACCCATGCTCGCCCTGTGGGACGACGACGAGCCGACGACCCCCGCCGCGCCTCCTGCCCACCTGTCGCGCGTGCTGGCCGACTCGTCCGATCGCATCGCCTGGCTGCGGGCCCGCAGCCAGGGCATCACGGCGACCGACGTCGCCCGACTGTCGAGCCCCCGGGCCGTGCAGGCCGTCGTGCTCGACAAGCTCTACGGCAACGGCTTCGGCGGCAACGCCTACACCGACCACGGCCGGGCCCGCGAGCCCGAGATCGCGCGGTGGGTGCTGCAGCGACACGGCATCGAGGCGAGCCAGAAGCTGTTCCACGCGTCCGGCGAGCGACGGCACCTGGCCACGCCCGACGGCGTGACCGTCCGCGCCGACGGCACCGTCGAGCTGTGCGAGATCAAGACCACGAAGAAGGCCTGGTCGTCGATCCCCCGGTCGTACCTGCGCCAGGTCGCCTGGCAGCAGTACGTGCTGGGGGCCGAGCGCACGCTCGTGGTGTGGGAGCAACACGCGGACTTCGTGCCCGTCCACGGCGACCCGCAGTGCCGCTGGGTCGAACGCGACGAGGACGAGATCCACCGCCTGGTGGCCCTTGCCGACCAAGTGCTCGACACGCTCGCCCGGCAGGCCCCCGTCGACCCGTTCGCCCCGGGCGGCCGGTCGTCGGCACCGCCGCCGCCGTTCGACGCCTACGAGGCGTACGAACCGCCGCCCTACGACCCGCTGCGCTGAGGACCGCTGCGCCGAGGGCCGCTGCGCTGAGGATCGGCGCGACGGGGCGCCTGCCGGTCGGGGTCGAGCAGGCGGAGCCGTGAGGCCGCGACGACGAGGGCGCCGATCGCACCGACCGCGACGGTGATGCCGACGCACCAGAGGGCGACGCCGCCGCCGCCGAGCGTCGCGACGTCGAGGAACGGGTACGGGACGAAATCGGCGCCGCGCGCGAGCACGACCACCACCCAGACCAGCGGGAACGCCAGGAACTGCCACACCCGCCGCCACGGCTGGCGGTCGCGGTCGGCGAAGACGATCCAGTCGAGCACGGCGTAGAGCGGGATCACCCGGTGGTAGACGTCGCTCACCCAGGGCACCGTGTACGGGTCGGTCGAGGGGAGCCCGGCGAGCACCAGGTTGAAGACCAGGCCGGTCAGGGCGATGTACGTCGTGGCCCCGGCCCGCAGGGCGACCGTCCAGCGCGGTGGCCTCGCCCGCCGCAGCACCGTGAAGGCCCCGACGAGCAGGGCGACCAGCACGATCAGGTTGCTCTGCACGGTGAAGTAGCCGAAGAAGTCGACGAACCGGTACCCGGGGTCGCGCAGGCTGCTCTCCCACTGGGTGACGACCGCCACCAGGACGGCCACGGCCGCCGCGACGCGCAGGACGGCGACCGATGCTCTCATGAGCACACCGTACCCATCGTTTCCCGGTCGGTGACACCCGCGAAACACGGGTGACTCATGCGTCCCGTTGACTGGCGTCACCACAGCGCCGGAGCCACGGCGCACACGAGCCGACAGGGGCCCCCGATGGACAGGACGATGCACACGACGATGCGTGCCATGGTGATCGAACGGACCGGCGGCCCCGAGCAGCTCGTCGCCGCCGACGTGCCCTACCCGCAGCGCGTGAACGCCGAGGTGCTCGTGCGCGTCGTCGCGGCCGGCGTCAACCGGTTCGACCTCGAGACCCGCGCCGGCCGCGGCGACAGCGGCGCCATCCCGACCTTCCCGGCCGTGCTCGGCCACGACTTCAGCGGCGTCGTCGTCGAGACGCCGTACGCGGCCCATCCGCTCCGCCCCGGCGACGCCGTCTACGGCATGGCCCCGTGCCCGAGGTCCGGCGGCAGCTACGCCGAGTACATCAGCGTCCCGTCGCTGTCGGTGGCCCGGAAGCCCACGACGTTGTCGCACGTCGAGGCGGCGGCCGTGCCCCTCGCGGCGTTGACGGCGTGGGGCATGGTCGTCGACGTCGCCAAGGCCCACGAGGGGCAGCGCCTGCTGATCAACGCCGGGGCCGGCGGCGTCGGGCACTTCGCCGTGCAGTTCGCCTCGTACTTCGGCGCGCACGTCGTCGCGACGGGCTCACAGGCGAACTCGGCCTGGTTGCGAGAGCTCGGGGCGGCCGAGGTGGTCGACTACGGCGCCGCCGACGTCGACCGGAGCATCCGCCAGGTCGACGCCGTCATCGACCTGCTCGACGACGACGCCGAGGCCGACCGTGCCCTGCGGCTGCTGCGGCCCGGTGGTCTCGCCGTCCACGCCCCGCTGGCCTCCGGCGCCGCCTTCGCCGAGAAGGCGGCCCGAGCCGGCATACGCTCGACCGGCTTCGCGGTCTCACCGGACGGCGCGACGCTGGCGATCATCTCCCGCCTGCTCGACTCGGGAGACGTGCGCGTCTACGTCGACGAGGTCTACGACCTGGCCGACGCGTGCGAGGCCCACACGCGCCTCGAGCGGTCGCACACCCGCGGCAAGCTCGTCCTGCGCGTCGCCGACGACACCGAGGCCGCCTGACCCGCCTCGTCGACGCCGGCGGGCGCGGGCGGTGCGCCTAGAGACGCCGTTCGAGGACGAAGTCCTGCTGCAGGTCGTCACCGAGGGCGAAGGTCTTCGTGCCGACGCGCCCGAGCCCGTGCTTGGCGTAGAAGCGCAGCGCCCGCTCGTTCTGCTGGTTGACGCCGAGCCACACCGAGGAGGCGCCGGTCGCGCGGGCTGCCTCGATGGTCGCGGCCATCAGCGTCGACGCCGTTCCCGTGCCGTGACCCTGCGGCATGACGTAGAACTTGCTCAGCTCCACCGTGGGCCGCGACGCGACGACGGCCGAGACGTCGGCGTCGTCGGGGTCGCCCGTGACCATCATGCTGTAGCCGAGGGCGGCACCCCTGGCCGTCGGGTCCACGGCGAGCAGGACGATCCGCGAGTCGTCGGCGAGGTAGCGCGTGAACGCGTCCTCGGACAGCACGGTGGTGACCACCCTCGCGATGTCGGCGAGGTCGGACCCGGGCGGGCAGGCCAGGGGGAACGTCACCGCGGCGACCTCGGCGAGCAGGGCGGCGTCGGACGGGGTGGCGGGGCGCACGGTGACGGTCATCTGCCCATGGTGCCCCACCCGCGCCTCCTCACCCGACCGCATGGCGCCGCCTCGCCGCACGGTGGCACGACGAAGGCCGCCCCACCCGAGGGTGGGACGGCCTGCGTGCGACGGTTCGTCGAGGGTCGGTGCGACCTAGAAGACGTTGATGTCGAGGGGGATGCCGGGACCGAAGGTCGTCGACAGCGTGCCCTTGGTGATGTAGCGGCCCTTGGACGAGGACGGCTTGAGGCGGACGACCTCGTCGAGCGCGGCGTCGAGGTTCGAGTTCAGCTGCTCTTCGGTGAAGCCGGCCTTGCCGATCACGAAGTGGACGTTCGCGTGCTTGTCGACACGGAACTCGATCTTGCCGCCCTTGATGTCGTTGACGGCCTGGGCGACGTTGGGGGTCACGGTGCCGGTCTTGGGGTTGGGCATGAGGCCACGGGGGCCGAGCACCTTGCCGAGACGACCGACCTTGCCCATGAGCTCGGGGGTCGAGACGGCCGAGTCGAACGACGTGTAGCCGCCGGCGACCTTCTCGATGAGCTCGTCGCCACCGACCTCGTCGGCACCGGCCGCGATGGCGGCCTCGGCCGCGGCACCCGTCGCGAAGACGATGACGCGGGCGGTCTTGCCCGTGCCGTGCGGCAGGATGACGGTGCCGCGCACCATCTGGTCGGCCTTGCGGGGGTCGACGCCGAGCTTCAGCGCGACCTCGACGGTCGAGTCGAACTTCTTCGAACCGGTCTCACGAGCGACGGCGACGGCCTCGCTGGTGCTGTAGAACTTGCCTGCCTCGATCTTCTCGGCAGCGGCGCGGTACGCCTTGGACTTCTGAGCCATGTTGGACCTCTTCGTACTGGGGACGTGGTAGCGAGCCTGGCCGGCTCTCCCACTGGTGTCAGGGGCGTGCAGGCGGGTCGCCTGCACGGAGGGGTGCTGCTTAGGCGTCGACCGTGATGCCCATGGAGCGGGCGGTCCCGGCGATGATCTTCGCCGCGGCGTCGATGTCGTTGGCGTTCAGGTCGGCCTGCTTGGTCGTGGCGATCTCGCGGACCTGGTCCATGGTCAGCTTGCCGACCTTGGCGGTGTGCGGGGTCGACGAGCCCTTGGCGACGCCGGCTGCCTTCTTGATGAGCTCGGCGGCGGGCGGGGTCTTGAGGACGAACGTGAACGAACGGTCTTCGTACACGGTGATCTCGACGGGCACGACGTTGCCGCGCTGCGACTCGGTGGCCGCGTTGTACGCCTTGCAGAACTCCATGATGTTCACGCCGTGCTGACCCAGGGCCGGGCCGATGGGCGGGGCGGGGTTCGCGGCGCCGGCGTTGATCTGAAGCTTGATCAGACCCGTGACCTTCTTTTTCGGTGCCATTGTTCTTTTCCTTCTTCTGGGGTTCGAGCCGGTCGCGGTCGCGACCTGCTCTCCCGGTGGCCCGCGGCGCGGACTCCGGTGATCTGATGACCTGGGGGTGCTGGCGTCTGCCTGCTAGAGCTTCGTGACCTGGTCGAAGCTGAGTTCGACCGGCGTCTCGCGCTCGAACAGCGAGACCAGCACGGTGAGCTTGCCGCTCTCGGGCTTGATCTCGTTGATCGTACCGGGAAGTCCGGCGAACGACCCCTCTTTGATCGTGATCGTCTCGCCGATCTCGAAGTCGACCTCGGCGGGGATGACGCGCTGGGCCTGCTTGCCGCCCTTGGCGCCACCCTTGGCCGGGGCCGGGGTGGTGTCGACCTGGACGAGGCTCTTAAGCATGTTGAAGGCCTCTTCGAAGCGCAACGGCGTGGGGTTGTGGGCGTTGCCCACGAAGCCCGTGACGCCGGGGGTGTGACGGACGACCGACCAGCTGTCCTCGTTGAGGTCGAGGCGGACGAGCACGTAGCCCGGGATGCGCACGCGGGTGACGAGCTTGCGCTGACCGTTCTTGATCTCGACGACGTCCTCCATCGGGACCTCGACCTGGTAGATGTAGTCCTCCATGGTCATGGAGACCATGCGGTTCTCGATGTTCTGCTTCACGCGTCGCTCGAAGCCGGCGTACGAGTGGATGACGTACCACTTGCCGGGCTTGCCGCGCAGTTCGTAGCGGAAGGCCTCGTACGGGTCGACCTCGGCCGGCTCGTCGTCCTCGACCTCGGTGGCCGACACGTCGACGTCGACGTCGTCGTGCGCGATCTCGGCGTCGGCGTCCTGGACGGACTGCTCGGCCTCGGCGACGACGGCGTTCGCCGCGGTGGCGTCGCCCTCGTCGGCGGCCTGCTCGGCCTCGGAGTCGGCCTCGTCGTCGGTCGCCTCGACGGCGGCCTCGGCCTCGGCCGCGTCGTCGATGTCGAGCGCGTCGTCGACGATCGCGTCGGCCTCGGGGTCGCGCGCCTCGGCGAGCGTGTCGAGCAGGCCGTCGAGGTCGCTCGTGTCGGTCGAGCCGGCGTCGCCCTCGTCGACGATCGACAGGGCCTCGGTCTCGGCGGGCTCGACGGCGTCCTCGTCGGCGGCCAGCGTGCCGCCCTCTTGGGCCTCTTCGACCTCGGAGGACTGCTCGGCAGCGGTGGCGAGGTCGATGTCGTCGCGCTCGTTGTCAGGCAATGGTTCTTCTTTCGATCGGGGTTGTCGGGTGCTCGTGCCCGGTGGCACGGGCCCCGGGTCGCACGTGGTGCTCGGGATGTCGCGACGGCGGCTCGACGTCAGCTGCCGGTCGGACCGTTGCCGAAGACGTACCCGACGCCGGTGCCGAACACCAGGTCGAGCAGCGAGACGAGGGCCATCATGATGACCACGAAGACCAGCACGACGCCCGTGTAGCTGAACAGCTCTTTGCGGGTCGGGGTGACGACCTTCTTGAGCTCGGCGATCACCTGGCGGATGAACAGCGCGATGCGGGCGAACGGGCTGCGACGCGTCGCGCTGTCGCTCTTCGCCTTGTCGACGAC
Source organism: Frigoribacterium sp. CF331 (assembly GCF_057787905.1). Lineage (NCBI taxonomy): Bacteria > Bacillati > Actinomycetota > Actinomycetes > Micrococcales > Microbacteriaceae > Frigoribacterium > Frigoribacterium sp. CF331. The sequence continues at coordinate 2,481,771 of NZ_CM173545.1, read as the reverse complement.
GTCCTCACTGGGGACGTCAACGTCTTTTCTCGCCACTGTTCCGACCTTCCGAGCTCGACCCGTGGGCCTGTGTCCGTATCTGCGTGTGATCACCGTGTCATGAGGAACACAGCCGGGCTGCAGGGCGGACAGGACTCGAACCTGCAACCTGCGGTTTTGGAGACCGCTGCTCTACCAATTGAGCCACCGCCCTATGGGATCGACGCCCTCCAGATGACCTCTCGGTCGGCCCCCCGGGGAGCCTGCCCCTCACCGCCCGGTCGTTGGTGAACCGGATTGCAGAGGCGCGCTGAAGCTTGGCGCATTCGATCGCCTCGTCAAGTGTAGGCGAAGCGACGGGCGGGTGCAAAGCCGGTCCGGCCCACGACGGTCCGACCCGGTCGGTCACGGCCCCTCGCGACCTGTCCCGCGCGGACCCTCCCCCGCTAGGCTTGCCCGCGTGACCCCGACCGTGCGCCGCCTCTCGTCCCGTATCTCGTCGATCGCCGAATCGGCCACGCTGGCCGTCGACGCGAAGGCCAAGTCGCTGTTGGCCGAGGGCCGCCCGATCATCAGCTACGGCCCCGGCGAACCGAACTTCCCCACCCCCGACCACATCGTCGAGGCGGCCGTCGTCGCCGCCCGCGACCCGCGCAACCACCGGTACTCGGCCGCGGCCGGTCTGCTCGAGCTGCGCGAGGCGATCGTCGAGAAGACCCTGCGCGACAGCGGCACGACGGTCACGACCTCGCAGGTCGTCGTCACCAACGGCGGCAAGCAGGCCGTCTACCAGGCCTTCCAGGCCCTGCTCGACGACGGCGACGAGGTGCTGCTGCCCGCGCCGTACTGGACGACCTACCCCGAGGCCGTCGCCCTCGCCGGCGGCGTGACGGTCGAGGTCTTCGCCGGTGCCGACCAGGGCTACAAGGTCACGGTCGAGCAGCTCGAGTCCGCGCGCACCGAACGCACCAAGGTGTTGCTCTTCTGCTCGCCGTCGAACCCGACCGGTGCCGTCTACTCCCCCGACGAGGTCGAGGCGATCGGCCGGTGGGCCCTCGAGGCCGGCGTCTGGGTGATCACCGACGAGATCTACCAGGACCTCACCTACGACGGAGTCACGGCGACGTCGATCACCGCGGCCGTGCCCGAGCTGGCCGACCAGGCGATCCTCGTGAACGGCGTCGCGAAGACCTACGCCATGACCGGCTGGCGCGTCGGGTGGATGGTCGGCCCCGCCGACGTGATCAAGGGTGCCGCGAACCTGCAGTCGCACCTCACCTCGAACGTCTCGAACGTGTCGCAGCGCGCCGCCCTGGCCGCCCTCACGGGCCCGCAGGACGACGTCGAGGCGATGCGCGTCGCCTTCGACGCCCGCCGCGGCACGATCGTGCGCGAGCTCAACCGCATCGAGGGCGTCGTCACGCCGACCCCCGAAGGAGCGTTCTACGTCTACCCCGACGTGCAGGGGCTGCTCGGCCGCGAGTGGGGCGGCGTCACGCCGACCACGTCCCTCGAGCTCGCCGACCTCATCCTCGAGCAGGCCGACGTCGCGACCGTGCCGGGCGAGGCCTTCGGCCCGAGCGGTTACCTCCGCCTGTCGTACGCGCTGGGTGACGACGAACTCCTCGAGGGCGTGCAGCGCCTCCAGCGCCTGTTCTCGTGACCGCGAGCCGCCCGCTCGTCCGCTCCCGCGCCTCCTGAGGGCCGGGTCCACCGATCGGTGGACCCCGCGTCGACCGGTCGGGCCTGGTGCGCGGCGCCCCCGCGGCGCACGCTGGTCCCATGACACCGGAGCCCGTCGTGCGAGTGCGCGACCTCACCAAGTCCTACGGCACCGCCAGGGCCCTGCACGGCCTCTCGTTCGACGTCGCCCCGGGCGAGACGCTCGGGTTGCTCGGGCCGAACGGCGCCGGCAAGTCGACCACGATCGAGATCCTCGAGGGCTACCGCGACCGGTCCGGCGGCGAGGTGTCGGTGCTGGGCGTCGACCCGCGGCACGGCGGCCTCGACTGGAAGGCACGGCTCGGCATCGTGCTGCAGACCTCCGGCGAGCAGGGCACGGCCACGGTGCGCGAGCAGGTCGCCCACTTCGCCGGCTTCTACCCGGCCCCGCGCGACGTCGACGAGGTGATCGCGGCCGTCGGCCTCGAGGCGCAGGCGGGTGCGCGCATCCGCTCGTTGTCCGGCGGGCAGCGGCGTCGCGTCGACGTCGCGCTGGGCGTCGTCGGCGGCCCCGAGCTGCTCTTCCTCGACGAGCCGACCACGGGCTTCGACCCCGAGGCGAGGCGTCGGTTCTGGCAGCTGATCCGGTCGCTCTCGGCCGACGGCACGAGCATCGTCCTCACCACGCACTACCTCGACGAGGCCGCCCAGCTGAGCGACCGCGTCGCCGTCGTCGCCCGGGGCCGGCTCGTCGCCGAGGGGCGACCCGACGAGCTCGGGGACGAGGAGGCGCGCACGCCCCGCGTCACCTGGGTCGACGAGCACGGACGACACGACGTCCGCACCTCCGAACCGGGCGCCGTCGTCGCCCGCCTGCACGCCGAGCTCGGCGAGCCCCGCTCGCTCGAGGTGATCAGGCCGTCGCTCGAGGACGTGTACCTGGGGCTCGTCGCCGCCGCCGAGCGGGAGGCGGACGGGGCGCCGGGCGCGACCGCCGCCGATGACGGGCACCGCGCCTCCTCGTCCGAGGTGACCTCGTGAGGACGCTGGCGCTCGGGTTGAGCCGGACCCGCTACGAGGTGCGGGGGTACTTCCGCGCCGGAGACACGGTCTTCTTCACGTTCTTGTTCCCCGTGGTCATGCTGGCGATCTTCTCGACGGCGTTCAGCGCGTCGGGCTCGTTCGGCACGCGGCCGGACGGCACCGAGGTGGGGGCCGCCGCGTTCTACCTGCCGGGCATGATCGCCGCGGGCATCCTCTTGTCGGGCGTGCAGAACCTGGCCGTCGACATCGCCCTCGAGCGGGGTGACGGCACCCTGAAGCGGCTCGCGGGCACCCCGCTGCCGGTCGGGTCGTACTTCGTCGGCAAGTTCGGGCAGGTGCTCGTGACGAGCCTGCTGCAGGTGGGCCTGCTCGTGCTGGTGGCCCGCGTCCTGTTCGGGGTGCCGCTGCCGACCCAGGCGGGCTCGTGGCTGACGCTCGCCTGGGTGTACCTGCTCGGCATCGCGACGTCGGCCCTGGTCGGCATCGCCCTGTCCCGCCTCCCCCGCAGCGGCAAGAGCGCCACGGCCGTCATCGTGCCGATCACCCTGGTGCTGCAGTTCGTCTCGGGGGTGTACCTGCCCTTCACCCAGCTGCCGGACTGGCTGCAGGCCGTGGCCTCGGTCTTCCCGCTCAAGTGGCTCGCCCAGGGCATGCGCAGCGTCTTCCTGCCCGACACCTTCTCGGCCGCCGAGGCCGGCGGCTCGTGGGACCTGCCGGGCGTGGCCCTGTGGCTGGCGGTCTGGCTCGTCGCCGGGGCCGTCGCGTCGCTGCTGACCTTCCGCTGGATCAGGAAGGACTCGTGAGCCGTCCGGCACGACCGGTGCCGGCCGCTAACGTGGGCGACATGAGCGGCATGAGCGGTGTCGGCGCGTCCCGCGACCGGGCCGAGGCGGAGTGGTCGGCCTCGTCGGGCACCGCGATCTCGATGCGCTGGTGGGACGCCGGACTGACGGCCACGGTCGTCGTGTCGGCGGTCCTGGCCACGACGTCGTCGACCGGCCGGACCACGGCGTCGTTCGTCGGCATCGGGTTGCTGCTGCTCGCCTGGTTCGGGCTCGCCCGACCGGTGGTGCGTCGCAACGACGGCCTGCTCTCGGTGCCGGCCGTGTCCGCCGCGGCGGCCCTCGTCGTGGTCGGCGGCGTCGCCGTCGCGGCCACGCCGGAGCTCGCGGTCGTCCAGGCCTTCCTCATGCCGCTGCTCTGGACCCTGTTGCCCGCTCCACGGTCGGCGATCGTGGCCAACGTGGCCCTCTGCCTCGCGATCTCGGTCGGCTTCGTCGTGAGCATCGGGTGGTCGACCGAGGCCGTCTCGACGGCCGCCACCAGCGAGGGCCTCTCGCTCGTCTTCAGCATCGCGCTCGGGCTCTGGATCACGACGATCGCCCGCGTCGGCGCCGTGCGCGGTCGTCTGCTCGACGAGCTGCGCGAGGCCCAGGCCGAGCTCGCGGTCCGGCACCGCGACGCCGGCACGAGCGCGGAGCGCGAGCGCCTGGCCCGCGAGATCCACGACACGATCGCCCAGAGCCTGACCGGGGTCGTGATGCTCGCCCAGCAGACCCGGGGCACGCTGGCCGCCGGCGACGTCGCGACGACCCTCGACCGGCTCGACGTCATCGAGACGGCCGCGCGCGAGGCGCTCACCGAGGCCCGGACCCTCGTCGCCGCGACCGCGTCGTCGGGCCCGGCCGCCACGGACGTCTCGGCGGCCCTGCAGCGCCTCGGCGAGCGGTTCGGACGCGAGAGCGGCATCGTCGTGACGGTCGACGCCGACGAGGTCGAGCTGCCGCGCGACCTGCAGGTCGTCGTCGTCCGCTGCGCCCAGGAGGCGCTGGCCAACGTGCGCAAGCACAGTGCGTCCCCGACGGCGCGGGTGACCCTCACGGCCGCGGGCCGGACGGCCGTGCTGGTCGTGGCCGACGACGGCGCCGGGTTCGACCCCGCGACACCGTCGACCGGCTTCGGCCTCGACGGGCTGCGCGAGCGACTGGGCCTGTCGGGAGGTCGGCTCGAGATCGCATCGGGCGACGACGGCACGGTCGTCACCGCCCGCGTCCCCCTGGCCGGGGCGGCGGCCGCGTGAGCGGGCCGACCCCGGACGACGGAACCGGCGGGACCGCCGCGACCGCAGGGACCGCCGGGACCGCCGCCGAGGGCACGCGGGCGGCCGTTGCCGGGCCGTCACGGGACGGGGCGACCGTCCACCGCACCCTGGTCGCCGACGACCACCCGATCGTGCGGCAGGGCATCGCCGCCCTGCTCGCGTCGACCGACGACTTCGTCGTCGTCGGCCAGGCGAGCGACGGACACGAGGCCGTCGCCCTGGCGGACTCCCTCGGACCCGACCTGATCGTGATGGACCTCCGCATGCCCGGGCTCGACGGGGTGGGTGCGACCGAGGCCGTCCTGGCACGACACCCGTCGACCCGCGTCGTGGTGCTCACCACCTACGAGTCGGACGACGGCATCCTCCGGGCGATCGAGGTCGGGGCCAGCGGCTACCTGCTCAAGGCCTCACCGGAGGACGAGCTGCTGGCCGGCCTCCGGGCCGTCGCCGCCGGGCAGGTCGCCCTGGCTCCCGCGATGGCGACCCGACTCGTGGGCCGGGCACGGGCCGGCGTCGACGCCCTGCCTCGCACCAGCCCGCTGAGCCCGCGCGAGACCGAGGTGCTCGCCCTCGTGGCCGAGGGGTGCTCGAACCGCGAGATCGGGCGACGACTGTTCGTGGGCGAGGCGACCGTCAAGACGCACCTGCTGCACGTCTTCGAGAAGCTCGGCGTGCGCGACCGGACGCGCGCGGTCACGCTGGCGCTCGAGCGCGGCCTCCTGCCGCGGGGCTGACCGCGCCGAGCCCGACGGACCGGCTCGGCCGACCTAGAGGGAGAGCCCGAGCAGGACGGGCTCGGGGTGCAACAGCACGCCGAACTCGGACTGCACCCGTTGCTGCACGTAGCGCGCGAGCTCGGCGACCTCGTCACCCGTCGCACCGCCCCGGTTGGTCAGCGCCAGCGTGTGCTTGCTCGAGATCGCGGCCCGCGAGCCGGGCAGGCGGAAGCCCTTCGCGACGCCCGCGTGCTCGATCAGCCAGGCGGCGCTGAGCTTGACCTCGGCCGGGGCCCGCGGGGCGGGGGCGGCCGGTTCTTCGCCGAGGGGCACGACGCGTCGCTCGGGCTCGGGGCCGGTCGGCCACCGCGGGGCGTCCGGCGGCAGGCTCGACGCGTCGGCGCGCGAGACGACCGGGTTGGTGAAGAACGAACCGCTGGACGCGGTGTCGCGGTCGTCGGGGTCGAGGACCATGCCCTTGGCGGCGCGCAGGGCGAGGACGCTCGAGCGCACGTCGCCGACCGAGACCCGAGCCCCGAGCTCGACGCCGAGGGCCTTCGCGAGCTGCGGGTACGCGACCTGCTCGCTCGCGCCTCCGTCGTCGACCAGCGCGAACTCGACCGCGGTCACGACGCCGCGGCGACCCTTCTTGAACACGCTCGTCCGGTAGCCGAGGTCGAGGTTCGCGGCGGGGATGCGGACGAAGTCGCCCGAGTCGTCGTCGAGGAAGTCCACCGCGACGAGGGTCGACGCCACCTCTTGCCCGTAGGCGCCGATGTTCTGGATCGGCGAGGCCCCGGTCGAGCCCGGGATGCCGCTGAGGGCCTCGAGCCCCGACCAGCCCTGGTCGACCGTGTGGGCCACGAGGTCGTCCCACGGTTCGCCGGCGGCGACCCGGAGGTGCACGCGGTCGTCATCCGAGTCGACGCGCTCGACGCCGCGCGTGGCGACGCGCACGACCGTGCCCTCGAAGGGCTCGTCGGAGGCGACGGTGTTCGACCCGCCGCCCAGCACGAACCAGGGGTCGTCGCCCAGTGACGCCTCGCGGAAGGCGGCCAGCAGGTCGTCGGTCGTCGTCGCCTCGACCAGGCGGGCGGGTTCACCACCCACCTGCATCGTCGTGAGCTCGGCGAAGGTCGTCACGCCAGGGTCACCACGACCTGCGCCTTGCCGAGCACCGCCCGGCCGGCGGATGTGACGGTCAGGTCGACGCGGGCCGTGCCGGCCTCGTCGTCGACCACGCCGACCTTCGCGGTGACGACGATCTCGGCACCGGCGGCCGGGTCGACCACCACGGGCCGCGTGAAGCGCACCTGGTAGTCGGACACCCAGCCGAGCACGCCGGCGTCGTCCCCGGCGCCCTCGAGCCACTCGACGACCGGTTGCACGGCCGTGCCCATCGTCAGCATGCCGTGGGCGAGCACGCCCGGCAGGCCGACGTCGGCCGCGACGTCGTCGCGGTAGTGGATGGGGTTGAAGTCGCCCGACGCACCCGCGTACCGCACGAGCGAGTCGCGCGTCAGGGGGTAGGTCTTCTCGGCGACGACCTGGCCGACCTCGAGCGCGCTCACGCGGCGGCCCCCTCGTCGCCACGGACGACGAGCGTCGAGACGGCCGTGACGACGTGCCGCCCGTCGGCGTCGCGCATCTCGGACGACGCGGTCACCATCGCGTTGCCGCCGAGCGTCTTGACGCCGGTGACCGTCAGGGTCGCGGTGAGCTCGTCGCCCGCCACGATCGGACGGCTCAGCGAGAAGCGCTGTTCGCCGTGCACGACACGGGAGAAGTCGATGCCCGCGTCGGGCTCGGCGAGCAGCTGCGCGAGCGTCGCCTCCTGCACCACGACGGCGAAGGTCGGCGGCGCCACGACGTCGGCGTGGCCTGCCGCGCGGGCGGCATCGACGTCGAACGACAGCGGGCTCGTCGAGCCGGTCGCGCGCGCGAATTCGCGCACCTTCTCTCGACCCACCAGGTAGGGCGGGACCGGCGGGAAGACCCGCCCTTGCAGCTCTGGGTTCACGGACACGCCGTCGAGTCTAACCAGCGGGGTACGCCCCCCGGCCCGGTGTCGGGGGCACGGCGTACGGTCACGGCATGAGCGACGCGAACATCGACCCCGACATCACGCCCGTCGACCCGGCAGCGGCCGAGTCCCACCAGACGACCACCACCGAGCAGACCGAGACCGAGACCGACCAGGCCGCCACGGCGCGCGACGAGAACGCGCACCCGGCACACGGCGAGACCCTCGGCGGCGCCCGCCCCGACGCCGGCAGCACGGCCTCGAAAGACCCCGACGACTGGGTGACCGGCGACGAGCCGATCACCGGCCCGCAGAAGAGCTACCTCGACACGCTGGCCCGCGAGGCCGGCGAAGAGCTGCCCGCCGACATGACCAAGGCCGAGGCCAGCGAGCACATCGACCGCCTGCAGCAGAAGACGGGCCGCGGGGCCTGACCCCGCCCGCCCCGAGGGCGCCCGGGCCGATCTGCGAAGAACGGGCCGGGCGCCCTTCCCCTGCCCCGCCGTCGGACGTACACTCCAGGCACGTCTGGGATGGTAACTCGACGTGGGCACCCTCCTCCGGCGCGTGCCGGTACTGATCCACCTGCACCTCGAGCGCCGAGGGTGCGACGGGGTGCATCCGAGTCCTCCCCCGACTCGGGTGCACCTCTTCACGTCGGGCGACGTGCCACGCACCGCACGCTCCGTCCAGGTCCGCCCCCCTCGCGCCCTCCGCCGGGCGACGCCCGTCTAGGGTGAGCGGATGACCTCTGCCGGGCACCGCGGCCACCCTCCCGCCGCGGGCCGGCGCGGCGGGGCCGTCTCGACGGCACTCGCCCTGCTCGGGTCGACCCACCCCGGGCCGACGATCGTGGTGACCCTCCTCGCCGTCGTGCTGGGCGCCTCCTCGGGGTTGCCGCTCGGACGGCTCGTGCTGCTCGCCCTGGCCGTGCTGCTCGGGCAGGCGTCGATCGGCTTCGCGAACGACTGGCTCGACGCCGGACGCGACCGGGCCGTCGGCCGCACCGACAAGCCGGTCGCCCAGGGACGCGTGAGCGTGTCGGCCGTGCGGGCCGCCGCCGTCGTCTGCGGGCTGTCGATGCTCGTGCCCTCGTACGCCCTGGGCTCCGCGGCGGGCACGGCACACCTCGTGCTCGTGGCCTCGGGTTGGGCGTACGACCTCGGCCTCAAGCGCACGGCGCTCTCGGTGGCGCCGTTCGTCGTCAGCTTCGGCCTGTTGCCCGCCGTCGCGACCCTCGCCGCCGCCCCGCCGGCCGCACCCGCCGCGTGGGCCGTGGCGGTCGGCGCCGTGTTCGGCGTCGCCATCCACTTCACGAACGTGCTGCCCGATCTCGACGACGACGCCCGCACCGGCATCTCGGGCCTGCCCCACCGACTGGGGCGCACCGTCTCGGGCGTCGTCGCCTTCGTCGCCCTCGCCGTCGCCGCCGTCCTGCTGCTAGGCGGCCAGCTCGCGGGCGACTCCTCGACGCCCGGGCTCGTGGCCGCGGTCGTCGGCACCGGCGTGACCCTGGCGATCGCGGTCGCCGGGGTGCGCCTCGTGCGGGCGGGGCGCGTCGACCGCACCCTGTTCCGCCTGATCATGGCGGCGGCGGTCCTGCTCGTCGTGCAGCTCGCGCTGAGCGGCGGGACGATCGTCACCTGAGGCCCGATCGGCCGGGACGCGGGGCGACGGGCGTCAGGCCCAGCGCATCGCGTAGACCGAGGCGAGAACGTGCCGCGTGGGGGCGCGGAGGACCGCTCCGAGCGCCAGGTCGCGGGCCCGGGCGGCTCCCGCACCGACCGGACGACCGAGCGCGGTGTTCCACTCGGCCTGACGGGCGGCGCGGAGGGCGGCCCTCGCCCGCCCGGCCTCGAACCGACCGAACGCCGCCGGGTCGAGCACCCGACCGCCCCGTCGACGCAGCGCCGCCGCGAGCACGGTCTCGAGGGCCGCGCCGTCGAGCCAGCCGAGGTTCATCCCCTGCCCGCCGATCGGGCTGATCTCGTGGGCGGCGTCGCCGATCAGCACCACGCGGCCGACGACGGTGCGCGTCGCCAGGCGCCTCCGCACGCCGAACGCGCTGGTCATCGTCGTGGTCGCCGGATCGACGTCGGCCCCCGTGCGGTGCGAGACCAGGGCGGCGAGGTGCTCGGCGGTCGGGGCGGTCGGGTTCGGGGCGGTCGCGGTCGGTGCCGCCTGCGTCGGCGCCCGTCGCCCGACCGCCTCGGGCACCGTGCCGACGTGGACGACGAACCGTCGACGACCACCCGGCAACGGGAACGACTCGACGACGCCGGCCCGCTCGAGGTGGACGACGGCGTCGGGTCCGTGCCCCGTCGAGTCGGCGACGTCGCCCATGACGTACCGATCGGGCAGGTCGCGCGCCCGGCTGTCGACCCCGACCGCCGCGCGGACCGCGCTGCGCGTGCCGTCGGCACCGACGACGAACCGGGCGGCGGCGACCACGGGGCCCGCGTCGTCGACACCGTGGACCACCACGTCGTCGTCCCGCTGCTCGAGCCCGACGAACCGGACGCCACGGCGGAGGGCGTCGTCGCGGCGATCGGCCAACCCCCGACGCAGCACGGCCTCGGTCGCGTCCTGGGGCACCGCCGCGACGAACGGCCACCGCCCGGAGGCCCGGTCGAAGGGCACGGCACCGATCGTCCGCGGCCCGCTGGTCGCGATGCCCCTCCGGATGCGGACGGCCCGGGCGAGCAGGTCGTCCGCGAGGCCGAGTCGGTCGAAGAGGTCGATCGAGGGCGGATGCACCCCGAGGGCGCGCGACCGGGCAGGGTCCTCGACCCGCGCCTCCCAGACGACGGCGTCGAGGCCACGGTCCGCCAGGGCCGCGGCGAGCATCACCCCGACCGGGCCACCACCCACGATCAGGACGTCATGCGTCCGCACGGCCACCTCCTCGGGCCGGCGTCGGGGTGCCGCGGCCCGCACCCGGCTCGTGGACGAGCATCAGCCGGTAGGGCCGCTGTCGGACGACCCGCCAACCGTCGGGCGCGACGGCCGCGAGCTCGAGTGCGGTGAAGCTGCGGCGGATCGAGAGCAACCCGTCGACGTGCACGAACGACCGACGGCGCCACGGGCGGGTCGCGGCCCGGTACGCGAGGTAGGCCCCGCGTGCGCGCTCGATGTCGGCGTGCACCACGAGGCGGGTCGCCAGGCGCGTGCTGTCGGTCAGCACGGCGGTGCGGGCCTCGTCGTCGAGGTGGTGCAGCACGTGGTTCGACACCACGACGTCGAAGGTCTCGCCGTCGGCGACCAGCTCGCCGCTCGCCGCCCGTCGGAACTCGACCCCGGGGGGCGTGGGGCGCGACACCGAGAACGCGTGGGCGCGGGCGTCGGGGTCGACGGCGACGACCTCGAGGGCGAGGCCGTCTCGTCGTGCCCACCCGGCCAGGGCGCGCGCGAGGTCGCCGCCGCCCGCTCCGAGGTCGAGCAGACGGGTGGTCCGGTCGGTCGTCAGCATCGGACGCAGGCGGCGACGGTAGACCCGCCGCCACCCGGCGACGAGCCCGTTGACGACCGGGAACGCCCGGTACGTCGCGGTCAGCAGCGCCGGGTCGCAGTCCGGGTCGTCCATCAGTTCGACGAGGTCGACTCCGCGCCGCGACAGGTCGGGCCACCGGGGAGGCCGGTCGTCGAGTGCCGGGACCGAGGAGGCGCGGGTCGGGCTCACGAGACCGTGCGTCGCGTCATCAGCGCGGTCTCGACGGTCAGCCCGGGGCCGAACGCCATGGCGCCGACCCGCTGCGCCGAGGGGGACGACGCGTCGACGCCCATGAGGGCCGGGTCCGGGCCGTCCGTCGCCGTGGTGCCCGGGCCGGCCAGGAGGTCGCGCAGGATGAACAGCACGGTGGCGCTCGACATGTTGCCGTAGTCGCGCAGGACGTCGCGTGAGGGGGCGAGCTGGCGGTCGCTGAGGCCGAGCTGCTGCTGCACGCGGTCGAGGATGCTGCGGCCGCCCGGGTGCACCGCCCAGAGGTCGACGTCGCCGACGCCGACGCCCCCGGCCGTGAACAGCGGCGCCAGGGCGGAGTCGATGTGCAGCTCGATGATCTGCGGCACGTAGCTGCTCAGCACCATGTCGAACCCGAGGTCGCCGATGGTCCAGGCCATGTCGGTCTCGCCCACGGGCGTCAGGACCGTCTCGAGCACGTCGAGGTCGAGCACGACGCTGCCCGCCGGTGCGGGGCGCGCCGTGACGACGGCCGCGGCGGCTCCGTCGGCGAACACGGACGAGGCGACGATCGAGTCGGGGTCGTCCGAGCTGCGCAGGTGCAGCGTGCAGAGCTCTGCGCAGACGACGAGCACGACCGCGTCCGGGTCGGCCAGGCAGAAGTCCCGGGCCGCGGCGAGGGCCGGGAAGGCTCCGTAGCAGCCCATGAAGCCGAGGTGGTGGCGACGCGTCGACGGTGAGAGCCCCAACCCCCGCACCAGCAGGTAGTCCGGACCGGGTGCGAAGAACCCGGTGCACGAGACGCTGACGACGTGCGTCACGTCGTCGGGCCCGAGGTCGGGGGCACCGGCGAGCGCGGCACGGGCGGCACCGAGGAAGAGGTCGGGCGACCGGTCGACGTAGACCTGGTTGCGCGTGCCCGTGCCGGGGCGGAGGATCTCGTTCGTCGCCGCGTCGTAGAACGTCGCCTCGCCCTCGCGGGGTCGCCGGTCGAGCTCGTCGACCACGGTGTGCCGCGTCTCGATGGCCGAGGCCCCGAACGCCGCCCCCACGATCCGCTGCCCGAGGCGCCCGAGCCCCGGCTGCGTCGCGAAGATCTCGCGGACGTCGTCCTGACGGATGATGGTCGGGGGCACGGCGGTGCCGATGCTGCGGATGCTCACGGCCATGCCTCATCGTAGGCCCGGCGGCGCGGCCGCGGGCACCGCGGGCGGAGTCGACGGCGGGGCGGACGCCGAGACCGTGGACGCCGCCAGACGGGATCGGGGCCGGGGACGACGAAGGCCCGAACTCGTGAGAGATCCGGGCCTGCGGTAGCGAGGGCGGGACTTGAACCCGCGACACCACGATTATGAGCCGTGTGCTCTAACCAACTGAGCTACCCCGCCGCAAGCTGCGGGCCCTGCCGGCATCACACCGGGACGGGACCGAGACAGCCAGAGCCCCGAGTCAGGATTGAACTGACGACCCCTTCCTTACCATGGAAGTGCTCTACCACTGAGCTATCGGGGCGTGACCACCGGGCGAGCGACCGGGGTCGCTGCCGATTGGCACCAGACAAGGGTAGCAGAGCGAAAGGGGTGCTGACGCCACGTGACGCCCCGGCCCGTCGCCCCCCGTCCGGGCCAGGATCGACGGGTGCACAGCATCGAACTCCTGCTCGACCGGGCCTCGGACGCGGCCGTCCGCGACGAGTGGCGCATCCTGTCCGAGGCGGGTCTCCCGTCGCAGGGCGACCACGCCGGCACGTCGAACGCGCCGCACGTCACGCTGGTGGCCCGACCCGGCCTCGACCCCGCCGCCGACCCGCGCCTCCTGCCCCTGACGGCGGCGCTGCCGCTGCCCGCCGAACTCGGCGGGCTCCTGCTGTTCGGCGGTCCTCCGCGCGGACTCGTGCTGGTGCGCCAGGTCGTCGTGACGCGCGAACTGCTCCTGCTGCACGCCGACGTGCACGAGACCCTGGGAGGCGCGGGTGACGTCCCGCACACCACCCCCGGCCGGTGGACGCCCCACGTCACGCTCGCCTCGCGCCTGACGCCCGACCAGGTGGCGCGGGCCGTCGACGCGCTGGCCGCGGCGGACGTGCCCCCGACCCGCTCGGTGGGCCTGTCGTCGCTGCGTCGGTGGGACCCCGGCACGAAGACCGTCGTGCCGCTCGGCCCCCCGCCCGCCTAGTCGGGCGGACCAGGCCGCGCCGGCGTCGGGACCGGCGTCAGGCGACGGGGCGCGAGGCCGCCTCGAGCGACGCCAGGTCGCCCTCGGTCAGCTCGATCCGGGCCGCGTCGAGCAGGCCCTCGAGCTGACGCGGGGTGCGGGCGCTGCCCAGCGCCCCGACGACGTTGTCGCGCGAGGCCAACCAGGCCACCGCCACGGCGCCGGGCTCGACCTCGAGCCGCTCGGCGATCTCGACGACGACCTCGAGGGTGCCCTGGTTCTGCGGCGTCACGTAGCTCAGCGCCCTGCTGCCCCGGGGGGAGTCGCCCCGGCCCGCCTCGTGACGGTACTTGCCCGTCAGGAACCCGCTGGCGAGCGAGGAGTGCGGCAGCACGGCGAGGCCGTAGTGGTCGACGATGGCCGCCACGTCGCCCTCGTACTCTCCGCGGCGCACGAGGTTGTAGGCCACCTGGACCACCCGGAACGGGTGCAGGCCGTCGCGGGCGGCGATCTCGAGGGCCTGCCGGAGGCGCGCCCCGGTGTAGTTGGACGCGCCGGCACAGAGGATCTTGCCCTCGTCGACGAGCTCGCTGAGCGCACCGACCGTCTCGTCGAGCGGGGTCTCGTCGTCGTCGAAGTGCGTGAAGTAGAAGTCGACGTGGTCGGTGCGCAGCCGCCGGAGCGAGGCCTCGACCGCGGCGCGGATGCTGGTGCGCGACAGACCGGGCGCGTCGGGGTGCTGTCCGCACTTCGTGCTCAGCACGACCCGGTCGCGGTTGCCCGGACGGGCGAGCCAGCGACCGATGATCGCCTCGGACTCGCCCCCCGAGTTGCCCGGCAGCCAGGCCGAGTAGACGTCGGCCGTGTCGACGACCCGCCCGCCGTCGTCGGCGAACAGGTCGAGCACCTCGAGCGCGGTGGGGGCCCCGACCGTCCAACCGAAGACGTTCGTCCCGAGCGCGAGCGGGAACGGCCGGGTGCCGGCGGGCAGGTCGGCCGTCACGAGGTCGGTCGCAGGGTTCAGGGTCGTGCCAATCGTGTTCGCGGGTGCTCGCACGCGTGGTGCGCGCGCGTGGGCTCTGAGCAGAACCGTAGCCGATGGCACACCGGGGGCCTGCCGTATCGTGGCCACATGTCCTCACGAGAACCGGCCGAGACCGACACGCTGACCCCGACCGCCCCGCTCGAGGGCACCTCGACGACCTCCGGCCCGGGCGCGGAGTGGTGGCGCACCGCCGTCATCTACCAGGTCTACCCCCGGTCCTTCGCCGACGACGACGGCGACGGCGTCGGCGACCTGCCCGGCATCACCTCGCGTCTCGACGCCCTCGCCGACCTCGGCGTCGACGCCGTCTGGCTCTCGCCCTTCTACACGTCCCCCCAACGCGACGCGGGCTACGACGTGGCCGACTACCGCGACGTCGACCCGCTCTTCGGCACGCTGGCGGACTTCGACGCCCTCCGGGCACGGGCGACCGAGCTGGGGCTCCGGGTCATCGTCGACGTCGTGCCGAACCACACCTCGAGCGACCACGCCTGGTTCCGCGAGGCCCTGGCCGCCGCCCCCGGCTCCCCCGCCCGCGGTCGCTACCTCTTCCGCGACGGCCGCGGACCCGACGGCGAGCTGCCGCCGAACAACTGGCAGTCGATCTTCGGCGGCCCCGCCTGGTCGCGCGTGACCGAGGCCGACGGGCAGCCGGGCCAGTGGTACCTGCACCTGTTCGACTCGTCGCAGCCCGACCTCGACTGGACGAACCGCGTCGTCCGCGACGAGTTCGTCGACGTCCTCCGCTTCTGGCTCGACCGCGGCGTCGACGGGTTCCGGGTCGACGTCGCCCACGGCATGATCAAGGCCGAGGGCCTGCCCGACTACACCCCGCCCGCGGACTCGGGCAGCATGGGCGGCGGCCAGGGCGACACCGCCCCGCCGCCCTACTGGGGACAGGAGGGCGTGCACGAGATCTACCGCGAGTGGAACACCGTGCTCGCCGAGTACCCGGGCGACCGGGTGCTCGTGGCCGAGGCCTGGGTGGAACCCCTCTCACGCCTCGCGGACTGGGTCCGCCCCGACGAGATGCAGCAGGCCTTCAACTTCGCCTACCTCGAGACCGGCTGGTCGGCCCCCGCGGTCCGAGAGGTCGTCGACGCGTCCCTCGCCACGTTCTCGAGCGTCGGCGCACCCAGCACGTGGGTGCTGAGCAACCACGACGTCGTCCGGCACGCCAGTCGGCTGGCACTCACCGCCGAGAACCCCCAGGGGCACGGCATCGGGCCGAAGAGCGAGGGGCTGCCCGTCCCCGAGCTCGGGCTGGCCCGGGCGCGGGCCGCGTCGGCGCTCATGCTGGCGCTGCCCGGCAGCGCCTACCTCTACCAGGGCGAGGAACTCGGCCTGCCCGAGGCCGTCGACCTGCCCGACGAGTCCCGACAGGACCCCACCTGGTTCCGCACCGGCGGCGAGCGCTACGGTCGCGACGGCTGCCGCGTGCCGCTGCCCTGGTCGGCCGACGAGCCGGCCTTCGGGTTCAACGCGACCGGCGCCTCCTGGTTGCCCCAGCCCGCCGACTGGTCGACCTACGCCCGCGACGAACAGCGCGGCGTCGCCGGGTCGACGCTCGAGCTCTACACGCGGGCCCTGCGACTGCGGGCCGAACACGACCTCGGGGCCGGGTCGATGACCTGGCTCGACGGCTTCGGGCCCGACGTCGTGGCGTTCCGCAGCCAGGGCGTCACCGTCATCGCGAACATGGGTGACGTCGCGGTCGAGCTGCCCGTCGCGGACGTGCTGCTGGCGACCGTCGTCGTCGACGGCCCCGCCCTGCCGCCCAACGCCACCGTCTGGCTCGCGACGTCGTCGTAGCCCCCGGCCGCCGCGACGTCGACTCGCGCCGAGACGAGGAGAGCCCCACCGGTCGTGCCGGTGGGGCTCTCCTCGTGGCGTCGGCGCCGGACGGCGACGACGGGTCAGTTCGTGTTGGCCTGCAGCCAGGGGTACGGGTCGACGGGGACGCCACCGATGACGATCTCGAAGTGCAGGTGGGCCCCGGTGCTGTTGCCCGTGCTGCCGACCTTGCCGATGATGGTGCCGACCGTGACGGTCTGGCCCTCGGTGACCTCGACCGAGCCCGTCTGCATGTGCGCGTAGACGCTCGTGACCTTCTGGCCGTTGACGACGTGCTCGATCCAGACGTTGTTGCCCAGGGCGCCGGAGGGGCCGCCGACCTTGCTGACGACGCCGTCGGCGATCGACTGGATCGGCGAACCGGCACCGGGGACGAAGTCGAGCCCCTGGTGGAAGGTCGAGCAGAAGCCGCAGTTCGCGACCTGGCGGGCACCGAAGCCGCTGCTGATCGGCACGCCGGTCTGGAAGGGCCACTGGACGGTGCCGTCGACGTCGTTCGAGAAGGTGCTGGCACTGGTCGACGCGTACTCGGTGACGGCCTTCATCTCGGTGACCGAGTACCCGTCGCGCGAGACGCCGGCGTCGGCGTCGGCGGCCGTCGAGGCGGTCGCCGTGTAGCTCTGCGAGTCGGTGGCCTTCTTGGCGGCCGTCTGGGTCGGGGTGTCGACGAAGAACGCATTGGCGGGCACGGAGGTGGCCACCAGCATCGACCCCGCGAAGAGCATGGCGCCCACGACGGTGACGCGCTTCGTGGTCTTCCGGAAGGTCGCTCCGGCGGTGCGGGGTGCACGGCCGGCGGAGCCAGGGCCCGGGGTCGGGCGGACGGCCCGGGCGGCACGCGGACGCCGCGTGGCGGTCGGGCGTGCGGTGGACTCGGCGGCCCGGCGGGCGGCACGACGCGGCGAGAGGGGCTCGGAGGTGGCAGCCCCGCCGGTGGTGACAGCGACGGGCTCCGCCTCGACGACGGACTCGGTCGCGACCGACGGCGCGACGGACTCGGCGACGACCGTCGGGGCGGCGGGCACGGCGGCCGCGGCACGGCGCTCGGCCTCGCGGGCCTCCCGACGGGTCAGGTACACGGGAGCGGCGGGCACGGGGGTCTCGGTCGGAACGGCACGCGTCGACACGGCGGCCACGAGGTCGTCGGTGGCGCGACGCGACGGGGTTCCGTCGCCGTCGGGCTCGGCGATCTGCTGGTACTTCGTCACGGGTGATGGGTCCTCGGGGTGCTCGGGATCAGACGGTGGGTGCACCGTCGTCTTCACGGCCGTTGCCGGTGATCTGCGGCTGCCACGCGACGCTCGTCATCGGGAGGACGGGCGCCGACAGGCTCATCACGCGATGATCACGGATCAGTAACGACCTCACAAGGGTAGCCGGTCGGTGAACGGATGGCTACCCGCGTTCGGGTACCAGGGTGGCGACTGCCAGGTGGTACTCAGTATTTCACTCGGGTCACGGGCGCCGACGGGCGTCTCGCTCCGGGGTCAGATGCCCGCCTCGACGACCAGGGCGGCGAGCTCGACGGCGATGGACGGGGCCGCGACGAAGGTCAGCGACTCGCTGGGTGCCTGGCCGACCTCGCCGCGGACGACCGCCCCTGCCTCGGCTGCCACGAGCGCCCCGGCGGCGTGGTCCCAGGGCTTCAGCCCGCGCTCGACGTAGGCGTCGACCCGGCCGGCCGCCACGGCGCACAGGTCGAGCGAGGCCGCCCCGAGGCGCCTCAGGTCGCGGACGCGCCCGACGACCCGGACCAGCGCCTCCGCGTGCTCCACCCGACGGGCCGCGTCGTACGAGAAGCCCGTGGCGAGCATCGTCTGCTCGAGCGACGCCGGCTCGGCCACCGCGAGGCGCCTGCCGTCGAGCCACGCGCCTCCGTCGACCGACGCCGTGAACGTCTCGCCCGACGTCGGGTTGACGACGACCCCGGCGAGCGCGCGCCAGGTGAGCGGGTCGGGGCCGCCCTCGACGACCGCGATGCTGACGGCCCACTGCGGGATGCCGTAGACGAAGTTGACGGTGCCGTCGATCGGGTCGACGACCCAGGTGAGACCGGTGGTCGACGCGTCGGGGGCCCCTTCTTCGCCGAAGAAGCCGTCGCCGGGCCGCAGGACGGCCAGGCGGTCTCGTACGAAGGACTCGACCTCACGGTCGGTGTGGGTGACGACGTCGACCGTGCTGCTCTTGGTCTCGGCGACCTCGACTCCCTCGGCTCGACGACGGGCCGCGAGGTCGGCGGCGTCACGGGCGACCGAGACCGCGATCTCGAGCAACTCGGCGGGGGACGGGACGACGGGCACGGGGCCTCCTGGAGGGTCAGGTGCCCGGAAACGCAAGAACGGACTCGACGAGCGAGTCCGTTCTTGAGGGGCAACCGTGGCAAGTGAGGGATTCGAACCCCCGAAGGCTACGCCGGCTGATTTACAGTCAGATCCCTTTGGCCGCTTGGGTAACTTGCCATGCACGCCCAGCCCGTGTGATCACCGACCGGAGGCGCCAGACAAATATACAGCCTCTCGGGCCTCCGCTCGACCACACCCACCCGCCCGCCCCGCAGGACGGTTCGCGACGGCCGGTCGGCTACTGCACGGCGGAGGTGAGGCGGGCGACGTTGTCGAGCACCTTCGAGCGGAAGGGGCGGGCGAGCCAGTCGTCGAGGAAGAGCTCGCGGCTCGACTCGCGGTAGGACTGCTCGACCTCGCGCAGCCGCGAGACGAACTCGCGCCCCCGCACCATGATCGAGATCTCGAGGTTGAGGCTGAACGACCGCATGTCCATGTTGCTCGAGCCGATGACGGCGACCTCGTCGTCGATCGAGAAGTGCTTGGCGTGCAGCACGGTCGGCGAGCGGTAGAGGAAGATGCGGACCCCCGAGCGCAGCAGTGCCTCGTAGTACGAGCGCTGAGCGTGGTAGACGACGGGTTGGTCGCCGATCTCGCTGACGAAGAGCTGCACCTCGAGGCCACGCTGGGCCGCCGTCGTGATCGCGTAGAGCATGGACTCGTCGGGCACGAAGTACGGGCTGGTGACGATGATGCGTTCTTGGGCGCTGTAGAGCAACGAGTTGAAGAGCCTCAGGTTGTTCTCGCCGTCGAAGCCCGGCCCGCTCGGCACCACCTGGCAGTCGATCGTGTCGAGCCGGTCGGCGGTGTGGACGGGGTCGGTCTCACGCAGCAGCAGCTCGTCGGTCTCGCTGTACCAGTCCGTGACGAACAGCGCGTTGATGCCGGCGACGATCGGCCCCTCGAACCGGACCATGAAGTCCTTCCATTCGAGACCACGTCGCTTGTTCTTGCGCTTCTGGTAGCTCTTGTCGACCATGTTCTGCGACCCGGTGAACGCGACGCGCCCGTCGATGACGAGCAGCTTGCGGTGGTTGCGCAGGTCGGGCCGCTGATACTTGCCGCGCAGGGGCAGCACGGGCAGCATGAGCTGCCACTCGACGCCCATCGCGTCCAGCCTCCGCCGCGCCTTGCGGTACCCCGGGTACCCCCGGCTGGCGATGTGGTCCATCAGCAGGCGCACCGTGACGCCCCGGCGTCGGGCGTTCTCGAGCGCCAGGAAGAACGGCTCGGTCGTGCGGTCGAGGCTCGTGATGTAGAACTCGGCGTGGACGTAGCGGTGCGCCCCGTCGACCGCCTCGACCATGGCCGCCATCGACTCGTCGTAGTCGGTGTGCATCCGGCCGGTGTTGCCGCCCACGAGTGGCATCGCGCCGAGGGTGCGGTTGAGTTCGACCACCGAGTCGAGCCAGGCCGGCCACGGGTGGTCGCGCTTGACGCGCTCCATGCCCTCGGTGGTCTCGATGATGTACTTGTTGATCTCGCTCTGCTTCTCGCGGCGCCGTGCGGGCAGCTTGGTGCTGCCGATCAGCAGGAACAGCACGAAGCCGACGTAGGGGATCAAGAAGATCGCGAGCAGCCACGCGGTCGCCGTCTGCGGCCGACGGTTGATCGGCACGTAGACGATGGCGAACACGCGGATCGCGATGTCGAGGACGATGCCGAGCACGGCGATCGTCGGCGCCACCCAGGTGGGTTCGACCATGGAGGGTACCTCGGCCCCGCTCTCGCCGCGCGGCTAGCGGAAGTTCACGAACTGGAGGTCGACGTCGAGGTCGGCCGCCTTCAGCAGTGCCATGGTCGCCTGCAGGTCGTCGCGGCTCTTCGACTGGACGCGCAACTCGTCGCCCTGGATCTGGCTCTTGACGCTCTTGGGCCCCTCGTCGCGGATGATCTTGCCGATCTTCTTGGCGGCGTCCTGCTCGATGCCCTGCTTGAGCGAGGCCTCGATGCGGTACTCCTTGCCGCTGGGGAAGGGCTCGCCCACGTCGAGGTGCTTCAGGCTGATGCTGCGCTTGATGAACTTCGACTCGAGCACGTCGAGCACGGCCTTGACGCGCTCTTCGGTGCTGGCCTTGAGCAGCAGCTTCTCGCCGCTCCAGTCGACCGAGGCGCCCACGCCCTTGAAGTCGTAGCGCTGCTCGATCTCTTTCTGGGCCTGGTGGAGGGCGTTGTCGGCCTCCATCTTGTCGACCTTGCTGACCACGTCGAAGGAACTGTCTGCCATGCCGACCAGCTTACCGACGACCACCGAGCTCGGTGACGCCAGCGCGCCTCCTCGGTCTCGTCGTCGGGAGGACGACCGGCCGAGGAGGCGCGCCGACGGTGGTCGAGGACGTCAGGCCGGCGTCGACTCCGCCTCGACGGCCCGCGACACGCGGACCATCTCGTCGCGCTCGACGACCTTGACCCGCGCCCGCTCGTGTTCGTGCGACGCGCCGAGGCCGATCTCGTGCTCGTCGAGCCGGTGCCAGCCCTCGAGGTCGGTGTACTCGACGCCCCGCGACTCGAGCAGGGCCGGGACGGCCTCGTCGGACGGGTCCTCGGGCTGCCACCAGCTGGCCTGGTCGTTGATGAGGTGCTTGACGGTCTCCATCGCGTCGCTCTTGGTGTGCCCGATGAGGCCCACCGGCCCGCGCTTGATCCACCCCGTGGCGTAGACGCCGGGGACGATCTGGTTGTCGTCGTCCATGACCTGGCCCTCGTGGTTCGGGATCACGCCTCGACGCTCGTCGAACGGGATGCCGTCGAGCGGCGAGCCGAAGTAGCCGACGGCCCGGTAGATCGCCTGGATCGGCACGTCGCGCAGCTCGCCGGTGCCCTCGACGCCGCCCTGCCCGTCGGGACGGGTGCGTTCGTAGCGGAAGGCCGCCACGCGTCCCTCGGCGTCGCCGACGACCTCGACGGGCTTGGCGTAGAAGTGCAGGTGGAGGCGGCGGGAGGCCGTGCCGACCTCGCGCTGACGCCACTGGTTCAGCACCTTGTCGATGACGAAGACCTGCTTGTTCGTCGCGATGGCGGTCTTCGAGGCCTCGTCGTGGTCGAAGTCCTCGTCGTAGACGATCATGTCGACGTCGCGCACCTCGCCGAGCTCGCGCAGCTCGAGCGGGGTGAACTTCACCTGGGCCGGACCGCGGCGGCCGAAGACGTGGACGTCGGTGATCGACGACTGCTTGAGCCCCTCGTAGACGTTGTCCGGGATCTCGGTCGGCAGCAGGTCGTCCGCGTGCTTGGCGAGGATGCGCGAGACGTCGAGGGCGACGTTGCCGACGCCGACGACGGCGACCGAGGTCGCGTCGAGCGGCCAGGTGCGGGGGAAGTCGGGGTGGCCGTCGAACCAGCTGACGAAGTCGGCGGCACCGTAGCTGCCCTCGAGGTCGATGCCCGGGATGTCGAGGTCGGCGTCCTTGATCGCACCCGTCGAGAAGATCACCGCGTTGTAGTGCTTGCGCAGGTCGTCGAGGCCGATGTCGACGCCGTAGCGGACGTTGCCGAAGACGCGGATGTCGCCGCTGTCGAGCACGTCGCGGAGGGCGTTGACGATGCCCTTGATGCGCGGGTGGTCGGGCGCCACGCCGTAGCGCACCAGGCCGTAGGGGGCCGGCAGCTGCTCGAACAGGTCGATGGAGACGTCGAAGGCCTTCTCGGCCTTGGCCAGGATGTCGGCGGCGTAGATGCCGGCCGGGCCGGCGCCGACGATGGCCAGTCGCAAGGTGGTCACGGTTGCTCCCTAGGTCTGGGGTGGCTCGGCGGGGCCGGCCGGTTGGACGATGGTGCTCGGGGTCGAGCGGGACGAGGAGGCGCGGCGCCGGTCAGGCCGACCGCTCGACCACGCGGTCGGCGAAGCGGGTGAGCGCCTTCTTGACCGGGCCGTCGGGCAGGGGCGAGAGCGCCTCGAGCGCCTCGCGGGCCCACCGGTGCGCCTCGACGCGGGTGCGTTCGGTGACGTCGTGCTCTCGGACGCGCCGCACGAGGTCGGCGAAGTCGGCGTCGAGGTGTGACGTCTCGTGGGCGAGGTCTGCCGCCGGCACCCCGTCGGCCGTCGGCTCGCGGTCGGACCGCTGGGCCGCCGCCCGCGTCGCGTCGACGATGCGGTCGATCTCGTTCAGCAGCGACGACGCCTCGAGGTCGGTCCTGGCCAGCTCGCGGAGGTACAGGACGGGCAGGGTGACGACGCCCGCGCGCAGGTCGGTGCCGGCCTTCTTGCCGGTCTCGGCGGGCTGGTCGGAGAGGTCGATGACGTCGTCGATCAACTGGAACGCGATGCCGATCTTCTCGCCGAACTCGGCGACGGGGGCCAGGTACTCGCGCGGGGCCCCGCTGAACATCACGCCGGCACGGGCGGCCGTCGAGATCAGCGACCCCGTCTTGTCGGCGAGCACGTCGAGGTAGTGCACGATCGGGTCGTCGCCGTCGCGGGGACCGACGGTCTCGTGCAGCTGACCGAGGCACAGGCGCTCGAAGGTCTCGGCCTGCAGCAGGATCGCCTCTTGGCCGAGCCCCGAGACGATCGTGCTGGCCCGGGCGAACAGCAGGTCGCCCGCCAGGATGGCGACGTTGTTGCCCCACACGGTCTGGGCGCTGGGGACGCCACGACGCATCTGCGCCTCGTCCATGACGTCGTCGTGGTAGAGCGAGGCGAGATGGGTGATCTCGGTGGCCTGGGCCGAGGCCACGATGCCCGGCGTCGCCCCGTCGCCCAACTGGGCGATGAGCAGCGTCAGCGTGGGCCGGACGCGCTTGCCGCCCGCCGCGAGCAGGTACCGCGTGGTGGCGTCGGCGATGTCGTCGGCGAAGGCGATCTCGCGCAGCAGTCCTTCTTCGACGAGCTCGAGCCCGTCGTCGACGGCCGCCACGAAGCGGCGCTCGGTCGGCGTGGCGAACAGCTTCTCGCCGAGGCCGAGCGACCGGCCCAACGAGTTGCGCTGCGCGGGAGGCGCCCCCGCGTTCACGAGGTGGCCCGCTTCGAACGCGAGGAGGCGCGCACGGCACCCTGCGCCGGCTTGCGTCCGCGGTGCAGGGCGACGATGCCCAGGCTGAGGTCGCGGTGGGCGACCCGGGTGAAGCCCGCGCCGCGGATCCACTGGCTGAGCACCTGCTGCTCCGGCCACTGCTCGATCGACTCGGCGAGGTACGAGTAGGCCGGGCCGTTGCTGCTGGTGAGCTTGGCGATGAGCGGCATGCCGTACTTGAGGTACGCGCGGTAGGCCACCCGCAGCAGACCGAACGGGGGCGTCGAGAACTCGCAGACGACGAGTCGGCCGCCGGGCTTGAGCACCCGGTTCATCTCGGCGAGGGCCACCTTCGGCCGGTTGACGTTGCGCAGGCCGAACGAGATGGTGACGGCGTCGAAGGTGTCGTCGTCGAACGGCAGCGACTCGGCGTTGCCCTCGACGAACTCGAGCTCGGGGTGGCGTTCGCGGCCGACCTCGACCATGCCCTTCGAGAAGTCGAGCGCGACGACCTCGGCGCCGCGCTGGGCGATGGCCGCCGAGCTCGTGCCGGTGCCCGCCGCGATGTCGAGCACCTTGTCGGCCGGGCCCGCGCCGATCGCCTTGACGGTGGCGATGCGCCACAGCACCGCGTTGCCCGCCGAGAGCACGTCGTTCGTGCGGTCGTAGTGGCGCGCGACGCCGTCGAACATCGAGGCGACCTCGTCGGGTTGCTTGTTCATGTCGGCCTTGGTCACGATGGTCGATCCTACCGTCTAGCACTGGGGGTGTCCCGAGTAGGGTCGACGGGTGAACTCCCCCGCGTTCAGCGCTCCGTCCCTCGCCGTCCGCACCACCAGCATCGACCACATCAGCCCCCTCCTCGACGTCGTCGACCGGGCCCGTCCCTTGGTCTTCGTCCGCGGCGGCGCGGGCATGGCGGGCATCGGCGAGGCCCTGCGACTCGAGTTCTCCGGCCCCCACCGCATGACCGAGGCGGCCGACGCCTGGCGTGCCGTCGCCGCCGCGGCCACCGTCGACGACGAGGTGGGCGTCCCGGGCTCCGGGCTGGTCGCCTTCGGCTCGTTCGCCTTCGACGACGAATCCGCCGAGAAGAGCGTCCTGATCGTCCCCCGCATCGTGATCGGGCGTCGTGACGGCGTCGCGTGGATCACGCGGGTCGACGGGGCCGAGCTGCCCGCCGGGAAGCCGGTCGGCGCCTCCGTCCGGCTCTCCCTGGTCGACGGGGCCCTCGGCGCCGACGACTACGCACGGGCCGTGGCCGGGGCGGTGCGCGCCATCGACGACGGTCGCGTCAGCAAGGTCGTCCTCGCACGCGACCTCGTCGGCACCCTCCCGGCCGAGGCCGACCTCCGCCTCGTCGCGGCCACCCTGTTGACCGCCTACCCCGACTGCTACGCCTTCGCGGTCGACGGCTTGATCGGAGCCAGCCCCGAGACGCTCGTCAAGTCCGAACGCGGCGTGGTGTCGGCCCGCGTGCTCGCGGGCAGCGCCGCCCGGGGCGTCGACGCGGTGACCGACGAGCACGCCGCGCTGGCCCTCGCGACGTCGCCCAAAGACCTGGACGAGCACGCGTTCGCGCTCCGCAGCCTGCTGCTGTCGCTCGGGCCCCACGCCCGCGACGTGGTGACCGGCGAACAGCCGTTCACCCTGCGGCTGCCCAACCTCTGGCACCTCGCCAGCGACGTGCGCGGCCGCCTCACCGACGGCTCGAGCTCGCTCGACCTCATCGCGTCGCTGCACCCGACGGCGGCCGTGGCCGGCACCCCGACGACGGAGGCGCTGGCCCTGATCCGAGAACTCGAACCGTTCGACCGCGGTCGCTACGCCGGGCCGGTCGGCTGGGTGGGCGCCGACGGCGACGGCGAGTGGGCGATCGCCCTCCGCTGCGCGCAGGTCGACCCGGACGGCTCCGTGCGGGCGTTCGCCGGCGCCGGCGTCGTCGCCGAGTCGGTGCCCGAGCGCGAGGTGGCCGAGACCGCCATGAAGTTCCGCCCCGTGGTCGACGCCTTCAGCCGATGACCGCCCCGGCGACGTCGTGGTCGCGCCCGGTCGCCCTCGTCGTGGCGGCGGCCTTCTTCATGGAGAACCTCGACGCGACGATCCTGTCGACGGCCACCGCGACGATCGCCGACGACTTCGGCGTGCAGCCCGCGCAGCTCGGGCTGGCCGTCACGGGCTACCTCGTCGCGGTCGCGGCGTTCATCCCGTTGGGGGCCTGGCTCGCCGAGCGCTGGGGTGCCCGCCCGGTGTTCCTCGGCGCGGTCGTGCTCTTCACGCTCGCCTCGGTGGCCTGTGCGGCGAGCACCGACCTCGTCACCCTGACCACGTCGCGTGTGGTGCAGGGCTTCGCCGGCAGCATGATGGTGCCCATCGGGCGGCTGATCGTGCTGCGCAGCACCGAGAAGTCCGAACTGATCCGGGCCATCGCGTACCTCACCTGGCCCGCGCTCGTCGCCCCGGTCGTCGCCCCGCTGATCGGCGGCCTGCTGACCGAGCACCTCGGCTGGCAGTGGGTGTTCCTCGTCAACGTGCCGGTCGGCGTGGCCCTGCTCGTGGCGGCCTGGCGGGTCGTCCCCTCCCCCGAGGTCGGCGACCGCCAACCGCTCGACCTGGTCGGCCTGACGCTCGTCGCCGGGTCGATCGTGTCGCTCGTGCTCGCCTTCGAGCTGCTCGGCGAACCCACGACGCTCGTGCCCGGCGCGCTGCTCGCCGCCGCCGCGGTCGTGCTCGGCGCCGGCGCGGTGCGGTGGTTCCGTCGGGCGGCGCACCCCCTGCTCGACCTCGCGGCGTTCCGCATCGGGTCGTTCCGCGTGACGAACCTCAGCGGCTCGCTCTACCGGGCCGTGGTCAACGGCATCCCGTTCGTCGTGCCGCTGCTGCTGCAGGACGGCTTCGGCTGGTCGCCCGTCGAGGCCGGCCTGATGCTCATGTGGGTCTTCGTCGGCAACCTCGCGGTCAAGCCCTTCACGACCCCGCTGCTGCACCGTTTCCGCATCGTGCCGATCGTCGTCGTCGCGACCGTCGCCCTCGCGGCGACCTTCGTCGCGACCGCCCTGGTCCGGCCCGACACGTCACCGGTGGTCGTGGCGGGCGTGCTGCTGCTGAGCGGCGTCTTCCGGTCGGTCGGCTTCACGGCCTACAACACGTTGCAGTTCGCCGACGTCCCGGCACCGATGATCGGCCCCGCCAACGCGATCGCCTCGATCACGAGCCAGCTCGCCGTCGGGCTCGGCGTCGCCGCCACCGCCCTCGCCGTCCGCGTGGCCGACGTCGTCGCCTCGGCCGACGGACGGGCGTCCGCGGCGACCGGGTACCAGGCCGCGCTGATCGTGCTGGCCGCGCTGGCCCTGCTCAGCGTCGTCGAGGGGCTCCGGCTGCCCAGGGGGACGGGCGACGCGGTGCGGACCCGCGCCTCCTAGGCCCGCCCGCGGTCGGGCGTCGCCCTACGACGTCGCGAGCTTGGTCTTCTCGAGCTCGACGTCGAACTGCGCGGCCGGCCACTCGAGGCCGCGCGACGAGAGCGCGTCGACGAGCAGCTTCTGGACGGCCACCCGGGCGTACCACTTGCGGTCGGCGGGGACGACGAACCACGGCGCGGTCTCGGTCGAGGTCCGGCGGATCGCCGTCTCGTAGGCCTCCTGGTAGTCGTCCCAGACGAGGCGCTCCTCGAGGTCGCCGGGGTTGTACTTCCAGTGCTTCTCGGGGCGGTCGAGGCGGTCGCCGAGGCGCTCCTTCTGCTCGGCGGACGAGATGTGCAGCATGACCTTGACCAGCGTCGTGCCGTTCGCGACGAGCTCGTCCTCGAAGGCCACGATGTCGAGGTAGCGCTGCTCGATCTCCTCCGGCGGGGCGAGGCGCCGCACCTTGCCGATCAGGACGTCCTCGTAGTGCGACCGGTCGAAGACGCCGATCATGCCGGGGCCGGGCAGCTCGCGTCGCACCCGCCAGAGGAAGTCGTGCGCGAGCTCGTCGGGCGTCGGCGCCTTGAACGCGTGGTGCGCCACTCCCTGCGGGTCGACCGCCCCGACGACGTGCCGCACGATGCCCCCCTTGCCGGCCGTGTCGGTCGCCTGGAGGACGAGCAGGACGTTGCCCGTGCTGCCTCCGCTGCGGCTCTGGGCGAACAGCTTCTCCTGCAGCTCGCCGAGGGTCTCGCGCCCCGACTCGAGCACCTGCTGCGAATACGACTTGTCGCCCGTGAAGCCGGGGGTCGACGAGGTGTCGACGTCGGCGAGGACGAAGCCCTCGCCTGCTCGGAGGGACTGGGAGGGCGGGGTCGTCCACGTCTTGGCCATGCCCCCGACCCTACGACCGGGCACGGAGAACCGCCCCGTCGTGGGGCGGACGGTCAGCGAGCGAGCGGCACCTCGACCAGCACCGGGCCGTCGTACCGGGCCACGAGCGCGCGGTCGAGTTCAGCCCGGGTGGCCGCCTCGACGTGCCGCCAGCCGTACGCGCGGGCGAGCGAGGGCAGGTCGACGTCGTGCGGGGTGAACTGCACGCGCGTCATGGCCTCGGCCGAGGCCGTCGACGCCACCTCGAGCCCGTCGAAGATCGTGCCGCCGCCGTCGTTGCCGACGACCACCTGCAGCCGCGGCCGCGTCTCGCCGAGGCCCGCCAGCAACGAACCGACGTCGTGCAGCAGGGTCAGGTCTCCGACGAGGACGCGCGTCGTGCCCGCGGCGGGATCGTCGCGCTGACTGGCGAGGGCGATGCCGGTCGCGGTGGCGATCGTGCCGTCGATGCCCGCCAGGCCCCGGTTGGCGTGGACGGGGATCTTCTTGCCCGGCACGACCTGGTCGAGTTCGCGGATCAGCCGCGACGCCCCGAGCACGAGCCGGTCGTGCGGCCAGCTCACCCGCCAGAGGGCCTCGGCCAGGGCGCGACGCGTGACCGGCCTCCGCAGCAGCTGCACCTCTCGACGGAGGAACTCCGCGCGCTCGGCGGCCTCGGTGCGGTCGACCGACCCGTCGTCGTCGGCGCCGACCTCGGCCCGCCCGCCGTCGGCCCCGTCCGCGACCTCGGCCGCGGCCTCGAGCAGTCGGCGTCCCGTGTGCACCCAGCGACCGACCCAGGCCCGGTGGGCGGGGTCGTCCGCCGAACCGGCCGCCGAGGAGGCGCGGGTCACCTCGACGGCCTCGACGACGCGTGCCGAGCGACTCGGGTCGTAGGCCTCGGCCCCGGCTGCGCGGACGACGACGACCTCGACGCCGTCACGCGTGAGCAGGGCGGGGACCTGACGACTGAGCGTCGGGTGCCCGAACACGACCACGCGGCGGACGCGACCGCCGAAGTCGGGGTCGTCGAGGAGCGCGCGGTAGGACGACACGAGGTGTGGGCCGAACCGTGCGCCGCTGGACACCTCGGCCACGAGCGGGGCACCGAGCGACCGTGCCAGCGACTCGGCGTCCGGGCCGGCCGCGTGGCCGGCGACGACCAGGGTCGCGGGCTCGACGTCGACCTCGACCGGGGTCGGCGCCGCCGGCGGCGGAGGCCGGACGGGCTCGGGCCGGGCGGGAGGCAGGGTCTGCTCGCCCGACGAGAGGGGCTCGCGGAACGCCACGTTGACCTGGACGGGCCCCCGTGACCGCGCGAGCGCGCCGTGCGAGTCGCCGCCCAGGGCCTCGGCCACCGCGTCGCGGGCCAGGGCCCGGACGGCCTCGTGGTCGACCGGACCGGTGCGGGGCGCCTCGACGTCCCGCACCCAGCCGACGGCCGTCGCGAACAGGCCCGGCTGGACGGTGGTCTGGTTCGACCCGATGCCGCGCATCTCGACCGGACGGTCGGCACTGAGCACGATCAACGGCACGCCAGAGTGGTGGGCCTCGAGGACGGCGGGGTGGAGGTTGGCCACGGCGGTGCCCGACGTGGTGACGACGACGCTCGGCACACCCGTCTCGGCGGCGAGGCCGAGGGCGAGGAATCCACCCGACCGCTCGTCGATGCGGACGTGGAGCGTCAGGCGTCCCGCAGCCTCGAACTCGGCCGCCGCCAGGGCGAGCGCCTGGCTGCGCGACCCGGGGCTGAGGACGACGTCGCGGACGCCCGCGTCGACCAGGGCCCCGAGCAGCGACAGGGCGTACTCGGTCGAGGGGCTGGCCACTTACTGCTTGCCGGTCTTGTCGTCGTTGTCGAGGTCGAGCAGCTCTTGCTCGAGTCGACGGATGCGCTCGTCGGTCGTCTCGCGGTCGAGATCGCTCGTCGTGCGCCAGGTGGTGCCCGAGAACTCGGGGTCGTCGTCGGGTGCGACGGTGCGCTGCGCCGCCGGACGACCGCTCTTGCGGGCCCGGCCGAGCACGAACCACAGCACGGCCCCGATGACGGGCAGCACGACGATGATGACGGCCCAGAGGGGCTTGTTCAGAGCCCGGAACCGCGAGGCGTCGGCGAACAGGCAGTCGATGAGCGCGAAGATGACGAACGCCGCCGCGGCGACGATGCCCACGATGAAGAGCCTGACCATGAGCTGATCCTAGGTCTCGATCCGGTGCAACGCCTGATGGTGGCGCGGCCGTTGCCGAGCTGTGACGTGGGGTGCGCAGCGACGCCGCACCGCGCCTCCCGGGCGGGGGACGCCGGGCCGGTGCCGGGTGCCCGCCGCGCGGCGGGCGCACACCCGACGGACCGTAGACTCCTCGTCGTGAAACCCTGGCTCAAGTACTCGATCGTCCGCCTCGGCCTGTTCGCGGTCGTGCTGGGCGTCCTGCTCGTGCTGCGGTTCGACCCGTTGTGGGCGACGCTGATCGCCGCGGTGGTCGGCTTCTGCGTCTCGTACCTGTTCTTCGCCCCGCTGCGGCGACGCGTCGCACTCGACCTCGCCGAGCGTCGATCGCGCCCGGCCCGTCTCGACGACGACTCGGCCGCCGAGGACGAGGCCATCGCCGACGACGAGGCCGACACGGGACGCAACCGCTAGGACGACCCGGCGCGGGCGCTAGAAGAAGAGCGCGGCCGACAGCGCCAGGGCCCAGACCAGGGCCGACAGCGACGACAGCTGCAGGGCGAGGATCAGTTCACGGGGCGTCCTGCCCGTGACGCCGATGACCGCTGCCGGCACGGCGACGATCAACGTGAAGTAGACGTAGGGCGCGTGCAGGTAGAGGAACGCGAAGTACACCAGGATGATGAACGGCAGCAGCAGGAACAGCGCGTACAGCGCCCGGGCCACCGGGTCGCCCACGACGACCGCGAGGGTGCGCTTGCCGGCCGCCGTGTCTTGCGGGATGTCGCGCACGTTGTTGATCATCAGCACGGCGCAGGCGAAGAGTCCGGCCGCGATGCTCGCCACCCAGGCGTCGAAGGGGAACTCGCGCAGCTGCACGAAGGTCGTGCCCACGGTGGCGACGAGCCCGAAGAAGACGAAGACGAACAGCTCGCCGAGGGCGTTGTAGCCGTAGGGCCGCTTGCCCCCCGTGTAGAACCACGCGGCGACCACGGCCGCGGCACCCACCGCGAGCAGCCACCAGATCTGCGTGATCACGACGACGACGACGCCGGCCACGGCCGCGAGTGCGAAGAAGGCCAGGGCGACCCGCAGCACGGTCTTCGGCCGGACGCTGCCCGACCCGGTCAGGCGCGACGGACCCACGCGGAAGTCGTCGGTGCCCCGGATGCCGTCGGAATAGTCGTTCGAGTAGTTGACGCCGATCTGCAAGAAGACGGCGACCGCCAGGCAGAGCAGCGCGAGGGTGAGGTCCCAGCCTCCGTTCGCTCGGGCGACGCCGGTGCCGAGGGCGACCGGCGCGATGCCGAGGGGCAGGGTGCGCAGCCGGGCGCCACCGATCCAGTCGCGGGCGGTCACCCGGCGCACCGGCTGCCTGCCGGGTCGTCCACCGGGTCGGCCGCCGGGACGGCCCTTGCGCTGGGGGGTCGAGGTCTTCGTCTTCGCCACGACCCGAGTCTAGTTCGCAGCGGGCTATCAGCTTGCCGCGAGGCCGGCCACCAACCGCGTCAGCCCGACGCGGTCCGGCTTGCCGCTGGCCAACGAGGGCAGCGTCTCGACGCGCACGATGCGGTCGGGTGCCGCGGCACGACCCGCGACGGACGCCACGATCGCGCGCAGCGCCGACAGCTCGTCGTCCGCCGGCGGCCCGAGGGGGGACGACGCAGGAGGCGCGGCGTCGGTCACCACGACGGGCACCTCGCCCCACCGGGCGTGCGTCGCACGGACGACGACGGCGTCGCTCCACCCCGGCTGCTCGCGCACGACCCGCTCGACCACGCCCAGCGACACCTTCTCGCCCCCCGAGACGATCACGTCGTCCAACCGTCCGGTCACGGTGAGGACGCCGTCGGAGACCGTGCCCGCGTCGCCCGTGCGGTACCAGCGACGGCCGTCACGGGTGACGAAGGCGGACGCGGTCCGCTCGGGGTCGTCGAGGTACCCCTCGGCGAGCGACGGTCCGCCCAGTTCGACCTGCCCGTCGACGACCTCGACGTGCGTCCGACCGACCGGCACGCCGTCGTAGACGCACCCCCCGCTCGTCTCGCTCGACCCGTACGTGCGCACGACCGTCACGCCGACCCGACGGGCCCGTTCGACGAGGGCGACCGGCGTGGCCTGCCCGCCGACGAGCACGGCGTCGAACCGGCGCAGCACGTCGGCGACGGCCGGGTCGGCCTCGGCCGCGTCGAGGGCGACCGCGAGCTGTGCGGGCACGAGCGACGAGTACCGCACGGGGTGCTCGAGACCGGCAGCGGCCTCGACGAAGGCCCGGACGTCGAAGTGCCCGGGGGCGAGCAGGGCGGGTTCGGTGCCCGCGGTGATCGACCGGACCAGCACGTTGAGGCCTGCGACGTAGTGCGCCGGGAGGGCCAGCACCCACCGGCCCGGCCCGGCCAGCGCGCCGTCGGCCGCGGCGGCTCCCGCGAGCACCGCGTCGGACGACAGGGCGACGCGCTTCGGGCGACCACTCGACCCGCTGGTCTCGACGACGAGCGACACGGCCTGCGGCACCACGCGCGGCAGGTCGGCGGGCACGTGGTCGTCGATCCGGGGAGCGACGGCCGGGCCGCCCTCGAGCGCGACCCGGAGCGCGTCGAGCACGGCACCGGGGTCACGGGCGTCGACGGCGACCAGGGGGCGGGTCACGAGCCGCGCCTCCGTCAGTACTGCCAGGGGAAGGGCGACCAGTCGGGCGCGCGCTTCTCGAGGAACGAGTCACGACCCTCGACGGCCTCGTCGGTGCCGTAGGCGAGACGGGTCGCCTCGCCCGCGAACACCTGCTGGCCGACGATGCCGTCGTCGGTGGCGTTGAAGGCGAACTTCAGCATGCGGATGGCCGTCGGCGACTTCGTGAGGACGGTGCGCGCCATGCCGAGCGCCTCGCGTTCGAGGTCGGCGTGCGGCACGACGCGGTTGACGGCGCCCATCTCGTAGGCGCGGTCGGCGCTGTACTCCTCGGCGAGGAAGAACACCTCGCGCGCGAACTTCTGGCCGATCTGCTTCGCGAAGTAGGCGCTGCCGTAGCCGGCGTCGAACGAGCCGACGTCGGCGTCGGTCTGCTTGAAGCGGCCGTGCTCGCGGCTGGCGATCGTCAGGTCGCAGACGACGTGCAACGAGTGCCCGCCCCCGGCCGCCCAACCGGGCACCACGGCGATGACGACCTTGGGCATGAAGCGGATCAGCCTCTGCACCTCGAGGATGTGCAGACGACCCGCGGACGCCGGGTCGGGCACGTTCGCCCGGTCGCCCTCGGCCTTGTAACCGTCGCGACCCCGGATGCGCTGGTCGCCCCCGCTGCAGAAGGCCCAGCCGCCGTCCTTCTCGCTGGGGCCGTTGCCGGTCATCAGGACGACGCCGATGCGGCTGTCCATGCGGGCGTGGTCGAGCACGCGGTACAACTCGTCGACGGTGTGCGGCCGGAAGGCGTTGCGCACCTCGGGTCGGTCGAAGGCCACCCGGGCCACCCGGCCGTCGAGGCTGTGGTGGTACGTGACGTCGGTCAGGGCGTCGAAGCCGTCGACCCCCCGCCACTCGGTCGGATCGAACAGGTCGGACACCTCGGAAGCCATGCCGCCAGCCTACCGACGGGGGTCGGGTCAGACCGTCGAGACGAACTGCCCGATCAGCCGGACGAGCACGAACGGGTTGGCCAGCACGCTGAGCAGCAGCGCCGCCACGCCCCACCAGCGACCGCGGCGCATGGCGACGGCGATCAGCGCCACGACGCCGACGACGATCGAGGCCAGCAGCGTGACGAGCGCGAGCACGGCCGCCGGCCCGACGACGTCGACCGCGAGCAGGCCCAGCGCGAGGCCGTCGAGGGCGAGCAGCACGAGGGCGAGCACGAAGGTGACGACGCCCAACCGGCGGCTGCGGGGCGGCGTGGCCGCCTCGTCGTGACCGGGGCCGTCGAACACCCCGAGGCCGTCGACGTCGGGCCCGGCGGCGGCGACGCCGTCGGCTGGGCGCACGGGCTCTCGGGCGGGCTCGGGTTCGCGGTCGACCATGACGCACGACCTTACCGGGGCCGCCGGTGCGACACTGAGCGGATGCCGACCGCCGACCACCCCCCGCTCGCCGCAGCCACGCCGTCCGCCCTGCCTCCCCTGGCCGAACTGGTCGACGGGGCCCACGTCGTGCGCCTGCCCCTGCGCACGCGCTTCCGCGGGCTCGACGAGCGCGAGGCCCTGCTGGTCGAGGGCCCGTCCGGCTGGACCGAGTTCAGCCCCTTCGTCGAGTACGGCCCTGGCGAGGCCGCCGCCTGGCTCGCGGCCACGATCGACTTCGGCTGGGGTCGGCTGCCGTCGACGGGCACCCACCGGGTGGCCGTCAACGCGACCCTGCCCGCCGTCGAGGCCGACCGCGTGCCCGAGGTGCTCTCGCGGTACCGCGGCTGCCGCACGGTGAAGGTGAAGGTGGCCGAACGCGGTCAGACGCTCGCCGACGACGTCGCCCGCGTCGCCGCGGCACGCGAATGGGTCGGGCCCGACGGCCGCGTGCGTGTCGACGCCAACGGCGGCTGGACGGTCCGAGAGGCCGAGGAGGCGCTGGTCGGCCTGGCCCCGTTCGACCTGGAGTACGCGGAACAGCCCTGCGCCACCGTCCCCGAGCTCGCCGAGCTGCGACGTCGCGTCGCCGGCCTCGGCATCCCCGTCGCCGCGGACGAGAGCGTCCGGAAGGCCGACGACCCGCTGGCCGTGGCCCGGGCCGGTGCCGCGGACCTGCTCGTCGTCAAGGCCCAGCCCCTCGGCGGGATCACCGCCGCCCTGGCGATCGTCGCCGCGGCGGGACTGCCGGTCGTCGTCTCGAGCGCCATCGACACGTCGGTCGGACTCAGCATGGGGGCACACCTCGCCGCCTCCGTGCCCCACCTGCACCACGACTGCGGTCTGGGGACGGCCGCGCTGCTCGGGGCGGACGTCACCCGCGAACCGCTGCTGCCGGTCGACGGTGCCGTCGAGGTGCGCCGGGTCGACGTCGACGTCGACCTGCTGCGCCGTCACGCCGTGGACGACGACCGACGCGAGGCGTGGCTGGGTCGGCTGCGCGCCTCCTACGCCGTCCTCGCCGGCTGACGCCGGGTCAGGACGCGAGCCCGCCGCGCGGGCCGGTCACAGGCCCGAGTAGGCGTGCAGGCCCTTGAAGAAGACGTTGACGACCGAGAAGTTGAACATCACTGCGGCGAAGCCGATGATCGACAACCACGACGAGCGCGCTCCTCGCCACCCGCGGGTCGCCCGCGCGTGGATGTACCCGGCGTAGAGCACCCAGATGATGAAGGTCCAGACCTCTTTGGTGTCCCAGCCCCAGTAACGACCCCAGGCCCGCTCGGCCCAGATGGCGCCAGCGATGAGGGTGAAGGTCCAGAGGACGAAGCCGACCAGGGCGATGCGGTAGGCGAGGTCCTCGAGTCGCTCGGCCCCGGGCAGGGTGTCCATGAAGCGCAGGCCCGCGAGCTTGGCCTGTTCGCGCTTCGTCTGCACGAGCTGGGCGGCCGACAGCCCGGCGGCGATGGCGAAGAACGCCGTGCCGAGGATGGCGACGAAGACGTGGATGACCAACCAGGCCGACTGCAGCGCCGGCGGCAGCGGCGAGACGGCCACGTAGTAGTTCACCGTGCCGATCGCCAGGAGCACGAGGTTCAGGCCCATGACGTACGCGCCGAGGAACCGCAGGTTCACCACGAACTGCACGGCGAGGTAGACCCCGACGATGATGGCCGTGCCGGTGAGCGAGAATTCGAACATGTTGGCCCACGGCACGCGGCCGGCGGCGAGTCCGCGCAGGACGACCGAGGCGACGTGCACGACGAAGCCGAGCAGCATCATCGCGATGGCGACGCGTTCGAAGCTCGAGGCCTTGGCCGGGGCGCCCGTCGGAGCCGCGGTCGACGCACCCGATCCGCCGGAGGGACGGTCCAGGACGACGGTGCTGCCGCCGGCGGCCGATCGCGAGACGGTGGCCGTCGCGAGTGCCTCGGCCTTCGCGGCACGGGCCGCCGCCTGCTGGGCGTCACCGGACCGCTTCGCCAGGTCGAGGGCGAAGGCCACGAACGAGATCGTGTAGATGGCCATCGCCGAGTAGACGGCGACGAGCGAGTAGTAGGCGAGGTCGGCGGTCACGATCAGATCTTACGTCCGCGGTCGCCCGCGCCGGGGCCGGGTTTCTCGACGTCGTGACGGGCCGGGTCGTCGGCCACCTCGCGGGCGACGTCGGCCGGGACGCCGAGGCCGCCGAGGTGCGCCTTCGCGATCTCGCCGACGGCACGTCCGAGCGTGGGGTCCTCGCCGCGGGCGAGGCCGGCGTACTCGAGGCGGACGCCCCCGTCGGTCTCGGTCGCCTTGACCCAGACCCGCCGGCGGGGCACGAAGAGGGCGGTCAGCAGGCCCGCGAACGACAGGCCCGCGAAGAGCAGCACCCAGACCTGCGACGGGTCGTGGTGGATGTCGAACGAGGCGAAGCGCTTGACGCCGTCGAACGTGATGGTGCCGAGGCCGTCGGGGATCGTCGCGGTCTCGCCGGGCGTCAGCTGGATCGCCTTCTCCTGCGCGTCGTCGTCGGTGCCGGCCAGGGGCGTGAGCCCGTCGGTGGTCAGCGTGTAGACCGAGGTCGGCACGCCCTGGTCGAGGCCGAGGTCGCCCGAGTAGACGTTGAGGCTGAGCACGGGGTTGGTCGTGTCGGGGTCGTCCGACGACAGGGCTCCCGTGCCGAGGTCGACGGCCGAGGGGTAGAAAAACCCGATCATGCCGAGCTGCTCGGGCAGGGCGTCGGGCACCTTGATGACCCCGAGCGACGTCAGGTTGGTGTCCTGCGGCAGGAAGGGCACGGTGTCGCGGAAGGCGACGTTGCCCTCTCCGTCGCGGACGGTGACGTCGACCGCGTAGCCGTTGCCCAGCAGGTAGACGTTCGAACCGCCTATCGAGAGCGGCGAGTTGACCTTGATCTGCGTCTTCTCGGCGTCACCGCCCCGGGTCTCGGCGGTGACGTCGGCCGTGAAGTCGGTGGCCATTCCGGCCGCGCCGTCGGTGTCGGGCGCGTACTCCGTCGAGAACCGGTCGAGCGCGATGGAGAACGGCGACAGCTGCGACTCGTCGAACCAGCGCCCCGGGTTGAACGAGTCGTACGAGCCGAGCACGTTCGAGAAGGTCTGGCCCTCGACGACGACGCGCTGACCCGAGTAGCCGAAGCCGCCGCCGATGCCGACGGTCAGCAGCACGCCCACCAGCGCCGAGTGGAACACCAGGTTGCCGGTCTCGCGCAGGTAACCGCGCTCGGCGCTGACCGAGTCGCCGAAGACCTGGGTGCGGTAGCCGGCGCGCCTCAGCTGTGCACGGGCGGCCTCGACCGCACGGGCGGCCGTGATCGAGGCGTCACCCGCGCCTCCTGCGCCCTCGAGGGTGACCGAGCGGTAGCCGGCCAGGCGCGACAGGCGTGCCGGGGTCTTCGGCGGACGCGCGCGGAGCGCCTCGAAGTGGTGCCGGGTCCGGGGGATGATGCAGCCGATCAGCGAGATGAACAGCAGCAGGTAGACGGCCGAGAACCACGGCGACGAGTACGTGTCGAACACCCCGAGCTTGTCGAGCACCGGGAAGAGGTCGGGGTGGTCGGTGCGGTACTGCACGACGCCGTTGGGGTCGGAGGTGCGCTGGGGCACGAGCGACCCGGGGATCGCCGCGACGGCCAGCAGCATGAGCAGGAACAGCGCGGTCTTCATGCTGGTCAGCTGACGCCAGAAGAAGCGCAGGTAGCCGATCGGGCCGAGCTTGGGCTGCGTGATGCCCGACCCCTCGGTCGACGCGGGCCGGACCGAGTCGATGTGGTCGCTCGGACGCAGCGGGTCGCCGGCGACGTCGGTCGTGTCGACGTCGACCGGGTCGGCGTCGGCCGCGGACGAGGAGGCGCGGGTCGCGTCGCCCGCGCCACGGTCAGACGATCGTGCCATAGCTCGCGATCACCGCCCCGACGTGCGACATGAGGCTGGACCAGAGGCCCGTGACCATGAGCAGACCGATGAGCACGAGCAGTGACCCTCCGACGATGTTGACGACGCGGATGTGCCGCTTGACGAACGAGATGGACCGTGAGGCCCAGCCGAAGCCGAGCGCGACGAGCAGGAAGGGCACGCCGAGGCCGATGCAGTAGAACGCACCGAGCAGGACGCCCTGCCAGGCCGAGCCCGAGCCGAGCGCCAGCACCTGGACGGCCGCGAGGGTCGGACCGATGCAGGGCGTCCAGCCGATGCCGAAGACGACGCCGAGCAGCGGTGCCCCCGCCAGGCCCGTCCGCGGCAGGAACCCGGGCTTCAGGGTGCGCTGCAGGAACGTGAACTGCCCGATGAACACGAGACCGAGCAGGACGACCACGACGCCCATGGCCCGGGTGACGATCTCACGCCACTGGATGAGCCAGAACCCCGCCGAGGCGAAGGCCAGCGACGTGCCGACGAAGACGACCGAGAACCCCAGGACGAACAGGACGACGCCGAGCACGAGCCGTCGGCGGTCTCGCCGCTTGGCCCGCGCCTCCGTCGCCCCCGTCGTCAGACCGCCGACGTAGCCGAGGTAGCCGGGGACGAGCGGCAGCACGCAGGGCGACAGGAACGAGATGAGACCCGCCAACAACGCCACCGGCAGGCCGACCGCGAGCTGACCGCCCACGACCGCGTCGAAGAAGGGATTGCCCTGGTACACCTAGGACGTCTCGGCGAGGGTGTCGGAGATCAGGGTGTCGAGGATGCCCGGCCCGTCGAGGCCGCCGAGGATGCGGGCGGCGATCCGCCCCTGCCGGTCGAGGACGATCGTCGTCGGGACGGCGTTGGGGGCGATCGTGCCGGCCAGGGCGAGTTGGACGGCGCCGTCGTTGGCGTCGACGACCGAGGGGTAGGTGACGTCGAACGTGCGGGCGAAGGCGAGGGAGGTGTCCGCCTGGTCGCGCACGTTGACGCCGAGGAACTCGACGCCCTTGTCGGCGTAGGCCTGGTTCAGCTTCTCGAGCTCGGGGGCCTCGAGGCGGCAGGGCGGGCAGGCGGCGTACCAGAAGTTGAGGACGACGACCTCGCCCTCGTGGTCGGACC
This sequence comes from Frigoribacterium sp. CF331, assembly GCF_057787905.1. Taxonomy (NCBI): domain Bacteria; kingdom Bacillati; phylum Actinomycetota; class Actinomycetes; order Micrococcales; family Microbacteriaceae; genus Frigoribacterium; species Frigoribacterium sp. CF331. The sequence goes on along the minus strand of NZ_CM173545.1, from coordinate 2,442,696 downwards.
GCGAGACGGTCTCGCCCGCGTCGGTCTCGGCGGTGAACTCGACCGGGTCGGCGCGGTCGTCGGGGGCGATCTCGGTGACGGTGCCGTTGCCCGAGATGTAGTTCTCGGTCGTGCCGTTGCCGTACTGCTTCGCGAGGTCGTCGGCCGTGCTCGAGCAGCCCGTGGCGACGAGGGCCACGACGGCCGTCAGGGCGGCCGCGCGGGCGACGAGTCGGGCGCGGGTCGGGCGGATGGTCTGGCTCACACTGCTCCCAGGTCGACGGCGGACGCGTTCAAGTGTGCAGCGGGTTCCTGGTAGCCGACCTCGACGAAGCCCCCGGCGCGACGCTCGAGCGTGGTGACGCTCGACAGGGTGCACCGACGGCGTCGCGGGTCGTGGAACAACCGGGCGCCGGTGACGCTGCGGTGGACCATCCAGATCGGCAGCTGGTGGCTGACCAGGACGACGTCGCCGTCGTCGACGCTCGACCAGGCCTCGTCGACGGCCGACAGCATGCGGGCGGCGATGCTGACGTAGGCCTCGCCCCAGCTGGGCTTCAGGGGGTTGACGATCCAGGGCCACTCGGCGGGCACCTTGAGCTGCCTGGCGATGCTGAAGTCGCTGCGCCGGCCCTCGTACTTGTTGGTCGGCTCGACGAGTCGCTCGTCGACCTGCACCTCGAGGCCGAAGGCCGACGCCCAGGGGGCCGCGCTCTCTCGGGTGCGTTGCAGCGGAGAGGCGAAGAGGGCCCGGACCGGGACGCCCTGCTCTCGGAAGGCCTCGGCGGACGCGGCCGCCATCCGGTGGCCGAGGTCGCTGAGACCGAACCCGTCGAGCCGGCCGTAGAGCACGTGCTCGGGGTTGTGCACCTCACCGTGCCGGACGAGGTGGATCTGCTGCGCGGGCATGGAGACGAGTCTAGGTCGGCCGTCGCTGCACAACTCCCCCACGGAAACCTCCAAGCTCCGGCGCCCCGGGGCCGCTGACGCGGGGCGCGGCCTGTAAACTCGGGCCTCGTGATCGAACGCACCCTCATCAAAGACCTGTCCGCGCTGCCCGACGGACCCGTGACCGTGACCGGCTGGGTCGAGACGGTGCGCGATCAGAAGAAGGTGCAGTTCGTCGTCCTGCGGGACGAGACCGGTGCCCTGCAGCTGGTCCGACCCCGCACCGCCGCCGACGTGCTCGCCGCCGCGGGCGAGACGGACGACGTCGCCGACGCCATCTCGTCCCTCTCGCAGGGCAGCTTCGTCACGGTCACCGGCGAGCTGAAGCACGACGAGCGCGTCAAGCTCGGTGGCATAGAGGTCAAGGTCGAGACCCTCGTCATCGACTCCCTGGCCGACCCCGAGACCCCCATCGCCGCCGACAGCGGCATCGACAAGCGCCTCGACTGGCGCTTCCTCGACCTGCGCGTGCCCCGCAACGCCTTGATCTTCCGGGTGCAGACGACCTTCGAGCACGCCCTGCGCACTTGGTGGATCGAGCGCGACTACGTCGAGATCCACACCCCGAAGCTGATGGCGACCCCGAGCGAGTCGAACGCCGAACTGTTCAAGGTCGACTACTTCGACGGTGTCGCCTACCTGGCGCAGAGCCCGCAGTTCTTCAAGCAGATGGCCCAGTCGGCCGGCTTCGGCAAGATCTTCGAGATCGCCCCGGTGTTCCGTGCCGACCCGTCGTTCACCTCACGGCACGCGACCGAGTTCACGGGCGTCGACGCCGAGATCAGCTACGTCGAGAGCCACGAGGACGTCATGCAGATGCAAGAGCAGCTGTTGGCCTTCGCGTTCCAGGCCGTGGCCGACAAGCACGGCGCCGAGATCAAGGAGCTCTTCGACGTCGACGTCGTCGTGCCGACCGTGCCCTTCCCGCGCATCCCGCTGGCCGAGGCCAAGCGCATCGTGGCCGAGCGCGGCTACGAGGTGCCCCGTGCCGACGCCGACATGGACCCCGAGGGCGAGCGCCGGATCGCCGAGTACGTCGCCGAGGAGTACGGCCACGACTTCGTGTACCTGACCGACTACGACGCGTCGATCCGCCCGTTCTACCACATGCGTCACGACGACGACCCGCAGCTCACCAAGAGCTACGACCTGATCTACCGCGGCACCGAGATCACCACGGGCGCCCAGCGCGAGCACCGCATCGAGGTGCTCGAGCAGCAGATCCGCGAGAAGGGCATGAAGCCCGAAGAGCTCTCGAGCTACCTCGACTTCTTCCGCTTCGGCGCCCCGTCGCACGGTGGCTTCGGCATGGGTCTCGCCCGCGTGCTGATGCTCATGCTGCACCAGGCGAACCTGCGCGAGGTGACCTTCCTCTTCCGTGGCCCCACGCGCCTCCAGCCGTAGCGAAGACCCCACGGCGACGCCCCGACGAGTCCGGCTCGTCGGGGCGTCGCCGTGTCCACCGGGGGCCCGCCGCCGGGGATGCCCGTCAGAGGAAGGCGCTGCGGAGTGCCGTCCGCAGGCGGTCGGGCTCGACTCGCCAGATGGTGTGCACCCGGCCGTCGAGCAGGACGACGGGGATCTCTTCGGCGTACTCGGCGGTGAGCGCGGCGTCATCGAGGATGTTCTTCTCGTCGACGGGAAGCGCAGCATCGGCGAACTCGGCCTCGGCCAGCACCTCGGCGAGCGCGGACCGGGCGTCGTCGCAGAGGTGGCAGCCCGGCTTGGTCAACAGGGTGATTCGCGGTTCGGCCATGCCCACAAGGGTAGCGACGGCCGCGGCTGCCCCGGGCACGACGAAGGCCCCCGGCGACCGGTGGTCGGCGGGGGCCTTCGTGTACAGCGGCTACTTCTTGTTGCGACGCTGGTGACGAGTCTTGCGAAGCAGCTTGCGGTGCTTCTTCTTCGCCATGCGCTTGCGACGCTTCTTGATGACAGAACCCATAGAGGACCTCACTGATTTCTGGATTGGACCGACCGGGTCCGAAACAGAACCGCGGAAAAATGCCTCGGGTCAGTCTACTAGGACGGCCCGAGAAAGTCGAAGTGGGTCAGCCGACGTCGGCGACGCCGGTCCGCAGCACGGCCACGACGGCCGATTCGGGCACGCGGAAGGACCGTCCGAAACGGATGGCCGGCAGCTCGCCCGAGTGCACCATGCGGTACACCGTCATCTTCGACACGCGCATCATGTCGGCCACCTCGGCGACCGTCAGGAACCGCACATCCGAGAGATCCTGCGACATGACCCTGCCTCGACTCGGGCCCCGTGCCGGGGCTGTGGGGCAGACGGGTGTTTCCCGTGTGCCTGGGGGCAACTCTAGGGGCGCGTGTGACTCGGTGTAAAGGAACGGTCGGGCTCTACGGCCCCGTGCGCCCGAGGCGCTTGCGCACCGGGTCGATCACGCGCTCGTCGAGGGCACCGAGTGCGCTCTGTGCGTCGTGCAGGGCCGAGGAGGCGCGGTGCTGGGCCCCGGCCACGTAGCGGCCCAGCGTGCTGCCGACGTCTTCGGCGTCGGGCAGGCTCTCGGCCGCCCTCCGCAGCGGGGCGGGCACGGTGGCCCCGGCCCACGCCGCGAACGGCGTGCTGGTCAGCGCGTCCGAGACCAGGGAGTCGACGCTGACGAACGGGATCAGCCAGTCCTCGACGGCCTCGAGCGGCCCCGGCTCGACCGAGTAGTACCGGTGCTGACCTTCTTCGCGGACGGTGACCAGGCCGGCCTCGCGCAGCACGCGGAGGTGCTTCGAGACCGTGGGCTGGCTGATGCCGAGCGAGGTGACCATCTCGCCCACGCTGATGTCGGCGTTGGCGGAGTCGGTCGACGTCGAGGCGTCGAGCAGCACCTTCAGGAGGTCTCGGCGGGTGGCGTCGGCGATCACGGCGAAGATGTCCGGCATGCAGCCAGCGTAGTGACCCGGCGCGGGCACGGCCTCGGGCACCGCCGGGATAGCATGACCGGCGTGACTCGCGCCCCCGTCGCCGGTCGACGCCGCCCCTCGGACCCCGGCCGCTCGCCCTGGCGCAGACTCAGCGACGCGATCGACGACATCGGTCGCAAGTCGCCCGCGCGCTTCGCCATCCTCATCTTCACCGGCCTGATCGTCGTCTTCACGCTGGTGTTCTCGCTGCCCGTCTCGTCCGCCGACCGGACGGTGACGCCCCTGGCCGACTCCGTCTTCACGGCCGTCTCGGTGATCTGCGTCACCGGCCTCGCGACCGTCGACATGGCGACGCACTGGTCCCTGTTCGGCCACGTCGTCATCTTCGTCGGCGTGCAGATCGGCGCGATCGGGGTGCTCACCCTGGCCTCGATCATGGGTCTCGTGGTGTCCCGCAAGCTCGGCCTGCGGGCGCGGCTCATGGCGGCCGGAGACCAGAACCCCCTGCGGGTGCACGCGGGCCCGGTGCCCGAGGGGCAGGCCGTCCGGCTCGGCGAGATCGGCGGGTTGCTGACCACCGTGGCGCTCAGCTCGTTCGTCATCCAGCTGGCCATCGCCCTGCTGATGATCCCCCGCATGCTGATCGACGGCATCCCCGTCGGCGACGCCGTGCTCGACAGCTTCTACTACTCGGCGATGGCCTTCACCAACACCGGGTTCACCCCCAACGCCGACGGCCTGGCCGCGTTCGAGAACGACTACTGGTTCCTCAGCCTGATCATGATCGGGGTGTTCCTCGGCAGCATCGGGTTCCCCGTGATCTACGCACTGGCCCGGAACCCCCGCAACCCCCGCCGCTGGTCGGTGCACGTGAAGCTGACCCTGCTGACGACGGCGATCCTGATCGTGTTCGGCATGGTGCTGTACATCGTCCTCGAGTTCGACAACCCGAAGACGTTCGGCGGCATCGAAGCCGGCCCGACGGTGTTCCAGTCGCTGTTCCTCAGCATGATGACGAGGTCGGGCGGCTTCTCGACGATCCAGATCTCCGACCTCAACGGGTCGTCGCTGCTCGTCACCGACATGCTCATGTTCATCGGCGGCGGCTCCGCCTCGACGGCCGGTGGCATCAAGGTGACCACGCTCGCCGTGCTGTTCCTCGCGGCGTTCGCCGAGGCGCGCGGTCAGCGGTCGATGGAGGCCTTCGGCCGCCGCATCCCCAGCGACGTGCTGCGCCTGGCCGTCAGCGTCGTGCTCTGGGGTGCCACGATCGTGGCCGTGTCGAGCATCCTGATCATGCACATCACGAAAGAGCCCCTCGACCACGTCCTGTTCGAGTCCATCTCGGCGTTCGCCACCTCGGGCCTCAGCACGGGCCTCACCGAACGCCTCCCCGACTCGGCGAAGTACATCCTGGCCGTCACGATGTGGATGGGCCGCGTTGGTACAGTGACACTCTCCGTCGCCCTGGCCGCCAGCCAGCGACGCCAGCTGTTCACGAGAGCCGAGGAGCGACCGATCGTTGGTTGACAAGATCAAGCACGACGCCCCCGTGCTCGTCATCGGCCTCGGGCGCTTCGGCGCCGCGACCGCCGGGCAGCTCGAGCGTCAGGACCGCGACGTCCTGGCCGTCGACACCGACGCCGGCCTCGTGCAGAAGTGGGCCGACCGCGTGACGCACGCGGTCCAGGCCGACGCCCGCAGCATCGACGCCCTCAAGCAGATCGGCGCACAGGACTTCTCGATCGCCGTCGTCGCGGTCGGCTCGTCCATCGAGGCGAGCGTCCTGATCACCGCGAACCTCGTCGACCTGAAGGTGCCCCAGATCTGGGCGAAGGCCATCAGCCAGTCGCACGGCAAGATCCTGGCCCGCATCGGCGCCAACCACGTCATCTACCCCGAGCGCGAGGCCGGCGAGCGCGTCGCGCACCTCGTCTCGGGCCGGATGCTCGACTACATCGAGTTCGACGACGCCTTCGCCATCGTCAAGATGTACCCGCCGAAGCCCTTCCGCGGCGCCTCGTTGGCCGCCTCGAACATCCGGACGAAGTACGGCATCACGATCGTCGGCGTCAAGAGCCCCGGAGGCGCGTTCGTCGAGGCCACGCCCGAGACCGTCATCAGCAACCACGACCTGATCATCGTGTCGGGCGACAGCCGCGCGATCGAGCGCTTCGCCGCCCTCGAGGGCTGACCGCGGCCCGACGAGCGGCGGTGCCGACGGGTCGGCGGCCCCGGGCGGTGCCCGGCGGGTCAGCGCCCTTCGGCGATCTCGCGGTTGCGGGCGAGGGCGGCCTGCGTGGCCCGCTCGAACAGCTCGAGCAGGCCACCGTCGGCGAGCTCGGCGACGGCGCGCTCGGTCGTGCCGCCGGGGCTCGTCACGCGGCGGCGCAGTTCGGCCGGCGCGGTCTCGGCCGGGAGGACGTCGCTCGCGGCGAGCAGCTCGCTCGCGCCGCGGAACGTGCCCTGGACCATCGTGGCAGCCTGCGCGCGGGTGAAGCCCAACGCGACCGCCGCCTCCTGCAGTCGCTCGATCAGGTAGAAGACGTAGGCGGGGCCCGAACCCGAGATCGTGCTGAGCGCGTCGATCTGCGACTCGGGGACGACCACGACGTCGCCGACGACGGCGAAGAGCGACCGGGCGAGCTCGAGGTCGGCGTCGGTCGACCGTGACCCGGCGCTGAGCCCGGTGACGCCGAGCCCGACGTGCGACGGGGTGTTCGGCATGGAGCGCAGCACCGAGACGGAGTCGGGCAGGGCGGCCTCCATGGTGGCGGTCGTGACGCCCGCGGCGAGGCTCACCACGACGGTGCCCGCGTCGAGCACCGGGCCGATCTCGCGCAGCAGGTCGACCACCATGTGCGGCTTGACGCCGATCAGCACGAGCCGGGCACCCACGACGGCCGAGGCGTTCGCGCTCGGGTCGGTCTCGGTCGCGAGCGAGGTGACGGCACCGTGCCGCAGGGCCCGGGCCTTGACCTCGGTGCGGTTCGTCACCCGCACGCCCCCGTCGACGGTGACCTCGGGGCGCAGCAACCCCTGCAGGATGGCGCCGCCCATCGAGCCGGCTCCGAGAATCGCTGTGGTGGGGAGGGTGGTGACCATCCGGCCATCCTAGGATCGACCAGGACCACACGAGGGGATCGAACCGATGAGCAGTCACGGCGGCAACAAGGCGATCATCGCCGCACTCAGCGCGAACCTGGGCATCGCGGTGACGAAGTTCATCGCGTGGGCCTTCTCGGGCTCGTCGTCGATGCTCGCCGAGGGCGTCCACTCGCTCGCCGACTCGGGCAACCAGTTGCTGCTGTTGCTCGGCGGCCGGAAGGCGAAGAAGGCGGCGGACGCCGAACACCCCTTCGGCCACGGCCGGGAGCGCTACGTCTACGCGTTCGTCGTGTCGATCATCCTGTTCAGCGTCGGCGGGGTCTTCTCCCTCTACGAGGGCGTCGAGAAGCTGCGCGAGCCGCACCCGCTCGACGTGCCGTGGCTGCCCGTGCTCGTGGTGGCGATCTCGCTCACGCTCGAGGGCTTCTCGTTGCGCACGGCGATCCGCGAGTCGCGTCCGAGCAAGGGCCAGCAGAGCTGGGCGTCGTTCATCCGCCGGGCCAAGGCGCCCGAGCTGCCCGTCGTGCTGCTCGAGGACGCCGCGGCGCTGCTCGGCCTGTCGTTCGCCATGATCGGCGTCGTCCTGACCTGGATCACCGGCGACGGCGTGTACGACGCGATCGGCACGATCGCCATCGGCCTGCTGCTCGTGGCGGTGGCGGTGGTCCTCGGCATCGAGACCAAGAGCCTGCTCGTCGGCGAGGGCGCCTCGGCCGACGACGTGCGGAAGATCCGCGACGCGATCACGGGCGGCCCCGAGGTCGAGTCGATCATCCACATGAAGACGCTGTACCTCGGCCCTGACGAGCTGCTCGTCGGCGTCAAGGTCGCGATGCCCGGCCGGACCGTGCTCGCCGACGTGGCGAGCGGCATCAACGCCATCGAGGCGCGCATCCGCGAGGCCGTGCCGATCGCCCGCGTCATCTACGTCGAGCCCGACGTGTGGGTCAAGCCCGGCCAGGTCGACCCGCCCACCGACGCGATCGTCATCCGCGCCGCCGACTGAGGACCGAGGAGGCGCGGGTCACCCACCAGGGTCAGCGCGGTACGGCGCGGCGCGGTGCGGTGCGGTGCGGCGCGGCGCGGCGCGGCGCTCTTCAGCGACGCTCGGCGAAGAACGCGTCGAGCTGCGCCCGGCACTCGGCCTCGCGCACCCCGGCGTAGACCTCGGCGCGGTGCGGCAGCCTGCGGTCGCGGACGATGTCGTAGACGCTGCCCGCGCCTCCTGCCTTCTCGTCCCAGGCGCCGTAGACGAGCCGCGGCACGCGCGCGGCGAGCAGCGCGCCGGCGCACATCGGGCACGGTTCGAGCGTGACCACCAGGGTCGTGCCGGTGAGGTGCCAGTCGCCCGTGTGCCGGGCCGCGGCCCGCAGGGCGATCACCTCGGCGTGGGCCGTCGGGTCCTGACGCAGTTCGCGCTCGTTGCGTCCGGTGGCGATCACCACGCCGTCGACGTCGACGACCACGGCACCGACCGGGACGTCGGCCGAGACCCGACAGGCGTCGGCCTCGGCGAGGGCGAGCGACATCCAGTCGTCGAACTCGGGCGGGACGGCGATCACGGGGCCTCGGCGGGGTCTCGGCGGCTCGCGGAACCGGTCGACTCCGCTACCGTTGAGCCTATGCGAGTGCACGTAGCGGACCACCCCCTCATCACCCACAAGCTGACCGTGCTCCGCGACAAGAGCACGCCCTCACCCACCTTCCGGGCGCTGACCGAAGAGCTCGTCACGCTGCTGGCCTACGAGGCCACGCGCGACGTGCGCACCAGCCCCGTCGACATCGAGACCCCGGTCGGCCCGACCACCGGGCTCGAGATCAGCCAGCCGCGGCCGCTCGTCGTGCCCATCCTGCGGGCGGGGCTCGGCATGCTCGAGGGAATGACCAAGCTCGTCCCCACGGCCGAGGTGGGGTTCCTCGGCATGGTGCGTGACGAAGAGACCCTGCAGCCGACGACGTACGCCGAGCGCCTGCCCGACGACCTCTCGAACCGCCAGTGCTTCGTGCTCGACCCCATGCTCGCCACCGGCGGGTCGCTCATCGCGGCCATCGACTACCTGCTCGACCGCGGGGCCGTCGACGTCACGGCGGTCTGCATCCTCGCCGCCCCCGAGGGCCTCGCGGCCGTCGAAGAGGCCATGGCGGGTCGTGACGTCCACGTCGTGCTCGGCGCCGTCGACGAGAGGCTCAACGAGCAGGGCTACATCGTGCCCGGGCTCGGCGACGCGGGCGACCGCCTGTACGGTCTCGCCTGACGCGACCCGCCTGCACGACCCGCACCGCGCCTCCTGGACGTCAGGAGGCGCGGTTCGTCGTCCCGGGGCTCGTCACGACACCCGGGGGCGGGCCTCGCTTGACATCGGGACGCGCGGTGTAACAAGATCGACCCCATGACCAACAGTGTGCTCACCCCGACCTCTCGTGAGGCCCTCGGGAGCGCCGGCATGATGATGCCGATGCACGCTGTCATGTGTCGAATGTGTGCCTGATCCGGCCACACACCTCGCCGAGTCGAAGCTGCTGACACCGCCAGCTGAGCTCGCGGCCCCACCCGGTCGCTGAGCCACCGACTCCCGGATGCTCCGCGTCGTCACCCCCGACGCGCATCCCGAACGGTGCACCGCACCGACTGCTCGTGACGTACGGCACCATCGCCGGCGGGATCGAGCACCGACACACATCGAGCAGCCCCTCGGCATCCCGGCGACCCGTCGGCCCGAGCGGCGGCCGCCGTCACGCTAGGACCCCGCCTGTCATGTCCCTCATCCTCGACCGCCCCGTCACCGCCACCCGAACCGTCTCCGCCGCGCGACCCGCCACGCCGGCTCCCGTCCGCGAGGTGGCCCCGATCCGGTCCGCCGCCGTTCCGACCGCCACCGCCGCCTCCCCGGCACCTCGGCCCCGCGCCGTGCCCGAGGGCACCGAGGCCCGCGGCTTCGTCCTCTACGTGGGGCTCGACGAGCTCAAGGCCGCGGCCGACGGCACGTCGCTCGGCGACGTGGTCTCGCAGATCAAGGAACTCGTCGCCCGCATCGCCCCGGCCGCCGAGACCCACGCCGCCGTCGCCCTGGCACCCGAGGGCGCCGGCGGACGCGACGTCGAGGTCGTGCGCCTCGCCCTGCAGGACCCTGCCGCCCTCGCGAAGCGCCGGCAGGTCACCGAGGACGACGAACCCGGCGCACGCGGCGGCGTGGTGGTCGACATCTCGCGCAAGCGCCTGCTGCTCGACGGCGACGTGGCCCCCCTGACCTACAAGGAGTTCGAGCTGCTGCAGTACCTCGTCCTGCGCGAGGGCCGCACCATCGAGCGCGCCGAACTGATCGCGAGCCTGTGGGCCGACGGCGACGACGAGGTGCCGAACGAGCGCACCATCGACGTGCACGTCCGCCGCCTCCGGTCGAAGCTCGGCACCTTCGAGGACATCGTCCGCACCGTCCGCGGCGTCGGCTACCGGTTCGACCGGCACGCCGACGTGTCGATCCGGCACGCGTCCACGCCGTCGCCCGACGTCTTCTGAGCCACCCACGCCCGCCGGAACCCGGTCGGTGCCCGGGGCGTCCGGGCGGGTGCGGTGGCGGGACCCGGTCGTCCCCCGGAGTTCTCAGGAATTGCTCGGGTTCGACCCTGGACCGCCGTTACCGATCCGTTATAGATTGTGTCCCGCCGACGTCGTTTGCTGTGGCGGCCGAGGCGGAATGTGATTGCAGGACACTCTTGGTGCAAGGGAAGAGGGCCGGTCGCCGTCGGGCGACCGGCCCTCTGTCGTCCGCCCCGACGCCCGACCCGGGCGTGGTGGCGTCCGGTGTCGGCCCGACGTCGGTGGCCTTTCGTAGACTCGTCCTCGACGAACGTGAGGGACGACATGAGTGAGACATCGATGGCCGTGGGTGCCTGGGAGGCCCTCTTCAGGGCCCAGGTCAGCGTCATGCGCGAACTGACCGACTGCTTCCCGACCAGCGAGATCTCGTTCAACGAGTACGACGTGCTGTTCAACCTCTCGAACCAGCCCGACCGACGCGCCCGCATCCGCGACCTGACGCGCCACCTGCTCCTCACACAGCCGAGCATCAGCCGCCTCGTCGACCGGCTCGCGTCGAAGGGCATCGTCGAGAAGGCCTCCGACCCGGGCGACGGGCGCGGCATCATCGTGGCCATGACCGACGAGGGCTACGACCTCTACCGTCGCACGGCCGTCAGTCACGCCGCGGCGATCCGACGCCGCGTGGGCGGCGCCCTCGACGACGACGAACTCGCGTCCCTCGCCGACCTCTGCACGAAGCTGCGGCTCGGCACCCCGATCGAGGCGAGCGCATGACGTCACCCTCGATCGTCTGGCTGCGCGACGACCTCCGCCTCGCCGACAACCCGGCCCTGACCGCTGCCGTCGAGCGCGGCGAGCCCGTCGTCGTGCTCTTCCTGCTCGACGACGAGACCGAGGGCATCCGCCCCCTGGGCGCGGCGTCGCGGTGGTGGCTGCACCACAGCCTCTCCGCCCTCGCCGCCTCGCTGGGCGAGATCGGCGGCCGGCTCACGCTGCGCCGCGGCCCGCAGGCCCGCGAGCTGCCCCGCCTCGTCGACGAGGTCGGCGCCGGTGCCGTCTTCTGGAACCGCCGCTACGGCCTGGCCGCACGCGACGCCGACGCCGACCTCAAGTCGTCGTTGCGTGACCGCGGCCTCGACGTCCGCAGCTTCCAGGCCAACCTGATGTTCGAACCGTGGACGATCCAGACCGGGCAGGGCCAGCCCTTCAAGGTCTTCACGCCGTTCTGGCGAGCCTGCCTCGACCGCCCGGAGCCTCGCCACCCCGAGGCCGCGCCCGACGAGCTGCGCGGGCCTCGCACGGCACCCGACAGCGACGACCTCGACTCGTGGGGCCTGCTGCCCACGACGCCCGACTGGGCCGGCGGCCTGCGCGAGGCGTGGACCCCGGGTGAGGCGTCCGCCCTCGACACCCTCGAGCGCTTCGCGACGGGCCACCTCGCCGACTACGGCCTGCGTGACGAACCGGCCCAAGAGGCCACCAGCCACCTCTCGCCGCACCTCCGCTTCGGCGAGGTCAGTCCTTTCCAGGTGTGGCACCGCATGCGCGGCGACCTCGCACCCGACGCCCGCGAACAGGCCTCCGGGTTCTTGCGCGAGCTGGTCTGGCGCGAGTTCAACCACACCGTCCTCTTCGCGAACCCGCACCTGGCCACCGAGAACTACCGGCCCGAGTTCGACGAGTTCCCGTGGCACGAGCTCGAGCCGGGCGAGCTCGAGGCCTGGCAGCAGGGCACGACGGGCATCCCCCTGGTCGACGCCGGCATGCGCGAGCTCTGGACGACCGGCTACATGCACAACCGCGTCCGCATGGTCACGGCGAGCTTCCTCGTGAAGAACCTGCTGGCCGACTGGCGCGTCGGTGAGCAGTGGTTCTGGGACACCCTGGTCGACGCCGACGAGGCCAACAACCCCGCCAACTGGCAGTGGACGGCGGGCTCGGGAGCCGACGCCGCGCCGTACTTCCGGGTGTTCAACCCCGTGCTGCAGGCCGACAAGTTCGACAAGCACCGCGACTACGTGCGGCGCTGGGTGCCCGAGGTCGACGACGACTCGTACCCCGAGCCCATGGTCGACCTCAAGGCCTCCCGACGTGCCGCGCTCGACGCCTACGAGTCGATGCGACGACGCACGCGGTCCGACTGACGGCCGCCCCGGCCCGTTCCACCCTGCTCTGCTCCGCCCTGCTCTGCTCTGCCCCCGAGAGGACCACCCCCGTGACGACGACCCTCGAGCCCACCGGCTCCGCGTCCCCGACGGGGATCGACGCCGTGTTCGCCGCCCGCCCGTCCGACCGCCGGGGGCCGAGCGCCGTCTGGGCGACCTTCGACCGCACGGGCACCACGCACCAGGGCTCTCAGGGCGAGATCGCCCCGGGCACCGCACCCGGCGTCGACACCGCCTACCGCATCGCCTCGTGCACGAAGAGCTTCACGGCCACGGCCCTGCTCGCCCTCCGCGACGCCGGGCTCGTCTCGCTCGACGCGCCGATCACCGACTTCGTGCCGGCCTTCGCCGAGGTGAGCCTGCCCACGTCGGACTCGCCGGTGCCGACGTTGCGCATGCTGCTGACCATGTCGGCCGGCTTCCCCACCGACGACCCGTGGGGTGACCGGCAAGAATCCCTCACCGACGACGAGCTCGACGCGGTCCTGCGGGCCGGGTTGACCTTCGACAGCGTGCCCGGCACGACCTTCGCGTACTCGAACCTCGGCTTCGCCCTGGTCGGGCGGGCGATCGCCGTCGTCGCCGGGCGCCCGTACCGCGAGGTCGTCGAGTCGACGATCCTCGAGCCCCTCGGGCTGTCCGCCACGGGATTCGAGGCGACCGTGCCGGCGCCCGGTGGCGTCGCGACCGGCCATCGCCGCGCCTCCGACGGGGGCGAGCCCCTGCCGTTCTCGGGCCCCGGTGCCTTCTCGCCCATCGGCGGGCTCTTCAGCACGGTCACCGACCTCACCCGCTGGGCGCGGTGGCTCGGCTCGGCCTTCGACCCCGAGGGCCGGGGCGACCTCGACGGCATCCTGTCACGCGCCTCCCGTCGCGAGATGCAGCAGGTCCAGCGGTTCGTGCCCGCGCGGGCCGGGCACCCGGGCGGCTACGGCTTCGGACTGTTCGTCGAGCACTACCCCGACCACGGCCCCGTGGTGTCGCACAGCGGGGGCTACCCCGGCTTCTCGGCCCACATGCGCTGGCAGACGGCGACCGGCCTCGGCGCCGTCGGCTTCGAGAACGCGACCTACTCGAGGGTCTCGGAGCCGATCGGCCTCGCCCTCGACGGGATCATGGCCGACCGGCCGGAGGCCCGGGTCGTCGTGCGCCCCTGGCCCGAGACGACGGCCGCCCGCGACGCGGTCGAAGCCGTCGTCCGTGGCGGAGCCGTGCCCGAGGGGCTCTTCAGCGAGAACGTCGACCTCGACGTCCCGCTCGACCGTCGACGCGCCTCCTGGGCCGCCCTCGTCGAGTCCGTGGGCGGCTGGGACGACTCGGGCGAGGGCGACCCGCTGCCGCCCGACGAGTCGACGACACCGTCGCACCTCGTGTGGCGTCGACGCGGGGCCCGGGGCACCGTGCGGTTCGAGATCCGGCTGACGCCCGAGCGTCCGCCCCGGGTGCAGACCGTCTCCGTCACGGGCGAGAGCCCGCGCTAGGCGGGCGTCGCACCGAACGGGTGGGGTCGCCCGGGGTCACGCGGGCGGCCTGCCGCCCGGGGTCACGCGGGCGGCCTGCCCCCCGCGACGCCCGCCGCCCTCGCCGCCGCCCGTGCTCCGCTGCGACCGGCGACGCCGAGGCTGCGCGACGTCGACCACGCGGCGATGAACCCGGCCGAGAAGGCGTCGACCAGGCCGACGGAGTCCACCCAGCGCGTGGCCACCCCGTCGATCGTGACGGGCGGCAGCCCCTGCGTCGCCACCGTCGCTCCCCCGTCGTCGGCGACGACGGCGACCACGCCGAACCGTGCGGCCAACGCCTCGGCCGACCCGGCCGGCTGGTCGAGGCCCGTGAGCTCGCGGGCGGTCTCACGGGACGGGAAGAACAGGTCGGCCCCCTCGACCGCGGCGAGGAACGCGGGTGGCCCGAACCGGTGGACCACGGAGGCGCTCCCCGGCGAGACCGAGACGAGCGCGCCGACCTCGCGTGCCCGACCCAACAGCCGACGCAGGGCGACCGGGCTGCGCGACTGGGCGACCGTGTACCCGGTGAAGTGCACGAGGCCGGCCGCGGCCACGAGGTCGTCCGGCACGTCGTCCGGGCCGAACGAGGCGCCGGCGCCCCGGTCGGTGAACATGGTGCGCGACGACCCGTCGACCGTGATGACGACCGTGCCGGTGGGGTCGTGAGCGTCGTACGTCAACCGGGCCGAGACCCCGGCGTTCGCGAGCGACTGGGCGTGTCGTTGCAGGTCGGCGGTGCCCACCCGGCCGACGAACGACACGTCGACGCCCAACGAGCCGAGCCACGCGGCCGTGTTGGCGGCCGAGCCCCCCGCCCGGTGGCGGATCGTCGCGGCGGTCTCGGTCCCCGCCGGGTCGGCCGTGCGCGGCGTGACGATGATGTCGTCGAGCACGTCACCGAAGACCAGGACGGGCGAACCGGGGCGGGGTCGTGGGTCGGGGGGACGGCGGCGGTCGTGGGCGAGGGGCATCGCCGTCCAGCCGACCACGGATCACGTGCCCGGTCGGGACGAGGAGGCGCAAATCACCCCCGCGAGCACGTCACGATCACCCGTCCCGCCCGGGTGGACCCCGTCAGGCGGGGACGGGCTGCGAGGTCGGGGCCTCGCGCCGAGCGCGCCGACCGCGGACGACCAGCGCGTCGAGGGCGACTCGACCGGGGCCGGTCAGCACGATCGCGACCGAGGCCACGGCGAGGACGAGCACGTACTCGATGCCGCCCGTCGTCGACAGGAAGCCGTTCGGCAGGTGGACGGCGACGAGGGCGACGACCGCCGTGACCGCCAGGAGGGCCGCGGCGACCCGGGTGGCGAAGCCGACGACGAGGGCGACCCCGGCGGCGAGCTCGGTGACGGCCGCGACCGGCGCGGCGACGTCGGCGAACGGGATGCCCATGCCGCCGAAGGCACCCTGTGTCGCGGCGAGGCCGTCGACCGCGAGCTTCTGCCACCCGTGCACGACGAAGACCACCCCCAGGACGACGCGCAACAGGAGGATCGCGAGGGACGAGAGGGCTGACGACACGGTGTGCCTTTCGATCGGGGGCAGGGTCGGGGCACGTCGTCGGGCCTGGGGTCACGGTACGAGGTGACGCGTCACCGACCCCGGCCGTGGAGCGCCCTGCCAGGGCATCGCCAGAGCCCTGCCAGGCTCGGGTGGGGCATCCGGGGGACGCGGGGACGAGTCGCGAGGGCCCATCGGCGGACCCGGCACGTGCCCCGGTCGCCCGCGTCGGTGGCCACCGGCAGGATGGGGGCACGAGGTGCCCGGCGGACGGGCCGACGACGAGAGGCGGCACACATGGCGACCATCGCGATCACGGGGGGCTCGGGGCGCATCGCGACCTGGGTCCGCCCCCTGCTGCTCGAGGCCGGCCACGACCTGAGGCTGCTCGACGTGGTGCCGCCCCCTGACGACCTCCGCGGGCACGAGACCTTCGAGCACGTCGGCGTGACCGACCTCGAGTCGCTCACGGTGGCCTTCGACGGCGTCGACCTCGTGGTCCACCTCGCCTCGCACGCCGCCGAGCGCACCTGGCACGAGATCCGCGACCTCAACGTCGAGAGCGCCTACGTCGTCCACGAGGCCGCCCGACGTGCCGGCGTGACCCGCGTCTTCGCGGCCAGCTCGGTGCACGCCGTCGGGTTCGAACCGGGTTCGAGGGCCGCCGACCACGACGTGCCGGCTCCCCGCCCGGACTCGTTCTACGGCGTCAGCAAGGTGCTGCTCGAGGCCGTCGGCAGCCTCTACGCCGACCGCTTCGGCTCGACCGTCGTCTCGGCCCGCATCATGACGTGCGAGGTCGAGCCGCACGACGTCCGCAGCCTCGGCACGTGGTTGTCGCCGGCCGACGCGGCCCGCCTGATGCTCGCCACCCTGACGACCGCCCCGGTCGGGCACCACGTCGTCTGGGGCGTCAGCCGCAACACCCGACGCGTCGTGTCGCTCGCGGCCGGCGAGGCCGTCGGATTCCACCCCGAGGACGACGCCGAGGCCTTCGCCGACCGCTTCGCGGGCCAGGTGCAGCCACCCGACGCGCCGGTGGGTGGTGTGTTCACGACCCTGCCGCTCGGTGAGTCCTCGTGACGACGGCAGGGCAGGGCCGGGGCCGCACCGGCGGGGCCGGTAGCGTGGCACCGTGACCGCCAGCCTGCACTCGTCGTCCGTCGCCGAGATCGACCCCGTCGTCCTCTACGCGATCCTGCGCCTCCGGGTCGACGTCTTCGTGGTCGAACAGGACTGCCCGTACCCCGAGCTCGACGGGCGCGACCTCGAACCGACCACGCGCCTCCTCTGGTCCGCCGACGACGACGGCCTCGTCACGGCGACGCTGCGCGTGCTGCACGACGGCGACGACCGACGCATCGGACGCGTCGCGACCGCGGCGGCGGCCCGGGGACGCGGTCTCGCCGCCGACCTCATGCGCGCGGCCGTCGCCTCGTGCGAGGGGCGGCTCGTGCGCCTCGACGCTCAGGCCCACCTCTCGGGCTGGTACGCCCGCTTCGGCTTCGTGGTCGACGGCGACGAGTTCGTCGAGGACGGCATCCCGCACCTGCCGATGACGCTCGCCGGCACGCACTGACCACCTGACGGGGCGTCCCTTCGACGACCGCTCAGACGGACGGGCCGGGGTGGTGGTGCTCGAAGACCAGACTCGTGCGGGTCGAGGCGACCGCAGGGTGCGCCGACAGGTGGTCGAGCACGAACTCGCGGACGTCGTTCGTGTCGCGCACGGCCAGGTGGATGATGAAGTCCTCCGAGCCGCCGAGGAAGAACAGCTGCACCACCTGGGGCAGCGCCCGGATCTCCGCCGAGAAGGCGGCGATCCGCTGACGGGCCGACGAGAGGATCGTCACGCTGATGAGGGCCTGCAGGTCGAGGCCCAGCGCGGACAGGTCGATCTCGGCCCCGAAGCCCGTGACGACCCCGCGCTCGACGAGCGACCGGACGCGTGCCAGGCAGGTCGACGGTGCGATGCCCACCCGCGCGGCGAGGGTGGCGTTCGGGGTGCGGCTGTCGGCGACCAGCAGGCGCACGAGCTGCCGGTCCACCTCGTCGAGCCGAAGGTCGTTCGTCGGAGCCATCTGTTCTCCCGTCATCGACGTCGATCGTGCGGCTGGATGCCGTCCGTACAGAATATCGTGCGGAATGCTTGGCAGCCGACGACGTGGAACAGCACACTGACGTCAGTTCGGCGAACACAGGCGTGCACCGGCCGCCGTCGTCGAGGTCACCGTCGAGAGGACGAACCATGCGCGTCGGCATCCCCACCGAGATCAAGAACAACGAGAACCGCGTCGCGGCGACCCCTGCCGGGGTCCACGAGTTCTCCCGCCGGGGGCACGACGTGCTCGTGCAGTCGGGGGCGGGCCTCGGCTCGGGCTTCTCGGACGACGCCTTCGCGGCGGCGGGTGCGACCGTCGTCGACGACGCCGCCACGGTCTGGGGCGAGGCGGACCTGCTGATGAAGGTCAAGGAGCCGATCGCGGTCGAGTACCCCCTCCTGCGCGCCGACCAGACCCTCTTCACGTACCTGCACCTCGCGGCGTCGCCCGACTGCACCGAGGCGGTGCTCGCGTCGGGCACCACGGCGATCGCGTACGAGACGGTGCAGCGGGACGACCGCAGCCTGCCGCTGCTGTCACCGATGAGCGAGGTCGCCGGCCGGCTCTCGACGATGGTCGGCGCCTACCACCTCATGCGGCCCGTCGGCGGCACGGGCGTGCTGCTCGGCGGCGTGCCCGGCACCCCCAAGGCGAAGGTCGTCGTGATCGGCGGCGGGGTCGCCGGCGAGCACGCCGCCGCGAACGCGCTCGGCCTCGGCGCCGACGTGACCGTCGTCGACGTGTCGCTGCCGCGCCTCCGCGCCCTCGAGGTGCAGTTCGGCGGACGCCTGCAGACCCGGGCCTCGACGGCCTACGAGATCGGGGCCCAGGTCGCGGACGCCGACCTCGTCGTCGGGTCGGTGCTGATCCCGGGGGCCCAGGCCCCCAAGCTCGTCACCGACGAGATGGTGGCCTCGATGCGCCCCGGGTCGGTGCTCGTCGACATCGCCATCGACCAGGGCGGCTGCTTCGAGGGCTCGCACGCGACCACGCACGACGACCCGACCTTCGCCGTCCACGACAGCGTGTACTACTGCGTCGCGAACATGCCGGGGGCCGTGCCGCAGACCTCGACCCGGGCCCTGACCAACGCGACCATGCCGTACGCCCTCGCGCTGGCCGATCGCGGATGGCGCGACGCCGTCGCGGCCGACGTGTCGCTCGAGCGGGGCGTCAACGCCGTCGCGGGTCGCATCACGAACGCCGGCGTCGCCGCCGCGGCGGGTGTCGAGGTCGCGGACGCGCGAGCGCTCTGAGCGGGCCGTCCCCGCCCCCGGGGGACGTCGAGCGAACCGGACGGTCCGGTAAGCGAAGTCCTCGCGACGAACCAGGTGGTTCGGTGGACACCTGCCCCTATGCTCTGGGCATGGCTCGACGACCCACCCCGCCGCGGGAACGACTGCTCGAAGCGGCACGTGCGGAGTTCGCGGCCCGAGGCCTCGCCGGAGCCAGGGTCGACACGATCGCGCGCGACGCCGAGGCGAGCAAGGAGCGGCTGTACGCCCACTTCTCGACCAAGCGCGACCTCTTCGACGCGGCCCTCGGCGAGAGCATCGGTCGCTGGGTCGCGGTGGTCCCGTTCGACGCCCACGACCTGCCGGGGTGGGCGAGCGCCCTCTACGACCACCTGGCTTCGAACCCCGACGACGCCCGGTTGCTGCTCTGGGGGCAGATCGAAGGCGTCGCCCTGCCGAGCCCCGGCGTGCTCGACCACGGCCAGCTCGAGGCGCGCCGCGACTCGGTGAAGGCCGCCCAGGACGCGGGTGACATCTCGTCGGGCTGGGACGCCGACGAGCTGCTGACCATGGTCTTCGGCGTGGTCCTCGCGTGGTTCGTCACCCCCGAGGCGACGAACCTGCACACCGGCCCGCAGCAGCGCCGGTGCGACGTCGTCCGCCAGGCCGTCGCCCGCATCGTCGACCCGGGCTGAGGACGACGGGTGCCGTCCGGCGCCGTGCGACCCGGCGTCGTCAGGCGCCGTGCGACCGGCCCGGCGTCGTCCGACCCGTCGGGAGTAGCGTCCCGGTGTGACCACGACCGAACCCAGCCCCGAGCTCTCCCCCGACCTGCAGCGCGTCCTCGACAGCGTGCCCGACCCGGGCGGCGTCACGACGTCGGACGAGGTGTACGCGGCGACCGACGTCGACCTCGAGGGGTTCCTCGCGAAGCCCGCCCGCGCCTCCTCGTCCGACCTCGTGCCCGGCGTCCTCGTCCTGCACGACTGGATGGGCGTCATCGACCACGTCGAGGTGCGCGCGCAGATGCTCGCACGACTCGGCTACGTCGCCCTCGCCGGTGACGTCTACGGCCAGGGCGTGCGGCCCTCCCCCGAGGAGGCCGCCGGTGAGGCTGGCAAGTACTACGGGGACGTGCCGCTCTTCCGTTCGCGGTTGCTCGCGAACCTCGAGCGGCTTCGGGCCGAGCCCGGGGTCGACCCGTCGCGGATCGCCGTGATGGGCTACTGCTTCGGCGGTTCGGGGGCCCTCGAGTTGGCCCGCGCGGGTGCCGACGTCGCCGGGGTCGTGTCGTTCCACGGCGGACTCGGCACCGGCATGCCGGCCGAGAAGGGGGCCGTCACGGCGCCGTTGCTCGTCATGACGGGCGCGGCCGACCCGGTCGTCCCCGACGAGGCGGTGGTCGCGTTCGAGGACGAGATGCGGGCCGCCGAGGCACCCGACTGGCAGGTGCTCAGCTACAGCGGCGTCATGCACGCCTTCGCGGTGCCGGGCACCGACGCACCCGACCACGGCGCCCGGTACGAC
The DNA here is from genome assembly GCF_057787905.1 of Frigoribacterium sp. CF331. Classification (NCBI taxonomy): domain Bacteria; kingdom Bacillati; phylum Actinomycetota; class Actinomycetes; order Micrococcales; family Microbacteriaceae; genus Frigoribacterium; species Frigoribacterium sp. CF331. The sequence goes on along the minus strand of NZ_CM173545.1, from coordinate 2,422,203 downwards.
GCCCGCGCCGACCGGCGCTCGTGGCAGCAGCTCGAGGCGTTCCTCGCCGAGGTCTTCGCCTAGCCGCTCGCCTCGCCGCGCCCCGCCTCGCCTGCGGATCGTCCCGGGCGGGCACGACGCGACACGAAGGCATTCGCGCGCCGCTCACCTCCGCTGGTGAGCGGAGCGTCGTCGTCCGTTCGACCGCTCCGGCCCGCTCAGAGCGGTCGCGGGGGTCGCGGAAGGCACACGAGGAGGCGCGGCCCGGCGCACCCGAGGAGGCGCGGCTCGAGGGGACCCGCGCCTCGCAGGACCTAGAAGCCGGCGACCCGCGCGGTGCCGGCGCGCTCGACCTCGCGCAGCCGGACGGCCGTGGTGATCGCCGCGTGGGCGGCCTCGGCTCCCTTGTCCTCCTTCGAGCCGGGCAGGCCGGCCCGGTCGAGGCCCTGCTGCTCGTCGTCGAGGGTGAGCACGCCGAAGCCGACCGGCTTGCCGGTGTCGAGGGTGACCCGCAGCAGGCCCGAGGTGGCCGCGTCGGACACGTACTCGAAGTGGGGCGTGCCGCCGCGGATGATCACGCCGAGCGCCACCACGGCGTCGGCCCCGGCCTCGAGGGCGGCCTTCGCCACCACGGGCAGCTCGAAGCTGCCGGGGACACGGACGACCGTGGCCGTGGCGCCGAGGCGCTCGACGGTCGCCAGTGCACCGGCCAGCAGGCCGTCGGTGATGGTCTCGTGCCAGGTGCCGGCGACGATCGTCACGCGGACTCCCGTGCCGTCGACGTCGGGTTCGGTGGGGGCTCCTGCTCCGCTCATGCGGGGTCTCCTTCGAGGGTGGTGTGGGTGTGGTCGTGGGGTCCGGCGGTCGGCGCGTCCAGGTCGCGGTCGCCCAGCCAGGTGACGAGGTCGGCGATGGTGACGACGGGCACGCCCTCGCGGGCTCCGAAGTCGAGCAGGGCCGGCAGGCGCATCATCTCGCCGTCGTCGCCGACGATCTCGCTGATGACGGCGACCGGTCGCAGACCCGCGGCCTTCATCAGGTCGACGGACGCCTCGGTGTGTCCGTCACGTTCGCGGACGCCGCCGGCCCGGGCCCGCAACGGGAGGATGTGCCCCGGGCGGTGCAGGTCGTCACGGACGCTGGTCGCGGACGCGAGGGTGCGCAGCGTCGTCGCCCGGTCGGAGGCGCTGATGCCGGTCGTCACGCCGACCGCCGCGTCGACGCTCACCGTGTAGGCCGTGCCGCGGGCGTCCTCGTTGCGGGCGACCATGGGCGGCAGGTCGAGCCGGTCGGCGATCTCGTCCGTCATCGGCGCACAGACGAACCCCGACGACACCCGCACCGTCCAGGCGAGCCACTCGGGCGAGGCGAGCTCGGCCGACAGCACGACGTCGCCCTCGTTCTCGCGGGACTCGTCGTCGACCACCACGACCGGTCGGCCGCGTCGGAGGTGCTCCAGGGCCAGCTCGATCGGTGCGGGGCGCGAGGCGGGCCGCGCCTCCTCGGAGGGCGTCGTCACCGTCACGGCCGGTCCGCCGCCGCGGCGGACGCGTCGGGTTCGTCGACCCCGTCGCTCCGGTCGTCCGCCGGGCTCGAGGCGACGTCGCCCGGGTCGGCCGAGCCCAGGGCGTCGAGCCGCAGCATCCGTCGCACGTGCCGGGCGAGGACGTCGGTCTCGACGTTGACCCGGTCGCCGACGGCCTTGCCGCCGAGGGTCGTCACGGCGAGGGTCTCGGGGATCAGGCTGACCTCGAACCACCCCGGGGCCTCACCGGGCTCGCTGATCGCGCTGACCGTGAGGCTGACGCCGTCCAGGGTGACCGACCCCTTGTCGACCAGCAGGGGCGCGAGGTCGTCGGCGAGGTCGAACCGCACGCGTCGCCACGCGTCGCCCTGCTCGATCTCGACGACCGTGGCCGTGCCGTCGACGTGGCCCTGCACGATGTGGCCACCGAGCCGGTCACCGACGCGGGCGGCACGCTCGAGGTTGACGGGCGTGCCCGGTCCGAACGAGCCCACGGTGCTCATGGCGAGGGTCTGACGCATCACGTCCGCCGTGAACGCGTCGCCCTGCTGAGCGACCACGGTCAGGCAGACCCCGCTGACCGAGATCGAGTCGCCGTGCGCGGCGTCCACCAGGACGGCCGGGCCGTGCACGGTCAGGCGGACGCTGTCGCCCTGGTCGTCGACCCGCTCGACGCGTCCGAGTTCTTCGACGAGGCCGGTGAACATCAGCGCACCGCCGTGGCCGTCGTGCCGTGCGGGCGTCGTGCCCCCACGGGTCGCGTGCGGGGCGCGGTCGCTGCCTGCGTCGTCATGTCGTCCTCCGGTCTGCCTGGCTCTGCCGAGGGCTCTCCGGGGGTGCGCGACGCGAGGGTCGGCATCGGCCAGGGGTCCGCGGACGGACGACCGGGCCCGCGCACCTCTCATCCGGACTATGACCGTCGGTACCGGAGTTCCACCGGTTCAACCGGGCCCCCACCTCTCGGTGACGACACGGGTCGCGGACTGTGACCGCCGGCTCAGATTTTCACTGACCCCGGAGCGCGTTGCTCTGTCGGCGACGATAGCACCGCCGCGCGGGCCGCCGCCGTCGTGTTCGGCGACGGCGTAGCGCGGCGGGACGCGGACGACGCCACGAGATGGGCACGCCGCCACGAGATGACGTGGCGCTGTGCCCACATCGTGGCGTCGTGCCCACATCGTGGTGCTGTGCCCACATCGTGGCGCGGTGCCCACCCCGCGCGACGGTTCCCACCCGAAGGCACGGCACCGGCTCAGCCGACGACGAGCCCGAGGTGCGCCGCCATCGTCGGGGCGAACGCGGCCAGCTGCAGGTCGTCGATGGTCGCGCCCCGCAACCCCTCGAAGCCGTCGATGCGCGAGAAGTCGCTCGTGCGCAGGTCGGTGTGCGACAGGGAGGCGCGGGTCACGTCGAGCGTGCCGACGCGGCAGTCGACGAGCGCGACCCGCAGGGCCTGCACCCCGCCGAGGTCGAGCTCGCCGATCGTGCACCCCTCGATCACGACGTCGGTGAGTCGTGCCGACCGCAGGTTGAGGTAGTCGATCTTGCCGCCGACCACGAGCACCGAGCGCAGCTCGGCGTCGAACAGCTCGGCCGACCCCCACCGCGGCCGTTCGACCCGGACGTCTCGCCAGGTGCTGCGCGACGCGGCGAGCTCGGGCGCGAACGAGTCGGTGAGCACCGACTCGACGAACCGGGCGCCACGGAGGCGGGCCGACCCCAACCGGGGCGACTCGAAGACGCACTCGGTGAACTCGGCCCCCTCGAAGTCGCGGTCCGTGAGGTCGGCGTCGACGTACCGCTCGAGCTCTCGACCGTCGTGCGGCCCGAGCAGGTCGGTGCCGAGGTCGACGAGGCCCTGCGGGTCGACGGGGTCGAGCCGCGGGGCGTCGGTGCCACCCGGGGTCGCGGGGCGGGACGACGAGGGGCGGCGCGGCGGGGTCATGCGACGAGGCTAGCGGCGGCCCCCGACACGACCCGCGCCTCCTCGGACGGGCCCCGGCCCCTCAGCCGCCCGCCCTCAGCACTCGATGACGTTGACGGCGAGGCCGGCGCGGCTGGTCTCTTTGTAGCTGTCCTTCATGTCGCGGCCGGTCTGGCGCATGGTCTCGATGACGGTGTCGAGGCTGACCACGTGGCTGCCGTCGCCCAGCAGGGCCATGCGGGTCGCGGCGACCGCCGTGCCCGCCGCGATGGCGTTGCGCTCGATGCAGGGCACCTGCACGAACCCGCCGACGGGGTCGCAGGTGAGGCCGAGGTGGTGCTCCATGGCGATCTCGGCGGCGTTCTCGACCTGGCGCGGCGTGCCGCCGAGCAGGGCCGTCAGGGCGCCGGCCGCCATCGACGCCGCCGAGCCGACCTCGCCCTGGCAGCCGGCCTCGGCGCCCGAGATCGACGCGTTGCGCTTGTAGAGCGATCCGATCGCCGAGGCGGTCAGCAGGTAGGTGCGGGCGAGCTCGTCGTCGGTGGCGCCGTGGAACCTCATCGCGTAGTAGGCCACGGCCGGGATGATGCCCGCGGCGCCGTTGGTCGGTGCCGTGACGACGCGTCCGCCGCCGGCGTTCTCTTCGTTCACGGCCATGGCGTAGGCCTGCAGCCACTGCGCGGGCAGGTCGGAGGCCAGCAGCGAGGAGGCGCGGCCCCGGTCGAGCGCGGAGCCCCCGAGCGCGAAGGCGGTCGCCCGTTCGTCTTGCTGGCGCAGCATGGTGGCGAACTGGCGGGCGCGTCGCGGCACCTTCATCCAGCCCGGCAGGACGCCCGTGGCCTCGAGCCCCGCGTCGACGCAGGCGCGCATGGCCGACCAGCGGTCGTCGAGGCCCGCCGCGGCCGCGGCCTCGCCGTGCAGGGCGACCTCGTTGCGCCAGGCGAGCTCGGCTATCGAGACGCCCTCGGCGTCGCAGAGGCGCAGCAGGTCGTCGGCGTCGGTGAAGGCGAAGGGCGCCTCGGCGGTGGGCACGGCCTGCTCGTCGTCGCCGTCGCGCACGACGAAGCCGCCGCCGACCGAGAAGTAGACCTCGCGGGCGAGGCTCGCACCGGCGACGTCGAAGGCCTCGACGCTCATCGCGTTGGGGTGCCGGGGCATCCGGGTCAGCGGCGCCATGCGCAGGTCGTTGGGTGCGAAGGCGATCTGGTGCCGCCCGAGCAGCCGCAGGCCGCCGCCCTGCTCGACCGCCTGCTGCATGCCCGAGACGACCTGCGGGTCGCAGGTCTCGGGCTGCATGCCCGCGAGCCCGGCGAGCACGGCCGAGGGGGTGCCGTGGCCGAGGCCGGTCGCGGCGAGCGAGCCGTAGAGCACGGCCTCGACCCGGACCACGTCGTCGAGGCGGCCCGCGGAGTCGACGCCGAGCAGGAACTCACGGGCGGCCCGCATGGGCCCGACCGTGTGCGAGCTCGACGGGCCGATGCCGATCGAGAAGAGATCGAGAGCCGAGACGTGGTCGGTCACGTGCCACCTGCCTTCCGGGTACGCGACCACGGTACCCGCTGCCCCCGACGGTCAGGAGGCGCGGGCCGCCTCAGTTGGGACGCCCCACCTCGCGTGCCCGCTCGGCCATCGCGGTCGACATGCCCTCGAGGAACCGCCGCACGGTCTCGAGCTCGGCCTCGTCGAACCCGGACATCACGCGGTCGCTCATCACCCCGAGCGGCCCGAAGAAGGCCCCGGCGACCTCGCGGGCGCGGTCGGAGTACCGCACGAGCACCCGGCGGCGGTCGGCGTCGTCGCGGTCGCGCTGCACGTGGCCGACCCTCTCGAGCCGGTCGATCACGCCGGTGGCCGCACCCGAGGTGACGCCGAGCAGTTCGCCGAGCCCCCCGGCCGTCACGGGGTCGCCGTCGCGTTCGGCCTGCATGACGTGCAGCAGCGCCTCGAGGTCGATGTGGCCGAGGCCGTGCTGCGCGGCGAACGCCTGGGCGACCTTCTGCGACTCGGTGGTCAGGCGCTGCATGTGGGTGACGATCTCGTCGGCCTGCGGCGAGCGCGTCGGACGGTCGGTCTCGGCCGTGGCAGCCGGTTCGGTCGGGGTGGGCATGGGACCTCCTGCCCGACGATTCTGGTCGACGCGCCTGTGATCCGCCGTGATCCGCCGTGATCCGCGCCGTGTCAGCCGCAGGCGCCCCAGAGCCCGGCGCGCGACGCCTCGGCCGACGCCTCGGCTCCGACGAACCGGTCGCGGTAGCGGTACGCGTCGTCGTAGGTGTCCTCGCGGCCGTACCCGCCGGCGACGAGTCGCTCGTTGAGCATCGTCCCGTCGGGCGACCAGACGTACCGCAGCAGGCGGTCGTAGCGGTCGGCGTCGCCCTGCGAGGCGTCGGCCTCGAGCCAGACGGTCGACCCCTCGGGCAGGGCCGACGTCGTGAACGAACTCGCCTCGGGGCCGAAGCAGTCGACCGGGGCGTCGGGCTTCACCGTCTCGGGGGTGTCGACGCCGATCAGGCGGATGCGCTCGCGCTCCCCCGCCACCGTGACCACGACCGTGTCGCCGTCGACGACCCGGTCGACCACGGCCTCCACGCTGCCGACCGGGACGCTCGTGGGCACGGGGGCCGCACCCGCGCCTCCTGCGCCTCCGTCACCGGCGCCGCCCCCCGACCCACCGCCGAGGAGGCGCGGGAACGCCACGAGGACGGCCCCCGCCACCAGCACCACGACGAGCCAGGCCAGCCGCCTCGGGGTGAGGCGGCGACGGGCCGGACGTCCGGGTCGACGCGCGCTCACTCGGCGAGCCGCGTGCCGCGGAGCTCGGGCAGCAGGGTCGCGGCCACGGCCCCCACGACGAAGACCGCACCGAACACGACGAACAGGGTGGGCGGGCCGCCGAGGGCGATCAGCGGCGGCACCGACAGCGGGGCCGCGATCGAGGCGATCCGGCCCACCCCCGCGGCCCAGCCCGCCCCCGTGCCCCGCAACGCCGTCGGGTAGAGCTCGGGCGTCACGGCGTAGAGCGCGCCCCACGCGCCGAGGTTGAAGAACGACAGGGCCATCCCCGCGACGAGGATCTGCGCGACGCTGCCGCTGACCGCCCCGAAACCGAAGAACGAGGCCGCCACGGCCGATCCGAGCAGGAACGTCGCGAGGGTGCCCCGACGGCCCCAGCGCTCGATCAGCCAGGCCGAGGCCACGTAGCCCGGCAGCTGCGCCAGCGTGATGACCAGGACGTACTCGAACGACCGCACGAGCGGGAACCCGGCGGCCACGAGCAGCGAGGGCAGCCAGACGAAGGCTCCGTAGTACGAGAAGTTGGTCATGAACCAGACCACCCAGATCGCGACCGTTCGACGCGTCATGCCGGCACCGAACAGCCGACCGACGGAGGCGCGGGCCGGCTCGTCGACGACCCGCGCCTCCTCGGCGGTGGCGGTCGGGGCGGTCGGGGCGGCGACGCCGGCGGCCTCCTCGAAGGCGCGGACGGTGCGCTCGGCCTCGTCGTGGCGCCCCTGCGACTCGAGGAACCGGACGGACTCGGGCATCCTGAGCCGCACGAAGACGGCGTAGAGCGCCGGCGCCGCGCCGATCAGCAGCGCCCAGCGCCAGCCGTCGTCGCTCGTCGGGATCACGAGGTAGCCGACGAGCGCGGCGGCGATCGACCCCACGGCCCAGAACGCCTCGAGCAGCACGACCACGCGGCCGCGGATGCGCCGCGGCGAGAACTCGCTGACCAGGGTCGACGCCACCGGCAGCTCGGACCCGAGCCCGAGGCCGACCACGAACCGCAGCACGAGCAGCACGGCGACCGACCACGACAGGGCCGAGAGGCCCGTGGCGAGGCCGTAGAGCAGCAGGGTCAGGGCGAAGACCGTCTTGCGACCCAGCCGGTCGGCCAACGAGCCGCCGAGTGCCGCACCGATCGCCATGCCCGCGAAGCCGGCCGAGGCGACCCACGCGAGCTGACCGGCCTGGTCGCTCCACACGGTCATGAGCTGGGCGATGACGAACGAGAGCAGTCCGACGTCGAGCGCGTCGAGTGCCCAGCCGATGCCCGAGCCGGCGAGCAGGCGGCGGTGCTTCGAGGTGAACGGCAGCTCGTCGAGGCGCTCGCTGCGCGTCGGGGCGACCGGGGTCGAGGTGGGGACGGGGGTCATCGGGGGCCTGTCGTCTCGGCGGGTCGTCGGGGTCGGGCGGGGGTGGGGGCCGTGCGGGCCCCAGGGCAGTGTAGGAGCCGTGAAGATCGACGCCGCTACAGACACCGGGCCCGCCGCACCGTAGCCTCGGACGGACCGGATCATCTCGGTCCGCGACGGAGGCACCACCATGGCAGAGAAATCAGCGAAAAAAGGCACCGCGAAGGTGGCCGTGCGCTCCTTGAAGGAGAAGCGCGCCGACAAGAAGGCCAAGGGAGCGACGGGCAGCCACTCGGAAGACATCGTCTCGAACGTCAAGAAGCGCTGACGCACGACGTCCCCGAAGGGGCGCCGCCCTCGACGCCGGTCCGACCGGTCGCGAGGCGGCGCCCCTTCGTCGTCTGACGGACGGGGTGTGACAGCAGGCCTACAGCTGACATAACCTCGGAGTCGTGGCCCGCGTCAGGGGCGGGCCCGGAGGGACGACGACATGGTCAACGAGCGCATCAGGGCGTGGGCGGCGACGGGGGTGACGGTCGTCGTGGCCGGCGCCCTGGCACTCGGAGGCGCGACGAGCGCGTCCGCCGCCGGTCCGGGAACGGTCGGCTGGGCCGACTTCACCGTCGACGGGACGGCTCGTGCCTACGCCGGCACCATGACCCTGCCGGGCGACTTCCCGCAGGCGACCTTCACGTCGACCTCGCGCCAGGCGACGATCCCCAGCGGGTCGAGCACCTGGCAGGGCACGGGCACGCCCGTCGGTGCGGAGTACGACTCGAGCCGCGGCCGCCCGTACCTCAACCTGCGCCCCGCGCAGGACTCCCCCACAGCCGCCGCCGCGTCGGTCACGACCTACACCTTCGACCGGGCCACCCCCGCGAGCGACTGGTCGTTCGTCCTGGGCGACGTCGACGCCGACCAGGTGACCGTGTCGGCCACCGGGGCCGACGGTGCGGCCGTGCCGGCGAGCGCCCTCGGGTTCCAGAGCACCTACAACTACTGCCGCACCGCCGGTGGCCCCTCGTGCGACGCGGCGAACCTGCGCGACGTGCCCTCGTGGAACGCCTCCACGGGCGTCCTGACCGGCAACGCGGCCTCGGCCGACACCGAGGGCGCCGCCGCCTGGTTCAGCCCGACCGTGCCGCTGACGACGCTGACCTTCACCTACCAGCAGCGGGCCGGGTTCCCGGTGTACCAGACCTGGTTCGTCACCAAGACGTTCACGGCGAGCGGGGCCGTGACCGACGACGGTGCGCCCGTCGCGGGCGCCCTCGTCACCGTCACGGACTCCGACACGGGCGAGGTCGTCGGGTTGCCGGTCCGCACCGACGCCGACGGGGGCTACGACGTCCCCGGCCTCGTCAGCGGCACGCCGTACGAGGTCTCGGTCGAGACGCCGGACGGGGCCGACCCGCTCGACGCCCTGCCTGCGACCATCGCCGGCGACGACCTCCCCGGGCTCGACTTCGCCTTCACGGGCGCGACCGCGATCCCGGCCACCGCACCGTTGGCCGTGAGCGTCGTCGAGGCCGACGGGACCACCCCGGTCGCGGGGCGCGAGGTCGGCCTGCGGGTGAACGGCACGGGCGACCTGATCGCCGTCGCCACCACGGCCGCCGACGGCACCCTGGCCTTCCCCGGTCTCGACCCCGCCCTGACGTACGACGTCGTCGACCTCGTCCGCGGCATCGCGTTCGGACCCGTGACGACCGCCACGGGCGCCGTCATCACCCTGCCGGCGACGGTCGAGATCACCACGAGCATCGTCGAGCCCGACGGCTCGGCCCCGGCCGAGGGCTCGATCGTCGACATCGTGCCGGTCGGCGAGACCACGCCCGTCGCCAGCGTCGAGACCGACGCGGCCGGTGGCTTCACCGCCGGCGGCCTCGTCCCCGGCGAGGAGTACGACGTCGTCCTGAACGAGGACGTCGACTCGGCCGTCACCATCACCGCCCCCGAGACGAGCGGCACCATCCCGCCGCTGCAGATCGAGGCCCCGGCGTCCGTGTCGGTCGAGGGCACCGTCGTGGCCTCGGACGGGACGCCCGCCGCCGGGCTCGAGCTGTCGTTGGTCGAGGCCGACGCCACCGACCCCGAGCCCGTCGCCACCCCGACGACCGACGCCGCGGGCGTGTACCGGGCCGACGACCTCGTCCCCGGCACGACCTACGACGTCGTCGCGGACGGCGAGACCATCGGGTCGTTCACGGCGCCGTTCGCGGACGGGACCGTCCCGACGATCACCCTCGCCGCGCCTCCCGTGGTGACGCCGGTCCCCGACCCCGAGCCGACCCCGGACCCGACCGTCACGCCGGCTCCCGTCGTGCCGGCGGCCGGTGACCCGGGCACGGGCGGCACGGGCACCGGCGGTTCGGGCCGACCGCTCGCCTACACGGGCAGCGAGCCGGGCCTGCCGCTCCGCATCGCGGCAGCCGCCCTGGCCCTCGGCCTCGCGCTCGTCACCGGCTCGGCCGTCACCCGTCGCCGGGCGGGGCGCCGCTGACCGCGGCGGCCCCCGGGGCCTGACCCCGTGAGGCAGAGGAGGCGCGGTGTCCGTTCGACGGGCACCGCGCCTCCTGCGATCCGTGGGCCCGTCGACCCGGGGCGGGCGGTCGTGGTCGCCTCGACGCGGCCTGGGTCGTCGGCCGACGCGAGGGAGTTGGCTCGGGCCATGAAGAACACCACACTCGGCCAGGTCGACGGCGGACTCGACGTCGGCCGCCTCGGCCTCGGCCTCATGGGCATGTCCGCCTTCTACATCGGCAACAGCACCGACGACGACGAGTCGGTGCGCGTCATCCACCGCGCGCTCGACGTGGGCGTCACCCTGCTCGACACCGCCGACATGTACGGCCCGCACACGAACGAGCAGCTGCTCGGCCGGGCGCTCAAGGGGCGACGCGACCAGGCCGTCGTCGCCACGAAGTTCGGCAACGTCACCGACCCCGAGGCCCGCGCGGAGCGTGCCGTCGACGGCCGACCCGAGTACGTGCGCCGCTCGGTCGACGGCTCCCTGCAGCGCCTCGGCATCGACCACATCGACCTCTACTACCAGCACCGGGTCGACCCGCAGGTGCCGATCGAGGAGACCGTCGGCGCGATGGGCGAGCTCGTCACCGCCGGCAAGGTGCGGTACCTCGGGCTGTCCGAGGCCGCACCCGAGACGATCCGCCGCGCTCACGCCACGCACCCGATCACCGCCCTGCAGACCGAGTGGTCGCTGTGGAGCCGCGAGCCCGAGGGCGAGATCCTGCCGACCGTCCGCGAACTCGGCATCGGCTTCGTGCCCTACTCGCCGCTCGGCCGGGGGTTCCTCACCGGCACCATCCGCTCGGTCGACGAACTCGCCGAGGACGACTTCCGTCGGTTCGCGCCGCGGTTCTCGGGTGACAACCTGCAGGCCAACGTCCGCATCGTGCAGCAGGTCGACGAGGTCGCCCGGGCCGTCGGTGCCACGCCCGGCCAGGTCGCGCTCGCCTGGCTGCTCGCCAAGGGCGAGGGCATCGTCCCGATCCCCGGCACCAAGCGCCGCGCCTACCTCGACGAGAACGTCGCGGCCGACGACGTCGTGCTCGACGCCGAGCAGGTGCACCAGCTCGACGACGTGACGGCACCCCAGGGTGCCCGCTACGCCGACATGTCGACGGTCGACAAGTAGGTCGCCGGCACCACACCGTCGAGTGGACGGGACACCGCGGCAGGTCGTGGCGTCCCGTCCACTCGGCGGTCCGGGGGCGATCTCGGGACGGAACGGGTGGGGCCGGACCGAGGAGGCGCGGGTACGGTCGAGCGATGGACGACGTGATCAGACGCCGGGCCCTCGTGCACGGCTCGGTGCAGGGCGTGGGTTTCCGCTTCTCGACCGAGGGCGAGGCGGACCGGCTCGAGGTCGGCGGGTTCGTCCGCAACCGGCCCGACGGGACCGTCGAGGTGGAGGTCGAGGGGCGACCCGACCGCGTGGCGCTGCTGCTCGAGTGGCTGCGCGAGGGACCCCGCGGGGCGCGGGTCGACCGCGTCGACGTGAGCGAGGTCGAGCCGGTGGGCGAGAGCGCGTTCGAGACGCGTCGCTGAAGCCGTGACGCCGCGCGGGGCGGTCGGCGACACCGGGGACGGACGAGACCCGGCCCGGACGCTCGCACACACCCGACAGTGTGGAGTGCCCGGACCGGGCGTTCCAGGGTAACCGCTCGACGGGCCGGTCGGATCACCCGGACCGGTTCGGTCGGTCACCTCACATCTGCCTGGCTGGTGGCGTCTACGGGGTGGGTACCATCGCCGAGAGCCAGGAGGGCACCGTGAGCGTCCACACCACCGTCGACACCCCCGTCGGCTCGCTGACCGTCGTGGGCGGCGAGACGGGGCTCGTCGGCGTCTACTTCGCCGAGCACCGCCACCTGCCCGACCCGTCGGGTTTCGGACCGGTCTCGCACCGTGGCGTCGGGCTGAGCGACTTCGCCGAGGTCCGTCGCCAGCTGGGCGAGTACTTCGCCGGCGCACGCCGCACGTTCGACCTGCCGCTGGCCCCTCGCGGCAACGACTTCCAGCGGCGGGTCTGGGCGCTGCTGCGGGACATCCCGTACGGAGCGACCCGCAGCTACGGGCAGCTCGCCACCTCGCTCGGCAGCGTGGGGCTGGCCCGGGCGGTCGGCGCCGCCAACGGGCTGAACCCGCTGAGCATCGTCGTGCCCTGCCACCGCGTGGTCGGGTCGGGCGGGGAGCTCGTCGGCTACGCCGGCGGCCTCGACCGCAAGCGGTTCCTGCTCGGGCTCGAGGCCGAGCAGCCGTCGGGCCCCGAGACCGGTCGGCTGTTCTGACGTGGAACCCTTCGAGCGCGTCGTCGCCCGGCACGATCGCACCGTGTGGCGCGTCTGCCGGGCCGTCCTCGACGAGCACGACGCCGACGACGCCTGGAGCGAGACGTTCGTCGCGGCGCTCGTCGCCTACCCGTCGCTGCCCCCGACGACGAACCTCGAGGCGTGGCTGGTGACCGTCGCGCACCGCAAGGCGATCGACGTGCTGCGGGCGCGGGAGCGGCACCCGAGACCGGTCGGGACGGTGCCCGAACCGCCGCCCGCGCCTCCTCACGACGAGGCGTTCGCGCGGACGGACGAACTCGACGCGGCGCTCCGCGGCCTGCCGCCGGGGCAGCGACGCGCGGTCGTCTACCACCACCTCGTGGGGCTCTCGCACCGCGAGGTCGCCGAGGTGGCCGGCATCAGCGCCGACGCGGCGCGCCGCGCCTCCGCGGACGGGATCGCCGCCCTGCGACGCCTGCTCCGCGACCCGGACGCGGCGCCGCCCGCCGGAGCGTCGCCCGCCGCAGGTCGGGGTCGTGTCGCGACCCGCACCTCCACCCCGACCCCGACCCCCGAGCCGAAGGGCGTCCGATGACCGCCACCCCTGCCGACGCCGACGCGACGCGCGACCTGCTCGCCGGCCTCGACCCGGCCGACGGCCACCTCGCCGCCCTGCACGCACGCTTCGCGGCGTCCGCGCTCGACGCCGGGGCGGTCGACGTCGCCTACCGGACCCTCGACTCGCCGGTGGGGCGGCTGCTCGTCTGCGCGACCGACGTCGGGGTGCTGCGGGTGGCCTTCGAGCTCGAGGGCCACGACGCGGTGCTCGACCGCCTGGCCGCGACCGTCAGCCCGCGGGTCGTCGAGGCGCCGTCCCGGCTCGACGACGCGGCACGAGAGCTCGACGAGTACTTCCGCGGCGAGCGCCGATCCTTCGACCTGCCGCTCGACCGCCGGCTGTCGAAGGGGTTCCAGCTGACCGTGCTCGAGCACCTGCCCGACATCGGCTACGGCTCGACGGCGAGCTACGCCGCCGTGGCCCTCGCGTCGGGCAGCCCCCGGGCGGTGCGGGCCGTCGGCACGGCCTGCGCGACCAACCCTCTCCCCGTCGTGGTGCCCTGCCACCGGGTGGTGCGGAGCGACGGGACGGCGGGCAACTACCGTGGGGGCATGGCGGCGAAGCAGACCCTGATCGACCTCGAGGCGCACGCGTGAGCGACGTCGCGGGCCGGAGCGCCCCGGACGCCGGCACCGGCACCGCTCCCGGCCTCGCGGGCACCGGGGTCGTGGTCGGCGACGACGGCCTGGCCCGCCCGGTCTGGGCCTCGACCGACCCGCTGCTCCGCGACTACTACGACACCGAGTGGGGCCTGCCGGTCCGGGACGAGCGGGGACTGTTCGAGCGACTGAGCCTCGAGGCGTTCCAGTCGGGGTTGTCGTGGGCGACGATCCTGCGCAAGCGTCCGGCGTTCCGCGCGGCCTTCGCCGACTTCGACCCCGAGGTCGTCGCGCGCTTCGACGACGACGACCGGGCCCGGCTGATGGCCGACGCAGGCATCGTGCGCAACCGTCTCAAGGTCGACGCGACGATCCGCAACGCGCGGGCGACGCTCGACCTGCGGGCGGAGGGCGGTCTCGTCGACCTCGTCTGGTCGTTCCGGCCCGCCGAGACGCCCCGGCCCCGCACGATGGCCGAGGTGCCGACGACCTCCGCCGAGTCGATCGCGCTGTCGAAGGCGCTCAAGGCGAAGGGGTTCACCTTCGTGGGGCCGACCACCATGCACGCCCTCATGGAAGCCGCCGGCATCGTCGACACCCACCTCGTCGACAGCCACCGCCGCGGGTCGTCCGGGGTGTGGGGTGACGACGGTCGGCCCGTGGCGGCCGGCGGCGCTGCGGTGGCCGGCGGCGGCCGGGCGGCCGGGTCGTGACGGACTCACCCGAGGCGGTTCCGGTGCGCGGCGCGACGGCCTCGCGGTTCACCCTCGAACCCGTCGGCGCCTGGGACCACCGGCACGCCGTGGGGTTGCTGGCCGCGCACAGCGTGCCGGGGGCCGAGGCCACCGACGTCGGTGCGGCGACGCACGCGCGACTGGTCGAGCTGGGCTCGGGGGCCGAGCGCGCCTCCCACCGGCTGGACCTGTCGCTCGCGTCGACCGGGGTCGACGTCGCGGTGACCGGGCCCGACGGCGTGGTGCCGACGGAGGCGACGGTCGCCGAGGCCGGACGCGTCGTCCGCGCCTGGCTCGACCTCGACACCGACCTCGACGACGTCGAACGGGGCTTCGCCGGTGACCCGGTGCTCGGGCCGCTCGTCGCGGGGCGGCCGGGCATCCGCGTGACGGGCAACCCCGACGGGTTCGAGACGGCCGTGATGACCGTGCTCGGGCAGCAGGTCTCGCTCGCCGCGGCCCGCACCTTCACCGGCAGGCTCGTCGCGGCCCACGGCGATCCGGTCGCGGGGACGGGCCTCACGCGGTTCCCCCGGGCCGACCGGCTGGCGGCCGTCGACGTCGACGAGCTGCGGGCCGCGGTCGGGGTGACGAACAGCCGGGCGCGGACGATCCACGCCCTGGCCGAGGTCGTCGCCGACGGGCTCGTGATCGCGCCCGACGTCGACCACGCCGACGCCCGTCGACGCCTGCTCGCCGTGCCCGGCATAGGCCCGTGGACGGTCGAGTACCTCGCGGTGCGCGCCCTCGGCGACCGCGACGCCTGGCCCGCGGGCGACCTCGTGCTGCGTCGCGTGATGGGCGGACTCACGACGAAGCAGGCCGAGGCCGCCGGAGCGGCGTGGTCGCCCTGGCGCGCCTACGCGCTGTTCCACCTCTGGGCCGCGGTGCTGCCGACCGCGTCGTGAGGCGCCCAGCGCCGCCGATGCGACGGATCGTCGATGCTTGCCCCGTGGACGTCGACGGCACCCTCGAGCGCGTCACCGCGCATCGCGACGCGGAGGAGTTCGAGGAGGCGCGGGTCCTGTTGCGAGCGCTGGCCGAGCAGGCGCCGAGGGACCTGGTCGTCCGCATGGCCCTGGCCGACTTCGCCCGCGCCGAGGGCCACGTGGACCGGGCGGCCCGCTGGGGCATCGTGATCGACGGGTACACGACGGCGCACGAACGTCGGGTGTTCTGGCGGGTGCTGACCGGGATCACCACCGTCGACCGTCTCCGCACGTACCTGAGGCTCCGACCCGGCAGCGACCTGCCGCGGGACCTCACAGCGATCCTGCCCCCGCACCTCGGGGGCACCCACGTCGACGGGTCCTACCGAAAGCGCTGGGACGACGACGGATGGCAGTTGTCGGGACCCGTCGACGAGATGCTCCTGCCGCTCTGGACGACGTCCGTCCTGCCAGGTGTGTCGGCCGTGCTCTGGAGGGGGCGGCTGGACGCCCCGTCGACGCTGACGGCCGTGGTGTCGACGATCGTCGTGGTCGCGAGCATCGTGGCCCTCGTCGCCTGGATCGTCCACGGCGTCCGCTCGCGGACGATCGTCTTCCCGTCGATCGCCTCGCTCCTGCTCGTGGCCGGTCTCGTCTTCGCGGTGGGCGCGGTGTCGGGATGGGACGGTCGCCCTGCATGACGCGGGCGTCGGAGGGGCGACGCGCCTAGCGTCGGAGGCCCCGTCACGATCCCGGCCAGGAGAGGCACGACCATGACCAGCGACAGCACCCCCGACGACCAGGCCGCGGTCGAGGCCGCAGCCGTCGAGACGCACCGAGCGACCCACGGCACGGGCCCGACCGACACCCAGGGCGAGCCCGCCGGCGCTGGCGACGCGACGCCCGACGGTGACGTCACCCAGCCGCTCGGTGGCAGCCACTCGGGCGAGGACGGCTACGTCGCCGTCAGCCCCGGGGGCGTCTCGGGCGAGCAGGACGCCGCCCTCACGCTCGACGACGAGGACCCGCACTCGGCCGACCCCGAGGCGAACGCCCACCGGGGCGACATCGGGGCGAACCGCGGCGGCAGCGGCGGCCGCTGACCTCGCCGAGACCCCGGGAAGTCGCCGAGACCCCCGGGCGCGCGCCGGGGTCTCGGCGACCTCGTGGGGTCTCGGCAGCCACGGGGTGGTGCATGCTGGTGGGGATGACCGACACGCGCCCCCACCTCGACGACTTCGCCCGCTTCATCCAGGCCTCGCCCTCGTCCTTCCACGCCGCGGCCGAGGCCGCCCGTCGGCTCGACGAGGCCGGGTTCACCGCCCTCGACGAGACCGCCGAGTGGCCCGACGGCCCGGGTCGCCGCTACGTCGTGCGCGACGGCGCGGTCATCGCCTGGATCGAACCGGCCACGGCGACGGCCACGACGCCGTTCCGCGTGGTCGGGGCGCACACCGACTCCCCCGGCTTCAAGCTGAAGCCCAAGCCGACCACCGGCACCCGGGGCTGGCTGCAGGCAGGCGTCGAGGTCTACGGCGGGCCGCTGTTCAACTCGTGGCTCGACCGCGACCTCGAGTTCGCGGGTCGGCTGATCACCCGCGGGGGCGAGACGCATCTCGTGCGCACCGGTCCGCTGCTGCGCTTCCCGCAGCTGGCCGTCCACCTCGACCGCGGGGTCAACGCCGAGGGCTTGAAGCTCGACCCCCAGCGCCACCTGGACCCCGTGGTCGGGGCGGGGCCGCTCGACGAGGCCGACGTCCTCGGCCACCTCGCCGGCCTGGCCGGGCTGACGGGAGCCGACGTGACCGGGTACGACGTGGTCGTGGCCGACACCGCGCCTCCTGCCGTCCTCGGGTTGAACGGCGAGCTGTTCGCCGCCGGTCGCATGGACAACCTGTCGTCCACCCACGCGGGTCTCGTCGCCCTGATCGAGACGGCGACGTCGGGCGTCGAGCTCGACCACGTCGCCGTGTTCGCGGCGTTCGACCACGAGGAGGTCGGTTCGGCCACGCCGTCGGGTGCCGCCGGGCCGCTGCTCGAGGACGTGCTCGCGCGGGTCTCGGCCGGTCTCGGCGCGACGACCACCGACCACCGCCGCGCCCTCGCCGGCTCGTGGTGCCTGAGTGCCGACGCCGGGCACGCGGTCCACCCGAACTACCCCGAGCGCCACGACCCGGTCAACCAGCCGGTGGTCAACCGCGGGCCGCTGCTCAAGATCAACGCGAACCAGCGCTACGCGACCGACGGTCTCGGGGCGGCCGAGTGGTCACGAGCCTGCGCGCAGGCCGGCGTGCCGTTCCAGGAGTTCGTGTCGAACAACTCGGTGCCCTGCGGCTCGACGATCGGGCCGATCACGGCGACGCGGCTCGGCATCCGCACGATCGACGTCGGCATCCCGCTGCTCGGCATGCACTCGGCCCGCGAGCTCTGCGGCGCCGACGACCCGGCCTACCTGTCGCGCGCCGCCGCGGCGTTCCTCGCGCCGGACGCGTAGCCCGGCGCCCGGCGCCCGCCGCCCGGCGCCCGGCGCCCGGCGCCCGGCGCCCGGCGCCCGGCGCCCGGCGCGTAGCCGCAGCGCCCGGACGCGCCGCGGACGACGCGGCGCGGCCTCAGCCGAACGCCTCCGCCGCAGATGACCCGAGCGCCCAGGCCAGCACGGCCGGCCACTCGCCGTAGCCCGAGTCGGGGGTGAGGTGACCGCCCCGGGGCACGACGACGACCGGGGCGTCGACCCGCGCCTCCCAGGTGTCCACCGGGCCGAGGGGCAGCCACTCGTCGTCGTCCCCGGCGACGACGACCGACTCGGCGGCCCCGCCCGGTGAGAGCAGGCGCCCGTCGAAGAGGTCGCCGGCCACGAACGCGTGGATCGGCTGCCCGGCGATCAGCTCGGGCGACGGAGGCGCGACGAGCGCGACCCGGTCGGCCCGCGGAGGCGCGTCCCCGGCCTGCAGCCTCAACCAGAGCAGGCACGACAGGCTGTGGCACAGCACCGTCACCGGTCGGCCCGCCGGCAGGGCGGCGAGTTCGCGCCGCACCGCGGCCTCCCACGCGGCGGGCGTGGGCTCGTCGGCGTCGGGCAGCTGCGGGTAGCGCACCGCGTGCCCACGGGCCTCGAGCTCGGCGGCGAGTCGGTGCTGCCAGTGGTCCTCGGGCCGGTGGTTCTGCCAGCCGTGCAGGATCAGGTAGGCCGCGGGAGGGGTGGGCGTCGGGGCGGTCGCGTCGGTCACGCTCCGATCATGCCCCGACGGCTGCCCCTCACATGGCAGGGTCGACCCATGACGTCACAGCCGCACGGGTCACGATCGAGCCGCTCGCCCCGGGCGCGGTTCGGCGACGGCTACGCGTTCGACGGTGAGCCGACCCTCGACGGTCCGCCGCCCCCCGGGTTCCACGTCACGACCCGCAGCCGGGTGATCGGCCACGGCCGGGCCACCTTCGAGGCCGCGGGGGACGCCGTGCTGCTCTGGCAGGTGCACCGCGGCTCGGGCTTCGTGCCCCTCGAGGTGCCCGACCGCGTGACCGTCGGCGCGACGAGCGTGTGGGGCGTCACCTTCGGCCCGCTGCACCCGACCGTCGCGTGCCGGGTGTTCGCCGTCGTGCGGTCCGAGACCGAGATCGGCTTCGGCCACGCCGCCCTGGTCGGCCACCCGCAGCGCGGCTGGGAGAGCTACCGCGTGCGCCACCACGACGACGACCGCGTCACGCTCGACATCCGCGTCGTCTGGCGACCCGCCGCCTGGTGGATGCGGGCCGCCGGGCCTGCGTCGACCCTCGCCCTGTCGCTCGTCCTGCGCCGAAACCTGCGCGCCCTCGACGACGTGCTGGCGTCCGCCTGACGACGGCGCCCCTGCCGCCCGGCCGCCCGGCCGCCCGGCCGTTCGACCGCCCTGCGTCCCGGCCGCCCGGCCGAGGAGGCGCGGCTCACCCGAACAGGCCGTCGAGCCACCCCTGCCAGGCCCGTTCCGTCGCCGCACCGTCGGCTGCCTCGGCGAGGTCGTGGACGCTGACGCTCACCCCGGCACCCCAGGCCCCACGCCCGAAGACGCGGACCAGCGCGGTGCCCGTCCGGAGGCCCGCGAAGGACGCCGTGCGGTACGACAGGCCGGCGGCGACGGGTCCCACACCGGGCAGGTCGACGACGACGGCGTCCCCGACCTCGACGTCGTCGGCCAGGTCGAGCGCCCGCAGCACCCGCTCGAACGAGCCCGGCCCGGCCGACGATCCGGGGGCGTCGACGCTCGTGAACGTCGCCGCGCGACCCGGGAACCACGCGACGTACTCGGCGAGGGTGTGCAGGTAGAAGTCGGTGTGGGCCTCGACCCCCGGCAGCTGTCCGACGTCGAAGACGCTCGAGTGCCGGTAGGTCAGGTGGGTGGAGCCGCCGGTCTCGTCGGCGTCCGAGAGGGCGAAGTCGAGCTCGTTGAACCATCCGCCCTCGCCCTCGGTGCGGTTGGCGTAGTGGCGACCCGGCTGCCAGGCCGTGACGACGGCACCCGGCCCCGCCGCGCCTCCTTCTCGGGGTTCCACCTCGCCGGGCCAGAGCCACCCGGCGGTGCCGGTGGTGACGGCCTCGAAGACCACGGCGGGAGGCGCGGCGAGGGTGACGGTGCGGACGACGTCGGCTGCGGGCACGGTGACTCTTCTCTCGTCGAGGGTGGCAGGTCGAGGGTGGCAGGTCGAGGGTGGCAGGTCGAGGGTGGCGGGTCGCCGGACGCGAAGGCGTCGCGCGCGACCTGCTCCGGTCAGCCTGGCACCGACGGACGACACCACGCCACCGCTCCGGGCGAAGGGCGCGCCGTGCCAGACTGATCCGATGAGCCCTCGACGTCGCCCCACCGGCTCCGCCCGCCGCGCGGCCGCCCGCGACGCCGCCCGGGCCTCCGACGTCGACACCAGGGTCACCGTCCGTCGGGTCGAGCGAGGCGACCTCTACGTGCGGGTCAACACCATCGGCGAGACCGGTGAACGGCCGTTCGTCCTGGTGCCGGGCATCGGCGTCTCGTCCGACTACTTCGAGCGCCTCGCCCCGAACCTCAACGAGTTCGGCCCCGTGCACGCCCTCGACCTGCCGGGCTTCGCCGGGGTGCCGCACCCGGGTCACGCCCTGACCATCCGCGAGTACGCCGACCTGGTCGGCACCGCCGTCGACGAGCTGGGGCTCGACGACCCGGTCGTCGTCGGGCACTCGATGGGCACCCAGATCGTGGTCGACCTCGCCTCTCGCCGGCCCGACCTCACGACCGTCGTGCTCATCGGCCCCGTCATCGACCCGGCCCACCGCAACGTCCTCTCACAGGGCGTGCGGTTCGCGCGGGCGGCCTGGCACGAACCCGGGCGCGTCAAGTTCCTGGCCCTCAGCGCCTACGTCCTCTGCGGGGTGCGGTGGTTCTCGCGCATCCTGCCGAAGATGATGACGTACCCGATCGAGCAGCACCTGCCGGCGATCACCGCCGACACCCTGGTGATCCGCGGCGAGCACGACGCCGTCGCCCCGCGGGAGTGGGTGCGCCGGGTCGGCGAGCTGCTGCCGTCGTCGCGCCTGTGGGAGATGCCCGGCGCCGCCCACTCGGTCATGCACGCCCACGCCGAAGAGGTCGCCAAGCTCTGCGTCGAGCACGCCCAGCAGCCGATCCGCCACGACGAGAGCGACGAGCTCCACCACTACGTCGACGCGGGCGACGGTGACGAGAGCGACGACTTCAGCCCGAGTCCGGCCGATCTCGTCAAGGCCGTCGGGGCCCGGTTGCGCTCGACCATCGCGACCATGCGCGGCGACGACGAGGCCCTCGCGAAGGCGAAGACCGACCACGCCGAGTCGATGCAGGCGGCGTTCGACCGTCGGCAGGCCGAGAAGGCCGCCGCCGGCGACGACCCCGACGACGGTCCGCACATCGAACCCACCACCGACGACGCCCGAGGCTGAGCGGGCCGCCGGACGAGACCGGGGCGCGCCCCGCAGCCGACGGCGCAGGAGGCGCGGGTCGCGGCGACCGCGCCCGTCACGCCCCCGAGACGGTCAGCCCGATCAGCACGAGGTTGAGCGCGACGACGACCACCACGGCCGCCCACCCCGCGACCCGCGTGCCGACCGCGTTCACGCCCGTGCCCATGAGCGCGCGGTCGCTGGTCGCGACGACGAGCGGCACGAGGGCGAAGGCGATGCCGAAGCTCAGCACGACCTGGCTCAGCACGAGCAGCCAGGTCGGGCTGATGCCCGTCGCGAGCAGCACGAGTGCGGGGATCAGCGTGACGACCCGGCGCACCGTGAGCGGCACCTGCACGTGCAGCAGGCCCTTCATGATCTCGGCACCGGCCATCGCCCCGATCGACGTCGACGCCAGGCCGGAGGCGAGCAGACCGACCGCGAACAGGACGCCGACGACCGGCCCGAGCGCGGCGGCGATGGCCCGTTGCGCCCCCGGGATCGTGTCGGTGCCGTCCTGCCCGGCCAGGGTCGACGCCGCGAGCACGAGCATGGCGACGTTGACGCCACCGGCGACCAGCAGGGCCAGGACGACGTCCCACCGCGTGGCCCTCAGCACGCGCGCCCGGTCGGCCCCCTCGGCGACCACGCCGTGGTGGTCGCGCGTGAGGGCGGAGTGCAGGTAGACCGCGTGCGGCATGACCGTCGCGCCGAGCATCGAGGCGGCGAGCAGCACGGCGGTGCTGTCCTCGAAGCGGGGGACGAGACCGGCGAGCATGCCCCCGGCCGAGGGCGGGGCGAAGAGCAATCCGGCGCAGAAGCCGAGCGTCAGCACGGCGAGCAGGCCGATGACGACGGTCTGGAACACCCGTCCGCCGCGGTACCTCGTCAGCATGAGCAGGCCCAACGAGACCAGCCCGGTGAGGAGGCCGCCGACGACGAGGGGCACGCCGAAGAGCAGCTGCAGGGCGAGGGCCCCGCCGATGATCTCGGCGACGTCGGTCGCGGCCGCCACGAGCTCTGCCTGCCCCCAGTAGGCGAGGCGGAGGGGCCGACGACGGAGGCGCGTGCCCATCACTTCGGGCAGCGAGCGCCCCGTGACGATGCCGAGCTTGGCCGACAGGTACTGGACGAGCACGGCGATGGCGTTGGCCAGCACGAGCACCCAGAGCAGCGTGTACTGGTACGCGGCGCCCGCGGTGAGGTTGGCCGCGACGTTGCCGGGGTCGACGTAGGCGATGGCCGCCACGAACGCCGGCCCGAGCAGGGTGCCCCGCGGCCGGGCGTGCACCACCGGCTGGTGGTCACCGTCGATCGCCCGGTCGATGCGCGGCCGGTCGGGGTCGGCACGGTGGGCGTCGGTCGAGCTCATGCCTCGACCCTAGCAAGGTTTCGGTTGACCGAAACTTGCTTGTGGACGAGGCTCAATCCTGGCTGGTGCCGAAAAACCCGGTTTCGAACCATGAACCCAGAAGGAATTGGGTTCATGGTTCGAAACCGGGTTCGAGGCCGATCCGTCAGGTAGCGGATCGAGCCGCGGAGGAGCGCTACTCCGTGGCGGCGGTGATCTTCGCGACGCCGACGAGCATCTCGTCCTGGACGGCGTCCGTGTCGAAGGTCTGGTTCAGCAGCTCGGCGGCGTCGGGGCTGACGTGCACCGTCGTGCCCTCGAGCACGGCGTCGCCGTCGACGACCTCGAGGGGCTTGAGCGTGCCGCCCCAGAGGTTGAACAGGTAGGCGTCCTCGGCCACGACCTCGCCGTTCGCCGTCACGGTGCCGAACAGCTTCGACTCACCCGGGTCGATGCGGAAGTCGGTCAGCTGGACGACGGTGTCGCCGGCGGTCAGCGACAGGCCCGAGCCGTCGTGGTCGATCTCGCCCTGGACGTACGGGCGCACCGAACTGTCGGGGCCGTAGTAGTCGACGTGGCCGCCCGTGATCGGGAACGAGAACGTCCCGTCGGTGAAGGTCGCCGTGCCGACGACGCCGGGGGTGAGGCCGAGCGAGGTGAGCGCGGCGACGAACGACGAGTCGACCGCGACCTGGGTGTCGACGCCGTTCGACAGGTCGGCGATGGAGGCCGCGGGCAGCAGGCTCTCGCCCGGGCCGGGCTCGCGGGTCTGGTTGACGGGGTGGGTCGGGGCGGTGTTGTTGCTCTCGGAGTCCGAGGTCGAGGCGCAGGCCGCGAGCGAGAACGCCAGGGCTCCGGTGGCGATGACGCCGAGGACGCCTCGGCCGAGGGACGAACGGGTGGGGGTGCGCATGAGTGGTCCTTGTCTGTGCTGCCCGGTGGGGTTGATCGGTGTTCGACGCCCGGGCGGCGTCGGATGGGGCGAGGGCGAGGGGTGGGCCGACCGGCCCGCCCCTCGCGGGGCTCACTCGTCTTCTGCGTAGAAGCGGTCGACCTTGCGGTGGTAACGCTGCCCCAGCACGCCACCGAGGACGGCGCCGCCGAAGCTCAGCACGACGACCGCCCCGAGGCCGATCAGGCCGGCGACGGACGAGGACTGCAGGTCGTCCATCGAGGGGACGAACGGGTTCGGCGACGACGAGTCGCCGCTCTGCGTGCCGACGACGCCCACGACCACGGCGAGGACGATCGTGATCACGACGCCCCAGAGCCAGGTCGTGAGCCCTTGCTTGAAGCCGCTGAAGCGGGCGATGCGCGAGGCCGTGTACCCGCCGATCAGGTAGCCGAAGAAGATGATCGCGAGCACGACGATGCCCGAGGTCAGCGCCAGGGCGTCCGCGTTGTCGGTGGTGAAGGTGCGCAGGTCGGCCATGGCGGTCGACCCCGACGCGACGCCACCCCAGGCCGCGAGGACGCCGCCGAAGATGGTGATCATGACGAGGCCGAAGCCGGTCGCGGCGAACCAGCCGAGCAGGCCGGCGCCGAAGCGGATGCCGCCGAACTCCTCCTTCTGCTGCGCGAGGAGCTCGCGGCGCACCGACACGTGGTCGATGCCGGAGTCCTTGACGAGGGGGTAGGCGTGGGAGCCGGTGTCGCGACCGGCGGCGGCACCCGCGGCCGCGCCTCCTGCAGCGGCGGCGGTGGGGGCCACGACCGTCGGGGCGTCCTGTCCGAACGAGGGCTGACGGTCGGCTGCGGCCCGGTCGACGGCGTCGCGCTCGGCGTCCGAGCGGTCGTCGACCCAGGGCTCGTGCCCGGACGAGGAGGCGCCGGTCGCCGCGGTCGCGGACGCCGCGGTGGCCGTGTCGTCGCCCCGGTCGCCCGTGGCGGGGTCTCCGGCGCGTGCGGCCTCGGCGGCCCGCAGCGCCTCGTCGTCGTGCAACGGACGGCGGTTGCCGTCGGACGACGCGGACCAGGCACGCGGCGCGGGCTCGGACGGTGCCACCATCGGGATCGCCTCGGTGGGGCGGTCGGTCGACGACGCGTCCCGGTCGGTCGACGACGCGTCCCGGTCGGTCGACGACGCGTCCCGGTCGGACTCCGAGAGGACCTCGGTGTCGACCCGGTCGGAGTCGCGACGATCGGTGTCGTCGGACGGCGCGGCACCGTCCGAGGGCCCGGTGCGGTCGGGGGCCGTGTCGCCGGGGACGTACTCGGCCGGGACCGAGTCGGGCAGCGCCTCCTCGTCCGACGTCGTCCGGGTGTCGTGCGCCTCCGCGACCACGGGGCGGTCGTCGGCGTCGGCGACGGACGCCTGCTGCGTCGGGGCGTCGGAACCGAAGTCGACGGCGGGCTGCTGCTGCGTCGGGGCGTCCGAGCCGAAGTCGACGGCGGGCTGCTGCTGCGTCGGGGCGTCCGAGCCGAAGTCGACGGCGGGCTGCTGCTGCGTCGGGGCGTCCGAGCCGAAGTCGACGGCCGGGGGCTGCTGGGTGGGCACCTGCGAGCCGTAGGGCGCCTCGCCCTGGTCGGCCCGGTCGGCCTCGTCGGGGCGTCCGGCGTCGTTCGAGTCGTCGTCGTGCCGGGGATCGCGTCCCTCGTGGTCGGGGCGGTCGCGCCGCGGATCGTTCGCGTCGGTCATGGCTCACTCCTGTCGGTGGGGTCGTTCCCTGGATCTGTGATCCTCCTGAACGTTACGCCCGAACGGCACCGCGGGCCGGGAGCCCCCGCCCGGGCCGGGAGGACTCGCAGGCCCGGGCGAGCCGGTAGCGTGGACGGGACCGCCGAGCGACGAAGGACGACGACGTCATGACCGACACCAGCCAGACCCCCTCCGACCCGACCTCGACCGACGCCGGATCGGCCGGGGCCGCCTCGACCACGCGCCGGGCCCCGGGGGCCGGCCGCACCCGACCGAACCCCGACATCGCCCGGTCGTGGCTGCTCGTGCCCGGCACGGCACCCGACCGTTTCGACTCGGCCCGGACCTCGCGTGCCGACCAGATCGTGCTCGACATCGAGGACGCGGTCGACCCCGCCCGCAAGCCCGCCGCCCGCGACGACGTCGTCTCCTGGCTCACCGGCGGTGGCGAGGCGTGGGTGCGCATCAACGACCGGTCGACCGACTTCTGGTCCGACGACGTCGACGCCCTCATGGGCCTGCCCGGGTTGCACGGCGTCATGCTCGCGAAGACCGAGGCACCGGAGCACGTGACCGAGACCTTCGACCGCCTCGGAGGCGCGGTGCCGGTGCTCGCGCTGGTCGAGTCGGCCCTCGGCATCGAAGAGAGCCCCGCCATCGCCAAGGCCCGCGGCGCCTTCCGCCTCGCGTTCGGCAGCGGCGACTACCGCCGCGACACCGGCACGAGCGCCGACGACCTGGCCATGGCCTACCCCCGCTCGCGCCTCGTCGTGGCCAGCCGCATCGGCGGCCTGCCCGGCCCGATCGACGGCCCGACGGTCGGCAGCAGCCACCCCGTGCTGCGCGAACAGTCGTCGGTGGCCGTCGCCCTCGGCCTCACCGGCAAGCTCTGCCTCGACGTCGAGCAGCTGCCGGTGATCAACGAGGTCATCAGCCCCACGCCGTCCGACGTCGCCTGGGCACAGGACTTCCTCGCCGACTTCGAGGGCCGCGGCCGCGTCATCCGCGACGGCAGCGACCTGCCGCGCCTGGGCCGTGCCCAGAAGATCGAGAAGCTCGCGTCGGCGTTCGGGGTGCAGCCCGCGAGCTGACCCGCACGAGGACGACAGGAGGCGCACCCCACCAGGGGTGCGCCTCCTTTTTTGTCGAGATCTCCCGTCAGGGGTTGACTCGCGATAGTCAACGACATATCTTTGACACATCGCGACAGGACGTCGCGATCTCGACTTCTCCCCGACCCGAAAGGAGTACCCCATGGGTACCGACTTCACCCCCGAGAACCACGGCGACCCCCGTCGCCACCACCACGACTCCCCCGACGCCCGTCGCGATCCCTTCGGCCGCGGCGAGGGTCACGGCCGCTTCGGCCGCCCGTTCGGCCGCGGCTTCCGCCCGGGCCCCGGCTTCGGCGGCTTCGGCCCCGGTTTCGGCCCCGGGGGCCCGGGCTTCGGCCCCGGCGGATTCGGCCCGGGCCGCGGCGGACGCGGACGCGCCCGACGCGGCGACGTGCGACTGGCGATCCTGTCGCTGCTCGCCGACGCCCCCTCGAACGGCTACGGCCTGATCAAGGCGATCGCCGAACGCACCGACGGCACGTGGAAGCCCAGCCCCGGCTCGGTCTACCCCACGCTGCAGCAACTCGTCGACGAAGAGCTCATCTCGAGCGACGAGGCCGCCACGAAGAGCGTCTTCACGTTGACCGAGGCGGGTCGCGCCTACGTGGCCGAGCACGCCGACGAGATCGAGAAGGCGTGGGCCGCCACAGCCGACGACGCCAGCGACACCGACCGCGAGTTCCAGACCAGCCTCATGAAGCTGATGGGCGTCGTCAAGCAGTTCCACCACGACGGCAGCGAGGCCCAGCGGGCCGCCGCCACCGCCAAGCTCGACGAGACCCGACGCGCGCTGTACGCGATCCTGGCCGACTGAGGCCCGGCCAGCCTCGGCTCGGTCGCCGACTCGGGCACCCCGGGAGGCGCGGTGCGGGAATCCCCCGCGCCGCGCCTCCTGCGCGTGTTCGCGCCGGCGCCTCGCCGACCGGGCCGGATGTCGGAGGCCGTGGGCATGATGGCCCCACGAGCACGACGACCCCGCCGGAGGCGCCCATGAGCACCGCAGACGACCCCACCACCGCGACCACTCCCGACCGCTCGGGCTACGACCCGTCGTTCCTCACGGTCGACGTGCCCCTGCCGGCCGTCCACACGACCGTGCGCGAGCTGCCGTACGTCCACTTCACGGTGCTGCTCGACCCGGCCCGGCGCCTGGCCGCCCTGACGGCGGTCAACATCGACGGGGCGAGCCTGCTCGATCTCGGCCGCGGCGACGACTGGCACGTCGACGACCGCGTGCCCGACGACGAGCAGACCGGCCCCGACGTCTACGCCTCGAACGACCTCGACCGGGGGCACCTGGTGCGTCGTCGCGACCCGGTCTGGGGCGACCCGTCCGTCGCCGCGGCGGCGAACGTCGACACCTTCAGCTTCACGAACGCCGCCCCGCAGGCCGCCGAGTTCAACCAGTCGAAAGAGCTCTGGCTCGGGCTCGAAGACCAGGTGCTGCAGTACGCCTCGACGCACCGGCAGCGTCTGACCGTCTTCACGGCGCCCGTGCTGCTCGACGACGACGCTCCGTACCGCGGGGTCAGGCTGCCCCGCCGGTTCTTCAAGGTCGCGGCGTGGACGACGTCCGACGGTGGGTCGCTGCGCACGGCGGCCTACCTGCTCGACCAGTCGCCCGAACTCGAGGGCGTCGACCTCGAGGCGGCGTTCGCCCGGGCCCACGAGCTGGGCGACCCGCCCCCGCTCGGGCCGTACCGCACCTACCAGGTGCCCGTCCGCGACATCGCCGAGATGACCGGGTTCGACCTGGCCCAGCTCGCCGAGGCCGACACCCTGCAGCCGGTGCCGACCATCGAGCCACCGGACGGCATCCGCGCCGGCTGGGTCCCGCTCACGTCGGTCGACCAGCTCTCGTTCTGAGGGCGGGGCCTCTCGCCCAGGCGGTTCGCATCGAGTCGTGCCACCATTCTCGGGCCATGGCACCGAACGACCGAGACCCCGTCGACCCCGCCGAGCCCTCCGACGAGGGGTCGGGCGACGCCGTGCCCGGCGACGCCACGTCCCGCGACCTCGAGCCGCGCGATCCGGGGCCGGTCCTGCCTCCCGAGATGCCGCGCAGCCTGACGATCCTGCGCGACGAGGACGCACCTCCGGTCCGCGCCGCCCCGTGGCGCGAGGTGCAGGTCGCCTTCGTCGTGCCGCTCACCTCGACCGACGCCGCCGCCGACGTCCGGCACCTGCTCGACGAACCCGAGCTGCACTTCTCGCCGGGCCTGCGTCGTGGAACCCTCGCGCTGCTGCCCCGTCGCTCGGCCCTGCTGCGGGTCGTGCTCGAGTGGGAGTGGTCGGTCGAGGCCGCCTCGTTCGCCGTCAACTCGTTCGAGCCCGAACCCTTCACGCCGGACGAGCGTGACGCCCTCGAGGCCTGGTCGCGCGCGACGGCCCGACGCCTGCACCTCTTCGGGGGCGCACTCGCGCGTGCCGTCGCCCGGGTCGACCACGACGTCGTCCGGGGCATCGACACGAGTTCGCCCGAGTCGTCCCTGGCCGGTGCGGCGGCCGCGGCCCGGGCCGCGCGAGCAGGCGTCGAGGGCACCGGGGCGGGCTCAGCCGTCGACGGTGCGTCCCGGCCGACCGACCTGGCGACGGCGGGCCCGGCGGCCACGACGCTGCGGACCGCCACCCTCGGGACGAGGCTCGCCTCACCGGCGCCCGGTGCGGCCCACCCGGTGGTCGACGTCACGCTGCCTGACGCGAGCGACCCCGGCTGGGAGGTGTTCGTCGACGCCGACAGCCGACAGACCCTGGGGTACCGCCGCACCCTCGACGTCGACGGCAGCGCGTACGCCTTCAGCTACCTCGTGGCGGACGACGTCGACGACGTCACGCCCGGCGACCTCGTCGACTGGCACGACCAGCACATCCAGCGCCAGCTGCTGGTCGAGGACGCCCGCCAGGCCTACGTGCACGTGCTCGCCGGGCTCGAGCCGCCGGTCTCGGTGCAGTACACGGTCTGACCGGCGCGCGCCGCGCCTCCTCGGCCGTCCCGAGGGGCCGGGCCGACGAGCCGGGCGGACGGAGGGGTCAGGGCGCGACGTCGACGATGGCGACGAAACGGGTGCCGACGCCGTCGACCTCGGCCCGGACGACGCCCGGCTCGGGCTCGGGCAGCTCGTCGGCGCCGTGGTCGTCGCAGCTGAGGTAGGTGTACTCGGGCCACCACTTCTTCGGCCGGGCCGCCTCGTGGTAACCGCAGACGACGCACTCGAGCTCGACCCAGACGGGCTTGCCCGTGCGGTTGGCGCGGGACTGCACCAGCCACGCCGGCGGGGTCCGCTCGATGGCGACCAGCTCGTCGACCGTCATCTTGGGCGGCAGTCCGTGGCGCTTCGCCATCTCGAGCGGGATGTCCAGCCGCAGGGCGGCGTCTCGTCGCGTGATCACCCGCACACGCTACCCGTCAGCCCGCATCCGCCGCGAGCACCCGCCCTGTTGCCACGCGCAACACCGACCGTCAAGTCGGCCAGAGTGCCGACTTGCCCCCGAACGGGGGCCAGGCGGAGGCTCGAGCCAGGCGGCACGTGCCCGACCCACCCGGTCGGGCGATCACCGGGCCGCCCGTCCCGACGGCTCGGGCAGCAGCACCGCCCGACGGGGACCACCCGACACGCACCACACGAACGAAGGGGAACACCATGAAGAGAGCCGTCGCCGTCGCACTGACCACCGCGGCCCTGGCCGTCGGGTCGCTCGGGGTCTCGACCTCGGCCGTGGCCGCGGGGCCCGTCGACACCATCCGGTCGACGGACGTCGTCGGAGGCGAGAAGGCGCCCACGACGCCGTGGGCCGTCCAGCTGGTCTTCCAGACCGGGGGCACCGCGAGCTACGCCTGCACGGGCGAGCAGCTCAACGCCAGCTGGGTGCTGACCGCGCGCCACTGCATCGACGGCGTCACCTCGATGCAGGTGTACCACTCCAACAGCACGACGAACCCGGGCACCGCGATCGCCGTCGACCGCGTCGCCGCGGCACCGTCGGGTGACATCGCACTCGTCCACCTCAGCCAGTCGAAGGCCCTCGGCAGCTACCCCTCGGTGAACCTGGGGTTCCAGGCGACCTCGTCCGGCAGCGGGACGATCATGGGCTACGGCCTGCGGGCGAACTCGGTCCGGTCCGACGGCCTGTACCAGGCGACGGTCGGCCTGACCGGCCGCAGCACCGACGCCTACGGCGGGACCGCCCAGCACCTGAACGGCACGACCGGCGCGGCGAACCACGGCGACTCGGGCGGCCCGCTGATCGTGGGCGGCCAGATCGTGGCCGTCTGCTCGACCGGCGACGAGGCCGACCCGGGCGCGAACACGCGAGCGGGCTCGAACTACGCGGTGCTGTCGCAGAGCGCGAGCTGGATCCGCTCGACGGCCGGCCTCTAGTCCGGAGGCGGGCGGGTCCGGCCACCACGGGGGCTCACCGGCGCCCGGCGACGAGGGACCCTACCGTGACACGAGCGGAGGAGGCGCGCACCGACCACGCGGCCGGGGCGCGCCTCCTGCGTCGTGGCGACCCGCGCCTCCTCGGTGCGTCGGCGGCGGCGGGCAGGCGCCCGCGGCGGTCCCACCCGGCCGCCGTCGCCCGACGGGCGGCGCCGACCCGTCAGGCGATCGGCTTCTCGAAGCAGATGGACTGCGGGATGGTCGTGACGTAGGGCTCGTACGTCGGGATGCGCGTGAAACCGATCTTCTCGTACAGGGCGACGGCGTCCGGCTGCCGGTCGCCGGTCTGCAGGACGAGCCGACGGGCGCCGCCCTCGCGCGCGATCGACTCGACCTCGGCCATCAGCAGCCGACCGATGCCCCGCCCGCGCTGGCCGTCGGCGACGATCACGCGCTTGACCTCCCACTCGCCGTCGCGGTCCTGCACGAGGGCGTGGCCGACCGGGGTGCCGCCGTCGACGTCGTCGGCGACGACCAGCACGGTGCCCAACACGTTCGAGGGGTGGACGGTGAGGGCGGCGTTCCGCGCCTCGACGACGGCGACGGGCTCCACCACGTCGCGGTGGTAGCGGACGGTCATCTCGGCGTCCATCGCGTCGCGCAGGGCGACGGCCCGCGGGTCGTCGAAGGCGACGCGTTCGAGGTGGAGCGGGGGCAGGGTGTGGTGGGCGGCGTTCGTCACCAGACGATTCTGCCCCTTCGCGGGCGGGCGGTCCGCCTCGGCGGGCTCCGACCTAGAGGCCGACGCCTCGGGCGGCCATGAACGGCACGGGGTTCGTCGAGGCGCCGTTGACGCGCGTCTCGAAGTGCAGGTGGCAGCCGGTCGAGTTGCCCGTCGAGCCGACGAGCGCGATGAGCTGACCCGCGACGACGCTCTGGCCGCGCGACACCTTGATGCCGCCGTTGACGATGTGGCCGTAGGCGGTCGAGACGCCGCCGCCGTGGCTGATCTGGACGTAGTTGCCGTAGCCGCCCGTCAGGCCGGCGAACGTGACCGTGCCCGACGTCGCGGCGTAGATGGGGCTGTTGCAACCGGGCGCGAGGTCGATGCCGTCGTGCATGCGGTAGACGCCCGTCACGGGGTTGACGCGCATGCCGTAGCCGCTCGACATGTAGCCGGCGCTGGGACGCACCCAGCCCGAACCGGTGGAGGCACCGCCACCGGACGAGCCACCGCCAGAGGGCGCCGGAGCCGGTGCGGGGGTGCTCGGTCGGGCTGCCGCCGCCGCCGCGGCCGCCACGGCACGCTGCTGACGGAGCACCTCGGCCTGGCGGGCGGCCTCGGCGGCCTCGGCCGCCTTGCGCGCCTCCTCGGCCTGACGCGCGACCTCGACGCCCGTGGCGTAGTCGGCCTCGGTCTGCAGGCTCTGGTCCTGCAGCACGGCGAGCTGGCCCTGGAGGCGCGACTCGTTCTCTTGCTGGGCGGCCACCGCGGACGCGGCGGCGTCGGACGCGGCCTGGGCCTCGTCCATCGAGACCTGTGCGGCGCCCTGCAGCTTCACGAGCGCGTCCGAGGCGACCTTGGCCTGGTCGGACAGCGACTGCGCGACGTTGCGGTCGGTCACCGCCTGCTGGCGGATGCCGTCGGTCTGCTCGGTGAGCTTGCTCATCGCCCCGAGGCGGTAGAGCAGGTCGCCCGCCTGCTCGGTGTCGCCCACCAGCTGGGACGAGACGTCGCCACCACCCGTGCGGGCGAGCTGCGCCGAGACCTGCCCGGCCCGCTGCTCGCTGGCGTCGGCGACGGCGCCCTTCTCGTCGGCCTGCGCCTGGAGCTCGGAGAGCTTGGCGGCCCCGGCGTCGGCGTCGGCCTGTGCCTTCTCGAACGCGATGCCGAGACGTTCGGCCTCGGCCTGGGCGTCGGCGGCGTCGCTCGCCAGCTGGTCGAGCAGGCCCTGGATGCGGCTGACCTCGGCGGCCTTGACCGACTCGTTCGACCGGGCCGCCTGGACGTCCTCCCACGAGGGGTAGCTGACGGCCTGCGCGGTCGAGGCCCCGAGCACCGAACCCGACACGACCAGCGACAGGCTGAGCAGCACCGTCGCGGCGGCGGCGATGCCTCGTCGGCGGGGCGGGGTCACGGGCGAAGTCACGGAGGGGGCACCTATCTGTGGTCGGTCCTGGCCCGCAGGACGCGTCGGATCGACGGTCGTCGGGGGTGGGGAACCCGATCAGCCTACGGGCGGAACCGGGAAGGGTAAACCCGCACCTCAAGGTTTCTCGTCATCGGCATGTCCCCAGTCAGGGGTTCACATGCGATCGCACGACATGACGTCAGTCACACGAGTCACACGATCTGTACCCCGAAAACCAGGAGGCGCGGTGCGGCGGACCCCGCGGGTCGCGGCGACGGGTGTCGCGTCGCGCGCCCCCGGAGCCCTGCCGGGCCCGATCGTGGGCGACGGGTCAGTCGACGAAGGCCGAGTTCAGCCGGTGCAACGCCGCGGCGAGCGCGTCGACCTCGGCGGCCGTCCAGCCGGCGAGTCGATCGGCCAGGGCGGACCGGTTCGCGTCGACGGACCGGGCCAGCAGGTCACGCCCGCGGTCCGTCAGGGCGAGGGCCTGGCCCCGCCGTCCCTCGCCGCCGGCCGCCTCCCCGGGTTCGACCAGCCCGAATTCGACCAGCCCGCCGAGCTGACGCGACACGGTCGACCGGTTGAGGCCGAAGTCCGCGGCGATGTCGGTGGCCCGGCACCCCGGGTTCGCGGCGATGAAGGTGACGAGCGAGTGCTCGACGAACGACAGGGGAGCACTCTTGTGCCGCGCACGGGCGACGGCCCGTCGCGACACCGTCTCGAGCTCGGAGTACACGGTGTCGATGCCCTGCTGCCCCCGCTGGTCCGTCACGCGCCCAGCCTAGCCACGGGTGATCGGGAACAGCGGAGCGGCGTTTTGTGTTGCATAATGCAACTGTACGACCGATCGGGCAACGGCGCCCCCCCGACCACGAGGAGCACCGTGACGACCACCGACCTGACCCTGCACCGACCCGACGACCGGGTCCGCCCCGACGACGAGGGGCGACGCGACGAGGCGTCGCGCCCCGACCCGCGCCTCCACCGCGGCCACCAGCACGTGGGTCCGACCGTCGCGCGCCGTCCGCGCGCCGACGCCGCGGCCTGGCGCTCCCTGGCCCTGCACGTGCTCATCCCGCTCTTCCTCGCGACGGGGATGGCCCTGGCCTACCTCGGAGCCTTCGGCCACCCGGCCCCGCACCACGTCCCCGTCGCGGTCGTGGGCTCCTCGGCGCAGAGCGAGGTCTTCGCCCAGCAGCTGAACGACGCCGACCCCGACGCACTCGACGTCCGCACGGTGGCGGACCCGGCCGCCGCCCGGGCACTGATCACCAGCCGCGAGATCTCGGGGGCGTTCGAGGTGGGCGCCACGGACGCGACGCTGTACGTCTCGTCCGCGGCCTCCGACACGACCGCGAACGTCCTGCAGAAGGTCTTCGGACCGGTGGCGTACCGGCTCGGCCTGCCCCTGCAGGTCGACGACGTCGTGCCGAGCGGCGGGGGCGACCCCACGGGCCAGGGGCTGTTCTTCCTGCTCGTCGCCCTGAGCGTCGGTGCGTACGCGAGTGCCGCGGCCATCTCGGCGGCGAGCGCCCGGCTGGGCCTCGGCTCGCGCCTCCTCGCCGGCGTCGTGACCGCGGCCGTCGTCGCGGCCGTCGGCACGGTCGTCGTCGGTCCGGTCTACCGGATCGTCACCACCGGGCTGTGGGGCGTGGCCCTCGTCAGCTGGCTGTACGTCACGGCGATCGTCGTGATCGGCATCGGCCTGCACCCCCTGCTGCGCCACTGGACGACGCCCGCGCTGACGATGCTCTTCGTCATGCTGAACTTCACCAGCTCGGGCGGGGTCTTCTCGTCGCAGCTCGTGCCGCCGTTCTTCGGTGCCCTCGGCGCCTTCTGGAACGGCTCGGCCTGGCTGCGCGCCACCCAGTCGATCGTGTACTTCCCGGGGCAGGGCTGGGGGCGGGCCGGCCTGACGCTCGCCCTCTGGCTGGCCGTGGGCGTCGGCCTCGCCGGGCTCACGCACCTCTGGAGCGTCCGTCGCACCCGGCTCGCGGACGAGCGCGTCACGGTGCGCGAGGACGAAGAGGGCATCGCGGCCTGAGCCGGCCGCCGGAGGGTCCTCACGAGGAGGCGCGGTGGGCGACGATCGCGCACCGCGCCTCCTCGGGTCGTCGCGGCCCGGCCGACCCGGCCGGAGCTCGTGCGAGACTCGACCGGTGACGACGACGCACGAGACCCTCCGGCCGCCCCGACGCGACGAGCGCAACTGGGCGGACAGCTTCAGCTACGGCGCGACCGAGGTCGTGACGCCGACGTCGCTCGACGAGCTCCGCGGACTCGTCGCCGAGGCCCCCCGCATCCGGGCGCTCGGCACGCGTCACTCGTTCAGCGACGTCGCCGACGGCCGCGGCCTGCTGGTCTCGACGACGGCCCTGCCCTCCGACCCGGTGATCTCCGACGACGGTCGCAGCGTCACGGTCGGTGCGGGCACGAACTACGCCGTCGTCGCCCGCCACCTCGACCGCCACGGGCTCGCGCTGCTCAACATGGGGTCGCTGCCGCACATCTCGGTGGGCGGGGCGATCGCGACCGGCACGCACGGCTCGGGTCTCGGCCTCGGCAGCCTGGCGAGCGCGGTCTCGGCGCTCGAGATCGTCGGACCGGACGGGTCGCTGCGCACCGTCCGTCGGGGGGAGCCGCCGTTCGACGGCAGCGTCGTGGCGCTCGGCGCCCTCGGTGTCGTCGTGCGGGTGACGCTCGACGTGCAGCCCGGGTTCCGGATGCGCCAGGACACGTACGTCGACCTGCCCTGGACCAGCGTCGACGACCACCTGCTCGACGTGTTCGGCGCGGGCTACAGCGTCAGCTTCTTCCACGAGTTCGACCACCGCATCCGCGAGGTCCTGGTGAAGTCACGCGTGCCCGACGGCCTCGCGGACGTCTCGATGCCCCGCGAGCTCTGGGGTGCCCGTCCGGCCCCCGTCGACGAGCACGCCGAGGTGACCGGCACGAAGTCGACGCCGATGGACGGCAGCGTCGGCTCGTGGGCGGACCGGTTGCCGCACTTCCGCATCGACGCGACGCCGTCGGTGGGCTCCGAGCTGCAGAGCGAACACTTCGTCGCGCTCGAGGACGGGCCGGCCGCCCTCCGCGCCGTGCAGCGACTGGGCGACACCCTGCGTCCGCACCTCCACACCTGCGAGACCCGCACGGTCGCGGGCGATCCGCTCTGGCTGAGCCCGACGCCCCGCGACAGCCTCGCGATCGCCTTCACCTGGAAGAAGCACCCGGCCGAGGTCGGCGCCCTGATCCCCCGCGTCGAGGAGGCGCTGGCCCCGTTCACCCCGCGGCCGCACTGGGGCAAGCTGTCGGCCCTGCCTCCGGCGTCGATCCGGGCGGCCTACCCGCGCCTGGACGACTTCGCCGCGCTCGTGCGCGAGGTCGACCCCGACGGCAAGTTCTCGGGCCCCGCGCTCGAACGTCTGCTCGCCTAGCCGGTCGTCGAGGTCGCGTCCGTGGCCTCGGACCGCTGCTCGCCGACGACGACGGAGGCGGTCAGTACGACTCGCCCGTGGGGTCGGGGGCGTCGAGGTCGAGCAGCTCAGCGCCGCCGACGGGCAGGCCCTGCCACGTCTGCAGACGCCAGCCGCGGTCGAGCGTGCCCTCGAGCGTGACGACGCCCGTGTTCTCGAGCAGGTGCCGACGGATGAACTCGTCGTCGGCGTTGACGGCCCGCGAGCCGACCCAGGCACGGATGGCCGCACCGTGGCTGACGGCGGCGACCGTCTCGTGCCCGTCGCGCTCGCCCGCCGCGACGAGCTCGGCGAGGGCGGAGTCGTACCGTGCGAAGAACTCGTGCCCGTCCTCGGAGCCGGGCACCCGGGCGTCGAGGTCGCCCGACGTCCAGGAGAACACGCGACCGACGTAGGCCGTGACCGCGTCGGTGTCGCTCCGGCCCTCGAGGTCGCCCGCCCTAACCTCGCGCAGCCCGTCGAGCACCACGGGGGCGAGCCCCCGGGCGTCGGCGAAGGGCGCAGCCGTGAGCTGCGTGCGGACGAGCGTGCTGACGGCGAGGGCGCCGATCGTCTCGTCGGCGAGGGCGGCGGGGAGCGCCTCCGCCTGGCGCCGCCCGAGGTCGGTGAGCCCGACCCCCGGGGCGACGGTGCCGAGCTTCCCCTCGACGTTGTCGGGCGTCTGACCGTGGCGGATCAACAACAAGCGCATGATCGTCCACCCTACGGTGGGCCTCCGACACCGCCGCCCCGGGGCGGAGGCGCGAGGCGGGCGACGACGGGCGATCGGGCTGGGCGGGACCGGCGGGCGGCGGGCGGCGGGGTCAGGCGTCGGGCCAGAGGCTGCCCGCGTCGACGACGGCGTCGGCCCGGCCCCGGGTGGAGCGGACCAGCCGGGCGGCGACCTCGTCCGGTCCGGCCGCCCAGGCCTCGGCCGCCTCGGGCGTCATGCCGAACCGGACGTGACGCGCGACCAGCCACCGTCGCCGGAGCGCGGCCGGGGTGTCGACGAACCACACCTCGTCGAACGCCGACCTCACGTCGGGCCACGGGGCGAGCTCGGCCAACAGGTAGTTGCCCTCGCTGACCACGACCTCGACGCGCGCGTCGACCTCGATCGCGCCCCCGATCGACTCCTCGACCCCGCGGACGTACTCGGGTGCCCAGACCGTCGACCGGCTCGTCCGCAGACGGTGCAGCAGGGCCAGGTAGCCCTCGGCGTCGAATGTGTCGATCGCCCCCTTGCGGTCGAGGCGGCCGAGCCGGGCCAACGTCGCACCGGCCAGGTGGAAGCCGTCCATCGGCACGACGACGGCCCGCACGCCCACGCGCGAGAGCCCCTCGACGACGGCCGCGGCAGCCGTGCTCTTGCCGCCACCCGGTTCGCCCGCGACGCCGATCAGGGTGCGGACGGGCGTCGGAGCCGGCCCGGAGGACGACGCGCGGTGCGGCGAGGAGCCGAGCCGCGCCTCCTGCGCTCTGGCGTGGACCGCGAGGGCGCGGGCGACGAGGTCGTCGACCGAGCCGAGCGGGGTCGCCGTCACTCGGGGCGGCCGGCCGAGCCGGGCACGGCGCCCGGGTCGTCGCCGACGTCGGCCGTGCGCAGTTCGGTGAGGGCGGCCTCGCGGCGCGACCGACGCCAGGCCAGCAGGGCGTGGAGGGCGATCGGCACCACCGAGAGCGCGACGAGCACGACGGCGAGCACGTCGATGTGGTCGCGGATGAACGGGATGCCGCCGAGCAACGACCCGAGGACGGTCATGCCCACGGCCCAGAGGAACGCCCCCGTGACGTTGAAGAGGAGGAACTTCGGGTACCGGTAGCCCGCCGTGCCGGCCGCGAGGGGGACGTACGTGCGGACGATCGGGACGAACCGCCCGAGGATCAGGCTCGTGCCCCCGTACTTCGCGAAGAACGCCTCGGCGCGCTCGAGGTAGGCGGTCTTGAGGATGCGGGCGTCGTCCGTGAAGAGGCGGCGGCCGAAGCGGTTGCCGAGGAGGTACCCGACCTGGTCGCCCAGCACCGCGGCGACGAAGGCGCACAGCGCGATCACCCAGACCTGCAGGCCCAGCGCCTCGTGCAGCACGCCCGCCGTGAAGAGGAGGGAGTCCCCCGGCAGGAAGGGGAAGAGCACGCCCGACTCGACGAACACCATCAACGAGATGCCGGCGAGCGCCCAGGGTCCGAGGGCAGGCAGCAACTCGTCCGGGTTGAACAGGACGAACCCCCCGCCGGTGGAGGCGGGCAGGGCGGCGAGCAGGGCGTCGGCGATCATGAGGGACGACCCTAACGGGTCGACCCTGCGGCGCGGCGTCCGCCGAGCGGACCAGGCCGTCATCCGGCGGTCTCGGCCGGGCGGGGGATGCCCCCGCGCACGCCACGCACCTAGCCTGGGGCGATGCGGACACCCCCCAGCATGCCGACGACAGGACGCACGCGATGATCGAAGCCCGGAACCTCACCAAGATCTACGGAGACAAGCGCGCACTCGACGACGCCACCTTCACGGTCCGCCCCGGCCTGGTCACCGGGTTCCTCGGCCCGAACGGCGCCGGCAAGTCGACCACCATGCGCATGATCGTGGGCCTCGACCGACCCACCCGCGGCAGCGTGACGGTCAACGGCAAGCGCTTCGCCGACCACGCGGCCCCGCTGCACGAGGTCGGCGTCCTGCTCGACGCCAAGGCCGTGCACACGGGCCGCAGCGCCCACGACCACCTGCTGGCCATGGGTGCCACGCACGGCATCGGCAAGAAGCGCGTGGCCGAGGTGATCGCCCTGACCGGCCTCGAGTCGGTGGCGAAGAAGCGGGTCGGCGGCTTCTCGCTCGGCATGGGTCAGCGCCTCGGCATCGCCGCAGCGTTGCTCGGCGACCCCGCCACCGTGATCCTCGACGAGCCCGTCAACGGCCTCGACCCCGAGGGCGTCGTCTGGGTGCGCACCCTGGCCCGCTTCCTCGCGAGCGAGGGCCGCACGGTCTTCCTCTCGTCGCACCTCATGAGCGAGATGGCGCAGACCGCCGACCACCTCATCGTCCTCGGGCGGGGCAAGGTGCTCGCCGACTCCCCCGTCGCGGACGTCATCTCGCAGGCCTCGGGCGACGCCGTCCGCGTCCGCAGCCCGCACGCCGACCACCTCGTCTCGCTGCTGCGGGGCCCCGACGTCGCCGTCACGGCCGTCGAGCCCGGCGTGGTCGAGCTGCGCGGCGTCACCGCCGAGCGGGTCGGCGACCTCGCCGCCTCGTCGGGCGTCGTGCTGCACGAACTCACCCCCCTCGTCCGCTCGCTCGAGGACGCGTACATGACCCTCACGCAGGACTCCGTCGAGTACCACGCAGGAGGCGCGGCGTCGGGCAGCCACGTCGCCCCCGACACGCAGACCCCCCAGGGAGCGACCCGATGACCGCCACGACACCCACCCGCCACCTCGACCGGCCCGCACCTCCCGCCTCCAGACTCTCCTTCGGGGGCGTGCTGCGCAGCGAGTGGATCAAGCTCCGCACCCTCCGGTCGACGTGGTGGTGCCTGGCCGTCATGGTGGCCGTCATCGTGGCCTTCGGCGCCCTGTTCTCGACCAGCGCCGGCTTCTTCGCCCTCGACGGCGCGACGCGTGAACAGCAGCAGGCCGTGGTGGCGCAGTCGGTCACGGTCGGCGTCGTCTTCGGTCAGCTGGTCGCCTCGATCCTCGGGGCTCTCGTCATCACGGGCGAGTTCGGCACCGGCATGATCCGCTCGACCTTCACGGCCGTTCCCCGCCGCGGTGCCGCCCTGGTCGCCAAGTTGATCGTCGTCGCCGTGACCCTGTTCGTCGTGTCATTCATCGGGCTCGTGGTGTCGCTCCTCGTCAACAGCGCGATCCTGCCGCTGCACGACATCTCGGTCGACTTCGCCGACGTCGCACTCTGGAAGACCGTCCTGGGTGCCGCCGTCTCCGTCGCGGCCATCGGCATGATGGCCCTCGCCCTGGGCGCCATCATCCGCAACGGCGCGGGCGCCATCGCCTCCGCCGTCGGCATCGTGTTCGTCCTGCCGATCGTGCTGCAGCTCTTCATGACGGCCAACGACTCGGTGTGGCTCTACAACCTGAACGAGATCATCCCGCCGAACGCCAGCGCTCGCCTCTACGACTACGTCGTGGACGGGCGGTCCGCGACCATGCTGCCCGTGCCCGAGGGCGCCTGGGCACTCGAGCCCTGGACGGCCCTGCTCGTCCTGGCCGGTTGGGTCGTCGTGCTCTTCGCCGTGGCCTTCGCACTCGTGAAGCGACGCGACGTCTGACCGACCCGCACCGCGCCTCCTCGGGGTGACGGCGCGGCGATCGTGACGGATCGGGAAGAACCGGACCGTCTCGTACGTTCAGCCGCACAGGCACACCCGCCGTCACCTCCGAGGAGCCCCATTTGAGCAACGACCTCTCGCCCGCGCCGACCACCGTCCCGGGCGCGTCACCGACCTCGACGTCGAACGCCCACGGAGCCGACGCCTCGGGCGCCGACGGCGGCCAGGCCGCGACCGACGCCCGCAACAAGCTCGTCATCGGGTTGCTGCTCGTGTCGGCGTTCGTGGTCATCCTCAACGAGACGATCATGGGCGTCGCGCTGCCCAGCCTGACGCGCGACCTCGGCATCACGGTCACGGCGGGCCAGTGGTTGACCACGGGCTTCATGCTCACCATGGCCGTGGTCATCCCGATCACGGGGTTCCTGCTGCAGCGCTTCAACACCCGACCCGTGTTCATCACGGCCATGAGCCTGTTCAGCCTCGGCACGGCCATCTCGGCCGTCGCACCGGGCTTCGGCGTGCTGCTGCTCGGCCGCGTCGTCCAGGCCTCGGGCACGGCCATCATGATGCCGCTGCTCATGACGACCGTGCTCACCCTCGTGCCGCCGGCGACCCGGGGCCGCACGATGGGCAACATCTCGATCGTCATCTCGGTCGCGCCGGCCATCGGGCCGACGATCTCGGGAGTCATCCTGAGCGTGCTCGAGTGGCGCTTCATGTTCATCCTCGTGCTGCCGATCGCGCTGGCCGCCCTCGCCCTCGGCGCGGCCCGCGTCAAGAACGTCACCACGCCGAAGAAGGTGCCGCTCGACGTCACCTCGGTGATCCTCTCGGCCTTCGCCTTCGGCGGGATCGTCTTCGGGCTCAGCTCGATCGGCGAGGGCGCGGAGGCGGCCGTCCCCGCATGGGTCCCCCTGGCCGTCGGCGTCCTGGCGCTGGTCGCCTTCGTGCTGCGCCAGCGGTCGCTGCAGCGTCGTGACCGCGCTCTGCTCGACCTGCGGACCTTCCGCTCGCGCACCTTCACCATCTCGGCCTCGGTGCTCGGCGTCGGCATGATCGCCCTCTTCGGCACGCTGATCGTGCTGCCGATCTACCTGCAGAACGTGCACGGCCTCGACCCGCTCGCCACCGGCCTGCTGCTGCTGCCCGGCGGTCTCGTGCAGGGCTTGCTCTCACCCGTCGTCGGCCGCCTGTTCGACCGCTACGGGCCGACCGTCCTGCTCGTGCCCGGCACGACGCTCGTCAGCGCGGTGCTGTGGTTCATGTCGACGGTGTCCGAGTCGACGCCCATCCCGATGGTGCTGGCGGCGCACGTCGCCCTCAGCATCGGCCTGGCGTTCATGTTCACGCCGCTGTTCACCTCGGGCCTCGGCTCGCTGCCGTCGAACCTCTACTCGCACGGCAGCGCGATCGTCGGCACGGTGCAGCAGCTCGCCGGCGCCGCGGGAACGGCCGTGTTCGTCACCGTGATGACGCTCGCCGCCACCGCCGCCGCCAGCCAGTCGGGCGTCGGCGTCGCGGCGACGGGAGCGGGCGTCCGCGCGGCCTTCCTCGTCGGGGCGATCATCTCGGTGTTCGCCGTCGTCGGGTCGTTCTTCGTCCGCCGCCCACCCGTGGTCGAGGGCGCCGAGCCGGTCGTCGCCCACTGACGCCGGGGCGCCGAGTCGGTCGTCGCCCGCTGTCGGCGGGGCGGCCGAGTCGGTCATCGCCCGCTGACGACGGGGCGCCTGTGCCGGACCCGGCGCCCGTCCACCCGTAACGGCGCCGGTGCACGTGCCCACACCCGCGCCCGGCGCGAACACCCACCCGGAGCCCCCACCGGTCGGCAACTCCTGACTCGTGACGGGCGTCGGCCTCGTGTCGCCGCCGTCACGGTCCGTGCCGCCCTGTGGTCCTGCGTTCCCGACGTGCGCCTCCGTCCGACGATCAGCCGTCGGCGCGGCTGCGCGGCGACCTGCCTGCCGACCTGGATGTGCGGCGAATTCCTGACCGGTGCGGCGCGCCGACTGGCGACTGCCCCGCGGTCGGCCCGTCTCTCCTCGGAAGCCCTGCGTTGCCGACGGGCACCGGCCCGAGGCGGACGGTGCCGGGCTCCGGGCACGCTCGCGGACAGGAACGTCGCGCGCGAGTAGCGTCCGTGCACGTGCAGATCGTGCACAGTTGCACACCTCGCACCCGTCGTCGCATCACCGGGAGGCCGACCCATGACCAGCACACCCGCCACCTCGTCCGGAGCGACCAGGAGCCTGGTACCCGCCCGCATGGACCGGCTCCCCTGGACGCGGTTCCACTGGTCGATCGTCGTCGGTCTCGGCTTCTCCTGGGTGCTCGACGGGCTCGAGATCCAGATCGTGGCGTCGGCCGGATTCCAGGCCGACCTGGGCCTGACCGCGGCGGAGGTCGGCCTGCTGGGAACGATCTACCTCGTCGGCCAGGTGTTCGGCGCGCTGATCTTCGGGCGCATGGCGGACAGCCTGGGGCGCAAGAAGCTCTTCATCCTGACGCTCGCGATCTACCTCGTGGCGAGTGCCATCGCCGGCCTGGCGCCGAACTTCGCGTTCTTGGCCGTGTTCCGATTCTTCGCCGGTGCGGGCATCGGCGGCGAGTACGCCGCGATCAACTCGGCGATCGACGAACTCATCCCCTCGAAGTACCGCGGCCGCGTCGACATCGCGATCAACGGCACCTACTGGGGCGGGGCGGCCCTCGGCGCCACCGCCAACATCTTCCTGTTGAACCCCGACCT
The DNA here is from genome assembly GCF_057787905.1 of Frigoribacterium sp. CF331. Taxonomy (NCBI): domain Bacteria; kingdom Bacillati; phylum Actinomycetota; class Actinomycetes; order Micrococcales; family Microbacteriaceae; genus Frigoribacterium; species Frigoribacterium sp. CF331. The sequence goes on along the minus strand of NZ_CM173545.1, from coordinate 2,378,943 downwards.
CTTCGCCGAGAACGTCGGCTGGCGCATCGGGTTCTTCATCGGGCCGGTGCTCGGGCTCGCCATCATCTACCTGCGGCGACACATCCCCGAGAGCCCCCGGTGGCTGATGACCCACGGTCGCGAGCAGGAGGCCGAGGCCACGGTCGACGGCATCGAGGCTCGCGTCGAGCGCGACAAGGGCACCGATCACCTCTCGCCGGTGTCGGACGACCAGGCCATCGAGGTGGTGGCGGCGGGACGCATCAGCTTCGGGACGATCATCCGCACCCTGGTGCGTGACTACCCCAAACGGACCTTCGTCGGCGCCGCGATGATGATCACCCAGTCGTTCCTCTACAACGCGATCTTCTTCACGTACGCGCTGGTGCTGCAGAACTTCTACGGCACGAGCCCCAGCAGCACCCAGTACTTCTTCCTGATCTTCGCCGTGGGCAATCTGCTCGGCCCGCTCGTGCTCGGTCCCCTGTTCGACAGTTGGGGACGGCGCCAGATGATCTTCCTGACGTACGCCGTGTCGGCAGTCGTCCTCGCCGTGTCCGCCGTCCTATTCCAGGCGGACGTCTTGAACGCGGCGACCCAGACCGCCTTCTGGAGCGTCTCGTTCTTCTTCGCGTCGGCAGGAGCGTCATCTGCCTACCTGACGGTCAGTGAGATCTTCCCGCTCGAACTGCGCAGTCAGGTGATCGGGTACTTCTTCGCCCTCGGCCAGATCGTCGGGGCCGTCGCGCCCAGCCTGTACGGAGCACTCATCGGCGACGGGAGCGACCGGGGCCCGTTGACCGGCGGGTACTTCCTCGGGGCGGGGGTCATGCTCGTCGGCGGCGTCATCGCCCTTCTCTTCGGCGTGGACGCGGCACGCAAGTCGCTCGAGACCATCACGACTCCCCTCTCGGTCGTGCCACCGTCGAAGCAGTCCCCCCGGGGCTGACTTCGGCGTCCCGGCGTTCCGGGTCGCCGAGGTGGGCCGGCACCCACCTGCCGATGATGCGGCCGTGGTGTCATCGGTCCGTGCCCGGCGGTCGGGTGCAGCCCGTACCGCCGACACGTCACACCGTCAGCACTTCGCGCCATCAGCTCCCCACCGCCCGCACTCGCCCCGCCGAGACCCCGCGCGTCCGTCCATTCGGTCAGCACACGACCGTCGGCAACTCCTGCCCGATGCCCTGCCGCGGCATGGCGAGGCGCCAGCGCCTGCGCCCCCGGGGCCCGAGCACCCGCGGCAACGAGGAGTTGCCGACTTCCGCCACGGGCCTGGCGCCACCCGCCATGTGGATGAGGGCGTCGACGGCATCCGCAGTCGATCGCCACCGGTCCCTGACCATGCGGGCGCTGGCCCGGAACGGAATCCGGCCGCTCCGGGCGATGTCGGAGTCCTTGGCCCGGTCCTTCTCGAACCGATCGGCGTGGTGGGCCCGCCCATCGGTCTCGAGGCCGATGATTCCGTCGACCACCATGTCGATGACCTTGTTCGTTCCCTTGATGGGCACCTGTCGCACGACGTGGTGCCCGGCACGTCGGAATCTCGTGCCGGCGACGCTCTCGAGGATGCTTTCCGCGCCTCCTTCGCTCCAGGCCGCGAGCCCGGCGGCGTCCGCTCGGAGACGGGACAGCACCTCGGCCGCGTCGTCGTCGTCCGAGACGATGCCCGCCTCGCGGGCCCAGTCGACGAGCAGGACGGCGTCCTCGAACGAGTCGGCGTCGATGACCGCACGGGCGAGGGCGTCACGAGGATCGACCGCCCAGGTCGAGCCCCGGTCGCTCAGGTCGAGCGAGTCCCACACGACCCTCGCTCCGCGGCGTCGCCGGAGGCGTGACGCCGTCTGGGGCACCGACACGGTGACGGGCGGCCGACGCCACGACCAGGCCCCGAGCAAGTGCAGAGCGGATGCTCCCGTGAGCCGACCGCCGACAGCCACCGCCACGTGGCGAGGGTCGCCCTTCGGCCAGGTCGAGTACCACCCCCGCCTGGGTCTGCTGACGCTGCCTGACCGGACGGCGCTGGTCAGGTGACGGTCGGTGGCCCCGTGCGCGACCAGGTCGCGTTTGTGCAGGAGTCCCCCGGCAGAGGCGACGAGTTCGGCGATCGTGGTCATGGGATGCGACAGTGTCGGAGATGTCGACGAGATCGCGGAGGCGGCGCCTCCGTTGTGCACGGAGTTGGACCGTTCGCCCCTCGGGAGGAGACGTCGGCGTCCCGGTCGCCACGTCGACGGCGACGTGATGCGTCGCCCTGTCGCCAACTCCCCTCCGTCGCCCGGGTGCTGCCGTGGTCGTGGTGGCCGGCCCGCGGGCGTCGACCGCGGTCAGGAGTTGCCGTCGCGGTCGGAGTGGCGGGACGGAGTGACAAGGGTCAGGGAGCGCACAGCGCCGGCCTGAGTCGTGACAGGTCTGGCCCGATGCCGATGTCCACGAGCACCAGGCGACCCGCGAGACGCGACGCCGGGGCGACGAGCAGCCCGACCTTGCACCCGCCGAAGGTCACGGTGACGTCCGCGGCGAGCACGACGAGCGGGTCGGGGACGGCTCCGTCGTCCACGCCGATCCCGCTCGGCACGTCCACGGCGACCACGACCGGCGAATCCGAAGAACGGGTACCGATACCGGCACCGGCACCGGTACCGGTACCGGCACCGAGCATGGCCGTCACGACGCGGAGGGCGTCGCCCCGCAAGCCGGGCCCGTCAGAGCCCGTCCCGACGAGACCGTCGAGCACCACGTCGTACCCGGGGAGCATCTCGGAGACGACCGCCTGGTCGCTCCAGGATGGGACGTCGCCGAGGACGGCTCCAGCCCCGAGCGCGGCGGCCAATGCCTCCTCGTGCATGCGCGTCCCCACGGGCACCACGGTCACGACGCCCCCCGACGGCACGAGTTCGCGAGCGAGGGACTCCCCCGCGTAGAGGGCGTCGGCCCCGTTGTTGCCGCTGCCCACGAGCAGCAGCACGCGGGCGGCACGGACCCCACGGCGAGCACGAGAAGCGTGCAGCACCTCCCGGACGACACCTGCCAGCCCGTCGGCTGCCCGTTGCATGAGCGGTTCGCCCGCTTCGAGATGAGGACGTTCCGCCTGGCGGATCTGCGCGGCCGTCCATGCGTCCATCATGACCCCAGCCTGCCCCGGTCACCCGTCGGCCGACCAGACGTCGCCTCGCTCGGGCGCAGCTGAGCCGAGCCGCTGCCAGGGCAAACCGTCCCAGAAATCGGTTGAGGGTGGATCGGGGGTGCCACCGGGTTGACAATTCCACCGCCACGACCCAGCCCGTGCCGCCGATGCTGGTCGACACGGCCGATCGTGGACACGGCGGAGGAATTGCCGACGGTCGGCGCCGCCGAGGGCCGATGGGTGCCACCGGGTCGACAATTCCACCGCCACGACCCAGCCCGTGCCGCCGATGCTGGTCGACCCGGCCGATCGTGAACACGGCGCAGGACTTGCCGACGGTCGGCGCCGCCGAGGGGGGAGGGCAGGCAGAGGAGGTCAGCACGCACACGCGCAGGCAGCTCGGCCCGCTCACGAACAGGCGTGCAGGCACGGGTCGACCAGCTGACAGACAGAGAGGCCGGCAGGCTGAGCCCGAGGCAGGCAGGCAGGAAGGCACACAGGCAGGCAGACAGGCGGGCAGGCAGGCGCACAGACAGGCAGACAGGCAGACAGGCAGACACACAGACAGGCAGGCAGACACGCAGACAGGCAGGCAGACACGCAGACGGGCAAGCGTGCAGGGCGTGCAGGCCGGACGAGCAGAACGCGCAGAACGTGCGCAGCGAGCACTACGACCACAACCCGCGCCGACCACCGGGCACTGCCAGACTGGCCGGATGCGCGCGAGCACCCCGAACCCCGTCGACGGCACCGAGATCGCCTACGAGGTGGACGGCGACGGCCCTCCCCTGGTGCTCGTGCACGGTTCGGGCCTCTCGCGCGGCACCTGGCGCGGCCTCGGCTACCTGCGCGACCTGCAGCGCGACTTCACCGTGGTCGCCCTCGACATGCGGGGCCACGGCAAGAGCGGCAAGCCCCACGACGCGGGGTCGTACTCGATGGAGCTCCACCGCGGCGACGTCGCCGCCGTCCTCGACGCGACGGGGCTCGAGCCGGCGCACTACGTCGGCTATTCGTTCGGCGCGCGCATCGGCCTGTCGATGGCGGCGAACGAGCCCGGCAGGCTCCGCACGCTGACCACGATCGGTGGCAGTTGGGCTCCGATGAACGGCAACATCGGTGCGACCTTCACGCCCGACTGGCACGACGCGCTCACGACCGGCGGCATGGCCCGCTTCGTCGACCGTTGGGGTGAGACGATCGGCCGCCCCATCGACCCCGAGACGCGTCTCGCCTTCATGCAGGACGACCCGGCCGCCCTGGCCGCGTTCTTCACAGCCGCCGAGACGGGTGGCGGCCTGACCGTGGCGCAGCTCGACTCGGTCGAGGTCCCGACGCTCCTGCTCGCGGGCACGCGTGACGTCGACCGTCACCGCGAGTCGCAAGAGGCCGCGCGGCGCATGCCCGCCGCCGTCTTCTACTCGCTCGTCGGCCAGGACCACGCGTCGTCCCTCCTGCCCGTCGACCAGGTGACCGACCTGCTGCGCACGTTCCTCGAGACCGTCGACGCCTGACGGCCGTCGACACGGCCAGGAGGCGCGGCGGGCCCTGGGAGGCGCGACTCGCGACCCGGGCGTCCCCGGCAGGCGCGACCCACCGCTCCGGGAGGCCCGACCGACGACCACTGATGACCCCGGGAGGCGCGACCCACGACCGCGGGACCCCCCGGAGGCGCGGCTCCAGGCCCGGTACCCCGCCGAGACGCGAGCGGACGCCCGCCCCGGCTGCGAGAATGGGCGCACCATGGGCATCAGTCGACGAGCGTTCTTGACGGGTTCGGTCTCGGGGGCCGCGGTCCTCGTGCTGACCGCCTGCACGACGGGTGCGCCGACGCCCACCGGCAGTCCGTCGCCGACCGGTGCCGCGCCGACCCCGACGACCAGCCCGTCCGCCGCTGCGCCGGGGACGATCGCCCCCGCCGCCTTCCGTCGCAGTTCGTGGGGCGACGACCCCTACGCGCTCGGGGCGACGAGCCATCTCACCCCGGGCACGACCGACGCGGATCGCCGCCTGCTCGGCACCCCGATCGACGACCGGCTCTTCTTCGCCGGTGAGGCGGTGGCCGCCTCGATGGGCGGCACGGTCTACGGGGCCCGTCAGTCGGGCTTCGACGTGGCCGCCCAGGTCGCCGAGGTCGCCGCGACCGACGAGCGCATCGCCGTCATCGGGGCCGGCATCGCCGGGGCGACGGCCGCACGTTCGCTGGTCGAGCGGGGTTACGACGTCGTCGTCGTCGAGGCCAGGGGCAGGGTCGGCGGCCGGGTGCACAGCGTCCGCGACGACGACTGGCCCTTCCCGGTCGAGCTCGGCGTGGGTCTGCTCGAGGGCTCGGGGGCGGTCGCGCTCGAGGCCGCGCTCGCGCTGGCCCGGGTCCGCACCCGCCCCCTCGACGACACCCTCGAGGTCCGCACGTCCGACGGCACGGTCGACTCGGCGGGCGACGCCGTCGACCGGCTCGACCGGGCGGCGTCCTGGGCCTCCGCCCGAGCCGGCTCGAGCGACACCGGCACCGGCACCGGCACCACCACCGGGGCCGACGCCGACGCCGCCACGAGCGTCACCGACGCCCTAGCGGGGTCCGGGGCCGACCAGGTCTCCTTCGTCCCCGGCCCCGACGGCGTCTCGGACGCCGACCGGCTCGCGCTCGTCCTCGACGACCTGCTGCCCGCCCGGTGGGGCGCGGGGGCCGACGACCTCGCCGCCGCCGCGCTCGGCGACGCCCCCTCGGCCGACCTGCTGCCCACCGGCGCGACGCTCGTCACGGGCGGCCTCTCCGGCTTCGTCGCCGGTCTGCTCGACGGGCTCGACGTGCTGCGCGACAGCAACGTGGTGCGTCTGCAGTACGGCGACCAGGGCGTGGGGCTCCGCTTCGCCACCGGAGAGTCGCTCTCGGTGGACCGCGCCGTGTCGACGATCCCTCTCGGCGTGCTCAAGTCCGGGGTCCCCGAGTTCTCGCCCGAGCTGCCGTCCACGCACGCCGACGCGATCGAGGCCCTCGGCGTCGGCACCCGCGAGGTGCTCTGGCTGCGCTTCGACGAGGCCTTCTGGTCGACGCAGGCGACCGTCTGGGCCGTGCTCGACGACGAGGCGCCCTACCGGCTCTTCGTGAACCTCCTGCCGGCCACCGGTGCTCCGCTGCTGCTCGCCCTGACGGGCGGCGAGGCGGCCTCGGCCGTCGCCGACCTCGACGACGACGACGCCGTGGCCGCCGCGATGCGCAGCCTCGCGCCCTACCTCGACCTCGTGGCCGAGGGGTCGCCGGCGCCCACCGACGAACCGTCGGCCGACCCGACGGCCTGACCCGCGCCTCCTCGTCGCGTGACCGCAGGAGGCGCGGTGCGCGTCGACGACTCCGGCTCGCGGCCCCGCGACCTTCGGGCGTGCGGCCGCACGTGGCTCAGGGCGACGAGGGCGACGATCACCCCGACGATCGTCCCCAGCGCGATGCCGTTGTAGAGGACGAACTCACCCGGCCAGGTCACCTGGGCCGGATCGAGGAAGAAGTACGGGTACCAGCCGACGTCGGCGCCACGGACGATCGTGAAGACGCCCCAGAGCAGCGGGAAGACCAGGACGACCGAGACCACGCGCCAGCGCACCCGGGGCCGGTCGGGGGCGAGCACCCAGTCCACGAGCACGAAGGTCGGGATCACGAAGTGCAGCAGCTGGCTCGACCACGGCACCTCGATGCGGTAGTCGTGGCTCGCCGACTCGGCGACGATGATGCCGAACACGATGCCCGACACGATCACGTAGGTGCTGACCAGGGCGTGGACGGCGGCGAACCAGCCGGGTTCCGGTCGACCGACGAGCAGGAGCGCCCCCGCGGTCGCGAGGACGACCACGTTGGCCATGTTGCTCTGCTGCGTGAAGTAGCTGAAGTAGTTGATCGAGCTGAAGGTGCTGAAACCGAGGACGTAGACGAAGTCGGCGACGAGCGCGACCACGCCGACGGCGGCCGCGAGCAGGCGTAGGACGCCGACAGTCCGTCGCACCGTGTCACGCCCTCCGGGTCCGGTCGTGTTCTGGGGGAACGTCGATCGTACTAGCCCTCGACGGAGGCCCCGACGCGACGAGGCCGGGCGGACGCGTCGTGACGACGTGTCGGCCCGGCCTCGATGCCCGATGCCGCCGTGACGCGACACCGTGCCGATCAGGGGATCAGCTGGGGATGTAGTTGAACTCGTCCGGGTTCGGGCCGGTGCGCTCGTCCTTGTTCAGGGCGGTGATCGCGGCGACGTCGGCGTCCGTCAGCTCGAAGTCGAACAGGTCGAAGTTCTCCTCGACGCGCGAACGGGTGACCGACTTCGGGAAGACGATGTCGCCCCGCTGGATGTGCCAGCGCAACGTCACCTGGGCGGTCGTCTTGCCGACGCGCTCGGCGATCTCGGTGATGGTCTCGTCCTTCAGCACGCCGCCCTGGGCGATGGGCGACCAGGCCTCGGTGTGGATGCCCTTCGAGACGCCGAACTCGCGGAGGGCGTCCTGGGTGAGGTACGGGTGCACCTCGATCTGGTTGACGACCGGCACGACCGAACCCTCGTCGAGGATGCGCTCGAGGTGCGCCTGCTGGAAGTTCGAGACGCCGATCGACTTGGCCCGTCCGCTGGCGTGGATCTCTTCCATGGCCTTCCAGGTCTCGACGTAGTCGACGTCGATGCCGGGCAGCGGCCAGTGGATGAGGAAGAGGTCGACGTAGTCCTGCTTGAGGGCGTCGAGCGTGCCGTCGAACGCCTTCAGCGCGTCGTCACGCTTATGGAAGCCGTTGTTGAGCTTCGAGGTGACGAAGATCTCGCCGCGGTCGATGCCGCTCTCGGCGATGGCCTCGCCGACGCCCGCCTCGTTGCCGTACATCTCGGCGGTGTCGATGTGGCGGTAGCCGACCTCGAAGGCGGTGAGGGTGGCGTCCTTCGTCTCGGCCGGGTCGACCTGGTAGACGCCGAACCCGAGCTGGGGGATCTGGATTCCGTTGTTCAGGGTGATGGTGGGGATCGTGGTCATGTGTAGAGCCAACCACCGACCCCCGCCGAGCCTTCCGAGGAAGCCCTGGCGCATGTACCCCGGGCGTGTTACAGTCATGAGTCGCTTGGGCCCCTCTTCTCACAGGGTCCCCGTGCGGTGACGACCGAGTCCACACCGGTTCACTGCCCGAAAAGCCTCGCGAGACGACCTCGCCGGATGCGCACGACGACCACCGATCGTCGTTGCCCTACTTCTCCGGCCGCCGTCTCCGCAGGCCCGACCACCGCCTCCTGGCGGACCACGACCGCCCACCCGGCGGGTCGTCCCACGGATTCTGTCGCAGCACAGAGCACACATCGAAATCGAGCATCATGAACGACATCATCAGCATCACCGGCACGGTCACGACCGTGCCCACCCTGACCACCGCCCGTCTCGTCGAGTTCGTCGTCGTCGACGACCGCGGCACCGAGTTCGCCGTCCGCGCCTGGCGCGACGACGTGGCGGCCGCGGTCCGCCCCGGCGCGACGGTCACCGTCCACGGTGCCGCCGGCTGGGTCATCCCGGGCCGCAGCTGGCGTCACGAGCCGAGCCGCACCATCGTGCAGGCCTCGACCGTCGAGACGCGCGAACTGGCCCTCGCGGCCTAGGCCGTCCCGGCGCCCGAGGCGCGACGACCTGCAGGAGGCGCGGTGGGGCTCACGGCCGCACCGCGCCTCCTGCGGTCTCCGCCCTCCGACGACGACGGGCCCGGCCACCGAGAGGTGACCGGGCCCGTCGTCGCGTCACGGGAGGACCGGGAGCATCGGCGCGGAGGCGTCGGGGACCGGCCCGTCAGAGCCCCTGGGCGCGCACCAGGATGGGACGGTGGTCGCTGACGCCGGCGGGCAACGTGACGACGTCCTCGATCTTGAGGTCGTAGCTCGTGGCGAAGTCGAAGTGGCCCTTGACGTACTTGTAGCCGAGGTAGGTCGGGGTCGAGCTGCGCGTCAGCACGAAGCCGTCCCGCTCGATGTGCCTGCGCAGACCTCCGTGGAACCACGGGTAGTTGAAGTCGCCCACCATCAGCATCGGCACGCCCGGCGCGAGCGAGCGCATGAGGCGGTGCGCCGACTCGACCTGCTTCTTCCGCAGGGCGTTGGTGGCCGTCAGCGGAGCCGCGTGGAACGATCCGATCAGGACGTCGCGCCCGCTCTGCCGGTCGGCCAGGTGCATGGCCAGCAGACGCTCGTGCGCCGGCGACATGACCCGGTCGTGCATCGACTTCTTGAGCGCGTACACGTTCGTGCCCAGCAGCTCGAAGCGCGAACGTCGGTAGTAGGCCGCGAGCCCCAACCGGTTGTTCTGCGTCGACGCCGCGAGGGCGAAGTCGCCGAACTCGTCGGGGATGTCCTTCGTGTCGGCCTCCTGCAGGCACAGCACGTCGGCGTCGTTCTCCTCGGCGAGCGATCGGATCTCGCCCTTGGCGGTGTGCTCGCGCAGGTTGTAGCTGACGACGCGCATGGTGTGTCCGTTGTGTTCATCCACGAGTAGCGAACCTAGTCCACGAGTGTTTCGAGCATGTGCAGGTTGGACGAACGGGGGGTGCCGGGTGCGGCGGACGTCGCGTCCGCCGCACCCGGCACCCCCCGTCGTCGGCTACGCGTCGTGGTTCGAGCGGTCGGCACCGGTCGCCGTCGCGGCGCGAGCCGCCCGACGACGCGTGCCGACGACGAGCGCGGCTCCCAGCAGGGTCAGCAGGGCGGCCAGGCCGACCGGGCCGGCCAGCTCGGCGCCGGTGAAGGCGAGACCGGTCGTGGTGCCGCGAGGCGTGGACGCGACCGGCGTGGTCGGGCCGGCCGCGGGGGCGGCGACGGCGGCCGGCGTCGACGGCGAGGCCGTCGGCGTCGTGGGCGTGCTCGCAGCTGCGGGGACCCGGGCGAACCAGGCGTTCGAGGCCGTCACGGCCTGACCGGACTCGATGCCGCGCGCCGTCACGGTGCCGACGTCGTGGTGGTCGACGCTGCCGGCCTGGACGCCGCCGAGTGCCGCGGTGCAGTCGAACGAGGCGCCGACCGCGAGCGGTCCGGCCCAGGTCACGCCCGACGCCGGGCCGCCGAGCGGCGAGAAGTCACAGCTGAGGTCGGTGACGGTGCCGTTCGCGACGACGGCGTCCGAGACGGTCACGTCGGCGAGCGCGTCGGCTCCGGAGTTGGTCACCTGGTAGGCGAGGGAGGCGGTGCCGTCGGCGCCGAGGAGGACCGCGGTCTCGGCGGTGTCGGCCGCGTGTCCGGCGTCGTCGTCCTTGGTGATGGACACGGCGGACGCGGGCACGTCACCGCTGCCCTGACCACCGGCCGAGGCCTGCGTCTTCGACGCGCTGACGCGGCTGTCCTCCGCCACGCCCGCACGGACGGTCGAGCCCGTCGCGACGTTCGTGAAGGTCTGGGGTGCGGTGGCGGTGCCCGTCGGGGCGGGAAGGCTCACGGCCACGGAGGTGCGGTACTGGGCGGTGTCCGCCTCGGGGCCCCACGTGGCCGTGTAACCGGCCGACGTGCAGTCGAACGTGAGCGGCGTGACGACGACGGGTGCGGCGAGGGTGCCGTCGGCCTTGGTGCGGATCTCGGTGAACGCCGCGGTGTCGCAGTCGAAGGCCCACGTCTGGCCGGCGGGGACGGAGTCGCTGACGGTGGCGGAGTCGAACGGCCCCATGGGCGTGTTGACGCTCCAGACGAGGAAGTCCTCGGCGGTCAGCCGCCCCTGGTCGGCGCCGGTGTAGGTGCCGAACTTCGTGACGACGTCCGAACCACGGAGCGTGCCCGTGGGGGTGACGACCGTGGTGAAGGTCGCGCCGTCGTTCGTGGTCGAGGTGAAGGGAGTGGGCTCACCCGACGGCGTGGTCGACGACTCGAAGTCGGAGCGGACGAAGGCCGAGCCCTTCGTGTTGAGGTGGTCCTCGGCGTAGGCCGTCATGGTGAAGGTGACGACGAACGGCTCGGTCCGCTGGACCGTGGCCTCGGCCACGACCTGGTCGGTCGCCGGGTCACGGAGGGCGAAACCGGTGGGCAGGTTCTTGAGGTGGTCGCTGAGGGTCAACGTGAAGGTGTCACCCTCCATGGTGCCGTTGGGCACCTGCCAGGCGATCTCGGTCGTCAGCTGCTGACCCTGACGGGGGTTGGTCGGGGAGACGGTCACGTCGGTGACGGCACCGGTGACCTCCTTGGCCTGGGCGGAGGTCGCAGGCCCGGTGAGGGCGGCGGTTCCGGCCAGGGCCAGCACGGCGAGCAGGGCGGCGGACAGGCGCAGGGCCCTCCGCCCGCGACGGGGAGACCCCGCGAGGGTGAGCGAGTGCATGGTGGTGCCTTTTTCGGGTAGGTCAGACGCGCGCCTCGACCTGCTCCCCCTGCGCCGTGTTCGGGTACGGCGCAGGGGTCGGGTGAACAGGGATCGTCACGTCTCGGGTGCCCCCAAACTAGGGCCGGGTTGCTGACAGTGTCCACCATTCGGGGGACAGATCACCCGGATGGGCGTGCGGGCGACGCCGGCGGTCCCCCGAGCCACCCGCTCCGGGGGACACGGCGACCCGGTGCCGACGCGCGGGCGGGGCGGCGACTCCCTCAGCCCACGGCCGGCTGGCGACGGGCAACTCCTGACGAGTGCACGGGCCCGAGGCGCGAACCGGGGCGCCCCGGACGGCGCGGCGGCACCGGACAGGACTTGCCAGCCAAGCCGGCCTGCGACGGGCAACTCCTGACGAGTGCGCGGGCCCGGGACGCGAACCGGGGCGCCCCGGACGGCGCGGCGGCACCGGGCAGGAATTGCCCCCAGGTCGAGGCGGAGACGGGCGGGGACGCGAGGAGGCGGTGGCCGCCTCCCGTGGGGAAGGTGACCACCGCCTCCTGGCCGTCAGGCCGTCAGGCCGTCGGCGCTGCTACCAGCGCCACGGGAACCACCCGTGGAAGAGGTCGCCGAGGGCGTTCCAGATCCACTGGAGGACGTCGCCGAGGCTCCAGCCGCCCCCCGGGTTGCCGGGCTGGCCCGGGCCGGGGCCCGGGTCGGTGGGCACCTCGGGCGCTTCGCCGGACGCGACCGTGAGGTAGGTCACCTGCCCGGTGTCGCCGTAGACGACGCGGCCGAGGTAGGTCTGCTCGTAGGCCAGGTCGGTCCACGACGCGGTGAGCGTCGCGGTCTCGCCGAGTCCGGCCGAGAGCGTCGCCGGGTCGACCGTGAGGCCTCCGACGGCCGCCGCGGGGTCGAGCAGGTACGACGTGAGCGTGTAGTCGAGCGCTCCCGACCCCGAGTAGAAGTCGACGAGCAGCACGTACTCGCCGGCCGCGGGGGCGTCGAGGTCGATCTGCTCGTCCGCCGAGCCCGTCGCCGAGACGGCCGCGAGCTGGTCGGGCGCACCGTCGGCGTCGGCCGTGTAGAGCAGCAGGTCGAGGTCGGCGGTGTCGTCGGCGCTGTCGAGCACGAAGCGCGCGTGGGTGGTGCCCTCGGCGATCGTGACCGGCGTCTCGGCCGCGGCGGCTCCCGCCGTGCCCGACCCGGTCGTCACCTGACCGGCGACGAGCCCCTCGGTGGTCAGCGGCAGCTCGAGCGCGTCGCCCGCGGTCACGTCGAACGCGGTCTCACCCGTGGCGCCCTCGCCGGCCACCTCGGCCGGTGCCTGCAGCCGGACGGGTCGGACCGCCAGGGGGCTGCGGACGTCGTGCTCCCCGTCGCTCCAGGTCAGGTACCCCGTCGCGAACTCGTCGAGCGCGGCCGTGGTGCGGGTGAAGGTGACCGTGTAGTCCTGCGTCTCGCCCGCCGCGGCGAACGTCAGGGTCGAGGGCTCGACGGTCGCGGTGACCCCGTCCATCTCGATCGGGGCGACCGTGTAGGTGCCCGCCTCGGTCGAGGTGACGCTGCGGGTGACCTGGGCGGTGCCGGCCAGCGAACCGACGCTGATCGACGGCAGGTTGAGCGACGAGTCGGTCCCCTCGACGGTGTCGATCGAGTCGACGTAGGCCTGCCAGTCGGCGGGGCCGTTCTCGTAGACCAGGCCGGGGTCGAGGAACGCGGTCGGATCGACGTGGCCGGCCCCCTGGGCGAAGACGTCCTGGCTGGGGGCGCCGTCCTCGCCGACGAGGTCGTAGGCGGTCGTCATCATGGCGGACTTGACCTCGTCGGGGGTCCAGTCCGGGTGCACGCCCTTCGAGAGGTACAGCGCCGCGAGGCCCGCGATGTGCGGGGACGACATCGAGGTGCCGGAGAGGAACTCGTACGTGCCGGGCTCGCCCTGCGCGTTGGCACCGTCGGCGAGGATCGCCACGCCGGGCGCCGAGATGTCGGGCTTCAGCAGGTTGCCGCCGTCGGCGGTCACCGGACCACGCGACGAGAAGCCGGCGATCTGCGGGGTCGCGGGCTCGGGCAGCGCACCCGGGTTGCCGTCGAGCAGCGTGACGGTCGCGCCTTCGGTGTCGGCGTACGCGTGGATCGCGGCGTAGTCGTCGGCGTTGAGGTGGACGGTGGGCACGGCGTGCTCGTCGAGGTCGACCGAGCTGCTCGTCGGGTTGACGAGCACCATGCCGATGCCGCCGGCGCGCTCGACCTCGGCCGACTTGGCCGTGCGGTCGTAGACGCCGCGGTCGCAGAGCACGATCGTGCCGGCGGCCTTGGCGGGGTCGAGGGTGTCGGGCGCACACAGCGTCACGGCGGTGGCGTCGGCACCGGCCGCGGCGACCGCGGTCGACGAGACGAAGTCGCCCGTGAGGCCGTCCTCGCCCGTCGGCACGGTGATCGAGCCGCCGAGGTAGTTCGTAACGTCGGCGGTCTGCACCGTCGCGCTGTAGCTGGGGATGGTCGACGCGGCGACGGTGGTGATCCACGGTGCGGCGTTGTCGGCCGTCGTGGGGGTCGGGCCGTCGTTGCCGGCCGAGGCCGCGACGAAGACGCCGGCCGAGGCCGCGCCGAGGAACGCCTGGTCGGTGGCCGAGAAGGTGCTCGTGGCACCGCCGCCGCCGATCGAGTAGTTGATGACGTCGACGCCGTCGGTGACCGCGGCCTCGATGGCGGCGATCAGGTCGAGCGTGGCGCACCCGTCGTCGTCGGTGCCGACGCGGTCGGGACCGTCCCAGCAGACCTTGTAGGCCGCGATCTTCGCGGCCGGGGCGACGCCCGACACGGTGCCGAACGAGCGGTCGCCGATGGTCGCCTCGACGTCGGCGTTGCCCGCGGCGGTCGAGGCGGTGTGCGACCCGTGGCCGTTGCCGTCACGGGGCGAGAGGTACTCGCCCTGCTCCTCGGTGCCGATGTTGCCGACCCCGAAGCCGTCGACGAAGTACCGGGCGCCGATCAGCTTGGTGTTGCAGTCGCTCGCGTCGAACTGGACGCCGGTCTGGCAGACGCCGGTGAAGGTGCCGCCGTCGCCCTTGGCGAAGACGGTCGCGTCGCCCTCGAGGTGCGGTTCGGCGTCGCTCGCGGAGCCCAGCGGGTCGCCGGCGAACGAGGCGTTGCCCGCCGCGATGCCCGAGTCGATGATGCCGACCACGACGCCCTCGCCGGCCTTGTCGCGCCCCCCGACGGCGTCCCAGACGCCGCCGTTCCCATCGGCGTCGCCCAGCCCGAGGAACTCGGTCGAGGGCGTCGCCTGCAGCTTCAGCAGTTCGTTCTTCGACACGGCGGCGACCGCCGGGTCGCTCGCGAGCTTCGCGGCCTGGGCGGCCGTGAGGTCGGCGGCGAAGGCGTTGGTGGTGATGGCGTAGCTCGCCTCGACCGTGGCTCCCGCCGCGGCGGCGACGTCCTGCTGGACGTCCTCGAGGTGCGCGGCGTAGTCCTGCACGGGCGCGCTCTGCGCGTCGAGGTGGCTGCCCTGGGGCACGGCCGTGCGGGCGAGCCCGGCCTTGCCGCCCTCGTAGGTCGCGGCGGCCGGCTCGCGCAGGGTGACGACGTACTTGCCGTCGGCGAACTGGCTGTCGCCCACGACCGCGGGACCGTCGGCGGCGAAGGAGGCGGTGGTCGGCACCGCGACGAGGCCCGCGGCGACGACGCCGGTGGCCAGGATCGCGGCGAAGCCGCCGCGGAGGCGGCTGCGGGGAGGTGCGGACGGCCTGCGTCGGCCGGATGGTGTGATCACGGATCGCCTTTCGATGCACGCCGCTCGGAGCGTGCTGTCGGGGGTGCGCCGCGGCCCCGGGCCACGGTCGATCCATAAGAACTACCTGTGAATGCGCGTGACCCTCTAGTGGGGGTCATGGCCGAAACCGGCCAGTGACCTCCATCGGCCACAGAGTTCACACGAGGAGGCGCGGGCGGGGCACCGAGCCCGTCCTCCCTTGGGGGGACG
The DNA here is from genome assembly GCF_057787905.1 of Frigoribacterium sp. CF331. Taxonomy (NCBI): domain Bacteria; kingdom Bacillati; phylum Actinomycetota; class Actinomycetes; order Micrococcales; family Microbacteriaceae; genus Frigoribacterium; species Frigoribacterium sp. CF331. The sequence goes on along the minus strand of NZ_CM173545.1, from coordinate 2,363,575 downwards.
CACGCCCCTGCGCCGGCCCGACCGGGGTCGTTCCGACGGCTCAGACCCAGCCGCGCCGGGCCGCCTCGACCCCGGCGTGGAACCGGTTGCTCGCCCCGAGCTCGTCGAAGAGGGCGTGCAACCGCCGACGCAGGGTGCGGGACGAGATGCCGAGCTGCGCCGCGATGACCTCGTCGGTCGCCCCGGCGGCCACGAGGGCGAGCAGGTCGCGCTCGGCGGGGGTCGGGGGTCGGGACGCGAGGCGCGCCTCCTCGTCCCGCGTGGGGGATCCGCCCACGGTGGACGACGCGGGATCGGGCCAGGGGGCGGACGTGGGCGTCGACGCCGCGAGTCGGGCCGCCACCTCGGCCCAGTCGACGGCGGGCCCGCCCGCCCCGGAAGCACCGGGCACCGGCAGGGCGCTGCGCCAGCGGGCCTCGAACAGGTCGTAGAGGGCGGCGACGAGCGGCTCGGACTCGGTCACCAGGGCCTCGGGCCGGTCGGGGTCGTGACCGATCGACACGAGGGCGACCCGACGGTCGGCGACGGCCAGCTTGACGGGCAGGTCGTGGGTGATGCGGGCCTCCTCGCCGTCGGCCCCGAGGCGGTGCACGCCCTGCCAGCTGCCGTCGGCCGAGATGCTCGCCACCGTGTAGACGGCCCGCCAGCGCACCCCGCGCCCGAGGGCGACCCGCTGGGTGGACTCGTTGGACGCGACCACGTAGGGCGGCCGGTCGAAGGCGACGAAGTCGGTGGTGGCGCGGTGCTCGAGCCGCGAGTACCAGTCGCCCACGGCGGCGTGACCGACGACGACCCGGGTCAGCTGGTCGGCGTCGTGCGGGCGCCTGCCCTCGTCGAAAAGCTCGCCCAGCTCGGGCACGGCCGCCCGCACCTCGACGAGCTCGTCGGCGCGCGCCGCGACCACGGCCGGCAGGGCCACCCGCGGGTCGACCGCGCCGTACCCCTCGCCACCCGCCGTCCGCTGGACGAGACCGAGCGAACGGAGGCGCTCCAGGGCGGCCAGGGCCGTCGCCTCGTCGAGGTGCTCGGCCCGTGCCACGGCCCCGGGCGTCGGCCCGGCCGCCGCCCCGTCGGCGTCCGCCACCCCGGCCCCGGCGACGACGTGCCGGTAGACCGCGACCGCGACGTCGTCGATGCCGAGCGCGGAGAAGGACGGAAGGGGCACGGGACGATCTTGCCCCGTCCCAGCCGACTCTTGGTAGCGTCGTCCAGATGACCGGACACGGGGCGGGGCGGTGAGCCGCGAGGCGATCGCGTCGCCGGCGGCGACGTCGCTGCGGCGACCCGCCTTCACGGTCGACCTGGCGGGCCGCGTCTCGGGCAGCTGGCGCAGCCTGATGGTGGTCTACCTCGCGTCCCGGCTGTTCTCGACCAGCGTGCTCTTCGCCGTCTACGAGATCGGGAAGCTGGCCGGGGCGACCTTCATCACCCCCGGCAGCGATCGCAGCTACCTCGACTTCACCTCGTCGTGGGACGCGGACCGCTACCGCACCATCGCGCTGCACGGCTACCCCTCGACCCTGCCGACCGACGCGGCGGGCGAGGTGCTGCCGAACGAGTGGGCGTTCCTGCCGGTCTTCCCGTACCTCTGCCATCTGCTGATGGTCGCGACGGGCATGGACTTCACCGTCGCCGCTCCCCTGCTGGCCACCGTGTTCGGGGCGGGGGCCGTCGTCGTGCTGTACCGCCTGCTCGTCACGAAGGTCGGCCACACCGGCGCGGTCTGGGCCGTGCTGCTGTTCTGCTTCGGGCCGATGGCGTTCGTCCTGTCGATCGGCTACGCGGAGAGCCTGTTCCTGCTGCTGATGTTCGGCGGCCTGTACGCCATGCAGCGGCGGCGGTACCCGCTCGTGGCGGCGGCCGGCATCGCGGCCTCGTTCGTACGGCCCGGGGCGCTCGCCCTCGCGTTGGCGCTCGGCGTCCACCTGATCGTGCGCTGGCACACCGAGCGAGAGCGACCCGCCGGCGGATCGTCGGGGGCTGCCGCCGACGCGGTGGACGACGCGGCGACGCGGGCAGGCGACGCCGCCGGGTCGCGACGGGTCGCCGGGGTCGACACCGCGCCTCCTGCGCTCGTGACCGCCGCCCGGACGGTGGGCCGACGGGCCTGGGCCGGGTTGCGCGAGTTCGTCGTCGGCGGCCGCATGCCGACCCGCGAGCTGACGACGATCGTCGTGGCGGGGCTCGCGATGGCGGCGGCGGGCCTGGCCTGGCCGGTGGTCGCGCACGTGGTCACGGGTCAGTCGGACGCCTACCTCGAGACCGAGATGGCCTGGTGGGTCGACTACGTCGGTCGGCCGGCGTTCGTACCGCTGACGCCGTGGTTCTTGCTGGCCGGCCGCTGGCTCGGCATCGCGGGCATCGTGCTCGTGCTGGCCATCGTCGGGTCGTTCACGTTCTGGATGACCCGCCGCTCGACGCTGCGCCTCGGCCACGAGGTCGTCGCGTTCGTCGCCGGCTTCTTCGCCTACCTGGTCGCGGTCTTCCTGCCGCAGCAGAGCCTGTTCCGGCTGCTGATGCCGCTCAGCCCGGTGCTCGGCACGCCCGCGATCTCGACGCGTCCGTGGCTGCGCCGCACCCTGCTGCTCGGCGGGGCGGCGCTGCAGCCCGTGGCCGTCGTCTTCGTGTTCCTCTTCACCGCGCCGTAGCGACCGCGGCGTCGCCGCCGGCTGTCACGACGAACACACCGCCGAATGGACACGACACCGTCGCATTCCTCGGTGTCTCGTCCACTCGGCGGTGTCCGGTGGGCGGGGCGCAACGCGTCCGGCCCGGAGGCACCGGCGCGCTACGCGGCGGCCGGTGCCAGCTGCATCGCGTCCGCGAGCAGGGCGACGGACCGGAGGCGCGCGTCCAGCGACGAGGACGAGTGCGCGACGATCAGCTCGTCGGCCTGGGCGGTCCGGGCGAACTGCTCCATGTACTCCCGGGCGTCGCCGGGCGTGCCGACGGCGGTGTAGGTCGTCATGGTCTGGACGTGCTGGCCGACCGGGGTGCGCAGCAGGTGGTCGAGCTCGTCGTCGCCGAACTCGCGGGTGGGGTCGATCTGGCCGCTCTGGCGCAGCAGCATCAGCAGGCGCTGGCGCTTGACCTGGGCGAACTGCACGTCGGCCTCGTCGGCGTCGTCGGTGACGATCGCGTTCACGGCGGCGAGCACGTAGGGCTCGCTCAGCTGGGCCGACGGCTGGAACTCGCGGCGGTAGGCCGAGACGGCGTCGATCAGGTCGCCGGGGGCGAAGTGCGACGCGAAGGCGTAGGGCAGGCCGAGGGCCGCGGCGAGCTTGGCCCCGAAGAGGGACGAGCCGAGGATGTACAGCGGCACGTTCGTGCCGGCACCGGGGACGGCCTGGACCCCGGCGACGCGGGACTCGCCGGCCAGGAAGGCCTGGAGTTCGACGACGTCCTGGGGGAACCGCTCGGACGACGACGGGTCGCGGCGCATGGCGCGGAAGGTGGCCTGGTCGCTGCCGGGGGCGCGACCGAGACCGAGGTCGATGCGGCCCGGGTGCAGCGTCTCGAGGGTGCCGAACTGCTCGGCGATGGCGAGCGGCGAGTGGTTCGGCAGCATGACGCCGCCCGAGCCCAGTCGGATCGTCGAGGTCTGGCTGGCGATGTGGGCGATCAGCACCGACGTCGCGCTCGACGCGATGGACGCCATGTTGTGGTGCTCGGCGTACCAGACCCGCCGGTACCCGCTCGCCTCGGCCTGCTGCGCCAGGGCCACCGAGGCCGCGAAGCTCTCGCGCACGGTCTGACCGGGTGCGACGGGGGCGAGGTCGAGGATGGAGAGGGGGATGCTCATGCGGGGGTGAACAACGACGGGCGTCGTCGTATGCCCGCGAGGACGACGAGTGGTCCCGGACCGTCCTCCGCCGGGGGGCGAGGGACGATGCGGGACCACTCGGTGCGGGCCGCGCGACGCGCGCCCGGGCCTAGAGGCCGCGGGCGAGGCGGTGGTAGGCGGCGTTCCAGGCGACCTCGTGGCGGAAGTCGCGGATGCGGGTGTCCTCGTCGATGACGAGCAGCTCGGTCTCGACGATGCGGGCCAGGTCTTCGAAGGCCTCGAGCCCGACGGCGGTCGACATCACCGTGTGGTGCGCCGCGCCGGCGGTCAGCCAGGCCTCGGCCGACACCGCGAACGACGGACGGGGCTTCCACACCGCGCGCCCCACGGGCAGGTTCGGGAGGTCTTCGTCGGGGTCGACGACGTCGACCACGTTGACCGTCAGGCGGAAGCGGTCGCGCACGTCGCTCATCGCGACGACGACGGCCGGGCCGGGGTCGGCCGAGAAGACCAGGCGCACCGGGTCGTCCTTGCCGCCGATGCCGAGCGCGTGCACCTCGAGCGACGCGCGACCCGACGTCAGCGACGGGCTGACCTCGAGCATGTGCGCCCCGAGGATCTTCTCCTCGCCGGGCACGAGGTGGTAGGTGTAGTCCTCCATCAAGGAGGCGCCACCCGGCAACCCGGCGCCCATCACGGCGGCCGCACGCACGAGCACCGAGGTCTTCCAGTCGCCCTCGGCGCCGAAGCCGTAGCCCTCGGCCATGAGGCGCTGCACCGCGAGGCCGGGCAGCTGCTTGAGCGCGCCCAGGTCTTCGAAGTTCGTCGTGAAGGCGTGGAACCCGCCCGCCTCGAGGAACGACCGCAGGCCGATCTCGATCGCGGCGCCGTCGCGCAACGACTGGTGACGCGCGCCACCGGCCCGCAGCTCGGGCACGACGTCGTACTCGGCCTCGTACACGGCGACCAGGTCGTCGATCGCCGACTCGGACGCCGCCGCGACCGCCTCGGCCAGCTCGTTGACGCCCCAGGTGTTGACCTGCACGCCGAAGGCGAGCTCGGCCTCGGTCTTGTCGCCCTCGGTCACGCCGACGAAGCGCATGTTGTCGCCGAAGCGGGCCAGCTTGAGGGACCGCATGGCCGAGGCACCCGCGGCGGCGCGCATCCACGTGCCGACCTGCTGCTGGACGCGCGGGTCGCTGACGTGGCCGACGACCGTCTTGCGCGGCACGCCGAGGCGGGTCTGCATGTAGCCGAACTCGCGGTCGCCGTGGGCGGCCTGGTTGAGGTTCATGAAGTCGAAGTCGATGTCGGCCCACGGCAGGGCGACGTTCGCCTGCGTGTGCAGGTGCAGCAGCGGCTTGCGCAGGGCGTCGAGGCCGCCGATCCACATCTTGGCCGGGCTGAACGTGTGCATCCAGGCCGTGACGCCGACGACCGAGTCGTCGAGGTTCGCCTCGAGCATCGTGCGGCGGATGGCGTCGGCGTCGGTCAGCACGGGCTTCCAGACGAGCCGCACGGGCACGTCGGAGGCCGCGGCGAGCTCGTCGGCGATGGCGCGCGACTGGTCGGCGACCTGCTTCAGGGTCTCTTCGCCGTAGAGGCCCTGGCTGCCGGTGAGGAACCAGACCTCCTTCGAGGCGAGGAAGGCGGTCGGGTCGAGGGTGTCGTTCGTCATTTCAGTTCTCCTGCGGGCGCTTGGCCGTAGACGTTCTGGTACCGGTCGAAGAGGGCGTCGATGCTCTCTGCCGGGATGGGGAGGGGTTCGCCGAGCTGGCGGGTGATGTGGACGGTGCGGGCGACGTCCTCGGTCATCACGGCGGCCTTGACCGCGTCGCGGGCGTCCTTGCCGATCGTGAAGACGCCGTGGTTCTGCATCAGCACGGCGCGGCTGCGGTGGCCCTCGAGCGTCGCGACGATGCCGCGGCCGATCGAGTCGTCGCCGATGATGGCGAACGGACCGACGGGGATCTCGCCGCCGAACTCGTCGGCCATGGCCGTGATCACGCACGGGATCGCCTCGCCGCGGGCGGCCCAGGCGGTGGCGTAGGTCGAGTGCGTGTGGACGACTCCCCCGACGTGCGGCATGGTCCGGTACACGTAGGCGTGTGCCGCGGTGTCGCTCGACGGGCTGCGGTCGCTGCCCGGGGTGCCCTCGACCACGGTGCCGTCGAGGCGGCAGAGGATCTGGTTCTCGGCGGTGAGGTCGTCGTACAGCACGCCGCTCGGCTTGATGACGAAGAGGTCGGTGCCGGGCACGCGACCCGAGACGTTGCCGCCCGTCCAGACGACCAGTCCGTACCGCACGAGCTCGGCGTGCAGGGTCGCCACGTCTTCGCGGGTGGCGTCGATGGCCGCCTGCGTCGAGCGGTCGATCCAGCCGGTCATGCGGTCACCTGCGACTCGGTCGAGGCGGAGGCGGTGGCGTCCTGCTCGACTGCGTCCGCGCCTCCTGCGTCGACGGCGGGGGCCGAGGAGGCGCGGGTCGCCTCACGACGCATCGCCCGCAGGCGGTGCATCACGTCGTTGCCGCCCCGACCGAACCAGTCGTGCAACAGGAGGTACTCGGCGTAGAGGGCGTCGTAGGCGTCGGCGTTCGCCTCGTCGGGCGTGTAGGTGGCGCGGTCGACGCTGCCCATGGCCTCGGCCGCCGAGCGGATGTCGGGGTAGGCGCCGGCGGCGACGGCCGCGTGGATGGCGGAACCGAGGGCGGGGCCCTGCTCGCTCGTGATCGTCGAGATCGGCAGGCGCAGCACGTCGCTGTAGGTCTGCATCAGGTGGGCGTTCTTGAGCAGACCGCCCGCGGCGATGAACTCGGTGACGGGCACACCCGACTCTTCGAAGGCCTGGACGATGCGGCGGGTGCCGAAGGCCGTCGCCTCGAGCAGGGCGCGGTAGCCCTCTTCGGGCGTCGTGCTGAGCGTCTGACCGACGATGACGCCGCTCAGCTCGTGGTCGACGAGCACCGAGCGGTTGCCGCTGTGCCAGTCGAGGGCCACGAGGCCGTGGGCGCCGACGGGCTGTTCGTAGGCGAGGTCGGTGAGGTGCTGGTGGACGCTCTTGCCCGCGGCCGCGGCGGCCTCGACGGCCGACTGCGGCACCTGGTTCTTGACGTACCAGGCGAAGACGTCGCCGACGCCGGACTGCCCGGCCTCGTAGCCGTAGAGGCCGTCGACGATGCCGCCGTCGACCACGCCGCACATGCCGGGCACCTCGGCGAGCCGGTCGCCGTTCATCACGTGGCACGTGCTCGTGCCCATGATCGCGACCATCTGGCCGGGCTGGGTCGCCTTCGCGGCCGGGGCGGTGACGTGCGCGTCGACGTTGCCGACGGCGACGGCGATGCCCTCGGGCAGCCCCGTCCAGCCGGCCGCCTCGGCGGTCAACGTGCCCGCGACGTCGCCCAGGGCGCCGATCTCGTGCACGACCTTGCTCTCGGCGAAGTCGGCGAAGTCGGGGTTGAGCGCCGCGAGGAACTCGCGGCTGGGGTACTCGCCGTCCTGGTAGATGCCCTTGTAGCCGGCGGTGCAGGCGTTGCGGACGTACCGGCCGCTGAGCTGCCAGACGATCCAGTCGGCGGCCTCGACCCAGTGCTCGGTCGCGGCGTAGACCTCGGGGTCCTCTTCGAGCAGCTGCAGGCCCTTGGCGAACTCCCACTCGCTCGAGATGAGCCCGCCGTAGCGCGGCAGCCAGGTCTCGCCGCGCTCGGCGGCGAGCTCGTTGATGCGGTCCGCCTGCCCCTGGGCCGCGTGGTGGCGCCAGAGCTTGACGAAGGCGTGCGGGCGGTCGGCGAAGCGCTCGAGCTCGTTGAGCGGCGTGCCGTCGGCGGTGGTCGGCACCATGGTGCAGGCCGTGAAGTCGGTGCCGATGCCGACGACGGCCGACGGGTCGACGCCCGACGAGCGCAGGGCCTCGGGCACGGCGTTCTTCAGCACGTCGACGTAGTCCGACGGCACCTGCAGGGCCCAGTCGGCGGGCAGGCGCTCGCCCGTGCCGGGCAGCGTGCGGTCGACGACGGCGTGCGGGTACTCGAACGTGGCGCTGGCCAGTTCGGCGCCGTCGCGCACGCGCACGACGACCGCACGGCCGCTCAGCGTGCCGTAGTCGACGCCGACGACGTACGAGTCGGCCGAGGTGCCGGCGGGGTCGGGAACCCCGGGCGACGAGTCGGAGGGGATGGCGGTCTCGGCCATGGAACGTCCTTGTCCTGATGCGAAAGTGAGCGCTCACATTCTCACATGCGAGGGCTCGCGCGTGCAATCTCGTGAGGCGCGGGTCGGGTCGATCGGCCACCGTGCCCGGGGCCGGGCCCGCCCCCCGCGAGCGGCGCTCGACGATTTGCCTAGGCAGAGGTTCTGCGCCGGACGCGGGGGCCACACGGGCAGGCCGGACCGGGGCCGGGCCCGACCACCCCGAGCGGCGCTCGACGTTCCGCCTAGGCAGAGGTTCCGCGCCGGACGCGGGGGCCACACGGGCAGGCCGGACCGGGGCCGGGCCCGACCACCCCGAGCGGCGCTCAACGATTTGCCTAGGCAGAGGTTCTGCGCCGGACGAGGGGGCCACACGGGCAGGCCGGACCGGGGCCGGGCCCGACCACCCCGAGCGGCGCTCAACGTTCCGCCTAGGCAGAGGTTCCGCGCCGGACGAGGGGGCCACACGGGCAGGCCGGACCGGGGCCGGGCCCGACCACCCCGAGCGGCGCTCGACGATCCGCCTAGGCAGAGGTTCTGCGCCGGACGAGGGGGGTCACCCGGGCAGGCCGGGCCGCGGGCGCGGGTCAGTGGGCGCGGGCACCGGGTCAGCGCGTAGGGGCAGCCGTCGAGCGGCGAACCACGAGCTCGGGGCCGAGCGCCGCGACGGGCGCGTCGTCGCCCGCGAGCACCGCCTCGACGGTGGTCATGAGCCGACGGCCGAGGGCCTCGAAGTCCTGGCGCACGGTCGTCAGCGGCGGCACGAAGTGCTCGGCCTCGGGGATGTCGTCGAACCCGACGATGCTGACGTCGCGGGGCACGACGAGCCCGGCGTCGACGTACGCGTGCACCACGCCGAGCGCCATCTGGTCGTTGCCGCAGAACACGGCGGTCACGTCGTCGCGCCGGGCGAGCTCGCGGCCGATGCGATGACCGGACCCCGGCGTCCAGTCACCCCGACACAGCAGGCTCGAGTCGACCCCGAGCCGGGCGCACGCCTCGCGCCATCCCCGCTCGCGGTCGCGTCCGTCCATCCACCCGTCGGGCCCCGCGACGTGGGCGATGCGTCGGTGCCCGAGCGCCGCCAGGTGCTCGACGGCGGCCTCGGCCCCGGCGGCCTGGTCGAACGACACCGTGTGGTGGCCGTCCTCGGCCTCGCTGTCGGCGGTCACGAGCGGCACCGAGACGTCGGAGCGCCGCAGCACCTCGAGGGCCTCGGAGTCGGGGGCGATCAGCACGATGGCGGCGACGTTCTGCCCGACCAGCGAGTCGAGGGCCTGACGCATGCCCTGCCGGTCGTCGACGTCGAGCGTGGCCATCGAGACCTGGTAGCCGGCGCGGCGGGCGGCACCGTTGAAGCCGTGCATGGTGCTCGACGGACCGTAGAAGGGGAACCCCGTGCTGATGACGCCGAGCGACCGGGTCTTGCGGCTGGCCAGGGCCCTCGCCGTGAGGCTCGGCCGGTAGTTCAGGTCGTCGATCGCGGCGTCGACCTTGGCCTTCGTGGCGGGCCGGACCGTCGGGTCGCCGTTGACGACCCGCGACACGGTCTGGTGCGAGACGCCGGCCGCGGCCGCGACGTCGAAGAGGGTTGCCACGAGTTGATCCTATTTCGGTTCGGTTTGCGGACGACGGTGTCCTGCGCGGCCGACCCGCGCCTCCTGCGGTCCGACCGGGTGCCCGCCCGGGGGCGGAGAGACGAGGAGGCGCGGCTCCCGTCACCGGGAACCGCGCCTCGTCGACGGGTGTCGCGTTCGTTACTTGCCGGACGAGGCGGCGCGACGCTTGTTGAAGACGTCGAACGCGACCGCGGCGAGCAGCACGAGGCCCTTGATGAGGGACTGGTACTCGGTGCCGACGCCGAGGATCGACAGGCCGTTGTTCAGGATGCCGATGATCAGACCACCGATGATGGCGCCCGTGACCGTGCCGATGCCGCCGGTGACGGCGGCGCCACCGATGAACACGGCCGCGATGGCGTCGAGTTCGAACCCGGTGCCGGCGCTGGACGCGGCGAGGTTGAGCTGGCTGGTGAAGACGATTCCGGCCAGCGCCGAGATGACGCCCATGTTGACGAACAGCAGGAAGGTCACGCGCTTGGTCTTGACGCCCGAGAGCTCGGCGGCGTGGACGTTGCCACCGATCGCGTAGACGTGACGACCGAAGACCGAGTTCTTCATGACGGTCGAGTACACGACCACGAGCACGGCGAGGATGACCAGCACGATCGGGGTGCCCGAGTAGCTCGCGAGCAGGAACCCGACGTACATGACGAGCGCGACGGTGAAGACGAGCTTGGTGACGAACCACAGGAACGGCTCGTCCTCGAGCTGGTACTTGCGACGGGTCGCACGACCGCGCAGTCCGGTGCCGATCAGGGCGATCGAGGCGACGGCGCCGAGGATCAGCGTCAGGGGCTCGTAACCGGTGGTGCCGAAGGCCGGCAGGAAGCCCGAGCCGATGTTGCGGAACCCCTGGGGGAACGACGAGATCTGGGTGCTCTGCAGGGCGATCTGGGCGGCACCGCGGAAGGCGAGCATGCCGGCCAGGGTGACGATGAACGCCGGGATGCCGAAGTAGGCGATCCAGAACCCCTGCCAGGCACCGACCAGCGCGCCGAGCACGAGGCAGAGGACGACGGCCAGCGGCCAGGGAAGGCCCCACTGCGTGATCATCACGCCGGCCATGGCACCGGTGAAGGCGACGACCGAGCCGACCGAGAGGTCGATGTGGCCGGCGATGATGACCATCACCATGCCGATGGCCAGGATCAGGATGTAGCTGTTCTGGACGACCAGGTTCGACACGTTGATCGGTGCGAGCGTGATGCCGTTCGTGGTGATCTGGAAGAACAGCACGATCACGATCAGCGCGATGAACAGGCCGATCTGACGCAGCTGGCCGCCGAGGTACGAGACCGCGCTGACGATCGGGTTGCCCCCGGAGCCGGACTGCGGCTGACGGGACGTGGGCGACCCGCCGGTGGGCTTCGGGTCGGTGGCCTGGGTGGGGCTAGGCGCGCTCATTGACGGGGCTCTCTCGTTCGAGGGTCATGTACTTCAGGAGGAACTCGGGGGTCGCCTCGGCGATCGGCACGTCGGCCGTGATGCGCCCCTCCGAGAGGGTGTAGATGCGGTCGCAGATGCCGAGCAGCTCGGGCAGCTCGGACGAGATGACGATCACGCCCTTGCCCGCGTCCGCGAGCTGGTTGATGATCGTGTAGATCTCGTACTTGGCACCCACGTCGATGCCGCGGGTGGGTTCGTCGAGGATCAGCACGTCGGGGTCGGCGTACATCCACTTCGACAGCACGACCTTCTGCTGGTTGCCGCCCGAGAGCTTGCCCGTCACGGCGGCCACGGTCGGCGCTTTGATGTTCATGCTCTTGCGGAAGCGCTCGGCGACGGTGCTCTCTTCGGACCGGTTGACGAAGCCCCAGTTCGCGAGCTTGCCGAGGGCCGAGCCCGACACGTTGCGGGTGATGTCGTCGATCAGGTTCAGGCCGTACTTCTTGCGGTCCTCGGTGGCGTAGGCGATGCCGGCCGCGATGGCCTTGCTGACCGTCGAGGTGTCGACCTCCTGGCCGCGCTTGTAGACGGTGCCCGAGATGCCGGTGCCGTAGCTCTTGCCGAAGACGCTCATCGCGAGCTCGGTGCGTCCGGCACCCATCAGCCCGGCGATGCCGACGATCTCGCCGGCCTTCACGCTGAGGTGGGCCTGGTGGATGATCTCGCGGGTCGCGTCGAGCGGGTGGTGGACGGTCCAGTCCTCGATGCGCAGCAGCTCTTCGCCGACCGTCGACTCGTGGGCCGGGTACCGGCTCTCCAGGTCACGGCCGACCATGCCCTTGATGATGCGGTCCTCGGAAACCTCGTCGGCGTGCATGTCGAGGGTCTCGATGGTCTTGCCGTCTCGGATGATCGTGACCTTGTCGGCGATCGCCTTGATCTCGTTCAACTTGTGGCTGATGATGATCGACGTGATGCCCTGACCCTGCAGGCTCTTGATCAGGTCGAGCAGGTGGGCCGAGTCGTCGTCGTTCAGGGCGGCCGTCGGCTCGTCGAGGATGAGGATCTTCACGCGCTTCGACAGCGCCTTCGCGATCTCGACCAGCTGCTGCTTGCCGACTCCGATGTCGACGACCTTCGTGATCGGGTTGTCGCGCAGCCCGACGCGGGCCAGCAGGCCGGCGGCGTCGAGGTTGGTCTTGTTCCAGTCGATGAACCCGCCCTTGGCCTGCTCGTTGCCGAGGAAGATGTTCTCGGCGATCGACAGGAACGGGCTGAGGGCCAGCTCTTGGTGGATGATGACGACGCCCGCGGCCTCGGAGTCGTTGATGTTCTTGAAGTCGACGGGCTGGCCGTCGAGCAGGATCTGGCCGTCGAACGAGCCGCTCGGGTAGACCCCGGAGAGCACCTTCATGAGCGTCGACTTGCCGGCGCCGTTCTCGCCGCAGATGGCGTGGACCTGGCCGCGCTCGACCTCGAGCGTGACGTCCTGCAGGGCCTTGACGCCGGGGAACGTCTTGGTGATCTCCCGCATCTCGAGGATCGTGTTCGCCACGTGTTCCTTCTTCCGTGTGTCGGGTGGGTGCTGCTGGGGAGCAGAGGAACGAGGAGGCGCTGGTCGGCGACCGGCGCCTCCTCGGTTCTCGGGGGGAGGGACCTACTTGAGGTCGGCCTCGGTGTAGTAGCCGCTGTCGATCAGGACCTCTTTGTAGTTGTCCTTCGTGACGATGGTGGGCTGGAAGAGGTACGTCGGGACGACCTTCTCGCCGTTGTCGTACGTCTTGTCGTCGTTCGTCTCGGGCGTCTTGCCGGTCAGCAGGTCGTCGGCCATCACGACGGACTGGTCGGCGAGCTGACGGGTGTCCTTGTAGATGGTCGAGTACTGCTGGCCCTCGATGATCGACTTGACCGACGCGGCCTCGGCGTCCTGGCCGGTGATGATCGGCAGGGCGTCACTCGAGTAGCCGGCACCCTCGAGCGCCGAGATGATGCCGATCGAGATGCCGTCGTAGGGCGAGAGGACGCCGTCGAGCTTGGTGCCGCTCGAGTAGGTCGAGGCGATCAGGTTCTGCATGCGCGCCTTGGCGGTGGCGGGGTCCCACTGCTGCGTCGCGGCCTGCGTGAACTGGTCCTGGCCAGAGCCGATGGTCAGCGAACCGTCCTCGATGTAGGGCTTGAGGGTGTCCATCGCGCCGCTGAAGAAGAAGTTGGCGTTGTTGTCGTCGGGGCTGCCGGCGAAGACCTCGATGGTCTTGGGCGAGGCGCCGTCGACCTTCTTGCCGTCCGCGTCGACGAGGCCGAGACCGGTCAGGAGGCTGGTGCCCTGGTCGACGCCGACCTTGTAGTTGTCGAACGAGACGTAGTAGTCGACGTTCTTGTTGCCGGTCAGCAGGCGGTCGTACGAGATGACCTTGATGCCGGCCTTGGCGGCCGAGTCGAGCTGGTCGCTGAGCGAGCCGCCGTCGATCGAGGCGACGATGAGCACCTTGGCGCCCTTGGTGATCATGTTGCTGATCTGCTGGACCTGCTGGGGGATCTTGTTGTCGGCGTACTCGAGGTCGACCTTGTAGCCCTTGTCCTCGAGGGCGCTCTTGACGGCGTCGCCGTCCTTGATCCAGCGCTCGGACACCTTGGTGGGCATCGCGACGCCGACCAGCGCGCCGGCGTTGTCGCCGCTGCTGCTGCCGCCGGCGTCACCGCCGCGTCCGCCGGCACCGCCGGAGCAGGCGGCCAGGGAGAATGCCATGCCGACGGCGACGATGCCGACGAGGAGCTTTTTCTTCACGGTTGTTCCATTCGTGTCAGGTGTCATCTCGACGGCGTCGTCGATGACGGGTGGTGGTGCTGTGGAGGGATCACTGTGGTGCAGGCACGCGACGACTCGGGAGGTCGGGGACGTGCCGGGCCGACGGGTGCGCGAGGCGTGCCCGTCGGGGCCGAGGGGACGTCAGGCCGGGGCGGCCGCGAGGAGGCGCGGGGCGGGCGACGTGCGGACGCCGGGCCGAGCGGCCGGGCGGGGTGCGGTGCTGTTCACGGTTGACCTCTTCGTCAGGAAACGTGTGGCGGGGGCGTCACGGAGTGGTGCGTGATGGTCCGTCGCGAGGACGGTCGAGCGCTGACCTGAGAATGTGAGCGCTCACATCGGGTGGTGCGGGGCAATACTGAACGAGGTCCAGGTGCTTGTCAAGTCGATGCGCCGTCGGCGTGTCGCGGCAGGATTTACACGTTCGCCACACGCCGTTCACGCGCATGAGCGGTCGTCACGTCACAGTGTGGCCATGATCACCGCGACCGCGACCGTCCACACGGCGCACGACGCCGCCGGCCTGTTCTGGTTGTCGCGTCGCCTGCTGGCCGAGCACCGGGCCGCCCGGTTCGACGTGGGCCAGTACCTGGTGCAGCTCGCCGACGCGGGCACCGTGCTGCTGACCGAGCTGCCCGACGCGCTGCGCTTCGACGTCGTCGTGCGCGACGAACTCGCGGCCCGCCGGACCCGGCGAGCCCTCGAGGCCGCCCTCGAGCGGTGCCTGCCCGGCACGGTCTCGGCGATGACGTGGCAGACCGCGGCCCTCGCGGCGGGCGCCGAGGTCGCCTGAGCCGTCCGCACCGCGTGTCGTGCACGGCACCGCGTCTAGACGGGGTGCGGTGCACGAAACGCGGTGCGGAGCGGGTGGGGCGGGCCGGGTGCCGCGGCTAGAAGGCCGTGATGGTCCAGCTCGCGGTGTGCGCCTCGCCGGGGGCGAGCAGCACGAGGTCGTCCCCCGAGTTGAACGCGTCGGGCGGACAGGTCATCGGCTCGACGGCCAGGCCCACGCGGTCGTTCTCGGGTTCGGGCCGGTCGGCGGTGTGCACCTGCACCCAGGGCAGCTCGCGGCCCCACGACATGGTGACGCCGTGGCCGTCACGCGCGGTGACCGTGGCGGCGACCCGCGCCTCCCGGGCCTCGGCTGACGCGCCGGCGCCGCCGCCGAAGGCGAGGTCGGTGAAGGCGTGGTCGACGAAGAGGTCGCCGATCGCGTGCCCCTCGCGGAAGTCGAAGCCCTCGCGGTCGCCCACCGGGCGGGTGCCGACGGGCACGAGGCGGTCGTCGGTGACCTCGAGGTAGCTCGCGGCGGGCAGGTCGAGGGTCCAGTCGTCGACGCGGCCGTCGCCGGCGACGAGGTACGGGTGCGGGGCCGTGCCGTAGGGCGCCGTGCCCTCGCCCACGTTGCGGGCCGTGACGGTCGTGGTCAGGCCGTCGTCACCCAGCTCGTAGACCACGGTGAGCGCGAGCCGCCAGGGGTAGCCGTCGCTCGGCACGAGGACGAACGAGGCCGACGCCCGGGCGGCCTGGGCCTGGTCGAAGCTCCAGTCGGCCCAGTGCACGAGGCCGTGCAGGGCGTGCCCGCGCTCGACCTCGTTGAGGGCCAGCTGGTGCTCGACCCCGTCGCGCTCGTAGCGTCCGTCCGTCACGCGGTTCGGCCAGGGGGCCAGCAGGGCGCCCCGGAAGCCGGGCCGGACCCGGTCCGCGGCGAACGGCACGACGAGGTCGCGGCCCTCGAAGGTCAGGGCACGCAACGTGGCCCCCACCGCGGCCAGCTCGGCGCGGTAGCCGTCCCGCTCGAGCACGACCTGGGCACCCGAGACCGGGACGGGCGAGGTGGCGAGGGTCGCCGTGGGCGGTGCCCCCGGCGCGGGCTCGACCACGGGCGGGGTGGTGCCGGGCACGGGGACGTCGGCGACGGGGGTGGGTTCAGACATGGGCGGGCTCTCCGAGGACGGACGCGGACAGGAACGCGTTGCGGAAGCGACCCTCGGGGTCGACCGACTCGACGTGGGCGGCGAAGTCGCCGAGGCGCGGGTGCACCCGGCGCAGCTCGGCGTGCGACGCGGTCGACACCTTGCCCCAGTGCGGGCGCGCGTCGAAGGCGCCCAGCACGCCCTCGATCGCGGGCAGGGCGGCGAGCACGTCGGCGGGCCGACGGTGCCAGGTGAAGTGGAAGGCGACGCTCTGACGGCCGCTGCTCGGGCTGATCCACGCGTCGTCGGGAGCGATGGTGCGGATCTCGCTGACCATCAGCACGTCGGCGAAGGTGTGGGCGATGCCCCGCAGCCCCTCGATCGCGGCCGCGGCGTGCTCGGCCGGCACGAGGTACTCGCTCTGGATCTCCTCGCCGGCGCTCGGCGTGAAGTCGAAGCGGAAGTGCGGCAGGCGTTCGAGCCACGGGCCGGCCACGCCGCCCTGCTGCGTCACGGCCGCGGTCTCGGCCCCGGGGATCATGTGCGTGGTCGCGTCGGCCCGCACGGCCCCCAGGTCGCGCAGGTCGAGCCCGACCTCGTCGCCGACGCGGTGCTTCGACCAGACCTGGTCGACCCCGTCTCCGTCGTAGCGCGTGAAGAAGCTCAGGCTGTAGGCGCTGGCCAGCACGGCGTCGAGGTGCTCGAGGGCGGCCTCCCAGGGCAGCCCCTCGACGATCGTCTGCTCGACGTCGAAGGTCGGCACGGTGTCGAGTTCGAGGGCGGTGACGACGCCCACCGCGCCGAGCGAGACCACGGAGGCGCCGAACGCGTCGTCACCACGGCGCACGGTCTCGAGGCTGCCGTCGGCCCGCACGAGCTCGACGGCGCGGACGCCGGCCGAGAGGGCGGGGTTGCGGACGCCCGAGCCGTGGGTGCCGGTCTGGACCGCGCCGGCCACCGAGATGTGCGGCAGCGAGGCCAGGTTGTGCAGGGCGAGGCCACGGCGCTGCAGTTCGCCGGCGAGCGCGGCGTGCGTCGTCCCCGCCCCGACCCGGACGGAGCCGGCGGCGGTGTCCACCTCGACCGGGGTGGCGAGCGCGTCGAGCGACACGAGGGTGCCGTCGGTGTCGGCGACGCGGTTGAACGAGTGGCGAGACCCGAGGGCCTTCACCCGACGACTGCCGGTGACGACGTCACGCAGTTCTTCGATGCTCGTGGGGCGACGCAGGTCGGTCGTCGAGTACTCGACGTTGGCGGCCCAGTTCTGCATGGAGACTCCTTCGGCTCGGGGTGCTCCGTCGAGTCTAGGCGCGCCGCCGCGATGCCGTGTGAGCGCTCACTTCGCCTGCCACCCGAGCAGCGGTCCGAGTCGCTCGGCGGCGTCGGTGAGCACCTGCGTGCACTCGGCGAGGTCGAAGTCGAACGGCAGCTCGACGATGAGGTCGTCGACCTCGCGCATCGCGGCGTTCTCGCGCAGCTGCTCGGCGATCCACTCGGACGGGCCGACCAGGTCGCGGTCGAACATCATGCCGCGGGGCCCGTGCGCCACGGTGGTGCGGTCGCGACGCGAGGACGCGTAGGCCTCGTACGCCGCACGCTGCCCGGCGGTGGCCGTGTCGGTGGGCAGCACGACCGCGCCCTTGGCGACCCGCGCCTCCTGACCCGCCGGGTGGGCCGCGCGGAAGGCGCGGATCTGCTCGAGCTGCGACGCGGCGAAGCGGGTCGGCTCGACCGGACCGGGCGCACCGGCGAAGCTGACGTTGCTGATCAGCATGCCGAGCCCCTGCCGGCCGGCCCACTCGGCCGACCGCGGACTGCCCGCGCCGTACCAGACGCGGTCGGCGAGTCCGGGGCTCTGCGGCTGCACCCGGCCCGTGTAGACCTCGATGCCCTCGGTGCCCTCGAACGCGCTGACCTGCTCGCCCCGCACGAGCGAGAGGAACTTCTCGACCCGGGCGTACGAGAAGTCCTGGTGGTCGACCGCGTCGCCGTAGAGGTGCGGGCCGACCTCGTCGTAGCCGCGAGGCTCGCCCACGCTCACCCCGAGCTGCAGCCGACCGCGCGAGAGCACGTCGACGGTCGCCCAGTCCTCGGCGAGGCGGAAGGGGTTCTCCCAGCCGAGCGGCATGACGGCCGTCCCGAGGGTGAGCCGTGAGGTGCGCTGCGCCGCCGCCGAGAGGAAGGCGACCGGCGACGAGATGCCGAACTGCAGGTGCCGCGTGCGGGTCCAGCCACCGTCGAGCCCCAGCGCCTCGGCACGCTCGAACAGCTCGAGCCCCTGCTCGAGGCCGGCCGTCGGGTCGGCGCCCTCGAAGGCGCCGATGGTGAGGAACCCGAGGCGGCGCAGCGGTCTCGGGGCGACGGACGGCGAGGACGGCGACGAGGAGGCGGTGGTCACCCGTCGAGCCTAGCCAGACGACGTCGGGTCCCCCGTCGCGTCCCCCGTCCCCCGTCTCGCGTCCCCCGGACTGGGGACCGGCCCACCCCCGTACTGGGTGGCCGTGCCCCGTTGTCCCCCGGCCCCGGGTGGGGTTCGCTGGACGGAGCCGTTCGAGAGCCACGCGTCGACGACGACACGACCACGGACGACACCACGACTTCAGGGGACACCACCACGATGGACACCGCAGAGCCCGACACCGGACGCCCGGGCACGACCGACCCGTCGGACGCCGCCACCACGTTCGACGCGGCCGCCACGCCCGGCACCCGGCCGGCCACCGCGACCCGGGCGGTCCGCGTCCGCCCCGAGCGCGTCACGCGGGTCCGACGACCCGCCACCTTCGTCCTGTCGTGGCTCGACGTGCCGAACGACGGCACGGACCCCGGCCTGCCCCTGGGCACCTGCCTCGTGCTGCGCACGGTCGGCCGCTCGGCGCGCGACGTGCTCGTCGACCTGCCCGGCGGACCCGTCCGCGGCCGCGACCGGCTGCGCCCGGGCGCGATGCTCGGCATCGCGACCCCGGTCGAGCTCGACGCCCTCGTCGCGCTCGGCACCGTGTTCGTCGAGTGGTCGGACGGCCGCGGCGGCAGCCGCACCACCTGGCTGCGCGTGCCGCCGGTGCCCGCGCGCTACCGAAGCCCCGCCCCCCGCTGACCCGGCCGCACCGCGCCTCCTGACACCACCGCGTCTCGCGTCGGCACCGCGCCTCCCCGGGTCAGCGTCGGTAGGCCGCCGCCGGGTGCGTCCCGGGCAGGCGGGGCCCGCCGCCCGTCAGCCGCTCGCGCAGCGTCTCGCCCGGCACGTACGCCTCGCGGAGCCGACCACGGCGCCGCAGCTCGGGCACGACGAGCTCGACGAAGTCGGTCAGCGTGTCGAACGAGTGGTACTGGCGCAGGTTGATGCCGTCGATGCCCTCGTCGTCGAGCCAGCGCTCGATCTCGTCGGCCACGACCGTCGGCGTGCCCGCGACGAAGAACGTGCCGCCCCAGGCCTCGTCGACCGAGTCGATCAGCTGGCCCACCGTGATGTCGAGGGGCAGCGCGGCCGCGCCCGGGTGGTCGAGCCGTCCCTCGGCCTCGAGCGCCTCGCGGACGCTGCGGTCACGCGGGTGCGACGGCGCGTCGAACGGGATGCTGCGGTGGACCAGCTTGCCCTGCTCGCTCGCGAACGACCGGTAGAGCGCGAGCTTGTCGGCGACGA
Source organism: Frigoribacterium sp. CF331 (assembly GCF_057787905.1). NCBI lineage: Bacteria > Bacillati > Actinomycetota > Actinomycetes > Micrococcales > Microbacteriaceae > Frigoribacterium > Frigoribacterium sp. CF331. The sequence continues at coordinate 2,344,231 of NZ_CM173545.1, read as the reverse complement.
CCTCGTCGGTCTCGCCCGTGACGACGCCCGCCTGCACGATGAACGAGACGTCGTCGGCGGAGCGCCCGGCCAGGACGGCGGCCTCGCGGGTGGCGGCCCCCACCGCCTTGACGGCCGGACCGCCGGTGAACACCACCTCGGCGTTGCGGGCCGCCTGCTCGACGCCCTTCGGCGAGGCCGTCGCGAGGAAGAGCACGGGCGTCCGCTGCGGCGACGGCTCGCTGAGGTGCGGGCCGGCGACGCGGAAGTGCTCGCCCACGTGGTCGATGGCGTGCACCTTCGACGGGTCGGTGTAGACGCCCGAGCCGGGGGCCAGACCGTCGGCGGTGGGGTCGGCGACGACCGCGTCGTCCTCCCACGAGCCCTCCCACAGCTTGTAGAGCACGTCGAGGTACTCGGCGGCTCGGGCGTAGCGCTCGGCCTTCGGGATCTCGGCGTCGAGGCCGAAGTTGCGCGCGGCGTTCGGCAGGTACGACGTCACGACGTTCCAACCGACGCGGCCCCCCGTGAGGTGGTCGAGCGTCGACATGCGCCGGGCGAACGCGAAGGGCGGCTCGTAGCTGGTCGAGAACGTGATGCCGAAGCCGAGGTGCTCGGTGACCGCGGCCATCGCCGGCACGACCATCATGGGGTCGCCGTTCGGCGCCTGGATGCCCTCGAGCAGGGCCGGCGCCGGGCTGTCCCCGAACACGTCGTACGCACCCAGCACGTCGGCGAGGAAGATCGCGTCGAAGCCGCCCCGCTCGGCCAGGCGCGCCAGCTCGAGCCAGTAGGCGAGGTCCTTGTACTCGCTGCGGTGGTTGTGCGGCAGCCGCCAGAGGCCGTGCGTGATGTGGCCGACGCAGTTCATCTCGAACAGGTTGAGGATCAGCCGCTTCTTCGGAGCGGGGGCGTCGGCGGTGGCGGCGGCGGACGGGTCGGTGGTGGCCGGGTCGGACGCGGCCGGGTCGGCGGACGGGTCGGATGTGGCCGGGTGGGTGGCGGACGGGTCGGACGCGGGGGTGCCTGCGGTGCTCACGCGTCCTACTGTGCCGCACCGCGCCTCCTCGTCCACCGGGCGGCGACGCCGTGTTGCGCATGGTCTGGGCTCTTCGCACCGCGTTTCGTGCACCGCACCCCGCCTAGTCGCGGTGCGGTGCACGAAACGCGGTGCGGGGCGGGGCGAGCGGTGCGTGGCGAGGCGTGCGGTGCGGCGTCAGCCCTCGCGGATCGTCGTCGTCACGTCGACGAGGCTCGGATCGGCGGGCGCCGAGCCGAAGCCGAAGCGGACGGGCGGGTCGAGCGGCGCGAGCGCCCCGAGCGGCCGACCGTCGAACCGGGCGTCGACCGCGACGACGCGGCGGGCGAGCGTGACTCCGTAGTACTCGCGACGTCCGCCGCCGGCCGTGCCCGCGGTGCGGGCCCCGGGCACGAGCAGGCGCGCCACCGGGTCGATCAGCGTGAGCCAGCCGGGCCGGGTCGCGAACGCCGCCGGAACGAGGCGCAGCAACCAGCCGAGCGGCGACACGGGCCCGATCTCGAGCGACAGGTCGAGCACGTCGTCACCCGAGGCGTCGGGCCCGGCCGACACCCGCAGCGTCCGGTCGACGCCGCGCCACGAGACCGGCTGCACCCGCACCTCGTCGAACGTGTACGTCGACGAGACGTAGTCCGCCACCGCCTGCGACGGAGCGAGCAGTGTGCGGTGGCCGTCGGCGGCCTCGACCATCACGTCGACGAACCGCCCGAGCGGCGAGCGGTTCCAGAGCCCGACGACGACCCGCGTGCCGGAGGTCGTGCCGAAGCCGGCGATGCGTCCGTGGAACCTCTGGTCGGGGGCCGCGCTGTTCATCGTTCGACCGTACGCCGACGGCGCTGCACGCACCGCGCCTCCCGAGGGCCCGTCGGTCGCGCCGCCGGGGCGGGACCGTGCGGAGACCACCCCGGGAGGCGCGGGTCGAGTGACCGGGTCGGCTCTACTCGGGCACCCGGGCCGAGACGGTCTCGAGGGCGGCGAGCTCGTCGGCACCGAGGGCCACGCTCGCGCTCGCCAGCAGGGCCGGCAGCTGCTCGAGGGTGCGGGCGCTGGCGATGGGGGCGACGACGCGCGGCTGCGCCTGCAGCCAGGCGAGGGCGATGGTCGCGATCTCGACCGAGTGGGCGCTCGCGATGTCGCGGAGGGCCGCCACGACCTCGAGTCCCTCGTCGCTGAAGTAGCCCTCGACGTTGCCGCTGCGAGCACCGGCGATGTCGTCGCGGGTCTGGTACTTGCCGGTCAGGAACCCGGCGGCCAGCGAGAAGTACGGCGTGACGCCGAGCTGGTTCAGCGCGGCGAGCGGTGCCAGGTCGCGCTCGTAGGCCCCGCGGGTGACGAGGTTGTAGTGCGGCTGCAGCGCGACCGGCGCCGCGAAGCCCTCGCGGCGGGCGATCTCGATCCACTCGGTGATGCGCTCTGGCGAGAAGTTCGAGATGCCGACGTGCCGCACCTTGCCGGCCTTCTGCAGCGCGTCGAAGGCGCCGAGGGTCTCCGCGAGGTCGTCACCGGTGTCGAAGTGGGCCCAGTACAGGTCGATGTGATCGGTCTGCAGGCGGGTCAGCGAGGCGTCGGCGGCCGCGGCCACGTTGGCGGCGCTCAGCCCCGGGAACTCGGGGTGCTGGCTGACCTTGGTGCCGATGACGAGCTGGTCGCGACGGGCGGCGCCGCCCTGCGCGAGCCAGGTGCCGATCACGGTCTCGGACTCGCCGCCCGAGTTGCCGTCGGCCCAGGCCGAGTACACGTCGGCCGTGTCGACGAAGTTGCCGCCTCCGGCGACGAACGCGTCGAGCACCGAGTGCGACTCGGCCTCGTCGCTGGTCCAGCCGAAGGTGTTGCCGCCGAGGGCGAGGGGGAAGACGTCGAGGTCGGATGTTCCGATGAGGGGCATGCGGGGGTTCCTTTCGCGGACGTCGCGCCGGGTCGGCGTGGCGACTACCCAGGTCTAACGCGTCGGGTGCGACTTCGTTCCCAGCCTCGCACCGTGACGACGCCGTCGAGTGGACGCGGCACCGCCGCACGTCACGGCGTCGTGTCCACTCGGCGGTGTCCTGGAAGGAGCGGCTCAGTAGCCCTGCTCGACGTCGACGACGCCCTCGGGCTCGCCGCCCTCGGCGAGCGCCCGCACGTTGGCCTCGACCCGGGCCTGGAACAACGGCTCGGTCATGGCGTTGGTGTTGGCCTGGTGCGGGGTGATCAGGGCCCGGGGCTCGGCCCACAGCGGGTGGCCGTCGGGCAGCGGCTCGGGGTCGACGACGTCGAGCCCGGCGGCCCCGATGTGCCCCTCGGCGAGCGCGGTCACCAGCGCGTCGGTGTCGACCAGGGGGCCACGGGCGATGTTGACCAGCACGGCGGTGGCCTTCATGGCGGCGAACTCGTCGGCGCCGAGCAGGCTGCGGGTGCCGCCGGTCAGGGCGGCGGCGACCACGACGACGTCGCTGGTGGGCAGCACCTCGGCCAGGCGGTCGACGGTGATCGTGCGGTGGGCGCCGGGCACGGCCTCGTCGGTGCGACGGACCATCGTCACCTCGACGTCGAACGGCTGCAGCAGGCGCAGCAGCTCGGTGCCGATGCCGCCGGCCCCGACGATCGTCACGCTCGACCCGTTCAACGAGATGCCGCGCTGCTCGCGCTCCCACGAGGAGGCGCGGGCCCGGATCTGCAGGGACCGCAGGGTGGCGAGCGTCAGGGCCAGGGCGTGTTCGGCCACGGGTGCGCTGTAAGCGCCCTTGGCACTGGTGAAGACGAGGCCGTCGCGGGCGGTGGCCTGCATGGTCTCTACGTAGGCGTCGACGCCGGCGCTCGGCAGCTGCACGAGGCGGACCGCCGGGTGCTGCTCGATCGCGGCGCGCAGCTCGTCCTGGTCGACGCGACCGCCGACGACGATCATCTCGGTCTCGCCGCCGAGCTCGACCAGGTGCGCGTCGGTCGCCTCGACGGCGCGCCCGGCGGGGCCCACGCCCCACGTGTCGCCCGACGACCCCTCGGAGTCGGCGGTGGCGGAGGCGGCGGGCAGGACGGTGACGGCGACGGTGCTCATCGCTCCACCGTATCGATCGGGTCACGAAGACGACTCAGGCTCGTGTCCTGCTCGCCCGGGTGGCAGAGTGGCGCCGTCTGCCGGTCGCGAACCCGATCGTGGACGCGGGAGGCACGGGTCAACGGCGACGCGCGCCTCCTCCTCTCCGGCTCCGGCCGCCCGGTCGCCCCCGGGTGCCCGCGGGGGTACGCTGTCCCACGGCCCACCAGGGCCCACGGCCCGTCCGGGCCCGGCGGCAGCACCACGGAAGGCAGGTGAGCGGCGATGGCTGGTGACAGTACTGGCGCCCCGCGGCATCCCTCCGTGGTCGCGCCGTCCACCCCGCTCGTCTGAGCGACGGGGTCGACCGACCACGAGTGACGCCCACGGGCACCGACGTCTCCCGTCGACGCGCGTCGTCGGCGATCCGCGCCTCCGGGTGTCGCGTCGCCGCCCGTGTGCGTCGCCTCCGGCCCGCACCGCCCGCCCGTCGTCCACGCGACCGTCGTGACCACCATCCGACCCGACGTCGGCGTCCGACCACGACGCCGACGCACCACGAACGGCAGGGAGCGCAGACCATGGCACTCATCGACAACGGCATCTACGTCGCGGGCCACCGCACCGACAGCCCGGCGAACCTCGACGAGACCTTCGAGCTGCTGCACGAGCACCAGGGCATGGCGTGGATCGGCCTCTACCGGGCCGACCCCGACGAGGTGCGGTCGATCGCGCAGGAGTTCGACCTGCACCCGCTGGCCGTCGAGGACGCCCTCAAGGGCCACCAGCGCGCCAAGCTCGAGCGGTTCGGCGAGACGCTGTTCGTCGTGTTGCGCTCGGCCCGGTACCTGGACGCCACCGAGACGGTCGAGTTCGGCGAGGTGCACGTCTTCGTCGGGCCGGGCTTCGTCATCACGATCCGGCACGCCGAGAACCCCGACCTCGGCCGGGTGCGCCGGCGCCTCGAGTCGAGCCCGGACCTCCTCGCCCTCGGGCCCGAGGCCGTGCTCTACGCCGTGCTCGACCAGGTGGTCGACGGCTACGGACCAGTCGTCGCGGGCATCGAGAAGGACATCGACGAGATCGAGGACGAGCTCTTCGGCGGCGACCCCGAGGTGTCGCGGCGCATCTACGAGCTGCTGCGCGAGGTGATCAGCTTCCAGCGGGCGACGAGCCCGCTGCGCGGCATGCTCGAGAACCTGCTGCGCGGGTCGGACAAGTACGGCGTCGACGTCGAGCTGCAGCGGTCGCTGCGCGACGTGCTCGACCACGTGCTGCGGATCGGCGAGCGGGCCGACACCTTCAGGGCCCTGCTCGAGAACGCCCTCACGGTGCACTCGACGCTGGTGACCCAGGCGCAGAACGACGAGATGCGTCGGTTGTCCGAGGCGGGGCTCGCCCAGAACGAGGAGACCCGGCGACTGTCGGAGGTCGGCCTGCAGCAGAACGGCGAGGTCAAGAAGATCTCGGGCTGGGCGGCGATCCTGTTCGCGCCCACCCTGGTCGGCGGCGTCTACGGCATGAACTTCGACCACATGCCCGAGCTGCACTGGCAGTTCGGCTACCCGATGGCGGTCGCCGCGATGGTCGCGGTGGGCGCGAGCATCTGGGGCGTGTTCAAGTGGAAGAAGTGGCTCTGACGGCGTGATGCGCCGGCCCGCGGGGGCCGGGACGCAGAGGACGCAGGAGGCGCGGGTCGGGTGACCCGCGCCCCCTGCGTCCTCGAGGTGGTGCGGTGCTGCGGCTCGGGCCTACGCCTCGAGCGCGGCGTCGAGGGTGATGTCGACGCCCGTGAGGGCCTTCGAGACCGGGCAGGTCTCCTTGGCGTTCTGGGCGGCCTCGAGGAAGGCTGCCTCGTCGATGCCCGAGACCTCGCCGCGGACGGTGAGGGCGATGCCGGTGAGCTTGAAGCCGCCGGCCGAGTCCGGGCCGAGCGAGACGTCGGCCTTGACGTCGAGGGCCTCGACGGTGCCGCCGGCCTGGCCGAGGACGGCCGAGAACTGCATGGCGTAGCAGGCCGAGTGGGCGGCGGCGAGCAGCTCTTCGGGGCTGGTGGCGCCGTTGGCGTCGTCGGCGGCGCGCTTCGGGAACGAGACGTCGTAGGTGCCGAGCTTCGAGCTCGAGAGCTCGACCTGGCCCTCACCGGTCTCGAGGCTGCCGTTCCAGGCGGTGCGTGAGGTGCGAGTGGGCATGGAGTGCTCTCTTTCGTGGGGTCGGCGCCGAGGGGCGCCGGACGGGGTGGAGGGGGATGTGGTGGGTCAGTGGAGCTGGTCTACGGGGGCGGGCGCGTGGTCGGCCGACGCGACGGCGGCGGTCACGGCGGCGGTGTTGGCCCGGACGGCGGCGGCGAGCGCGGCGATGTCGGCCCGCAGCGCCTGGAGGTCGGTCAGTTCGAGGCCGGTCGCGCCGCAGATCTGGTCGGCGAAGCCGGCGGCCTGCTCGCGGAGGGCGGTGCCGGCGTCGGTCAGGGCGACGTCGACCGTGCGCTCGTCGGCCGCCGACCGGGTGCGCGTCAGCAGCCCGTGGGCCTCGAGCCGCTTGAGCAAGGGCGACAGGGTGCCCGACTCGAGCTGCAGCTGTCGACCGAGCTCGGTGACGGTGGTCGGCCCGCCCTGCCAGAGCACGAGCAGCACGAGGTACTGCGGGTAGGTCAGGCCGAGCGGGGTGAGCAGGTCGCGGTACCGGGCCGTGACGGCGCGCGAGGCGTTGTAGAGCGCGAAGCAGATCTGCTCGTCGAGCACGGGCGTGGGGCCCGGGGTCGTCGTCGCGGCTGCGGTGGTCATGTCGAGGACTGTAGCATGTCGCACGCGATTGAGTTGTGCGCAACTCGTTTCGCGGACATCGGGCTGATCACCGAGACGCACCGCGTCAGTCGGCGTCGGCCCGGCGCTCGCGGAAGGCGATCATGTTGACCCGGTTGCCGCAGCGCACGCTGCAGAACCGCTTCGACCCGTTCCGCGACAGGTCGACGAAGACCCCCTCGCAGTCGTCCGCGGCGCAGGCCCGGAGCCGACCCGTCTCGTCGGTGCGGATCACGTCGACGAGGGCCAGCGCCGACTCGACGCGGATGCGGTCGGCGAGGGGCGCGTCGTCGCTCGTGGCGTGCAGGTGCCAGTCGAGCGCGTCGTGCCGCACGAGACGGGGCGACGACACGCTGTCGGCGAGCATGCGGTTGACCTCACCGGCCAGCAGGTCGCGCCCGAGCGTCCAGATGCGCCGCAGCTCGGCCCGCACCCCCTGCACCGCGGCCAGCTCGGCGTCGTCGCGGTCGAAGCGTCCGGAGAAGGCGAACGCGTCGAGCAGGGTCGTGAGCTCGGCACGGGTCGAGAGCTCGTCGTCGCCGGAACGACTGGCGCCGGCACCCGTGTTGACCAGGGCGACGTTGAACTCGAGGACGTCTTCGGTGTCAGGGGCGAAATGCAAGTTGACTCCTTGTTCTGGGCGGTCGTACGCTCACGACAGAGACGGCGCGTCACCACCCATTGTGCATGACGGCCCTGACAGAAGGACACCCCGTGAGCACTGGTGCGATCACGACCACGACGCCGACGACCCCCGTCGCCACGGGCCGCCCGGCCTCGACCACCGCAGGGCTGCTCGTCGCCCTGGTCGCAGCGGCCTCGTTCGGCTTCTCGGGCCCCTTCGTGAAGCCGCTGCTCGAGTCGGGCTGGAGCCCCGTGGCCGCGGTCACCGTCCGTGCCCTGATCGGCGGGGTGGTGCTCGCCCCCGTGGCGACGTTCGCCCTCCGGGGTCGGCTCGGTCCGATCTGGCGGGCCCGGTGGCGGGTGCTCGGCATGGCCGTGGTCGGCGTCGCCGGCACGCAGGTCTTCTACTTCGCCGCGGTCGTCCGCATCCCGGTCGGCACGGCGATCCTGGTCGAGTACCTCGCCCCGCTGCTGCTCGTCGGGGTGGCGTGGGCGACCACGCGGCGCGTGCCGCAGGTCGTCGTGCTCGTGGGCTCCGTGATCGCCTTCGCGGGCCTCCTGCTCGTGGTCGCGCCGAGCGGCGGCGTGGCGCTCGACCCCGTCGGGCTGGCCCTCGCGGGGGCGGCCATGGTCTGCTGTGCGGCGTACTTCGTGATCGCCGCCCGCCCGAGCGGCGACCTGCCGCCGGTCGCCCTCGCGGCGTCGGGCCTGCTGGTCGGCTCGGGGTTGCTCGGGCTGCTCGGACTCACCGGTCTCGTGCCGTTCACCACGTCGGCGGCGGACGTGCCCCTCTTCGACGCGGTCGTGCCGTGGTGGGTGCCGATGCTCGTCGTCGGCGTCGTCGCCACCGCGCTCGCGTACGCCACGAGCATCACGGCCAGCAGCATGCTCGGCTCGCGCCTGGCGTCGTTCGTCGGCCTGCTCGAGGTCGCGGCGGCCGCCCTGTACGCCTGGCTGCTGCTCGACGAGGCCCTCACCCCGCTGCAGCTCGGCGGTGGCCTGCTGATCGTCGTCGGCATCGGGTTCGTCCGGGCCGAGCGCACCCGCGAGGCGGAGGTCGTGGGCGACGCGGTGGTGGTGGACGCGGCGGTCACCGACGGCCGTGGTGCGACCATGGGGTGATGGACTCCGTCGAGAACGCCGACCTGCACGCCCTGCCCCGCCCGCGGACGGCCCGCGAGATCGCCGCGACGTTCGGTCGCCCCGTCTTCACGTTCGTCGACCAGCCACGCCTCGGTCTCACCCAGCCCGGCACGATCTCGCACGACGACGTGCTGCACACCGTCGCCCTGAACTACGTGTTCGTCGCCGACCCGTCCGACCCCGACGCCGCGTCGAACCTGGTCGAGGGGGTCGCCGAGATCGACACCCACGTCGCGAACGCCCTCGCAGCCGGACGACCGGACTGGTTCGTGGACGGGCTCCGGGCGTTCCGGCACCCGCTGCTCTGGGAGGCGGTGGTCACCATGGTCGCGCCCGCCGACCCGGCGCCGCCGGCCGTGCCCGCCACGGTGGCCGACCACCTCGCCCGGCACGTCGACCACGTGCTGGTCAACACCGCCGAGGGACGGAGCACCCGATCCGACGGCGCCGCGCCCGTCCTGGACGCCCCCGTGGCGGTCCACCACGCGCGGCCGGGAGCGGTGCTCGTCGTCGACGACGTCGAACGCGACGCCGTGCTGATCGACACCGACCCCGACGTCGTGGGCTGGGGCGCCGAGGTCGACGGCTCGATCGTGCTCGTGGTCGTGCCACGGGACCGGGTGCCGCTGCTCGACCTGCGGTTGACGTCCCTGTCGGGCTGACCCGCGCCTCCCGGGCGGGAACGTCGGGGGGCCATGGCACGGGCGGAGGACGGGCATAGGGTCGGGGGGTGACCTCGACGACGCTGCCGCGCAGCACGCCCTCCGCCCAGGCCGTCGACGCGGAGGGAGTCTCCGCCTTCGTCGACGCCCTCGAGTCCACCGCCGGAGTCGAGCCGCACAGCATCGTGCTGCTGCGCCACGGCCGGGTCGTCGCCGAGGGCTGGTGGGCCCCGTACTCGGCGGACCGCGTGCACCTGCTCTACTCGCTGAGCAAGAGCTTCACCTCGTCGGCGGTGGGCTTCGCCGTGGCCGAGGGCCTGATGGGCCTCGACGACACCGTGCTCAGCCACTTCCCCGAGCTCGACGCCGAGGTGACCGACCCGCGCAGCCGGTCGATGCGCGTCCGGCACGTGCTGGCGATGGCCAGCGGGCACCGGGCCGAGACGCTCGACCGGGCGCTCGAGATCGACCCCGTCGACGTGGTCCGCGGTTTCCTGCTCACCCCGCCCGACGACGAGCCCGGCACCGTCTTCGCCTACAACCAGCCCTGCACCTTCAGCGTGGGCGCCGTCGTGCAGCGGGTCACCGGGCAGTCCCTCACCGAGTACCTCCGCCCCCGACTGCTCGACCCGCTCGGCATCGGCGAGGTCGGCTGGCAGCGCGACGAGTCGGGCCGCGAGCTCGGCTACAGCGGACTCCACGCCACCACCCACGCGATCGCCGCCCTCGGGCAGCTGTACCTGCAGCAGGGCGAGTGGGACGGAGTGCAGCTGCTGCCGCGCGAGTGGGTCGCCGAGGCCACCCGCCCGCACGTCTCGAACGCCGGTGAGTCGAACCCCGACTGGGCCCAGGGTTACGGGTTCCAGTTCTGGATCGCCCGCCACGGCTACCGCGGCGACGGCGCCTACGGCCAGTTCGCCGTCGTGCTGCCCGAACACGACGTCGTGCTCGCACTCACCGGCCAGTCGCTCGACATGCAGGCCGTGCTCGACGCCGCCTGGACGCACCTGCTGCCCGCCTTCACGACGGACGCGTCACGGGTCGACGGCGGCGTCGATGTCGACGCCGGCGTCGACGGGCCGACGGCGGCCGACGCCGCCCTGGCGACCCGCCTCGCCGGCCTGACGCTGCCCGGGGTGGCCGGTCCGACCGAGCACGACGCCGCCCCGGTCCGACCGACGGCCGAGGAGGCGCGGGTCGGCGACCAGGACTCCCCCGGCACCGAGCGGCTCGTGTCGTTCACCGCGGCCGACGGCAACGACCAGCCCGGCCTGACCGTGGTCGAACTGCGTGCCTCGCCCGACGCCGCGACCACGCTCACCCTCGTCGAGGGCGACGACCGCCTGGTGGCCCGGGTCGAGGCCGAGGACTGGGTCGTCACCGACGACACGAGCACGGGGACCGGCGCCGGGTCCGGGACCGGCTCCGGAGGCGCCACCACCTCGGTCGCCACGAGCGCGACGCGGTCGGCCGACCTGCTGCACGTCGACCTCGTCTTCGTCGAGACGCCGCACCGCCTGCACCTGACGCTCGACGAGTCGGACGCCACCTTCACCGCCCTGTGGGAGACCCAGCCGCTGCACGCTCCCGCGCTGGCGCAGCTGCGGATGCCACGGAGCTGACGCACCCGCGGATGCCACCCGACCGACGCACCTGCGGACGCCGCGCGACCGACGCAGCTGCCGAAGGCACGCGACCGGCCCGGCCCGCGCCTCCTGCGGGGTCGTGTGGCCACGTACGACGGTGAACCCCTTTCGCGAAGACGAACCCCGATCTCTCGGGGTTCGTCTTCGCGTCCGGGGTTCGTCGGTGATCCGGCGCGAGGCGGCTCAGCCGAGGACGCCCGTGTGCTCGAGCACGATGTTCACGCCGATCAGGATGAGGATCACACCGCCGGCGATCTCGGCCGGCTTGCCGAACTTCGCGCCCACCCGGCGACCGACGAGCACGCCGACGAAGGTCAGCACGGCCGTCGTCACGCCGATCAGCAGGATCGCCCAGCCGATCGAGACGGGCAGGAACGCCAGCGTCACGCCGACCGCGAGCGCGTCGATGCTCGTCGCGATCGCGAGCACCGTCAGTTCGCGCAGGTTCAACCGGTCGGTGTCCTTCTCGTCGTCCTCGTGCGACGAGAACGCCTCGTAGAGCATCTTGCCGCCGATCAGGGCGAGCAGGCCGAACGCGACCCAGTGGTCGAAAGGGGCGATGTACTGCGCGAAGGTCGAGCCCAGCAGCCAGCCCAGCAGCGGCATGAGCGCCTGGAACGCTCCGAACGTGACGGCGATGACGAGCGCGTGCCGCGGGTTGAAGCGCGTCATGTGCAGGCCCTTGCCGAGGGCGACGGCGAAGGCGTCGGCGGAGACGCCGAGCGCGATGAGGAAGAGGGCCCAGAACGACATGGGGGCAGCGCCTTTCGAGACGGTCGGGTGGAGACGCCGTCGTCTCGGAACCTGACGATCCTGCCATGCCGAGCGCACCTCCTGGACCGGAAAAGTGCTGATCAGAGGTATTCGGCGAGCCGAATCCGGGGTGTCGGCGGGCCGTCGCGCCGGGCGTCGCGACCCGAACCGCCGCGACCCCCTGCATCGGCGCTCGACGATCTGCCTAGGCAGGGGGTTGACGCCGGTCGCGGGGGTGCGGCACGGGAACGCCCCGGCCACCCCCTGCACCGGCGCCCGACGATCTGCCTAGGCAGGGGGTCGGCGCCGGACGCGAGGGTGCGGCACGGGAACGCCCCGGCCACCCCCTGCATCGGCGCTCGACGATCTGCCTAGGCAGGGGGTCAGCGCCGGACGCGAGGGTGCGGCACGGGGAACGCCTCGGCCACCCCCTACATCGGCGCTCGACGATCTGCCTAGGCAGGGGGTCAGCGCCGGTCGCGGGGGTGCGGCACGGGGAACGCCTCGGCCACCCCCCGCATCGGCGCTCGACGATTTGCCTAGGCAGGGGGTCGGCGCCGATCGCGGGGGTGTGGGCACGACGCGCGGCGCGGGCAGGAGGCGCGGCGCCGGTCAGGCGGGGACGAGCACGTCGCGGGGCAGCACGGCGTGGACGCCCCAGGTGCGGTTCGCGACCTGCGTGACCCGCAGGTCGACGACCGTGCTCGCGAAGGCCAGCGCCGTGGCCGCGTCGAGCGAGTACAGCTGCTGCATCCACTCGACCATCGCGGCGAGCGCGTCACCGCTGGCGACGTTGAGGTCGGCGTCGAAGCCGAAGGTGATGCGGGCCTGGGGGGTCTCGGCGTGGATCGTCGAGAGCGGGCGGTCGGTGGCCAGGCCGACCCGCGCCTCCGTCGTCATGCCGGTCTCGATGGCGGTGCCGCCGACCTCGCCGTCGCCCTGGGCCGCGTGGCCGTCGCCGAGGTAGAGCAGGGCGTCGTCGACGGCGACGGGCAACCAGAGGGTGGTGCCCGCGACGAGGTCGCGGCAGTCGATGTTTCCCCCCACGGAGGCGCGGGGCGGGATGGTCGAGTGCTCGCCGGCCTCGGCGGGGGCGAGCCCCATGACGCCGAGGAACGGCGCGATCGGGCGGCGGAGGCCCCGGCTCTCCGTGGCTGTGCCGGCCTCGCGGTCGATGCTCCAGAGCAACCAGGCGGCGTCGGCGTCGACCAGGCCGAGGTGGCGGGTGATCGGGGTGTCGGCGGCTGCGGCGACCGTGAAGCCCCAGTCGTCCGGCGTGAGCGAGAGCAGGTCGAGCTGCAGCATGTCGCCCGGGCGGGCCCCGCGGACGGCGATCGGCCCGGTCAGGGCGTGGCCGCGTCGGGTCGGGAAGAGGTACGGGGTCACCTCGCCGGGCACGGTCTGCGGCTCGAGGTGTCCCGACGCGTCGAGCGAGCGGACGACGACCGTGTCGCCGGGGTCGATCGTCAGCACGGGCGCGTGGTCGCGCGAGAAGACCTCGGCGGCGGTGTCGGTGCGGGGGTCGAGGCGGTGGGTCGTCATGGTCCGAGCGTAGGCGGCCCACTCCACCCGCCGGGGAAGACACCCGGCGCGGACGCCGCCCGCCGGGGACGCGACCCGCCCAGGGTCGATCGGTACGATGGAGGCCCGTCGTGCCGACATCCCGCCGCACCCGATCACAGAGAGACCGACGCCGCCATGGTCCTGTTCTTCCACGTCCTCATCATCGCCATCACCGTCGTCGGCGCCGGGCTGATCACGGCCGCGTTCGTGGGGCTCGCCACCTCGAAGTGATCCGGGCCGCAGCGCCGACCGGCGTCGCCCGGGTCGGCCTCGACCCCCAAAGACCCGTTTGACGGTCGCCTGCGCGGCTTGCACGATGGCGGCATGTCCGCACTCGACGACCTCCGCGCCACGGCCCACCCGATCCGCCTGCGCCTGCTCTCGCTGCTGACCGGAGTGGCGATGAGCGCCGCCGAGGCCGGTCGCGAACTCGGGCTGTCACAGGCGACCGCGAGTTACCACCTGCGCGTGCTGGAACGGGTGGGACTGGTCGAGGTCACCGAGGTCGTCCGCATCCGGGGCGGCGAGGCGAAGCGCTACCGGCACCTGTCGTCGGCTCGACCGTTCGCGGTCGTGCCCGCCACGACCTCCGGCTCCGGCGCCGGCGACGACTCGGACGACGGCGCCGCCGCCGACGAACGCGCCCGCTACGTCCAGGCCCTCGCCGACGAACTGTCGCGTCGCTCACCCCGGCGCACGACCGGGCCGCAGGTCTCGACCGACGCCGAGCTGTGGGTCGACGCTGAGACCTGGCACCGCGTGGTCCGTCACGTCGGCCATGCCTCGGCCTTGCTGCACGCCGCCGCGCGACGACCGCGTACGCCCGGGACGAGCCCGGTGTCGATGACCGCCGCGCTGTTCCCGATGAAGCGACCGTGACCCGGGACGCAGGAGGCGCCTCCACGGCCCGCGAGGCCGCTCACGACCGTCGCGGCCCCCTCGCGCACCGGGAGTTCCGCTGGCTGCTGTCGGCCCGGACGACCGGGGTGCTCGGCAATGCCGTCGCCCCGATCGCCCTCGCGTTCGCCGTGCTCGACCTGACGGGGTCCGCGGCGGACCTCGGGCTCGTGGTCGCGGCACGCTCGGTGGCCAACGTCGCCGTGCTGCTCGCCGGCGGAGTGCTCGCCGACCGCGTGCGGCGCGACGTCGTGCTGGTCGGGACGTCGGTGGCGGCGGCCGCGACGCAAGCCGTCGTCGCGGCGCTGGTCGTCACAGGGACGGCGACGATCCCCCTGCTCGTGCTGCTCGGCGTGGTGAACGGGGCGGTGGCCGCCGTCAGCCTGCCCGCCGCGGCGGCCCTCGTGCCCGAGACGGTGCCCCCCGACCTGCTGCGACCGGCGAACGCCCTGCTGCGGCTGGGACTGAACGGCGGCAGCGTCGTCGGCGCCTCGGCCGGCGCGGGCATCGTCGCGGTGGTCGGGCCCGGGTGGGGTCTGGCGATCGACGCGGCGGGCTTCGCCCTGGCGGGGGTGCTGTACTCGCGGTTGCGGCTCCCGGCCGGGCAGCGACCGGGCGCGGGCACGGGCGCGTCGGTCGGGTCGGGCTCGTCGGTGGTCGGCGACCTGCGAGAGGGCTGGCACGAGTTCACCCGTCGGTCGTGGGTGTGGATCGTCGTGGTGCAGTTCGCGGTGCTGAACGCCGCCTTCGTCGGGGCGACGACGGTGCTCGGCCCGGTCGTGGCCGACGGGTCGTTCGGACGGGCGGCCTGGGGGCTGGTCGTCGCGGCCCAGACCGTCGGCCTCGGCGCCGGGGCCGTCGTCGCCATGCGATGGCGGCCGCGGCGCGGTCTCGCCGTGGGCGTCGGACTCATGGTCGTGACGGCGGTGCCGGTGGCCACGCTCGGGCTGGCCCCCGTGGTGCCCGCGCTGGTGGTGGCTTTCCTGCTGGGCGGCATCGCCCTCGAGATCTTCGCCATCTCGTGGGACCAGTCGCTGCAGTCCCACGTGCCCCGCGCCTCCTTGGCTCGCGTGTACTCGTTCGACATGGTCGGTTCGTTCGTCGCCGTGCCGCTCGGCGAGGTCTTCGCCGGCCCGGCGTCGCAGCTGTTCGGCACGCGACCGACGCTGCTCGTCTGCGCCGCGGTCATCGTCGTGGCGACGACGGCAGCCGTGTCGACGCCGAGCGTGCGCGCCCTGACGACCGAGGAGGCGCGGCGGACGACCTAGGGACCAGGCGCGTTCGACACGTCCTCCCCCGCGGCGCCCGACCGGACCATGACGTCGCGTGGCCGCGCGTCCGCCCTACCGGGCCTTCACCGTCGCCAGCTCGTCCCAGTGGGTGGTCGCGCGGGGCGAGACCATGTCGCGCTTCATCGACCAGCCGCGGCGGTGGCGGAGGCCTGCGACGCCGAGGCCGAGGGTGTCTTCGCCGAACTTGCCGGCGATGCGGTCGATGACCGCGCCGTAGGCCGGCGGTGTGGCGTCGCCGTCGCCGAAGACGTCGAGGCTGGCGTGCTCGTCGCGCGGGGTGAGCTCCATGAGGGTGACCCCGGCCCGGACGTAGCGCTTGCCGGCTTCGAGCTGTGGGCCGAGGGCGGCGATGGCCGAGCGGTACAACAGGGCGGCGTCGTCGGTGGGCTCGGGGAACGCCACCGACACCGAGTGGTTCGTGTGGGCGGCGCTGTCGGAGAAGGGCGACGTGGCCGTGAAGCAGCGCATCAGGCGCGTCAGCGAGCCCTGCTTCCGCAACCGCGCCGCGGCCCGCTGCGTGTAGACGGACAGCACCTCTTCGAGCTCGGTCACCGTCGTGATCGGCACCGCGAAGGACCGCGAGTGGTAGATCTGCTCGCGCTCGGGCTGCACCTGCTCGATCGGCAGGCAGTCGACCCCGCGCAGCTCGTGCACCACCCGGGCCTGCACGACGCCGAAGCGCGTGCGGATGCGGGCGGCGTCGGCGTCACGCAGGTCGGCCGCCGTGTGGACGCCGAGGGGCGCGAGCTTCTTCGCCGTCCGGCGGCCGATGCCCCAGACGTCGCCGACGTCGACGCTCGCCAGGATGGCGGTCTGCCGGTCGGGCGCGTAGCTGCCCAGGTGGCAGACGCCGGCCAGGGCGGCGTTCTGCTTCGAGCCGCGGTTGGCGAGCTTCGCCAGGGTCTTGGTCGGTGCGATGCCGATGCTGACCGGGAGGCCGATCAGCTTGCGCATCGCGCGTCGGATCTCGCGGGCCTGGGCGATCGTCTCGTCGAGCGTGCCGGTCAGCTCGATGAACGACTCGTCGATCGAGTAGACCTCTTGGTCGCTCGTGTACCGGCTCAGGATCTCGGCCGACCGCGCCGACATGTCGCCGTAGAGCTCGTAGTTGCTCGAGACCGCGACGACGCCCTGCATCGCCGCGATCGGGGCGATGCTGTGCCAGGGCGCCGCCATGTCGACGTTCAGGGCCTTCGCTTCTTGCGAGCGCGCGATGACGCAGCCGTCGTTGTTCGACAGCACGACCACCGGCTTGCCCTCGAGCGAGGGGTCGAACACGCGCTCGCACGAGACGTAGAAGTTGTTGGCGTCGACGATCGCGATGCTGCGCTCGGACGTCGTGGACCTAGACACGGTGCAGGCACCTCGTCACGACGCCCCAGATCGTGGCCTCGTCGAGCTCGGAGAGCACGATCTCGGGGTAGGCCGGGTTCTCGGGGCTCAGCACCATCTGCCCCTGCCGGTACGACAGGCGCTTGACCGTCAGCTCGGCGTTGACGACGGCGACGACCACGTTGCCGTCGTGGGCGTCGAGCCCGCGGTCGACGACGAGCTCGTCGCCGTCGAAGATGCCTGCACCGGTCATGCTGTCGCCGCTCACCCGCACGAGGAACGTCGCGGTCGGGTCGCGCATCAGGTGGCGGTTGAGGTCGACCGGCCCGTTGTAGTACCCCTGGGCAGGCGACGGGAAGCCGGCGTGCACGGCCTCGGAGGCCTGCTGCGGCAGCAGGTGGTCGGGCCGTTCGTCGCCGCCGACGGGACCGACGACCACGGTCACGGCGCGACCACGCCGTCGGTGGCGGGCTCGGCGGAGCCCGAGGGGTCGCCGAGGAGGCGCGCGCCGGTTCGCGCGGTCGGCTGCCGGTGGTCTCTCATCACGCCTCCCACCGAGGACGCTACGTCACGCCACCGACATCGTCGGAGCCGGAACGGCTCACCGGGTGTGCGGGGGCCCGTCGGGACCGGCGACCGGGAGCACGGCTGCCAACCGCCCGAGCATCGAACCGACGAGCTCGAGCGTGACGTCGTCGTACTCGTCGAGTGCCGCCTCGAGGGCGGCCGCCGAGGGATCGAGGAAGACCGCCGCACGCTGCCGGGCCACCTCCGTGGTGCGGAGCGTGACGACACGGCGGTCGTCGCTCTCCCGACTCCGCGAGACGAGCCCCCGCGCCTCGAGCCTGTTGACGAGGGCGTTGGTCGCACCCGACGTGAGGCCCACGCGCGTCGAGAGTCGACCCGGTGAGAGCGCGGCTCCTTCGTGCTCGGCCCAGAGGATCTCGCCCAGGGCCGTGCCGTCCACCGTCGGAAGGTCCATCCGACGGGCGAGCTGACGGGTCGACTCCTGATAGCTGAGGGCGTAGTGCCGGAGCGCCTCGAGCAGGTGCCGTCTCGCGGTCGTCATGCTCGATCCTCTCATCGACGGGCGGCAGGCCGCGGCCCCGTCGGGCCTCAGGCCCGCAGGTGCGGGTAGTCCGCCAGGACCGGGACGTGCTTCTCGCTCGTCAGCAGGTTCGCCTGGAAGAACTTCCGGACCGGACTCGACGCCGCGACGCGGTGCGACACCCGGACCGCCGTCCGTCCCACGCCCGTCGAGGGGTGGAGCGCTCGGGCCCCGCCGCGCGGCAGGCCCTGGGCGCTGTCGGCGTAGCGGCGCAAGTGCCGTTCGTAGCTCGCGAAGGCCCGCTCGGGCTCGTCGGGGGTCGCCGCCAGCTCGCCCGCGAGGACGTGCGCGCCGACCAGCGACAGCGTCGTGCCCATGCCCGTCGGGCCCGACCCCCAGGCGGCGTCGCCGACGAGCGCGACCCGCCCCCTGCTCCAGGTCGACATGACGACCTGCTCCATCCGCTGCGTGTAGAACTCGTCGGGGCGCGCCGAGAAACCGTCGAGGATGCGCCCGGTCTGCCAGCCGGCACCTCGGAATCGTGCCCGGAGCAGGTGCAACTGGGCGTCGACGGGCAGGTTCTCGAAGCCCATGGGCTCGGACGCGAACGACATGCTCGCGCGGATCGTGCCCTCGTCGTCGGGCCTGACGGAGGCGACGCGCCCCCGCGTGCCCGTGAACCAGTCCCAGGTGTCGACGTCGTCGGGGTGCCGGTCGAGGGTGCCGTAGGTGATGCTGACGCCGAAGTCGCGCAGCTCGGTCTCGTCGGAGAAGAGGAGGCGCCGGGTGCGTGAGCTGCGCCCCTCGGCGACCAGCAGGAGGTCGAAGCGCTCCCGGGTGCCGCCGTCGAAGGTGACGTCCACGCCGGTCGCGTCCTGGTCGACGCCGCTCACGAAGTCGCCGTGGCGGCGCTCCACTTCGGCCGGGACGACGTCGACGAGGATGCCCGCGAGGCGGCCGCGCAGGATCTCGACCTCCGCGGTCGGGCCGTCCTGCCCCTCCTCGCGGGGGAACACGGCGTAGGGGCGTCCACCCTCGTCGACAAAGCGGGTCCCCTCCTCGCCGGTGAGGTTCGCGAGGACGACCTCCTCGACGCCCATGCGCGTCAGGATCTCGCGACCGAGGCCGCGCACGTCGATGTTCTGGCCCGTCTCGCGAGGGGTGGCGGACCTCTCGAGCAGGACGACGTCGAAGCCCGACTTCGCCAAACCCCAGGCGAGTGCGGGACCGGCGATGCTCGCGCCGGTGACGAGGACGCGAGGAGCGCGACGTGGGGTGGGACGCGGGGTGGGACGTCGGGTCGTGGACATGGGATGCCTTCCGTCGGTGGTGCCGTCCCGCCAACCTACCCCTTTAACTTCACCATGAAGTCACTTCACAGTGAATGAGGACTCGGTCAGCTCGTCACCGGCCACTCGTCGATGATCGGCGGGCAGGTCACCACCCGCCGGGCCGGTGGTGCTCAGCTCGCGAGCGCACCCCGGACGGCCGTCTCGTGCTCGGCCAGTCGGCCGGTCCGGGCGGGGCCCGCGGCGTCGTCGAGGCGCGCGATGAGGCGGAGCGCCGCCGCGAGCACGGCGGGCTGGTCGAGCGCGTAGGTGCGGACGGTGTCGAACAGCGAGTCGACGAGCTCGTCCACCGACGGCCACGAGACCAGGACGACCGGGGTGCCGTCGTCGCCGAGCAGGGCGGTGACCGGCTCGCCGCGGCGCCACAGCGGCACGAGCACCCCGGCCGACATGTCGAGCGCGCTGACGGCCGTGTACGGGTCGTTGCTGCCCGACGCCAGCCCGCGCACGGCGATCTCGACGAGCTGCTGCAGGGCGAAGGCGACGTCCTGGTGCGGCGTCCGGGCGGTGCCGAGCGTAACGGTGCGCCGGAGCTCACGGGCGGTGTCGGACCCCGGGGAGGCGCTGGTCACGACGAGCGGGTCGCCCACGATCACGTACCGGCCGGGCATCGCGACGACCTCGACCACGAGGCCGGCACGGACGGCCACGCGGCGGAGCGCCTCCCACGCGACCGTCTGCACGTAGCCGTCGGCGTCGGCCCGGACGACCGCGCCGTCGGCCGGGACGGAACCGTCGCTCGCGAGGCCGGCCCGCGCCTCCTGGTCGACGTCGTCGGAGGGGCTCGTCGGGTAGACGAGCGCGGCCACGGCCCGGAGGTCGTCGAGCACCCTCGCCTGCAACGAGGTGATCTGCACCGACCCCGCGATGTGGTGGATGAAGAAGACCAGCACGCCGACGTCGAACACGCTCAGCAGCACCGCGACGTGGACGGCGATCACGGGCACGAAGGCGCTCGTGTCGTCGACCTCGGTGTGGACGGTGCGCATCACGACGATGCAGTAGAGGAAGGTCGAGGTGAAGGTGGCCAGCACGAACTGGTTGGCGCGATCGGCCATGAAGTTGCGGACCAGGCGGGGGCCGTAGGTCGACGAGGTCGTCGCGAGCACCGAGATCGTGATCGAGAACGACGTGCCGGCCACCGTCAGCATCGAGGTGCCGATGCCCGACAGCAGCGACCGACCCCCGGAGGCGCTGAGGGCACCCAGCAGCGGCAGGCCCTCGGTCAGCGACGTCGGCAGGGTGCGATCGACGGTCACGAGGGCCTCGGCCAGCACGATCGCCACGAGGCCGAACACCGCGGGCAAGAACCAGAAGGACTCCCGCACGCGGGTCAACGACAGCATGCCGCCGAGCGTAGACGGTGCCCCACGCTGCGACCCGCCCGGCCGCGCCCGCCCGGCCCGGCCCGGTCGGACGGCGCGGTCGGTCGGTCGGGGCGGGGTCAGCGGGCGGTCACCACGCGTCGCCCCAGCTCGGAGTCGAGCATGGTGTCCATGGCCGCGTCCACGAGGCGGTCGCCGGCCGAGCGATCGAGGCGACCGGAGGCGACGAGCGCCGCGATGCCCTGCATGGTCGCGGCGAAGAGCATCTTGAAGAGGTCGCGGGACTCGTCGGCGGCCCCGTCGGACACCGCAGGGCCGACGGCCGCGTCGAGCGTCGCGAAGAGGGTGGCGGCCGCCTCGCGCACGGTGCCCGGTTCGTCGGTCGTCTTCGCCTGGAACATGAGGTCCATCAGGGCGGCGTCGTCGACGGCGAAGTCGACGTAGGCGTGGGCGACGCGACGGAAGCGGTCCCTCAGCCCTCCTCCCCTGTCGAGAGCACGCCGGACGTCGGCGGTGAGCCTCTGGAAGCCGACCTCGGCGAGGGCGTCGAGGAGCGCCTGCCGGTGGACGAAGTGGCTCCGCGGCGCGCCGTGGCTCACCCCGGCCCGGCGCGCCAGGTCGCGGAGCGAGAGCCCGTCCACACCCGATTCGCGCACGACCGCGGCCGCCTCGTCCAGCAGGACGGCCCGGAGGTTCCCGTGATGGAAGGGCCGCTGCGTCATGAACCCATCCTAGACAGGAATAGTCATTGCCTATTTAGTAGACATCGCCTAGTTTGGTGCCATGACGAATCGACGTTCCCTCCTGGTCTTCGGCGGCACGGGCCAGACCGGCCAGCACTTCACACGACTGGCGCTCGACGCCGGGCACCGGCTGCGCGTCCTGGCCCGCACGCCCGCGAAGGTCACCATCCAGCATGACGACCTCGAGGTCGTGCAGGGCGCACTCGACGACGACCTCGACCTCGATGCCCTGCTCGACGGCGTCGACGCCGTGGTGATGATGCTCGGCGACGTCGCCGCGCAACGCGAGCGTCAGGTGAACACGGCGTTCGTCCGCGAGCTCGTCCCGGCCATGCGCCGCAGCGGCACCCGGCGACTGCTCTACCAGGCGGGCGGCCTGAGCGCGGCACCGGGCAAGCGACTCGCACTGCCGCTGCGGCTCGTCCGCAGCACGATCGCCCGGGGGTACGTCGGTCAGCACGAGGACAACGAGGCCGTCATGCGCTACCTGGACCAGCAGGCCCGAGACCTCGACTGGGTGGTCCACCGCGCCGGCATCGGCTCGGACGGCCCGTCGAAGGGAGAGCTGCACCGCTCGGCCTCGGTCATCAGCATCGGGACCTTCGTCGACTGTGCGACGTACGACCTGCGCCTGCTGTTCGACGACGCGGCGGTCCACACCTGCGACGGCAGCAGGTACCGCCGACGCTGATCCACCGCGAGCATCCCGCTCTTCGGTGCCTACGTCGGGTCGGCCGAGTCGGTCTGCTTCGCCCGCGACGTCTGACCCGTCGGGTCCGTCGATGCCGTCGGGCCTCGGGCTAGGGTTCGCACATGTCGACGCACAGCAACGAGCGGACCTACCTCCTCTGCGCCGCGGGCTTCGTCGTCGGCCTCGTCCTGCTGATCGTCCTCGACGGGTCGGCGGTCGTCTTCGCCTCCCTTCCCCTCGGCCTGTCGATCGGCATCGCCCTCCGGACCTGGTGGACTGCCCACGGCTGGAACCCGGGCATCACCGTCGTGGAGGACCGCCCTGACGACGAGACGCCCGACGGGCGCGACCAGAGCTGACCGGAGGAGGCGCGGTGCGGGTCCTCGAGACCGGCACCGCGCCTCCTGCGCGTGCGCCCCGCGTGGGCCTGTCGGGTGGGCCTGTGGGGTTGGCCCTCGTTCGGGGGTGAAGATCACGAGCGGATAACGAACCCGGGGTGCGACCCATCGTTCCGGGCCACGGCGGCGAACCCTGTACATCCCCACCGGGACCAACAGACAAGGAGCTTCACCATGAACGCCTTCACTCGCAAGCGCATCACGAAAGCCGCCTTCGGCATCGCCGCCTCGGGCGCCCTGATCTTCTCCCTCGCCGCCTGCTCGTCCAACTCGGGCACCGCGACCGACACCTCCTCGACCTCGACCTCCGCGTCGGCCGAGCCCACCGCCGAGGCCACCCCCCTGGCCACGATCGCCGACCTCAGCAACGGCGTCGACACCCAGGTCACCGTCGACGCGTCCTTCGTCGAAGCCCTCACCTCGCTCGGCCTCACCCCCGGCGTCGTCGGCTCGGCCACCTTCGACTCGGCCACGGGCACGTTCGCGTTCCCCATCACCGGCGGCAACGTCGACTACTACGACCCCAACGGTGACGTCCGCCCCTACGTCCAGGGCGAGATCGACCACGACGGCTCCGGCCTGTCGCTCACCGCCGGCGACACCGTCGTCGAACTCACCGACTTCCGCATCGACCCGGGCGAGAGCAAGCTCTACGGCACCGTCACCGCCAACGGCCAGGTCGCCGCCGAAGACGCCTACCTCTTCAACCTCTGGGGCGGCACCTTGAAGCCCATCCAGATGGAAGGCACCAACGCCGTCCTCGAGGGCACCACCGTCCACATCAGCCCCGACGCCGCAGCCCTGCTGAACCAGACCTTCAACACCGACGCCGTCCAGGACGAGATGCTCGTCGGCGTCGCGAAGATCACCGCCGCCACGGAGTAGTACCCGTCTGGCCGGCTCCGCCGGCCTGGCCCCCGGTTCACACCCTGCCCGCAGAGTGTGAACCCGGAACCCGGGTCGTCTCCGTGACGACGCACCGGCCCCGCCCCGCCCGGCGGGGCCGGCGATCCCGGTGGACCCCGCCTCGTGCCCCGCACGAGGCGGGGTTTTCCCGTTCCCCCCACGCGCCGTCGCGGAAACCCACGCCCCACGCAGCCATGAACCCGGTTTCGAACGACGAACCCCGTTCCTTTCGGGTTCATCGTTCGAAACCGGGTTCATCGCACGTCCCCACGCTCGCCCGCATCCCGTTTCCGGCACCTGGCGCCCGGCACCCCACACCCCGTACCCGGTGACCCGAACCCCGTTCACGAAGACGAACCCCGAGAAAACGGGGTTCGACCTCGTGAACGGGGTTCTCGGTGAGGGTCACGACCGGAGGCGGAGGCGAGAACGGCGGCAGATCCGCGCCCTGTCCCCCGTTCTGGGGGCGACCACTTCGATTCAGACGCATACAGTCCAGGCAGTGCCGTCGGGGGCACGCCACCCGACCGCCGATCCACCTGGACGTCACTCCATGCCTCTCGCACCTCCGCTGCCCCCGGGTACCGAACGCTCCGACGACGACCTGCTCACCCTCGTCGCGGAGGGCGACCGCGACGCGTTCGCCCTCTTCTACGACCGCACGGCACCCCGCGTCGCTGGTCTGGTCCAGCGGGTCCTGGTCGACCCGGCGCAGTCCGAGGAGGTCACGCAGGAGGTCTTCCTGGAGGCCTGGCAGACTGCCCCCCGCTTCGACCGGGCACGCGGCAGGGCCACGTCGTGGTTGCTGACCATGGCACACCGCCGCGCCGTCGACCGGGTGCGCGCCTCCCAGTCCACCCGGGACAGGGACCTCCTCGTGGGCATCAGGGAGTTCGACGCCGACCGCGACGACGTCGCCGAGACCGCCGAGACCCGGGTCGAACTCGACCGCGTGACGAGAGCCATGCACGCCCTGACGGACCTGCAGCGACAAGCCCTCGAGTCGGTGTACTTCGGGGGGCTCACCCAGGGCGAGGCCGCACGCGACGCCGGCGTGGCGATCGGGACGATGAAGACCCGCATCCGCGGCGCCCTCGTCTCGCTCCGACGAGTGCTCGCCGAGACCGAGGCCGAGGTCGCCTGACAGACGGGGGGCGAGCCGGTCCCCGACGGCGCGTGGGCGACGGACCGCCGACCGTGGGTCAGCTGCCCGGGTCGTCGGGCACGAAACGGTAACCCATGCCCTGGACGGTCTGCAGGTAGCGGGGGCGGGCGGGCACGGCCTCGAGCTTCTTCCGCAGCTGAGACACGTAGAGGCGGAGGTAACCCCCGTCGCTGCTGTGCGCAGGGCCCCAGATGCGGGTGAGGATGTCCTCCCGGGTCACGAGCCGGCCGGGGTTCCGGACGAGGATCTCGAGGATGCGCCACTCGGTCGGCGTCAGCCGGACGGCCTCGTCCGGCTCGCGGACGACGCTCTTGGCGACGAATTCGACGCGGATGCCGCCGAACGTCTCGGCCGGCTGGTCCGGCGTCGGCGACGTCCGACGGGTCAACGCCCGGAGACGCGCCAGGAGCTCGTCCATGGCGAACGGCTTGGTGATGTAGTCGTCGGCGCCGGCGTCGAGCGCCTCGACCTTGTCGGCGGCGCCGGCACGGCCCGAGACGACGAGCACGGGGACGTTCGACCATCCGCGGAGCCCCTCGATGACCTCGAGGCCGCCGACCAGGGGCATGCCGAGGTCGAGCATCACGACGTCCGGGTGCTCGTCGACGGCGGCACGGAGGGCCTCGGCCCCGTCGCCCGCCGTCGCGACGTCGTAGCCCACGGCGCCCAGGGTGAGAGTGAGCGCCCGGACGATCTGGGGGTCGTCGTCGGCGACGAGGATCTTCACGCGGACGCCCCTCCGGTCCGCACGCCGACCACGGGCAGTGCCACGACCACGGTGAGACCGCCTCCCGGGGTCTCCTCGGCGGTGAGGTGGCCACCCATCCCCTCGGTGAACCCCTTGGCGATGGCGAGCCCCAGGCCGAGGCCCGCCGTGTTGTCGGTGTCGCCCAGGCGTTGGAAGGGGACGAAGACGAGGTCGAGGCGGTCGGGGCTGATGCCCGGCCCCCGGTCGGCCACCCGGATCTCGACCACGGGGCCGAAGGTGCTGGCGGTGAGACGGACGGGCACGTCGGCGGGGGCGTACTCGACGGCGTTGTCGAGGAGGTTGACCAGGACGCGTTGCAAGAGGACCGGGTCCGCGGCGACCGGCGGCACCTCGCCGGCGATCTCGACGTCGAGTCGCCCCGGTCCGGGCTGCAGCTCGTCCACGGCGGCGAAGAGGACGTCACCGACGTCGAGCGCCTGACACGAGACCGCCAGGGCGCCGGCCTGCACGCGACTGACGTCGAGGAGGTTGGTGACCAGGCTCGAGAGCGCGTCGAGGCTCTCGCGGGCCGTCGTCAGCAGCTCGTCACGATCGCGGTCGTCCCAGACGACGTCGGTCTGCTGGAGGCCGGTGACCGCGGCGGTGGCCGAGGCCAGGGGGCGTCGCAGGTCGTGTCCCACGGCCGCGAGCAGGGCGGTCCGCACCTGGTCGACCTGGGCCATGGGTCGGGCGGAGTCGGCCGTCGCGGTGAGCGCCCGGTGTTCGAGGGCGGTCTCGACCTGGGCCGCGATGACGGTCAGGAGGCGCCGTTCGGAGGCGGCGACGGGCGGCCCGACCATCTCGAGGCGCGCCCCGTCGCCCGCCGGGACGACCGTCGTCTCACCGTCACCGGCGGACGAGCCGTCCGACGGTCCCACGGTGTCGACGACGTCGCCGTCCCGACCGACCACGCTGACGGACCGGAGGCGGAACGCCTCCCTCGTGCGGGACAGGAGGGCGTGCAGGGCGTCCTGCCCGCGGATGACGCCCCCGGCGACGGTCGCGAGCAGCTCGGACTCCGCGAGCGCCCGCGCGGCGGAACGGGACCTCCGGGCGGCCTGGTCCACCACGTAGCTGACGAGCAGGGCGATGACGACGTACAGGACGAGGGTCAGCAGGTGCAGGGGCCGGCCGACGGTGATGCTGTCGTAGGGCTCGACGAAGAAGTAGTCCAGCGTCACCCCCGAGAGCACGGCCGCGAAGAGGGCCGGCCAGATCCCGCCGACGAGGGCGACCACGACGACGAGCAGCTGGTAGACGAGCACGTCGCTCGTGAGCGACTCGTCGCTGCGGGACATCACGAGCAGCCACGTCACCAGCGGACCCAGCACGACGGCGAGGGCGGCGCCCAGCAGCCGACGCCGCAGCGTCAGGGCGCCTCCTGCCCGGGGCAGGGTGAAGCGGCCCCCGGCGGCGGAGTGGGTCACGATGTGCACGTCGATGTCACCCGACTCGCGGACGACCGTGGCGCCGATCCCCGGGCCGGTCAGGGCCGCGGCGACGCGGCTCCGACGACTGACCCCGATCACGAGCTGGGAGGCGTTCATCGCCTTCGCGAACTGGACCAGGGCGACGGGCACGTCGCCCCCGACGACCTCGTGGTGGGTGCCTCCGAGCTTCTCGGTCAGGGCGCGCTGCGCGGAGAGGGCACCCGGGTGAGCGTCGCGGAGGCCGTCCTGGGCGATGACGTGCACGGTGACGAGTTCTCCCCCGGACGACCGGGCGGCGATGCGGGCACCACGACGGATGAGGGTCTCGCCCTCCGGTCCGCCGGTGAGGGCGACCACGACCCGTTCGCGCGCCTCCCACTTGCTGTCGATGCCGTGCTCGACCCGGTAGGCCTTGAGGGCGCTGTCGACCTCGTCGGCCAGCCACAGCAGGGCCAGCTCGCGCAACGCCGTGAGGTTGCCCAGGCGGAAGTAGTTCGACAGGGCGGCGTCGATGCGGGCCGCCGGGTAGACGTTCCCCTCGGCGAGACGGTCGCGCAGCGCCTGGGGGGCGAGGTCGACGACCTCGATCTGGTCGGCGCTCCGGAGCATGCTGTCCGGGACGGTCTCGCGCTGGGCGGCCCCGGTGATCTTCTCCACCACGTCGTTGAGCGACTCGATGTGTTGCACGTTGACGGTCGAGACGACGTCGATGCCCGCGTCGAGGAGGACCTGGACGTCCTGCCACCGTTTCTGCCGGACGGAGCCCGGCGCGTTGGTGTGGGCGAGCTCGTCGACGAGAGCGAGGTCGGGCCGCCTCGCGAGGACGGCGTCCACGTCCATCTCGGTCAGCTCGACGCCGCGGTGCAGGGTCGTCGTCCGCGGGACGATCTCGAGGTCGCCGAGCAGGGACGCCGTCGCCACGCGGCCGTGCGTCTCGACGACGGCGACGACGACGTCCTTGCCCTCGCGGGCGAGCCGTGCTCCCTCTTCGAGCATCGTGTAGGTCTTGCCGACGCCGGGGGCGGCGCCGAGCAGCACCCGGAGCCGCCCCCGTCTCACGGCCTCAGCGTCCCGTCTCGGCCAGGGCCGCGTTGAGCTCGAGCACGTTCACGGTGGGCTCGCCCAGGTAGCCGAGGTCACGGCCCTGGGTGTGCGCCTCCACGAGCGCCTCGACCCGGGCGACCGGGAGGTCTCGTGCCGCGGCGACGCGCTCGACCTGGATGCGCGCGTACTCGGGGCTGATGTGCGGGTCGAGCCCCGACGCGGACGCCGTCAGCGCGTCGACGGGGACGTCCTCCGGGTCGACGCCGTCGCTCTCGGCGATCGCGGCACGGCGTTCGTCGATCGCGGCGACGAGGTCGTCGTTCTCGGGTCCGAGGTTGCTGCCGCTCGACGCCGAGGCGTCGTAGCCGTCTCCGGCTGCGGAGGGCCGTGACTGGAACCACTCGGGCAGGGCGGCACCGTCGGCGTCGGTGAAGGACTGCCCGATGAGCGACGAGCCCACGACCTGCCCGTCGACGCTCACGGCGGAGCCGTCGGCCTCGCCGCGGAGGGCGAGCTGGCCGATCCCGGTGACGACCGCCGTGTAGGCCACGCCGAGGACGACGGTGAAGACGAGCATCGCGCGGAGGGCGACGCCGTACTGACGGAGGAGGGTGCGTGTGTTCATGGTCTCTTTCTCGCTTCCTGGTCGTCCGGCCTAGAAGCCGGGGATGACGCTGACGACGAGGTCGATGATCTTGATGCCGACGAAGGGGGCGACGACGCCGCCGAGTCCGTAGACGAGGAGGTTGCGCGACAGGATCGACGACGCCGAGGCCGCCCGGTACCTGACGCCCCGGAGGGCGAGCGGGATGAGCACGACGATGACGAGCGCGTTGAAGACGATCGCCGAGAGGATCGCCGACGCGGGCGAGCTCAGCTGCATGACGTTCAGCAGCCCCAGCCCCGGGAACACCCCGGCGAACATCGCGGGGATGATGGCGAAGTACTTCGCGACGTCGTTCGCGATCGAGAAGGTCGTCAACGCGCCGCGCGTGATGAGCAGCTGCTTGCCGATCCGGACGATGTCGATCAACTTGGTCGGATCGCTGTCGAGGTCGACCATGTTGCCGGCCTCCTTGGCGGCCGAGGTGCCCGTGTTCATGGCCACGCCCACGTCGGCCTGGGCGAGCGCCGGCGCGTCGTTCGTGCCGTCGCCGGTCATCGCGACGAGCGCGCCTCCTTCTTGCTCGCGGCGGATGAGGGCGAGCTTGTCCTCGGGGGTGGCCTCGGCGAGGTAGTCGTCGACGCCGGCCTCGGCCGCGATCGCCTTGGCGGTCAGCGGGTTGTCGCCGGTGATCATGACCGTGCGGATGCCCATGCTGCGCAGTTCGGCGAAGCGTTCGCGCAGACCGGTCTTGACGACGTCCTTCAAGTACACGACGCCGAGGACGCGGGCGTCGGCGGACGTGGTCTTGATCGCGACGACCAAGGGGGTCCCTCCGGCGTTCGAGATCTCGTCGATGCGGGTCTGCAGTTCGTCGTGCTCGGTGCTGGCGAGACGACGGTCCTCCTCGACCCAGGCGATGAGGGAGTTGCCGGCGCCCTTGCGGATCTGCGTGCCGTCGGGCAGGTCGAGTCCGCTCATGCGCGTCTGGGCGGTGAAGGGCACGACCTCGCCGTGCTGACCCTCGGCGTCGTGCCAGCCCGTCGTCAGGGCGAGGTCGACGATGGACTTGCCCTCGGGGGTCGGGTCGCTGAGCGACGACCGGGCGGCCGCGTCGACGAGTTCCGCCCGGACGACGCCCTCGAGGGGCGTGAACTCGGCCGCCTGCCGGTTGCCGTAGGTGATGGTGCCGGTCTTGTCGAGCAGCAGCGTCGTCACGTCGCCGGCGGCCTCGACCGCGCGCCCCGACATGGCGAGCACGTTGCGCTGCACGAGGCGGTCCATGCCGGCGATTCCGATGGCGCTCAACAGGGCTCCGATGGTGGTCGGGATCAGGCAGACGAGCAGGGCGATGAGCACCGGGATGCTCACCGACGCGTCGCTGTAGGCCGCGATGGGGTTCAGCGTCAGCGTCACGACGACGAAGACGATCGACAGGCTGGCGAGCAGGATGTTCAGGGCGATCTCGTTCGGCGTCTTCTGCCGGGCCGCACCCTCGACGAGGCGGATCATGCGGTCGACGAACGTCTCGCCCGGCTTGCTCGTGATGCGCACCACCACCCGGTCGGAGAGCACTCGGGTGCCGCCGGTGACGGCGCTGCGGTCGCCGCCCGACTCGCGGATCACCGGGGCGGACTCGCCGGTGATGGCCGACTCGTCGACGCTGGCGATGCCCCAGACGATGTCGCCGTCGCCCGGGATCAACTCGCCGGCGGTCACGACGACCGTGTCGCCGAGCGTGAGGTCGGCCGACGAGACGGACTCCAGGGAGGCGCGCTCGGCACCCGCGTCGGACGTCGCGTCGTACGACGCCACGCGCTGGGCGGTGGTGCTGGTGCGGGTGGCCTTGAGGGTCTCGGCCTGCGCCTTGCCGCGGCCCTCGGCGACGGACTCGGCGAGGTTGGCGAAGACGACGGTGAGCCAGAGCCAGATCGCGATGGCCCAGGTGAAGGAGCCGGGGACGGGCGAGCCGCCCGAGGTCTCGGGACCGGTGAAGAGGCCGGCGATCGCGAGGATCGTCGTGTAGGCGGCGCCGACCTCGACGATGAACATGACGGGGTTGTGCCACATCTCGCGCGGGTCGAGCTTGCGGAGGGCGCCGGGCAGGGCCGCGACGAGCTGGGCTGCGCCGAACGCGCCGCCTCGGTTCGTCGGGGCGTGGTCGCCCTCGTGGTCGGTGGTGGGTGTGTCGGTGACGACGGACATGGTTACTGCAGCCCTTCAGCGAGCGGTCCCAGTGCGAGGACGGGGAAGTAGGTCAGCGCGGTGATGATCACCGAGACGCCGGTGAGCAGGCCCACGAACTGCGGGCGGTGGGTGGGCAGGGTGCCGGCGGTGGCGGGGACCTTGTCCTGAGCGGCGAACGAGCCGGCGAGGGCGAGCACGAGCACGATCGGCACGAACCGGCCGAGCAGCATCGCGACGCCGAGGGTGGTGTTGAACCACGGGGTGTTCGCGGTCAGTCCCGCGAAGGCGGAGCCGTTGTTGTTGGCGGCGGAGGTGAAGGCGTAGAGCACCTCGCCGAAGCCGTGGAGGCCCGGGTTCCAGATCGACGTGCCCTCGACGTCGGCGCGCACCGCGGGGATCGCGAAGCTCAGCGCGGTGAAGGCCAGCACGATCGTCGGCGTGACCAGGATGTACAGGCTGGCGAGCTTGATCTCGCGCGGCCCGATCTTCTTGCCGAGGTACTCGGGGGTGCGCCCCACGAGCAGGCCCGCGATGAACACGGTGATCACGGCGAGGACGAGCATC
Source organism: Frigoribacterium sp. CF331 (assembly GCF_057787905.1). Lineage (NCBI taxonomy): Bacteria > Bacillati > Actinomycetota > Actinomycetes > Micrococcales > Microbacteriaceae > Frigoribacterium > Frigoribacterium sp. CF331. Next base: position 2,313,285 of record NZ_CM173545.1, on the reverse strand, counting down.
CCGTAGAGACCGGACCCGACACCGCCGGGGGCGATCTCGCCGAGCATCATGTTCAGCATCGCCATCATGCCGCCGAGGGCGGTGTACGAGTCGTGCATCGAGTTGACGGCACCCGTCGACGTCAGGGTCGAGGTGGAACCGAAGAGGGTCGATCCCCAGATGCCGAACCGCGCCTCCTTGCCCTCCATCGCGCCGCCGGCGAGCTGGGTCGCCGTGCCGGCGCCCCGCAGCTCGAACCACGTCATGGCGCTGAGGGAGACCGCGAAGATCGTCGTCATGACGGCGGCGATGGCGACGCCCTGCTTCGTCGAGCCGACCATGCGGCCGAAGGTGCGGGGCAGCGAGAACGGGATGACGAGCATGAGCAGGACCTGGAAGACGTTCGTCCAGGGGGTCGGGTTCTCGAACGGGTGCGCGCTGTTCGCGTTGAAGAAGCCACCGCCGTTCGTGCCGAGCAGCTTGATCGCCTCCTGCGAGGCCGTGGGCCCGCCGGGGATCGTCGCGGTGCCACCGGTGAGGGTCGTGACGTCGGTGAAGCCCGCGACGTTCTGGATGACGCCTCCGGCGAGGAGGACGACGGCCGCGATGACGGCGAGCGGAAGGAGCAGCCGCGTGATCGACCGGGTCAGGTCGACCCAGAAGTTGCCGAGCGTGCCGCTCTTCGCCCGGGCGAGCCCGCGGATCAGGGCGACGGCCACGGCGATGCCGACGGCCGCCGAGACGAAGTTCTGGACGACGAGGCCGAGGACCTGCACGGCGTAGCCCATCGTCACGTCGGGCGAGTACGACTGCCAGTTGGTGTTGGCCACGAACGAGGCGGCGGTGTTGAACGAGAGCCCCTCGGGGACGGCCGGGAAGCCCAGCGAGTACGGCAGGAACGCCTGGAGGCGCTGGATCGTGTAGACGAGGAGGACCCCGACGAGCGAGAAGGTCAGGACGCCGCGCAGGTAGGCGGGCCAGGTCTGCTCGGACGCGGGATCGACCCCGACGAGCCGGTAGAAGCCGCGTTCGACGCGGGCGTCCCTCGCGGTCGTGAAGATGCGGGCCATGTGGTCGCCGAGCGGCCGGTACACGACGACCAGCACGACGACGACCGTGAGGATCTGGAGGACGCCGGACAACGCGTCCATCAGAACTCCTCGGGCTTCACGAGCGCGTACACGAGGTACGCCAGGGCGGCCACGGCGAGGACGGCGGCCCCGATGCTGAAGACGATCACAGCTTCTCGACCCCCTTCGCGACGAGGGACACCACTGCGAACACAGCGATGACGGCGAGCACGTACACGATGTCGAGCACTACGACTCCAAGAGGAAGGACGATCGGCGGGCCGAGCGGCCCGGTGCCCCTCATGGGCACAGCGAGTCAGTAGACACCCCGGTGGGGGCCGTCCCGGCGCTCCTCACGACTTCCTCACGCTCGACGCGCCGATCCTCACGGACACCACACGGGTGCCCGCCCCGAGGTCGTCGAGCGGCGGTCGAGCGGCGACCGTCAGTCGCGCTTGGCGCAGGTGACCTGGTCGGCGGACTGGCCGGTCACGCTGTCGGGCAGCGCGGCCGCGGTCGGGGCCGGCGTGCCGGTCGCCGTGTCACCGGACGCGGCGCCGGTCGGCGTCGTGGGCTCGTCGGTCGGTTCGTCGGTCGGCGTCGCCGACGGGCTGCTCGGGGCCGACGACGCCGGTGCGTCGGGGTCGAGCACCGCCGAGCGGCCCAGGCTGTCGGCCGACAGGGTCAGCGGCAGGTTGCGCTGCAGGGCGTCGTTCAGCACCGCCGCCGGACCCTCGTCGGGGATCACCTTGTTGCGGTTCCACGGGGCGTCGACCGCCGGGTACTGCACGAACACCATGTTCGACAGCCCGACCGTGTTGACGGCGAGACCGAGCTTGGCCAGCGTCGCCGCGTCGGCCAGCGTGTCGCTGAGGGTCATGTTCGCGAACGCGACCCGGGCGATCGCCAGCACCTTTGTCGGGTCGGTCAGGGTGCCCGCCGACACGGTCTGCCTCGCCAGCGCCGACAGGAAGGTCTGCTGGTTGCTGATGCGCCCGAGGTCGCTGGCGTCGCCGACCCCGTGCCGCGAGCGCAGGAACGACCCGGCCTCGGCGCCGGTCAGGTTGACGGTGCCCGCCTCGAGGTCGAGGGCCGGTACGACGTCGTCGTCCTTGATGGGCGTCGCGAGGCACACGTCGACGCCGCCCACCGCGTCGGCCATGGCCACCACGCCGTCGAACTTGATGGCCCCCGCGTAGTCCACCTGGACGCCGGTGAGCTCCGAGATCGTCCGGGCGACGCAGGAGAGGCCGTTCTGCTCGCCGCCGCGCCGCAACGCCTCGTTGAGCGGTGCCGCGTCCGTCGCCGGCGTCACGCTGCCGTCGTCGCCCTCGCACGCGGGGATGGGCACGATCAGGTCGCGGGGGAAGCTCACGACGGCCATGTTGGTGTGGTCCTCGGAGATGTGGACGAGCAGGTTCGCGTCGTTGTTGCCGACGCCGCTGCTGGCCTGCAGGTTGGCCGGGTCGTCGAAGCCGGCGCCCTGGCCCTCGCGGGTGTCGGTGGCGATGAGCAGCAGGTTGACCTCGCCGGTCTGCGCCGTCAGCTGCGGCACGGGGGTCGCCGTCGACCCGTCGGGGCCGGTCAGCGAGACGGTCGGTGCCGCGGTCTGCAGCACCTGCCAGGTCGCGATGGCCGCGACGGACGTGGTGCTCACCAGCACGACGGCCAGCGCCGCGGCCGTCACCTTCGCGGCGAAGGCCACGGGGTGCCCCCGGCGGAGGCGACCGTGGCGGGCGATGCCGCCGGCCCGCACCGCGCCTCCGTCGTCGGGGGCGTCGTCGAGCGCGGGGCCCCGTCGTGCGTCGTCCGCCATCGTCACTCCCTCGGTGGGCGGTGGCCCGGCCGGCCCCCGTCGTCAAGCATCCTAGGAGGCGCGGGCCGCGAGGACCCGGAGGTCGCGTCGCCGGCGACCCCGGTCGGGTGCGCTCAGCCGGCCTCGCCGAGGGTGACGGGTGCGACCGCGGGCAGCACGTCCTCGGTCCAGTCGACCCGCAGCGACCCGGACCCCGACCAGCCCCGCAGCTCGGCACCGACCGTGTCGCGGAACGTCTCGGCCTCGGCACGGTCGCCCACGACGACGTCGAGGCGCAGCCGGGCGAGCTGCTCGGTGACCCGGACGGGCAGGCCCCAGGCCTGCAGCACGAGCACCTCGGACGCGGCGCTCAGCGCCGGGAAGTGCCGCCGGAGCTTCTGCTCGACGACGTGCAGCACGGCCACCTCGTCGGTGGGGTGGATCACTCCGGTCAGCGAGATCATGTCTGATGGTCCGCCCGGCAGGTTACGGGAGTGTGGCCACGCGCTGTGAAAGCACCTCGGGCACGTCTCGCCCCCACCCACGGCTGTCCCCCGGTCGGTCCCCCGTCGCCGGGGTCGTGTTGGCAGATCGACGTGGGGTGGGCATGATCGTCCCATGGCGAAAAAGCTCAAGACGGCCCACCGCGACCTCGTCGAGGCGCTCGACCACCACCGCAAGGTCATGCAAGAGAAACCGTTGTCGAGCAAGCGCGCCGGGCGGGCCACCGCCAAGCTGCGACTCGCCGTGTCGGCGTACTCCGCCGTCGTCGCCGACAAGACGGGCCAGCCCGACCCGTTCGTCGACTACGACGCCCTCGATCCGGCCACGGTCGCGTCGCTCGCCGCCGAACGCGACGCGATCGCCCACAAGAAGTCGTCGGACCAGGGCAAGCTCGACTGACGCGACGGCGGGTGCGTCCGCACCGTCAGCGCTGACCTACGGGTGCGTCCCGCACGGTCAGCGCGGGACGCCCGGCCCGTCGACGAGGGCCCAGCCCCCGTCGTCGGTGCGGCGCACGGCACCCTCGCGCTCGAAGGCCTCGAGCCAACCGCCCATGGGCCACTCGCCCCACCGCTCGGCGAACAGCCCTCCGTTGCGGACGACGTCGGGCAGGTGCCGCCACGGCGGCGACGAGGTCGGATGGTGCTGGTGGTACGCGTGGGCGCCGCCGACCCAGACGAGCGGCACGTCGAACGAGCGGGCCGTGTAGGCGAAGTCGGTGTCCTCGCCGCCGTAGCCCTCGTAGCGCTCGTCGAAGCCGCCGATCCTCGCCCACGTGGCCGGTGTGACGGCGAACGACAGCGACCAGAACAGCGGGTAGTCGTCGGCCCCGGCGACCACCGTCGAGCCCGCGGGAGGCGCGGGTCGCGCCGCGTGCGGCGCCGTCGCCTCGTCGAGGCCCTCACCCGTGCCGAGCACGAAGCCCTCGGGCAGGTAGGTGACCGGACCGCTCAGCAGCGCGCCGGGGTGCGCGTCGGCGGCGCGCTCGTAGAGGGGGAAGAGGTCGTCGCCCGGCACGCAGTCGGCGTCGAGGAAGACCAGCAGGGTCGCGCCGCGTCCGATCGCCGTGTCGGCCCCGCGGTTGCGGCCGGCGGCGAGGCGGAGCCCCTCGGGGCCCGGGGGCACGTGCAGCGTGGTGACCCCGGCGAGGGCCGGGACGTCGGGGGCCGGCGTCTCGTCGAGCCAGACCACCACGTGGCCGGCGTCGGGGGCGACCCGGCGGACGAAGCGGATCTGGTTGGCGACGTGCTTCATGCGGGTGGCCGAGGCGAGGGTCACGACGACGACGGTCATGAGAGGGCTCCGGCCAGGGCGTCGGCGTGGGCGACGGGGTCGCCGGCGGGTCGTGCCGCGTCGCGCCCGGCGACCTCGGTGACGACGGCCGCCGCCCGGGCGGCCGCACCGTCCACCTGCCACGTCGACCAGTCGGGGCGCAGCCCGCGGGCGCGCTCGATCAGGGCCGGCCACTCGTCGTCGGCGGGCCACGACGACGCGACGACGGCGAGCCCGGCGCGGTCGAGCGCCTGGGCGGTGGTGAGCTGTTCGTCGAACGGACGGCTCTGCGGCACGACGACGGCCCGGGCCCCGAGGGCGGCGAGGTCGGCGACGGTGTTCTGTCCGGCCCAGGTCACGATCACCTCGGCCGTGGCCATCTCGGCCCGGGGGTCGTCGACCCACCGGTCCAGCCCCAGGGTCGACCAGGTCGTGCCGGGAGTCGCGCGGGCGGCCCGGGCGAGCGACGCCGCGAGGTCGTCGTGGTCGCTGCCGCCGGCGCCGCCGACGAAGAGCACGCTGCCGGGCACCACCGACGACGACGGATCTGCCGCCTCGGCCCCGCGCCCGTCCTGCCGCGAGATGCCGCCCACCCAGCGCACCTTCGAGGCGACGCGGTCGAGTGCGGTCGAGTCGTGCGAGCCGGCGGGCCAGGGCGCGATCACGCGCGAGGCGGCGTCGTAGGCCAGGCGGTGCGGTTCGTCGGTCCGGTCGCCAGGCTGCGACACGACGACGACCTCGACGCCGAGCAGACGGGAGAACACCGTCACCTCGACCGAGACGTCGACGACCATCGCGTCGAAGGGTCGGCCGTCGGCGGCGGCACCGGCGACGGCAGCCGCGATGCGGCCGAGGCGGGCGGTGTGGCCGGGGTGGGCGACGGGGGCCCAGTGCAGCAGGCCGCCCACGGTCGGCGAGGCGTCGGCGGGATGACGCACCACCCCGTCGGCGCCCGTGGTCGGCGCGTCGTCGCGCTCGAGCTCGACCCAGGTCGTGTCGTCCGGCAGGTCGGCCGGGGCCCCGAGCGAGCTGAAGACCACGACGTCCGCGTCGAGGTGGGGTCGGACGGCCGAGAACCGGGTGCGGTGGCCGGCACCGTGGTGGTGCACGTACCAGCCGACCAGCGGGCGGGCGGTCACGCCGTCACCACGCGTCGGCCCGATCCCACCGGCCGGACGGTGGACAGTCCGCCGGCGAGGGACGAGGAGGCGCGCTGCCGGCCCCCGACGGTCGTCGCGTCCGTCGGCACCCCGGCCGGTGCCACGACCCCGGGCACCCGGACGTCCGAGGCCACGACGTCGGCGTACAGGCCCTCGAGCACGGCCGCGCGGGCCCGGAGCGAGAACCGGTCGACGGCGTCCTGCCGCACCGTGCGGCGGGCGGCGGCGTCCGTCCCGACGCGGCGCAGGAGGTCGTCGGCGGCACGGGCCATGCCGTCGAGGTCGCCGGCGGGGACGAGGGCGGCCCCGACCGAGCCCGCCACGACCTCGGGGACTCCCCCGACGGCGAACGAGACGACCGGCGTGCCGGTGACCAGCGCCTCCGCGATGACGAGGCCGAAGGGCTCCTCCCACACGGGCGTGACGAGGGCGCAGCCGCTGTGGCCGACGAGGGCCGCCAGCTCGGGCTGGCGCAGTTCGCCGACGTAGTGGGCGGTGACGCCGAGGTGCGGTGCGACCTCGGTCTCGAAGTAGTCGACGTCGCCGATGCGGCCGGCGATGACGAGTCGTCGTCCGGCGCGACGGGCGACCTCGAGGGCCAGGTGCAGGCCCTTCTCGGGGACGATGCGCCCCGACCAGACGAGGTCGTCGCCGCCCGGGCCGAAGCCCCAGCGGTCGGTGTCGACCCCGTTCGGCAGCACGGTCGCCTCGACGCCCTCGGTCGCCCAGGCCGCCGCGGTGTGGCCGCTGACGGCGACGAAGCGGCTGCGCGGCCCGTCGGACGAGCGGTGCGCGGCGAGCATGTCGGGCAGCGTCGGCGTGTGCAGGGTGCTGACCATCGGCACCCCGATGCGGTCGGCCCGGGCGAGCGGGACGCCGTGCAGGCTGTGGTTGTCGACCAGGTCGTAGTCGTCGGCGTGGTCGGCGACGTACTGCAGGGCCCGCTCGAGGGCGGGCAGGGCCCGCTCGAGGTACCCGGCCGGGTAGGTCGTGTCGGTCGCCTCGGCGGGGTCGTCGAAGACCACGGCGGGCAGCACGAACTCGGGCGGGCTCTGGTCGAGGTGGTCCGAGCCCTCGGTCGCGATCAGGGTCACGCGGTGGCCGCGCTCGCGCAGGGTGCGCACCTGGTGGTGGACGCTCGACTCGAGGCCGCCGGCGAACGGTTCGCGGATCGGGTAGCGCAGCGGCGCCACCACGACGATGCGCAGGGGCCGGGAGGCGCGGGTCACGCCGTCACCGCCGCGACCGTCGCGAGGGCGCGCTCGTACACCGCGAGGTGCGCGGCCGCCACGTCGTGCCGCTGCTGCCGTCGCAGCCGGCGGTGGCGTCGTCGCAGCTCGACCCGGTGAGCCGTGCCGCGGCGCGAGGCCGGGACGCGGGTCGGGTCGTCGTGGGCGTCGGCGGTCTCGTCGAGGGCCCGCGGGCTGACCAGGGCGATCACGGCGGCCGCCAGCGAGGCGGGGTCGCCGAGGTCGAACGACGCGGTCGCCCCGGCTTCGGGGTGCTGCGAGGCGGCGTGGCCGACGCGGGGCGCGGCGACCGGCACGGCGAGGTCCCAGCACAGTTCGACCCAGCCCGAGTGGGTGCCGTGGCGGTAGGGCAGCACCGAGACGTCGAGGTCGGCGAGCGAGCGCTCGAGTGCGGCGTCGTCGAGGCGGGGGTGCTCGACGAGGGTCGCCCCGGGGCCCGCGGCCCGGACGAGCTCGCGCACGCGCGCCGCCTGCTCAGGGTCTCGCACCCGCTCGTTCAGGTCGACCCGCGCCTCCACGGGGGCACCGGTGGCGCGCAGGGCCGCGACCGCGGCGAGCAGGGTGCGGACGGTCTCGTCGCCCGCGACGTTCGGCCGCAGGTCGCGCAGGTGGACGCCGACGACGATCTCGTCGCCCGGGGTGCCGACGGGCAGGTCGACGTCGGAGGCGTCGTCGAGCCCGGGGTCGACGATGGCCGGGTGGGCGATGACGGTGGGGCGGCGACCCCAGCGGGCCTCGACCTCGTCGGCCGCCGCGTCCGTCAGGGTGATCAGTTCGTCGGCGGCGGGCACGAGCACGTCGAGGTGCTCGAGGTGGGGCGCCTGGTCGACGAGCTGCGGGTTGGTCAGGTCGTGCACCGTGTACACGAGCGGCAGGCGCAGCTCGCGGAGGGCCTCGACGACGGCGACGAGGTGCCCGGTCGGGTACGACTCCGTGCCGAAGTGGACGTGCAGCAGGTCGACCTCGTCGGCGTGCGCCCGCAACCAGTCGGCGTCGAGCACGACCGGAGGCCACCAGCGGGTCGGCTCGGCGGGGTCGGGCAGCGGGTCGTCGAGGTGGACGACGCGGCCCGCGACGTCGCCGGGGTCGAGCAGCGAGCGGACGTAGGGGTGGCCGGCGGGCACCGAGGCGACCCGGATCGGACCGGCGTGCGACGAGGCGACGCGGGGCCGCTCGGCGGCTGCCGCGGCCGTGGTCGACGGCGGCGTCGGGGCGTCGTGGGTCATCGGAGCCTCCTCGGCGTGATCAGGTCGCCCGCCGCGGCCCGACCCCGGCGCGCGGGGCCTGGACCGGAGGGACGACGAGCACCCGCGGCGATGCGGCGGGGTGTGCCGGGGCTGGCGGCGGGAAAGGATGACGCGACCGGGGAAGTCGCTGTTGACTCAACATAGGCCCGCGCGACCCCCTTTGTCCGTTCCGAGTCCGGGCCGGAGGGAAGCATGTCCGAACAGCGAACCGAACCCGACGGCCGCACCCGCCACTACGGCGACTTCTACGGCCTGAGCGAGCCGGAGGGCGACGGCGCGATCGCCCTCGTGGTGGGCAACTGCCAGGCCGAGTCGCTGCGGATCTTCCTCGACGGGGCGGGGCTCACGGCGGTGCGGACGCCCCCGGTCCACGAGCTGACGGCCGCCGACCTGCCGCAGCTCGCCCGGTGGCTCGGCCGCGCCGGCCTGCTCGTCTCGCAGCCGGTGCGCGACGACTACCACGGCCTGCCGCTCGGCACGTCCCAGCTGGCCGCGATGCTGCCCCGGGAGGCGCGGGTCGTCCGGGTGCCGGTCGTCCGGTTCGCGGGCCTCTACCCGGCGCACGTCATCGTCCGCCCGCCGAGCGACGTCTCGCTCGTGCCGCCCGTGGTCGAGTACCACGACGTCCGGCTGATCGCCGAGGCCGCCGGGCGGCCCCTCGCCGCCGACGCCCTGACCCCGGCCGTCGTGCGGTCGGTCGCCGAGCTGTCGCTGGCCGAGCTGCGGAAGCGCGAGGCGGCCCACGACACGGTCGTCGCGTCGGACCTGTTCGAGGTCGGCCCCGGCACGGGTGGGCCGGGCGACGACGGAACGGGCACGCCCCGCTTCGACCAGATGCGCACGCTGAACCACCCGGGCAACCCGGTCTGGACCGCCCTGGCCACGCGCGTGCGGGAGCGGCTCGGCCTGCCCGAGCACGTCGTCGACCCGGGCCGACCGGTGCTGTCGAGCGTCCACGCCCCCCGCGAGCAGGCCGTGATCGATGCCTGGGGCCTCGACGACGAGCCGACGGACCACTGGGTCGTCGGCGGCGAGCGCGTCGACGCCGACGAGGTCCGGCGGGCGCACCTCGCCTGGTACGCCGAGCACCCGGACGCGGTCGAGGCCGCCCTGGCCCGGCACGCCGACACGTTCGCCCTGTGGGGTGCGGCGTGAGCGTGGGGTCCGGCACGGGCGGCACGGGGCTCGGAGTCGGGCGTCCGCTGACCCACGACGTCGCCGGGGACCGCCACTCGGCCCGGTCGGCCGCGACCGGCGGCGCGGCGGCCACCCTCGACCTCGCCGAGCTGCCCGTCATCGTCACCCACGACGATCCGCAGCACGGGGTCTCGGCCTACGCGGCACGGATCGCCGCGACTGTCGAGGCGCGCACCGGTCGGCACCTCGCCCTCGACGTCGCCGACCTGCTCGACGTCGCCGAGCCGCACGACGGCCCCGACGCCGGGTCGGCCACCCAGGTCGACCCGTACCTGCTCGACCCCGAGCTGCTGACGACCACGGCCCTGCCCCCGGTCGTCGGCGGCACACCGGCCGACCCGGCGCCCGTGGACGTCGTCGTGCCGCGGGCCCACCTGCAGTTCACGGACCGCCTCTGGGGGCCGTCGCCCGCGGCGGCCGCCGACGTCGTCGAGCACCTGGCCGACGGCACCGCCCTGACCGTGACCCTGCACGACCTGCCGCAACCGTCCGACGGCGAGCGCAACCTGAGGAGGCGCGGCGAGGCCTACGCCCGCGTGGTCGCCGTCGCCCGGGGCGTCGTCGTCAACAGCGAGCACGAGCGCGCCCTGCTGCGCGAGACGATCGGCTTCGAGGGCCCGGTCGAGGTGATCCCCCTGCCCGTCGACCCGCATCCGCTGCCCGCCGGTCGGCCCGAACCGGACGGCGACGTCGCGGTCGTCGGGTTCTTCTACCCCGGCAAGGGGCACGCCGAGGTCGTCGCGGCCGTGGCGGGACTCGCGGCTGGTCGGCCCGCGGCCGAGGCCGGGCGGGTGGGCGACGACGCGACGCGACCGGTCGCGGACGTGACCGGCGTCGTGGCGCTCGGCCGCGCCTCCCCGGGTCACGAGGGCGAGCTCCGGCAGCTCGTCGACGAGGCCGCCGCACTGGGCGTGCCCTTCGGCGCGACCGGTTACCTCGACGACGCGACCCTCCTCGACCGGGCCCGCCGCGCGTCGGTGCCCGTGGCGGCGCACCAGCACGTCTCGGCCTCCGGGTCGATCGCGACCTGGGTCGCGGCCGGGCGGCGCCCGCTCGTGCCCGACACGCGCTACTCCCGCGAGATGGCGACGCTGAGACCCGGCACGCTCACGCTCTACCCCGAGGGCGGGCTCGCGGCGGCGATCGCCGCGGCCCTGGGCGACCCCGCGTCGACCTGGCTCGACGAGGACGCCGTCACCCGGCCGGGGCTCGACGAGGTCGCCGACGCGTACGCCGCGTGGTGGACCGACGGGGTGCGCTGGTGAGCCGCGACGCCGGGTCGTCGGCGTCCGGGGTGACCGGCACCGCGCCTCCTGCGGGCGGGCGGTCCGTGGTCGGCAACTCGTGGGACGCGCTCGACGGCGTGTGGCCCGAGCTGCCGCCGCTCGTGTCGGTGATCGTGGTGCACTACCGCCAGCAGGCGGAGCTCGATCGGACGCTCGCGGCACTGGCACGACAGAGCTACCCCGCCGACCGGCTCGAGGTGATCGTGGTCGACGACGGGTCGCCGACGGCTCCCACCGTGCCCGACGGGGTGCGCCTGATCGTGCAGGAGGACCGCGGCTTCCGCCTGTCGGCCGCCCGCAACGTCGGCGTCGCCGCGTCGTCGGGGTCCGTGCTCTGCTTCGTCGACGCCGACACGTCGCCCGAGCCGGACTACGTGCTGCGCCTCACCCGACTGCCCGCGCTCGCTCCCGAGGCCGTCACGGTCGGTCAGCGGAAGCACGCGGACTTCGCCGGGGTGCTCGGCGACGGGGGCGGCCGGGGTGCCGGTGCCGGTGCCGGTGCGGGTGCCGGTGCCGCCGTGCCGGTGTCGGAGCCGGTCGAGGTGGCCGGGCCGGCGCACGAGCTCGAGCAGCCGCGCTGGCTGCGGCAGGCCTACGGCTGGTCGGCCGACCTGTTGCACGCGGACGACCGCTCGTACCGCCACCTGATCGGCGCCGTCACCTGCTGCACGCGCTGGTTCTTCGACGAGGTCGGCGGCTTCGACGAGTCGTTCACGAGCTACGGCGGCGAGGACTGGGAGTGGGCCCACCGGGCCTGGCTCGCCGGCGCCGTGTTCGCCCACGTGTCCGGCGCGGTGGCGTGGCACGACGGACCGGACTGGGCGGGGCGCGGGGTGGGTGGCGACGGCGGCACCGACTCGGAGTCGTCGCCGACCGCGCGGGCTGCTCGCGAGGCCGAGGAGGCACGGCGCCAGGCCGAGAAGAACGTCGAGACCCTGCGCCTCGCCGACCTGATCGCGGTGCGCGGCTCTCGCGGCGTCGGGGTGCGCAGTCGGGCCGTCGACGTGTGCGTCGAGCTGGTGGCGTCGGCCGGGACTCCGCTGTCGACGGGTGCGGCGTTCGTCTCCGTGGACAGCGTGTTGGCCTCCGCACCGGACGTGACCGTCGTGGTGCCGGACGACGTCGCGTCGGCGTTCACGGCCGACGCCCGGGTGCTCGGTCGGTCGACGGACGCCGCCGAGGCCGCACTCGCCGAGGCCCGGGTGGTCGTGACGGTCGACGGTCCCGTGCGGGTGCTGCCCCCGGTCGACACCGGCGGCTCGGACGACGCCCCGGCACGGTCCCTGGCCGCGGCGGTCGGGCTCGGCGACGACGTCGCGCGTGACCTCCGCGCGGCGACCGACGCGGTCGGCGTCGGGTCGCTCGGCACCGTCGAGCTGCTCGGCCCGTCGGACCGCGTGCTCGTCACGGTCGAGTCGCGTCGGGCCCGTCTCCGAGCGCGCCGCTGGGGGGCGGGCGTCGCGTTCGTCTCGCACCGCGCCTCCGTGGACTGGCTGACCCCCGTGGTGGGCGAGCCCAGCGTCGCCGCCTACCTCGGCGGCTGGGGCTGACCCCTCGGGCGCCGCCGCTCGACCCGTCCAGCGACGAGTGGTCCCGAATCGTCCTTCGTCCGCCGACGGAGGACAATTCACGACCACTCGATCAACGCTCGGGGGGGGGGGGGCGGGCAGGTCGATAGGGTGACAGGGTCGCGGTGGGCGGCACGGACGAGGGGGATCTCATGACCGATCGGAACGACGGGGCGGACCAGCGGGGCGGGGCGGTGTCGCCGGACGGGCAGGCGACTCCTCCGCCGTACGGCCAGCAGCCGACGTACGGCCAGCAGCCGACGCACGGCCAGCCGACCCCTCCGCCCTACGGCCAGCAGCCGTACGGTGACCAGCCGCCCGGCGGCCAGTACCCGCCGTACGCCCAGCCACCCCAGGGCCCGCCCTACGGCTCGGGCGGGGTGGTTCCCCTCTGGGCTCCGCTGTACGGCGCGGGTCCGGTCGACGCGGTCAAGCGGTTCTTCCGGAAGTACGCCGACTTCTCGGGACGGGCGAGCCGCAGCGAGTACTGGTGGGTGGTCCTGGCGAACGGCGTGCTGTTCTTCGCCCTCAGCATCGTCGGCTTCGCCGCGGGCTACCCCGGCAGCACCACCGACGTCGACGGCACGATGAACCCGGGGCCGGGTTTCATCCCGTTCGGAATCGTGCTCGCGATCTTGTTCTTCGGGACGTTCGTGCCGTTCCTGTCACTCGGCGTCCGTCGACTGCACGACGTCGACCTCAGCGGCTGGCTGCTGCTCATCAGCCTCGTCCCCTACCTCGGCGGGTTCGTCATCTTCATCTTGTCGTTGCTCGGTCCGAAGCCGCGCGGTGCTCGCTTCGACCGTCCGACGGCCTGACGGCACCTCGCCGCATCACGCGCCGGCGACTCAGGCGAGCAGCGCCTCGACCTGCTCGACGACGAGGTCTCACGGGACCTGGAGGGGCTGTCGCATCGAGCCCCGACAGCACGACCGCCGTGACGCCGACGGTCGCGCCACGGTAGTTTCGCGAGCATGAGCGCTCCCGACGCCCGCCGACCCGACGACCGACGTGCCCTCGTGCAGCCCGAGCTGCGCCCCGGCGAGCGCCTGCTCTGGTCGGGCGGGCCGGACGAGGCCGTGACGTTCGGCCGCAACGACCTCTTCCTCGTGCCCTTCAGCCTGCTCTGGTGCGGGTTCGCGATCTTCTGGGAGGTCTCGGTGCTCCGCGAGGGCGCCTCCGTGTTCTTCGTCCTGTTCGGCGGCGTCTTCGTCGCGATCGGGCTCTTCTTCGTCGTCGGCCGGTTCCTGCTGAAGCGGGCGCGGAAGGCGAAGACGGGTTACGCCGTCACCGACCAGCGGTCGTTCCTCGTGGTCGGGTCGACCGTCCACCAGGCGCCCGCGAAGCAGCAGAAGACCGAGGTGTCGTGGTCGCGCGACCGCACGCACGTCAGCGTCGACTGGACCGACTCGACCACCGGCGCCACCCCGTTCGGCGCGCGGCAGCGCGGTCTCACCAACTCGGGTCTCGACGGCGTCATGTCTCCCCTGCCGATGACCTTCGTCGACGTGCGCGACGGCGAGGCGCTGCTGCGCGCCCTCGACGAGGCGGGCCGTCCGGAGGCGCGGTGAGGGCCTCCGACGGAGCCCGACGTCCCCGAGGCGCGGACTCGGGAGAGCCCCGCCGCAGCCAGGCCTGGCGGGACCTCGTCGACCGGGTGCTCGTCGAGCTGAACGCCCTCGACCCGTACGGGCTCGAGCCCGGCACCGAGGGCGGCGCCCCGAGGGACGAGTACGAGCTCGAGGCCGTCCCGATGGTCGGCCGTCTCGTGAGGTCCGGCGCGATCAGCGCCGACGAGGTCGACGCGATCTGGACGAGGTGGTTCGGCGAGACGCTGAGCGGGCGCACCGACCGGGCCCGGTTCGAGGCCTTCCTCGCCCGGCTGGACGACCTGAGCCCTGCCTGATCTGGCACGAACCGGATCAGCGGGCGGGCGACATCTGCTGCTGGGCGGGCGACCGGAGTTCGTCGAGGGTGTCGCTCAGCGTGCCGATGCGAGCAGCGTGGTGATCGCCGTCCAGGCCCGGGCGCCGAGCTCGCGATCCGCGGCCTCGGTGCCACCGCGGCGCATGGTCGTGCCTCCTCGCACCACCGACTCCCCCGGCAGCACCGCCCGATGTCCGGCATCCGCCCCCGCGACCATGACGGTCTCGACCCCGTGCTCCGCCCGTCGGCGCCTGACGTTCTCGGCGTGCACCGTGCTCGGCCAGACCTCGTCGTCGCCGCCCGCGACCAGGACGACGCGCGCGATGCGCTCGACCTCGATCGTCGCCGGTCCCACCCGGTCGGCGAACGTCAGCCGGGACCGTTCGTGGACGGGCGAGAACCGCGGAGGCGCCTCGGTCGGCCAGCCGTCCGGGTCGATCGGCACGAACGGCAGGGGCACCCCGCCCCACGTCCAGTGCGAACGTTCGGCACCCGTCCGGTCGTAGCCGGCCCAGACGACGTCCGACGGGGCGAAGGCGACCACTCCCGCCACCCCGGGGGCCCGGGCCGCGGTGGCCAGCGCCGCCTCGGCCCCGAAGGACGTGCCGACGATCCAGACCCGGTCGCACTCGCCGGCCAGGGCGTCCAGGCGGTCCGTGAAGGTCTCGAGCGGCACCTCCCACGGCCCGGCGCTCTGCCCGTCACCACCGAACCAGCGGACGGACTCGGCCAGGCAACCGTGGCCGGCGAACAGCCGGGCGCGCTCGTCGTCGATCCGCCCGCTCGACCCCGCCAGCACGAGGACGCCGTCGCCGGAGTGCCGCGTCGGCAGCCACCGCACGCCCTCGGGCCGGACGAGGTCGACGCGCCGCACACCGTGTCCGGGTCCGGCGGCTCCTGCGTGCACGACCGTCACAGCCGCGCGAACCCGTCCAGCGCGGCGCCGAGCGCCTCGACCTGGCGGGGGCCGCCGTGCCCCTCGTCCTCGACGACGGTCAGGGTGCTGGCCGGCCAGGCCCGGTGCAACCGCCACGGCGTGACGGCCGGACCGCTCACGTCACGGCGACCGTGCACGAGGGCGGCGGGGATGTGCGTGATCCGAGGCAGCCGGGACACGATCGCGCGCTCACCCGCCAGGAACCCGTCGTTGCTCCAGTAGTGGGTGACGAGCGTGGCGAACGCCTCCCGCCGCTCCGGGCCCAGGTGGCCCCGCCCGCGCGAGTCGGGGTCGTCGAGGCTGACGTGGACGCCCTCCCACCGGTCCCAGCTCGCCGCGGCGGCCTCACGATCGGCCACGTCGTCGGACGCCAGCCGTCTCGCGTACGCGTCGACCGGTCTCTCGTCGACGCGCCTCCTGCTGTCGTGGTCGAAGACGGCCCACTCCTCGGGGAAGAGCCGCCCGACCCCCTCGGTGATCCAGTCGACCTCGTCGCGGCTCGTGGTCGTGACCGCCATCAGCGCCAGGGCGCGGACGCGGTCGGGGTGCTCCTCGGCGTAGGCGAGCGCGAGCGTCGTGCCCCACGACACGCCGCCGACGACCCAGGTCTCGATGCCGAGCCGGTCACGGACCTCCTCGAGGTCGGCCACCAACCGCTGTGTCGTGTGCCGCCCCAAGCCGGTCAGGTCGTCCACGACGTTCGGGGTGCTCCGGCCCGAACCGCGCTGGTCGACGCCGACCAGCCGGTAGGCCCGCGGGTCGAACGCGCGTCGGTAGCCGCCCCGGCCGAGCGAACCACCGGGCCCGCCGTGCAACCAGAGGGCGGGGACGCCGTCGGGACGGCCGGACTCCTCGACGTACAGGGAGGCACCGTCCTCCGTCTCGAGGAAGCCCGTCCGGTACGGGTCGTGCGCGGGGTGGGTCATGCGGCCACCGTAGTCAGGAACCCGCCGCGAGCGTGGCGAGCCCCGCGCAGCCCTGTGCGGCAGCGACTCGTGCACCCGGAGCGGAGACCCGAGCGGGCAATTCCTGCTTCCCGTCGCGGGCGGGGCCGTCCCACGCCGACCTCGGCACCCGGCCGCGGCACCAGCCCGGAATTGCCGACGCCCGCACCAGCCTCGACACCCGGCACCCCACCCCGCCACCCTCCTCGGACGCCCCGCCGAGCTCGACGCGACGCACGGCACCCGCCCACGCACCGCCCGCCCTGTCGGACCCCACCCCCGAGCGGGCAATTCCTGGTTCTCGACGCGGGCAGGGCCGCACCACACCGACCTCGGCACCCGGCGCAGCACCAGCCCTGAATTGCCGACACCCGCACCAGCCTCGGCACCCGCCACCCTCCTCGGGCGCCCCACCGAGCTCGACGCGACGCACGGCACCCGCCCGCACTCCGTCCGCCCTGTCGGACCCCACCCCCGAGCGGGCAACTCCTTGTTCTCGACGCGAGCGGGGCCGCCCCACGCCGATCTCGGCACCCGGCCGCGGCACCAGCCCTGAATTGCCGACGCGGACGCGGACGGCAAGGCCGGGACCGACAGCGACGGCGACGGCGACGGCGACGGCGACGGTGACCGCGACCGCGACCGCGACGGCGACGGCGACCGCGTCAGTGACGGCGTCGGCGACAGTGACGGCGACGGCGACGGCGACCGCGTCAGCGACGGCGTCGGCGACAGCGACAGCGACGGCGACGGCGACAGCGACGGCAACAGCGCGGGCGGGACGCGGCGGAGGGTCACATCAGCAGGAGAGGCAGGGCCGCGTAGGCGACGACGAGCACGACCGACAGGACGACGACCGACCCGGCCGCGACGACGGGGACCCACGGGGGTGCGGACCTCCGGGTGCCGACCGTGCCCCCGACGAGGAACGCCGCGCCGAGCACCATCTGCAGCACCCACCAGACGTCCTGCAGGCCCTGGCCGAGGACCACGAGCCCGTAGAGCCCCTCGCCGACGAGCACCGTCGACAGGGGCGCGACCGCGAGGGTCCGCCAGGTGGGCGACGACGAACGGACGAGGGCGGCGCTGACGCCGATGACCGGGCCCACGAGCAGTCCGATGACCGTGAACTCGTTCTGGAAGGGCTCGTCGTAGTAGAAGCCCCGCCACCCCGACACCATGCGGTAGCCCTCGACGAGCAGCACGAAGGCGACGGCCCCGAGCACGGCCGACAGGGCGGGGCGGCTGCGCACGGCCCAGACCATCGCGAAGACGAGGATCGACCAGCCACCGGACGAGTTCGCGAACCCCCCGATCCACTGCGGCAGGAAGGTCTGTGCCGGGCTCGTGAGACCACCGAGCACGAGGGCTGCGGCCGCCACGACGGCCGTGCGGCCCGCGGCGCGAGCGACGATGGCGGCCACCGACGGGGTGGGCACGGCTCCGGGGGACGGACGGGTGGGAGGGGCGAGTCGGGTCTCGGTCACGGTGGGTCTCCTTCGACGGGGTGCCAGCGTACGAACGGGCGGCCGCGCGCCGCGTCCTCCCCCGGTCGCGGGCCGTGCCCCGGGAGGATGACGCCCGACCCGACCGACGCCCGACGCCCGACCCCGACCGACGCCGGCCTCACCCGACGTCGAGCACGACGGCACCCGGTCGCGCGGGGCCACCCGGGGCACCGACCGACAGGACGCACGCCCCCTCGGCCCGGGCGTCGTCGACCACCGACCAGACCACCCCGGCGCTGGCCGGGTCCAACTCGCTCGTCGGGTCGTCGAGGCAGAGCACCGAGGGCCGCGTCACGAGGGCCCGCGCCACGGCGACCCGCTGCTGCTGCCCGCCCGAGAGCTGCTCGAGCAGGTTGTGCCGACTCGCCTCGGGGACGCCGAGCCGCCCGAGCAGCGCGTCGACCTCCGACCAGTCGCCCAGCCGGGCCCGCCCGCGGTCCGGTCGAGCGAGCAACGGCACCGCCACGTTCTCGGCGGCCGTGAGCGACCCGAGCAGTTCGTGCTGACGGGTCACCGAACCGACCGTCGGGTCGGCCGCACCGAACGACACCCGCCCGGACACCGGGTGCTCGAGCCCGGCGACGACGCGCAGCACCGCGGACGGCACGCCGTCCGGCTCGCCGCGCAGCTCGGCCGCGCCACCCGCCGGCACGACGAGGTCGAGGGGCGCCGAGGGCGAGCCGTCGGGCCGACGCACCACGAGACCGACGAGACGCAGCCCGGGCGAGGCGACCCGCGCCTCCTCGTCCCGTCCCCCGCCGCCGGCCACGGCCTCACCCTCAGCCACGGACGCCGCCCTCGTCGTCGGTCACGCGACGCACCCGCAGCTCGCCCGGTGCGACCTCGTCGACCGACACGAGCGCCCCGTCGGGCCAGTCGGCGCGCAGGCCCTGTGGCAGCTGCAGCGAGCCGTCCGTGCCGAGGACCGACCAGCGCCCCTCGGCGGTGGCCTCCTCGCCGACGCGACCGTCGCGCAGGTGCACCATGCGCTGCATGCGGGCGGCGACGGCGTCGTCGTGCGTCACGACGAGCACGGCGGTGCCCGCGGCGTCCGCCGTGTCGACCAGCAGGTCGAGCAGGGCGTCGCGGGCCGTCTCGCCCAGGCGGCTGGTCGGCTCGTCGGCGAGCAGCAGGCGGGGCCGGGGCGCGAGGGCGACGGCGAGGGCCACGACCTGCTGCTCGGTCGGGGTCAACCGGCCCACGGGGCGTCGGTCGCCCAGCACGCCGCCCGCGCGCAGCACCCGGCGCCCCACCCGGACGGCCTCCCGCGAGCCGCCGACCGCCCGGTCGAGGTTGCCCGCGGCGTCCTCGTGGGCCAGCAGGTTCGCCGGCGCGCCCTGCATCATCAGCCCGAGGGTGCCCCGGCGCAGGCGTCGCACGTCGGCGGGCCGGGCGGTCGCGAGATCGGTGCCGAACACCTCGGCACGCCCCGCCGACGGCCTCGTCACCCCGGCCACGATCGAGAGCAGCGTCGACTTGCCCGACCCGGACGGCCCGAGCACGGCGACGCGCTGGGCGGCGGGCACGACGAGGTCGACCCCACGCAGGGCGGCGACGTCGGTGCCGGCCTCGCGGTAGACGTGCACGAGGCCCTGGCAGAACAGGGCGAGGTCGCTCATCGGGGGCCCACCGTCCGGTCGGCCGCCCGGGCCTCGAGCCGGGTCGCGACGCCGACGATGCCGGCGAGCAGGGCGAGCGTCCCGACGCCGAGGGCCAGCAGGGGCCAGGCCGACGGGGCCAGGTCGGGCGGCGGCGTCCGGCCGGCCCCGACGACGAGGGGCAGCCCGGGCACGGTCAGCAGGTAGGCCAGGAGGCCGGCACCGACGCCGAGCACGACCCCGGCCGCCGGGGGCAGGAACGCTTCGAGCAGCGCGACCCGACGCAGGCGCCCGGGCGTGATGCCGGCCGTCGCGAGGGCCCGTCGGTCCTCGCGCCGCCCGGTTGCGGACACCGCCCGCAGCGCCGCGGTGGCGGCGAGGGTGAGCAGCAGCGCCGCGACCGCCACCACGAGCGTGGCCGAGGAGGCGCGGGTCGTCTCCGAGCGCCGGTACCCGTCGGCCACCGTGGCGAGCGACCGGGAGGCGACCACCTCGACGCCCCGACGGGACAGGTCGTCGACGACCCGCGCCTCCTCGGCTGCGCTCATCGGGGCGAGCCACACCTCGTGGCTCGCCTCGGAGCGGGCGGGGTCGGTCACCCGGTCGAGCACGCCGAGGTCGACGAGCACGCCCTCGCCGCCGACCCGCGGCAGGACGCGCGCCTCGCCGACCCGGGCGAGGGCGCGTTCGCTGAGGTCGGGTCCGAGCCCGACGACGCCGTCGCGGACGCCGGCCAGCGGGGTCACCGGGGTGCCCCGGGCGACGAGGGCGGGGATCGGCTCGGGGGTGTCGAGCGGCGCGATCGACGCCGTGCCCGCCCCCTGTTCGTCGATCAGGACGAGCGCGAGGCCCCGACCGTCCGAGAGGTCGGCCAGGGTCGCCCGTGCGGGCCGCTGCGGGTCGACGCCGTCGCCGATGCGGTCGCGCCAGCGGTCGGCCGAGACCCACCCCGCGAGCTCGTCGGCGGGCTGGCGGTCGGTCGAGAGCGAGGTGACGGTCAGCCGCAGGCCGAAGGGGGGCGTCGTCGCCCGCGAGCTCGTCGCCCCGAACCAGACCACGCGGCACCCGTCCGCGCACGGGAACCGGCCGGGGACGCTCGTCAGGGTGCCGTCGCGGGGCTCGCCGAGGTCGACCGTGTGCCAGCCGTCGTCGGCCTG
Source organism: Frigoribacterium sp. CF331 (assembly GCF_057787905.1). NCBI lineage: Bacteria > Bacillati > Actinomycetota > Actinomycetes > Micrococcales > Microbacteriaceae > Frigoribacterium > Frigoribacterium sp. CF331. Next base: position 2,292,887 of record NZ_CM173545.1, on the reverse strand, counting down.
CACGACCAGGCGCACCGACACGTCGGCGAGGTCGGTCGTGAAGTCCTCGGCCGAGAAGCCCTCGGGCACGGTCGTGGCGACGTCGGCCAGGTCGACCGAGACGCTCGTCCCCGTGAGGGTCAGTGCCTCGCCGCCCCGGGGTGCGAGGGCCCGGGCGAGCCGGTCCGCGTCGCCGAGGTCGCTCCAGGCGGGCGACCAGGCCGAGACCGCCCCGAGACGCGACGCGTCGACGGCGACGAGCCGCCCGACGCCCTGGCCGCGGGTGTAGACGTCGGCCGCCATCGCCCGGCGACCGTCGGGGTCGGCCGCCCGGACCGCGTCGACGAACGGCACGTCGGAGGGCACGCTGACCGTCAGGGCGGTCGAGGCCCCCACGGAGGCGCGGGCCCGGTCCACCTGCAGGCGGTCGGCGGTCACGGCCACCTGGGTCGACCACGAGGCGAGGGCGACGCCGACGCAGACGAGCACCGCCGCCGTGAGGACCGACGGGGTCCGACCGAGCCGACGGGCGACGAGCAGGGACGACAGCGACCGGGGCGGACGTCGGGTCGACCGCCCGACGGCGAGGGCGGCGACCCGGAGGGCGACGACGCCGACCAGCACGGCGACGAGTCCCGGTGCGAGCAGGGCCAGGCCGGGGCCGGTCACCTCGCCCTGGGTGACGGCGGCCACGAGCACGGTCACGGTCACGAGCGCGAGCCCGGACTGCACGACGACCGCGAGGCGGCCGAGGCGGCGGGGCTCGGCGGTGCGGGCGAGCAGCTGGTCGAGCGGCACGACGGCCGAGCGGACGCTCGCGGCGACGAGGGCGACGACCGAACCGACGAGGGCCAGCGCGGCCGAGGCGACGACGACGGGATGGGTCGGCTCGACGGGGACCGACGGTCCGAGGGCCGACCGGACGACGGCCGCCGCGATGGCCCATCCCGCCGACCCGCCCGCCACGCCGCCGACGACCACGGCCAGCACGGGCTCCGTGAAGACGACGGCGAGCCACCGCCCGCGGGTGGCCCCGCGCAGGCGCGCGAGTCCCCATTCGGCCGACCGCACCCTGGCGAGCCGTTGCACCACCAGCGCCACCGCGAACCAGGCCAGGGCGAGCGCTTGCAGGGCCGTCACGGCGGCCAGCACGGTCGCCGCGTCGCCCTGCCGCCCGACCCGGTCGAGCACGCCGGGCAGGCCGGTGCGCAGCTCGACGTCGGACTCGGCCCCCGCCGTCCCGAGGGCCGACTCACGGGCCGTCGCGACGTCCGTCAGGGCGGTGTCGACGTCGTCCAGGGCCAGGGGGCCGCTCAGCACGAGCGCCCCGTAGGCCTTCGACGTCAGCAGCAGCGCGTCGAACCCGTCCGACGACACGACGAGGTCGTCTGTCGTGGGCACGTCGACGCTGACCGCGCGCGAGGGCGCGGCGAAGAACCGACCGTCGCCCTGCCGGGGGTCGTACCGGCCGACGACCGTCGCCTCGACGACGGAGCTGCCGGTGTCGAGGTCGAGCAGGTCACCGGTGGCGACGCCCTCGATCGTCGACGGCACCATCACCTCCGCCGCCGCGGCAGGGCAACGTCCGTCGACGGGGACGACGTCCCCGCAGTCGTTGCCGTAGAGGCCCGCGACCCGAGCGCTGCCGGTGACGTCGGGGTCGGCCGGCGAGATCCAGGTCGTGTCGCCGCCGCTCTCGGCCGCCGTCACGGGGGCCCGCCACAGCGAGGCCCCGCCGGCGTCGTGCGCGGTGTCGACCGACTGCACCACCGAGCGGACGTCGGACGCGGCGACGAGCATCCGCCCCGGCTCGACGTCGGCGATGCTCACGACCGCGGTGTCGTCGAGGTGTGACCGCCCCGTCGCGTCGGCGAGTCCCACCTGCTCGACGGCCCGCAGCAGCAGGGGGGCGAGCACCGACACGAGCACGGCGAGCGCCGAGAGCAGCACGAGCGAGACCGCCCCGGCGGGCCGGCGGCGGACGCTGGTCAGCCAGGCGGGCCGGACGCGGGCGGGCCGCGCGCCGTCGTCGCCGCGCCGGGTGTGGTCCACGTGCTCGGCCCGCCCGCCAGGGGGGCGCACGCGATCGGTGCGCCCACGGGCACGATGCGCCATCGCACCTCCTCGTGCCGGTCGTCTGTGCAGACAGTAGCGCCGATCGACCGCCCGGACGGGCACTCGACGCGACGCGACGCGAGTCGGCGTCGGGGCGGCCGGGCCGTCCGGCCGGGTCCGGTCAGAAGGTGGCGAGCGCGCTGACCGTCATCTGCTGCACGGCCGGGTTCGAGCAGGCGTCGAAGCTGGAGCCCGAGGCGCCCACGAAGATCGACTCGAGCGACCCGGGCGGGTAGATGCGGAACCCGTCGGTCGCCTGGGGCGAGCACTCGTCGGCCGGGTAGTTCGCGGCCTGGGCGATCTGCACGATCGTCTGCACCTCACCACCGGGGGCGAGGGTGTGGCTCTCGTGCGGGGTCGACCGGTCGAGCGCCGCCGAGGCGCCGATCTGCGTCCCGTTCCCGTCGCCGACGAACGAGACGCCCGGCCAGCCCTGCAGGGTGCACGAGCGCTGCCCACCGTTCGTCAGGATGATCGCGACGCCGTAGCTGCCGGCTGCGCCCCCGCCCCCGTCGGCGATCTCGGCGGTGAGCTCGTCCACGGTGCACCTCGACGAGGCCGCGCCCGTGGCGCCGTCGCCGAGGTCGCCTCCACCGCCCGACGCACCGTCCGGCCCCGGGGTCGCCGTCGGCGTGGACGTGCTCGACGGCGAGGCCGTGACGGTCACGGTGGGGGTGGTCGCCGCCTCCGTGTCGCCGGGTGACGAACAACCCGAGAGCACGACGGCGGCGGACGCCGCGAGGGCGGCGACGGTGACCAGGGACGAGACGGAACGCTTCATGCCTCCACCGAAGCACCGCCGATGAAAACGTGCACACTCTGCACGAATCCCTCGAGTCGGCCGGGGCGTCGTCCCCCGGTGGCGCGACGAAGGGCCCGGCATCCGTGGATGCCGGGCCCTTCGTGGATCGATGCAGAGGGGTCAGTTCCCGCCCAGGTCGTCCTTGGCCTTCTCGGTCTCGAGACGCTCCTCGCTCATGTGCTGGTCCTTGTGGCCCTGCTTCGTGAGCTCCTCGTCGTCCGTGCGCTTGCCGACGGCCTCTTCGGCCTTGCCGGCTGCCTTCTGGACGAAATCTTTTGCCTTGTCTCCGACGGACATGCCGTACCTCCTGGTTGTGGTCGACCGGAAGGGCCCGGTACCAGGCACACGGTAGGCCGCACGCCTCGACCGGGTCGATGTTCACAGGCTGTTCCGGGTCGCGGCCCCATCCTGTGTGCCCCGCCCGACGGCGACAGGCGCTGCGCGTAGCGTCCACGACATGGACACCACCCCCCAGACCAGCCCCATCATGGACGGCAGCGACGACGCCACGAACGCCGAGCGGCTCGCCGGCCTGCAGCAGCAGGTCGACAGCGACCTGGCGGGCGCGACCGACGACGAGAAGGCGGAGCACCTGCGGGTCCGCATGGCCGAGACGGACGTCCAGGACGAGCCCGACGCCCATCGACCGGACGCCCCCGCCGCCGAGGTCGACCCCGGCCGCTGACCCGGCCGCCGACCTGACGGCCGGCCGGTCGGCCGGTCGGCCCGGGTCGAGACCGATCGATCTCGACCCGGCCGACGGCACCCCCTAGGATCATCGCCAGGGGGGCACCATGGCACGGCACACACCAGGGGCGGACGACGACGACGGTCTGACGCCCGGGCACGAGTTGTTCGCTCCACCTCCGCCGCCGGAGGACTCGACGACGGCCTCCGAGTCGAGCACCGACGCCGACACCGGGCCCCGACTCGTCGCCTGGTCCCACCGCGACGCCCGCACCGACGACGAGGGCCTGTCGGCGGTCGACGGGGCCGACGGGACCGACGGCGACGACGGGGACGACACCGCACGCTCCGGGCGCCGGCGGTTCGCCGTCGTCGGGGCCGTCGTCGCGGGCGCCGCCCTCGTCTCCGTCGTCGTGAGCGCCGTCCTGTTCACGACCGGTTCGTCCCCGTTCGCGGCCGGCTCCCCCACCGACGCACCCCGCCCGACCACGGTCGCCCGGACGTCGACGCCCAGCGCCAGCGCGTCCCCGCCCCCGTCCCCCCTGCCGACCGCCTCGTCGACGCCCTCGCCCCGCGCCGCGACCCCACCGCCGCAGGACGCGTCCGTGCCCGCCCCGTTCGTCACCCCGGTCGCGGCCGGCACCGTGGTCGCCGAGGCCGACGTCGCATCGCCCAAGGGCAGCGTCCACTTCCACTACCGCGTCGTGGCCGTCGGCGACGACACGTACTCGGCCGAACTGACGGACGCCACGTCGAGCCTGCCGGTCCCGGTGACCGCCGCGTTCTTCGAGATCGCCCCCTCGGTGGGCGACGGCATCACCTACGGCGGCGACGGCGTCGTCGGCATCTCCGGCCCGACCTCGACGCCGACCTCGGCGTCGGGCGGCTTCGGGTCCCTCAGCCAGCCCTCGTACCTCTCGACCCTCGTCGTCTACTCGGCCAGCACCTCCTCGGACGTCCCCGTCGAGCTCGCGACCGGCAAGGTCCTCGCGGTCGCGCCCGTCGCCTGGTCGGTGCCCCCGCGCCAGACGAACATCGCCCCGGTCGACTCGGGTGCGACGACCTTCGCCACGGGCACGCTCGAGGCGACGACGGCTCGCGGGGCCCCCAAGCGCTACACCGTGGCGCCCGACGACCTGATCGACGTCGTGGCCCGGCGCTTCGGCATCTCGGTCTCGGCCCTGCTCTACATGAACCAGGGGCTGCAGGTCATCGACGACGAGCAACACCTGTTCGCGGGCACGACGCTCGTGCTCGACCCCGACAGCATCTGACCCGGCGCACCGGCGACCCCGACGCCTAAGGTCGAGGGATGCCCTCGATCGACCCCCGGCGGCTCGTCCGTCACGCCGTCTGGTGGCTCGAGGACTACGCCTACGCCGCCGTCTGGCAGGTGCGGGCCGTGACGAGCCCCCGCGACCCCGAGCGCTACCTGGGCGGTGCCGGTCGACCGGTGCTGGTGATCCCCGGCGTCTGGGAGACCTGGTCGTTCCTCCGACCGATGATCGAACGCCTGCACGCCGAGGGGCACCCCGTCCACGTGCTCGACGACCTGCGGTGGAACAGCCGACCGGTCGAGGCCACGGCCCGGGACGTCGCGGCCTACCTCGCGACGCACGGACTCGGCGACGTCGTCATCGTCGCCCACAGCAAGGGCGGCCTCATCGGCAAGTACGTCATGGCCCTGCTCGACGAGACGCGTCGCGTGCGGTCGATGGTCGCCGTGTGCTCGCCGTTCTCGGGCTCGCGGTACGCCACCTGGCTGGTGCTGCCCGCCCTCCGGGCCTTCTCGCCGCGCGACGCGACGACGATGCTGCTGGGCCGAGACGCGTCGGTCAACGGACGCATCACCTCGGTCTACGGCGAGTTCGACCCGCACATCCCCGAGGGCAGCGAACTGCCCGGCGCCGTGAACGTCCGGCTGCACGCCGGCGGCCACTTCCGCGTGCTGGCCCACCCCCGCACGATCGCCACCGTGCTGGCGGCGGCCGCCGAGCCCGACGAGACGGCCCGACCCGACGACGCCGGCCCCGCCTGACGCCTGCCCCGCCTGACGTCGGCCCCGCCCGACGCCGGCCCCGCCTGACCTCGGCCCCGGCCGCCGCCGCCCCCGACCGACGGCTCGCTGCAGGTCAGGCCGGCGTCAGCAGCTCGTGGGCCAGCACGTCCGCGACGGCCAGCACCTTGTAGCCCTCGCTCTCGAAGAACACCGTCATGCGGTCGTCGTCCGTGCTCATCACCGTGCCCGCGCCCCAGGTCGCGTGCGTGACGCGGGCCCCGTTCGCGAACGCGGGAGGCGCGGTGTCGGTGCGGTCGTCCTGCCCACCCTCGCGCGCCTCCTCGGTGGGCTCGGCCGCCCGGCAGCCGTCGCAGTTGCCGCAGCGCTCGGGCGAGTCCTCGCCGAAGTAGCCGAGCAGGAAGTGCCGGCGGCAACCGGGCGCCTCGGCGAAGGTGCGCATCATCTCGATGCGGGAGTGCTCGACGCGCTCCCGGGTCTCGGCCACCCGACGTGCGGCCTCGGCCGCCGCCTTCGCGTCGAACGAGTCGACGGGCTCGAACCCCTTCGACGACTCGGTCAGCGTCCCCGCCTCGAGCAACAGGTCGATCAGGCGCGAGACCGTCCGGGCCCCGAGCGAGAGCTGGTCGGCGACCTCCGACCGCCGCACCGGCCGGCCCGCCGCCGAGAGCGCCGTGAACACGCCGCGCAGGTCGGCCCGCCCCGGCAGCCCCGAGGCGAAGAACGACCGCAGCGACAGGTCTTCCGGGCGGTAGTGCAGCGTCGCGGAGGCCGGGTCGCCGTCACGCCCCGCACGGCCGATCTCCTGGTAGTACGAGTCGAGCGAGTCGGGCACGTCGGCGTGCACGACGAAGCGCACGTCGGGCTTGTCGATGCCCATGCCGAAGGCGCTCGTCGCCACGACCACGTCGACCTCGCCCGCGTGGAACCGCTCGTGCAGCTCACCGCGTTCGGCGGAGCGCTGGCCGCCGTGGTAGCCGACGACCGTGCGGTCGGGGCACCGCTCGGCGATGGCGCGGGCGTAGTCCTCGGTCGCCCTGCGCCTGGCGACGTAGACGATGCCGGGGGTGGTCAGGGCCGCGACCTGGTCGACGACGGCGCGGGCCTTCTCGTCGTCGTCCTCGTGCCGGACGACCTCGAGCGAGAGGTTCGGCCGGTCGAAGCCGTGGCTCAGCACGAGGGGGTCGTCGAGCCGCAGGCGCTCGACGATCTCGTCGCGCACGGGGCCGGAACCGGTCGCGGTCAGCGCCAGCACCGTGGGCCCGCCGAGGCGTTCGACGACCTCGCCGAGGTGCAGGTAGTCGGGCCGGAAGTCGTGGCCCCACGACGAGACGCAGTGCGCCTCGTCGACGACGAACAGGGCGACGCCGGCGTCGCGCAGGCGCTCGACGGTCTCGTCGCGGGCGAGCTGCTCCGGGGCGAGGAACACGTAGGTGACCTCCCGCTCGGCCAGTCGTCGCCAGCCCTCGTCGTTCTCGGCGTCGGTGTGGCCCGAGTTGATCGCGACGGCGGGCGGGGCGTCGGGTCGTCCGACCAGGCCGGCGACCTGGTCGGCCTGCAGCGCGATGAGCGGCGACACGACGACGGTCGGACCGTCGAGCACCGCGCCCGCGACCTGGTAGATCGCGGACTTGCCGAAGCCGGTGGGCATGACCGCGAGGGTGTCCCGCCCCGCGACCACCGCCTCCAGGGCCTCGAGCTGGGCGGGGTGGAGGTCGTCCCAGCCGAACAGGTCGGCTGCGGCACGGACGACGTCGTCGGTGCCGACCGTGGCGTCGGCGCGGCGGTCGATGTGGTCGGTGGGGTGCGTGGTGGCGCTCATGTGGTCCTCGGTCCTGGTGGGGCAGGTCTCCATCCCAGGCACGCGTCGGGCGACACGCGCGGCGCTGACAGGCGATGCCCGGCCCTCGCGTACCCCGGCCCCGTCGGGCCGCGCATGTTACCCCTCGGCCACCCGACCCACCCGGCCGGGGTCGCCGTCACCGACGCCTCCAGGCGGACGCGACCCCCGCGGCGTAGCGTCCGACCCATGAGCGACGAGAAGCAGACCGAACCCGTCATGGACGGCGCCACCGAGGCGACCGACCACGAGAAGCTGAGCGGCCTGATCGAACAGGTCGAGGCCGACCACGGCGACGAGGGGGCCGCCTCGATGGCGGACCACCTCCGCGACCGCGTGGACGAGACCGCCCAGGCGGACGAGAGCCCCGCCGACGCCGAGGAGTGAGCCGGGCGGCTCCGTCGCGAGGCGGAGCCGCCCGCTGGCGGCCGTGGCCTAGCGTGGGACGATGACCTACGGCCCCGGCTTCGGCTTCTCGTTGATCGACGTCCTCTACCCCGTGCTCGTCCTGGTGGTCGTCGCCCTCGTGATCACGCTGGGGGTGCTGCTGATCCGCACCCTGCTCTGGGTGATCCGGGCCCTGTCGGCGATCACGCGCGAGCGCGAGCTGCGCATCGACCTGCTCCTCGCCGACGACGGGACGGCCGGGCCCACCGGTCCCGCCACGCCGCCCGCGGAGGGCGGCCCCGTCGGCCCCGTCGGCCCCACCGCCTGACGCCCGGGAGGCGCGGGTGCGGTCCGCCTCTTCACCTGGCGCCCCGAGGTCGCTACAGTCGTCTCAGGCCCAGACCCCGCCTCCCCGCCCGGCCCGTCGTCGACCGCACGTCGACGGCCGCCGTGGCACCGGGGGTCCGGCGACCTGAACCCGCCGGGCTCCCGCCCGGGCGGGTCACCCCGCTCGGACCACCTCGTGGTCAGACGCGCTGTTGTCGCGGCACCACGACGCGCTCGAAGACGACCACGCCGGCCGTCGCGATCGGGATCGCGACGAGGGCGCCCAGGATGCCGCCCAGCGCCCCGCCGCCGAACGCCGCCACGATCACGAGGGCGCCGGGCACGGCCACGGCCTTCGACATCACCCGGGGGGTCAGCACGTAGGCCTCGACCTGGGCGTAGACGAGCAGCACGACGCCCACGACGATCGCGGTCACCGGCGAGACCGTGATCGTCGCGGCGATGATGATCGAGTAGGCGACCACCGTGCCGACCACCGGGATGAGGGCTCCCAAGAACGCCAGCGTCGCGAACAGCACGGGCACGGGCCCCCCGGCGATCTCGAGCACGACGAAGACGAAGACGGCGTTGATCGCCGCGAGCGCCACCTGCCCCGCGACGTAGCGGCCGACCGACAGGAAGATCTCGTCCGCGATGCTCATCACGTTCTCGCGGTGGCTCCGCGGCACGGCGCGGCTGAGCGAGCGCAGCATCTGCGGGAGCGTGACGGCGAAGTAGAGCGTCAGGATGGCGACCACGATGACGGCGGTGATGCCGTTGGTGATGCCCCGCCCGACGGCCAGCAGCCCGCCGCCCAGCGCGAGCAGCTGGTCGGGGTCGAGCAGGTACGACGTCACGGCCCCGACGGCGTCGTCGATGTCCAGGTCGAAGCCGATCGTCTCGACCGCCTGTTGCACCCAGGGCTGACGCGAGAGGTCCTGCAGCGCGGCCGGGGCGGTCCGCACCACGTCACCGATCTGCTCGATCAGCCGCGGCACGACCGCGGCGACGATGCCGACGACCACCCCGACGACCAGCACGACCGCGACGACGACGCCGACCCACCGGGGGGCGCCCGCGCGGGCCAGGCGACGGACGACGGGTTCGAAGGCCAGGGCCAGGAAGAACGCGAGGCCGATGTAGACGAGGATCGTCGACAGGGCCATCAGGGCCACGATGATGCCGACGCCCAACCCGCCGCCCAGGGTCGCGATCAGGCCGAACCGGAAGGCGCCGGGGCGCTGCATCGGGCTGGGCGGGGCGTCGGCCCGGGGGGCCGTTCCGGCCGAGCGACGCACGAGACGGGCGCGGGGTGACGAGGGCATCAGCCCATCCTGGCGTGCCGGGCGCGCCGAGGGCCGACCCGTCCGGGAGGCGCGCTGCAGACAGAGGGGTACACGACAGCTGGCAAGGTCGTCAACCCGTCACCGGACCCCCCGGACGGGGCGCACGCTGAGGGAGACGGCATCGCGTCGCCAGAACACCCGAGGAGGCTCCATGTACTTCCACGCACAGACCTGGATCAACGAGATCGCCGACGGCGAGCCCGACCCCGCGGCCGCCAACGCCCTGCAAGAGGGGCTCGGTGGGCAGTTCGGCGAGATGCGCACCATGATGCAGTACCTCTTCCAGGCCATGAACTTCCGCGGCCCGGCCGCCAAGCCCTACCGCGACCTGATCCAGGGCGTCGGCACCGAGGAGATCAGCCACGTCGAACTGATCGGGACGACGATCTCGCGCCTGGTCGACGGCAGTCCCGAGTACAGCGGCAAGCTGACCGACCCGCTCGACACCCCCGGTGCCGGCGGGGCGACGCCTCTGAACGTCGCCCTCGACACCGGCAACATCCACCACTACCTGGTCGGCGCCCAGGGCGCGCTGCCGGTCGACTCGGTCGGCAACCCGTGGAGCGGCAGCTACGTCTACAACTCGGGCAACCTGCCGCTCGACCTGCTCTACAACGTCATGCTCGAGTCGACGGGTCGCCTGCAGAAGTGCCGCATCTACGAGATGACCGACAACCCGGTCGCCCGGGGCACCCTCGCCTACCTGATCGTCCGCGACCAGGCGCACGAGAACGCCTACGCCAAGGCCCTCGAGTCGCTCGGCGTCAACTGGAACAAGCTGCTGCCGATCCCGAAGACGAACGCGGAGAGGTTCCCCGAGGTGAAGAAGCTGCTCGACCTCGGCCTGCAGAGCAAGCAGTACAGCTTCGACCTCGACGGCAAGAGCGAGGCGAGCAAGATCTTCCGCGGCCCCTCGCCCTCGAACGACGGCACCGAGCTGACGGCCACCGAGCAGGCCCCCCAGGGCGTGCCGTCGACCATCAGCCCGGAGCGTCTCGAGGAGTTCTCCCCCGGCCTCGACACCGACCTGCTCGAGCTGATCCAGGCCACCGCCGACCTCGAGCTGCAGGAGATCGAGTCGTACTACGGACCCACCGCGAGCTGAGCCGGTCGGTCACGACGAAGGCCCGCCCCGACGAGAGTCGGGGCGGGCCTTCGTGCGTCCTGTCGACGCGTGCGGGGATCAGGCCCCCTGCACGGCGTCCTTCGACTGCTGTGCACTGTCCTTCACGTCGCCCGCGGCGCTCGTGGCGTCGTCCTTGACGGTCGACGCGGCGTCCTGCGCCGTGCCCTTGACGGAGGCGAACGCGTCCTGTGCGGGCTCCTTCAGGTTCGACGCCACGTCCTGGGCGGCGCCCTTGACCGAGTCGAGCGCGGGGCCCGCCTTGTCCTTGGCGTCCGAGACGAGCTCCTTCTCCTTGTCCGAGGCCGGGATCAACGACGAGACGAGCCACCCGGCACCGAACGCGATCAGGCCCACGGCGAGCGGGTTGCCCTTGGCCTTCCGCACGGCGGCCGACGACGCGTCCGACACGGTGCCCGCGGCGTCGTGCCCGGCACCCGAGGTGCCCGAGGCCGCGTCGTGGGCCGCGCCCATGACGGACTCCTTGACGCCCGAGAAGCGGCTCTTGACCTTCTCGGTCTGGCGGTGGGCGATGCTCGACGGGTTCACCTTGTCGGCGAGTGCGTCGACGTCGTAGCTGAGGCCGGCGCGCGTGCGCTCGATCTCGGCGCGGATCTCTTCGGGCGTCCGGCTGCTGCCGTTCTGGTCGGTGGTGCTCATGCGGTGCCTCCAGGCGTCACGGTCTCGGGGATCTTCTTGAGGGAGTCGACCGTCTTCGGTGCCCCCTTGATGCTCTTCAGTTCCTTCCGCCCGCGCAGGAACAGCACGAGGGCGGCGATCGCGTAGACGACCGCGACGATCAACGACGACCAGCCGAGGCCGACCAGCGCACCGAGGCCCCACATGGCGGCCAACGACACGAACAGCAGGGCGAACAGCGCGGTCAGCCCGGCGCCGCCGAACATCCCCGCGCCCTTGCCGGCCTTCTTCGCCGACTCGGTCAGCTCGGCCTTGGCGAGCTCGACCTCCTGGCGGAAGAGCGTCGAGATGTCGCCGGTCACGCCGGTCAGCAGGTCGCCGAGCGACGTCGAGGCGGCCTTCTCCTCCGGAGAGGGCGGCGTGGACACCGGTTCGCGGAACGGGTCGCTCACGCGCGCGTCCCCGGGGTGACGGGCCACGTGGTGGGCACGCTGGTGTCCGGCGTCGGCGTGCCGAAGCCAGGGACGTCGCCCTCGGTGACGACGTCGTACTCGCCGGCCACGGGGCCGACGTCACCGACGAGACGGTTCGGCGCGGTGACGGACGCGGGAGGCGCGGGTCGGCTCGCCGCGCCTCCTGCGTTCTCGGTCGTGGCGGCGTGCTCGTCCTTCGCGTCGGCGGTCAGCGCCTTGACGACGCGGCCGGCGAGCAGGCCCGAGACCGCGGCGATCGCGATGAAGGTGCCGGGCTTGCGGGCGGCGTACGAGCGCACGTCGTCGAGCAGCGTGCCGGGGTCGCGGCCCTCGAGCCACCCGGCGACGCCGTGGGCGCGGTCGGAGAGGGTGCGGACGAGCTCGCCCGCGACGCCGCCGTCGGCGTCGTCGGCCATCGAGCCGAGCTGCTCGCCGACCTGGCGGAGGCCCGCGGCGGCTTTCTCCTGCTGGGCTCCGGCCTGCTCCTTGAGCTCGCCGGTGGCCTGGCCGAAGAGCTGCTTGGCCTGGCCGGTGGCCTCGGAGGCGACCTTCGACGCCTGCTCCTTGGCCGTCCCGGCCACGTCGGACGCCGCGGTCCTCGCGTCGTCGGCGACGCCGGCGGCCTCGTCCTTCGCGGCCCCGGCCTTCGCCCTCGCGGCATCCGCCGCACCGGAGCCGGTGCCGTCGTCGGCGCTGGCCCGGTCGTGGGCGGGGTGCTCCTCGACGACCGGTGCCGCCGTCGCGCTGAAGTCGTGGGCGGTCGCCCCGGGGTCGGTGGCGTCGGCGTACGCGCCGACCTGCTCGCCCAGGTCGGTCACCGCGTCGTCACGGCGCAGGTGGTCGTGGCCCGAGGCGACGCCGGGCTGCGGCTGCCCCTCGGTGGCGCGGTCGTAGACCGGGGTGGACGGGTCTCCGTCGTGGCGCTTGTCGTCGCTCATGTCGTGCCTCTCGGATCGTCGGCGGCCGTCGGGATGACGGCCGTGATCGGGGTCGGACCTGTCACTCTGTCCCCCTCCCGGGGGACGCAGGCCGTACTTGGTGAGAACACCTCAGGGGGTTGACTTCTGCGACCGGCGGGGTCACGTACGCACGGTCCGCGGGGGCGCGCGGTGGCCCCGCACCGTCCGCCCACACGGTCGACGGACGTCCGATCCGACACGGTCGGCATCCGGAGGCGCGGCGTACGTTCCACGAGGACCCGACGGTGGCCGTCGCGCCACCCGTCCGACCGAGAGATCATCCAGCCCGCGAGCGTCCTCCCCGACCTCCTCCCCCCACGCACGTCATCCGTCGTCCCCCGAAGGACGACGCCCACGTCGACGTGCGCCGGTCGTCCTCTGCGACGACCGGTCGGCACCACCCTGAGCCCGGGCGCCCCGCCCGGTCCTCGACCCGTGAGGAACACCATGATCAGCACCACCCAGCTCGACGCCCTGCTCGCAGGCGGCGGCGACGTCGTCGACCAGGACGGCAAGAAGATCGGCGGCATCGGCCAGGTCTACCTCGACGACCAGGGCGGTCAGCCCGCCTGGGTCACCGTCAAGACCGGCCTGTTCGGCACGGGCGAGTCCTTCGCCCCCCTGGCCGACGCCACCGTCCACGGCGACGACGTCCACGTGCCCGTCACGAAGGCCATGGTCAAGGACGCGCCGCACAGCGACGACTCCGACGGCCACCTCTCGCCCGACCAGGAGGCCGACCTGTTCCGCTACTACCACCTCGACGGTGGTGGGGTCGAGGCGCCCCTTTTCGACCAGGACGCCGACACGAACGCGGTCGACCTCGACGCCGGCACGAGCGGCACCTCGGCGGACTCGGTCACCGGGACCGAGACCGTCGCCGGAGCGGGCCACGACACGTCGGGCCCCGACACGGACGACGCCATGACCCGCTCGGAGGAACGACTGCACGTCGGCACCGAGACCACCGAGGCGGGCCGCGCGCGGCTGCGCAAGTACGTCGTGTCCGAGCAGGTCACCCGGACGGTCCCGGTCAGCCACGACGAGGTGCGCGTCACGCGTGAGCCCATCACCGACGAGAACGTCGGCGACGCCCTCTCGGGCGGCGAACTGACCGAGGAGGAGCACGAGGTCACCCTGACGGCCGACCACGTCGTGACCGACAAGGAGACCGTCCCCGTCGAGCGCGTCCGGCTCGGCACCGAGACCGTCACCGAGCAGCAGCAGGTCACCGAGGACGTCGCCCACGAGGAGATCGAGCTCGACGGCGACGACGCCACGACCGACGGCACCGCCCCGCGCCGATGACCACCGGCACCGTCGGCCCGGTCGACCCGCCGTCGGCCACCGGCCGGTCCGCCCGGGTCGACGGGTCGGCGGTGCCCGCCGAGGCGAGCGTGCTGCTCTCCGCGGAACGCGCGCGCCTCGCGACGGTCGCCGTCCCGGTCGGCCGGGTGCGCCTCCGGAAGGTCGTCGTCTCGCACGAGGAGACGATCACCGTGACCGTCCGCCGGGAGGAGCTGCAGGTCGTCCACGAGGACCTCCCGCCGGGCGGGGCCACGCCGACCCGGGCGACCGCGACGCCTCTCGACCTCGTCCTGCACGAGGAACGCCCCGTCGTCTCCCTCGTCGTCGTCCCCGTCGAACGGGTCCGCGTGACCGTCGACCGGGTCGTCGAGGACGTCGACGTCACCACCACCCTCCGGCACGAGCGCGTCGACGTGTCGCGCGAGCCGGCCACCCGACCACCCGTCTGACCGAACCACCACCCCGAGGAGAACACCATGGCAGGACGCAACACCGTCATCCGCAGCATGCACGACCTCGGCCTCGCCGCCTGGTTCGGCGGTGGCCTCATGGGCGCCGTCGGCCTCAACGGCGCCGCCGCCGGCGCGAAGGACCCCGTCGAACGCCTCACCCTCTCGTCGCTCGGCTGGGCGAAGTGGGCCCCCGTGCAGGTCGCGGCGATCGTCGTCCACGGCATCGGTGGCGTCGGACTGATCGTCTCGAACAAGGGCCGCCTCGCGAGCCAGCAGGAGGGGCGGGTCAACACGGGCGTCAAGCTCGCGGTGACCGTCGCCGCGGCCGGCACCACGCTGTGGTCGGGCCTCGCCGGTGCCCGCATGGCCGAGCACGCCTCGGAGGGGGCCGAGGGCACGACCGAGCCCGGCTCGAGCTCGTCGCAGACCCTGGCGAGCGCGCAGCGCCAGCAGAAGGTGCTGCAGTGGGTGACCCCCGTGCTGACGGGCGTGCTCATCGTGCTCGGTGCCCAGCAAGGCGAACAGCAGCGACCCCTCGCGGGCCTGCTGAACCGTCGCTGACGCCGCCGCACGCGCCCGTCCCGTCCCGTCCCGTCGTCGAGAGGAAACATCATGAGCGACACCAGCACCACACCCCCGACCAGCCCGCCCGCACCGGACGAGGTCGACCCCGACCACGGCACGGGCCCCCAGGGCGAACCCGTCGAGAACCCCTCGGGCTGAGCCCCCGCGGCCCGGGGACACGACATCCCGCCCACGGTTCGACCGTGGGCGGGATGTCGTCCGTCGTGGGGGGCCGGAGCCCGGGCGCCTAGCTCTCGGCGCCGTCCGAGACCTCGCTGTCGTCGCTCTCCTCGGAGTCGTCGACGAGGCCCTGCTTCGACCCGTCGGCGAGGCCTTCGGTGTACTCCTTGTCGTCCTCGGTGATGTCGGTCGAGCCGTCCGGGATTCCGTTGTCGTTGGTCATGCCCGCACGCTACGCCCTGCCGTCGGGGTGGGGCGCGGCGAGCTCGAGGTTGACGTCGTCGGGGTCCTGCAGAGACAGGATCACGAGCCCGAAGGCGGGCAGCGGCGTCACCTCGCCGTGCTCGACGCCGAGCTCGTCCAACCGACGGGCGGCCTCGTGCAGGTCGTCGACCGAGCCGACCGAGAAGCTCAGGTGGTCGAGACCGACGCGGTCGGGGTCGAAGCGGTCCCCGGCCGGGGCGACGGGCCGCAGGCCGAGCGTCTGACCGGCGAAGGTGAACGAGCAACCGCCGTAGGTGCGCTGCGGGTCGTCGTGGATCGTCGGGTCGTCGATCTGGTCGCTGAAGTCGCTGCCGGGAGGCATGCCGAAGAGCCGCTGGTAGAAGGCCTTGCTGCGGTGGATGTCGGTCACGGTGAGGCGGACGTGCGAGAAGCCGCGGGGCGTGACGATGGCGTCGGTCATGGGGCCATCCAACGCCCGACCCTGGCGGTCCCGACCGACTAGAGTCGACGCCGACGGCCCTTCGGGGCCCCCGAGTGGAGGAACCCGTGCACCAGTCTCCGCCGCGTTCGGTGACGCCTGTCCACCGAGGGGTCCTCGGTGGCTGACGCCGCCGCCGTCCGGGCCGCCGCGGCCTCGCTCGCCCGTGCGACCTCACCGGGCAGCGACCTCTGCGCCCCTTTCCGCGACACGTTCGGCGTCACCGGCGCGGCGGTGTCCACCCTGGGCGGCCCCCTCGGCACGGGCACGGTCTGTTCGAGCGACGCCGAGTCGTCGCGCCGGGACGAGATCCAGTTCGACCTGGGCGAAGGGCCGTGCTGGCAGGCCCACGGCACGAACCGGCCCGTGGTCGAGCCCGACCTCGTGACGGCCCCGCCGTCGGCGTGGCCGGCAGCCGCCGTGGCCCTGACCGAGGCCGGTGTCACGAGCGTCGCCGCCTTCCCGCTGTCGTACGGCCGACTCGACCTCGGGGCCGTCGACCTCTACAGCGACGAGCGTCGCGACCTGACCGACGACGAGGTCGACCAGGCGACGACGCTCGCCTGCATCGCGGGCCGCAGCGTCCTCACCCGGGCCCTGGACGCCCTCGAGGCCGGCGACGACAGCCTCTTCCCGACGACCTTCCCCCGCGAGGTGCACCAGGCGTCGGGGATGGTCATGGTCCAGCTCGGCGTGAGCGTCGACGAAGCCCTGCTCGTCATCCGTGGACACGCCTGGTCGAGCGGTCGCGCACTCCGCGAGATCGCCAGCGAGATCGTCCTCCGTCGGCTGGACTTCTCCTGAGGTCCGCCGACGGTCGTCGTCCACACGGCCTAGGCTGACGCCCGTGACCGACCGCGACAGAGAGACCCAGCTCCTGCAGACGTTCGTCACGCTCGCCGACTCGCTCGTGACCGGTTTCGACACCATCGACGTCCTCCAGATGCTGGTCGAACGGACCACGACCCTCTTCGACGCGGCGGACGCCGGCATCATCCTCGTCGGCTCGACCGGCGAGCTCGAGGTGATCGCCTCGACGAACGAGCGCAGCAAACTGGTCGGGCTGTTGCAACTGCGCGCCGGCGAGGGGCCCTGCGTCGAGTCGTACACGACCGGGTCGGTCGTCTCGGTGCCCGACCTCGGCGACATCGACGAGCGCTGGCCGGTCTTCGCCGACCTGGCGCGCGACTCGGGCTACGGTTCGGTCCACGCCATCCCCCTGCGCCTCCGCGACGAGACCCTCGGCTCGCTCAACCTCTTCCGCGACACGACCGGCCTCCTGAACGCCGACGACGCCACGGCCGCCCAGGCCCTCGCCGACGTGGCGACCATCAGCATCCTGCAAGAACGTGCTCTCCGCGAGATCGACTCGACCCGCGACCAGCTGCAACGGGCGCTCGACAGCCGCGTCGTGATCGAGCAGGCCAAGGGCGTCGTGTCGTACACGCAGTCGGTCGACATGGACGAGGCGTTCCAGCGCATCCGCCGGCACGCCCGCGACAACCGGCGCCCGCTCGTCGAGGTGGCGTCCGAGATCGTGGCCCGACGCCTCACCGTCTGAGCGCCTCCGGACGCTCGGGTGCTCGGGCGTTCGCACCCTCGTTCGCCTGGCGTGCCCGATCGGCCCGTTAGGCGTGGTGCGCGCAGGCGCGTACCGTCGGAGTCGGCAGCCCCAGACCCCGGTCGCCCGTCTCCCGCACCTCGCGGGACGACAGACCGGAGCCCCGTGCACCCTCGACCCTCGACCCCCGTGCCCCACGCCTCGCTCGACGGGACGGCCGATTTGCCGCCCGGGTGGCCGTCACTCGACATCGACGACCATCTCGAGGACGACCCCGCACTGTGACCCGCCGCCCCGGCCCCGGGCCGGCCGGTGCCGTCGCGACCCCGTCGCCCGGACCCGGGTCAGGCCGCGGTGCGTGACCGGCGCGAGCGGGCGAGCACGAACGGCAGCTGGGTCTCGTCGACGACCGGCACCCCGTACGACAACGCCTTGCGCACCTTGCCCGAGGTGCAGGCGACGTCGGCCGCCACCACCAGGGACGTCTCGGTCGTGACCGCCGGCCAGACGACGAGTCCCGCCCGTTCGAGCGACCGGACCAGCACGTCGCGACCCTGGCTCAGCGGCCCCGTCAGGGCGACGCGGGCCCCGGGTGCCAGCGGGCCGACGTCGGGCCGCGCGAGGGTCGGTGCCCGGGTCTCGACCGCCGCGCCGAGCGATTCGTCGAGCCCCTCGATGACGTCGAACTCGTCGAACTCGTCGTCGTCGGCCGGTCGTGGTGCCCGTTCGAGCACCGACGGCACGAGGGCGGCGTCGCGGCGGTGCGGGGCGATGCCGAGCATCTCGGCCACCGCGTCGACCTGCCGCCGCTCGTCGTCCGTCAGGACGTCGTGCGCCCACACGGTCGACACGAGCGAGGCGAAATAGCGGTCGTGCAGCACCTCGCGCGTCGGCTCGTCGAGCTCGAGCTCGACGGCGAGCGTGGTCAGGTTGTCGGCTTCGTCCCTCGACAGGTACCCGTCGGACAACGCCTTGTCGAGCATCGCCGCGTACTGGTTCTGCCGGCGGTCGAGGTCGAGCTGCGGCAGCAGCTCGGTGGCCCGTTCGAGGAACCTCGGCTCGGCGGGCGCCGGTCCGACGTCCAGGCCGAAGACGTCCCGGTCGAGGTCGAGGTCCACCGGGCCCGTGAGGTGCGCGCTGCCCGTGGGGCTCACGGGCGGCAGGGCCGTCGGCGTGGCGGGCGGCACGGCGAGCGAAGCGGTCAGCACCGCGCCCGCCCAGGGGGTGGGGGCGAGCTCGGGCGTGCGGGCGACGCGGCGCCGGGACCGCCAGGCCGCGCGGCCGGGGCCGTGGCCTCCGTCGTCGGCACCGCCCGCGCCTCCTGCGAACCGGGGGTGCGGTGTCGTCCGCGGGGTCTCGGCCGTCGGCCACTGCTGCAGGGCGGCGTACCGGCCCCACTCGCACCACCACGACGACTGGGCGCCGCCCATGCGCAGGTACGCCGACAGCAGGCGGGCCGTGGCGGTGGCGTCGGCCAGCGACTCGTGGGCGTCCGTGAGGTCGACGTCGATCGCCGCGCAGCAGTCGGCGAGGGTCCGGCCGGCACCCGGCAGGTAGGTGGGGGCGAGCTTCATCGTGCAGAGGGCACCCGCCCCGTCGGGCCCGAGCGGCGACTCGAGCCCGAGCCGCGCGAACTCGGCGGCGAGGAACTGCGCCTCGAACCGCGCGTTGTGCGCCACCACGACGCGACCGCGCAGGCGGTCGCACAGGTCGTCGACGATGTGCTCGAACCGGGGCGCACCGCGCACGTCCGCGCTGCGCAGGCCGTGCACGTGGATGGGTCCGAGGTCGCGCGACGGGTCGACGACGGTCTCGAAGGTCGCCTCGACCTCGCCGTCGGCGTCCAGGTGCACGATGCCGATCTCGATGACGCGGTGGTGCCGTCCGGGCCAGAGCCCGGTCGTCTCGACGTCGATGACCGCGTAGCCGCCGTGAGCCATGCCACCCCTTTCGTCGGGCCGAGCCTGGCAGGTTGCCCGATGGGCATCCAGCCCGCATCCGGGTGACACCCGTCAGGGGGCGGGGCCGCGGCGGGGTCGCGGTCGCCGCCGCGCACCCGACGGGCGCGGACCCGGGAGGCGCGGACCCGGGAGGCGCGGGTCGCGTCGCCCCGCCCGTCGCGTCGTCCGCCACGATGGAGGCATGACCGACACCCACGCCTCCGTCACCGCCGTCTGCCGCGTCTCCGCCCTCCTGCCCGACTCGGGCACGATCGGCGTCACCGCCATCGACAAGCGTCCCGTGGACGGGCCGGTGCACGTCCGGCCGCTGGGCCTGCGGGCCGACGTGCAGGCCGACCGCAAGCACCACGGCGGGCCCGACCAGGCGGTCTACGCGTTCGCCGACGAGGACGCGGCCCACTTCGCCGACCTCCTCGGCCGCGAGGTCACCCCGGGGCTCTTCGGCGAGAACCTGCGGACCTCGGGCGTCGACGTCACCGGTGCCGTGGTCGGTGAACGGTGGGCCGTCGGCGAGTCCCTCGTGCTCGAGGTGACGAAGCCCCGCATCCCGTGCGCCACGTTCGCCCGGCGGCTCGGCGAGCCGCAGTGGGTCAAGCGGTTCATGGCCGAGGGGCGTCCCGGCGCCTACCTCAAGGTCGTCCGCTCGGGCCCGGTCGAGGCGGGCGACCGCGTCGTCGTGCTGTCGAGGCCCGACGACGGCGTCACGATCGGCGACGTGTTCGCCGGACGCGCGTCCGCCTGAGGCCGCACCCCGGGCGCCGCGCGCGGGCGCGGGCGGCCCTCCCCTACTAGCGTCGGAGGCGACGGGCCGGGACGCGGCCCCCGCCAGAGGAGGCACCCATGTTCGAAGCCGAGAACATCCGCGACTGGATCGGCATGCCGGTCGTCGACCCCGAGGGCGACAAGGTCGGCTCGCTCGAGAGCATCTACTTCGACACCGCCGCCGACCAGCCGGCCTTCGCGACGGTGACGGCCGGGCTGCTCGGTCGCTCGCGCCTGGTCTTCGTCCCCCTGCAGGGCGCCGTCGTCACCCCGAAGCACCTCAAGGTGCAGTTCGAGAAGAAGCTCGTCAAGGACGCCCCGTCGATCGAGACCGACGGCGAACTCGAGGCGTCGCGCGAGCCCGCCGTGTTCGAGCACTACGGCCTCGTCTACCAGACCGGCGCCGGCGGCGAGCGCCGCCTCGGTCGCCGCTGACCCCGACGCCGTCGTCCCCCGAAGGGCCCCGCCACGTCGGCGGGGCCCTTCGGCGTCGTCGGCAGGGCGGTGGGGCACGGGAGGCACGAGGGCCGAGCACGCCGGTGCGCACTCGCGTGCAGAACGTGCAAAAATCAGGAGGCGCCGGTCGGTGACCAGCGCCTCCTGCGTCCCGCACCCGCCCCGCCGTCGCCGTCGTGCGCGTCGGCCCCGTGCCGTCCGGCCTCCCGCCCCCACCGGCGCCTGCCGTCCCCCCTCTCCCCTTCGCCCCGTCTCTCCTCGCCTCGCCTCCCCGGCCCGTGCCGCCGCCCGAAAGGCCACACCATGTCCCACGCCTCCGCCCCGACCGGCGCCGCGTCGCCCGCCACCCCGGCGGGCGGCCCCGGCCAGCCCGCCGGCGTGCCCCGCCACGCCTGGTACGCGCTCGTCGCGTTGCTGCTCGGCATGTTCATCGCCCTGCTCGACACGACCATCGTCAACGTCGCCCTGCCGACGATCCGCACGACCCTCGACGCCTCGGAGTCGACCCTCTCGTGGATCATCTCGGGTTACGCCCTGGCGTTCGGCCTGGCGCTGATCCCCGCCGGTCGCATCGGCGACCGCATCGGCCACAAGTGGGTCTACTTCGTCGGCGTGCTGCTCTTCACGGCGGCGTCGCTCGCCTGCGGCCTCGCCCAGGACGACACCCAGCTCGTGGTCTTCCGCATCGTGCAGGGCCTGGCCGGCGGCATCTTCGTGCCCGCGGTCACGGCCTTCATCCAGCTGCTCTTCCCCGGTCGGTCGCGCGGCAAGGCGTTCGCCATCATGGGCGCCGTCATCGGCGTCTCGTCGGCCCTCGGCCCCATCATCGGCGGCCTGATCATCCAGGCGTTCGGTGACGAGAACGGCTGGCGTCTCGTGTTCTACGTCAACCTGCCGTTCGGCGTCATCACCCTGATCGCCGCGGCCGTCCTGCTGCCGAAGCGTGACGAGTCGGTGCCCCGACCCGATCGAGGGCTCGACTGGATCGGGCTCGTGCTGGTCTCGGGCGCGTTCGTCGCCCTGCTCGTGCCGCTGATCCAGGGGCAGGACGAGGGCTGGCCGCTCTGGACCTACGTGACCATCGCCGCGGGCGTGGTGCTGCTGGCCCTCTTCGGCCTGTGGGAGGTCGCCTACACGAAGCGCGGCAAGACGCCCCTCGTGCCGCCGAAGCTCTTCGCCCACCCGTCGTTCACCGGTGGCGTCGTGCTCGCGCTCGTCTACTTCGCGGCGTTCACCAGCATCTTCTTCACGATCTCGCTGCTCTGGCAGTCGGGGCTCGGCCACAGCGCCCTGGCCTCGGGTGCCGTGGCGATCCCGTTCGCGATCGGCAGCATCATCAGCTCGTCGCAGAGCAACCGCCTCGCCGCCCGACTCGGCCGCGGCGTGCTGATCCTCGGCACCGCGCTCGTCACGGTCGGCCTGACCTGGATGTGGCTCGTGCTCGTGACGGTCGACGCCGCCGACCTGACGAACTGGATGCTGCTCGTGCCGCTGCTGCTGGCCGGCCTCGGCAACGGCTTCTTCATCGCGCCGAACGTGCAGTTCATCGTGGCGACCGTCGACCGGCAGGACGCCGGCTCGGCCAGCGCCGTCATCTCGGCGATCCAGCGCATCGGTTCGGCCGTGGGCATCGCGATCATCGGCAGCGTGCTGTTCGGCACCCTGACGATCTCGGGTCGCACCCCGGCCGACGTCGCCACCGGCTTCACCGACGCCGCCGCCCACGCGATGCTCGTCAGCGCGATCTTCGCCCTGGCGTCGTTCGCGCTGGTGTTCGCGTTGCCGCGCCGCGTGCCGCAGCAGCGCGGGTAGCCCGTTCGGGCGGCGCCAAGGAAGTTGAGGCAAACTGCAACGATGCCCTCAGCCCTGCCGACCACGGAGCCGACCGAGCAGCCCGTCTCGACCACGCGCCGCGACCGGGTCCTGCCGCTCGACGGCCTGCGCACGGTGGCCATCGCCCTCGTCGTGCTGTACCACCTGCACGTGCCCGGCTTCGGCAGCGGCTTCGTGGGCGTCAACGTCTTCTTCGTCCTCTCGGGCTACCTGATCACCACCCTGCTGCTGCGCGAGCACGCGTCGACCGGCCGCATCCGGCTCGGTCGGTTCTGGGTCCGTCGCCTGCTGCGGCTCTACCCGACGCTGCTCGCCGTCGTGGTGGTCGGGGTCGCGGTGTGGTGGCTGATCGGTGACTACCAGGGGTCGACCCTCGGCCCGGTCGGTGCCGCCCTCATTGCCCTGACGTACACCGGCAACCTCGCCCGCGCCTTCTTCGACACCTCGCAGGGCGTCTTCGCGCCGATGTGGAGCCTCTCGATGGAAGAGCAGTTCTACCTCGTCTGGCCGCCCGTCCTCGTGCTGCTGCTCGCCGTCGCCGCGCGCCGGAAGGCCCTCGTCGCCGGCCTGTCGGCCGTGATCGTCGCGTCCGCCGTCGCCACCTGGTTCCTCTACGACCGCCCGTCCGGAGGCGCGACCCCCGACATCTACTTCAGCCCGGTCCTCAACGTGGCACCGTTGCTGATGGGCTGCGTCCTCGCCGTCGTGCTGCGGTCCGAGCGCGTCCGCAGCGCCCTGGCCGGTCGATGGGGAGCCCTCGCCACCTGGCTCGGCGTCGCCGGCGTCGCCGGGTCGCTCGTCCTCATCGGCTCGGGCTGGCAGCAGAGCGTCCTCACCTTCGCCGTGGCCCTGCCCGCCGTCGGGCTGGCCTCGATGCTGCTGATCGGTGGACTCGTCACGGCGCCCTCCCCCGTCGCCTGGGTGCTCTCGCTCGCACCCGTCGCCTGGTTCGGACGCGCGATCTCGTACCCGCTCTACCTCTGGCACGTCGTGTTCATCGCCCTCGTCACGCCGGTCGTCGACGGCACCCTCGGCATCGTCCTCGTGCTCGCGGCCGCCATCGGCACGTCGGTGCTCTCGCACCACTTCGTCGAGAAGCCGGCCCTGAAGCTCAAGGGACGCTTCGAGCCCCGTGAGCCGCGCCGCGCCTCCTCGACGTCTCCGTCGTCGGACCGCGAGCCCGAACTCACCAACGCCTGACCTCCCGG
This sequence comes from Frigoribacterium sp. CF331, assembly GCF_057787905.1. NCBI lineage: Bacteria > Bacillati > Actinomycetota > Actinomycetes > Micrococcales > Microbacteriaceae > Frigoribacterium > Frigoribacterium sp. CF331. Next base: position 2,269,205 of record NZ_CM173545.1, on the reverse strand, counting down.
GGCTCCGTGGCCCCGCAGGTCGGCGCCGGCGCGGGGGCCTGCCGAGGCGGGATCGGTCCGGGGTGCCCGTCAGACGGAGCGCGGCCGGGACACCGCGGGCACGCCCACGGCCACCGACCCGGGCGGGACGTCCTTCGTGACGACCGCGTTGGCCCCGACGACGCTGCCGCTGCCCACGGTGACGCCGCCGAGCACGGCGGCCCCGGCGCCGATCATCACCCCGTCACCGATGGTGGGGTGCCGGCGGCCGAGCGCGCCTCCTCGTCCCTTGCCGCCGAGCGTCACGCCGTGGAAGATCGTGCAGTCGTCGCCGACCACCGCGGTCTCGCCGATGACGACGCCCATGCCGTGGTCGATGAACAACCGGGCGCCGAGGCGTGCTCCCGGGTGGATCTCGACGCCGGTCAGCGACCGCACGGCCTGCGAGAGCAGCCGCGCCGCGAACCGCGAGCCGAGGAGGCGCGGCGCCGGCCCCGCACGCCACAGTCGCGAGGTCACGCGGTGCGCCCACACGGCGTGCAGGCCCGAGTAGACCAGGGCGGTCTCGAGGCGCCCCCGGGCCGCCGGGTCGCGCCTCGTGACGGTGTCGAGGTCCTCCCGCAGGCGGGCGACCAGGCGCACCTCAGGCGTCCGCGAGGTCCTGGAAGAGCACCGTCGACAGATAGCGCTCGCCCGTGTCGCAGACGATCGCGACGATGCGCTTGCCGGCGTTCTCGGGCCGCTTCGCGATCTCGAGCGCCGCGTGGACGATGGCACCCGACGAGATGCCCGAGAGGATGCCCTCCTTCGTGGCGAGGTCGCGGGCGACGCGCAGGGCGTCGTCGAGCTGCACGGGGAACACCTCGTCGATCTGCGAACGGTCGAGCACGTCAGGCACGAAGTTCGCCCCGATGCCCTGGATCTTGTGGGGCCCGGCCTTGCCCTCGCTGAGCAGGGGCGAGTCGGCGGGCTCGACGGCCACGACCGTCACGCCGGGGACCTGCTCGTGCAGCACCTGACCGACGCCCGTGATCGTGCCGCCGGTGCCGACGCCCGCGACGAAGAAGTCGATCGCGCCGTCGGTGTCGCGCAGGATCTCGGGCGCGGTCGTCCGGCGGTGGATCTCGGCGTTCGCCTGCGTCTCGAACTGCTGCGCCCAGATCGCGTTCTCGGTCTCGGCCGCGATCTGCTTCGCCCGCTCGACGGCGCCCTTCATTCCCTCGGGGCCGGGGGTCAGCACGATCTCGGCGCCGTAGGCCTTCATGACGGTGCGGCGTTCGACGCTCATCGTCTCGGGCATCGTGACGATCACCCGGTAGCCGCGGGCCGCGCCGACGAGGGCCAGCGAGATGCCGGTGTTGCCGCTCGACCCCTCGACGATCGTGCCGCCGGGCTTCAGGTCGCCCGAGGCCTCGGCCGCGTCGACGATGGCGACGCCCAGCCGGTCCTTGACGCTGGCGCCGGGGTTGTAGAACTCGAGCTTGGCCAGCACCTCGGCCCCGCCCTCGACGGGCAGCGAGTTGAGCTTGACGAGCGGGGTGTTGCCGAAGGCCGAGGTGATGTCGGCGTGGATTCCGGGCATGCGCGGGTCTCTTCCGTGAGCGGGTTCTGTGCGGACGAATCGACCCTCATCCTATGCAGCCACGCTGCGCCGCCCCCCTGTGTGTCGCCCGACGACGCCCGCCCCGCCCGCCGCGCCCGCCCGCCCGCCGTCCGCCCACCCGCCGTCCGGCGTCCGCCGTCCGCCGCCCGCCCGCCGACCCGCCACGAAGTAAACAATCCGCCACGCAATCCCGTGGCGGCGTGTTTACCTCGTGGCGGCGCACGCGACACGTGATCAGCGGCGGGCCCGCAGGGGAACGCCGATGTCCTGCAGGATGCGGGCGAGCGGCGCGCGGTCCCGCACGTCGTCGGCGTCGCACCGGCCGATGCGGGCCACCTGCCCGGTGCGCAACAATCGCCGCTCCCTGGCCTTCTCCGCCTTCACCACCTCCGACGGTGCCAGCCCGCCCCGGACCGCCTCGTGGTCGTACTTGACCTTGCCGTCGAACTCGAGGACGGACCCGCCGAACACGAAGTCGCAGCGACCCGCCAGCCCCTGCTCGTCGAAGAACTCGACCTGCATGAGAGGTGCGGGTGCCCCGAGTTCGTGCACCGCGACCCGACACAGGGACTCGCCACCGTTCTCGGGCCACGGCGACGCGAACGCGACGACCCGTCGAGCGCCCTCGAGCCCGCGCACCCCCGTCGCGTCCTCGAGGCGCGAGGCGAACTCGCGGCGGGCGGGGACGACCGCGGCCTCCACCCGAGCCCGGTGCCGTTCGGAGTCGGCGGGCGTGCGCGAGGCACGTCGGGCGAAGCACCCCGCCCGGTCGGCCGCCCGGCGCAGGACGGCGTCGGCGCAGAGCACCCCGTCGGCGAAGGGGCGAGCGCGCGCGACGTCGAGAGCCGTCCGGGACTCCGAGGTGGTCCGGATGCCGTCCACGTCGACGACGTCCGCTTCGTCGACCGGCCCAGGGTGTCTGACCACGCGTCCACCCGTCCGGACCCGGTCCCGAGCCGGGTCGAGGACGTGCACGCGCGTCCCCGCGCCGTGCACGGAGGGCAGCTCGTGGACGGCGGCGGCCGACTCGTGCGACACGACCGTGTCGGGCGGAAGCCCCGCCAGGACGGCACGGACCCGCACCAGATGGCGATCGCGCGCGGAGAGCCTCAGCCAGTCGTCCGTCGTCACGTAGGCACCGGGGTGCACCCGGACCGCCAGACCTCGCCGGGTGTCTCGCCGGAGGGCCTCCGCCTCTCGGCTGTGGGTTCCGTGTGTCGACACGAAGGTGATCGCGGGCTGGGGTCGGGGCGGCATGGCCTCGATGGTGCCGGGTCGGTCGACGACGCCTGGGCGCCCCGCGGCAGCCTGTGCAGAACTCGTCCCCTCGGGCGCCGGTGGACGACACGTCCTCTGCCGTCCCATCCCGCCACCCCGCCACGAACTAAACAACCCGCCACACGATTGCGTGGCGGGGTGTTTAGTTCGTGGCGGGGTGGCCCGGCAGCGGCGGCGGCGCAGGAGGCGCGGCGGCGGGCTACGCGCCGGTCACCTTGCCGGGGTTGAAGACGCGTCCCGGGTCGGCCGAGTCGAACAGCCCCTGCATGACGGCCACGCCCTCGGCCGAGACGTCCTGGGCGAGCCAGGGCTGGTGCTCGAGTCCGACGCCGTGGTGGTGGGACACGGTGGCGCCGGTGTCGATGAACGCCTGCTGGATGGCGTGCTTGACCACGTCGTACTCGGCCTCGGCGTCGGCGCCGTGCTCGAAGGCGAAGGTGAAGTAGAGGCACGCGCCCGCGTGGTACGAGTGCGACAGGTGGCCCATGATCCAGCCCTGCTTGCCGATCGAGTCGAAGGCCTGGTTCGCCGCGGCGTAGACGCGGGACGAGACGAGGCGCAGCTTCGACCACGGTGCGGCGGTCTCGGAGACGTCCGCCGCGCCTCCGTGGTCCATGAAGAAGTCGCGCAGGTAGGGCGTGTCGAACTTCTTCTGGTCGTAGAGCTTGCCGGGGCCCTTGCCGACGCTCATGCCCTTGTTCGCCTTGACGATCTTGCCGACGATCTTCTGCGTGTGGGCGACGTGCTCGGGGCTGCCCTCGTAGCCGATGAACGACAGGCACATCGCGTCGACGTCCCACCCCTTGGCCTTGAGCACCTTGGGCAGGGCGTCGGAGACGACCTTCGAGATGCCCGTGCTGGCCTTCGAGGTCGCGAACGAGAACGCGGTCTCGTGCGCGTCGCTGACGCGGGTGACCGAGGGGTGCGCGTCGCTCTCGGCGATGGCCTGCATGGCGGCGAGGCCGTCGTGCCAGGACGGGAACAGGTAGGCGAGGATCTCGCGCTTCTCGGGCAGGCGGTGCACCTGGGCCGTGACCTCGGTGATGACGCCCAGGCGCCCCTCGCTGCCGATGATCATCTCGCGCAGCGACGGCCCCGTCGACGCGCTCGGCACGGCGCGGATCGACAGCACCCCACCCGGGCGGACGACGCGCAGGCCCTTGGTGATGTCGGCGATGTCGCCGTACTTGTCGCTCTGCATGCCCGACGAGCGGGTGGCGACCCAGCCGCCCAGCGTCGAGTGGGTGAAGCTGTCGGGGAAGTGCCCGAGGGTCCACCCGCGGGCGTTCAGCTGCTCTTCGAGGTCGGGGCCCTGGCCGCCGGCCTGGATGCGGGCGAGGCCGCCGTCCTCGTCGATGTCGAGCACGCGGTCGAGGCGTCCCATGTCGAGCGACACGACCGTGCGCTCCTCGGTCGGCAGCGGCTCGAGGCTGCCGACGATGTTGCTGCCGCCGCCGAAGGGGATCAAAACGAGGTCGCTGGCCACGGCCAGGTCGACGATGCGCTGGATCTCGTCCTCGTCGGCCGGGTACACGACGACGTCCGGCACGCGCTCGAGGCGGCCGGCGCGGATGCGGATCAGGTCGCGGATGCTCTTGCCGTAGGTGTGCACGACGCGGTCGAGGTCGTCGGTGACGACCTGGCCGTCGCCCACGATCTGCACGAGCGAGTCGAGCACCTCGGTGCCGGCGCGCGAGGCGGGCACGTCGAGGTCGTCGAACGAGAGCCCGGTGTCGTGCCCCTGGGACAGCTCGACGCCGACGATCTTCTTCACGAAGGGAGCGAAGCCCGGCTTGTCGTCGTGGTGGAACGCGACGCCCTCGACGCCCCAGCCCCACCACTTCATGTGCTTGACGCCGTCGACGGCGGCACTCTTCTTCTGCTGGACGTCGGTCACGGGCGTTCTCCTTCGAGCGGGTCTGACGAGCCCAGGATGCGGGCGGTGTTGGCGTCCTTGAGACGCAGGATCTCGGTGCGCACGCGCGTCGAGAAGTCGGCGACGGACTCGCCGTCGCGGGGTCGCATCGGGTCGCCGAACGCGACGCCGACGGGCAGCCGCCCGGGACGGGGCCAGCTGCGGCCCCGGGGCTGCGCGATGTTCGCGCCGATCAGGGCGAGCGGCACGACGGGGACGCCGCAGGCCGACGCGAGCGCCGCGGCACCGGGCTTGAAGGCGGCCACCGTGCCGTCCTTCGAGCGGGTGCCCTCGGGGAAGACCAGCACGGGGTAGCCGCGCTGCAGCAGCGACCGGGCGCTCACGGTCGGCTGGCCGTGACGCCCCCGCGCGGCCGCCTTGGCCGCGGCCCGCCGACGGGCCGAGCTCTGCGGAGTCGACCCTGCCGAGGCCCCGGACGAGGAGGCGCGGGTCGCGTCGACCGCGGACGCCGCCGTCCCCGACCCCCGCTGCACCGGGAACGCGTTGAAGAACAGCTCGGTCAGCTGACGCCGCCACGGCACGTCGAAGAAGTAGTCGGCGGCGGCCCCGGTCGCGAGGTAGCGCGCGAGCTTGCGGGGCAGGGCGCCGAGGATGAGCGGGGCGTCGAGGTGGCTCGAGTGGTTCGCCACCACGATGAAGCCGCCCGTGAGGCCCTCGACGCGGTCGCGGTCGATGACCGTCACGTCGGTGATCGACCAGATGGTCGGCTTGAGCACCATGCGCTGGGCGACGTAGCGCGCCATCGCGTGGCGGCGCGAGCTGAACCGGTCGCGCACGTCGCTGGCCACGTCGCCTGCGCGCTGCGCCACGTCGCCGGCCCGCTGCGCGACGTCGGCGCGGACGTCGTCGACGCGCTGTGCCACGGCGTCGAGGCGGGCGTGTTCGCGGCGCCGGTCGCGGTCGTGCCGCACGCTCACCGTCCCACCGGCTCGCGGCGGCTCGACGAGATCGCCGCGGACGCCGCCCGGACGGCACCCTTGGGGGCGTGCCGGACCAATCCCATCAGCACCTTGTACCGAAGCGTGGGCATGGAGATCACCTTGCCTTTGTCGACGTCGCGCAGGCACGCGACGACCAGTTGTTCGGTGCTGAGCCACAGGGCGTTGGGTATCGACGACGACTTTATGCCGGCACGCTGATGGAACTCGGTCCGCACCCAGCCCGGCAGCAGCGCCGTCACGCCCACGCCGGTGCCCCGGAGCTCGACCGAGAGGCCCTCGCTGTAGGACGTGACCCACGCCTTGATCGCCGAGTAGCTGCCCATCGCCATGAGGCCGGCGGTGCTCGAGACGTTCACGATTCGGCCGTGCCCGCGCTCGCGCATGGCCCGCGCGGCGGCACCCGAGAGCACGAGCACGGCCCGGCACATGACCTCGAACGCGAGGTCGTGTGCGGCGACGTCGGGGGAGGTCAGCGGGGTGTGCATGCCGAAGCCGGCATTGTTCACGAGCAGGTCGACGGGGCGGGTCGGATCGGCCAGCCGCTCGGCGACCCGGTCGACGTCGTGGCGATCGCCGAGGTCGGCGGCGAGCACCTCGACGTCGCGGCCGAGGGCGCGCAGCGCGGTCGCCGTCTCGTCGAGTCGGGTGAGGTCACGGGCGACCAGGACGATGTCCCAGCCGCGCGTGGCGAGTTGGCGGGCGAATTCGGCTCCGATGCCGGACGTGCCCCCGGTGACGAGCGCTACAGCCATGCCGCTTACGATACGGTGCTGAGAGCAGACTGCGCGCATCGAGACACGTTCGAGGCCCTTCTCGCCTCGTCCCTTTCTGCCCCGGAGGTCCACCCGTCATGACGACCAGAGATGCCCCGCGCGCCGACCTCGACTTCGACATCCGCGAGTTCACCAAGACCGCCCAGGGCAACTGGCGTCCCGACCTCGACCTGTCCGGCTTCGTCGACGCCCCTCTCGGGGCGGACGCCCTGCGCCTGGTCCGCCACCTCGGCCGACTCGAGAGCGCGACGATGGAGAACCTGCGCAACCTGCTCGTCACGGCCACGCACAAGGACACTCGGGTGACGGCGTTCCTGGTCACCTGGGCGTTCGAGAAGTTCTGGCTGGCCGACGCCCTCGACGCCGTCCTCGAAGCCCACGACGAGCCCCGCAACCGCGACGTGCCCGAGGGGGCGAAGCGCCACGCCGCCTCCGAGGCGACCGAGCGCCGCGGTCCGATCACCCGGGCCCTGCAGGCCGTCACGGTCGGATCGCCGATCGTCGCCGTCCACACCACCACCGGCGCCGTCGACGAATGGGTGCTCCGAGAGGCATACGACCGTCTCGACGAGCTCGGCGCCCACCCGACGCTGACGACCGTCGTCGACCGGGCACGGGTGGTGAAGGCCCGTCACGAGCGCTTCTTCGCCAGCGAGGCCGACTGGCGCCTGCGCGACTCGCGCCGCGCGGTGAAGATGACCCGCGCCTCCTTGCTGACGGCCGTCTGGCCGGTCGGCGCCGTCGAGCGCGCCGACTCCGAGCGGACCTTCTTCGACGCCACCGTGTTCGGCGGGGCCGAGGGCCACGTGCGGGCCGACCGCGTGGGCGCCCTCGTCGCCGACCTGCCGGGCCTGGACGCCGCCGTCGCGGCGGCCGTGACCAGAAAGCTGACCGCATGAGCTCCACTCCCGGCCTCGCACTGCCCGACCGGACCCCCGGCGCCACCCGGGTCGACCTCGGCGACTCGCACGTCCTGCTGACCGGCGGCACCGGCTTCGTCGGCCAGGCGATCCTCGAGCGGTTGCTCTCGTCGCACCCCGGCACGACCGTGACCCTGCTGATCCGCCCCAAGGCGGGCACGTCGGCCGAGGGCCGCCTGCGGCACCTGCTGAAGAAGCCGGTCTTCGCGTCGTGGCGCGAGGCCGTCGGGCCCGAGGGCGTCGAGGGCGCGCTCACCGCGCGCCTCCGGGTGATCGAGAGCGGGCTCGGCGACCTGCCCGACCTGCCCGCCGACCTCGACGTCGTGATCCACAGCGCCTCGACGGTGTCGTTCGACCCGCCCATCGACCAGGCCTTCGAGACCAACGTGGGCGGCGCGGTCGGGCTGTACGAGGCCCTGGCGAAGACCGGCACCGACCCGCACGTCGTGCACGTGTCGACGGCCTACGTCGGCGGCATCCGCAAGGGCGTGTTCCCCGAGGCGTCCCTCGGCCACAGCGTCGACTGGCGGGCCGAGCGTGCCGCCGCCGCCGACGCCCGCGCCCGCGTCGAGGCCGCCTCGCGCCAGCCCGAGACCCTGCGCGGGTTCCTCGCGCAGGGTCGTGCGGCGCACGGCAAGACCGGACCGCAGGCGGTCGCGGCCGCGGCAGAGGAGGCGCGGGTCGCCTGGGTCAAGGCACGTCTGGTCGACTACGGGCGCACCCGGGCCGAGACGCTCGGCTGGACCGACGTCTACACGTTGACCAAGGCGTTCGCCGAGCGGGCCGCCGAAGAGCTGTGGGCCGGGGCCGGGCACCGCCTGTCGGTCGTCCGGCCGGCGATCGTCGAGAGCGCCCACCGCCACCCCTACCCCGGGTGGATCGACGGCTTCAAGGTCGCCGACCCGCTGATCATGTCGTACGCCCGTGGTCTGCTGCCCGAGTTCCCCGGGGTGCCCGACAGCGTGCTCGACGTGATCCCGGTCGACTACGTGGTCAACGTGATCCTGGCCGTCGCGGCCAACCCGGTCGAGGCCGGCAGCCCGCAGTACTTCCACGCGAGCTCGGGCGGGAGCAACCCGTTCTCGATCCTGCGCATGTTCGAGAACCTCAAGACGTTCTTCACGGCGAACCCGTTGCCCCGCGACGAGCACTCGTCGATCGAGGCCCCGCACTGGAACTTCCCGGGGGTGCGCAAGGTCGAGGGCGCCATCCGCACCGCGAACCGCGTCAACGACGTGCGCGAGGCCGTGCTCAGCCGCCTGCCGAGCACGCAGCGCACCCGCACGGCACTCGCCACGGTGCAGACCCGCCGGGCCGACCTCGAGTCGCTGCAGAGCCTCACCGACCTGTACCGCCACTACGTGCAGTCCGAGATCATCTTCGACGACCGCCGCACGAGGGCGCTGCACGCCGGGTTGCCCGTGGGGTCGCCCGCCGACGTCGGCTTCGACGTCACCGACCTCGACTGGGAGGCCTACTTCCAAGAGGTGCACTTCCCGTCGATCACCTCGATGACGCGGGCCTTCTCGGTGCGCCCCGCCGCGACCGCCGTCGTCGCCGACACCCGGGCCCTGCCGCGACGCGACGACGTCGTGGCCGTCTTCGACCTCGAGGGCACGGTGCTGTCGAGCAACATCGTCGAGCAGTACCTCTGGGTGCGCTCGGCCGGCTTGCGCAAGGCCGCGTGGCCCGGCGAGGTCGCCAGCCTGCTCACCTCGCTGCCCCGCTACCTGCGTGCCGAGGGCCGCGACCGCGGCGAGTTCATCCGCACCTTCTCGCGACGGTACGAGGGCATGCCGGTCTCGCGCCTGTCGGGTGTCGTGCGGTCGAAGGGCTACGCCGAGACCGTCCTGCGCCACACCCTGCCCGACGCGCTGGCACGGCTCGCCGAGCACCGCGCCGCAGGGCACCGCACGGTGCTGGTCACCGGCTCGATCGACACCCTGACGACGCCGTTGGCGCACCTCTTCGACGAGGTCGTCGCCAGCACGATGCACCACCGCGACGGGGTCTACACCGGCTACCTCGCCCAGCCGCCGCTCGTCGACGAGGCCCGTGCCGCCTGGCTGCGCCAGTACGCCCAGGCGAACGACATCGACCTCTCGGGGTCGTACGGGTATGGTGACTCGTTCGCCGACCTCGCCTGGCTCGAGATGGTCGGCCACCCGAACGCGGTCAACCCCGACAGCAATCTGGCACGCGAGGCGCTCCGAAGAAGATGGAGCATCCGCGACTGGACGCGCGGCGGCACCAGCAGCACGAGCGGCACCAGCGGCACCACAGCGAAAGGAGACGGAGGCAGGGCCTGAGCCCGCGCCTCCTGACATCACATGGCCTTCGACATCGACAAGTTCGCCGCGACCTCCGAACGACTGAGCTGGGACGACCTCGACCTCGACCACTTCCGCGAGAACCCGCTGTCGGCCGACTCGCTGCGCACCCTGCGCTACATGGCCGACGTCGAGTACCACACGGTCTGCTACACCCGTGACCTGCTGACGACTCCTTCTCACAAGGAGAACGAGATGACCACGTTCATGACGATGTGGAACCGCGAGGAGTTCTGGCACGGCGAGGCCCTCGCCGCCATCCTCGAGGTGCACGGCATCACGGTCGACTACGACCAGCTGCGGGCCAACCGCCTGAAGCTCGGTTGGCGCGAGCGCCTCGACCCGGTCAAGCAGGGCCTGCTCGGCAAGATCGTCGGCTCGGACTTCGTCGCCGTCCACATGTCGTGGGGTGCCGCGAACGAGTACTCGGCCGTGTCGGCCTACAAGCGCATGGCCGAGCTCGAGAAGGACCCCGTGCTGGCCGAGCTGCTCAAGCGCATCGCGAAGCAGGAGAGCCGCCACGTGGCCTTCTACGTCTCGCAGGCCCGCGAGCGCCTGCTCGCGAGCAAGAAGGCGCAGAAGCTGACGCGCTTCCTGCTGTCGAAGGTCTGGGCGCCGGTCGGCTCGTCGATCATGGAGGTCGACGACGTCAAGTTCGTCTTCGGCCAGCTGATGAGCGGCGAGGAGGGTCGCAAGGCGGCCGTCAAGCTCGACCAGAACATCTCGAACCTGCCCGGCATGAGCGGCCTGACGATCTTCCAGAAGGCCCTCGACGGTCTCGGCATCCGTGCCGACTCCCCCGCCGGCGGTTCGGTCGCCACGGCGTGAAGACGAGTCACCTGCGGCACTTCCTCGTCGCCGCCGAGGTGCTGCACTTCCCGGTGGCGGCCGACAAGCTCGGCATCTCGCGGCAGAAGCTCGAGTCGTCGATCGAGGCGCTCGAGCTCGAGTTCGGGGCCAAGCTCTTCGACCGGGACGTCACGCCCTACCGGCTGACGAAGGCCGGCAAGGCCGCGATCGTCGTCGCGGAAGACGAGCTGGCGAGCCCGTCGACCCCGACCCCGCCGCCACCCCCGCCCGCCGGGGGCAAGGCCAAGGCGTCCAAGGGCAAGGGGCGCACGCCCGCGGTCAAGGGCCAGCCGAAGCCGTTCAAGAAGCGCCAGGGCCGCTAGGCCAGCAGCCCGCCACGAAATGAACACTGCGCCATCGGATTGCGTGGCGCGGTGCTTAGTTCGTGGCGGCGTCAGGCCCGACCGTGGCGAACCAGTCCGCGTAGCGCGTGTTGCGTGCCATGCGGCGGGTCTCGTCGGGGGCGTCGTCCTCCCACCACACCGGGCCGCGTTCGCCGAGCGAGGTCTTCGCGGCGTCGACCCGGGCCCGGGCGGCCTCGACGGCGGCAGCGTCGTCGTCGGCCAGCGCCGTCTTCTTCGCGCGCCGCGCCTCCATCAGCTCGTGGACCAGGGAGGCGCGGGTCGCCTCGTCGAGGCGGGGGTCCGTCCGCCGCCACAGCCGGCCGCGCACCACGAGGTACCGCCCGTCGGGCGTGACCAGCGGTGCAGCACTCACGACCTCGAGTCTGCACCGCCGGCCCGCCCCGGGCGCAGCGGTCAGTCGCCCTTGACGTTGACGATCTGCCGCAGCGTGTGGCGGATCGTCACGAGCGACGCCGCGTCGGCCATCACCTGGTCGATCGGCTTGTACGCCGCGGGGATCTCGTCGAGGAACGCGTCGGTGTCGCGGTACTCGATGCCCGTCATGGCCTCGCGCAGCTGCTCGTGCGTGAAGGTCTTCCGCGCGGCGCTCCGCGAGTAGGCGCGACCCGCCCCGTGCGGGGACGACTGCAGGGCGACCGGGTCGCCCCGGCCCTCGACCACGTACGACGCGGTGCCCATCGACCCCGGGATCAACCCCGGCTCACCGGCGCGGGCCGAGATGGCGCCCTTGCGCGACAACCAGACGTCCTTGCCGAAGTGCCGCTCCTGCTGCGTGAAGTTGTGGTGGCAGTTGATGCGCTCCTGCTCGTCGACGGGTGCCCCGACCCAGTCGGCGAACTGCCGCACGACGCGGTCCATCATCTCCTCGCGGTTCAGCAACGCGAACCGCTGGGCCCACCGCAGCTCGGCGACGTACCGGTCGAACTCGGGCGTGCCCTCGACGAGGTAGGCCAGGTCGGGGTCGGGCAGCGTGATCCACCAGCGCTTCATGGCCGCCTGCGCGACCCTGATGTGCGTCCGGGCGATCTTGTTGCCGACGCCCCGGCTGCCCGAGTGCAGGAAGAGCCACACGGCGTCGGTCTCGTCGAGGCTGACCTCGATGAAGTGGTTGCCCGAACCGAGCGTGCCCAGCTGCAGCTGCCAGGTCTTCGCGTACGACGACGGGTCGAAGCCCGCGGCCTCGGCCAGGGCGGTCAGCTCGGCGACGCGCGGCTCGGCCGTCGCCACGACCTTCGCGTTGGCGCGTCCGGCCGAGGTCGGAACGGCACGCTCGATGGCCTCGCGCAGGGGCTTCCGGTCGTCGGGCAGGTCGCCCGCGACGAACTGCGTCCTGACCGCGATCATGCCGCAGCCGATGTCGACCCCGACGGCCGCCGGCATGACGGCGCCGAGCGTCGGGATCACCGACCCGACGGTGGCGCCCAGCCCGAGGTGGGCGTCGGGCATCAGGGCGAGGTGCGGGTAGATGAACGGCATCGTCGACGTCGTCCGTGCCTGCTGCTCGGTGTTCTCCTCGAGCAGGCTTGCCCAGCTGAACAGCCGGGACGTGATCTTCTTCATGGTCCTTTCGATTCTGTGAGGGGGTCGTCGGCCGGGGCGGGCGGACGTCCCCTCGTGCCGCGGCCGTCGAGCCTGCGGTGTCGGAGAGACGAGAACGCCCCGGGCCTCGTGGGCTCGGGGCGTCGGGTGACGTCGTCGGGCCTAGCGGAGGGGGTCGAGAGAGAGCCAGCGTCGCCCGCTATAGGACGTGCCCTCGACGGGCTTGCCGTCGAGCGGCTGCTGGCCGAGGAGGCGCGGCGTGCGTTCGTGCGACATCGCGGCCTCCTCTCGTGCTCTGTCTCGTCGTGCCGACGTGTCCGCACCGTCGGTCGGCGCGGAGGACCGAACTTACATCCCGGGCGTGTCGCGTGTCCAGTGCGACTTCGGTCGGAGGCGGGCCGCCGATCAGGGGCGGGCGACGGCCTGACGAGTGAGTTCGCGCTGCACGCTGAGGGCGAGCTCGCGCAGCATGACGAGGTCGACGCTCTCGACCGTGCGGGGCTCGGGGTCGGCGACGCAGAGGGCCCCGATGCGGACGCCGTCGGGGCTCTCGACCGGATAGCCGGCGTAGAACCGTGCCGGGGCGTCGACGCCGAAGCGCTCGTCCGCCCAGGCGTCCTCGACGACGAACGGTTGACCGCCGGCCACCGTGTGGGCGCAGAACGACAGGGCGGCCGGCATCTCGCGGTCGCCCCCGCCGACGAGCGCCTTGTTCCAGGTGCGATCCGCCGTGACGAGCGAGAACGCGGCGCCGGTCGCGCAGAGCAGGGTCCGCGCCCGTTCGACGATGTCGTCGAAGCGCTCCTCGGGGTCGGTGTCGAGCAGGCCGAGCGCCCGGATCGCCTCGATCCGGTCGACCTCGGCCTGGGGAGCGTGCCGACGCGCCCGCGCGACACCGCCCCCGGCGGACATCTGGGCGTCGAGCATCGGCGCGAGCAGCTCGGCCTGCGCCTCGCCCCAGCGCGCGTACTTGGCGATGAGCTGGTCGCGGTCGTCGTGGCCCGAGAGCGGCGACGGCGGCATCAGCACGTGCACGCGGGGGTGCGTCGAGCAGACGTCGCGGATGATGTCGTTCAGCTCGGCCGCGTGGCGGTCGACGAGCCCGCCGCAGGCGATGCGGAACACGGTGACCTCGCTGGGCGCCTGGATGCCGGTCACCAGCACGGGGCTGCTGGCCCCGCCGGTCTCGGTCTCGATGTGCACCAGCAGGTCGACGAAGGCGCGCCGCCACCTCGTGAGGTCGGTCATCTCGAGGGCGTCGTTGATGCCGGCCACCACGACCACGGCGTCGTACCGCGCGAGGTCGCGGTCGGCGAGCACGCGTCGAGCCGTGGTCACACGCATGGTGGGGTCCGCCAGCACGTCGACGTCGACCCCCCGACCCGTGGACTGCGACACGGCACGTGCGAGATGGCCGGCCAGGCCGAGGTCGTGGCTGCGGACGCCCCACCCCACGGCGGGACCGCTGCCGAACAGCAGCACGCGGTCGGGGCTGACGCCCGGCGCGTGCGCCCGGGCGACCCCCTCGGGCTTCGGCAGCCCGAGCCGACGGTCGAACCAGCGGTTGCGCTGCCGGATCACCCCGTGCAGCACGGGGGTCACGAGACGGTTCATGCCGGGCTCCTCCCACGACGGTGGCCTGATCGACGAGGGCTCTGCGTGGTGAGGGCCGAGCGGTGTCGCTCCATGGTGACCGCCGCGGTCGAGGGGTGCCAGCCCCAGGTCGGGGGCCGTCGCCCGGCGGTCAGACCGACCGCGGGGCGTCGGACCCCGGAGGGGGCTGCGCGAGCAGGCGGGCGATGTCCTCGTCGACGAACGCCCGGAGGCGCTGGTCGCGTTCGTCGTGGTACGCCGGGTCGACCGCCTCGACGGCCGACACCCGGGTGACGATCACGGCCCCGACGTCGCCCCAGGCGCGCTCGACGGCGGCGGACACGATCCCCCCGACGAACTCGTCGTCGGACTGCAGGTCGTCCAGCCTCTCGGCCACGGCCGTGTAGGTCTTCTCGCGGAACCACAGGGTGTCGTCGTCTCCGCGCCGGTAGTCGTGCTGGTGTCGCGAACGCCCCTTGGCCTTCAGGGCCTTGGCCCGTTCGCCACCGATGCGCTCGTTCTGCTCGCGCTGTTCGGCGGCGAGGCGACCGAGGATCGTCCGAACGGCCTCGCGGGTGCGCTCGTGGTCGAAGTGCTCGTGGTCGCGCAACGCACGGATGACGATGGAGTTCGCCACCGACACGACGGCGGCCGCCCGCGAGATGAGGATGCCCTCGGACACGGCGCGCTCGAGGGCCACGGGGTCGGGGGTCGCGGGTTCGGAGGGGAGGGCACGCGCCTTGCCGAACATCGTCGGACCCCTCTCTCGACCGGCCGGACGCCGAGGCGACCGGGTGCGGGCCGACGTCGGGCCCGAGGTCCCATTAAAGACCCGTGCGGGTGCCCACCGTCCCGTCCGGGGACGACGGACACCCGCTCGGGGTGCGGGTCGGGCGTCAGGCCGTCTCGGCCAGGGCCGTCGAGGCCTCGCGGACGAAGTCCTCGAGGTCGTCGGGGTCGCGCGACGTCACGAGCGTGAAGCCCTGCTCGACGTCGGTCACGACCGAGCGGTCCACCCAGGTGCCGCCGGCGTTGCGGACGTCGGTCTGCAACGACGCGAACGACGTGAGCTCCTTGCCCTCGACGAGACCGGCCTCGATCAGGGCCCAGGGCCCGTGGCAGATGGCCGCGATCGGCTTGCCGGCCGACGCGAACGCCTTGACGAGCTCGACGGCGTCGCTCTCGGTGCGCAGGGTGTCGGCGTTGATCGTCCCGCCGGGCACGAGCAGCATGTCGTGGTCGGCGGCGTCGGCCTCGGCGATGGTCGTGTCGGGGCGGACGGACTGGCCGGGGTCCTTGTCGCCGACGAGCGTCTCGACCGGCTCGGTCGAGACGCCGGCGACGACGACGGTGGCGCCCTGTTCGCGCAGCTTCGCGACGGGCACGACGAGCTCGTCCTGCTCGACGCCGTAGTTGGTGACGATCGCGAGGACGCGACGTCCGGTGAGATCGGTGCTTGCCATGGTGATGCTCCTCTCGGGGCCCGTCAGGGGCCCGGTGTGCGACCACCCCCGTCTACGCGGGCGGGCTGGGTCGCGGCTGGCGCGCTGTACCCCGACCGCGCCTCCTCGTCCCGGCGTCAGCTCGCGAGGAGGGCCCGCGCCGTCCCCTCGTCGAGGATGAGGTCGGTGACCAGGCCGGCGGCCAGGGCGCCCCGGACGCTGACGACCTTCGCCTCGCCGGCGACGACGCAGACGCGACGCGGCGTCCGTCGGATGGTGGCCAGGTCGGGCCCGGTGGCCCGCTGGTTGAGCTCGATGTCGGTCGACGAGCCGTCCTCGCGGAAGAAGACCGTCGCGACGTCGCCGACGACGTGGTCGTGGGCGAGGCTGTCGTGGTCGCTCTGCTCGAGGTAGCCCCCCGAGTAGACGTGGCTCGGCACGTGCGCCTCACGCGAACCGACGCCGAAGACGACGAGGTCCATCTCGCCCTGCAGCGACAGGACGCGGCGGGTGCTGCGCTCGCTCCACAGCGCACGCTTGGTGGCGGGGTCGTCGAAGAAGGCCGGCACCGGGAACTGCTGGATCAACGCGCCGTACGCGTGCCCGAAGCGACGGAGGATCTCGCTCGCGTACTCGATGCCGGTGGTGCGGGTGTTGGCCGCTCCGTTCAGCTGGACGAAGACGGTGTTGTGCGTCGTCTTGGGCACCAGGTACCGGCTGACCGCGCTCACGGTCGAGCCCCACGCGACGCCCACGACCATGTTCGAGTCGACGTACTGCGTGAGCGTTCGTGCAGCCGACAGGGCGACTCGGTCGAGGCGGTCGACGTCGCTCGTCTGGTCGGGCACCGGGACGACGTGCGCCACCACGCCGAAGCGCCGGTGCAGGCCGTCGCCGACGGCGGTGGGCTGGTCGAGGGGCGACTTGATCTGGATGTCGACGAGCCCCGTCTCACGAGCCGACTTCAGGAGGCGCGAGACGGACGACCGGGACGTCTGCAGCTCGTGCGCGATGGCCTCCATCGTGAGGTCCTGCATGTAGTAGAGATGCGCCGCGCGCAGCGCCTCCTGCGTGCGTTCGGACTGATCGGCAGCGACCACGGGGACCTCCTTGCACGTTCGTGCAGATACGTTGCACCCAGTGTGCATCGGGACGACGATGAATCTACCGGCCCGCAGGACGAGTCGGTCACCACCACCAGACATCGCATCTCGAAAGAAGCAGTGACCATGTCGAAGAAGACAGACTCGATCCGTCCCAACGTGCAGCGCATCGTCGACCGCCCGACGGCACAGGTGCTCGTCGTCGGCGGTGGCATCAACGGCATCGCGACCTTCCGCGACCTGGCCCTCCAGGGGGTCGACGTCGTGCTCGTCGAGCGTGCCGACTACGCCTCGGGCGCGTCCGCCGCCTCGTCGCACATGATCCACGGTGGCATCCGCTACCTCGAGAACGGCGAGTTCCGCCTCGTCCGCGAGAGCGTCGAGGAGCGCAACGGCCTGCTCAAGATCGCCCCGCACTACGTCAAGCCGCTGCAGACCACGATGCCGATCTTCTCGACGTTCAGCGGCATCATGAACGCCCCCCTGCGCATGCTCACGCACAAGCAGCGCTCCACGAAGGAGCGCGGAGCCCTGCTCATCAAGGTGGGCATGACGATGTACGACTCGTTCTCGCGCGACGGCGGCTCGGTGCCCCGCCACAGGTTCCTCGGGCGCAAGAAGGCCCTCGCCGAGATGCCGCACCTGAACAAGTCCCTCAAGTACACCGGCACCTACTACGACGCCTCGGTCCACGAGCCCGAGCGCCTGGCGCTCGACGTCCTGAAGGACGGCCTGGCCGCCGGCGACAACGCCCGCAGCGCGAACTACCTCGAGGCCGTCGGCACCGCCGACGGCGGCGTGACCCTGCGCGACGTCGTCAGCGGCACCGAGTTCACGGTCAGGGCCGACGTCGTCATCAACGCCTCCGGGCCCTGGACCGACCTCACCAACAAGGCCTTCGGCGCCGAGTCCCAGTACATGGGCGGCACCAAGGGCTCGCACATCGTCGTCGACAGCCCCGAGCTGCTCGAGGCCACCAACGGCCGCGAGATCTTCTTCGAGAACAACGACGGCCGCATCGTGTTGATCTACCCGCTCAAGGGCCGTGTGCTGATCGGCACCACCGACCTCGAGGCCGACATGGCCGAGCCAGCCGTCTGCACCGAAGAAGAGGTCGACTACTTCTTCGACCTGGTCAAGCACGTGTACCCCGACATCGAGCTGAACCGCGACCACATCGTCTACCGCTACTCGGGCGTCCGCCCGCTGCCGAAGCACGACGACCTCGCGGCCGGCTTCGTGTCTCGCGACTACCGCATCGTCGAGACCGAGGTCGCCGAGCTGCCCGGCACGACCGTGCTGAGCCTCGTCGGCGGCAAGTGGACGACCTTCCGCGCCCTGTCGGCCCACCTCTCGACCGAGGCCACGACGAAGCTCGGCGTGCGCCGCTCGGTCGACACGACCGGCATGGCGATCGGCGGCGGCAAGGGGTTCCCGACCACCGACGGGGCCCGCACCACCTGGGTCGCCGCGCACGCGGACGGTCTCGACCGCGACCAGGTCGACCGCTTGCTGACCCGCTACGGCACCCGCGCCTCCGAGGTCATCGAGGTGCTGCTCGACCAGCCGTCGCAGGCCCTCGACGCCGACCCGACCCTGACCACGGCCGAGATCGCCTACTTCGCCGAGCACGAGGACGCCGTCCACCTGACCGACGTCGTCCTGCGCCGCACCAACCTCGCCTTCGTCGGCGGCGTGACGATCGAGTTGCTGACCGAGATCGCCGACGTCATGGCCGACTCGCTCGGCTGGTCGTCCGAGCGGCGCGACGACGAGATCGAGCGCACCCTGACGACCCTGCGCGACGCGCACGGCGTCGAGGTCGCCTCGCAGCACGTGCCGGTGGCGGCACCCGCCACGGCAGCCGCCGAGTAGCGACGTCGGTCCCGGTTCGAGAAGCCCCGCCCCTCCACGGAGGGGCGGGGCTTCGTCGTGCCGTCGGGGCGTCGGGACGTCGACGCATCGGGGCGTCGGGGCAGAATTGACATTCTACTTTCACTGCCCATCGGGCAACGAAAGCGGAAATCGTATTAGTATGTCGGCTGGGCGCCCCGCCCCAGACCATGAGGAGGCCGCATGCCGATCCCCGTCTCTCCCCCCGCCGCCGAGCGGCAGCTCTTGCGCGACACGGTCCGCAGCCGCATCCGTGACGCGATCATCGACGGCACGCTCGAGCCGGGCGAGCGACTGCACGACGACGAGCTGATCGCCTGGTTGCAGGTCTCTCGCACCCCCATCCGCGAGGCCCTCGGCGACCTCGTCCGGGCGGGCCTGGTCGAGATGGCCCCGAACCGCTACACGAAGGTCGCCACCCCCAAGGCCGAGGAGGCCGTCGAGGCCGTGCAGACCCTGGGCGTGCTCTTCGCCGGCGCCGTCCGCCTCGCGGTGCCGAACCTGACGGCCGAGGTCACCCGCGACATCGTGCGGGCCATCGACGTCTGCCTCGACGACCTCGCCCGCGAGGACGGCCCGGCCCTCAACGCCCACGCCGTCGCCCTGTTCTCGACCTACGTCGAGCACTGCGGCAACCCGGCCCTCGTCAAGGTCTGCTCGGACGTCACCGACGGCCTCGCCTACAAGCTGCGGGTGCCCAACATCGTGCAGGTGCTCCACTGGGACTCGATGGCCCAGTCGTTCGTGGCCCTCCGCCGGGCGACCGAGGCGGGCGACCCGATCGCGGCCGAGTCGGCCGCCGCCGAGCTGCACGCCCTGCCCGGCCCGCACCCCCTCCCCTGACACGGCGCCCGTCGGCACCCGCCCCGGCAGACGCAGGCACCGGCCTCTGCCGCGGCAGACACCGGCACCGGCACCGGCACGGGCACCGGCGGTCAGGTCGCGATGACGTCGTCGACCTCGCCGACGAGCTCCTCGATGATGTCCTCCAAGAACAGCACGCCCGTGGTGACCCCGTCGGCCGAGACCGACCGGGCCACGTGCGCCCCGACCCGTCGCATCGAGGCGAGGGCGTCCTCGAGGTCGGTGTCGCGGCCGACCGCGCCCAGGCGACGGATGCGCTTCTCGGGCACGGGCGACGCGAACGACACGTCGTCCGTGAGGTCCATGACGTCCTTGAGGTGCAGGTAGCCCGTGGGCTGTCCCTCGCCGTCGGTGAGCACGTACCTCGAGTACCCGCGGGCCGCCACGGCCCGCTGCACGTCCGCCGGGGTCGACCCCGGAGCCAGGTGGACCATCTCGTCGAGCGGCACCTCGACGTCGCGCACCTTGCGGGTCGTGAACTCGAACGCGGCCGAGAGGGTGCCCGACGAGTCCGACAGGGTGCCCTCGCGGGTCGACTGCCGCACGATCGTCGCGACCTCGTCGAGGGTGTACGAGCTCGTCGCCTCGTCCTTCGGCTCGACCCGGAACAGCCGCAGCACGCCGTTGGCCACCGCGTTCAGCGACCAGATGACCGGCTTGAACACCGTCGCGACGAACACGAGCGGCGGCGCCAGGATCAGGGCGGCGCGGTCGGGCACCGAGAACGACAGGTTCTTCGGGATCATCTCGCCGACGACGACGTGCAAGAAGGTGACGAGCACGAGCGCCACGACGAACGCGACGACGCCGATCGCCTCGGCCGACAGGCTGGTCAGGCCGAGCGGGATCTCGAGCAGGTGGTGGATCGCCGGCTCCGAGACGTTCAGGATGACGAGAGAGCAGACCGTGATGCCGAGCTGGCTGGTGGCCAGCATCAGCGTCGCGTGCTCCATCGCCCAGAGGGTCTTCTTCGCCGCCTTGCTGCCGGCCTCCGCCCGCGGCTCGATCTGCGAGCGGCGGGCGGAGATGACGGCGAACTCGGCGCCGACGAAGAAGCCGTTGACGACCAGCAGCACGACGAGCCAGACGATGCCGGGCAGGTACTCGCTCATCGGGTGATCCCTTCTCGCAGCGACGCGACGACGCGGTCGTGCTCGGTCGTGGGTGCCACGGCGTCGAGGCCGTCGGCGGGGTCGGGGGCAGGCACGAACCGCAGGCGCTCGAGGCGCCCGTTCGCGACCCGCTCGACCCGCAGGCTGCCGCTGCCGCCCTCGAGGGCGACCTCGTCACCCACCTCGGGCAGGCGGTCGAGCCGGTCGATGACGAAGCCGGCCACCGTCTCGTAGTCGCCGTCGTCGGGAACCCGGATGCCGGCCCGGTCGGCCAGCTCGTCAGGCCGCAGCGACCCGTCGAACAGCACGGTGCCGGCCTGGCGCACGATGCCCACCCGGGCCCGGTCGTGTTCGTCCTCGAGCTCGCCGACGAGCTCCTCGACGACGTCCTCGAGGGTGACGAGGCCGGCGGTGCCGCCGAACTCGTCGCGGACGACGGCCATCTGCAGGCCACCGTGGCGCAGCAGGCCGAGCAGCGAGTCGGTGCCCATGCTCTCGGGCACGAACCGCGCCTCCTGCATGAGCGAGGTCGAGCCCACGGAGGCGCGCTCGGCGAGCGGGACGGCGAACGCGTGCTTCACGTGCACGACGCCGACGATGTCGTCGCTGTCGTCGCCGATCACCGGGAACCGCGAGAACCCCGAGGCCAGGGCGGCCTCGACCACGTCGGCGGCCGTGCCGGTCGAGGCGATGGTCGTCATGCGGACGCGCGGCGTCATCACCTCGGAGGCGTCGTGCTGCGAGAAGCGCAGGGTGCGGCCGAGCAGGGTCGCGTGGTCCTGGTCGAGCTGCCCCTCGAGCGCCGACCGGCGCACGAGCGAGCTGAGCTCCTCCGCCGAGCGGGCCCCCGACAGCTCCTCCTTCGGCTCGATGCCCAGGGCACGGATGGCGGCGTTGGCCGTGTCGTTGAAGAGCACGATGAGCGGCTTGAAGACGGTCGTGAACGCGACCTGGAACGGGACGACGAACTTCGCCGTGGCCAGGGGCAGCGCCAGCGCGAAGTTCTTCGGCACGAGCTCGCCGACCACCATCGAGAACAGGGTGGCGAGCACGATGCCCGCGACGCTGCCCACGACGGGCACCGCCCCGGCGGGCACGCCCACGGCGTCGAGGGGGCCGCTGAGCATCGAGCTGATGGCGGGCTCGAAGGTGTACCCGGTCAGCAGCGTGGTCAGCGTGATGCCCAGCTGCGCGCCCGAGAGGTGCGTCGAGGTGATGCGCAACGCCCCGATCGTGGGACCGAGGCGCTTCTCGCCCCGGTCGCGCCGCGCCTCCAGCTCGTTGCGGTCGAGGTTGACCAGCGAGAACTCGGACGCGACGAAGAAGCCGGTGCCGACGGTGAGCACGAGGCCGATGCCGACCATGACCCACTCATTCATGTCGCCCCTCCCCGTCCGTGACGACCGTGTGGGCGGTCAGGCGTGGGAGAGGCCAGGGCATGTGAGAGGGAGGTTCGTCCATGACCGAGAACAGTAAGCAGCCTCGCCGCCCGTCACCTGGGAACGTGCAGCCGGTGCACGACGGGCCGAGGAGGCGCGGGTCAGGTCGACGAGGACGAAGGGGCCGGGACGGTCGGCGACGGGATCGTCGGCGGCAGGGCCGGCGGGGTGGCCCTGAGGTCGGCCACGCGGTCGGCGGGTTCGGTGCGGGCGAGGAACCCGATGCGCGACTCGCGGACGTGCCAGCCCATCAGCTCGGCGGCCGCCGCCTCGTCGCCCGCGTCGATGGCCGAGAGGATGCGGCGGTGGTCGGGCCAGAGCCGCTTGCCGCGCGAGAACGTGTCGAGGGCGTACAGCCACTCGATCTTGTTCGAGAGCTGACGCAGCAGGGTGCCGAGCGTGGCGCTGCCGCTCAGGCGCGCGACGCCGACGTGGAACCGGTCGTTGAGCTCGACGAGCCGGTCGAGGTCGCCCGCCTCGACGGCCTCGTCGCCGTCGTCGAGCAGCTGCCCGAGCTCACGACGGGTGCGCCACCAGTCCTCGGGCGGGCTCGGTTCGCCGAACAGCCCCCGGGCCCGCAGGGCGGCCCGCCGGGCGGTCGAGATCTCGAGCGCCTCGCGCACGGCGAAGAGGTCGTCGGCCTCGTCGACCGGGATCGCCGCCACCCGGCTGCCCACGTTCGGCGTCGACACGACGAAGCCCTCGGCCTCGAGCGCGCGCAGCGCCTCGCGCACCGGCACCCGCGAGACGCCGTGGCGACGGGCGACCGACGCCTCGGTGATGCGGGTGCCCGGCACGAGGCTGCCGTCGACGATCTCGCGCCGGAGGGCGTCGACGAGCACGACGGGGGGCGTGCCCTCAGAGGGCGAGGCTGGCACCGGGGATGGCTCCCAACAGTTCGGTCGTGTACTCGGCACGGGGCGACAGGAAGATGTCGTCGACGCTACCCCGCTCGACCACGGCACCCTTGCGCATCACCACCACGTCGTGGGCGATCTGGCGGACGACCGCGAGGTCGTGGGTGATGAACAGGTAGCTCAGGCCGAGCCGTCGCTGCAGGTCGCCGAGCAGCTCGAGGATCTGCTCCTGCACGAGCACGTCGAGCGCCGAGACGGCCTCGTCGCAGATCAGCAGCTCGGGCTCGAGCGCGAGCGCCCGGGCGATGGCCACGCGCTGCCGCTGCCCGCCCGAGAGCTCGTTGGGCCGGCTCTGGGCGACCGAGCGCGGCAGGGCCACCTGGTCGAGCAGCTCGGCGACGCGCTGCCGACGCGAGGCGCGGTCGCCGACGCCGAAGATCCGCAGCGGCTCGTCGATCAGCCGCTCGACGCCGTACGAGGGGTCGAGCGAACCGTACGGGTCCTGGAAGACCGGTTGCACCCGGCGCCGCAACGCCCGTCGCGCGGCGCCCCGGCTCGCGGTGATGCCCTCGCCGTCGATCAGGGCCGACCCGCTCGTGGCCGACTCGAGGCCGAGCACGATGCGGGCGACGGTCGTCTTGCCAGAGCCGGACTCGCCCACGATCGCGGTCGTCGTGCCGCGCGGCACCTCGAACGAGACGTGGTCGACGGCCCGCACCTGCTCGCCACGGCGACCCCGGAGGCGGAACTCCTTCACCAGGTCGGTGACGGTCAGGATCGAGTCGACCCGCGCCTCCTTCGCGTCCGTGCCCTCGTCGAGGACGGTCTCGCCGCGACGCAGCGCGGTGGCCGAGGCCAGCGTGGGAGCGGCCGCGACGAGGCGCTTGGTGTACTCGTGCTGCGGCCGGCGGAGGATCTGCTCGGGCGTGCCCTGCTCGACGACGCGGCCCTCGAGCATCACGACGATGCGGTCGGTGCGGTCGGCGGCGAGCCCGAGGTCGTGGGTGATGAACAGCAGCGACGTGCCGCGGCTCTCGACGAGCGTCTGCAGGTGGTTGAGGATCTGCCGCTGGACCGTCACGTCGAGCGCGCTGGTCGGCTCGTCGGCGATCAGCAGCTGGGGCTCACGGGCCAGGGCGATCGCGATGAGCACGCGCTGGCGCATGCCGCCAGAGAACTCGTGCGGGAACTGCCCCGCCCGGCGCTCGGCCTCGGGGATGCCCGCCTCGGTCATCAGGGCGACGACGCGGCGCTGCACCTCGTCGTGACCGCGCAGGCCGTGGGTGCGCAGCGCGTCCGCGATCTGCGCGCCGACCTTCATCGACGGGTTCAGGTTGGTCGAGGGGTCCTGCGGCACCAGGCCGATGCGGGCCCCGCGCACCTGACGCATGGGGGCCTCGGTCGCCTGCGCGAGGTCGAGGGCGTCGCCGTCGGGCCCGGCGAGCACGATCGACCCGCCCGTGATGTGACCCGCCCCGGGCAGCAACCGCAGGATGGCCGCGACCACCGTCGACTTGCCCGAACCGGACTGGCCGACGATCGCGACCCGTTCACCGGGGCGGACGTCGAGGTCGACGCCGTGAACGGCGGGGGTGTCGCCGAACGAGACGCGCAGGTCGCGCACGCTCAGCAGCGGTCGAGGCGCCGTCGTCGACCCGGACGAGGAGGCGCGGGTCGGGTCGGTCGGCGGGGTCGCGTTCTCAACGTCCTGCGGCATAGGCCTGGGCTCCTCGGGGGTTGGCGGCGGCGGAGAGCACGCCGGTCTCGGGGTCACGGGACACGCTCGACAACCGGCCGAGCGACCAGTCGCCGGCGCGGGTGACGACGTGGCCGCGGGCGACCAACGCGTCGATGACGTCGTCGCCCAGGCGGTCCTCGACCACGACGCCGCCGGGCGTCCAGGTGCGGGGCCAGAAGCTGCCGGGGAACGACGTGGTGTGCAGGGCCGGGGCGTCGATCGCCTGCTGCGGGGTGTAGCCGCCGACGATCGTGCGCAGCAGGTAGAGCAGCTGCCACTGGTCCTGCTGGTCGCCGCCCGGCGAGCCGAGGGCGACGACGGGCTGGCCGTCCTTCAGCACGAGGGTCGGGGTCAGCGTGGTGCGCGGACGGGTGCCGGGCTCGAGCGTCGAGGCCGTGCCCTCGTCGAGCCACGACATCTGCAGCCGGCTGCCGAGGCAGAAGCCCAGCTCGGGGATCGTCGGCGACGACTGCAACCAGCCGCCCGACGGCGTCGCCGACACGACGTTGCCCCAGCGGTCGACCACGTCGAGGTGGCACGTGTCGCCGCGCGTCTCGCCGGTCGGCTCGGTGAACGGCTCGGCCAGGCGGTCGGCCGGAGGCGCGGTGCCGGTCGGCGGGGCGTCCTCGGCGGGCGCGGTGGCCCCAGGGCTCGACGCGGAGGCGGTGCCCGAGGCGCTCGAGGCGGTCGGCGCGGCGACCGTGGGCTCGCCGACGCCGGCGGGCGCCTCGCTGAGGGCCGGCGGCAGGTACTCGGTGCGCATCGTCGGCAGGGCGTACGGCTCACGCCCGGGGACGTCGCCGGGACGCAGCTCGTGCGACGCCCGCTCACCGATCAGCGCACGGCGATCGTCGGCGTAGGCCGACGAGAGGAGCGCGTCGAGCGGCACGTCACCGGGGCCGTACCAGGCCTCGCGGTCGGCCATCGCGAGCTTCTGCGCCTCGACGATCGTGTGGGCTCCGTCGGCCGTCGACGGGTCGAGCAGCTCGTCGTCGAGCGGTTCGAGCAGCGCCAGCACCTGCAGCAGGGCCGGGCCCTGACCCCAGGCGCCGGTCTTGGCGACGGTGTGGCCGCGGAACCCGACGGTGGTCGCCGGCTCGGTCGTCGCGCGGAAGGCGGCGAGGTCGGCGGCCGTGATGACGCCCGCGTGGTCGGTGCCCGACGAGTGACGGTGCGGAGTGCGGACGAACGCGTCGATCGCCTGCGCGACGTGTCCGCTGCCCCACTCGACCCGCGCCTCCTCGATCTTCGCCTCGCGGGTGGCGTCCGGGCCGAGCGCGTCGCCGGACGCGACCAGCTCGTCGAGGACGGCCGCGTAGGCCGGGTTCGTCAGCAGGTCGCCCTCGCGGGGCACCTCGCCGCCCGGCATCCACTGCGCGGCCGACGTGGGCCAGTGCTCGGTGAACAGGTCGGCGACGGTCTCGATGGTCGACGCGACGCGCGCCACGATCGGGTGGCCGTCGCGGGCGTAGCCGATCGCGTAGGCGAGGACGTCGGCGAGCGACCAGGTGCCGTGCTCGGCCAGCAGCTTCAGCCAGGCGTCGACGGCTCCGGGGACGGCGGCGGCCAGGGCTCCCGAGCCGGGGACCAGCTCGAGGCCCTCGGCCAGGTAGTGCTCGCGCGTCGCCGCGGCGGGGGCGGGGCCCTGACCGACGAGCACGGTCGGGGCGTCGGGCGCCTCGGCCGTCGCGTAGATCGCGGTGAGGTCGCCCCCGGGGCCGTTCAGGTGGGGCTCGACGACGTGCAGCACGAACGCTCCGGCGACCGCGGCGTCGAACGCGTTGCCGCCACGCTCGAGCACCGACTGCGCCGAGGCCGTCGCCAGCCAGTGGGTCGACGAGGTCATGCCGAAGGTGCCCCGCAGGTCGGGGCGGGTGACGAACTCGTCGGGGGTGGTGTAGCTCACGAGGGATTCACTTCCGGTCGCTGGCGGTGGGGTCGAGGGCGTCGCGCAGGGCGTCGCCGAACAGGTTGAAGCCCAGGCAGATCACGGCGATCGCGAGACCCGGCACGACGGCCGCGAACGGCGCCTTCGCCAGGTACTGCTGCGCGTCGCTCAGCATGATGCCCAGACTGGCCGTCGGCGGCTGGATGCCGAGCCCCAGGAACGACAGCAGGGCCTCGCCGATCACGGCGACCGGCATGATGACCGTCGCCTGGACGATGATCGCCGAGACGCAGTTGGGCAGCACGTGCTGGAAGATCACGCGGAGGCCCGTGGCGTCCATGGTCGTCGCGGCCAGCACGAAGTCGGTCGACTTGATCCGCAGCGTCTCGCCGCGCACCACCCGGATCATCGTCGGCACCTGCGCGATGCCGAGGGCGACGACGGCGTTGCCGAGGCTCGGACCGCTGATCGCGGCGAGCGCCACGGCGATGATCAGGAACGGGAAGGCCAGCATCACGTCGGTCAGCCGCGAGATGACGCCGTCGAGCCAGCGCCAGTAGCCGGCCAGCAGGCCGAGCGGCGTGCCCACCACGACGGCCAGGAGCACCGAGAGCACGCCCACCTGCAGCGAGACGCGGATGCCGTACACGGTGCGCGAGAGGATGTCGCGGCCGAGGTCGTCGGTGCCGAGGACGTAGCCGACCGTGCCGGGCACCTGGAAGGGCAGCTCGAAGTCCACCCGAGTCGGGTCGTAGGGAGCGATCAGCGGAGCGGCGAGCCCGGCGAGCAGGACGACGAGCAGCATCACGCCGCCCGCGATGCCGAGCCGGTTGTGCCGCAGCCCGCGCCAGACCCGGCCCCGGGCCGACCCGAGGCCCGCCCCCTGGGCGGTGGGTGTCTCGATGACGGTCACGATGCGCCTCCTACCCTGATGCGCGGGTTGATGACGGAGTACAGGACGTCCACCGCCAGGTTGATCACGATGTAGCCGACCGTGATGATCAGGACGACGGCCTGGATCACCGGGTAGTCGCGGGTGAAGACCGAGTCGAGGGTCAGCTTGCCGAAGCCCGGCAGCGCGAAGATCCGCTCGGTGACGACGGCACCCGAGATGAGGCCGCCGAGCTGCAGGCCGACGATCGTCACGACGACGATCATCGAGTTGCGCAGCCCGTAGCGCATCAGAACCCGGCCGCGGCCGAGGCCCTTGGCCCGGGCGGTGCGCACGTAGTCGGTCTTCATCGTCTCGATCATCGAGGCGCGGGTCTGCCGCATGATGACCGCGGCCAGGCTCGTGCCGAGGATCAACGCCGGCAGGGTCAGGTGGTAGAACGCGCTCGCCGGGTTCTCGGCGACCGGCACGTAACCCGACGCCGGGAAGAGGCCGAGGCCCGCCGCGAGCCAGAGGATCGCGAGGATGCCGAGCCAGAAGTTCGGCACCGACAACCCCACGAGGGCCGCGGCGTTGGCCATCCACTCGGGCCAACGACCGCGGTACCGCTCGGCGACGACGCCGAGCGCGACGCCCACGACGACGGCGACGGCGATCGCGTAGAGCGCCAGCCACAACGTGACCGGCAGGGTGGCACCGATCAGCTCGGTGACGGGCGTGCCGGTGCGGGTCGACTCGCCGAAGTCACCGCGGACGGAGTTGCCGACGAACCGGCCGTACTGCACGAGCAACGAGTCGTCGAGGCCGAGGTCGGCGCGGATCGCGGCCACGCGCTCGGGCGTCGCCTCTTCGCCGGCGAGCGCCAGGGCCGGGTCTCCGGGCAGTTGGCGGACGCCCCAGAACACGACGATCGAGGCGATCACCACCGTGACGGCCGATTGCCAGAGCCGGGTGAGCAGGTAACGGGTCATCGGGTCACTCCCCCTCGACGAACGCGGCGTCGCTGAGCCGCACGACGCCGTCGGCGTACGTGGACACCCCCGCCACCTCGGTCGTCAGCGCGGTCAGGCTTCGGGTGCGGTACAGGTAGATCAACGGTTCGTCCTCCTGCACCTGGGTCACGACCTCGCCGTACAGCGCGGCGCGCTCGTCGACGTCGATCGAGGCGGCGGCGTCGGCCAGCAGCTCGTCGACCCGGGCGTCGCTGTAGCCCGAGTAGTTGTTGCCGCCACCCGTCCGCAAGAAGTTGACCATGTTGCCGTTGGGGTCGACGCGGCCCGACCAGCCGAGCTGCAGGGCGTCGAAGTCGCCCCGCGACTGCACGTCGAGCAGGGTCGAGTACTCGACCGGCGTGATCGAGAGCCGGAACCCGCCGTCGGCGACCTGGGCCTGCAACGCCTGGGCGAGGCGCAGCGTGTCGGCGTTGTTGCTGACCTGCATCTCGATCTCGTAGGGCGTCGTCACGCCCGCCTCGGCGAGGAGGCGCTTCGCCCCTTCGGGGTCATAGCCCGGGCAGTCGTCGCTGGCGGCCGTCGCGAACGGACTGGTCGGCGGGATCGGCGAGCAGGCGGTGTCGTTCCAGCCCCCGAACACGCTCTGCACGAGCGAGTCCCGGTCGATCGACATGGCGAGCGCCTGGCGCACGCGCACGTCGCTCGCCAACGGGGTGTCGATCTGCACCGGGTCGGTGCCGACGCCGTCCTGGTTGCCGATGTTCACCGTCAGCCCCTGGTAGCCGAACGAGCCGACCTGCAGCACGGTGACGCCGTCGTCGGCCATCAGCGCGTCGACGTCCATGGTCGACATCGAGTCGGCCACCTGCACGTCGCCGGCCCGGACGTTCGCGGCGCGGATGCTCGCGTCGGTGATGATGCGGTACGTGATCGTGTCGAGGTGCACGTCGTCGGCGTCGTAGTAGAGCGGGTCGCGCTCGACCGTGATCGACGTCTGCGGCACCCGGTCGACGAACTTGAACGGGCCGACGCAGACCGGGGCGTCACCGAAGTCGTCGCCCTCGGCCTCGAGCGCGGTCGGCGACATGATCATGCCCGCCCGGTCGGCCAGGGCCGCGGTCAACGGCGCGAAGGGACGCTCGTAGGTCAGCCGCACCGTGTCGTCGTCGAGCGCCTCGACGCCGGTCACCGGGCCGAGCTCGCTGGCCCGCGACGAGTCCGGCTTGTCGAGGTGCCGACGCAACGTCGTGACGACGGCCTCGGCGTCGAACGGGGTGCCGTCGGCGAAGACCGCGTCCGTGCGGAGGGGGATGTCCACCGTGAGCCCACCGTCCGACAGGCTCGGCAGCTCGGTCGCCAGGAACGGCACGAGGTCGCCCTCGGCGTCGATGTCGTAGAGCTTCTGGCACATCGTCTCCATGACGTAGCGCGTGTAGAGCGACGACGACGTGGTGGGGTCGAGGGCGTCCGGCTCGGCCGACAGCGCCATCACGAGGTCGCCGCCCTCGACGATCGTCTTGTCGCCGATCGGGGCGGTCGTGACGTCCTGTTTCACCGGCGGGTTCGTGCCGGCGGGTTGCTGCGGGACGCAGGCCGTGAGGGCGAGCGCCGCCGCGGCCGCAAGGGCCGGCAGCACGAGGGCCCGGCGGCGGGACGCGCCCGCGGGGCGGGATGCGCCCGCGGGGCGTGACGCACCGGCGGGGCGTGACGCACCGGCGGCGCGGGACGCGCTCGCGGGGCGTGACGCACCGGCGGCGCGGGACGCGCTCGCCGTGCGGGACGGGCGGGGTGGGCGGGCCATCGGGCCTCCGATGCTCGGGTGGTATCGGTCTCGTCGACGCGGATTGCATACAATCGCGCCGCACGCCCCAGTTTTGTATACGAATTGTTTCGCGCGGGTAAAACGTCTGCCGGGCAATCCGTCCCTGCCTCCTTCGCCCCGCTCGCCCCGCTCGCCCCCGCGGGAGCGAGGTCGCACCACGTTCGCGTCATCGCACCACGCTCCGGGCTGGTTCGATGACGCGAGGGTGGTGCGACCCGGTGTCGGAGCACGGTCTGCATCGGGGCAGGGCACGGGCGACGTCGGCGGTGTCGGCGTCAGGGCAAGGGCAGACCGGCGAGACGGAGGTTCGCCGCCAACCGTGGCGGGTGCAGGACCTCGTCCCAGATGGTCCGTGCGAAGCCCCGCACCTCAGGGCGGTTGCGGATGCGGTCCTCACGGATCTTCTCGTCGACGACGACCTGCTGGGGAGTGCGCCCCTTCAACCATCGGGCGTGTCCGTACTTGACCCGCCCGTCGTACTCGAGGACGACGCCGAACTGCGGCCACCAGAAGTCGACGACGTCCACGAAGAGATCGTGGTCACCCCAGGGGAAGCGCTTCTGCAACACGGGCGGAGGGGCGCCCAGCTCGTGCAGGACCACACGCGTCAGCGACTCGCCGGGCGACTCCGCCTCGGGCGCGGCGAAGTCGACGGCTCGGCGAGCACTCGGCAAGCCCCTGACCGGGCCACGCCCGTCGAGCACTCGACGCACGTCGGCCTGGGTGACGAGACGCTTGCGGACCATCGCGTCCAGCGACACCACGGCATCGCGGAACGGCGACGTCAGCGCGAGGTCTGCGGCCGTCCGGACCGGGGCGGTGACGGTGAGCGGAGGGAGCGCGCGCGCCTCCTCGTCGGGAAGCGGCCCCGGGTGCCGGACGACGTTCGCCGTCATCTGGGTCGTCCTGCGGTCCGGGTCGACGACGTGGACCCGAGCGGGCAAGGGCGCGAGCAGAGGGACATCCCAGCAGGCGGCAGCCGAGACGTGGGAGACCACCACCCGCGGTGCGAGGCGAGGGACGACCGCCGCGAGACGGATGAGATGTCGTTCACGAGAGGACGCCGACCGCCAGGCCGCGGCGTCGACGGCGGCTCCTCGGCAGAGCCGGATCAGCTCTCCGCGCTCGACGGCTCGACGCACGGACTGGGACTCGCGACCACCGCGCTCGAGGCGCTCGGATCGGATGACGTGGGGCAGGTGTTCCATCACGTCTCGACCCTGACGCCTCGTGCTCGCCCGTCGGCAGTTGTCCACAGGCCGACGACGAAGTCGCACCACCTGAGCGTCGTCGAACCACCGTTTTGGGTGGTTCGACGACGCGAAGGTGGTGCGACCTCGGGGGCACGGCGGGCGGCGCGGGCCGCCCGGGCGGGGCTACTTGATGGCGGCGCGGATCTCGGCGGCGGCACCGGCGACGTCGTCGGCCGAGTAGATCGCGGCACCGGCGACGGCGACGTCGGCCCCGGCGTCCTGCACCGAACCGACGGACGACGCCTTCACGCCACCGGCCACCGAGAACGGGACGCCCGACGCCCTGCCGGCCTCGAGCAGCGTCTCGAACGTGAAGCCCTCTTCGGCCTGCTCGTCGAGCCCGGCGTGCATCTCGACGAACTCGGCGCCGAGCGCGACGACCTCCTTCGCGCGGGCGGCCTTGTCGTGCACGCCGATCAGGTCGACGACGATGCCCTTGCCGTGCTCCTTGGCGGCCTTGACCGCGCCGGCGATCGTGCTGTCGCCGGCGACGCCGAGCACGGTCACGAGGTCGGCGCCGGCCTTGAACGCCTCACCGGCCTCGAGCTCGCCGGCGTCCATCGTCTTGAGGTCGGCGAACACGATCTTGTCGGGGTGGGCGTCCTTGATCGCGGTGATGGCCCGGAAGCCCTCGGCCTTGATCAGCGGGGTGCCGAGCTCGATGATGTCGACGCTCGGGGCGGCGGCGGCCGCCAGCTCGAGGGCGGCGTCGGTGGTCAGGGTGTCCATGGCGAACTGGAGCTTCATGTCGTTCTTCTCTCTGTGGATCGGATGGTCGGGTCGGAAGGGTCAGGAGGCGCGGTACCCGTCAGGAGGCGCGGCACCGGTCAGGAGGCGCGGCGCGGCTACTCGAGGTTCGCGTGCCGCGGCCACAGCTCGTCGGCGTCGGCGCCCGAGCGCTTCCACAGGGCGTGGAAGACGGCGTCGCCTAGGAGGACGACGGTCTGTTCGAACAGTCCACCGGCGTACTGGGCCGACGCGGTGCCCGAGCGGTCCTGCTTGTCGGCCGCCGGGACGACGAGCACGGCCTCGGCCAGGTCGGCCAGGGGCGAGTCGGCCGCCGTGGTGATCGCGGCGACGCGGGCGCCGGCGTCGACGGCCGTGCGGGCCGCCGCGACGATGCCGGACGTGGTGCCCGAGCCGCTCGCGGTGAGCAGCACGTCACCGTCGGCGATGGCGGGCGTCGTGACCTCGCCGACGACGTGCACCTCGAGGCCGAGGTGCATCAGGCGCATGGCCGTCATGCGCAGGGCGAGGCCCGAGCGGCCGGCGCCGTGGACGAAGACCCGCTCGGCGTCGTCGACCAGGTCGGCGAACGCGTCGAGCTGGCCGGAGGTGTCGTCCTCGCCGGCGTCGGCGTCGAGCACGGCCGAGACGGCGGCGTCGACCTCGTCGGCCACGAGTTCGAGGGCGGTGGCGACCGAGCCCTGGTCGTCGGGGGGCGTGCTGTCTGTGTGGGTCACACGTCCCACCTTGCTCGCCCCGCGCCTCCGGACGTCCAGGTTCGTCCCGGACGCCGTCGGCCGGCCTGCGACCAGAAGGGGGGCCACCGCGCACCCGCACTGGGGGCAGCCCGGCGCGGACCGGCCTCCTAGCCTGGACCAGGGGGACGAGACACCGCGAGACACCCGAGGAGCACCACGTGACCAGGACGGTCGACACACCCGCGCACCCGACGCGCAGCTACGAACGACTGCGCCCCGCCATGCGCCTGTTCTACCTGTGGACGCTCTCGCGTTCGCGCCACGTGCCCTCGCCCCGCGGACGGCCCACCTACCGTGCGGACTCCCCCGACCCCGACACCGTGCTGCTGATCGGCACCGGCCCGACCCACGGCTTCGGCGTGACGAGCCACGAGCAGGCGCTCACCGGCCAGATCGCCAAGGAGACCTCGAAGGAGACCGGGCGCGCGTGCTCGGTCGACTACATCGGCGACGAGATGATGAACGCCGGGTCGGCCCGCTCGTGGATCGGCGACCACGACCTCAGCCTGTACGACACCGTCGTCGTGATGCTCGGGCTCAACGACGCGGTCATGCTGACCCCGCTCGACAGCTGGCAGCGCGACGTGTCGGCCCTCGTCACCGACCTCACCCGCCGGGTGCACCCCACCGCCCGCATCGTGCTGGTCGGCGTGCAGCCCGTGCGCTCGGTGACCCGGTTCGACAACCCGTTCGGCTCGGTCGCCGACCGGCACGCCGCCCGCATGAACGAGATCACCGAGCGGATCGCCTCGTCGCACCCGGCGACCTCGTACTTCCGCCTGCCCGCGGGCGAACTGCAGCCCGGACGCCCGCACGGCTGCGAGACGATGTACCGCCAGTGGGGCGCCGTGGTCGCCGACCGGGTCGCGCCGACGCTCGACGTGGTCCGTCGAGGCGAGACGGTCGAGCACATCGGACGCACCTCGGTCGCACCGGTCGTGCCCGAGCGGGTCGCCGCCCAGCTCGAGGGGGCGCGGCGCCTCGCGGCGTCGGTGGCCGCTCCGGCACCCGCCGTGGCACCCACGCCGTGGGCGGCCGCACCCGCGTCGCCGGCGGCGTCCGCGGCGTCCGCGGCGCCGCCGCCGGTCGACCCGATCGCGGCCCGGCTCGAGCACGCCCGGGCCGAGGTCGCCCGACTCGAGCAGGCCAGGGCCGCGGCCGACCGTGCCGTGGCACCCGCGCCCGCCGTCGAGGGGCCCGCCGGCCCGACGACCGCACCGGCGCCCGCGACCGACGCCGCGCCTCCTGCCCTCTCGACCGACGCCGCGCCTCCTGCGCCCGTCACCGACGCCGCGCCGGCGGCGCCCGTCACCGACGCTGCGCCGGCGGCCCGCCCGCGACGGGTGCTGCCCGAGCCGACCTTCGAGTGGTCCGGCGCCGAGAAGCTGGTCGAGCTCGCGAGCACCGGCGGCTCGGACACCCTGCAGGACCTGGCCCGCCGCGCCGAGAAGGAGTTCGGCGTCGACGTCGCCGTCGTCTCGCTGCTCGACGGCAAGAAGTTGTACTACGCCGTCAACACCGAGCTGCTGCCGGTGTCGATCCCCCGCGAGCTGACGTTCTGCGACGTGACCGTGGCCGCGGACGCCCCGGTCATCGTCGAGGACGCCCGCAAGGACGACCGCTTCAAGGACAACCCCTACCTCGACCTGAACCACGGCTACTTCTACGCGGGGCACCCGATCCACTCGTCGTCGGGCGAGGCGATCGGCACGTTCTGCCTGCACAACACGCGGCCCCGCAAGGCCAAGAGCGTGTCGAGCGAGAAGCTGGCCGAGTTCGCCCGCCTCGCCGAGCTCGAGCTGCAGAGCTACGAGACGGCCGAGGGCGGGCACGACCTGCCGCCGATGTACGAGACCCGGGAGGCGGCGGTCGCGGCGGCCCTGTCGGCTCGCGCTCCCCAGGCGGCCGCGCTGGCACAGGGCGTCGCCGACGCCGCGGTCGGCGTCTCGACGCCGGTCGCTGCCGAGGCGTCCGCCACCGTTTCTGCACCGGTCGCCGTCGCCGCACCGGTCGCCGTCGCCGCAGCGGCTGCCCCCGCCGCACCCGCCCCCGCACGCGTCGGCCGCCACGCCGCGCCCTGACGCCGGCCCCCGGCGAGGTCGCACCACGTCCGCGTCGTCGAACCACCCCCGAGCGTGGTTCGACGACGCGACGGTGGTGCGACCTCAGGCCGCCGGGGCCGTCGAGCCGCCCTTCCGCTGCTTCAACCAGAGCACCAGCACGAAGCTGAAGATCACGAGCACCATCCACGAGCCGATCTTGCTGGGGTGCACGAGGCTCCAGCCGTCGGCCTGCGAGGCGTAGGTCCAGGCCCCGAGCAGGGTCGCGACGTTCTCGGCGACCCAGATGAACACGCCGATCAGGGCGAACGACACGAGCAACGGCATGCGCCGGTCGACGCCCCGCACGCGGAAGGTCACCGACCGCCGCGCGATCAGCAGCGTGGCGACGCCGAGCAGCACCCAGCGCAGGTCGGTCACCCAGTGGTTGGTGAAGAAGTTGACGTAGAACCCGACCGCGACGGCCATGGTCGCCGCCATCGGCACGGGGTCGACGCGCAGGTCGAGCCGGCGCCACGCCTGGCAGACGTAGCTCGCGACCGCCGCGTACATGAAGCCGCTGTAGAGCGGCACGTCGCCCACGCGCAGGACGCCCGGTTCGGGGTACGACCACGATCCGACGGCGACCTTGAACACCTCGAGCCCGAGGCCCAGGACGTGGAAGACGCAGATGACGAGCAGCTCGTCACGCGTCTCGAGCCGCGTGACGACGAGGACGACCTGGACGAGCAGGCACCAGACCAGCAGGGCGTCGTAGCGCGGGACGCCCACGTCGACCACGCGGGTGACGGCGAGCCCGGCGAAGATCGCGACCGCGAACGCGCACGAGAGGGCCTGGGCGCGGCCGAAGGCCAGCAGGTCGAGCAGGCCCTCGCGCGTGCGGGCGACGCGACCCAGGTGGTGACGCGGCACGATCTCGACGGCGGACACCGCGCCTCCTCGGTTCGTCGTGGGCCCGTCCGACGGACCGCGGCGTCGCCCCGACAGGTGCGACCCCGTCCACGCTACGAAGCCCGCGGAGGCGCGACGTCCGTCCCGAGGACCACGCGCCTCCCCCGCGGGTCGCGTCCGCGACGCCGACGCCCCCGCGGACACGCGAGAGCCCCCTCACCGGGCGGGTGAGGGGGCTCTCGTGGGGTGCTCGTCGGCGTCCCGCGCTGCGGGTCGCTGGTACGCACCGTCGACGGGCCGGGCGTCAGCCCGTCCGAAGTCGTGCGCCGGGCCGGGGCCCGGGGTGGTCAGATCTGG
The DNA here is from genome assembly GCF_057787905.1 of Frigoribacterium sp. CF331. Classification (NCBI taxonomy): domain Bacteria; kingdom Bacillati; phylum Actinomycetota; class Actinomycetes; order Micrococcales; family Microbacteriaceae; genus Frigoribacterium; species Frigoribacterium sp. CF331. The sequence goes on along the minus strand of NZ_CM173545.1, from coordinate 2,233,051 downwards.
TCGTCGTCGACCAGGCCCGCCACGAAGGGGTAGCGGTCGGCCACGTACTCGTGGAGGTCGGGGTGGACGAGGGTGTCGAGGGAGGGGAGCGAGGGGGTCATGGTGGGCCGTTCAGTCGAGGTCGTCGGTGTCGTCGAGGGCGGTGTCGAAGTACGACACGTGGTCGCCGACCTGGTCGGCGAGGATGCGCTGCGCGAAGGTCATCGAGCCTGCCTCAGGCCGACATCGCGTGGGCCGGGGCGGCCACGAGGAAGTCGGCGTAGGTGGGCTCGTCGACCGCGGCGACAGCCGAGACGGAGGCGGCGACGGGAGCGGCGAGCGAGACGGCCGCCGCGCGGGCACGACGCCGACGCGGGTAGGTCTCGATGCGGGCCGCGGGGACGCGGGGGTCGCGGCGGTAGAGGCCGGAGTCGACCCGACCGGTGGTGGCGCGGGTCGCCGTGGGGCGGGCCGAACCCACCGTGCCGCGGACGAGGGAGACGAGCTGCTCGTGGCCGAGGCCCTGGAGGGAGGTGCTGCTGATGGTCATGTTCTTCTCATTTCTGGTGACCCTGCGCCACCTGAGGAACCTGCTGGAACGTGGGACGCCGCCCGTGAAGTCGGTGCCCGTACCGCCGTGAACCGGTACGTCGACAACTCTGACAGGTGAGTAGCTAGATGATCTAGCCAGATCGTCGAGAGTGCGCATTGCGGACATGGCGGGCCCGGTCCAGCTTCGGATCTGTGTTCTTCTTCGTTTTTCTGCTTTTGTCTTGTTTTCGGCCCTGAAGCGTCGTACAGTCGGCGCAACGGCGGGTCGACCACAGCCGAACGGACATCAGCAGCACGGCGAGACGACGAGGAGGTCGCATGTACGCCACCGAACGCCACGAGTCGATCGCCGAGGCCCTGCGCTCCGACGGCCGCGTCTCGGTCAGCGACCTCGCCCTCCGTCTCGACGTCACGGCCGAGACCGTCCGGCGCGACCTCGACGCCCTCGAGCAGTCCGGTCTGCTGCAACGGGTCCACGGCGGTGCCGTCGCCGCGGGCCGCTCGAGCGTCACCGAGCTCAGCCTCAGCGAGCGCGAGACCCGGCACAGCCCCGAGAAGACCACGGTCGCCCGGGCCGCCGCCCACCTCGTGCCCCCGACCTTCACCGGGTCCATCGCCCTGGACGCCGGCACCACGACGGCCGCCGTCGCCGCCGAGCTCGCGCGCTGGACTCCCGCGACCCCCGGCACCGTCCTCACCGTCATCACGAACGCCGTGCCCATCGCGGCCCTGTTGCAGCACAGCGCGCACGTCGACCTGCACCTGCTCGGCGGTCGCGTCCGCGGCCTCACCAGCGCAGCCGTCGGCACGAGCACGGTCGAGCAGATCCAGGCGCTCCGCCCAGACATCGTCTTCGTCGGCGCCAACGGCCTGAGCGCCGGCTTCGGCCTGTCGACCCCCGACGAGTTCGAGGGGGCCGTCAAGTCGGCCTACGTGCGGGCCGGGCGCCGCGTCGTCGCCGTGGTCGACCAGACGAAGCACGGCGAGGAGGCGCTGGTGCGGTTCGCGCGCCTGGCCGAGGTCGACACGGTGGTCACCGACGCGACCCCCGCCCCCGACCTGGCCGACGCCCTCGAGCTCGCCGACGTCGAGGTGATCGTCGCGTGAGCGCCCCCGCCCTCGCCCCCGTCCGCACGACCCGCCCCCTCGTGCCCCCGCACGACCTCGTCCCGCCGCCCGGAGGCACCGCATGATCCTCACCGTCACCGCGAACCCCTCGCTCGACCGCACGATCGAGCTGCCGGGCGCGCTGCAGCGCGGGTCGGTGCAGCGCTCGGTGAGCACCACAGACGAGCCCGGCGGCAAGGGCGTCAACGTCTCGCGGGCCCTCGCCGCGTCCGGCGCCGAGACCGTGGCCCTGCTGCCCGGCGCGCTCGACGACCCGGTCCTCGCCGCCCTCCGCGAGCGCGGCGTGCCGACCGTCAACCTGCCGATCGCCCAGCGGCTCCGGGCCAACGTCACCCTGACCGAGCCCGACGGGACGACGACGAAGGTCAACGAGCTCGGCCCCGACCTCGGCGCCCACGTCGACGAGCTCACCGCCCTCGTGGTCGAGCACGCGGCGCTCGCCTCGTGGCTGGTGCTCGCCGGGTCGCTGCCCCCCGGCCTGCCGACGACCTGGTTGGCCGACGTCGTCCGAGCCGTGCGCGCCTCCTGCGGTGACGCCGCCCCGCGCATCGCGGTCGACTCGTCGGGCGAACCGTTCGCGGCGCTGATCGCCTCGGGCGTCGGCATCGACCTCGTCAAGCCCAACGCCGACGAACTCGCCGAGATCGTCGGCGGCGACCCCGTGGCGTACGAGGCCGACCCGGCCTCGGCCGTCGCCGGGGCCCGCCGCCTGCGCGAGCTCGGCGTCGAGACCGTGCTGCTCACCCTCGGCAGCGCGGGCGCCCTGTTGATCGACGACGAGGGGTCGTGGTTCGCCGCCGCCCCCGTCATCACCGCCCTGAGCACGGTGGGCGCCGGCGACTCGTCGCTGTCGGGCTACCTGCTCGCCGAGACGGCCGGCGCCCCCGCCCCGGCCCGCCTCGCCCAGGCCGTCGCGTCCGGGGCCGCCGCCGCGGCCCTGCCCGGCAGCATCGTCCCCCGCCTCGACCAGACCTTCCCTGACGACATCGACGTCGTCCCGGTGGCCCCCGCGGCCGTCGGGCACCTCTGAGCAGCGTCGCCCAACCCCAAGGAGCAGAACAGCATGTCATCCCTCATCAGCACCGACCTCGTCGGTCTCGACGAAGACCTGGGCGGCACGTCGACCGACGTCATCCGCGCCCTGGCGGCGCGCGTCGCGGCCTCGGGCCGCGCCGGCTCGGCCGACTCGCTCGCCGACGACGCCATCAAGCGCGAGGCGTCGGTCGGCACGGGCGTCCCCGGCGGCATCGCGATCCCCCACGCCCGGTCGGCCTCTGTGACCGAGCCGACGCTCGCCTTCTCGCGCCTCGCGCGGACGGTCGGCTTCGGCGCCCCCGACGGCGACGCCGACATCGTCTTCATGATCGCGGTGCCCGAGGGCGCCGACGGCGACCACATGACGGTGCTCTCGACCCTCGCCCGGGCGCTCATCCGCGACGACTTCACCGCCGCGCTGCGGGCCGCGAGGACGCCCGCCGACATCGTCGAGCTCGTCGACGACGAGGTCAGCGGCGAGGTCGCCGAGACGCGCGGCGCCACCGCGACCTCCGCGTCCGGCGCGAACGGCGCCTCCTCGGCCGACGGCGGCGCCCGCCGCCCGAAGCTCGTCGGCGTCACCGCCTGCCCCACCGGCATCGCCCACACCTTCATGGCCGCCGACGCCCTGGTCGCCGCCGCCAAGCGCCTCGGCGCCGACCTGCAGATCGAACCGCAGGGCTCTGGCACGGTCACCCCCCTCGACCCGACCGTCATCGCCGAGGCCGACGCCGTCATCTTCGCCGTCGACGTCGACGTGCGCGACCAGGGTCGCTTCGCCGGCAAGCCCGTCGTCCGCGGCCCGGTCAAGCGCGGCGTCGACGCCCCCGACGCCATGGTCAAGGAGGCGCTGGCCGCCGCGAACGACCCGAACGCCGCCCGCGTGGGCGGCACGGCCGCCGGAGCCGTCGCCGGCTCGACCGCCGAGAGGCAGGGCCTCGGCTCGTCGCTCAAGCGCTGGCTGCTGACCGGCGTCTCGTACATGATCCCGTTCGTCGCCGGTGGCGGCCTGCTGCTCGCCCTGGGCTTCCTGCTCTCGGGCTACGAGATCGCGGGCAACGCCGCGACCGTGCTCACCGACTACTCGCTCTTCAACCTGCCGCCCGAGGGCCTGATGTACTTCCTCGGTGCCGCGGCGTTCCAGATCGGCAACCTGTCCATGGGCTTCCTGGTGGCCGCCCTGGCCGGTTACATCGCCTACGCCATCGCCGACCGACCCGGCATCGCGCCCGGTTTCGTCGCCGGTGCCGTCGCCGTCTTCATGGGGGCCGGCTTCATCGGCGGCCTCGTCGGCGGTCTGCTGGCCGGCTTCGCCGCCTACTGGATCGGCAAGCCCGAGGTGCCCCGCTGGCTGCGCGGCCTGATGCCCGTCGTGATCATCCCGCTGTTCGCGTCGATCTTCGCCTCGGGTCTGCTGGTGCTCGTGCTCGGTGGCCCGATCGCGGCCCTGACGGTCGCCCTGACCGACTTCCTGAACGGCCTGAGCGGCACCGGCGCGATCGTGCTCGGCGTCATCCTCGGCCTGATGATGTGCATCGACCTCGGCGGCCCGGTCAACAAGGTCGCGTACTCGTTCGCCGTCGCCGGCCTCTCGGCGGGCTCGCTCTCCGACAACCCGGCCCCGCTGATGATCATGGCCGCCGTCATGGGCGCCGGCATGGTCCCGCCGCTGGCGATGGCCCTCGCCTCGACCGTCCTGTACCGCAAGGGCTTCTCGCAGGTCGAGCGCTCCAACGGCACGGCCGCCTGGCTGCTCGGCGCCTCGTTCATCTCGGAAGGTGCGATCCCCTTCGCCGCCGCCGACCCGCTGCGCGTGATCCCCGCCAGCATGGTCGGAGGCGCGGTGACCGGAGCCATCTCGATGGCCGCGGGCGTCACGTCGCAGGCACCCCACGGCGGCATCTTCGTGTTCTTCGCGATCGGCAACCTGGGCATGTGGGCGCTGGCGATCGTCGCCGGCACCGTGGTGAGCGCGCTGGTGCTCGTCGTTCTGAAGAAGTTCGTCCGCCGCGGTGCGGTGGCCGGGGCCGACGCGTCGGCCGAGGCCGCCGAGGCCGGCTCGGTCGTCGGACAGCGCAGCCCCGTCGCCGCGTAGTCGACGCGACCACACGAGGAGGCGCGCTCCGGGGAGACCCGGAGCGCGCCTCCTCGTCGTCACCGGACCGCGGACGGACGGCCGCGTCCTCTACCCTGGCGTGAGCAACCGATTGGACCCCACGCCGTGACCGACATGAGCCTGAGGCTCCCCACCACCCATTTCCGCGCCGTGTTCGACCTGGGCCCCCGCCCGGCGGCGCAGACGCCGCTGCCGACGGCGCTCGGCAAGCCGAACCTGTACGCCGAGTACGACGACGACGACCTGATCACGGCGCTCTACGTCGGCTACGAGACCGGGCAGGTGCACCTCGAGACCACGCCGTCCGGCGAGGTCGAGCACCACTTCCACCTCGCGAACGGCGACGACAGCGACCTCAGCCCGTTCGGCGTGGCCGACACGCGCGTGCTCGTCGAGTGGTCGACCCGGCTGATCGTCGACCTGCACCGGCGCATGCCCGACCTGCTCGACGAGGTCGACGAGGCCGCCGCCTGGCACGACGCCGGCTTCGACCTCTACGTCTGCGAGGTCGAGGAGCCCCGCAAGCTCGACCTGGTCGAGGTCGACATCGAGGGCGAGCTGCTGACCCTGCCGTGGCTCGGCTCGGGCGCCGTCGAACACGACCACATCGAGGGCGACGACCACCCGATCGCGCTCAGCTGGACGCCGCAGGGGGCGTCCGACGGCGTGCCGATCGCCGAGGCCTGGCTCGACCCGCGAACCGACCAGCCCGTCACGAAGGCCCTGCCGGGCGTCGACTGGGACGCCGTCGGCTGGGGGCGCGACGAGGTGCTGCCCTGGCTCGAGGCGATCTACATGAACCACCACGTGCTGCCCGACGCCGCCGGCACGATCCTTACCGGCGTGCTCGAACGGCTGGGCGGCATCGACGGCACCGACTAGGTCGGGCCGGTCGCGTCCACACCGCGTCCCGTGCACCACGCCGCGTCTCGACGCGGTGCTGTGCACGGGACGCGGTGCGACACCGGCCTCGAGGCGAGCCCGAAGGCGTCAGGGTGTGCGGGGACCGCCGAGCGTGTCGCTCGGTCGCTCGCCGAACTCGCGGGCGTAGCGCTCCGAGAACCGGCCGAGGTGGGCGAAGCCCCAGCGGCGGGCGACCGCGCCGACCGTCTCGCCCGGGCGCCCCTCGAGGGCGGCGAGCTCGTCGTGCGCCCGCTGCAGCCGCACGCCCCGCAGGTGCGCGGTGGGCGTGTGGCCGAGCTGCTGCCGGAACGTGCTCTGCAGCACCCGGGCGCTGACGCCGACGGCCTCGGCGACGTCGACCGCGCTGATCGGCCGGTCGGCGTGGGCGTGGATGTACTCGACGGCGGCGTCGAGCCGGGAGCGCCGGACCGAGCGCGCCGGGCCGGCACCCGTCCCCGACGCCGCACCCGCGCCTCCCGGGCCGCCGGCGGGCTCGGCGAAGGCGTCGAGCAGGGTGTCGGCGGCGAGGGCCGTGGCGTCGGCCACCGAGAGCGCGATGGCCGCGGCCGGGCCGAGCAGCGCCTCGGCGAGCGTCGCGGTCGCCTTCCGCCACGCGACGCGCCGGTCGCCGCGGAGCACGAGGTCGTGCCGCAGCCGGAGCGGTGCCGGGTCGCGCCCGTCGCGCACCGAGGCGTACCAGACCAGCCAGCGACGGTCGAGGTGCAACAGGTTCAGCCGGTAGGCGGCGTAGTCGAAGGTGAACTCGCGGTCGGACGGGAATGCGAAGGGCTCGCCGCTGCGCACGCCGACCTCGGCACGACCGACGTCGACGACTCCCCCGCCGGTCGAGAACCAGGCGGCGACGTAGTCGTCGGGCGGCCGCACCGTGCCCCGCAGGGACGCCCCGAACCGGCAGCTCACGAGCGACACCGGACCGGAGCCCACGGCGACGTGCTGCCACGAGAAGTCGTCGCCCGGGCGGCCGGGTTCGAGGTCGTGGCCCTCGTAGCCCAACTCGAAGGCCCGGACCGCCGTCTCGGGCCGGACTCCCCCGACCCGGAACCCGGCGGGAGGCGCGGCGTCGACGGTCATGCCGTCATCGTCGCGTGGGGCGGGGCGCCCGTCCAGCCCGGTTCGCATCCGGGCCAGCGTCGCGCGGTGCCAGGATGGCGGGATGAGCGACTCGCCCGCACCGCGCCTCCTGACGCTGTTGGTCCTCGACGTCACCGACGAGACCCGTGACGACCCCGCCTTCGAGCGCGAGCTCGACGACCTGTCGACCTCGGTCGTCGCCGCGGCCGGACGGGTCGGCTTCGCGGTGCGGCGGGTGCCGGCGAACCGGCTCGGCGACGTGCGCGCCGCCCTGGCCGAGGCCGACGCGGTGCTCGTCACCGGCGGCGAGGACGTCGACCCGAGCCACTACGGCGGCCCCGCCGACTACCCCGGCCGCGGCCAGACCTTCGCCGAGGCCGACCGGGTGCAGCTCGACGTCGTGCGCGGGTCCGTGGAGGCGCGGCTGCCGCTGGTCGGCATCTGTCGCGGCATGCAGGTGGTCGACGTCGCGCTCGGCGGCGACCTCGTGCAGCACCTCGAGCACCCCGGCCACGTGAACCCCGACAGCGTCGAGGACAGCATGGTCGACCACCCCGTCCGCCTCGCCGACGACAGCACGCTCGCGTCGGTGCTCGGCACGACGTCGCTGGTCGTGCGCAGCTCGCACCACCAGGCGGTGGGCCGGCTGGGCGACGGGCTGCGGGCCGTCGCGTGGGCCGACGACGGCACGGTCGAGGCGGTCGAGCACGACTCCGCGCCGGTGTGGTGCGTCCAGTGGCACCCGGAGGACCGCGGGGCGACCGGCACGGTGCTGACCGACCTGCTCGTCGCGGCACGCGACGCCGCGCTCGCGCGGGACGCTGCGCGCGCGTGACGCTCGGCAGAGCTGTTCCCGGCCGCCGATGGTGCTGAACATGTCGACGAACGGCCAGGTCTCACGGGCTCTTTCGCAGTAGGTCCTCGGCCGACCCCTGGCGCATGGTGACGATCACCACACCTCGCCACCGGCCTCTGAGCACCAGCTCATTCCAGGGCGCGAAAGACCCTGGCGCGTTCGCCCTGCGGGACAGGGTCCGACCTACGCCGCGTCACGCCTTTCCTCAGCGACGAAGAACCGCTCGGCAAAGTGATCCCAAACGGCCAGGAAGTCGACAGATGGGTTCATGACCCACTGGCGCTCCAGGCCAGTCCAGAACGACATCAGTTCCCGAGCCGCCAGCGCCCCGTCCCGCTTCCAGCTGAGGAACTGCTCGAGGTTCGCGTAGTTGGACACCTCGCGGTCGGCGAAGTACGCGTGGGCTGGGTGGGCCGGGTCGACCGCCTCGGCGCCGAGCACGACGTAGAGCCGCACCAACTCACGACGCTCGAGGTTCCGGACGACGACGTTCCGCAGTACGGCTGCCACAGCTTCGGGACTCGAGCCCCCCTGCGACACCGGGGTGTCCATCGTGTCCACCTCGTCTCGGCGCGCGAGGACGGCCGCGAGAAGGGCCTGCATCGATGGAAAGTGGTGAAGGACCGAGGGCCCCTTGATCCCGCACGCAGAAGCCACGTCCGTCAGCGACACGGCATTGAATCCCGCCCGCGAGATCAAGCGAGTGGCCTCATCGATGATCTGGCGTCGCCGAACTTCAGGCGCCAGGCGGACTTGTGGCTTCTTCGCTCGCGTCGTGACGACAGGCATGAGGCTCCCTACTGGACAAGCTCGGACTCCGACTGTAATCTACCGATCGCTAGACACAATCTAGCGGCCACTAGGTAAGAGCCGTCCGAGACAGACTCCGGAGAATCTATCTTTCTCATCGCACTCTCCATAGCTTGTTTCATCACAATGAGGTCATGAAATGTCGGATGTCCCCAACTCATCCCCTTCCAACTCGGCTGCAGCCTTCGAGGTAGCTTCCGAGGAAATCGGTGCAGCCGTTGCTGCCACCGAGGCACCCGGAGGACCAGACCGTCTTCCCAAAAAGCAGATCGTGCTGGCCCTGCTGGCTCAGCTCACGCTCTACATCGCGTTCGTCGCCCCCTCGTCGTTCTCTCTCGCGGTGCGCATCCAGGCACTGGCTCCGGACGCTCGGAACACGGCCCTTGCCTTCGCGATCGGCATCCCCTGCACCATCGTCATCTTCCTGACGCCGCTCGTCGGAGTCCTCAGCGACAGGACGCGATCCAAACTTGGCCGCCGACGGCCGTGGCTCCTGCTCGGAGTCCTCACCGGCATGGTGGGCGCTGCCATCATCGGGTTCCTTCCGAACCTCGGGGCCCTCATCACGGGCTGGACCATCGCCTACATCGGCTACACGATCACGGCAGTCATGATCCTGGCCTTCTTCGGTGATCGCCTGCCCGAGAACCAGCGTGGCCGCGTGGCCGGCATCAACGGCACCCTCACCTACATCGGCCCGATCGTCGGCATCACCCTGGCAAGCCAACTGACGGAGATGCCGGCTCTGATGTTCCTGATCCCCGGCGTCCTCGCGCTCCTCGGTGGACTCGTCTTCGTCGTCACCATGAAGGACGTTCCCGTGACGACCCCCCGTTCCGCCGTCCGGGCGAGCGAGATCTTCCAGGGGTTCTGGTTCAACCCGAGGAAGTACTCCAACCTCGGTTGGGTGTGGCTGAGCAAAGCGCTCGTCTTCCTCTCCCTCGCGTTCACGTCCATCTACGGCGTGTACCTCCTGACCTCTCGCGTTCAGCTCTCGGCAGCCGAGGTCGGAGGCATCGTGGCCCTTGCCGGAACTGCGGGTGTGGGCGTCTCGATCCTGGGCGCGCTCGGGTCCGGATGGCTCTCGGACAAGCTGGGGACGCGCAAACCGTTCCTCTGGACCAGCGCCATCGTGATCGGCATCGCTGCGGTGGTCACGGGCACCAGCACCGGCGTACCGCAGTACATCTTGGGCGGCATCATCCTGTCGTTCGCCGTCGGTGTCTACGGCGCCGTCGACCAGGCCGTGCAACTCGACGTCCTTCCCCAAGAGGAGGACCAGAACGGACGATTCCTCTCCACCCTGGGACTCGCGAACCAGATCCCCCAGGCCGTCGGCCCCTTCCTCGCCGGCGCCATCATCGCCGTCGCGGCGGGGAACTACTCGTCCGTGTACTACGTGGCCGGGGCCTCCGCCGTCCTCGGCGGTCTCGCGATCCTGCCCATCAGCCTCGGCAAGCGCGCCAACGAGTCGACCACCAGCATCAAGACGCCCAGTTGACCCGAGACGACGGCCCTGTCCCCGATCCTAGAAAGACGACGATGACCGACTTCCCCACGACGTTCCTCTGGGGCGCTTCGACCGCCCCGCACCAGATCGAAGGCAACAACGTCAACAGTGACTGGTGGTTCTATGAACAGGTCATGCCGCACTTCGGACCCAGCGGCGACGCCGTCGACAGCTACCACCGCTACCGCGAGGACATGACCCTCTTGGCCGACGCCGGCCTCACCACGTACCGGTTCGGCATCGAATGGGCGCGGGTGGAGCCGCTGCCTGGCCAGTTCTCGCGCGCGGCCCTCGACCACTACCGCCGCATGATCGATACAGCCCTCGAGCTCGGCCTCACACCGGTCGTGACCCTCCACCACTTCACCGCGCCGAAGTGGTTCGTCGAGGAAGGCGGCTGGATGGGCGACGACGCCATCCATCGGTTCAGCTCCTACGTGACCGAGGTGACCAAGATCCTCGACGGGGTCGAATGGGTCTGCACCATCAACGAGCCCAACATGCTGGGGCTCATGGTCCTCATGTCGGCGGCCATCAACCCGGACGCCAACGCCGGCTTCGCCACCCCCACGGTGCAGCAGGACCAGGGGGTCGTCATCCCGCCGCCTTCGCCGGTGGTCGGGCAGCGGCTCGTCGAGGCACACCGTGCCGCTCGGAGCATCTTGAAGACGAAGACACGTGCGCAGGTCGGCTGGACCGTGGCCCTGATGGGACTCTGGGCCACCAAGGAGAACGCCGACCACCTCGAATCGGAGCGCTCGGTGCGTGAGGACCTGTACCTCGAGGGAGCCCGGGGCGATGACTTCATCGGTGTCCAGGCGTACTCGACCCGAGAAGTCGACCAGAACGGTCTCGTCACCGCCGCGCCCAGCCCGAACAACACCCTCACGGGTGATGCTTTCCGCCCCGAGGCACTGGGGATCGCCATCCGCCGGGCCCACGAGATGACCGGTCTCCCGATCCTCGTCACGGAGAACGGCATCGCGACGGCAGACGACGAGCAGCGCATCGCCTACACCACGGGTGCACTCCAGGGGCTCCTCCGCACCCTCCACGACGGAATCGACGTACGCGGATACCTCCACTGGAGCGCTCTGGACAACTTCGAGTGGGGCCACTGGGAGCCGACATTCGGTCTCATCGGGGTCGACCGCAGCGACTTCTCCCGGCACCCGAAACCGAGCCTGGCCTGGCTCGGCGACATCTCCCGCACCAACGGCGCATCCCTTCCCGCCGACAGCTGAACGAGCCGACCTCCAGCAGACACGACCAGTTCTCCGACACCGAAAGATCCGCATGACACCCCACCCGTATCAGGACCCATCCCTCGACACATCCGCTCGCGTCGAGGACCTCTTGGGCCGGATGTCCCTGGAGGACAAGGCGGGACAGCTCAGCCAGTACTTCTACCTCGGCGCCGTGGGTGATGTGCCGGAGGACTTCGACTACGAGTCCCTGCCTCCGGAACACCAGGCGTTCGCCCGCCAACCAGCGGTGCTGAAGGCGGCGATCGCCAGCGGCGGGACCGGATCGGTCTTGTTCGTCACGGACCCGGCCACGACAAATGAACTCCAGCGATCGGCTGTCGAGCAGTCTCCACACGGCATCCCGCTGCTGTTCGGCTTCGACGTCATCCACGGGCTCCGGACGATCTTCCCGGCCTCGATCGGCATGGCTGCATCCTGGGACCCGGAGCTGGTGCGCGCCACACAGGCAGTGGCAGCACGCGAGGCCCGCGCGGTCGGCATCCGATGGACCTTTGCCCCGATGGTCGACATCGCCCGCGATCCGCGATGGGGCCGCATCATCGAGGGCGCCGGCGAGGACCCGTTCCTGGGATCGGCGATCGCCGCAGCCCACGTCCGCGGATTCCAAGGCAATTTCGGGCCCGAGAACATCCTCGCGGGCCCGAAGCACTTCGCCGGATACGGAGCAGCTCGAGGCGGCCGCGACTACGACGACGTGGAGATCTCCGACAACGAACTGTGGAACGTCTACCTGCCACCCTTCACGGCGGCGATCAACGCCGGGGCCAGCACCATCATGAGCGCCTACATGGATCTCAGCGGCGTCCCGGCGAGCGGCAACCATCACCTGCTCACCGACATCCTCCGCGACGAGCTCGGCTTCGACGGGTTCGTCGTGTCCGACAACAACGCCGTCAAGTCGCTCGTCACGCAGCACTTCGCATCGTCCTCGCCCGACGCCGCTGCCCGGGCAGTGACGGCTGGGCTGGACATGGAGATGTGCCTGACCGAACCCGCCTTCGCTTCCCTGCCCGAGGCCGTGGCAGAGGGGCTCATTCAAGAGGATCGGATCGACGCTGCCGTTCGCCGTGTCCTCACGGCGAAGTTCCGCCTGGGACTCTTCGAGGCCCCCTACGTCGACGAGACCGCAGCTCCCGGCGTCCTGGCCGACGCGTCACACCGGGACCTCGCGCGCACGTCAGCCGAGCGGTCCATCGTCCTCCTGAAGAACGACGGCGTCCTCCCCCTCCGGGATACGAACGCGAAGTCGATCGCGGTCATCGGTCAACTGGCGGACAGCAAGCGCGACACTCTTGGCCCGTGGGTCTTCGATCACGACACAGATGACACGGTCACCATCCTCGAGGGCATCACATCGCGCCTCCCTGACGGCGCGAACGTGCTCTTCGCGCCGGGGGCTGGCGTTCCGGCGAGGACATTCCCGTCCATGTTCGATGCGATGGACGCCACCGTCGTCGGCACGCCAGCGGATCACGACGACGATGTCGAGATCGATCGCGCCGTCGCGATCGCCGCCGAGGCGGAGGTCGCAATCGTCGTCGTGGGTGAGCGGCAGAACCAGATCGGCGAGAACGCGTCCCGGTCCACGCTCGACCTGCCCGGCCGGCAGCTCGAACAACTGCAACGGATCGTCGCTACCGGCACCCCGGTCATCGTCCTGGTGATGTCCGGCCGACCGCTCGATCTCCGGTGGGCGGACGAGCACGCGGCCGCCATCGCCGAGGTCTGGTACCCCGGCAGCCGTGGTGGCCATGCCGTCGCGTCCGTCCTGTTCGGCGACGTGTCCCCAGCGGCCAGACTCCCCTTCTCGTGGCCGCGTCACGTCGGACACGTCCCCCTCGTGTACTCACACCTCCGGACCTTCCAGCCCGAGAACCAGGGCACGCGCTACTGGGACGAAGAGTCCACCCCGCTCTACCCTTTCGGTCACGGCCTCAGCTACAGCACCTTCAGCTACCACGACCTCGGACTCGATCGGCCCGTCATCGAACGTGGTGAGACCGTCACCGTCTCACTCGATGTGACCAACGACTCCGACCATGCTGGCGACGACGTCGTGCAGCTCTACATCCACCAGCGACACGGGGCATCCTCTCGGCCCGTCAAAGAGCTGAAGGGGTTCCAACGCGTGAGCTTCGCGCCCAAGGAAACCAAGACCGTCACCTTCACACTCGGACCCGACGAGCTCCGTCACTGGAGTGCCGCCACCGGCGGCTGGACACAGGACCGCACCCACATCGATATCTGGGTCGGCGGCTCCTCCGCCGACACCGACCTCTCGACCATCCTCGTCGTCTCCTGAGCCCGCGACACGACCACCACCGCGACCACGGAAAGCAGTGACATGAGCATCACCTCCTTCAACCACTCATGGACCGTCCGTCCCAAGGTCAGCCCCTATGCACAACTGCAGGGCGCCCCCACAGCTGGCGAGCCGGTCACGCTTCCCCACGACGCGATCATCGGACAGCCGCGCTCAGCCGCCGAGACAGTAGGTGGCAGGAACGGTTACTTCCCGGGCGGTGTCTTCGAATACTCAAAGACCTTCGACGTCCCAGAGCACTACCGCACCAAGGTCGTCCGCCTCGAGTTCCAGGGGGTGTACCGCGACGCCATGGTCTACGTGAACGGCACCTTCGCCGCGCAGCGCCCGTCGGGCTACGCCACCTTCGTCGTCGACCTGAACCCGTTCCTCCGATACGGCGAACAGAACACCATCCGCGTCGACGCGCGCGCCCACGACGACTCCCGCTGGTACACCGGCACCGGCATCTACCGCGACACGCGACTCATCGTGTCCGACCTGACACACATCCCCCACGATCGCATCAGGATCACCACCCCCGACATCGACACCGACCGGGCCGTCGTCGAGGTCGTGACCCCGATCAACAACGACTCTCTGCACACCGTGACGCGCATCGTCGACACCGTCATCGTCGACCCCGACGGTGTCGTCGTGGCCGAGGCGTCCTCCCCCAGCACTGTCCGCTCTCGTGAGGGCGCACTTGTCCGGCAGCGACTCTTCGTCCAGGCCCCCTCGTTGTGGAGCCCGGACTCGCCATCCCTTTACATGGTGCGTTCCGTCCTCCGCGACGGGACGGACGTCCTCGACACCCACGACACCACCCTCGGCATCCGCACCCTGCAGCTCGACCCCCTCAAAGGTCTCCGGATCAACGGGGAGACCGTCAAGCTGCGCGGGGCGTGCATCCACCACGACAACGGCCCCCTGGGCTCCGCCACGATCGCCCGCGCAGAGGAACGACGTGTCGAGCTGCTGAAAGAGGCCGGCTTCAACGCCATCCGAAGCTCTCACAACCCGATGAGTCAGGCGATGCTCGACGCCTGCGACCGCCTCGGGATGCTCGTCATGGACGAGACCTTCGACATGTGGACCGAAGGCAAGTCCCCCTACGACTACTCCCTGGCGTTCGCGGAGTGGTGGGAACGGGACGTCGAGTCCCTGGTCGCGAAGAACTACAACCACCCCAGCGTGGTGTTCTACTCGATCGGCAACGAGATCCTCGAGACCGGCGACCCACTGGGATCGACGTGGGGTCGACACCTGGCCGAGAAGATCCGCAGCCTGGACTCCACACGGTTCGTCACCAACGGCATCAACGGCTTCGTCTCCGTCCTCCAGGACGTCGTCCAGATGATGCAGGCCAACGCCAGCCAAGCGGGCGGCGACGGGCAGGAGACCGGAGGCGGCGTCAACGACCTCATGAATTCCGCCGCCGACTTCATGAACCAAGTCAGCGCCTCCCCCCTCGTGACGGAGAAGACCGAAGAGTCCTTCGCACTCCTGGACGTGGCCGGCCTGAACTACGGCGACAGCCGCTACCTCATCGACAAAGATCTTTTCCCCGACCGGATCATCGTCGGAAGCGAGACGTTCCCTCCCGGCATCGCCCGCTACTGGCGCCTCGTCGAAGACAACGCTCACATCATCGGAGACTTCACCTGGACTGGCTGGGACTACCTCGGCGAAGTCGGCATCGGCCGGGTCCAGTACGCGGATGAGGCCCCCGTCTTCGAGGCCCCGTACCCCTGGATCGCGGCCTGGTCCGGGGATCACGACATCACCGGGCACCGACGCCCCATCTCCTACTACCGCGAAACCGTCTACGGTCTTCGCCACAGCCCCTACATCGCCGTGTTCCGACCCGAGAACCACGGCAGGGCCGTCCGTCCCGGCATGTGGGCCTGGAGCGACACCGAGTCGAGCTGGACCTGGAACGTCGCCGACGGCACAGCGACGTCCGTCGAGGTCTACAGCGACGCCGACGAGATCGAACTCATCGTCAACGGGACCTCGCTCGGAAAGAAGCCCGCCGGCCGCGACCACGCCTTCATGGCCACCTTCGACGCGACATACGCACGCGGTGACGTGACCGCGATCGCCTACGTCAACGGTGAGGAGACCGCCCGGACCACCCTCCACACGGCACAGGACGACGTGCGTCTCGCCATCGATGTCGACCGCTCGGTCATCCGCGCCGACGACACCGACCTCGCGTACGTCACCATCCATCTCACGGACGAGAACGGCGTCATCCACCCCGGCGCCGACCGAGACGTCCACGTGGTCGTGACGGGGCCCGGGGTTCTCCAAGCCCTCGGCAGCGCCCGGCCCGACAACGACCAGCCCTACGGCGGCACCTCCCACCGGACGTACCAGGGACGCGCGCTGGCTCTCGTTCGACCGACCGGCGCAGGGACGGTGACCATCACCGTGTCGGCGGACGGCCTCGGCGAACGACGGGTGGACGTCATCGCCGCCGACCAGGAAGACCGCTCAGCCGCGGACTCGTCCGGTGAGAACGGCTCGAGCGATGGAGCCGCGGTCGCGGGGACCGGAGAGGTCGATGTCCACTAGCCCGCCGAGGTCGACCGCCCCTGTTCCGCAGCTGATCGTGGCCGGAGGAGCAGTCCTCGACGTCACCACCGGAACCACTCAGACCGCAGACATCCGCATCGAGGACGGCACGATCACCGAGATCGGCACCGACCTCGACGCGCGCGGCTGGTCCCGGCTCGATGCCTCCGGCGCGGTCGTGATGCCGGGCCTGATCGACGCGCACGTGCACCTCACCGCCTTCAGCGCCGACTTCCGGGCCCTCGAACAAACCGCAGCGTCCTACGTCTACGCCCACACCGCCAAGGCCACGCGAGAGACCCTCCAGCGCGGTTTCACGACCGTCCGCGATCTGGGAGGCGCGGACCACGGACTCGCCCAGGCCCAGCAGGAGGGACTCGTCGTCGGACCTCGCGTCTTGTTCTGCGGCCACGCGATCAGTCAGACCGGCGGCCACGGTGACATGCGCCTCCCCGGTGAGGAGCACTCACCAGGCACACCAGGAAGCTGCGGTCTCGGCACTGTCGCAGACGGTGTCGACGCGGTGCGGGCGGCTGTGCGCAACGAGATCCGCAAGGGAGCGCACCACATCAAGATCATGGCCTCCGGCGGAGTCTCCTCGCCTACGGACCGGATCGACTCCACCCAGTACTCCCTCGGCGAGATCCAAGCCGCGGTCGACGAAGCCGACGCAGCGAACCGGTACGTCGCCGCCCACGCGTACACGGCCCGAGCCATCAACCGGGCGTTGCGAGCCGGAGTGCGCTCCATCGAACACGGCAATCTGCTCGACGACGAGAGCCTGGCCCTGTTCCGCGAGCGCGACGCCTTCCTCGTCCCCACCCTCGTCACCTACTGGGCACTGCAGGAGGAAGGCCGCGAACACGGCCTCTCGGAAGGCATGTGGCAGAAGGTCGACACGGTCTTGCAGACCGGACTGGATGCGATCCGACGGGCCCACGACGCCGGCGTCAAACTCGTCTACGGTTCCGACCTGCTCGGCGGCATGCAGCGACACCAGAACGAAGAATTCCGTCTCCTGGCCCAGGTGCAGCCCGCCATCGATGCAATCCGTTCAGCGACCGTGACTGCAGCCGACCTGCTCGGACGCACCGGTGAGCTCGGGGTCGTCGCAGAGGGTGCCATCGCCGACCTGCTCATCGTCGACGCCGATCCCAGCGCTGACATCGGGGTGCTCGCGGACATCGCAGACCATGTCGTCGCGATCATCCAAGGCGGTCAGATCGTCCACAGCACACCAAGGCTGCAAGTCCTCCGACGAGGGGGCGACCTGTGACCACCGACGGTTGCACCATCCTGAGCGAGGAGATCATCCGATGAGATACGAAACTGGCTGGCGCGAGCCCCTCTCGGGCGCTCGGATCGAGGAACTGCGCCAGGGCTTGCGGACATCCGCTGACCACGAGCGACTCCTGACGGACTTCTGGGCTGATGTCGAGAGGCGCGGCAGCCCTCTCGTGGCACCGATCGAAGGCGATGAGACAGGTGTCGCCGTCACGTTCCTGTGGCGGGACGAGACGGGCACGGTCGAGCACGTCGGGATCGGGGGCGGTCTCGTCCTGAACGACTGGGAGCAGCACCTCCTGCGCCGTCTTCCCGGTACGGACGTGTTCCACCTCACTTTGCGCCTCCCGCGGCACACCCGCGTGACGTACTACTTCGCACCCGACATCCACGGACACTGGGACCCCTGGCTGGAGACAGGTGAGCAGATGGAGACCCTGTACTCGTTCCGGCCCGACCCTCTCAACCCAACCTCCATCCTGGACCTGGACCCGACGCGGGATGCAGATCTCGTCGCAGCCCTCACCCAGCCGGCTCCCGGCACCCTGACGGAGCATTCCTTCCACAGCGCTCTCCTCGATGCCGAGCGGCGCTACTGGGTCTATCAACCGCCCGGTGATGAACCGGCAGAACACGTTTTGTGGGCCTTCGACGGTGCCGGCTGCCTCGCGGAGGTCATGCCCCCGCAGAACCTCGTCGCCCACCTCACATCGGCAGGTGACATCCCGCGGACAGCGATGGTGTTCATCGACAACCCCTTCGAGAGCCGTCAAGCCGAAGTGACGTTCGAAGTCCCGCTGGACCGGTTCGTCTGCGAGGAACTCGTGCCCGAGGTACGCGCCCGTCATGCGTTCCCCACCGACCGGACGCGGAACACCGTCTCGGGGTTCAGCGGCGGCGGCGAGGCCGCGATCCTCTCAGCTGCGCACGGCGCGGCCCACTTCGGGAAGGTCATTGCCGCCTTGCCAGGCATCGCCTACATGCAGCGAGGCCACGAACCTCGCGAGTGGTACGCCCGCTTCCGCGAGTCCCCCGCGCTCCAGGACATCAGGTTCGTCCTCACCGTCGGAGAGCTCGAGGTGGACCGCGTCTACGACATCCCCTCGCTGTACACGGCCGCGCACGAGTTCACGGACCTCCTGAAGGACCTCGACTTCGACGTGACGCTGCTGACCGGCCCAGTCGGTCACGACTACTTCTCATCGCAGATCTTGTTCGCCCACGGCCTCCGACACCTCACGACGTCGCTGCGTTCGACATGACGCACACCTGCTGACACCGGCCAGCCGAGTCCCGCCGTCCGGCGAAGCCCCCGCTGACCCCTCGACGTGCCGATCCAATCGGTCCCATCAGAAGGAGCACCATGCCTGCCACTCCGATCGTCTCGGGATTCCACCCGGACCCCTCCATCTGCCGAGTCGGTGAGGACTACTACCTCGTCACATCGTCGTTCGAGTACGCCCCAGGGGTGCCCATCCTGCACAGCCGCGATCTCGTGACCTGGACCCAGATAGGCAACGTGCTCGACCGAGACGATCAGCTGGATCTGGGTGGTTCCTTCGGCAGCTCCGGCATCTACGCCCCGACGATCCGCCACCACGACGACCGCTTCTTCATGGTCACGTCGAACGTCGGACGGTACATGGACGGGCACCTGATCGTCAGCGCCGAAGATCCTGCGGGACCGTGGACCACGCCCGTGTACACCGCCGGCGCAGTGGGCATCGACCCCGACCTCAGCTGGGATGCCGAGGGCGTCTGCCACCTCACCTGGTCAGCGGGAAGCGGCGCCACATCGATCATGCAGGTGCAGGTCGACCCCACCACCGGCCAGCTGTTGTCAGAACCGAAACAGATCTACGGTGGCGACGGTTTCGCACACGCTGAAGCCCCACATTTGTTCCATCGGAACGGCTGGTGGTATCTGTTGCTCGCGGAAGGTGGCACCGAGCGCGGTCACATGGTGACCATCGCACGCTCGCGCACGATGGACGGCCCGTTCACCGCGAACCCGGCCAACCCGCTTCTCACCCACCGCAGCACGGTCGAAGCAGTGCAGAACACCGGTCACGCTGACTTCGTCGAGAACGCCGACGGCACGTGGGCCGCGGTGTACCTCGGGGTGCGGCCGCGCGGCATGACTCCGCAGTTCCACGTCAACGGTCGGGAGACCTTCCTCGCCGGCGTCGATTGGCTGGACGACTGGCCCGTCATCGATGAGGACCGCTACAGCGTGCCCGTCGATACGACTGCTTTCGTGGACGACTTCACGAGCACGCCGTTGCACCCTCGATGGGTCAGCCCCGGCGTGCACCCGGCCGAACTGCTCTCGGCGACGGACGGTGGCATGACCATCGCGGCGTCGCCGAGGAAACCACTGTCGAGGCCACTCGTCGCCGTTCGGACGAAACACCAGCAGTGGAGGGCTGGCGCGTCCTTCACGTCCGGCACCGGCCGTCTGACTGTCCGGCTCGATGACGACCACTGGGCAGCGAGTGAACTCCGTGACGACACGGTGGACGCCCGTGTGAAGATCGGTCCGCTCGAGCAGATCATCGCGTCGATCCCTCGTCCCGGCTCGTCCTCGATCACCCTCGAAGTTCGGGCCGTGACGCCGCACGATGGTCCGTGGTCCCCCGCCCCGGACAGGATCGAGCTCGGTTTCCAGGAAGACGAGGACCGCTTCCACGTCCTCGCGACTTTCGACGGCCGGTACCTTTCCACCGAGGTAGCCGCGGGCTTCACCGGCCGCGTCGTCGGCGTCGAGCCCGTCGACGGCACCAGCAGCACGGGCCCGCTCCAGCTGTTCTCCTACGGCCCCGTCCTCGGCGACTGAGCCAGACCACGACCACGACCACGACCACGACCACGACCGACAATTTCCATCTGAGAACTGGATACGAGGAGAGAACATGACCACGACATCGACCACACCCCAGCGATTCGCCGGCAAGACCATCATCATCACCGGAGCAGGATCTGGGATCGGGCGCGCAACGGCCACCCGGGTCGCCCACGAGGGCGGCCGGGTCATCGCGACCGACGTCGTCGCGGAAAGACTGCACGACCTGCGCGCCGAGCTCGTCGACGGAGCGGGGCTCTCGGTCGAGACCGTCGCAGGAGACGTCACCGACGAGGCGACCATCGTCGCCCTGCTGGCCGCTGCGGGCCCTCAGATCGACGGCCTGGCGAACGTCGCCGGCATCATGGACGCTTTCCTCCCGCCGAGCGAGGTCGACGACGCCACCTGGGACCGAGTTTTCAGTGTCAATGTCACAGGTCCCATGCGCCTGACTCGGGCGGTGCTCCCCCAGATGATCGCCGCGGGTGAGGGGTCGATCGTCAACGTCGCTTCCGAGGCGGCACTCCGGGCCTCTGCCGCCGGCGCCGCCTACACATCCTCGAAACACGCCATCGCCGGGTTCACCAAGAGCGTCGCGTTCTTCCACGGCCCCCAAGGCATTCGGGCGAATGCCGTCGCGCCTGGAGCGGTCGCGACGAACATCGAGGCGCCGATGCGTAGCGAGTACGCCGCGTCGCGGGTCGGACCCATCATGCAGGTGAACATCCCGCCGGTAGCCCAACCAGGGCAATTGGCCGCCGCCATCACCTGGCTTCTGAGCGACGACTCCGCGAACGTCAACGGCGCCGTGCTGCCGAGTGACGGCGGTTGGTCCGTCGTCTGAACTACCGGCACCGTGGTCGTCAGAGCTACCCCTGCCGGCCACGATCCGGCCGGACCGGAGGAGGAGAAGTAAGCCTTGCCGAGCCCACTTTTCACAGATCGACGCCCCGCGGCCCGACTCGGACACCTCATACGAACCACACGCAGGGACCGGGGGCTTCGACAAGAAGATCTGGCCCGTCGTGCCAGCATCGCGACAGCGACCCTACGGCGCATCGAGAAGGGCGAGGTCACCGGTCCCAGCGTCTTCGTGGTCCTCAGACTGCTCACGGAACTCGACCTCGATGCAGGGCACCTCAGGGCGTTGACCTGAGGTCGAGGCCCGGCATCAGCTGTCGGCAGGACGGCGTTGCCGGGCCTCGCTGCAGAGAGCGAGCTGGCGTAGGTGCCCCTCGGGCGAAAACCGTCAGCTGCAGATGTCTGGAGCGTTTGCCATGTCGAACAACGGGGCGAACGCGGCCGCATCCACCACGGCAACGCCTCCGCTCATCGCACCGAGACGGTCGAGGGGGATGGCGTTGGTGAGGCTCTGCATGTCTGCGCCCATCCCGACCTCGGAGACCTCGCTCGTGTCGAGGCCACCTCCCATCGCCTGCCCGAATGCGGGTCCCGCGATCGGGTGGGCGAGGATCTCCCCCAAGGTCGATGCGGCGGTCAGGGGCACCCGCGGATCGTCTCCTTCGATCGTGACAATCACGCTCGAGCGCAGGTCGCGGCTGGAGGAAGCTGCCCACACGGTGTAGTGCCCGCCCTCGACGACCCATGCGTCGGTGCGGTCCTCCCAGTAGGCGAGGTCACCACGGCTGATGTGCGCTGTGGCGACAGACGTCTCCCCAGGTGCCAGGGTCACGGCGGCGAATGCCCGGAGCTCTCGAGGTGCACGCTGCACGCCGGAGTCGGACAGACCCGAGTAGAACTGGACGACCTCACGGCCGGCCCGCGAGCCCGTGTTCGTGATCGGCAGGGAGAGGGTGACACCGGAATCGTCGGTGGTCGCGGTGATCTCACCGTAGGAGAACGTGGTGTAGGAGAGGCCGTGGCCGAATGGGTAGAGAACGGGCACGTCGCGCGCGTCGTAGCCGCGGTAGCCGACGAAGATTCCTTCTCCGTAGGTGATCTGAGAGTGCTCACCGGGGAAGTTGAGGTAGGACGGCGCGTCCTGCAGACGCATCGGCACGGTCTCGGTGAGCTTGGCTGAGGGGTTGACGTCACCGAAGACGACTTCGGAGATGGCGTGACCGCCGCCCTGCCCGAGGAGGGCTCCGTCGACGATGGCTGGGGCCAGGCGGTCGACCTCGGTCAGGTCGACGACACCCCCGTGGCTGAGGACGACCACGGTCTCCGGTCGGGCTGCGACCACAGCGCGTAGCAACTCGAGCTGCTCGGCAGGAAGGCCGATGTCAGTTCGGTCGACACCCTCGGTCTCTTGATGGTCGGCAAGTCCGAGGAACACCAGGGCGACGTCAGCGCGAGATGCGGCCTCGACCGCTGACGCGAGCGCGCCGGGACCGGTGCCGGGTGAGTACGTGACATCGGCTGCTCGCTCGGCGATCTGCTCGAACGGGATGTCGACGTGGGCTGCGTTGACGTGCGAGCTCCCACCGCCCTGGAAGCGAGGCGTCATCGCGAACTGTCCGACGACGGCGATTCGGGACGTGGATGTGAGAGGGAGGATGCCGGAGTCGTTCTTCAGGAGCACGATGCTGTTCGCGGCCATGATGCGGGCGAGCTCGTGATGGGCGTCGAGGTCGAGGTCGGCGACGACGGACGCGGCTCCTTCGGTGACGCGGTCGATGAGTCGCGTGACGCGGTCGGCTGCCTGCTCGACGAGATCGGCCTCGAGCACGCCGGCACGCACGGCGTCGACGATGTCCTCATCGCCCGCAGCTGTGCCACCACCGGGCATCGTGAGATCAAGGCCTGCAGAGACTGCCGCGACGCGATCAGCCACGGCGCCCCAGTCCGACACCACGGCACCATCGAAGCCCCAGTCGCCACGAAGGACGTCGGTGAGCAGCCACTTGTTCTCGCTCGCCAGGATGCCGTTGATCTTGTTGTAGGAACACATCACCGTCCACGGTGAAGCGTCTTTCACCACGCGCTCGAAGGCACGCAGATAGATCTCCCGCAAGGGCCGAGCGGCGACGTTGGAACTCGTCCGCATGCGGTCCGTCTCGGAGTTGTTCGCCGCGAAGTGCTTTACCGACGCACCGATGCCGCCGCTCTGCAGGCCGCGGACCCAGGCGGACCCGAGGACGCCGCTGAGGTGCGGATCTTCGGAGTAGTACTCGAAGTTGCGGCCGCCTCGGGGGTCGCGGCGAATGTTGATGCCGGGCCCGAGCAGCACCCCGACGCCGTAGTGCCGCGCTTCCACGGCGAGGGCCGCCCCGACGATCCTGGCGAGCTCGGGGTCCCAGCTCTGTCCCAACCCCGCGGCCGGGGGAAAGCACGTCGCCGGCTCGCTCGCGGCGATGCCGAGGTGATCGGCTTGGCCTGCTTGGTAGCGGACTCCGTGCGGCCCGTCCGTGAGGAGGACCCGTCGGCCCTGGTCGTCTTCCTTGGTCGACCAGAACGTGCCGCCACTGGTCAGGGCCGCGTCATCGATGAGTGAAACTCCGCGGATCGCATTATGCGTCATGGTCGTGCTCCTTCAGGAGATGAGGTCTGCCGTCATGGCGTGGAAGTCGGTGTGGGCAGCCGGGCTGAGACAACCGGAGGTGGGTGGTGCCTACCGTGCCTTGCTCGTCTCGTCAGGCGTGAGTGGCGGGCAGGGATTCCTGGGTCGGCGTGCCCTGCCGGGCGACATCACCGAGCCACGCGAGGCTGGGCTTCGGGTGTCGCTCGAACGTGCTCCGGTCGACGGCGATGAGCCCGAAGGTCGCCTCCCAGTCTCCCCACTCGTAGTTGTCCAGTGCGGACCAGTGGCAGTAGCCGAGAACATCGATGCCGTCCGCCATGGCTTCTGCAAGATGCGACAGCGCAGCGGAGGTGTAGCTGATCCGACGTTCGTCGTCCGTGGTGGCGATGCCGTTCTCGGTGATGAGCGCTGGGACGCCCCTGGTGACCTCGGCGGCGTTGCGCACGGCGATTCCGAGGGCGTCGGGCCGGTAGGCCCATCCCGTGAGCGTGTTCCCGGGGTCTTCGGGGTGCGGGACGATCCCGGTACCGTCGATGAGCTGGCTGGTGTAGGCCTGGACGCCGATGAAGTCGTCGCCTCGGGCGGCCTCCAGGAACTTGTCTTCCCAGGCGTACTTGATCTCGGTGTAGCGCTCCTCGTTGCCGGGGGTGCTTTGGAACGCTTGGCCGGCGACGGTCCATCCGACCTTTCCGGACAGTGACGCGTGCAGGATCTCCCTGGCCGCCCTGTGTGCTTCGATGAGCCGGTCACCGATCTCCGGATGGGGCACCACTTTTGCCAGGCCTTCGGAGCGGCCTGCTGCTGCAGCTTCCGCGTCGAACGTGCCCTCACGCATGGACACCATCACCTGATCCATCAGCGACATCAAGGCCAAGACGTTCGGCTCGTTGATGGTGACGATGTAGGGCACGTCGTGGAGGATGTCGGTGCACGCCGTGACGTAGGCACGGAAGCGGTCGATGGCCCCGGGGGCGAGCCACCCTCCGGCCTCCTTGAACCATGCGGGCACCGAGAAGTGGTGGATCGTGACGATGGGGGTGAGCCCGAGTTGCAGGCACGTGTCGATCATGCGCCGGTAGTGCGCCAGTTCGGCGCGTGAAACGTGTCCCTCGACGGGTTCGATCCGTGCCCACTCGATGCCGAACCGGTAGGCGTTCAATCCCGCGTCAGCCAGCAGCTTCATGTCCTCGGCGTAACGGTGGTAGCTGTCGAGAGCGTCGCCGCTGGGCTGGAACATCTGCGGGAAGGCCTGTTCTTGGGCCCACCAGTCGCTGTTGAGGTTGTTTCCCTCGACCTGGTGGGGCGAGGTGCTGGCACCCCAGAGGAAGTCGGTCATCAGTTCGGTCCCTTCGTTGTGGGGGTGCATCTAGCGTGAGCCCTTGACCCGGGTCGAGATGGAGAGGGCCCCGAGGAGGGTGACGACCGCTGCGACGAGGAACAAGAGGGTGTAGTTCTTGTCCGTTCCGGTGACACCGATGAGGAGGATCGCTGCGGCGGCCAGAGGGGCCAGGGCCTGAGCGAGCGAGATCGCGATCTGGGAGATGCCGCTGTAGCGACCGGCTTCGGCTTCGCGGTTGGGCATGATGTCGAGCAGGATCGCGTTGTCGATCGAGGAGAAGATGCCGATCGCGAGCTGCGTTCCGAGGCCGGCGATCACGACCGTGGTGAGATCCGGGGCGAAGGCCATCACGGTGGCGGCGACGGCGAAGATGACGCCAGCGATGAGGATGAAGATCTTGCGGCGCTTGATGCGATCCGACAGCCATCCGCCGCCGAGGGCACCGAGGGCCGCGGCACCGACACCGCCGAGCGAGACCAGGGCGATGAGCCCCGCGATTCCGGCGATGTCCGTGCCGGCTTTCTGAGCGACGAAGAAGATCGTGAAGGTGGTGTTCAGGGTCAGACCGAACATGAAGAGAAAACGACCCAGCCAGTTCCAACCGAAATCAGGGTGGAGGCGCGGGTTGAAGACGTAGTTCGGGAGAACCGCAGCGAAGGTCAGACGCTCACCGGCGGGCTCGACGGCCCTCGGGTTCTCACGCGCGGCAGTCAATGCGAAGAGCACGATCAGTGCGAAGCCGATGCCACCGGGGACGAGGAAGACGAGGTAGTTGCTGAACACCAGCGCGGCGCCGATCACCGAGCCGAGGACTGGGGCGGCCATCTGGGCGAAGCCCATGAGACCGGCGACCGAGCCACGCTGCGATTCGGGGACGCGGTCGGCCTGGATGAACAGGAACGTCCCGGCGGCGGTACCCCAACCCAGTTGCGCGAACAGCCACCCCAGGGCGAGGACCGGAACGGAAGGCGCAGCCGCCATGACGACCAGGGCGCCGAGGCCGAGGATCGCTCCACCGATCATCCACGGGCTACGCCTGCCCAGGCGTGTCCTCGTGCGGTCGCTGAGCATGCCGGCGAGCGGAGCGGTCACGAGCGCGCCCGCTGCGCCAAGGCCGATGATCAGCCCCTGATACTCCTCGTTTCCTGGGGCCAACTGCTGCACTCGGAGCGCGATCGAGATGGCGATGGGTGTGATGAAGGCGATGTTCGCGCCGACGGCGGCGAGGACCATCAACGTGATGAACCCTCGTGACACCCGAGCGGTGGAACCATGCGGTTCAGCGATCACCTGGGCGCCTGCAGCTCCGGGCTGTTCGACAGCCCCAGCACCCACAGGGAGGGGAGTGATGGGGGCCCCGGGGGCACCTGGCGCCTGAGCGTCGTCCTCCATGGGGCTGTGGTTCATGCCATCGATCTGAGCCATGTGATCCTCCTTGATCCACCGGTGAACGCCTCATCGCGGTGTAGTTTTCGGAAGGTAGCATAAATCTCACAGCGCTGACAATTTCGTTTTGAGGAGAGTCATGGCAGGGCAACGAGGTCCGTACTCGAAGACTCCAGAAGTGAGAGCGCGCATCATCGATGCGGCGTCCGAGATGTTCGCGGCCTCCGGGTACCGAGGAACGACGATGAAAGACATAGCGGGCATGTGCGGCCTGACGGCAAAAGGTGTCTCCCACCATTTCGCGTCGAAAGACGAGCTCCTCATGGAGGTGCTGGCCGCTCGAGACCTCGAGGGGCGCAAGGTGGCCGACGAAGCGTCGGACGCCTCCGCGTCCTTCGAGATCCTCTTCGAGTCCCTCGCCGCCACACGCCACGAGCCACGACTGGTGGAGCTCTACGCCGTGCTGTCGGCTGAGGCGATTTCGCCGGATCACCCAGCTCACGAATATCACCAGCAGCGATACGGGCAGGTCCGCGATGAGTTCGAGTACCTGATCGAGAAGGTCGTCCGAGGACGAGAAGGAGACACGGCGCCCTCTGCGCGAGACCTGGCCTCGCTGCTCATCGCAGTCATCGACGGTCTCCAGCTGCAGTGGCTCTACGACGCCGACGCGATCGACCTCGAGAGACTCGTTCGCACCTTCGTCGCGCGCATCCTCAGTAGCGACCAGCTGCCGACTGCGGCCGGCTGACGTGCGCTCGCGTGGCCACTGAACGGCAAAGCACGACGAAGGCTCGCCTGATCCACCGCCGCTCAAGGCAACCGCGCCTTCCGCGAGACTTGCCCGAGCACGTCCAGGTCAGGGCGTCGACGTAGGGGCATCCGGATCGGCGTGCCCGGTGGCAAGTACGACGTCAGCGGCAACACTGGCGAGGCCGATTTCCCTCGACGGTACCCAGTCGAGCAAATCCGCGACGTGGTCGTCGAGCTTGGCAGGCCTGATGATCGCCGCCCCGTGTCGTCGATCCGGTCCACGGGGGCCTGCTCGAGGTCGCGCTCCGCGACGCCTCCGGTGAGGCCGAGGGAGTCGAACACGTCGGGGTCCTTGGCGAGTTGCCTGTGCCCCGACGGCAGTCGGCCGAGAGCTTGTCGGCCGATTGCCGGTGTCCCCGGCCAGGCCTGGGGAATGGCGCGAATGCACTTCCCACTCGACCTCCAGGACCCATTCATGCCCGGGAACTCCGCGCGCAGGTCATCCGCGAGCCGGCCCGACACGCCACTCCCCCGACCACTGGGCGCCTGGCGCTGGGACAGCAGGTCACCGATCGACCATCAGACCTCGACGAGTCTGGTGTCGACCTGCCGGCGCGCCTGCCTCCGGGCTTGGCGCGCTCGGGTCTCGAGGTCGGCGAGGACGTAGCTGTAGCCGTCGGGGACGAGCTGCTCTGGCAGGGGTTGGAGCCTGGGTGGCACCGACGGTTGACGCAGGAGCGGCCTCACAGATCGCTGTCCGGCCCTGAAACCGGGAAGCGAGGCCTGGCGGGCACGGTGCGACATTCAGGGCGACGCAGTGGCTCCCCGGGAGCGCGGCGACCTGCCGTGTGTCAGGGTTCGACCATGACTTCGTGGCCCGCTCTGCTCGTCGCTGCCCTCATGTCCGCGTTCGGGCTGGTCGCGCTGCTGAAGACCGACGACGTTCTTCGCGCGTTCGGGGACGACTTCATGACGATCCGTGGGCGACGAGGCGGGGATGCCGTGCGAGGCCCGTTCCGATTCTTCGGGTGGTCCGCCCTGGCCGTCGGCGTTGCTGCTTTGGCCGTCTTCTTCTTCACGGGATGAACACCCCCTCGGGTTCTTGGGAGGAGGCAGGTCCAAGCGCTCACTCGAGAGCGGCCTGCGCACACGAAGAAGCCCTCGCCCGACGGGGGGAGCCGTGCTGCGGGGCCGCTGCTGCTCAGCCGGACAAGAGCCGCCTGGCAGCTCTAGACCACCCCATCAGGGTAGGAGCTGGCCAGGCCAGGGTGTCACCCGTGGTCACGGCGGTCACTCTTCTGGCTCAGGGCGCGACCGCCAGGCGCGACGAGGACGCTTGCACGAAGCGCCGGACGTGCTCGTGGCCCTCGGCGGGGCCGGCGGCCTAGCGCTCGCGCACGATCAGCGCCGACGCCGCGGTCACGAGTCGACGCGGCAAGAAGCGGTGGGCCTGCGCGCCGATCGCGTTGCCGAGCCCGCTGACGACGACGGCGCGGCGGCGGCGCACGGCTCGCAGGGCCGCGGTGACGACCTGCTCGGGCGTCTGGCGACCGCTCGTGAGGAAGTCCCGACCGGTCGCGGCGAAGAACCCGGTCTCGGTCGCGCCGGGGCACAAGGCCGTCACGGTGACGCCCGAGCCGCGCACCTCGGCGTGCAGCGCCTCGCTGAACGAGAGCACGAACGCCTTCGTCGCGCCGTAGAGCGCCATCGTCGGGATCGGCTGGAAGGCCGCCGTCGAGGCGACGTTCACGACCGTGCCGCGTCGGCGCTCGAGCATGCCCGGCAGCAGCGCGCGCGTCAGCGCGACCACCTGGGAGCAGTTGAGCTGCACCTGCGCCAGCTGCGCGTCGGCGTCGGCCTCGGCGAAGGCGCCGTGCGAACCGACGCCCGCGTTGTTGACCAGCACGTCGATCGGACGGTCGGCGACCGCGGCCAGCACGGTCTCGACCCCCTCGGGGGTCGAGAGGTCGGCGACCACGGACGTGAAGGACCCGGAGGCGCGGGTCGTCGCGAGCTCGGCCCTCACCTGCTCGAGGCGTTCGCCGCCGCGCGCCACGATCACCACGTCGTGGTCGGGTGCGAGGCGGCGGGCGAACTCGGCGCCGATGCCGCCGGAGGCCCCGGTGACGAGGGCGATGGGCAGGGCGGCGGTGGGTGCGGGCATGCCGACCATCTTGCCCGACGAGGTCGCACCACCGTCGCGTCGTCGAACCACCCCGGAGCGCGGTTCGACGACGCGAGCGTGGTGCGACCCGAGCAGGAGGCGCGGGTCGGGGCGCGCGGGACGGTGCTGCCCCGGGAACGACGTGCGCCGACGGGCGGCGGCCGCCGCGCGGGCCGCAGCACCGGCGCGGTTCGACCTCCGCGGGGCAGCACGTCGGGTCCGCAGGCCCGTGAGCCGAGTCCGTGCCGACGTCGCACCGCCGAGTGGACGTCGCGCCGCCGAATGTGACGGTGCGACGTCCATCCGGCGGTGCGACGCAGGCTCGCCCCGGCGTCAGCCGGCGGGCGCGACCACCACGTCGACACCGGCGGCCGCGAACCCGGCCAGGGCCTCGGGCGTCGCCGTGGCGTCGGTCACGAGGGTCCAGCCGTCGGGCAGCTCGGCCCGGGCGTGGAAGGTCTCGCGGCCGAGCTTCGAGCCGTCGGCCAGCACGTAGACGTGCTCGGACTGCCGGCACATCAGCTCTTTCAGCCGGGTCTGCACGAGGTCGGCCTCGACCACGTGGCCCGACGCGAGCACGCCGTCCGCGCCGAGGAACACCCGGTCGAAGGTCATGCGTTCGAGCGCGGCCTCGGTCAACGGCCCGACGAAGCCCTGGCTCGCCGGGCGGAGCGTGCCGCCGAGGCACTCGAGGTGGATGCCGTCCGAGTCGGCGAGCTGCTGGATGACGGCGATCGAGGTGGTGGCGACCGTCGCGACCAGACCCGAGCGCGCCTCCCGGGCCAACGCCGCGACCGACGACCCGGCGTCGAAGAGCAGGGTCTCGCCGTCGCGGACGAGCATGCGGGCGCACCGGGCGATCTCGGCCTTGGCCACCCCGGCCTCGCGATTGCGTTGGCGGAAGGTCGGTTCGGCACCGGGCACGCCGAGCGGCATGGCGCCACCGTAGGTGCGCGCGATCTCACCCTGGCGGGTCAGCTCGGCCAGGTCACGCCGGATCGTCGACGGGGTCACCTCGAAGCGACGGCTGAGCTCGTCGACGCTCGCCAACCCCGTGGTGTGGGCCAGCTCGACGATGTCGCGGCGTCGCTCTCGCGCGGTGGTGCTCATGCGGTGACCGTCCTCGTCGTGCGGCGGGCTCAGGCCGACGGCGCCCCGACCCGGGCCGCGTCGGCCGGGCTGGGCGACATCTCGACCGCCTGGCGCAGCGCCTCGATCATGCTACCGACCGCCACGACGCCCGTTCCCGCGATGTCGAACGCCGTGCCGTGGTCGACCGAGGTGCGGATGACGGGCAGTCCGACGGTGATGTTGACGCCGGCCTCGATGCCGAGCACCTTGACGGGGCCGTGGCCCTGGTCGTGGTACATCGCCACGATGAGGTCGTAGTCGCCACGACCGCCGAGGAAGAACGCGGTGTCGGCGGGCAACGGCCCGACCGCGCGGATGCCGTCCGCCTGCAGCACCTCGATCGCGGGCGTGATCTTCTCGGCCTCTTCTCCGTGGCCGAAGAGGCCGTTCTCGCCGGCGTGCGGGTTGATCGCGCAGACGCCGATGCGGGGATCGTCGACGCCCGCCCGACGCAGGGCCTCCCAGCCGCGGCGCACGGTGCGCTCGACCAGGCCCGG
Source organism: Frigoribacterium sp. CF331 (assembly GCF_057787905.1). Taxonomy (NCBI): domain Bacteria; kingdom Bacillati; phylum Actinomycetota; class Actinomycetes; order Micrococcales; family Microbacteriaceae; genus Frigoribacterium; species Frigoribacterium sp. CF331. The sequence continues at coordinate 2,202,043 of NZ_CM173545.1, read as the reverse complement.
CTCGATCTTGGCGATCGCGTCGATCAGTCCGATGTGGGTGGTCACGTGGATGACCTTGATCTTGGGCGTCGAGAGCATCATCGACACCTCGCCGACGCCCATGAAGTGGGCGAGCAGCTCGGTGTGCCCGGGGAACACGTGGCCGGCCTCGTGCAGCGCCGCCTTGTTCAGCGGCGCCGTGCAGATGCCCTGCACGAGCCCCGCCATGCCGAGCTCGCAGGCGATGCGGACGTACTCGTACGCGGCGTGGCCGGCCTCGGCCGAGACGGCTCCCCAAGGCAGGTCGGCCGGCAGGAGGTGCGGGTCGACGACGTTGATGCGGCCCGGCGTGAAGACGGCGTCGGCCGGCCCGTCCACCTCGACGATCTCGGCCTCGACCCCGAGGGCGGCGGCGCCGAGCCTCAACCGGTGCGCGTCGCCGACGACGACCGGTCGGGCGTCCCGGTAGGCGGCCTCGTCGAGCAGGGCGCCGACGGTGACCTCGGGTCCGACGCCGGCGCCGTCACCCATCGTGACGGCGATGAAGGGCCGGCTGTCGGGGGTCGTCGTGGTCATGGGGTTCTCCGTTTCGTGGGGGCGCCGGACGCGGCCGACGCGGCGAGGTCGTGGGGGTCGACCCCGGTGCGCGTGCGGAGCACCAGGTCGACGAGGTCGGCGAGCACGGTCGGCCCGCCGAAGCTGCCGGGCTTCGTGGCGACGAGTCGGCCGTCCGCGGTCGCGCTGAGCACGGCACCGTGCTCGACCTGGGCGAGCGGCCGGAGCGACGTCGTCGCGAGTCGGTCGAGGACGGCCCGCGCCGTCTCGCCGCCGGTCAGGACGAGGTCGACCGCTTCCGCCCCGGCGACGCGGGCGACGACCTGGGCGAGCGTCGTCGCGGCCGCGAGGGGGTCGGGCAGCCGTCGTCCGGTGACGGTCACGACCGCGAGCGGTGACCGGGCCAAGGAGGCGCGGGTCGCGCCGACGAGGTCGCCGACGGCCGCCGCCGGGTCGAGCACGTGCACGTCCGCACCGGTCGCGGCGAGCACGTCGACGTGCCCCCGGGCCACCTCGGCGGCCGAACCGACGACGACGAGGACGGGCCGCTCGGGCCCGGTCCACCCCCGGGGCCCGGCGTCTGCGGACGTGGGCCGATCGACGCCCTCGCCGACCGCGGGGTCGCCCCCGGGGCGGGTCGTGGGCTCGACCGCGTCGGCCAGGGCGGCGGCGAGCGCCGCACTGCCGGCGAGGGCGACCGGCCGGCGTGCCCCAGGGCGCGCCGCGAGCCGGAGCACGGCCGCGACCACGGCGGCCACGTCGTCGTCGGTCTCGGCGTCGACGAGGACGAGGGGTCCCCCGACGAGCGCGTCGTCGAGGCACCCGGCGAACGCGGACGGACCCGAGCGCACGACGTCGAGGCCGACGAGCACCGACGGCTGGTCGACCAGCTCGGCCAGCACCGCGGGGGCCGGGCGCGGCTCGAGGTGCCAGAGGGACGTCTCGGCCAGTGGCCGACCGTCGACCAGGGGGCGCCCGTCGACGACGGTGCGGCCGAGCGCGGGCAGCGCCCCGGCCACGACCACGTCGTAGCCGCGGGCGGCCAGGGCCTCGAGTTCGGGCCCGACGTGACCGCGCCACAGCGAGTCGGTCTTCTTCAGGACGAGGGCGCCGGGTGACAGGGGCAGCGCGTCGATCGCGACCCGCGCCTCCTCGGCGGTGCCCGCCCGGGTGCCGAGGTCGACGACCGTCACCGGCACGAGCGGGCCCGTGGGCACGCCGAGCGAGACCGCGGTCTCGTGACCGCGCAGCCGGAACTGCTCGGCGGTCTCGGCGGCGCCGGACAGGTCGTCGGCGATGACGGTGATCTGGGGCATGATGCGGTCATCCTGACACGGCTGCGCGTTTCGCGCCAGCAGTCTTGCGCAGAACGCGCAGTGATGGCACAGTGTCCCTCAGCCCGGACGAGGGCCTCGCAGCGCTGCGGTACCGGGCGTCGGGTCGACCTCGTCGAACCCCTGGATCGAGAGGTCGATGATGACCGTTCCGTTCGCGGACCACGAGATGTCGCGCCGCACCCTGCTGAGATGGGGTGCCGCGGCCGGCCTCTTCGTGACCACCACCAGCCTCGCCGGCTGCGCCGGTCCGACCGGCCTGCCGGGCCCGGGCACGCTGACGCTGGCCCTCAACCGCTCGTTGGTGAGCCTCGACAACAAGCTCAACCAGTTCGACGCCGCCGTCACCGTGCAACGTGCCGTGCGGCAGGCGCTCACGCGGATCGGCCCCGACATCACCCCCGAGCTCGTGCTCGCCGAGAGCTTCGAGCCGACGAGCGACACCCGGTGGACCGTCCGGCTGCGCGAGGGCGTGCAGTACTCGGACGGCACGCCGGTCACGGTCGAGGACGTCGCCACGGCCCTGCAGATGTACGAACAGGTGCAGGGCTCGTTCGTGGCCAGCTTCTTCCCCGAGTTCCCGACCGTCACCGCGATCGACGAGCGCACCTTCACGCTCGACTCGTCGCAGCCGATCCCCGTGCTCGACGCGCTGATGAGCAACATCCTGATCACCCCGGCGGCGGCCAACGCGCCGGAGGAGCTGCAGGACGGCGTGGGCAGCGGCCCGTTCGTCGTCACGCGCTTCAACCGTGGCGCGGGCACCTACAGCCTCACGCGCAACGAGCAGTACTGGGGCGAGGCACCGGGAGTCGAGCGGGTCGAGGTGAGGTTCCTGCCCGAGGAGTCCAGCCGCGTCATCGCCCTGCGCAGCGGCGAGGTCGACGTCATCGACTCGATCACCCCGGACTCGGCGACGCAGCTGCAGGGCCTGCCCGGCATCGCGCTCGAGGAGGCGTCGAGCCTGCGCATCAACCAGATCTTCTACAACTTCCGCAAGCCCGAGGGGCACCCGCTGGCCGACGCCCGGGTGCGCGAGGCGCTCAGCCACGCGATCGACGGCCGCGCCCTGGTGCGCGACGTGCTGACCGACTCGGTGACGCAGGCCGACGGCGTCGTGCCCTCGAGCCTGCTCGGCTACGCGAAGACCGGCGAGTACACCTACGACCCCGACCTGGCCCGCAGCACCCTCGCCGAGCTCGGGGCCAGCGACCTGACCTTGCGCATCATCTGGGAGACCGGCGAGTTCGCGGGCGACACCTTCATCATGGAGGCCCTCGTCGAGATGTTCGGGGCGATCGGCGTGCGGACCACCCTGCAGCAGTTCGAGCCGGGCGGGGACATCCTGCAGTGGCGTCAGGGCAAGGCCGGGGACTGGGACCTGCTGGGCAACGGCTTCTCGGCCCCGACCGGCCTGGCGCTGACCATCTTGCAGGGCATGTACGCGGGCACCGCCGAGAAGGAGCAGACCCGCGACACCTACCAGGGCTACGTGCAGCCCGACGTCGCCGAGGCCATCGCCCGGGCCTCGACCGAGCCCGACGCGACCCTGCGCCAGCAGCGGCTCGCCGAGGCGCAGCAGGCGGCGTGGGACACCTGGCCGTGCGCCTGGGCCTTCGTGCCCAAGTCGGTGCTCGCCCGCCGCGAGCGCGTCGAGGGCCTCGAGCTCGCGTCGTCGAACTCTTACCCGCTCTCGACCGTCCGACTGGGGGCCTGACCGTGGCGACCTACATCCTCAAGCGCCTCGGCCAGGGCCTGCTCACCGTGTTCCTCACGGTGTCGACGGTCTTCGTGCTGATCCGCCTCGCGCCCGGCGACCCCGCCGTCGCCTACGCCGGCCCCCTCGCCACGAACGAGCAGCTGGCCGCCGTGCGCGAGCAGTTCGGCCTCGACGATCCGCTGCTGCAGCAGTACGGCGTGTTCCTCCAGCAACTGTTCACCGGCAACCTCGGCACCTCGTACTCGTTCCAGGCCCCGGCCGTGCAGGTCGTGCTCGAACGACTGCCGTACACGCTGACCCTGTCGTTCGCGGCGATCCTGCTGGCCGCGGTCGTGTCGATCCCCCTCGGCGTCTGGATGGCCCGTCGCACCGACACCCGCCGCGAGACCGGCGTCAACGTCGTCGCGATCGCCGGCCAGTCGATGCCCGACTTCTGGACCGGCATCCTGCTGCTGAGCGCCTTCGCCGTGGTGATCCCGGTCTTCCCCGCCTCGGGGTTCGCGACCTGGGGCGGCCTCGTGCTGCCGACGGTGACGATCGCCATCCTGCAGGTGGCCCTCATCTCGCGGCTCGTCCGGCGCGAGATGGCGACGAACTTCTCGGCGCCCTACCTCACCGTGGCCCGCTCGCGCGGGGTCTCGGAGCGTGCCCTGACCTGGCGCTACGCCATGGGCAACTCGGCGATCCCCGTCTTCACGGCCCTCGGCACCCGCTTCGCGGCGATGCTGAACGGCGTCGTCGTGGTCGAGGTCGTGTTCGCCTGGCCCGGCGTCGGGTCGCTCATCGTGCGGGCGCTCGAGACCCGCGACTACCCCCTCATCCAGGCGACCGTGCTGGTCACGTCGCTGCTCGCCGTCGGCGTGCAGCTGCTGATCGACCTCGCCTACCCCCTGCTCGATCCGCGCGTGCGGCTCGGAAAGGCGAGTGCCGCATGAGCCGCATCGACACCACCGGGGAGGCGCGACCCACCGCGGTCACGCCCCGCCTGCTCTCCAGGTCGGAGGCGGCCCGGCGCTCCTCCGCCGCACGGGTCAAGCTGTGGGTCGGCGCGATCTGCGCCCTCGTGGTGATCGTCCCGATCGTGCTGGCCCAGGCCCTGCCGCTGCCCGACGCGAACGGCCAGGACCTCGGCAACCGCCTCGCGCCTCCGTTCACGGCCGGTCACCTGTTCGGCACCGACCAGCTCGGCCGCGACCTGCTGTCGCGGGTGCTGCACGGCGGGCAGGTCTCGCTCGCGATCGGGGTGCTCGCCGTCATCGTCTCGGGTGCCATCGGCGTCGTGCTCGGCTCGATCGCCGGCTTCTACGGACGCTGGGCCGACACCCTGATCAGCCGCCTGCTCGAGGCCCAGATGTCGCTGCCGCTGCTCATGATGCTGCTGCTCGTCGTGGCCCTGTTCGGCCCGTCGATACCCGTCATCACCTTCGTCATCGCGATCGCCCAGTGGCCGGAGGTCGCGCGACTGACGAGGTCGCTCGTCCTCGTCGAACGCGAGAAGCCCTACGTCTCGTCGGCCAGGACCCTCGGCCTGAACCGCTTCACCATCCTGCTGCGCCACGTCGTGCCCAACGTGATCAAGCAGGCGACGCTCGTCGTGCTGCTGCTGCTCGCGCAGGCGGTGCTGCTCGAGAGCGCCCTGAGCTTCCTCGGGGCGGGCCCGCAACGGCCCTTCGCCACCTGGGGCCGGATCATCTCGGACGGTCAGGACTACGTCACCACCGCGTGGTGGATGGTCACGATCCCCGGCCTGTTCATCGTGCTGCTCGTCGTCGGGGTGAACTTGCTGGGCGACGCCCTGCGGGACCGGCCGCGCCGGTCGGCGGCCTCGCGCCTCCGTCGGTTCGTCGGGCTGCGCCCCTCGACGCCCGCCGCCCCTCCGGCGTCCGCCGCCCGTCCGACGCCCGCCGCCCCCGAGAAGGGAACACCCGCATGAGCCTCGCGACCGCCGACGGCCACGACCCCGACCTGCTGCTCGAGGTGCGCGACCTGCAGATCGAGCTGATGACGGCGAACGGCGTCGTGCGCGCCGTCGACGGCGTCTCGTTCCACATCGCCCGCGGCGAGACCGTCACGATCATCGGCGAGTCCGGCTCGGGCAAGTCGACCACCGCCATGGGCGTGCTGCAGCTGCTGCCCGCCGACCTCGCCGTCGTCTCGGGGCACGTCCGCATCACCGGGCTCGACGTGCTCGCCGACGCCTCGGCGGTGCGGAAGGTCCGCGGGCGGGCCGTAGCCCTGATCCCTCAAGACCCCATGACCGCGCTCAGCCCGGTCCGGTCGATCGGCTCGCAGCTCGGCGAGGCGATCCGGATCGCCGGGGCTGCCAGTGGGCGCGCCGGCGTCACCGCGCGAGCCGTGCGACTGCTCGAACAGGTGCACATCCCCGACCCGACGGCCCAGCTCAAGAAGTTCCCGCACCAGCTCTCGGGCGGCATGCTGCAGCGCGTGCTGATCGCGATCGCGCTGGCCTGCGAGCCGCAGCTCATCGTGGCCGACGAGCCCACCAGCGCCCTCGACGTGACGGTGCAGGCCGGCATCCTCGACCTCCTGCTCGAACTGCAGGAGCAGCGCGGCATCGGCCTGCTGATGATCACCCACGACCTCGGCGTCGCGCGCCTGGTGTCCGACCGCATCCACGTGATGAGGGCGGGCGTGTTCGTCGAGTCGGGCGACGTCCGACAGATCGTCGAGCACCCGGCCGACCCCTACACGCAGGGGCTGCTCGCCGCGGTGCCCACCCTGGGCGCCTGGGACGAGACCCCCGGCGCGCCCACGACCACCCGCAGCAACGACCGCCCGGAGGCCACCCGTGTCTGACACCATCCTCGAGGTCGACGACCTGGTCGTCGACTACGGCAGCGGCACGGGCGCCCACCGCGCCGTCGACCACGTGTCGTTCTCGGTGCGCCGCGGCAGCACGTTCGCCATCGTCGGCGAGTCGGGCTGCGGCAAGTCGACGATCGCCAAGGCCGTCATGCGGCTGCTGCAACCGACCAGCGGGCGCATCGTGCTCGACGGCACCGACCTGGCGACCCTGTCGGAGGCGCGGCTGCGGCCCCTGAGGCACCGGTTCCAGATGGTGTTCCAAGACCCCTACGGCTCGCTCGACCCGCACCTCAGCGCCCGCGACATCGTCGCCGAGCCGCTGCGGCTGCGGGGCGTCCGGTCGGCTCAGGACCGCGCCGCGGAGGCCGCCCGCCTGATCGACCGGGTCGGGCTGCCCTCGACGGCGCTCGACCGTCGCCCGCACGAGTTCTCGGGCGGCCAACGACAGCGCATCGGCATCGCCCGGGCGCTGGCCTCGAGCCCCGACCTGCTGATCTGCGACGAGGCGACGAGCGCCCTCGACGTGTCGGTGCAGGCGCAGGTGCTCGAGCTGCTGCGCGAGATCCAGGTCGACACGGGCATCACCTACGTGGTCATCTCGCACAACCTCGGCGTCGTGCAGCAGATCAGCGAGAGCGTGCTGGTCATGAAGCAGGGGGCCGTCGTCGAGCAGGGTGACACCGCCCGGGTGCTCACCTCGCCCGCCGAGGACTACACGCGCCGCCTCCGCCGGGCCGCCCTCGACCCCGCGACCATGACGGGCGTCAAGCCGCGCCACGTGGTCCGCAGCCTCTCGACCGGAGTGACCGCATGACCCGGACCGACACCGTCACGACCGCCGACGAGGCCGGGACGCGCACCGCGCCTCCCCGGCTCGTGCTCGGCACGATGACCTTCGGCGACACCGTCGACGAGGCCACCGCCGGCCGCATGCTCGACACGGCGCTCGACGCCGGCGTCCGCTGGGTCGACACCGCCAACGCCTACGTGGGCGGCGTCACCGAGACCATGCTCGGCCGGTTGCTCGCCGGGCGACGCGACGACGTCGTGCTCGCCTCGAAGGCCGGCATGCCGCACGCCGACGCCGGAGGGCTGCCCCCGCTGTCGGCCGTCGCCCTGCGGGCGAGCGTCGAGGCGAGCCTGCGCCGCCTGGGCACCGACCGGCTCGACCTGTTCTACCTGCACCAGCCCGACCGGCTGACCACGCTCGACGAGACCCTGTCGACCGTCGCCGCCCTGGTCGACGAGGGCAAGCTGCTCGCGCTCGGCGTCTCGAACCACGCCGCCTGGCAGATCGGCGACGTCGAACGCGTGGCCGACGCCGTCGGGGCGCCCCGCCCGGTCGTCGCCCAACAGCTCTACAACCTCGTCGCCCGACGCCTGGACGACGAGTACCTCGAGTTCGCGGGCGTCCACGGCATCGAGACGATGGTCTACAACCCGCTCGGGGGCGGCCTGCTGACCGGTCGCCACCGGTTCGACGAGACCCCCGTCGCCGGTCGCTTCGGCGACTCGGCCCTCGCCGAGATGTACACGAAGCGGTACTGGGACGCCGGGCTGTTCGCCGCGATCGACCGACTGTCGGGCGTCGCCGCCGAGGCCGGGCTGTCACTCGTCGAGCTCGCCCTGCGCTGGGTCGCCCACCGCCCGGGGGTCGGCTCGGTGCTGCTCGGCGGGTCGCGCCCCGAGCAGCTGACCGCCAACGCCTCCGCGATCGCCGACGGGCCGCTGCCGGACGACGTGGTCGCGGCCTGCGACGAGGTCGGACGGTCGCTGCGGGGGCCGATGCCTCCGTACGCCCGGTGACCCGCACCTCCTGACCCCCGCCTCCCGACCTTCCCGCACGCACGCCCCGCACGAGAGAGAGAACCATGAGCACCGCCAGCGACTTCGCCCGGACGATCCGCCACCGCGAGAAGGCGGTCGGCTACTGGGTCACCCTCGACGCCCCGCCGGCGACCGAGCGCATCGCGCGACTCGGCTACGACTACGTCTGCCTCGACGCGCAGCACGGCCTCTTCGGCTACCAGGGCATGATGACCGGCCTGCTCGCGATCGACGCCGGGCAGACCTCGGCCGGCCTGGTGCGGGTCGAGGCGAACGACATCACGCCCATCGGCAAGGCACTCGACGCGGGCGCGGCCGGCGTCATCGTGCCGCTCGTCGACACCGCCGAGGACGCCGCGGCCGCCGTCCGCAGCGCCAAGTACCCGCCGCACGGACGCCGCTCGTACGGGCCCATGCGGTCGAGCCTGCGCATCGGCCCCGTGCCCGCCGAGGCGGACGACACCACGCTCGTGCTCGCCATGATCGAGACGCCCGACGGGCTCGCGAACGTCGAGGCGATCGCCGCGACCCCCGGGCTCGACGGGCTCTACGTCGGCCCGAGCGACCTGTGCATCGCGGTCGGCGGCGCCTACCCCGGCGACCCGGCGGTGCAGGAGGCCTTCGACGCGGCACTCGTCCGCGTGGCCGCCGCGGCCGAGGCGGCGGGCGTCGCGGCCGGCATCCACACCCCGCACGGCGACGTCGCCCGACAGCGCCTCGCTGCCGGTTACACGTTCGCCACGGTCGCCGGCGACCTCAACCACCTCGAGGCCGCGGCGCGCGACCACCTGCAGCGCGCGCTGGCGGGCGACGACGCGGACGCGACCGCGGGAGGCGCGGCGTGAGCACCGAGGACGCCCCCGCGGCCGACACGGCGTCGGTCGGCCCGGACGGCTTCGTCGCGGACGGTCGGCTGCGGCCCGACGAGGACGGGCGTGCCTGGGCGTACCTGCCGACGGCCACGGTCCAGTCGCACGCGGCCAACCTGGCCGAGCTGCCCGACGGCCGCCTGGCCTGCGTCTGGTTCGGCGGCACGCAGGAGGGCGTGTCCGACATCCACGTCTGGTCGTCGACGCTCGACGGCGACACGTGGTCCGAGCCCGTCCGCCTGAGCGACGACCCGGCACGCTCCGAGCAGAACCCCGTGCTCTTCGTCGCCCCGTCGGGCGACGTCTGGCTGCTCTACACGGCGCAGCGGGCCGGCAACCAGGACTCCGCCGAGGTGCGCCGCCGGGTCTCGACCGACGGCGGCAGCACCTGGGGCGAGCCCTCGACCCTCTTCGCCGCGGACGAGGTCGGCGGCGTCTTCGTGCGCCAACCGCCGCTCGTGACCCGCGGCGGCGACCTGCTCGTGCCGGTCTTCCGCTGCGTGACGACCCCCGGGCGCGCGTGGGTGGGCGACCACGACACGAGCTCGGTCATGACCTCCCGGGACGGCGGCGCCACGTGGGGTGAGGTCGCCGTCCCGGGCAGCACCGGAGCCGTCCACATGAACGTCCACGAACTGCCCGACGGGTCGCTGCTCGCGCTGTTCCGCAGCCGCTGGGCCGACGCCGTGCACGAGTCGCGCTCGACGGACGGCGGCCGCACCTGGTCGCGGCCCGTCGCGACCGAGCTGCCCAACAACAACTCGTCGGTGCAGTGGGTGCCGCTCGCCGACGGTCGCCTCGCGATCGTCTACAACCACCGCCGTGCGGACGCCACGACCGAGCGCCGGCTCGGGCTCTACGACGAGATCGACGAGTCCGGCATCGTCGAGCAGGCGACGCCGCCCGGCGTGGACGCCGACGCCGATGCCGACGGGGGCATCGTCACCGACCAGGAGGCGCGGGCCGGCGACGGCCGGACGGCGTTCTGGGGCACCCCCCGAGCGCCGATGTCGCTGGCCGTGTCGTCGGACGGCGGCCGCAGCTGGCCGCACCGCGTCGACCTCGAGGACGGCGACGGCTGGTGCCTCTCGAACAACTCGCGCGACGGGCTCAACCGTGAACTGTCGTACCCGAGCATCACGCAGACGAGCGACGGCGCCGTGCACGTGGCCTACACCTGGCACCGCCGGGTGATCCGCCACGTGCGCCTGTCGCCCGCCGACCTGCCCGGCCCGGGCCGGGTGGACTGAGACGTGGCCGACGCAGGGACGGATGCCGTGCCGACGGGGGTCGGGACAGGTGCCGGCCGGCACGCCGTCGTCACGGGCTGCAGCTCGGGCATCGGGCGGGCTATCGCCGAGTACCTGCTGGCCGGGGGCTGGCACGTCACCGGCCTGAGCCGTCGTCCCGTCGACCTCGGCGACGGGTTCGCCTGGATCGGCTGCGACCTCTCGGTGCCGGCCGCCGTGCGGGCCGCGGTCGCCGACGTGGGGCCGGTCGACGCCGTCGTGCACGCCGCCGGCTTCCAGGTCGCCGCGCCGCTGGGCCGGCTCGACCCGGCCGCCCTCGAAGGCATGTGGGCCGTGCACGTCGGGGCGGCGGCCACCCTCGTCGACGCGCTCGTCGACCGGCTCTCGGACGGCGGCCGCATCGTGCTGATCGGCAGCCGCACCGCCGTCGGCGTCGCGGGCAAGAGCCAGTACGCGGCGACCAAGGCGGCGCAGGTCGCGCTGGCCCGCAGCTGGGCGGCCGAGCTGGCGCCCCGCGGCGTCACCGCCAACGTCGTGGCACCGGGCCCCACCGACACGCCGATGCTCGCGGACCCGGCCCGCGCCTCCTCGGCTCCGGTCGTGCCGCCGCTGGGCGCGCTCGTCGACCCGGTCGACGTGGCCGCGCTCGTCGCGTTCGTGCTCGGGCCGCACGGGCGGAGCATCACGGGGCAGGCGCTCGTCGTCTGCGGAGGCGCCTCGCTCTGAGGCCCGGGCGGGCCACGACGTCACGGGGCGTCATCCGTCGGCCGCACGGGTCGCGGGGGCCGCGGGGGCCGCACCACCGCCGCGTCGTCGAACCACCCTCCGGGGTGGTTCGACGACGCGAGCGTGGTGCGACCTGCCCCGGGTAGATGTCCGGAAACCGATGCGCAGCCCCACCGTTGTTTTGATTCATTCAAAAGAAGGCGTAGAGTGGTGTCCACGCCGACGGAGGCCAGGGCCACCGTCGAGAACCTCGGCGACGCCCTCCCCCGCCGGTCACCGCCCGCTCGATCGAACCGATCGCGAGCCCCCGACCAGCAGCACCCACCCAGCCCCGAGGAGTCACCGTGAACACCAGCACCACGACCACCCGCACCGCCGTCACCCCCCTCGGCGGCCGCTACGTCGGCTCGACCGACCTCTCGACCGTCGGCTCGTACGTGGGCCCGGTCGCCGCCGACGTCGCGCCCGGCGCCTACGTCAGCACGGCCGCCCGTCGCGACCTCTCGATCGGCCGCTACACGGCGAGCGCCCTGCGCCGCCTCTCGACCGTGACGTCGTCCGTCCGCACCGCCACGGGGTCGATCCACACGGCGACCGGTTCGGTCCGCACCGCGTAGTCCCCGCCACCCCGTCCGGTCGCACGACCTGAACCCGTGCGACCGTGCCCCGAGGAGGCGCGGGTCGCGTCCACGAGGACGCCCCACCCCCTCACACGACATGCCGCCCACCTCGAGAGGTGGGCGGCATGTCGTGCGTCGTGTGACCGGCGACCGGCGCCACACGTCAGGCGTCCGGCGAGTCGCTCCCCGCTACAGCGTCGCTGCCGACGGGTCCCAGCCCTCGTCGAGCGGCACGGGCTGCTGCACGGCCGACTCGACGGCGACGGGCGAGCCCTGCTCGGCGGCCGACGAGATCGCCAGCAGGACGTCGAGCACGTGCGAGGCGACGGCCCCGCTGGCCCGCTCGGCGTCCCCGCCGCGGATGGCCCGGGCGAGGTCGAGCACGCCCGACCCCCGGCCGTAGGTCGAGCCCACGGCCGTCAGGGTCTCCGGCTCGTCCCGGCCGAAGCGCCAGAGGCTCGAGTCGCCCTCGAACGTGTTCGGATCGGGCAGCACGAGGGTGCCCTCGGTGCCGCTGATCTCGACGAACCCCATGCGCGGCAGCGCGTTCTGGAACGAGAACGTCGACTGCGCCGACTGCCCGCCCGCGAACTCGATCAGGGCCGCGTGGTGCGTCGGCACCTCGACGGGGAAGGTCTGACCGGCGCGGGGGCCGCTGCCGACCGTGCGCGTGTCGAACGACTTCGACGACACGGCGCTGACCCGGCTGGCCGAGCCGAAAGCGTGCACGAGCGTCGTCACGTAGTACGGCCCCATGTCGAACAGGGGCCCCGCGCCGATCGCGAACAGGAAGTCGGGGTTGGGGTGCCACGACTCGGGCCCGGGCACGTGGAACATCGTGGTCGCCGTCAGCGGCTGGCCGATGTCGCCGCGCGCGATGGCGCGCATGGCGGTCTGGACGCCGGCACCCAGGACGGTGTCGGGCGCGCAGGCCACGCGGACGCCCGCGGCCTCGGCCGCCGCGAGCAGGTCGCGGGCCGACTCGTGGTCGAGGGCCAGCGGCTTCTCGCTCCAGACGTTCTTGCCCGCGGCGACGATCCGCCGCCCGACCTCGGCGTGCACGGCCGGGATCGTCAGGTTGACGACGATCTCGATCTCGTCGATCGCGAGCAGCTCGTCGACCGTGCCGTGACCCGGGACGCCGTACGTCTCGGCCTGCGCCTTGGCGCGGTCGAGGTCGAGGTCGGCGACGAACAGCACCTCGAGGTCGGCGAACCGCGTCATGTTCTCGAGGTAGGTGCCGCTGATGACACCCGCGCCGATCACGCCGACGCCGACGCGACCCGTGCGGGGGGCCGCGGTGTCGAGGCCGCTCACTTGTCGTTCTCCTGCAGCCAGGCGAACGACTCGGCGACGCCGTCGAAGACGTCCGCCGCGTAGTCGTCGAACTCGACGACGCGCAGCGCGTGCGGCGCCGCGGCGAGCACGGCCGCCACGTCGACGTCGCCCTGGCCGGCCGGGGTCTGGTTCTTGAAGGCGGCGGCGAGCGCGTCGGGCACCTCGAGGGCGCTCTCGCTGCTCGGCAGGGCCGTGGCGATGTCGCCCGAGATCTTGCCGTCCTTGACGTGCAGGAACTGCACGCGGTCACCCAGCGAGCGCAGCAGCGCCGGGGTGTCCATGCCGCCGACGGTCGACCAGAACGTGTCGATCTCGAGGACGACGTCGTCGTTCAGGCGCTCGAGGAAGAAGTCGTAGACGGGCCGGCCGTCGACCTGGTTCGCGAACTCCCACTGGTGGTTGTGGTACCCGAAGCGCAGGCCCGACGCCGCGGCGAGCACCTGCAACTCGTTGACGCGGTCGGCGATCGCCCGGGCGTCGTCGGCGGTCTGCCAGCGGTCGCTCGGGATGAAGGGGTCGATGACGGTGCCGATGCCGAGCTGGACCGCGGCGGCGAAGGCCCGCTCGGGCTCGTCGGAGTCGATGACCGGCGCGTGGCCCGAGGGTGCGATGACGCCCGAGTCGGCGAAGGCCTTCTCGAACTCGTCGGCGCGCTCGACGAACGAGTACGGCTCGACCTTGGTGAAGCCGATCTCGGCGATGCGGGCGACGGCGCCCTGCAGGTCGGCCGAGACGGCCTCTCTGACCGTGTAGAGCTGCACGGAGGGTGACGAGGTCATGGGGGGACTCCTTTGTCGTGGTGACGGCGGGTGGCTCGCGTCAACTCTGCCACTTGTGTCGACCGTTGACAAAAGATCGACGCGAATCGACACCGAACGTATCTGCACGACGGTCGTCGCCCATCGGTCTCGGCGGCACCTGCGACCGCGGGAGGCGCGGGTCGGGAGGCGCGGACGGTGGCCGACCCGCGCCTCCCGGGTTCACCGCCGGCCGGCCGTCTCGCGGTCGTCGACCGTGCGCACGGCGCCGGTCTCGACGCGCTCGGCGAGGATGCGCCGACGACGACGGCCGAGCGACAGGGCCCCCGGCACCACGAGGACGACGGCGATGGCGATCCAGAGCCCGACGGTCAGCGGGCTCGACACGAGGATGCCCGGGTCGCCCTCGGACAGGATCATCGCCCGACGCAGCTGCTGCTCGAGCAGCGGCCCGAGGATGAGCCCCACGACGGCGGGCGCGACGGGGATGTCCGCGATGCGCAGCAGCAGGCCGAGCGCACCGATGCCCGCCAGCAGGAAGAGGTCGGTGGTCGACCCGCCCGCCGAGTAGGCGCCCAGGCAGGCGAACACGACGACCGCGGCGTAGATGGCCCACGCCGGGATGGTCAGCACCCGGGCCCACACCTTGACCAGCGGCAGGTTGAGCACGAGCAGCATGACGTTGCCGATGTAGAGCGACGCGATGAGGGCCCAGACGAGGTCGCCGGACTCGGCGAACAGGGTCGGTCCGGGCTGCAGGCCGTACGACTGGAACGCCGTGAGGATGACCGCGGCCGTGGCCGAGGTCGGCAGCCCGATGGTCAGCAGGGGCACGAGCACGCCCGCCGCGGCGGCGTTGTTCGCGGCCTCGGGCCCGGCCACGCCCTCGATGGCGCCGTGGCCGAACTCGTCCTTGTGCTTCGAGAGCCGCTTCTCGGTCGCGTACGACAGGAAGGTCGGGATCTCGGCCCCTCCGGCCGGCAGCGACCCGATCGGGAACCCGAGGGCCGTGCCGCGCAGCCACGCGGGCCACGAGCGCTTGAACTCGTCGCGGGTCAACAGCGCCCGACCCTTGACCGGCTGGACGGTCGTGCGGCCGGTCTTCGCGAGGACGTGCCCGAGCGCCTCGCTGATCGCGAACAGGCCGACGACCACGAGCACGACGTCGATGCCGTCGAAGAGGCCGCCGTTGCCGAAGGCGAGCCGGGCCTGGCCGGACTGCGCGTCGATGCCGACGAGTCCGATGGTGAGGCCGATCAGCAGGCTGGCGGCGCCCTTCAACAGGCTCGGGCCGAGCAGCGCGGACACGGTCACGAACGCGATCACCATGAGGGCGACGTACTCGGGCGGCCCGAGCTGGACGGCGAAGTCGGCCACCCAGGGGGCGACGAACGTGATGGCGATCGTGCCGACCGTGCCGGCGACGAACGAGCCGAGTGCGGCGGTGGCGAGGGCCGACGCGGCGCGACCGGCCTTGGCCATCTTGTTGCCCTCGATGGCCGAGACGATCGAGGCGGACTCCCCCGGGGTGTTCAACAGGATCGACGTCGTCGACCCGCCGTACATGCCGCCGTAGTAGATGCCGGCGAACAGGATGAGCGCCGCCGCCGGGTCGAGGCGGAACGTGATGGGCAGCAGCAGGGCGACCGTCAGGGCCGGCCCAATGCCGGGCAGCACGCCCACCGCGGTGCCGATGGTGACGCCGAGCAGCGCCCAGAGCAGGTTCTCGGGCGTCAGCGCCGCCTCGAAGCCCTGCATCAGCAGGTTCAACTGGTCCATGGTCTAGAACCCCCAGGGTCCGGCCGGCAGCGCCAGGCCGATCACGCGGTCGAACAACAGGACGATGACGCCGGCGAGCACGAGCCCGTAGAGCGCCAGCCGCCACCACGGGCGCGGCGAGCCGAGCACGAGGGCCCCGGCGACGAACAGGGCGACCGAGACGACGGTGAAGCCGACGAAGGGCAGCAGCAGCCCGTAGACGACGATGCCGGCCAAGAGGCCGAGCACGCTCCAGAGGCGCGGGCTGACCGGGCCGACGCCGCGACGCACGACGACCAGGACGAACCGCAGGTTCACGACGACGAGCGCGGCACCCACCAGTGCGAGCAGCACCCCGATGATGGTCGGGAAGGCCGCGGGCCCGAGGGGCTCGCTCGTCGGGCGCAGCGACGCGGCGTCGCTCAGCACGACGACCGCGGCCACGACGAGCAGCAGGCCCACGACGGCCGTGACGGCGCCGCTGACCACCGCCGGGTGGTCGACGGCCCGCGCGGCGACGGACGACGGAGGCGCGGCGCGGCGGTCGCGGACCGTCCGCACCTCGGTGGTGTCGAGGCCGGGCGGCCCCGACTTCTCGCGCCGGCGGGCGCTCATCGGTCGCCTCCCAGCCCGATGTCGTCGAGGACCGTGCCGATGGTCTCCTCTTGCGCGGCGACGAACTCGTCGAACTCGGGGCCGGTCAGGAACTCGTCGCCCCAGCCGCGGGTCTGGACGATGTCGCCCCAGGCCTCGGTGTCGTGCATCTCGGTGAGCATGGTGACCAGCGCCTCCTCGTCTTCTTCGCTGATGCCGGGGGGCGCGGCGACGCCGCGCCAGTTCTGCAGCTCGACGTCGAGGCCCTGCTCGTGGAAGGTCGCCACGTCGGGCAGGTTCTCGACCCGCTCGGGGCTCGACACCGCGAGCGCCCGCACCGAGCCGTCGGCGATGTAGGGCGCGATCTCGCTGATGCCCGAGATACCGGCGGTCGACCGACCCGAGAGGAGGGTCGTGAGCGCCTCGCCGCCACCCGAGTGGGCGACGTACGAGACCTCGGCCGGGTCGGCACCGGCCGCCTGCGCGAAGAGGCCGGCGAGGATCTGCTCGACCCCGCCCGCCGAGCCGCCCGAGATGGACTGGGCGCCGACGTCGTCGCGCATGAGCTGGGCGAACTGGTCGAGGGACTCGATCTCGGAGTCGGCCGGCACGACGAGCACGAGGTACTCGGTGCTCAACCGGGCCAGCATCGTGACGTCCTGCAACGAGTAGGGCGACTCGTTCGTGATGACGGCGCCGATCATGATCGCGCCGGTGGCCATCAGCTGGCTCGCGTCGCCGCGGTGCTGGACGAACTGGGCGAGGCCCGGGGTGCCGCCCGCGCCTCCGACGTTGTAGACCTCGCTGCGACCGATCACGTCGGCGAGCGAGGACTGCATGGCGCGCGCCGTCTGGTCCCAGCCGCCGCCGGGGTTGGCCGGCGCCATGATGCGCAGCTGCTGGCCCCCGAGGGCGGCCTGGATGGCGGTCGCCGGGCTGGCGCTGCGGGTCAGGTTGGTCGTCACGAGGGCGACCACGACGGCGATCGCGAGGGCCACGACCACCCCCAGGCCGATGCGGTCTCGGAGGCCCCCGCCGGGGGCACGTTCGTCTTCGGGCACCGTTGCTCCTGATCGATCGTCGACGTCTTCGTCACACTCTGTATACAGTGACGAGCCCCCGACGTCAACGAGGAGGCGCGCTCGGCCGGGCGGGTCAGCCCAGTTCGGCGTCGACCTCGAGGCGCAACAGGTCGAGCCGGATCTCGCGGGCGCGCTGCATGTGCCGCCGGGCGACGGCACCGGCGCGCACGGCGTCGCGCTCGCGGATCGCCGCCACGATCAGGGCGTGCTCGTCGAGGGCCTCGACCCAGCGGTCGCCCACCGACAGGGTCGAGCTCGGGGTGTGGATCAGGTGGACCGACAGCCGTTCGAGCAGGTCGAGCAGCACGGGGTTGTGCGCGGCGTCCCACAGCGCCGCGTGGAACTCGAGGTTCGTCGTCATGCGCAGGCGGTCGGAGGGCTCGACGAGAGCGCGGTCGCGGGCCAGGAGCCCGTCGAGCCGCTCGAGGTCGTGGTCGTCGCGGGTGGTCGCGGCCTGCGACGCCACCTCGGCCTCGAGCATGATGCGCACGTCGTAGACCTGCACGACCTCTCGCGCGTCCACGCGCTTGACGAAGAGGCCCCGGGCACCGCGCTCGAGCAGGCGTTCGTGCTCGAGTCGCCCGAGCGCCGCCCGCACGGGCGTGCGCGAGACGCCGAAGCGCTCGGCCAGCACGACCTCGCGCAACGCGGCACCGGGCGGGATGGTGCCCGAGAGGATCTGGGCGCGCAACTCGTCGTGGATCGAGTCGCCGTCGTGTCGCATGGGCCGCTCGGCCCCGTCGCCGCGCACGTCGTCGGCCGCGGCCGCACCCGCGGCGCCGGTCGACCTCACCGGCTAGGCGGCCAGGCCGGCCCGCCGGCCGAACACCGCCCCTGCCGCCAGGCCGGAACCCCCGGGGTAGTTGCCGGAGAAGAGCCCGCCGAGCGCCTCGCCGACGGCGAAGAGCCCCGGCACGGTCGACCCGTCGTCGCGTCGCACCCGGCCGTCGACGTCGCCCGCCAGTCCGCCGAAGGTGAAGGTGATGCCACAGGTCACAGGGTAGGCGAAGAACGGACCCGTCTCGAGGGGCGTCGCCCAGTTGCTCTTCGGGGGCGTGACGTCGGCCCGCCGGCCGTCCTTGACGGTCGGGTCCCACGGCACCGAGAGGTCGATCGAGGCGTTGTACTCGCGGATCGTCGCGACGAACGCGTCCGCGTCGACGTCGAGCGAGGCGGCGAGCTGCTCGAGCGTGTCGGCCTGCACGACGCTGATGCCGGGCATGTCGTACTCCTCGGTGCGCAGCATCGGACGCAGCGTGGCGTCGAAGACCTGGTAGGCGATGCCGCCGGGTTGTCCGAGGATGCGCCCGCCGAACTTGGCGTACGTGTAGTTGCGGAAGTCCTCGCCCTCGTCCACGAAGCGCCGGCCCTCACGGTTCACGATGACCCCGAGCGGGTAGCTCTGGCGGGTGAAGCGGTTGGTCAGCTCGCGGTTGCCCTCGTTGTCGGGGTGGAAGGCGTCCCACTGCACGCTGTGCGCGGTGGTCCAGTCACCGCCACGGGCGGCCCCGAGGTCGAGGGCGGCCTCGATGAGCTCGCCCGTGTTGAGGGGCGTGCCGCGCACGACGGCCGAGCCCCAACCCGGGCCGAGGTGGCGCTCCCGCAGCTCGGGGCTCGACTCGAACCCGCCCGACGCGACGACCACCGACTCGGCCCGCACCTCGTGCTCGCGACCCTCGGCGTCGACGCAGGTCACGCCCGTGACCGACACCGGCGCCGCGCCTCCCGCCGCCGCGTCACCGACCTCCGCCGCGCCTCCGTCGGGCGACGTGACGAACCCGGTGACGCGGACCCCGTAGGCGACCCGGTAGCCGAGCCGATCGGCGACCGCGCGGTGGTCGGCGATCAGCCCCTTGCCCCCGTCGACGTTGCCGAGGTGGAGCCCGCCCCAGAACAGGTAGCCGCCGCCGTCGCGCTCGTAGGCCTGGCGCTCGTACATGAGGCGGTAGCGGAGGCCCAGGTCGTGCAGCCAGGCGACGGCGTCGCGCGACTCGTCGACGAGCACGGCCGTCAGGTCGGGGTCGTTGCGGCCCGAGGTGACCTTCCGGAGGTCGGCCGCGTACTCGGCGGCGGGGTACGGCGGCACCTCGGTGACGTCGTGCCGGTCGTCGGGCTCGACGATGTCGACCAGGTCGGCGAGTCCGTCGTGCGCGATGCGGGTCGCCCCGGCGGTGTAGTAGCTGTTGCCGCCCGACTCGGCTTCGCCGCCCCGTTCGAGGAGCAGCACGCTCCGGCCCCGCGAGGCGGCGGCGTGGGCCGCCGTGAAACCGGCGTTGCCACCACCCACCACGACGACGTCGACGGACTCGGGCAGGGACGTGTCGGGCATGGGTTCTCCTCGTCGAGACGGACCATTAGTGTATACACTAACTAGCCCCGGTGTCGACCCCGGGGGCCCGAGGCACGAGGGCGTCCGGTCCCGCCGACCGGGCACGTCACCCGAGGACGGCCTACCGTCGCCCGTGTCATGACGCCCCCGACCGACCCGACCGCCCCCTCCCCCGCCACCTCCGATGCGGACGGCGTCCGGGTCGCCCCGACGGTCGGCCCGGTCGACGCCCCCGACCTGCACCTCATGACCTACAACATCCGTCGTCGCATGCCCCAGGTGCTCTCGACGAGGCACGCGCGGGCGGACCGCTGGGCGTCCCGGCTGCCGGCCCTGCGCCTCCTGCTCGAGGCCGAGGCCCCGGCGGTGCTCGGCATCCAGGAGGCGCTGCCCGACCAGTCGGCGCAGCTCTCGGAGGCACTCGGCGAGCGGTACGCCTCGGTGGGGACCGGGCGCGACCGCGACCGTGGCGGCGAGCGCGTCGAACTGCACGTCGACACGACCCGGCTCACCATCGTGCGGCACGAGTCGTTCTGGCTGTCAGCGACGCCCCGCGTGCCGGGCTCGCACACCTACGGCAACATGATCCCCCGCACGGCCGTCCACGCCGAGCTCGAGGACCGGGCGACCGGTGCCCGGCTGCACGTCGTCGTGACCCACTTCGACCACCTCTCGGCCCGGTCGCGGCGGCACTCGGCCGTGCAGCTGCGCACCTTCACCGACGCCCTCGAGGGTCCCGTCGCGGTGATGGGCGACTTCAACGCCGTCGTCGGCTCGCCCGCGCACCGCGAGCTGACCCGCGGACGACTCGTCGACAGCCGCGAGGTCGCCGGCGAACGCCTCGACCCGGGCTGGGGCTCGTACTCGGACTACGGGCCGCCGCGCGTCGGCGGCCGTCGCCTCGACTGGCTGCTCGTCGACGGCGCGGCCCACGTCGACCGGGCGGGCGTCGGAGCCCTCCGCCCCGGCGGCGTCGCCCCCTCCGACCACGACCCCGTGCACGCCGTCGTGCGCTGGCCGTCCGGGCAGTCCCCGTCCGAGCAGTCCCCGTCCGAGCACCGCCCCCAGGAGGCCTGAGATGCCCACCGTCGCCGAGGCCTTCCTCCGCCGCCCGCACGGCACGCTCGAGTACGTCGCCGACGCCGTCCGGGTGGTCGCCGCCCTGAGCGTCGTCGTGGTCGGCGTCGGGTGGGGCGTGGTCGAGATCGCGGTGCTCATGCTGGCGCTGCTCGGCACCCTCGTGCCCCGCATGCTGGGCCTGCGCGCCTCGGTCGACCTGATGGTCGGCGTCGCCGTCCTCGGGGCCGCCTGGAGCAGCGTCTTCGAGCTCTACACCCGCGTCGCCGGCTACGACACCGTCGTGCACTTCGTGCTCAACGGCCTGCTGGCCGCGGTCGTCGTCGTGCTCGCCCGGCGCGTCGGCTGGGTCGTCTCGCCGGACGACGCCGGACGAGGAGGCGCGGGGCGTTCCGCCCGCGTCGGCTCAGTCGTGCTGACGGTCGCCTTCGGCCTCGCCGCGGGCACCCTGTGGGAGATGGGCGAGTGGGCGGGCCACACCCTCGTCGACTCCGCGATCTTCGTGGGCTACGACGACACGATCGGCGACCTCGCCGCGGGCGGCCTCGGGTCGCTCCTGGCCGGGCTGGCGATGCCGTTCGTCGTGGGGGGCGACGTCCGCGGGCGTGTCGCGCGCGCCTCCTCGTCCGGCGTCGACGGTGGCGCGGTCGGCGTCGGGCCCGACGCCCTCGGACACGGCCGCCCGCGCGTCCACCACCGGTGACGGTGCCCAGCCGAGGCGCGTGAACACGCCGGCCGGGTCGGCCCGCAGCCAGCGCGACCAGGGCAGGCCGTCGGTGCCGTGCACCGTGAACGAGTGCAGCGCCCGGTAGGTGCGCAACCACGGCGCGTTGCCCGGGTCGAGCGGCCGGGCCGAGATGCCCGTGACAACGTCGCGGCGGTAGGCGATGCGCCCCCGGCCGGCG
This sequence comes from Frigoribacterium sp. CF331, assembly GCF_057787905.1. NCBI lineage: Bacteria > Bacillati > Actinomycetota > Actinomycetes > Micrococcales > Microbacteriaceae > Frigoribacterium > Frigoribacterium sp. CF331. Next base: position 2,180,496 of record NZ_CM173545.1, on the reverse strand, counting down.
AGCTGACGGTCGCCGAGGTGCAGGGCGAGGTCCATGTCGTCGTGCAGCAGGGTCTCGTGCCGGTGCACCTCGTCGCGCACGTCGAGCCAGGCGGTGCGACGCATCATCATCGTCGAGCCGAACAGCGGCCAGTGCGCCAGGGCGGCCCCGATCACGAGGTGGTACGCACCGACGTACAGGGCCGAGAGCAGGCGCTCGACCCCGACCGGCGCGTCGTAGAAGCGGGCGTTCGTGCTGACGGCGAGCACGTCGGCGTCGTCGGCGAGGGTGCCCACCAGGTCGGCGACCCAGGTGCGGGGCAGGACGCTGTCGGCGTCGACCCGGCCGATGAGGTCGGCGGGCGGGTGCGGGGTCGGGGAGGCCGCGGGGCGCCCGTCGGGGCCGACGCCCGCGGCCGCGTCGTAGCCGGTGCTCGCCGCGGCGGCGATGCCCACCTGGGGCTCGGTGACCACGCGGGCACCGTGCCGCAGGGCCACCTCGACCGTGTCGTCGGTGCTGCCGTTGTCGACCACGATCACCTCGTCGGGCACGCGGGTCTGCCGGGCGAGCGACCGGAGGCACGCGTCGAGCAGGGCTCCGTCGTCTCGGACGGGGACGACCACGGAGACACGCACCAGCCCATCCAACCCGGTCGAGCACGTTCCCGTCGACCGCCGACACCCCAGGACGTCGCCGAGACCCCCGCGCGCGCACGCGGGTCTCGGCGACTTCCCGGGGTCTCGGCGCTCCGCGGGGTCCGCGGGGTCCGGCCGCGCGTCCGCCCGCCGGGAGCAGACTCGGCACATGATCCCGACCGCCGCCGAACCGATCGTCCCGATGCTCGCCAAGGCCGTGGCCGAGGTGCCCGAACCCGACTCCGTCGAGGGCGGGCTGAGCTACGAACCGAAGTGGGACGGGTTCCGCGGCATCGTCTACGCCACGCGGGCCGAGGCCGACTCCGCGGGCGACGCCGAGGCCGACGCCCCGGGCGACGCCCGGCTGACCGTCGAGATCGGCAGCCGCGGGTCGAAGATGCTCACGCGGTACTTCCCCGAACTCGTCGAGGCCCTGGCGCGCGTGCTGCCCGGGCCCTGCGTCCTCGACGGCGAGATCGTCGTCCGCACCGGCGAGCCGGGCCACGAGCGGCTCGACTGGGAGGCCCTCGGCCAGCGCATCCACCCCGCGGCCTCGCGCGTCGCCACGCTCAGCGTCGAGACCCCGGCGACGTTCGTCGCCTTCGACCTGCTCGCCCTGGGCGACCGCGACCTGCTCGACTCCCCCTTCGCCGAGCGTCGCGCGCTGCTGCTCGAGACCGTGGCAGGCGCGGGTCACCCCCTCCACGTCACGCAGGCGACCGACGACGTCACGACGGCCCGTCGGTGGCTGACCGAGTTCGAGGGCGCCGGGCTCGACGGGGTCGTGGCGAAGCCGACCCGCGCCTCCTACGCCCCGGGGAAGCGGACGATGCTGAAGGTCAAGCACCACCGGACCGCCGACGTGGTGGTGCTCGGCTACCGCGTCCACAAGAGCGGTTCGGGGGTGGGGTCGCTGTTGCTCGGCCTGTACGACGACGAGGGCGAGCTGCACGGCGTGGGAGGCGCGTCCGCGTTCTCGGACGCCCGTCGCCTCGAGCTCGTCGACGAGCTGGCGCCGTACGTCGACCGCGACGAGGACGGCGAGGTGCGGCACGCCGAGACCGAGCGCAGCCGCTTCTCGTCGGGCAAGGACGTGTCGTTCGTGCCCCTCCGCCCCGAGCGCGTGGTCGAGGTGCGCTACGACCAGATGGAGGGCACGCGCTTCCGCCACACCGTCCAGGTCGAACGGTGGCGCGACGACCGCGAGGCCCGCTCGTGCGGCTACGACCAGCTCGAGGTGCCCGCGGCGTACGACCTGGGTGAGGTGCTCGCCTAGGCGACCCGCGCCTCCTCGGTGCCACCGCACCGCGTCTCGTGCACCGCACCGCGTCTCGTGCAGCGCACCGCGTCTGGTGCACGGCGCCGCGTCTCGTGCACCGCACCGCGTCTAGGCGCGGTGTGATGCACGAAAGGCGGTGCCGCGCGGCGCGGGTCAGTCGGCGGCGGGCTTCCGCACGCGGCTGGGCTGCGTGCCACCGCACCGCGTCTTGTGCAGCGCACCGCGTCTAGGCGAGGTGTGATGCACGAAAGGCGGTGCCGCGCGGCGCGGGTCAGTCGGCGGCGGGCTTCCGCGCGCGGCTGGGCTGGACGCGCGGCGGCTCACCCGGCATCTTCGGGAAGTCCGGGGGGAAGGGCAGTTCGCCGAGGCCGTCGGCGACGTCGCGCTCCCACCAGGCGAGCAACGTGTCGATGCGCCCGGGCGACTCGTGCATCGACGCCCACGGGTCGCCGTGCGTCTGCAGCCGCTCGGGCACGGTCAGCACGGTGTGCTCGGCGGGGTCGACGCCGGGCAGGTCGTCCCACGAGACCGGCAACGACACGGAGGCGCGGGGCAGCGCCCGAGGAGACCAGGCACCCGCCATGGTCCTGTCGCGGTTGGCCTGGTTGTAGTCGACGAAGAGGCGGTCGCCGCGCTCCTCCTTCCACCAGGCGGTGGTGACGCGGTCGGGCGTGCGACGCTCGAGCTCACGGGCGGCGGCGATCACGGCGTGCCGCACCTCGAGGAACTCGTGCGTCGGTTCGATCGGGGCGAAGACGTGCAGGCCCCGGTTGCCGCTGGTCTTGACGAACGCGGTCAGCCCCGCCTCGTCGAGCACGGCCCGCAGGTCGAGCGCCGCGGTCACGGCGTCGGCGAAGCTCGTGCCCGGCTGCGGGTCGAGGTCGATGCGCAGCTGGTCGGGCAGGTCGGGCTGCTCGGCGCGGCTCGCCCAGGGGTGGAAGACCAGGGTGTTCATCTGGGCCGCCCAGACGGCCGCGGCGGGCTCGTCGATCACGAGCTGGGGGTGCACCCGGCCGCTCGGGTAGGTGACGTCGACGGCCCGGACGTAGTCGGGGGTGCCGCGCGGCGGGTTCTTCGAGAAGTACTGGTCGCCGTCGACGTCGCCACCGAAGCGCTGCAGCGAGATCGGCCGGTCGCCGTTGGCCGCGACGAACGGTCCGCCGACCTCGACCAGGTACCGGGCCAGGTCGAGCTTCGTCACGCCGAGGTCGGGCCAGAGCACGCGCGACGGACTGCTGATGCGGACGTCGCGGTCGCCCACCCGCAGGGTCGTCGCCTCGGATGCCATGCCCGTGACGCTAGTCCCGCCGGGCCGGTCCGGGTCGGCGCGGGGCGGCGCGGGGCGGCGCGGGGCGGCGCGGCGCGGGTCGGCGCGGGCCCGCCGAACCCCGTTCGCGAAGAGGAACCCCGTTCTTCCGTGGTTCGTCTTCGTGGACGGGGTTCGAGGCGGGGCGCCCGCCCTGACGGCGAACCCCGTTCACGGCTCGTTCACCTGCACGTCGCCTCCGTCCGAGATGGTTCGGTCCACACCCGACGAAACGGACCCCCGCATGCGCACGCCCCTGCTCCGCCTCGGCGCCCTGACCCTGGCCGGCTCGATCGCCGCCGCCGGGCTCGTGGCCACGAGCGCCCTGCCCGCCCTCGCGGCCGACGCCGACGTCGTCGTCAACGAGATCGACACGACCGACGACTGGGTCGAGCTGCTCAACACCGGCCAGGCCTCGACCGACGTGTCGGGCTTCGTGCTGCGTGACAGCAACGACACCCGCACGCTGGCCCTGCCCGCCGGCACCGTCCTGGCCGCGGGCGAGCGGCTCGTCGTCGACGTGGCCGACGACGCCGTGTGGGGCACCGCCGCCTACGGGCTCGGACGCGACGACGCCGTCCGGCTGTACGCCGCCGACGGTGCCACCCTGCTCGACTCGTACGCCTGGACGAAGTTCCCGACGACGACCTACGGCCGGTGCGCCGACGGCACGGGCGAGTTCACGACCACCGCGGCGGGCACCCGGGGTGTCGCCAACTCGTGCGTGACGGCGCCGGCCCCGACCGACCCCACCACGCCGACCGCCCCCGACCCCGTCCCCGCCGAGCCCGCCACCACCGACGTGGTGGTCAACGAGGTCGAGTCGAACGGCGACGACACCGACTGGGTCGAGCTGACGAACGTCGGCACCGCTCCCGTCGACGTGTCGGGCTACACGTTCCGTGACGAGGACGACGTCCGCACCCCCTTCACCCTGCCCGCGGGCTCGGTCGTCGACCCCGGCGCGTTCTTCGTGATCGACCAGGCCTCGGGCTCGAACCCGGTCGGCTTCGACTTCGGGCTCGGCCAGCCCGACTCGGCACGCCTGTTCGACACCGCCGGCACGCTCGTCGCCTCGTACGCCTGGAGCGTCCACAGCACCGTCAGCTACGGCCGCTGCCCCGACGGCACCGGTGACCTCACGACGACGACCGCCTCGACGAAGGGCGCGGCGAACGACTGCTCGTCGCCCGTGCGCGTCAACGAGGTCGAGAGCCAGGGAGGCGCGCCCGGCGACTGGGTCGAGCTCACCACCGTGGGCACCACGTCGGTCGACCTCGGCGGCTACGTGCTGACCGACTCCGACCCGACGCACCGCTACGTGATCCCGGCCGGCACGGTCGTCGCGCCCGGCGGGTTCGTCGTGCTCGACGAGGCCACCCCGACCACGGCCGGCTTCGACTTCGGGCTGGGCGGCGCCGACTCGGTGCGCCTGTTGCTGCCGGACGGCACGACGGCAGCCGACGGTTCGACCGTCGCGGACGAGTACTCGTGGACGACGCACGCCGCCACCACCTACGGCCGCGGCCCCGACGGCACGGGCGACTTCGCCGTCACGTCGGCCCCCACCAAGGGCACGACGAACACCTTCGCAGGCGTGACCGTGCCGTCGGCCTGGCCCGGTGGACCCGACGAGGTCCCCCTGGACGACGAGGGCACCTTCACCGGCGACCTCAGCGGCCTCGACTACGAGCCGACCGGCACCGCGACCCCCGGCACGCTCTGGGCCGTGCAGAACGGCGACGGCCTGCTCTACCGCATCGTCTCCGACGGCACCGACGGCACCGACGGCACCGGCGGCTTGGCGCCGCAGACGACCGACGGCTGGGCCGCGGGCAAGAGGCTGCTCTACCCGAGCGGCGTCGCGTCCGACGTGGTCGACGCCGAGGGCGTCACCGTGGCCGACGACTCGTCGGCGGGCGGTGTCTACGTCTCGACCGAGCGCAACAACGCCTCCGGCTCGGTCAGCTGCCCCTCGGTGCTGCGCTACGACGTGACCGCGGCCGGATCGGCCACGACCCTCGTCGCGACGGACGAGTGGAACCTCGCGGCGGACTTCCCCGGACTGGGAGCGAACGCGGGCCTCGAGGGCATCACCTGGGTGCCCGACGCGTGGCTGACCGAGGCGGGCTTCGTCGACGAGGCGACCGGCGCCTCCTACGACCCGGCCACCTACGCCGGCCACGGCGACGGGCTGTTCTTCGTCGGCGTCGAGGGCACCGCGAGCGTCTACGCCTACGCCCTGATGGCCGACGGGTCGTTCGAGCGGGTGGCCACGGTCGCCACGTCGTTCGCCCTGGTCGCCGACCTGCAGTTCGACGCCGACCTCGACGCGCTCTGGGTCGTCTGCGACGAGGCCTGCTCGGGTCGCACCGCGCTGTTCTCGGTCGACGAGGCGGGCGCCTTCGCCGAGGACGTCGTCTACGACGCCCCGGCGAACGCCGACCGGGGGCTCGCCAACGAGGGCTTCGCCATCGCCCCGGCGGCGACGAGCGTCGACGGGTCCCGCCAGACCTTCTACGCGGACGACAACGACACCGACGGGTTCTCGCTGCGCGCCGGGACCTTCCCCGGCGTCGCGGCCGAGCCCGGCACGCCCGGCGACCCCGGCACGCCCGGCGACCCCGGGACGCCCGGCGACCCGGGCACGCCCGGTGCCCCCGGGACGCCGATCGAGCCCGGCGCCCCCGGGTCGCCGGCCGACCCCGGCACCGGCGTGACGCCCGTCGGGCAGGGCTCGGGCCCCGCCGGGGTGGACGGGCAACTCGCCTTCACCGGGTCCGACGCCCGGTGGGCGGCGGCTGCGGCCCTGCTGTTCGTGCTGGCGGGGGCGGCGACCCTGGTCGTGCGCCGTCGTCGACTCACCCGCGACTGACCCGCGACGCGCCTCGAACCCCGTTTCGAACGATGCACCCGGAAACATCCGGGTTCGTCGTTCGAAACGGGGTTCATCGTCGTGCGGCGCCTGAGCGACGGCCCGGCAGGACGGGTCAGCCGCTCAGCGGGCCGGCGCGTCGGGCAGGGGCGTCGCCGTGCCCGTCACGGTGATGCCGCCGGTGACGGGCACGTCGACCACGAGCAGGCTCGGCCGGCCCACGTGCCGGCCCTGCCGCACCACGACCCGGGCAGGAGGCGCGATCAGGTCGAGCGCGCGGAGGTACCCGCCCAGCGACGCGGCCGCCGAGCCCGTGGCAGGGTCCTCGGTGATCGAGCCGACCGGGAAGAGGTTGCGCGCCTCGACCACGGTCGCACCGGACTCGTCGACGCCCTGGTCGCAGAACACCGTGACCGTGCCGGCCCAGCCCTGCTCGTCCATCAGGGCCCGGAGGGCGGCCGGGTCGAAGCCGAAGCCGTCGAAGACCCGCTGCTCGCGGACCGCCACCACGGGGTGACGGTTGCCGGCGAACGACTCCCGCAGGGGACGTCGGTCGTCGAGGTCGGTGCGCACGAGACCGAGGAGCGCCAGCAGGCGGTCGGCGACGGCCGGGTCGAGGTCGCGCACGACCGGCTCGACGCTCGTGAAGGACGCCGTCACCGGGCCCCGGGCACCGTCGCCGGAACCGTCACCCCGCGCCGTCTCGATCACGACCGGCCCGACCGCGGTGTCGAGCGTGAACGCCCCGACCCCTCGTCGCTCGGCCAGGGCGACCGCGGTCGCGATCGTCGCGTGCCCGCAGAACGGCACCTCGGCCCCGGGTGAGAAGTAGCGCACGGCCACGCGCCGGTCGTCGCCGGCGACGGACGCGTCGACCACGAAGGCCGTCTCGGCGTGGCCCACCTCGGCCGCGATCCGCAGCATGTCGACGGCCGTCAGGGCCGACGCGTCGAGCACCACGCCGGCGGGGTTGCCACCTCCGGGGCCGACGGCGAAGGCCGTCAGGTGCAGGACGTCGGCGGACGGGGCCGACGACGGGTCGGCGGACGGGACCGAGGACGACGGGTCGGCGGACGGGAGGGGCTCGGGCGCGGGTCTGCGGTCGGTCACGACGCCACTGTGCCGCACCGCGCCTCCTCGTCGCCACCGCCACCTCGCACCCGGTGGCCCGGGGCCGACGGGGCGGCGCCGCCCTCGTCCGCGACGGGACGCCCGGTGTCCCCGTCGCCCCCGTCGCCCGGACCGGCGACGACGCGACCCGCCCCGAGGCGGACGACGCGGTGCGCGGCACCGATCAGCGTCGGGTCGTGCGAGACGACGAGCACGGCCGTGCCGTGGGCCGCCTCGTCGAACAGCGTCGTCAGGATGCGGGCGGCACTGGCGGCGTCGAGGCCCGTCGTCGGCTCGTCGAGCAGCAGCAGGCGGGCACCGCGGGCGAGGCCGTGGGCGAGGAGCGCCCGTTGCCGCTGGCCTCCCGACAGGGCCGCGAAGGGGCGCCGGGCGAGGTCGGCCACGTCCAGACGGACGAGCGCCTCGTCGACGGCGGCCCGGGCGCCACGATCCAGGGGGCGCCACCGGCCGACCCGGCCCCAGGCGCCGACCGAGACGACGTCCCGCACGGTCAGCGGCAGGCGGTCGGAGACCGACGTGCGCTGCGGCACGAAGGCGGCCGTCGCGGTCACGGCACGCGTCCCCGAGGTCGGCGGTCGGACGCCGGCGACGACCTCGAGCAGGGTCGACTTGCCGGCGCCGTTGGGTCCGGCGACCACCGTGACGGCACCCGCGGGCACGTCGAGGTCGACGTCGGCCAGGGCGACGCGGTCGCCGTACGAGACGCCCACGCCCCGGAGGCGCGCGAGGGACGAGGGACGGGTGACGGTCGGCATGCCACCACCCTAGTTGATAAGCGTTCTCATTCTCAGCTACGGTCGTGTCTCGTGCCCTTCCTCTCCCCCGCCGTCCTCGAGCCGTTCTCGTTCGACTTCGTGCAGCGCGCCCTCGTCGGCGGCGGCCTCGTCGCCGTCCTCTGCGGCGTCGTCGGCACCTGGGTCGTCGTGCGGGGCATGGCCTTCCTCGGCGAGGCCCTCGCCCACGGCCTGCTGCCCGGCGTCGCGATCGCCACGGTGCTCGGCGCGCCGGTCCTGGTCGGCGGCGCGGTCAGCGCCGTCGTCATGAGCCTCGGCGTCGCCGCCCTGCAGCGCCGCGGGCGGCTGTCGTACGACACGAGCATCGGCCTGTTGTTCGTCGCGATGCTCGCGCTCGGCGTCGTCGTCGTCTCGCACTCGGGCAGCTTCGCGACCGACGCCACGTCGATCCTGTTCGGCGACGTGCTCGCGATCTCGGCCACCGACCTCGCCCTGCTCGCCGCGGCGACCGTGGTCGGCGTGGTCGTGGCCGCCGTGTTCCACCGCCCGCTCGTGGCCCTCGCGCTCGACCCCCGCCTGGCCGCCGTGCTCGGGCTGGGGCCGCGGTCGGCGCAGGCCGTCCTCGTCGGGCTCGTCACCCTCGCCGTCGTCGCCTCGTACCAGGCCGTCGGCTCGTTGCTGGTCGTCGGCCTGCTGCTCGCACCGGCGGTCGCGGCCGGCCCCTGGACGACGCGCCTGCCCGCCCGCATGGCGCTCGCCTCCGGGGTGGGGGTGCTCGCCGTGGCCGTGGGTCTGCTCGTCTCCTGGCACGCCGCGACGGCCGCGGGAGCGTCGATCGCGGCGACGTCCGTCGCCTTCGCGGGGCTGTCGGGGGCCGGCCGCGCCGTCGTGAGCCGACGGCGGTCCGGACGACCCGGCCCGCACCTCCCGGCGACCGACGCCGTCACGGCCTGACCCACCCCGCCCGTGGGCGCCGCACCCACCTGTCCAGCCCACCCACCCGCTCCCGGAAGGACCGCATGCGATCCCCCCTCCTCTCGACCTGCGTGGTCGGCGCGCTCGCCCTCGGGCTCGTCGCCTGCTCGACCGGCCCCGCCGCCGACGGCACCGGCCCCGCCGCGGACGCCCCGACCGGCGGGTCCGGCGACGGCCACGGCGCCGTGGCCGGTGCCGAGGAACTGCCCGAACCGCGCCTCGGCCTGACCACGATCGACCCCTCGGGCACCGTCGGCCACCTCGACCTGCTCGACGGGTCCGTCACCGGGCTCGGCTCGGTCGGCGCCCCGACCGCCGTGTCGACCGACGGCCGGTACCTGTTCGCCGAGACCGGGGACGGCGTCGAGGTCATCGACAGCGGCGCGTGGACCTGGGACCACGTCGACCACTTCCACTACTACCGGGCCGAGCCACGCCTGCTCGGCACCGTCGAGGGGGACGGCCCGGCGACCGTCGCGACGACGAACCTCTCGACCTCGGGCTCGACCGGCGTGCACTTCGCCGGCTCGGGCGACGCCGTCCTGCTCGACACCGAGGCCCTGTCGCGTGGCGAGCTGCGCGAGCGGTTCCGCCTCGACGGCGAACCGGGCGACGGCATGGTCGTGCCCGTCGGATCGTTCGCCCTGGTCACCGAGGGCCGCGGCGACCGGACCACGCTGGTCGGCCGCACCGCCGACGGCGACGAGACCGGCCTCCGCGAGACCTGCCCCGACGCGGCCGGCACGATCACCACCCGCGTCGGCGCCGTCATCGGCTGCAGGGACGGCGCCCGGCTCGCGACGGTCGTCGACGACGAGCTCGTGGTCGAGCGCATCCCCTACCCGCAGGGCGCCACCGCGGCCCCGGCGACGGCCTTCGACAACCGGGAGGGGCGACCCACCGTGGCCGCGCTCGCCGGCTCCGAGGGCGTCTGGCTGCTCGACACCCGGGCCCGTGCCTGGACGCTGCTGCCCGCACCGACCCCGCTGGCGCACGTGACCGCCGTGGACGACGCCGACCAGCGCCTCCTCGCCCTCGCCCGGGACGGCCGGGTGCTCGTCCTCGACGGCGGCACCGGCGCGATCGTGGCCGAGACGGCGCCGCTCGTCGCCGACTCGCTCGCCGTGGGCCACACCCCGACCCTGATCGCCGACCAGCAGCGGGCCTACCTCTCGGCCCCGGTCGAGGGGATGCTGCACGAGATCGACCCCGCCGACGACGCGCGCGTCGCCCGCAGCTTCGAGACCGGGACCGAGCCGGCCTTCGTCGCGGAGACCGGCCGGTGAGCCGGTCGCGAGCCCTCGTCGCCGGTCTCACCGCCGCCGCCGTCCTGGCCCTCACCGCCTGCGCACCCGCGGGCGACGACCGCCCCACCGTCGTCGTGTCGACGAACATCCTCGGCGACGTCGTCGGCGAGCTCGTCGGCGACCAGGCCGAGGTGGTCACGCTGATGGCGCCGGACGCCGACCCGCACTCGTTCGAGATCTCGGCACGGCAGGCGGCCCGCATGCGGGCGGCCGACCTCGTCGTCTCGAACGGCCTCGGCCTCGAGGAGGGGCTGCAGCAGCACCTCGACGCGGCCGTCGACGCAGGCGCGCCCGCTTTCGTCGCGGGAGACGCGATCGACGTGCTCGAGTACCGCGAGGGAGACGCGGCCGGCACGCCCGACCCGCACCTCTGGACCGACCCCGGACGCATGCTCGACGTCGTCGACGCGCTCGAGCCGGTGCTCGCCGAGGTCGACGGCGTCGACGACGCCCTCCTCGCCACCCGGACGGCCGACTACCGCGCCGCCCTCGACCGGCTCGACGCCGAGATGAGCACGGCCTTCGCCGCGATCCCGGCCGACCGCCGCGCCCTCGTGACGAACCACCACGTGTTCGGCTACCTCGCCGAGCGTTTCGACTTCGACGTCGTCGGTGCCGTGATCCCCGGGGGCACGACGCTCGCGGCCCCGTCGGCGTCCGACCTCGCCGACCTGGTCGACGCCGTCGAGAGGACGGGCGTGCCGACCGTCTTCGCCGAGTCGTCGTCGCCCGACCGGCTCGTGCAGGCCCTGGCGAGCGAGGCGGACGTCCACGTCGACGTCGTCGAGCTGTTCACCGAGTCGCTCACCGCGGCCGACGGCGACGCCCCCGACTACCTGACCATGATGCGCGTCGACACCGAGCGCATCGCCACCGGGCTCTCCCCCTGAGCGCCCGTCCACCAGAAAGAGGAACTCCCATGCGCACCCCCCACCTGCGACGGACGGGCGGCACGTTGCTCGCCCTCGGCGTCGCCGCGACCCTCGTCGCCTGCTCGACCGGCGGGCCGGGCACCGCGTCCGACGCCACGGACGGCGCCGACGCGACCCGCGCCTCCTCGTCAGGCCCCCGCCTCGCCGTCTCGTCCGAGGGCCGCGTCGTCGTGCTCGACGGCGAGACCCTCGAGCCGGTCGGCGACTTCGGGTCCGAGGAGTTCACCCGCCTGAACGCGGCCGGCGACGGTCGTCACGTGCTGGTGACCACGAGCGCCGGCTTCCAGGTGCTCGACACCGCGGCGGGCAGCGCCGACGAGCCCGCGCTGACCGACCTCGTCTTCGACGCCGACACGGCCGGCCACGTCGTCCGGCACGGCGGCACGACGGTGCTCTACGCCGACGGCACCAGCGACACGACCGTGTTCCGGTCGGCCGACCTGACGGCCGCCGTGGCCGACGGCGAGCTGCCCGTCACCGAGACCGTCGAGGGCGTCGAGGCGCACCACGGCGTCTCGGTCGTGCTCGAGGACGGCACGTTCCTGACGACGGTCGGCGACGCCGACGGGCGCACGGGCATCGAGGTGCGCGACGCCGACGGCGCGGTCGTGGCCGAGAGCGACCAGTGCCCCGGCGTCCACGGCGAGGGCACCGCGGCCGACGAGGCCGTCGTGTTCGGCTGCGAGGACGGCGCGCTGGTCTACCACGACGGCACGATCACCAAGCTGGACTCGCCCTCGCAGCCGTACGGGCGCATGGGCAACGCGTACGTCAGCGAGACCAGCCCGGTGGTGGTCGGCGACCACAAGGACGACCCCGACGCCGAGGGCTACCTGCTGCACGCCGTCACCCTGATCGACACCGAGGCGGACACCCTCGACGTCGTCGACCTGCCCGAGGGCGTCGAGTACACCTTCCGGGGCGTCGCCCGCGGCCCGGGCGACCTCGCCTACCTGATCGGCACCGACGGCGCCGTGCACGTGCTCGACCCCGCGACGGGCGAGCTGACGGCGTCGTGGCCCGTGATCGAGGCGTGGGAGGGGCCGGTCGACTGGCAGGACGCCCACCCCGCGATCGTCGTCGCCGGCGACGTCGGCTACGTCACCGAGCCGGCCACGAACGGCGTGCACGCGGTCGACCTGACCACCGGCGAGGTGCTGACGTCGACCGAGCTCGACGTCACGCCGAACGAGGTCGCGGTGGCGACGGCCGACTGACGCGACCACCCACGGGACGAGGTGGCGCGGCGCGACGGCACCGCGCCTCCTCGTCGTCGGGGGCTGCGCACGGCTCGCGCACCCCGGCACGACTTTTTCGTGACGTTCCGGCCCCGGCGACCGTCCTCATCGTGTGCCGTCCTCCACCATGGCGGCAGCGCACGACGGATCGAGAGGACCACCATGCCGAGCTTCTACGTCAGCGAGCCCGACGGAGAGCCCGACGCGACCGGTGGCGTCACCCCGGCCCCCGTCGACCTGACGGGCGGCACCGAGACGACCTACCGGCGCGTGCAGGACGGCGGCACCGACCTGCGCGAGGCGACCAGGCGGCTCGAGACCCACTACCGCGGCCGACGGTTCGAGTCCGAGGCGACCGACGCCCCCTTCGAGTACTCGTACGTTCTCGCGGGCGACGACCGGCTCGTGCTGCAGACCTCGTCGTTCTCGGCGCCCATGCGGGGCGAGATCCCCTTCCCCGGGCAGTACATCGTCGCGTGGAACCGCAGCGGTCGCACGACCCTGCACCAGCGCGGGCACACCTTCACGAGCGACGGCGCCACGCCGTTCCTGATGCCGGCGGAGGAGGCCTTCTCGTTCGAGTCGACGCCTCGCCGCAACAGCATGGTGCAGCTGGGCACCGCGTTCCTCGAGCAGACGGCCGCCGAACGACACGGCGGCCCCTCGCAACGGATCGTGTTCGACTACGCCGTCACGCCCCGCCCCGAGGCCGTCGCCGCCTGGCGCGCCACGGTCGGCTCGAGCGCCGCCGCCGTCGTGGCCGAACAGGCCTCGCCGATCATGCGGCTCGAGGCACAGCTGGCCCTGGCCCGGTCGCTGCTCGACCTGTTCCCGTGGCGCGCCGTCGACGTGCCGGTCGGCCTGCGCACGCAGGAGGCCGCCCGGGTGCGGCACGCGGTCGAGTACATCCACGCCCACGCCGCCGAGCCGTTGACCCCGGCCGACATCGCCGCCGCGTCGGGCATGCACACCCGCACCCTGCAGACCTCGATGAAGGAGCACCTCGGCACGTCGCCGGCGGCCTACCTGCGGCAGGTGCGGCTCGACCGCGCCCACGACGAGCTGCTCGCCGCCGCCCCGACCGAGACGCGCGTGTCGGACGTCGCCCGCCGGTGGGGGTTCGGCAACTTCGGCCGCTTCGCGGGGGCCTACGCCGAGCGCTTCGACGAGTACCCGCGCGACACGCTCGCGCGCTGACCGCAGCCGCGAGGCGCCCGTCGAGTGGGCGGAAGACGTCCTTCGTCGAGTGGGCGGAAGACGTCCTTCACCGGCGGTCGAAGGACGATTCCTGCCCCCTCGATCGTCGGGAGCGGGCACCGGACGCGGCGTCAGCCCGGGTCGGGGGCGCCCTGCTGCTCGGCGTAGGCCTCGGGGCCCTGTTCGGCGGCCTGAGGGTCCATCCAGCCGAACTCGAGGATGTTGCCGTCGGGGTCGGTCAGCTGGCGCTGGTACATGAAGCCGTGGTCGGTGGCCGGGCGCGCCTCCGTGCCTCCGGCGCCGAGGCCGGCCGTCACGGTCGCGTCGACGTCGTCGCGGGAGTCGAGCATCACGGCGGTCGCGACGGACGCCGCGGCCGTCGGGTCGCCGACGGGCAGGTCGGTGAAGGTCTGGAAGAACTCGCGGGTCAGGATCATGAACGCGCTGTGGTCCTCGTCGACGATCACGCAGGCCGCGTTGTCGTCGGTGAAGAGCGGGTTGATGGTGAACCCGAGGGCCGTGTAGAACGTCTTGGCACGGTCGAGGTCGGTCACGGGCAGGTTGACGAAGATCATGGCCATCGGGTCCTCCTTCGGACGGTCGTCAGGTGGTGACGCACACAGTGGCCCTGCCCCGGTTAGCCGTCAAGACCCGGGTGCCCGACTCGACGCGGCCCCCGCGACCGGCCCGACCTCGGGACCGGCGAGCCGGTAGGTTGTCGAGGAGTCGTCAGCATCGGTGCCCGAGCCGTGCGCGACCGCCCGAAAGGTCCCGACCCGTGCGCATCGCCGCCTTCATCGTCTCCGTCCTCGTCTCGAGCGCGCTCGCGCTGGGAGGGACGCTCCTGGTCGTCTTCGCCGCGCCTCCCCGGGTCGACTGGACCCTCTTCCTCGCGACCGTGGGCTTGGTGGCCCTCGTCTTCGGGCCGCTGACGCTCGGCTCGCTCACCGCGTACTGGGACTTCGGGGGCGACCCGGCCCGCCGACGCCTCCTGAGGCGGTGGATCGTCGGGGTCGTGCTGGCCGAGCTGTCGGGCGTCGCGGCCGTCGTGGCCTACGCCGTGCTGAACGGGTCGCCGTGGTGGCTCGTGGTCGTCTTCGCCGGAGGCGGCGCCCTCCTGACCGCCGTCGCGCTCGTCGTCGGGCCGGCGCTGCAGCGACGGGACGACGCGTCGCGCGACCCGAGGCCGACCTGGGTCCCGATCACCCGGCGCGAGATCACCCGCAAGGTCGTGACGGTGGCCGCCGTGTTCGCCGGGGCGCTCGTGGTCGGCCTGGTGGTCGCCGTCGTGGTCTCCACCACCGTCGACGGGCTGTCGGACATCCTGCCGAGCGGCCTCGGTTTCGCCGTGGCGCTGGCGTTCTTCGCGGGTGCGATCACCTGCGTGACGACGACGCTGTCGTTCAACCGGGCCCTGCGGGAGGCCACGGGCCGCGACCCCGCACTCGTGCAGAAGGTCGGCAGGGTGGTCCTCCGGGGCAAGGCGGTCGACCTCGATCCCGGCGAGCGGGTCGCCGCCGCGCGGTACGCCCAGGTGGTCGCCGTCACGCTCCCGTTCCAGCTGGCGTACCTCGTCATGCTCTACGCCGGACTCGCCATCCAGCAGGTGCAGGGGCTGCTGTCGGGCACCAGCCCGTTCGCCCTGCCCCTGCTGGTCCTGCTCGTCGTGGTGCTGGTCGCGTTCTTGCCGTGGACCCTCATCCGCATCGCCCGGGCGCGGCGGTACGCCCGAGCGCACGCGGCCGAGGCCGACGCCGCACCGCGGGCCGGCTTGCAGGCGCAGGCCGAGACCCCGCAGGAGGCGCGGGCCGACTCCGACGCGGACGCCCGGCCCTGAGGCGGCTCAGAAGTCGAGCAGGCGCAGCGTCACGCTGACGGTGTCGCCCACCCCGACGCCCAGGGCGTCGCGCACGGCCCGCTTCACCGGCAGGGCGTAGGCGGCGTCGTCGCCGAGGGGGAAGACCGACGTGGCGAACGTGGACGACCCGATCCGCGCCTCCACGCGGACCGACCCCCAGCCGCGCAGCAGGTCGCCGGCCACCATGAGCACGTGGTCCTCGACTTCGGGCGGCAGGCTGACGAACGTGTAGAAGGCGCGCCGGCTCTCCCACCGCCACAGGTCGCCGTCGAAGCGGAACTCCATCGTCGTCCTCTCGTCGGCGGGCCGTCCCGGACCGAATCTACGGCGTCCCGTCCACGCGTGTGCGGGCGCCGCTCCTGCTCTGACGGGACCCGGCGTGCCGGTGGACGCTGCGCACGACGAACGCGTGCCCGAGCCACCCGATCAGCCCCACCCAGAGTCCGACTCCCGCGGCGACGGGGACGGCCCAGGCTGCGAGGAGCATCCAGACGACCATGCCGAGACCCTGCGGCGAACCGGACAGGACGCCGTCGAGCTGCGTGTCACCGAGTGAGGGGACGACGAAGACGACGAACGGGACGACTGTCCCTGAGACGGCCCCGAGCATCGCCGCGCCACCGACGACGCCGGCGAGCGACCATGGGCTCCGCGACCGCCGCGCCGCAGGCTCGGAAAGCACTGCCTCGTCCCTGGCCACCCCCATCGCGGCCCCTCCCTCGTGCGCATCGTCGACCGCCCTGATCCTGACGGTCGAAAGGACGAGCCGGAATCCCCCGACCGGGGACCGACGTCGTCGACGGACGGCGCGCAGGCCCACCCCACCCCCGGCACGGCGCCTCAGCGATCGCGAACCGAACCGTGCACTACGGTCGACCCGTGACGGTGCACCCAGCACCGAGCACCCACGTCGGACCGGACGTTCGTCACCCGGAAGCGAGACCATGACCGCCATCGACGACCTGCTCGCCATCGCGGGCCCGCCGCTGGGCGCCGACGACGCGAGGCCGTCGACAGGACACGACCACCTCGACGCGCTGCTCGGTCGGAGGAACGGTTTCCACGCCTTCGAGTCGGCCCTCCACGTCTTCCCGACCGGCCCGTCGGCGGTCACGTCGCTCGAGGAGTGGAACGCCGCGTCCCTCTGGCGTCACGAGTACGGCGACCTCGCCTCGGGCCTGACGTTCTTCGCCGAGGACGTCTTCGGCGTGCAGTTCGCACTCGACGGGGACGCCGTCTGGACCTTCGACCCCGAGACAGGAGCGAGGGAGCACTTCGAACCCACGGTGGAGTCGTGGGCCGCTGCCGTCCTCGCGGACCACGAGTCGACCACGGGTCATCCCCTGGGCCATGCGTGGCAGGTGGCGAACGGGCCCCTGCCCCTGGACCACCGCCTCGTCCCTCGACAGCTCTTCGTGCTCGGCGGAGCGTACGAGGTCGAGAATCTGGCGAACCTGCCGGCCGCCGAGGGCATGGGCTTGCGCGGATCGATCGCGCGTCAGATCGCGGACCTGCCCGACGGGGCGCAGATCCGCCTCGTCGTGGACTAGACCGGGCATCGGTGTCCGTTCCGTCTGGCAAGATCTCCTGATGCCCGCCGACCGAACGCCCCGCCGCCCCGACGTCACGACCCTCGACCTCGTGGGCGGTGCCGAGCCGGTGCGCATCACCTTGCACGACTACGACGAGCGCTGGCCCGCCGCGTTCGAGGCGCACCGCCGCCGCATCGTCGAGGCCCTGGCCCCGTCGGGCGGCGACGTCCAGGTCGAGCACATCGGCTCGACGTCGGTGCCGGGGCTCGCCGCCAAGCCGATCGTCGACGTCGTGGTGGTGGTGCCCGACATCACGGCCGAAGAGGACTACCTCGACCCGCTGCTCGCGACGGGCTACGAGTTGCGGGTGCGTGAGCCCGGGCACCGGCTCGTGCGGACACCCGAGCGCGACGTGCACGTCCACGTCTACGAGCGCGGGGCGACGGCGGTCGACGAGTACCTCCTTCTGCGCGACCACCTGCGCGCCGACGCCGCCGACCGCGACCTGTACGCGTCGACGAAGCGCGAGCTGCTCGACCGGCCCTGGGACGACATGAACGACTACGCCGACGCCAAGACCGAGGTGATCACGGCGATCAAGGAGCGTGCCCGCGCCGCCCTCGACCACTGACGCGACAGGCTCTTGCCTCCCGGTCGAGTGTCACTTATCTTTGTGACCGAACCACCCGGCAGACGTCGAGGGCCAACCACCCTCGAGCGGCCCGGTCGTCCGCGATCTCACCAGTCGCGCCCGACCGCTCCGTGCTCCCGCCGCCTCGCCGTCACCGTCGTTCCAGGATCAGGAAGCACCGCCATGCCCATCTCCACGCCCCGCGCCGCCCGTCTCGCCGCCTTCGTCGGCGTCCCCGTCGCCCTCGTCGTCTCGGGCGTGCTCGTCTCGGCCGCGTCGTACTCGGCGTTCTCGGCGACGACGACCAACCCGACGAGCAACTGGACGGCCGGCACGGTCGCCCTCGCCGACGACGACGCGAACGCCGCGCTGTTCACGGCCACGAACCTCAAGCCCGGCTCGACCGCCTCGAACTGCATCAAGGTGACGTCGACGGGGTCGCTGCCCTCGAACGTCGTCCTCTACGGCACGGGCGGCACGGCGAACACCCCGCTCGGGACGGCCCTCACCCTCACGGTCGAGCAGGGCACCGGAGGCGGCTTCGGCTCGTGCACCGGCTTCACGCCCGACGCGACGAACGGCACCGCCTACACGGGCACCCTCGCCGCCTTCGCCGGCAGCCGCACGTCCTTCGCCACCGGAGTCGGCTCGTGGACCACGACGGGCGCCGCGAGCGAGTCGAAGGTCTACCGCATCACGTACGCGCTGCCCACGAACGCGGCGAACTCGCTGCAGTCGGCCACCACCTCGCTCGGCTTCACCTGGGAGGCCCAGAACAACTAGTCCGCCACCCGGACCCGCTGCACCCGCACCGGACGAGAGGCCGTCGTGAGCACGCACCCCGCGCACGCCCTGCCGAGGCGCCACGCCTCGGCAGGCGCGTCCGGGCTGGCCGCCGTCGGCACCGGGGGGTTCGCCGACTGGTCGCGCATCGTCGTGGCGACCGTGGCCCGCGGGGTCGTCGCCGCCCTGCTCGGCCTCGCGTTCTGGGCCGTCGCCCCGGCGGTGCTCGGCTGGCAGCCCACCACGGTGATGACCGGCTCGATGGCGCCCCGCATCCCCGTGGGCGACGTCGTCGTCTCGCGACCCGTCGACCCGCTCTCGCTGCACCAGGGCCAGGTGCTGCTCTTCGACGACCCCGACCAGCCCGGCCACCTCCGTCTGCACCGGTTCGACGCCCCCGGGGTCGACGGGGCCATCGTCACCAAGGGCGACGCGAACCCGTCGGCCGACTCGAGTCCCGTCGCGCGCGACGCCGTGCACGGGGTGGCGATGGTCCGCGTCCCCGCCGTGGGGCTTCCGGTCGTCTGGGCGCGCGAGGGCGACTGGGCGCACCTCGGCCTCGCGGCGGCGGCCCTCGCGGTGCTGCTCGTGCTGACGACGCTCGACTCCCCGCTGCGTCGCCGCGCCTCCGAGGCGACCGGCGTCGACGACGACGGGACGCCTCCGGGCGGGGGCGGGCGTGCGGGCCAGGACGAGGAGGCGCGGCGCGAGAACCCGACGCCGCCCCGGCGCCTGCACCGCCGGCTGCACCGCCGGGCCCGACGGCGTCGGACGACCGCGGCCGTCTCGGCCGTCGTGGTCGCCACGTCGACCATCGGACTGATGCTGCCGGCCGAGGCCGTCGCCGCCTCGTTCCTGGCGACGACGACGTCGCCGCAGAGCTCGCTCACGGCGACGACGGTCGTCGCGCCGACGGCCCTGACCTGCACGAACACGAGCGGCTCGAGCGGCGTCGTGATCGGCTGGTCGTACTCGGGCGAGGCCCCCGACAAGTTCGAGCTGATGTACGGCAGCACGGTCCTCGCGACGACGACGGCGGGCACCCAACGTTCGGTCACCTACGACCAGGGCGCCCTGCTCGCCCTCGGCAACCGCTACACGCTCACCGTCCGCACGACGCTCGCCGGCTCGTGGACCGCCACGTCGACCTCGACGACCTCGGTCCAGGTGACCGCCCTGGTGCTCGCCTCGGCGGTCCGCTGCTGACGCCCCCGGCCCGCGGCAGCCCGTCGGCCCCGACCCCGCCTCGGCCCCGCGAGGGTGGTACCGGCGGTCCTCCCGTCGTGCGGGGCCTGGTCACAGTGGGTGTCGGGGCGCAGCATGGCTCCATGACCACCACACTGATCACCGGGGCCAACAAGAGCCTCGGCCTCGAGACCGCCCGGCGCCTGCTCGACGCCGGCCACACCGTCCACGCCGGCATGCGCGACCTCGACTCGGGCGACGCCGTCCGGGCCCTCGGCGCCCACGCCGTGCAGCTCGACGTCACCGACCAGGCGAGCGTCGACGCCGCCCTCGCCTCGCTGCCCGAGCTCGACGTGCTCGTGAACAACGCGGGCGTCCTCGGTTCGTCGTCCGGCGTCGACGACCTCACGCCCGAGGCGATGCAGGAGGTCCTCGACGTCAACGTCGTCGGCATCGTCCGCGTCACCCAGGCGGCGCTGCCCCTGTTGCGACGGTCCGACCGGCCCGTGATCGTGAACGTCGCGTCGGGCGTCGGCTGGCCGCGCTGGCTGAGCACCGAGGGCCACGACGAGTTCCCCGTCGCGGCGGTGCCCTACGCCGCGTCGAAGGCGGCCGTGATCGCCCTCACCGTGCAGTACGCGAAGAACCTGCCGACCTTCCGGGTGAACGTCAGCGACCCGGGCTACACCGCGACCGACTTCAACGGGCACGGCGGCCACCAGACCGTCACCGAGGGCACGGACGCCACGGTCGCCCTCGCCCAGCTCGGCCCCGACGGGCCCACCGGCGAGTTCCACGACCGCCGGGGCCGCATCGACTACTGAGCCGCGACCCGAGGAGGCGCGGTGCCGGCCATCGAGACCGGCACCGCGCCTCCTGCGTCCCCGAGGACTAGACCTGACCTCGTGCCGTCACCGCTCCTCCTCGCCTCGCTCGCCGGTCTGCTCTCGGGTCTCTCGCTCGTGGTCGGGGCGGTGGTGTCGTGGTTCGTGAAGGTGCCCCGCGAGGTCGTCGCGCTCGTGATGGCCTTCGGCGCCGGCGTGCTGATCTCCGCCCTGTCGTTCGACCTCGTCGACGAGGCGACGAGCAGCGGCGGCCTCGTGCCGACCCTCGCGGGGTTCCTGGCCGGTGCCGTCGTGTACGTCGTCCTCGACCAGCTGCTCGAACACGGGGGCTTCCGCCGCAAGCGGCACAGCCAGGGGTCGGCCGGGTCGGGCACCGGCCTCGGCATCGCGCTCGGGGCGTTGCTCGACGGCGTGCCCGAGACCGCAGTGCAGGGCGTGAGCCTGACGGGCGGGGGTGCGCTCAGCGTCGCGGTGCTCGTCGCCGTCGTCATCTCGAACTTCCCCGAGGGCATGTCGAGCACGGCCGACCTCAAGTCGTCGGGCCGGTCCGCCCGCTACGTCTTCGGGCTGTGGTCGGGCATCGCCGTGGTCTGCGCCCTCTCCGCGCTCGGCGGGTACGCCCTGCTGGGCGGCGTGCCCGAGGGCGGCCAGTCGTTCGTGATGGCGTTCGCGGCCGGGGCGATCCTCGCGATGATCTGCGACACGATGATCCCCGAGGCGTTCCGCAAGACGCAGACGCTGACCGGACTGGTCACGGTGCTCGGCTTCGTCGCGAGCTACGTGGTGCACCAGGTCGCCTGACGCCCGGCGACCCCGCCGGGGGCCCCGAACTGGGTCATCCGTTCTGCGACGGTGCCGCACCCCGCGGGTCGGCGCTCGAATATCCTGCATCGGTGAGCCCCGACCTTCCCGCCACCCCGGAGAACCATCCGGAGTCCGTCCGGCTGCTCGCATCGACCCTGCGGACCCTCGACGAGGCGCACCGGCGCTACCGGCTGCACGCGGCGAAGGTGATCGGACTGGGTCACACCGAGCTCTCGGCCCTCGTGGCCATCGGCGAGGCACCGGGCCTGACGCCCGGCACCCTCTCGCACGAGCTGCTGCTCAGCACGGGCGCGACGACCGCCGTCGTCGACCGGCTCGAGAAGTCGGGCCACGTCGTCCGCACCCGGCACCCGGACGACCGCCGCAGCCTCTTCCTGCACCTGACGGCCCTGGGTGAGGCCACCACGGGCACCCTGACCGAGGCCTACCAGTACGTCCTCTCGACGACGGGCACCGACGAGACGATCGCCGACGCCCTCCCCCAGCTCGACGCCATCGCCGCGGCGCTCGACGCCGCGTCGCGTGAACCCGCGTCCTGACCCGCGCGGCCGGGGTGCGCGCCCGCCGACCCGCGCCTCCTCGGGGTGTGCGCCCGCCGACCCCGCGCCTCCTCGGGGTGCGCGCCCGCCGGTGCCGCGCCTCCTCGGGGTGCGCGCCCGCCGCACCCGCGCCTCCTGCCCGTGTCGCACCGCCCTGTGAGCGTCGCACCGCCCCATTCGGCGGTGCGACGTCCACCTGGCGGTGCCACACCACCCCGCCGCCCTTCGCCGCCCAGGTCGCACCACCGTCGCGTCGTCGAACCACTCCGGAGCGTGGTTCGACGACGCGAACGTGGTGCGACCTCGGGCGGGGGCGGCCTCCTAGGCTTCGGGCATGGGATCGGACGCCAGGGCGCGCTACGCCGAGCGGGCCGACGAGTACGCCCGGCACCTCGGCTCGATGTCGTCGGTGCACCCGGCCGACGAGCACCTGGTGACGTCGTGGGCGAGGGCGGTCGGCGGCCCCGTGCTCGACGCGGGCTGCGGTCCCGGCCACTGGTCGGGGCACCTCGCCGCCCGGGGCGTCGACGTGCGCGGCGTCGACCAGGTGCCCGAGTTCGTCGAGTACGCCCGCCGTGCCCACCCCGCCGTGCCGTTCGACCTGGGTGACGTCGACGCCCTGCCGTACGGGCCGGGCGAGTTCTCGGGCGTCCTCGCCTGGTACTCGTTGATCCACCACGAACCGAGCACGATCCGTCGACCCCTCGACGAGTTCGCGCGGGTCCTCCGACCCGGCGGCGGGCTGCTCGTCGGGTTCTTCGCCGGGGCCGCCGTCGAACCGTTCGACCACGCGATCACGACCGCCTGGCGCTGGTCGCCCGACCTGCTCGCCGACGCCCTTCGCGCCTCCGGGTTCGACGTGCTCGAGATCCACACGCGGACGGGCCCGCCCTCCGGGCCGAGACCCCACGGCGCACTCGTCGCCCGGCTCGACCGGTAGGCCCGCTCAGCCGCCCTGGCGCACCTGTCGCACGTACCGGTACACGGTCGGCTCGGACACGTGCAGGGCCTCGGCCACCTGGGCCACCGCGCCCTTGAGCAGGAACACCCCCGCCCGTTCGATCTCGCGCACGGCCGCGACCTTCTCGTCGGGCGTCATGCGGTGCGGTTCGACGCCCTGGGCGGCGACGATCCGCGCGACGCCGTCGAGCGCGAGTTCGTCGACGTTCATGCTCAGCCGCTCGGCCACGGGCGCCGCCGCCGGGTGCGCCGTCGACCCCGTCGCCGCCCCGGACGCCCCCGTCGCGGCCCCGGGCCCACCGCCCGGCCCGGCCCCCTTGACCAACCCGGTCGTCGCCGTGATCGCCACGAGCAGGTCGCGGGCCCGGGCCAACGGCTCGTCGTCGATGTTCAGGCAGAGCATGCCCACGACGTCGCCGCCGGCGTCGCGGATGAAGAAGGTCGACGAACGGAACGTGCCGCCCGTGCGCGACTCGGCCAGGTAGTTCGCCAGGTAGTCGCGGTCGTCGTGCTCGTGGTTCTGCAGCACCTTGAGCACCAGGTCGGTCGCCGGCCCGCCGACGCTGCGACCGCTCACGTGGCCGTTGGTCAGGGCGACGATCGAGCGGCTCAGGTCGCTCGTGTCGTGCAGCACGACCTCGGTCCGGGGCCCGAGCAGCTCGGCGAAGAAGTCCATCAGCGGCAGGTAGGGCTCGAACTCCGCCCGCAGGACGCGACTCGGGTCGACCACGGTGGCGCTGCTGGCTCTCGTCATGAGCCCAGGTTACCGGTGTGTAACAAGTTCCTCGCGCTGTGATAATTTCTTCTCACCCTGCCGACGACTCGGCTAGCTTGCGATGACCGACGACGCTCACGAAAGGCTCGACCATGACCCGAACCCGCTCCCGCTCCGCTCTCTGGGGCACCGTCGCCACGGGCGCCGTCCTGGCCCTCGGTCTCACCGCCTGCGGCGGCCCGAGCGCCCCGCAGCCCGGCGACGCCACCGGCGACGCCACCTCGTCGTCCGCGTCGAGCATCCCCGACACGAGCGCCCTGCTCGACGCCGTCCAGGTCGACGACACGCTCGCCGCCGAGGTGCCCGCCGACATCAAGGACGCCGGGACGCTCGTCGTGGGCTCGAACGTCCAGTCGGCGCCGAACAACTTCTACGCGGCCGACGGCTCGACGGTCGTCGGCTCGGACCACGACCTCATCACGGCCGTCGCCAAGAAGCTCGGCCTCGACGTCGAGTACCAGAACCAGGACTTCGGCTCGCTCATCACCAGCCTGCAGTCCGGCCGCGTCGACGTGACGATCGCCGCGATGAACGACACCGCCGAGCGTCAGCAGGCCATCGACTTCGTCGACTACCTCACCTCGGGCATCACCCTGATGGTGCAGAAGGGCAACCCGGCCGACATCACCGGGCCCGACACCCTCTGCGGCAAGTCCATCGCGGTGGTGACCGGCACGAGCCAGCAGGAGTTCGCCGAGGCCACGAGCACGCAGTGCGAGACCGACGGCGACGAGCCCCTCGACATCACCGTGACCGACAGCGACAGCCAGAACCAGACGCAGCTGCGCACCGGCCGCATCGACGCCATCGTCAACGACCTGCCGAGCGCGGTCTACATCTCGAAGACCGCCCAGGACGGCCAGGCGTTCGAGGTCGTGCCCGGCGACGTCATCGACGGCGCCCCCTACGGCATCGGCGTCAACAAGGACGACCCCGCGCTGCGCGACGCCATCGCCTCCGCCCTCGACGAGCTGATCGACGACGGCACGTACGGCAAGGTGCTCGACGCCTGGGGCATCACCTCGGGCAGCGTCACCGAGGCGACCGTCAACGGCGGCAAGTAGGTGGCGACCGCACGACCGACGGGCGCCGGCGCCGGCGACGCGACCCGCGCCTCCTCGTCCCGCCCGCCCGAGCGCCCCGGGCGCGAGCTGCTGCCGCAGGTGCGCCTGAAGCACTGGGGGCGGTGGGTGAGCGCCGTCGTGATCGTGGTGCTGCTCGTCGCCCTCGTGTACGGGGCGTCGCAGGGCGACATCTCGTACAGGGACATCCCGTACTACCTGGTCTCGCCGATCATCCTGCAGGGCCTCGTCGGCACCATCGTCCTCGCCGTGGTCGCGCAGGTCAGCGCCGTCGTCATCGGCGTCGTCATCGCCCTGATGCGCATCTCGAAGAACCCGGTCGCCCAGGCCTTCGCGGCCGGCTACACCTGGCTGTTCCGCGGCCTGCCGGTGCTGCTGCAGATCCTGCTCTGGTACAACCTCGCGCTGATCTTCCCGCGGCTGCAGCTCGGGGTGCCCTTCACCGACGTGGTGTTCGTCGACGTCAGCACGAACGACGTCATGACCACGTTCGTCGCGGCGTTCCTCGGCCTCGCCCTCAACGAGAGCGCCTACATGGCCGAGATCGTGCGGGCGGGGCTCAAGAGCGTCGACCGCGGGCAGATCGAGGCCGCGCAGTCGATCGGCCAGACCCCGGCGCAGCGCATGGCGCGCATCGTGCTGCCCCAGGCGATGCGCATCATCATCCCGCCGACCGGCAACGACTTCATCAACATGCTCAAGGGCACCGCGATGGCGTCGGTCATCGGCTACCTCGAACTGATCAAGGCCGCCAACAACATCGCCTCGTTCAACCTGCAGGTGATGGAGACCCTGATCGCCGCGGCCATCTGGTACATGGTCGTCGTCAGCGTCGCGAGCGTCGGCCAGTACCACCTCGAGCGCAGCTTCGACCGGCAGGACCGCCGCCCCGGCGGTCCGCCGAACGCCCGCGCCCTCCGCCGCAAAGTCGCCGCCGACCTCGGCCGCGCACCCCTCGTCAGGAGCACCCCGTGACCACGACCGACACGACCCCAGGAGGCGCGGTGCCGGCCGCCGGGGCCGCCCCCGTCCTCGAGGCCGTCGGCATCGGCAAGTCGTACGGTAGCCACGAGGTGCTGCGCGACGTGTCGATGACCGTCAGCAGCGGCGAGGTGGTCTGCATCATCGGACCGTCCGGCGCCGGCAAGTCGACGTTCCTCCGCACCCTGAACCGGCTCGAGGAGCCCGACGCCGGCGAGGTCTGGGTCGGCGGCGAGCCGATGGGCTTCGAGCTGCGCGACGGCGTGCTGCACGAGCTCAGCGAGCGTCGGCTGTCGGCGCAGCGGGCACGCACGGCGATGGTGTTCCAGCACTTCAACCTGTTCCCGCACCTGACGGTGCTGGGCAACGTGCTCGAGGGCCCCGTGCGCGTCCAACGTCGGTCGGCGAAGGAGGCGCGGCGCGAGGCCGTCGAGATCCTCGAGCGGGTGGGCCTCGGCGACAAGGTCGACGCCTACCCCGGCCAGCTCTCGGGCGGGCAGCGGCAGCGGGTGGCGATCGCGCGGGCCGTCGCGATGAAGCCGCTCTTCCTGCTCTTCGACGAGCCCACGTCGGCCCTCGACCCCGAACTCGTGGGCGAGGTGCTGAAGGTGATGGGCGACCTGGCCCGCGACGGCATGACCATGCTCGTCGTGACGCACGAGATCCAGTTCGCCCGCGAGGTCGCCGACCGCGTCGTCTTCATGGCCGACGGCGGCATCGTCGAGCAGGGCCCGGTCGAGCAGGTGCTCGGCGCCCCCCGCGAGGCCCGCACGAGGCAGTTCCTGCAGCGGGTGCTGGCGTGACGTCCGACCCGGCGCTCGACGCGTACCTGGCGTCGTTCTCCGAGCCGGTCGGGTACCTGAACTTCGGCAGCTACGGTCCGCCCTCGCGCGACGTCGTCGAGACGATCGGCCGCCTCGCCTCCGCGGCGAGCGCGGGCGTCCCGTCGTCCGGCCTGCACGCCGAGGACGACCGGGCGCTGGCCGCGGTGGCGCGCCTCACCGGGTTCGACCGCGCCGGGGTCGCCCTCACCGGCAGCACGTCGCTCGGGTTGATGCAGGTCGCGTTCGGCCTGCCGCGGGGCGAGGTCGTCGTGAGCGGCGCCGAGTTCCCGTCGAACCTCTACGCGTGGTGGCGCTCGGAGGAGGCCGGCCTCACCACCGTGCGTCCGTTGCCCGAGGTGCCCGGTCAGCCGCTGGCACCCGTCACTCCCGAGCGGGTGGCCGACGCCGTCGGGCCCGACACCGTCGCGGTCGCCGTGAGCGCGGTCGACTTCCGCACCGGCGCGGTCGCCGACCTCGCCGGCCTGCGGGAAGCCGTCGGCGACCGCCTGCTCGTGGTCGACGGCATCCAGGGCTTCGGCGTCGTCGACGCCGACTGGACGCTCGCCGACGCCCTCGTCGTCGGCGGCCAGAAGTGGCTGCGGGCGGGGTGGGGCACGGGGTTCGTGGCGGCGTCCCCGCGGGCCCTCGCGCGCCTCCGTCCGGTGCTCGGCGGTTGGACCGGCGTCGAGGGCGCCTCTCGCTACGACGGCGTGCGACACGATCCGCTGCCCGGGGCTCAGCGCCTGTCGGTGACGAACGGCTCGCCGTTCGCCTCGGGCGCCCTGGCCACGGCGCTCGAGCAGCTCGAGTCCGTCGGGGTCGGCGCCGTGGCGGCCCGCGTGGCCGACACCGCGGGCGACCTGGTCGCCCGACTCGAGGCGGCCGGCGTGCCGGTGCTCTCCCCCGTCGAGCGCCACCGGCGGGCCGGACTCGTCGTGGCGGGCGTGCCCGCGGGCGAGGCCGCGCGCGTCGGCGCCCGGCTCGAGGAGGCCGGCGTCACGGCCACGATCCACGGTGACGACCGGGTGCGCCTGAGCGTCCACGCCACCACAACCCCGGCCGCACTCGACGCGGCCCTGAGCGTCCTGGGAGGACGACGATGACCCTCGAGACGAACCCCCTCCGGGCCGTGCACACCGACACGGCCCCGGCGGCGATCGGCCCCTACTCGCAGGCCGTCCGCGTGGGCGACCTCGTGTTCGTGTCGGGCCAGCTGCCGATCGACCCCGCGACCGGCGAGTTCGCCGGGCCCGGCGTCCGCGACGAGGCGCGTCAGTCGTTGCGCAACGGCGCCGCGGTGCTCGAGGCCGCCGGCTCGGGCGTCGACCTCGTCGTCAAGACGACGGTGCTGCTGGCCGACATCGCCGACTTCGCCGTCGTCAACGAGGCGTACGCCGAGGTCTTCGACGGCGGCGTCCTGCCGGCCCGCGCCGCCTACCAGGTCGCGGCCCTGCCGAAGGGCGCCCGGGTCGAGATCGAGTTCGTCGCGGCGGTCGCCCCGGGGCACGCCGGGTAGCATCGCGGCATGCCGGAGGGTGACAGCGTCCACCGACTCGCGGCGCGCCTCCGTCCCTCGCTCGTCGACCGGCTCGTCGTCGACGGCGAGCTGCGGTCCGGCGGCCGGGCGGGCGACTCGCTCGCCGGCCGGCGCGTCGTCGAGCTCGACACCCACGGCAAGCACCTGCTGACCCGCTTCGACGACGGCACCACCCTGCACACCCACCTGCGGATGCAGGGCTCGTGGACCCTCACCCGACCCGGCCGGGTCCTGCCGTCCCGGCTGCAGCGACAGGTGCGCGTGCGGGCGCGGCTCGACGACGGTCACACGCTGTGGGGCGTCGACCTGCCCGTCGTCGACCTCGTGCCGACCCGCGACGAGCACACCCTGATCGGCCACCTCGGCCCCGACCCGTTGCGCCCCGACTGGGACCCCGAGGAGGCGCGACGTCGCCTGGCCGCACGCCCCGACGTCACGGTCCGTGCGGCCCTGCTCGACCAGCGTCCGATGGCCGGCCTGGGCAACCTCTGGGTCAACGAGGTGGGCTTCCTGCGCGGCGTGCACCCCACGACCCCGGTCGGCGGGGTCGACCTCGTGAAGCTCGTCGACGTCGCCGCGCGGGCCCTGCGGTTCTCGGCCACGACGCCCGGCGCGTACCAGGTGACGACGGGGCGCACCCGCCGCGGCGAGACGCACTGGGTGGTCGGCCGGGCCGGTCGCCCGTGCCTCCGCTGCGGCACCCGCGTCGAGGCCCGCGACGACCCGCCCGGCCCCGACGGTCGCTCGCGGCGGGCGTGGTGGTGCCCGCGGTGCCAGCCCGCGGCGGGCGTCCGCGACGGGTGACCGCCCCGCGCCCGAGGCACCCCGGGTCCGAGGCACCCCCGCGCCGGAGGCGCCCCCGCGCCGGGTGGACGCCGACGCGGTTCAGGGGCGAGCGGCGATGATCGTCTCGGCGACGGCGGTGAGCAGCGGGGCCTGCTCGGGCGAGAAGCGGTTGGGGTAGCCGACCTGCATCCAGGAGTCGTCGACGAGCACGTCCAGCCAGCACGAGAGTCCTTCGGCCGACGAACAGCGCAGCGTCGCGTCCTGGGCGCCGGAGACCACCACGGGGGTCGCTCCACCGGCCGGGTCGTCGCCGTCGCGGAACGTGTCGGACGCCGACTCGTAGGCCCACCGTGCGCCGGGGGCGATCTCGACGTCGATGCCTCCGACGGCACCGTCCGGCACCTGCACGCCGTCGGGCATCGACCACCGACACTCGTACGTGTCGGACTGGGTCCGCTCGATGCCGTCCTTCGTGCCCGGCAGCAGGTCGATCGCCACGTCGGACAGGCCCGGGGTGCCGAGGACGTCGCTCATCGGCCGGGCGGTGGCCAGGGCCGGGCACCCGCCCGACGGGTCCCACCGAGCGGACGACTCGGGCGCCACCCACGGGCGGGCCGGCGTGAGGGGGACCACGACGTCGACGACGCGGGAGAAGAAGCTCGTCAGCAGAGCCGTCGCGTCCGGGGCCAGGGTCGGGGACTGGTGCCACCTGAACTCGATCCAGAACGACCCGGCCACGATGCTGCCGTCGCACTGCCCGATGGTGTCGTCGCACGACAGCACCGACGCGTCGCCGAGGCCGGCGGCGGCGGCCCCGGCGGCCCTGCGTTCGTCGATCCACGTCCGACCCGCGTCGACGTCGGACGAGACGTCCATGATGAGGGAGGCGGACGCCGAGTCGGTCGACGACCCCCACATGCAGGTCCGGACGCCCGCCTGACGCAGACCCGCGATGTCCGGCATGAAGACGTCGGGGAAGTCGTTGAACTGGTCCGGCGCGCGCAGCAGCGAGCCGAGGGACGCCTGATCGGCGACCGCGGCGCAGTCCAGGGGCAGCGACGGGACGGGAGCGGCGAAGTCGGGTGCCGGGGCGTTCGTCGGCGTGCTCGTGGGCGACGGGGTCGGGCTCGGCGTGGGCGTCGGGGTGACGGACACCGCGGCGGGTGGGGCCTGCTCCTCGGGCTCGTCGAACGGTGACGGGATGAGCCCCAGGGCGACGCCACCGCTCGCGAGGCCGAGGCCCACCAGGGCCAGGACGCCGAGGCTCCCGCCGACGACCCGGCCTCGGCCGCGACGGCCCCGACGGTCGCCCGCGACCCCCTCGAGGACGCCTCGCCTCACCGAGACGGTCATGGTGGTCAGCTCGTCGGCGGTCGGAGGGACGTCCCTCCACCCGCCTCGATCGTCGTCAGCGTTCACCGTCGATCACCGCCTTCCGGAGTCTCGTCCTGGATCTCAGGACACGTTGCTTCACGGCGCCGACGCTGACGCCGACGAGCTCGGCCGCCTCCGAGTACGAGCGACCGTCGACGAGACAGAGCTCGCACACGCGACGGTCGGTCTCCGAGAGCGTCTCGATCTCGGCCCGGACGAACCTCAGGCGATCCCTGGCCTCGTCGTGGTCCGCGGGGGCGGCCAGGTCGTCCGGCAACTCGTCGCTCGCGTGACGCATGTTCTTCCGGTTGAGGTTCAGGGCGTGGTGGCGGCAGGTCACGAGGAGCCACGGGAGCAGCGACTCGGTGCCGGCGACCGTGTCGGCCTTGCGCCAGAGGGTGAGGAACGTGTCCTGCACGACTTCCTCGACGTCCATGCGTCGTGACGTGATCGCCCACGCGTACCGCGTGACGGCCGCCGTGTACCTGTCCAGCACCGTCGCCAGCGCCGTCGTGTCCCCTCGGGCCACCTGCCTCAGCAGGTCCTGGTCCGGACTCGTCGTGTGATCCACGTCCACCCCCTCCACCCCGGCAATGTCGTCGACGTCGCGAAGGTCACAAAATCGTCCTGCCCGGCCGGGGCGCCGCACTCAGCCAGTGAGGACCGTCCTCAGGGCGTCGTACGCGGGGGTGGGCGCACCGTCGTCGAAGAGCAGGTCGTGCCCCTGCTGCGGGCGGCCCTCGTCGTCGACGAACCAGTCGTACCGGTCGTCGACACCCCAGGTCGTGTACGAGACGCAGGCCTCGGAGCGGAAGCAGGCCGCGAGGACGGTGGCGTACTGCTCGGCCTGGGCGTCCTGCCCCTCGTCGTCCGTGACGTCGTTCTCCGAGATGCGGACGAGCAGTCCCGCGTCGTCGAAGGCGTCGAACGTCTCGGCGAGGTCGTCGGCCGAGATCGCGTCGGTCCCGAGGTCGTAGACGTGGGCCTGGAGGCCCACGCCGTCGACGAACCCTCCCCGCTCGTTCGTGTCGAGGGCCAACTGCAGCAGGGCGTCCTGGCGCGGGCCCGGCACGTCGGCGCCGTTCTCGTTGACGAACTGCCGGACGTCCGGGTCGGCGTCGTGGACGGCTCGCGAGACGACCACGGGGTAGGTCGGCCCGAAGACCCGGTACCAGACGTTCTGCTGCAACTCGGTCCCCTGGTCGACGTCGAACGGTTCGTTGACGACGTCGAGCGAGTCGAGCCGACCCCGGAAGTGCGTGACGACCGTGGTCACGTAGTCGAGCAGGGCGTCGGCGCTCGACCGTCGCTCCTGCTCGGTGTCGGAGGGGAGCTCTCGCATCCAACGGGGCATCGCCTCGCTGAACGCGATCGTGTGGCCGTGCACCGCCATGCCGTGGTCCTCGGCGAGGTCGAGGAGCGCGTCGGCCTCGTCGAAGAGGTACTCGCCCCGACGAGGCGAGATCGCCTGCGGTTTCATGGCGTTCTCGAGGGTGAGGGCGCCGAAGTCGCCCACGAACTCGTCGGCGTACCGGGGGTCCGAGGCGAGCGGGCCGAGCGCCACGGCGGCACCGACGACGAAGTCCGGGCGGGAGCGGGCGGCGAGCGCCTGCAGACCGTCCGGCGAGGCCTCG
The DNA here is from genome assembly GCF_057787905.1 of Frigoribacterium sp. CF331. Lineage (NCBI taxonomy): Bacteria > Bacillati > Actinomycetota > Actinomycetes > Micrococcales > Microbacteriaceae > Frigoribacterium > Frigoribacterium sp. CF331. The sequence continues at coordinate 2,148,757 of NZ_CM173545.1, read as the reverse complement.
GCACCCGCCCAGGCGGGGCCCGCGGCGGACAGCGAGTCACCGGCCGGGGCCGTCGCGGTCAACGAGCCGACCCGGAAGGTCCCCTCGTCGCTCGACAGGCCGAGCCAGAGCTCGCCGGACCCGAGGACGCCGCCCAGGGGCGCCGAGAACACCGTGTCGCCGTCGTCGACCACCTCGAGCAGGTCGCCGGACCGACGCACCGAGAACTCGGCCTCGGGGTCGCCGATCGTCACGTGCTCGTCCACGACCGGCCGGGGGTCGGTCGCGTCGTCCGGCGGCGACCCGTCGAAGACGGCGATGCCGAGGTCGTCGCCACGGAACGTGAGCCGGACGCCGGCCGGTTCGAGGCGGAACTCGTCGGCGACCACCGGTGGGCTGTCGTACACGGCCAGGGTGGCGTCGGCGGTCACGTCCGCGAACGAGGCATCGAGGCTGACGTCGCCCGGGGCCACGAGGTGGGTCCCCGCGAGGTCGAGCGGCGGGTCCGGCTGCCCGCCCGACCCGTCCTGCCGAACGATGCTCCGTCCCGTGGCCGCCACCCGCAGGCCGTCGTCGTCGGCGACGACTCCGGGCACGTGCCGCCAGTCCTGTCGGAGGACGTCCACGACCGTCCCCTCCTCGGGTCGCGGGGGCGACGACGTGCACCCCGTCACCAGGAGGCCGACGGCCACCAGCGCCACGACGCACCGCCGCCGGGCGGTCCGTCGCACCGCGGACTCGGGCGCGTCGGGCTCCATGCACCACACCGTAGCGTCGAGGCGGGACGAGGAGGCGCGGGTCGGCCCCCGAGCTCTGGCCGGCGCCGGAGGGACTGCGTCATCCGTCTCGCGAGGCCGCCGTCCGGCGACGGCGATCCGGCGTCGGGTCAGCGACCGGGCAGGGTGTCCAACGCGCGCGCTCGTGCCGCGAGCAGGTCGGCGTAGGTGCCGTCGCGTTCGGCCCGGCGCAGCCGCTGCGCGGCCCGGACGACGATCTCGTCCGGGGTCGGGTCCCGGGTCAGGAGGTCGACGACCTCGTCGAGGTAGTCGTCTAGCGGCAGGGCCGCCGGGTTGACCTTCTCCTGGCCGGCCGTCGCGACGGCCGGCGGTACGAGTTCGCTGACGCCGACGCCCGTGCCGGCGAGCTGCGCCCGGAGCGACTCGGTGTACGCGTGGACGCCCGCCTTCGACGCACCGTAGGAGGGCATCAGCGGGAACGGGAGGAACGCGATGCCCGACGAGACCGTGATGACGTGCCCGCCACCGCGACCGACGAGGTGCGGGGTGAACGCGTCCACCACGCGGATGGTGCCGAGCAGGTTCACCGCGATGGTCGTCTCCGCGGCAGCGAAGTGGGCGGGGTCACGGAGGTCCTCCTGGAGCAGGACGCCGGACATCGTGACCACAGTGTCGAGGCCCGGATGCGCCTCCAGGACGTCGTCCCTGGCCCTGGTGACGGAGTCGGGGTCCGTGACGTCGATGCGGACGGTCTCGAGGTCGTCGACCTTGTCGGTGTCGCGTCCGGCGACGACGACGGTGCTGCCGGCGGCGGCGAGGCGACGGGCGAGGCCGAGGCCGATGCCCGAGGTGCCGCCGACGACGAGTGCGGTACGGTCGCTGATGTCCATGGTGTCTCTTCCTGTCTCTGGTCGGGTACGGGACCACACTCACCGCCGACGGCCCGGACGGGCAGGTCCCGGCTGATCCGGGGAGTGACGGGACCCCCGCTCGGGCGGCGGCCGCTGGGTATGGTCGGGCCATGGACCCGGACACGCGGACGAACGCCCTCGGCGAGTACCTGCAGGCCAGGCGCGCCCTCGTCCCGCCCGAGCACGTGGGCCTGCCCGGCGGGTCCCGCCGACGAGTGCCCGGACTCCGGCGCGAGGAGGTCGCCCTGCTCGCGGGCATCAGCGCCGACTACTACCTCCGACTCGAGCGCGGCCGCGACGCCAACCCCTCCCCGCAGGTGCTCGAGGCGCTGGCGCGCGTCCTGCAACTGGACGACGTCGAGACGGCCTGGCTCCACGACCTCACGGCGGCACGACCACGCACGAGGCGCGCCCGACCTGCCGAGCACGTGCCCGAGCGACTGCACCACCTCCTCGCCGCACTCGACGTCCCCGCGTTCGTCGAGGGTCTGTACTTCGACGTCCTGGCCTCGAACGATGCCGCGGTGGCGTTGTCCCCGCGGCTGGTCGTCGGCGAGAACCGTCTGCGATCGCTCGTGCTCGACCCCGGGGAACGAACGTTCCACCGGGACTGGGAGGCCGCGGTGGAGTCGTTCGTCGGAGTGGCCCGACGGACCCTCGGTCGCGACGCGAACGACCCCCGGGCGGTGGAACTCGTCGGTGAGCTGTCGTTGGCCAGCGCCCGGTTCCGCACCCTCTGGGCCCGGCACGACGTCCGGGTGCTCGACGGCGGCACCGTGACGATCGACCACCCCCGGGTCGGTCCGCTCGTGCTGCACCGCGAGAAGCTGCCCGTGGGCGAGGTCGTCCTCGTCATCTACTACCCGGACGCCCGGGGTGAGAGTGCCGACGGGTTGCGCCTCCTGTCCACGTGGGACGCCCGGGCGGGCGGCTGATCCGGCGTCGCCGAGCCGGAGCGGGATCGCCGCCTCCCCCGACCGGGCCAGTTCGCAGACTCCGGTCCTAGTGTCGGGCCACGCGGTCTCCCACCGCTGGAGCAGGGCACGACCGGCCACTTCGAATCATCGAATCCTGGAGTGCCCCCGTGGCCGCCCACCGTGAACGACGCCTGCTGTACGCCATCGTGCGCCTGATGGGCGACGCGACCGGTCCCGGTGGCCGCGACGACCGCCTCCAGGTCCTCGTGGACGAATCCGTCGCCCTCTTCGACGCGCACGCGGCGGGCCTGATGCTCTTCGGGCGATCGGGTGAACTGCAGATCGCCGCGTCGACCGGGCACCACAGCGGCCTGCTCGAGCTGCTGCAGGTCGAGACGGACCAGGGGCCCTGCCTCGAGGCGGCCCGGACCGGCCAGGTCGTCGCCGTGTCCGACGTGACCGCGGTCGAGGCACGCTGGCCGCACTTCAGCCGCAGCGCCACCGACGCCGGGTACGCCTCGGTGCACTCGATCCCGCTGCGGCTGCGCGACGACGTGATCGGGTCGCTGAACCTCTTCGGCGAGGAGGCCGGGGCCCTCGACCCGGACGACGTCGCCGCCGCCCGGGCGTTGGCCGACATCGCCACCATCAGCATCGTGCAGCAGCGGGCCGTGGACGACGGTGAGGTCGGCCGGGCCCAGCTGCAGGCCGCCCTCGACAGCCGCACCGTGATCGAGCAGGCCAAGGGATGGATCGCCAACCGCAACGCGATCAGCCCGGAATCCGCCTTCGGCCTGCTGCGGGACCACGCCCGGCGCAACCGGCTGCCCCTGACCGAGGTCGCCCTCGGCGTGCTGGCAGGGCGCATCGTCCTCTAGCCGTCACCGCTTCGACCGCCGATCGTCCCGGGTCGTGCCGGTGACCCGACGTCGCCCTGTGTGAGCCGGACGCTCTGGTGGTCGGGGCGGAACCCGTGGTCGGAGCCCCAGAGCACCGCGTCGACCCGGTTCACCGCACCGATCTTGCTGTACAGCGTGCGGATGTGGGTCTTGATGGTGTTCGGGCTGAGATGGGCGAGGAGGGCGATGTCGGCGTTGCTCTTGCCCTGGGTGATCAGCGCCAGGATCTCGGACTCGCGGTCCGAGATGCCGAGCGCCCGACCGGGCCAGTCGACCGCCGGTCCGCTCCGGACGCGGGCACGCGCCCCGTGGACCACGCTCTCGCCGGCGGCGACGCGCTCGAGCCCGTCGACGAGGTCGGCGGCGGCCAGGCTCTTGGGGAAGTACCCCCTGGCGCCCCGCGCCAGGGCGGCCTCGATGAGGTCGTCGTCCATCTTCCAGGTGAAGACCGCCACGTGACGGTTGAGCGGGTTGGCGACGAGGCGTGAGACGTCCTCGTCGTCCGGCTTCGGCTGGGCGAAGGTGTCGTAGAGGGCGACGTCGACCACCGTGTCCACCCGCTCGCGCGCGTTGATCTCGACGATCTCGATCCGCTCGGCGAAGGGCTCGAGGACGCGGGCCAACCCCTCGACGACGATCTCGTAGTCGTTGACGAGCGCGATCCTGGTTCGTTCCGTGACGGGGGACATGCCTCCATGAATTCACCCCCAGGGGTGACACGACCGCGATCCCCGGGTGCTTGTGTCGAATGAGTCAGCGAACTCGCAGCCTCCGGGCCGGGACCGCGACCCGGGCCGCCACTCGACCGCCCGACCACCCCGGGCCCCCCTCTGCGCGCCCACCCCCGGAAGGAACACCCCCGTGTCCGATGCCCTAGCTCCCTGGAACGCGTCCCTGACGCTGGCCGAGCACTCGATCATCGTCTATTCGCTCTCCGTCGCCGGCCTGGCGCTCTTCGCGTTCTTCGTGAAGTCGCTGGTGTCGACGAAGGAGATCACCCAGCGCTACCGCCCGTCCGTCTACGCGGGCATGTGCATCACCGGCATCGCGTTCCTGTCGTACCTGCTGCTGGTCCTCGCCTTCGCCTTCGGGTACGAGCGGGACGGCGACAGCTGGGTGCCGAACGCCACGGCGATCCTGTCGTGGGCTCCCCGCTACTTCGACTGGACGGTCACCGTCCCGCTGCTCGTCATCGAGCTGCTCGCCGTCGCCACCCTCGCCGGTGCCGCCGCCCGCCGGGCGCGCACCGTCGGCATCGCCGCGGCGTTCCTCATGATCAGCACCGGCTTCGTCGGCGGCGTCGTCATCGACTCCGGGACGAACATGGGCGCCCTCTGGCTGTGGGGCGTCATCTCGGGCCTGTTCATGGTCGTCCTGTACGTGCTGGTGATCTACGTCGTCGTCAAGGGCAGCCGTGACCTGGCCGGCACCGCCGTCCCCGCCACGCTCCGCAACGCCGGAATCCTGCTCATCGTCACCTGGCTCGCCTACCCGATCGTCTTCGGCCTGCAGGGCTGGGGCCACGGCGGCGCGGTCATCACCTGGATGCAGGTCGTCCTCTCAGCCGCCGACATCGTCGCCAAGGTCGGCTTCGGCTCGATGATCCACAAGATCGCCAAGATCCGTTCGGCGATCGACGTGGAGCAGGGAGTCGACACCCACCCCGAGTCGATCTGGATCTCGTCCGAGAAGCTGTCCGACGCCGCCCCCGCCGCGTCGGCCCCGGCCCGCACCGTCCCCGCGACCGACGCCTCGGGCGCGCGTGGCGGACGTGCAGCCCGTCGCTGAGCCGACGAGCAGCCGCTCGGCGGGGGTGCGGGACGCTCGCGTCCCGCACCCCCGCGCCGTCGGCGCCGATCGCCTGCCGCCCCGCACGGTCGACGTCGCCGTCGTCGGGGGCGGCTGCTCGGGGCTCGCGGTCGCCGGGGAGCTGTCCCGGCGCGCGCCAGAGCTCGAAGTGCTCGTCCTCGAAGGGCGCACGCGGCCCGACCCCCGGGTCTGGTGCTCGTGGGACGACGGCTCCGACCCCGTCCCGGAGGCGCGCTCGGCTTCGTGGGACCGCTGGGAGGTCCGCACCCGCGCCGGCATCAGCACGGGAACGGACCCGGACCACCCGTACCGGATGGTCCGCGCCGAGGACCGCCGCGAGGCCGTCGACCGCCGCCTCGCCGAGAGCAGGGTGGCCGTCGTCGACGGCGCGGCCGTGCACGACTTCGACCGCCGTGCCCACGACGGTCGGCACGTCCTGCAGACCGGGGCGGGGACGGTGGAGGCGCGGCTCGTCGTCGACGCGACCGGTCACGACCCCCTCCCCTCCCCGCAGCACGGCGCGGTGCTGCTGCACCAGCGCTTCGTCGGCCTCTGGATCTCGACCGCGAGGCCGGTCTTCGACCCGACGACGGTCACGCTGATGGACTTCACCGACGCCCCCGACGACCAGGTCCGGTTCGTCTACGTGCTGCCGGTCTCCCCCACCGAGGCCCTCGTCGAGAGCACCGTCTTCACCCCGGAGCGTCGCTCCTCGATCGACTTCCGCGCCCACGTGCGCGACTACGTCCACCGTCGGTGGGGCCTCGAACCGCACGAATGGACCGTGACCGGGTCGGAGAGCGGATGCGTCCCGATGACCGACGCCGCGCCTCCTCGGCCCGGGGGCGACGCGACGATCGCGACCGTGGCCGGCGTGGTGCGCCCGAGCAGCGGGTACGGGTACGCCCGGGCACACCGCCACGCCCCCACCGTGGTGGACCACCTGCTCGACGGCACGCCGGCCCCGGCCTTCCGCGACACCTGGCGCACCCGTGCCCTCGACGCCGTGTTCCTGCGCTTCCTGCGCGACCGGCCCGACGCGGCGCCCGAGGCCTTCCGACGCCTCTTCACCCTGCCGGGACCGCTCGTGGTGAGGTTCCTCACCGAACGCTCCACGCCGAGGGACGAACTGCGCATCGTCCTCGTCCTGCCCAAGGCGCCGTTCGTCGCGGCCCTGCTCAGGACGGTCCGCGAGACGTGCGTCGCGCGGTGGCGCCGGTCGGCGTGCCGCGCGTGACCGCGACGGCAGCCGCTGGTCCCGCGTCGAGGGAGACCTCGACCGAGGTGGGGACGGTCGTGGCACGACGCGTCCTGGCACCGGTGACGGCGGCCCTCGCCGTCGTGACCGTCGTCGTGGGACTCGTCCGCGCAGGGGGCGTCGAGATCCCGCTCGAGGTGCAGCTGGTGCCCTTCGCGGTCAGCATCCTGGTGTTCGGGCTGCCCCACGGAGCCCTCGACCACCTCGTCCCGGCGCGGCTCCGCGGCGACGGCCGCGTCCTGCGCTCGGTCGCGGTCGTCGTCGCGCTCTACGCCGTGCTCGGCGCCGCGACCGCCGCCCTCTGGCTCGTCGCGCCCCTCGCCGGCATGCTCGCCTTCATCGCCCTGACGTGGTTCCACTGGGGTCAGGGTGACCGGTGGATCGACCACCTGATGGGCGACGGGACGGTCGGGGGCGCCGCCGCCGCCCTCACGATCGCCGCACGTGGCGCCCTGCCGATGCTCGTCCCCCTCGTGGCGCACCCCGCCGACTACTCGTCGGTCGTGGGCGAGGCGGCCTCGGCGGTGGGCCGCGCCTCGAGGGCCCCCGTGGGCGCCCTGTCGATCACGACGGGGTGGCGCGTCGTGGCCGGCGTGATCGTCCTCGTCCTCGTCACGGCCCTCGTGGCAGCCGTCCACCGGGCCCGCCGGCCCGTCGCGCGGACGGTGACCGAGGTGGTCGTGCTGGCGGCCTTCTTCTGGGTCGTCCCGCCCGTCCTCGCCATCGGCCTCTACTTCACGCTCTGGCACTCGGTCCGTCACGTCGTGCGGCTCGAGCTCACCGACCCGGCCGGGGCGCGCGATCTCGCCGCAGGCCGGCTGTTCCGGCCCTTCCTGCGCTTCCTGCGCCAGGCCTGGCCGATCACCCTCGTGGCCCTCGCCATCCTCGTCGGCACCGGGGTGCTGCTGGGCGACGACGGTCTCGGCGTCTACCTCGTCGTCCTCGCCGTCCTCACGACCCCGCACGCCGCGGTCGTCACCTGGATGGACCGGGTGCAGGGCGCCTGGACCGGCCGGGGCCCCACCGGCACCCGGACCGACGACCACCACGTGCCGGAAGGCACACCCCGAGGAGTTGCATGACGATCATGGACACCCTTCCCCTGTGGCTCCTGGCCGTGATCTTCGTCGCCGGCGCCGCCGTCATCTGGGTCGCCGGCATCCAGCTGTCGAAGACGACCGACGTCCTCGACTCCCGACTCCACCTCGGCAGCGCGCTCGGCGGACTGATCGTCCTCGCGGTGGCGACCAACCTGCCCGAGATCGCCATCACGGTCAGCGCCGCCGTCTCGGGCTCGCTCGAGGTGGCCGCCGGCAACATCCTCGGCGGCATCGCGCTGCAGACGGTGGTCATCGTCGTGCTCGACGCCTTCGGCAAACGGGGCTCGTCGGCCAAGCCGCTCACCTACCGGGCGGCCTCGCTGGGGCTGCTGCTCGAAGCACTGGTCGTGGTGGCGGTCCTCGCCGTGGTCATCGCCGGAACCCAGCTGCCCACGTCGCTCACGGTGGCCCGCCTCACGCCGGACGTCGTCCTCATCGCCGTCATCTGGCTCGTGGGCCTGTTCCTCGTCCGGCGTGCCGGCAAGGGCCTGCCGTGGCACGAGGCCGGAGCGGCACCCGACACGTCGACGCCTCGACCGAGCGGACACCGGACGCGCTCGAACCCGTCGCCGACGACCATGAGCACGAAGAAGGCCGCGGTCGTCTTCGGCCTGTCGGCCCTCGCCACGCTCGTCGCCGGCGTCGTGCTCGAACGCGCGGGCGATGCGGCCGCGTCGCAGATCGGGTTGTCGGGGGTGCTGTTCGGCGCGACGGTCCTGGCACTGGCGACGAGCCTGCCCGAGATCTCGACCGGGTTGCAGGCCGTCAAGCAGGGCGACGACAACCTCGCCGTCAGCGACATCTTCGGCGGCAACGCGTTCCTGCCCGTGCTCTTCCTCGTCGCCACCCTCATCTCGGGGCAGGCGATCCTGCCCCGGTCGAACACCAGCGACATCTACCTGACCGCCCTCGCCGCGCTGCTCACCCTCGTCTACGCCGTCGGCCTGCTCTTCCGGCCGCGACGACGCATCGTGGGCATGGGCGTCGACTCGTTCGTCGTGCTCGTGCTCTACCTGATCGGCATCGGCGGTCTCGTCGCCATCACGATCGGCTGACGCCGGCGGCCCGGCGCGTCGTGTGAGACCGTGTTCGGACTCGACCTCGGGGTCCCCTGGCCCCCGCGCCTCGCCCCACGTCCGTCACGGTCGATCTCGGCCTGTCCGGGGTGTTTCACCAGGGTGCGCGGGTGCCGTCCCACGACCAGAGGGCACCGGTCGGGCCGTCGTCGGGCAGGAGGGCCAGACGGACGATCCCGGCCGCCGCTTCGGCCGGGTCTCCTCCGACGGACATGCCCGGGACGATGCCCGTCCTCCTCAGGCCGGGTGCGACCGCGTTCACCTTGAACCGGTCGCCGAGTGCTTGGGCGGTGAGCAGCGTCACGCCGTTCACGGCGGTCTTCGAGGTCCGGTAGGCCAGCCCACCACCCTTGACAGCAGCCCAGTCGAATTGCGGATTCGGTCCGGCGTTCCACGTCAGCGACCCCGTGCCGCTGGAGACGTTGACGATGCGCGGGTGCGCCGAGCGGCGCAACGCCGGCAGGAACGCCTGGGTGACTCCGATGAGGCCGAACACGTTGGTGTCGTACGCGGTGCGGAGCTGCTCCAGTGTCGTGCCGTCGATGTCCTCTCCGCCCGGATTCACCCCCGCGTTGTTGACGAGCACGTCCAGCTCGCCGACCTGCGCGGCGGCGGCCTCGACCGACACGGCGTCCGTCACCTCGAGTTGCACGACTCGCGCGGACGGACCCAGGGAACGCGCCGCCCGCTCACCCTTCTCGACGTCGCGGGCTCCCAACCAGACGGTCACGCCGTGTCGGATCAGCTGGCGCGCGACGTCCAGGCCGATGCCACTCGTCGCACCGGTCACCAGGGCCACGGCCCCAGGGTGAGCGTGCTGGCGAGTCTCCGGTAGGCGTTCGATCTGCATGTCGTTCCATCCCATCTTCCAACTCCAACGCTGTAGTTGGAGAATAGCAGTGGCCCTCCGGAATGCCAACCGCGGCGTTGGTATCGTCGTCGGATGGCTTGGGACACAGAGGGGACGCGTCGCCGACTCCGGGAAGCGGCACTGACCGAATTCGCTCGATCCGGATTCGACGGCACCACGGTGGCGGCCGTCGCCGATCGGGCAGGGGTGAACAAAGAGCGCCTGTACAGCTACTACGGCGACAAGAAGTCCCTGTGGGACCTCGTGCTCGGGACGGAACTCGAGCGCCTGGCGGCGGCGGTGAGCGTCTCGGGGACCGATCTGGAGGACATCGGCGAATTCGCCGGGGCCTTGTTCGACTACCACGCAGCCCACCCCGAGCTCGGTCGTCTGCTCCAGTGGGAGGGCTTGCGGGGCGGACCGCCTGCCGACGCGATCGCTCGAAGGGCGCACTACCAGGACAAGATCGAGCAGTTCCGCTCCGCCCAACGAGAAGGTGCTCTCGATGCAGCCCTGGACCCGGCCCATCTGGTCTTCGCCCTCATCGCCCTGGCCGCCTGGTGGCAGACCGTGCCGCAACTCGCGGAGTTGATCACGGGAGCCTCGCCTGACGACGAAGAACGAGCTCGCCGCCGCCAGTTCGTCGTCGAAGCAGCTCGACGACTCTGTGCCACGACTCCGGTCCGAGGCGGATGAGACCGAGGCCCCCGGGCGTGGCGTCGGTCCCGCCGGTGAGGAGCGCACGTAGAGGCCGATGCCCCCGCCCCGACCTACCGCCGGACTCCTGGGCCCTGTTCAGCGTCCGACGGCCGGAGCCCCTGTCGGACACGCGAGACCTCCCCGCCGCCCGAACGACGCAGTAACGTCTGGCCCCATGGACGCACACGCACGAGCCGTCGACACGACAGACGGTGGACGACTGGCCGTCACCCATTGGCGGGCAGAGGGGCCGACCGTCGTGCTCCTGCACGCCGGCGTCACCGACCAGCGGTCGTGGACCGCCGTCGCGGGAGACCTCGCCCACGAGCAGGTCGACGTCGTCGCGTACGACAGGAGGGGCTTCGGGGCCAGCCCCGCAGCCGAGACGACATCCACCTTCACCCATGTCGCGGACCTGACGGAGGTGCTCGATCACCTCGCCCTCGATCGGGTCCTGCTCGTCGGCAACTCCCTGGGCGGCGCACTGGCACTCGACGCCGCGCTCCTGCACCCTGACCGCGTGACGGGGGTCGTGCTCATCGGAGCAGCCGTGTCCGGGATGACCGACGACGACACCCCGTTCGACTGGCGACCGGACACAGCCACCGCACACCTCATCGACGAAGCCGACGACGCATCCCTCAGCAACGACGATCGACTTCGAGCCCTCGCCCACCTCTGGCTCGACGGTCCGGCAAGCACCGAGGGAAGGGTCGGCGGTGGAGCCCGAACCCTCTTCTCCGAGATGAACCGAGACATCGTCGACGTGGACGAGACCGGTCCGACAGGTGACGCCGGTGTCGATGCATGGACGCGCCTCGCCGAACTGACCGTGCCCGTCCTGAGCACGTGGGGAGAGCTCGACCTACCGTGCGACATCCCGTTCTACGAAGAAACCGCCCGACGCATCGCCCAGCGCCCGGGCCGCGTCCTCCCGAAGGTGGCGCACCTGCCAGGGCTCGAGCAGCCACGACTGGTGGCCGATCTCATCGGGAACGAGCTCCGTCGCCTGCAGCGATGACAGGGACTCCTCACGCCGACTCGTGCCGTGGAGCGAGCGCCTCGCAGCCCGCTCGGCGATCCCCTGTCGGACGCACTCGGCGGACGATCGGCATCACCGGACCGTCACGACCAGCTTCCCGGGTGCCGCACCGGACTCCATGTCCGAGTGGGCCTGCACGATGGCGTCGAACGCGTACACGCGGCCGATCGGCACGGTGACCCGGCCGGCCCCGACAGCGTCGAGGAAGTCCTGCAGCACGGCCGCCGGCAGATCGCTGGCCTCGCCCGAGTAGGCGGTGAGGCGGACCCCGTTGGGCAGGTAGTCGATGGGGTAGAAATCCGGCACCGTCCACTGATCACTGAGCATGCCGGTGAAGCAGACCGTGCCGTGGACGGCGGTCGCCCGGAGGGTGTCGCGGAGCGTCGGCGCGCCCACCAGCTCGACCGCGCCGGAGACCCCCTCGGGGACGATGCGGCGCACGGCATCCGTGATGGCTCCGTCGTCGATGACGACGTGGTCGACGCCCGCAGCCTCCAGGACGGCGGACTTGGCGGTGCTCCTGGTGGTGGAGATCACCGTCATGCCTCGCTGCTTGGCGATCACGGCGAGGGCGAGGCCGACCGAGGAGGTGCCGCCCCGGATGAGCAGGGTGTCGCCCGGCTGCGCGTCCACACCGGTCACCAGGGAGCCGTAGGCGGTCTGCAGCATCTCGGGGATCGCGCCGATCACGCTCCAGTCGAGGGAACTCGTGAAGGGGACGACGGAGGCGGCAGGCACCGTGACGTACTCGGCGTAGCCTCCGTCGATGGTCCGCCCCATGCCGCCCATCAGGGCCGCGACCTGGGTGCCGGGCTCGAACTCCCCGCCTGGCGCCTCGACGACGACACCGACCGCCTCGATGCCCGGGACACGCGGGAACGACCCGAACGACCCGAGGCCCTGTCGGAAGTGCAGCTCGGAACGGTTCAGGCCGAACGCCCGGACCTCGATCAGCACCTGGCCTGCTGTGGCGCCAGGACGCGGGACATCGCGGATCTCCAGGACGTCCGGGGCGCCCGGTCCGTCGAGGACGATCGCTCGCATGGTGCTCATCTCGCGCCTTCCTGACTCCCGGATCGTCCCGGGGAGTCGCACAAAGTAGTTGACGAGGAATATAGTTCCTCGGAGTGCACATCCGCACCGACCACCCGATGGAAAGCTGCATCATGTCGACCACCCTCGGCCCCACGACCACCGCGGTCCTCGTCATCGACATGCAGAACGACACCGTCCACGCCGACGGGGCCTACGCCACCTCCGGCGCAGTCGAGCACGCGCAGTCGCAGGACGTCGTCGCGAACGTCGGCTCCGTCGTCGACGCCGCCCGCGCCTCCGGGGCCCCCGTCTTCTACAGCCGCATCGTCGTCCACCCGATCGCGGGCATGAGCGGCACCAACGCCCCGATCTTCCAGATGCTCGCCCCCGACACGTTCAAGCTCGACAGCTGGGGCGCCCAGATCGTCGACGAGCTCACCCCGGTCGCCGGCGACGTCGTCCTCGACCGCACCCGGATGAGCGTCTTCAACGGCACCGCGATCGACAACATGCTCCGCAACCTCGGCATCGAGACCCTCGTCGTCGTGGGTGCGTGGACGAACATGGCCGTCGAGCACACCATCCGCGACGCCGCCGACCACGGCTACCGGGTGACCCTCGTCGAGGACGCCACCTCGAGCCTCAGCGCCGAGTGGCAGCACGCCGCGACGAGCTTCGCCCTGACGAACATCGCCACCGTGAGCGACACCGCCACGGTCACCGCCGCCCTCGTCGGCTGACCTGTGACGATCCGCCCTGACGACATGAGCCTCTACGACGTGTTCTTCGACCTGACCCGCGCCGAGATGCACCTCTGGGACCGCATCGACGACGCCCTCCGCGCCGAGATCGACGTGCCGTTGGGGCGGTTCGAAGCCCTCCTCGTCCTCCGCCGGCTCGGGCCCTGTCGCATCCTCGACGTCTCCCGCGAGCTCGCACTGACCGTCGGCGGGACGAGCAAGCTCGTCGACAAGCTCGAGACCACCGGCCTGTGCCTGCGGGCACCGAACCCCGACGACCGGCGGTCGTCCCTCATCACCCTCGCCGAGGCCGCCCGGGCCGTCGTCGACCGCGGTGAAGCAGTGATCGACGTGACCCTTCGAAGCCACCTCGGCGTCCACCTCAGCAGCGACGAGCTCAGCGCACTGAGGCGCGCGCTCCACGTGCTTCGCCAGGCGAGCAGGGCTGACACCTCGCCCGTGTAGCCCTCGTTCCCCGAGGGCCGCACCGACGCCAGCGCATGTCGGGCGATCGCGTCCGACGAGCTAGCCGTCGTCGGCGGAGGAGCTCCACCGAGGATCTGCGATGCGACGCCAGGCATCGGAGCGGCTGCTCGGTCGGGATCAGCCGGCCGTCGATGCACGCTCTGCCCGTCGGCGTCACTACGGTTGTCCGGTGCTCTCCACGCTCCTGGCCCAGGTCTCCTGGCTCCCCGCGGTCGTCCTGCTCCTCACCGTCCTCGTCGGCCCGTTCGTCGGGACCGCGATCGTGCGACGACCGAAGCTGCTCAGGGTCCTGTGGCTCGTGTCCCTCGTGATCCTCGCGGGCCTGACCCTCTACCCCGAGGGCGGAGCCGGGCGCGACGTCGCCTGCACGATCGAGGCGCCCTACTTCTCGTTGCGGGCCGCCGAGACGCTGGCGAACGTGCTGCTGTTCATCCCCCCGGTCGGCCTCACCGGTCTGCTCTTCCGACGCCCCGCCCTCGCCGCCCTGGCGGGCAGCGTCGCGTCGGCACTGATCGAGCTCGGCCAAGCGGTCGTCCCGGCCATCGGACGCGCCTGCGACACCGGGGACTGGATCACCAACACCACGGGCGCCGTCCTCGGCGGCGTCATCGCCGCCACAGCCCTGTCACTCGCTCGCCGGCGCCAGGGCCACGCCACCGGCCGCTGAGACCCGGCCCCCTCCGCACGACGACCCCGACTCGCCACGGCTCCGGGCGGACGGACCCGCGACGGACGGAGTCCTTCTCCGGCGCGAGTCCGTGTATCGTGCTCATCACCGAGGTAAAAGGCGCCGCGCCCTGCGACGCACCCGCACGCGGCATCGAACGAGTCGCCACTTCTTCCCTCGAAGGAGTGCGCCCCCGTGACCCCCAGCCCCTCTCTCCCCCGCCCTCGGCTGCGCGCCGGCGACGCGCCTCCACGGTTGTCCGACGCGTGGATCGCCCTGGCCGGGTTGTCCGCGGTGTTCCTGTTCGAGATGCTCGACACCTCGGTGCTGAACGTCGCCCTGCCGACGATCGGCCGTGAGCTCGGCTCGTCGACGACGGGCCTGCAGTGGGTGTCGGGCGCCTACGCGGTCGCCTTCGGGGGGCTCATGCTGCTCTGCGGCGCCGTCGCCGACCGGGTGGGGCGCCGCCGCGTGATGCTCGCGGGCCTCTCGCTGCTGGCCGTGGCGAGCCTCGCCACCGTGGCGGTCACGACGACCGAGCAGCTCGTCGCCGTCCGCGTGCTGACGGGCGTCGCCGCAGCGATGACCACCCCGGGGTCGATGGCGTTGGCGTTCCGGCTGTTCGACGACGAGGGCCTCCGCGTCCGGGCCCTGACGGTGATCTCGACCGCGGGGCTCGTCGGCCTCGCCGTCGGCCCGACCGTGGGCGGGTTCGTGCTCGCCGTCGCTCCGTGGCAGGTGCTGCTGCTGGCCGACGTGCCGATCGCCGTGCTGGCGTTCGTCGGCATCCGGTGCGGTGTCGCCCGGGACGACGCCGAGGGGCTGCGGCGAGACCCCGTCGACGTGGGCGGCGCACTGCTGGGCACCGCGACCGTGGCGGGGCTGCTCGTGACGCCGACCGTCCTCGTCGGGCCGGCCAGCGCCTCCTCGTGGGGGTGGGCCGTCGGCGGGCTGACCGTCGTGTACGGTGCCGCGTTCGTCGTGCGTCTGCGGACGGCGCGGCATCCGGTGGTCGACCCGCACCTCCTCGCCCGTCCCCTGGTGTCGAGCGGCCTCGCGTTCAAGGCCGCCTCGGGCCTGGCCGTCGCCGGGCTGTCGTACCTCGTGACGCTGCAGCTGCAGTTCGCCTGGGGTTGGCCACCGGCCCTCGCCGCGGTGGGCACGCTGCCGCAGGTCGTCGTGCTCCTGGCCGGGGGTCGTCTCGTGGGGCCGTTCGTGCAGCGGGTCGGCCTCGGCCGGGCGGCGTGGATCAGCGCGGCCGCCGTCGTGTCTGGACTCGCGATCTTCGGCGCCCTCAGCCGTCACGGGTACGCCTGGGTGCTCGTCGCCCTCGTGCTCGTCGCGGCCGGCATGCGCGTCGTCGGCGTCGTCGCGGGAGCCTCCGTGCTCACGGGGCTGCCCGCCGACCGCACGTCCGTAGGCGCGGCCCTCGTCGACACCTCGAGCGAGCTCGCGGGAGGGGCCGCGGTCGCCGCCGCGGGCACCATCGTCGCGGCCTTCGTCACCGGCAGCATCACGACCATCCCGTGGACGCCCCAACGGCTCGGGGACTTCGAGGACGCCCTCACCGTCGCCGGGCTCGGCCTCGCCGCCGTCGCCGCCCTGCTCGTCGTGGTCGGGACGTTCCGGGCACGGACCGCCGCCCCTGCCACCAGCGCCGCCGCACCTGCACACTCGACCACTCCCACCCCCACCACCCAGGAGCCCTCTCGTGCCTGACACCACCACCCTGCCCCGCCCGCCGTTCGACCCCGAGTTCGTGCCGTTCCTCGAGGCGATGGACGCCCGCGGCCGCTTCCACCTCGAGACCGCGATGCTGCCGCGCATGCGACAGCTGGAGACGACGGAGGCGCAGCTCGACGAAGGACTGCGCGCCCGCGGCCTCGAGAGGCGCAGCATCACCGTGCCCGGGCACCTCGGCGACCCGGTCGCCCTGGCCGTGGTCCAGCGGGTCGGCCGCACCGGGACGGCGGCCTGCGCCTACGCGGTCCACGGGGGCGGCATGATGTTCGGCCACCACCTCGGCAACCTCGACTCGTACGACGACTGGCTGCTCGTGCACGACGTCGTCCTGATCAGCCCGGACTACCGTCTCGCCCCGGAGCACCCCGACCCCTACCCCGTCGAGGACTGCTACGCCGGGCTCGTCTGGGTCGCCGAGCACGCCGACGAGCTCGGCGTCGACCCCGCGCGGATCGTCCTCGTCGGCCAGAGCGCCGGGGCCGGACTGGCCGCGGGTACGGCGCTCCTCGCCCGCGACCGACAGGGGCCGGCCGTCGCCGGGCAGGTGCTCGTCAGCCCCATGCTCGACGACCGCGACGCGACCGTCTCCGCCCGGCAGTTCGACGCGGTGGGCGTCGCCGACCGAGAGATGACCCGGTTCGGTTGGGACGCCTACCTCGGCGACCGTCGCGGCGGCGACGACGTGTCGATCTACGCGGCACCCGGCCGCGCGAACGACCTCTCGCTTCTGCCGCCGGCGTACGTCGACTGCGGCAGCGCCGAGGTGTTCCGCGACGAGACCGTCGCCTACGCCAGCGCGCTCTGGGCGGCCGGCGTGCAAGCGGAGCTGCACGTGTGGCCGGGGGCGTTCCACGGGTCGACGAGCATGATGCCTGGAGCGACCCTCTCGCGCCGGGCCGTCACCGCCCTGCGCGACTGGACCGGGCGCCTCCTCGACCCCACGCCCTGACGGCACCCGGGGCGGGCATCCGAGATCGCCCGCTCCGGGCCCGCACCGGGCGGACTCGACAGCGAGTCATCCGGTTCCACGGCTTGCGTCGGTGGCAGGTCGATGTCGTCAGGCCGCATCTGGGGCTCCGTGAGGCCGCCCCTCGTGCCGCGCTCGGGGTCGCACCGTGAGGGCCGCGATCGACAGGGCGACCCACACCCCGACCATGGACACAGCCAGGACGACGGCCGAGGCGTCACCCCCGAGGAAGGTCGCCCAGTTGACCAGGACGCTGGCTGCCCAAGGCACGACCGTCAGGACGAGTGTTCCCGAGAAGCGGTCCCCCGTGACTCGGAAAGCGACGGCGGCGGCCAAGGCGACCACGATCATGATGCCCACCACACCGGGGGCCAGCAGCCCGCCGGCCCAGAGGTACCGGTTGAAGAAGTCGTACCAACTCGGCCGTCCCGCCGCCGAAGGGACCGATGCCGTGTCGAGCTGGTTCATGATCAGCAGCGCCCCGGACAACGCGGCGAACCAGCCCGTGGCTGAGGCGGCCGTGGTCCACTTCCGGTGCGGCTTGCCCACGGCAGCGACGAGGCCGAGGCCTGCGAGGAGGACGAACGTCACCCGGTCAGGGCTCGGGTACACCACCGCGTACTCCGGTGACGACGGGGTCTGCGCGACGACCAGGACGACGGCGAGGACGGCGGCACCCAGAGTGCTCAGTCTGGCGGCCGTGCTTCGCCTGGCGAGCACGAGTGCACCGGCCAGGACCCACAGCACCGTGACCAGGACACCGGCACTGTTGAACGGGCCGAACGGGTCGAGAGCGAAGGCATGAGCCCCGGGGTTCCAGGGCATCCAGTCCTGCACGATGAAGTAGACCAGTGACCACGCCACTCCTGTGGCAAGGGCGAAGCTGGCAGCCTGGTCCCGGGAAGTCGCCGGGAACACGGCAGAGAGGCGGGCACCGAGCCCGTGGGCAGCCAGGTCGAGCATCTCTGCTCGGCGCGGGCGCACACGCCCTTCTTCCTCGGCCATGTCGAGCAGTGTCCCCACCACCGCGTCCTCGTTCTCTCGTCGCCAACGCCCCGGGTACCACCGGAGCTGCCGCCGATATCGCTGCTCCAACTGCTGCAGATCCACGCCGACGACGCTCACGAGACACCTCCGACGCGCGCCTGGCCGGCGATGCCCCGTGGCCGCCATTCGGAGATGCGGGCGCGGGCCGCCGCGGCGTTCGCTTCGAGACGGCTTGCCGTGGCGCGGAGTTCGTCGATGCCTTCGGCGGTGACTTTGAAGTACCGGCGGTTCCTCCCGTCGACCACTTCGTCGCCAGCCACGGCGACGAGCCCCTGCTCGACGAGCCGGTCGAGTGCGGCGTAGAGGGTGCCCACCTTGAGCTGGACTCGGCCCCCGGAGAGTTCTGCCGCATCGGCGATGAGTGCGTAGCCGTGCTTGCGCCCGCCGGCGAGTGAGGTCAGGACGAGCATCGTCGGCTCGCGCATCTCAGATCGGGTCATGCGTCCACTATATTCAATTGCTCGCAATATTCAAGTGACCATGCTCTGCTAATGTCGCGCAGCTCGTGATCTCAGGAGGATTAGCGCACCTGGTCGGGGGGATGCTCATGCCTGGGTGCAAGCCCTAGCCTCTGGGTAGAAGGGAGTCATCATGAGCGTTGCCGTGGAGCAGCTGGTGCACGCCCCGCGCTCAGATGTGCGCGTCTTGGTCGGCACGGGGGCGATGGTCGGGGCCGGATGTGCGCTGCTCCTGCCTATCTCTTGGATGGTCGTCTGGGGTGCCTTCGCCGGACTCGACGGCGCTGGAATCGCGGAATGGGTCGTGATCTCACTCGTCTACGCAGTCCCCGCTGCCGTGGTGTTCACCCTCATCGGAGCGGCTGCCGGACTCGTCAGCGCGTCGCTGTGGCGGCAGCGTCACCGCTGGGGCAGAGCGAGAAGCCAGGCATCAGCCGTGTCGGCCACGGCGGCATTCATCGGCGTACCAGCAGGCCTGGCCGTAGGCCTCCTCATCGGTGATCCTCTTTCCGGAACCACCGTCGGCCTTGTCGCCGCATCAGCTGCCGGCGTCACGGCCGGACTGTGCCTGCGCCGACTGGCACGGCGAGAGGCGCCGCCCGTTCGGTAACCGGTCGGCCATTCGCCACCTGCCTCGTACTGCGGGGCCGAAGCACATCCATGCTTGTCGTGAAGGCAAGATCTTCGACCGCCTCATGACCCACATCGAATCCACCCAAGGTGACCAGGTCACGCTCCCTGAGGACTACTTCGACCCACTCCCCGCCCCTGGCCTCTACAACGTCCTCGAAGACGCACCAGACCCCACCATCGGCCAGCTGACTGAATCGCTGGACAGCCTGCGCCGTGGCGACGACACGATCACCTACGAACTCGTGTGGCTCGGCGACGTCCTCAAGGCCGTGGGGCACCTCGCCATCTGATGGCCCTGCGGCATCGTCCATCGGGACGCTGCCCTCAGATCGTGTTCGGCCCTAGGGAACGTCTTCTCCAAATGCCAGGAGGGACCAGGGCTCCAGGCCGCGGGTCTCCAGGACCGCTTCAGGGAGCGCCCGGGGCGTGCCGAACTCGCGCGCTGAGTAGTCCAGCAGGTTCGTGCCGAAGACGATGACATCCGTCTGGACGACGGAGAAGACCGGGGCCCCTGGGCCGAACGGCGCGGCCGGCAGGTAACGGTGGCCGTACAGAGGTACGAGCTGCGGCCATGTGGTGACCTGTTGCTTCACGACCTCGAAGCGCGCCGCGACGGAGTCGGGGCGCGCACCCCACGACGCCGGCCAGAAGACGTTGTTCTCGACATCGAACAAGACGCCCTCGAAGGGCGCTCGGATCGCTTCGCGAACACGCTTGTCTGCCCTCGCCCGCCAGTTGTACCAGCCATCAGCCACGGGAAGCGCGAGGGCGAGGAGTTCGCGGTGATCGGGGGCGAAACGGACGCCGTACCGGCGTTCAGCACGACGCAACTCAGCCTCGGAAAGCCCTGCCTCGAGGGCGACACGTCGTTCTCGAAGGAGCTCGACGACCTCGGCAGCAGACACGTCGTCAGCATAGATGCGACCTGTTCGACAGACGATCCCTCATCTGACGGCACTCCCGATGAGAGCTACTGGGGAGGAGGAGGCGGAAACACGTCGGTGAAGGCGTACAGCACGATGAGCGTCGAGATGATGAGCATGCCCATCCCGCCGACGATCATCAGTCCTGGCGACTGGGTCTGGGGGCCGATCCGGCGCCCCTGATCCTCGTAGGCCTTGCGTGCGGCGTCGGAGATGTGCTGGTGGAACACGATGAAGCAGACCCCACAGATCGCGAACAGGGGCGCGAAGACCACGGCGGCGCCCTGCAGCTCTGTCATCGCTTCATCCTGGCCGTGAACGAGCCCGCGGGTCCAGTCAGCTGCGGACGCAGGACGATCGGCTACCGGGACACTGTGGGCCATCGGCTCTTCACACTGATGTCGGGTTTAGGGGATTTGGATAATGCCGCTAAAAGCTCCAATTCTCCTCCGCGGCCGGCCAACGGTCCCCTATCGGGACACCCGATCACGGGTCGATCACGACGCAACCGTGAGCACGAGGCGCGTGCCCTCGCGTGCTCTCCGCAGCACGGAGAGCACGCCGGCCTGGACCTGTCACAACGGATCAGGTGCTGTGACAGACACCAGCCCATGTCGGGGAACCACCCTCGACACGGCGACCATGGGCGCATCATGTCTTCGCTCCTAGGACTCAGGTGCGTTCGGGGTGGCCGACCCGAAATCGATCCACCCCGAGGCGAGCTACCACGCCCGCTTACCCAAGGACGATGCAAACGCATCTAAGACGTTTGGACCCCACCCCTCTTCGGGGCTCCCTCAGAAAGTGGACATTGCCCTCAAGGCGCCCTCCCGAACCCGAACCAGAAGGGCGCCGCCCCCTCTTGTCATCAAGACATCACGGGCACCTGTTGGCAGCACGGGTGTACTTTCTGCGCGAAGCGGGCGGCAGGAAGTCGACGTTTTCCGGGGTACAGGATTCGGGTCCGCACCTCGCAGGTGGGGTCGCAAAATAGAGGCATGCGACGCCGGCCCCACCGTCTCCGCCCTACAAGCCGCTCCACTGAACGATCCTCTACCGGGGCACCGCCGGCCGAGGGGCCCACTTTCCCCGAGGAAGTCCGGCAGGCCCTACGGCGTCGCTACATCTCACTTGCAGCGGAGGAGGGATCTCGGTCAGACGGCGATGCGGCCGCCGTCGACGGGCAGGACGGCGCCGTGCACGAACGACGCCGCGTCCGTGGCGAGGAACACGATCGCCTCGGCGACCTCGGCTGCGGTGCCGGGGCGTCCGGCCGGGCCGGCCGCTGCGAGCTGGTCGAGAGCCTCTCCCATCGCGGCCGTCCCCTCGGTGCGGGTCGGGCCTGGGCTGACTGCGTTCACGCGCACCCCCGACGGACCGAACTCCGCGGCCCACGACTTCGTCAGCAGCACCAGAGCGGCCTTGCTGGCCCCGTAGATGCCCATGCCGGCCGCCCCGAACTCCGCGACCATCGTCGTCACGTTCACCACAGCCCCCTCACCTCGCTCTGCCATCGCCGGAGCGAGGGCGGCGACGAGGAAGTAGGGCGCCTTCACGTTGATGCCCATGACGTCGTCGAAGCCCTGCTCGGTCGTCTCGGCGGTCGGTCCGAACGGGAAGATGCCAGCGCTGTTGACGAGGACGTCGACGCGGCCCCCGCCGAGCTCCATCGCGCGGGCTGCGAGCTCGCGAGCCCCGGCCTCGTCGCGGAGGTCGGCGGCGACGAAGTCCGCGCTCCCCCCCGCTTCGCGGATGCCCCGCACGACAGCGTCTCCGCGCTCGGCATCCCGTCCAGAGACGATGACGTGGTGGTCTCGCGCTGCGAGCTGCTCGGCCGTGGACCGGCCGATCCCGCTGGTGGCTCCGGTGACGAGGGCGATCTTCTGGTCGGTGGTCATGACGACATCCTTATCTGAACAGTTCTGTTCGGGTTGGTGTCGTTGACTGTACAGAGCTGTTCAGGCAGAATGCAAGTGTGACCGCAGCACCTGCTCCTCAGACCCGCAAACGACCTGCGAGGCAGCGGGCCGTCGCGTCGGCGGATCGCCTCTTCTACGAGAGAGGCGTCCACGCGGTCGGAGTCGACCAGATCACGGAGGACGCCGGCATCTCGAAGGCGTCCCTGTACACGCACTTCCGCACCAAGGACGACCTCGTCGTGAACTACCTCGTCGGGCGGAGCGACGCCTGGCAGGAGCACGTCGAGGCCGAGTTGCCGAAGCGCGCCACCACACCGGGCGACAGGGCTGTCGCCGTCTTCGACCTCCTCGGGGAGTGGTTCGACGAGCCCGGCTACCGCGGATGCCCGTTCATCAACGTCGAGGCCGAGTTCGGCCACGACCACCCCTCGCACGACGTGACCCTCGCGCACCGCACCTGGGTGCGCGAGCTCTTCACCTCACTCCTCCGTGAGGCCGACGTCGACGAACCAGAACTCGACGCACTCGAGCTGTGCCTGCTGTACGACGGAGCGATGGCTTGTGCGCAAGCCGATCCCAGCCGCCCCTGGGCACAAGCCGCCGGTCGAACAGCTCGACGCATCCTTGCCCAGCAGGGAACACCGGCCAGCAAGTAGCCGAAGCCACAGTTTGAGAGCCGTGCGCTCGCGTTCCCGCTAGGGCGTCGCCTACTGGACCCACCCCCGACTTAGCGCGTGATGGTGGCGAATGCTTCGTTGAGGAGCTGCCCAACGGGTGTTGCGCCGTCGCGGCGCGACAGCGCCGCGTGGACGAAAGCCTGGTCGCTTCGTCGTGTGACCCAGCCAAGGGTGTCCGATAGAGGATCGGTCACCGATCAACGACGGAGGCTAACCACTACCCCGCAGCTACGGGCCGCCGGCTGTCTCGACAAGTCAGTCCGAAAGGGATCTCGGTGACCGATGGGCTACTGAGGCACCTCCCGCGCGCCGGACGCTGCCAGGAACGTGGCCATCCGATCCAGCGCGTCGCTGATGACGGGTCGGTCGCTCCCGGCGATGAAGTCGTGGTCAGCGCCGGGGTACTCGTTGTACTCGACGCGCGTGCCCGCGGCTCGGAGCGTGGCGGCGAGTGCTGCGCCTTCCGGGGCGAGGGTGTCGTTCGAGCCGGTGAGGATCAGCGTCGGCGGCAGCACCCTGGCCAGGGTGTCATCGAACAGGGGCGACGCCAGGGGCTCGCGACGACGAGCGACGTCCGGGAAGTACGCCCACCCGACGAAGCGCTGCACGAAAGGACTGATCGCCGGGCGGCGAATGCTCGAGGTCCGATCCGTTCGAGTGACGTCGATGACGGGGACGACGAGCGCGAGGGCTTGAGGGCCGGGGAGGCCGGCTCTGCGCAGTTGCTGACACACGTTGATCGCCAGCTTCGCTCCCGCACTGACCCCGGACAGCGCGAGGGCAGCACCGTCCCAGTTCGGGTCGTCAACGTTCTGTACCCACCGGACGACGTCGAGCATCTGCTCCTCGGCAACCGGGTACTGCACCCGGGGTGCCGTGTCATAGTCGGGCAAAACGACCGTCGCGCCGCACTTGACGGCGAGGTGCCGGGCGACGTGCAGATCCTGCTCCGGGTAGCGGTTCACGAACCCGCCCCCGTGCATGTGCATCACCACTGGTCCACGCGACGCTCCGGGCCCCGGGCGTTGCACGAGGACTCGCACCGTGCCATGCCGTGTGGAAACGTACTCCGTCGTCGGATTCGGAAGGCGCTCACTTCCGGCGGTCAGACCGGTAGGCGCCTTGGCCCTGATGCGGGAACCGAGCTGAGCGAGTGACCAGAACAGCGGCTGGAAGGTACGAACGACCACGCCTCACCGTAGCGATCAACCGTGAACACCAGCCCGCGACCTCGTGCGAACACCGACAGGTCACCGCACTCGGATCGTACCGCCGACAAAGGTGAACCGGACAACCAAGCGTTTCGCTCGCGACGTCAGCGATCGCCTCCAGCGAGGACGTCGACGGAGATACTGGCAATCGCTGCGTCGGCGATGCGGTTCCGGGTGGCCGGGTCGACCCCGGCTTTCGCGAGTGCTTCCAGACCACGGTGCGTCGTCAGGATGAGGCCGCCCAGGGCCGCCGCGTCCGCCTCCGGATCGACGAGTCCGGCGCGCTGCGCCTGTTGCACGAGCTGCCGGCAACTGTCGAGCAGGGTGTCGTATGCGGCTAACGAACGAGCGGCTATTTCTTCGTCCTCGGAGGCGAGTTCAGCAGTCCCCTTCGCAAGGAGGCAGCCATGACGACTCGTGATCTCCGGTGAGTGCAACCAGGCCCGCAACCGGAGGAGCGCTTCATCCTCGGGACCGTCGATGCGGGCGGCGGCCATCGCGTCAGACCCTGCGCAGTAGTCGTCGAAGACGCGCTGAAACAGGGTGTGCTTGTCGCCGAACGCCCCGTACAAGCTGCCCTTGCTCAAACCGGTGGCCTGGGACAGGTCATCCACTGAGGTTCCGTGGTACCCGGTCTCCGTGAACTGCTGACGGGCGGCGTCGAGCACGTCGCTCTCGTCGAACTTCCTCGGTCTTGCCATGAACTGAGAGTACACCGTTCTGGACAAACGGTCCAGAACAAGTATTGTGGACCGTATGTTCAGAACTAACGCAGCCCCAGACCCTTCCGAATTCGCCGGAAAGCGTGTCGTCGTCACCGGCGGCTCCCGCGGCATCGGAGCAGCCATCGTCCAGCGCTTCCTCGACGGCGGCGCGAGCGTCGTGACCACCGCGCGAACCGCCACCGACGAGACCCCATCCGGTGCCACCTTCATCCAAGGCGACGTCAGCAGCAACGGCGGCGTCCAGGCTTTCGCCACGGCCGCCCTGGATTCCCTCGGCGGTGTCGACGTCATCGTCAACAACGCCGGCGCAGCCCGCGCTCACCTCGGAGGAATCGGGTCCATCCCGGACGAGGAATGGATCGATGCCCTCGACCTCAATTACCTTTCCGCCGTCCGCCTCACCGGCGCTCTCTTGCCCGCCCTGCGCGAGGCCGGCGCCGGCAGCGCGGTCGTCAACATCTCTTCCGGTGCCGCAGTCACCCCGCAGGGCCCGATGGCGCACTACGGTGCCGCGAAGGCCGCCCTCGCCGCCTACGGCAAGGCGCTCGCCTCCGAACTCGCCCCAGCCGGCATCCGGGTCACCACCGTCACTCCGGGCAACGTCCTCACCCCGGGCGCCGACGCTCTGCGTCAGACGATCGCCGACGCGATGGGGGTGCCCCTCGAAGCGACGACCGCGGGCGTTCCCCTCGGCCGCCCCGGCGATCCGCGCGACGTCGCCGAAGCGGTGGCGTACCTGGCCTCCGACCGTGCCCAGTGGGTCACCGGCGCGAACCTCGTCGTTGACGGCGGCGAACTCCCCACCTTCTGACACGTCCGGACCCTGACCGGTCCGACGACCTCCCGGCCGGAGGTGCAGGGCTCGACCCGCACCTCCGGCCTCCCTCCTCACGAGAACGTCGGGGCACCGCCCCGCGAAAGGCATCCGATGAACATCACCACCTCCAACTCCACCTGCACCACCGGTCGCCTCGCCGGTCGACGCGCCCTGGTCACCGGTGCATCCCGCGGCATCGGCGCGGCCATCGCCCGAGCCCTCGCGGCCGACGGCGCGTCCGTCGTCATCACCTACTGGTCCTCTGCCGACGCCGCCGACGAGCTCGTCCGGGGCATCCGCAACGCCGGCGGCCAGGCCGACGCGATCCGCGCAGACGCCGGCGATGCCGCAGACGCCGTCCGCAGCGTCCAGCGCGCAGTGGAGATCTTGGGCGGCCTCGACATCGTCGTCCCGAACGCCGCCACCGCATGGAACGAAGCCTTCGCGGACGCCAGCGCCGAGCACATCGAGAAGACCCTCGACCTCAACCTCCGCGGTCCCGCGTACACCGTCCAGGAAGCGCTCCGACACATCAGCGACGAGGGCCGCATCATCCTGATCAGCTCGCTCAGCGCGCAGATCAGCCCGTTCCCCGGCCAGACGGTCTACGGGATGAGCAAGGCCGCGCTCACCGCCCTCGGCCGGGGCCTCGCCCGAGACTTGGGCGCCGCCGGCAGCAAGGTCACCGTGAACGTGATCCAGCCCGGCCCGATCGACACCGACGGCAACCCCGCCTCGAGCGACTTCGCACCCGTCATGTCCGCCCTCACCACCCTCGGCCGGTACGGCACACCCGACGAGGTCGGCAACCTCGTCGCCTGGCTCGCCTCCGAGCAGTCCTCCTACATCACCGGCAGCGTCATCAACATCGACGGAGGTGTCACCGCCTAGACAGGACGGGGTTTCGCTCTCCGACGGCCGGCCTGATGACGATCATCTGTTCGGACTCCTGCTCAGGCGGCGAAGATCCCGCTCGTGCATGGAACTCGCCGTGTCCCCGGGGTAGTGAACGGCTCCCGAACGGGAACGGCTTTCCGTAGCGGTTCAGGCGAGCGATGCCGCCGCGCTGCGCAGACCCTCGAGTGCTCTAAGCACATGGGGCGCGAGCCCTGCGTCCTCGGACCCGTCGCCGTCCGACCACCGGGCGTATCCCTGCTTGAACGCCAGCACGCCCATCTCGCTCGCGAGGTGCGCCGTCGCCTCGGGCACTCCGCGAGCCTCGAGGGCGGCCGTCATCGCCGCGGCCATGCCGACACTCTTGAGCGCATCCCTCTCCTGCAGCTCACTGCTTGCCGCGACGGCTGCCTTCAAGCGGGGACCGAGGGCGCGGTTGCGTGGCCCCATCTCGGCGGAAGCGCGCTCGAGTCCGGCAGCGACGGCCTCGAGAGGGGTCACGTCGGCGGGTGCCTCGGTGATGCCGTCCGCCAACAGCTTGCTGAGGCTCTCCTGCCCGGCAACGAGCAGCTCGCGCTTGTCCGGGAAGTGACGGAAGAACGTGCTCTTGGTGACCCCGGCCCGCTCGCTGATCTGGGCCACCGTGGTGTCGTCGTAGCCGCGCTCGACGAAGAGGTCGACCGCGGCGACGACGAGCCGCTCACGCGCTCCCGGTTCCCATCTGGACATGAGGCCATCCTACGTGACGAGACACTTGTCCCGTCAGAAGTGCTACGGTGACGGGACATGAGTCCCATCAGGGGGCCGGCCGACCCACGAGGAGCACCCCATGCACGTATTCGTCACCGGAGGAACCGGCACCATCGGCACGCCCGTCGTCGCCGAACTGCTGGCCAACGGCCACACCGTCCTCGGACTGGCTCGCTCGGAGGATTCCGCGGCAGCACTGGAGAAGGCTGGTGCGACGACGATCCGGGGCGGCCTCGCTGACCTCGGCGCGCTCCGGGCAGGCGCTGCGCAGGCGGACGGCGTCATCAGCCTGGCCTTCGGCAGCGACTACAGCACAGCCGATGCCCTGGCGCTCAGCATCGCCGAAGAGGCGACCGCCATGAGCACCCTCGGCGAGGCCCTCGTCGGCACCGGCAAGCCATACGTCGTCGTCTCGGGCACGCCGTCGGCTGCCGGTCGGTCGTCGATCGAGTCCGACCCGCTGCCCCACGAGGGGCCGGTGGCTGGCCGGGCTCTGTCGGTCGAGGCTGCACTGGCCCTGTCGTCACGCGGCGTCCGTGCGTCCGCGGTCCGCATGCCGCGCACCGTCCACGAAGACGGCATGGGCGGGTTCGCCGGTCTGCTGGCGCAGGCGGCCCGTGCCGCTGGGGTCGCCGGCTATCCCGGCACCGGTACCCAGCGCTGGCCGGCTGTCCACGCCCGTGATGCCGCGGTGCTGTTCCGGCTCGCGCTCGAGAAGGCGCCTGCCGGGACCGCGTGGCACGCCGTGGCCGACGAGGGCGACGCCGTGATCGACATCGCGACGGTCGTCGGGCGTCGCCTCCGCCTGCCGGTGAAGAAAGTCCCTGACGAGACGTTCGGACCATTCGGACCGATCTTCGCGGCCGACCAGCCGTCCTCGAGCGCGTACACGCGAGAGGCGCTCGGCTGGAAGCCGAAACACCCCAGCCTTCTCGCCGACCTGGAGAACCTCCAGCCCTAGACCCAGCGGGCCGCCCGACAAGGCATCGTCTTACGGGCGCTGTTTCGCCTTCGTCACTTTTTACGTTCTTGCATGTACACGCGGATGACCACAGCGCAGGTGACGAGGACTGCGATGACGATCCATGTATATCGAATCCAGCCGGCGGGGAAAAGAAGGGTGGGCGCCAGCAAGCAAATGCCCCAAAGCGCTCCCACGAGTTGCACCTTGATCATCCGGTTCGTGTCGCGGTCACGAGCGTCTTGGGCTGATCGGCGCACCTTCGCTTGAGCCTCGACGCCTTCGAAAGCGTCGTCCTCGTCACGAAGAGGGCTGGTCATGGACCCAGCCTCTCACTGCGGTGGCAGCTTTGCGTCGATGAGCAATCGGCTACGGCGACGAAGACGAGCTCCTCGTCCGACTGCCGCTAGCGTGCAGCTGTGTGGACCTACCTCATCGACCTCGCACTCTCGCTGGCCCAGTGGTTTGCTGATCCCCGACGCCTGTGGCGTCGCCGCCCCTGAACCGCACGGCTGGGTCCACAAGACCGGTCGACGATCCCCTATCGGGCGTCGTGGCTGACTAGGTCCAGTCGTCGGGCAGGCTTGTCCCAAGCCGCTTCTCGGACTTTCGCGATGATGAGGTGCGTTTCTGCCGTTCCTGTTCCTCGAACTTCTCGTTCCAAGCTGCTTGTTCTGCCCGGTTTAGACGAGCGTCCTTGATGCCTCTGTAGATGAAGCCAACGAGCAGGACGACGAAGACGCCTAGCCAGAGCATCCACGAGGCAAAGGTGGGCACGTCGAAAATGGCTCGGTACAGGAATGTCCCCTGCACGCCCATCGCAGCCATGGTCAAACCAGCAGTACGAACCCCGCGCTGAGTTTTTCCCGGAAGAGGGTCGTACTTGTTCATGGCCACCTCCGAGTATCGGACCACTTTGTGCCCAGCTCCCTGGACGATCCCCTATCGGGCCCCGCCCTTCGGCCTCGACCACGCTGTCGAAGTTCGCTAACTTCAGACATCACTACTTCTCGGAGGCGCTGTGCTCTCGATTGTCATCGTCCCAGCGGCTCTCATCATCGTGCTGGCCCTGCTCGGGATGGCCATCCTCGGGACTGCCAGAACGAGTCCTACCCAGAAGCGCCAGGATGCTGAGGCGAGAGAGCGTCGGCAGGCCCGTGCAGATCGAGGGAGGACAGGTGACGCGACCGCGAACACCGCTGGGACCTTGGGCTCTCCAGGCGACGAGGCGGTCCGCTAGCCGATCCCCTACCGGTCAGGCCTGTCACCTGGGCACGGCGTAGGCCTTTATGAGACGGGCTTGAAGGGTACGAAGGGTGCGGAGGGTTTCGCCGTCGTCCAAGCTGGTAACTGTCTCCCATTCGTAGCCGGCACCCACGACGTCGGACATGAACACGATTTCTGTGGCGAGGAGAACCCGTTTCCAGTCGATTCGGCGCAACGGAGCCTTTTGCTCCAAACGAGCCTGTAGCTCCTTGGCTTCAACGAAGAAGTCGGCCTTGCTCGCGAAACCCATCGCGATGGCCATCGGGTCTTTCAGACTCGCCGGGCCACCCCACTGGAAGAGCCCTTGCTGGAGGACTCGCCGCTCGTAGTCCGTCAGCTCGACATGGACTAAGTCGGAATCAGCCCGGCCCTGATACTCATTCATGATTGTTCCCTCGTTGGATCGCACGATAAACAGTCGAACGGGCGACCCCGAACAGTTCCGCGATCTCGCTCGTCGTGTGCTCGCCAGTGCGGTGCAGCTGCACGAGGTGCTTCTCCTGCGAGGCAGTCAGTTTGGGCTTGCGGCCGCGGAGCTTGCCGGCGGCCTTCGCGATCGCCATGCCCTCCCGGGTTCGGGCACGGATGAGGTCGGCCTCGAACTCGGCGACCATGCCGAGGACATTGAACAGGAGCCGGCCGACCGGGTCGGTGGGGTCATAGACCGCTCCCCCAAGATTGAGGGCGACGCCCTTCTTCGTCAGCTCGTCCGCGATGTCCGTCGCGTCGCGAAGTGACCGAGCGAGCCGGTCGAGCTTCGTCACGACCAGAACGTCGCCGGCACGGCACGCAGCGAGGGCCTCGCGGAGGCCCGGCCTGGCTCGAGTTGTACCCGACAGGCCGTGGTCAACATGCACGTGTTGATCGTCAACACCTAGCGCTGCAAGCCCGTCGCGCTGTGCTGCGAGATCCTGTCCG
Organism: Frigoribacterium sp. CF331; assembly: GCF_057787905.1. Classification (NCBI taxonomy): domain Bacteria; kingdom Bacillati; phylum Actinomycetota; class Actinomycetes; order Micrococcales; family Microbacteriaceae; genus Frigoribacterium; species Frigoribacterium sp. CF331. Next base: position 2,118,643 of record NZ_CM173545.1, on the reverse strand, counting down.
GACGTTGAGACGCGGGCGTATCCGATGAGCATGCGACGACTGTAGCGTTTAGACCCCCGTCACCGGGCATTTTTGCGGGACAGGCATACGCGAATCCGCAGGCCAGGCCCCAATTGACCTCGGGGGGGCGAGAACGTATCCGAAATGGTGTCCCGATGAACGACCGTCAATCGGCCACGACTTCATCAGCCCTTCAGCACAACCGCTTTCCGCCAGATGCGGCACCCGTGCCGACCGCCGGGCGTCAGCGCCGGTCGTCGACGACCCGGTCGAGCCACTCGCCGAGCAGTCGGCGCTCCGGACCGGTCAGCTGGTCGAGTTCGGGGGCGACGGCTCGGAACGCGACGACCGTCGCCAGGTGCCCCGTCCGGTCGGCGACGGGCGCGTCGGTGAGGATCTGCGCGAGGAGCCCCTCGAGGGCCGCCTCGGCGAGCCCCGGGTCGCGGTCGTCGACCGGCGTCCCGAGCAGCGTCGTGATCACCCCCACCCCCGAGGTCTGGACGAGCCCGACGGCACGCTGCTCGGAGACCCTCAGACGGCCGGCCGCCGCCACCCGGTGGACGCGAGCCTCGAGCACCGCCCTGCCTCGGCGTGCGGCGGATGAGCCCGCGACGCGGTTGGGGTCGCTGAGCAACGTGAAGAGAGCCGGGTTGTCGAGGCCGAACGCGACCTGGCTGCGCCACCCGTCGCGGAGGTCGTCGACCGGGTCGACGTCCGCCTCGGTGGCGGCCTCGACGACCGACGCCTTGGCCGCAACGAACGACGACATGACGTGTTCGGCCACCGCCTCGAGCAGTCCCTCCTTGTCGCCGAAGAGCCGGTAGATCGCCGGCGCCTGCACCCCGGCCGCCTGCGCCACGCCCCGCGTCGTGACAGCAGCGGGGCCGTCGTCGCGGAGGAGGCCCGCGGCGACGTCGACGATGCGGGTGCGGGTGTCGGGGGAAACGGTGGCATCGGTCACGAGATCAACGATAGCGACCTCTTGCTATCGCTGTGATTCCAGCGCTACCGTATTGTCAGTACCGCCGATAACAGGTCCGCGATCCCTCGAGAGGCTCACCCCCATGATCATCGTCACCGGCGCCACCGGCGCCCTGAACGGCTCCACCGTCGAGCACCTCCTCGAGGCGCTTCCCACCTCCGACCTCGCCGTCGTCGTCCGCGACGCGTCGAAGGCCCGCGGGCTCGCCGACCGCGGCGTCGAGGTGCGGACGGGCGACTACGCCGACCCGGCGTCCCTCCCCGCCGCGTTCGCGGGAGCCGACCAGCTCCTCCTCGTCTCGTCGAACGACCCGCACGCCGACGCCGTCGCCCTGCACCGCAGCGCCGTCGAGGCCGCCGCCGCCGCGGGCGTCGGCCGGGTCCTCTACACGAGCCACCAGGGGGCGGCGCCCGACACGCCCTTCGGGCCGGGCCGCGACCACGCCGCCACGGAGGCGCTGCTCGCGGACTCGGGACTCGCCTGGACGTCGCTGCGCAACGGCTTCTACGCCCACAGCCTCAGCTGGTTGCTCGGGGACTGGCGCGAGACGGGCGTCATCACCGTCCCGGCCGACGGGCCGGTGTCATGGACGGCCCGAGAGGACGCCGCCGAAGCCGCAGCCCGCATCCTGCTGTCCGACAGGGCGTTCGAGGGGCCGACGACCCTCACCGCAGCCGACGCACCCACCTTCACCGAGATCGCCTCGATCGCGGCCGAGGTGGCAGGCCGACCGGTCGCGACCGAGGTCGTCGGCGAGGACGAGTGGGTCGCGCGGGAGGTCGCCGCGGGTCGCCCCGAGACGACGGCCCGGTTCGTGCTCGGCATGTACCAGGCGGCGGCCGGCGGCTTCTTCGCCGGCACCGATCCGCTGCTCGGCGAATTGCTGGGTCGCGAACCCCGGTCGGTGCGCGATGTGCTGAGCGGTGATCGCCCCGCCTGAGACGTGCCGCGCGGGTGGCGTCGACACACCCAGCCGCGATCGCCCGCCTGTCGGTGCTCATGGAAATTGCATAGGCTGCACGAAGCAACTCGCCAGACGATGACGTCCCTGAGGAGAACACATGCGCCCGACCGCTGCGAACCGGACCCGGAGGTCGCGACTCCTCGCGACCGCACTGGCCGCCCTCACCGCGGTGGGGGCGATCGGGTTCGCGGCGGTGCCGGCCCAGGCCGACGACGCGGCCGGGCGGGCGGTGGTGTCGGGTGAGGCTCGCTTCGAGGTGCTCTCGCCCACGCTGATCCGCACGGAGTACGCCGGTGACGGTCGCTTCACCGACCGCGGCACCTTCACCGTCGTCGGCCGCGACGACTTCGGCCCCACCCCGTTCAGCCAGACCCGAGCCGACGGCTGGCTGACGATCGACACCGGCAAGATGGTCGTCCGCTACCGCGAGGGCACCGGTGCCTTCACGAGCGAGAACCTGTCCGTCGCCCTGACGACCGACACGGGCCAGGACGTCACCGGTTCGCCGTGGACGTCCGCCGAGGTGCCCTCGTGCGCGGTCGGCGTGCTGTGCGAGGCCGAGGACGCCGGGCTCGAGGGCATCGCCCCCGCGACGAACCACACCGGCTTCACCGGGACGGCCTTCGTCGGCGGCTACGAGGCCGTGGGCGCCGCCCTGCAGTTCGACACCACGGTCTCGACCGCGGGGCCACTCGACCTGACCCTCCGCTACGCGAACTCGCAGGGCGGCGACGGCCAGGTCACGACCCGCTCGCTGAGCGTCGTGGTCGACGACGGACCGGCCGTGCCCCTGAGCTTCGCCCCCGGCACCGGCTGGGACGACTGGCGCACCACGACGGCGGGTCTCGACCTCTCCGCCGGGCCCCACAGCATCCGGATCGAGCGGAGTGCCGACGACTCCGGCCAGGTGAACGTCGACAGCTTCGCCCTCACCACGCCGGGAGCCGCCTACCCGGCACCCGCCGTGACGACCGCGGGCGCGGACTGCCCCTTCGGCGAGATCTGCGAGGCGGAGGACGCCGGCAAGACCGGCACCGCCACCCGGGCGACCGACCACAACGGCGCCTCCGGCGACGCCTTCGCCGCAGGCCTGTGGAGCGACGGCGCAGCCCTGACCACCCACCTGGTCGACGTGCCCGCGGAAGGCGACTACCGCCTCCAGGTCCGCTACGCCAACGGCGGCACCGGCACGCCGACCCTGTCGACCGACGCCGGGACCGACACGGCGGCGCTGCCGCCCACGAGCGGGTGGGACCACTGGGACACCGTGAGCCTGCCCGTCCACCTGGGCGCCGGGGCGAACGACCTCCAGCTCGACTGCCCGACGACCGCGGGCAACTGCAACGTCAACGTCGACACCGTCGCGGCCGTCACCGCCGACAGCCCGACGCTGGCGCCGCACGCCGCGCTCGGCGGCTACCGACGCGACCTCGACACCGCGAACGGCGACGTCGCGACCAACCCCGGCCTGCTCTACCAGGACGGCTGGTCGCTGCTCGACGACACCGACTCGGCCCTGTACGACCAGGCGGCCGACGTGGTCACCCCCCGCCCCGACCGCGCGGGGACGGCGATGCAGGACGGCTACGTCTTCGGCTACGGGTCCGACTACCGGACGGGCCTGGCCGACCTCTCGACCCTGACCGGGCCGACGAAGCTGCTGCCGCGCTGGGCGTACGGGGTCTGGTACAGCGAGTACTACGACCGGTCGCAGGCGGACTACGAGGCCATCGCCCAGGAGTTCCGCACGAGGGGCGTGCCGGTCGACGTCATGGCGATCGACACCGACTACAAGATCGGCAGCACGACGAACGTCGACGACAGCAAGTGGGACGGATGGAGCGTCGACCCGGCCCGCATCCCCGACATGCGGGCCCTGCTCGCCGAGTGGCACGACGAGGGCATCCACAACACCCTCAACATCCACCCCTCCATCTCGGGCAGCGACCCGAAGTTCGCCCAGGCGCAGGCCACCGCCGGCGGCAAACTCACCAAGGGTGACGGCGACCGCTGGCTCTTCGACTGGTCGGATCCCGACCAGCTGCGCGCCTACTTCGACCTGCACGACGACACGCAGGCCCAGGGCGTCGACAACTGGTGGCTCGACTGGTGCTGCAGCGAGAACTCGCGCTACTCGGCCAACGGCGTCACCCCCGACGCGTTCATCAACCAGCAGTACGCCGGCCAGACCGACGCGGCGAACGACGGCCGGGGGTTCGCGTTCTCGCGGGCGTACGGCTCGCTGACCGCCGGCGGCTACGGCAACCCCCAGCCCGTCTCGACCGGGCCGTGGGCCGACAAGCGGACCACCCTGCACTTCACGGGTGACACGACCTCGTCGTGGCAGATGCTGAAGACCCAGGTCGGCTACACCCCGGGCGAGTCGGCGGCGACCGGCCTCGCGTCGATCAGCCACGACATCGGTGGACACAACGGGGCCCAGTACGGCATCACGGGCGCCGAGCCCGGGACGACGCAACTGCCCGAGGACCTCTACGCCCGGTGGGTGCAGCTGGGCACCTTCCAGCCCGTCGACCGCCTGCACAGCAACCACAGCGACCGGCTGCCCTGGCAGTACCCGGCCGCGGCGGACGAGTCCGCGACGCAGTTCCTGAACCTGCGCGAGGACCTGCTGCCGTTCACCTACACGCTCGCCGCCGAGGCGACCGCGACGGGCACCCCGATCGTCCAGCCGCTGTACCTGCAGTACGCCGACCAGCAGCAGGCGTACTCGGCCGCCGGCTCGGAGTACCTGTACGGTCCCGACGTGCTGGTGGCACCCGTGACGACCCCGAACGGCGACGCGGGCACCGCGACGACGTCGGTCTGGTTCCCCGCCGGAAGCTCGTGGACCGACTGGTTCACGGGCACGACCTACGCCGGCGGCACCACGGCCGACGTGACGACCGACCTGACGGCGATGCCCGTCTTCGTCCGGAGCGGCGGCATCGTGCCGACCCGCTCCGAGCACGTCGCGAACGACGGCTCGGCGCCGCTCGACGCCGTGACCCTGACCGTGGCCACCGGGGCCGACGGCGCCTTCTCGCTGTACGAGGACGCCGGCACCTCGGCGACCGCCTCGGCGAGCACGGCCGTCACGTACACGCAGCGACCCACCGGGGGCCTGCTCGAGATCGCGCCGGCCGACGGCAGCTTCGACGGCCAGGTCACCGACCGAACGTGGACGGCGACCTTCACGGACGCGGACGAGCCGGCGAGCGTCCTCGTCGACGGCGCACCCCTCGCCGCGACGGACTGGACGTACGACGCCGCGACCCGCACGATCTCGGTGCCCACCACCGCCAGGGCGGTCTCGGCGGGCACCACCGTCGAGTTCTCCTCCGTCGCGGCCGTCGACCCGACACCGGCACCGACGCCGGGCGACGGCGCGACTCCGTCCGCTCCCCCGACCGCCACGGTGCCGGGGACGGGTGACGGCGGCACCGGCGGCGGCGACGGGACCACCCCGGCGGCCGACCGGCCGACCGACCCCTCGTCCGGCGGCCCCCTGGCCTTCACCGGCGCCGACGTCGTCCCCCTCGGCCTGGTCGCCCTCGGCCTCGTGCTCGCCGGAGGGCTCCTGCTGTGGCGACGACGCCGCCCTGCCGAGTGACCGCGAGGACGAAGGAGGCGCGGCGCCGGCCGTGCGGACGGCCGGCGGTCAGCGGGCGGCGAGCGCCTCGACCGGGGTGACCGACGTGGCACGCCGGGCCGGGACGAGCGCGGCGACCCCGGCGAGCACGGCGGCGGTCAGGGCGAGGCCGACGAGCAACGGCACGGGCACCGTCGGGGCGATCAACGCCCCGTCGTTCGCCGAGCCGAGCAGCGCCTGGGCTCCGGCCCAGCCGTAGACGACGCCGAGCACGACACCGACGACGATCGCCGTCGACGCCATCTGCGTCGCCTCGAGCAGGATCATGCGACGCACCTGACCCGCGGTCGAGCCGACCGCGCGCAGCAGACCCAGCTCGCGCCTCCGTTGCAGGACGCTCAGCGACATGTCGTTGACCATGCCCACGGCCGCGATGACGGCGGAGAAGCCGACCAGGCCCGCGACGACCAGCAGCGTCGTGCTGAAGAACCGGTCGAGCTCGGCGGCGTACGTCGGGTCCTGCTCGAGGGTGTGGATGAACGTCCGCAACGTCTCGAGCGCGACCGACAGGGTGGTGACGAGGGTCACGCCGATCACGACGCCGATCGTGGCGCGGGTGCTGCGCTCGGGCTGGCGCACCGCGTTCTCGGCGGCGAGGCGGGCCACCTGGCTCGGGCCGAAGGCCCGGCCGACGGCGTGCAGCACGGCGGGCATGAGCGCGTGCGATCCGACGACGACCCCGGTGAACGACAGCACCCCGCCGGCGAACGCGACCAGCACGCCCGTCACGTCGGCCAGGCCGACGACGACGCCGGCGACGAGCGACAGGCCCCCGCCGACGACCAGCAGGGCGGCGAACACCGTCCGCACGACGCGGCGGTTGCGGCCGGACAGCGGAACGTCCTGCGCGGCGTCGGTGGCCTGCAACGGCGTCACCTGCAGCACGCGGCGCGAACCGACCCAGGCCGCGGCGACCGTGGTCAGCACGACCGCGACGGCCGGGACGAGCCCGCCGACCGAGACGTACGAGTAGGCGAGGTCGGGCAGGTGACCCTGCGCGACGAGCACCCGGACGGCGACGACGACGAGCGCGATGCCGACCACGACGCCGATGACGGCCCCGGCGAGGCCGACCAGGAGCCCCTCGCGGGCGACGGCCCGACGCTGGTCGCGCGCCGACGAGCCGAGCAGCCGCATCAGCGCGATGGTCGGCGTGCGACCGGCGACGACCGTGGCGAAGGTGTTGGCGGTGACGATCGCGCCGACGTAGAGGGCCAGGCCGACGAAGACCGACGCGACGGCGCCGAGGAGCGTCGAGACGGTGCCGCTCGAGGCGACGGCCGAGTCGGCGACGACCTGCTCGAGAACGTGCGTGACGCCGAGCAGCCCGACGCCGAAGGTCGTGCCGAGCCCGGCGACGACGATGCTCGGGCGGTGCTCGAGCAGCTGGTCGCGGGCGCTCACGCGACACGCTCCAGGTCGAGCATGACGCCCGAGATCTCGGCCGCGCTGCTCCGGTCGATCTCGTGCACGATGCGGCCGTCGGCGAGGAACACCACGCGGTCGGCGTAGCTCGCCGCGACCGGGTCGTGCGTCACCATCGCGATGCTCTGGCCGTGGTCGGTCGTGGCGGTGCGCAGCACCTCGAGCACGTCGCGTCCGGCCTTCGAATCGAGGGCGCCCGTGGGCTCGTCGGCGAAGACCAGGTCGGGCCGGGTGGCCAGGGCGCGGGCGATGGCGACGCGCTGCTGCTGCCCGCCCGAGAGCTGGTGGGGGCGGTGGGTGAGCCGGGCACCGAGGCCGAGGGTGCCGACGAGCCGGTCGATCCAGGCGCGCTCGTCGGCGGTGGCGCGACGACCGTCGAGACGGAACGGCAACTCGATGTTCGCCGACACGTCGAGGGTCGGCACGAGGTTGAAGGCCTGGAAGACGAAGCCGATGCGGCGTCGCCGCAGCAGCGTGAGCTGGGTGTCGTCGAGACCGGTGATGTCGGTGTCGCCGAGCAGCACGCGCCCCGAGGTGGCCGAGTCGAGACCGGCCGTGATGTGCATCAGCGTCGACTTGCCCGAACCGCTCGGGCCCATGACGGCCGTGAACCGACCGGCGGGCAGGTCGAGCGAGACGCCGCGCAGGGCGTCCACGCGGCCCTCGCCCTCACCGAAGGACTTCGTGACGTCACGGACGCGGGCGACGGGCGCCGCGCCTCCTGGGGTCGGGTCGGCGAGCCGGGTGGTCGGGTCGGACGAGGAGGCGCGGGTCGCGCCGGTCGCGGAGGTCGTGTCGTTCATGTCGTCCATCGTCGCCGCGAGCCCCGGTGCCGGGACATGACGCCCGCCCACGGACTCCGGCGGGGGTTATCCCCCGCCGTCGGCGCCCGTGACCCGCGAACGGGCGCTGTCCGCCGAGGCGACCCGTCGGTATCGTCCGGCTCATGACCTCCGTCCTGCACCGGTCGGCACCGACGCCGACCGCCCCTGCCGACAGCGCCACGGCCGACTTCGTCCGTCCGACGCTCGTCCGTTCCGGGACGCGCGCGGCCCCCCTGACGAACCAGGCGGTCGTCGCCGCCGTGGCCGGGGTGGCGGCCCTGTGCAGCCTCGTCCTGCCCGGGGTGACCATCACGGACGCCGTCAGCATGTGGACGGGCGTCGCCCTCGCCTTCCTGGGCCTGGCCTTCACGGCGCTCCTGTCGCTGCGGCCGGGTCTGGCCCGGTACGAACTGCTGGTCCCGGCCCTCGACTTCGTGGCGATCGGCCTCTTGCGCTTCGGCACGGGCGACGCCAGGTCGCCGTTCCTCGCCGCGGTGCTGCTCCCCGTCATCTGGATCGCGGCCCGGCCGGGACGGAAGAACATCGTCTACCCGCTGATCGGCACGGCAGGCACCTTCCTCGTCCCCATGGTCCTGACCGACGCCGACCCGGGCGCCTCCGAGACGGTCCGCCTCGGCTTCGTGCTGCTGGTCTTCACGGCGGTCGCGTGGGTCACCAACGAACTCGCCCGCCAGGCGGCGAACCGCCTGCAGCACGTGCAGGAGAGGCGTCGGGTGGCCGAGGACGAGATCGGGCAGGCCGCCGTGGTGCAGCGCTCGCTGCTGCCCACCTCGACCGCCGGCATCCCGCCGCGGTTCACCGTCCGCGGGGTCTGCCTGCCGACCCGGTCGGTCGGTGGCGACTTCTACGACTGGTTCCCGACGACGACCGGCGCCGCCTTCACGCTCGGCGACGTCATGGGCAAGGGGGTCGGGGCGGGCATGATCGCCGCCGGCGTCCGCTCGGTGCTGCGGGCGACGACGCGCGCCGGCTCGCCCTCCGAGGCCGTCGGCCGGGCGGCGATCGGCGTCGACACGGCGGGCGACGGCTCGTCACCCGAGCAGTTCACCACGTGCTTCCACGCGCACGTCGACACCGACGGCCGCGTGCACTGGGTCGACGCCGGCCACGGCCTCGCCATGGTCGTCCGCCACGACGGCGGCCTCGACTGGCTGCGCGGCGACGACCTGCCCATCGGCGTGGGCACGACCTGGACGACGCACGAGACCTCGCTCCACCCGGGTGACGTCCTCGTCACCGTCAGCGACGGGGTGCTCGACCTCTTCGGCGACGACCTCGACGAGCTGGCGGCGTGCGTCCGGGCCCACCCCGACCCCGACGACCTCGTCGCCGAGATCGGGCGGCGGGGCCGGGACGCCCACGCGGACGACGACGTCACCGTGCTCGCCGTGCGCTTCGAGGCGCCCGCCGGCCCGGCCACGGTCGCGTAGGAGGCGCGGGTCGACACCCAGCCCCTATTCTGGACCGCAGGTCCCGGCACACCGACGTCCGGGCGGACGACCGGCGGGTGCTCCCCACCGGTGACGAGGGGGGCATCATGACCGACGGCCGACGACCGGGACGGGCTGACACCACGACCAGGGTCGACACCACGACCAGGGCCGTCGAAGCGCGCGGCGCGCTGACCGCCACCCCGTTCGTGACGATCATTGCCCTCTCGCCGATCGTCGCGATGGCGCTGACCGTCGTCGTCATGCGAGGTGCGCTCGAACAGGCCGTGCCGGGCCGGACGGGTGTCGACGCCGGCGACCTGGCCCTCGTCCAGGTCGTCGCCCTGGTGCTCTGGCTCGGCATCGTCGCGCTCGCCTGGCTCGATCACCGCACGCTGCGCGGTCGGGGTCTCGAGCGACCGTTCGCGTGGGGCTGGGCCCTGCTGGGCCCCCTGGTCTACCTGATCGGACGCAGCGTCGTCGTGCGCCGCCGGGTCGGCGGCAGTGCCGCTCCGCTCTGGCTCTACCTCGGGCTGACCGTCCTCGGGTCGATCGTCGCCACCATCGTCGTCGTCTCGTCGGGCGTGCCGACGCCGTGACCGTCGGGGACGCGGTCGTCGTCGCCACCCTGCTCGTGGTCGTCGGGAGGAACGCAGCCTGACCCGCGCCTCCTTGTACGCCTCTGGCGAGGGTCCGTCAAGGGGTGCGACGACGTGCTCGACAACGTCGGTGCCACCGTCGTATCGTTCACCGACCGGTCCGCCGGGCTCTCGAGCCGCCGACCGCGCCACGAACCACCCGTCAGCCCGGACCTCGCTGATCAGGCCGCACGACTTGCGCCCACGAGGTCCCACCCGTTGATCTCGTGGGCGCAAGCAGCCCCACCCGACGGGGCTGCGCATCGGCGGACACCTGGTCCCCGAATCGCCAGGTGTCCGCTCCCGCTGCCGCGGGGCCGCACCCGCGACCACGCGACGCTCGTCACGGCGCGCGCGGCGAACCTGGGAACACCCTCGGCGGCGGGCGCGTAGCGTCCAACGGGTCGAAGGCGTTTCTTGCGTCTTCATTGGCCGGTGTTGCCTCGCATCCCTGCCCGTGAAGCTCATGCGACAACATCGGCATCTGGGGCACGGCTGCGGACTCTTCCGCGGCCGTGCCCCTCTCTCGTCCCGACCCATCCCCCGGGCCCCGTACGGCCCCGGGCCCAGGGCGCCCGGCGGGAACTCAGCGCGTCGAGCCGTAGGCCCCCGCGTCGATGTCCTCGATCAGGGTCGGGCCCGTCGGGGCCCAGTCGAGCAGTCGACGCGTGGCCTCGGACGACGCGGCCATGTCGAGGCCGAAGAATCCGCCGATCCAGCCGAAGTGCTCGGCCACCCGCTCGGCCGGCACCGACTCGACCGGGAGGCCGTACGCGCGCCCGATCGCCTCGGCGACCTCGCGCGTCGGCACGCCCTGCTCGGCCACGACGTGCAGCACGTCGCCCGCTGACGCTTCGGCGAGCCCGAGCACCACGGCGCGGGCGGCGTCCGAACGGTGCACGGCCGGCCACCGGTTCGACCCGTCGCCCGGGTAGGCCGACACCCCCTTCTCGCGGGCGACCGCGACGATCGACGCGACGAACCCGTGGTCACCCGTCCCGTGCACGGTGGGCGCGAAGCGGAGGCTCACCGCGTGGACGCCCCGGGCGACGGCGTCGAGCGCGAGGTTCTCGCTGCCGCCCCGCGGCGCCTCCGGCCCGTGGAACGGCGAGCGGTCGGCCTCGGTCGCCGGGCGCCCCTGCGCGAGGCCCGCGGTGCCCGAGGCGAGCAGCAGCGGACGGCCGGTCCCCTCGAGCACCGCGACCAGCGCCTCCACGGCCCCGCGCTCGGCGCGGTTCGACGCCGCCGGGTCGGACCAGTCGTGCTTGTTGGCGAGGTGCAGCACGGCCTCGGCCTCGGCGGCGCCCGCCCGGATCGCGTCGAGGTCGTCGAGGTCGCCCCGGCGGACCGCGACGCCCTTCGCCGCGAGCGACGCCGCGGACGCGTCGGACCGCGCGAGACCCGTGACCTGGTGGCCTGCGGCGATCAACTCGTCGACGACGGCCGACCCGATCCAGCCGGATGCTCCGGTGACGAAGACGTTCATGGGTGCTCCTTCCTTCGGTGACCACCGAGTGCTCGACGCACCACCCGGTCACGATGTCAGCGACTGTCATCAGCCGCGAAAACGACGGTACACCCGATGTCAGTGACTGACAACAGACGTGCCGGAACCCGTAGACTCGGGCGCATGGTCCGCTGGCAACCCGACACCCGAGCCCGCCTGCAGGCGGCGGCCCTCGGACTGTTCGTCGACCGCGGCTACGACGAGACCACCGCCGCCGACATCGCCGAGGCCGCGGGCGTCACCGAACGGACCTTCTTCCGGCACTTCGCCGACAAACGCGAGGTGCTCTTCGACGGGCAGCAGTTCTTCTCGGGGGCCTTCGTCGACGGCGTCCGAGCCGCCGGGCCCGACGACCCTCCGCTCGCCGTCGTCGCCTCGGCCCTCGACGGTGCCGCCGCGTTCTTCCCCGACGAGCGTCGTGCGTGGTCACGCAGCCGGCAGGCGATCATCGACGCCCACCCCGCCCTGCAGGAGCGTGAGCTGCTCAAGCTCTCGGGGCTCGCCGTCGAGGTGGCCGCCGCCCTGCGCGACCACGGGGTCGACGAGCCCGCCGCCACCCTGGCCGCCCAGTCGTGCCTGACGGTCTTCGGGGTCTCGTTCGCCACCTGGATCGCCGACGGCGAGAACCGCCCCTTCGCCGAGATCTCACGCGACACGTTGGCGCGGCTGCGAGCTCTCACCGGCTGACGCGCGCCCGTCCCGGCGGGTCGCCGGGGTCTCGGCGGTTCAGCGCGAGCCGGGGCCGGCGCCGCCACCCGGTGCCGAGCCCGCGGTGGGCGTGGTGCCCGTGTCGACCCGGACGGTCAGGGCCAGCGCGTAGCCCGAGGTCGCGTCGCCGGTCACCGTCGGCAGCTGCAGCGCACCGCTGTCGTCGCTGAACACGTTGTCGCTCGCGAGGCTGACCCGGTCGAGGTTCGCCGTCGAGCCGTCGTACTCCGAGAGGGCGTAGACCGTGCGGCAGACGTCCTCGGGCAGGGCGAGCTGCGACGTGGCGATCGCCTTCGTCGAGTCGGTGATCGACCCGACGTCGGGGTAGACCTCGAAGTGGACGTGCGGCCACCGGCCCGAGTAGCAGGCGGGGAACACCGACGAGAACGCCACGGTGCCGGTCCGGTCGGCAACCTGGACCCCGCGGAGGTAGGTCTCGTCGGTGATGCCGTCCGAGTACATCGAGTACCCGCCGGCGGCGTCGCAGTGCCAGACGTAGACGGCGACGTCGGTGAAGGGGACGTCGCCGGCCGCCATGTCGAGCACCGTCATGCTCAGCGTGATCGGCACGCCCGCCGCGGTCGTGCCGCCGTCGAGGCTCGACCGGATGTCGCTGCGCACGATGCCCGACCGTTCGAGCACGTCGGCACCGTTCGACCCGTCACCCGGGTAAGGCCCGGCCGTCTCGTCGGGGATCTCGCCCGCGGGCAGCGTGCCCGCACCCCCGGTGGCGCTCGCGCCCGGCGTCGCGGTCGCCGACGACGAGGCGCCTGCCCCGCTCGAGCCCCCCGCCGACGTGCACGCGGCGAGGACGACGCTGCCCGCTCCGAGTCCGATCAGGCCGAGGATGCTGCGGCGCGAGACGAGCGTCCGCAGGTCGAAGGCGACGCCCTGGTCGACGACCTCGTCGTCGACGCGGTCGAGCAGGCGGCCCTCGTAGGCGGGCCCGTCGGGCGTCCGGTCGGGTTCGGGGATGCGGGTGGGGCGCTGGTCGTCCATGGTCTCGCTCTCGGCTCGGGCGGGTCGCCTCGGAGCAGGTCGCTCCGAGGTGTCGCTGTCAGCCTGACGGCCGTCCCGATGACCCGGCACTGCGCCTCCTGTGGGCCGCCCATGAAGGAGGCGCGGTGCGAGAGGTCCTCGCACCGCGCCTCCCGGGGGCGTCGGCCTACTGGTAGACGCGCACGTAGTCGACCTTCATCTGCTGCGGCAGCTGGGTGCTGCCGTCGGGGTAGCCGGGCCAGGCACCGCCGACCGCGACGTTCAGGACGAGGAAGAACGGCTTGTCGAACACCCACGGGTCGCCGCCGGTGCTGGCCGGGGTGACCCGGTGGTAGACCTGGCCGTCGACCGACCAGGTGATCGAGCCGGGAGCCCAGTCGACGGCGAAGGTGTGGAAGTCGTCGGCGAACGACCAGCCCTGGGGGTGCTGGTACGTGCTCGTCAGCCCCTCGCCGCCCGAGTACCCCGGGCCGTGGACGGTGCCGTGCACGCGGTGCGGCTCGAAGCCGACGTTCTCCATGACGTCGATCTCGCCCGCGCTCGGCCAGCCGGCGTTCGGCAGGTCGGCGCCGAGCATCCAGAACGCCGGCCAGATGCCCTGGCCCCGCGGGATCTGGATGCGCGCCTCGACCCGGCCGTACTGCGCCGTGTACTTGTTCTGGGTGGTCAGGCGCGCCGACGTGTACGACCCGTCGCCCTCGCGCTTCGCGGTGATGACGAGGTTGCCGGCGCCGTCGAGCGCCGAGTTCGAGCGTGAGTTCGTGTAGTTCTGCAGCTCGCCGTTGCCCCAGCCACCCCCTCCGGTCTCGAGGTTCCAGACCGAGGGGTCGGGCGCGCTGCCCGCGCCCCCGTCGAACTCCTGCGACCAGACGATCGCCTGCTGGGCCGAGGTCGAGGCCTCGGCCGGAGCGGGTGCGGCGGCGACCGTGGTCGCGGCCAGTGCTGCGGCGGCGGCCAGGCCGACGCCGGTCAGGATGCGTCTCTTCACGGGTCTCTCCGTTCTCTCGGTGCGTGTGGTGGTGCGTGCGGTCGTGCGCGCGGTCGTCTTCTCTCCTGCGGTCACGGGTACGTCACCACCCGGCTCGGCACGGTGTTGCCCGCGGGCGTGGGCACCGAGTCGCCGACGCCGTTGATGACGCTCGAGATCGTGCCGACGTCGCCGAGCGAGACCGTGAAGACGCCGTGGGCCTTCACGCCCGAGGTGCGCGGCACCTCGAACGCCTGGGCCAGGCGCACCTGCGGGTTGACGTTGAAGAACGAGTACACGCCACCACCCCAGATCTCGTGGCTGGTCACCCCGTCGGCGACCTTGTAGGCGGCCCATCCCTCACCGGTCGGGCTCCGCCACGAGGCGTTGTCCGGCACGTCGTAGGGCAGCTCGTTCTGGAAGAAGATCGTGCGGCCGCGTTCGCCGTTCCAGACCACCTGGTACTGCTGGTAATGCTCGACGAACAGGCCGGTGGCGAGCACGTCGTCACCGTTCACCTCGACGCCGGTGGCCCCACGGTTGACCGTCCACCCGGTCGGGGCACCGCCGTGGTCGGCACGCCAGGCCCAGATGTGGTCGACGATCGTGTCGTCCGAGTTCACCTGCAGCGTGGTCGTCGCGTTGCCCTGGATGCTCGAGCCGACGCGGAAGTACACGTCCTGCACGCTCTGCGGGTTCGCCGCGTGGTCGACGTGCGAGCCGGTCGTGCCGAGGCGCATCAGCTGGTCGCTGTTCCGCGTGCCGGCGTCGACGACGAGGCCCGAGACGTTCACCCCGGCCACGTCCGCCGTGGTGAGCACGGCGTTGCCGCTGGTCGGCACGAGCGTCGGGAACCCGATGCCGGTGACGACGGTGTCGGCCCGCGTGACCTCGATCGCCTGGTCGAGCGAGTAGGTGCCCGGCGTGAAGAACAGGTTCAGCCCCTGGGCCAGCGCGCCGTTCAGGGTCGCCGCCGAGTCGCCGGGGTGGGCGACGTAGAAGTCGCGCATCGGCAGGTCGCTGCCTGCCGTGTCGGGCCAGGTGACGCCGGACGAGTCCCGCTGCAGCGACGGCACGAACACGTGGTAGTCGCCCGAGTCGTCGACGTAGAGGTACGGCTTCTCGCGCGTGACCGGGGTCGTGGCGAGGGTCGTGTAGCTCTTCGCGAAGTCGTTCGCGGGGGCGCCCTGCACGCCCGAGAAGGTCATGTTCCAGTTGCCGCCCTGCCACGACCCGAGGGTCGAGTCGCGGGTGTACCACTGCTGCTGCGAGCCCGAGGTGACGGTGCCGTCGACCTTGCTGTCGGCGATGTAGCCGCCGGACGAGTAGCCCTGGCCGCCGTCCTGGTTCGACGGGCCCATGGTCAGGTCGCCCCTGATGTGCACGCGGCGCATGGGCGCGGCCTGCGACACGGCCCAGCGGTCGACGCCCGACTCGGGCTCGACGGCCAGGTTCTCGACCGAGCGCCAGAAGTTCTGGGTCGCGTTCTTCTCGTCGCCGTAATTCCAGCCCGAGTCGACGTTGACGGCACCCTGGATGGTGACGTCGTCGGGGTTCTTGCCGAGCCCCTGCAGTGCCGTGTAGAAGCCCAGGTTCGCGAACACCCGGCCGTAGGTGCCGGGCTCGAACAAGAAGGCGTGGCGCTGGTCGCCGAACTGCGCCGTGGGGTTGCGCAGTTGCGCGTCGAAGGCCGCGTCGATGTCGGCCTGGATGGTCGAGGCCGGCACGCTCGGGTCGTACACGGTCACGTTCGGGCCGAAGTCCGGCCGGTCGCTCGTCGCCACGGCGGTCGTGCCCCCGGCCGCCGCCTGTGCCGCGAGGGCCGGCAGGACCGCCCCCACGACGCTCGCCGCGACCCCCGCCGCGATCACTGTCCTCATCCGTCTGTGCATGATCTTCTCGTCTCCGGTGGCGTCGTTGCCACCCGTCCGGACGCTACGCCCGCATCGCGGACGAAACAAGACCCCCCTGTCCATCACGCGAACGGGGGGTACGAGAAAGTGCGGAGACCGCCGGAGGCGCGGTGCCGGTCGCGCCGGCACCGCGCCTCCTGCGGGCCCCTCGGTTCAGAGCACCTGGTCGAGGAACGTCTTGAGCCGGTCGGTGCGGGGGTGGTCGAAGAGCTGCGCCGGCGGCCCGGACTCGACGACGACGCCGCGGTCCATGAAGACGACCTGGTCGGCTGCCTCCCGGGCGAACCCCATCTCGTGGGTGACGACGACCATGGTCATCCCCGCTCCGGCCAGGCCCTTCATCAAGGCCAGGACTCCCTTGACCAGCTCGGGGTCGAGGGCCGACGTGGCCTCGTCGAAGAGCATGACCTCGGGGCCGAGTGCCAGGGCCCTGGCGATGGCGACGCGCTGCTTCTGGCCGCCCGAGAGCGACGCGGGTCGCACGTCGGCCTTCTCGGCGAGCCCGACCTCGGCCAGCCGGTCGAGAGCCACCTGCCGCGCCTCGCCGGCCGACACGCGGCGCACCCGTCGCAGCGGCAGCACGATGTTGTCGAGCACCGTGCGGTGCGGGAACAGGTTGAAGTGCTGGAACACCATGCCGACCCGGCGGCGCAGGGCGTCCTCGGAGCCGTGCAGCACGTCCGTCCCGTCGAGCAGGACCTCGCCGCCCGAGGGTTCCTCGAGCCGGTTGACGCACCGCAACACCGTCGACTTCCCCGAGCCCGAGGGGCCGATGATGCAGGTCGTCGTGCCGGCGGGGACGACGAGGTCGATGCCGTGCAGCACCCGGGTGGCCCCGAAGTCCTTGGTGAGCCCCCGGATCTCGAGGGCGCCGGCGGTCCGGACCGAGGGGGCGACGTCGGGTGCGGTGAGGGTGGTCATCGGGGGGCTCCAGACGTGGCGGGGGCGAGGGGTTCGGCCGGTTGCGTCGAGGCGGACGGCCCGGACGCGCGGGATGCCCGGTCCGCGTCCGCCGGGGACGACGCGGCCGCCCCGGGCGGGGTGGCGGGTGGGACGGTGCCCGAGGGGCGCCGCCCGAACGACCGCCCCTCGCGCAGCCGTCGGTCGATGACGTTGACCAGGTGGGTGAGCGGCACGGTGATGATCAGGTAGAACACGCCCGCGAGCACGAGCGGCGAGAGGTTGCCGTTGGTGATGGCGGCGTCCTGCCCGATGCGGAACAGCTCCCTCTGCGACGTGATCAGGCCGAGGAAGTACACCAGCGACGAGTCCTTGACGATGGCGATGAACTGGTTCACCAGCGACGGCAGCACCTGACGGACGCCCTGCGGGATGACGACCAGCCGCATCGAGTCGCCGTGGCTCATGCCGAGTGCCCGCGAGGCCTCGAGCTGGCCGCGGTCGACCGCGAGGATGCCGGCGCGGAAGATCTCGCCGATGTAAGCGCTGGCGATCAGGCTGAGCGCCAGGATGCCCAGCGGGTAGGGGTTGCCCCGCGTGAAGAGGTTGAACAGGGGCGACAGGCCCGTGCCGATCAACAGGATGGTGAGGATGGCCGGCAACCCGCGGAAGACGTCGGTGTAGATGCGGCTGAGCACCCGGGGCAGGCGGTGTCGACTCGTGCCCATCACCGCGAGCAGCAGCCCGACCACGATGCCGATCGCCGTGGCGCACAGCGCCAGCAGCAGGGTGTTCCACACCCCGTAGGCGAGCATGTCGGGCAGCGTGCGGAGCATCGCCTCGCCGTCGAAGAAGCTGCGGCCGATGTTGGCCAGCGCGTCGGAGAAGTTCACGGTCTCGCCCCGCTCACTCGCTCGGCTGGAACTCGTCGGGCACGGGCTGGTCGGGGAAGAACCGCTGGTCGATCTCGAGCCAGGTGCCGTCCGCGACGATGTCGGCGACGGCCTGGTCCACGGCCGCCTTGAGCTCGGTGTTGCCCTTGGCGATGGGGAAGCCCACCGGGAACTCGGGGACGGCGACGTTGATCGCGATGACCTGCGACCCGTTCGACGCGGCGGCGTACTCCTCCGCCACCGGGAAGTCCAGGAAGTGTGCGTCGATCGTGCCCGAGCCCAGGGCGGCGACGGCGCTGTTGTTGTCGGGGAACCGCACCAGCTCGGCGCCGGTGAAGTTCTCCTGGGCGTAGCTGTCCTGGATCGTGCCCTGGACGATGCCGAGGCGCTTGCCGTCGAGCGACGACGCGTCGTCGGTGATGCCGGAGCCCTCGGCCGCCAGCACCGAGATGTACCCGATGAAGTAGTGGTCGCTGAAGTCGACGGTCTTCTCGCGCTCGGCGGTGTCGCTGATCGAGGCGGCGGCCATGTCGAGCTGTCCGTTGGCCACGGCGGGCAGCAGCGCCGAGAACTCCTGGGTCACGAACTCGGTCTCCAACCCGAGGCGCTTCGCGACCTCCTTCGCCATCTCGACGTCGAAGCCCTGCAGCTCGCCGTCCTCGGTGTAGGCGTACGGCTTGGTGTCGCCGGTCGTGCCGATGCGGAGCGTGCCGGCCGAGATGGTGCCCAGGTCGTTCGAGGCGTCGGCCCCGGCGCCGCCGGACGAGCAGGCGGTCAGGGCGAGGCCGAGCGCGGCGACGGCGGCGAGCGCGGCCGTCACTCGGGTGGTCGTTCGTCTGGTCATGGTTCTCTCCTGTCGGGGACGGTGCGGGGTGGGTGGGGCGGTGCGGAGGGTGGGGCGGTCCGGGAGGCGCGGGTCGGGCCCGTCAGGACGGCACGGTCAGCCGGTCGTCGGCACGGGTCGCCGCGTGGTCGTCCTCGTCGAGCCACGACGTGCCGTCGTAGGCGCGGTCGGGGCTCATGAAGCCGATGTCGGTGAAGGGCTCGTCACCCACGGCCAGCTGGGCGAGCAACTCGCCGATGGCGGGCGCGTGCTTGAAGCCGTGGCCGCTGTCGCCGCCGGCGACGACGACGCGGGTGTCACCGCCGGGGTGGCCGACGACGAACTGTCGGTCGGGCGAGTTGGTCACCATGCAGGCGATCGCCTTGGCGGGCGTCGGGTCGAGACCGGGGAACGCCCGCGCGACGGCTGCCGAGAGCTTTCCGTAGTCGGCGGCGGGGTGGATGTACCGGTCGACGGTGTCGGCCTCGGCGTCCTCGAAGGCGCCGCCGGAGTCCTCGAGGCCGATCTTCACCGCGTAGCCGTCGCCGTCGGTGCGGTCGGCACCGTGGCCCCACAGGGTGGTGCCGTCGGGCAGTTGCCGGATGAACACGGGGAAGGCCGCGAGGTCGAAGTCGCCACCGGGCGCCGTGGCCTCGGGCCCGGAACCCTCGAACCAGAACAGCGGCGTCCGGCGGGCGACGAGCGGGTGGTCGACGAACTGAGGCGTCCAGGCACCGAGCGTCACGACGACGCGGGCGGCGCGCAGCACCCGTCCGCCGGCGGTCACCTCGACTCCCCCGGCGACCGGGTCGATCGCGGTGACGCGGGTGTCGGCGAGCACCGTCGCCCCGAGCGACCGGGCGACGTCGACCGCGGCGCGCACGCCCTTCTCGGGGTAGCTGATGCCGGCGGCAGGGTCCCACACGCCGATGTCGTCGGGCCCGAAGCCGGCGTACTGCGGAAAGCGGGCGACGAGTTCGTCGTGCTCGAAGACGGTCGACTCGAGCCCGGCCTCGTGCACGGCCCGCAGCGTGCCGGCGACGACGTGGCCGTCGCGCGGGCCGACCATGACGCCACCGGTCTGACGCAGCAGGGTCTGCCCCGTGCGCTCGCCCAGGTCGTACCAGAGGTCGCGGGCGCGGGTCGCGATCGGGGCCAGGCCGGGGTGCTCCATGCAGGCGATGCGGAACAGCCGCGTCGCGCCGTGGGTCGACCCCATCGAGTGGCCGATGCCGAACCGTTCCACTCCGATGACGCGCTGCCCGCGCTCGGCCAGTCGCCAGAGCGCCTGGGCGCCCCAGGCGCCGAGGCCGACGACGATGACGTCGGCGTCGAGGGACGGGTCGATGGTCGCATCGGTCGCGGAGGCGGGGGTCACGTCGTTCATGGACCCTGTCTATCGACCCGGCGCTTGCGCCCTCCAATACCAAAAAGGGATCATCTGATACGCACCGCGTATGAGACCCGTCGACCGGAGGCCCCCTGATGGAGATCCGAGAACTCACCTACTTCATGGCCGTCGCCGACGACCTGTCGTTCACGAAGGCTGCGGCGCGGTTGCAGATGAGCCAGCCGCCGCTCAGCCAGGCGATCTCGCGACTCGAGGCCAAGCTCGGCACGCGACTGTTCGAGCGCCAGGCCCGCACCGCCCCGCGCCTCACCCCCGCGGGCGAGCTGCTCAAGCGCGAGGGCAAGCGCATCCTGCACCAGATCGAACAGACCGAGTCGTTGCTCGACTCGGTCGTGGCCGACGTGCAGCCGCTGCGGGTGGGCAGCATCAGCTCGGTGCTCGCCGGGCTGCTGCCGACCGTGGTGCGGGCCTTCTCGGCGTCGCATCCCGGCGCCCGGGTGCTCGTCGAGGAGAGCGAGGAGCAGGCGATCCTCTCCGACCTCGTGCGGGGTTCGGTCGACCTCGGCTTCACCCGCGTGCGCTCGATCGACGACCGCTTCGAGGTCGAGCAGCTGGCGCTCGAACCCCTGGTCGTGGCCCTGCCCGACACGCACCGCCTCGCGGGCCGGACCTCGGTGCCGCTCGGCGAACTGGCCGACGACGACTTCGTCATGTTCAACCGTGACGACGCCCCGCAGGCCTACGACCGCATCGTCATGTCGTGCGTGCGGGCCGGCTTCAACCCGCGCATCCCCATCCACGCGGTGAACGACCTCTCGATGCTGAGCACGGTCGCCTGCGGCCTGGGCGTCTCGTTGATGCCCTACCTCTCGTCGTACATCCCCATCCCGGGCGTCCGTTTCGTCACGATCGCCGAGGACTGGGCCCGCACCGCCCTGTCGATGCTCTGGCTCTCGGGGCGACCGAACCCGATGACGACCGCCTTCACCACGCAGGTCCGGGCCGGCCTGACGGCGATGCGCGACCGAGACCTGCAGGCGGGCCGCATCACGCTCGACCTGATCGGCGGGTGACCCCGAGGCTCGTCAGGCCGTGGCCGCCGCGCGGGCGACGTAGCCCTCGGCGAGCCGACCGCTCGCCGCCTCGGCGTCGGGCACCGTCCCCGGGTAGACCGTGAGCCGCACCCAGTCGTCGCCGAGCACGAGGTCGGTGACGCAGGCGTCGGCCGAGCACGACCGGTAGGCCCGGTCGCCGTCGGCGAGCCCGGGCACGCTCACGGCCGTGTCGGGGTCGACGAGCCCGAAGTCGATGCGTTGGTCGAGGGCCCAGGCCCCGCCGGTCAGGACGCTCTCGTCGCTGTAGGGCGTCGTGTCGGCGAGGATCGAGCACGACGTGGCCACCGCCCGGCTCCAGGCCGCGGCGTAGACCGACCAGCCGCCGCCCGGGGTGAGCACGAAGAGGTCGTCGCCCGCGCCGAAGGCCTCGCGCTCGAGCGCGGCGTCGGCCACGCACGACCAGGGCCGGGCCGGGCCGCCGAGCGGCCACGGGTCGTCGGACACGTCGGCGGACGAGACGACCTCGGTCACCTCGGCGACGACCGGCGAGAAGCGTTGCTCGGCCGTGGCCTCGGCAGAGGGGTCGAAGCCCGAGGCGAGGATCGACACCCAGGTGTCGCCGACCAGCTGGTCGAAGGAGCAGCCGCGGAAGGTGTCGTCGCCGAAGCACCGGCCGTCGGGGTCGTCACCGTAGATCTCGACGAACTGCGGCCAGACGTCACCGGCGTGCGGGAGCACCTGCACGAGCAGGCCGCTGTAACCGCTGCCCTCGGTCGGGTTGTTCTTGCCGTCCGACGAGGCACCGTCGTTCCAGGTGCACGACAGGCCGCCCTCTTGGGCGATCGCGTAGTCCGAGGGCATGACGGTGTCGCGGTCGTAGTGGTCACGCGGGGCCCACGACGCGTCGAAGGCCGTGGCGGTGCCGGCCGCCAGCAACCCGGCGCAGTCCACCCCGAGCTCGGTGACCGGCGAGTCGGCGGCGGGTGGCGGCGTCGTCGCCGGCCCCGAGGTCGCCGGCGTCGTCGACCCCGCCGTCGGCACCGCGTCGTCGTCCGGCGACCCACCGCCGCTCGTGCACGCCACCAACAGCACCGTCGTCGCGAGTGCCCCCGCCAACGCCGCCCCGACCCGACCCGTCATCGTCCCCATGGTTCGACGCTATCGACCGCAGGAGGCGCGGGTCGTCTCGATCGTGCAACGGCCGTACCCGAACGCCGCGCGGCGGGGGACAACCGCATCACGGTCTCATCACGACGCACCTCCGGCGTCCCTCCGCCCCCCGGTCGGGCCGACCGGGCTGTCTACAGTCGACCGACCGCGCGCACGATGCGCGGCACCACTCGTCCCGGGGGAACCATGTCCAGATCTCGCCGTCTCGGCGCCACCACCGCCCTGCCCGCCGCCGCGCTCGCCGCGGCCCTCGTCCTCGCGCCGACGACGGCGTTCGCCGCCGAGGGTGACCCCGTGGCCGTCGACGCCCCCGCGGCCGACGCCGCCCCGACGGGCGCGCCCGTCGCCGTCGACCCGACCACGGTGGCACCGACCCCGACGGACGCCCCGGCGACGTCGACCGGCGACGCGGGGGCCGTGACCTCCGGCGACGGCGCGACCGGCGCCTCCGGGTCCGGTGCGACCCCCGCCGACACCGACGCGCCGACCGGAGACGACGCCCGGCCCGCCGACGACGCGATGTCGGTAGACCCGGTCGCGGTGGCCCCCGGGCCGGTCGAGACGTCGGCGCCCGCCGAGGTCGCCGAGGTGTCCCCGGCCGACGAAGTGCCCGTCGACGAGCCGGTCGTCTACGGCGACGACTTCCAGATCCACCCCGGCATGGGCGTGTCCGTGTTCCCGTTCGGCTTCACGCCCGGCGACCTCGTCACCGCCGAGGTCGCCGGGGACGACGTCGAGGACGGCGACGGCTGGTCCTCGCTGTCGCCCCTCGAGGTCTTCGACGCCGACGGAGCCGCGACGTTCTTCGTCACGGCCCCGGCCGACCTGCCCGTCGGAGGGACCGTCACCGTCACCGTGTCGGACGAGCACGGACGCGTCGCGTCGACCGACTTCGCGGTGACCACGTTCGCTCCGGCCCCGCACCTCGAGGCGCCCACGGATGCCACGGCGGGCGTCGTGACGATCGCCGGCGAGAACGGCGTCGCCGGCGGATACGCCTTCGTCGAGGTCTACGACGCCGAGGACCTCCCGACCGACGAGGAGCCCCTCCTGCGGGCCGCGGCCGCCGACGAACCGGCCGACGAGCTCGAGGCGATCCCCGTCGACGTCGACCCGGTGCCCTACGAGACCAGCGGTGGCGCCGTCACCCTCGTCCCCGTCGACGCGACGGGTCGCTTCGCGGCACGGTTCGTGCTGCCGGCGGGCGACTTCGCCGCCGAAGCGTTCTCGTTCGACGCCGCCCAGACGACGGTGAGCGGCTTCTCGGACACCGTCCTGCTCTCGGTCGCCCCCGCCGTGACGGCCCCCGTGGTCTCGACGCCCGGCTCGGTCGCCCCGGCCGCGACCCCGGTGCGACCGGTCGTCGCCGCGACGCCCACCCGTCCGTCGTCGCTCGCCTACACCGGCTCCGACCCGTCGGGCGCCCTGGGCTGGGCGGTCGCGTCGGTCCTCGCCGGGGCGGGTGCCCTCGTCGCCGGGCGCCTGCGCCTGCGTCGCCGCCTGCGTCTGCGTCGCCGCTGAGTCGACACCCGTCGGCCACCACGCCGCCACGATGTACACAGCCCGCCACGAGATCTCGTGGCGGGCTGTGTACATCGTGGCGGCGTCGGTCGCACCGGTGCCGGCGTCAGGGCGCGGGCTCGCCGGGTGCCGGAGGGTCGCGGACCACCTGCTCGGCCCCGGCCTTGTCGAGCATCCCCGGGAAGTTGAACCGCGCGAACCTGCCCGTCGGGTCGTGCGGGCTCACCGGTCGGGCGATCGAGGAGGCGCGGATCACCTCGACCAGCAGGTCGCGTCGGGCGTCGTCGAGCACGGGCGTCGACCGCTCGCGCAACAGGACGGACACCGACGGGCGGCGACCACGCGAGAGCTTCAGGAGCAGCCCGGCCTCGTCGTCCTGTACCGGGACGAGTTCGGCGCGGGTGATCTCGGCGAAGGGCACGACCCGCCGCCCGATGCGCAGCCGCCGACCCCGCAGGTCGACGGCGAAGGGCGCGTTCAGCCAGAGCACGACGTTCCAGACGACGGCGGCGATCGTGGCCCAGAGCACGAACCAGATCGGCACGGCGATGAGGCCGAAGAGGTCGACGGGCGAGTCGCCCGACGACTTCGAGAAGAACGCGCTGGCGGTCCCGAGCAGCACGGCGGCCGGCATCGCCACGCGCATGACGCGGACGAGCAGGCGCAGCTTGGGCTCGTCGTCGAAGACGACCCAGGTCTCGTCGGGCATGCCGTCACCGTACCGGGCCGACGCCCCGGGATGTCGGCGAGCGCCCGCCCCCTCCCCTTGGAGTAGACAATCCCTCATGGACAAGGCCGCCCTCGACCCGCCCCGAACCCCGTCCGAGAAGGCGCTGCAGTCCCGTCAGCTGTTCCAGGTGGCCGTGCAGGTCCTGCTGGTCCTGCTCTTCGTCGCGCAGCTGAGCTTCCGGGCCGAGACCCGGGGCCACGACGGCATCTGGTTCGCGATGCTCGCCTTCGTGGTCGCGTTGGCGGCGGCCGACGTCGTGCTGGTGGTGCGCCTCCTGGCCGTGACCTCGTGGCGGAGGCTCCCCGTCGGACCCGACGAGCGCCTCCTCTGGGGCACGTTCGCCGAGCGGGTGCTGCCATCGGGAGGCGCGGCCCACCCCGGTCGCCTCGCCCTGTCGACGGCACGGTTGCGCTACCTGCCCGACCCGATCTCGCGCCTCCGCGGGGCACGGGTCGAGGAGTGGCCCGCCGCCGGACTGCACGACGTGCGCATCACCCCGGTCGACGAGTGCCGTCACCGCCGCGGCGGCCGGTGGGTGATGGTCGACGTCGAGGGCGGCGATCCGATCACGCTGATGTCGTCCGAGGCGCACCTCGTGGCGGACGAGTTGTTCGAGGCCCTGAGCGTCGCCACCCCGGCGCCGCGCGACTGATCCGCCGACCCCGCCGCCGGTCCCCTCAGGCGAGTCGCGCCTCCAGGCCGGCCCGCGCGTCGGGCCACTCCGAGCGGACGATCGAGAAGTAGGCCGTGTCGCCGACCGTGCCGTCGGCGGCGACCCGGTGCGATCGCAGCACGCCCTCGGGCACGGCGCCCAGCCGCCGGATGGCCGAGGCGCTGCGGAGGTTCCGCGCGTCGCAGCGCAGTGCCACCCGGTTCAGCCCCAGGGCGTCGAACGCGTGGGTGAGCAGCAGCAGCTTCGTGGCGGGGTTCGTCCGTCCGCCCCAGAACGCGCGGCCGTACCAGGTGCTGCCGATCTCGACCCGTCCCTGCGCCGGCACGAGGTCGTAGAGGGTCGTCGTGCCTCGCACCTCGCCGTCGTCCGCGCCTCTCACGGTGAAGGCGAGGGTCGTCGGGGCGGCGAGCTGCGCCTCCACGTGGTCGGCGTAGGCCGCGACGCTCGCCGGTCGGGGCGTGACCATGCCCGCCCAGAGCTCGTCGTCGGTCAGCGGCCACAGCGCGTCCGCGTCGCCGACCTCGAGCGGGTCGAGACGCACGCCGCCACCGGCCAGCCGCACGTCGTGGATCACCGGACTCCGCCTCGCGCACTCATGGCCACCACCCTACGAAGGGCCGCATCGGCACCGCCACCCGGGCGTCCCGCCCCCTTCGCGCCACCGCGCGAATCCGCTACGGTGATGCCGCGGCCGCCCACGAACTGGGGGCCGCGGCACGACCCCACCGTGCCGCACCATCGTCAGACGCGCCCGACCCGACGGGCCCGCCCGAGGAGACACCCATGAGCACCCACGGCACCCCCACCCGCCTGCGCGAGGACGACGTCGACGGCGTCGTCTGGGACGCGGCCCAGGAGGCGCGGCTCGCGTCCGCCGCCGCCCGCACCTCCACGGCGGCCGCGAGCCTGCCGGCCCCGGGCCCCGCGGCCGTCTGACCCGGCGCGCCCGCCCCGGCGCCCCTGCCTGCGCCTGCCCCTGCCCCTACCCCTGCCCGGACGAAGAACACCGTCGAGTGGACAGGGCACCGGCGCAGGACGCGGTGCGCCGTCCATTCGACGGTGTCTTGATCCGGTCGGCTACGGCCGGTCGGCATCCTCCCGGCCGTCGTCTCGCGCGTCGACGCCGTCGAGCGGCGCGACGGGAGCCCCCGTCGCCACCGCACCGGCGGTCGCGGCCTCCGACGCCGTCCCGGCACCGCGCCTCCCGGCACGCCCCTCGCCACGACCGTGTGCGGCCCGCGCGGCGGCCTCGAGCTGCTCGGCCTCGTCGCCCGAGAGCGCCTCGCCGCGCGACACCATGCCCGCCACGTCCGACAGCTCGATCTGGGGCAGGAAGAGCGAGAGCACGAACGCCACCGCGATGAACGGGATCAGGTAGGCGAAGACCGGCGCGAGCGAGTCGGCGTAGGCCTCGACGACCAGGCGACGGACCTGCTCGGGCAGCTGGTTCAGCGTGGCCGGGTCCAGGGTCGCCGTGGCCTGCGAGGCGTCGTCGGCCGAGGCCCCGGCACCGGTGAAGACGTCCGTGAGGTTCGAGGTGAGCCGACTCGTGAACAACGCGCCGAAGATGGCGACGCCGAGCGCGGCACCGACCTCGCGGAAGTAGTTGTTCGTGCTGGTCGCCGTGCCGACGTTCTGCGCGTCCACCGAGTTCTGCACGACGAGCACCACGACCTGCATGATGAGGCCGAGGCCGGCGCCGAACAGGAAGAGGAAGACGCAGATCAGCCAGAGCGGTGTGTCGGCCGTCAACGTCGTGAACAGCGCCATGGCGATGCCCGTGAGGACGGTGCCGACGACGGGGAACACCTTGTAGCGACCGGTCTTGGTGATCAGGTTGCCCGACACGATCGACGTGCCGATCAGGCCGACCATCATCGGCAGCAGCAGCAGGCCCGAGACCGCGGCCGAGGCGCCCGACGACATCTGGAGGAACGTCGGGACGAACGCGATGGCCGAGAACATGCCGATGCCCAGCACGAAGCCGACGGCCGTGGCGAGGACGAACACCTTGTTGCGGAAGAACGACAGCGGGATGATCGGGTCGTCGGCGCGCGACTCGACGAGCACGAAGAGCGACGCGGCGACCACGACGCCGGCACCCCAGAGCCAGGTCTCGGGGGCACCCCAGCCGTGCTCGTCCTGGCCGCCGAACTCGGTGAAGAAGATCAGGCAGGTGGTCGCGGCCGACAGCAGCACGACCCCGAGCACGTCGATGCGCTTCGTGGCCTTCTTGCTCGGCAGCGTCAGGGCGGCCCAGGTGATGGCGAACGCCACGATGCCGACCGGGATGTTGATGTAGAACGCCCACTGCCAGGTCAGGTGGTCGACGAAGAAGCCGCCGAGCAGGGGTCCGCCGATCGCCGAGAGGCCGAAGACCGCGCCGAGGGGGCCGAGGTACTTGCCGCGCTCGGAGGCGGGCACGATGTCGGCGATGATCGCCTGCGACAGGATCATCAGGCCGCCGCCGCCGAGACCCTGGATCGCGCGGAAGACCACGAACGCCCAGAAGTCGGTCGCGAAGGCGCACCCGATGCTGGCCAGGGTGAAGATCGCGATCGCGACGAGGAAGAGCGAGCGGCGCCCCAGCACGTCGCCGAACTTGCCGTAGATCGGCATGACGATCGTGGTGGCCAGCAGGTAGGCCGTGGTGATCCAGGCCTGGTGCTCGACGCCGCCGAGCTCGCCGACGATGGTCGGCATGGCCGTCGACACGATCGTCTGGTCGAGGCTCGAGAGCAGCATGCCCGAGATCAAGGCGCCGAAGATGATCCAGATGCGTCTCTTCGTCAGGAGGAAGGGCGCGTCGGCCTTCGCGGCGGTGGTGGTCGTCATGGCTGGGTCACAGCGCCTTTCGGTCGTGGTCGGCAGGGAGGGTCGGTGAGGGTGCCTGGGTCGGCGACGCGGAAGGGGTCGACGCCGCGAAGAGCCCGCGGGCGATGGCGAGTTGGGCGTCGAGGACGGCGTCGAAGCGCTCGTCGGCCCGCCCCTCGGCGGAGAAGAACCGTTCGAAGGCGCGCTGGACGAGGCCCGTGAGCAGGGTCACCGCGACGTCGATGCGGGGGTCGCCCTCGTCCAGCCCCTCGTGCGAGGCGACGGCCGCCACGATGCGCCGCCGCTGCTCGTCGCCCTGCCGCATCATGGCCCCGAACAGTCGGGGTTCGCGGTCGAGGGCGGCCTTGAAGTCGGCGGCCTGCCCGCGGGTCAGGCCGACGTTCTCGACCCGTTCGACGACCAGGGCGCCCAGGTCGTCGAAGACCGTCGAGAGGACCGGGAGGCGCGGGTCGCGTCGCGAGGACGCGTACCCGTCGAGTGCCTCGTCGTCGTCGTCGAGCGCGACGCCGACGACGACGTCCTCCTTCGAGGCGAAGTGGTTGAAGAAGGTGCGACGCGAGATGCCCACCGAGGCGCAGAGCTCTTCGAGGGTGAACCCCGAGAGCCCGTGCTCGGCGGTGAGCCGCCTCGCGGCGGCGGTCAGCTCGAACCGGGTGCGCTGCCGACGCTGGGCGGTCTTGCCGGTGGCGAGGGCCATCGCGCGCCTCCTCGGTCTCGTCGCGGTTCGTGGTCGGCGACGTCGCCGGGGCCTGCTGGCCGAGATCGATGATTGCACTCCGAGGCCAGGAGTGCAATCCTGCTCCCTGTGAACCTGCCGGGTGCCGAGCCTGCCTGGGGGTCACGCGGCAGAACGGTCAGCGTCCGCTGGGAACGCCGTCGATCGGCGGCACCCGTTGCCTACGCTGGCCCGATGAGTGCACCGAGAGCCCGCCGCGTCTGCCTGTCGGTCGCCGGTTTCGCCCTCGTGGCGATCGGCCTGGCCGTGCTGGCGTTCACCTTCGACTGGGACGCCCCGACCATGTTCGGCCTGCCCGCCGGTCTCGCCGGCTTCTCGCTGATGATCGCGGGCGCGATCGTCGCCGAGGTCGGGTTCCGCGGTGCGGTGAAGGCCAGGAGGCGCGAGGTCGCGATCCGCAGGCGCGCCCACGTCACCGACCTCGAGCGCACCTCGTAGCGCGTCGGGTCAGACCGTCATCCACTTGATCGCGGGGTAGAGCACGCGGGCGATCTTGCGCGGGCACGGGAACGACGTCCGCGTGCCGTCGTGCTCGGCCAGCGTGATGACGGGCTGGTCGGCACCCGAGGCGTAGTCGACCGTGGCGAGGGATTCGGCCGTGATCTCGTGCGTGCTCGGCCGGCCGGCGGTGTCACGCAGGACGTAGACGAGACGGTCGTCGTGCACCTGCATGCCGTGCTGCGCGTCGCCTGCCGTCCAGGTCACCGAGAGTCTCACGAGCCGACCTTATCGGGTCGCGGGCCCACCGGTCCCGGCCGGTCCGCCCGGACGAGGAGGCGCGGGGGCGTCCGTCAGGCGACGAGCGACCCGAGGGCGGTGCCCAGGTCGCGGAAGACCGCTTCGGCGACGGACCGGCGCGAGGCGGGCAGCGCCTCCTCGACGGCCCGGCCGTAGAGGGCGCCGGCGTCGTTGACGCCCGCCTCACCGTCGGCGGTCAGGGCGAGGACGAAGCTGCGCCGGTCGGTGGGGTGCTGCGACCGGTTCACGAGTCCGGCGGACTCGAGGCGGTCGGCGAGGGCCGTCATCGCCCCCGACGAGAGCCCGAGCGCCTCGCCCACCTTCTTGGGCGGGGTGTCGCCCTGCACCGACAGGTGCACGAGGGCGAGGAAGTCGGTCGACCCGACGCCGATGCGCTTGGCGAGCTGGTCGTTGGCGAACGCGATCTGGGTCTGCAGGTGCTGGAGCGCGATCAGCACGGCGGCGATGTCGCCGGTCTGGGGCTCGACGTGCGTCGAGGCCGTGGGTGAGGGGGTCATGGGGTCTCCGGGGGTTCGGGTGCCACCGCGATCGGGTCCGCTCGTGTGGACGACACATGTCGCTTTGCTGACGAGCAACTCGACCAGCGAGTAGTTCGATGAACGTAACATCTGCTCGGGCGGGCGACAAGACCCCCGGACGGGTCGGGACCCGTCTCGGCGGACCCCGCCCGAGGCCGTGCCCGGGGACCTCGCACCGGGGGTACGAGCGGGCCCACGAGGCGAGTAAACTCGCCGCGGACTCGCCGCCAGGGTCCGGCCAACCGGGGTCGACGACGATCCGACGACACGATCGACACCGCAGGAGCACCCCCATGACCGCAGACACCCGCCCCCACGTCGTCATCGTCGGCGGCGGCTTCGCCGGCATCGCGGCGATGAAGTCCCTGCGCGACGCGGACGTCCGCATCACCCTGATCGACCGTCACGTCTACAACATGTTCCAGCCGCTCATGTACCAGGTGGCGACCGGCGGCCTCAACGCCGGCGACGTCACCTACTTCCTGCGGAGCCTGCGCTCGAAGCAGTCGAACGCCGAGTTCCGCCACGGGCTGCTCACGACGGTGCGCGCCGACGACCGCATCATCACCCTGCGTGACGGCGAGGAGATCGCCTACGACGCCCTCGTGCTGGCCAACGGCGTGAACACCAGCTACTTCGGCACGAAGGGCGCCTACGAGTACGCCTACTCGATGTACTCGCGGTCGCAGGCGCTGCGCATCCGTGACGAGCTGTTCACGCAGCTCGAGAACGCCGCGGCCTCGCAGGGCAGCGGCGAGGTGCGGGTGGTCATCGTCGGCGGTGGCGCGACCGGCGTCGAGATGGCCGGCGCCCTGGCCGAGCTGCGCGACCAGGCCCTCAAGGACGCCTACCCCGAGATCGACGCGTCGAGCATCACGATCACCCTCGTGCACCGCAGCGGCGAGCTGCTCAAGCCGTTCTCGCCGCGCCTGCGCAAGTACGCGGCCAAGGTCCTGCGCAAGCGCGGCGTCGACCTCCGCCTCGACACGGGCGTCGAAGAGGTCCGCCCCGACGGCGTCGTCACGGCGGACGGCGAGTTCGTCCCCGCCGAGCTGGTCGTCTGGGCTACCGGCGTCGCCGCCCACGCCGAGGTGGCCGGCTGGGGCGTGCCGCAGACCCACGGCGGGCGCATCCAGGTCAACGACGACCTCACGGTCAAGGGCCTGGACCGCATCTTCGCGGCCGGCGACATCGCCGCCACCGACGACGCCCTCGCGCAGCTTGCCCAGCCCGCGATCCAGGGCGGCGAGCACATCGGCGAGCAGATCGTCCGGATGCTCGCGGGCAAGAAGCCGACGCCCTTCAAGTACCACGACAAGGGCACGATGGCCACGGTCGGCACGAACGCCGCCGTCGTGCAGCTGCCGAGCGGCATGACCATGACCGGCCCGCTCGCCTGGCTGCTCTGGGTCTTCGTCCACATCACGAGCCTGCTCGGCAACGGCAACCGCCTGTCGACCCTGACGCACTTCTTCGTGCGGTACCTCTGGGCGTTGCGCAAGCGCGCGATCCCCATCGTGGGCGACGTGCGCCCGGTCCGCCCCAACGGCGACCGTGCCCCCGAGCAGTGGCAGACCGAGAAGGTCGAGTAGCAGGCCGGCCCTGCCGGGTCGGGTGGGCGGCCCTGCCGGGTCCGGTGGGCGGCCCTGCCGGGTCGGGTGGGCGGCCCTGCCGGGTCCGGTGGGCGGCCCTGCCGGGTCGGGTGGGCGGCCCTGCCGGGTCGGCGGCGGCTCGCGTGAGGTGACCCGCGCCTCCTGACCGTCCGAGACCGAACGCGAAGAACCCCGTTTCGAACGATGAACCCGGAAGGGACGGGGTTCATGGTTCGAAACGGGGTTCGAGGCTGATCCGGCACGGGCCGGATCAGGTCCGGAGCTACTCCGTGGCGACGGTGATCTTCGCGACGCCGACGAGCATCTCGTCCTGGACCGCGTCGGTCTTGAAGGTCTGGTTCAGCAGGGCCGCGGCGTCGGGGCTGATGTGGACGGTGGTGCCCTCGAGGACGGCGTTGGTGCCGTCCATCTGCAGGGGCTTCAGCGTGCCACCCCAGAGGTTGAACAGGTAGGCGTCCTCGGCGGCGACCTGGCCGTTGGCCGTCACGGTGCCGTAGAGCTTGCTCTCACCCGGGTCGATGCGGAAGTCGGTCAGCTCGACGACCGTGCCGTCGGCGGCGGTGAGGCTGATGCCCGAGCCGTCGTGGTCGATCTCGCCCTGGACGTACGGGCGGACGTCGCTGTCAGGCCCGTAGTAGTCGACGTTGCCGCCCGTGATCGGGAACGCGAAGGTGCCCGTGGTGGAGTCGAACGTGGCCGAGCCCACGACGCCGGGGGTGAGGCTCAGGCTGGTCAGGGCCGAGACGAAGGACGCGTCGACGGCGACCTGGGTGTCGACGCCCTTGCTGAGGTCGGCGATCGACGCGGCGGGCGTCGACGCGGCGGACGGCTCGGACGAGGCCGACGCGGACGACGACGAGGTGTCGGTCGACGAACCGGAGTCCATCGAGCACGCCGCGAGGCTGAAGACGAGGGCGCCCGAGGCGACCAGGCCCAGCGTGGTCTTGGTGATGTTCTTGCGGGTGAAGGCGTTCATGGTGGTGCTCCTTGTCGTTGGTCCCGGTGGGGATGTACAGGGTTCGCGACCACGGCCGAAACGGATTGGAACGCCCTCGACCCGTCACCCGGCGGGTACCTCGGAGGGGTCCTCGGCGAGGTGCTCGGTGGCTCCCCCGACGGGTTCGGCCCACCCGCGGGCCCGCGCGACGGTCAGGCCTCGCTGGGAGGTCCAGAAGCCCCGCACCGTGTCGATCAGCTCGGCCGCCCCGACGTCGGCGCCGAACGCCAGCGAGCCCGGCTCGAGCGCGATGCCGTCGGCCAGGGTGGGCAGGGCGACGGGGTCGAAACCGACGGCGTCGACGAGCGCGGCGACGACGTCGAGGGCCGCCCGGTCGTCCGACGCGAGGGCGATGGCGCTGCGGTCGGGGTCGCCGGCCGGCAGGGCTCCCTCGTCGAGGTCGTGGTAACCCATGTGGTTGAAGCCCTTGACCACGCGGGACGCCGGCAGGTGGCGCTGGACGAGCTCGCTCGTCGAGGTGCGGACGTCCGAGAGGTCGTCGCGGAGGCCGTCGGTCTCCCACCAGTAGTTCATGGCGTCGACGACCACCTTGCCCGCGAGGGCCTCGACCGGCACGGAGTCGAGCTTGCCGAGCGGCAACGCCAACACGACGACGTCGGCGTCACGGGCGGCGTCGGCCGACCGGACCGCCCGCGCACCGGGCGCGATCACGTCGACGATCAGCCGGATGCGCTCGGGGTCGCCCGAGCCGGCGAGCAGGACGGGGTGGCCGGCGGCGTGGAACAGGCGGGCGAGGACGGTGCCGACCTTGCCCGCGCCGAGGATGCCGATGGTGGGTGCAGACGTCATGTGTCGTGCAACCGAGCGGGCGGCCCGTCGATTCCGAGGTGACCCGCCGGGGAGGCCGCGCGCCCGTGAACGCCCCGAGGCGTCACCTCGACGGCACGCCCGCGCGCACGGCGATGCACCGCAGGCCCCTGAACCAGGTCTGCGGTGCACCGTCGGTGTGGAGCGTCGCTCAGGTGCGAGCGGCGCGGGTGCGGGTCAGGCGCGAGCCGTCAGGCGCGGGCCGAGCGGCGGCGGGCCGCCACGAGCAGGCCGAGCCCGGCGAGCAGCGCCAGCAGGCCGCCCACGAGCGGGGCGGTCGCGTCGGCACCCGTGAAGGCGAGCGACGAGTCCGCCGCGACGGCCGAGGAGGCGCGGGCCCCCGAGGCGAGGACGCTGCGGTCGGTCGCGGCCACCGTCACGAGCGCGACGCCGGCGGTGCCGGTGGTCCCGGTCGTGACCTCGGTGCCGTCGGTGCCCGGCGTGGTCGTGCCGTCGTCACCCGGGGTGGTGGGCGTCGTCGGGTCGACCGGGTCGGTCGGGTCGAAGGGCTCGGCCGGGTCGACGGGGATCGTCGGATCGGTCGGGTCGGTCGGGTCGGTCGGCGTGGCGGGGTCGGTCGGCGTGGTGCCGGTCGTCCCTCCGGTGGTGTCGCTGTCGCCGATCACCGAGACGGCGTTGCCGCCGATGGTCACGGGCAGCCCGACCGAGGGCACGACCTGCGTGCCACCGAGGACGCCGTCGTCACCCGACGTCGTGCCACCGGTGGTGCCGGTGCCGGTGCCGGTCGAGCCGGAACCCGTGGTCGTCCCCGTGCTGGCCGAGTCGCCGACCACCGAGACCGCGTTGCCGCCCACGGTCACGGGCAGTCCGACCGAGGGCACGACCTGCGTGCCACCGAGGACGCCGTCGTCACCCGACGTCGTGCCACCGGTGGTGCCGGTGCCGGTGCCGGTGCCGGTCGAGCCGGAAGCCGTCGACGTCCCCGTGCTGGCCGAGTCGCCGACCACCGAGACGGCGTTGCCGCCGACGGTCACGGGCAGTCCGACCGAGGGCACGACCTGCGTGCCACCGAGGACGCCGTCGTCACCCGAGGTCGTGCCACCGGTGGTGCCGGTGCCGGTGCCGGTGCCGGTCGAACCGGAACCCGTGGTCGTCCCCGTGCTGGCCGAGTCGCCGACCACCGAGACGGCGTTGCCGCCGACGGTGACCGGAGCGGTCACGTCGGGGATCACCTGGCTGCCGCCCGCGACCGAGTCGTCACCGCTGGTGACGGCACCGGTCGAACCGCTGCCGGTCGAACCGGCACCGGCCGAACCCGTGCCGGCCGCGGGGGCCGTCGTCGTGTCCGTGCTGCTGCTGTCGCCGACCACCGAGACGGCGTTGCCTCCGACGGTCACGGGCAGCCCCACCGACGGCACGACCTGCGTGCCCCCGAGGATGCCG
This sequence comes from Frigoribacterium sp. CF331, assembly GCF_057787905.1. Classification (NCBI taxonomy): domain Bacteria; kingdom Bacillati; phylum Actinomycetota; class Actinomycetes; order Micrococcales; family Microbacteriaceae; genus Frigoribacterium; species Frigoribacterium sp. CF331. The sequence goes on along the minus strand of NZ_CM173545.1, from coordinate 2,083,807 downwards.
TCGTCACCGTTCGTGGTGCCGACGCCGGCGGTGGCGTCGTCCGCCGCGCCTCCTGCCGGAGCACCGGTCGTGCCACCGGTGCTGGCCGAGTCGCCCAGCACCGAGATCGCGTTGCCGCCGACCGTGACCGGCACGGTCACGCCGACGACGGCCTGCGAGCCCGACCCGACCGAGTCGTCACCCGAGGTCGCGGCCGGGGCCGCAGCAGGGGCCGCAGCAGGGGCGGCAGCCGGAGCCGCGGCGCCGGTGCCGGCCGAGTCGCCCAGCACCGAGACGGCGTTGCCGCCGACCGTCACGGGCACGTCGACCGAGACGATGCCCTGGCTGCCCGAGAGCAGGCCAGAGTCGCCGCTCGTCGTCGTGACGGGTGCGACCGGTGCCGCCGGAGCGGCGGGTGCGGGTGCGGCAGGCGCCGGTGCCGCAGGTGCCGGTGCCGGTGCGGCGGGCGCCGCGGCCGGGGCGGCCGTGCTGCTCGAGTCGCCGAGCACGCTGACGGCGTTGCCGAGGGCCGAGACCGGGGCCTCGACGACGGCGCCGACCTGGGTGCCCGAGAGCAGCCCGTCGTCGCCGGTGGTGGTCGCCGCGTTCGCGGCTGTCGTTCCGAGGGCCCAGATGCCCCCGACGAAGAGTGCTCCCATGAGCCCTCTCGAGACGTACTTGTTCACGATGTTCTCCAAGAGATGAGGTGTGTGGTGCCGCGTGGTCGCGGCGGGGTCGCTGATGTCGCCGGCAGCAGGGGGCTGCAGGGGCGACGCGACCGGCCTCAGTCGGGAGAAGAGTCGGTGTCGTACGCAGGCGTCGACGGGAGGTCGTCGTCGCCGTCCGCGGACCCCGTCGAGACGGCGAGTCCGGGAAGCTGGGAGGCGCGGGTCGCGTCGACCGCGACGGCACCGCCGGTCGCGCCGCCGCCCGAGGCCTGGCCGTTCGCGCTGCCGCCGGTGGCCGAGGGCAGGGCGGGTGCGCCGTGGTCGTCGCCGGCGGGCGAGTGGGCCGGACCGGGGGCGGGAGCCAGGGGCGCGGTGGTCGAGTCGACCGGGGTCGACGCCGTGGCCATGCGGTCGCGGAGCGTCGAGAGAGCGTCGGTCGGACCGACCGCCGAGGACGACGACGCGTCGGCCACGACCGCCGCGTCGGCCGTGCCGGCTGCCGCATCGCCGTCGAGGGAGCCGACGACGCCGACGGCGTCCGGGGTCGTCCCCGCGAGCGCGCCGTCCGCAGGGACGTCGCCGCCCGGCCGGGGCGTGACGCCCCCGGGCACGACCGGCGGGACGATCGGGGTGGCCGGGGCCGCCGCCGAATCGCCGACAGCGGCGAGGCCATCGTCGACGACGCCGGTCAGCGGGTCGGTCACGGTGGAGACGGGTGCCGGGCCGGCGACGGCCGGGACGACGGGGACGGCCGCGACGACCTGGTCGACGGTTTGCGCGACGGGCGCGACGACCGACGAGACGGGCGCGGCGGCCGCGACGTGCTGGACGACCTGGGGCACCACGGGTGCGGCGGCCTGGACGACCTGCTGGACCGGGGGTGCGACGGCGGTGGCCTGGACGGCGACGTCCGTGACCTGCGACACCGCGCCTCCTGCGGTCTGGCCCACGGCGGCCACGGGGGCGTCGAGCGAGCCGGCGACCTGGCCGACGGCCGAGGTCACGCCGCCGAGGAGCGACGAGGGGGCCTCGTCGGCCGAGGCCGACGTCGACGAGAAGGCGAGCCCGAGACCGACCAAGCCGATCGCGGCGAGCCCCGAGAGGCCGAGGAGGCGCACGAGACGGAGCGGGGCGGGTCGCCTCGTCGTCGTCTCGGCCGTCTGATCCACGGCGCACCTTCTTCGGTCGCGTCTCCAGCCGGGTCGGTCGGGCCCGGCGGCGGGGAGTCTCACCCCTTCACCGCGCTGGTAAGACGCGATGTGGGGTTCTTTCTACGCCGATGAGGCGGGGTTGTCCATGAGTTCGCCTCAGATGTACCCCGATCCCCACCGGCGGCCCGGACCGCGCGGGGCGCCTCAGACCAGTTCGAGGTCCCAGGCCGGGGGGACGTAGACCGAACCCCAACCGGCGCGGAGGCGCGTGACCGCCCGGTCGAAGGACGCGACGACGTCCATGTCGCGTCGGACCATCGACTGCAGCTGCAGCCCCTCGTAGAGGGCGATCAGCTGCTCGGCACCGCGCGACGGCTGCATCGTGTCGGGCTCGCGTCCGAGTTCGACGTCGCGGGCCAGCGAGGCGTGGACCAACCGGTAGAACTGCTGCCACTGGTCGTGCAGCAACGGGGCGGCCGGGTGGCCCGGGGTCGACGCGACGTTGACGACGGCGCTGAGCAGTCGCATGAGCGCGGGTTCGGCGGCGTTGGCGGCCACGATGGCGCGGAGCAGGGCGATCGTGCCGTGCGTCTGGGCGAGGGGCATCAACGGTCGGGTGCGCCGGCCGACCCAGAGGTCGACGGTCGCGAGGACGAGGCCGTGCCAGTGCGTGAACTCGTCGCGGACGGTCTTGACCGGGAGGCCGGCGGCCTCGGCGACGAGTTCGAACGAGGCCTCGTGGAACGCGTTGTCGGTGAAGACGCGCATGGCCGCCTCGACGATGGCGATGCGCCGCCCGACGGCGGCCGAGGGGGCGCCGAACGGGGTGGTGGGGGTGCTGGGGGTGCTGGGGGCCGTCGACCCGGCGGGTGTCCGGGCCGGTTCGGGATGGGTCTCGTGGATCACGGATCGACGTTACGGACTCCGCTCGCGGCGGTCGACGCCCAGTCCGGGGCACACCGGGCCGCGGTCAGCGGCCTGCCGAGTACCGGGCGCTGACCTCGGCCGGCGTCGAGGCCACGTCGAGGACCGTGGTGTCGTCGAGGTCGCCCTTGTAGTACCTGCTCGTCGGCATGGACGGCCAGGCGCCGTTCATCCCGTCGTAGCCGATTCGCCAGTAGCCCCGGAAGTTCTCGGCGGCGGACTGGGTCGACGAGGCGACGCTGGCGCCGTCCACGTAGAGCACCATGCCCGACGGGCCCAGGGTCACCGTGGCGAGGTGCCAGGCGCCGTCCGTGTAGGCCCGCGGGCTCTCGATCGAGAAGTAGCCGGCGTTGTAGACGCCGAAGATCAGGGTGCCCTTGTCGGTCAGGTAGAGGTGGCGGTCGTACTGGGTCGACGCCCCGGCCTGGCTGTTGCCGAAGCTGATCAGCTTGCCGCCCGTGGTCGTGGTCGTGCGGAACCACGTCTCGACGGTGAAGACCTGGGGTCCGACGAGGCTCTCCCCCGTGGTGATCTGACCGGACACGCCGTCGAGCCGCACGAAGGGGCTGTTGCCGGCCGCACAGGTGCCGTCGCGGATCGTGGCCCCCTGCGTGAGCGTCCCCGCGCGCCCGTTGCCGCTGGCGTCGCGGGCGGTCGTGCCGGCTCCGTCGTTGAACTGGTACGCGAACCGGGCCTGGGCGGCGACCGGACGGTCGAGGCAGGCGAAGCGTGAGGTGGCGAGGGACGCGCGCGTCGACGTCGTGGCCGAGAAGGCGGCGTGGCTCGACCCGACCACGGCGAAGAGCACGGCCACCCCGGCGACCACCGTGAGCACCGCGCCCGAGGCCCGCGCCACGCGGGTCCGCCCCGTCGGGGGCGTGCGCGCTCGGTGACGCGAGAGGGCGAGCGGGTCGGCGACGCCGTCGGTCGTCGGCTCGAGCCGGGTCGCGGCGAGCAACAGCAGCACGACGAGCGACACGACGAGCACGCCCAGGACGCGGTCGCCGCCCTGCCACAGCATCGCCGAGCCGATCGCCGGCACGAGCAGCACGCCCACGCCGCGGACCGCCTCGGTCGGGACCAGGCTCGAGTCGACGTCGGCGTTGGCGTCACCCCGCAACCGCAGCCCGTCGTCGGTGGTGTCGACGAGGCGGTGCAGGCGCAGCGCACCGGCGCGGTCGGGGTCGTCCACGAGCAGCACCTGGCCCGCGTCGAGGTCGTCGGTGGCGACGGGCATCGCGACGACGACGTCGCCGGCGACGATGGCGGGCGCCATCGAGCCCGACACGACGGTGGTCGGCGACCAGCCCCAGAGCGCCGGGACGGCCGCCCAGAGCAGGAGGCACACGGCCGTCGCGAGGACGACCCGCGCGGTCGTCGCCAGGCACAGCGCACCCCAGAACGACAGAGCGGTCCGGCTCTGCTCTTCGGCGGTGGCGGTCGTCATGGCGGCGTGGCCGGCTCGGAGGTCGACGAGGGTCGACGACCGGGTCAGCGCGTCTGGGCCTCCCAGGTGAACGCGATCGCGGCCCGGGAGTCCTGACCGGAGTTCGGCGTCGACTGGTTGAGCGTGTACGAGAACTTGAACGACCGCGACTCGGCGGTCGTGCCGGCCGGCGACCACGTGGGGGCGCCGTCGGCGTAGCCGGTGCGCTGGCTCGCGAAGTCGGCCAGCGTGCCCGAGAAGACCTGCGCGTTCTGCGAGGCGGGGGTGAACGAGTCGCACGAGGTGCTCGAACCGCCGGTGCCCTGCTGGATGGTCAGGTCGAGGTACGACGAGAGCGAGTTCGTCGTCGTCGCCGACGTGCCGTAGAGCCGGACGGCCGAGGGCGCGCTGCCCTTCGACGTGACCGTGATGCACTTCGTGCCGCTGTCGCCGGGCACGAGGTTCGAGGCCGAGAACAGGGCCACGTCGGCGTCGTCGTCCGTGAGCTGCACGGTGCCGGTCGACCAGTTGCTGGTCGGGTTCGAGGTGGTGGCGGAGAAGGCCGAGTACGAGGCCGTCGAGATGATGGCTCCGGAGGCGATGACGGCGACGGGCACGGCGGCCCAGCGGGCACGGCGCGTCCAGCGGGCGCGACTGATCGATCGGGACATGTCGGGGAGTCCTTCGGGTGGGGTGCGTCGGGCCCCCGTGGTGCGGGTCGGAAGGGGGCACGGACGAGTCGGCACGGTGCCGATGATGCGAAAGTACCGACGAATCGTCACGTCGGTAAGGGTCCCGGTGTCCCCAGTGAGGGGGAACCCCCTGTACCCCGTTCGGGCCCCGAGCCGCGCCGTCAGCGCCCGCGGCCGGCCAGCAGGGCGTGCAGCAACGGCACCGCCGAGGCGACCATCAGCACGGTGCCGAGCACGTCGTCGCCGCTGCGCAGCACGGCCCCGGCGACGAGCAGCGCCCCGAAGAGCACGGCCGAGACGACGCGGCGCGCCACCCGCTCGATGCGCCCGAGCTGCCGCTCGATGCGCGGGCTGCCCACCTCGAGCGACCCGTCCTGCAGTCGGTCGACGAGACCGTCCAGGCGGCCGGGCAACCGGGCGGCGACGGACGCGGCGTCGAGGGCGCGCCGTGCGACGTCCTGCACCGCGTTGCCCCTCTCGTCACGGATCAGCTGTGCCGCGTACGGCTCGACCGAGTCCCAGAGGTTGAAGCTCGGGTCGAGGGCGCTCGCGACGCCCGACGTCAGCGTCATCGCCCGCAGGACGAGCAGGAAGTCCTCGGGCAGCTGGAACGGCAGCGATCGGATGAGGTCGCCGAACTGACCGGCGAACTCGCGGTACTCGCGGGGGTCGACCTGACGCAGCTCGGCGAAGCCCATGCCGCCGAACCGGGCGAAGGTCGCGCTCACGGCCCGTTCGAGCCCGACGGTGTCGGCGTTCGGCAGCAGGACGCCGAGATCGCGCATCGCGGCGACCATGCCCGAGCCGTCGCGCGACGCCGCGGCGATGAGCAGCTTGCGGAGCCCGTTGCGGGTGCCCGTGGGCACCTCGCCCATCATGCCGAAGTCGATGAAGGTGAGCTTCCACGGTCGCGCCCCGTCCACCGCGTCGGGCACAGGGGTCACGAAGATGTTGCCGGGGTGCGGGTCGGCGTGGAAGAACCCGTGGGTGAAGAGCTGGTCGAACATCACCTCGGCGAAGACCGGCGCGACGTCGGCCGGGTCGATGCCCGCCGCGGCCAGCGCCTCGACGTCGGTGATCTTGATCGCCGAGACGTCGTCGAGCACGAGCACCCGCCGCGTCGTGCGCTCCCAGACGACCTCGGGCACGCTGACCCGGTCGTCACCGGCGAAGTCGGCCGCGAAGCGGGCCGAGTTGGCCGCCTCGTTGAGGTAGTCGATCTCCTCCAGGCTGGTGCGGGCGAACTCCTCGACGAGCGCGGGGGCGTCGACCCGGTCGGACACGAGCCGGACGTGGCTGAGCCAGCCGCCCACGCGACGCAGGGCCGCGAGGTCGACGTCGACGATCGCGTCGATGCCGGGCCGCTGGACCTTGAGCACGACGGCGTCCAGTCCGGTGTCGGCCGAGTCGGCCGGGCCGAGCGTCGCCCGGTGCGCCTGACCGAGCGAGGCCGCGGCGATGGGCGACGGGGCCACCGAGGTGAAGACCCGCTCGAGGGGTCGACCGAGCTCGGCCTCGGCGAGCGCCCTGATGCCCTCGAACGGCACGGGCGTGACCTCGTCCTGCAGGCCCTCGAGCTCTTTCGTGATCTCGGGCGGCAGCACGTCGAGGCGCGACGACAGGTACTGGCCGACCTTGATCATCAGACCGCCGAGGTCGAGGGCGAGGGTGTGGAACCCCCGTGCGAAGCGGCGCATGCGCCGCGCCCTGGTGCGTTCGGCCACCCGCCTCAGGCCGAAGCGCGGCAGCACGAGCTCGAACCACCAGGTGACGGCCAGGTGGCGCGAGGCGAAGCGGAGGATGCGGCGGTATCGGGCGCGACCCGCGGCGTCCTGGAACGCGGGACGGGACGGATCGTGTCCGGCGGACGACACCCGCGTCAGTCTCGGGCGAGGATCGAGTAGATGCGACGCCGGGCGTCGTCCAGCACCGCCACGGCCTCGTCCACCTGCTCGGGCGAACCCGAGCGTCCGACCTGCGCCGTGGCGCGGGCGAGGTCGACGCCGGCCTTGGGCAGCGCCGTGTACCGGTCGCTCGACGACGGTCCGGCGGCACCGAACGGCCTGGAGTCGTCGGCTCCGGCGACGGCACGGCCGGCCTCGGTGAGCGAGTGCACCTTGCGACCGTCGGTCTCCTCGGCGGTGACGAGGCCCTCGTCGATGAGCAGCTGCAGGGTCGGGTAGACGGAGCCGGCGCTGGGCTTCCAGTCGCCGCCGCTGCGGTCCTCGATCTCGCGGATGATCTGGTAGCCGTGCATGGGCCGTTCGGCCAGCAGCGCGAGGATCGCGGCGCGCACCTCGCCCCGCGGCGCGCGGGTGCCCTCACGGCGGTCGAAGGTCGACCGCAGCTGCTCCATGGCCTGCCACATGCCGTCGAGGCCGGTGCCCGTGCCGAAGGTGCCGGCGGATGACGTCTTGTTCATGGGGTTCTCCTTCTCGAGGGTGGAACGGGGTCGAACGACACCCGGACGATATACCCCGGCGCCCCGACGGTCAGGGCTGACACCCAGACAGGGGAGGCGCGTCCGCCGTGGTTCCGAACGCTCCTGTTCTGGGGGTGCCCCGTCCTCGGACGGGGGGTTCGCGACGGGACACGACGGTGGTTGTGTTCCATGCACGGGCATGAACCCCCGTCGACGGCTCAGGCCGTCACCCCTCCGGCGTTCCCCGACGTCCGCCGGAGGAATCCCTGCCGCCTCGGCGTCCCCCGACGTCCGTCGAGGCGGCAGGACCTCCGGCGTTCCCCGACGTCCGCCGGAGGCCCACCACCCTCGGTGACGACCCGCGCGCCGAGACAGCCCCGGAGTCCTCCCATGTCCTCGTCCCCGACCCGCCGCCTCGCGGCGACGACCGCCGTGGCCGCACTGCTGCTCACCGCCCTGGCGACCACCCCGGCCCAGGCCGCGTCCTCACCCACCGACGACGCGCCTCCCGTGGTGGCGGCCGCCGCCTCGCCCGCCGGCGTGACGGCCGACCTCTCGGACGACATGGTCGAGGTCCCCGCCGCACCGTTGATGCGGGCGCAGACCGACGACGACGCGTCGCGCGCCTCGACCGTGACGACCCACCCCGTCTACGTGAGCGTCGCCACGGTGACGGCCACGACCTCGGACGACTCCGCCACGCCTCCCGACGAGGCCTCGATCCGCACCGCGGTCGCCCAGCTGCACGACTACTGGTGGGAGGAGTCCGGGCACACCGTCGACGTGACGCTCGGCGGCATCGAGACGCGCCCGCTCGACCAGGCCTCGTGCAACCCCTCGACGGTGCTCAACACCGTGCACACCTCGGCCTTCGACGGCCGGTTCGCCCGGTACGCCTGGGCCGGCACGAACGAGCACCTGCTCGTCCTGACGCGGGAGACCTGCGGCACGACCGCGTTCGGCACGGTCGGCGGGGACGGCGGCGAGATCTTCAGCTCGTACGGCACGGGCACCGCACTCGGCGTCCCCGTGCTGCTGCACGAGTTCGGCCACAACCTCGGCTTCGGCCACGCCGGCGCCGGCATGTGCCGCAGCACGACCTCGTTCGACGGGGCGGCCGGCGACTACCGCTACGCCACGTCCACCGACACCCCGGCCGCCTGCCCCGTGCTCGAGTACGGCGACTTCCTCGACATCATGGGCTACTCGGTCTCGTCGGCCCGACCCCACCTGTCGTCCGTGCAGCGGGTGCGGGCCGGGTACCTGACCGACGTCACGACGCTCAGCGGAGCGGGCACCACCCGCCAGGTCGTCGTCGGTTCGCTCGACGGCGCCGCGACGGGTCGGGCCGTCAAGGTCGTCGACCCGATCAGCGGGCAGGACTACTACCTCGAGTACCGGACCGCCTCCGGCCAGGACGCCACCAGCGCCGAGTTCGGCGGCCGCTCGCCGTCGTGCGCGCTCGTCGCACCGGGCTTCACCCGCTGTGCGCTGACCAGCGACAAGGCCACGGGCAGCGTGCGCGTGCTGCGCCCCCTCACCTTCTCGGGCTCCGTCACCTCGACCGTCGCCCTGGCCGTCGGCCTCGACGCGAAGGCCGACCCCAGCCGTCGCGACACGCACCTCGACGCGGGCGAGTCGTTCACGAGCGCGGACTCCGGCTTCACCGTGTCGGTCCGGTCGATGTCGCCGTCCGGAGGCGCGGTGCTCGACGTCACGCTCGCGGGCGCCGCGAAGCAGACGCCCACCGTCGCCCCCACCCCGGCGCCCGCCACCGCCACGACGAGCACGCTGTCGGTCGACCGCACGCGTCAGACTTACGGCTCGCCGACGCGCGTCACGGCCACGACGCGGGTGACGACCGCCGACGGGTCCGTCCCGGCCGGCACCGTGACGGTGCGGGACGGCTCCACCACGGTCGGCTCCGTGCGGGTCGGCACCGACGGACGAACTGCGGTGACCCTGCCGGGGACGACCGCCGCGGGCGCCCACCCGCTCCGCGCCTCCTTCGTCCCCGACACCGCCGCCCAGGCCGGGTCGGACTCGGCGACGGTGACGGTCACGGTCGACAAGGCCTCCTCGACCGCGAAGCTGACGCTCAACCGCAGCACGCAGCCCTACGGCACGTCGCCGGTCACCGCGACGGTCGCCGTCACCGGCGTGGCCGGGGTCGCACCCACCGGCACGGTGGCCGTGTCGCTCGACGGCCGACGCGTGGCGCAGGTCGCGGTCTCGGGCGGCAAGGCGAGCTACGCGGTGCCCGCGACGACGGCCGTGGGCACGCACCGCCTCGTGGCGACCTTCACGCCGCGCGACGCGTCGATCGCCGCGTCGACGAGCGGCACGGCGACCCTGACCGTGACGAAGGCGCCGTCGACCAGCGCCCTCGCGACGGGGACGACCTCGGTCAAGAGGAACACCGCGCCGAGCGTCACCGTCACGGTGGCGGCCAAGGGCGTGCGCAACCCCACCGGCACCGTCACCGTGAAGGTCGGCACCCGCGTCGTGGGCAGCGCGAAGCTGCCGGCGACCGGCGCGGGCAAGGTCACCGTGCCCGTGTCGAAGTTCACCAAGGCGGGCACGTACTCGCTGTCGGCCTCGTACGCGGGGACCGCCACGGTGTCGACGAGCGTCTCGAAGGCGGTGAAGGTCACCGTCCGCTGACGCGGCGGCGGCGGCCGAGGAGGCGCGGCGGACGCAGGAGCGGTGGACGCAGGAGCGGTGGGTCGCGGTACCGGACCACGACCCACCGCCCGGCCCGACGGGAAGAGCCGTCGGGCGACCGGGCCTTCTCAGGAGCCCGGGGATCTCACGCCGCCTACCGGGGCGTCACCGTGACGGAGTCGAGCTCGGCGAAGCCGGTCCCGCCCGCGAAGCCGGGCGAGCCCTTCGCCAGTCGCACGACGTTGAACCCGGCCTTGAGGGTGACCGGCGTCGACACCGAGCCGAAGGTCGCCCAGGCACCCGTGCTCGGGTACGACAGCGTCGAGAACGCTCCGCCGTTGGAGGCGAGGCCCTGCGTCGACGTGGCCGCGCCTCCGTTCGCGTAGCGCACGCCGAGCGTGTAGGCCCCCGCGGTCGGCACCTCGACGGTGAAGTCGACGTAGCTCTGGCTGCGCATGTCGGCCTGACCGTCGATGCGCCCCACGTACGAGCCGTTCGACGCGGCGGACGACGAGAGGATGCGCGCGTTCACGACGGTCGCGTTCTCGGCCTCGTACGTCTGCTGGTACGACGTCGTCGGGCCGCCGACCGGCGTGACGACGAGCTGGTAGGCCTGACGCTCGTCCATGCCCGTCACCGGGATGTCGACCGTCCCGTTCGTCACCGCGAGGGTCCTCGTCGACAGGGTCGTCGGTGCCGCGACCTGGGTGGTGCGACCGCTGCCCGGGGTCGACGAGAGGACCACGCGGACGCTGCTGCCGAAGCCCTGAAGCCCGGTCATGCGGACCGCGTCGTCGCCGTAGTCGCCGCCGAACACGGTGTTCACGACCTTGCGGGTCGAGTCGAGCGACGCGATGCCGTCGAGGTCACCCGAGGCGGTGACCGGCAGCATCGTGCCGCTCATCTCGCCGTACCACTTGTACATCCAGTACGAGGCGGTGGGCTTGCCCTGGTACAGCAGGCCGTTCATGGTGCCGGACTCGTACCAGTAGGCACGCTCGGCGTCCCGCACGCCGGTCCGCTCGAACTGCGAGATGTAGTGCAGCGCGGCACTGGGCACGTCGACCTGGTCGGTCCAGGCGTACTCGTTGATCGAGATCGGTCGGGGCGAGATGCCGAGCGAGCGCTCGATGGCGCGGTAGTCCGCCACGTGCTCGTCGATCTGCTGCCAGCCCTGCGACAGCTCGTGCCAGACCATGACGTCGGGCAGCGTGTTCGTCGCCTTGGCGTTCTCGAGGAACGATCGGATGAAGCTCGGGTTGTAGATGGTCGTGCCGGGGCCGACGATCGGCGTCACCGCGTCCTTCGCGCGGATGGCCCGGTAGGTGCGGGTCCAGCCGTCGTTGTAGGGGCCCGCCTTCTGGGTGTCCCAGGTGCCGTCGGGTTCGTTCCAGATCTCCCAGCCGTTGATGCCGGTGGTCGACGTGGCCGCCAGACGGGCGTCGACCATGGCGTCCACCTTGCCCAGCCAGTCGTCCCAGCTCACCCACTTGTACGGGAAGTCGGGGTAGACGTCGGGCATGCGGACGTACTGCTGCCCGCCCGTGTCGACCACGCTCGACGCCACCTTGAGGGCGTCGCCGGTGGGGGTGGTCGCCCCGTTGCCCAGCTGCTGGACGCCGGGGGCCGGCTGCGTGTGCTGCTTGAGTCGCAGCGGCCGCAGCACGGCGGGGTCGGGCACGGTGTTCGTGGCGAAGCCGTAGAGCCCGCCCGCGGCCACGTGGGTGACGGGCCGCAGGCTCGACCCGGCGTCGACGACGAGCGTGTTGCCCCCGGCCGACGCGGGCGCCACCCCGAAGGCGACGCTCCCGGCGACCAGGCCGACGGTGATCGCGCCGGCCAGTGTTCGTGTGATCCTCATCCGAAGCTCCCTTGCATGGATGTCGGTGTCCGGCATCCGATCGGGTGCCGGTCGCGCGCCAGCGGCGCGACGTCTTCGTGGGCTCTCGTGCTCAGCCCTGGTGCGCCTCCTCGGCGACGGGCAGCCAGACGCGCATGGTCGAGGGCCCGCGGTTGGCCCAGGTCGCGTAGGGCACGAGCCCGACGGGACCGAGCGGGCGCCGGTCCGCGCCGCCGGGACCGTACGGCCAGGCGCCCACGGCGTCGGTGTTCCGCGACACCGTGACGGTCGCCCCGCGGTCCGTCGTCACGGGGTCGACCGTGGTGTCGACGGCCACGTCGTTGACGTCGCCGTCCGGCAGGTCGGTCGACTCGAGTGCCATCACCAACGGTCCGCGCTGGACGGCGACCTGTCCGCGCACCGCGTCGATGCGCGGGTCGGGGGTCACCCAGCGCGCCTCGACCGGGAACTCCACCGTGACGACGTCACCCGCCCGGAACGCCCGGCGCACCGTCGTCGCGCGTCCCGTCCGGGTCGACGGGGTCGCGTCCGGGCCACCGACCACGGCGGACCCCGCCCACGACGGGATGCGCAGGTCGAGGTCGACCTCGCGCCCGGCGTCGCCGCGCCACGTGACGGTGACGCCGCCGGCGTACGGGTAGCCGCTGCGCACCGAGACCGCGACGGGCGTCCCGTCGGCCAGGGTCGTGTCGACGTCGTAGTCGCCGTACTGGTGCAGCTGCAGGCCGTCCGCCGTGGTCGTCGCGAAGGTCGACTCGACGCTGGCGAGGGTCCTGGCGACGTTCGTCGGGCAGCACGACACCTCGAACCACGGTGCCCGCAGGCTCGACAGGGCGCGGGCGTTCAGCTCGTCCTCGTCGGGGGCGACGCCGTCGGTGCGCTGGTGCAGCGTGTTCGTGTAGAAGAACGCCCGGCCGTCCTCGCGCGGCGACGCCATCACGGCGTTCAGCAGCGTGCGCTCGATGAGGTCGGCGTACCGCGGGTCGCCGTCCTGCAGCAGCAGGCGCCACGACAGCATGTTCGAGGCGATGCCGGCGCAGGTCTCGGCGTAGGCGCGGTCGGGCGGCAGCTCGAAGTCGGCACCGAACGCCTCGTCCTGGTGGTGCGAGCCCATGCCACCCGTGACGTGGGTGCGCCGCGCGACGGTGGCCTCCCACTGGCGGCGGACGGCGTCGGCGAGCTCGTCGTCGCCGGTCTCGACGGCCACGTCGAGGGCGCCGGCCGCGAGGTAGAGGGCCCGGACGGCGTGACCTCGCAGCACGTCCGCGTCGCGCACCGGCACGTCGTCCTGGAAGTACTCCTGGCCGTACTCGATCGGTGCGAGCAGACCGTGGCCACGGCGCTCGACGAACAGCCGGGCGAGCTCGACGTACCGGGGTTCGTCGAGCGCCCTGCCGAGCTCGACGAGGGCGACCTCGATCTCGGGGTGGCCGCAGACCGCCACCCGCCCCTCGGGGCCGAAGGCCTCCCAGAGATGGTCGGCGAGCCGACGCGCGACGTCGACCAGAGCGCTCTCGACGCCCGTGCGGGCGGCGGCCACGGCGGCCTGGATCAGGTGCCCGAAGCAGTAGAGCTCGTGACCCCACTCGAGGTTCGAGTACCGGGCGGGCTGCCACGGTCGCCCGAAGCTCGTGTGCAGGTAGCCGTCGTCCTCCTGCGCCGAGGCGACCCGGTACACCAGGCGGTCGTAGCGCGCGGCGAGGTCGTCGTCGTGCGACCGGCCGAGCTCCCAGGCCATGCCCTCGAGCAGCTTGTAGACCTCGCTGTCGACGAACTCGATGCCCGCGTGCTCCCACCCGACCTCGTGCGACGCGGCCCGGTCGAAGTTGCCGGTCCAGCCGATGCGCTCCATCCAGTCCTCGCAGTGGCGCAGCACGACGTCGGCGTTGAGGCGTTGCTTCTCGCCCCAGTATCCGCCGGTGAGTCGGATCTCGGAGGCGTCGAGCGGCCTGAGGGCGGACCGGCTGGGCGAGACGGGCCCGGCGAAGGTCGCCGTCGAGGGGTGGGTGGTGGTCACGGGCGTGCTCCTCGGAAGGTGGGTGGTGGTCATGTCGGGTCAGTCCTTGACGGCACCGGCGGTGACGCCGGCGGCCACGTAGCGCTGGGCGACCACGAGCAGGACGGTGGCGGGGATCGACGCGACGACGGCGGTCGCCATGATCGAGTTCCACTCCTGGTTGTTGTTGCCGATGTAGCGGTAGATGCCGAGGGTGATGGTCTGCGCCGACCCGCCGCTGTTCAGCGTCGACGAGAAGACGAAGTCCGACCACGCCCAGAGGAACGCGAAGAGCCCGACGGTGACGGCCGAGTTGCGGCTGACCGGCAGCACCACCGAGACGAAGGTGCGCCACGCGCTCGCACCGTCGAGCTTGGCGGCGCTCATCAGCTCGTCCGGGATGCCGCTCATGAAGGCCGTGAAGATCAGCACGCCGAACGGCACCGCAAGCGTCGAGTCGGCGATCACGAGCCCCCACCACTGGTTGAGGATGCCGAGGTTGAGGTAGATCGCGTAGAAGCCCATGGCCATGATGACCTGGGGGATCATCTGCGCGACCAGGAGGACGAAGCTGAGCGCGCCTCCCCCTCTGGGCCGCAGCTTGGCCAGCGAATAGGCGGCCGGAGCCGACAGCGCGATCGTCACGACGACGGTGCCGAGGCCGACGAGCAGGCTGGTGCCGAGGTAGGGCAGCTGTTCCGACACGACGGCGGCGTAGCCCTCGAGGGTCGGGTTCGTCGGGAACCACGACGGCGGGCTCTGCCGCATCTGGGCGGTCGGCGTCAATGAGACGTTGATCATCCAGTAGATCGGGAACAGCATGATCGCCGTGAACACGACGCCGAGGACGGTCGTGGCCAGGCTGCGCCGGCCGGCACGACGCGAGGAGGCGCGGCGCGCGTCCGATCGCGGTGCCGCCGCTCGAGGGATGACGGTCATGACTGGTTCTGCTTCCTCTGCACGCGCAGGTAGACGAATCCGCAGACGAGGGCCATCACGATCAGCAGGTTGCCGACGGCCGCGGCGGGACCGAAGTCGGGCAGCGTGGAGCCGAAGCCCAGCTGGTACGACCAGATGGCGAAGGTCGTCGAGGCGTCGCCCGGACCACCGCGGGTCATGATCCAGATGATGTCGAAGACCTTCAGCGTGTAGACCAGGCCGAGCAGGATGGTGATGGCCGACACCGGGCGCAGCAGCGGGAAAGTGATGCGCCAGAACTTCTGCCAGGCGCCGGCCCCGTCGAGCGACGCGGCCTCGTAGAGGTCGGCCGAGATGTTCTGCAGCCCGCTGTAGAGGATCACCAGGTTGAACGGGATGCCGATCCAGATGTTGGCCACGATCACGCTGGTCAGTGCCCACTGCGGCGAGGTGAGCCAGTTCACCTGGCTGCCGCCGAGGGTCTCGATCACCGAGTTCACGACGCCGCTCTCGCTGTTGAGCATCCACGACCAGGTCGACGCGCTCACGATGAGGGGCAGCAGCCACGGCACCAGGAAGAGCGCCCGGAGCGTGGACGACAACGGGAAGCGCTGGAAGAAGAACACGGCGAGGGCCATGCCGATCGAGAACTGGAAGGCGATGGACACCCCGGTGAACAGCAGGGTGTTCGTCAGGGCCGGGCCGAAGGTGGGGCTGGTGACCACGTCGGTGAAGTTGTCGAGCCCGATGAACGGGGCCGTGCCGTCGATGAACGACCGCACCGTGTAGTCGCGGACGGACAGGTCGAGGTTGCGGATCAACGGGTAGGCGTAGAAGACGGCCAGGTAGGTCACGACCGGCGCGATGAACGCCCAGGCGGTCAGTTGGCTCGCGTCGGGGCGACGGCGACGGCGCGGGGGGCCGGACGTGCCGGGCGGGACGTGCGTCCCGCCCGGCCGCCCCTCGGACACGGCCTCACGACGTTCCAGGGTGTCGGTGCTCATGGTTCTGCTCTCTCCGGGTGGTGTCGTCGGAAGCCGGCCTGCGAGGGGTGGATCGCTCAGTTCGTGGCGGACTCGGCGGCCTGCTGGGCCTCGTCGAGCGCCTCCTGTGGCGAGGCCGAGCCGCTGAGGCTGTTCTGCACGGCCTTCCAGAGCTGCTCCGAGATCTTCGGGTACTTCGTGCCGAGGTCGTCGCTCGTGCGACCCTTGGCGTCGCCGACGGCGGTCACCCACGGTTCGAGGTCGGGGTCGGCCTGCACCTGCTGCTCTTGCGCGTCCTTCGTCGGCGCGACGTACGACAGGGTCGTGTCGGTCGCGACGAGGTTGTCGGTGCTGGTCAGGCACGACTGGATCTTCTCGCTGACGGCGTAGCGGGCGTCGTCGTCCTGGACGGGGACCGTCAGGACTTCGCCCCCCGTCGGGGCCGGCGCCGCGCCTCCGTCCTTCGCCGGGATCGAGATGATGCCGTAGTCGATGCCGGACTCCTTGACGCCGGCGAGCTGCCACGTGCCGTTCTCGCCGAAGGCGAAGTCGCCGGTGAGGAACTCCTGCCAACTCGTGGTCTGCGTGTTGCCGATGACCGAGTCGGGCGCGTAGCCCTGGTCGACCCAGTCGGTCCACAGGCTGAGCGCCGAGACGGCGTCGCTCGACGAGAGGTCGGTCAGCTCGGCACCCGAACCCCAGTACCAGGGCAGGAACTGGAAGCTGCCCTCTTCGGTGCCGATGCCCGAGAACGTGATGCCCTTCCCGCCCGCGGCCGTGACCTTCTCGAGCGCCGAGGTCAGGCTGTCCCAGTCGGTGATCGACGTGGGGTCGACGCCGGCCGCGTCGAGGACGGATTTGTTGTAGTACAGCGCCAGGGTGTTGGCGCCGATCGGCACCCCGTAGGTCTTGCCGTCGATCTGGCCGGCCGCCAGGATGTTCGGCTCGACGTCGGTCGTGTCGGCGCCGGTCTCGTCGGTGTCGGTGAGCAGGCCCGCCTCGGCGAGGGTCGAGACGACGGGGTTGTCGACGAGCAGCAGGTCGGGCGAGTTGCCCTGCTGCCCGGCGAGCAGGGCCTTGCTCGTCAGGTCGGACGTGTCGTAGCCGGTGCGGTCGACGGTCACGCCGGCCTCGGTGCCGCACGCCTGCACGAGCTTCGCCCAGTCGGACGAGTCGTCGAACTGGGGGTACGGGTCCCAGAAGGTGTACGTGCCCGAGGCGGCGGACGTGCTGCCACCCGACCCCGAACCGCCGGCGCAGCCGGTGAGTGCGAGGGACGCGGCGGCGATGCCGACGACGGCGACGGCCGTCCTTCTGCTGCGGATGAACGAGATCACAGGGATTCCTCTCTGAATGCTGCGGGTTCCTCGCCCAGAGAGCGTCGTGCGATGCAGGTGCACGACCGTCTCGTCGTCGAGAACTTGGAACCGAAACCGGTTTCGGGTTGAAAGCTACATTCGGCACAGTTGCTTGTCAACACGTTCGTGAACTATTTTCGCTACATGGGTACAGGCAGCGGCGGACGGGGTACGGGGGCACCCGTCACGCTCGCCGACGTGGCGCGCGCCGCCGGCGTCTCGGTCGCGACCGCCTCGAAGGCGCTCAACGGGCGGGCGCAGGTGCGCGAGAGCACGCGCGTCAAGGTGCAAGAGGCGGCGGCCGCCCTCTCGTTCACCCCGAACTTCTTCGCCCAGGCGCTCAACTCGCAACGGACCGGCACGATCGGCATGGTCACCAGCGACCTCGACAACCGCTTCGTGCTGCCGGTGCTGCTCGGCGCCGAGGACGCGTTCGGCTCGGGGTCGCTCTCGGTGCTGCTGGCCGACGCGCGCGACGACGCCCTGCGCGAGCAGCTGCACCTGCAGAACCTGCTCACCCGACGCGTCGACGGCCTGCTGATCGTGGGGCGCACCACCAACCCCCGGCCGCCCGTCCCCCTGGCGTCGGACGTGCCGGTGGTCTACGTCTACGCGCCGTCGACCGACCCCGCCGACGCGTCGTTCACGCCCGACAACGTGCAGGCCGGCCGCCTCGCGGCCGAGCACCTCATCGCCAAGGGGCGTCGTCGCATCGCCCTGGTCAACGGCGAGTCGTCGTACGCCGCGTCACGCGACCGGGCGGCGGGGGTCGTGGCGGCCACGCAGGCGGCCGGGCTCGAGCTCGTCGGCGGTGCGGCCCTCTACGGGCAGTGGGGCGAGGCCTGGGGGCGGGACTGCGCGCGCCTCCTCGTCCGCGGCGACGAGACGGTCGACGCCGTCATCGCCGGCAGCGACCACATCGCGCGAGGGGTGCTCGACGCACTGCGCGACGAGGGCCGCTCGGTGCCCGACGACGTCGCCGTCATCGGCTTCGACAACTGGGACGTCCTCGTCCGCGAGTCCCGCCCGACGTTGACCAGCGTCGACATGAACCTCGAGCAGCTCGGCCGGGCGGCCGCCCAGCACCTGGTCGACGCGATCGGCGGCTCGACCTCGGCGGGCGTCACCTACGGCGCGGTCCGGGTGCACGAGCGCGAGTCGACCGGCTGACGCGCTGCTCGTCGGCACGACGACATGATGCACGACGACGAACCCCGTTCACGAAGGCGAACCCCGTTTTCTCGGGGTTCATCGTCGTGAACGGGGTTCGACGGCGCAGGAGGCGCGGGTCGGCAGCCGGCGGAGGCGCGGGTCGGCAGCCCCCCGAGCCCCCGGCCCGGGCGTCAGTACTTCGCGGACTGCCCGCCGTCGATCGGCACGACCGCCGCGTTGACGTACGTGGCGTCGTCCGAGAGCAGGAACGCCACGACCGAGGCGATCTCGGCGGCTTCGCCGTAGCGCTTGGTCGGGTTGACCTGGATGAACTGCTCGGCGGCGCCCTTGGGGTCGTCGGCGTCGATCTGGCGCATCGAGGCCTCGACCATGGGGGTCCAGATCGCGCCGGGCGCGATCGCGTTGACGCGGATGCCGAACTCGCCGTACTCGACGGCCGAGTTGCGGGTCAGGCCGACGACGCCGTGCTTGGCGGCGGCGTAACCCGACTGGTTGCCGACGCCACGGATGCCACCGACGCTCGCGGTGTTGACCACGGCACCGCCGTCGCCCTGGGCGCGCATGACGCCGAGCACCTTCTCGAGGCCGAGGAACACCCCGCGCAGGTTGATCGACACGACCTTGTCGAACTCGTCGGCGCCGAACCGCTCGGTGAGGTTCTGCCTGCCCTCGATGCCGGCGTTGTTGAAGAACCCGTCGATGCGGCCGAAGCGCTCGACGGTGGCCGAGACGTAGCGGGCCACGTCGTCCTCGCTCGAGACGTCGGCCACGACGGTCAGCACCTCGGCGCCCGCGACGGCCTCGAGCACGGCGGCCTCGGAGTCGGCGAGGCCCTTCTCCGAGACGTCGACGAGGGCGAGCTTCGCCCCCTCGCTCGCGAGGCGGACGGCGGCGGCACGGCCGAGGCCGGACCCCCCGCCGGTGACGAGGACGACCTTGTCGGTGAAACGCTGCATGGGACGGGCTCCGGTTCTCTCGTGTGCGGGGCCCGACACGGCGCCGGGCCAGTCGCCGTGCGACGGTGCACGGTCGGCGGTAACGCTACACGTGTCGCCTTACTGTGCCCTGACCGGGGTCGCCGCACCGCGCCTCCCGCCTGCTCCCCCGCAGCCCACGATGGACACGGTTCCGAGCCGTGAACCCGAGAGCGACGGGGTGCACGGTTCGGAACCGGGTCCTCGAGCGCAGGAGGCGCGGGTCGGCCACCCGAGGAGGCGCGGCTCAGGCGCCGGCGAGCGCCTCGATCTCGACGCCCACGATGCGCTCGTCGGCGATCGTGACCGGGTACGCCTCGCCCGTGATCCGCACGGCCGCCTCGGTCTCGCGCTCGGCGCACGAGCCGCCGACCCAGAGCTCGACGTCGCCGGGCTCGACGACCCGCCGGTGGTGGCGGTCGGTCAGCGCCAGGCGGGAGGTCGGGACGCGGAAGGCGACCCGCGCCTCCTGGCCGGGCTCGAGGGCGACGCGGGCGTAGCCGAGCAGCTGGGCGACCGGTCGGGTCACCGAGCCGACGACGTCGTGCGCGTAGAGCTGCACGAGGTCGGTGCCGGGGCGGTCGCCGGTGTTGGCGACGGTGACCGACGCGACGAACGAGCCGCCGGCCGGCACGTCGACCGAGTCGACGACCAGGTCGGAGCGGCGCCACGAGGTGTACGACAGGCCGTGGCCGAACGGCAGCACCGGCGTGCTGTCGGCGCTCGTCACCTCGGACGGCCCGCCGAGCACCGGGTGCAGGTACGAGAAGGGCTGCGCCCCGGCCGAGCGCGGCAGCGACACGGGCAGGTGTCCGGACGGCTCGACGCTGCCGGTCAGCACGCCGGCGACGGCGGCGCCGCCCTCCTCCCCCGGGAAGAACGCCTGCACGACGGCCGCGGGAGCGGACGCGCCCGAGATCGCCCAGCCCACGGCGTAGGGCCGGCCCGAGAGCACGACCACGACGGTGGGCGTGCCCGTCGCGACGACGGCCTCGACGAGCTCGCGCTGCACCCCCGGCAGCTCGAGGCTCTCGACGTCGTTGCCCTCGCCCACGGTGCCGCGGCCGAAGAGGCCGGCCCGGTCGCCGACGACGACGATCGCGACCTCCGAGGCGCGGGCGGCCTCGACGGCGGCGGCGATCCGGGACCGGTCGTCGCCCTCGACGTCGCAGCCGCCCTCGACGACGACCTCGGCCGCGGGCAGCTCGGCCCGCAGCGCGTCGGCCACCGTCGGCAGCTCGATGCCGAGCGGCACGCCGGGGTGGTGCGCGAGCACGTGGTTGACGAACGAGTAGCAGCCCATCAGGGCCTCGGCGCTGTCGCCGTTCGGCCCGACGACGGCGATCGACGCGGGAGCCGCACCGACGTCGCCCCCACCCCGGACCAGCGGCAGCACCCCGTCGTTGGTCAGCACGACGACCGACTCGTCGGCCAGTCGGCGCGCCACCGCGCGGTGCTCGGCGGAGTCGAGGTCGATCGAGGTCGGCGGCGGCGTCTCGAACGTCTCGTCGAGCAGGCCAAGGTCCTCTTTCTCGGCGAGGACGCGCAGCACCGCCCGGTCGACGAGCGCCTCGTCGACCTGCCCCGAGCGGACCCGCTCGGCGAGGGGCTCGAGGTAGGCGTCGCCGGTGGGCAGCTCGACGTCGATGCCGGCCTCGAGGGCCAGGGCGGCGGCCTCGCCCCGGTCGGCGGCGACCGCGTGCATCACCTGCAGGAAGGCCACCGAGAAGTAGTCCGACACGACGACCCCGTCGAAGCCCCACCGTCGACGCAGCACGTCGGTGAGGTACGACGGCGTCCCGGCGACGGGCACCCCGTCGATCTCGGCGTACGAGTTCATCACCGAGCGCACGCCCCCGTCGAGGACGGCCATCTCGAACGGCGGGAGCAGGACGTCCTCGACGAAGCGCGGCCCGACCTGCGCCGGGGCGTGGTTGCGACCCGCCGCCGAGGTCGAGTACCCGACGAAGTGCTTGAGCGTCGCGTGGACGCCGGCCGCCTGCAGCCCCGTGACGTAGGCCGTGCCGATCGTGCCGACGACGTAGGGGTCCTCGGCGATGCACTCGTCGACGCGTCCCCAGCGCGGGTCGCGGATCACGTCGAGCACCGGCGCGAGGCCCTGGTGCACGCCGAGGTCGCGCATCGAGCCGCCGATCAGGCGGGCCATGCGCTCGACCAGCTCGGGGTCGAACGACGCCCCCCAGGCCAGCGGCGTCGGGAACGTGGCGGCCTGCCAGGCCGCGAGCCCGGTCAGGCACTCCTCGTGCACCAGCGCGGGGATGCCCAGACGGGTCTCGTCGCGCAGGCGGCGCTGCTCGCGCCACAACCAGGAGGCGCGCTCGGCCGGGTCCACCGGCCGCGTCCCGTAGACCCGCGTCAGGTGGCCGAGCCCGTGGCGGGTGGCCTGCTCGTAGTCGCCCGAGGACGCCATCTCGCCCTGCATCGGGGCCACGTTGTCGGCCCCCTGGTCGACCCACCAGCCCACCAGCTGGGCCAGCTTCTCGTCGAGGGTCATCTCGGCCAGCAGCGACGCCACCCGGTCGGAGGCGCGGGGTTCGCCGACCTCGAGGGCCTGCGGTCGGTGAGCGGTGTCGGTCATGTCGGCTCGCGCCTCCTGGTCTGTGACGGTCGCGGCGTCGGTGGCGGTCATCCCTTGACCGCCCCGGTGAGCCCGCCGACGATGCGGCGTTCGAAGAGGCTGAAGAAGACCAGTGCCGGCAGCATCGACAGGGCCGTGAAGGCCAGCACCCGGGCGGTGTCGACCGAGTACTGCGACGAGAACGCCTGCACGCCGAGGGGCAGCGTGAACGTGGACGGGTCGTTGAGGATGAACAGCGGCAGCAGGTACGAGTTCCAGGCTCCGATGAAGGCGAGGATGCCCACCGTGATCACGCCGGGCAGCGACAGCCTCACCACCATGCGGAAGAAGAAGCCGAGGCGGCTGCAGCCGTCGATGAAGGCGGCCTCCTCGATCTCGTCGGGGATCGCGCGGAGGAAGGGCACGAGGATGATGATCGTCGTCGGCAGGGCGAACGCGATCTGAGGCAGGATCACGCCGGCCAACGAGTTCGTCAGCCCGAGGTCGCGGATCACCAGGTACAGCGGCGTGATGGCCACCGTCATGGGGAACATCAGGCCCGCGGCGAAGAGCGCGTAGAGCACGCCGCGGCCGGCGAACCGGTAGCGGGCGAGCACGTAGCTGGCCGCGAGGCCGAGGGCGACCGTGCCGATCGTGGTGGCGCCCGCCGAGATCAGCGAGTTGCCGACCTGACGCCAGAACGTGCCGCCGGTGAGCACGTCGAGGTAGTTGCCGACCTGCCACGGGCTCGGGAACCCCGACGGGTCCGTGGTGATCTGGGCGTTGGTGCGGAAGCCGCCGATCACGATGAACGCGACGGGCGCGAGCATCGCCACGATGACGACCGCCGCGACCACGTACGCGACGCCGCGGCCGGGGTCGGCGATGCCGCGCCTCCTCCGCCTCGTCGGCCGGGGTGCGGCCGGGACGGCGGCGCCGCCGCGGGGGCGGGCGGGCAGGGTGCTGGCGGTCATCGTTCTTCTCCTGCCGTGGTGGCCGAGGTCGTGACGGCCCCGGCCGTGTCGCGTCGCAGCACGAAGCGCTGGTAGACGAGGGCGACGACGAGCGAGATGAGGAACAGCACGACCGCGACGGCGTTGCCGTAGCCGTAGCTGCCCGAGGTGCGACCGTTGGCCACCATGTAGGTCGCCATGGTCGAGGTGCCGGCGGTGGCCGCGATGTACTGGCCCCAGATGATGTAGACGAGGTCGAACAGCTGCAGCGAGCCGATGATCGACAGGAAGGCCCAGATGCGCAGGGTCGGTCCGAGCAGCGGCAGCGTGATGCGGCGCTGGATCTGCCACCAGCTCGCGCCGTCGATGGCCGCGGCCTCGCTGAGCTCCTCGGGCACGCCCTGCAGGCCGGCGAGGAAGAGGATGACCGCGAAGCCGACGTACTTCCAGGTGATGATCACCAGCAGGGTCCAGATGGCGATGTTCGGGTCGGCGAGCCAGTCGGTGGCGAACGAGCCGAGGCCGACCTTCGTCAGCAGGTCGTTGACGGCGCCGCTGCCCTGCAGCATGAGGCTCCAGCCCGTGCCGACGACGACCTCGCTGATGACGTACGGCACGAAGATCAGCACGCGGATCAGCGACTGTCCCCGCAGCTTGCGGTTGAGCAGCAGCGCCAGGCCGATGGCGACCGGGCCCTGCAGCACGAGCGACAGCACGACGATGGTCGCGTTGTGCCGCAGCGCGTCGAGGAAGGAGGGGTCCTGGAAGATCGTGACGTAGTTGCGGAACCCGACGAAGTCGGTCGGCGGGCCGAAGCCCTGCCAGCTGAAGAAGCCGTAGTAGGCGGCCATCACGATGGGGAACACCACGAAGGCCAGGAACACCACGAGGGCGGGTCCGACCAGCAGGGCGATCTCGAGGGCGCGGGCGCCACGCCCCTTCCGGGACACGGCCCGGGAGGCCGCCGGGGGCGACGCGACTGCGTCGCCCCCGGCGGTGGCGTGAGCCCGCGACGGTGCGGCGGGCCGCACGGCGGGTTCGCGGAGGCTCACGACGGGGCCTACGCCTTCTTGGCGGCGGCGTCGACGGCGTCGACGAACTGCTGCGGCGTGCCGTCGCCGGACAGCAGGTCGACCACGGCGACGTTCATCGCGTTGCCGACGTTCAGGCCGTAGACGGTGTCGAGCCACTGCGAGACGAACGGGGCGTCGTTGTAGGCGCTGAGCACGTCCTGCAGGTAGGGCTCGGTGACCGACTCCTGGGCGACCGTGTTCACGGGGGGCGCGTTGAAGGCCTTGTAGTAGGCCGTCTGCACGTCGGGGGTCGCCAGGTAGTTCAGGAAGTCGACGCACGAGTCGGGGGCACCGGCCGAGCACGAGTACCCGTCGACGCCGCCCATGATGGCACCGGCCTCGCCGTCACCGCCGTCGACGGCGGGGAAGGGGAACCAGCCCAGGTCGGGCAGGGGCTGAGCGTCGGGCGTGAGCGACGCGATGACGCCCGGGTCCCACGCGCCCATCAGTTCCATGCCGGCCTGGTGGTTGGCGATCAAGCCGGCCGAGCTGCCGGCGCCCTGCTGGGCGGCCGTCGTGAGGAACCCGTCGTTGAACGGCTCGGTGTCGCGGAAGTCGGCGAGGTCCTGGGCGGCCTTGACCCAGCAGTCGTCGCTGAAGTCACGGTCGGCCGCGGCCTGCTCGAGCACGTCCGAGCTGCACGAACGCAGCGCGAAGAAGAAGTACCAGTGGGCGGCCGGCCAGGCGTCCTTGCCGCCCAGGGCGACGGGCGAGACACCCGAGCCCTTGAGCGCGGTGACGGCCTGGTCGAGCTCGTCCATCGTCTTCGGGGCCTCGGTGATGCCGGCCGCGTCGAAGAGGTCCTGGCTGTACCAGAACCCGCCGGGCAGCACGGCGACGGGCATCGAGTAGACCTTGCCGTCGATCGAGCCGGACCCGAAGGTGCCCTCGCTGATGTCCTTCTTGGCGTCGGCCGAGATGACGTCGGTGATGTCCTTCACCTGGCCGGCCGCGACCATGGCCTGCAGCTTGCCACCGCCACGCTGCAGGAACACGTCGGGCGCGTCGCCCGAGTTGAGGGCGGTCTGCAGCTTGCCGTCGAAGTCCTCGTTCTGCACGGTCTGGACGTCGATCTTCACGTCCGGGTTGGCCTTCTCGAAGTCGGCCGCGGTGGCCGTCCAGAAGTCCTGGCCGGGGCCGGTCGTCGAGTTCTGCCAGAGGGTGAGCGTGCCGTCGTCGGCCCCGCCCCCCGCCCCGCCGCTGCAGCCGGTCAGCAGTCCCGCTCCGATCAGCAGGGCCGCAGACCCGGCCAGGAGCCGTCGAGATGTGGTCATGGTTCCACCTTTTCCTCTTCGTTGAGCGGCCGTGGTCGACCGAGCGTGCCGTGCTCCGATGCGCGGCGTGGAGTCAGTGTGAAAAATCGCGGGACGGGTGTCAAACGTTTTCGAAAACCATTTCGGTCGGCGCTAGGCTGCCGACGTGATGACGCCCCGAGTGACGATCCACGACGTGGCACGGGCGGCCGGGGTCTCGGTTGCGACCGTGTCGAAGGCCGTGAACGGCCGCTACGGCGTCTCGGCGCAGGCGGTCGAGCGGGTGATGGCCGCCGTCGACGAGCTCGGCTACGAGTCGAGTCTCGTCGCCAGCAGCATGCGGGCCCGGCGCACGGGCGTGATCGGCGTGCTCGTGGCCGACTTCGAGCCGTTCAGCTCGGAGGTGCTGAAGGGCGTCGGCGCGGCCGTCCGCTCACGGGGGGCCGAGTACGACCTGCTGGCCTACAGCGGCGCGCACCGCGGCGAGAACACCGGGTGGGAGCGCCGCTCGCTCAGCCGCCTGAGCGGCACGCTGATCGACGGGGCGATCCTCGTCACGCCGTCGGTGCTGACCACGACCGTCAGCATCCCCGTGGTGGCCGTCGACCCGCACACCGGGCGGACCGACCTGCCCTCGGTCGAGGCCGACAGTCGCGGCGGCGCCCTGCTCGCGGTCGAGCACCTGATCGGCCTGGGCCACCGTCGCATCGGCTTCCTGGCCGGGCGCCCCGACCTCCGCTCGGCGTCGTTGCG
Source organism: Frigoribacterium sp. CF331 (assembly GCF_057787905.1). Lineage (NCBI taxonomy): Bacteria > Bacillati > Actinomycetota > Actinomycetes > Micrococcales > Microbacteriaceae > Frigoribacterium > Frigoribacterium sp. CF331. Next base: position 2,058,008 of record NZ_CM173545.1, on the reverse strand, counting down.
CGAGGCGGGCTACGTGCAGGCGCTGCGGGCGGCCCGCATCACCCGTGACCCCGGCCTGACCCGCAACGGCGACTTCGAGCTCACCGCCTCGCGACAGGCGGCTCGTTCGCTGCTGACCACCGCCGAGCGGCCGACCGCGGTCTTCGCCGCCAACGACCTCTCGGCCATCGCCCTGCTGCGCACCGCCCTCGACCTCGGCCTGCGCGTCCCCGACGACCTCAGCATCGTCGGCTTCGACGACATCCCCGAGGCCTCGCGCGAGTCACCGCCGCTGACCACCGTCCAGCAACCGATGCAGCGCCTCGGCAGCGCCGCCGCCGGGATGCTGTTCACGATGCTCGACGGAGGGACGCCCCCGACGCCCGAGGTGCAGCTGCCGACGCGGCTCGTGGTGCGCGGCACGACGGGGCCGCCGCGGCGGTGACGTCGGCGTCGTCGACATCGTCTTTACACTTCGGTACGCTCGGACGTACCATTGTGCGCATGGCTGAGGAGAGCGCCGCGGACTACGCCGACAGGAACGGCCTGTCGGTCCGTCGGGTACAAGCCCAGGCGGCACGCGGTGCGCTTCCCGCCCGTCGGGTGGCCGGCCGGTGGCTGATCGACGACTCGCTGGAACACCGGCCGATCGCGCGGCGCGCTCTCGCCCTTCGCATGCGCGCTGCCCTCGCCGCCCGGCTCGAGAACGACGGTGTCGATCTGACGTCCACCGAGAGGGTGCGTCTCGACAAGCACCTCGACGAATTGAGGACAGCCGATCGACCTGCCGATCTCATCTGGGCCTGGTTCCGCCCTCGCCCTCCCCTCCGACTCGACGGACTCGCGAGCGACGTCGCCGATCTGGCGCACGACGAGCGCATCGTTCCCTCCGGGATCAGCGATTCCCGTTCCGGGATCGCCGCCGTCGGGGTGCTCGAGGCGCACGTCGGTGAGGACGACCTCGAGACCGTCCTCGACGACTTCGTCCTCGAGCCGTCCGACCGGCCGACCGTCTTGTTCCACGTCGACGCCGTCCGACCGCGCCGCCCCGTGCCGCTCGACCTGCTCCTCTCCGATCTCGCACAGAGCCCGGGGCCCCGCGAGAGGGCACAAGTCGGTCGGCTCATCGCGGAGCACCTGTCGTGACCGTCGTCGCACCCGCCATGACCGAAGCCCAGGCCGCAGCCTGGCATGCACTCTTCGCGGTCCATCGTCGGCTGCCGACCGACTGGTGTCTTGTCGGCGGCCAGATGGTGCACTCGCTGTGCTGGGAGAACGGCATCACCGCTTCCCGGCCGACCGAGGACGCCGACGCGGCACTCGACGTCCGCGCCCACCCTCAGATGCTGTGGGACTTCACGAGCGCTCTCCGCGACCTGGGCTACGCACCCGACGGCGAGTCCTGGACGGGCCACCACCACCGCTGGGTGAAGGGGCGAGCTCAGGTCGACATCGTGGTCCCCCGGTTCCTGGGCCGACGAGCCGATGGACGACGAGGCGTGTCGGGCGGGACGACCATCGCCTCGGCCGGCGCCCAGGGCGCCCTGAACAGGGCCGAACCGGTGCAGCTCGAGGTGGCCGGCGTCGTCGGGACCGTGCTGAGGCCGACCCTGCAAGGCGCCTTGTTCGCCAAGGCAGCCGCCCTCGTCAACGACGACCCGAATCCGGATCGTCATCTCCTCGACATCGCCCTGCTCGGCACGGCCGTGGGCAGGACGGTCCGTCTCGGAGACGGGGCGAGCGACCTCGAGAAACGAAGGTTGCTGACGGCCCTGGATCGGCTCGATCGTCGCCCAGCCCTCACCGCCGGCATCGACCGAGGCCCGGGCGTCACAAGACGCCTCCGCCTGGCGCTCGACCGCGCCTGAGCCCCCGCAGACCCCGGTGTCGCCCTTGACACCAGAGCCCCGTGTCGGAAGTCCGGGCTCCCGACGGTGCCAGCGGTTCGGGCCGCTGACGGCGTGCCACGGCGGGTCGGGCACGGGGTGCCCTAGGCGGCACCCGGGCATGTCTTCGGAGCCACCCGCCTCCCCCGTTTGGGTGTCGTCGCGACGGAGTCCGGGGGCCGTCGTCGCAGTCGAGACGGAGACGCAGGAGGCGCGGGTCGCCCGACCCGCGCCTCCTGCGTCCTCGAGGCCGTCAGGCCCGAACCGTCAGGCCCGACCTCTCAAGCCCGACCTCTCAGGCCCAGAGGAACGGCACCACGAACAAAAGCAGCGTGACGACCGGCCCGATGACGACCATCGACAGGCCCCACCGGGTGAGGTGCCGGTAGAGGCGGGGGCGCTCGTCCTCGACGCCCGAGGCGACGATGGTGGCTCCGGTCGTGCCGAACGGTGCGCAGTCGACGAGCGAGGCCGAGATCGCCAGGGCGTAGATGAAGCCGGTCATCTCGAGCCCGCCGCCGGGCACGAGCAGCGGCACGGCGAGGGGGATGAGCGCGCCGAGGATGCCGATGGTCGAGGCGAAGGCCGACACGAGACCCGCGATGACGCAGATGACGAACGCGGCGAGCAGCGGCGACGAGACCGACCGGGCGACCTCGCCGAGCTGGTCGATCGCACCGAGTCGCGTCAGGACGCCGACGTAGGTGATGATGCCGCCGAGCAGCAGGATCGTGTTCCAGTCGACGCGGGCCAGCGAGGCGCGGCCGACGTCGGGCTTCACGAAGGCGAGGAAGACCGCGAGCGTCAGGGCCACCGCGCCGAGGTTCAGGTCGACGTCGAGCAGCGTGATGGTGAAGAAGCCGACGATCAGCACGGGGATGCTCACCAGCACGACGACCTGGTACGCGCCGAGACGGGTGGTGGTGGCCTGCTCGGTCACGACGGCGGTGCCACCCCGACCGCTCCGACCGACGACGCCGCCGCCGGCACCGGTGCCCGTGCCGCCGACCCCGCCGGCCGACGACGCCGCCCGGGCGGCGCCCGCAGCACGGGTGCGGGCGATCAGCTCGCGTCCGCCGAAGAGGAAGAACGCGACGAGCACGACGAGCGTGTTGATGCCGACCGAGAGCCCGAACATCAGGCCCGGGTTGTACGCGATGCCCGACGCCCGCGCCACGGTCATGACCGTGATGCCGTTGATGCTCGTCGGGGCGAGGGCGCCACCGACGATGGCCGAACTCATGACGATGCCCATCATCGTCGAGTGGATCTTGTGCTTGTGGGCCAGGCTCATCGCGATCGGCACGATCGTGAACGCGGCGTGCGACGTGCCGAGGCAGGCGACGAGGGTGCCGATGACGAACATCGCCCACGGGATGAGCGCGACGCGGTCGCCGATCAGCCCGACCGAGCGATCGACGAGCCAGTCGACCACCCCGGTCTCGCGGGCGATGCCGAACAGGTAGGTGATGCCGAGCAGGATCAGCAGGGCGTCGACCGGGAACCCGCCGAGGACGTCGTCGAGGCTCTCGCCCACGACGAGCACGCCGACGAGCAGGGCGGCGACGAGCGCCAGGGCCCCCATGTGCACGTTGCGGATCGCCGAGAGGGCGAAGACGGCCACGAGGACGACCAGGGCGACGAGCTCGACGCTCACGAGGTCGCCGCCGGGGTCGGGTCGGTCGGGTCGGGGGTGTAGGGCATCGTCGTCGATCTCCTGGTTCGGGGTCTGGCGGGGTCGGGGGAGGGGGGGAAGAGCAGAGGAGGCGCGGGTCGGCGATCCGGGAGGTCAGCGACCCAGCGCGAGCCCGGCCCGGTAGGCGGCCAGCGCCGCCTCGGGCACGTCGGCGAGGTCGTCCAGTCGGACGAGCGCACCATGGGCGACGTCGGCCACGAGCCGTGCACCGCCGAGCAGGTAGTAGGGGGCGACGCCGGCGTCGTCGGGGTCGACGATCACGGGGGCGACGCCCGCGATCTCGTGGTGGTGCCCCTCGACGCGGAAGTCGGTGCCGGCCGACAGCGCACCGGTGGCGCGGGCGGCGAGGACGGTGTGCTGGCGGGGCTCGGGCAGGCGGGAGGTCCCGTCGACGGCCGCGGCGACGGTCAGCGGGGTCTCGACGCCCATGAAGTGGTACGGCCAGTAGATGCAGGCGTGACGGCCGTCGCGACTGACGACGTGGCCCTTGCCGCGCAGCGTCTCCCACGTGACGGGGTCGCCGGTGCGGACGATCACGAACACGCCACCGGCGAAGCTCGCCTCGCCCGGCAGGCGGAGCATCGAGAACACGTCGACGACGCCGGTGCGCCCGAGCAGGCCGCCGTCCTCGCGTGCCGTGTAGAGGTCGGCGAGCTCGTCGGGACGGGCGACGGGGTAGTGCATGGCCTCGACGTCGGCACGGGCGCCCGTGTAGAGCGACACGACGGCCATCTCGCACGAGTCCGCGGCCGCGGCGCGCTTCAGGCCGGCCACGGCGGCGGAGCGTGCCTCGACGGTGGCGACCGGGTCGTCGCCCAGGTCGAGCAACGACGCGAGGGCCGGCGCGTCGACGGTCGTGCCCGCCTGGTCGACGACGCCCGTGGCGGGGTCGAAGGCGAGGTCGTACTCGCCCGACTTGCCGAGGGCCACGACGTCGAAACCGCACTCGAGCACCCACGCGACCAGGCGCAGCAGGTTCGCGGGCTGGTCGCCGTCACCCGGCAGGTAGCGCAGGCCGGCGGCGCGGGCCTTCGCGCTCAGGGCGACGCCGGCGACCGACTCGACCTCCTTGCTGACCATCACCACGTGGACGCCGTGGTCGAGTGCGGTGTCGGCGTAGGCGTGACCGGCCTCGATGCGACCGGTGGCCTCGACGAGCACGTCGACGCCGTCCCAGTCGACGGCGGTGGCGTCGGCGATCACGGCGACCGACCCGGCAGCGACGGCGTCGGCGGTGGCCGCCGACGAGGTCGGCGTCGCCACCGACGCGCGGGGCACCCCCAGGTCGTCGAGCATCGCCGTCACACCCGCGACGTCCGGGTCGACGAGCTGCGTGGCCGTCATGTCGGGCAGACGGCGCAGCTGGTCGAGCAGCGTCCGGCCGTACCCGCCGTTGGCACCGGTCAGGAGGACCCGGATCGGAGTCGCGCGAGTCGTCGTCGAGTGGAGGATCACCGTTGTTCCCGTTCGTTCAAGAGCCCGGCAGCGGCCCGGGCGAGCATGGCAACTGTAGCGAGACTTACCAAATTGTCAAACATCCCACCAAATAGTCACATAGACTGGTCGCGCCCTCGGCGGCGCACCGTCGACGTCCCCGAGCCCTCCCGCCACCGAAAGGTCCGCCATGTTGATAGGTGCCGTCGCCGACGACTTCACCGGAGCCACCGACCTCGCCTCGGGGTTGCGCAGCCGTGGTCTCGAGACGGTCGTCGTCGTCGCCCCCGCGGCGGTCGACCCCCGGTCGCACGCGGGCGTCGACGCCGTCGTCGTCGCCCTGAAGACCCGCACGGCCCCGGTCGACGTGGCCGTCGACCAGTCGACCACCGCCCTGTCGTGGTTGATCGAGGCCGGTGCCGAGCGCCTCGCCCTGAAGTACTGCTCGACCTTCGACTCGACCGACGAGGGCAACATCGGGCCCGTCCTCGACGCCTTCCGCGACCGGCTCGGGGTCGACCGGGCGATCGTCGTCCCCGCCTTCCCCGCGAACGGCCGGACCGTCCGCGACGGCCGCCTGTTCGTCGGCGACGACCTCCTCGAGGACTCGCCGATGCGTCGCCACCCGTTGACGCCCATGACGCGCTCCCGGCTCCGCGACCTCCTCTCACCCCAGACGCCCACCCCCGTCACCGAGGTGCCCCTCGGCCGCGTGCGCGCCGGCGTCGACGCCCTGACCGCCGCCCTCGACACGGCGCCCGCGGGCTACCTCGTCGTCGACGCGGTCGACGACGACGACCTCGTGACCATCGGCCGGGCGGCGTCGCACCACCGCCTCGTCAGCGGTGGCGCGGGCCTCGCCCTCGGGTTCGGAGCCGACGACGCACCGTCACCCGGCCTGCCCGACGCGTTCGCGCACGTGACCGGACGCCGCCTCGTCGTCTGCGGGTCGGCGTCGGCGGCGACCCGCGGCCAGATCGCCCACGCCGCGGCCACGCACCCGACGCGCAAGGTCGACCTGACGGCCGCCACGACCGACCCCGCGGCCGAGGTCGCCGCGCTGGCCGCGTGGGTGCGCGGCCTCGACGCCGACTCGGTGCCGGTCGTGTACTCGGTCGGCGAGCCGTCCGACGTCGTCGCCCCCGGGGCCGAGCGCGCGCCCGCCGACGGCGAGCCGGGCCAGGGCCGGGCACCCGCGGCCGTCGTCGAGTCGGTCCTGTCAGCCCTCGTGCACGACCTCGTCGCCGACGGCACCGTCGGCCGCGTCGTCGTCGCCGGCGGAGAGACCAGCGGCGCGGTCGTCACGGCGCTCGGCACGACCGCGCTCGTGATCGGCCCGCCGCTCGGCCCCGGCGTCTGCTGGAGCGCCGCGACGACGAGCGCCGGCCGACCGGTCGCCCTCGTGCTCAAGAGCGGCAACTTCGGTGCCGCCGACCTGTTCTCGACCGCCTGGGAGGCCCTCTCGTGACCGCAGCCGAACGACTCGTCGACGCCGGGCGGGCCCTCGTCGCGGCCGGCCTGAGCCCCGGCAGCTCGGGCAACGTGAGCGTCCGCGACGGTGACCGCCTGCTGATGACCGGCACCGGCACGATGCTGGGCTCGCTCACGGTCGACGACCTGTCGGTCCTCGCCCCCGACGGCACGCTGCTCGCCGGCCCGAAGCCGTCGAAGGAGGTCGCGCTGCACCGGGCGCTCTACCTCAAGAACCCCGAGCACCGGGCCGTCGTCCACGTCCACTCGCCGTCGGCCGTCGCGCTCTCGTGCCTCGAACCGTGGTCGGACCATTGCGCCGTGCCACCCCTCACGCCCTACTCGCTGATGCGCGTGGGCCAGGTGCCGCTGCTGCCCTTCGTCGCACCGGGCGACCCGGCGATGGGGTCGCTGGTCACCGACAGCCCGCTGCCGTTCCGGGCCGCGCTCCTGTCGAACCACGGCAGCGTCGTCAGCGGAGAGGACCTCGACCGGGCCGTCCTCGGCGCCGTCGAGGTCGAGGAGGCCTGCCGCATCGCCCTGCTGACGCACGGCGCCGACCGCCGGCTCATCCCTGCGGACCAGGTGACCGCGATCACCTCGGCCCACGGCATGCCGTGGACGGGGCCCGCCGCACTAGGCTGACCGACGCGAGAAAGGCCGACGTGTCCCCCACAGCCCCCCTCATCCCCGAGCAGCGGCGCGAGAGCATCGTCGAGCACCTGCAACGCGAACGCGTCCTGAGCTACCGACAGCTGACCGACCTGCTCGGCGTCAGCCAGATGACCGTCCGTCGCGACGTCGCGACGCTCGAGGACGAGGGCCGCGTGACGGCCACGCCCGGCGGCGCGAAGCTGACGCCGCGGCTGCTCGTCGAGGCGAGCCGCGAGGTCAAGCAGGACGTCGACGTGGCGCAGAAGCGCGCCATCGCCCGCGAGGCGGCCGCCCTCGTCCGCGACCACATGACCGTCTACCTCGACGCCGGCACGACCGTCCAGGCGATGCGCGAGCACCTCGACGACGTCACCGGCCTGACGGTCGTCACGAACGACCTCGCCACGGTCCGCTCGTTCGCCGACCACCCCGACGTCGACCTCATCGTCGTCGGCGGCCGGGTCGACAGCGCGAACCAGTCGACGGTGGGGCGCCTGACGCGGCTGACGTTGACCGAGCTCTCGCTCGACCTCGCCTTCATCTCGTCGAGCTCGTGGGACCTCACGCACGGCGTGACGACCCCGGTCGAGGCCAAGGTCGAGGTCAAGCGGGCCGCCCTCGAGGTCGCCGAACGCTCGGTGCTCGTCGCCGACAGCTCGAAGTACGGCCGCTTCGGCAAGTACCGCGCCCTGCGACTCGCCGAGCTCCAGGCCGTCGTCACCGACGACCGACTCGACGCCGAGGCGGCGTCGGCCCTCGTCGACGCCGGGCTCGACCTCGTCGTCGCCGCCCCCTGATCAGCGCGGCACGACCGAGAACAGGAACTTCTTCTTCACCATCACCCACAACAACAGCACCGAGACCGTGTGGACGATCGTGCCGACGAGCACGCTCGACCGGTCGAGGCCCGGGATCGACGCGACGGCCAGCACGAAGAACACCTGCCAGATGAACACGTAGAGGCTCGCCTGGCCGAGGGGCACGTACAACCAGCCGAACGCCTTCGACAGCGGCACCCAGAACACCGTGAGGACGGCGTAGACGCAGACGACCACCAGGGCGACGTCGACGAGCCGCCCCCACTGCATGTCGACGCGCTGGTAGCCGGTCGCGTACAGCGTGTCGTACAGGCCGGAGGGGATCGGCCCGGGGCTGAACCCGTAGGCGTGCCCGGCCCAGATCAACGCCAGGAACCCGGCGTAGCCGACGACCCCGACGCCGACCAGCACCTTGCCGAGCCGGGTGGTCAGCGCCCGCACGATCTGCCGCCGGTACCAGCCGATCACGAGGCCGTGGGTGAAGAGCACCTGCCAGGCGAAGAGCGGGAACACGGCCTCGAACTGCGACGGCAGCAGGTGGAACCCGGGGAAGACCACGCCGACCGCGTAGAGCGCCCAGCTCACCAGCAGCACGGCCCACCAGGCACGCCGCCTGATCGCCCACGTCAGCGCGGGGATCGTCAGGCTGAGCACGACGAACAACCCCATGATGTTGAACGGCCACGGCCCCATCTCGAGCAGCAGGAACTGCCGCACCGCGTACCACGGCGGCGGGTAGTCGAGCAGTCGGTCGGCGTTCGGGTAGAGGTCGTAGACGCGACCCTCGGCCGAGGTGCCCGTCGACCCGGTGCCGCGGTCGGTGAACGTCGTGATCGCGTCCGTCGCCAGGAACGGCACGAAGCTCAGGGCGAAGACGATCAGGATGACGGCGAGCGTCACCACGTACTGCTTGCGGGCCCGGACGAACGCCCCGATCGCCGCGGCCTTCTCGCCGTGCTTCTTCACGCCGAGCGGGTAGACCATGCCGAGCACGATGCCGCTGAGGAACACGAACATCTCGGCTCCCGTGATCGCGCCGACGGCCTTCAGGGTGACGAACGAGAACGGCCCCGCGACCTCGATGTGCGTGATGACGACCGCCAGGATGATGAACCCGCGGAAGAGGTCGATGCGCAGGTCGCGCCCGGGCGAGCCGTCGTCGGGGTAGCGCCAGCGGGGCAGCAGCCGGCCGACGAGTCCGCTCACCAGGAAGGCCAGGGCGAGGGCCCCGGCGCAGGCCACGATCCAGCCCATCTCGTCGCCGCCGCCGGCGTCGCGCACCTGGACGGTGGCGGCGTCGCCGTCGGTCGAGGTGACCCGGTCGGTGACCGGGCCGAGGTCGATGCGGTCGTTCGCCTGCAGGTCGGTGCGCAGCGACCCCGCGATGCCCGGCTCGGCCGTGGCCCGCCAGTCGACGGGTCGGTCGCCGGCCTCGGCCTCGTCGCGCTCGACCTCGAGCCAGGTGACGCCCGCGATGCGGGGGTGGGCCGGCAGCGCGGCCAGCACCTGACGCCACCAGCCCTGCTTGACGTCGAGCTCGGCGGCGCCCTCGAGCTCGTGGGCGTAGAGGGCCCCGGTGTCGAGCAGCATCGGCCGGTCGCGCCCCTCGGCGAACCGGTCGTAGAACGACGACGCCTGCGCCTCGGCGTACCCCCAGGTCTCGTCGAAGCGCCCCTCGACCTCTCCGGCGGCCGGGGCCTGGTTCTCGACCAGCGGCACCGACGTGCCGGCCGCGGTCGAGGCGCTGCCCTTCGCGAAGTAGAACATCGACTGGCCGACCCAGTCGACCGCGTCGTCACCCGGGTAGTAGGGCCCGTACGGGTCGTCCGACTCGGTCACGCGGCCGTCGTCGTTCGTGTCGAGCAGGCCGACGTCGCCGGCCGGGGTCTCGGGCAGCCGTCCGTCGGCGTCCGAGAACGGGTAGCCCGCGCCGTACGACGGAGCCCACACCGTCTGCGCCTGCGACGTGCCCGCGTGCACCACGTCGGCCAGCTCTCGGAAGGCTCCGACGAACGCGGTGGGCTGCTGTCCCCAGCGCTGCCAGTTGCCGTTCATCTCGGGGGCGAAGCGGACCAGTTGGAGCGTGCCGTACTGCTGGTCGATCTCGGTCAGCAGGTCGTCGGCCCGGCGGGCGTCGGCGGCGTCGAGGTCGGAGAGCCGACCGGTCGGCTCGAGGCTCACCACGAGCACCGCGCCCTGGGCGGCGGCGGCCCGTGCCGAGCGACGCCACTCGTCGCCGGCCCGTCGGTCGAGCGGGTAGTCGACGTTGACGCCGTACAGCGACGGCGTCGCGCCCAGTCGACCGGCGTAGCCGTCGGGGCCGTCCGAGCCCCAGTCGAGGTCCGGGCCGAACCAGGCCCCCGCGGGCTCGGGAGGCGCGGCCGCGGCGGACGCGCTCGTCGCGTCCCCGAGCACCGCGGGCCCCGACGCGAGCGACAGCACGGCCGCCACCGCCAGCAGGAAGGCGCCGACCCGCCGGGCGGACCGTCGGCCCGGACGCGCCGCCCGGTGGGTCAGCGTCGGCACACGAGCGTCCACACGTTCTTGCCGTCGACGTGCTCGTAGTCGAGGCTCTCGAGGCTGAGCAGCGCCAGGGCGAGCCCGCGGCCGTCCTCGTCCTCGAGGTCGGCCATCGAGACGGCGCTGAGGTCGATCTCGCTCGGCATGCCGTTGTCGTGGAAGACGGCGGTCAGCCGGTCCTCGGTGGCCGAGAGCTCGAGGGTGAACCGCCGACCGTGGTCCGCGTCGGACCGACGTGAGTGCTCGACGACGTTGGCCGCGATCTCGACGATGGCGGTCTCGAACGAGAAGCGGGTCTCGAGCGAGTCGTCGCCGAGGGAGGTCCACCACGTCTCGAACGCATTCTGCACCAGGTCGATGCTCTCGGGCTCGACGGCCACGTCGATGACGACGGAGCCGGGTCGCTCAGTCATCGAGGGCGGCCGCGACCGAGGCGCGGGGCTTGAGGATGCGGTCGAGGTTCGTCAGGCGCAGCACCATCGAGACCTGCTCGGTGGGGGCCACGAGCCGCAGGTCCCCCCCGGCCTGGCGTGCCGACTTGAGGCACGACACCAGGGCCCCGAGACCCGAGGAGTCGACGAAGGTGGTGCCCGACAGGTCGACGACGATCAGCCGGTCGCCGGCGGCGAGCCGGGCCGCCACCTCGTCCCGCAGCTGGGGTGTCGAGACGACGGTGAGCCTGCCCTGCGGCGAGAGGACGCAGCCGCCCTCGACGGCTTCGACGGTGACGGTCATCATGATGGCTCCTTGTCGTGGGGTGCCGGCGGCCCCGGGTAGAGGACGGCCCGGACGATGATGCTGAAGATCACCAGGTCGAAGAGCACCCAGGCGATGTTGACGAGCGGCGCGACGCCCTCGGCCTGCCCGGTGGCGTAGCGGACGCCCACGAGCACGAGGGCGGCCACGAGGCACGCCACGGCCCAGATCTGGGGACGCACGAGGTCCCAGCGGGGGCCCGTGGCCGCCTGTCGGGTCTTGGGGGTCACCGAGAACCCCAGCGCCCGGCCGCGGTACACGTTCTGGAACGCCGTCGTGACCGAGGCGATCCACACCGGGAAGAGCGCGAGCGAGTACTGCTGGCCGCGCCAGGTCGGTCGTCCCGCGGCCACCACCCAGAACAGCAGCTGGTTGAGCACCAGGAAGGGGATCAGCCGCGCGAAGAAGTCGACGCTGTAGGCCTGGACGGGCACGACGCCGAACGAGAGGCACAGCACGGGCGCGGCGATGTAGACCACGGCGGCGAAGCCCGAGAGGTAGCTCCACATCGTCGAGAAGTACATGAGGCGCTGTCCCCACGACAGTCCCTTCTGCACGAGCGGGTTCTCGCGGAAGAACACCTGCATGGTGCCCTGCGCCCAGCGCAGCCGCTGGGTCATCATGGTCGACAGGTCTTCGGGGGCGAGCCCGACCGCCAGGATCTCGTCGTGGTAGGCGGACTTCCAGCCCAGTCCGTGCAGGCGCATCGCCGTCGCCATGTCCTCCGTGACCGAGATCGTGGCGAGCGGCATGATGGCCTGGGCCTCGGAGCCGCGGTCGACGTCGAGCGCGCCGACGAGCAACGAGATCGACTCGATGGCGGCGAGCGGCGAGGACGACCGCTGGGCCAGCAGGTCGAGGGCGGCCTCGTCGAGGGCGTCGAAGGTGTCGGGGCCGAGCGACAGGGCGGCGAGTTCGGCGAGGTCGTCCTTCATGGCGGCGAGGTCGGCGTCGGCGAAGCGGAAGGCGATGGTGTCGATGCCGCGCTGGAACCGGTAGGTGACGTCGCCGATCGACTCCCCCGCGGCGAATTCGGCCCTGGCCCGTTCGACGACCGTCTCGGCGTCATCCAGCGCCTCGAGCACTCGGGGCTGGCCCACGGCCTCCTCACGGGCCCGGGCGAGCAGCTTGCGCGAGGTGCGGACGGCGCGACGCACGGCCGCCTCGACCTCGGTGACGTACCGAGCGACGCCCAACTGCATCAGCGCCTCCCGACGGAGGACGGCGTTCGAGCCGCAGAAGAACGCGCTGTTCCAGCCGTCCTTCGACTGCTGGATCGGCCCGTAGAACAGGGGCGCCTGGCTGCCGAGCGGGTCGGACTCGGGCACGTTCTCGAACCACTGCGGGGTCTGGACGAGCGCCGTCCGGTCGTCCTTGAAGTAGCCGAGGGTGCGGTGGAGGATCTCGGGCTTCGGCACCTGGTCGGCGTCGAGGATCAGCAGGAACTCGCCCTCGGTCGCCAGCAGGGCGTTGTTGAGGTTGCCCGCCTTGGCGTGGCGGGGGCGGTCGGTCCAGTCGTCCGAGCGGGTGATCACCCCGATGCCGGCGGCCTCACCGGCGGCGCGGATCTCGGCACGGCCGCCGTCGTCGAGTATCCACGTCGTGTGCGGGTAGCTGATGCGCTGTGCCGCGAGGGCCGTGCGCATCACGAGGTCGACCGGCTCGTCGTACGTGGTCACGAAGACGTCCACCGTGACCCGGGTCTCGAGGTCGTCGGGGTCGGGGGCGGTCGGCGGCTCGCCGCGCTCGCGCAGCCGCCAGGCGCCGAGGCCGAAGAGCAGGGAGTCGACCACGCTGTAGGTCTCGGCGAGGATCAGCGGCACGGCGATCCACCACGACGACCAGTTCACCGACGCGGCCCAGCGCCACACGATGTAGTTCAGGCCGGCCAGCGACGCCAGCAGCACGACGACCCGGATGGCGACGAGGCGTCGGCCCGGGGTCGTGCGGTCGAGCAACCGCTGGTCGCGACGGCTGAGGGCGAGGGTCACGCGTGCCGGTCCATCACGACGACGGTCACGTCGTCGCGCGACGACCGGCGGTGCGTCAGGGCGGCGATCGAGTCGAGCAGTCCGGGGCCGTCGGTCCGGCTCGCCAGGCCCCCGACCTCCAGAGCCCAGTCGAGGTCGTCGTCGAGCACGTCGAGCACGCCGTCGCTCATCACGACCAGCCGGTCGCCCGGGTCGAGCCGGGTGGTCTCGGTGACGTGCTCCTGCTCGTCGAGGCCGAGGGGCAGCCCCGTGCCCGCGAGGTGCTGGACCGTGCCGTCGGCGCGCACGACGAGCGACAGGCCGGCACCGGCGTCGACGTACGAGAGCTCGCCCGTGTCGAGGTCGAGGACGGCGTGGAAGTAGGTGACGAACGAGCTCGTGCGCTGGAGGTCCCGCTGCACGGCCCGCTCGATGCGGTCGACCGCCAGGCCGAGCTCCCGGCCGGTGGTGACGTGCGGAGAGGCGGCGCGGCAGGCGGCCCGGACCGACGAGCCGATGATGGCGGCCCCGACGCCCTTGCCCATGACGTCGCCGACCGCCACGTGCACGAACCGACCGACGAGCCCGTAGTCGAAGTAGTCCCCGCCCACGCTGAGCGACGGCAGGCACACCCCGTCGACCCGCACGTCCTCGACCTCGAGCGGCCCGTCGGGCAGCAGGGCCTGCTGGGTCGCCCGCGAGGCGGAGGCCTCGGCGTCGGCCAGCAGCTCGGCCTGCGCCCACGCGGCCAGGTCGTGGAAGTCGACCATCTCGTCGTTCGTCAGCTGGCGCGGTTCGGCGTCCATCAGGCAGAACGACCCGACGACGTTGCCCGAACCGTCGCGCAACGGGTGCCCGACGTAGAAGCCGAGCCCGTTGTCGTTGAAGGCGCCGAGGTCGGCGAAGCGGGGGTCGACGCGGGCGTCGTCGGTCGTGATGACCTCGCCCGTGTCGGTCACGAGGCTGCAGGGGGTGTCCGAGCGAGCGGACTCGGGGTCGTCGAAGCCGGCCCGGCCCACGTACAGCGCCCGGTCGTGGTCCATGACGGTGACGGACGACAGCGGCACGCCGAAGACGGCCCGGGCGACGCGGGTCACGCGGTCCAGGCGGTCCTCGTGGCCGGACTCGACGATCCCCAGACTCTCGACCGCCCGTTGACGGCGTCCTTCGCGGGATTCGTCCCTGACCACACGGCTCCCCTCGCACGCCACGCCTGGTGGGGGCGCGCCTTTTCCGAACGCCTCAACGATGCCACAGACGCCGCCTCTGGTCATGACCACCAAAAGGGGGACAGCACGAAGGAGGCGCGGTGCCGGTCGCCCGGCACCGCGCCTCCTCGGGGTGGTCGCGTCAGCTGCCCGGCCAGAACCTCGCGACGAGGTCCTGGATGAACGGGATCACGTCCTGCACCTGGTCGACGCCGGCGATCGCGACGGCCACGAGGGGCCACAGCGACACCATCAGCGTCGAGATCACCGCGGCCACGCCGAGCACCCAGGCGAGGGCGCCGTTGCGCACCTTGACGATGAGCAGCAGCAACAGCAGCGCCAGCACGTAGCCGATCGCGATCGCGGCCGCGATCGAGCCGACGGGCACGTCGAGGGCGCCGGCCGTGCCGCCGTCGGCCGCGCCGATCAAGGTGAGGACCGGCAGCAGCACGCCGACGACGATCAGCCCGCAGAGCACGACCGAGGTCACCAGCGCGGCCCAGACCGCGCGCGGGCGCGGGCGTCGGGTCGTCGTCGTGGTGCGTCGGCCGAACATCACTTCTCCGTCGTCGGGGCGTCGGCTCCGTCGACCACGACGTGGGCGTCGCTGTCGGCGTCGACCTCGACGGTCACGGTGCCCCCGTCGACGGTGACGACCACGTCGGCGTCACCGTCCGCGTCGTCACCGGAGGCCCGGTTCTCGTCGACCGCGTCGGCCACGCCGTCGACCGCGTCCGCGGCCTTCTCGCGGGCCCCGGCGACGACGTCGGACGTCGCGTCGAGGGCAGCGTCCGTGGCGTCCGCGGTCTTCTCGCGGGCGTCGGCCCCGGTGTCGACGGCGGAATCGCGGGCGTCCGAGGCAGCCTCCTTCGCCTGGTCGGCCACGTCGCGCGCCTTGTCGGCGACGTCGTCGGCCTTGTCGGCCGCCTTCTCGCCGACCTCGGCAGCGGTGGCCTCGGCCTGCTCGGCCACCTCGCCGGCCTTGTCGCCCAGCTGGCGGGCCTTCTCGGACAGGTCGTCCGCCGCGGCACGCGCCTTGTCGGACAGGTCGCTCGCGGCGGCTCCGGCCCGGTCGCGCGCCTCGCCGGCGGCGGCCTTCGTCTTCTCGCCGGCCTCCCTGGCACGGTCGCCCGCGGCCGAGGCGGCGGCGCCGACCTTGTCGCCGGCGTCCGAGACGGCCTGCTTGGTCGCGTCCGCCGCGGCGTTCACCTTGTCGGCGGCGTCCTCGTCGGCGTCGAACGGGCCGTGCACGTCGGTGACGGTCACGTTGACCGTGACCTCCTCGCCGTCGAGCTGACCGACGGCGTGCTGCACCTGGGTGCGGACGGTGTCGGCGAGCGTCGTGACGTTCGTGGGGTACTCGGCGACGACGGCGATGTCGACGACCAGGCCCTCGTCGGTGGTGCCGGCCCGCACGCCGGGCACCGAGCCGGTGCCGATGGCGGTGCGCAACGCGCCCGCGAGGCGCTGGGTCGACGTGCCGAGGGCGTGGACGCCCGAGACGCCGAGGACGGTGACGCCGATGGTGTGCTCGAGGACCTCTTCGGGCGAGGTGGCCCGGGTGGACGCCGCGGCGTCGATGTCGATGGGGGTGACGTGGTGGGTGGACTCGCTCATGAGACCGGCCTTTCATCGTGGTGCGTGGGGTGGAGCGACGGACGGCCCCCGTCCTCGATCGAGGGCGAGGGCCGTCCGCGCGGTGGGTCGACGGTGGTCAGTCGAGCCGGGTCGCGGACGACATCTGGCTGCGGAGGCCGCCGTTGATCTGGATCACGACGGGGGTCTCGGTGCCGAGCAGTCCGTCCCAGTGGGCGACGGCTTGGTCGATGCTGCGACGGATGTCGGTCGGCGAGACGCCACGGCGGGCGTTCGCGGTGACCCGCAGGACCGACTCGCGCTTGACGCGGAAGGCGGTGACGTCCACCGAGACGATGCCCGGGGTGTCGGCCAGCGCCTCCTCGAGGACCTGTTCGGCGACCTTGGCGTCGATGACCAGACGACCACCGGTGGTCTGGTCACCTCGCGATCCCTCGTCGACGGTGAGCAGCGTGCCGGTCTGGCCGTGCCCCTGACGCAGGGCGAACCAGGCCAGCAGGACGATCAGCACGAGGCAGGCGACCGCGACGACCCAGAGGATCCAGGGCTCCTGGTCGAGGGCGTCCGTGGTGGGGCCCTTGGCGTCGGAGGCACCCTGTGAGACCGTCTGCTGGACGTCGGGCAGGAGGGCACCGACGGCGACCGCTCCACCGGCGAGCAGCAGCACGAGGCCGATGACGAAGACGACGATGCGGTTCAGAGCGCGGTTGGTGCTGTTCATGCTCCGACCGTTCCTTTCTCGGACAGCTTGACCTTGTGACGCAGGGCCGGGCTGAAGTCGTAGGCGTCGAGCTCGTCGCGGACGGCCTCGTCGATGCTGCGCACGTCGGTCTGACGACCGGAGGTGCGGGTCACCTCGATGAGGGCGCTGCGCTTTCCGACGCTGACGCTGACCTGCGAGGGGTCGACGTCACCGGCGTAGCTCGCGGTGCGGGCCAGCGAACGGGCGATGACCCGGTCGTCGACCACGGCCACGGTGCGGTCGGCCTTCGCGCCGCGACGACCCCGGCGACCGGGGGCGAGCGAGACGACGATCAGGACGAGCCCGATCAACGCGACGACGACCGCGACGGCGGTCAACGCGCCGACGGGGGCGCTGGCGGCGTCCAGCGTCGCAGCGACCAGGTCGGTCGGTGCGAGCAGCAGGGGTGCCTGGCCCACGGCCTCGAGGACCGACTCGGTGCCGATCCAGGCGAACACGACGATCAGCAGCACGGCGAGCGTGATGGCGATGCCGGCTCGCGACGAGTGCGTCTCGCGGCGCACGATGCGCTTGTACAGCGATGCGGTGCTCATGCGACGCGTTTCCTCTCTCGGACGTCGGCGCTCGTGATCTGCAGGTCGACCTTGTCGATGCTCGACCCGGTCAGCTGCAGGACGCGTTCACGGATGGTGGTCTGGGCCGTCGTGAGACGGTCCAGCAGGGTGCCCGAGCGACGCTCGGTCACCCCGAGGGGCGAGACGCGGATGGGCGTCCTGGCGATCACGCTGAGTGCGCCGTCGTGGTCGGCCAGCTCGACCGACACCTTCGACGCGGAGACCTCGAGGGCCTCCGCGGTGACGGCCGAGACGACCCGACGCACGGCACGTGACGTGATCTTGTTCCGGCCGTGGAGGGCCTGGTCGGCCGTCACCGCCGCGGTCACGACGACCGCCGCCCGCGGAGAGCGTCGGCGAGGCCGCGGATGTCGAGCTTGCCCTCGACGACGCGTCCCACGCCGAAACCGATCGCCATGGCGATCGCGACGAACACGAAGGCCCAGAAGCCGAAGGCCAGGGCGGTCAGCGCCAGGACGGCGCCGACCAGCATGCCGGTGGTCGTGGCGGTCACTTGACGCGGCTGTCGTCGGCGTCGTCCTTGTTGTCGTCCTCGGAGGGGATGTAGACGTCCGAGATCGTGACGTTGACCTCGGTGACCTCCATGCCGACGACCTGCGAGATGGCCTCGGTGACCGACGCGCGGACGTCGTCCGCGACCTTCTGGAGCTCGACGGGGTACTCGGCGACGATGACGATGTCGGCGGCGACCTGCTTCTCGCCGACCTCGACCGAGACGCCCTGGCCGCGGTCCTGCTGGTTGATCACGTTGCGGATCGCGCCGATGGCACGAGCGGCACCGTTGCCCAGGTCGTGCACGCCACGCACCTCGCGCGCGGCGATGCCGGCCACCTTCGAGACGACGCCCTCGGCGATGGTGTTCTTGCCGGCCGCGTCGTGCTGCGTGTTCTTGGCGGCAGCGGTGCTGGTGCTGGTGGCGGGGGTCACGTTGCTCATGGTTTCTCCTTGCGCTGGGGCCGGGGGTGAGCCCGACCGGTGTCTGCGTGCCCGTGAAGCGGGACACATCATTCAGACGCATCGGCCGCACCGCATGTCATGGTGGGTCAGCCAGCTTTCAGGGAACGATCCGGCGGCACTCACTAATCGGCCATCACGTCCCCCGACCCCGCCGCGGGGTGGTAGTCACTTACCCAGGGACGAACGCGTCCCGGCACACCGTCGATCCGATCCGAGGAGGTCGTCATCTCCACCGACGACCCCCGCCCCGCCGACCCCCCGGCCGACGACCCCCGCCCCGCCGACCCCTTGCTCGTCGCGGCCGACGCGACCCTGGCCGTCCGGGCCCGCGACGGCGACGTCCACGCGTACGAGGTCATCGCCCGGCGACACGGGCCGCTGATGCGGGTCTACGCGGCGCGGCTCCTGGGCTCCGAGCTCGAGTCGGACGACGTCGTCCAGGACGCCTTCCTGACGGCGTGGCGGCGCCTGTCCGACCTGGACGACCCTGCGCGCGTGCGCAACTGGTTGATGCGCATCGTCAGCAACAAGGCCGTCGACCGGTTGCGGGTCCGGCGCGACCACGACGACGTCGACCGGCTCGAGGTGTCGGCGCCCCGACACGAGGCACCCGAGCGCGTCGTCGAGGCCCGACTGCAGCTCGACGCCATGTGGGCCGCCCTCGACAAGCTGCCCCTCGACCAGCGACGGTGTTGGCTGTTGCGAGAGACGGCCGACTACTCGTACGCCGACATCGCGGAGGCCCTCGACCTGCCCGTCTCGACGGTCCGCGGCAAGATCGCGCGGGCCCGGGCGTTCTTGATCACCGAGATGGAGGCGTGGCGATGAACACCGACGACCGCGCCTCCCTCGACGCGCCCGAGCCCGACGACGGCGACACCGTCGACGGCGTCCCCGTCGACCGCCTGGGCGACTACCTCGACGCCGGCCGCACGCCTCGTGATCCGGCCATCGAGGGGTCGGCCGCGTGCCGCCTCTACCTGCAGTCGTTGACCCGGGTGCGCGAGCTGTCCCGCGCCTCCCTCGAGCACGAGGCCGCCCGCCGGCCCGACCGCGACGGCGCCTGGATCGACGGCCTGCTCGACTCGATCAGGCGCGAGGTCGTCCGGGGACGCGAGATCCCCGTCAGCCACCCCGACGCCTCCGTCCGCCTGAGCGTCACCGAGGCCGCCGCCCGAGGGCTCGTGCGACGAGCCGGCGACGCACAGCCGGGCGTCGTGCTCGGCTCGACGACCTTCGAGGGCGACCTCTCGACCGCGGGTGCCGACGTGGCCGTCCGGGTGACGGCCGCCGCCCGCTTCGGCCTCGACCTCGGCGCGGTGGCCGACGAGCTGCGCGCCCGCATCGCCGACGCACTCACCCGACACACCGGGCTGACCGTCACCCGCGTCGACGTCCTCGTCGACGACGTCTTCGTGTCCGGGGAGGACGACCGATGAGCGACGACTCGCTGTCCCGTGAGCTCACCGACGTGCTGCGCCGGGTCGCCGGGGTCGTGGACGTGTTCGACGCGCACCCCGTCGTCGAGGGCGCCGTGCGCGTCGTCGCCGCCGGACTCGACCTCGCCGGCTCGACCGGCCTGGTCGAGGTCGAGCGCTCGGGGGCCTCGGTCTCGGTCACGGCCCACGTGGCGACCGCGCTGGACACCCCGACGCCCGAGACGCTGGCGCGGGCGGCCGACGCGCTGCGCGAGCACCTCGCCTCGGCCGGCCTGTCGGGCGACGACGTCGTGGTGGCGGTCTCGGCCCGGCTGGTCGACGCGCGCCGCTGACCTCGTGCCGGCGCAGCCTGCGCCGGCACCCCGCCTCCTCGCCCAGCCCGTCCCGTCCTGCCCCGTCCTAGGGAATCGCGACGTCTCCCTGATGCAGGACCCGGGGGTTCGCGTAGGTGTCCTTGATCGCCTGGTGCGTGTTCGCGGACTCGAGCTGCTCGGACCAGTGCATGAACCACGTCCAGTTCGGCTGCGCGGCGAGCTGCGCCGACGTGGGCATCTTGCCGACCTCCGCGAGCGCGACGGGCTTGCCGGCCGCGATGGACTGCATCGTCTGGTACTCGCCTGCACTCGGGAACGCCTTGTACCAGGCGTCCAGGGTGACGACGTCGACGTACGAGCTGCCCGGGTAGTAGCCGGCGAGGCCACCGGCCGGGTTGTCCTGCACGTTCCAGGCCCAGATGAGGTTCGTCATGCCCTTGGTACCAGCGAGGTAGTCGCGGGTGATCTGGTAGAGCTTCGCGGAGCCGGCCGACCCCGAACGTCCACCCCACCAGGCCCACTGCTCGTTCATCTCGTGCAGCGGGCGGAAGACGGCGGGCACGCCCGCGTCCTTCAGCTGCTGCAGGTAGGGGACGACCTCGTCGAGTCGTGACTTCCACGCCGAGTTCAGCGCCGTCCCGTTCGTGGTCAGCTGCGTCCACTGCGCGTCCGTCAGGTTCGCGTTGACGTCGTCCCACGAGCACGACGAGCCGACCGTCGGTGGGCAGACGTGCCAGGTGAGCGAGACGAGCGCGCCGTTCTTCCACTCCGTCTTCGCCTGGTCGACGACCCGCTGCCGGTTCGCCACGTCGGAGGCGGCGAAGAGGAAGTCCCCGCCCCAGAGCGCCGGGTAGACCCCGGTGATGTCCTTGACGCGCTGCGTGTACTGGCTCGGCTGCCCGGCGGGTTCCTTGTTGTGCTGCCCGCTGATGGTCTTCTGGCCCTTGATGCTCGCCAGGTAGTTCAGCACCGTGCTCTTGCCGGTCGGGCTGAACGCCTCGGCCGGGGTCGCCGCGGGGGCGCCCACGGCGAGGACCCCCGCCAGGAGGAACGCGACGCCGGCCCCGAGGGCGGTGCGCTTCGGACGTGCGGTCATGATGCTTCTCCTCGCTCGACCACCGAGGTGGTCGTCGATGCGAACCGACGTCGTCGTGCGGCTCGGAGTGCGGCGACACCGGCGATGACCGATGCCAGGGCGGCCAGGGCGAGCGCCGTGGTCGAGGTCGAGCCGGTGGAGGCGAGACCTGTGGAGGCGGTGGTCGCGGAGGCCGGGACGGTGCCGGTCCCGCCGACGGGCACCGCGCCTCCCGCACCCGACCCCGGACCTGCGGCCGGTCCGGCACCGCCGCCGGGCGTGCCCGGCGTGCCCGGCGTGCCCGGCGTGCCCGGATCGACGGGCACGACCGCGGCGGGGTCGACCGTCGTGACGACGTCGTCCACGAGCAACTCGCCCGCGCCGTCGCCACCGAGGTAGAACGCGAGCTGCGTCACGCTCGACGGGTCGAGGACGGCGTCGCCCGCCCAGGCGGGCGGTGCGAACGCGCCGAAGGGCACGTCGACCTGCTGCCAGCCCTCCCCGTCGACCGTGAGGATGGTCTCGAAGTACGACCCGCCCGCCACGATCTGCACGGTGACGTCGTCACCGGCCGGGGCGCGCACCGACAGCGAGAGGCCGGTGTAGCCCCACCAGTCCTGCGGCTCGGCGAGGGTGCGGACGACGCCCGCGTAGCCGGGGCCGGCGAGGTCGTAGGCGAACCGGCCCGCCTGCGAGCCCGTGGACGGGTTCTCGCCGAGGGTGGGCGTGACGGCTCCGCCACCGGTGTTGCGCACGTAGGTGCCGGCGAGGGCCGCGTCGTCGGCGTACTCCTCGAAGTCCTCCACGCCGAGCGCCTCCGTCGGCAGGGGACGCGTGGCGAAGGCCGCCGTCGTGGGCACGGACGTCGTGGTGCCGACGCCGTTCACGGCCTCGACCGACCAGCGGTAGGTCGTGCCGGGCACGAGGGTGACGTCGGGTCGGTGCGACGTGCCGGTCAGACCGTCGGCCGAGGCCACGACCGTGCCCTCGGGGTCCGTGAGCGCGAAGCGGTAGTAGGCGGCGTCGGTCGCGGCCGTCCACGTGAAGTCCGGCGTCGAGGTGGTGCCCGTCGTCCCGTCGAGGGGCGCCTGGAGAGAGAACGCCCCGGGCGACGTGGTGGGGTCGACGGCCGCGGACCGCAGCGTGGCCCGCGTGAGGTGCGCGTCACCGGTCAGCACGACCCGGACGTGGTCACCGGCGAGGCCGTCGGCCACGACCGAGCCCTCGTCGGAGACGACCGTCGCGGCGGGCACCCAGGTGCTGCCGTCCGCGCTCGTCTCGACGCGGGCGGCGGCCGGGTCGTCGACCCGGAACTCGGCCCGTGTGAGCCCGGCACGCTGCCAGGCCACCGAACCGGACGTGCCGTCCGTCGCGACGACGGACCCTCCGTCGGGGTCGGCCGCGACCGTCACGCCGTCGTGCGCGGACGAGAGGCGCCAGTCCTGGACGGGGTCGACGAGCACGTCGCCGCCGTCCGGGCGGACGACGTCGGACGCGGGCCCGGTCGTCCCCGCGCCGTCGAGTGCCCGGACCCGGTAGGAGGCGCCGGCCGGGGACCCGACGTCGGTGACGGTCCCGGCCGACGCGCCCAGCGCCTCCTCGGTGACGGTCGCCCACGGCTGGTCGGCGACCCGTCGCTCGACGACGTAGCCCGTGGCGCCGGCGGTCCCCCGCCAGGTGATCGTCGAGATGCCCTGGGCTCGCTGCACGCTCGTCACGAGCGGAGCCTCGAGAGGCAGGGCGGGCAGCACGACGCCGATGTCGCGGGCGTACTGGCGGATCGCCTCGGCCCGGGACTCCTCGGACGGCGTCCCGCCGGGCAGGTGGAAGGTGAAGCCGTCGTCGTGGGGCACGAGGCCGGCGCGGTCGTCGTGGCCGAACAGCGACCAGGCGAACATCCCGGAGACGGCCGGGTCCTGGGCGATCGGGCCCAGGAGCGCGGGCGTCGCCGCCGTCGAGGCGTACTCGCCGGCGATGTAGACCTTCCCGGCGGCGGTGACGGTCGCGGCGTCCGCCGAGACGCGGGCGGCCGTCGGCGGGTAGTAGTGGACGTCGACGATGTCGAGCGCCGTCGAGGCGAGGGTGTCGGGGTCGACGTCGAACCGTCGGCCGGCGGCCACGAGCTGCGACGGGGCCTGCCGCTTGATGTGGGCGACCTGCTCGTCGATCCACGGCAGGGTCATGCCCTCGAGTTCGTTGCCGAGTTCCCAGGCCATGATGGTCGGGTCCTCGGCGTAGGGCACGCCCGTCAACGCGTTGGTGCGCCCGACGACGTGGTCGACGTAGTCCTGGTACGCGGCGATCGCCCGCGGGTCCGTGTAGAAGTCGGCGGACTCGAGGCCCAGGGGCGTCGTGAAGTCGCGGTGGCCTCCGTGGTAGTACTCCCACTCGTCGGTGAGCGGCAGGACCAGCCGGATGCCGAGCGATCCGGCGTACGCGACGGCGAAGTCGATCGTGGCGAAGGCGTCGTCGTCGTACTCGCCCAGGCTCGGCATCAGCGCGAGCGTGTTCGCGTCGTCCTGGCCGGTCGAGGTGCCCATGTGCGAGCGGACGACGGTGATGCCGGCACGGTGGGCCGAGTCGAGGGTGTCCTTGATGCGGAAGAAGGTGGGGTGGTCGACCCCGCCGACGTTCTCGTCGAGGCCGAGCCAGTAGACGTTGGCCCCGCTGGCCCGGAAGGTCTCTCCCCCGAGCCGGAGGCGTGACGCGTCCCGGGTGACGAACTCGGTGTTCCGGGTCGTCCACTCGGCGCGCGGCGCGGCGGACGCGGCCTCCGCCTGGTGTGGCGTCAGGGGTGCGAGCGAGCCGAGCAGGACGCCCGTGGCGACCACGGCGCACACTCGGATCGACCGCCTCCGTGTCGGTCTCGAGGTCGTGCGGGACGGATGGTCGTGGCGGGGGTGGTCGGGGTGGCTGGTGGCGGTCGGTGTCGTCATCGGTGCTCAGGCTCCTTCGGCTGTGCGGTGACCAGGGCGGCCCGGTCGGGCCGCCCGGTGTCAGGTGGTGCTGACCAGCCGCCGTGTGTCGACCCGGTTCGGGTCGACCATGTCGGGGCGGTGGACGAGTGCGGCGGCTCCCAGCAGGGGAGCGGCGGATCCGAGGGCGGCCGGGACGACGAGCACCTCGGCGGCGTAGGCGAGCACGGTGGCCCGACGGGCCGCCTGGCGCACCAGGTCGACGTAGTCGGGCACGACCCCCGCGAAGCCGCCGCCGACGGCGACGGCGTCCAGGTCGAGCAGCGTGGTCGTGCCGGCGATCGCCTGGCCGACGGCGGCGGCGGACCGGTGGACGGCGGCCAGGGCGGTCGGCTCACCGGCGGCGCACGACCGGGCGAGGTCCTCGCCCGAGGTCCCGGCCCAGCCGTGGCTCCGGGCCCAGCGGACCGCGCTCGTCCCGGACGCGACGGCCTCGAGCGTCGTCGAGTCGGCGTCGCCTGCTTCCCCTCCGAAGCCCGCGACGTGGATCTGCCCGACGTGTCCGGCGTTCCCCGTCCTGCCCGACACCAGGGCGCCGCCGACGATCAGCCCACCGCCGACCCCGGTCGAGACCACCATCGACATCGAGTTCGCGAGCCCGGCGGTCGCTCCGCGCCAGTGCTCGGCGAGGGCGATGCAGGTGCCGTCCAGGCGCAGCCGGACCGGCAGGGCCGGGAGGCGGCCGTCGACTTCCCGGAGCAGGTCGAACCCGGCGAGCACGGGCAGGTTCTTCGGGCTCACCGTGCCCGCGACGAGGTCGACGGGCCCGGCCGAGCCGATGCCGGCCCCCACCAGCTCGCCGCCGGCGGGGAGGGCGGCCAGGGCGCCGTCGACGACGGTGCCGACGGCGTCCCGCAGATCGGCCCGTGAGGCCGCCGGGCCCGTGGCGGCGCGCACCCGACTGCCCCCGACGATCCGGCCGCCCTCGTCGACGAGGGCGGCCTCCACCTTGGTGCCGCCCAGGTCGACGGCCAGGGCGAGCCCCGACATCGTCAGGCCCAGTCGACGACGAGCTGGTTCGACGTGCGCAGCACGCTCGTCGAGGTCAGCTGGTCGGGGGTGAGGTCGGCGTCGCTCGTCACGCGGAACGTGACGGACTCCCCGGGCAGCAGGGTGACCATCATGTCGTCGACGACGGCGTGCACGTCGACCTTGTCGACGAGCAGCGTCACGTCGCGAGCCAGGGAGGCGCTGGTCACCGCGACGTCGTAACCTCCGTCGACCGCGCTGACGGTCGTCGTCAGCTCGGCGGCGGTCAGGGCCGAGTCGCGCTGTTCGACCGGGAACCACAGCCCCCGCTCGGGACCGACCGTGGCGACGACCAGCTCGCGGGCCGGATCGCCGAAGGCGGCGATCTCGACGGGGATGGCGACCGTGGTGGTGGTGCGGGCGTCGAGGGTCAGGTCGACCGTCGCGGAGGCGAGCACCTCGCCCTCGTAGGAGAGCCTCTGCAGGTCGACCTGCGCCTCCCACGGCTCGGGCGAGTCGTTCGAGACGGCGGCGACGAGGTCGTCGCCGCGCGGCTGGATCGTGACGAGGCGGTCGGCGTAGACGTGCTTGAGGGCGTACAGCAGCGGCTTGGCGCGTCCGTTGCCGTCGACGGCGGCCCACGAGGTGACGGGCCAGCAGTCGTTCAGCTGCCAGACGATCGACCCCATCGTGGTGGGGCTCCACGACCGCCAGTGCTCGATCGCGAACGCGACGGCGTGGGCCTGGTTCAGCGACATCGCCCAGTGCCAGTCCTCGGTGTCGTCGGGCAGCGGGAGGTGCGCGACGAGGCCGTCGGTCAGCTTGTCGTTGCCGTCGGTCGCCTTCTGGTGCCAGATCATGCCGGGCGACTCGGGCGTCAGGGGCGAGTCCGAGATCGACTGCCGGATGGTGGACCAGGTCGCGGGGCCCTGCCAGCCGAACTCGGCGACGAAGCGGGGCACGGTGTCGCGGTAGTGCGGGTAGTCGACGCGGTTCCACAGCTCCCAGAGGTGCACCGAGCCGTGCTCGATCTCGTTCGCCGGTCGGTCGGGGTCGCCCGACCAGGGGCTGCCGGGCGTGTAGGAGCGCTCGGGGTCGAGTTCGGCGACGAGGCGCGGCAGCAGGTCGAGGTAGTAGCCGAGCCCCCAGGTGCGACCCTGGAGGCGCTTCTCCCAGCCCCACTCCTCGAAGCCCCAGATGTTCTCGTTGTTGCCGTTCCAGAGCACGAGGCTCGGGTGCGACATGAGGCGCGTGACGTTGTCGCGGACCTCGGCCTCGACCTCGCCACGGAGCGGCTCCTCCTCGGCGTAGGAGGCGCAGGCGAAGAGGAAGTCCTGCCAGGTCATGATGCCGCGTTCGTCGCACAGCTCGTAGAAGTCGTCGGACTCGTAGTAGCCGCCGCCCCAGACGCGCAGCAGGTTCATGTTCGCGAACTCGGCCTGGTCGAGGCGGGCGGCGACGCGGTCACGGGTGACGCGGGTGACGAAGGCGTCGTCGGGGATCCAGTTCGCGCCCCTGGTCCACACCGGCTGCCCGTTGACGACGACGCGGAAGCTGGTGCCCTCGGAGTCGGGCTCGAGCTCGACGACGACCGTGCGGAAGCCGATGCGGGTCGACCAGGCGGCGGCGGGCCGGTCGTCGACCACGAGGTCGACGGCGAGGTCGTGGAGGACGGCGTCTCCGTGGCCGCGGGGCCACCAGAGGGCGACGTCGGCGACGTCGAGTTCGACGACGGCCTCGGTCGCCCCGGGGGCGACGTCGACGGCGGCCGTGGCGGTCTCGACGCCCTCGGGGCTCGTCACGGAACCGGAGACCGTCAGCGCGGCCTCGGACCCGGCCGCCCGCTCGATCGTGACGTGCGCGCGGACGTGGCCCGCGCCTCCGTCGGTCGTCACGACGGGGCGCACGCTCTCGACGCGGGCGCCCGACCAGGAGTGCAGGGTGACGGGCTTGTGGATGCCCGAGGAGGCGGCGTCGAGACCCCAGTCCCAACCGAAGTTGCAGGCCGCCTTGCGGATGGCGTTGAAGGGGTGGGAGTAGGTGTGCGGGCGGTAGCCGATGTCGAGGCTGGCCTGGTCTGCGTGGGCGACGGGAGAGGCGAAGTGGACGACGAGGTCGTTGTCGCCGTCGACGAGCACCCCGTCGGCGGGGAGGCGGTACGTGCGGTGCTGGTTGACGGTGCGTGCCAGCTCGGTGCCGTTGAGGGAGACCGTGGCGACGGTGTCGAGGCCCTCGAACACGAGGTCGTGGCGGTCGTGGCCGTCGGGGCTCCACGAGAACGTGGTGCGGTACTCCCAGTCGCTCTCGCCGATCCAGGTGACCTTCTGCTCGTTGCGGTCGAGGTAGGGGTCCGGGAGGAGGCCGGCGGCGAGGAGGTCGGTGTGGACGAGGCCGGGCACCGTCGCGGGGACGGACGCCACGGCGATCTCTTCGGGCACCGGGCCGCGGGTCGAGCGGACGGACCAGCCGTCGTGCAGCGGGCGACGGGTCTCGGTCGAGGTGGTGGGGAGGATGGTGGTCACTTGGTGGCTCCTGCCGTGAGGCCGTTGTAGATGTATCGCTGGAGGAAGAGGAACGCGACGAGGGTGGGGACGATCACGAGCAGCGTGCCCGCGGCGATGACCTCCCACTGCGCGCCGAAGGGGCCCATGAAGCGGAACAGGGAGGTCGAGATGACGCCGAGGTCCTGCGAGGGCATGTAGAGGAAGGGGATGTAGAACTCGTTGTAGACCGCGATGCCCTTGATGATGACCACCGTCGCGATGGCCGGCTTGAGCAGCGGCAGGACGATCCGCCAGTAGACGGTGAAGCGGCTCGCGCCGTCGAGCATCGCCGCCTCGTCGAGCGAGACGGGGATCGACTGCATGAACTGCAGGAAGATGTAGATCGCGACGATGTCGGTCCCCATGAAGATGAGGATCGCCGCGCCCCGCGTGTTGAAGAGGTCGAGGGCGCTGATCACCTGGAAGGTCGCGACCTGCGTCGTGACCGACGGCACGAGGGTCGCGAGCAGGAAGCCCCCGAGCACGAGCTTCCGGCCGCGGAAGCGGAACCGGTCGATGGCGTAGGCGGCCATCGTGCCGATCAGGATCGTCCCGACGACCGACACGACGAGGATGATCCCCGTGTTGACGAAGCCCATCAGCATGCCGCCCTGGGTGAAGGCGGTGACGAAGTTGTCGAGGTTCAGCCAGTTGCCGGGCGGGGCGAGCGGGGTCGTGGTCCGGTACTCCTCGTCCGTCTTGAACGCGAGCATGACGATGGTGACGAGCGGGACGAGGGCCGCGAGGCACGCGAGCACGAGGCTGACGTACTTGACGGTCGTCCCGGTGCGGGCGAGGGCGCGCGAGCGGTTCGGCGACGCGGTGGTGGTCACGAGGCGTCCTCCTTCTTCTCGTCGGGGAACAGCAGCCGCTGCACCGCCGTGATGACGAGCACGATGACGAGCAGGACCACGGCCATGGCGGAGGCGAGGCCCACCTTCGAGAAGCGGAACGCGGTGTCGACGGTCTGGATGACGAACGTCTCGGACCCGTTGGCGCCCCCGGTCATGATGTACGGCATCTCGAACGCCGAGAGGGCACCCGCGATCGCGAGGATGAACGACAGGCCGAGGATGCGTCGGATGCTGGGCACGATGATGTAGAGGAACTTGTGCCACGACGTCGCGCCGTCGAGGTCGGCGGCCTCGTACTGCTCGGACGGGACCGACTGGATGGCGCCCAGGAAGAGCACGAAGTTCAGGCCCATGTAGCGCCAGACGCTCGTGGCGGCCAGCGAGGTGTTGACGACGCCGGGGTCGCCGAGCCACTGCGGGGTGTCCTCGACCCCGACCAGGGCGGCGAGGGCGTCGAGGGTGCCGCCGGGGCGGAAGAAGTAGAGGAAGACGAGCCCGATCGCGACCCCGTTGATGAGGTAGGGGAAGAAGATGATCCCCTTGAACAGGTTCGAGAAGCGGGTCCTGAAGCTGAGGAGGGTCGCGAAGTACAGGGCCAGGACGAGTTGGGCGACGGCACCGGCCAGGTAGAAGAGGCTGACGAAGAAGACCTGGAAGATCTCGGGCCGGGTGAAGATCTCGACGAAGTTGTCGAGGCCGACGAACTCCTTGACCGGCGACAGGCCGTCCCAGTCGGTGACGCTGTACCAGAGCAGGTTCGCGACGGGGACGTAGGTCAGGACGATCAGGAACGCCAGCGGCACGACGAGGAAGAGCCACGGGGTGACGCGCGGGCCGCGACGGCCCACCCGCCCGGCCGGGCCGGCGCCGGGGCGGGTGCCCCGGCGCCGGCCGCCGTCGGTGACGGTCGCCGCGACCTCGGGGGGCGAGGCGAGCTGGGTCATTCGGAGACCTTCTCCTGCGCTGCGGCCCAGCGGTCGTTGAGGTCGGAGAAGAACGAGTCCTCGTCGCCGTCGGCGGCGCCGCGGGCGGTGTCGATCAGCTTCTGACGGTAGGTGTTGCCGAAGATGTCGATCTCCGCCTCGTTGGCGATGTCGGTGAGCAGCGCCTCCTTGCCCACCGGGTCCGGGGCCAGTTCGACGTACTGGACGTCGAGGGCGCTGAAGTCCGAGAGGGTGTCGGGCTCGGGGTCGCTCTTGACGGGGCTGATGGCTCCCTGGCTCTCGGCATAGCCGGACTCGTTCGTGAACCAGTCCACCCAGGCCTTCGCGGTCGCCTTGTTGTCGCTGTTCTTGCTGACGCCGAGGACCTTGTCGCTGGCCGTCACCGAGGTGAACCGGCCGTCGACCTGCCAGGGCATCGGCCAGAAGCCGATGTCGTCACGAGAGGCACCGGCGGCCTCGGCGGCGTCCTGCATCTGGCTGACGGCCCACGAGCCGAGGACCATCGAGCCGATCTTGCCCTGGGCGAGGAGGTTCTTGGACTCCTCCCAGTTGGTCGTGGTCGGGTCGGCCTCGCTGAGGCCGGCCTCGACGGTCTGGAAGAGCAGGTCGTCGATCTTGTACTGGTCGGTGCCCTCGGTCCAGGGGGCGTCGTCCTCGGCCATCTCCATGCGGACGTCCGGGCCCTGGGTGGCGCCGAGGTTGCCCTCGATGGTCGCCAGCGGCCAGCCGTCGGCGTAGTTCGTGTAGTACGGGTCGGCGTCGGTCCGGTCGCGGATGGCCTGCAGGTCGGTGAGGTACTCCTCCTGCGTGGTCGGGGCCTCGGTGACGCCGGCGTCGGCCCAGACCTTCTTGTTGACGACCATGCCCATGGCCGAGCCGAAGGTCGAGATGCCGTAGACCTCGCCGTCGTAGGCGCCTGCGTCGACGAAACGGTACTTCTCGCCCATCTCGTCGACCGTGCCGAGGGGCTCGAAGAAGCTCGCGTACTGGTCCTTCGTGACGTTCGAGCTGGGGATGAGCAGCGCGTCGCCGTAGTCCTTCGAGTTCAGGCGGATCTTGACGTCGCCCTCGTAGTCGGTCAGCGCCTCGAACTTCACGCTCGTGCCCGGGTACTTCTCCTCGAACGCCTTCGCGTAGTCGGCGAACGTCGTGTCGACGAGGTCGGTGCGGTTGGTGAGCACCGTGATCTCACCCGAGGGGGCGCCGTCGTCGTTGGACGCCGACGAGCAGCCGCTGAGGCCGATCGCGGTGAGCGAGACCATCGCCATGCCCATGAGTGCTGTCTTCTTCATGCGTGCGAACTCCTTCGTTCGTGGGTGCCGGCGAGGTGCCTCGGCCGTTCTTTCCGGCAGGTCTCGTCGGGTGCGAGCTGGTCGGGTGCCCCAGCTTCGCCCGCGGCGTCATGCTCTGTCAAGACTTTGATTATTAATTTATGCAGGATGGCGTGATGGAGAGGGGCGCATGGGACGGGGTGACGCCGCTCTCGAGACGTCAGGGGGCGGGCGGGCCGGTCGTCGCCCGGGGCACGAAGACGATGGGCGGCGCCTCGAGCGTGGGGGGCCTCTGGCCGTCGAGCACGGCCAACACCGTCTCGCCCACCATCTCGCCGATCCGCTGGACGTCGTGGCTGAGGGCCGAGAGCGGCGGCTCGGAGAGCTGGCACTGCGCCGAGTCGTCCCACGCGACGATCGAGAGGTCGCCGGGCACGCCCAGTCCACGGCGTCGCGCCTCGGCGAGCCCACCGAGGGCCATGAGATCGTTGTCGAAGACCACCGCGGTCGGGACGCCCGGGGCGCCCTCGACGGCCCGGTCGTCCGGGTCGCCGCGTCCGTCGAGGAGTGCCGAGAGGGCTCGCTCGCCCGACTCGAACGAGTAGTCGCCCGTCACCGTCGCCGCGGTCAGCCCGCGATCGTCGCAGACCGACGCGAAGGTGTCCCGGCGCGCGACGGAGTGGGCGAGGCGAAGCGGTCCGCTGACGTGGGCGAGACGGACGTGACCCAGCAGGGCCAGCGCGTCCACCGCCTCCTCGACGGCGACGTCGTCGTTCGTCCAGACGGCGGGGAGCCCACTCGAGATCGCGGGCGACGAGACCGAGATCGCGGGGAGCTCGAGCTCGGCGACCAGGGCCACCCGCGGGTCGTCGACGCTCAGGTCGACGAGCACGACGGCGTCCACGACGCCCTCGGTCGACCACCGGCGGCACAGGTCGAGCTCGGCCTCCCGGTCGGCGAGGACCCGGAGCAGGACGGCGTGGCCCCGCGGCCGCACGACGCGGTCGAGGCCGGCGGTGAGCTCGTGGAAGTACGGCTCGGCCCCGTAGATCTCGCTGGGACGCACCAGGGTCAGGCCGATCGGCCGCGGGAGGCGCGACGGACGGTCGCTCTCGGTCAGGGTCGCGTCTCGCATCGCCTCGTCCTCCTCGGCCCCGATCACGGTGCCGTGCGCTCTCTCGTGACCGCTATCGTGTCACCGACGCGGGCCGGCACCACACCAGGGCTCGCCCGAGGTACGGAGGACGACGTGGCCAGACCCGAGTCCTCCGCGTCCGGGCCGGGCAGCAGGGCACTCGTCGTCGACGTCATCCGTTCGTCCGGCCCCATCAGCAGGGTCGAGCTGACCTCGACGACCGGCCTCACCCAGCCGAGCATCTCGAACATCGTCCGCAGGTTGCTCGCCGAGGGCATCGTCCGCGAGAGCGGTCGGGTCGCCTCCGGCGGCGGCAAGCCCCGGACCCTCGTCGAGATCAACCCGGGCGCCCTCTACGCCGTCGGCGTCCAGCTCGGCTACGAGTCGATGACCTTCGTCGCCACGGGGGCCGGCGGAGGCATCGTCGCGCGTCAACTCGTCGACGGGGCGTCGCTCGACGCACCGGACGAGGTCACCGACCGGCTGGTGGCGCAGTTCGACGCCTTCGTGGACGCCGCCGGCATCTCGCGGGCGTCGATCGCCGGAGTCGCGGTCGTCGCGCCCGGCCCGCTCTCGGCGGACCACGGCGCCATCCTCCGATCGCCGACGCTGAGGCGATGGGAGGGCTTCTCGCTCCGGGACAGGCTCTCCGAACGCCTCGACGTCCCCGTCCTGATCGACAACGACGCCGCGGCTGCCGCCGTGGGCGAGTTCTGGACGCGTCGCGTCCCCCGCACCGAGACCTTCGCCGGCATCTACATGGGCACGGGCCTCGGTGCGGGCATCATCATCGACGGGGCCCTGTACCGCGGCGCGAGCTCGAACGCCGGCGAGCTGGGGCACCTGTCCGTCGACCTCGACGGCGAGCCGTGCTTCTGCGGGAACCGCGGCTGTGCGGAACGGTACGCGGCACCGGCCGCCGTCCTGCACCGGGCCCGTGAACGGTCGGGATTCCTGACCGGCCTCGGACTCGCCTTCGAGGAGCACACCGTGGCCCAGGACTTCGACCGCCTGGCCCGTGCCGCGGTGGGCGGCCACGCGGTCGCCGCAGAGCTGATCGCGACGTCCGCCCGCTACCTCGCCGCCGCCGTGGTCTCGTTCGTCAACGTGCTCGACGTCGACCGACTCGTGCTCTGCGGCCCGAGCATCGCGGTGGCCGGTTCGGTGTACGCCCGCGCCGTCCGTGATCGGCTGGCCGAGAGCGCCTTCGCCCGGCAGTCGCATGACGTCCGGGTCGAGCTGGCGACGAACCCTAGGGACTCGGCGGCCATCGGCGCGGCGGCCCTGGTCCTGCAGAGCTCGGTCGCCCCCGGCCACGGACCACGGCTCGTCCGGCCGACCTGACCGGCCGCCCGCGCCACCCGGTGCCCCGCGCCGGAAGCGGCCAGACAAGCACCGAAGACGAGAAAAGCCCCTGCCGCGTAGGGCACGAGCCGTGCTTTTTCGCGCCGGAGGCGCACGCCGCTGGAGGCGGCCAGACAAACACCGAAGACGAGGAAAGCCCCTGCCGTGTTGGGCAGGGGCTTTCGAGTCGCGTGCGCCTGGAGGGACTCGAACCCCCAACCTTCTGATCCGTAGTCAGATGCTCTATCCGTTGAGCTACAGGCGCGTTTCGTTGGCCGATTGGCCAGAGGAAACACTACACGAGGGAGGCGCGGGGCGCGAATCGAGGCCGACCCGCGCCTCCTGGGCTCGCGTCAGTAGGTGTGCTTGCCCTCGCCGTCGCCCTTGTAGTCGCCGATCAGCTCGTCGACCTCGGAGGCGTCGGCCTGGCCGGGCCGGCGCGTGGGGACGGCGTCCTCAGCCGGACCGTCGTCGAGGCCGCGCGAGCCGGTGCCACCGTCGGGGTGGTTCTCGCTGGTGATCTCGACGGGGCGGTCGTCCCGCTCGCCGACGGTGTGGTCGCCGTGACCCTCGCCACTGCTGTTGCCGCTGCGTTCGAGCTCGGTCTCGTCGGGGCCGTGCGGGTCGTCCGGGGTCTTCGTCATCGGGTTCCTCCTGCGGGCCGGGCCGTCCGGCTGCCGTGCTCCGAGCATGCGCCGCCGCCCCCTCCCCCGCCCGCGACACCCACCACACTCTCGGTTCGCCCCGCCGCCAGACGCACAAGACTCGTTGCGCAACGCTTCTTGTTCATCTAGGGTCAGGGCATGACCCCGCGCGAGACCTCCCGCAGCACCCTCACCGACGCCGCCTCGATGCGGGTGCTCGCGCACCCGACGCGGTTGCGCCTCCTCGGCCTGCTGCGCGAGCGGGGCCCGCAGACCGCCGCCCAACTGGGCGACGCGGTCGACGAGGCCCCCGGCACCATCAGCTACCACCTGTCGAAGCTCGCCTCGATCGACCTGATCGGCCCGGCCGAGCGACCGACCGCCGACCGCCGCGAGCGCTGGTGGCAGGCCACGACGCAGCTCACGAGCTGGGAGCCGGCCGACCTGCTCGACGACCCCGACCGCCTCGTCGCGTCGTCCGCCCTGCAGAAGTCGATCGCCCAGGCCTACGCCGCCCGCTTCGTCGAGTACATCGACGCCACGCCGGCCCTGCCCCGCGAGTGGGTCGCGGCCGGGGCCAGCGGCGACCGCAGCCTGCGGTTGACCGTCGACGAGCTCGCCGGGCTGCGCGGCGAGCTCGAGTCCGTCGTCGACCGCTGGCTCGACGCGAGCGCCGCGCACGACCCCTCGGTCGACGACGGCGCCGAACCGGTCGTCCTCGTCTACCAGGCCTACCGACGCCCCTGAGGCCCGTCGTGAGCGAGAACGGACGAGCCGAGGAGGCGCGGGTCGCCGACAGCGCCCCTCACGACGGTCGTCGCCGCGGCCGCCACCCCGGAGGGACGGACGGCCCGCCCGACGCGCACGACGGGGACGACCGCGCCCCCGCCGCCGAGGCCGCTCGCGGCGTCCGGACCTCCCACTCGGCCCGGGTCGCCCTGTCGTCACTCGTCGCCGCCCACGCGATCTCGCAGACCGGCAACGTCGTGACCGCCTTCGCCGTCCCCTTCTACGTCCTGGGCCTCGGCGGGTCGGGGGCCGAGGTCGGCCTCGCGGCGGCGTTCGCGACGGCTCCGGTGATCGTCGGCGGTCCGCTCGGCGGCGTGGTCGTCGACCGGGTGGGGCACCGCCGGGCCGCGATCGTCGCCGACTTGGTGAGCGGCGCCTCCGTCCTCTCGATGCCCGTGCTCGCCCTGACCGTCGGGTTGCCGTTCTGGGCGCTGCTGGCACTCGTCTTCGTCGGCGGGCTGCTCGACACCCCGGGGCAGACCGCCCGCCGGGTCATGCTGCCCGGGCTCACCGAGCGCGCCGGGGTGCGCATCGAACGGAGCGTCGGGCTGCTCGACGGGTCGGAGCGCTTCGCGAAGTTGATCGGAGCCTCGCTCGCGGGGCTGCTCGTCGCCGCCGTCGGTCCCATCGCGTCCCTGTTCGTCAACGCCGCCACCTTCGCGATCTCGGCCGCGCTGACCCGGGCGCTCGTCCCGGCGCCCGATCCGGCACGGACCGGCTCACCGGTCGCCGTCGCCGCCGATCGCACGACCGACGACCCGGTGACCGAGCCGGCCCGCGCCTCCTACCGGGCCGACCTGGCCGAGGGCGCCCGCTTCGTCGTGCGCGACCCGCTGATGCGGCTGCTCGTCGCCCTCGTGCTGGTCACCAACCTGCTCGACGCGGCTCGCGGGTCGACCCTGCTGCCCCTCTACGCGAACGACCGACTGGGAGGCGCGGCCGCGTTGGGACTGCTGGTCGCCACCATGGGCGGGTGCGCCCTCGCCGGCAACGTCGCCTTCGGCTTCGTCGCCCACCGGGTGCCGCGGCGCGTCACCTTCGTGGCGTGCTTCGCCCTGGCCGGTGGCCCCTCGAGCCTGGCGTTCGCCCTCGCGGCGCCGCTCCCGTGGCTGGTCGCCGCGACCGCCCTCTCGGGCCTGGCCGCGGGCGCGCTCAACCCGATCCTCGGAGCCGTCGAGCTCGAGCGCGTGCCGGAGCACCTCAGGGGGCGCGTGTTCGGCCTGCTCAACGCGGGTGCCTGGGCCGGCATCCCGGCCGGTGCCCTGCTGGGCGGCCTGGCGGCCGACACGATCGGGCTGACGGTCGCCTTCGGCATCGTCGCCGCGGTGTACACCCTGGTGACGCTGACCCCGCTGGCCGGCGGGCCGTGGCGTCAGATGGAGCGCCGCCCGACGGGAGCCGGCCCACACCCTGCACCCCCGCTGTGAGTCACGGCGGCCCCGGCGCATCGGCAGGTCGGACCGAGCCGGTTTCCAGGCGGCGTGTAGTTAGCTCGTCCGGTGACCGCTCAGCCCACCCTCTCGACGACCCCGGCCGTCCGCCGACGGGTCACGGGCCGTTGGGTCGTCGCCTCGTCGGCGTCGCTCGTCGTGCTGGCGGGCGTGTACACGATCGCGGTCCTCACCGAGGCCGGGCAGTCCATCGAGGACAGCATCCTGCGCTCGGTCGACGGCACCACGCTGCTGCAGTCGGGCGCGGCCCTCGACGCGATCTCTCCCCCGGCCGTGCTGCTCGTGGTCGGCGTGACGATGGTCGTCGCGTTCCTCCGCCGCCGCCCGGGGTCGGCCCTGCAGGCCGGCGTGCTCATCGTCGGCGCGACGGTCACCACGCAGGTGCTCAAACAGCTCGCCCCGCGCCCCGAGCTGACCGGCGAGATCTACGGCAACAGCTTCCCCAGCGGTCACGTCACGGTGGCCGTCGCCGCCGTGCTGGCCATCATGACCACGTTCGGTCGGCACGTCCGGCCCCTGTTCTTCATGATCGGTGCGGCGTTCGCGGCCGTCGTCGCCGAGCAGACCGTGGCCTTCGGCTGGCACCGGTGCAGCGACGTCGTCGGGGCCTGCGCGGTCGCCCTGCTCTGGCTCGGCGTCGTCCGCATCGCCGCCGCCCGCCTCTCGCGCGACCCCCGCGGCCGCGACGACGTCGGCCCTCGCTCGCACGGGGCCACCTCTGTCGTGCTCGGCCTCGCCCTCGTCGTGTGCCTCACGCTCTCGGGCGCCATCTGGAGCATCGGCATCGGCGCCGACATGAGCCTCACGACCTCGACCGGGCAGGGCGTCCTGATGGGCGCGCGCCTGGCCGCCGCCGGGGTCGTGCTCGTCACCTGCTGGATCGCCTGGAAGCTCGACCGCAAGGCCTGACGGCCCGTCGCCGTCGGCTCGGCGCGCGCTGCCTGACGGCCTGACGGCTCGACGCCGTCGGCACGGTGCGCGGCACCCGTCGGCTCGGCCCGCGAGGCCGTCGGCTCGGCCCGCGGCACCCGTCGGCTCGGCCCGCGGCACCCGTCGGCTCAGCCCGCGGCACCCGTCGGCTCAGCCCGCGAGTCCGTCGGCTCAGCCGGCGGCGCCCGTGCCGAACAGCAACCCGAGCAGGTACGTCACGGCGGCCGCGCCGAACCCGATGCCGAGCTGACGCAGCGCACGCTTGAGCGGACTCGCGCCCGACAGCAACCCCACGACGGCGCCCGTGCCGAGCAGCGCGACGCCGACGAGGGCGGCGGCCACGACGACGGCCGTGATCCCCGACAACCCGAACAGGTAGGGCAGCACCGCGATCACGGCCCCGGACGCGAAGAAGCAGAAGCTCGAGGCGGCAGCCCCGAACGCCGTGCCGAGGGTCTCGTGGGTGGCGGGTTCGTCGGCCGAGCGCGCCTCCTGGTCGGGGGCGTCGGCCCAGCCGGCCGTGGCGGCGCCCGGCGCGGCGCCCGCAGGAGGCGCGCTCGGCGACGACGCCCCTCGCCCCGCGCCCGCCAGCACCTGCCGCGCGTGGGCCTCGGCCTCGTCCGGCGACATGCCCCGCGCCCGGTACACGAGCGCCAGCTCGTTGGCGTCGACGTCGAGGTCGGGCAGCACCTGCCGTGCCGTCGGGTCAGGCGTCGAGGCGTCGAGCAGTTCGCGCTGCGACCGCACCGAGACGTACTCGCCCGCCCCCATCGACAACGCACCGGCGAGCAGCCCCGAGAGTCCGGTCAGCAGCACGACGTGGTTTGCGACGCCCGAGGCGCTGATGCCCAGCACGAGCGCGAGGTTGCTGACGAGACCGTCGTTCGCCCCGAACACCGCCGCGCGGAACGACCCCGACAACCGGTTGCGTCCGCGTTCGGCGAGCCCTCGCACGACCTCGCCGTGGATGCGTTCGTCCGCGGCCATCGCGTCCGTGGCGTCGGCGTCGGTCGCGTAGGGCGAGCGCGCCTCGGCGCTCTGCACCAGCGCGAGCACGAAGATCGAGCCGAAGCGCCGGGCGAGCAGGCCGAGCACGCGGGTGCGCAGGTCGGTGCGGGCCGGACGCCCGACGTCGTCGCCCAGCAGGTCGACCCAGTGCTGGGCGTGACGCCCCTCGGCGTCGGCCAGGGCGAGCAGGATGGCGCGCTCCTCGCCGTCGCGACGACGGGCGAGGTCGCGGTAGGTGGACTCCTCGGCCCGCTCGTCGGCGAGGTAGCGGCGCCAGCGGCGCAGGTCGGCCGGGGTGCGGGTGCTGGTGCTGGTGGGCATGCGCTCAGTATCGCCGCCACCCCGCCCCCGCGGCCGGCGCCCGACCCCTGCCTGGGTGCATCGTTCGCCGCCGGAACCAGGGGTCGGTCTCGACCGCCCCCGAGCCACCCCCGCGACCGGCGCTCAACCCCTGCCTAGGCAAATCGCTCGCCGCCGGAACCAGGGGTCGGCCTCGACCGCCCCCAAGCCACCCCCGCGACCGGCGCTCAACCCCTGCCTAGGCAAATCGCTCGCCGCCGGAACCGAGGGTCGGGCCGACACAGGGTCGGGCCGGCCGCTCACGCGGGTACGGTCGACCGGTGCCCCCGCCCACGACGCCGCCCCCACCGCGCTATCTCGGCGTCGACCTCGCCTGGCGCGACTCGACGCCCGGGCGTCCGGCGAACGAGACCGGCCTGGCCGTGATCGACGCCGAGGGCACGGTGCTCGACGCCGGCTGGGCCCGCGGGGTCGACGAGGTCGAGGCCTGGGTGCTGCGCTGGTCGACGCCCGGGTCCGTCGTGGCCGTGGACGCGCCCGTGCTCGTGCCGAACGCGACGGGCATGCGGGCGAGCGAGCGGCTCGTGGCGCGGGCCTACGGTCGGTGGCACGTCTCGGCCAACGCGAGCAGCGCCTCCTTGCCCTGGCTCGGCGGACGCACCCTCGGCGAGCGCCTCGAACGCGCCGGCGGCGTCTACGACGACGGCGTCGTCCCCCTGCCCGCCGACGCCGTGGGGCACTTCGAGTGCTACCCGTACACGACGCTCGTCGGCATGGTCGAGCTCGGCTACGACGACAAGCGTCCGCGGTACAAGCGTCCCGACCTGACGCTGCCCAAGGAGGCGCGGCGCGTGGCCCGGGCGGCGGCCTGCGACGAGCTGCTGCGCCGGCTGGGCGCGCTGAGCGGGGCCGAGGTTCCGGTGCGCCTGGCGTCGCACCCGGTGTCGGCCACCCTGCTCGACGAGCCGTCGCCGCTCGTCGACCGCGCCTACAAGCACCGCGAGGACCTGCTCGACGCACTCGTCTGCGCCTGGACGGCCGCGCTGCGGGCCCGCACGCCCGAGCGCCTGCAGGTGCTCGGCGTCGACACCGAGCCGGACGAGCGCGGGAGGCGCGCGACGCTGCTCTCACCGGCCCGCCCCGAGCAACGGCTCGGCCCCGCCCCCGTGGCGCGGCTCGGCTGAGGGGCATCCCGTGCCTCCCGCCGTGACGGCCCCGGGGCGCGACCCGACGGGATCACCCGACCCGCGCCTCCCGGCGTGAGGGCCCCGGGGCGCGACCCGACAGGGCGACCCGACCCGCGCCTCCGGGGCGCGACCCGACGGGACGACCCGACCCGCGCCTCCGGCCGTCGACTCGTGCCGGCCGTGTGGCAGGCTGACGGCATGCCCGCACGACCCGTGACCGTCCGCCGCACGACCGCCGACGACTGGCAGCGCGTCCGCGACCTCCGCCTCGCGATGTTGGCGGACACGCCGATCGCGTACGGAGAGACGCTCGCCGTCGCGCGTCGCCACGACGAGGCCGAGTGGCGGATGCGCGGCGCCCGGGGCGAGGCCGAGCACGGCACCTCGCTCATCGCGATCGACGACGGGACGGGCGACTGGGTCGGCGCCATGGGCGGCTTCCTCCAGGCGGCCGGGCAGCCCCTGCTGGTCGGGGTGTACGTGGCTCCGTCGCATCGTGGCCGGGCGGCCGGCGTCACCGACCTGTTGCTCGACGGCGTCGAGGCCTGGGCGGCGACCGAGGGCGACGCCCTGCGCCTGCACGTCCACGAGCAGAACGAACGGGCCATCGCCTTCTACCGGCGTCGCGGCTACGAGCCGACCGGGCACACGAACGCCTACGCCCTCGACCCGACGGCCCGCGAGCTCGAGATGCTCGCCCCGCTGCGCTGACGGCGCCGACCGACCCGTGGCGAGCTCGTACGACGTCTTCTTCGAGGGTCCGCACGACGAATCGCGGCAGCTCGTCGAGCGGACGCTGATCGACCAGGGATTCACGTTGTCGCTCGACCCGGACGGCAGCACGCGGGCGGTCCGGGGCACGCTCGTCTCGACCCTCGCCCTGCGGGCCTTCGCCGGACGGCAGCAGCTGTTGACGCTCGGCGTGCGCTGGTACGTGGACGACCGCGGGCGCCTCGTCGCCCGGGTCGTGCACGCGTCGAGCACGTCGGTGCTCGGCGGGCCGGTCGGCGTCGTGCGGGCCCAACGGGCCGTCGGCGGGCTCGTCCGGTCACTCGAGGCCGTCGCCGCGGGACGCCGGGCCGCGGCTCGCCCCGAGGGCTGACGGGACGCCCTGGCCCCCGGGCACGCCACCGGCCCTGTCCCCCGAATCACACGCGGTTGCACCCGTGCCTGTGAGGAGCGTCCACGTCTGAACCGCACCATGTCGTGCGGCCTAGCGTTCGTCGGG
Organism: Frigoribacterium sp. CF331; assembly: GCF_057787905.1. Classification (NCBI taxonomy): domain Bacteria; kingdom Bacillati; phylum Actinomycetota; class Actinomycetes; order Micrococcales; family Microbacteriaceae; genus Frigoribacterium; species Frigoribacterium sp. CF331. The sequence goes on along the minus strand of NZ_CM173545.1, from coordinate 2,017,326 downwards.
ATGGAGGGCGCGAGCTCTGCATCGGTGTCGTCCGGACCGTGGGTCCCTGCCCGTGAAGCTCTCCCTGCGGCCCGGCGGCGTCACGGAGAGGGCGCCGGGCCCGACGGACCCGACGTCCTCTTCGTGACGCCCGACGCCCCCGTCCCCCGACCGGCCGTGTCCGCGGGCCCGGGCCGCCGCCCTTGGGCGCGTGCGGGCGCGGGTCGACGCGCGCGGCGGCGTCTCAGCCCGCGTTGTCGCTGCGTCGCGGCTCGCTACGTCGCTGCGTCGCGGCTCGCTGCGTCGCGGCTCGCAGCGTCGCGGCTCGCAGCGTCGCGGCTCGCGCCGTCGCGGCCTCGCTGCTTCGCTGCGTCGCTGCGTCGCGGCGTCTCAGCCCACGGTGCCGTCGACGTAGAGCCACCGCCGGTCGACCCGGACGAACCGGCTGACCTCGTGCTGCACCCCGGCCCCCTCGGCGTCGCGGAAGTGTGCCTCGAACTCGACCGTCCCGTCGTCGTCGAACGGCCCGCCGGCACGCGTCCGCACGATCTCGAGCCGGAACCAGCGCGTCGCCGGATCGACCTCGAGCGTGGCGGGCCGGGTCGTCGGGTGCCAGGTCTCGAGCAGGTAGGAGGCGCGGGCGAGCGCGAAGGCCGAGTACCGCGAGCGCATCAGCCGCTCCGCCGTCGGGGCTGCCACCGTGCCGTGGTGCGCCGGCCCACAGCACGACCCGTAGGTCTCGCCGCTGAGGCAGGGGCAACGCGCCGAGTCGTCGAGGTCGCGGCCGTCGGCGGGAGCTGCGGGAAGCATCAGGCCATTCTGCGGCACCGCGCCCACCGCGCCGCGCCGCCCCGCCCGCCGCACGCGCCCCTCCCCCTACCCCTGCTCCCTCCCCCACCCCCCTGCCGGAAATTCCTCATCCCTGTCGCGGCCCGACCCGCCCCCCGCCGATCCCGGCACCCGGCCGCAGCACCAGCCAGGAATTGCCCGCACCCCCACCGACATGGCACCCGGTGCGAACTCCGACACCGACACCGACACCGGCGCCGGCCCAGCCCGGCTCCGCTCCGCTCTGCTCGGCTCCGCTCTGCTCCGCTCCGCTCGGCTCGGCTCGGCTCGGCTCGGCTCCGCTCGGCTCGGCTCCGCTCCGCTCGGCTCGGCTCGGCTCGGCTCGGCTCGGCTCCGGCCTCGGTCTCAACCCCGCCTCCGCCCCGGCACCGACTCGACGTCGGCCCCGGCCCGCCTCCCAATCCGACGCCCTGACGGCAATTCCTTCCGGCTGTCGCGGCCGCACCCGTCCCCCGCCGATCCCAGCACCCGGCCGCAGCACCAGCCAGGAATTGCCCGCACCGACGCCGACAGGCCACCCGGTGCGAACACCGACAGCGACACCGGCGCCGGCCCCGCCCCTCCTCGCCTCGCCTCGCCTCGGCTTCGACCCGCCTCCGCCCCGACCCCCTGGCGGCAATTCCTGGTTGCTGTCGCGGCCGCACCCGTCCCACGCCGATCCCGGCACCCGGCCGCAGCACCAGCCAGGAATTGCCCGCACGTCGCCGACGGGGAGAGGGGCAGCGACGTCGACGGGGAGAGGGGCACCGACGCCGACGGTGAGAGGGGCAGCCACGTCGACGGGGAGAGGGGCAGCCACGCCGACGGTGAGAGGGGCAGCGACGTCGACGGGGCCGGCGAGAGGGGTGGCGACGCCGACAGGGCCAGCGAGACGGACAGGGACGTCGAGACCCACGTCGACGTCGACGTCGGACCGAGGCCGTCAGGGCTCGGGCATGCTCCCGGTCGGGCCGGGCGGGCTACACCGAGGTCGGGCCCGTGGCGCACCGACCCGGCTCCCCAATCCGGGTCGCACCCCAACAGGCCGCCCCCGCACTGGGCGTCGCCCGGACCTCCCCGACCTGGCACGGTGAGGGGGTGACGAACTCTCCGACCACCGCCTCGCACCCCGTCCACGAGCAAGAGCTCGTGTTCGCCCACGTGCGGGCCGTGCTGGACCCGGGGAAGACCGGCCGCGTGCTGCCCCGACTGTCCCGCCGCAAGACCGCTCGCGCCCTCGCGTCGGCCGGGTTCTGCAACCTCACCGGCGAACCGGTCCGCGCCGCCGCCCTGAAACAGGACGGGACGCAGTTCTTCGACCGCTCCGAGACCGTCCTCGTCGAGACCCTCAACACGGGTCGACGGTTCTACGGCCTGTTCGTCGAGCCGACCTCGCCGAGCCACGAGGACTGGGCGACCGTCACCGGCATGTTCGCCGAGCTCGGCCGCCGCGTGCACGGCCGCCTGGCCCCCGCCGACCAGTTCCGCGGCTGAGGCCCCGCGCCCCGCCGCCGCGCCCCAGCCCCAGCCCCAGCCCTGACCCCGGTCCCAGTCCCCGGCCCCGGCCCCGGCCCCACTCCGCACGAGGCAGGCGAGGCCGCACCACGTCCGCGTCGTCGAACCACCCCGGAGCGTGGTTCGACGACGCGACGCAGGTGCGACCCCGCCGACCCCGCCGACCCCGCCGACCCGGCCGACCCGGCCGACCCAGCCGACCCAGCCGAGCACCCTCGCACCCGCCGCCCCGCACGCCCATCCGCACCCACCCGCCCCCGCCCCGCACCCGGTAGCGTCGCGGCATGCACGCCCTGCCACCCGGAGCCCTCCGCATCGTCCACCTCAGCGACTCGCACCTGCTCGCGGACGGGGCCCTGCACCAGGGCGTCGTCGACACGGTCGAGGCGCTCGACCTCGTGCTGGCGGAGGCCGCGCGGGTCGAGGGGGTGCGACTGCTGGTGGGGTCGGGTGACCTGTCGGACGACGGCAGCCGCGCCTCCTACCGGCACCTGCGCGAGCGCACCGACGCGTGGGCCCGTGCGGCCGGCGCCGAGGTCGTGCTCGTGCCCGGCAACCACGACGTGCGCGCGGGCTTCGCCGAGGTGCTCGGCGGTGACCCGGCGGGGCCGCTCGACCTCGTCCGCGAGGTGGACGGCTGGCGGGTGATCGGGCTCGACACCTCGGTGCCCGGGGCCGGGTACGGGCTGGTGCGGCCCGAGCAGCTCGCCCGGTTGCGCGACGAGCTGGCCACGCCGGCCGCACGCGGCACCGTGCTCGTGCTGCACCACCCGCCGATCGCCGCGCCGACGACCCTGCACGAGTCGCTCGCCCTGCAGGACCCGGAGGCGCTGGCCGCGGTCCTCGAGGGATCGGACGTCCGCGTCGTCCTCGCCGGGCACTACCACCACCACGTCGTCGGCCACCTCGCGGGCGTTCCCGTGGTGGTCGCGCCCGGGGTGGCGAACGACACGGACGTGCTGGCCTCCGTCGGCACCGAGCGGGCCGTGCGCGGCTCGGGCTTCGTGGTGGTCGAACTGTCGGCCGAGGGAGCGGTGCGCTCGACCGTGGTGCGCGCGCACGAGCCGCGCGACGGCGACGAGGTCTTCGTGCTCGACGAGGCCGCCGTCTCGCGCATCGCCGCCGAGGCCGGAGTCCCGCCCGCCGGCTGACGCGCGCCTCCCCACCGCCCGTCCGGCCCCGCCGCCCCGTCCCGCCCCGCCGCCCCGTCCGGCCCCGCCCCCAGGGGCCGCGCGTAGGCTCGGCCCAGGTCTGCCGCCCACCCGGGGTCGGCGCGAGGCCGTTCGTCGAGTCGTGAAAGTGAGACCCCATGCGCGTGGTCGTCGTCGGAGCCACGGGCAACCTGGGCACCGCCCTGCTGACCCGTCTCCAGGCCGAACCCGAGGTGACCTCGCTCGTCGGCGTCGCCCGACGGGGTCCGCGCATGGCGACGCCGCCCTACGGCGAGGTCACGTGGTTCTCGATCGACGTCGGGGCCGACGACTCCCCTCTCGCGCTCGAGCGGGCCTTCGCCGGGGCCGACGCCGTCGTGCACCTCGGCTGGGCCCTGCAGCCGAGCCACCGCAAGGCCGTCATGTACCGCACGAACGTGATCGGCACGTCGCACGTGCTCGGCGCCGCCGCCCGGGCGGGCGTGCCTCACGTGCTCGTCGCCTCGTCGGTGGGCGCCTACTCGCGCGGGCCCAAGGGGCGCCGGGTCGACGAGGGCTACAAGACGAAGGGCGTCCGCCGGTCGAGCTACTCGAAGCACAAGGCGATCAACGAGCGCGTCATGGACGCGTTCGCCGAGCAGCACCCCGAGGTCACCCTGACCCGCATGCGTCCGGGGCTGGTGTTCCAGGCCGCCGCCGCGAGCGAGATCGTCGGGCTGTTCGTCGGCCGCTGGGTGCCCACCCGCTGGATGCAGCGCGTGCGACCGCCGTTCGTGCCGCTGGCCCCGCGTTTCGTCTCGCAGGTCGTGCACGCGAGCGACGTCGCCGACGCGTTCTGGCGGGCGATCGACCGTCGCGCCGGCGGCGCCTTCAACCTCGCGGCCGAGCCCGTCGTCGACCCCGACCTCATCGCGAAGGCCTTCGGCTCGCGCCTGCTGCCCGTGCCGTACCGACTGCTGCGCGCGATCGTGCAGCTGACCTGGCTGGCCCGCCTGCAGCCCACCGAGCCGGGCTGGCTCGACATCGCCGCGAAGATCCCGGTCATGTCGACCGAGAGGGCGCGCACCGTGCTCGGCTGGACGCCCCGCCACACCTCGGACGAGACCCTGCGCGAGTTCGCCCACGCCCTGGCGCAGCGGACGAACCACGAGGGGTCGCACCCGCTGCACGGCTGAGGCCGCCGCCAGCCCTGCCAGCCCTGCCTGCCCCGAAAGCCGTGCGGGCCGTGCGGGCCCGCCGACCGCAGCGGCCCCGCGCACCCGCTACGGCAGGCCCAGCTCGATCACGCCGTCGTCGAGCACCCGCACCGTCACCTCGCCGTACCCCGTGATGCGGGGCAACCCGTCGGCGGCGGGCCCGTCGTGGTCGCCCACGACGACGACCGAGGCTCCGGAGGCGCGGGCGGCCTCGAGCCCCGCCGCGGCGTCCTCGAAGACGACGACGTCACCGGGGTCGACGCCCAGCAGCTCGGCAGCCAGCAGGTAGCCGTCCGGCGCGGGCTTGCCGACCGGGACGTGCTCGGACGCCAGGACGACCGCCGGCCAGGGCACCCCCGCCTCGGCCATGCGCGACCGGGCCAGGTCGAGGTTCGCACTCGTCACGAGCGCCACCCGGTCGCTCGGCAGGCCCGCCACGAAGGCACCGGCCCCGGGCATCTCGACGGTGCCACCGCGACCGTCGGCCTCGACGGCCTGCAGTCCGTCGGTCAGCGCCCGCGCCTCGCCCTCCGGCAACCGGGGCAGGAACCGCCGCACGGTGTCGTGGGTCTGCCGTCCGTGGGCGAAGGCGAGCAGCTCGACCACGTCGAGGTCGTGCTCGGCCGCGAAGTCGGTCCAGATGCGCTCCACCACGGCGGTGGAGTCGACGAGCGTGCCGTCCATGTCGAACGCGATCGCGCGGCAGGTCAGTGTCGTCATGCCGCCAGTCTGCCCCGGCGCACATGCGGCACGCACCCCGGCGGCGTACCGTGCGCGCATGCACGATGACGAGCACGACACCACGACCGGTTCCACTCCGAGCGACACCTCCGCGACCACCGACGGGGTCGGGTACGCGGGCACGGCCGACACCGCGCCGGACCGTCGCGACAGCGACGACCCGACGGCGGACTTCCCGCGCAGCGAGGAGACCACCGCCGAGATGCAGCGGTCGGCCACCGAGGACTCCCCCGCCGTCGACTCCGACACCGACCTCGACGCCGTCCAGGCGCTGCCCGGTGAGGGCGGCCCGGACGACGGTGGCGACATCGAGGTCGACCCCGACGACCTGAACCTCTCGGGCGACTCGATCCCCGGGCACCCCAAGCCCGGCGAACCCGACCCGGCCGACGACGCCACCCCGACGAACCCCAAGCCCGGGCCGCCGAAGCCCCGCGGCTGACCCCGCGAGCGGCTGGCCCCGTGAGCGGCTGACCCCGCCCGCGGACCGACCACGAAGGGCCGCACCGTCTCGACGGTGCGGCCCTTCCGCGCGTGTGGTGTGGTGCCGGGTGAGCCGCCCCGTGAAGAAGCTCTCAGCCCACCGGGCACCACGCGCCCACCATGGGCGGGCTCGCTCACGGTACCTCCGCCGCCTGGGGGCGCAAGGGGTGGGGGCGCGGGGAAATGCCTGGTCAGGGCCTCGAATTAGCTAGATTGCCTAGTCATGAGGGCACCATCTCCGGACGTCGTCCGACTGCGCGGGTCACTCCCCGCCGCGAGGTCGCGTGAGCGTCTAACCTCTCGCCGCCGAGCGACTTTCCACAGCCTGTCCACAAAGCGAAAACCGCGACCCGAGGTACGGTCGAGGACGTGACCGACCTCGCTGCCGACGCCTCGCCCACCTCCGAAACCGCGCCTCCTGCCCCCGTGCTGGTGGTCATCGAGCGGGCCCGGGCCGGGGCCGTCGGCGAGGGCCGCGGGTGGCGCGTCGCCGACGCGGCCGAGCCCGTCGTCACCGCCATCGACCTGGGCGTGACGCGGGGCGACGGCGTCTTCGAGGCGTTCGGCGTCGTCGACGGCGCGGTGCAGGCGCTCGAGCCGCACCTGCGCCGCCTGGCCCGCTCGGCGGCCCTGCTCGACCTGCCGCCCCTCGACCTCGACCTCATCCGCGAGGCCGTGCTGGCCTCGGCGGGCGCCCACGCGCCCGTGCCGTTCGCCCTCACGAAGCTCATCGTCACCCGCGGCCTCGAGGGCGTGCCCGACAGCGAACCGACCGCCTGGGCACGGACCGAGGCGTTCGAGGACCACGCCGCCGAGCGTCGCGACGGCATCCGCGTGGTGTCGCTCGACCGGGGCTACCGGCACAACGTCGCGACGACCTCGCCGTGGCTGCTGCAGGGGGCGAAGACCCTGTCGTACGCCGTCAACAAGAGCGTCCTGCGCGAGGCCGCCCGCCGTGGGGCCGACGACGTGCTCTTCGTCAGCAGCGACGGCTACGCCCTCGAGGGCCCGTCGGCCTCGCTCGTCGCCCGCTTCGGCGACCGCTTCGTCACGCCGCGCACCGACCAGGGCATCCTCGAGGGCACGACGCAGGAGGCCGTCTTCGACGCCCTCGGCGCCCTCGGCCACGAGACCGCCTACGAACTCGTGCCGCTCGACCGCGTCCGCGAGGCCGACGGGCTGTGGCTCGTCTCGAGCGGCCGGCAGATCGCCCCCGTGTCGGCGCTCGACGACCGGGCCTTCGCGATCGACCACGAGCTGACGACGTCGCTGGTCGAGGCGCTCTGGGCCCGGCGCGCCTGACGCCGGCCGAGACGCCCGCCGGCCCACAGCCCGCAGACCCTCGGGCCCACAGCCCACCGGCCCACCGGCCCACCGGCGACCGGTCGGCACCCGTCGACGCGCCTCCCGGCGTTCGAACAGATGTCCACCTTGCGAACGCTGTCCCGGACGATGGTGGTGATCACCCGGCGACCTGCGAGAGTTCGGAACGCGTCGATTCACGGCGACGCGACCCGCACCACCCCGTTCCTCACGCGGTCGCAGGGCCGCAGAGATGAGAACAATGAACATCGTCCACGCCTCCGGGCACCACCCCCTCGCGCACGACCTGGCTCCGACCGAGCCGATCGACATCAGCGCACTCCTCCTGGCCGAGGCCTCGGCATGAACGCCGCCGACCTCGCCCGCCTCAGCCACGACCAGCTCGTGGCTCACGTCCGTCGCTCCGTCGACGTGACCGGTCACTACGTGGCCGACCGTCGGGTGCCCGCCGCCCGCATCGAGGTCTACCCCAAGCGTCGACGTGACGGCCGGTCCCACCGGTCGCACGCCGACCGTGAGCCCGTCGTCTGCGGCACCGTCGTCGACATCACGCCGGGCCCGCGCTACGCGGACTTCTTCGCCCCCGCGGCGCAGCAGCTCGCCACCGCCTGACCACCGGTCGGCCCCGCGCCGACGCACCTGACGACCGTCGTCCCCCCGGGGCGGCGGTCGTTCTCGTCGGGGGCGGACGCAGGAGGTGCGGTGCCGGTCCTCGGGACCCGCACCGCGCCTCCTGCGCGCACGTCGTCGACGCCTAGGAGGCGCGGCTCCGCAGCAGCGTGAAGCTCGCGTCGCGCACGAGCAGCGTCGTCACGGCGCCCTCGACCTGCTGGCCGGGGTCGCTCGAGGCGGCGAGCTCCCACTCGCCGTGGGGCGCGTCGGGCACGTTGAACTCGACGACGCTCGTCGAGCCGTTGACGAGGTAGGCGAAGGCGTCGGCGTCCTTGTGCGTCAGCACGAAGGTGATCGCCTTGTTCTCGCCCTGCTGCCAGTCACCGCTCGAGAACGAGTGGTCGTCGGCGCGACGCACCTGGACGTGGTCGTCGCTCTCGACCTCGGGTGCGTAGCGGAACCAGTCGGGGCGCAGGGCCGGGTTCTCGCGGCGCAGCGCGATCAGCTCGGTCGTGAAGGCGAGCAGGTCGCGGTCGGCGCGCTCCCAGTCGAACCACGAGATCTCGCTGTCCTGGCAGTAGGCGTTGTTGTTGCCGCCCTGGCTGCGGGCGATCTCGTCACCACCGAGGATCATCGGCACGCCGGCGCTGAGCAGCAGCGTGCCCAGGAAGTTGCGGCGTTGGCGGTCGCGGTACTCGTTGACCGCCGGGTCGTCGGTCGGGCCCTCGGCGCCGCCGTTGAACGACTTGTTGTCGCTCTCGCCGTCCTGGCTGTCCTCGCCGTTCTCCTCGTTGTGCTTCTCGGCGTAGCTCGTCAGGTCGGCGAGGGTGAAGCCGTCGTGGGCCGTGACGAAGTTGACGCTCGAGAGGGGCGAACGACGGTCCGCCTCGTACACGTCGGGGCTGCCGAGCACGCGGTCGGAGAAGGTCGAGAGCACGCCGGGCTCGCCGTTCCAGAACTCGCGGACGTCGTCGCGGAACTTCCCGTTCCACTCGGACCAGTCGGCGGGGAACCCGCCGACCTGGTAGCCCGCGGTGTCCCAGGGCTCGGCGATCATCTTGACGCTCTGCAGCACCGGGTCCTGGTGGATCAGGGTGAGGAACGCGCTGTGCTCGCTGGCCTCGCCGCCCTGACGGGTCAGCGTGGTGGCGAGGTCGAAGCGGAACCCGTCGACGTGCATCTCGGTCACCCAGTAGCGGAGGCTGTCCATGATGAGGGCGAGGGCCGCCGGGTGGCTGACGTTCAGGCTGTTGCCGGTGCCGGTGGTGTCGAAGTAGTTGCCCTCGTCACCTTCGACCAGGCGGTAGTAGGCCGCGTTGTCGATGCCCTTGAACGAGATCGTCGGGCCCATGTGGTTGCCCTCGGCCGTGTGGTTGTAGACGACGTCCATCCACACCTCGAGGCCGGCCGCGTGGAGGTCCTTCACCATCTGCTTGAACTCGGCGACCTGGCCGCCGCGGGTGCCGGCGGCCTTCGAGGCGTACTCGTCGTGCGGGGCGAAGAAGCCGATCGAGTTGTAGCCCCAGTAGTTGCGCAGGCCCTTCTCCTCGAGGTGGCTGTCCTGCACGAACTGGTGCGTCGGCAGCAGTTCGACCGCGGTGACGCCCAGGTCGGTGAGGTGCTTGATCGCGGCGGGGTGGCCCATGCCGGCGTAGGTGCCGCGGATGTCCTCGGGCACGTCGGGGTGCGTCTGCGTGAAGCCCTTGACGTGCACCTCGTACACGACGGTGTCCTCCATCGCCGTCAGCGGGCGCTGGTCGTCGCCCCAGTCGAAGTCGCGGTCGGCGACGACGTTGCGGGGCATGGCGGCGGCGGAGTCCGTGTCGTCACGCTTCTCGGGCTCGTCCATGTCGTGGCCGAAGACGGCCTGGCCCCAGTCGAAGGTGCCGTCGAGGGCGGTCGCGTACGGGTCGAGCAGCAGCTTGTGCTCGTTGTGACGGAGGCCGGCCGCCGGGTCCCAGGGGCCCGCGACCCGCAGGCCGTAGCGCGAGCCGACCCGCGCCTCCTCGACCACGGCGTGGAACACGTGGCCGGTGCGGTTCGTCAGCTCGAAGCGGTGCTCGGCGCCGCCGTCGGCCTCGTCGTCGAACAGGCAGAACCAGACGTGGTCGGCGGTCTCGGAGTACACGGCGACGTGGGCGCCGCCGTCGGGCAGGGGCGTCACGCCGAGGGGGTAGGGCAGGGAGCGGGAGTCGGTCATGCTCCCAGCAGTACAGGAGGCGCGGTGCCGACGGCCAAGCTGAGCGCCGTACCCCGCCCGCCCGCTCTACCCCGCGCCTGCCCCGCCTGCCCCGCCATGAACCCTGTCAACGAAGATGAACCACGTTTTCACGGGGTTCATCTTCGCGAACGGGGTTCTTCGTGTGAGAGCCGCGACACGCTCGCCTTCTCCACAGGCCGAGGATGACCGCCTCCGATCCCCAACCGAGGAGGCGCGACTGCGGTTCCCGACGTCCCGCCGGCCAGGCTCGCGTCATGTCCCACCTCGAACCCCTCCGGTGTCCTCTGCTCTTCACCTCGACCCACGGGGCGACGACCCGCGAGGCACGGCAGCTGCAACTCCGATCCCGGAGGGGGGCGTTGGTCCGCGTGCATCAGGGCGTCTACGCGGATGCCCGGGACTGGCGCGAACTCGACGCGCGAGAACGCCACGTCGTGCTGACCAGAGCGGTCGTCGCCGGTCTCGACCCGCAGTGCACGGTCTCGCATGCCTCCGCCGCGGCGTGCTGGGGCCTGCCTCGGGTCCACGACGACCCCGGGGACGTCGTCACCGTCGTCGATCCGCGACGCACGACCGCCAGGCGCTCGACCCACCTCCTCCGACGACCCGGGTCCGTCCCCTCCGACGACAGGGCGGAACTCCACGGCCTGCTGCTGACCTCGCTGGAACGGACCGCCGTCGACGTGTCTCGAACGGCCTCGTTCGCGGACGCCGTGATGTGCCTGGATGCCGTCCTCCGTCGCCTGGTGATGCCTGACGGGCACCGCACCGGCGCCGTGGTCCAGGCCGAGTTCGAGCGGGCCCGTGCCGACATCTCGTCTCGGCTGGGTCCGGCATCGAGTCCGGGCGGACGAACCGCTCGACGCGCCCTCGCGTTCTCGTCCGCCTGGGCTGAGAACGGAAGTGAGAGTCTCCTGAGGGTCGTGCTCTTCGAACTGGGCCTGTCATCCGTCGAGTTGCAGAAGGCCGTCGAGGTCGACGGCCTGTTCGTGGGGCGCTGCGACGTCTTCCTGCGGGCCTTCGGCGTCGCCATCGAGTTCGACGGCCACGTCAAACTGACCGATCCGGAGATGCTGGCGGGACGGACGCCTGCCGAGGTCGTCAGACAGCGGGGGCGGCGGGACCGACGCCTCCTGCGCCACCCCGAGATCCGTCACGTGGTGCACTGTGAATACGCCGACCTGGTGTTCCCCGAGAGACTGGTCGAGTTGCTTCGTGCGGCCGGTGTCGCGATCGATCCGCGCCGTGTGTCGGCTGCCGCCCGGATCGCGGGACGGCGCTTCTCAGGAACGTCCGCATGAACCCCGTTCACGAAGATGAACTCCGATTCATCGGGGTTCATCTTCGCGAACGGGGTTCCAAGCTGGTCGCCGACGGGCAGGGCAGGCGGGGCGCGGGGCTAGCTGACGTGCACGTCGGGGCGGCGGCCGCGCGCGGGCTCGGCCCGGCGCAGCACCTCGCGGGTCACCGGCGCGACCTCGCCCACCCCGGTCAAGAAGAAGCGCCCCATGTTCGACAGCGGGTTGCCCTCGGTCCACTCGAAGTAGATGTCGGGCACGATGCCGGTCTCGTCGCGGATCGCCAGCAGCACGCTCGCCAACGCGTTCGGCACGGCGCCGCTCGTGGTGCGCAGCACGCGGTAGCCGTGCACGGCGTGACCGGTGACGACGAGGTCCTCCTCGAAGTTCGACGAGTCGCCCTTGTGCACCTCGACGAAGATCACGGGCGAGCGCTGCGGGATGCCGCTGTACTTCCGCTCGGCCAGGAGCTTCTTCTTGTAGATCTCGGCGACCTCGCGCCCCGGTTCGTGGGCGATGACGCGGATCGTGCCGTACTCGTCGGCGTCCTCGCGCACATACGACAGCGCGGCGTCGTCGAGCGTGACCGACGTCGCCCGCAGCTGGAACGACCGTTGCACGCGCGAGACGAGCGACATCGCGAGGATGCCGATGATGAAGATCGCGGCGATGCGCACGCCGTCGGGGCGCTCGACCACGTTGGTGATGGTCGTGTAGACGAACACCAGCGCCACGACGCCGAAGCCGATCGTCCGCTTGCGCTGACGGGCGCGTCGCGCCGACAGCGTCACGGCCACGGAGGCGCTGGTGATCAGGACGAGCACCCCGGTCGCGTAGGCCCCGCCCTGGGCGTCCACGTCCGCCTCGAACACGATGGTGATGACGAACGCGACGACCGTGAAGACGATCACGAGCGGGCGGACCGCGCGGGCCCACTGCGGCGCCATGCCGTAGCGGGGCAGGTACCGCGGCACGAGGTTGAGCAGACCGGCCATGGCCGATGCTCCGGCGAACCAGAGGATGCAGATCGTGCTGACGTCGTAGAGCGTGCCGAAGCCGTCGCCGAGGTACTGGTGCGCGAGGAACGCCAGGGCGCGCCCGTTGGCCGACCCGCCGGCCTGGAACTCCTGCTGCGGGATCAGCAGGGTCGTGACGAAGCTCGACAGGATCAAGAACGAGCTCATGATGATCGCCGCGGTGGCCAGCAGCCGTCGCGCCCCACGGATGCGCCCGATCGGCTTGGCCGGGGTGTCGGTCGGGTCGCCGGTGATCTGGGGCATGACCGCCACGCCGGTCTCGAAGCCCGACAGGCCGAGCGCCAGCTTCGGGAACACGATCAGCGCGATGCCCACCATGACGAACGGGTTGCCGTGCTGCACGGTCAGGGCGTCCCACCAGTTGCCGATGACGACGGGGTTCTCCCCGATGTGGAACAGCGAGACCGCGATCACGACGAGGTTGAGCGTCAGGAAGACCGCGACGAGCACGACGGCGATGCCGATCGCCTCGCGGAACCCGCGCAGGAACACCGCGGCGAGCAGCGCGACGAGCACGAGCGTCAACGGCACCTCGGCGCCGTGGAACCAGGCCGGCGCGAACGGGTTCTCGACGGCGTGCGCGGTCGCGTCGGCCGCCGACAGGGTGATCGTGATCATGAAGTCGGTGGCCGCGAAGCCCAGCAGCACGAGCACGAAGAGCTTGCCACCCCACCAGGGCAGCAGGCGTTCGAGCATGGCGATCGAGCCCTCGCCACGTGGGCTCTCACGGGCGACCCGGCGGTACACCGGCAGCGCGCCGAAGAGCGTGAGGAGCACGAGCACGATGGTCGCGAGCGGCGAGAGCAGGCCGGCCGCGACGGCGGCGATGGCCGGCTGGTAGCCCAGGGTCGAGAAGTAGTCCACGCCGGTCAGGCACATCACCCGCCACCACGAGTGGGTCTTCTCGGGCACCTCGGCGTGCGGCCCCTGGTGCGTGCCCGCGGTCTCGGTGAGGCCGTGCAGCAGCCAGCTGCGCATGCGCTGCCTGGTCGCGTTCGGGGTCGCGGGTTCGACCCTGGCGGGTGACTCGGGGTGCGCGGACACGGGTTCCTCTCGGACGTGCGGAGGGCGCACCGGCCGGGAGGCAGGCACGCACCTCCTCACGTTAAGCCTCGCGCGCCTCCCGGCGGTGACCCCTGGCGTTAGGAAGTCGTGAGGATCGACGGCCCGCCCGGCCGGTCGACGTCGCCGACCGCGACGTCGTCGGACGCCGGGCCGCCGTCCGGCACGAAGCGGTAGCCCATGCCGAGCACGGTCACGAGGTGGCGGGGTGCGGCCGGCACCGGCTCGAGCTTCTTGCGGAGTTGGGCGAAGTAGAGCCGGAGGTAGCCGGTGTCCTTGGCGTGGAACGGACCCCAGACCTCGGTCAGGATGGCCTCGCGGGTGATCAGCTTGTCGGGGGCGTGCAGCAGCAGCTCGAGGATCTTCCACTCGGTCGGCGTCAGCCGGACCGACTCGCCCGCACCCGCACCCGCACCCGCGTGGCGCACCACGGTCTTCGCCGCCAGGTCGACCTGCACGTCGCCGAACGACACCACGGGCTGTTCGTCGTCCGCGCCCGACGGCAGGCGGCGGGTCTGCGCGCGGATGCGGGCGAGCAGCTCGTCCATCGAGAACGGCTTGGTGACGTAGTCGTCGGCTCCCGCGTCGAGGGCCTCGACCTTGTCGGCGGCGTAGGTGCGACCCGAGACGACCAGGATCGGCACGGTCGACCAGCCGCGCAGCCCCTGGATGACCTCGACGCCGTCGAGGTGCGGCATTCCGAGGTCGAGCATCACGAGGTCGGGGTGCCGGCTCGCCGCCAGGTCGAGCGCCTCGCGTCCGTCGGCGGCCGTGACGACGTCGTAGCCGCGCGCGCCGAGGGTCACCTTCAGCGCCCGCAGGATCTGCGGGTCGTCGTCGGCGATGAGGATCTTCACGGCGCTCACGTGGCCGACCGTACCCGATCGTCGTCGGCCGGTCCGACCGACCCGGGCACCGCCGGGCCGTTCGCCGCGGGCCCCTGCACCGCCGGCCCCTGCACCGCGGGCAGCCCCACCACCATGGTCAGTCCCCCGCCGGGGGTGTCGTCCAGCGCGAGCGTGCCGCCCATCGCGTCGACGAACCCCTTGCTCAGCGCCAGGCCGAGCCCGAGCCCCGTGCGGTTGTCGGTGTCGCCGAGGCGCTGGAACGCCACCATGATCTCGTCGCGCCGTTCGACCGGCACCCCCGGCCCACGGTCCACGACGCGCAGCTCGACGCGGTCGCCGAACGCGCTCGTCGAGATGCGGACCCCGGTGTCGGGCGGCGAGTGTCGCAGCGCGTTGTCGAGCAGGTTGACGACGACGCGTTGCAGCAGCACGGGGTCGGCACGGACCGCCGGCACCGTCGCCCGCAGCGCCAGCTCGACGTCGGCGGGCCCGAGGCCGAGCTCGTCGAGGGCGCCGAGCACGACCTCGTCGAGGTCGACGTCGGCCGGGCTCACGGCGAGCGCCCCCGCCTGCACCCGGCTGACGTCGAGCAGGTCGGTGACGAGGGTCGAGAGCGAGTCGAGGCTCTCGTGCGCGGTCGAGAGCAGCTCGTCACGGTCGGCGTCGCTCCAGGTGACGTCGGTCTGCCGCAACCCGCTGACGGCGGCGGTCGCCGCGGCCAGCGGGCGACGCAGGTCGTGGCCGACGGCGGCCAGCAGGGCGCTGCGCATGCGGTCCACCTCGGCGAGCGGGGCGACCTGCCCCGCGGCCCGACTCAGCTCGGAGTGCTCGAGGGCCGCCTCGACCTGCGCCGCGACGACGTCCAGGAGGCGCCGGTCGGCCGCCTGCAGCTCGGGTCCCGTCAGCTCGAGGGTCGCGTCGGCGCCCGCGGCGATCGCCGTGGTCGTGTCGCCGGGGGCCCCGGGTGCCGGGCGTCCCGCGTCGGCGAGCCGCGCCTCCCCGACCTGGACGCCGCCCTGGACGACCCGGACGCGGGTCATGCCGAGCGCCTCGCGGGTGCGCCCGATGAGGGCCTGCAGGGCGTCCTGCCCGCGCAGCACGCTGCCGGCCACCGTGGCGAGCAGCTCGGTCTCGGCGAGGGCGCGGGCCGCGGCCCGGCTGCGGCGCGCGGCCTGGTCGACGACGTAGCTGACGATCGCGGCGTTCAGCACGTAGAGCACGAGGGCGGCCAGGTGCAGGGGCTCGGCGATGGTCAACTGGTAGATCGGCGCGATGAAGAAGAGGTCGAGCGTCACGCCCGACAGCAGCGCCGCCAGCAGGGCCGGCCACAGGCCGCCCGTGACGGCCACGACCACCACGAGCAGCTGGAAGACCAGGACGGTCCCCGCGATGCCGTCCTCGGAGCGGTGGCCCGCCATCAGGGCCGTGAGCAGCGGCCCGGCCACGAGCGCGAGCACGAAGCCGGCCAGGACGCGGCCCCGGGACAGCGCCCCGCCGAGACGCGGCAGCACCCGTTCGCGACCGGCCGAGGCGTGGGTGACGATGTGCACGTCGATGCGCCCCGACTCGCGGATCACCGTCGAGCCGATGCCGGGACCGGTCAGGGCTGCGGCCAGGCGACCGCGGCGGCTCACGCCGATGACGAGCTGCGAGGCGTTCACCCCGCGGGCGAAGTCGACCAGGGCGCGGGGCACGTCCGAGCCGACGACCTGGTGGTACGTGCCGCCGAGCTTCTCGACGAGGGCCCGTTGCGCGGCCAGGGCCCCGGGTGTCCCCCGGCGCAGGCCGTCCTGCGCGCTGACGTGCACGGCGACGAGCTCGCCGCCGGACGACCGGGCGGCGATGCGGGCGCCGCGGCGGATCAGCGTCTCGCCCTCCGGCCCGCCGGTGAGGGCGACGACGACGCGTTCGCGGGCCTCCCACGTGCTGTCGATGCCGTGTTCGTCGCGGTAGGCCTTGAGCGCGCTGTCGACCTCGTCGGCCAGCCAGAGCAGCGCCAGTTCACGCAGGGCCGTCAGGTTGCCGAGTCGGAAGTAGTTCGAGAGGGCGGCGTCGACCCGGTCGGCCGGGTAGACCACGCCCTCGGCGAGCCGGTCGCGCAGGGCCTGCGGCGCGAGGTCGACGAGCTCGACCTGGTCGGCCGCGCGCAGCACCGCGTCGGGCACGGTCTCGCGCTGGGTCGCCCCGGTGATGCGTTCGACCACGTCCGTGAGCGAGTCGACGTGCTGCACGTTGACGGTCGAGACGACGTCGATGCCGGCGTCGAGCAGTGCTCCGACGTCCTGCCAGCGCTTCTCGTGGGTGGACCCGGGGGCGTTCGTGTGGGCGAGCTCGTCGACCAGCGCGAGCTGAGGTGCCCGCGCGAGCACCGCCTCCAGGTCGAGCTCGTCGAGCGTGACGCCGCGGTGCTCGACCGATCGACGGGCCACCACCTCGAGGTCGCCGACCAGAGCCGCGGTCGCCCGGCGACCGTGCGTCTCGACGACGGCCACGACGACGTCGACCCCCTCGGCCCGGAGCCGCGCGCCCTCTTCGAGCATCGTGTACGTCTTGCCCACGCCGGGTGCCGCCCCCAGCAGCACCCTCAACCGCCCTCGCCTCATGTGCTCAGCCTGTCACCCCCGGAGTCGCCGGACGAGCGCACGGGAGAACCGCGCAGGACGAGAACGCCGGAGGGCGGCACGCGGGCGGAGCGCACGGGAACGCCCCGTGACCGCGGGGGCCACGAGGCGTGTGTCTCGAGAGGACCAGGACCCCGCTCGTGGTTCAGCAGGAGGGTCGCACCCGACGCGGCCCTTCGCGATCTCACGGAGGTCTTGTGCCCGGTGCCTCTCGAGGCCGTCCGACCCGAATCGGACTCTTGAAGGATACGCGATCCGGGCACGCCGTTGCCCAATGGGCATGGATATTCTCAGGAAGTCGCGGCACGATGGTCCGATGCAGCAGACCTCGGCACGCGACGGCCAGCCCCGATTCGTGGCCGAGGCCGTCGGCGGCCGCGACGAGAAACGCCGGGCGACCAGCCGCGGCCTCGCGGACGCGGCCTTCCGGCTGGCGTCCGAGAGGGGCTTCGACGGCTTCGTCGTCGAGGACGTCACCGCCCTGGCCGGTTACTCGAGGCGGACGTTCGCGAACCACTACTCGTGCAAGGAAGACGCCGTGGCGTCGGTGCTGCTCAACAAGGCCGGCGCCGCCGTCGACGCGTCCGACCTGTCGGCCCTGGCGACGTTCCAGGGCACCGACATCGACCTGCTCGAGCTGCTGCTGCTCTCGGCGGTCGACACCCAGCTGTGCGACTACATGATCAGCCTGCGGCACCTGCTGCGGACGCACGAGCCCCTGCTGCCCTACGTGCTCGCGGTCGGCGTCCCCATGACCGAGCGGGTCGGCGACGTCATCGCCCTCGCCGTCGGGCCGTCGCGCGACCCCCTGACCACGTCGTTGCTGATCCACTCGACCTGGGGCGCCGTCATCGCCGTGCTGCGCGGCGTCTACGACCCGTGGGCCGACACCACCACCGACGACGAACGCGTCGAGGCGTTGCGGGCCTACTGGGTGACCACCTTCGACCGGTTCCGCACGGGCTTCGGCCCGGTCGCCTGACCCGTGGCCGACGAGGTGCCGATCGGCGAGGGGCCGGCCGACGCGGTCCCGACTGACGCGGTGCCGACCCACGCGATGCCGGCCGGCGAGGTCCTGGCCGGGGGCAACATGAACGCGGTCGTCCGTCAGGGTGACACGGTCCTGCGCGTGGCCGGCCCCTGGACGCCCACCGTCCACCGGCACCTGGCCTACCTCGCACGCGCGGGCGTCCGCGGCATCCCCCGGCCGCTCGGCATCGAGGACGGCCGCGAACGCCTCAGCTTCGTCGACGCCGAGGTGCCGGTCTACCCCCTGCCCGACCACGTCTTCACCGACGAGGCCCTGGCCGAGGGTGCCCGGCTGCTGCGGCGGCTGCACGACGCGAGCATCGGCTTCGGACTCGACGGCGCCGTCTGGCAGGCACCGGCGAAGGTGCCGTCCGAGGTGATCTGCCACAACGACTTCTCTCCCCACAACCTGGCGTACGACGCCGACGGGCACGTCGTCGGCGCGATCGACTTCGACTTCGCCTCGCCCGGTCCCCGCCTCTGGGACCTCGCCCACTACGCCACCCGCGCCGTCCCCCTGACCGATCGCACTCCCCCGAACGCGCCCGGCCCGGCCGACGCCGAGCGCCGCGTGCGCCTCCTGCTCGACGCCTACGGCAGCGACGCCACCTGGGACGACGTGCTGCGGGTCGCGATCATCCGCCTGCACGACCTCGCCGAGATGAGCCGCGACAAGGCGGTCGAGCTGGGCAAGCCCGAGCTGGCGGCCGATGCGGACGGGTACGAGCGCGAGGCCGCGTACCTGGCGACCGTCCGCGACTGAGCCGCACGCGCCTCCCGGGGGCGTCGACGCCTCCGTCGGCGCGGCACCGCCGTCAGGAGGCGCGGGTCGGCCCGTCAGGCCAGCAGGTCGACGGCGAGGTACCCCGCGTAGCCGCCCGACGTGCGCCCGTCGCGTCGTCCGGAGGTCAGCACCTCGCCGACGTCCGAGGCGACGAGCGTCGCGCCCGCGGCGCGCAGCCGGTCGACGAGGTCGTTGTCCTCGTGCAGGTCGACGGGGGCGAACCCTCCGACGGCCCGGTACGACGAGGCCCGCACGCCGAGGTTGGCGCCGTGCACGTGGCCGTTCGGTCGGCCCGGCGTGTGCCGTCCGGTCCACGCCGCGATCTGCCGGGGCGAGAGGTCGGCGAAGTCGGGACGCACCGTGCCGATCACGACGTCGGCCCCGGCGGCGGCTCGGTCGAGCTGGTCGTCGATCCACCCGACCGGGACGACCGAGTCCGCGTCCGTGCAGGCGAGCCAGACGGCGTCGAGCGGCAGGTCGCCGGGCGGCAGGTCCTCGGCCCGCAGGTCGCCGGCGGGCCGGTCGTCGGCGGGCGACATGTCGTCGGGCAGGGCACCGGCGTCCGCTCCCTCGGCGGCCACCCCGAGCGCGGCCACTCCGAGCGCGGCCAGGGCCGCGTCGACCCCGACGGACCGGGCGACGCCGACACCCCGGGCGTCGATCTCGACCACCTGCACGTCGGGGTGTGCCCGGGCGGCCGCGACCGTGCCGTCGGTGCAGGCGTCGGCCACGAGGACGACGACGACCCGCGCCTCCGGGTGCGTCCGGGCCGTGTGCCGACGGGCGCGCTCGACGCCGTCGAGGGCCCGTGAGACGAGCGCCTCCTCGTCGTGTGCGGGCACGACGACCGCGACGGCCCGCACGGGGTCGGTGCGCCCGTGGTCGGTGCGTCCGAGGGCGTCGGGCACGGGAGCGTCCGGCACGGGCCCACCGGACCCGGTGCGATCCGTCGCGTCGCTCATCGCAACCCCGTCCGCTGGGCGACCGACCGCGGGTCGCGCGAGAACACGTCGAGCACGAAGTCGTCCTCGACGTGGTGCGAGACCCGGTGGAGGCGCGGGTCGGCCCCCAGCCGGGCGTGCACCTCGTCCGCGCCCTGCCGGAAGTCGCCCTCGGGCTGCAGCCAGTGGCAGGCCACGACGTCGCCGTCGTCGGCGAGCCCGTCGACGATCGAGTCGACGAGCCGCCCGAACGCGTCGGGGGCGAGGTAGTAGCCCACCTCGCTGAGGACGACGAGGTCGAAGGTGCCCGCCGGGTAGTCCCGCGCGGCGTCGGCCTGCTCGACCGTGACGTGCGGGAGGTTCGCGAGCCGCTCCCGCGCGGCCTGCACGGCCACCGACGACACGTCGAGGGCCAGCAGGCGGTCGGCGGCCGGGGCCAGGTCGCCCGTCAGCACCCCGATCGAGCAGCCGACCTCGAGAACGTGGCCGTAGCGCTCCCGCGGCAGCGACGCGAGGGTCAGGGCACGCTTGCGCCGTTCGTACCAGCGCGTCGTGACGCGCCAGGGGTCGGCCCGGCGGGCGTGCGTCCGGTCGAACGTGGCCTCGGTCGCGGCCGCCCGCCCGGTCGGGCCCGCGGTCTCGTGCCCGTCCAGGACGAACACCTCGCGTCCACGGGCGAAGTGCCGCTCGAAGACCGGGTGCAGCACGGCTGCGTCCTCGGGTGCCGACGACAGCGGTCGACGCTGCGACGCGTAGGCCGCGAGGGCGGAGCGCTTCGCCGCGTCGGCGGCCGCGTCGAGCGGGACGAGCCTCATCGACGACCAGGGGACGTCCGGGTGGTCGGGCGATCCCCAGTGCCAGAGCCAGATCGGGTACTGCAGCAGACGGGGCGCCGCGACGCCGGCCTCGTCGACCAGCTCGGCGGCGATCTCGCCGAGAACCCGGTGGTCGCGGTGGCCGTCGCCGCTCCAGGGGGCGACGAGCACTCCGTCCGGCCCGGGCAGCAGGGGCCGCAGCCGTTCGGTGACCTCGGCGCGGGCCTCGCGCACGGCCCCGTCGGGCACGGCCCACCGGACCAGCTCGACGTCGTGACCCAGCAGGCCGACGGCGACCCGCGCCTCCTCGGCCCGCGTCGCGACGAGGCTCTCGGCGTCCGTGGACGACCCGGGGTGCGAGGCGGCCCCGTCGGTGACGACGACGACCGTGACCGGCAGGCCGCGGGCTGCGGCATCGGCGATCAGCCCACCGGCGCCGAGCGTCTCGTCGTCGGGGTGGGCGGCCAGCACGACCAGTCGCGACACCGTGGCCGGGTCGACGGCTCCGTCGAGCGGCGGCAGGGCGAGGAGGCGCGGGTCGGCCTCCCAGGTCTCGACCGGGGTGCCCGGCGCGCGACCGTCGAAGCTCACCACGCGGGCTGCCCGTCCGAGAGGGCGTCGCGCAGCAGGGTCTGGCCGAGCGAGGCGTCGTCGCGTTCGCCGTGGTGCTGGCGCAGGTACAGCTCGAGGTCGGCGACGCGCTTCGCGTGGGCCGCGTCGGTGGCGAGCGGAGCGGGGCCCAGGGCGCGGGACGCCCGGGCGAGCACCTCGTCGCAGGCGTGCGCGACCGTGCCGCGGACGCGCTTCGCCAGCAGGCGCCCCGCGTCGCCGGTCGCCTCACCGGCGTCGACGAGGTCGGCCGCCTCGACCAGCGCCCGACGGGCGTCGGCCAACCGCGTGTCGACGAGGCCGAGGGCCTGCAGGAGGTGCGGGTCGGCCGGACGCCCCGGCGTGCGACCCGAGGCGGTCACCGCCGCGGCGAGCAGCGTGCGGGCAACCCCGACCGCGCCGCCGTACCAGCACGCGGCGACGCCGATGCCGCCCCACGAGAAACCGGGGCGCTCGAGGTACCAGCCGGGTGCGCCGACCTCGTGCGCCTCGACGTCGTCGAAGGCGACCGGGCCGGACGGGATCTCGACGAGGCCCCTGGCGTGCCAGGCGTCGGCCTCGACCGTGACCCCCGGCTGGCGCAGGTCGACCGAGAACAGCCGCCGGTCGTCGCCGACCCAGGCGGTGATCAGGGCGCCGTCGACGGTGCCCGCGAGGGAGCACCAGGGCTTCGCGCCGGTGAGCGACCAGGCGGGGGCGGCGTCGGTGGCGTCGGCGGACCCGGGCCCCGTGGCCGGGCGTGCCTCGGCGACGAGACGGACGCCGGGGCCCTCGGCGGCGAACACGCCCCAGGTGAACGAGTCGTCGGCCCGGGCCCGGGCGGGCAGGGGCGAGCGGTCGGACGCCGCACGGGCGTCGCCGGCGTGCTGGTCGAGGATGGCGAGCGCGTCGAGGTGCGGTTCGGCGGCCCGGGCCGCACCGAGGTCGTGCGCCGCGAGCGTGGCGAGGGCCTGCCAGAGGTCGGCGGTCGACCCGAGCCCCGGCAGCGCGCCGTGGCGACCGAGCTCGACCGCGAGGTCGAGCGCTGCGCCCACGGACGGTGCCGCTCCCGATCGCAGCCGGTCGACGACGAGCGCGGTGGCCGTTCCGACGACCGGGCCCGCGCCTCCCAGGGTCACGGGGGTCACGGCCTCGGTCGGGTCCGGAGGCGCGGTGGAGGTCATCGTGCCGACGCTAGTCGGTCAGGCCGGGCTTGGCGGACCCTTGACAAGCGGAGACCACGCCGGTCCCGACCCGGCGAGAGTCGACGACGCCTGTCGGCGATCAGAACTCGTCGGTGTCGAGTGGGATGCCCTCGGCCGGTTCGGTGGACTGCGGTTCGACGCCCCGCAGCCGGTCGATGCGCGCCTCGATGTCGTCCACCAGGCCCGGGTCGTCGATCTCGGCCTCGTCGGTCTGCTCTTCTGAGACGAGCATCTGGCTCGCCGGGCCGAGCAGGATCTGGAACCGCTGGTGCAGGCCCGCGCGATCCCGGCCGGGGAGGTCGACC
The DNA here is from genome assembly GCF_057787905.1 of Frigoribacterium sp. CF331. Classification (NCBI taxonomy): domain Bacteria; kingdom Bacillati; phylum Actinomycetota; class Actinomycetes; order Micrococcales; family Microbacteriaceae; genus Frigoribacterium; species Frigoribacterium sp. CF331. Next base: position 1,994,744 of record NZ_CM173545.1, on the reverse strand, counting down.
ATGTCGGACTTGTTCTTCATGGCCAGGGCACGCGCGTACTCGACGACGGCCGCCGCGATCGTGTCGCCGGTGACCATGTACTCGTCGGTGTAGTGGATGCGTTTCACCCGGGGGCCTCCTGCGGTCGTGACGGGCGTCCGTCGCCGATCACGCTACGCCGGAGGCGACTGGGAAGGCGCCGCCCCGGGGGACACCCCGGCACCGGGTGAGGGCAGAAGAAAAGCCACCCCGGAACGTCTCTGGCGAGAGAGAGGACCGACGTGGCTTTCCGCGGAGCCGGTGGGATTTGAACCCACGGTTCCCACAAAGGGAACTCCACCTTAGCAGGGTGGTGCACTAGGCCGAACTATGCGACGGCTCCATGCGGCTCGCGAGCGAACGCGCAGGGACCAGCATAGCGGCCCGCGGGCCAGATGCCGAACCGGGGCGGGCGGTGACAGAACCACCCTCGCCCCACCCGCTCCGGGGGCCGTGATCGGGTTGTCGGCATTTGTGCCGACACATAGAGTACCCCTGACGCCGACGACGGCCGAGGGGCCGGGGCCCGACAGCACGGGCCCGTTCACCCTTGCCGAACACGCCCTCCGACGGTCGCCGCGTCACGTGCCCCACCAGCGAGCGCCGCACCCGAACGGCGGCGTCCGAGGGGCTCGTCGCCGGCACCGACGCCGGCCTCCACACCCCCCTCGGTGCCGACCCCCTGATCCCGGCACCGCGGGGTTCTCATGCGCGCGCGTTCGGGCCGCCGCGTGAGGTCACCGGTCGTCCCGGCGAGTTGGTTACTCGCCGGGACGACTCTCGGGCGGCGCGCCTCTCCCCGACGGTGCACGCCTACTTCGAGCCGAAGGCCACCGAGCAGGTCTGGTCGGCGGCCGTCTGACCGGTCAGCCCCTGGATGACCTCGGTCGAGGGTGCCGAGGTCTCGGTGCCCGTGCCCTGGTCGGCGGGCGCGGCCGTCCCGGCCGGAGCCGACGACGTCGGTGCGGACGCGGCCGGGGCGCCCGTCGCCGCCGGCGCCTCGGTCGCGGCCGGGGCCGTGCTCTCGGAGCCGATGCCGGTGCTGCCCTCGGGGATCGAGAAGGGCACGTCGCTCTTGATCGCGTCGAACAGCTGGTTCGCGACGGCCGTGTCCGGTTGCACCTTGCCCGCGTAGACCCCGGTGCCGCCGGTCGTGCCCGGGTACTGCACGAAGTTGACGTCGTCGAGCGGCAGGTCACGCAACGCGAGTCCGATCTGCACCATGGTGTCGATCTTCGTGAGGCCGTCGGACAGGGTCATGTTGCTCGCCGCCGCACGGGCGAGCGAGTAGAGCTTGGTCGGGTTGCTCAGGGTGTCGGCGCTCTTGACCGTGCGCAGCAGCGACGAGAGGTAGACCTGCTGGCTGCTGATGCGGCCGAGGTCGGAGCCGTCACCGACGCCGTGCCGGGTCCGCAGGAAGGCCAGGGCGTCGGCACCCGAGAGCACCGACTCGCCCGCGGGGATGTCGAGGCCCGTGTAGCGGTCCTTGATCGGGGTGGCCGCGCACACCGGGACGCCGCCGATGGCGTTCGACATCTCGATGACGCCGTTGAACGAGATCATCCCCGCGAAGGGGATGTCGAGACCCGTCAGGGCCGACACCGTCGAGGCGACGCAGCTCAGTCCGCCGTACGAGTAGGCCTCGTTGATGGGCCGGGCCGCCATGGCCGAGTAGTACCCCGAGCCGTCCTCCTTGGCGCAGGACGGGATCGGCACGACCATGTCGCGCGGGATGCTGACCGCCGTCGCGTTGCTGTGGTCCGCCGAGACGTGCAGCAGGATGTTGACGTCGTTGAGGGTGGCGTCGCGCTTGCCGAAGGCCCCCTCGTCCTGGCTGGCGTCGTTGTCGGTGCCGACCACCAGGATGTTGAACCCGCCCTCGTACTCGCTGATCGAGGGCGGCGCCGCCTTGTTGGTCTGACCCTTCGCGGCCTGCAGCTCGACACCCGTGCCGAGGTCGCTGCGCACCTGGTACGCGGCGATGGCGCCGACCGAGGCGCCGCTCACGAGCAGGACCGCCACCGAGGCGGCGACGACCTTCGTGACGGCCCGCACCGCGCCTCCGTCCTTGAGCCGCCCGTGCCGGGCCACGCCCGTCGACGCGGCCGCGGGGCGGCGCCAGAACGGTGACTTCTGGGGTCGGGCGGCTCGGCGGCCACGGCCGGATCGGTCGCGAAGGTCGCTCACGCGGTGTCCTCTCGGTCATCGAGGGCGCGAAGCACCCGGACCCGACCGACGGGACTGACTCGGTCTCGTCGATCCGGTGGGCGGGATCGCGCCGTTCGGTGTACGGGCAGGTGAAGATTGTACGCAGACTGCCCTGGGCGGCCCCCGGGGTCAGCCGACCTTGCGGTTCGCGACGAGGTCCACCGCGTACGAGGCGTGCCACGTGCCGGCCCGGGGGCCGCCGTTGCACTCGCCGTCGCTCGCCCCCGGCGTCTTGATCCAGAGCAGCGCGTCCAGCTTGGTCGTGCCGCCCTGAACCGACGGCGCCGACCCCAGACCGGCACCGGGGGCGTTGCACCACGTCCCCTTCCACCCGCGGCCGTTGCGCGACGTGTCGATCACGTAGCGAGCGCCTCCCGCCGCCTGCGAGACCTTGTCGGCGTAGGCACGCTCGGCCTCGACCGGGTAGTAGTTCGAGACGTTGGTGGCGAAGCCCCGCGCCCGGTCGACGCCCGCCGCCTTGAGGCGGGCGGCCATGGTCTGCGGCGGCACCCAGTTCGAGTTGCCCGCGTCGATGTACGCCGGCACCCCGGCGGCGGCGAGGGCCTTGACGGCCGAGGCGATGGTCGCCTCGCGCCCGTTCGTCTGGGTGGGGCAGTTGCTGATCAGCGCGAGGGCGTCGGGCTCGACGACGACGACGGCACGGTGGCCCGAGAGGCGCGAGGCGACGAGCTGGTTCCAGCGCAGGTAGGCCGCGTTGTCGGCCGAGCCGCCCGCCGAGTGGCTGCCGCAGTCGCGGTTGGGGATGTTGTAGGTGACGAAGACCGGCGTCGTCCCCTTCTTCTCGGCGGCGGCGACGGTCGCGTCGATCTTCTTCACGAGCTGCGCGTCGGTGAACCAGCCGCCCAGCCAGGTCGCGACCGACTGCTGGGCGATCGTCCTGGCCGCCGAGGCCTGGGCGGTGCGCCCCTGCGCCGAGAGCGTGGTCGCGGCCCGCGCGGCCTCGCCGTTCGTGTCGACGAAGAGGCCGCCCTTGTAGAGGGTCGCGCTGCTCGCGGTGCGGATCGTCTGCGGCGTGGTCGTGGCGGTCGAGCGGGTCGCGGCCTTCGACGTGCTCGTCGGCGCGGGGCCCGCGGCGTGGGCGGCGGTCGGGGTGGCGGCGAGGCCGGCCACGAGGGCGACGGCGGCGCCGATGACGACGGCGGCGCGGGTCGTCGGGGTCATGTGGGTCATGGGTGTCGGTCCTGGTGTCGAGGGCCCGGGCGGTGTTCGGCCCGCCCGGGGTGCCGACCGGTGCGGGGTCGCAACGGAGGGCTCGAACAGTGCAACACGAGGCCGCGACCGCGTTCAGCCCCTGTTCGGGGGGACGGGCGGTCCCCTTCGGGGGGCACGCCCGGTCGCCGCCGGGCCGGACCTGGGACACTGGACCGGCGGTCGCGCACGCTCCCGCACGCACCGGCCCCGGAGGACCACATGAACGGCGAGACCAACCGAGACGCGTGGCGCGACTCCGTCGAGACCTGGCTCAAGGGCGACGAGCGCAACGACGTCTTCGACGCGTACCTCGACTGGTACCGCGCGCCCGTCATCGCCGACACCGACGACTGGACCCGCGACTTCTTCGTGCTGCCCGCCGTCGGCTCGGACGTGCTGCACAAGCACGCCGGCTTCGTCGACGGCGACTCCCCCGTCTCGGTCGACGACACCACCTGGCACGAGCTCAGCACCCTGATCGGCGAGGCCTTCTCGACCTACGCCGCCACCAAGCACTGACCCCGTCGACCCCAGGAGGCGCGGGCCGGCCCACCGGCGCGCGTCGTCTCTGCGGAGGGCGTGGGATTCGAACCCACGAGACATCTCTGCCCACTTGTTTTCAAGACAAGCTCCATCGGCCGCTCGGACAGCCCTCCCGGTGACCAGGCGATCCACGCCGCCACGATGTGGACGAAACGCCATCTTTTCTCGTGGCGTTCTGTCCATCTCGTGGCGGGATGCGTGCACCCGGCAACTGGCGCGAGTCTAGCGGACGCCCCCGGCCGCGTGCCGGGCGATCGGCCCGCTCAGAGCGTGGCGAGCACCTCGGCGAGCCCGTCGTCGAGGTCGCTCGACGTCTGCTCGCCGGCCGCGGCCACGACGTCGTCGGGGGCCTGGCCCATGGCGACGCCGCGCCCCTCGGCGGCGGCCCAGCGCAGCATGTCGATGTCGTTGCGCCCGTCGCCCGCGGCGAGCACCTGCGAGCGGGGCACGTCGAGCCACCGACGCACGCGCTCGAGGGCCGTGGCCTTCGAGACGCCGTCGGGGGCGATGTCGAGCCACGCCGTCCAGCCGACGTTGTAGTTGACCTGCTGCAACCCCATGCGCTCGACGACCTGCAGGAAGTCCTCGGTGTCGTGGTCGGGCGAGACCACGACGACGCGCGTGGCGGGACGCCCGACGAGGTCGTCGAACTCGACCTTCTCGGCGTTCAGGGCCGCCGCCGCGGCGGGGAACGTCCCGCAGTACCGCAGCAGCCCCTCCTGGTCCTCGACGGCGTAGCCTGCGCCGGCGTCGGCCAGGGCCTCGCGGATCGTCGACAGCACCTCGGTCGGGTCGAACTCCTCGACGTGGACGCGCCGGTAGCCGGACGGGGCCGACTCGTCGCGCCCCAGGGTGATCGCGCCGTTGGCACAGACGACGTAGTCCGAGACGAGGCCGAGGCGCTCCATGACGGGCAGGGTCATCGACACCGACCGTCCGGTCGCGATCATGACCTGGTGACCCTCGTCGTGCAGTCGCGAGATCTCGCCGAGGACGGCCTCGGAGATCGTGCCGTCCTCCGGCATGATCGTGCCGTCGACGTCGAGCGCGACGAGCCACCGGTCGGTGGCGGCCACGGGCTCACGGTCGGGCCGGGGTGCGGCGGCGGCCTGGCTCATGCGACCGGCTCGATGACCTCGAGGCCGCCGAGGTAGCCGCGCAGCGCCTCGGGCACGACGACCGAACCGTCGGCCCGCTGGTGGGTCTCGAGGATCGCGACGAGCCAGCGCGTCGTGGCGAGGGTGCCGTTCAGCGTCGCGACGGGGGCGGTCTTGCCGCTCTCGGTGCGGTGGCGGGTGTCGAGGCGGCGGGCCTGGAACGTGGTGCAGTTCGACGTGCTGCTGAGCTCGCGGTAGGTGCCCTGCGTCGGCACCCAGGCCTCGATGTCGAACTTGCGGGCGGCGCTCGAGCCGAGGTCGCCGGCCGCGACGTCGATGACGCGGTAGCTGAGCCCCAGGGCCTGCATCATCGTCTCTTGGAACCCGACGAGGGCGTCGTGCTCTGCCTCGGCCTGGTCGGGGTGCACGTAGCTGAACATCTCGAGCTTGTTGAACTGGTGCACGCGCAGGATGCCCCGGTTGTCCTTGCCCGCGGCGCCGGCCTCGCGGCGGTAGCAGGTGGACCAGCCGGCGTAGCGGATCGGGCCCGCCTCGACGTCGAGGATCTCGTCCGCGTGGTACCCGGCGAGCGCGACCTCGCTGGTGCCGGTGAGGTAGAGGTCGTCGGCCGGCAGGTGGTAGACCTCGTCGGCGTGCGAGCCCAGGAACCCGGTGCCCGCCATGACCTCGGGCCGCACGAGCGTCGGGGTGATCAGCGGCGTGAAGTCGTTCGTCAGGGCCAGGTCGAGGGCCATGTTCATCAGGCCGAGCTCGAGGCGGGCGCCGATGCCCCGCAAGAAGTAGAAGCGCGAGCCCGACACCTTCGTGCCGCGCTTGATGTCGATCGCGCCGAGCCTCTCGCCGAGGTCGGCGTGGTCGAGGGGCTCGAAGTCGAAGGAGGGGCGGGTGCCGTGCTCGCGCAGCGTCACGAAGTCCGCCTCGCCGCCGGCCGGCACGCCCTCGATGATGAGGTTGCCGATGCCGCGCGCGGCCCTGTCGAAGACCGCGTCGGCCTCGTTCGAGGCGACCTGCGCCTCCTTCACGCTGGCGGCGAGCTGCTGCGCCTGCGCGACCAGGGCCTTCTTCTCGTCCTTCGGCGCCTTGGCGACGGTCTTGCCGAAGGCGTTCTGCTCGGCGCGCAGTTCTTCGAACGCGGCGATCGCCGCGCGTCGTGCCTGGTCGGCCGCCACCGCGTCGTCGACGAGCGACTCGGAGTCGCCCCGGGCCCGCTGGCTCTGCTTGACGAGGTCGGGGGATTCACGAAGCAACTGGGGATCGATCACCCGCCCATCCTAGGCAACGGCACCGGCCCGGCCGACGATCTGCACAGAGGCTCCGCCACTCCGTTACCTCGCCGGGTCGCGTCCAATACGCTCGCCCCATGACCGCCACCTCCCCTGCCCCCGCCGAGCGCGCCTCGGCGCCCGAGCCCGAGACGGCTCGCCAGACCGCCGCGGTCGTCTACAACCCGATCAAGGTCGACCTCGACGCCATCAAGACGGCCGTCGGCCGGCACGAGTTCTCGAACGACTGGGCCCCGACCAAGTACTACGAGACCAGCAAAGAGGACCCGGGCGGAGAGGTGACGAAGCAGGCCCTCGCCGACGGCGCCGACATGATCATCGCGGCCGGCGGCGACGGCACCGTCCGCGCCGTGGCCGAGGCCCTGCAGGGCACCGACGCGTCGCTGGCCCTGCTGCCCTCGGGCACCGGCAACCTGCTGGCCCGCAACCTCGAGCTCTCGCTCGACAACCTCGACGACTCGATCGCGACGGCGTTCAGCGGTCGCGACCGCGAGATCGACCTCGGCGTCGTCGACATCGAGCGCGAGGACGGTTCGCGCGAGACCAAGGCGTTCGTCGTCATGGCCGGCGTGGGCCTCGACGCGAAGATGCTTGCGAACACCAACGACGAGCTGAAGAAGCGGGTCGGCTGGCTCGCCTACGTCGACGCCATCGCCCGCGCCCTGCGCGACGACAACAAGATCGAGGTCCGCTACGAGCTCGACGACGGCGGCCGCAAGACGATGCGCGCCCACACGATCATCGTCGGCAACTGCGGGCTGCTGCCCGCCAACATCATGCTGCTGCCCGACGCCGCGATCGACGACGGCATCTTCGACATCGTCGCCCTGCGCCCAGAGGGCTTCTTCGGCTGGGTGCAGATCTGGGTCAAGATCGTCTGGGAGAACGGCGTGCTGCGCCGCACCCACGTCGGCCGTCGCATCCTCGCCGCGAACAGCCGCGAGGTCCGCACCCTGCGCTACAACAAGGGCAAGAAGCTCGTCCTGCGCCTCGACTCCCCCCAGGACTTCGAGATCGACGGCGACTCGGTCGGCAAGGCCGTCGCCCTGCGCGCGGTCGTCGACCCGGGCGGCCTGACCGTCCGCGTGCCCGCCGACGCCTGACCCGCCGACCGACGACGCCCCCGCACCTCGACCCGCCACGGCGGCCGGGGGCGGGGGCGTCCTCGTGTCAGCGCAGCCCGGCGACGAGACCCCGCAACCAGTCGCGGGCGTCCACGAACGCCTCGTCGTCGTACCTCGACGAGACCTCGACCGGTGTGCCGTCGGCGCGCGGGTACGAGCCCAGGAACGTCACGGCCGGGCTGAACCGCTTGAGCCCCAGCAGCGCGTCGGCGACGCGTTCGTCGAGCACGTGCCCCTCGAGGTCGATGACGAAGCGGTAGCGGCCGAGCGCGTCGCCGATCGGACGTGACTGGATCAGGCTGAGGTTGATGCCGCGGGTCGCGAACTGCTCGAGCATGTCGACCAGCGCGCCCGAGCCGTCGGTCGGCAGTTCGACGATCAGGCTCGTCTTGTCGGCGCCGGTGGCGGGCGGCACGGGCACGGTGCGGCTGACCAGCACGAAGCGCGTGACGGCCTGGTCGTTGTCGCCGATCTCGCGGGCGAGCACCTCGAGGTCGTGGTGGTCGGTGATGCCGGGAGGCGCAACCGCGGCGTCCGCGGAGCCCCCGGCGCCCCCCGCCTCGAGCAACGACGCGGCGGCGGCCACGTTCGACGAGGCGGGGAGGTGCCCGTGGCCCGGCAGGGCGCGTTCGAGCCAGCGGTGGGTCTGCGCGTAGGCGACCGGGTGCGCGTTGACGAGCCGCACCTCCTCGAGGCGCGTCCCGGGGCGGGCCACGAGCACGAAGTTGACGCGGACCAGGTACTCGCCGACGATGCGCAGCCCGGGCACGGTGGCGAGTGCGTCCTGCGTGGCGCTGACCCCGCCCTCGACGCTGTTCTCGATGGCGATCATCGCCGCGGTGCTGACGCCCGAGACGACGTCGGCGAGCGCCTCGCCGACGTTGTTCACGCTCTTCCAGGTCGCGCCGACGGCCTCGGGCACCTGCTTCAGCGCCGCCTCGGTGAAGGTGCCCGCGGGGCCGAGGTAGCTGTAGGTCGTCGAGGAGGCGCGGGTCGGCATGTCGAGGAGCCTACTGAGAGCCGCCCGCACGCCGCGACGGAGCTCGGCGGCTGGTGCCAGGATGGCCCCATGACCGACCGTGCCGGAACCCCCGCAGAAGCCAGCGACCTGATCGACCCCGAAGCGGTCTCGGCCGCGTACTACGACCTCGTCCCCGACGTGACGAAGGTCGAGCAGAAGGTGGTCTTCGGCACCTCGGGCCACCGCGGCTCGTCGCTCGACGCCGCGTTCAACGAGACCCACATCGCCGCCATCACGCAGGCGATCGTCGAGTACCGCGCCGGGCAGGGCATCACCGGCCCGCTCTTCATCGGGCGCGACACGCACATCCTCAGCGGTCCCGCCGAGCGCACGGCCGTCGAGGTGCTGACCGGCAACCACGTGACGGTGCTGGCCGACGCCGAGGGCGGCTACGTGCCGACGCCCGCGCTGAGCCACGCGATCCTCGTCTACAACAACGACCCGGCGAACACCGACAAGGCCGACGGCATCGTCGTCACCCCGAGCCACAACCCGCCCCGGGACGGCGGCTTCAAGTACAACCCGCCGCACGGCGGCCCGGCCGACAGCGACGCCACCACGTGGATCGCGAACCGCGCCAACGAGATCATCGCCGCCGGCAACGTGGACGTGAAGCGCGGCGTCGGCACGCCCGGTCGCCACGACTTCCTGCGCGGCTACGTGGGCGATCTCGTCAACATCATCGACATCGACGCCATCAAGGCGGCCGGCGTGAAGATCGGCGCCGACCCGCTCGGTGGCGCGAGCGTCGAGTACTGGGGCGCGATCCGCGACGTCTACGGCCTCGACCTCACCGTCACCAACCCCGGCGTCGACCCGACCTGGCGCTTCATGACCCTCGACTGGGACGGCAAGATCCGCATGGACCCGTCGAGCCCCTCGGCCATGGCCAGCGTGGTGCACCGCAAGGACGAGTTCGACGTGCTGACGGGCAACGACGCCGACGCCGACCGTCACGGCATCGTCACGCCCGACGGCGGCCTGATGAACCCGAACCACTACCTCGCGGTGGCCATCGACTACCTCTACACGCACCGGCCCGAGTGGCGCGACGACGCGGCGGTCGGCAAGACCCTCGTCTCGTCGAGCATCATCGACAAGGTCGCCGAGTCGCACGGGCGTCGCCTGTGGGAGGTCCCGGTCGGCTTCAAGTGGTTCGTCCCCGGCCTCGTCGACGGCTCGGTCGCGTTCGGCGGGGAGGAGAGCGCCGGCGCGTCCTTCCTCCGCAAGGACGGCACCGTCTGGACGACCGATAAGGACGGCATCCTGCTGGCGCTGCTCGCGAGCGAGATCATCGCGGTCACGGGCAAGACCCCGTCGCAGCTGTACTCCGAGCTGGTCGAGAAGTTCGGCGACCCGGTGTACCAGCGGGTCGACGCGGCCGCCACCAAGGAGCAGAAGACCCGACTGGGCAAGCTCGACGGCGACGCCATCGAGGCCACCGAGCTCGCGGGCGACCGCATCACGGCCAAGCTCAGCAAGGCCCCCGGCAACGACGCGGCCGTCGGCGGCGTCAAGGTGGTCACCGACAAGGCCTGGTTCGCCGCCCGCCCGAGCGGCACCGAGGACGTCTACAAGATCTACGCCGAGTCGTTCGAGGGCCCCGAGCACCTGGCGCGCGTGCAGGCCGAGGCCAAGACGATCGTCGACGCGGCGCTCGGGGCCTGACCGACCGGGCCAACGGCCCACACCCCAGGAAGTCGCCGAGACCCCCACCCGCGGGTGGGGGTCTCGGCGACTTCCTGGGGTGTCAGGGGGTCAGCCGGCGTAGTCGGGGGCGGCGGGCAGGCCGAAGAACTCCTCGAGCGTGGTGACGCCCGTGTCGTGCATCTCGGTCGCGAGGGGCACGCCGACGTACCGGAAGTGCCAGGGCTCGTAGGTGAAGCCGGTCACGGCGACCTTGTCGGCCGGGTACCGCAGCAAGAACCCGAATCGCCACGCGTTCGCGGCGAGCCACCGCCCCTGGGTCGTGTCGCCGAAACAGGCCTGCAGGGCACAGCTCAGCGGCACCGGGCTGATGTCGAGGGCGAGCCCGGTCTGGTGCTCGCTGAAGCCCGGGCGGGCGCTCTGGGCGTCGGCCTGGGCCTGGCCGAGGCGTTGCACCCAGCCGGCGTAGACGCTCACCTGGGTGTCGTACGAACGGTAGGCGCTCTGCACCTGGAACGCCCCTGCTCCCTCGGCTTCGCCGGCCTGGAACATCGCGACGACGGCGGCCGCCGGCTCGGCCCGCAGCGTCGGCGGGTTCTGGTGCGCGACGTCGGGCGTGACGAGGTCGGTGGGCGCGTAGTCGACCGGATCGAGCGGACGCAGCTTGTCGCTGACGACCCACAGGCTGGCGGGGTCGTCGACCGACAGGGCCGTCTCGTCGAACGCGGGTGTCGTGGGGGACGTGGGAGGCGCCTCCTCGGTCGGGGTCGGGGCCTCGGTGGCCGTCGGCGTCGCGGTCGCGGCCGACGTGGTCGCCGTCGACCCGGACGGGCCGGGGCCGGGCGGACCGCCCGAACAGGCGGCGAGCAGGCCCGTCGCGAGGACGGCCGCCAGGACGGTCACCGCGGGGCGCGGCAGGAGGTGGCGTCGAGACATCGCGTCGAGCCTAGTCACGGGCGGGCCGACGGTCACGCGGCCGGCATCGGCGGCTCGATCCCTCTTGTTGTCGGAAGCTTGCTCGTGAAGTAACTTTGCGTTCTGCGCAACGTCGCGTCGAGTCCCCTCCCCCTGACAGGAAGACACCATGTCGAGCGCTGCCTCCGCCCCCACGACCACGGCCCCCGCCGAGCGCGAGGGCCTGATGACCCACCGTCAGATCCTCTACGTGATCTTCGGGCTCATGGCCGGCATGTTCCTCTCGGCCCTCGACCAGACGATCGTCGGCACCTCGATGCGGACGATCGCCGACGACCTCGACGGGCTCAGCCTGCAGGCGTGGGTGACCACCGCCTACCTGATCGTGTCGACCATCTCGACGCCGATCTACGGCAAGCTCAGCGACATCTTCGGCCGCCGCCCGTTGTTCTTGATCGCCATCTCGATCTTCCTGCTCGGGTCGGTCGCGGCCGGCTTCTCGGAGAGCATGTACCAGCTGGCGATCTTCCGGGCGATCCAGGGCATGGGTGCCGGCGGCCTGATGGCGTTGCCGCTGACGATCATGGGCGACATCCTCGCCCCGCGCGAGCGCGCCAAGTACCAGGGCTACTTCCTGGCCGTGTTCGGCATCTCGAGCGTCATCGGGCCGCTCGTCGGCGGGCTCTTCGCCGGTGCCGACCAGATCCTCTTCGTGACCGGCTGGCGCTGGGTCTTCCTCGTCAACGTGCCGATCGGCGTCGTGGCGCTCTTCATCGTCGTGCGTTTCCTGCACATCCCGGGTCAGAAGCGCCGCGAGAACGTGCGCATCGACTGGTTCGGCGCCGCGGCCGTCATCGTGGCCGCCGTGCCGCTGCTGCTGGTGGCCGAGCAAGGCCGCATCTGGGGCTGGAGCTCGCCCGGGGCGTTCGCCTGCTACGTGATCGGGGCCGTCGGCATCGTCGCCTTCGTCGTGATCGAACGGTCGATGGGCGACGACGCGCTGATCCCGCTCAAGCTCTTCCGCAACCCGACCTTCTCGATGGCCACCGTGCTCGGCGTGCTCGTCGGCTTCGGCATGTTCGGCGCCCTGCTCACGGTGCCGCTGTACCTGCAGCTCGTCAACGGCGCCACGCCGACCGAGAGCGGGTTCCAGATGCTGCCGATGATCGCCGGCCTGATGATCTCGTCGATCGTCGCCGGCCAGCTCATCTCGCGCACCGGCAAGTACAAGGTCTTCCCGATCACGGGCACGGCCTTCATGGCCGCCGGCTTCTTCTGGTTCACGAACCTCTCGTTCGACAAGCCGTACTGGTTCATGATGGTCGGCATGCTGCTGGTCGGCCTGGGCCTCGGGCAGCTGATGCAGACCCTGACCATCGCGTCGCAGAACTCGGTCGGCCCCCGCGACATCGGCGTGGCCACGTCCGCCTCGACGTTCTTCCGGCAGATCGGCGGCACGCTCGGCACCGCGGTGCTGTTCTCGGTCCTCTTCAGCCGCATCCCGCAGACGATCGCCGCCGCGTTCGCCGATGCGAGCCTGCAGGGACGCGCCCAGGCCGCCCTCGCCGACCAGTCGGTGCTGTCCGATCCGGCGAACGCCTCGATCCTCAAGCTCTACCAGGCGGCCGGCAGCGGAGACACGTCGCAGGTGAGCGGGGCGCTCGACGGCAACACGTCGTTCCTCAACACGGCCGACCGGCGCCTGGCCGCACCGTTCCTCGACGGGTTCGCGAACGCGGCCGTCACCGTGTTCTGGGTGGCCCTGGCGGTCGTCCTGGTGGCCTTCGCGCTGAGCTTCTTCCTCAAGGCGACGCCGCTGCGCCAGAAGTCGGCCATCGACGAGGCGGCCGACGACGCCCGTGCCGCCGTCGCCGCCGACGCCGCGCTCTCGGCCCAGGCCGCCGCCGCGCAGACCGGCTCGCTCGTCGCCCCCGACACGGGGTCGATCGACGTCGTGCCGGCCGGTGAGCGTCGCGACGACGCACCTCCGCGGGCGTGACGAGGGCGCCCGCGGGGTCACCGAAGAGCCCCGACCGTCGCCGGATGCCCGCGAGCTGGTGTCGCGAGGCGGCAACCGTCGGGTAGCGTTCCTCCGACGGCGTTTCGACGCCGAACGGATCGTCTCGTGTCCGGCGTTCCCTGCCCGTGAAGCTCACGCGGGAGGCGAGACGACCGAAGGCCGCACGCCCACCGGGCGTGCGGCCTTTCTCGTCGGCCGAAGAAACGCCTGGTCGGCGAAAAATATTTAGCTAGACGGGCTAGCGAGGCGGGTTAGACTCACCGCATGCCCGATCAGCACGCCACCGCCGCACCGTTCGACGCGTCCGGTTACTGGTACAGCAGCAGCACCGAAGAACGCGGCGTCACCGTGCTGAACACCCTGCGCGCCTACCGCGCGGCCGAGGTCGCCATGCGGGCCCGCACCCGCAAGTCGATGAAGATGAACGACACCGACCTCGCCGCCCTGAGGTTCCTGCTCCGGGCCCAACGCCGGGGTGACAGCGTGACCGCCAAAGAACTGGCCACGCAGCTGAAGATCACCTCGGCCTCGACCTCGGTGCTGATCAACCGCCTCGTGGCGAGCGGACACATGCTGCGCCACCCGCACCCGTCCGACAAGCGCGGCGTGCTGCTCACGGCCACCGGCGAGTCGAACTCCGAGGTGCGTGACACGATGGCCGCGATGCACGCGCGCATGATCTCGACGGCCGAGTCGCTCGACCCCGACCAGGCCGCCGTCGTCGTGGGGTTCCTGCAGCGCATGACGGCCGCGATCGAGATCGACGACCACCACGTCGACGACGCCGACCGGCCGGCCCCGGTGGCCGAGGCGGGCGACGCGACCTCCTGACCCGCGCCTCCCGGGGGTCGCTCGACCGCCGGCGTCAGCCGTTGTGCGAACAACCGGTGAATTGTCTAGACGGACTAGACGCAGGGTGCCAGGCTGACCGGACGACGCCGGTTCACGGCGGTGTCGTGACCGTCAGAAGCACTTCCACCGTTCCGCCAGGCAGCGCAGGGTTGCCGGAGACGAGCCGAACATGACCACCATCGACGTCGCCCGCAGCGACCGCCCCACCCCCCGCAGCACCTTCTCGGAGGTGCGCGACACCGCCCGCCAGCGGACGCTCGCCGTCATCGCCACGGCCGCCACCGGCGCGAGCGTCAGCCTGGTCGCCGCCCTCGTCCTCGCCCTCGGCGCGGTCCGATGAGCACGTCGCCGGGCCTCTCGGCCCAGCAGATGCAGGGCCTCACGCACGAGCAGCTCGTGTCGTTCGTCCGCGGCTCGGTCACGACCGTCGCCTCGGTCGCCGACCTGCACGCGGTCAGATCGACTCGACCCGCGCCGACGGCAGCCGCCTGCGCATGACCCCCACCGCCTCGTCGTTGCTGTCGACGAGCAGGTAACGCCGCCCCAGGGCCTCGGCCACGGCGCCGGTCGTGCCGCTGCCGGCGAAGAAGTCGAGCACCCAGTCGCCCTCGCGACTCGACGCCTGCACGATGCGTCGGAGCACCCCCTCGGGCTTCTGCGTCGGGTAGCCGGTCTTCTCGCGGCCCGTCGGCGACACGATCGTGTGCCACCACACGTCGGTCGGCAGCTTGCCGCGCGCGACCTTCTCGGGCGTGACGAGGCCCGGCGCCATGTAGGGCTCGCGGTCGACGCTGGTCGAGTCGAAGTGGTAGCGCTTGGGGTCCTTGACGTAGACGAGGATCGTGTCGTGCTTGGTCGGCCACCGGTTGCGGCTCTTCGCGCCGTAGTCGTAGGCCCAGATGATCTCGTTCAAGAAGCAGTCCCGCCCGAACAGGGCGTCGAGCAGCACCTTGGCGTAGTGCGCCTCGCGGTAGTCGAGGTGAAGGTAGAGCGTGCCGTCGGGGGCGAGCAACCGCCAGGCCTCGGCGAGGCGCGGCTCGAGGAACGACCAGTAGTCCTCGAACCGGTCGTCGTAGCCCATCAGGTCGCCGCGGATGCGCTCGTACCGCACGCCCTTGAAGCCGGCGACCGAGGTGACCGAGTCCTCGGCGCTGCGCACCGACGTGGTGGAGCGGCGCCGTTGCTGCCGCCCGGTGTTGAACGGTGGGTCGAGGTAGACGATCGTGAACCCGCCGTCGGGCAGCCGGGCCGTCACGTCGAGGGCGTCGCCGTGGACCACGAGGCTCGGGGAGGCGCTGGTCCAGTCGAGGGGCATCCGTCCATTCTGCTGCCTGCCGGGCACCGGCACGTGCCCGATCCCCGGCCGGGGGCGCGTAGCGTGTCGGGATGACCACCGAGGTAGAGAACCGTCCCACCCAGAACCAGTACGCCCTCGTCGAGGACGGCGAGACCGTCGGCTTCGCGGCCTACGACGTCGTCGGCCACGAGATCCGCTTCACCCACACCGAGATCGAGCCCAGTCGCCGGTCGGCCGGCCTCGGTGCACGGCTCGTCCAGGGCGCCCTCGACGACGTCCGCGAGAACACCGACCTGAGGGTCGTGCCGCTCTGCCCGTTCGTGGTCGACTTCGTCGAGGACCACGTCGACTACCGCGAGTTGCTCGACCGCTGACGACGGCCCGGCCGCCGGGGCCGGACCGACCGCCGGGGCGGGTCGGGAGGCGCGGGTCGCCTCGTCCGCGCCCGTCCGGGCTCAGGGCACGCGCGCCAGCCACTCGGGCGTCGCGAACTTCGAGGTCACGAGCTGCTCGGCCTTCTCGAGCTCGGCCTCGGTGACGTGCCCCTCGGTCGCGCCGTAGAGCCCGGTGAAGGTCTGCTTCAGGCGCTCGATGATCTCGGCGCGGGGCAGGCCGGTCTGGCTGCGCAAGGGGTCGACGCGCTTGGCGGCGCTCGTCGTGCCCTTGTCGCTCATCTTCTCGCGTCCGATGCGCAGCACCTGCACCATCTTGTCGCCGTCCATGTCGTACGACATGGTGGCGTGGTGCAGCAGGGCGCCGTTGCCGAGCCGCTTCTGCGCGGCCCCGCCGATCTTGCCCTTGGCGCTGGTGATGTCGTTGAGCGGCTGGTAGAACGCGTCGATGCCGAGCGATTTGAGGGCGGTGATGACCCACTCGTCGAGGTAGGCGTACGAGTCGGCGAAGCTCATGCCCTGGACGAGCTCGCCCGGGGCGTAGAGCGAGTAGGTCACGATCGACTGGGCGTCCATGAACATGGCACCGCCACCGCTGATGCGCCGGACGACCTCGAAGCCGTGCGTCGAGGCGGCGTCGAGGTCGACCTCGTTCTTGAGCGACTGGAAGCTGCCGATGACCACGGCCGGCTGGTCCCACTCCCAGAAGCGCAACGTGGGGCCGCGGCGACCGGCACCGACCTCTTCGGTGAGCACCTGGTCGAGGGCGAGGTGCAGGTTGGGCGACACCGGGGCGTCGTGCACGATCTGCCAGTCGTAGTCGCGCCAGTCGGTGGCCTTCGAGAGGCTTCGGCGGATCGCCACGGCGATGGCCTCCGGCGTGAAGCCGAGCAGGACGGCGTCGTCCGGCAGGCCCTGCCTGATCGCCGCGGCGATGGTGGCAGCGTCGGACTCGACCGGCAGGCCGTTGACCGCCCGGTCGATGGCGTCGAGCGCCGTGTCGGGTTCGAGGAAGAAGTCGCCCGCGAGTCGGAACCCGGCGATGCGGCCCTCTCTCACGTCGAGGTCGACGACCACGAGCTTTCCGCCTGGGACCTTGTACTCACCGTGCATGGGGGCAGCCTATGCCCGCTGTCCGACGCGCTCGTCGAGCCATCGCACCAGGTCGGCCACGACCTCGTCGCGGTTGGTCTCGTTGAAGACCTCGTGCCGGGCCCCGTCGTAGACGATCAGCTCGACGTCGCTCAGCCGACTGCGGTTCACGTAGGCGTCGGCGAGCTTGCGGGCGCTCTCCTCGCCGCCGAGGGTGTCGTCGCTGCCGACCAGGATCAACACGGGCGGATCGGCGTCGAGCGACCGCGACGGGCGACCGAACAGCCGCAGGGCGTCGCGGTAGCCGAACAGGTCGACGACGGTCGCGACGGTCATCAGGGGGTCGGCCTCGGCTCGTTCGACGACGCCGCGATCGCGGCTGAGCCACTCGTAGCCCGTGCCGCCCTCGTGCGCGTGCCGAGCGTTCAGGTCGCCGCCGTTCATGCTGCCGGGCATCCGGTACGCCGTGCCGCTCAACACGACCGCGTCGAAGAGCGACGCCCGGCGGTCGACGATCTTCTGCATCATGAGCGAGCCCCACGAGTGCCCGAGCCCGACGAGCGGCAGGCCCGGGTTCTCGGCACGGGCGATGCCCGCCAGCTGGACGACCTCGGCGATCGTGCCGCGCAGGCCCGACGGCCCGAGCCGTCCTAGCTTGGCGTGATCGCCGTCCCACTGGCCGAGGCCGGTCTCGCCGTGCCCCAGGTGGTCGTCGGCGTAGACCGTGTAGCCGGCTCGCACGAGGTCGTTCGCCAACCGTTCGTAGCGCAGCGCGTGCTCGGCCACCCCGTGGGCGAGTTGCACGACGCCCCGCGCCGAGGCGGCACGCCAGACGTAGTAGTGGACGGTGACGCCGTCGGCGTCGACGAAGGTGAAGTCGCCTCGGGCGGCGGAGAAGGTCGGCATGGGTCGAGTCTTCCACCCGGCGCCGCGTCCTCCCCCACGACGGCACGACGGGCCGCCCCCTCGCGGGTGGCGGCCCGTCTCGGTGGCGGCCCGTCTCGGTGGCGGCCCGTCGTGACGCCGGGTCGGTCGGACGACGTCGGCTCAGTGGTCGTCGTCGTCGTGGCCGTGGTCGTCGTCGCCGTCGTGGTCGTCGACGCGCGAGCCCGAGTGGTGACCGGAGTCGTCCGCCGGCACCGGGGTCGGCGTCGTCACCGACCCGCGCCGCGAGTCGTCCGCCAGGGGCGTCGGCGTCGCCGCCGAGCCGGGCGAGTCGTCGCCCGCCACCGGGGCCGGCGTCGTCACCGACCGCGACGAGTCGTCGTCGACGCGGCTCGACGTGACCGCGTAGTCCCCGTCGAGCAGCACCTTCGCCTCGCGACCGTCCGGCAGCACGATCTCGACCTCGTAGCCGACGAGTCCGTCGTCGAGGGTGTCCACCTCGGTGACGGTGCCGCCGCCGGTCTCGGCGAGCGCCGCCTCCTGGGCCCGGTCGCGGCTCTGCGTCGACACGTGGTCGTCGGAGCCCGAGGCGATGGCCACGCCACCGCCCCCGAGGACGAGCACGCCCGCGATGCCACCGGCGATCAGCAGGGACTTCTTCGTGGTGAGGGTGTTCTTCAGCATGGTGTCTCCGTCCGTGGGGCCGCGGTGCGGCCGGTCGATGCCGCTCTGTCGAGCGGGTGACCACACCCTCTCGAGCGGGCACTGAACCCGTGCTGAAGCCACCTGAAGAACCGTTCAGGAGGCGCGGGTCGGCCCGGTCGCGCGCCCTCGACCCTGCGCACCGCGTTTCGTGCACTGCACCCCGCCCAGACCCGGCGTCGTGCACGAAACGCGGTGCCGGGCCGTGGAGGGCGGGGGGAGGCGCCCGACTCAGGCCGAGCCGGCGGGCAAGGTCACCACGAAGCGGGCACCACCGAGGGGGGAGGCCGTGACCGACACCGCGCCTCCGTGGACGCGGACGATCTCGCGCACGATGGCGAGCCCGAGGCCGCTGCCGCCCGAGTCGCGGGTACGGGCCTCGTCGAGGCGCACGAAGCGTTCGAACACCCGCTCGCGGTCGGCCTCGGCGACGCCCGCGCCGTCGTCGTCGACGGTCAGCGCGACGCCGCCGTCGTGCTCGGACAGGGCGACGGCGACGCGCGATTCGGCGTGGCGGGCCGCGTTGGCCACGAGGTTGTGCACGACCTGGCCGAGCAACCCCTCGTCGCCGTCGACCCGTGCGGGGCCCACGGCGGTCGCGTCCACGCCGAGCCGGCCGCGGCCGTCGACGGTCGGTGCGTCCCGCAGCCGGGCCGTCTCGGCGACCACGAGGTCGTCGAGGTCGACGGGGCGACGCGTGACCCCGAGGGCGCCCTCGTCGGCCCGCGCGAGGACCAGCAGGCCCTGCACGAGCGCCGTCAGCCGCGCCTCCTCGCCGAGGACGGTGCCGGCGAGCGCGGCGCCGTCGATGCTGCCGGGGTGCAGCAGGGCGACCTCGGCGTGCTGGCGGATCGTCGCGAGGGGGGTCTTCAGCTCGTGCGAGGCGTCGCCGACGAAGCGCCGCTGGGCCGTGGCCGACGAGTCGAGCCGGTCGAGCATGCCGTTCAGCGTGTGCGCGAGGCGGGCGATCTCGTCGCTGCCGCCCGGGTCGGGCAACCGGTGCGACAGGCTCTGAGCCGTGACCGAGTCGACCTCGCGCCGCATCGACTCGACCGGGCGGAGGGCCCGGCCCACGACCAGCCACGTGGTGACCCCGAGCACCAGCAGCGCCACCGGGATCGCGATGCCGAGCGTGACGAGGCTGGCGGAGGAGGCGGCGCTCGCCTCCCCGAAGGAGCGCGCGGCGACGACGGCGTACTCGGTCGTGACCGTCTCGACGGGAGTGGTGGCCGCCTCCGGGCTCACCGACGCGTCGTCGGAGGTCGCCGCGTCGGTGCCGGAGTCGTCGCCACCGGAGTCGTCGTCGGACCCCGTGCCGCCGCCGGAGTCGTCGTCGGACCCCGAACCGCCGCCCGAGTCGTCGTCGGACGACTCCGACGGGGTCGGCGTCGGGGTCGCCTCGGGAACGACGGGGGTGGGCGTCGGCGTGCTCTCGACCCCCACGTCCTGGCGTTCGACCACGAAGTCGCCGCCGTCGAGGTCCACGCGGTCGCCCGAGGCGGCCGACGCGATGGACGAGGCGAGGTCGGTGAGGTCGTCGTCTCCGCCCGAGGCGAGCACCCGCCCGGACGCGTCGGTCACCACGACCAGCGATCCGTCGGCCTCACCGGCGACGGCGACCGACGGGGACGAGCCGAGGGCGAGCGCCGACACGGCACGGTCCACGTCGGCCGAGGCGGCCTGACGCGGGGCGTCGGCGAGCACGGCCTGCTGCACGAGCGCGAAGACGAGGGTGAAGAGCCCGAGGGTCAGGGCGACGGCGAGCACGGCGGCCGACGTGATGCGCGACCGCAGCGACGCCCGCCGGGCCCGGCCGCGCCCGCCGCCGACGGTCGGGTCGAGCCCCGCGACGCGGTCGCGACCGGTCCGCTCAGCCACCCCGCGCCTCCAGGCGGTACCCCGCCCCGCGCAGCGTGACGATGGCCTCGCGGCCGAAGGGCCGGTCGACCTTGTTGCGCAGGTGCCGCACGTAGACCTCGACGATGTTGGGGTCGCCCTCGAAGTCGTCGTTCCAGACCCCGTCGAGGACCTCGCGCTTCGTGACCACGCTGCCGGCGTGCCGCATCAGGAACTCGAGCACGGCGAACTCGCGGCTGGTCAGCTCGACCTCGACGTCTCCGCGGTGGACGCTCCGCGAGGCGGGGTCGACACGCAGGTCGCCGGCTTCGAGCACCACGGGGCGTTCTCGGGCGCCGCGGCGGACGAGGGCCCGCAGCCGGGCGAGCAGCACGGCGAACGAGAACGGCTTGGTGAGGTAGTCGTCGGCGCCGGTGTCGAGGGCCTCGACCTGGTCCCACTCGCCGTCCTTGGCGGTCAGCATGATGACGGGAGTCCAGTCGCCGCCCTCGCGCATCGCCCGGCAGACGGCGTACCCGCTCATGCCCGGCAGCATGATGTCGAGGACGACCACGTCGTAGCTGCCCTCTCGGGTCCGCCAGAGCCCGTCGGTGCCGGTCCCCGCGACGTCGACCGCGATGCCCTCGGCCTCGAGACCGAGCCGCAGCCCGTCGGCCAGTGTCGACTGGTCCTCGACGACGAGCACGCGCACGGTGGCCCTCCCTCGGTCGCGCGGGTGCGCGTCGTGCCCATCATGGCGGGCACGCGCTGAAGCGGGGCTGAAGCGGGACGGCAGGAGGCGCGGTGCGGGACCGCCCGCACCGCGCCTCCTCGGACTCCGACGTCAGTGCGCCGAGTAGCCGCCGTCGACGAGGTGGTAGCTGCCGGTGACGAACGAGGCCTCGTCGCTCAGCAGGAACAGGACGAGGGCGGAGACCTCGGCGTCGGTCCCCAGGCGGCCGGTGGCGTGCTGCGCCTCGAGGTACGAGAGGGCGTCGCCGTCGAGCGACGAGCGCACGAGGGGCGTGTCGATGAAGCCGGGGCCGACGGCGTTGGTGCGGACGCCGCGCTTCGAGTACTCGAGGGCCGCGACCTTGGTCAGGCCGACCAGGGCGTGCTTGCTCGCGACGTAGGCCGCGTTCTGCGCGATGCCGACCGAGCCGAGCACCGAGCTCATGTTGACGATCGAGCCGCCGCCGGCCTCGACCATGGCGGGCAGCTGGTAGCGCAGGCCGTAGAAGACGCCGTCGAGGTCGACGGAACGGACGCGGTCCCAGGCGGCGATGTCGTAGTCGCCGATGTCGGCGGCCGGTGCGCCGATGCCCGCGTTGTTGACGGCGAGGTGCAGGGCGCCGTAGGTCGACTTCGCGAACTCGACGGCCGCCTCGGACTGCTCGGGCTTCGCGGTGTTCTGCTCGAACGCGACCGCCGTGCCGCCCGCGGCGACGATCTGGTCGACGACGCCCTGCGCCGCGTCGAGCTTGATGTCGGTGACGACGACCGAGGCGCCCTCGGCCGCCAGGGAGCGCGAGATCGCGGCGCCGATGCCGCTCCCCCCGCCGGTGACGAGTGCCGTCTTGTCGCTGAACCGTGCCATGGTGCGTGCCTTCCTCGATCGTGGCCGACCGTCGGGGCCGGTCGGGCTCGTCGACGAGCCCGCCTGCGAACATACGCTTGCATGGAGTTCGGGGCAACACGTGTCGTTTTGCCGCGCGAGCGCGCGACCGCCCGGCCGGGCTCAGGCCGCTGTGCCGCCGATGTTGACCATCCAGTGCTGGCCGTACCGGTCGTCGAGCATGCCGAACGAGTCGCCCCACGGCGCCTGCGCCAGGGCCTCGTGCACGGTGCCGCCCACGGCGAGCGCGTCGAACCAGCCCGTCAACGCGGCGGCGTCGTCCGGGCCGCCGAAGAGCGACAACGACACGCTGCTGGCCTCTTCGAGCGGGTACGAGTCGGGCCGGTCGGCTCCCATCAACAGCAGGCCCGACGGCGTCTGCAACTGACCGTGCATGACCTTCTCGGCCTCGGCGGGCGTGCCGACGCCGAACTCGCCGAACGTGCTGAAGGTCGGCGTGCCGCCGAAGACCGTCGCGTAGAAGTCGAAGGCCTCGCGCGTCCGGTCGCGGAACGCCAGGTACGGGGTGAGTTGCACGGTCACGGTGTCCTCCTCGGGTCGCGGCGCCGGTCGACGTCGAGCCCAGGGTGGCACCGCGCCGCCCGGCGCACCACCCCCCGTCGACCGCAGGAGGCGCGGGTCGCGCCGCCGACCGCAGGAGGCGCGGGTCGCGCCGTCGACCGCAGCAGGCGCGGGTCGCGCCGCCGGGTCAGGTCGCCGGGCTGCCACCTCGCGACGACGCCCACGCCTGCACGGCCAGCCCGGTGGCGATGAAGCCGAGCATCAGCGCGCCCATGACGACGGCGGTGCCGCCGAGTGCCCCGGCGAGCGGGGTCGCCGCCCCGCCGAGCCCGAACTGGAGGCCGCCGGCGAGCGCGGCGGCGGTGCCCGGCGCCCGGTGCCCGAGGGCCTGCGTCAGCGTGATCGACCCGGGGATCACCCAGCCCCAGCCCGCCGTCACGAGGGCCAGCGCCGGCCAGACGAGCGCGGGGCCGAGACCCGTCAGCGCGCCGACCAGCACGAGGGCCGAGCCGACCGTGCAGGTGACGAGCCCCGCGGTGAAGAGGTGGTCCTCGGCGAAGCGCCCCACGAGCCGGCGGAACACCAGGGTCGAGGCGATCATGCACGAGGCGTTCGAGGCGAAGACGAGCGTGTAGAGGCCCTCGCCGAAGCCGTACTGCTCCTGGAAGACGAACGACGACGTCGCGATGTACGAGAAGAACCCGATCGTCGCCGCGCAGCCCGTCACCAGGTACCAGCGGAACCTCGGCATCGCCAGCAGGGTGCCCATCCGCCGCAGGGACGCGAGCAGCGAGCCCGCCCCCGGCTCGGGGTCGACGAGGGTCTCGGGCAGGCGACGCGCGGCGGCCCAGGTCAACGCCGCCCCGAGCACGGCGAGGACGACGAACGTCGCCCGCCAGGTCGACACCGAGAGCACGACGCCGCCGACGAGCGGCGCGACGACGGGCCCGACGGCGTTGATCGCGGCGAGCGTCGCGAAGAGGCGGCTGCGCACCAGCCCCGTCGTCGAGTCCCCCACCATGGCGCGGGCGGCCACCGAGCCCGCCGCACCGCCGAGGCCCTGCGCGACGCGCGCCACCACGAGGGTCGCCGCGTCGGGGGCCACGGCGCAGGCGATCGAGGCGAGGGCGAACAGGAGCGTCCCGCCCAGCAGGACGCGCCTCCTGCCCCGCCCGTCGCTGATCGGCCCGATCACGATCTGGCCCACGGCGAAGGCGACCAGGAACGCCGTGAGACTGAGCTGCACCTCGGCCGTCGTGGCGCCGAGGTCGCGCGCGATCGCCGGCAGGGCGGGGATGTACATGTCGGTCGCGAACGGCGAGATGCCCACGATGAGCGCCACCGTCAGCACGGCCCCCCGCCCGGACAGCCAGGAGGGGCGGGTCGGCTCGGCCGGGACGTCGTCGTCGCTCATCGATCCGAGCCTAGGCGCACGCCGGTGCCGTGCCGCCTCCGGGTGCCGCGCATCGCACACCCCGCACCCAGACGTTTACTTAGCCGAACTAAACGAGTATCGTGGCCCGCGATGACCGACTCCGCGCCTCCCACCGCTCGGGCCCTGCCCCACGCCCAGCTCGCCACCGACGTCCGTGGGGCGGTGCTGCGCCTCGCCCGGCGGCTGCGGCAGCAGAAGGCCGACGCCGACGTCACGGACGCCCAGATGGCCGCACTCGGCTACGTCGTGCAGAACCAACCGCTGACGATCGGGGCGCTGACGGCGCACGAGGGCGTGACTCCCCCGTCGATGAACCGCACCGTCGGCAAGCTCGTCGACGCCGGCCTGCTGCGCCGCACCGTCGACGACGACGACAAGCGGCGCGTGCTGCTCGAGACCACCGAGGCCGGGGCGGCGTTCGTCTTCGAGACGCGGCGGCGTCGCGACGAGTGGCTGCTGCCCCGCCTCTCGGCCCTGACCGCCGACGAACGCCGCACCCTGGCCGAGGCGACCGACATCCTTCGGAAGCTGACCCGCTCGTGACCGCGATGTTCCGCAGCCTGTCGCTGTTCAACTACCGCCTCTGGTTCGCCGGGGCCCTCGTCTCGAACGTCGGCACCTGGATGCAGCGCACGGCGCAGGACTGGCTCGTCCTCACCGACCTGACCGACAACGACGCCACGGCGCTCGGCATCACGATGGCGTTGCAGTTCGCGCCGCCCATCCTGATGGTGCCCATCACCGGGCTGATCGCCGACCGCTTCGACCGTCGACGCCTGCTGATGGTCACGCAGCTGAGCATGGGCCTGCTCGGGCTCGGCCTGGGCCTGCTCGTGCTGACCGACAGCGTGCAGCTCTGGATGGTCTACCTCTTCGCCCTGCTGCTCGGCGTGGCCGCGGCGATCGACGCTCCGGTGCGACAGAGCTTCGTGTCCGAGCTGGTCCCCCCGGGGCACCTCACCAACGCCGTCAGCCTCAACTCGGCCTCGTTCAACGGCGCCCGCCTGGTCGGACCGGCGGTCGCGGGCGTCCTGATCGCCACGATCGGCACCGGCTGGGTGTTCGTCATCAACGCCGGGTCGTTCGCCGCCGTGCTGCTGTCGCTGCGGTTCATCCGGGTCGCCCAGCTCGAACTGAAGCCGGCCGTGTCGCGGGCGAAGGGGCAGATCCGCGAGGGGTTCCGCTACGTGCGGTCGCGGCCCGACCTGGTCGTCGTGTTCGTCATGGTCTTCGTCATCGGCACCTTCGGCCTGAACTTCGCGATCTTCACCTCGACCATGGCGAGCGTCGAGTTCGGCGTGGACGCCAGCGGGTTCGGCCTGCTGTCGTCGTCGATCGCCGTGGGCTCCCTGGTCGGCGCCCTGCTCTCGGCCCGCCGCGAGAGACCCCGCTGGCGGGTGCTCGTCACCGCGGCCCTCGCCTTCGGCGTGACCTCCCTCGTCGCGGCGGTCATGCCGACCTACTGGAGCTTCGCGGCCGTGCTCGTCACCGTGGGGCTCGCGTCGATCACGCTGATGACGACGGCGAACGCCACCGTGCAGCTCACGACGGCACCGCGCATGCGTGGCCGCGTCATGGCGCTCTACATGGCCGTCTTCACCGGCGGCACCCCGCTCGGAGCCCCGGTGGTCGGCTGGGTCGCGAACGTGGCCGGCCCGCGCTGGGCGATCGGGGTCGCGGCGGCGTCGGGCTTCGTGGCCGCCGGCGTCGCCATCGCGTGGCTCGTGCGCGGGCAGCACCTGCGCGTCCGGCGCGTCCACGACGGCGAGCCCGATCCCGTCACCGGCGCCCTGCCGGTCCTCGGCGCCGGCAGGTTCCACTACCGACTGCAGCACGACGGCGACGGGGCGGCCGTCCGCGAGCGCGACGAGGCCGCGACCGACCTCGCGGTGGACGAGGGCACGGCGACCCGGCCGTCCTGAGCGTCGGCGCGGCCCTGCGCGGCGCGGCGCGACGCGATGCCACGCGACCGCAGGAGGCGCGGTGCCGGGCGACCGCAGGAGGCGCGGTGCCGGGCGCCCGCAGGAGGCGCGGTGCCGGCGCTCCCCTCACCGCGCCTCCTCGGCGGCCCCGGTCAGGCGTGCAGCGACACGACCCAGGCCGCGATCAGCACCACGAACGGGGCCACGAGCAACAGGTTCAACGCCTTGTGCTCGACCATGACGGCCACCCACTCGCGCAGGAAGGCGCTCGGCACGTAGTAGGCGGCGGTCGGCGACGCCACGACGTCGGCGCTGCTGCCCGTGTCGCGCGCCAACAGCGCCGCCCGCAGCACGTGGTAGTCGTTGGTGACGACCAGGGTCGAGCCCTCGCGCGCGGCCTCGGCGAGCACCCGTCGGGACAGCACGAGGTTCTCGCGGGTGCTGCGCGAGGCGGTCTCGGGTCGCACGTCGGCCGGGTCGGCCCCGTGGGCGACGAGGTACTCGGCCATGGCCTCGCCCTCGGGTCGGGGCTCGTCCGCCCCCTGGCCGCCGGACGGCACGAGCAACGGCCGACGCGTGCCGTCCGGGGCGGAGCGGTAGATCGCGAGGGCCCGATCGAGTCGGCTGCGCAGCAGCGGCGGCACCTCGCCGCGGACGAGCCCCGAGCCGAGCACGATCACGGCGTCGGGCAGCTCACGTTCGCGGGGTCGGGCGTAGACGAGCGACCAGAGGGTGAAGGCGGCGAAGGTGGCCGCCGCGTACCCCGAGACGAACACGATCACCAGGGCCAGGACGAAGACGACGTCCTGCAGCACGGGCACGGTCGTCCGGCCGGCCGCCACCACGATCGTCACCACGAGGAACGGCACGCCGATCAGGGCGAGCCCGGCGAGCAGCGAGAGGAGGTTGCCGAGGCTGCGCCCCTCGGACCGCAGCATCGTGACGCCGTTGGCGATCGCGAAGACTGCGAGAGCCAGCACGAGCACCGGCACGAGGGCGACCGCGAGGACGATCAGCAGGGCGAAGGGCGGGAAGACCGCGACGAGGACACCTGTCGCGGCGACGAGGCCGAACCCGCCGGCCATGAGCAGGAACACCCCGTTGCGGAACCGCCGGGCGTCGCGGCGTCGCGACACGACGAACAGCGGCAGGAAGACGACGGCGATGCCGGCCGAGATCGCAATCATGCGCCGAGGCTACCCAGGCGAGACCCCAGGACGTCGCCCGGACCCCGCTGCGCGCACGGGGGTCTCGGCGAGATCGTGGGGTCTCGGCGGGCGGGGCGTCAGCGGGGGCGTCAGCGCTCGAAGAAGTCGCCGAGCCCGGGGAGCCGGAACCCCTCGCCGAGGCTGCCGAGCTGGTCGCCGAGCCCACCGACCTGCTCGCCCAGGCCGCCGACCTGCTCGCCGAGGCCGCCGAGGTACTCCTCGCCGCCGGCGGTGAGGCCGTCGAGCCCCTCGAAGCCGAAGCCGTTCGTCAGCTGGTCGAAGTCGATGCCCGAGGCAACGGCGTCGCCCAGCAACGGCAGGGCGACGCTGCTGACGGCGGCCGCGCCGGCGACGGCGACGGCGAGGCCCGCGACGCCGGCCACGCCCGCACCGACCGCCGCACCCGCCGCGACCTTGCCGCCCGTGCTGCCGAGCACGCGCTTCATGAGCCCGGGGTGCGCCGTCTCGCCCCGGGTCGCCGCGCGGGCGAGGTCGGCGGGCGCGCTCGAGGCGGGGCGCTCGCCCGCGGGCACCTCGGCGCTCAACCGGGCGAGCACCTGCTGGCGCTGCTCGGGCGTGAGGCGCTCGAAGGCGTCGCGGTGCACCTGCTCGAGCTGCTGCGGCGGCGCGGTCTGCAGCAGGTAGTCGTACTTGGCCAGGGCCGCGCGGTCGGCAGCCGACCCCTGCGGGGCGTGGCCGCCGGTGCCCGGACGTCCGACGCCCTGCTGGTGCTGCGGCTGCTGGTGCTGCGGCTGCCGGGGCGCGCCGTACCCGCCGGGCTGGGGCTGCTGCCCGTTCTGACGGTCGTCGCCGGTGACCTTGTCGGAGACCTTGCGCACCATGTCGCGCCAGTCGGTCGAGCCGCCGGACGCGCCACCGCGGCCGGACGAAGAAGAGGACGAGTTGCCGAGCGCACGAGCGGCGGCACCCAGGAGACGGTCGAAGTTGGCCATGCGCCCGATCCTCTCGACCCAGCATCCGAGAAGCCCCCGCAGAAGCCGAGCATCCCCCGGGAGCGGCGCGTCCGACGCCGCGGGTTACGGTCGAGCCCCCCTCGGGGTTACATTCGCAGGGGACATCCGCCCGGACCGACCGTCGGTGAGGCGTCCCGCGCCAGGAGGTGTCGCATGGGCAAGGCAGCAGTCACGGGCTGGATCGCGCTCGTCATGCTGGTCTCCGGTGCCGCGCTCGTCCTGGCCGCGACCTTCCGGTTGGCGAGCGTGGGGCTGTTCTCGGGCGGGTTCATGCCGCTCGGCGAACTCGACTTCGTCACGGTCGGCATCTGGCTGCTGGGCGCCGCCCTCGCCGTCGGCGGTGTCACCGTCGCCCTCGTCGGCCTGGCCGACCGCGTGCTGGGAGCCCTCCCCCACGACGACCCGGCGCCGGTCGCCGCCGACGAGCGCTCCGCGGCCCCCTCGCCGCTCACGACCGCCCCGGCATCCCGGGAGGCGCGGGTCCCGCCCGCCGGACGACCCGCGGTCGCCGCCTCGCTCGCGTCCGCCCCCGTGGTCGCCGCCGTCGCCGCCCCGACGTCGCCTCTCCCCGCGACCTCGGCCGCGGCCGCAGGCGTGGCGGCACGGGCCGACACCGCGACGCCGCTGCCCACCACGACGCTGCCGACGCCCGGGGACGCACCCACCGAGACCACCACGGCGACGACGACGGGCGACCAGGCTCCGGCCGCGCCGACCCTGGCCGACCGCCTCCGCCCCGCCCTGTCGACCGCCGCCGCCCACGTCGCCGCGGCGGCCCGCACGGTCGGCGACGCCCTGGCCCGGGCAGGTCGGGCGACGGCGCGTGCCGTGCGTCGCGCGTCGCGCGCGACCGTCGCCTGGGCACGGCGCACCACGCCCGTCGTCGTCGCCTGGTTCCGCACGACGGGAGGCACCGTCGCGACCCATGCCCGACCGGCCGCCCGCTCGACCTGGGACGGCGTGCGCCACGGCAGCCGGGCCACGGCGGCCGGAGCCGTCGTCGCCGCCCGGGCCACGGGGGCGACCGCGCGCCGCGCCTCCTCGGCCGCTGCCGCCCGCGCACGCGAGAACACCCGCACGCTCGCGGCCGCCCGGGCCGCCGCCCGCCAGGCCGAGCTCGACCGCGAGCAGGCCCGTGAGGCCGCGCGCCTGGACTTCCTGGCCTCGCGGCGGGCCCCGGCCACGACGCCGACGACGGCCGCCGCGGCGATGGCCGGCCCGGTCGACGCCGCCGTCAGCGAGCAGGAGTCGGCCCCCCTCACCCACAGCGTCTGACGCCGTCGCCCGGCGGTGTCGCAGTGCCTCCTCCCCTAGGCTCACGGCATGCGCGCACCCCTCGGACTCGTCGGCCTCGTCGTCCTCGGGCTGGCCCTGGCGGGGTGCACCTCGGCCGGGGCCGGAGCCGGTGGCCCGGCCGAGCGCGCCTCTGCGTCCGCGGCCCCGGCGGTCGACGGCGTCGAGCTGCCGCCCGAGGGCGCCCGCTTCGACTACCAGCTGGGAGGCGCGTCGACCGTCCCCGACGGAGCCACCGTCGTCGCCCGCGACAGCACCGACGACCCCGCCGAGGGCGTCTACGGCATCTGCTACGTGAACGGGTTCCAGACCCAGCCGGGCGTGGAGTGGCCGACGGACCTGCTGGTGCGGACGGCCGACGGCGAACCCCTGGTCGACCCGGGCTGGCCCGACGAGCACCTGTTCGACCTGTCGACGGAGGCGGTGCGGCAGGCCGTCGCCGAGCGTCAGGCGTCGACGATCGACGGCTGCGCCGACTCGGGCTACCGGGCGGTCGAGTTCGACAACCTCGACTCGTGGACGCGGTCGGACGGAGCCTTCGGCGAGGACGACGCGGTCGCCTACGCCACGCTGCTCGTCGCCCGGGCGCACGCCGCGGGGCTGGCCACGGCCCAGAAGAACACCGCCGACCTGGGCACCCGCGGGCGCGACGAGGTCGACTACGACTTCGCGGTCACCGAGGAGTGCGACCGCTACGACGAGTGCGCCGCCTACACCGACGTCTACGGCGGGCTCGTGTTCGACGTCGAGTACACCGACGACCTGCGCGGCCCGGTCGCCACGGTGTGCGCCCGGGTCGACGCGCTCGACCCGGCACCCTCGACCATCGTGCGCGACCGCGACCTGGTGCCGGCCACCGACCCGGCCCACGTCTACACGGCCTGCTGACCCGCGCCTCCTGCGCTTCGGCCCCCGCGCCGCACCCGCGCTCTCCGCACCGCGTTTCGTGCACCACACCGTGTCTCGACGCGGTGCGGTGCACGAAACGCGGTGCGGAGCGGAAGGCGTGGCGTGGCCTGGCGTGGCGCGGTGCGGAAGGTGCGGCGCGGCGTGGCGACGCACGCGAGCCGCGACGGCGGGGCCGCCCCTACGCCTCGCGGGTGATCTCGACGGTGACGAAGAGCTCGCTGTTGGACGAGCCGGCGTAGACCCCGCGCAGCGGCGGCACGTCGCGGTAGTCGCGGCCCTGG
Organism: Frigoribacterium sp. CF331; assembly: GCF_057787905.1. NCBI lineage: Bacteria > Bacillati > Actinomycetota > Actinomycetes > Micrococcales > Microbacteriaceae > Frigoribacterium > Frigoribacterium sp. CF331. Next base: position 1,964,420 of record NZ_CM173545.1, on the reverse strand, counting down.
CCGACGACGACGTGTCGTTCGCCGATGTCGATCAGGTTGGTCGGGTCGTAGCCGTGCCAGGTGCCGCAGAAGAACTCGACCCAGGCGTGGGACTCGCCCGTGACCGTCTCGCGCAGCTCGGCCGAGGGCTTCGGGTGCAGGTAGCCGCTGACGTAGCGCGCCGGGATGCCCGCCGCGCGCAGTGCGCCCACGGTGACGTGGGCGATGTCCTGGCAGACGCCGGCCCGGGCGGCCCACGACTCGGCGGCCGTGGTCTTCACGTTGGTGACGCCCGGCAGGTACCGCACCGCGCCTCCCACGGTCTCGCAGATCGCCATCGCGGCGGCGCACGGGTCGGTGTGCGCCGCGCGGGCGTCGGTGCCGACCGCCGCGAGGTCGGCGGGAGGCGCGGTGAGGGGCGTCTGCTCGAGGTGCTCGACGAACGAGGTGCTGGCCCCCGCCACCGACGCGAGGTCGGCCCACGAGATCGTCTCGGCCGGATGCGCCTGCGGACGGACCTCGACGAGCGAGGTCGCCGTCAGCGAGAGCTGCCGGTGCGGCAGCAGCACCTCGAACGACGACACCCGGGTGCCCCAGTAGTCGACGTACTCGTGCGAGGCGGCGACCGGCTCGATGCGCAGGTGCGACGAGAGGACGAACTGGCCCTCGGTGTGCGCGGGCAGCATGCGGGCCTCGTTGTAGCTCGCGACGGCCTCGCCCTGGTACGAGAACCCGGTCACGTGCCGGATGCGCAGCCGGCTCACGACCGCTCACCCACCCAGGTCGGAGCCGCGCTCGTCGGGAAGTACCGCTGCCGGATCGCCTCGGACGCGGCGCTCGTGGCGGCCTGCACGGTGTCCATCTGGCCCGGCAAGTCGTCGAGGATCTCGCCGATCGGCCGGAACTCGAGCTCGCTGCGCATCTGCCCGAGGATGCGCACACCGCTGTCGGACGCGGCGACCCGGTGGGTCGTCGGCTCGACCTCGCGCAGGCACGACTCGGCCCGGCTGATCGCGAAGAGCACGCTGCGGGGGAAGAGCCGGTCCAGCAGCAGGAACTCGGCGGCGTTGCGGGCGCTCGGCACGCCCCGGTAGGTGCGCAGGTAGGCCTCGTAGGCGCCGCACGACCGCAGGATCGTCGTCCACGACGGGCCCGACGCCTCGGTCAGCGTGCGGGTGGCGAGCAGGCGTGCGGTCATGTCGGCCCGCTCGATCGACCGGCCGAGGGTGAAGAACTGCCACACCTCGTCGCGGCTCGTCGCGCTCTCGATGATGCCGACGGCGAGCGCGCTCCGTTCGCGCACCCAGGCGAAGAACTCGTGCACCTTGTCGTCCGCGACCTTGCGGGGCATGCGGGCGCGCGTCGTGTTGAGGCACTCCCAGAGCTCGGTCGAGACGATCTCGCGGGCCCGGCGCGCGTTCTCGCGGGCGGCACCCAGCGAGTAGGCGATCGAGGCCGGGTTGTGCCGGTCGACGGCCAGCATCGACAGCACGTCTCCGCGGGCCAGGTCGCCCTCGGGGGCGTCGCTGCCCATCACGGCGAGCAGGCTGCGGCAGGCGACGTCCTCCTCGATCCACGGGTCCTCGAGCAGCAGCTGCAGGTGGACGTCGAGGATGCGCGCCGTGCCGTCCGACCGCTCGATGTACCGGCCGATCCAGAACAGGCTCTCGGCGATGCGGCTCAGCATGATGGCCCTTCGGTCGGGGTGGCTGCGTGGTCGTCGGGCGGGGACGCAGGAGGCGCGGGGCGTCCTCGCGACCCCGGCCGCGCCTCCTTCGCCTGTTGCTGTTGTGCCTGCTGGTCGTTGCGCGGGTCGTCCTGGGGTGCGTGGTCGGGGCTGTGGTCCGCCGCCGCGGCGGCGGCCTCGGCGACCTGCTCGGGCGTGATCACCGGGATCGACTGGGTCGGGGTGGTCTGCTCGGCGATGAGCGCGCTGACGTCGTGCCCGGCCCAGGCGTTGACGTCGCCGCCGACGATCCAGGTGTCCTTCGAGCCACCGCCCTGGCTGCTGTTGACCACGAGCTGCCCCTCGGGCAACGCGACCCGGGTGAGGCCGCCGGGCAGCACCCAGACGTCGTCGCCGTCGTGCACAGCGAACGGACGCAGGTCGGCGTGCCGGGGGCGCAGGCCGTCGTGGACCAGGGTGGGGATCGTGCTGAGCTGCACCACGGGCTGGGCGATCCAGCCGCGGGGGTCGCGCTGCAGCTGCGTGCGCAGGTCGTCGAGCTCGCGTCGACTGGCGGCGGGCCCGACCACGAGGCCCTTGCCCCCCGAGCCGTCGACCGGCTTGACCACGAGCTCGTCGAGCCGGTCGAGCACCTCGTCGAGGGCGCCGGGGTCCTCGAGCCGCCAGGTGCGCACGTTCGGCAGCAGCGCCTCCTCGCCCAGGTAGTAGCGGATCAGCTCGGGCAGGTACGTGTAGACGAGCTTGTCGTCGGCGACGCCGTTGCCGACCGCGTTCGCGATGGTCACCGTCCCGAGGCGCGCGGCCATCAGCAGGCCGGGCGAGCCGAGCACCGAGTCCGCCCGGAACTGCAGCGGGTCGAGGAACTCGTCGTCGACCCGGCGGTAGATCACGTCGACGCGCTCGGGCCCGCCGGTGGTCCTCATGAAGACGCGGCCGCCCGAGCAGTAGAGGTCGCGGCCCTCGACCAGCTCGACGCCCATGAGACGGGCCAGCAGGGTGTGCTCGTAGTACGCCGAGTTGAAGACACCCGGCGTCAGCACCACGACCGTCGGCTCGTCGACGCCCGACGGCGCGCTCTTCTTGAGCGCGGCGAGCAGGCGGTTCGGGTAGTCGCCCACCGGGCGCACCCGCATCGAGACGAACAGCTCGGGCAGCGTCTGCGCCATGACCCGGCGGTTCGAGATGACGTAGCTCACGCCGCTCGGGACGCGGACGTTGTCCTCGAGCACCCGCCAGGCCCCGGCCTCGTCGCGGATCAGGTCGATGCCGCTGACCTGGATGCGCACGCCGTTGGCGGGGTCGATGCCGCTCGCCTGCCGGTGGAAGTGGCTCGAGCTCGTGATCAGGCTCGCGGGGATGACCCCGTCGGCGATCGCCGTCTGCGGGCCGTAGACGTCGGCGAGGAACGCCTCGAGCGCCTTGACGCGCTGCTTGACGCCCCGCTCGACGGTGGTCCACTCGGCGTGCTCGACGACGCGGGGCACGGCGTCGAGCGGGAAGGGGCGCTCCTCGCCGGCGAAGTCGAAGGTGACGCCCTGCGCCAGGTACGAGTCGGCCAGGGCGGCGGTCCGGCCGCGCAGGTCGTCCTGCGTCATGCCCTCGAGGGTGGCGTGGATGTCGTGGTACGCCCGGCGGGGCGTGCCGTCGGGCTCGAACATCTCGTCCCACGCCGTGGCGGTCGGACGCGACCCGGCCGGCCGGGCCGCGGCACCCGTGGTGGTCGCGTATCCCTCGAAGAGCTCACCCATGGCTCGACGCTAGCCAGGGGGTGTTGCCGGGGTGTTTCGGTCGTGCGGCGAGGGCGTGACGCCCGAGCGCCGACAGGACGGATGCGAACGCCGCAAGCGCAAGACCCGACCGATTTGTAACAGAGAACTCCCAGGAGGAATAGCGTCACCGGCGAACGACAAGAACGTCCCACCGGGAGGACCACCACATGCGCTTCAAGTACCTCGTCATCGCTCTCATCGCGTTCCTCGCGTACACCTACGGCGCCAAGGCCGGAAAGGGCCGCTACAAGGAGATCAGCAACTTCTTCGGCTCGTTCTGGAACGACCCCAAGGTCAAGAAGGCGCGTGCCCAGGCCAAGAAGGACGTCACGAAGGCCCGCAAGGCCGCCGTGAAGAAGGCTCGCAAGGCCTCGCACTAGTCCTCCCCGCCACGGAGACCGAAGGAACGACCTTCCTGAGGACTCCGACCGTGCGGCCGTGATCACAGACCCCGCTGGCACGCACCCGACCGTCTCAGCAGCAACAGCGCAACCCGCGCACCCAACGAAAAGGAACACATCATGGGCTTCCTCGCCTTCATCCTCCTCGGCCTCATCGCCGGCGCCATCGCCAAGCTCATCCTCCCCGGCCGTCAGGGCGGCGGCTGGATCGCCACCCTGATCCTCGGCGTCATCGGCGCCCTCATCGGCGGTTGGATCGGCGGCGCCGTGTTCAACGTCGGCTACGACGGCTTCTTCAGCATCCAGAGCTGGATCATCGCCATCCTCGGCGCGCTCGTCGTCCTCGTCATCTGGGGCTTCATCACCGGCCGCAAGGGCAGCCGCGCGTAAGCAGCTCCCCGCACCAGGCAGAACGGGCCGTCCCCTCGGGGGCGGCCCGTTCCGTCGTTCGCGGGACGGGTCGCCCCGGAGACGAGAGCGGGTGCGGGTGCGGGTGCGGGTGCGGGTGCGGGTGCGGGTGCGAGACTCGGGGCATGTGGACGCAGAACCGGCCCGACCCCGATCTCGAGGTGCCGGAGGCGGTGGTCAGGGCCGCAGGCGGCGACACGATCACCGCGGTCTGGCGCAACGAGGCCGGCGGCACGACCTACCGTCTGGGCGACGGCCCGTCCCGACGCTTCGCGAAGTGGGCACCCCACGGCAGCGGACTCGACCTGCACGGTGGGGAGATGCGGCTGCGCTGGGTGGTCGAGTTCACCCCCGCCCCCCGCGTGCTCGAGATCGGCGGGGACGACGTGGGCGAATGCCTCGTGACGGCGGGCCTCCCGGGGCGCAGCGCCGTCGACCTGCTCTGGGCCGCCGAGCCGGCGATCGCCGTGCGCGAGGCGGGACGGGGGCTGAGGCGGCTGCACGACGCCTTGCCGGTCGACGAGTGCCCCTTCAGCTGGTCGGTCGACGACCGGATCGCGACCAGCGCGAAGGCCCGCACCGCGCCTCCCGGGCTGGGTGACCCTCCGCCGATCGACCGGCTCGTCGTCTGCCACGGCGACCCGTGCGTGCCCAACACCATGATCGGCGACGACGGCCTCTGGTCGGGGCACGTCGACTTCGACGCCCTCGGCGTCGCGGACCGTTGGGCCGACCTCGCCGTCGCCACGATGAGCCTCGGCTGGAACTACGGGCCCGGCCACGAGCAGGCCTTCCTCGACGCGTACGGCGTCGCCGACGACCCCGTCCGCACCGAGTACTACCGGGCGCTCTGGGCCGCGACCTGAGCCGGGGCGCGCCGCACCAGCTGCCCCGAGCCGGGCACCACGCCACGTTCTGGACACCGCGCCACGATTAAACCTGGCGCGGTGACCAGAACGTGGCGTCATGAAGCGCCCGGGTCGTCCAAGATGGTGCGGTGACCGACATCGAGACCACACGACGACACGACGGCAGCCGCGACGACATCAGCGGCGCCGTCGACGGCAGCCTGCGTCAGGACGTCAGCTACCTCGGCAGCCTGCTCGGCCGGGTGCTGCGCGAGTCCGGCGGCGACGAGCTCTACCGGGCCGTCGAGGACGTCCGCGCGGCCGTCATCGCCGCCTACGAGGGGGCCGACGGCGCGAGCCTCGACGACGCCCAGCGCCTCGTCGACGCGCTCGACCAGGGCCTGGCCGAGCAGGTCGCCCGTGCCTTCACCTGCTACTTCCACCTCAGCAACCTCGCCGAAGAGCACCACCGGGTGCGGGTCCTGCGCCGCCGTGGCAGCGAGGCCAGCGGTGCCGGCGACTCGGTCTCGGCCACGCTGCGCCAGCTGACCGAGGAGGTCGGGGCGGACGAGGCCTCGAAGCGACTCGACGCGTTGCGCTTCCACCCCGTCCTCACGGCCCACCCGACCGAGGCCCGTCGTCGTGCGGTCGCGTCGAGCATCCGGCGCATCAGCGACCTCATGACCGACCGCGACCGGCTCGAGAACGACGTCGCCGTGGCCGAGGCCGAGCGCCGGTTGCTCGAGGAGGTCGACACGCTCTGGCGCACCTCGCCGATCCGCACCACGCGGCCGACCCCGCTCGACGAGGTGCGGACGGCCATGAGCATCTTCGACCAGACGTTGTTCGAGATCGTGCCGCAGGTCTACCGCCTGCTCGACGACCGGCTGCTCGGCGAGGCCGCCGGCCGCGAGCCCGCCGTGGCCCCGGCCTTCATGCGCCTCGGCACCTGGATCGGCGGCGACCGTGACGGCAACCCGCACGTCACCGCCGAGGTCACGCGCGCCGCCGCCGACATCGCCGCCGAGCACGTCCTGCTCGGCCTGCACCGGGCGACCACCCGCATCGGCGGCACCCTCACGCTCGACGAGGCCGAGACGCCGGCCTCCGACGACCTGGTGGCCCTCGCGGAGGCGCAGCGCCGGATGGACGCGGACGTCGCGTCCCGCATCGGCGTGCGCTCGCCCCACGAGCTGCACCGCCGCGTGCTGATGTTCGTCGCCGCGCGCATCGACGCCACCCGCCGCGAAGGTGCCGCGCTCGCCTACGGCCACCCCGACGAACTGCTCGCCGACCTGCGCGTCGTCCAGCGGTCGCTGCGGGCCGCGGGCGCCCACCGCAGCGCCAACGGCGACCTGCAGGGCCTGGTCTGGCAGGTCGAGACCTTCGGCTTCCACCTCGCCGAGCTCGAGGTGCGCCAGCACTCGCAGGTGCACCGCACGGCCCTGGGCGAACTGCGCGCCGCCGACCCGGTCGCGGGCGCGTCGCACGAGGCGGGTGCGGCGCAGGCGACCGACGGGGCGCAGGCGACCGACGGCGACGTCGAGACCGACGCCGCGCCTCCTGCCCGGTCCGAGATGACCGACGAGGTGCTCGCGGTGTTCCGCACCGTCGCCGACCTGCAGAAGCGCTACGGCGTGCGGGCCGCGTCGCGCTACATCGTGTCGTTCACGCAGTCGTCGGCCGACCTCGCGAACGTCTACGAGCTGGCCGAGCGCGCGATGGGCGACGAGCCGGCCCCCGTGCTCGACGTGATCCCGCTGTTCGAGACGTTCGCCGACCTCGAGGCCAGCACGCGCATCCTCGACGAGGCGCTTCGGACCGAGGCCGTCCAGAAGCGGCTCGAGGCGACGGGCCGTCGCCTCGAGGTGATGCTCGGCTACTCGGACTCGTCCAAGGACGTCGGGCCCGTCTCGGCCACGTTCGCCCTCTACGCGGCGCAGGCGCGCATCGCCGACTGGGCCGCCGAGAACGACATCGAGCTGACCCTCTTCCACGGCCGCGGCGGAGCCCTCGGGCGCGGCGGAGGACCGGCGAACGAGGCCGTGCTGGCCCAGCCGCCGGCCTCGGTCGACGGCCGCTTCAAGATCACCGAGCAGGGCGAGGTCATCTTCGCCCAGTACGGCAACAAGACGATCGCCGCCCGGCACGTCGAGCAGATGGCCGCCGCGACGCTGCTGGCCTCGAGCCCGTCGAACGAGCAGGCGAACGCGACCGCCGCGGACCGGTTCGCCGACGTCGCCGAGACCATGGACGTGGCGTCGCGCGAGGCGTTCTTCGGCCTGGTGAAGGCCGACGGCTTCGCGTCGTGGTTCGCCGCCGTCACCCCGATGGAGGAGGTCGGCCTGCTCGCGCTCGGCTCGCGCCCGGCGCGACGGGGCCTGTCGGTCGAGTCGCTCGAAGACCTCAGGGCGATCCCGTGGGTGTTCGCCTGGACCCAGGCCCGCATCAACCTGGCCGGCTGGTACGGCCTCGGCTCGGCCCTGGAGGCGGTCGGCGACCTCGACCGGCTGCGTGAGGCGTACGCGACCTGGCCGCTGTTCTCGGCGATGATCAAGAACGTCGAGATGTCGCTCGCCAAGACCGACGAGCACATCGCCCGCGAGTACCTGGCCCTGGCCGACCGCGACGACCTCGCCGGCCGCGTCCTCGACGAGATGGCCCGCACCCGCTCGTGGGTGCTCGCGGTCAGCGGCCACGACGAGGTGCTCGACGGGCGCCCGGTGCTGAGCCGTGCCGTCCGACTGCGCTCGCCCTACGTCGACGCCCTCTCGCTGCTGCAGCTGCGCGCCCTCCGGGCCATCCGCCGCGCCGGCGGCGGTGACCCGGCGGACGCCGACCACCGCCTCCTGCTGCTCAGCGTCAACGGCATCGCCGCCGGACTGCAGAACACCGGCTGAGCCGCGGGGCCCGACCGCAGGAGGCGCGGGCCGGTCTCGAGGACCGGCTCGCGCCTCCTGCGTTCCCGGCCCGCGGTGTCGCCGGGCCCGCGGTCTCGCCGGTCAGGCGAGCAGCTGCTCGCTGAGGGCCCAGAGGCGGTCGGACTGCTCGGGGTCGAGGGCGTAGTCCTTGACGCCGCGGCCGGGCGCGTCGTCGCGGAAGGGCTCGGCCTCGGCGACGTCCTCGAAGTACCGCGCGCCCACGCCCTCGACGAGCGGGTGGACGGCCGCGAAGACCGACGTCGCGGCCCCCTGCTGCGTCGACTTGAAGGCCGGGTTGGGCGTGCCCTCTTCGTCGATCCAGCCCCGGTCGAGCATCTCCTGCTTCGGCAGGTGGCGCTGCAGGGGCGTGATGATGCCACCAGGGTGCACGGCGTTGGCGAGCACGCCGTCGTCGGCCCAGCGCTGGGTCACGCCGACCGCGAAGAGCGAGTTCGCCGTCTTCGACTGCCCGTAGGCCGCCCACGGGTCGTACTCACGGCGCTCGAACATGACGTCGTCGAACACGACCGGCGAGCGGTGGTGGCCCGTCGAGCTGAGCGACACCAGGCGCGAGGGCGTGCCCGAGGCCTGGGCACCGGCGACGAGGGCGTCGCGCAGGGCGTTCGCGAGCGCGAAGTGGCCCAGGTGGTTGTTGCTGAACTGGAGCTCCCAGCCCTCGGGCGTGCGGGTCTCGGGCGTGGCCATGACGCCGGCGTTGTCGATCAGCACGTCGAGCGGACCCTGCCACGCGTCGGCGAAGGCCTGGAGGGTGTCGCGCTTCTCGAGGTCGAGGATCGCGGCGCGGACGGAGCCCGGGCCGACGGCGGAGCCCGTGCCGCCGCCCGCGCCCGTGCTGGCGCGGATGTCGGCGACGGCCTGTTCACCCTGCTCGGGGCGGCGGACGGCGAGGGTGACGTCGGCGCCGGCGGCCACGAGGGACCGGGCGGTCTCGATGCCGATGCCGGACGCGGCGCCGGTCACGACGATGCGCGTGCCGGTCAGGTCGAGGCCGTCGACGACCTCGTCCGCGGTGGTGGCGGCGCTGAAAGGAGTGGTGATGCGAGTCATGGCCTCGACGCTACGCCCGGGGGTCTCGGGTGCCTCAGGCGGCCGGGCGGTCACGGCAGGGGCAGGGGCCGGAGGCGCAGGGCGGCCCTCGGGCACAGGGCGACGGCGTCGCGGGCGGCGTCGACGAGCTCGGGCGGGACGGTGACGTCCGAACGGGAGGCGGGTGGCTGGCCGACGGCCACGGGGTGGCCCCACTCGTCTCGTTCGAGCAGTTCGGGCAGCAGCTCGGTGCAGAGTCCGCGCCCGTCGCAGAGGGTCCAGTCGACGTGCATCGACGCGGCCGCACCGCGGACCCGGCCCGACCGGCCCGGACCCGCGGCTCCGACCGGCCGCGGTGACGACGGGGTGCCCCGGCCGAGGTCGAGGGCGCTCATCGTCCCTCCCCCGGTCGGGTCGGCGTCGCCGACGGCACGCGGGGACCCGGGCCTCCGGCGAGGCACCGCCCCTCGAGGTGGTGCCGCACGTCGTCCGCGAACGCCTCCAGCGTGCTGAACACGAGTCGGGCCGTGCCGTCGGGGTGGTGGCACGACCCGCGCCCGGTGACGAGTCCGGCCAGCCGGGTCACCTCTCCGGGCAGCCACGTCGCGCGGTCGCCGCGGGCCAGCCTGCCGAGCACGTCGGCCAGCCGGGGCAGGCCGTTCAGGCACGGTCCGCACTGCCGGGCCGACTGCCCCGCCAGGTACGTCGTGATCTCGGCCGCCGCCGCGAGTCCGCACCCGTCGGCGGTCAGCGCCCAGACGATGCCCGCCCCCGGCGAGGCACCCCAGGGGTGCAGGGCCTCGCGCGTGAAGGGCAGGTCCAGGGCCCCGACCGGCAGCCACACGCCGTGGAACCCGCCGACCAGCACCGCCCGCAGCCGCGACGGGTCGACGCCGGCGGCCTCGACGATGCGGCGGAGGCTCATGGTGCCGGTGACCTCGAGGACCCGACCCGCGCCTCCCGGGGTCGCGGCCGTCGCCATCGGCGACCACCCGTCACCCCCGCTGACGGTGACCATGCGCGTGCCCGGCTCGGCGGGCGCGCCCACCGAGCGGAACCACGCGACCCCGAAGCGCGCCACGAGGGCGAGCTGGGCCAGCGTCTCGACGTTCTGCACCAGCGTCGGTCGACCGCCGACGCCGCTCGTGGTCAGCCGTGCGACCCGGTCGGACGGCACCGCGGGACGGCCCTCGACGGCGGCCACGACCGCGCTCGCCTCACCCGACAAGAAGGTGTCGGGCGCCTCGACGAGGGTCACGTCCGACGCGTCGCCCCGCTCGCGGAGCGCGGCCTCGACCACCGGCAGGAGGCGCGGGGTCGTGTAGAGGACGACCTGCGAGGCTCCCACGGTCGCCGCGGCCAGCAGCAGCCCGTCGAGCACGAGGTGCGGGGCCCGGCCGAGCAGCGTGGCGTCCTTGCGGCTGAGGGGTTCGCCCTCGGCACCGTTGCCGACGACCACCGCGCGGTGCCGCCCCCGGGCGGCCGGACCCCGGCGGCCCTGCTGCTCGGCGCGGGCGGCCGCGAGCTTGCGCCAGGTCGCGAAGTGGGCTCCGCCTCGGCCGTCGAGCCCTGCCCCCTGCAGCTCGGCGATCAGGTCGGGGCCCGCGTGGTCGAGGGGCAGCGGCCCGAACGCCTCGAGGTGCGCGGCGAGCGACGGGTCGGCGGCGGTGAAGAGCCGACGGACGCCGTTCGGGGCCGGGTGGCGGGTGCCTCCCGCCGGGGACGGCACGGGCGGTGGGGCGAGGGTGGTCATCGGGGCAGCCTCTCGACGGGGTGGGACGGCACGGGGCGTGCCACGGCAGGGGGTGTGGTCGGGGACGGGGCAGCGGATGTGGTCGGGGAACCGGCCCACGGCGTGCGTTGCGTCGGCGTCCAGCCGGTCGGGGGGACGGACCCGAGGTCGCGCGGCGTGGCCCGGGGCCGCCGCCGGGTGCCGAGCTCGACGAAGCGCGTGCTCAGCCGCCACGCGACGGATGCGACGACGGCCACGGTGCAGAGCCCGGCGAGCGCGAGGAACCACGCGTCGGTGCCGTTCGTGCCGTTGCCGATCGCGTGGGCGAGCGCCACGGGCCAGAGCAGGTAGGTGCCCCAGTGCACGGCGCGGAACACGCGGCGGCCGACGTGCCGGCGCAGCATCCCGGTCAGGGCGATCGCGATCGTCAGGTCGAGGGCGAGCGTGCCGAGTCCCTGCCAGAACGGCCGGAAGTCGCCGAAGAAGGGCACGACGGTGTCGAGCAGGGTCAGCTGCGCGTAGGGGTCGAAGAGCAGCGCCACGACGTGGACCAGCAGGAACGCGGTCGCGAACAGCGACACGTTGCGGTGCACGAGCGTCACCGAGAACCGGGGCAGGCGGGCCAGCGGTCGACCCGAGCGGGTGACGACGCCGAGCACGACGGCGGCGGTGAAGAGCACCAGGGCGGCGACGCCCGTGCCACGGCCGAGGGCCCAGAGCGCCTCGGTCACGAGCCGCTGCCCCCGTCGACCTCGGCGGGCCAGCCGCCGGTCACGACGACGCGACCCCGCGAGTCGACGAGTCGCGCGGGGGCGGCGAGCGAGGTGAGCCAGGCGACGGCGCCGAGACCGCGCACGACCGCGGCCGTGCTGAGCGTGTTCGCCCGCAGGCAGGTCGCGGCCGCCACCGTGACGCTGCGCCAGACCGGAGCCGCCGGCACGCCCCACCGCGGGTCGAGGATGTGGTGGACCGGTCGCCCGCCCGAGGTCCACCGCCGCTTCTGCGTGCTCGAGGTGGCGAGGGCGTGGCCGGGCGCGAGCTCGATCGTGGTCGCGGGGTCGGTCGGCAGGTCCTGCACGTCGACGCCCCAGCTCGACCGGCCGGCGGGGGCGGGGCCCGCCGTGGCGATGTCGCCGCCGAGCGAGACCAGCACCCCGACCCCGAGCTCGTCCGCGACGCGTCGGGCCGCGAGGTCGGCGGCGACGGCCTTGGCCGTGGCTCCGAGGTCGAGGCGGACGCCGGCGGGCACGGTCAGGACGCGCCCGTCGAGGCGGACGTCCGGCCAGGCCGGCGCACGACGGGGGCCGGGAGCGAGGGTGACCCCCTCGGCGACCGTGAGCGACGCCGGGGCCGGTGCCGCGCCTCCTGCGGGATCGGCAGTCGGCACGCCGTGTTCGTAGCCGAGCGCGACGAGGTCGGCGCCGAGGGTCGGGTCCACGTCACCGTCGGTGTCCCGGGCGGCGACGAGGGCGGCGTCGACCAGCCGGGCGAGCATCGCGCTCACCTCGACCCCGCCGACCGGCGCGGGGCCGAGCCGACTCAGCTCGGAGTCCTCGCGGAACCGGCTGCCGGCCCGCTCGACCGCCCCGGTGACCTCGTCCACGATCGCCGCGGCGTCGTCGAGGAGGCGCGGGTCGGCGACCACGAGACGGGCGTCGGTGGTCCAGAGGGTCCAGTCGCGGGTGGCGGTCGGGTCGGTGCGGAGGGGCGGGGTGGTGCGGAGGGTCGGGGTGGTGCGGCGGGTCGGGGTGGTGCGGAGGGTCGGGGTGGTGCGGGTGGGCGGGGTGGTGCGGGTGGGCGGGGTCGAGGTCGGCATGGTCACGACCCCGAGCTGCGGGCCTGCGAGCCCTGGCCGGTGCTCGGCTGGACCGGCGTCGTGACGGCACCCGAACTGCCCGAGTCGGTGCTGCCCTGGTCGGTGCTGCCCGAGTCGGTGCTGCCCGAGTCGGTGCTGTCCTGGTCGGTGCTGCCCGTGTCGGTGCTGCCCTGGTCGGTGCTGCCCTGGTCGGTGCTCGTGCCCGAGTCGGCGCTCGTGCCGGACTGGCTGCTCGACGTGTCGCCGGTCGTCGAGGCCGAGGCGTCGAGGCTGCCGGCGACGAACACGCCGACCGACGTCGCGCCGGCGATCGCGACGGCCGAGAGCCCCACCGCGGTGGTGACGGTTCGGGCGCGACGTCGTCCCGTGTCGCGGGTGGTGTCGGGGGTGCGGTCCATGGCGGCCTCCTGGTCGGTGAGGTCTCCACCTTCCGGCCCCGGGCTTTGCGCTTCCGATGCGCTCCCCATGAAGCAGCCGCCGGGTCGTCGTCGAACGTGTGCGTCCTCGAATCCCACCCGGGCGACGTCGGGAGGGTCAGGCCGTGCGGCGGGCGCGCCGCAGGCGGACGAGCGCCGCGGCGTAGAGGACGGCCGCGAGCCAGTGGCCCACGAGCCCGACCCAGAGCACCACGAGCCCGACCGTCCGGCCGACGGCGCCGGCGTCGGCGAGCGGGGCCGACGCCGCGCCTCCTGATCCGCCGAACTGGTCCACGAGCGCCGCCGCGACCAGCACGAGCAGCAGTCCGACGAAGATCAGGGCCGTGCGGATCTTGCCGACCCAGGTCACGGGGAACGACGCCCCGGCGAGCACGAACAGCGCGTAGGCACTCAGCAGGAGGTCGGGCACGAGCAGCAGCGGCAGCACCGGCCAGGGCACGAGACCGCCGGCGACGAAGGCGATGACCACGACGATCACGGTGATGCGGTCGGCCACCGGGTCGAGCCACCTGCCGAGCTCGGACGTCGTGTTCGTCCGACGGGCGATGAACCCGTCGAGGAAGTCCGTGACGAAGACGACCGCGATGACGACCATCGCCGACCAGTAGTGCTGCCCGACGATCAAGACGAGGAACACCGGCAGCAGCAACAGCCGGGCCGCCGAGATGGCGTTGGGCACGGTGCGCCACTCGTCCTGCCGGAACAGCTTGTCGACGAGCGTCACGAGGCCCCCTCTGCACGGTCGCGCGGACGATCGGCACGGTCGCACCGATCACACCCGAGGAGGCGCGGCTCGCGCCCCCGAGATCGCTCCGAGTCTACGGGTGGTCGCCTCCGCCCCGCCGTCCCGGCCCCGGCTGCCCCGCCCTGCCCTGCCCCGCCCTGCCCTGCCTGCCCGCCCGCCACGCGACCCGGGCCGCGGGGCACCGCGTTTCGTGCACGGCACCGCGTCTAGACGAGGTGCCGTGCACGAAACGCGGTGCGCAGCGGCGGCGTCAGGCGGTGCCGTACAGCGCGTCGGGCAGCTCGCGCGTGAAGATCTCGGCGGTCTTCGGGCCGACGCCCTTGAGGTCGGTCAGCCGTCGGGTGAGCTCGGCCCGGTCGGCCGACGACCGCACGAGGTGGTTCACCGAGCCCCAGTCGGAGTCGACCCGGCCCATGACCTCGTGCAGCTCGTCGCTCATCACGTGGTCGATGCGCGCGTAGCTGCCCTCGTCGAGCAGCCGACGCAGCCCCTCGTGGTCGTGCTCCGCGAACCGCGCGGGACTGGTCAGCCCGTGGTCGATCAGCACCTGGTAGGTGTCGGCCGCCACCTCCTGCTGCACGGGGCGACCGAACAGGACGCTCGCGAGCAGCCAGCGGTAGAGCTGCTGCGGCGAGCCCGCACTCAGGTCGATGCCGAGGTCGGAGGGGTGCTTGACGTCGCTCATGCCGACCTGTCTACGCCCGGTGCGCGGCCCGGGTGACGCGACCCGCGCCTCCTCGCTTCGCCGGCACCGCGTTTCGTGCACGGCACCGCGTCTAGAGGCGATGCGGTGCACGAAACGCGGAACGGGGTCGGCGCCGCAGGTGACCGACTAGCGGTCGGCGTGCTGCAGCGTCGGGTAGTCCGTGTAGCCCTCGGCGCCGGCCGCGTAGAACGTGTCGGGGTTCGGCTCGTTGACCTCGTGGTCGCCCTGCCAACGCTCGACCAGGTCGGGGTTCGCGATGGCGAAGCGACCCACGGCGACGGCGTCGGCCTGGCCGTCCGCGACCTCGGCGATCGCCTCGTCACGCCTGGTGATCTGCCCGAAGCCGCTGTTCGCGATGAAGGCGCCGCCGAACCGGGTGCGGAGGTCCTGCACGAGCTCGCCGCGCAGGTCGGCCTGCAGGATGCTCAGGTAGGCGAGGCCGAGCGGAGCGAGTCCCTCGACGAGCGCGCGGTAGACGGCGGTCACGTCGGCGACGTCGGTCTCGACGACGTCCTGGATGTTGTGCATGGGCGACAGGCGGATGCCGACGCGACCGGCACCGATCGCCTCGGCCACGGCGGTCGCGGTCTCGATCGCGAGGCGGGCGCGGTTCTCGGGGCTTCCGCCGTACTCGTCCGTGCGCACGTTCGACACGGGCGAGAGGAACTCGTGCAGCAGGTAGCCGTTGGCGCTGTGGATCTCGACGCCGTCGAGCCCGGCCTCGAGCACGGCGCGCTTCGACGCGGCGACGATGTCGGCCGTGACCTGGCGCACCTCGTCGGTGGTGAGGGCGTGCGGCACCGGGAAGTCGACCTTGCCCGCGGCGGTGTGGACCTGGCCGTCGATGGCGACGGCGCTGGGGGCGACGATCCGGTCGGTGCGGGTGATGTCGGTGTGCGAGACGCGGCCGCCGTGCATGATCTGCATGACGATGGTGCCGCCCTCGGCGTGCACGGCGTCGGCGACGCGCTTCCAGCCGGCGACCTGCTCGTCGGTGACGATGCCGGGCTGGCCGTCGTAGGCCTTGGACTCCTGCGAGGGCCAGGTCCCCTCGGTCGTGATCAGACCGAAGGAGGCGCGCTGACGGTAGTGCTCCACCACGACGTCGCCCGGAACGCCGTCGTCGCCGGAGCGCAGACGGGTGAGGGGCGCCATGACGACGCGGTTGCGCAGCTCGAGCTGGCCGAAGGTGGCGGGAGAGAAGAGGTCCAAGGGTGGTCCTTCCGAACGATGACGCGCCCTCGGGCGGGGGCACCCGTGGGGCAACCGGGCGGCCGCCCGCGGCATTCCCCGACGCAGCGGATGCTCGGACCCCGGGGAGTCGCCGAAGGACGACGTCCCGCGCGGGTCGGGTCGCGCCGCCGCCTCAGGCCTGCCGGTCGAAGCCCGCCCGCACGGCGGCGATGTCGTCGTCGCCGTGGCCCCGGTCGGCGGCCGTCGCGTAGACGTCGGCCAGGGCCTCGATCAGCGTCGGGTCGAACGACGTGCCCCTCGCGGCCTCGCGCATCAGTCCGAGGTCCTTGCGGAGGCCGTCGAGCGCGAACTGCGCCGGGTACTCGCCGGCGATCATGGTCGCTCCCTTGAGGTGCGCGTACGGGGTGTCGGACTGGCCGCCTTCGATCGCGTCGAGGAAGAGCTGCGGGTCGAGGCCCAGGGCCTCGGTCAAGGCGAGCGACTGCGCGGTCGCGGCGGTGATGCTCGCGATCCAGGCGTTCGCGGCGAGCTTGAGCGCCGTGCCGTGCCCGACCGTGTCGCCCGCGACGACGGTCTTCGACCCCATCGCCTCGAGCACGGGCCGCACGACGTCGAGCAGCCCCGCCTCACCCGCCGCGAGCATGACCAGCTTCCCGGTCGCGGCCGGCTTCTTCGTCCCGAGCATCATCGCCTCGACGAGCCGCAGCCCCCGCTGGCCGGCGACCTCCACGACCCGGGCCGTGTCGGCTTCGCCGATCGTGCTGGCCTGCAGCCAGACCGCGTCGGGCCCGGTCGCCTCGGCCCCGTCGGCCATCACCTCGAGCACCGCGTCGCCGTCGAACAGCACGGTGACGACGACGTCCGCACCCTCGACCGCCTCGCGGACCGCGTCGACGACGGTCGCACCGTCGGCCGCGAGCGGCTCGGCCTTCGACCTCGTGCGGTTCCAGACCGTCACGTCGAACCCTTCGCGCAGCAGTGTGCCCGCCACGCCCTGACCCATGATGCCCGTCCCGAGCACAGCGACCTTCATGGCCCCGACGTTACGCCGGGGCCGGACCGGTGGCCCCGTCCGGGATCGGTCCGGGATCGGTCCGGGATCGGTCCGGCGGCGCCCGGTCACCCGCGGACGCCACACCCCGAGGCTGCCGCACCCACGGGCCGCGGGCCAGGGGTGAGGGGGCCGGACGATCGAGGGACGTGGGCACGCCCCTCGGCGACCGAACCGCCCCGCCGTCGACGGCCCGGCTCGCCCGCCCTCCTCACCCGCAGGCTCCGACCGACCACCCCGACCACCCGATTCGGGGAACAACGGGTGTCCCCCTCAGGGAGGATTGCCGCTCGGGGACCTGCCCCCTATCGTCGTAATCCGACCGAAACGGGACGACCGTCCTGTTCGGAGGGTGTCCCCGATCCCGAACGTCAGGGACCCGATCGAGGTGCGGCAGCGCAGCCGCACGCCGCAGCCGGCCCGAGTCCGCGACGGCCCGACGGCCCGCTCGACGAGCGGCCCGAAAGCCCGACGGCCCGATCCGTCGTCGCGCCCGCACGGACGCCCCGCCCCGCCCCGAACCTCCGAGACCACGACACCGACGACGAGACGACACGAGAGGACGACGACCATGGACGACGAGTCGGTCATCGACCGCCCCCGGCGCCTGTCGCTCGTCTTCGGCGCGGCTGCGGTCGCCTACGCCTTCTTCGCCGTGACGAGCATCGTCGGGGCCGGCACCTCGGTCGGGGTCGGACTGGTCGCCACGGTCGTCGCGACCGGCCTCTACGGGCTGTCGGCCCTCGTCTGGCTGGCCCTGGTGGTCGTGGCCGTCTCGGCGGCCCGGCGGTCACGACGACCGGGCGGGGTCGACGCGGCGAGCACGCGGTTCATCGGCGTGGCCCCACCGGTGGGCGGTGCCGTGCTGCTGGCCGCCGCCTACGTCGCGCGGATGAACGGACAACCGTTCTTGGGGGGCTTCGAGGCGATGGTGATCACGACCGCCGGCCTGGTCGTGCTGTCACGGCGGTTCACGGCCCTCGGCTTCGGGTCTGCCGAGAGCGTGGATCAGCGCCAGTCGTCGGGCGGCGGCGGCGCGTCGTCGTAGGGGTCGAACGGGGCGTCGGAGGGCAGATCGTAGAGATCGTCGCCCGGGACCTCGGGCACCTCGTCGACCGCGACCGGTGCCGCCGACCGCGGGGCACGGCCCACGATCGGACCGGACGCCCGGGCCGACCGGGCAGGACGGGCCGTGGACCCGCCCGTCGGGGCCGACGACGGCGTCGGGGACGCCCCGGCGGCCGCCGCCTCGGCCGGTGCCGTGCCGCCCACGACGGCGAGCACCTGCTGACCGTAGGTGTCGAGCTTCTTCTGGCCGACGCCGCTGATGCCGGCGAGCTCGTCGAGCGAGCCGGGCCGCTCGGACGCGATGCCCCGCAGGGTGACGTCACCGAACACGACGTAGGCGGGCACGCCCTGGGCCCGGGCGACGCCGGCGCGCCACTCTCGCAGCGTCTCGAACAGGGCCGCGTCGTCGCCCGTGAGCTCGGCGGCACCCCGCGACGAGCCCCGGCCGGACCCGGCCGAGCCGCCTCGTGCCCGAGCCGCACGGGCCGGCCGGTCGGGCTCGCGCCGCAGCCGGACGGTGCGTCCGCCGGACAGCACCTCGGCCGCCGCGTCGGTGAGCAGCAAGGTGCCGTAGCCGTCGGGCGAGACGGCCAGCAGCCCCTGGGCGAGCAGCTGCCGCACGACGCCGCGCCACTCGACGTCACCGAACTCGGTGCCGATGCCGAAGGTCGACAACTGGTCGTGCCGGTTCTGGACGACCTTCGGGGTCGACTTGCCGAGCAGGATGTCGACGATCTGGCCCGCACCGAACTGCTGGTTGCGTTCGCGCTTGAGTCGGACCACCGTCGAGAGCAGCTTCTGGGCGGGCACGGTGCCGTCGAGCGACTGCGGCGGGGTGAGGCACGTGTCGCAGTTGCCGCACGGCGTGCTCGCCTGGCCGAAGTAGCCGAGCAGTTGCACCCGCCGGCACTCGACCGTCTCGCAGAGGGCGAGCATGGCATCGAGGTGGGCGCTGAGCTTGCGGCGGTGCTCGGCGTCGCCCTCTGACTGGTCGATCATGCGGCGCTGCTGCACCACGTCTTGCAGCCCGTAGGCCAGCCAGGCCGTCGAGGGCAGTCCGTCACGACCGGCACGACCGGTCTCTTGGTAGTAGCCCTCGACCGACTTCGGCAGGTCGAGGTGCGCGACGAACCGCACGTCGGGCTTGTCGATGCCCATGCCGAAGGCGATGGTGGCGACCATGACGATGCCCTCGTCACGGAGGAACCGCGACTGGTTGCGTGCGCGCGTCCCGGCGTCGAGACCCGCGTGGTACGGCAGGGCCGCGATGCCCTGTTTCACGAGGAACTCGGCCGTGCTCTCGACCGACTTGCGCGAGAGGCAGTAGACGATGCCGGCGTCGCCGTCGTGCTCGGCGCGGATGAAGCGCAGCAGTTGTTGCTGCGGGCCGTCTTTCGCCTCGATGCGGTACTGGATGTTGGGCCGGTCGAAGTCGGCGACGAAGTGTCGCGCGTCGTCGAGGTCGAGGCGCCGCGAGATCTCGCGGTGGGTGGTCTCGGTGGCGGTCGCCGTCAGGGCGATGCGCGGCACCTCGGGCCAGCGCTCGTGCAGCACCGAGAGCTCGAGGTAGTCGGGGCGGAAGTCGTGCCCCCACTGGGCCACGCAGTGCGCCTCGTCGATGGCGAAGAGCGAGACGTGGCCGCGGTCGAGCAGCGACTTGGTCGAGTCGAGCTTCAGCCGTTCGGGGGCGAGGTAGAGCATGTCGAGCTCGCCCGTGACGAAGGCCTGCTCGACGGCACGGCGGCTGTCGGGGTCTTGCGTCGAGTTGAGGAACGCCGCCCGGACGCCGACCGCCTCGAGGGCGTCGACCTGGTCTTGCATCAGTGCGATGAGCGGCGAGACGACGATGCCCGTGCCGTCACGGACGAGGGCCGGCACCTGGTAGCAGAGCGACTTGCCGCCACCCGTGGGCATGAGCACGAGGGCGTCGCCGCCCTGGACCACCTGGTCGATGATCTGCGCCTGTTGACCGCGGAACTCGTCGTAGCCGAACACGCGGTGCAGCACGTCGAGGGCGGCGGCGGGCGCGTCGGGGGCCAGGGCGGGCGAGGCGGGTGGGGTCACGCGACGAGTCTACGAGCGGGCACCGACGTGGTCAGCCGACCCGCGCCTCCTGGGGACGGTCGTCGGACGCGGGCGGGCTGGGGACGAGGGATTCGGAGCGGACCGTCACGAGCCCCGAGCGCCGAGACGCCCGCAGCACCAGCCAGACGTAGAGCGGCGTCGACACCACGGTCACCGCGAGCGCGAGCGGGCTGCCGTCGCTCGACTCGACGCCCGCGTACGGCGCCGACAGCAGGAACAGCACGGTGTTGTTGAGCACGTGCGCCACGATCGCCGCCTCGAGCCCGCCCGTGCGCCAGGTCAGGTAGGCCGCGGCGACGCCGAAGACGGCGACGTCGAGCATGCCCCACGCGTTGTAGTCGTGCCCGAGGGCGAACCCGACCGTGGGCAGCAGGATCGCCGCGATCGGGTACCGCAGCCACGAGCCGATCGTCTGCATGGCGAGACCTCGGAAGGCGTACTCCTCGGCGGTCGCCTGCAGCGGCGTGACGACCAGGATGACGACGACGGCCCAGACCAGCGTGTCGGCCGGCGTGGTGACCGGGCCGGGGCTGATCGGCTCGCCCGAGAGGGGCGGCACCACGAGGTAGCTGAGACCCACGGTCAGCGCCATGAACGCCAGCCCCGGCACGATGCAGCGCGCGAGCCAGCGCCAGCGCAGCCGCCCTGCGACGCTCGACAGTCGACCGACGGCACCGGGGCCGACGATCAGGGTGCCGAGCATGATCGCCGGCAGCATGACCGCGATCGAGGCGAGCGTCGTGAAGAGCACGAGCGGGTCGGCCGCGGCCAGTGCGTCGCCGTCGATGCCGCGCTGCAGTCGGGCGGCGGCCTCGGGGCCGCCCACGGCCGTGGTCGCACCGAGGACTCCCACGTAGACCACGACCGACGCGAGCAGGTACGTCACGGCCGCGACGACCGCGGCGAGCAGGGGCTTCCACCAGCGGTACGAGGGCAGCGACCGGAACAGGCGGTGGTAGGCGAACGTCGTCACGCCACGAGAGTACGGGAGGCGCGGCGCCGGACCCCGGGACGCCACGAGGACGCGGCGCCGGACCGCGACGGCACGAGGAGGCGCGGCGCCGGTCGGTCGCCGGTCGCGCGCCCCGGGCGGGCCGGCGGGGGCACCACGAACCGGACGCCGCACCACGGGGTCCCGTGGTGCGGCGTCCGGTCGACGGTGCGCTGCGGTGCCCGGTGGGCGTCAGCCCTCGCGGGACGTCGTCGTCTCGCGGAGACGACGACGACGGGTGACGACCAGCGCCGACCCTCCGGCCAGCATCAGGGCGAGCGCGGCGAGGGCGGCGAGGCCCAGGCCGTCCTGGCCCGTGAAGGCCAGTGAACCGTCCGCGTCACGCACCGTGCCGGCGGGCGTGGTGCCGGGGCCGACGCCCGAGCCCGTGCCGGGCGTGGTGCCGGGGACGGTGCCACCGGGGGTCGTCACCGGAGGCGTCGTGCCCGGGTCGGTCGGGTCGGTCGGGTCGGTCGGGTCGGTCGGGTCGGTCGGGTCGACCGGCGCCGCGGCCACGGCGGCGAGCGACACGGGCGCCGTGAAGGTCGTCCCCGTCTCGGCGACGGTGAACAGCAGCTGGCGGGTCTGCGCGGCCGAACCGGCGGCGATCTCGGGGATCGTCACGGTCAGGGCGGCCTGCCCCTGCTCGTCGGTGGTCGACACGACGGTGCCGTCGATCGTGGCGGAACCGACCTCGACGCCGTCCAGGGTCGCGGTCACGGTGCCGGTCGTCGGGCCGCCGTTGCTGAACAGCAGCGACGACAGCGAGTAGTCGACGGTGTCGCCGGCCTCGTAGCCCCCCTCGGGGGCCACGGGTGCGGTGACGCCGACGGCCCGCTGGGCGAGGTCGGGCGAGACCGACGGGTTCGCCGCGAAGTAGTCCACCTGGCTCTGCAGGTCGACCTTGCCGCTGTCGGCCTTGGCCGAGGCGCCGTTGAGGGCGGTGAAGTTGTCGCCGCCCGAGGCCAGGAACGAGTTGACCGTCACCTCGTAGGTCGCGGCCTCGTCGAGCGGGGCGCCCTCGAAGGTGATGTCGCCGACGTGCGACCCGGCGGGCGCCGCGGGGTCGTAGGTGTAGGTCAGCCCCGCCGAGACGCCGAGCTTGAGGAACGGACGGGACGACCCCGCGGGCTGCCACTGCTGCTCGAGCGTCTGCCGGAGCTGTGCTCCGGTCAGCGTCGAGACGACCAGGGTGTTGGCGAACGGCTGGACGGCGGCGGCCTCCTGGAAGGTCACGCGGCCGTCCGGGTCGACGGTCGTGTCACCGCTCGAGGCGAACTTCAGGTCGGCGCGGAGGCCGCCGGGGTTCATGAGGGCGATCTGCGCACCGTTCTCGACCGTGGCCGCGAGCTGGGCGTCGGCGACCAGGTTGCCGAGGGTCGACTCGCCTCCTCGGTTCTCGGAGCCGTCGAGCTGCTTGGCGCGCAGCAGGTCGCCGGTGATGGTGCCGACGGGCTTGCGGCCCTCGACGGCGGCGACGGCCTCGGCGTCACGGACGATGCCCGCGACCGTCGGGTCGGGCTCGGCCGACTGGTAGAGCGGCACGAGCGAGCTCGTGACGGTCGCCTCACCGGTCGAGTCGTCGTACTGGACGACGAGGTGGCTCAGGTTGGCGCCGTAGCTGCCGGTCTGGACGACGGGGCGCGGTTTCGTGCCCCCGGTCGGGACGATGTCGGTGAAGTCGTAGGTCTGGTGCGTGTGCGCCGAGAGGATGGCGTCGACCGAGGGCGAGACGTTCTTCGCGATGTCGGCGAACTCCGAGTCGCCGGTGGCGTCCGATTCCGCCGCCGACGCGTTGCCCTCGTGCACGAGCAGGACGATGACGTCGGCCTCGCCGTTGGCGTCGGTCTCGACGCCGTCGGTCAGCTCGGCCGCGGCGTCGTTGACGGAGTCGACGATGTCGCGGAACTCGAGGCCCTCGACGCCGGCCGGGCTCACGAGCTCGGGCATCAGCTCGGTGATGGCGCCGACGAAGCCGACGCGGACGCCGTCGACGTCCTTGACGAAGTAGGGGTCGTAGGCGCGCTCACCGGTCGACGTCCGGTAGATGTTGGCGTTGACGTAGGGGAAGTCGCTGTTCGCCGTGACGCGACCGTTGAAGTCGTCCTGCCCCTTGTCGAACTCGTGGTTGCCCGGCGTGCTCACGTCGAGGCCCATGGCGTTGAGCGCGTCGAGGGTCGGCTCGTCGTCCTGGATGAACGAGGTGAAGGTCGACGCCCCGATGTTGTCCCCCGACGAGACGAACAGGGTGTTGCCGGGGTTCGCCGCCCGGAACTCGTTCACCTTGCCGGCCATGACGGCGGCACCGGCGGTCGGTGACGACTCTTGCGCGAGGCGACCGTGGAAGTCGTTGATGCCGAGGATGTCGATGGTCGTCGTCGCGGCCTGCGCGGGGACGGCGGTCAACGTGCCGAGGCAGAGGGCGCTGACGGCGACGCCGACGAGGGCGGCACCGCGGACGCGCCGCCGGCCTCCCGTCGGGGTGGACTCGGGTGACGGGGGGCTGGTGCGCATGGGCGTCGGGGCTCCTGGGGAAGACGGGTCGGTCGTGACGGCACCCCCCGAGAAGGGGGCACCGCACACGACCATAAGTTCTCGCCGGGAACCCGACAAGAGTCCGCCGAAGATCGTCACATGTTGTTCATCCGGCGACGGTCGGGCACCCGACGAGCGACCGCCACGCCGGGGCCGACCAGCCCGCCTCAGTCGGCGATCAGCCGCTTCCCCATGCCGAACGCGTCGTCGACCGAGTACCCCAGGTGCTCGTAGAACGCCCGCACCCGTTCGTTGCCGCTGCGCACCTGGAAGTTCGCCTTCGGGCACCCCAGGGCGACCAGCAGGCGTTCCACCTCGGCCATGAGCTGACGCCCGAAGCCCTGGCCCTGGCGGTCCGGGTCGACGGCGACGTAGTAGACCCAGCCCCGGTGGCCGTCGTAACCGGCCATGGCGGTGGCGACCAGCGCCTCCTCGTCGTCCACGCCGACCAGGAACAGCTCGCGCTGGACCGTCAGCTTGCGTTCGATGTCGCGTCGCGGGTCGTTCCAGGGACGGGTGAGGCCGCAGCGCTCCCAGAGCGCCACGACGGTCTCGGTGTCGGCTTCGTCGAAGGGTCGGATCTGCATGCCTCGACCCTGCCAGACCCCGGAGCCGAGGAGGCGCGGCGCCGGTCGCGAGCGCCCCGCACCGCCTCGGGCCCCTCGCGTCGTGGCCCCAGGGGCCTCGCGTTAGGGTGGGTCGTCGTCCGAGCCGCGGGCGTCAGGAGGGGGTCCACCCGTGACCGACGCTCGTCGCCGTCTCGCCGTCCTGGGGTCGCCGATCGAGCACTCCCTGTCGCCCGTGCTGCACCGCACGGCCTACGAGCACCTCGGCCTGCCGTACGACTACGACCGCGTCGAGGTGACCTCGGGCGGGCTCGCCGCCTTCGTCGACGGCCTGGACGCGAGCTGGCGCGGGCTGAGCCTGACGATGCCGCTCAAGCGCGAGGTGCTGCCCCTGCTCGACACGGTCTCGCCGCTGGCGGCACGGCTCGGCGTCGCGAACACCGTCGTGATCGACGACGACGGTCGTCGGCACGGGCACAACACCGACGTCGACGGCATCGTCCGCACCGTCGAGGGGTTCCACGACGCGCGACCCGCGGCGGCGACGATCCTCGGCGGGGGCGCGACGGCCCTGTCGGCCATGGCCGCGGCGTGGGACCTCGGCGCCCGCTCGTTCTCCATCCACCTGCGCAACCCCATGCGGGCCGGCGAGCTGACGTCGCTCGCGGGCGAGCTCGGGGCCGACGTGATGATCGCGCCCCTCACCGAGCTGCCGTCGCTCGGGCCGCTCGACTTCGTCATCAGCACGCTGCCCGGTGGCGCGGCCGACGACCTGCACCTCCGCCCGAGCAGCGCCTCGTCGGTCCTCTTCGACGTCGCGTACGAGCCGTGGCCGACCCGGCTCGCGTCCCGCTGGCTGTCCGACGGCGGCCTCGTCTTCAACGGCCTCGACATGCTCGTCGAGCAGGCACTGGGCCAGGTGCGACTCTTCTCCGGCCTCGCCCAGGACGAGCCGGTGGCCGACGAGGCCGTCCTGCGCGAGGCGATGCGCGCCTCCGTCGGCTTGCCGGTGTCGGGGCGCTCCGCGACCGACAGCGTGGTGGGCTGACCGTGGCCGCACCGTCGCCGGTGTCGATCGGCCGCCTCGTGCTCGGCAGCGGACGCCCCGCGGTCTGCGTGCCGCTGGTCGCCCGCACCGCCGACGCCCTCGTCGAGGACGCCTCGGCGCTCGACGCCGACACCGCAGAGCTGGTCGAACTGCGCATCGACTTCGTCGACGCCGCCTTCGTCGCCGCGCCCGACCCCGACGGTCCCGCGAGCACCGGCACCCGGTCGACCGGGCACGCCGACCTCGACCTGGTGGCCGACGTCGTCCGGCGGGTGCGCGGGTCGCTCGACGCCGACCTGCCGCTGCTCTTCACGCTGCGCACCGGTTCGGAGGGCGGCGAACGCGACGTCGCCCCGGCCACCTACGACGCCGTGCTGCGTTCGGCGATCGGCACCGGCCTGGTCGACGCGGTCGACGTCGAGATGTACACCGACCCCGACCTGCTGGGCGGGCTGGTCGACGCGGCCCACGACGCCGGCCTCGTCGTCGTGATGTCGTCGCACGACTTCAGCGGCACCCCCGCGCAAGGCGAGATCGTCTCACGCCTGCTCGAGCAGCAGGAGAACGGCGCCGACGTGGTCAAGTTCGCCGCCATGCCCTCGAGCACGGACGACGTGCTGACCGTGCTGCGGGCCACGGCCGAGTTCCGCGCCGGGGCCGGACTCGTGCCCGCGATCACCATGTCGATGGGGCCCCTGGGGGTCCTCTCACGACTGGCGGGCGAGACGTTCGGGTCGTGCGTCACGTTCGGGTCGGTGGGGGCGACGAGCGCTCCCGGCCAGGTGCCGGCGGTGGGGCTGCGCGCGGCGCTCGAGCTGGTGCACGCGGCGCGACAGGGCTGACCGGACCGGTCGACGACGGGCGGAGCAGGGCTCCGGAGGCCCGGCCGTCGGGGCGTCCACCACCGGGAGACGAGCGACGGACGTCGCTCTACGGGACCACCACGGCGGTCGGGCCCACCGGAGTCCGAACAGAGTAGCGGGCGGTCGCGCGGCCTCGGAACCCCCCGGCGCCAGGTGGGCGCCCCGGACGTCGGGCCCGATGCGGTGCCATCCTGTGTCGATGGGTTCTCACATCGTCATCATCGTCGGCGTCACCGTGCTGCTGCTCGCGCTGTGGATCTACACGGCGACGACCATCTTCTCGTCGCGGGGGCTCACCTCGGGTGGCAAGACCGGCTGGGCCGTGTTCTCGTTCGTCCTGCCGCTGATCGGCCCCCTCGCCTGGCTGGTCTACGGCAAGGCCGCCGCCGACCGCTCGGCCGCGGACTGGACCGAACCGCGCCTCTGACGGCGCTCGGTCAGGCGGGCCCCGGGTACTGGCGCTCGCCGCCCGTGTCGAACCGCTCGCCCGAGGCGCGCGACGGCAGCAGCGACATGACGAGCAGGGTGAGCCAGCCCAGCACCGGCAGCAGGTAGAAGAGCACGTACCAGGCGGTGAAGCCCCCGTCGTGCAGACGCCGCGACTGCAGCGCGACGGTCGGCAGGAAGCTCACGACCGACCACAGCACGACGACGACGCCCTGGGGGTCGATGTAGGTCCAGTCGCCGTCGTCACCGCCGGCCCAGGTCGACGTGCCGCCGCTGCCCGTGGCCCAGGCCTGCAGCGCCCCCTGGAACACGAGGGAGATGACGAACCACCACCAGTACTCGCTGCGACTCGCCCGCCCGTGGAACGTGGCGTACTTCCGCCAGAACCGGACGACGGCGACCTTCGGCGAGGCGCGGTGGTACGGCTGGTCGAGGGGCACGGGGCCGACGGCTCCGGTCATGGGGACTCCTGCGGGCTCGGGTGACGGGCGTCACCATCCTCTCAGCGCATCCGGCCCGTCGTGGCCGCCCGGCCCGGCCCGTCGGTACTGTGGGGCCCGCCGACCTCGCGTCGGCGCAGCCGCCCACCCGGGGCGACGCAGGACGAAGGAGACCCCATGAGCATCGGCGGCGGAATTGCCTTGATCGTGATCGGCGCGGTCCTCGCGTTCGCTCTCGACTTCCAGGTCGCAGGCATCGACATCCAGCTGATCGGCTACATCCTCATCGGGGCCGGCGTGCTCGTGACGATCCTCGGCATCGTCTTCGCGTCGCGTCGTCGCTCGACCGTGTCGACCACCCGCAGCGCGGTCGACCCGGCCACGGGCGAGCGCGTCGAGCGCCGCTCGACCGACCGCGACCCGCTGGTCTGATCCCCCGGGTCGGACGCGACCCGAGAACGCAGGAGGCGCGGTGCCGGCTGGCACCGCGCCTCCCGTGTGTCGAGGCCGTGGGCGGCTAGAGCTGCACGCCGTCCTGCGCGGACGCCGCACGGTGGCGACGGCGCAGCACGAGCGCGGCACCCGAGCCCGCGAGCATCAGGGCGAGCAGCAGGGCGGGCAGGGCGTCGGAGCCGGTGAACGCGAGGGGGCCGCGTCCGTCGCCTGCCGTGCCCGCGCCTCCTGCGCTCGCACCGTCGGCGGGAGCCGCGGCGGGCGGCGTCGTCGGAGCCGGGGTGACGGCGCCCTCGACGACCGCGACCGTCGCGGTCAGGGTCGTGCCGCTCTGCGTGCCGGTCAGCGTGATGGTGTAGCTGCCGGGTTCGAAGGGAGCCGTGACCGTGTAGGTCGCGACGCCGTCGACCACGTCGGCGATCCCGAGGTCGGTCACGGTGCCGTCGACGTCGAGCGTGCCCGTGACCTGGCGGTCGCCGGCGAGGCCCGCGGTGCTGACCGGGAACTCGGCGCCGGGGGCGACCTCGGTCGGAGCCGAGATCGTCGCGGCGGCGCTCAGGCCGTCGAGGTCGCGGTCGAGCTGCAGCGCGTTCACGATGGTGAAGAAGTTGTCGGTCTGGTCGATCAGGCCGACGACGTTCGCGGCACCGGGGCCGTAGCCCGCGACGCGCAGCTGCGTGCCGGTGTGCTGCTGCGAGCCACCCGCCGCGGCCGTGCCGTAGGCGATCTTCATCGTGGTGCCGTCGACCGTGGTCAGCGCCGTGCTGAGCGTGGCGGGAGGCGTGGAGTCGACGATCTGGCTCGTGTGGGCGTGGTCCGCCGTGACGATGACCATGGTGTTCCCGTCGGCCTCCGCGAAGGCGAGCGCGGACTGGACGGCCTCGTCGAGGTCGAGCACCTCGCCGATCTGACCACAGGCGTCGGCGCTGTGGTCGCGCTTGTCGATCGAGGCACCCTCGACCTGCAGGAAGAAGCCCTGGTCGCCGGTGTCGAGCAGGTCGATGGACTTCTCGGTCAGCGACTGCAGCGAGAGGCCGGTCGACAGCCGGTCGGGGTTCGGCTGGCAGGTCTGCGGGGCCTGGTCGGCGCCACCGACGGTCGCCGTCGTCGCCGCGTAACGGGTCGGGAAGTTGCCGTCGGTGAACGTGCCGAGCACGGGCTGCGCCTGGTCGGCGGCCGTCAGGGCGTCGAGGCCGGCGGCGTCACGCACGACCTGGTAACCGCGGTCCTGCGCCTGGGCGAACAGGGTGTCGCCCTGCCACTGACCGGCGCGGGCCGTCTGACCGAACGAGGCCGCGCCTCCTCCGAGGGTGAGGTCGGCGCGCGTGCCGATGATCTGCTCGCTGATCGAGCCGAGGCCGCCCTGGTCCAGGGCGTCCGCACCGCACTGCGTGACGCTGTCGGGGCCGTAGCAGCTGCGGGCGGCGACGTGCGCCGCCTGGACGGCCGGGGTGGCGTCCTGCAGCTCGGCGGTCGACACGTTGCCGGTCTTCTTGCCGTTGGCCTTGGCGATCTCGAGCAGGGTGTCCTGCGGCACGCCGTCGACGTCGACCGAGATGGCGTTGTCGTAGGTCTTCGTGCCGGTGGCCCAGGCCGAGCCGGTCGCGGCGGAGTCGGGCACGTAGTCGGGCTTGCCCTTGTTCGCGCCGTCCCGGTAGACCGAGTACGTCGTGTACTGGCCGGTCAGGGGCAGGGCGTCGATGCCGGGCAGCGACCCGCCGGCGCCGTACGCGTAGTTACGGGCCGAGGTGATCTCGCTGTCGCCCATGCCGTCGCCGATCAGCAGGATGACGTTCTTCGCGGGCCCCGACTTCACCGAGTCGAGCAGCAACTGCGTGCTGTCGTCGATGCTGCGGGCGGCACCACCGTTCTGGGCGACGTTCGCGGGCGTGGCCGCGAACGCGGCGACGGGGCTGAGGGCGAGGGCGGCGACGGCGGCCGTGGCGAGGGCCCCCGTCGTCAGGGCCGTTCGCCGGCGGCGGTTCGGTGTGGTCTTCGGCACGGGTCTGCTCCTGTGATCGTGATCGTGATCCGGTCGCCGCGCGACGAGGTCGTCACGGGGCGGGGATCAGCAGACTCCTGCCGGGTGGCCGCCGCGTGAACGGGGGCGCATGATCCGGTGAACACCCTCGGACGGGGGTCGTCGCGCCTGCCCCGCTCGGCCCCACCCCCTCATCCGGCGTTAAACCCCTGCCTAGGCAAATCGCCTAGCGCCGGAAGCGCGGGTCGCACGACCAGCACGGCCAGCGCGGCCAGCCCGGCCAGCGCGGCCAGCGCAGCCAGCGCGGCCAGCGCAGCCAGCGCGGCCAGCGCGGCCAGCGCGGCCAGCGCGGCCAGCGCAACCAGCCCGGCCAGCGCGGCCAGCGCAGGCAGCGCAGCCAGCGCGGCCAGCGCCCTCAGCCGACCGTCGAGCGCAGCACCGACGACCCGTCGGGCCGACGGCGCACCTCGACGCGGTCGGCGATGCGCTGCTTGAGCTCGTCGACGTGGCTGACGATGCCGATGACCCGGCCCGAGGCGCTCAGGCGGCCGAGCTCGCCCATGACGGCGTCGAGGGTGTCGGGGTCGAGCGAGCCGAACCCCTCGTCGACGAAGAGGGTGCCGAGCTCGAGCCCGCCGGCCTCGGCCTGCACGACGTCGGCGAGGCCGAGGGCGAGGCTGAGCGAGGCGTAGAAGGTCTCGCCGCCCGAGAAGCTGCCCGGGTCGCGGGTGGTGTCGGTGGTCGCGTCACGGATGACCAGCGAGAGCCCGGTCTTGCGCGACCGTGACCCGACCTCGCGCTCGTCGGACGAGGCGAGCTCGTACCGCCCGCTCGACATCACCGACAGCCGGACGTTCGCGGCGGCCACGACCTCGTCGAACCGCCGCAGCAGCACGTAGGTGCCGAGCGTCACGCCCTTGACGTTCTCGCCGGTGGACGCACTGGCGAGGTTCGCCATGCGCACCACCGCCCGGGCGTGCTCGACGGTGTCGTCGGCGGCGGCGGTCACGGCCTCGAGGGCACCCAGCGCCTGCCGCGACCGCTCGGCCCTGTCGCCGGCCCGGGTGGCCCGGTCGGTGACCTCGTCGAGCTCGGCCTCGACCAGGGCCAGGGCCTCGACGGCCGACTCGACGTCCGCCGTCTCGTCACCGGTCAGCACGGCGACCTCGGGCTCGGCGAGGCCGGCCTCGACGACGGCCCGTTCGCGCTCGTGGGCCGACACGCGCGCCTCGAGGGCGGCCAGGTCGCCTGCCTCGAGGGCGGCGTCGGCGACCTGGTCGACGTCGTCGAACCCGCTGCGCTCGAGGGCGGCGACGAGCTCGGCGCGTCGGACGGCCGCCGCGTCGGACGCCACGTCCGCAGCGTCGAGGAGGGTCAGGAGGCGCGTGTCGCGGTCGACGCCGTCACCCACCGATGCGGTGAGCTCGGCGACCGTCGGGGCCCGACCGTCGAGCAGTCGCGCGATCTCGGCCTCGTCGTCGAGCACGGCGCGTCGGTCGGCGGCGACGCGCTCCCGGCCGGTGGCGGCCCGTTCGCGGAGGTCGTCGAGTTCGGAGCGCAGCCGGTCGACCTCGTGGTCGTGTGCCGCGAGGGCCGCGTCGGCCGCCGCGACGGCGGCCCGGGCCCGCGTGGCCTCGGACACGCGCAGGGCCAGCCCGGCCAGCTCGGACTCGACGTCGTCGCGGGTCAGGTCGCCCAGGGCACGGCGGGCCTCGGCGACCCGCCCCTCGGCGGTCGCGTGCCGGGCGGCGGACTCGCGCTGCCGCGCCTCGGCGGCGCGGGCGATCAGCGACGCGGCCTCGACCTGGTCGTCGGTGGGGTGCTCGGCCCGGAGGGACGCGGGGGCCGGATGCTCTCGCGAGCCGCACACGGGGCACGGGTCACCGACGCCCAATCCCGCGGCCAGGTGGCCCGCCATGCCTTCGATCTGCCGACGGCGGAGTCCGGCCTCGTCGTCCAGGGCCCGCAGGGCCGCCGCCGAGTCGTCGGCCAGTCGTGCGGACGCCGCGTCGACGGCCCGACCGAGGGCGTCGAGGTCGTCGAGGTCACGCAGGCGGAGCCGTGCCTCGACCGTCGCCTGCTCGGCGGTGGCGAGGTCGGTCGACCTGTCCGCCAGGGCCTCCCGCTCGACGAGGAGCGAGGCCCGGTCGGCGGGGGCCGCGACCAGGCGGTCGTCGAGCTCACGGCGGCGCCCGTCGGCGTCGACGAGTGACTGCTCGGCCGCCTCGAGGGCAGCGCGGCGACCGGGCAGGGCTCGTTCGGTCCGGGCCGCCTCGGTCAGGAGGGCGAGTTCGGAGAGCCGGGCGTCGCGACGTGCCACGAGTTCCGCGCGGGCCGGGGCCCCGCCGCCTGCGGCGGACCCGGGTCCGTCGGCGTCCGGGACGCCGCGGGTGGCCTCGGCCAGCCGCGACGCCGTGTCGCGCTCGGCGTCGGCCGCCCGCGCGACCGCGGCCAGGGCGTCGGTCACGCTCGCGGCCCGTCGAGCGGCGTCGACGCGCCCTCGAGCCGCGGTGATCTCGACCTCGCCGTCGTCGAGGCGGGCCCGCCGGACGATCAGGTCGGCCCGCCGGTCGAGTGCGAGCCGCAGCGCCCGCACCCGGTCGAGCGCTCGACGGGCGGCGTCGCGCGCCTCGAGCACGCGAGCCCGCCCGATCGTGGCCTCGGTCGCCTCGACCTCGAGGGCTTCGAGCAGGGCGGCCCCGCGGTCGTCGGTCAGGGCCGCGTCGAGGGCGTCGACCTCGAGCCCGCTCGCTTCGAGCAACCGCGCGCGGGCCAGCTCGATCTCGCGGTCGGCCGCGGCGACGGACGCGTGGGCGGCCTTGCGCTGCTCGACCAACTCGACTGTCGTGCGCTCGTAGATCTCGGTGCCGAAGAGCGACTGCAGCACCTCTTTGCGCTTCTCGCCCGTCGAGCGGAGGAAGGCGGCGAACTCGCCCTGGGGCAGGACGACCGTCTGAACGAACTGCTGACGGGTGAGCCCCAGGATGCGCGAGATCTCGGCCCCGGCCTCTTGGGTGCTGATCGAGACGATCTCGCCGTCGACGGCGTCGGGAGACGAGAGGCGCCACAGCTTCGCCGTCGCGTTCGCCGGCGTCGTGCCGGTGCCGCGCGCCTTGGGTCGCCGGTACGCGGGGGTCCGGCGGATGCGGTGGACGCCCGCACCGTTCTCGAACACGAGCTCGACGAAGGGCTCGACGTCGGGAGCGGCGTGGTGGCTGCGCAGCCGGTCGGGTGTCGACGCCGAGCCGGCGAGCCCGCCGTAGAGGGCGAAGACGACCGCGTCGATGATGGTCGACTTGCCCGAGCCCGTGGGCCCCTCGAGCAGGAAGGTGCCCGAGGCGCCGAGGGCCGCGAAGTCGATGCTGTGCTCACCCGCGTAGGGCCCGATCGCTCGCAGGGTCAGTCGGTGCAGGTTCACG
The DNA here is from genome assembly GCF_057787905.1 of Frigoribacterium sp. CF331. Lineage (NCBI taxonomy): Bacteria > Bacillati > Actinomycetota > Actinomycetes > Micrococcales > Microbacteriaceae > Frigoribacterium > Frigoribacterium sp. CF331. The sequence continues at coordinate 1,931,783 of NZ_CM173545.1, read as the reverse complement.
CGCTCACCTCGCTCGCCCTGGCGGCCTCGTAGGCGGCTCGGACGACGGCGAGCTCGGCGTCGCTGGGCGCCCCACCCGAGGCGAAGGCGACGAAGTCGGCCGCCACCTCGATCGGGTCGGACTCGGCCGTGACGGCGGCGAGCGTCGGGGCGTCGACCGCGCCGACCGGGGTGTGGTGGATGGCCAACGCGTGCGGGAAGCGCTCGGCGACGCGTGAGTAGAGGCGCTCGGGGTGGACGGGGTCGGTCACGAAGACCCGCAGCCAGGCGTCGCGCAGGTCGTCGTGGCGCCCGTCGAGCAGGGCGTCGAGGGTGTCCGTCACCTCGGCCAGGCGCCTCGGCACGGGAGCGGGGACGAGCTCGACCGAGACCGAGCCGTCGGCGGCCAGGTCGACGATCGTCGTGGACTTCACCTGGTGGCGTTCGCCGAACGAGAAGGCCAGGGGCGAGCCCGAGTAGCGCAGGCGCCCCGACGCGCCGACCCGTTGCGCCCCGTGCAGGTGGCCGAGGGCGACGTAGTCGACGCCCTCGAACGCGGTCGAGGGCACCGAGTCGACGCCGCCGACCCGGATGTCGCGCTCGCTCTCGCTGCGTTCGGGTGCGGTCGTCCCGTCGACCTGCTCACCGGGTTCGACGTCCTCACCGGACTCGACGGGCCGGGCGTCGCCGTCGGCGCCGCCCCCGACGGCGCCACCGCCGCTGCCACCGCCACCGGGCACCGGGGCCCGTGCGGCCACCACGAACGCGTGCGCCAGCACGACCGACCGCGTGCCCGGCCGTCCGGCGAGGTCGTCGCGCACGCGCTGCATCGCCGCGCCGACGACGGCCGCGTGCGAGCGAGGCAGGGGCTCGTCGGACCCCGCCGGGGCGAGCGACCGGCGCACGCTGTCGGGGTCGAGGTAGGGCAGCCCGTAGAAGGCGACGGGGCCGTCGGGGTCGTCGACGACGACGGGGTCGTCGAGCAGGTCGACCGATGCCCGCAGGTGCAGCCCCGGCCGCATCAGTTCGGCCGCGAACCCGAGTCGCACCGCCGAGTCGTGGTTGCCCGGCGTGACGACCACGGTGGCGTGCTCGGTCAGCCCCGCGAGGGCCCGACCGAGGAGGCGCACGCTGGGCACCGCGGGCACGGCCCGGTCGTACACGTCACCGGCTACCACGACGACGTCGACCGAGCGCTCGGCCACGAGCGCGACCAGGTGGTCGACGAACGCCTGCTGGTGCTCGTGCAGGTCGACCCCGTGCAGCGTGCGACCCAGGTGCCAGTCGCTGGTGTGCAGGATGCGCACGGGGCCCCCTCTTCGGTGTCGCGGTCGGTGCGGCAGCTGGTGCCGTCGTCGGTGCCACCGACTGTATCGGGGGCCTCCGACAGAGCCGGGTGCACCTCCTCGGGACCGGCACCGCGCCTCCTCGGGGACCGTCACCGCGCCTCCTCGGGACCGGCACCGCGCCTCCTCGGGACCGGCACCGCGCCTCCTCGGGACCGGCGCCGCGCCTCCCGGCCGGTCGCCACCACGCCCGCGGGAGTGAGATGGTCAGATGCCCGCGAACCGCGACGGGCCCGACGAGAGCGAGACCGTGAGCCCCGACGCCCTGCAGCCCGACCAGGTCACCGCCCTGCGCCGCGAGGTCGAGGCGCGCCTCGACGCGATGGTGGCCGACCTGACGACCTACGCGAGCCTCGAGACGCCGTCCGACGACGTCGACCTGCTCGAGGCCGGGCTCCGCTGGATCGAGGCCTGGCTCGGCGAGACGGTGGGGCCGCCCGCCGACCGACGCGTGCACGTCGTCGAGGGCTACGGGGACACCGTCACCCTCGACTACCCCTCGCCCTCGGGGTCGACCGAGTGGGTCTCGGCTCTGTGTCACTACGACACCGTGTGGTCCGAGGGCACGACGGCCGCCTGGCCCGTGACCGTCGAGGGCGACCGCATGACGGGCCCCGGCGTCTTCGACATGAAGTCCGGGCTGATCCAGCTCGGCAACGCCCTCGCCGTCGGCGACCGGCTGGGGCTGCCCCGTCCGAACGTGCGGCTCCTCTTGAACGGCGACGAGGAGGTCGGCAGCATCGCCTCGCGCGAGGCGATCGAGCGTGAGTGCGGACGAGGAGGCGCGGTGTTCGTCTTCGAGTCCGCCGCCGACGGCGCCGTCAAGACCGCCCGCAAGGGCGTCGGCATCTTCGAGGTCGAGGCCTTCGGGGTCGAGGTGCACGCCGGGCTGCACCCGCGCTCCGGTGCGAGCGCCGTCGACGAGATCGCCCGCATCGTCCTGGCGCTGCACGCGGCCGCCGACGTCGACGCCGGCACGTCGCTCAACGTGGGAGTCCTCCAGGGCGGCACCCGCACCAACGTGAAGGCCGGCTACGCCCGGGCCATGGTCGACGTCCGCGTGACCTCGACGGCCGAGGCCGAGCGCATCGAGCGGGTGTTCGCGGGGCTGACCGCCCACGACCCCGAGGCCTCGGTGACGGTCACCGGCGGCTGGAACCGACCGCCGATGGAACGCTCGGCCGCGACGGGCGCACTGTACGAACGCGCCGCCGGGGTCGCCGCGTCGCTCGGCTTCGAGCTGCGCGAGGTGTCGGTCGGCGGTGCGAGCGACGGCAACTTCGCCGCGGCGCTCGGCCTCGCCGTGCTCGACGGGGTCGGCGGCGTCGGCGGTGGCGCCCACGCCCGCCACGAGTGGATCAGCGTGCGCGGCATGGTCGAGCGCACCGAGTTCGTCGCCGCCCTGCTCGCCGACCTCGCCTGACCGCACCGCACGTCGCCGCACCGGACGGCTGCGCACCCCGCCGCACCGCCGAGTGGACACGACACCGCCGCACGTCACGGCGTGCTGTCCACTCCGGGGTTCGCTGCCAGGGCGCCGCCCAGCCCGTGCCGACAGCGCACCCTCACGACCACGAGGCCTGGGCCCGGCCCGGCCGCAGCGGCACCCCGCCACGCCGCACGATCGCCGCCAGCCGTCGCGGGTCGAGCACGTCGTCGATGTCGCACCTCTCGACGCGTCGGACCCGGCCCGTCGCCAGCAGCCGAGCCTCGCGCTTCTTCTCACGTCTGACGACCTCGGCCGGGGACGACCCCGCGAGCATGCGAGGGTCCGAGTACTTGCCGAAACCGTCGAACTCGAGCACGAGCCCGAACGCGGCGAAGAAGAAGTCGCATCGTCCGACGAATCCACGGGCGTCGAAGAACTCCTCCTGGAGGATCGGCGGAGGCGCACCGAGCCGATGCAACGCGACTCGCACCAGAGACTCCCCGCCGTTCTCGGACAGGGGCGTGGCGAACGACACCGCCCGCTCGAGTCCCAGCTCACCCCGTCGTCCGACCGTGCGGTCAGCCATCGCCCCGAACCGGAGGCGCAACTCGTCGCGCAGATCGTCGGTCCGGGCGCGCATCTCGTCAGTCCTCGGAAGCCGACCGGCGACCATGAGCCGACGACGCATCACGCCGTCGAGACAGAGGACGCCGTCGTCGAACCCGGACGACCTCGCGACGTCGTAGGCGGTGCGCACCTCGCTCGTGACCAGCAGGCCGCCGACCGGCTCGACCTCGTCGTCCTCGAGACCGACCGCGTGTTTCACGAGGACCGGCGTGCTCTGGGTCGTGGCCCGACGCCGGTCGATCACGTGCACCCGACGCGGGTCGCCCTGGACGCTCGGCAGCCCGTGGACGGCGACGGCCGACCCGTGGGACACGACGCAGTCGGCGGGGAGCGCGGACACGGCGGCCCGCACCCGGACGACGTGGCGACGCCAGGGCCTCAGTCGTGCCCAGTCCTCCGTCGGCACGTAGACGCCTCGTCGGACGCGGACGAGTCGTCCTGCGGCGGCGTCGCGTCGCAGGGCGCGCGCCTCACGTGACTGGGCACCCGGCGTGGCGGAGAAGATCAGGTCGGGGAGGTCGTCGTCCATCCGTCGATGTTCGGCGGCCGGTCGAAGCCGGCCGCGACTCCTGAGCCTTCTTGTGGATGACCGCCCGCCTACCGCACCCTGTGGACGATACGACCTGGGTGCGTCGAGAACCGCCGAGTGGACAGCACGCCGCCGCACGACGCGGTGCGCTGTCCACACGGCGGTGTCCGGCACCGGCGCCGGCGTCAGGAGCAGCCGCGGCCGACTACCCCTCGAGCGTGAAGTCGTAGACGCCGGCGTCGAAGCGGGCGTAGCCGGGGTAGTCGATCAGCTCGTAGAGCTCGGCCCGGGTCTGCATCGTCGGCACCTGCGACTCGAGCGTCCCCTCGGCGGCCAGGGCGTCGAGCGCCCGCGACGCCGCGCCCATCGCGGCGCGCATGAGCGACACCGGGTGGATCACCATGCTCACCCCGACGTCGTGCAGCTGCTGGTGGGTGAAGAGCGCGCTCTTGCCGAACTCGGTCATGTTGGCGAGCACCGGCACGTCGAGCGCCGAGCAGATCGCCTCGAACTCGGCGAGGTCGGCCATCGCCTCGGCGAAGATCGCGTCGGCACCGGCGTCGACGAGGGCGCGCGCCCGGTCGACCGCCGCGTCGAGCCCGTCGATCGCCCGCACGTCGGTGCGCGCCATGATGACGAGCGACGGGTCGCGGCGAGCGTCGACGGCGGCCCGGATGCGGCCGGCGGCCGTGGCCGCGTCGACGACCTGCTTGCCGTCGAGGTGGCCGCAGCGCTTGGGGTTGACCTGGTCCTCGACGTGCAGCCCGGCCACGCCCGCGGCCTCGAGGGCCTGGACGGTGCGGGCGACGTTCATCGGCTCGCCGAACCCGGTGTCGGCGTCGACGAGCACGGGCAGGTCGGTCATCGACGCGATCTGCCCGGCCCGGGTCGCCACCTCGGTCAGCGTGGTGAGGCCGATGTCGGGCAGCCCGAGCTCGTTCGCCATGACGGCGCCCGACACGTAGACGCCGTCGAAGCCCTTCTGCTCGATGAGGCGGGCGGTCAGCGGGGTGAACGCCCCGGGGAACGTCATCGTGCGCTCGTCGGCGAGCCCGGCCCGGAACGCCGCGCGCTTGTCGGCCGCGGTCACCGTCGAGTACAGCATCAGAACAGCCCGCCCGGCTGGGCCGCGGCACCCGCGAGGGCGTCGGGGGCGACGATGCCGAGCTGTCGCACCTCGTCGGCCGTCAACGAGGGGAGGCGCGTGGCCAGGTCGACGAACCGCTCGACCTCGGCGTCGGGCAGCACGTCCTCGGCCAACGTGCGGAACTTGCGCACGTAGTCGTCACGACCGAAGGGCCGCGCCCCGAGTGGGTGCGCGTCGGCGACGGCGATCTCGTCGACGAGCGTCGTGCCGTCGACGAACTCGACCTCGATGCGGCCGCCGAAGGCCTTCTCGGCCGGGTCGGTCGAGTGGTACCGGGCCGTCCACGCGGGGTCCTCGGCCGTGGTGATGCGCTGCCACAGCTCGACCGTGTCGGGCCGCTGTGCGCGGGCCGGCGCGTAGCTGCGCTCGTGGTGCCACTCGCCGTCCTGCAGGGCGACGGCCACGATGTACGGGATCGAGTGGTCGAGCGTCTCGCGGCTGGCCGTCGGGTCGTACTTCTGCGGGTCGCCCGCGCCCGAGCCGATCACCACGTGGGTGTGGTGGCTGGTGTGCAGCACGATGCTCCGCACCCGCGACGCGTCACGCAGCTCCGGGTGCGAGCGGCCCAGGCGACGGGCCAGGTCGATCCAGGCCTGGGCCTGGTACTCGGCGGAGTGCTCCTTCGTGTACGTGTCGAGGATGCCGCGCTTCGACGCCCCCGGTGCCGGCAGCGGCACGTCGTACGACCCGGTGGGCCCGTCGAGCAGCCAGGCGATCACGCCGTCCTCGCCCTCGTAGATCGGGGCGGGGCTGCCCTGGCCGCGCATCGCCCGGTCGACGGCCTCGACCGCGGCCTTGCCCGCATGGGCCGGCGCGTAGGCCTTCCACGACGAGATCGCGCCCTTGCGGGACTGCCGCGTGGCGGTCGTCGTGTGCAGCGCCTGGCCGATCGCCTGGTGGACGACCTCGGTCGACAGCCCGAGCATCGTGCCGAGCCCGGCCGCGACCGAGGGGCCGAGGTGCGCGACGTGGTCGATCTTGTGGGCGTGCAGGCTGATCGCTCGGACGAGGTCGACCTGCACCTCGTACCCGGTCACGATGCCGCGGAGCAGGGCCGCGCCGTCGAGTCCGCGGTGCTGTGCCACGGCGACGAGCGCGGGGACGTTGTCGCCCGGGTGCGAGTACTCGGCGGCGAGGAACGTGTCGTGGAAGTCGAGCTCGCGCACGGCGACCCCGTTCGCCCAGGCGGCCCACTCGGGCGAGACGGGGTGCTCCGGCGCGACGCCCGTGACCTGCGAGCCCGCGCCTCCCGTGGTCGGCGGGTGCGCCAGCGCCTGGTCGCGGGCGACCGCGACCGGGGCCCGCAGCAGCGACGCGGCCGAGACCGCGGCGTTGTCGATCAGGCGGTTGATCACCATCTCGGTGACGTCGTCGTCGATCGGGGCGTCGTCGGTCGCCAGCGCGGCCAGGCGCCAGGCGAGCTCGTCCTCGCGGGCCAGCGGCTCGTCGCTGCGGTGCACGCGCACCGTGTGCACCACGAGGTCGGCCGCCGACGTGGTCGGCCCGGTCGGCCCGTCCGATGCGGCCGACGCCCCGGACGAGGAGGCGCGGGTCACGTCGCCCCCGCCGCCCGCGTCGGTCGTCGCCCCGGCCTCGTGCTCGTGCTCGGACGCGTGCTGCTGCGTGCTCATCGGCCACCCTCTCTGGTGGGGCGGGCCTCGTCGTGCCCGCCGTGCGCCGTCGTCGGTGACGGCCGTGTCGTTGCCGACCAGTCTCGCATCCCGTGCCGGACCGGCGACGAGCCACCGCCGTGACACGATCGTGACCCGCCCGGGCTCCAGGTCATCCTGCAGGACGAGTCCTACGGGCAGACAGGTCGGTAGCGTCGGAGCCGACGGGCGACGGCCGTCGACGACGATCAGAGGGGCACGACCATGAGGCACACGGCGATCACCACGGGGGCGACCATCGGCCTCGTCCTGGCCCTCGCGACGGGCTGCACGACCGGCCCCGGCGGCGCGACCCCCGACCCGTCGGCGTCCGGCTCGGCGTCGACCGGTCCGACGTCGACGAGCACGGCCGACCCGTCGAGCACCCCCTCGGGCGCGCCGACGCCCGAGCCGACCGCCTCCGATCCCGGCGGGTCGGCTCCCGTCGCCCTGCCGACCGACTGCACCGACATCGTCGACCAGGCGACCTACGCCTCGACCTTCGGCGACATCCCCCTCAACCCGGTCGAGTTCGGCGGCTCGGGCACGAGCTCGGGCGTGGTCACGCCGACCACCCCGCCCGCCGGGGCCGGTGCGCGCGACGTCGTCGCGGCGGCCACCGAGCTGTCCTGCCTCTGGCGCGACCCGCGCTCGGACGTCTCCGGCATCTCGGTCGCGATGGGGCACCTCGAACCCGCGGCCGGCGCCGCGGCCCTCGACGGCTTCGCGTCGCAGGGCTACACCTGCACCGCCGTCCACGACGGCCGCAGCTGCCAGCTCGTGACGCCCGACCCGCAGTACCCGGTCGACCGCACGCAGACCTACTGGGTGCGCGACGACGTCGTCGTCACCGTCGACCAGACGAACGTGCCGACGGACGACCTGATCGGCTCGATCGCGACGCGCCTCTGGGGCTGACGCCGCGCCTCCTCGGCCGGCGCCGCGCCTCCTGAGCCTGTCGCACCGTCTCCTGGACGTCGCACCGCCGGATTCGGCGGTGCGACGTCCAGTCGGCGGTGCGGTGAGGTGCGACGCCGCGCGACGCGACGCCGCACGACGAGCGCTAGAGCACGCTCTTGGGGACGCGGTGCAGCGTGACGGCGCCGACGGCGGCGAACGGGTGCAACGGGTCGGGTGCGGCCGACCCGGTCGGTCCGCCGAGCCGCGAGTGCCCGACCGCGCTCAGCACGGCGTAGGCGTCGCCGCGCGACCAGCCGTGGTCGTCGACCAAGAACGAGAAGGCGTCCTCGTAGCCGCGCCGGACGCTCTCCTGCACCGGGTCGCCGAGGCCGACGAAGATCCAGTCGTCGGCGGTCTCGATGCGCGGCGCCCGCAGCCCGAGCCCGGGCACGAGGTCGATCGAGACGACGGCGGTGCCCTCGGCCTCGATCGCCACGAACGACGACTCGCCCTCGGCCATGATCGCGTGCACGTCGCCGATCGAGAGGTACGCGCCCTCGACCATCACGGGCAGGTAGACCGTCGAACCGACCGTGCTCTCGGTCACGTCCATGTTGCCGCCCTGGGGGTACGCGGGCATGATCGTCGAGTTCTCGCCCTCGGCGGGTGCGGTGCCCATGCAGCCGATCATCGGCCGCGCCTCGAAGACGTGCCGGTCGGTCACGTGCACCCCGTCGGAGTCGATCGGCACGCGACGGGTGAACATCTCGTCGCCCATCACGTGCTGCAGCGCTCCCGACCCGGGCAGGCTGACCGACCAGCCGTGCTCGATCAGCCGGATCTCGTGCACCGTCACGGCGAGCGCGTCGCCCGGCTGCGCACCCTCGACGTACACCGGGCCGGTGACCGGGTTGATCGGCACCGACAGCTTCGCCAGGTCGTGGTGGTCGTGCAGCTCGGCGTAGACGGCGTCGCTCGTCTCGAACCCGATGCGCTCCCCCGTGCCGGGCTCGATGCGCAGCGCGGGCTCGACCGAGGCCGTGAAGCCCGGGCGACCGTGCTCCTTGCCGAGGAAGTGGTCGATGCCGTCGGCGGCGGCCTCCGGGGCGCTCACGCGTCGTGCCGTTCCGAGTCGGCCGCGGGGGTGGCGGTGACCGCCTCGTCGTCGCCACCCTGGCCGAGGGTCGGCGCCGCGCCTCCTCGGCTGCGGTAGTAGACGAACACCCCGGCGCCGACGACGAGCCAGATCAGCCCGCCGATCTTGGCCGCCGGTGCCGCGTTGACGAGCACGTAGCCGATGATGACGAACCCGACCACGGGCACGACGAGGTGCAGCAGCCAGTTGCGCGACTTCTTCTTGACGACGTAGTGCACGACGACCGACGCGTGCAGCATCAGGAAGCCGAAGAGCGCCCCGAAGTTGACGAGCGACGAGATGACGTCGATCTGTCCGACGAACACGATCACGAGCACGGCCGAGAGAGCCGACACGACGAGGATCGCGGCCTGCGGCACCTGGCGCGTGTTGATCCTCGACAGGAACGCCGGCAGCTGCCGGTCACGACTCATCGAGAACAGCAGGCGCGAGGTCGCGGCCTGCGCGGCCATGGCGTTGGCGATGCCGACGGCGAGCACGTTGACGACGAAGAACGCCGTCGCCCACCCGCTGTTCGACGCTTCACGCACCAGGTCGAAGAAGGCGTTGCCGGCCTCCCCCTCGGGGAACGAGTCGCGGCCCGCGGCGAGCGCGCTGGCCAGCCAGGTCTGCAGCACGAAGCAGAACGCGACGATGAAGAGGGCGATGATCATGGCCTTGCCGGCGCCGCCCCGCTTGCCGGTGCTCTCCTCGGCGAGGGTCGAGATGCCGTCGAAGCCCAGGAAGCTCAGCACGGCGATCGACAGGGCCGAGGCGATGAGGGGTGCGGTGACCTTGCTGGAGTCCCAGACCGGGTCGGTCGTGAACTCGGCGCCGGGGATCGTGCCGCCGTTCAGCGCCGTCACCGCGATGATGACGAAGATCACGATGAAGACGACCTCGATCGCGAGGAACACCCGGTTCATCAGCTTGATCGAGCTGATGCCGAGCAGGTTCACGGCGGTGTTGATCGCGACGAAGACCAGCGCCCACATCCAGCGGGCGGTCCCCGGGAAGATGCCGATCATCGACTCGGCCGCGAAGACGTAGAGCAGCGTCGGCACGAGCAGGTAGTCGAGCAGGATGGCCCAGCCCGCGAAGAACCCGGCCACGGGGTGGATGCCCCGCCCGACGTACGAGAACACCGATCCGGCCAGCGGGATCGACTTCGCCATCTGCGCGTAGGCGAGGGCCGTGAAGATCATCGCGACGAGGCCGACGAGGTAGACCAGCGGCACCATGCCCGACGACGCGTTGTAGACGGTGCCGAAGATCGCCCAGGGCGCGATCGGCACCATGAAGATCAGGCCGTAGATCAGCAGGTCGGCGGTCGAGACCGACCGCTTGAGTTCTTGCTTGTAGCCGTACTGCTCGAGTTGCTGCTGGTTGCTCAGCTCGCCGCCGTCGGCGGCCTTCGTGTGCAGGGACATGATGTGCTCTCTCGCTCGGGTGGGGACGGGGTCGGTGCGGTGGGGAGGCGTGGCCCACGCCGGTTCGGGGGGCGCGGGCCACGCCGGTCGGGAGGCGCGCGTCACGCCCGTCAGGAGGCGCGGGTCACGCCGGTCAGGAGGCGCGCGTCGCCTCGGCGGGGGCGTCGTGCGACGCGAGGAACCCGGCGACGACGGCGCGGAACGCCTCGGGCTGCTCGAGGTGCGAGCAGTGGCTGGCCCCGGCGAAGACGTGCGAGCGGACGTCGGCGATGCCGTCGACGAACGGCTGCCACGTGGCGGGGGTGGCCTCGTCGTGCTCGCCGGCGACGACGAGCGTCGGCGCGGTGATCGACGGCAGGCGGTCGACGATCGTCCAGTCGCGCATCGTGCCGATGACGTGGAACTCGTTCGGCCCGTTCATCGTGTGGTAGACGGTCGGTTCGGCCTCCATCTGCTCCTCGCTGTCGACGAAGTCCTGTGGCATGGGCACCACGCGGCAGACGTGACGCTCGTAGAACGCCTGGGTGGCGGCGAGGTACTCGGGGTCGGTGGTCGTGCCGTCCGCCTCGTGGCGGGCCAGCGCCTCCCGGGTGTCGGCCGGCAGCTGCGCGCGCAGCTCGGCGGCGCCCTCGACCCAGAGCTGCATGGACGCGGGCGAGTTGCAGATCGCCAGGCTCACCAAGCCGTCCGGTGCCGTCACGCCGATCTCGGCGCCCAGCATGCCGCCCCACGACTGGCCGAGCAGGTGGTACCGCTCGAGGCCGAGGTGGGCGACGAGGGACTCGAACTCGGCGACGAACAGGCTCGCCTGCCAGAAGTCGACCGGGGCGTCGGGCAGGTGGGTGCTGCGGCCGCAGCCGAGCTGGTCGTAGTGCACGACCGTGCGGCCGGTCTCGTCGGCGAGGGCCTCGAGGTTGCGCAGGTAGTCGTGGGCCATGCCCGGGCCGCCGTGCAGCACGACGAGCGGCAGCGCACCGTCGCGCGGCTCGTCGGGCGTGGTGACGCGGTACCAGGTCTCGGCGTCGTGGAACGGGGCGGTGCCGGTGGTGATCGTGGACATGCCGGTGAGCATGCACCCGCCTAAGGTCTCGCGACAAGACCTTTCTCGATGCCTTAATCTGCTCGTAACACGACGGGACCCCGGCCGCTCCACGCACGACGGCTCGGCGAGCCGGGACGGGGACGCGATGAGCCAGGACGACAGCCGAGGAGGCGCGGGCGGCGCACGCCCGGACGCCGCGGTCGACGGCGCCCTCGGTGGCGCGCTCGGGGCGCCCCTCGCCCCCACGACCCGCGTCGACGACATCACCGACCGGCTCGTCACGGCCATCACGATCGGCGAGTACCTGCCCGGCTCGCGCCTGCCGGCCGAGCGCGACCTCGCCGCCTCGCTGCGGGTCGGCCGCATGACCGTCCGCGCCGCCCTGGCCCGACTGGTCGAGCAGGGGCTGATCGTGACGCAGCGCGGGCGCGGGGGCGGCTCGTTCGTGCAGGCGGCGACGCCCGGCTCCGGGGCCGACGTGGTGCGCCGCACGCTCTCGGCGCGCTGGTCCGACCTGCGCGACACGAGCGAGGCGATCAGCCGACTGCACGGCGTCGTCGCCGAGACCGCCGCCGAGAACCGCTCCGACGACGACGTCGACCGCCTGCACGACCGGCTCGCGCGCTATCGCGACGCCCCGTCCGGCCTCGCGTCGCAACAGGCCGACGAGGCCCTGCACGTCGCGATCGCCGAGGCCGCGGGCAACGCCACGCTGCGCGGGGTGCTGTTCGACCTCGAGGCGCGGGTGAGCTTCTCGGCCCCGGCGCACCTCTGGGGCGGGCCGGAGGGCATGCGCGAGATGGAGTTGCGGGCCCTCGCCGACCACGAGGCGCTCGTCGCCGCGATCTGCGAGGGGCGGGCCTCCGACGCCGCGGCCATCGCCCGGGAGCACGTCAAGATCGACCTCGAGCTGATCGAGCGCGAGCTCGGCCGCGCCGCGCCCTGACCCGACCCGCGCCTCCCGCCTGACCCAGCCCGCGCCTCCCGCCCCACCCCCTCGGCCGGCGCACAACACCTGCCTAGGCAAATAGTCCACCGCCGAACGCGAGGGTGACCCCGCCCTGCCGACCCGCGCCTCCCCGCCCGACCCCCTTGACCGGCGCACAACACCTGCCTAGGCAAATCGCCCACCGCCGAACGCGAGGGTGCGCCGCCCCGGCCGTGACAGGCTGAGCCCGTGAGCGACTCGACGACGAACGACACCACCCCCACCGCCCCGCCCGCCTGGTGGACGACCGCGACCGTCTACCAGATCTACCCGCGCAGCTTCGCGGACTCGAACGGCGACGGCGTCGGTGACCTCGGCGGCATCCGGCAGCGGCTCGGGCACCTGCACGACCTCGGGGTCGACGTGATCTGGCTGTCGCCGATCTACCGCTCGCCCCAGGCCGACAACGGCTACGACATCAGCGACTACGACGACGTCGACCCGCTCTTCGGCACGCTCGACGAGTTCGACGCACTCGTGGCCGAGGTGCACGCGCTCGGCATGAAGCTCGTGATGGACCTCGTCGTGAACCACACGAGCGACGAGCACCCCTGGTTCGTCGAGGCCCGTTCGTCGCGGGACTCCCCGAAGCGCGACTGGTACCTCTGGCGCGACCCGTTGCCCGAGGGCGAGGGGTCGGACGCCGCCGGCACGCCCGGGGCCGGCACGTACCCGACGGCGTGGCGCAGCGCCTTCAGCGGCCCGGCCTGGACCCTCGACGAGACCACCGGTCAGTACTACCTGCACATGTTCGCGTCGAAGCAGCCCGACCTGAACTGGGAGCACCCCGACCTGCGTCGCACCGTCTTCGACATGATGAACCGCTGGCTCGACCGGGGCGTCGACGGGTTCCGCATGGACGTGATCAACCACATCGCGAAGGAGCCCTCGTCGCTCGCGCCGGGTGCGGCGCACTTCGTGATGGGCGGGCAGATCCACGACCACCTGCGTGAGATGCACCGTGAGGTCTTCGCGCACCGCACCGACCGCGAGCTGATCACGGTGGGCGAGATGCCGGGCGTGACCGTCGACGACGCGAAGCTCTTCACGGCGGCCGACCGGCACGAGCTCGACATGGTCTTCCAGTTCGAGCACGTCGGCCTCGACCACGGCCCCGCCTCGAAGTTCGACGACCTGCCGTTCGACCTCGTGGCCCTCAAGCGCTCGCTGGCGCGCTGGCAGGAGGGCCTCGCCGACCGGGGTTGGAACAGCCTCTACCTCGGCAACCACGACCAGCCCCGCTCGGTGTCGCGCTTCGGTGACGACGACCGGTACCGGGTCGAGTCGGCGATGCTGCTCGCGACCGTGCTGCACCTGCACCGCGGGACGCCCTACGTGTACCAGGGCGACGAGATCGGCATGACGAACGCCGGGTTCACCTCGATCGACCAGTACCGCGACATCGAGTCGATCAACTGGTACGACGAGTCGGTCGCGGCCGGTGCCGACCCCGAGGCCCTGCTCGAGGCGTTGCGTCTCCGCAGCCGCGACAACGCGCGCACCCCGGTGCCCTGGTCAGGAGGCGCGGCGGCGGGATTCAGCACCGGCACCCCGTGGATCGAGCTGGTCGCGAACGACGACACCGTGGACGTCGAGTCCGACCGGGCGGCCGGCGACCGCTCGGTGTTCGAGCACTACCGGCGCCTGATCGCGCTGCGCAAGGAGTCGCCGGTCGTCGCGCTCGGGTCGTTCGAGCTGCTCGCACCCGACGACGAGCGGCTCCACGCCTTCACCCGCACGCTCGGCGACGAGCTGCTGCTCGTCCTGGCCAACTGGTCGGGCGAGCCCTACGAGCTCGATCCGGCCCTGCACCCGGCGCTGCGGCGCCGCTCGGTGCCGCAGGTCGTGATCGGCACCCGGCCCGGCGCCACCGGCCTGACGCTCGCGCCGTGGGAGGCCCGCGTCCTGCGCGGCTGACCCGCACCTCCCCTCGCGGACCCCGGTAGCGTCGGTCGGGTGAGCGATCCCGACGACGCGCCCGCGCCTCCCGACGGCCCGACCGAGCCCGACCCGGCCGATCCCGACCCGGCACCCGCCGAGCTGCCGCACGGCTGGGTGCGCATCGGCCGGCGCCGCTGGTGGTCGACGTGGGTCGGGGTGACGTCGTTCGCCATCGTGTTCGCGGCGCTCCAGGGCACGAGCATCTTCGCCCGCTTCGTCGAGTCGAGTGCGCCCACGCTGGTGTCCCTGTCGTTCGGGGCCCTGGTCACCGCCGCCCTGTTCGGGCTGGTCACGGTGATCCGCAACGCGCGGTACCCGCAGCCGTGGGTCGATCTCGACGCCGATCTGCTGCGCGCCGGCCGGCGTCGGTCGATCCCGCTCGCCTCGGTCGACCGTGCCGTGCTGTCGACGACGATCGCCGGGACGGGGGTCCGCGTGCTGATCCTGCGCGTCGTGGCCCAGGAGGCGCGGGTCGAGTTCATCCTGCGCGACCGGAAGGACGCGACCCTCGACCCGACCTCGACCGCCGTGTTGGCCGAGGCCCTGCGCCGCACCTCCATCGCCATGCCGACGTCGATCCACGACCCGAGCGGACGCTTCGCGCGCTACAACTTCCCCGGCCACGTCGGCCGCGACGACGCCGTCGCCCTCGTCGAGCACCCGCCCGCCACCGGGGACCCGCTGCCCGCCGCCTGGTGACCGGCGCCTCCCCCGCTCTCGTCCGCGACCGGGTCGCACCACCGTCGTGTCGTCGAACCACGCCGGACGGTGGTTCGACGACCACACGGTGGTGCGACCTCACGGCCGGGCCCCCGCGCCGCGCCCATCCGCGACCTCGGCGTCAGCGCTTCCAGTACCCCGAGAACGTGATGCGGTCCTTCGGCAGGCCCGCCGCGTGCAGGTGCCGTCGACCGCGGGTGGCGAGCGCCGACTCGCCGACGACGTACGCGTAGGCCCGCGGGTCGGCCGCCGACCGGGACAGCAAGGCGGCGAGCGCCCCCTCCCCCGGAGCGACCGCCCCGGCGTCGCGCCCTCCTCGGCCGCCGCCGTCGACGCCACCGCCGTCGACGTCGTCGCCGAACGCGGCCGCGTCGAGCTCGTCCCGCACCACCCACGTCACCTCGACGCCCTCGGGTGCGTCGAGCGGCCGCACGTCGGCGCGCGTCGGCACCTCCTGGATCACCGACCCCACGGAGGCGCGGTGCAGCGACCGCACGATCCCCTCCGTCCCCGGCAGTCCGGTCTCGTCGGCGACCAGATGGATCTCGGAGGCGTCGTCGGGGGGGTTGAAGAGCACGCCCTGGTCGAGCAGGCCGAGGGCGTCGCCGGGACGGGCGGTGCTGGCCCAGATCGCCGCGCCTCCTTCGAGCTCGCCGGACCCGCCGCGGTGCAGCACGAAGTCGACGTCGAGCTCGGCGCGCGAGGCGGCGACGTCCGGCCCCGACCCGGCCGGCCGGAACTCGCGCACCGTGTAGTTCGCGCAGTGCGGTCGCTCGGCCTCGGGGATCGCCAGGTACTGCGCGTACCAGAGCGAGGTGCTGGCCCGCGGCAACCTCAGCGAGTCGCTGCCGGGCTGTGGCAGGAACAGCCGGAACCACTGGTCGAAGCCCATGTCGCCGAACTCGTGCAGATCGTCGCCGACGACGGTGACCCGCTGGAAGCTCGGCGAGACGCGTTCCGAGCGCAGCACCTCGAGACGGTGGACGCGGGGGTCGGCGGGCTTGACGGGCGATCGACGGGTCGACATGAGGTAAGGCTAACCTAATCTTTTGGTCGATGGACCGCTCGGACGGGGTGCCGACCCGACCCGTCGGCCGACCACCCAGGGCGCAGGCCACGCGGTGCAGGTGATTCGAGACTCGAACAACTCACCCGACGAGCTAAACTGAGCCCTCCCCGGGGTCGCGGGCCGCGCCTCCCCGTCCTCTACCTCGTCCCCGTCCGCCTCCGTCGCCCGCAGAGAGCCCGCCATGACCGACGTCTCGCCCCAGCCGCCCGCGGGCTCCGCTCCTCCCCTCGACGACGAGGGCCAGCTCGACGTGACGCTGGTGCTCGAGGCCTACCGGTCGCTGCAACAGCAGGGCGACCGCGTGCAGAAGCTCGTCGCCGACTTCTTCGGCATGGGGACGACCGACCTCCGGTGCCTGACCTTCATCGCGAACGACCACGACACGACGCCGAAGCGGGCGGCCGAGTTCCTCGAGCTGTCGACCGGAGCGACCACCAGCCTCGTCGACCGACTCGAGGGCGGCGGGTACATCACCCGGCAGCCGCACCCCTCCGACCGACGAAGCGTGCTGCTCGAACTCGCCCCGGCCGGACGAGAGGCCATCGACCAGATCGACGAGTTCTACCGTCGCGCGTTCCGCGACGCGGTCGACCCGAACCACCTCGACTTCCTGGCCGTCGCCATGCGGGCCATCGGAGACTCGCTGACGCGCACGGCCGCCGAGGGCGAAGCCGTCGCGGGCGACGCTGCCGCAGCCGAGGCTGCCGCGGGCGAGACCGCCGACGCCTGAGCCCGGGCGAGCCTCGGACGCCGGGTCGCACCACCGTCGCGTCGTCGAACCACCCGGGACGACGGTTCGACGACGCGAGCGTGGTGCGACCCCGAGCCCCGAGCCCGGCGGCGAGGCCGACCGGAACGCGACGACGCCGACCGCGGCGCCGCGTCCGGTCGGACCCGGCGCCCGCGGCCGGTCGTAGGGTGGGCCGATGACCCCCTCGGACGTCCTCCTCGAAGCCTTCTCGCGCCTCCCGGCCGTGGCCGAACGGGCCGTCGCCGGCCTGTCGGTCGACGACCTCGCCTGGCGCCCCGACGCCGAGGCGAACACGATCGCCTGGCTGGTCTGGCACACCGCCCGCGGGCAGGACGTCCAGATCGCCGACCTCGCGGCGTCCGACCAGGTGTGGACCGCCGACGGCTGGGCCGAGTCGTTCGCCCTGCCGTTCTCGCCGGCCGAGATGGGCTACGGCATGTCGCCGTCCGACGTGGCCGCGGTGCGGGTCGACGCCGAGCTGCTGATCGGCTACCTCGAGGCCGTCACGCTGCGGACGCGGGCCTATCTCGAGGACCTCGACGGCGCCTCCTACGACGACGTGGTCGACGACGCGTGGGACCCGCCGGTCACCGCGGGCGCCCGCCTCGTGAGCATCCTGGCCGATTGCGTGCAGCACCTCGGCCAGGCCTCCTACGTGCGCGGCCTGCTCGACCGCCGCTAGCCCCGGCGCCTGCCGCCCGCCGCGCCGAAGCCCCAGGAACCCGCCCAGCCCCCCACGCGCGCACGGGTGTCTCGGCGACTTCCTGGGGTCTCACGAGCGCCCGAGCACGACGAAGGACCCCGTTCCGATCGACGAACCCGCGAGCTGCGGGGTCCATCGATCGGAACGGGGTTCGAGAGCAGGAGGCGCGGTGCGCGCCCCTGAGGACGGCTCGCTAGGCCTGCACGCCCGCGAGCTCGTCGATCAGGCGATCGCCCGATCGGGCCTCGATCATCTCGGCGTCGATCTCGGCGCGGTCGAGCAGCTCTTCCATGCGACGGCGGCGCTGACGCGTGATGAGCGTGACGACGGTGCCCTCCTTGCCGGCGCGGCCGGTGCGGCCGGAGCGGTGCATGTAGGTCTTGTACTCGTCGGGCATGTCGGCCTGGACGACGAGCTCGATGTCGTCGACGTGGATGCCGCGGGCGGCGACGTCGGTGGCGACGAGCACGTTGACCTTGCCGCTGGTGAGCAGCTGCAGGTTGCGCGTGCGGCGGGCCTGGTTCAGGTCGCCGTGCAGGCTCGTCGAGCGGATGCCGGCGTCCTCGAGCTGGTCGGCGAGCTGCTCGGCGAAGGCGCGGGTGCGGGCGAAGACCAGGGTCTTGCCGCTGCCCGAGGCGAGCTGCTCGATGACGGCCGTCTTGTCGCGCTGCTCGATCAGGAGCACGCGGTGGTCGATCGTGGCGCTGGCCTGGTCCTCGCCGGCGACCTCGTGGACGGCCGGGTCGACGAGGAACTCGTCGACGAGCTTCGCCACGCCCTTGTCGAGCGTCGCGCTGAAGAGCAGCTTCTGGGCGCGCGCGCCGTCGGGGCGGACGGTCGCGGTCTCGCGGATGATGCGCTGCACCGGCTCGAGGAACCCGAGGTCGCACATGTGGTCGGCCTCGTCGAGCACGGTCACCACGACCTCGCTCAGGTCGAGGCGCCCCTGGTCGATCAGGTCTTCGATGCGCCCGGGGGTGCCGATCACGATGTCGACGCCGCGGTTGAGCGCACCCACCTGGCGCTGCTGCGGCACGCCGCCGTAGACCTGCGTGGTGAAGAGGCCGACCGACCGGGCGATGGGCTGCACGGTGCGGTCGATCTGCATCGCGAGCTCGCGGGTCGGGGCGAGGATCAGCGCGCGGGGCTTGCGGCCCATCTTGCGGTTCTTCGCGCCGTTGTTCTCCATCAGCTTCTCGACCAGCGGGGCGCCGAAGGCGATCGTCTTGCCCGAGCCCGTGCGGCCGCGGCCGAGCACGTCGCGCCCGGCGAGCACGTCGGGGATCGTCGCCGCCTGGATCGCGAACGGGGCGGCGGCGCCCATCGAGGCCAGCTGACGCTCGATGTTGTCGCCGAGGCCCAGGTCGCCGAAGCTCACGCCCTCGACGTCGGCCGCGGTGACGACCTCTGCCTTGAGCTTCTCGAGCTTGACGTCGTCCTCGGGCGAGTAGTGGGTCACCGCGTCGCGCTTCGGGTAGAAGTCGCTCGACCGGTCGCCGACGCGTGCCGTGCGGTCGCCGCGGTCGTTGCTGCGGGGGGCGCGGTCGAAGCTGCGGGCCGGGCGGGCATCGCGGTCGAAACCGCCGGAGGCGCGGCCACCGCGCTCGGGACGGTCACCGTACGAACGCGGCGAGCGGTCGTCACGGGCGGGGCGGGAGTCGCGGTCGAAGCTGCGCGCCGGACGGGCGTCGCGGTCAAAGCTACGCGCCGGGCGGGTGTCGCGGTCGTAGCCGCCGGAGGCGCGGTCACCGCGCTCGGGACGGTCACCGTACGAACGCGGTGCGCGGTCGTCGCGCGAGCGGTCGTCACGGGCAGGGCGGTCGCTGCGGTCGAAGCTACGGGCGCCGCGGTCGTCGCGAGGAGCGCGATCGTCGCGGGCGGGGCGGTCCGAGCGGTCCCACGAGCGGGGACCGCGGTCGGAGCCGCGGGCGGCCTCGCGTCCGCCGTCGCGGCCGTAGCCGCGGGCGGCCTCACGGCCACCGTCGCGACCGAAGCGCGGGGCGGCCTCGCGGCCACGCTCGCCGTTGCGGCTGTCGAAGTCACGGTTGCCGAAGCGGTTGCCGCCGGCCGACTTCTCGCGCGGCTCCCAGTTGGGGCGACGGTCGTCCGAGCGGGCGGCGCCGGGGGCACGGTTGCCGCCACCGTCGCGGGTGCCGAACTCGCGGCGACCGCGCTCGGCGCGCTCGCTCGCGTCCCAACGCTTCTTGGGAGCCGGGGCCCCGACCTCGTCGGCGCGGTGGCCGCGGTGCTTGGGGCTCTTCGAGCCGGCCTTGGGAGCCCCGCCGGTGCGGTCGGTGCGCGGGCGGGAGTTGTCGTAAGGAGACATGGAGGAGTTCTTTCCGGGCTTGTCAGAGATGACGCGAAGAAATACCCGGGCAGCCGTTGACCAGGACCGTTCACAATCGTGAATTCATCCCGTCGTGACTCGACGGGAATCCGGCCCACAAGACGTACAAACCCTCGTGCTGTTCAAAGCTGTGCATGATCGGCACCCGCAGGTGCCGATGTGCTCGCGCCACAGGCGCGGTGTCTTGAGCCGACCCACCTACGATACCCGAGCCTCCGGCGAACCGGAAGCCCCGCCTCCTCGTGTGCGATCGGCGAGCGGAGCCCCGCGGCACGCCATCACGGTCGAGTTCGCGCCCGTCGGGCCAGCGCGTCGGCCCGTCGGGCACGGACTCGCCCGCCTTTCCGGCACGTGTCGGCGCCGAACCCGACCCACCTGCCGCATCGCGGCGTACCGAACCCGACCCGCGAGCGGGCCGACACGCCGCTCAGGTCCTGCTCTGGGGGGCGTGTGCACGGCCCGTCGCCGCGACGTGCACGGCCACGGCCGCACCCGGCACGCCAGCCGAGGTCACGCCCCGGTGGCAGTCTGCTCGGTCACCTCGGCCGCCTCGGCCGCCTCCTCCGGCCGAGCCTCCGCCGCACGACGATCGGCCCGGCGTTCGCCGATGCGTTCGTACAGGTAATAGATGACCGGCAGCACGACGAGCGTCAGCACCGTGGACGACACGAGCCCGCCGATCACGACGATCGCCAGAGGCTGCGAGATGAAGCCGCCGTGCCCGGTGACGCCGAGCGCCATCGGGGTGAGGGCGAAGATCGTGGCCGCCGCCGTCATGAGGATGGGCCGCAAGCGTCGCGACGCCCCCTCGAGCAGGGCCTCGCGCACCCGCAGCCCCTTCTCGCGGTACTGGTTCACCAGGTCGATCAAGACGATCGCGTTGGTCACGACGATGCCGACCAGCATGAGCACGCCGATGAGCGACGCGACGCCCAGGGGGACGCCCGAGGCCAGCTGCAGCAGGATCGCCCCGGTCGCCGCGAACGGGATCGACACGAGCAGCAGGATCGGCTGGACCAGGCTGCGGAACGTCGCCACCATCACGATGTAGACGATCAGGATGGCGATGAGCACGGCGAGGAAGAGCTGCGAGAACGCGTTGGCCTGGTCGGCCGTCGCCCCGCCGATCGTCGCGTCGGTGCCGTCCGGCAGGTCGACCGCCGCGACCGCGTCCGACACCTCGGTGCCGGCGGCCGAGAGGTCGTCGGTCGAGGGCGTGATGGTCACGGTCGCCGAGCGCACGGCGTCGGTCGTCGTGACCGACGTCGGCCCCGTCGTCTGCTCGACGGTGGCGATCGAGTCGAGTCGCACCGGCCCCGTCGGGCTCGGCAGCTCGAGGGCCTTCAGCTCGTCGACGGTCGCCGGCGGGGTCGGGTCGACGGTGTACACGTCGACCGAGCTGTCGTCGATCTCGAGCGACCCCACCCTGACGGGCTGGATGGCCTGCGACACGATGCCGCCCACGGCGACCTCGCTGTAGCCGAGCGCCGCGGCGGCCGCGCGGTCCACCTGCACGCCGATGATCGGCTGGGCCGCCTGCAGGTTCGAGCTCGCCTCGGCGGTGCCGGGCAGCCCCTCGACCTTCTTCAGCACGGCGTCCGTCGCGGTCTGCAGGCTGTCGGGGTCGGGGGCGGTGACGTCGACGGTGATGTCGTTGCTCGTGCCGAAGCCGCTCGAGGCCGACACCTCGATCTCACCGGCGTCCGCCACGTCGGCCAGCTGCGACCGCACGTCGGCCTGCAACGCGTCCTGGTCGGCGCTCTCGTCGGTGGTGATCGAGTAGGTGACCGTGCTGTCGCCGGAGCCGCCGAGGAAGCTCGCGATCGACGTGCCGCTCGACCCGATGGTCAGCTGCACCGTCTCGACGCCCTCGACGCCGTCGAGCACCTGCTCGACCCGGTCGGCGGCGTCGGACTGGGTCTCGAGGCTCGACGCGGGCGGCAGGGTCTGCGTGACGGTGAAGGTGTTCTGGCCGCTCGCCCCGAGGAAGTTCGTCTTCATGAACGGGATGACGGCGCCCGTGCCCCCGAGCACGAGCAGCGCGACGAGGATCGTCACGACCGGCCGCTTCAGGGTGCCCCGCAGCACCGGGACGTACGCACGACGCAGGCGGTCGAGCGGCCGGGCGTCGGACGGGTCGGAGGCGCGGGTCGTCAACGACTCCACCGTCGCGCCCTCGACGGCCGCGGCCTCGGCGCCCGGCGCGTGCTTGTGGGCCCTGGGTGCCCGGAGGAACCAGTACGCCAGCACCGGCACGATGGTCAGCGCGACGAACAGCGACGCGACGAGCGCGATCGTCACCGTGAGGGCGAAGGGTCGGAACAGCTCGCCCGTGATGTTGCCGACGAAGGCCAGCGGCAGGAAGACCACGACGGTGGTGACCGTCGACGCCGTGATGGCCCCCGCGACCTCGCGCACGCCGACCGTGATCGCCGCGAGGCGGTCGACGCCCGCGGTGAGGTGCCGCTTGATGTTCTCTATGACGACGATCGAGTCGTCGACCACCCGGCCGATGGCGATGGTGAGGGCGCCGAGGGTCAGGATGTTCAGCGTGTAGTCCGCCGCCTGCAGGCCGATGAACGTGATGAGCACGCTCGTCGGGATGCTGATGGCCGTGACGATCGTCGACCGGATCGACAGCAGGAACACGAGGATGACGACCACGGCGAAGACCAGGCCGAGCAGCCCCTCTTCGGCGAGGGAGTCGATCGACTGCTGGATGAACGGCGCCTGGTCGAACACGACGGTCAGCTCGACCCCGTCTCCCAGGTCGGAGGCGAGGCCCGGGATCGCGTCGCGGACGGTCTTCGACACGTCGACGGTGTTGGCGTCGAGGGTCTTGGTGACGGCGACCGTCAGGGCGTCCTGCCCGTCGACGCGGCTGATGGACGTGACCGGTGCACCGGTGAGCTGGACGTCGGCGACGTCGCCGATCGTGGTGGCCGAGGTGGCGTCGAGCAGCGGCAGGGCACGGATCTCGTCGACGCTGGTCAGACGCTGACCCGCCTGGATCGACAGGGTCTTGCCGTCCTGCGTGATGGTGCCGCCGGGGATCAGCGTGCCGTTGGCGTCGAGGGCGTCCTGGAAGGCGGCGGTCGTCAGCCCTCGGGCCGCGAGCGCCGTCTGGTCGGGCGAGATGGTGACTCGCTGGCCGGCGTCGCCGTAGATCGAGGCCTCGCGGACGCCGTCGAGCTTCTGCAGGTCGGGCACGGTGACGTTCGTCAGGCGGTCGACGAGCGCCTGCGAGTCGGCGGCGTCGTAACCGGTCACGGCGATCTGGATGACCGGCAGGTCGGCCAGGCTGCCCGTGACCACCTGGGTGTCGACGGAGTCGGGCAGCGTCAGGCGGTTGATGGCCGACTGGATCTTCTGCTCGGCCGAGTCGAGGTCGGTGCCGTAGGTGAACTCGGCCGACACGGTGCTCTGCGAGGTGCTCGACGTCGCCGAGGTGCCCTCGAGCCCGGGGATGATCTGGACGGCCTGCTCGATCGGCGTCGAGACGTCCTCGTTGACGACCTCGGGCGTGGCGCCCGGGTACGAGCTGACGATCGCGATCTGTGGGAACTGCACGTTCGGTGCGAGCTCTTGCTTGAGCGAGGTCAGGGCGATGCCGCCGAAGACGGCGACGACGATGGTGACGAGGGCGATCAGCGCGCGGTTGCGCAGGCTGAAGACGGACAGCAGGTGCACGGTGCTCCGGTGGTGAGGGGAGAGCGAGGGGAGGCGGGGCGGACGACGTCCACCGCGCCTCCATTGTCACCAGCCTCTCTGGGAACTCGCGGCGGCTTCTTGCACGCCGTGCAGGACGACGACAGCTCGACCGGGTGGGGAGGAGTCGATGCCCGGCACGGCCGAGGAGGCGCGGGTCGAGCCCCTCAGACCACCTCGGCCAGCAGCGGCGAGGCCGGCGCCTGCACCCCGTCGACGCCGTCCCACGCGGCGCGCAGGGCGGCCAGCGCGCGGTCGGTGTCGCTGTCGGCGTACGAGAACGGCACGCGCAGGAACCGCTCGAAGGCCCCGTCGACGCCGAACACCGGCCCCGCGGCGAGCAGCAGCCCCTCGCGGCGCGCCGCCAGGGTGAGCTGCGAGCTGACCGGCGCCCCGAGCCCCACCCAGGTGGTGAGCCCCCCGGCCGGCGAGGGCACCTGCCACGACGGGAACTGCTCGCGCAGGCCCCGGACCACGCGGTCGCGACCCCGTCTCAGGTGCCCGGCCCGCGCCTCCAGCACGCGGTCGAAGTCGCCGAGCAGCTCGGCGACCACGAGCTGCTCGAGCACGGGCGTGCCGAGGTCGCCGGCCGAGCGGGCGCGCACGAGTCGGTCGACGAGCGGGCGCTCGGCCCGGATCCACCCGATGCGCAGCCCACCCCAGAGCGACTTGCCCACCGAGCCGATCGAGACCGCCGGGTCGTACGCCGCCATCGGCAGGGGGGCGTCCCGACGCTCGTCGATCGCCATCTCGGCCATCGTCTCGTCCGCGATCACGACGGTGCCCTCGGCCGCTGCCGCCTCGAGGACGCGCACGCGCTGTCCGGCGGGCATGGTCGCCCCGGTCGGGTTGTGGAAGTCGGGCATGAGGTAGACCACCGGCGGGCTCGTCCGGCGCAGGGCCTGCATCAGCGACGCCTCGTCCCAGCCGTCGTCGACGGTCACGCTGACCGGCACGAGCCGGGCGCCGGCGCCGCGCAGGGCCTCGAAGGCGTGCGGGTAGCCGGGCGCCTCGACCACGGCGCGGTCTCCGCGCGAGACGAGCACCCGCGCGAGCAACGCGATGGCGTGCTGTGCCCCCAGAGTGACGACGATCTGGTCCGCGCTCGTCGCGAGCCCTCGTCGCCGGTACCGTTCGGCGATCGCCTCCCGCAGCACCGGACGCCCGACCGGGTCGTAGCCCGGGTCGTCGAGGTAGGCACCGAGCCGACCCGCCGCACGCTGGGCGGCCTCGGCGATGCCGTCGACCGCGGGCAGCGCCGCCTTGGTCAGGTCGAGCAGCCCGTCGGTGGTCGTCGGGCGCGGCACCGACGCGCGCGCCGGCAGGCGGACGACGCTGCCGCTGCCGCGCACGCTGTCGACGTGCCCGGAGTCGCGGAGGGCGGCGTAGGCCGAGGCCACGGTCGTCCGGCTGACCCCGAGGTGCGCGCAGAGGTCGCGCTCGGACGGCAGCCGGGTGCCGACCGGCAGCCGGCCGTCGAGCACGAGCAGGCGGATGCGGTCGGCGAGCGCGAGGTAACCCGGAGCCGAGGAGGCGCGCCACGAGTCGAGCAGGGCGTTCAGCGCCCGGGACGAGACGGCGGTGGCACCGTGGTCGAGGTTGGTCACGCGGCCACCCTAGGCCGATTGGCCTCTTGCCACCAGGCCACTCGGCGGATTGGATCGTCGCATGCTCTTCTCCCGCCGCCTGCTCCAGCTGTTCGTCGGCCTGACCGCCTACGGGTTCGCCATCGCCCTCATGGTGCGGGCCGGCATCGGCGTCGCCCCGTGGGACGTCCTGTCGCAGGGTCTCTCGCAGCACACCGGCCTGTCCTTCGGCACCGTCACGTTCGTCACGAGCCTCGTCGTCCTGCTGCTCTGGATCCCCCTGCGCCAGCGCCCGCGCTTCGGCACGCTCGCCAACACCCTGATGATCGGGCCGGTCGCCGACCTCGGCCTGCACGTGCTGCCGCAACAGACCGTCTGGTGGGCGCAGGGGCTGACCTTCGCGGGCGGCCTGCTGCTGCTCGCGGTGGCCAGCGGCCTCTACATCGGCGCCGACTTCGGCCCGGGCCCGCGCGACGGCCTCATGCTCGGGCTGCACGCACGGCTCGGCTGGCGGGTGGGCGTCGCCCGCACCGTCATCGAGGTGACGGTGCTCGCCGCGGGCTGGCTGCTCGGCGGCCAGGTGGGCGTCGGGACCGCCGCCGAGGCGCTGCTGATCGGGCCGCTCGTCGCGGTCACCCTGCCGCTGTTCGCGCGGCGCCGGGTGGCGACCTCCGTGGCCGTCCCGGCCCGCGCCTCCTCGTCCGTCTGAGCGGCGCCGCGGCGGGCGGTGACGCGAGCCCGGCCCCCAGCAGTACGAACCGGTTCGGACGAACCCTCCCTGACCGGGAATAAACCGCCCGCGAGCGAAGTTGACAGCCCCTCGCACGGGAGTAGAGTCGCCGCTCGTGACCAACGACACCCGGTCGCCGAAGCGCTGGCTGATCGGTGAACCCCTCCCCTCGGAGAAGCTCGAGGGGCAGCTGCTGCCGAAGCACCTCGCACTGCCGATCTTCGCGAGCGACCCGCTCAGCTCGGTGGCCTACGCGCCGCAAGAGCTGCTGATGATCCTGCTGATCGGCGGGCTGGGGTTCCTCACGCTGGCCCCGTGGGTGGCCGTGGCCGTGGTCGTGCTGCTGCTCGTCGTCGTGGCGTCGTACCGTCAGCTGATCAAGGCCTACCCGTCGGGTGGCGGCGACTACGAGGTCGCCCACAAGAACCTCGGCGAGAAGGCCGGCCTCGTCGTCGCCTCGGCGCTGCTCGTCGACTACGTCATGACGGTGGCCGTGTCGGTCGCCTCGGGCGTCGACAACATCATCTCGGCCGTGCCCGAACTGGCGCCGGTGCGCGTCGAGCTCGCGATCTTCTTCGTCGTCCTGCTGGCGGCCGTGAACCTTCGGGGCGTGCGCGAGTCGAGCAAGGCCTTCGCCGTCCCGACCTACCTCTTCGTGTCGAGCGTCTTCGTGATGATCGTCATCGCCCTCGTCCGCACCGCCCTCGGCGACCCGCCCGTCGCCGAGAGCGCCGACTACACGGTGCAGGCCGACCAGCTCACGCAGGCCGCGTTCGTGCTGCTGCTGCTGCGCGCCTTCTCGAGCGGCTGCTCGGCCCTGACCGGCGTCGAGGCGATCGCCAACGGCGTGCCCGCGTTCCGCCGCCCCAAGGTGCAGAACGCCCAGAAGACCCTCGTGCTGATGGGCAGCATCGCCATCGTGCTCTTCGCCGGCCTGGTCGCCGTGGCCCTGATCGCGAAGGTGCACTACGCCGAGGACGCCTGCGACCTGCAGGGCTTCGTCGACTGCGCCACGACCCCGCAACGCAGCCTCATCGCCCAGATCGCGAGCGCCGTCTTCGGCGGCGCCCTGTTCGGCATCCCGTTCTACGTGATCCAGGCCTGCACGGCGGCCGTGCTGCTGCTCGCGGCGAACACGGCGTTCAACGGGTTCCCCCTGCTCGGGTCGATCCTGGCCCGAGACCAGTACGCCCCGAAAGCGCTCAACACGCGCGGCGACCGGTTGATCTACTCGAACGGCGTCATCGTGCTGGCCCTCGTGGCCTGCGCCATCCTGCTCGTGTACCAGGCCAGCGTCACCGGCCTCATCCAGCTGTACATCATCGGCGTCTTCGTCTCGTTCACGCTCGGCCAGACCGGCATGGTGGTGCACTGGACCCGCATGCTGCGCGAGGGCTGCGCCGACCGCGGAGCCGTCTACCGCGCCCGCGGCATCAACGCGTTCGGCGCCCTGCTGACGGCGTCGGTGCTGGTCGTCGTGACGGTGACGAAGTTCACGCACGGCGCCTGGTTGGTGTTCGTCATCATGCCGATCCTGTTCGTGCTGATGCTCGGCGTGAACCGCTACTACCGCGACGTGCTGGTCGAGATCGAGCCCGACGCCACGACGCAGTTCGGCTCGCACGGCGACCACGCCATCGTGCTCGTGGGCACGATGCAGAAGCCCGTGCTCAAGGCCCTCGACTACGCCATCGCCGCCCGTCACGAGTCGCTCGAGGCGATCCACGTCGGCATCGACGACGAGGCCACGGCGCTGCTGCAGCGGCAGTGGGCAGAGCAGGACATCGACGTGCCGCTGCGCATCGTGGCCTCGCCGTACCGCGACATCAGCATGCCGCTCATCAAGTACATCAAGGCCCACCGCGAGGAGCACGGCAGCGAGGTCGTGACGGTCTACACGCCCATCTACATCGTCGGCCACTGGTGGGAGGCCGCCCTGCACAACCACAAGAGCCGCCGCATCCGCCAGAAGCTGATGCTCGTGCACGGCGTCACGATCTCGCTCGTGCCGTGGCTGCTCGACTCGTCCGAGGTGCTCTACGGCCGCCGGTCGCGGCCGATCCCCGGTCAGGACCGTCGCGGTGAGCCGATCCGGCCCCGGCCCGTGCCGCGCCGCGTGCTCGAGCCGGCCGGTCGCCGGTCGGGCGCAGTCGGTGGCGCCCTGGGTGCCGACGCCGGCCCCGAGGGCCGTGCCGGTGCGGCGGTCGAAGGAGGCGCGGTGCAGCGAGGCCTGGACGCCCAGCCCGCCCAGGACGGCTCGGCCGGCTCGAAGCCCGGGCCGAAGCAGACGCCCCGCGCCCCGGGGTCGGCCAAGGGCAACCGCGGAGGCGGTGCCGCCGCCCGCAAGGCCCGCTCGGCCGCCCGCAACTCGACCGGCACCGCCCCCCGCAAGAAGAAGTAGCCGCGCCTCGAGGGCCGTCAGCCCCTCGAGGTCCGTCAGCGCCTCGAGGGGCGTCAGCGCCAGATCGTGCGCGGCCGCAGCAGGCGGTGCCGCGGCTCGCTGTCGTCGAGCAGCAACGACAGCACGGCTCCGGCGACCTCGACGAGCGGCTGTTCGACGCTCGACAGGCCGAGTGCCGAGGCGACCGGGGTGTCGTCGTAGCCCACGACGGGCACCGACGAGCCGAGCACCACGGACGCCCCGAGCGCGAGGGTGTCGCTGGCGCACACGACGGCGTCCACGGCCACTCCCGCATCGAGCACCGCGCGCACGGCGGCCGAGGCGAGGGGCACCGAGTCCTCGACGGCCAGGTCGAGCGCGTCGATCGAGACCGGGTCGAGCGCGCCCCGCGACCCGAGGGCGTCACGCCACCCGCGCCTCCTGTCGTCCCCGGCGCCCGACCCCTCAGGCCAGCCGAGGAAGGCCACGTGCGTCGCGCCGCCGGCCAGCAGGTCGTCGGTCGCCGACGCGACGCCGGCCCGGCCGTCGACGTCGACCCAACGGTGCTGAGGGTCGCCCATGTCGTCGAGCCCCCAGGGGCGGCCGAAGGTGACGAAGTCGGCGCCGGCGTCGATCAGCCACTCGGTGCGCGGGTCGTCGAAGAAGGTCGAGGTGAGCACGAAGCCGTCGACGTCGGCGCCGTCCAGCAGGCGGCGGAACTGCGCGATCTCGTCGTCGGGTCCGGCCGCCGTGTACAGGAGAATGCGGTGGTCGCGGGCGTCGGCCTGCTCGGTGACGGCGTGCAGGAAGCGGTCGAGCACGGCGCCCGAGATGCCGTTCTGGACGGGGTCGAGCCGGATGCCGATGGTCGAGCTCTTGCGGGTGCGCAGCCGTCTCGCCGAGGCGTGCGGTCGGTAGCCGAGGTCGGCGATGGCCCGCTCGACGCGTCCCCGCGTGTCGGGGCGGACGATGTCGGGCGAGTTGAGCACGTTCGAGACGGTCTGCCGCGACACCCCGGCGACCGAGGCGACGTCGCTGACGGTCGGGAGGCGCGGTGCGGGCACCCGAGTCATCTCGCCCTCCGCCCCGGCGCCGGTCGGCGGCCTCCGGTCACGTTACCCCAGGGCCCGACGGCCCCCGGCGCCTCGGGCTTGACACCCGCGGGGCGGCCTGCCTACTCTGACACCACGGATTTGATCGATCAAATCACACCCGCCCGACCCGTTCCACGCGTTCCACCCGGCACCACTCCCCGACCACAGCACCAGCACCATCGCAACGACGCGACGAGAGGCCCACCATGCGACGACGCACGACCCGCCTGGCGGCAGCAGCCGCCCTCACGACCATCACCGCCCTCGGCCTCACGGCCTGTGGCTCCGGTTTCAGCGAGGGGTCGGGCGCCGCGAGCGGCGGCGCCCTCACCAGCAGCGACGACTCCTTGACCGTGCTGATCGGCTCGAGCGGCGACGCCGAGACCAAGGCCGTCACCGACGCCGTCTCGAAGTGGTCCGACGACTCGGGCACCGACGCCGAGGTCAGCGTGGCCTCCGACCTGCCCCAGCAGCTCAGCCAGGGCTTCGCCTCGGGCAAGCCGGCCGACGTGTTCTACGTCTCGACCGACACGCTCGCGGGCTTCGCGGGCAACGGCAGCCTGCTGGCGTACGGCGACCAGCTCGCCAACGAGGGCGACTTCTTCCCGACCCTCGTCGACAGCTTCACGCTCGACGACCAGTTCTACTGCGCGCCCAAGGACTTCTCGACCCTCGGCCTGATCATCAACACCGACATGTGGGCCGCGGCCGGCCTGACCGACGCCGACGTCCCGACCGACTGGGACTCGCTGAAGACGGTGGCCGCGAAGCTCACGACGGCCGACCACGTGGGCCTGGCGTTCAGCCCTGAGTACGCCCGGGTGGGCGCGTTCATGGCCCAGGCGGGCGGGACGGTCACCAACGCCGACGGCACCGAGGCGACGCTGGACTCGTCCGAGAACGTCGAGGCGCTGACCTACGTGAAAGACCTGCTGACCAGCGGCGACGCCGCCTTCTCGAGCGACCTCGGCGCCGGCTGGGGTGGCGAGGCCTTCGGGACCGGCAAGGCCGCGATGACCATCGAGGGCAACTGGATCACCGGCGCCCTCACCAACGACTACCCCGACGTGGCCTACCAGGTGGCCGAGCTGCCCGCCGGCCCCGGCGGCCAGGGCACGCTGCAGTTCACGAACTGCTGGGGCATCGCCGCCGACAGCCCGAACCAGCAGGCCGCCGTCGACCTCGTCGAGCAGCTGACGAGCACCGACCAGCAGCTCGCCTTCGCCGACGCGTTCGGCGTCATGCCCTCGATCCAGTCGGCCGCCGACACCTGGAAGTCCGACAACCCCGACCAGGCGGCGTTCCTCGACTCGGTCGAGTTCGCCCAGGGCACGCCCACGCAGGACGGCTCCGCCGCTGTGATCAGCGACTTCAACTCGCAGCTCTCGGGCCTGAAGGACGGCGACCCGAAGACGATCCTCGAGTCCGCGCAGAAGAACTTCGAGGCGATCCTCCAGTAGCCCCCCGGGCACCGCGCCTGCCCCGGCGCGGTGCCCAGGACTCCCTCCCCGGCGACGGCACGGGCGGGGCCGCGACGCGTCCTCCCCAGGGTGGTCGCGCCTCCGCCCCTCCCCCGTCCGACTCCCGCCTCCCCGCGCGAGCGCCCGCCTCCGCGACCATCGAGGAGGCGCGACCCACCGACCCGAGACAGCGCACGAAAGGCAGTCCCCATGACCGCGATCTCGACCAAGGCCCCCCGCCGGCGACGTGCCGCCTCGCGGGGCGAGGGCCTCTCGGGCTGGCTGTTCGTCTCGCCCGTGCTGATCGTCCTCGGCCTCTTCCTGGCCGTGCCCGTGCTGATGGCCCTCTGGGTCAGCGTCTCGGACTGGACCGGCCGGGGCTCACCCTTCGCGGCGGGCGTGGGCTTCGTCGGGGCGCAGAACTACCGAGAACTGCTGGGCGGCGGTGGCCTGGCCGAGCGCGACTTCGGCCTGAGCCTCCGCAACAACGCCTGGTACGTGCTCCTCGTCGTGCCGATCCAGACCGCGGTGTCGCTGCTGCTCGCCGTGCTGGTGAACCGGCAGGTGCTGCGCGGCCGGGGGTTCTTCCGCACCGCGTTCTACTTCCCGTCGGTCACCAGCTCGGTCGCGATCACCGTCCTGTGGCTGTTCCTGTTCTCGCAGAGCGGGGCCGTGAACAAGCTGCTCTCGTTCGTCGGCATCACCGGGCCCGCGTGGTTCAACGACGCCAGCGGCGTGCTGCACAACCTCCTCGCCGTGGTCGGCGTCACGCAGCCCCCGGCCCTGCTGGCCGACCACACCGCCCTCGGCGTCAGCTGGTGGGACTGGCTGGCCGGGCCGTCGGTCGCGATGTCCGCGTTCATCCTGATGGCCGTCTTCACCACCAGCGGCACGTTCATGCTGCTCTTCCTGGCGGCCTTGCAGAACCTCGGCGGCGACGTGCAAGAGGCCGCGATGATGGACGGCGCGAACGGCTGGCAGCGCTTCTGGCGCATCACGCTGCCGCAACTGCGACCGACGCTCTTCACGGTGCTCACCCTCGGCCTGATCGGCACCTGGCAGGTCTTCGACCAGATCTACACCGGCACCCAGGGCGGCCCGCAGAAGACCACGCTGACCCCCGCCTACCTCTCGTACACCTCGGCGTTCGGCGATCAAGAGTGGGGTCGCGGCGCGGCCATCGCCTTCGTGTTGTTCGTCATCATCGTCGCGTTGACGATCCTGCAGCGCATCGTGCTGCGCGAACGGGCGGTGTCGAAGAGACGCACCCGCCTCTACACGACGGGAGTCGAGCGATGACCACCACCGCACCGATCGCCGACCGGGTGAACCCCTCCTCGCCGGTCGCGCCTCCCCCGGCCTCGCCGCGCCCCGTCGGCGCAGAACCCCGCGGCACGCGACGCATCGCGGGCACCTCGGTGCTCTACGCCGTGCTGATCGTCATCGCGGCGGTCTACGTCCTGCCGTTCCTGATCAACGTGGCGACGTCGTTCAAGACCGACCCCGAGGCGGCCTCCGACCCGCTGGCGCTGATCCCGATCACGCCGACGGTCGCCGCCTACCGGCAGTTGTTCCTGAACAGCGACTTCCCGACCTGGTTCCAGAACTCGGCGATCGTGACCATCGTGGTGACGCTCGGACGGGTCTTCTTCAACTCGCTGGCCGGCTACGCCCTGGCGCGGCTGCAGTTCCGGGGGCGCAACGTCATCTTCGTGCTGCTGATCGGCGTGATGGCGGTGCCGACGGTCGTGCTGCTCATCCCGAAGTTCCTGGTCATCAACCAGCTCGGCATGTACGACTCGTACTCGGGCATGATCGTGCCGCTGCTGACCGACGCCGCCGGAGTCTTCATCATGAAGAACTTCTTCGAGTCGATCCCCCGCAGCGTCGAGGAGCAGGCCCGCATCGACGGCGCCGGCACCTTCCGGGTGTTCTGGTCGATCGTCCTGCCGATGGCCCGGCCCGCACTCGTGACGATCATCATCCTGTCGTTCCAGGGCTCGTGGAACGAGCTCTCGCATTTCATCGTGTCGACGCAGTCGCCCGAGCTGACCACCCTGACCAAGGGCGTCGCGAGCCTCGCCTCCGGGCAGCTGAGCCAGGGGTCGCAGTACCCGATCAAGCTCGCGGCCGCCGCGGTGATGACCATCCCGGTCGCGATCGTCTTCTTCGTCTTCCAGCGCCGCATCATGAACGCCAGCGCCGGGGCGGTCAAAGAGTGACCCGCACCGCGACCCCCCACCCCGTCGCCCCCTCGCCCGCCACCCGGAGCCCCAGGAGCCCCCGATGACCCAGACCTCCCCCCTCGACTCCGACCACGCCGGCCGATCGGCCCCGACCCCCGGCCTCCAGCCCTTCCTCGCCGCCGAGACGGTCGTCCTGCGGGCCCCCGCCCAGGCCTGGTCGGCCGCCGACGGCTCCATGGGGGCGGCGACCATCCACGGCGTCTACCTCGGCGACGTGCGCCTCGTCGCCGGGCACGGCCTCACGGTCGACGGCCTCGTGCCCGAGCACGTGGCCACCGTGCCCCTGGGCGCCTCGGCCGTCCGGTTCGAGTCCCTGCTGCGCGGCCTCGACGACGCCGGAGCCGACCCCGACGTGCGCCTGAGCTCGCTCCGCGACGTCACGACGACGGGCGTGCACGAGCGCCACACGATCACCTCCCGGCTCGACCGCGAGCTCACGGTCACCGTCGCCGCCACCCTCCGCCCCGACGCCTCGCCCATGGACCACGTCAAGGCCGGCCTCGTGGGTGACCCCGTGGGCGACGTGACGCTCGCCCCTGACGGCACCCGCGCCTCCTGGCGGGCCGAGGGCGTGCTGGTCGACCTCGAGACCCGAGGAGGCGCGGTGCGGCAGGCCCCCGCCGGCCTCGTCGTCGAATGGGTCGCCGTCGTGCCCGCCCGGGGCTCGGTGACGGTCGGCCTCGACCTCGTCGCCACCGCGCCCGACGCCGTCGTCCGGGGCGTGCGCACGCCGCTGCACTGGGCCGACCTCGACCCGGCACCGCGCGACGACCGTCTCGCCCGCTGGGTCGACCGGGCCCGCGACGACCTGGCGGCGCTCCGCCTGACCACGACGACGGCGCCCGACGACGTCTTCTACGCCGCCGGTGCGCCCTGGTTCTTCACGCTCTTCGGCCGCGACTCGCTCTGGGCCGCCCGCTTCACCCTGCCCCTCGACCTCACGGTCGCGGCCGGCACGCTGCGAGTGCTGGCGGGCCTGCAGGGCACGCGGCACGTGCCCGAGACGGCCGAGCAGCCGGGCAAGATCATGCACGAGCTGCGTCAGCAGACCCTGACGATCCCGGGTGAGGACGTCAGCCTGCCGCCGCTCTACTACGGCACCGTCGACGCGACGGCGCTCTGGGTCTGCCTGCTGCACGACGCGTGGCGCTGGGGGCTGCCGGCCACCGAGGTCGAGGCGCTGCTGCCGCACCTCGAGGCGGCCCTGGCCTGGATGCGCGACTCGGGCGACAGCGACGGCGACCTGCTGCTCGAGTACGTGGACGAGACCGGGCACGGCCTGGCGAACCAGGGCTGGAAAGACTCGGGCGACAGCGTCCAGTGGCGTGACGGCACGCTCGCCGAGGGGCCGATCGCGCTCTGCGAGGTGCAGGCCTACGCGTACGAGGCGGCGGTGCACGGGGCCGACCTGCTCGACGCCTTCGGCCGAGAGGGCGGCGACGGGTGGCGCGACTGGGCGGGGCGCCTGCGTGACCGGTTCCGCGCCTCCTTCTGGGTCGACGACGCCGCGGGCGCCTACCCGGCGATCGCGCTCGACGCGGCCAAGCGGCCGGTCGACACGGTCACGAGCAACCTCGGGCACCTGCTCGGCACCGGACTCCTCGACCCCGACGAGGAGGCGCTGGTCGCCCGCCGCCTCGTCTCGCCCGAGCTGCTCAGCGGCTTCGGCCTCCGCACCATGTCGACCGACAGCGCCGGCTACTGGCCCCTGAGCTACCACGGGGGCAGCGTCTGGACCCACGACACGGCCATCGCGGTCCAGGGTCTCGCCCGTGCGGGGTTCCCGGCCGAGGCGGCCCTGCTCGCCGACGGGCTGCTGTCCGCGGCGCCGGCCTTCGACCACCGCATGCCCGAGCTGCACTCGGGCGACTCGTCGCGCGAGGTGCCGTCGCCCGTGCCGTACCCCGCCTCGTGCCGCCCCCAGGCCTGGTCCGCCGCGGCCGCCGTCGCCGTCTGGTCCGCCACGCACGACGTCCACCCGCCCCGCCGCCCCTGACCCGCCCGGCCCCGGTGCCGGCCGACCCCGCGTTCCGGCGCTCAACCCCTGCCTAGGCAAATCGCCCACCGCCGAACCACGGGGTCACACGCCCACACCTTCCACCCACCCCCTGTTCCGGCGCTCAACCCCTGCCTAGGCAAATCGCCCACCGCCGAACGACAGGGTCACACGCCCACACGCCCCACCCACCCCCTGTTCCGGCGCTCAACCCCTGCCTAGGCAAATCGCCCACCGCCGGACGAGGGGGCGGCCAGCGGTCCTCCCCACGAGCGCGATGTTCGCCGTTCTCCCCAGCCCGACGTCACTCACACGGACCCCGTGTCGCGGAGCGCCAGCATCGACCACATGAACCGCCCACCTCAGCTCGTCGACGAACTGCTCACCTCGTCCGCCCTCGTCCGCTCCGGCCTGGACGACCGGCACCTCAGGCACGCGGCGGGTCGCGGCCTCCTCACCCGGGTGTCGAGAGGGGTCTACCTCGACACCACACGATGGGTCGAGCTCGAACCCGAGGGCCAGCACGCCCTCCGGGTCCACGTGCTCCTGCGGCGGTCGTCTCCGCGGCTCGTCGCGTCGCACTCCTCAGCGGCCGTCGTGTGGGGTCTTCCCCTGTTGCACAGGCCTCCTCCTGAGGTGCACGTCATCGATCCAGGCCGTCGGACGAACTCCCGCAGCAGCACGATGGTGCGGCACGCCCTCCCGCTGCACGACGACGAGCGCGTCGCGCTCGACGGTCTGACCGTCACCTCGTCGGCCCGGACCGCCGTCGACCTCGCCCTCGCCCACGGGCTGCACGCCGGGTTGATGGCCTACGACCACGGCCTGCGCGAGGGCCTCTTCAGCCGTGAAGATCTGGCGGGGTGTCTCGCTCGTCGTCGTCGTTCTCCGAGACGGAAGACCGCCGAGCTGTGTCTGCAGCTGGCCGACGAAGGTTCGATGACGCCGATCGAATCGGCGAGCGCAGCCACGTTGCACCTGCTGGGCCTTCCCCGGCCCGTCCGCCAGGAGCCGTTCTCCGACGAGCGGGGAAAGATCGGCGAGGTCGATTTCTGGTTCCCGCAGTTCGGCGGGGTCGGAGAGGCCGATGGCGACGTGAAGTACACGAGACCGGAGATGCGAGGTGGGCGAGACCCCGCGCAGGTGGCACTCGACGAGAAGAACCGTGAAGACCGCATCCGCGCCGTTCCTCGCGTGCGGCACTTCGGTCGATGGGGCTTCGCGACGGCGTCGTCCCCTCCGAAGCTCAGGGCCCGGCTCCGTGCGGTCGGGTTCCCGCTTCTGTGATCGTGCGTCTCGAGAGCGGACTCGACGTCGCACTCGCCGACGGCGCCGGACGGCGCCGGACGACGCCCGACGGCCCCGTCGCCGACGGCGCCCGACAGCCCCCGCGGCCCCGTCACCGGTGGCGCGCAACTCCCATCTCGTTGACGATGCATGCCGTCAGCCGTGACCTCACCGGCGGCGTGCCGCGTCGCTCTCCGACAACCGCGCGACGACCTGCCGGGCGATGGCGCGCCCCGCCCGGTTCGCCCCGATGGTGGACGCCTGCGGACCGTATCCGGCGAAGAACAGCCGCGGGTCGAGGGTCGAGGCCCCGCCCTCGACGCGGACCCCTCCGTCGGCCGACCGCAACCCGAGCGGTGCGAGGTGCCGCAGCTCGGGCCGGAACCCCGTCGCCCACACGATGGCGTCCGCGTGGGCGAACGCGCCGTCCGCCCACCGCACGCCGTCCGGCTCGATCGATGAGAACATCGGCCGTTCGACCAGCAGGCCGCGCTCGACGCCCGAGGCGAACCGCCGGGTGCGGGGCACGCCGGTTCCGCTCACGATGCTCGGCAGCGCCTGGCCCGCTCGGGCGGCGCGGTCCTGCGCCGTCACCGCCGCGACGGCCGACTCGACGTCGAGCTCGCCCTGGTCGAGCCAGTCGACGGGTCGACGCGTCACCCACGTGGTCGAAGCCGCCACGCCCTCGAGCTCGAGGACGAAGCCGATGGCGCTCGTGCCCCCGCCGACGACGACCACGTCGAGCCCGGCGAGTTCGGACGCCGCCCGGTAGTCCGACGTGTGCAGCTGCCGGCCCGCGAACGTGTCGCGCCCCGGGTACCACGGCACGAACGGCGCCCCCCACGTCCCGGTCGCGTTCACCACGACCTCGGCCCGCACCGCACCCGAGTCCCCCGCCTGCTCCGCCCCCGAGGAGGCGCGCCTCGCCCACCGCACCGAGAACCCGCCGCCCAGCCCGGTCACCCCGGTCACCTCGACCGGGCGCCGCACGTCGAGCCCGAGTGCCGCCTCGTAGCGGGCGTACTGCTCGGCGACGACGTCACGTGCCGGTGCCGACCGGTCCGCCGAGTCGAAGCCCAGCCCGAGCCCGGCCATGCCGGGCAGGTCGTGGACGCGGTGGGCGGCACCCAACCGCAGGCTCTCCCAGCGGTGCTGCCAGGCACCTCCCGTCCCGGGCCCCCGGTCGAGCACGACGAGGTCGGGGCCGACCTCGAGACCGAGGCGCCGCAGGTACCACGAGACGGACAGCCCGGCCTGCCCCGCGCCGATCACGACGACCCGCGTCCGCTCGTCGCCGCCACCAGAAGTCATCCCGACCATCATGCCCGCCCCGGGCGGCGGCCGGGGCTAGGGGTACATGATAAGATCGGTCCAGTTTTGCAACAGTCACCTGTCGGCAGTTCCCGGTTCGTCCGACACCGTTTCCGGGCCGAGTTCAGAGGGGGTCACGCATGGGGCGCGGCCGTCAAAAAGCCAAGCACACCAAGGTCGCCAGAGAGCTGAAGTACTTCAGCCCTGACACCAACTACGGTGCACTCGAAAAAGAGTTGGCGACGAAGAACGACTCCGGCGACGAATACGTCGACAAGTGGGCCGACGATTTCGACGACGAATACGACACCGAGCACGACCAGAACAAGAGCGCCTGAGGCCTGACCGCTGATGCCTTCTTCGTCCTCGTCGCTCGTGTGGGAGCAGGTCGTCGTCGATTCGAGCGACCCCGCGCGGCTCGCCCGCTGGTGGGCCGACGCGCTCGGCTGGGTCGTCGTCTCGACCGGTGACGACGAACCCGAGATCCGTCCGACGCCCGACACGTTGCCGGGTCTGTTGTTCGTCCACGTCCCCGAGGCGAAGACGGTCAAGAACCGTCTGCACCTCGACTTCCGGCCTTCCCCGGTCGACGGCCAGACCCGCGAGGCCACGCAAGCGGTCGAGGTCGAACGCCTCGAGTCGCTCGGCGCGGTCCGCGCGCAGGTCGGCCAAGACGACGCCGACGTCTCGTGGGTCGTGCTCGCCGACCCCGAGGGCAACGAGTTCTGCGTCCTCTGACCCCAGACGCACGGCGCCCGTCGCGATGCGCGGCAGGCACGACGACGGCCCCTCGATCTCGAGGGGCCGTCGTCGCATCCACCGGCCTCACCGGCGGGATCGCCGGTCGAGAGGCGCCCGTCAGGAGGCGCGGGTCAGCGTCCGACGAGCGTCGCGACCGCGGGCAGCAGCCCCACGACCAGCAGCAGGATCATGCCACCGGCGGTGAGGGCGGCGACCTTGCGGCCGCCGGTGACCGGTGACGCGTCCGAACGGAGCGGAGCCGGCTCGACGGGCACGCGGCTGACCCGGGCGCTCCGGGGGGCGGCGACGGCCGTGCGGGAGACGGGCGAGAGAGGGATGCGGGTGGTGGTCATGGGTCGACTCCTTCGTCGTCCGATCTGACGTCGTCGTCAGCGCGCCCGGCACGGGCGTCCGCCCATCGTACGTCCGCCGGCGCGCGAACGCCATCCAGCTCGTTCGACCGAGGCACCGTCCGGCGCGCACGGTCGCCCCGCGGCAGCCGACCACCCCGGGGCGCCGACGCGACCCGTCGTCAGCCGGCGTAGTCCCCGACGAGTCGCACCGCGCCTCCGTCGACTCCCTTGGCGCCCTGCTCGAACCCGGCCAGGTCGCGCCCACCGGTCGAGACCGTGCCGACGGGCCAGGTCGCGATGCCGTCCGCCTCGAGGGCCGAGGCGACGGCGGCGGCCTGCGACGCCGCGACGACGGCGATCATGCCGATGCCGAGGTTCCAGGTGCCCTCGCTCGACTCGAGGGTCGAGCCGGCCAGGCCGCTCAGCACGCGGAACACGGGCAGCGGCGACCAGGTCGACCGGTCGACCTCGGTCCACGAACCGCGGGGCAGCACGCGGGCCAGGTTGGCCGCGATGCCGCCACCGGTGACGTGGCTGAGCGAGTGCACCGCACCGTCGAGCGCGGGATCGTCGAGGACCCGCAGCAGCGGCGACGTGTAGAGCCGGGTCGGTTCGAGCAGCGCCTCGCCGACGGTGCCCGAGAACTCGGGCAGGGCGTCGTCGTAGCCGAGGTCGCGCGAGGCCAGGATGTGCCGCACGAGCGAGAAGCCGTTCGAGTGCAGGCCCGACGAGGCCAGGGCGAGCACGACGTCGCCGTCGCCCACGAGGTGCGGGCCGAGCTGGCGCCCCGACTCGACCGCGCCCACCGCGGCGCCCGCCACGTCGTAGTCGTCGGGGCCGAGCAGGCCGGGGTGCTCGGCCGTCTCGCCGCCGACCAGGGCCGTGCCGGTCTCGCTGCAGGCGCGGGCGATGCCCTCGACGATCGAGGCGATGCGCGTCGGCACCACGCGGCCGCAGGCGATGTAGTCGGTCATGATCAGCGGCCGGGCGCCGACCACGACGATGTCGTCGACGACCATGCCCACGAGGTCCTGCCCGATCGTGTCGTGCTTGTCGAGCGCCTGGGCGATGGCCACCTTGGTGCCCACGCCGTCGGTCGAGGTGGCGAGCAGCGGACGGTCGAAGTCCTTGAGGAACGACACGTCGAACAGCCCGGCGAACCCGCCGAAGCCCCCGACGACGCCGGGGCCGTGCGTGGCGGCGACGGCGGCCTTCATCAGCTCGACCGCGCGGTCGCCGGCGGCCGTGTCGACCCCTGCCGCGGCGTAGGAGGCGCTGGTCGAGTGGGCTGGGGAGGTCGCCATTCGTTCATCCGTTCGGTGTCGCTCTAGACTGTCGCGGTAACCCCAACTCTACGGTCTGGAGCCAGATCCGCATGTGCGGCATCGTCGGTCTCGTCGCGCACGAGCCAGCAAATCAACTCGTCTACGACTCGCTCCTCCTGTTGCAGCACAGGGGGCAGGACAGCACCGGGATCGCCACCGCCGAAGGTGGCATCTTCCACGTGCACAAGACCAAGGGGCAGGTCCGCGAGGGGTTCCGCACCCGCGACATGCGCGCCCTGCTCGGCACCATGGGCCTCGGCCACGTGCGCTACGCCACCAAGGGCGCGGCCAGCAACGAGCAAGAGGCGCAGCCGTTCTACGTGAACGCCCCCTACGGCATCGTGCTCATCCACAACGGCAACCTGACGAACACGCGAGAGCTCACCAGCGAGCTCTTCCACGTCGACCGGCGACACCTGAACACCAACAGCGACACCGAGCTGCTGGTCAACGTCCTCGCGCACGAGCTGCAAGAGCAGGTCAACGGCAGCGAGCTCGACCCCGAGCAGATCTTCGCGGCGGTCAGCCGGGTGCACGACCGCGTCCAGGGGTCGTACGCCGCGATCGCGATGATCGCCGGTCACGGACTCCTCGCCTTCCGCGACCCGTTCGGCATCCGCCCGCTCGTGCTCGGCCGCCGTCTCGCGGCCGACGGCGTCCGCGAAGAATGGATCACCGCCTCCGAGTCGCTCGTCCTCGAGTCGGGTGGCTACGAGATCGTCCGCGACGTCGCCCCCGGCGAGGCCGTCTTCATCTCGCTCGACGGACAGATGGTCTCGAAGCAGTGCCACGCCAGCCCGCGCCTCATCCCCTGCTCGTTCGAGTACGTCTACCTGGCCCGCCCCGACTCGATCATGAACGGCATCTCGGTCTACGACGCCCGCCTGCGCCTCGGCAACCGGCTGGCCGACACGATCGCCGCGCACTCGCCCGTCGGCGACATCGACGTCGTCATGCCCATCCCCGACTCGTCACGGCCCGCGGCCATGCAGGTCGCGCAGAAGCTCGGCATCGAGTACCGCGAGGGCTTCTACAAGAACCGCTACGTCGGCCGCACCTTCATCATGCCGGGGCAGGCCGAGCGCAAGCGCTCCGTGCGCCAGAAGCTCAACGCCATGTCGAGCGAGTTCAAGGGCAAGAACATCCTGATCGTCGACGACTCGATCGTCCGCGGCACCACCTCGCGCGAGATCGTCGAGATGGCCCGGGCCGCCGGCGCGAACGAGGTCACCTTCACCTCGGCCGCTCCCCCGGTGCGGTTCCCGCACGTGTACGGCATCAACATGCCGTCGCGACACGAGCTCGTCGCGCACGACCGCAAGATCCCCGAGATCGCCCGCGAGCTCGGCGCCGACCACCTCATCTACCAGGAGGTCGCCGACATGCAGGCCGCCATCACCGAGGGCAGCGACGTCACCGAGCTCGAGATGAGCTGCTTCACGGGCGACTACGTCACGGGCACCGTCAGCCCCGAGTACCTCGCCTGGGTCGAGGCGAACCAGCTCAGCTAGGGCACGGCCCGGCCCACCCACGCCTCGCCCGGGCTTCCACCCGTCGGGGGAGGCGCGGCGTCGGCGGGCGTCCCTAGGCTGGGGCCATGAGCGACG
The DNA here is from genome assembly GCF_057787905.1 of Frigoribacterium sp. CF331. Lineage (NCBI taxonomy): Bacteria > Bacillati > Actinomycetota > Actinomycetes > Micrococcales > Microbacteriaceae > Frigoribacterium > Frigoribacterium sp. CF331. Next base: position 1,890,228 of record NZ_CM173545.1, on the reverse strand, counting down.
TCGGCATGCCCCGCCCCGAACCGACCGCGACGCCGACCGCGTCCGCCCTGCAGATCACGGGCCTGCGCAAGGCCTTCGGCGACAAGGTCGCCGTCGGCGGCATCGACCTGACCGTGCCGTCCGGGTCGTTCTTCGGCCTCGTGGGCCCGAACGGCGCCGGCAAGACGACGACGCTCTCGATGGCCACCGGGCTGCTGCGTCCCGACGCCGGGCGCATCGAGGTGCTCGGCGTCGACGTCTGGTCCGACCCGACGCACGCCAAGTCGCTCGTCGGCGTGCTCAGCGACGGCATCTCGCTGTTCGACCGCCTCACCGGCGAGCAGCTCGTCACCTACCACGGCCTGCTCAACGGCATGAGCCGCGAGACGACGGCCCAGCGGGTCGGCGACCTGCTCGACCTGCTCGACCTCCGGTCGGCGGGCGGCACGCTCGTCGTCGACTACTCCGCGGGCATGACCAAGAAGGTCGCGCTCGCCTGCGCGCTCGTCCACGCCCCGCGCCTCCTCGTCCTCGACGAGCCGTTCGAGTCGGTCGACCCGATCTCGGCCGCCAACATCCGCGACATCCTGCACGGCTACACGCAGAACGGCGGCACGGTCATCGTGTCGAGCCACTCGATGGACCTCGTCCAGCGCATGTGCGACCACGTCGCCGTCATCGCGTCCGGGCGGGTGCTGGCGGCCGGCACGACCGACGACGTGCGGGCCGGCTCGACCCTCGAAGACCGGTTCGTCGAACTGGTCGGCGGGCGTCAGCACAACGAGGGGCCGTCGTGGTTGCGCACCTCCTGAGCCTGCGCTGGCGGGTGCTGCTGAACGGCTTCAAGCGCAGCACCTGGCAGATCGTCGCCGCCGTCCTGGGCGGGCTCTACGGCCTCGGCGTGCTCGCCGCGGTCGTCGCCGGGCTCGTCGCCCTCGCCTTCGCGCCCGAACGATGGGCCTGGACGGCCGGCGTGCTCGGCGGCTCGCTCGCCGTCGTCGGCTGGGTCGTCGTGCCGTTCGTCGCCCGGGGCTACGACCAGACCCTCAGCGTCTCGAAGCTCCGCCAGTTCCCCCTGCCGGCCGACCGGCTGCTCGTGGCCCTCTTCGTCACCGGACTGCTGGGCATCCCCGGCATCGTCACGCTCGTCGCCGCCCTCGCGACGACCTTCAGCTGGGTGCAGCACCCGCTGTCCGCCGTGCTCGCGCCGTTCTGCGGGGTGCTCGGGGTCTTCGTCTGCGTGGCGGCGTCCCGCGCGGTCGAGACGGCCACCAGCGCCCTGGGTGCCAAGCGCCGCTACCGCGAGCTGATGAGCGTCGCGATCTTCGTGCCCCTGATCCTCGCCGGCCCCCTCATCGGCCTGGTCGGCCAGGGCCTCAGCTCGATCGGCGACGACCTGCCCCGGGTCGCCCACGCCCTGTCGTGGAGCCCCCTCGGTGCCGCCTGGTCCATCCCGGGCGACGTCGCGCTGGGCCGGCCGGGCGAGGCCGCCCTCAAGGCGCTGATCGCGCTGGCCACCCTCGGAGTGCTGCTGCTGCTCTGGCGGCGGGGGTTGGCGACGGCACTCGTCGCCCCGCCCGCCGTCACGGCCACCGCGGCGTCCAAGGGCCTCGGCCCCTTCGCCCGCTTCCCGGCGACCCCCACGGGCGCGGTCGCCGCCCGAGCGGCCGTCTACTGGCTCCGCGACCCGCGCTACGGGGGCTCGTTGATCGTCGTGCCCCTGATGCCCGTCCTCGCCCTCTTCCTGTCGTTCTCGCTCGAGACGACCTGGCCCCTGTTCGCCATCGGCCCGGCGGTCGCGGCCCTGCTCGCCATCACCCTGGCCGCCGACGTCTCGTACGACGGCACCGCCTTCGCCGCCCACCTGTCCACCGGGTTGGCCGGCTCGGCCGACCGGGCCGGGCGCGTGCTGACGCTGTCGTTGTTCGCCGTGCCGGCGGTCGTCCTCGCCACCCTCGTCCCCCTCGCCGTGATCGGGCGGGTCGACGCGGCCCCGGCCTTGCTCGGCGTCGGCCTCGGGCTGCTCCTGACCGGCTTCGGGGTGTCGAGCGTGGCTTCGGCCCTCTACCTCATGCCCGTCCCGGCGGCGGGCGAGAGCCCGTTCAAGTCCCCGCCCGGTGCCAGCGTCACGTCGGCGCTCGGCCTCTACGCGTCCTGGGCGATCGTCTTCGTGCTGTCGCTGCCCGAACTGGCGCTCGGGGTGGTCGCCCTGGTGCAGGGGTCGGTGCTGCTGGGGCTGGTCACCCTCGTCGTCGGGGTCGCCCTCGGGGCCGTGCTGATGCTCGTCGGCATCCGACGGGGTGGACGCCTCCTCGACACCCGTGGGCCCGAACTGCTCACACGCCTGCGTCGAGCCCGAGGGGCCTGATCGGTCGATCGCCGTCGGCGTCGCTGCCCGCCACCGACGACGAGTCGCCGTACGTCCGTCGGACTCCGTCGGTCTCGCCGCCCGTCGACGACGGGTCGCCGCACGTCCGTCAGACGCGGTCGGCGTCGCCGTCCGTCAGACGCGGTCGGCGTCGCCGTCCGTCAGACGCGGTCGGCGTCGCCGTCCGTCAGCGAGGGCCGGTCGACCGGGGCCTCGTCGACCGGGGCCTCGAGCCGCTCGCGCTCGACCTGGACGCGCTTCGCCCCGCGACTCGTGACGCGTTCGGCGACGATGGCCACGAGGCAGCCGACCGTGCCGCCGATCGTGAGGCCCCAGAGCGAGATGTACCCGTAGGTCTGGGCGACGCCCTCGCCCGAGTCGAACGGGAAGAGCGAGGTGACGACCAGCGACACGACGACCCCGAGGGCGGCGCCCATGATCAAGAAGACGGGCACCTTCGGTGCGCGGCGGACGGTGACCTCGTCGCGTTCGACGACCGACTCGACCACGGGCCCGCGGGGCTCGGACACGGGCTCGTCGGGCTCGACGCCGGGCACGGGTCGCTGCTGGTCGTCGGGTGCGTTGGTCACCCGCCCATCATCCCAGAGGCGGCCGACGGCCGCCGCCGCCCGTCTCGACGTCGAGCAGGGCCGCCGCCCCGTCCGATCCCCGCCCCGCCGACCGAGTGGGCAGGACATGCTCCCCAGGCCCTGACGAAGCGCACCTCCTGCCCGCTCGGCGCCAGGGGCGGCGGCACGCGGCTCGGCTCGGAGCCCGGGAGGCGCGGGTCAGCCCCGCTGCCAGGCGATCGGCACGTAGCCGGTCAGGTCCGCCCTGCTGCCGGAGGCCGACACGAGTGCCCCGGCCCGCGCCTCCTGCCAGCTGAGGTCGCCGGTCGCGAGTCGGACGAAGGTCGCGGCGTCGGTCTCGACCACGTTGGGCGGCGTGCCGCGGGTGTGGCTGAGCCCCTCACGGAACTGGACGGCGCCGAACGGCGGCACCCGCACCTCCACGGTGGCCCCGGGCTCACCGTCGGCGAGCACCTGGAGCAACCAGCGGACGGCCGTCGCGGTCACGGGCCGGGGCGCCACCCCGCCCTCGGCGAGCGCCGCCCGCACCTCGGCCACGGCGGCCGATCCCGCCGCGTCGTCGATCCGTGCCCTGGCCATGCGCCCACGCTACCCGCGCCTCCCCGCACCATGCCGCGCCTCCCGCACCGCCCCGCACCGCGCCGCGCCTCCCGCACCGCCCCGGCCCGCGCCTCCCCGCACGGCACCGCGCCTCCGCCGTCCGGACTCGGCACCGCGGCGGACGCTCGGTAGGCTGTGGCCCGTGCGAATCCTCGTCCTCGGTTCCGGTGCTCGCGAGCACGCCATCATCACCGCCCTGTTGCGCGAAGACGCCGGTCACGAGATCGTCGCGGCTCCCGGCAACGCGGGCATCGCCGACCAGGTCGGCATCGTGCACCTCGACCCGTCGAACGGCGCCGTGGTCACCGAGTACGCCCTCGAGAACGACGTCGAGCTGGTCGTCGTCGGCCCCGAGGCGCCGCTCGTCGCCGGTGTCGCCGACGCGCTCCGCACCCGGGGCATCCCGGTGTTCGGGCCGGGCAAGAAGGCCGCGGCGCTCGAGGGCAGCAAGACCTTCGCTAAACGGATCATGGACGAGGCCGGCGTGCCGACCGGCCGCGCCACGCGCGTCGGCACCCTCGACGAGGCCGTCGCCGTGCTCGACGACCTCGGCTCGCCCTACGTCGTCAAGGCCGACGGGCTCGCCGCCGGCAAGGGCGTGCTGGTCACCGACGACCGCGACGCGGCGATCGAGCACAGCACGTACTGGCTGCAGCACGGGCCCGTCCTGGTCGAGGAGTTCCTCGAGGGCCCCGAGGTCTCGCTCTTCTTCGTCAGCGACGGCCACACCGTGGTGCCCCTCAGCCCCGCGCAGGACTACAAGCGCCTGCTCGACGGCGACGCGGGCCCGAACACCGGCGGCATGGGCGCGTACTCGCCGTTGCCCTGGCTGGCCGACCGGTTCGGCAGCGAGAAGGACTTCGTCGACGAGGTGCTCGACACCATCGCCACCCCGACCGTGCGCCGGCTCGAGTCCGAGGGCACGCCGTTCATCGGCCTGCTCTACGCCGGCCTCATCCTCACCGAGCGGGGCGTGCGCGTCATCGAGTTCAACGCGCGCTTCGGCGACCCCGAGACGCAGGTGGTGCTGCCCCGGCTGCTCACGCCGCTCAGCGGCCTGCTGCTCGCCGCCTCGACCGGGTCGCTCGGCAACCACGAGTCGCCCCGGTTCTCGTCCGACGTGGCGGTCACGGTGGTCCTCGCGAGCGAGGGCTACCCCGAGGGCGCGGTCAGCGGTCGCACCCTGCACGGGCTCGACGACGCGACGGCCGTCGCCGGCGTCCACCTCGCCCACGCCGCGACCGCCCGCCTCGACGACCGTCTGATCGCCACGGGCGGGCGGGTGCTCAGCGTCGTGGCGCAGGGTTCTGACTTCTCCGAGGCGCGCGGACGCGTCTACGACGCCCTGCACCGCATCGAGCTCGAGGGCGGCCAGTACCGTCACGACATCGCCGAGCGGGTCGCCCGATGAGCGGCGCCGACGGGCAGACGCCCGCGGCCGCCGTCACTCCTCCCGACGACGCCCCCGCAGGAGGCGCGGGTCACCAGGCCCCGCCCGTCACCCCCGGCACCCCCCTCCCCCTCGACGGCTGGACGCCCGTCTACTCGGGCAAGGTGCGCGACCTCTACGTCCCCGCGCCCGTGGCCGGCTCGGTCGGCGACGCCGCGACCCTCGACGACACCGAGCACGTGCTCGTCGTCGCGAGCGACCGGGTCAGCGCGTTCGACCAGGTGCTCGAGCCCGGCATCCCCGGCAAGGGTGCCCTGCTCACGCAGCTCAGCCTCTGGTGGTTCGCCCAGCTGACGACCGTGCCGAACCACCTCGTCGACCCGACCACCGCCTCCGTGGCGCTGCCGGCGCAGGTCCGCGACCGGGCGATGCTCGTGAAGCCGCTCGACATGTTCCCCGTCGAGTGCGTGGTGCGCGGGTACCTCGTCGGCAGCGGCTGGAAAGAGTACGAGCAGCACGGCACGGTCTGCGGCATCCCGTTGCCGACCGGCCTGCACGACGGCGACCGCCTGCCCGAGCCGATCTACACCCCGGCCTACAAGGCACCCCTCGGCGAGCACGACGAGAACGTCTCGTTCGAGCGCACCGTCGAGCTGGTCGGGGCCGAGACGGCGGCGGCGCTGCGCGACCGCTCGCTCGAGATCTACCGGCTGGCGTCCGCCGTGGCCGAGGCCCGCGGGGTGATCCTCGCCGACACGAAGTTCGAGTTCGGCGCGGACCGCACCACGGGCGAGATCACGCTGGGCGACGAGGTGCTCACGAGCGACAGCAGCCGCTACTGGGACGCCCGGGTCGACTCCGCGGGCGACCGCACCCAGAGCTTCGACAAGCAGATCGTCCGCGACTGGCTGTCGGCCGACTGGGACGGCACCGGCGAGCCCCCCGCCCTGCCCGACGACGTCGTCGCCCGCACGGCCGCCCGGTACCGCGAACTGATCGAGCGCCTGACCGGCAGCTGACCCGGCCCCCGGCCTCGGCGGCCCCGCCCCGCACCGCCTCGCCTCGCCTCCACACCGCGTTTCGTGCAGCGCACCGTGTCTAGACCCGGTGCGCTGCACGGAACGCGGTGCGCTCTCGGTCGGGAATGCACGACGCCGCCAGCCGGTTCCGTTCGATGACACGTCACCGACCGGGTGACCATCCGACCCGAGCAGACCGAGGGCCCCCATGACCGACACCTCCGCGACCGACGCGACCCGCGCCTTCTCGTCCTCCGCAGCCGACGCGTCAGCGACGCGACCGCGGGCGTCGGGTGCCCGCGCCGCCGACCTGCTCGCCGCCGACACCGGCATGGGAGCCGTCACCCTCCGCGTCGCCGACCTCGACGCGATGACCGCCTACTACCGCGACGCGGTGACGCTCACCGTGCTGGTCGCCGACCAGGCGGCGGGTCGCGTCGTCCTCGGACGCGGCGCGACCCCGATCGTCATCCTCGAGCACGCGCCCGAGCTCAAGCACGCCGGGCCACGCGAGGCCGGGCTCTTCCACACGGCGATCCTGTTCGAGACCGAGGCCGACCTGGCCGCCGCCGTCTACAGCGTCGCGACCCGCCACCCGGGCACGTTCACGGGCAGCGCCGACCACCTCGTCAGCAAGGCCTTCTACTTCACCGACCCCGAGGGCAACGGCATCGAGCTCTACTGGGACCGCCGGCGCAACGAGTGGTCGTGGACCCACGGTCAGGTCGACATGGCGACGCTCGCCCTCGACCCCAACGCCTTCGTGCAGCAGAACGTCACCGAGGAGGCGCTGGCCGGCTCCGCATCACGTCCCGCCACGGTCGGCCACGTGCACCTGAGCGTGGGCGACGTCGAGTCGGCCCACCGGTTCTACGTCGAGCAGCTGGGCTTCGAGACGACCACGCGCTTCGGCCCGCAGGCGCTGTTCGTCAGCGCGGGCGGCTACCACCACCACATGGCGATGAACACCTGGACCAGCGCCGGCGCCGGACGCCGCCAGCTCGCCCTGGGGCTCGGCCTCGTGCGCATCGAGGTGCCCACCGCCGACGACCTGGGCGCCCTCGGCGAGCGCCTCGGCCACCACGGCGTCGCCACCCGCGACGACGGGCGCGTGCTCGGGTTCGACGATCCCTGGAACAACCAGCTCGAGGTGACGGTCCGACCGCAGTCGAGGTAGCCCTCGGTCGCCGGCGGGGCCCCCGTCGCTACGGTGGGTCCATGTCCGACTCCGATGCCGCGCCTCCCGTCTTCTCGACCGTCCGCGAGGGCGACCTGACCCTCGACGACCACGAGGCGGTCGCCGCGATGCTCGCCCGGGCGTTCCCGAGCTACGACCACTGGTACGCCGGAGCCCGCAGCTGGGCCGGCATGCAACCCGAGCTGCGCGTCGTGGCCCGCCGGGGCGACGTGGTCGTCGCGCACGCCGGACTCCGGCGTCAGTTCGTCACCGTCGGCGACACCGACCTGCTGGTCACGGCGGTCGGCATGGTCGCCGTCTCGCCGACGCTGCAGGGCACGGGCGTCGGCGGCGAGCTGCTGCGCCGGGTCGACGCGGCGTTGACCTCGCTCGACAGCGCGGTCGGCCTGCTCGAGACCGGCGACGACGTCCAGGGGTTCTACCGACGCGGCGGCTGGTTGCCACTCGACGGGCTCACGGCGCACTACACGGCGTTCAGCGCCGACGGAGCCGGCGTCCTCGTCACCCAGGACCACGGCTGGCTGCTCCGCGAGGGCACGCGCACCCTCGCCGACTGGCCCGCCGGCGAGCTGCACTGGAACGGCCAGATGGTCTGACGCCGCCACGGCGCCACGCCGCCACGGCACGCCCGAGCCCGGTCGGTCCGCCAGGCCCGCGCACGTCCGGGCGACGAGCCGGGACGCCGAGGAGGCGCGGCTCCCGTCGAACGGGAACCGCGCCTCCTCGGGTCTGACGCGGTGGCGGACTACGCCGGGACGCCGACCTCGATCGGGTCCTCGTTCGAACCGGGTGCCTCGGGCTCGACGCCCGCCCGGACCCGCTGGCCGAGCGTCGCGTCGACGTTCGTCCAGTACTGGTAGACGCGCTCGCGCAGGGCGGACTGGGTCACCTTCGAGACGTGGCCGACGATGTTCTGCACGAGGCGGTCGCGCTGGGCGTCGTCCATGACCTCGCGGACGAGCGTGCCGGCCTGGCCGAAGTCGTCGTCCTCGGGGTGCAGGGTCGCCGCCGAACGGACGAGCTCGCCGTCGGCCTCCCATCCGCCGGTGTCACCCGCGGCCTGCGGGTCGGCCGCGGGGCCGCCCACCGAGTTGGGTGCGTAGACCGGTGCGGTGGCCTCGCTGAAGTGGTAGCGCGCGGCGCCGTCCTTCGAGTACGAGTGCACCTCGGACTTGGGCATGTTGACCGGCAGCTGCTGGTGGTTGACGCCCACGCGGTAGCGGTGGGCGTCGGCGTAGCTGAAGATGCGGGCGAGCAGCATCTTGTCGGGGCTGGCCGCGATGCCGGGCACGAAGTTCGACGGCGCGAAGGCGGCCTGCTCGATCTGCGCGAAGTAGTTCTCGGGGTTGCGGTTCAGCGTCATCTTGCCGACCTCGATCAGCGGATAGTCGCCGTGCGGCCACACCTTGGTCAGGTCGAACGGGTTGAAGCGGTAGCCGGCGGCGTCCTCGTACGGCATGACCTGCACCGACAGCGTCCAGGTCGGGAAGTCGCCGCGCTCGATCGCCTCGGAGAGGTCGCGGATGTGGAAGTCGGCGTCCTCACCGGCGATGCGGTCGGCGTCGTCCTGCGTGAGGATCTCGTTGCCCTGGTCGCTCTTGAAGTGGTACTTGACCCACGAGCGCTGGCCCTCGGCGTTGATCCACTGGTAGGTGTGCGAGCCGAAGCCGTCCATGGTGCGCCACGAGGCGGGCAGGCCGCGGTCACCCATCAGCCAGGTGACCTGGTGGGCCGACTCGGGCGACAGGGTCCAGAAGTCCCACTGCATGTCGTGGTCGCGCAGGTGCGACCCGGGGAGGCGCTTCTGCGAGTGGATGAAGTCGGGGAACTTGATGCCGTCGCGGATGAAGAAGACGGGCGTGTTGTTGCCGACGAGGTCGTAGTTGCCCTCGGTCGTGTAGAACTTCAGCGAGAAACCGCGGGGGTCGCGCCAGGTGTCGGGGCTGCCCTGCTCGCCGGCGACGGTCGAGAAGCGCGCGAGCATCTCGGTCTCGACGCCGGGCTGGAAGAGCGCGGCACGCGTGTAGCGCGAGACGTCGCCGGTCGTGACGAACGAGCCGAAGGCCCCGCCGCCCTTGGCGTGGACGATGCGCTCCGGCACCTTCTCACGGTTGAAGTTCGCGAGCTTCTCGACCAGCTTGTGGTCGTGCAGCACGATGGGGCCGTCGGCGCCGACCGACTGCGAGTGCTCGTCGCTGGCGGCGGGGGCGCCGTTGTCGGTGGTGGTGATCTTCTTCGCGTCGGTCATGTGTCCTCTTTCGTTCGTGGTTCGTCGTCGTGGGAAGTGAGGGGGGCGGGTCAGTTCGTCGGACCGGTCGCGACCGGCGTCGCCGCTGCGACGGGGGACGAGGAGGCGCGGGTCGGCTCGTCGCCCTCCGCCCCGTCGGCCTCGGCCGCCCGACAGGCCGGGCACAACCCCCAGAAGGTCACCTCGGCGGTCTGCACGAGGTACCCGGAATCATGCGACGGGGTCAGGCACGGCGCGTGGCCGACGACGCAGTCCACGTCGGCGACCGACCCGCACACCCCGCAGACCACGTGGTGGTGGTTGTCGCCGGTGCGCAGTTCGTAGAGCGCCGCCGAGCCCGCCGGCTCGATGCGGCGGACCAGCCCCGCGCCGGTCAGGGCGTTGAGCACGCCGTACACCGCCTGCACCGACGTGCCGGGCAGGTCGAGGGCGACCCGGGCGAAGACCTGCTCGGCGGCCGCGTGCGGCGCGGGCTCGAGGGCGCGCAACACGGCGAGCCGGGGCTCGGTCACGCGCAGCCCGGCGGAGCGCAGCGCCTCGCGGGGGTCGACGGTCGGATCGGTCATGTGCCCAGTCAACCACTTTCTTGAGCAGATCAAAACAAATGAGTCGTCCTCGGAGGCTCTTCCCGGGCTTCGGGGCGCCCGACCTGTGGACAACCACTCCCCGGCGCCCTCGGATCGCTAGCGTCGTCGACATGAGCACCACCGCCACGACGCCGTCGTCAGCCGCCCCCGCCGTCCCCCCGGGGCGCGACCTCGTCGTCGACCTCGCCCGCGTCTTCTGCGTCCTCCTGGTCGTGGCGATCCACGTGATGATGGTCGGCGTCGCCGTCGACGACTCGGGGGCCGTCGTCGCGAACCAGCCGCTGCAAGAGCAGTCGTGGTTCCCGCTCTCGACCTGGGCCGGGCAGATCATGCCGCTCTTCTTCGTCGTGGGTGGTTTCGCCAGCGCGACGGCGTGGGCGGGGGCGCGACGACGCGGGGCGGACGCGGGCGACTTCGTCCGCGGTCGACTGCTGCGGCTCGCCCGGCCGGCAGCCGCCGTGTTCGTCGTGCTCGCCCTCGCCCTCGCCGTCGCGACCGCCGTCGGCGTCGACCCCGCGTTGATCGACGTCGCGGCCACCGGCGTCGGCACGCCCTTCTGGTTCCTCGCCGCCTACGGCATCACCCAGCTGTTCGTGCCCGTGATGGCGCGGTTGCACGCGTCCCGTCCCTGGGCGACCCTGTCAGCCCTCGCCGTGGCCGCCGTCGTGGTCGACGCGGTCCGGTACGGCACCGGCGTGACCGAGGTGGGCCTGCTCAACCTCGCGTTCGTCTGGCTGTTCGTCCAGCAACTCGGCTTCGCGTACGCCGACGGGCTCTTCGGCCGGACGCCGCGGCTCGTGCTGGTGGCCGTCGCCGCCCTGGGCTACGCGTCGCTCGTGCCCCTGACGACGGCGGGCCCCTGGTCCGACGACATGCTGCGCAACCTCAACCCGCCGACCGTGCCGCTGATGGTGCTCGGGGTGGCGCAGATCTGCGTGCTCTCCCTGGTGCATCCCGTCCTGTCGCGCCTGATGTCGACCGCCCCGGCCCGCACCGTCGTCTTCGCGCTCGGCAGCCGCGGCATGACGATCTACCTCTGGCACCTCCCCCTGCTCGTCGCCCTGCTCGGGGTGCTGCTGGCCCTGGGCGGCCCGCTCCCGCAGCCCGCGACGGCCACCTGGTGGTGGACCCGCATCCCGGTCTGGGCCCTCGTCATCGGGCTCGCCTGCCTGGTGTCGGTGGCGACGGCACGGTTCGAGCTGCCCCCGCGAGCGCTCCCCGAGGGCAGGCGCCGCGCCTCCTGGTGGTCGATCGGGGTGGCGGCCGTCCTCGTCATCGGCCCGCCGTTCGACGTCATGCAACAGGGGCTCGACCTGCGCAACGCCGTCGCCGGGGCCGTCTGCCTGCCCGTGGCCATCTGGCTGCTCGGCCGGTCGCGCCCCGTCGGCGAGCTGCCGCTCGCGTCCTCCGCATCGCCTCGGGCCGTCTCGCAGAGGGGCGGTGCCACGGCGGGGTAGACGCCCGGCCGACGGGGGGATCGGCCGGGCGTCCGGCGGTCTCGGGGCGGATCAGGAACCCGTCGACCGGAAGCGAGACGGAAGACCCGATCACGAGGCCCGAACTCCGTCCGCTGACACCACTGTGCGGCTCGATCCGATGATCCGGCTGACAAGACCCTCGCATTCTGCTGACGATCGCCGGAAGCGCCCCTCGGGCACCTCCGTCACCACCACCGGGAGGCGCGCGCGGCTGCCGTAGACTCGTCGCGTCCACCCGTTGACGCCTCTGCAGGAGTAAACCAGTGCCCACAATCGTCGTCGAGGTCATGCCCAAGGCTGAACTGCTCGACCCCCAGGGCAAGGCCGTCGCCGGCGCCCTCTCCCGTCTCGGCAAGGGGGCGTTCACGGACGTCCGCATCGGCAAGCGCTTCGAGGTCACGGTCGAGGGCGAGGTGACCGAGGCCGTCCTGGCCGACGTCCGCGAGCTCGCCGACGACATGTTCTCGAACTCGGTCATCGAGGACGTCGTCTCGATCACCGTCGCCGACGACGCCACCACGACCCGCTGATGCGCGTCGGCGTCGTCACCTTCCCCGGCTCCCTCGACGACCGTGACGCGCAGCGCGCGGTCCGACTCGCGGGCGGCGAGCCCGTCGCCCTCTGGCACGGCGACCACGACCTGAAGGGCGTCGAGGCGATCATCCTGCCCGGCGGCTTCAGCTACGGCGACTACCTGCGCGCCGGCGCCATCGCCTCGTTCTCGCCGATCATGGCCGACGTCGTCGACGCCGCGAACGCGGGCATGCCCGTGCTGGGCATCTGCAACGGGTTCCAGATGCTCGCCGAGGCCCGCCTCGTCCCGGGCGCGCACACCCGCAACGCTCACCAGCAGTTCATCCGCCGCGACCAGCGCCTCGTCGTCGAGAACGCCCGCACCGACTGGACGAACGGCTTCACCGAGGGTCAAGAGATCACGATCCCCCTCAAGAACGCCGACGGCCGTTTCATCGCCGACGCCGAGACCGTCAAGCGGATCGAGGGCGAGGGCCAGGTCGCCTTCCGTTACGTCGGCGTCAACCCGAACGGTTCGATGGACGACATCGCCGGCGTGACCAACGCCCGCGGCAACGTCGTCGGCCTCATGCCGCACCCCGAGCACGCCGTCGAAGAGGGCTTCGGCCCCGACACCCCCGCCGCGATGTCGAGCGGCGTCGACGGCCTGACCTTCTTCACGTCCGTTCTCGAGAGGGCCCTCGCCAAGTGACCGACCAGACCGACCGCGCCCCGCACGACGCCGAGATGATCGACGTCCGCCCCGAGGGCCACGTGCCCGACACCGTGGCGAACGCCGCGGCGACGCCCGACCGCGAGCAGCCCTACGGCGCCCTGGGCCTGAAGTCCGACGAGTACGAGAAGATCCGCGAGATCCTCGGCCGCCGCCCCACGAGCGGCGAGCTCGCCATGTACTCGGTGATGTGGAGCGAGCACTGCTCGTACAAGTCGAGCAAGATCTACCTGCGCCAGTTCGGCCAGAAGGTCTCGCCCGCCATGAAGAAGAACCTCATGGTCGGCATGGGCGAGAACGCGGGCGTCGTCGACGTCGGCGGCGGGTGGGCGGTCACCTTCAAGGTCGAGTCGCACAACCACCCCAGCTACATCGAGCCGTTCCAGGGCGCCGCCACCGGCGTCGGCGGCATCGTCCGCGACATCATCTCCATGGGTGCTCGTCCCGTGGCGGTCATGGACCAGCTGCGATTCGGCGACATCGACGCGGCCGACACCGCCCGCGTGGTCGACGGCGTCGTCGGCGGCATCAGCTTCTACGCCAACTGCCTCGGCCTGCCCAACATCGGTGGCGAGACCTACTTCGACGCCGTGTACCAGGGCAATCCCCTGGTCAACGCGTTGGCGGTCGGCGTGCTGCGGCACGAAGACCTGCACCTGGCGAACGCCCGGGGCGTGGGCAACAAGGTCGTCCTGTTCGGTGCCCGCACGGGCGGCGACGGCATCGGCGGTGCGTCGATCCTCGCCTCCGACACGTTCTCGTCCGGTGGGCCCACCAAGCGCCCGGCCGTCCAGGTCGGCGACCCGTTCGCCGAGAAGGTGCTCATCGAGTGCTGCCTCGAGCTGTTCCGCGACGAGCTCGTCGAGGGCATCCAAGACCTCGGGGCGGCCGGCATCAGCTGCGCCACCTCCGAACTCGCCTCGAACGGCGACGGCGGCATGTTCATCGAGCTCGACAACGTCCTGCTGCGTGACCCGTCGCTGACGGCCGAAGAGATCCTGATGAGCGAGAGCCAGGAGCGCATGATGGCCGTCGTGCGTCCCGAGAAGCTCGACGCGTTCCTCGCCGTCGTGGCGAAATGGGACGTCGAGACGAGCGTGCTCGGCGAGGTCACCGACACCGGCCGACTGGTCATCAACTGGCACGGCGAGGAGATCGTCAACGTCGAGCCTCGCACGGTCGCCGTCGACGGCCCCGTCTACGAGCGTCCCGTCGCCTACCCGAGCTGGATCGACGCCCTGCAGGCCGACGGTGCGTCGTCGCTGCCCCGCCCCACCGGCAACGCCGTGCTGCGCGAGCAGTTCCTCGAGCTGCTCGGCTCGCCCAACCTGGCCGACAAGAGCTGGGTCACGAACCAGTACGACACCTACGTGCTCGGCAACACGGCGCTCAGCTTCCCCGACGACGGCGGCATGATCCGCGTCGACGAAGAGACCGGTCTCGGCTTCGCGATCGCGACCGACGCGAACGGCCGCTACTGCCAGCTCGACCCCAAGCAGGGCGCGCGCCTGGCCCTGGCCGAGGCGTACCGCAACGTCGCCGTGACCGGTGCCGTGCCGGCCGCGGTCACCGACTGCCTGAACTTCGGCAGCCCGGAGGACCCCGAGGTCATGTGGCAGTTCTCGCAGGCCGTCGAGGGCCTCGCCGACGGCTGCCTCGAGCTCGAGATCCCGGTGACCGGCGGCAACGTCTCGTTCTACAACCAGACCGGCACGAACCCGATCCACCCGACGCCCGTGGTCGGCGTGCTCGGCGTGATCGACGACGTCGCGAAGCGCATCCCGTCGGGCTGGCAGGACGAGGGCGACAACATCTACCTGCTCGGCACGACCGCGCTCGAGCTCGACGGCTCGGCCTGGGCCGGTGTCGTGCACGACCACCTCGGCGGCCGTCCGCCGGCGGTCGACCTCGCGGCCGAGGCCCGTCTCGCGCAGCTGCTGCACGCCGGGGGCGACCAGTCGCTCATCGCGGCCGCGCACGACCTGAGCGACGGCGGCCTGGGGCAGGCACTGGCCGAGGCGGTCCTCCGTTTCGGCGTCGGTGCGCGCGTCTGGCTCGGCGAGGTGCTCGAGCGCGACGGCATCGACGTCGCCACGGCCCTGTTCAGCGAGTCCACGGGCCGCGTCATCGTCTCGGTCCCCCGTGAGGACGACGTGCGCTTCCGCGGTCTGTGCGAGGGACGTGGCTACCCCGTGGCGCGCATCGGAGTGACCGACGCCGAGTCGGGCACCCTCGAGGTGCAGGACGTCTTCACGGTTGCGATCGACGAGTTGCGGAGCACGCACCGCGGCACCCTGCCGGCCCGTTTCGGAGCAACGATCGGCGAGTAGGCCCCCGTTCCTCCCCGATCCGGGCGAGTCCGTCGGAACCGGTCGTCAGCAGACGACCGACGTCCACGGACTCGCCCGTCTCCGTCTCAGCGCCCTTCCGGCCGGCGCATCTCGGCCCCCCGTTCGGCGAAGCCCTGCCCCTGCGGCCGGCGAAGCTCGGCCCCCCGTTCGGCGAAGCCGAACACGCCGCCGGAGGCGGCCAAACCAGCACGAACAGCAATGCCCCCGGACCAAAGGTCAGGGGGCATGCATTGCTGGGGTACCTGGACTCGAACCAAGAATAACTGAACCAGAATCAGTCGTGTTGCCAATTACACCATACCCCAATGACAACGACCGTCAGGTCTTCGTCACTGCTCGGCCCATCACCTGGACCGACGTCTACTGTACAGCATCCGCCAGGTGCTCGAGGCCACCGATGAGGTCGCGGTTGATCACCGCGGCCACGCGTGCCCCGTCACCGGCGGCCACGATCAGTTGCTGTGGGCCGGGGGCGGTGCTCTCGCCCGCGGCGTAGAGCCCGCGCACGGACGTGCGGCCGTGTCCGTCGACGACGAGCAGGCCGTCGTCGTCGAGATCGGCCCCGGTCGCGGCGACGTAGTCGAGCGCCGCCGACCATTCGGGCCGCACGAAACCACCGGCGCGGGGCACGGTCGTCCCGTCCTCGAGCACGACGCCGCGCATGCCGTCGCGGTCGCCGTCGATGCTCGTGACCCGTCGCCGCTCGACCCGGATGCCGCGGGCGGCCAGGAGCTGCTCGTCGTCCGCGCCGACGACGTCGGACCCGTGGGTGAAGACGATCAGGTCGTCGGTCCACTGCGACAGCAGGAGGGCCCGCTCGGTCAGGTCGGGGTGCTCACCGATCAGGGCGAGGGGCTGGTCGCGTTTGTCGTACCCGTCGCACTCGATGCAGCTGTGGACGTACGTGCCGTAGAAGGCGCGCAGCTGGCCGACGTCGGGCAGCGTCTCGCTGAGACCGGTGGTCACGAGGACGACGCCGGCCACCGCGGACGACTGCTGCCCGCGGAACTCGCACGACACCTCGAACCCACCGTCGACGGGTCGCACGTCGGTCGCGAGCGTCTGCCGGTGCTCGGCGCCCTCGTAGCCCAAGAACTCGTCACGCCCGAGCTTGCGCAGCTCGAGGGGCGAGATCCCGTCGCGGGTGAGGTAGCCGTGCGACAGCAGCGTGGCCGAGTTGCGCGGCCGGTTGCTGTCGATCAGCAGCACGCGGCGTCGGGCACGGACGAGGTTGAGCGCCGCGCTCAGCCCCGCAGGCCCTCCCCCGATGACGGCGACGTCGTAGCGCTCGGTCATGGTCGCTCGGCGAGGGCCGTCAGGCGGCGGAGCGTCGACTCGCGGCCGAGGATCTCCATCGACTCGAACAGCGGCGGGCTGACCCGTCGCCCCGACAGGGCGACGCGCAGCGGCCCGTACGCGACCCGGGGCTTGAGCCCCAGCTCGTCGACCAGCGCCGCCTTGAGGGCGGCCTGGATGGGCTCGTGCGTCCAGTCGGTCACGCCCTCGAGCGCAGCCGAGGAGGCGCGCAGCACCTCGCCGGACCGCTCACCCAACGAGCCCAGCGCGTCGTCGTCGTACACCAGCTCGTCGTCGCCCACGAAGAGGAACCCGAGCATGCCGCGAGCCTCGGAGAGCAGCGTCATGCGCTCCTGGACGAGGGGCGCCGCCAGAGCCAACACGGACCGTTCGGCCGCGGTGGGAGGCGTGCTGACGATGCCGTCGAGGTACGGCAGGAGGCGCTCGGTGAAGTCGTCGACCTCGAGCAGGCGGATGTGGTCTCCGTTGATCGACTCGGCCTTCTTGACGTCGAAGCGAGCGGGGTTGGGGTTGACGTCCATCACGTCGAAGGCGGCCACCATCTCGTCGATGGAGAACACGTCGCGATCGTGGGTCAGCGACCAGCCCAGCAAGGCCAGGTAGTTGACGAGCCCCTCGGGGACGAAGCCACGATCACGGTGGTGGAAGAGGTTCGATTCGGGGTCGCGCTTGGAGAGCTTCTTGTTGCCGTCGCCCATGACGTACGGAAGGTGCCCGAAGCGCGGGACGAAGCTCGTGACACCGAGCTCGACGAGTGCCTCGTAGAGGGCGATCTGGCGAGGCGTCGACGACAGGAGGTCTTCACCACGCAGCACGTGCGTGATGCCCATCAGGGCGTCGTCGAGCGGGTTGACGAACGTGTACAGCGGGACGCCGTTCGGGCGCACGACCACGAAGTCGCTGAACGAGCCGGCGGGGAAGGTGATCTCACCACGCACGAGGTCGTCGAAGCTGAGGTCGCGGTCGGGAACCCGCAGGCGAAGTGCTGGTTGGCGCCCCTCGGCACGGAACGCGGCGCGCTGTTCGTCGGTCAGGTCACGCTCGAAGTTGTCGTAACCCTGTTTCGGGTCGCGACCCTTGGCGATGTTGCGCGCCTCGATCTCTTCCCCCGTGGCGAAGCTCTCGTACAGCAGCCCCCGCTCGAGCAACTGGTCGATGACGCCCCGGTAGATGTCGTGGCGCTGCGACTGGCGGTACGGTCCGTGAGGCCCACCGGCGTCGACGCCCTCGTCCCAGTCGATGCGGAGCCACCGCAGCCCGTCCAGGATCTGCTCGTAGCTCTCTTCGCTGTCACGAGCTGCATCGGTGTCTTCGATGCGGAAGACGAGCTTGCCGCCCGTGTGCCGGGCGTAGGCCCAGTTGAAGAGGGCGGTTCGGATGAGGCCGACGTGCGGCGTACCGGTGGGCGAGGGGCAGAACCGCACGCGCACATCGGTGCCGGTGGCGGTCGAGAAGGGAGCAGACATCGATGACGATCTTACCGGCGGCCGGCCCCGTGATCAGCGTTAAACGCAGAAAGGCCCCTTCCGAAGAAGGGGCCTTTCTGGTGTATCCCAAAAGGAGTCCGGCGGTGTCCTACTCTCCCACAAGGTCCCCCTTGCAGTACCATCGGCGCTGAGAGTCTTAGCTTCCGGGTTCGGAATGTGACCGGGCGTTTCCCTCTCGCTATGGCCGCCGAAACATCTACCACACACCATGCCTGGTGGTGAAGTCTGTTTCAGACCATGCGCCAAACCGTAAGGTGTGGCGTCTTGTCTGTGTTTAGTTGTTGTGTGTTTCGTTGTTCCCGACCGTATTTCGGGAACCACATAGTGGACGCAAGCAGCTTTCCCCCGCCTCTACAGGGAGGGAGTGTTGTCAAGTTATCGGCTTATTAGTACCGGTCAGCTCCATGGGTCGTTAGTCCCCACTTCCACATCCGGCCTATCAACCCAGTAGTCTAGCTGGGAGCCTCTCACCCCGAAGGGTATGGAAATCTCATCTCGAAGCCGGCTTCCCGCTTAGATGCTTTCAGCGGTTATCCGTTCCGAACGTGGCTAATCAGCGGTGCCCTTGGCAGGACAACTGACACACCAGAGGTTCGTCCATCCCGGTCCTCTCGTACTAGGGATAGATCTTCTCAAATTTCCTACGCGCGCAGCGGATAGGGACCGAACTGTCTCACGACGTTCTAAACCCAGCTCGCGTACCGCTTTAATGGGCGAACAGCCCAACCCTTGGGACCTACTCCAGCCCCAGGATGCGACGAGCCGACATCGAGGTGCCAAACCATGCCGTCGATATGGACTCTTGGGCAAGATCAGCCTGTTATCCCCGAGGTACCTTTTATCCGTTGAGCGACAGCGCTTCCACAAGCCACTGCCGGATCACTAGTCCCGACTTTCGTCCCTGCTCGACTTGTCAGTCTCACAGTCAAGCTCCCTTGTGCACTTACACTCGACACCTGATTGCCAACCAGGTTGAGGGAACCTTTGGGCGCCTCCGTTACTTTTTGGGAGGCAACCGCCCCAGTTAAACTACCCACCAGGCACTGTCCCAGAACCGGATCACGGTTCGTAGTTAGATATCCAAAGTGACCAGAGTGGTATTTCAACAATGACTCCACCTGAACTAGCGTCCAAGCTTCACAGTCTCCCACCTATCCTACACAAGCCACTCCGAACACCAATACCAAGCTGTAGTAAAGGTCACGGGGTCTTTCCGTCCTGCTGCGCGTAACGAGCATCTTTACTCGTAGTGCAATTTCGCCGAGTTCGCGGTTGAGACAGCTGGGAAGTCGTTACGCCATTCGTGCAGGTCGGAACTTACCCGACAAGGAATTTCGCTACCTTAGGATGGTTATAGTTACCACCGCCGTTTACTGGGGCTTAAATTCTGAGCTTCGCTTGCGCTAACCCTTCCTCTTAACCTTCCAGCACCGGGCAGGCGTCAGTCCGTATACATCGTCTTGCGACTTGGCACGGACCTGTGTTTTTAGTAAACAGTCGCTTCCCACTGGTCTCTGCGGCCTTTCCCGCTCCGGGAGTAAATCCCATCACGGTTCCGGCCCCCCTTCTCCCGAAGTTACGGGGGCATTTTGCCGAGTTCCTTAACCACGATTCTCTCGATCTCCTTGGTATTCTCTACCTGACCACCTGAGTCGGTTTGGGGTACGGGCGGCTTGAACCTCACGTCGATGCTTTTCTCGGCAGCATAGGATCACTGATTTCCCCCAATCGGGGTACGCATCGGATCTCAGGCGCATTGACGACGGATTTGCCTATCGTCAGCCCTACATCCTTACACCAGGTTCACCTTACGGATACCATCGCCTGGCTCAGCTACCTTCCTGCGTCACACCTGTTAATACGTTAACCGCACCAGCATGGGGTCGAGCGTTAGACCGGCCGGCATCACCCCGAAGGGATCCACTCAGCCGGGTTAGGACTCTTAGCACCACTGGATTAGCTTGGGCGGTTCTTCGCCGGTACGGGAATATCAACCCGTTGTCCATCGACTACGCCTGTCGGCCTCGCCTTAGGTCCCGACTTACCCAGGGCGGATTAACCTGGCCCTGGAACCCTTGGTCTTTCGGAGGACGGGTTTCTCACCCGTCTTTCGCTACTCATGCCTGCATTCTCACTCGTGTGGCCTCCACGGCTGGTTTACACCGCCGCTTCACTGGCCACACGACGCTCTCCTACCACTCCGTACGACTGAACCACGAAGGCTTGTCTATAATACGAAATCTACAACTTCGGTGGTGTGCTTGAGCCCCGTTACATTGTCGGCGCGGAATCACTTGACCAGTGAGCTATTACGCACTCTTTCAAGGGTGGCTGCTTCTAAGCCAACCTCCTGGTTGTCTATGCAACTCCACATCCTTTCCCACTTAGCACACGCTTAGGGACCTTAGTTGGTAGTCTGGGTTGTTTCCCTCTCGACGATGAAGCTTATCCCCCACCGTCTCACTGCTGCGCTCTCACTTACCGGCATTCGGAGTTTGGCTGACGTCAGTAAGCTTTTGGGCCCCATCGGCCATCCAGTAGCTCTACCTCCGGCAAGAAACACGCAACGCTGCACCTAAATGCATTTCGGAGAGAACCAGCTATCACGAAGTTTGATTGGCCTTTCACCCCTATCCACAGCTCATCCCCTCAGTTTTCAACCTAAGTGGGTTCGGTCCTCCACGACGTCTTACCGTCGCTTCAACCTGGCCATGGATAGATCACTTCGCTTCGGGTCTAGGACATGCGACTGTATCGCCCTATTAAGACTCGCTTTCGCTACGGCTACCCCACACGGGTTAACCTCGCCACATATCGCTAACTCGCAGGCTCATTCTTCAAAAGGCACGCTGTCACCCCTACAAGGAGGCTCCAACGGTTTGTAAGCAAACGGTTTCAGGTACTATTTCACTCCCCTCCCGGGGTACTTTTCACCTTTCCCTCACGGTACTTGTCCGCTATCGGTCATCTGGGAGTATTTAGGCTTATCAGGTGGTCCTGACAGATTCACACGGGATTTCTCGGGCCCCGAGCTACTTGGGATACCCATTCAGCCAGCGCCAGCATTTCGGCTACGGGGTTCGCACCCTCTATGACCAGCCATTCAAAGCTGTTCGCCTATACTGCGCTGTAACTGCTCCTGTCCGGCAGAACAGGACAACGGGTCCCACAACCCCGACCATGCAACGACCGCCGTCTATCACACATGACCGGTTTAGCCTCTTCCGATTTCGCTCGCCACTACTGACGGAATCACTGTTGTTTTCTCTTCCTGTGGGTACTGAGATGTTTCACTTCCCCACGTTCCCTCTACCCGCCCTATATATTCAGGCGGGAGTCACCAGACATAACGCCTGGCGGGGTTTCCCCATTCGGAAATCCTCGGATCAGGGCTCGATTATCAGCTCCCCGAGGCTTATCGCAGATTTCTACGTCCTTCTTCGGCTCCAGATGCCAAGGCATCCACCGTTTGCTCTTAGAAACTTGACCACAAAGTTGCTGCCAGCCAAAGACCGGCAGCGTCAGTGTTATCTCATTCGCCAACCACACCCCGAAGGGCGGGTTGGTCTAAGAAATTGCACTTAGTATCACAAACAACAACCAACCCGAAGGCCGGCAATTCTTTGCGACTAAGATGCTCGCGTCCACTGTGTAGTTCTCAAAATACGGGCGGCACCATGATCACCCTGCCATTGATGCAGGACTTTCATGGCCCAGAGGTAAAACCCCCACACCAAGTGTGGGTGCTTGGTCCCTCAGGACCCAACAGCGTGCATGCCCTCCACCTTGAACACCCTCACCTTCCAGACACCACGAAGGTGCCGTACTAGCGCTGATGCTCTCCGCGAAGAGCCATCGTCAATGTTCCACCCATGAGCGCCGGCCGAAGACATTCGCTTCGAAACCGACTTGACCCGAAACTCCCCGTGTAAACAGCGGGGCGGGTACATGCTCCTTAGAAAGGAGGTGATCCAGCCGCACCTTCCGGTACGGCTACCTTGTTACGACTTAGTCCTAATCACCGATCCCACCTTCGACAGCTCCATCCACAAGGGTTAGGCCACTGGCTTCGGGTGTTACCGACTTTCATGACTTGACGGGCGGTGTGTACAAGGCCCGGGAACGTATTCACCGCAGCGTTGCTGATCTGCGATTACTAGCGACTCCGACTTCATGAGGTCGAGTTGCAGACCTCAATCCGAACTGAGACCGGCTTTTTGGGATTCGCTCCACCTTACGGTATCGCAGCCCTTTGTACCGGCCATTGTAGCATGCGTGAAGCCCAAGACATAAGGGGCATGATGATTTGACGTCATCCCCACCTTCCTCCGAGTTGACCCCGGCAGTCTCCTATGAGTTCCCACCATAACGTGCTGGCAACATAGAACGAGGGTTGCGCTCGTTGCGGGACTTAACCCAACATCTCACGACACGAGCTGACGACAACCATGCACCACCTGTATACCGACCTTGCGGGGCGACCATCTCTGGACGTTTCCGGTATATGTCAAGCCTTGGTAAGGTTCTTCGCGTTGCATCGAATTAATCCGCATGCTCCGCCGCTTGTGCGGGCCCCCGTCAATTCCTTTGAGTTTTAGCCTTGCGGCCGTACTCCCCAGGCGGGGAACTTAATGCGTTAGCTGCGACACGGAGACCGTGGAATGGCCCCCACATCTAGTTCCCAACGTTTACGGCGTGGACTACCAGGGTATCTAATCCTGTTCGCTCCCCACGCTTTCGCTCCTCAGCGTCAGTTACGGCCCAGAGATCTGCCTTCGCCATCGGTGTTCCTCCTGATATCTGCGCATTCCACCGCTACACCAGGAATTCCAATCTCCCCTACCGCACTCTAGTCTGCCCGTACCCACTGCAGGCTGGGGGTTGAGCCCCCAGATTTCACAGCAGACGCGACAAACCGCCTACGAGCTCTTTACGCCCAATAATTCCGGACAACGCTTGCACCCTACGTATTACCGCGGCTGCTGGCACGTAGTTAGCCGGTGCTTTTTCTGCAGGTACCGTCACTTTCGCTTCTTCCCTACTAAAAGAGGTTTACAACCCGAAGGCCGTCATCCCTCACGCGGCGTTGCTGCATCAGGCTTTCGCCCATTGTGCAATATTCCCCACTGCTGCCTCCCGTAGGAGTCTGGGCCGTGTCTCAGTCCCAGTGTGGCCGGTCACCCTCTCAGGCCGGCTACCCGTCGTCGCCTTGGTGAGCCATTACCTCACCAACTAGCTGATAGGCCGCGAGTCCATCCTTGACCAAAATTCTTTCCAACTCCTAGCCATGCGGCTGAAGCTCGTATCCGGTATTAGACGCCATTTCTAGCGCTTATCCCAGAGTCAAGGGCAGGTTACTCACGTGTTACTCACCCGTTCGCCACTAATCCCTGGAGCAAGCTCCAGTTCATCGTTCGACTTGCATGTGTTAAGCACGCCGCCAGCGTTCGTCCTGAGCCAGGATCAAACTCTCCGTAAAAGAAAAAACAGCACAACCGGAATAGGCCATGACTGCTGAATTTGATGCTGACTAAAGAACAAAACAATCTGACGATTGTTGTTGTCCATCAATCTCAAAGAAACCTATACACCACTCACAACCCCACCAAACGGTAAAGCCACAAGCAATGCCAGGGTATAATTTGGCATTTGACAATGTGCACGCTGTTGAGTTCTCAAGGACCAAACGCACCGGGGACCCAGCCTGAGTAGACCTTTGCCCTGGGCAGTTCTGTAACCTTCTTGCACTGACGATGATCTCAAGTCCGTGCCGATGTCCCTTGCGGAACGAGCCGTAACTCTACATCATCTTGTTCAGTGTTCGCAACTCGCTTGGTCCGAGGCTGTGAAGCAACTCGAGGACTTGGAAGTTGGTCCCGCTTGAGGCCGGAGGATCTTCGCTCCGCCGCACCTTTGGGGTGACGAGTGATTACTTTACACACGACCTGGCGGGTGTGACCAAACCTCCGTGCATCCCGGGCGTGTCGCGCCGCCGATGCCCGGAATTCCGGGGTTCTACCCCAGCGGCAGGACGAGCACCGCCCCGAGCGAGACGGTGGCGATGACGATCCAGGACGCGAGACCGACGAACACCGCGCGACCACCGGTGCGGACGAGGCGCTCGAGGCGGATGCCCGACCCGAGGCCGACGAGCGCGAGTCCGAGCAGGACCGACTGGACCGTGCCCGCGGTCGAGAGCAGCGCCTCCGGAAGGGGGACCACCGTGCGGACGAGCACCATGGCCGCGAAGCCCGCGACGAAGAGCGGGACGATCGGCGGGCGTGCTCCGCCGTCGGCGCCCTGCCGGCGGACGACCGTCGAGGTGATCGCCACGACGGGCGCGAGCATCAGCACCCGCGTGAGCTTGACGACCACCGCGACGGCGAGAGCCGCGGCGCCGGCGGTCTGGGCGGTGGCCACCACCTGGCCGACGTCGTGCACGCTCGCCCCCACCCAGGCGCCGAACTCGAGGTCGGTCAGGCCCACCCATCCGCCGACCACGGGGAGGACCGCGATGGCGAGGGTGCCGAACAGCGTGACGAGGGCGACGGGGGTCGCGGCGTCCTTGCCGCGGTCGCGGGTGACGGCGCTCATGGCGCCGACGGCCGAGGCTCCGCAGATCGAGAAGCCGGCCGCCAGCAGGAGGGGCTGGTCACCGGGCAGTCGGGCCCATCGCCCGAGCAGGTAGGTGACCGCGAAGGTCAGCACGAGGATCGCGACCACGACGACGATCGTCACCCAGCCGAGGCCGGCGACGTCGACCAGGCTGAGCTGGAGGCCGAGCAGCACCACCCCGATGCGCAACAGACGCTTGGCCGCGAGGGTGAGTCCTGGCCCCCAGCTGCCGTCGAGTCGCGGGCGGAGGGGCCGGACCTGGGCGACGGCGATGCCGAGCAGGACGCACCAGGTGAGCACCGGCACCGCCGGCAGCAGGAGGTGCAGCACCCAGGCCACCCCGTAGGCGACCCCGGCGAGGGCGAGCCCCGGCACCGACTGCGCGCGCGAGGGCGCGGCGACGGCGGACGGGCTCACGGGACGGGCCTAGACCCGGTTCTTGGCGGGGTTGATCAACGAGCCGATGCCCGAGATCGCGACCTCGACGGTCTGGCCCGAGGTGAAGGGGCCGATGCCCGAGGGCGTGCCGGTCAGGATGACGTCACCGGGCAGGAGCGTGAAGACGTCGGTGACGTACTCGATCAGCTCGGGGATCTTGTGGATCATCTGCATCGTCGACTCGCGTTGCATGACCTCGCCGTCGACGCGCGTCTCGATCGTCGCGTCGGTCCAGTCGAACTCGTTCTCGATGTACGGCCCGAGCGGGAGGAAGGTGTCGTAGCCCTTGGCCCGCGTCCACTGGCCGTCGGCGTTCTGCACGTCGCGCGCCGTGACGTCGTTGGCCACGGTGTAGCCGAACACGACGTCCTGGTAGTCCTCGGCCTTGACGCGCTTGGCGATCGAACCGATGACGACGGCGAGCTCGCCCTCGAAGTCGACCCGCCCCACGTCGGGCGGCAGCTGGATCGAGTCGCCGAAGCCGATGACCGTCGTGTTCGGCTTGAGGAACAGGATCGGTGCCTCGGGCGCGGACTGACCGAGCTCGTCGGCGTGGTCCTGGTAGTTGAGGCCGACGCCCACCACCTTGGAGCGTGGGATCACCGGCGCGAGCAGCTTCGCCTGACGCAGGGACACCCGCTCGCCCGTGGTCTCGTACCCGCTGTACATCGGGTCGCCGGCGAGGACGATGAGCTCGCGCTCGTCGACGATGCCGTAGCGGGGGTCTTCTCCTGGCGTGGCGAAACGGGCGATCTTCACGCGTCGAGCCTAGTCATCCAGCCGTGGACGTCGGGACGACGGCCGTACTGGATGTCGGTCAGCTCTTCGCGGAGCGACATGGTCAGCTCGCCGCCGGACGCGGCGGGCGAACCGATGTGGATGCCCTCGCCCTTGAGCTCGGCGATGGGGACGACGACGGCGGCCGTGCCGCAGGCGAAGACCTCGACGATGTCGCCGGACTCGACGCCGTCACGCCACTCGTCGATCGTCACGCGCCGACGCTCGACGCGGTGCCCCCTGGCCTCGGCCAGCTCGAGGATCGAGTCGCGCGTGATGCCCTCGAGGATCGAGTCGCTGTCGGGGGTGACGAGGGTGCCGTCCTTCTTCACGAGCACCACGTTCATGCCGCCGAGTTCTTCGATGTAGGCGCTCTCGGACGAGTCGAGGAACAGCACCTGCTGGCAGCCGTTCTCGTAGGCCTCTTGCTGCGGCAGCAGTGACGACGCGTAGTTGCCGCCGGTCTTGGCCGCGCCCGTGCCGCCCTTGCCCGCGCGGGCGTAGTTCGTGGTCAACCAGATCGAGACGGGGGAGACGCCACCGCTGAAGTAGGCACCCGCCGGGCTCGCGATGACGTGGTACGACACCTCGTGCGCGGCGCGGACGCCGAGGAACGCCTCGGTGGCGATCATGAACGGTCGCAGGTACAGGCTCGTCTCGGGCGCCGAGGGCACCCAGTCGAGGTCGGCCCGGACGAGCTGGCGGACCGACTCGACGAAGTCGTCGGTGCTGAGCTCGGGCAGCGCCAGCCGGCGGGCCGAGCGCTGCAGGCGTCGACCGTTGGCGTCCGGGCGGAACGACCAGACCGAACCGTCGGCGTGGCGGTAGGCCTTCATGCCCTCGAAGATCTCTTGCGCGTAGTGCAGCACCGAGGCGGACGGATCGAGCTGCAGCGGGCCGTACGGGTGCACGGACGCGGCGTGCCACCCGTCGGCCAGGGTCCACTCGATCGTGACCATGTGGTCGGTGAAGTGCTTGCCGAAGCCGGGGTCGCTGAGGATCGTCTCGCGCTCGGCGTCGTCGCGGGCCGTCTCGGACGGCGTCAACTCGAACTGCAGGGGGAAGCCGGCCGGGTCGTCGGTCGGGGCGGAGACGTGGTCGGTGGTGGTCATGATGCCCTTCAGGCGGAGGCAGACGGGGACAGGGTGCGGACGCGGTCGGCGATGGCCGTGCCGATCTCGGCGGTGCGGCGGGCGGGCAGCGACGACTCACGCGAGGCACGGTCGGCGACGTCGTCGTCGACGGCCCGGGTGACGCGGGCGGCGGCCTCGGGCAGGCCGAGGTGTTCGAGCAGCAGGGCGACGGAGAGGATCGCCGCGGTCGGGTCGGCCTTCTGCTGGCCCGCGATGTCGGGGGCCGAGCCGTGCACCGGTTCGAACATGCTCGGGAACGCCCCGTCGGGGTTGACGTTGCCCGACGCCGCGAGGCCGATGCCGCCGCTGATGGCGCCGGCGAGGTCGGTGAGGATGTCGCCGAAGAGGTTGTCGGTGACGATGACGTCGAAGCGGGAGGGGTCGACGACCAGGTGGATCGTGGCCGCGTCGACGTGCTGGTAGTCGACCGTCACGTCGGCGTACTCGGCCGCGACGGCGTCGACGGTGCGCTGCCACAGGCTGCCCGAGAAGACGAGCACGTTGGTCTTGTGCACGAGGGTCAGTCGGCCCCGGCGACTGCGCGCCTTCTCGAAGGCGAACCGCACGACGCGCTCGACGCCGTAGGCCGTGTTGACGCTGACCTCGTTGGCGATCTCGTGCGGCGTGCCCTGCCGGAGCGCGCCGCCGTTGCCGACGTAGGGCCCCTCGGTGCCCTCGCGGACGACGACGAAGTCGACCTCGCCGGGCGACGAGAGCGGCGAGGGCACGCCGGGGTGCACCTTGGTCGGCCGCAGGTTGACGTAGTGGTCGAGGGCGAAGCGCAGCTTCAGCAACAGGCCGCGCTCGATGATGCCCCCGGCCAGGCGGGGGTCGCGCGGGTCGCCTCCGACGGCACCGAGCAGGATCGCGTCGTGCGACGCGACGGCCGCGAGGTCGTCGTCGGTCAGGACGTCGCCCGTCTCGAGGTACCGTGCCGCACCGAGCGAGAACGTCGTCACGTCGAACGTCGCGTCGTCACCCGCCGCGACCTCGAGCACCTTCAGCGCCTCGGCGACGACCTCGGGGCCGATGCCGTCTCCGGGGATGGCGGCGAGTCTGACGGTGCGGGGCATGGTTCTCCTGGCGTCTCGGGGGGCTCGCCACACTTTACCCGTGGCCGCGGCGGCCGCGGGGGCCGCGAGGCAGGGGCCGGTCCACCCGTGCCGGGGTGGCCCGGTCGAGGCGGGGCTTCAGTCGGCCGAGGAGGCGCGGCGCAGGGTCGTGAGCGCGACCACCACCGCGGCGACCATCACCAGGGCCCCGACCCCGGCCGTGACGACGAGCCCCTGGTCGAAGGCGTCGGTCGCGGCGTGCAGCAGGGAGCCCGCGAGGTCGTCGGGCAGCCCGGACGAGACCGCCACCGCGCCTCCCAGGGTCTCGCGGGCGGCCTCGCCGACCTCGGTCGGCACCCCCGCCGGGACGACCAGCGCGCCCCGGTAGATGGCGGTCAGCATGCTGCCGAGCACGGCGGTGCCGAGCACGGCGCCGACCTCGTAGGCGGTCTCGGACACCGCGGACGCCGCGCCCGCCCGGTTCGCGGGCACGGCCGCGATGATGAGGTCGTTCGAGATCGTCTCGGCCGCGCCGACGCCCAGCCCGACGAAGGCGAAGGCCACGACGAAGACGACGACCGGGGCCCCGGCGCCGGTGGCCCAGACCGCCGCGTAGGCCAGGGCGGCCGAGGCGAGGCCGAGCGCGACGATGGTGCGCGGGCGCAGCCACCGGACGACCCGCACGACGCCGAGGCCGGCCAGGATCATGACGACGAGGCCGGGGACGAGCGTCGTCGCGGCCTGCAGCGGACGCAGGCCGACGACCAGCTGCAGGTGCTGGGTCGTGAAGAACAGGAAGGCCACGAGCGCCACGACGGCGAGCAGGTTCACCATCACCGACCCGGCGAACACGGGGTTCGTGAAGAGGCGCACGTCGAGCAACGGACGCGGGCGAGCGAGCTGGCGGCGGACGAACAGCCAGCCCGAACCGACGCCGACGACGGCCAGCACGACGACCGGCCAGACGAGGCCGTCGGTCGCGAGCAGCTTGATCGCCGCGACGACCGGGGCCATCGCCGCCAGCGAGAGCACGACCGACAGCGGGTCGGCCGGCCCGGGGTCGGGGTCGCGACTCTCGGTCAACAGCAGCGGGCCCGCGATGACGAGGGGGACGAGCACGGGCACGGCGATCAGGAAGACCGATCCCCAGGCGAAGTGCTCGAGCAGCACGCCGCCGACGATCGGCCCGAGGGCGGAGCCTGCGGCGAAGCCAGACGCCCAGACGGCGATCGCGAGACGGCGCTGCTCCCGGTCGAGGAAGGTGCTGCGCAGCAGCGACAGCGTCGCCGGCATGATCATCGCCCCGAAGAAGCCCAGCACGGCGCGGGCCGCGATCAGGTGCTCGGCGCTGGTCGAGAAGGCCGCGAGCACCGAGACGACGGCGAAGCCGCTCGCCCCGATCAGCAGCAGCTTGCGGCGACCGAAGCGGTCGCCCATCGACCCCATCGCCACCAGCAGCCCGGCGAGGACGAGCGAGTACACGTCGACGATCCAGAGCTGCCCCGCGGCGCTCGGCTGCAGGGCGGTCGAGATCTCGGGCAGGGCGAAGCTCAGCACGGTGTTGTCGACCGAGACGAGCAGCACCGGCAGCATCAGCACGACCAGCGCGGCCCACTGACGTCGGCCGGCCCGGGGCGGGACGCCGGTCGGGCTCGTGACGGGGACGGAGGCGGGGCGGGTCATGGTGCTCTCTCGAGATCGGTCGGTCGCGATGCGACGGGGCGGAGGTGGACGACCGAGGGTGCACCTCGGTCGCGGCGATCGGCCGGCTCCGGCAGCAGACGTGGCCAGGAGGCGCGGGTGCTGACCGTCCGGACGGTACAGTTACACCGTCCAGACGGTACAGTAACAGAATGAGCCCCCGACCGTCAGCCCGAGAGTCGATGCTCGACACGTTCGAGGCGCTCGTCGTCGACGAGGGCGAGCGTGCCGCGACCTTCGACGCCGTGGCCGCCGCCGCCGGGGTCTCGAAGGGCGGGCTGCTGTACCACTTCCCGACGCGCGAGGCCCTGGTCGACGCCCTCGTCGACCGGCTCTCCACCCTGCTCGACGACGACGTCGCCGCGATGACCAGCGCCCCGGAGGGCGTCGTGGACTACTTCGTCCGCACCTCGTCGCCCGCGGCCATCCCGGCGGACGACCCCCTCGACCGGTGCATCACCGCCGTCTCGAACCTGGCGGCCAGCGGCCGGCACCCCAGGGCCCTCGAGGCCCTGACCGCGATGCAGGCCCGCTGGCACCAGGTCGTGCTGGACTCCGTCGGCGACCCCGCGGTCGCCCGGGTGGTGTCGCTCGTGTCGGACGGGCTGTACTTCACGCCGCGGCCGTTCTCGCCGAGCGAGTCGGGCGGCGACCCGAGGCACGACGCGTCGATCGACGACGTCATCGCCGTGCTGCAGCGGCTCGTGCCGCGCGCCTGACCCGCGCCTCCTCGGTACTCGGGCCCCCCGCCGAGATGGTGTTGCGCGAGGGTGGGCGTCGGCCGACCCGTGGGGCCCCGGCGGTCAGACGGCGACGATGCAGGCCGGGCTGCCGGTGGTGAAGAGGTCGACGGGGGCGCCGGGCAGGCCCGTCGCCTCGTCGAGGGGCAGCACCGAGACGGTGTCGGACCCCTGGTTGGCGCAGTAGAGCAGGCCGTCGGCGATGGCGAAGTGGCGCGGCCAGGCTCCACCGCAGGGCACCTGGCCGACCAGGCGCAGCCGCGTGGGCTCGGCCCCGTCGGAACCGCCCTCGGTGTCGACCGAGGGCTCGAGCACGCTGATCGTGTCGCGGCCGCGGGTGGCGACGTACACGCGCGAGCCGTGCACGGCGAGGTGCGACGGGAGGTCGCCCTGCTCGTTCGGCTCGCCCTCGACGACGGCCACCGAGTACGCGACGACGAGTTCGTCGCCCTGACGCCGGAGCACGTACAGGCGCGCGTCGAGTTCGCCGACGACCAGCAGGTCGTCGCCGAGCCGGGCGAGGTGCCGCGGGCCCGAACCGGCGGGCATCGCGTGGACGGCGACGACCGACGGCTCGAGCGTGACGGTGTCGACGGTGATCTCGATCAGCCGGTCGGTGCCGAGGTCGCTGACGACGTGGGTGCCCCACGGGGTCGGGACGATCTGGTGGGCGTGCGGCCCCCCTTGACGCTCGACGACGGGGCCGGAACCCGCCGGGAGCGCGACCGAGGCGGTGACGCGTGTCGGGTCGGTGGCCTCGGAGCTCAGCACGCCGAAGGTGCCGCCGGCGTAGTTGGCCACGAGGAGGGCGTTCGAGGCCGGGTCGTGCGCGATGTGACAGGGCGAGGCCCCACCGGAGGCGGCGACGCCCGCCTCGACCAGCCGTCCGGCCGCGATCGTGTACGAGAGCACGCGCCCCTCGGTCGTCTCGGCGACCGCGTGCAGCGCCCCCTCGGTGACCACGAGGAACGACGGGTCGTCGGCCTCGACGACCTGCCCGGCCTGCCAGCGGCCGTCGGCCCGCGAGCGTTCGAGCACCGTGATGCCGGTGCCGTGACCACCGCTGACCGCCGTGTACGACCCGACGTACAGCCGCTGCGGGGCGTCCGCCCGGACGTCGCTCACGACCGGCTCGCGCCGAGGTCGTCGCCGGCGGCGATCCGCTCGTGGTGGTGGATCACCTCGGCGACGATGAAGTTCAAGAAGGACTCGGCGAAGGCCGGGTCGAGCTGGGCCTCTTCGGCCAGGCGCCGCAGGCGCTGGATCTGCACGCGTTCACGCTCGGGATCGCTGGCGGGCATGCCCGCCGCCGCCTTGAGCAGGCCGACGGACTGCGTGTACTTGAACCGTTCGGCGAGCATGTGCACGAGCGCGGCGTCGATGTTGTCGATGCTCTGACGGATGCCCGAGAGCTCGTCGATCGCGCCCTGGTCGGCCGAGCTGAGGGGGCTGTCCGCCCCGAGAGGACTGTCGAGTGCCATGGACCGACCCTATCGGCGACGTCGGCGACGAGGCCGCCGACGGCCCGCCCGCGGACGAAGGAGGCGCGTCCCGCTCTCGCAGGACGCGCCTCCTTCTCGGCCGGGTGCGGCCGGGTGCGGCCGGGTGCGGCCGGGTGCGGTCAGTCGACCAGCGTCAGCGTGACCTCGACGTTGCCTCGCGTGGCGTTCGAATACGGGCACACGTGGTGCGCCGCGTCCGCGAGCTCCTGTCGGCGCCCGGGCTCGACGTTCGGCGTGTAGATGTCGAGCTCGACCGCGAGGCCGAACCCGCCCTCGCCGTTGCCGCCGATGCCGACGCTCGCCGATACCTCGGCACCGGTCGTGTCGACGCCGAGCTTCTTGCCGGCGCCGTGCATGGCGCTGAGGAAGCAGGCGGCGAAGCCCGCGGCGAACAGCTGCTCGGGGTTGGTGCCCTCGCCCGAACCGCCCAGCTCTTTCGGCGGACGCGTGTCGAAGTCGAGTCGGTCGTCTTCGCTGCGGACGTGGCCGTCACGACCCCCGCCGGTGGCGTGGGCGATGGCGGTGTAGGCGATGTCGAGTGTCATGAGGAGAAGACCATACCTAGATTCTGGGAGTTGGCTCGGGGGCGGGTGAGTGTGGTAGCGCGGCTCAGCCGAGCAGGTCGTGACGCTGCACGATGGCGTCGCGACCGGGGCCGACGCCGATGGCCGAGATGCGGGCGCCGCTCATCGCCTCGACGGCGAGGACGTAGTCCTGGGCGGCCTTCGGCAGGTCGTCGAACTCGCGGGCGCCGGTGATGTCCTCGCTCCAGCCGGGGAACTCCTCGTAGATCGGCGTCGCGTGGTGGAAGTCGCTCTGCGAGACGGGCACCTCGTCGTGACGGACGCCGTCGACGTCGTACGCCACGCAGACCGGGATGGTCTCGAGTCCGGTCAGCACGTCGAGCTTCGTGAGCACGAAGTCGGTGACGCCGTTGATGCGGGCCGTGTAGCGCGCGATCGGGGCGTCGTACCAGCCGCAGCGACGCGGACGGCCGGTGGTCGTGCCGAACTCGAAGCCGTTGGCCCGCAGGAACTCTCCCGAGGCGTCGAAGAGCTCGGTCGGGAACGGCCCGGCACCGACGCGGGTGGTGTACGCCTTGACGATGCCGATGACCCGCTCGATGCGGCCCGGGCCGATGCCCGAGCCGGTCGAGGCCCCGCCGGCGGTCGCCGACGACGACGTGACGAACGGGTACGTGCCGTGGTCGACGTCGAGCATGGTCGCCTGACCCGCCTCGAACAGCACGGTCTTGTCGGCCTCGAGCGCCTGGTGGATCTCGAGCGCGGTGTCGGCGACCATCGGCTTGAGGCGCTCGGCGTACGACAGCAGCGACTCGACGACCTCGTTGACCTCGATCGCCCGGCGGTTGTAGATCTTGACGAGCAGGTGGTTCTTCTGGTCGAGGGCCGCCTCGACCTTCTGCCGCAGGATGCCCTCGTCGAAGATGTCCTGCACGCGGATGCCGACGCGGTTGATCTTGTCGGCGTAGGTCGGCCCGATGCCGCGACCGGTCGTGCCGATCTGGCGCTTGCCGAGGAAGCGCTCGGTCACCTTGTCGAGGGTGCGGTGGTAGTGCGTGATGACGTGCGCGTTCGCGCTGACCCGCAGCCGCGAGACGTCGATGCCGCGGGCGATCAGTGCGTCGAGCTCGTCGAACAGCACCTCGATGTCGACGACGACGCCGTTGCCGATGACGGGCGTGACGCCGGGCGAGAGGATGCCGGAGGGCAGCAGGTGCAGCGCGTACTTCTGGTCGCCGATCACCACCGTGTGGCCCGCGTTGTTGCCGCCGTTGAACTTGACGACGTAGTCGATGCGGCTCGACAACAGGTCGGTGGCCTTGCCCTTGCCCTCGTCGCCCCACTGGGCTCCGATGATCACCACTGCTGGCACGGGTCTCTCCTCACGTCGGGGGAACGCACCGGGTGAGGTGCACTTGAGTCTACCGGCAGCCGCGTCCGGGCCGCCCGGTGGCGGTCGGGAGGCGCGGTGCCGGTCGACCCGGCGGCACCGGTGGCCATTTGTGGTTTCTTACGACAAACTGTGCCCATGAGTCTCGTCGCCGGGGTCGACTCCTCGACCCAGAGTTGCAAAGTCGTCGTCCGTGACCTCTCGACGGGCGAACTCGTCCGTCAGGGGTCGGCCGGGCACCCCGAGGGCACCGAGGTGCCTCCGGCGGCCTGGTGGGAGGCGCTGCTCGCGGCGATCGCGGACGCCGGCGGACTCGACGACGTCGCCGCCCTCTCGATCGCCGGGCAGCAGCACGGGCTCGTCGCCCTCGACGCCGACGGGCGCGTCGTCCGCGACGCCCTGCTCTGGAACGACACCCGCAGCGCGCCTGCCGCCCGCGACCTGACCGCCGAACTGGGCGCGGGCGCCTGGGCCCGGCGCACGGGGTCGGTGCCCGTCGCCTCGTTCACCGCGACGAAGCTGCGCTGGCTGCGCGACGCCGAGCCCGAGGCCGCGGCGCGGGTGGCTGCGGTGGCCTTGCCGCACGACTGGCTGACCTGGCGCCTCCTCGGTTTCGGCCCCGCCGACGAGAGCCCGCTCGGGCCCGACCTCGACGCCCTGGTCACCGACCGCTCGGACGCCAGCGGCACCTCGTACTGGAGCCCCGCCGCCGAGGGGTACGACCTCGACCTGTTCGAGCACGCCTTCGGCCGCGCGGCTCGCGAGGCGCGCGGCGCCGGGGAGGCCGGCGCCGACGCCGACGCCGGCACCGATGCCGACGCCGATGCCGACGGGCGCGTCGTGTTGCCGCGCGTGCTGCCGGCCGACGCGGCGGCCGGGACGACGGTCGCGAACGGCCCGGTGCCCGCCGGCGTCGTCGTCGGCGCCGGGGCGGGCGACAACGCCGGCGCGGCCCTCGGGCTCGACGCCACCGTGGGCGACCTCGTGATCAGCATCGGCACGAGCGGCACGGCGTTCGCCGTCACCGACCGCCCCGTCACCGACCCGAGCGGCACCGTGGCGGGCTTCGCCGACGCGGCCGGCGGCTACCTCCCGCTGATCGCCACCTTGAACGCGGCCCGCGTGCTCTCGTCGATCGGCGGGCTGCTGGGCGTCGACCACGACGAGCTGGCCCGCCTGGCCCTGGCGGCCGAACCGGGCGCCGGTGGCGTCACGCTCGTGCCCTACTTCGAGGGCGAGCGCACCCCCGACCTGCCCGACGCCACGGCCACCCTGTCGGGCCTGACCCTGGCGAGCTCGACCCGCGAGAACCTGGCGCGGGCCGCCGTCGAGGGCATGCTGTCGGCCCTCGCCGACGGCGCCGCCGCGGTCCGCCGACAGGGGGTCGAGGCCAGCAGGGTGCTGATCATCGGCGGGGCCGCCCTGAACCCCGCGGTGCAGGCCGTCGCCCGCCAGGTGTTCGACCTGCCCGTCGTCGTGCCCGAGCCCGGCGAGTACGTCGCCGACGGTGCGGCACGGCAGGCCGGCTGGGCCCTCTCGGGGACGCGACCGACCTGGGCGCCGGCGACCAGCGCCTCCTTCGACTCCGACCTGCGCCCCGCCGTCGGCGAGCGCTACCGGGCGGCGCAGGGGTTGGGGTCGCTGCCGCGACCGTGACCCGGCGCGCGCCGGGGCGTCACCACGCGGGAGGCGCGGGTGGCGGCGTCTAGGATCGGGCCATGCCCAGCGACCCGGCCAGCACGCGCACGACCATGGCCGAGGACTACCTCAAGGTCATCTGGAAGGCCGAGGAATGGGCCGTCGAGGGGGCCGACTCCGGCATCTCGACCAACGAGATCGCCGCCACCCTCGGGGTCAGCGCCTCGACCGTCTCGGGCAACCTGCGCAAGCTGCACCGCGACGGCTACCTCGACTACGAGCCCTACCGGCGCATCGCGCTGAGCGACGAGGGTCGGGCGATCGCGGTGTCGATGGTCCGCCGGCACCGCCTGATCGAGACGTACCTCGTCGAACGGCTCGGATACGGCTGGGACGAGGTCCACGACGAGGCCGAGGTGCTCGAGCACGCGGTCAGCGACCGGCTGCTCGACCGCTTCGACGTCGAGCTCGGGCACCCGACGGCCGACCCGCACGGCGACCCCATCCCCGCGGCGGACGGCACGGTCGTGCGCCCGCCCGCCCACCCGCTGGGCGACTTCGTCGAGGGCGAGTGCGGCTTCGTCGTGCGCGTCTCGGACGACGAGCCCGAGCTGCTGCGCTACCTCAGCTCGCTCGACCTGCGCGTCGGCGCCCACGTCCGGGTCGGCGAGCGCCGCGACTACGCCGGATCGCTGCAGGTCGTCCTGACCGACGCGCACGACCGGGCGGTCGGCAGCGTCGAGCTGGCCGGCGTCGCGGCGTCGTCGGTCTGGGCGAACTCCGAGCCGCACACGCACGCCTGAGCCCTGCGGGCTGCACCGCCCGGCCACCTGCTGGCCTTCCTGCCTGCCGGCCTGCCTGCCGTCCGGTCTCGGCGCCTGGCCGCCACGACGTACACACTCCGCCACGCGATGGCGTGGCGGAGTGTCGATCTCGTGGCGGGATGTAGGACGAAGGCGCGGGCCGGACGAGGAGGCGCGGGCCGGGTCAGGAGGCGCGGGCGGCGGAGGCCGGGTCGGCCAGCACCGACGCGAAGGCGAGCTCGGCGGCGCCGATGGTCAGACGGTCGGCGCCGAGCGCGGCGCGGACGAGGCGGACGCCGTCCCGGGCGCCGGGCAGGGACTGCGAGCGGACCCGCTCGGCCAGGCGGTCGGGGTCGGCCGCGTGCAGCGACCCGAGGAACCCTCCGAGCACGATCAGCTCGGGGTTGAACGCGTTGACGACGCCGCGCAGGGCGACGGCCAGGAAGTCGATCTGGCGTCGGACCTCCACCGCGACGGGCGACCCGGGCTCGGCCCCCGCGAGCGCCGCGTCGAGCCGATCGGCCTGACCACGGTCGAGCCCGGTGACGGCGAGCAGGCGGGCCTGGCCGACCTCGGTCTCGAGGCACCCGACGGCGCCGCAGTGGCACACCCGACCGGACGAGTTGACCAGGGTGTGGCCGATCTCGCCGGCGTAACCCCCGACGCCGGTCATGGGCCGTCCGTCGAGCAGGACTCCCCCGCCGACGCCACTGGCCCCGCCGTTCAGGAAGACCAGGTCGCCGACCCCGCGGCCCGCACCGAACCGGCCCTCGGCGATGGCTCCGAGCGACGCGTCGTTGGCGGCGTCGGTGGGCAGCCCCGTGGCAGAGGCCAGCACGGCCGCGAACGGTTCGTCGACCCACCCGAGGTGCGGGGCGAGCCGCACGACTCCCCCGGTGGCGTCGACCAGGCCCGGCACGGCGACCCCGACCCCGACGACCCGCACGTCGGACGCCAGCGTCTCGGCCCGGAGGTCGGCGATCACGGCGGCCGCGACGCGCGCCGCGTCGGACGCCGTCGGCACGTCGGCGGTCTCTCGCCGCACACGGTGCTGGACCGCCCCGTCGAGGCCGACCACGCCGACGGTGACGGCGTCGATCTCGGGGTTGACGGTCAGGGCGACGACCCGTGCGCTCGGGGTGACGACCGGGCTCGGGCGCCCGACCTTGTTGCTGCCGACGGGGTCGCTCTCGACGACGAGCCCGAGCTCGACCAGCTCGCCGACCAGCGCCGCGATGGTCGACCGGTTGAGCCCGGTGGCCTGGGTCAGGGCCGACCGTGACGCGGGCCCGTCGACGTGCACGAGCGCGAGCACGGTCGCCAGGTTGGCCCGTCGCACCCGGTCGAACCGTGCCCCGAGATCGGGTGGGGTGGACAACGTGGTGGTCGGCGCCGGCGTCGGGTCTGCCATCGTCACGTGCCTCCTGGGTCCACGACCGAGGCTAGCGGCCCGGCTCGGCCCGGTCGTCCGATCGCACCCGGCCGTCCGATCGCACCCCGTCGTCGCGCAGGGCCTCGTCGTCACGTGCAGCCCAGAGCAGGCTGCGCTCCACCAGGGTCCGCACCGTCGGGTGCTCGAGCACGTCGACCGAGTGGCCGGGGGTCACGACCGCCATCCGGCCGCGGCCCCAGCGGCGCGTCCAGACGGCGGGCGAGGTCACGGGACGGCTCCAGGGGTCGCCGACCCGCGCCTCCCGGGTCGTCGTGGCGAGCACGTCGAGGAGGTCGTCGTGCAGCAACCAGTACTGCTCGGTGACGAGCTCGAAGTCGGTCAGGCCCCGCGTGATCGGGTGGTCACGGGCGGCCTCCGTGAAGCGGATGACGTGCGGCACGAAGGCGTCGTGGTCGCCGGGCGCGGTGTCGTCCGCCGGCCGACCGGGATGCGCGGCGAACTGCGCCCCGACCAGGTGCAGGTAGTCGGCGTCCGCCCGGAACGAGTCGACGACCCCGCCGTGCCAGCCCGCCAGGCCGGTGCCCGCGGCGACGGCCGCACGCAGGCCCGCGGTGGCCTCGGGCTCGATCGAGCCCGTCGAGACGCACTGCAGGACGAGGTCGGCCCCGGCCATCAGGCCGGCGTCCGCGTAGACGTCGGGGTCGTCTCGCAGGACGACGTCGAAGCCGGCCCGTTCGAGGAAGGGCACGAAGAGGTCGGTCGCGGCCTCCGGGTCGTGGCCGGGCCAACCGCCGCGCACCACCAGCGCCGTCCGTGTCATGTCCGCTCCCCTCGTCGCCGGGAGGCCCCGGCACGGGTCCACGGTACGCGGGGCGGCGATCTCGGATCGGACGCGGTCGCCCCCTTGCCAGGCAGGCCGCGCGCGGATATGTTCGTACTCGCAACAAACGCACTCGACGATGAGGAGACACCATGGCGACCACCCCCACCCGCGAAGACAAGTTCTCGTTCGGCCTCTGGACGATCGGCTACAACGGCTCGGACCCCTTCGGCGGCCCCACGCGCCCCCAGCTCGACGTCGTCGAGGCCGTCGAGAACCTCGACCGCCTGGGCGCCTACGGCCTGACCTTCCACGACGACGACCTCTTCGCCTTCGGCTCGACCGACGCCGAACGCCAGAAGCAGATCGACCGCCTCAAGGGCGCGCTCGACGCGACCGGCATCGTCGTGCCCATGGTCACCACGAACCTGTTCAGCGCACCCGTCTTCAAGGACGGCGGCTTCACCTCGAACGACCGCGGCGTCCGCCGCTTCGCGCTGCGCAAGGTGCTGCGCAACATCGACCTCGCCGCCGAGCTCGGCGCGAAGACCTTCGTCATGTGGGGCGGCCGCGAGGGCGCCGAGTACGACAGCGCCAAGGACGTCCAGGCCGCCCTCTCGCGCTACAAGGAGGGCGTCGACATGCTCTCGCAGTACGTGCTCGACAAGGGCTACGACCTGCGCTTCGCGATCGAGCCCAAGCCCAACGAGCCCCGCGGCGACATCCTGCTGCCGACCCTGGGCCACGCGATCGCGTTCATCGAGACGCTCGAGCACCCCGAGATGGCCGGCGTGAACCCCGAGGTCGGCCACGAGCAGATGGCCGGGCTCAACTTCACCGCCGGCATCGCCCAGGCGCTCTACCAGGGCAAGCTCTTCCACATCGACCTCAACGGCCAGCGCGGCATCAAGTACGACCAGGACCTCGTCTTCGGCCACGGCGACCTGCAGAACGCGTTCTCGCTCGTCGACCTGCTCGAGCACGGCTCGCCCCAGGGCGGCCCGACCTACGACGGCCCGCGCCACTTCGACTACAAGCCCTCGCGCACCGAGACCATCGAGGGCGTGTGGGAGAGCGCGGCGGCCAACATGCGCATGTACCTGCTGCTCAAGGAGCGCGCACAGGCGTTCCGCGCCGACCCCGAGGTGCAGGAGGCGCTGCTCGCCAGCCAGGTCGCCGAGCTGTCCGTCAACACCCTCGCCGACGGAGAGGGCTACGAGCAGCTGCTCGCCGACCGTGCCTCGTACGAGGACTTCGACGCCGACGCCCACTTCGGCGGTCACGGCTACGGCTTCGTGCGCCTGCAGCAGCTCGCCCTCGAGCACCTGATGAACGCCCGCTGACCCTCGGCTCGCACCCGTCGCGACATGCCGCCCCGTCCTCGGACGCGGGCGGCATGTCGCGTCTCGTCACCCCTGCGCCGGTGTGCGCTACCGTGCTGAGCACCCCGACCGAACGGACACCCGAATGCCCGCACGCCCCCGCCGCAGCTCCGGCCGCCCCTCCGTCGCCGTGATCGGCACCCGTGGCTACCCCAGCTACTACGGGGGCTTCGAGACCGCCGTCCGCCGCATCGCCCCCGCCCTGGTGGACGCCGGCTGGGACGTCACGGTCTACGGTCGCGACGGCTCGACCCGCGACGACGACCCCTCGAGGGACCGCCGCGTCGTGTCGCGCCTGACCAAGGGCGTCGAGAGCAAGTCGCTCAGCACGCTGAGCTACGGCCTCACCGCCGTGCTGGACGCGCTCGTGCGTCGCCCCGACGCGGCGCTCGTGATGAACGTCGCGAACGGGTTCTGGCTGCCGCTCCTGAGGCTGCGCGGCATCCCCGTGCTCGTGAACGTCGACGGGATCGAGTGGGAGCGGGCCAAGTGGGGGCGTGCGGCCAAGACCGTCTTCCGCCTCGGCGCCAAGGCCAGCGCCCGCTTCGCGAACGGCCTGATCTGCGACGCCCGCGAGATCGTGCGGCGCTGGCAGGCCGACTTCGGCGTCGAGGGCCTCTTCATCCCCTACGGCGGCGACCCCGTCCGCGAGTTGCCGGTCGAACCCGGGCAGGCGCATCGCGGCTACGCGCTGGTCGTCGCCCGGTTCGTGCCCGAGAACACCGTCGTCGAGTTCGTCGAGGCGGCCCGGACCATCGCCGAGCGCCACCACGTGGTGATCGTCGGGTCGACGGGCTACGGCGGAGAGCTCGACGACCTGGTGCGTCGCCTGGCCGACGAGGACGACCGGGTGACATGGCTCGGCCACGTCAGCGACGACGACCGCCTGCACGCGCTCTGGCAGCACGCCGGGGCGTACTTCCACGGCCACAGCGTCGGGGGCACGAACCCCGCCCTGGTGCAGGCCATGTTCGCCGGGGCACCCGTCGTCGCCCGCGACACGGTCTACAACCGCGAGGTGCTCGACGGCGCCGGCGTCCTCGTCGCGCCCGAACCCGCGGCCATCGCCGCGGCCGTCACGGCCCTGCTCGACGACCCCGCCGAACAGGAGCGCCTGAGCGCCGCCGCCCTGGCCCGCGCCTCCGACGCCTACACCTGGCAGTCGGTCTGCGACGCCTACGAGGAGGCGCTGCGAGCGACCCTGCCCCGCTCGCGCTGACCGGCGATCACGACACACGAATAAGTTGCACATGCCTGTGCAAGATCGTACGATGGGGGCATGTCCGATGCCGATGCCTCCGTGGGCGCCGCCCCCGTTCGCGCCACCCGCGCTCCGCGACGTGACGCCGCCGCCAACCGCGACGCGCTGATCGCCGCCGCCGCACTGCTGCTCAACCGCGATCCGGCCGTGTCGCTCGAGGCCATCGCCGCCGAAGCCGGCCTGTCCCGACGCTCGGTCTACGGCCACTTCGCCACCCGCGACGACCTCGTCCGCGAGGTCAGCCTGCGCGGCGCCGCCCGCATCGGCGTCGCCGCCCGCCCGGCCCCCATCGCCGACCCCGTCGTCCAACTCGCCTCGCTCGCCGCACGCCTCTGGGCCGAGGTCGAGCACGTGCGCGTCATGGCGCAGCTGACCGTTCGCGGCCCGATGGCCCACGAGGTCGGCGAAGCCCTCGCCCCGTTGCGCAAGGCCGTCCGCGACCTGGTGCGCCGCGGCGTCGAGTCCGGCCGCATGCGCGACGACATCGCTCCTCGCACGCTCGCGCACCTCGTCGAGGGTGCCGCCCTGTCGGTGCTCGACGAGGCGACCACCCAGCGGCTCAGCCGGGCCGAGGGCCACCGGCTCGTCATGCTCGCCGTGCTCGGCGTCGTGGGCCTCGACTGGCGCTCGGCCGGCGAGCTCGTCGCCTCGAGCCCCGAGCTCGCCCTGCCGGCCGCACCGCCGACGTCACCGCCGACCGGCACGGCGTCGCCCACCGGCACCCCCTCCCCGACCGGAGGACCCGCATGAGACTCGAACTGCACGGCGTCGCGATCGGCGAGGGTCCGGGCGCGGCCCTGCCCCCGCTCGACGTGGTCGCCGACCGGTGGACACCCGGCTTCGTGGCCGTCGAGACCGAGAACGCGCCCACCCTCGCGGCACTCGTCGCGGGCGGCCGCATGCACCCCGAGAGCGGTCGGGTCACCGTCGACGGCCGGTCGGACGACGCGGCGATCCGCGCCTCCTTCGCCCTCGTCGACACGCCGACCGTGGCCGAGCCGTTCGCGGCGCTGACCGTCACGCAGGTCGCCCGCGAAGAACTGGCCCTGGCCGGGTCGCGGTCGGACAAGGCCTCGGCACGCCTGCTGCTCGACGAGATCGGCCTGCGCGAGCACGAACGGACCCGCCTGGGTGCCCTGCCGACCGAGCTGCGCGTGCGCCTGCTCTGCGAGCTGGCCGTGCTCCGCCCCGAGGTGCGGGGCCTCGTCGTGACGACCCCCGAGCGCCACGGCGGCGACGTCGCGGCGTGGCTCGCGGTGGTGCACGACCTCGTCGGCCGCGACTACACCGTGCTGACGATCACCGGATTCGCCGCCCTCGCGACGATCGAGTCGCTGCCGACGCCGGACTTCGCCCCGGCCGTGCCGGCCGGGACCGACGCCGCCCTTCCCGCCTCCCCCGACGACACCGCGGTCGCCACCACCCCCGACACCTCCGTCGAAAGCGACCAGCCGTGAAGATCCTCGCCCTCGTCCGTTCCGAGCTGCAGCGGCTCACCGCCACGCCGCTCGCCCGCCTGGCCCTCGTCGCCCTGATGACGGTGCCGTTGCTGTACGGCGGCCTGTACCTCTGGGCCAACCAGGACCCCTACGACAAGCTCGACCGCATCCCCGCCGCGTTGGTCAACGCCGACGCCGGCACGACGGTCGACGGCGAGGCCGTGAACTACGGCGACGAGGTCACCGACCAGATCACCGACGGCGGCGACTTCGACTGGCACGTCGTCTCGGCCGCGCAGGCCGCGGCGGGGCTGCGCGACCAGACCTACGACTTCACCTTCACCATCCCGCAGGACTTCAGCGACGACCTGACGTCGGCGGGCGGCGACGACCCGACGCGCGCCCGGATCACCCTCGCGACGAGCGACGCGAACAGCTACCTGTCGTCGACCATCGCCGAGCAAGCCGCGAAGACCATCCGGGCCTCGGTGACCGAGAAGGTCGGCAAGGAGGCCGCGAGTCGCCTGCTGGTCGGCCTCGCCGACGTGCGCACGAACCTCGGCAGCGCGGTCGACGGCGCGAACCAGCTCGTCGCGGGCACCGGCTCGGCCGTCGCCGGGGCGGACCAGCTGGTCGACGGCGCGGCCGACGCGGCCGCGGGCGCCCACACCCTGGCCGACGGGACGGACCAGCTCAGCTCGGGGGCCGCCACCCTGGACACCGGGCTGCAGACGCTCAAGACCGGCACGGCCGACCTGCCCGCCCAGACCCGAGCCCTCGCCGACGGTGCGGCCCGGGTGGCGGCCGGCAACGACGCACTGGCCACCGGGGTCGGCGACGCGGCCAGGACGAGCGCGGCCGCGGCCGCCGCCCTGCCCGCCGCACAGCAGCAGGCCCGGCAGCAGATCGCCGCGGCCCTGACCGAGCAGGGCTACACCCCCGAGCAGATCGAGCAGATCGCCGCGACGTTCGCCCCCGCCACCGACTCGCTGACGACCGCCCTGCAGGACGCGAACACCCAGCTGCAGGGCCTGAACACGCAGGTCGGACAGCTCTCCGCCGGTGCGGACCAGGTCTCGTCCGGCGCCGCGACGCTGGCCGCCGCGACCCCGGCCCTGACGCAGGGCATCTCGTCGGCCGCCGCCGGCTCGTCGCAGCTTGCGACGGGTGCGGCGAGCGCCGCCTCGGGCGCGTCCACCCTCGCGACCGGGCTCGACACCCTGAGCACGGGCTCGACCACCCTCCGTGACGGCATCGTCAGCCTCGACACCGGCACGACCCAGCTGCGCGACGGCCTGCAGAACGGCCTCGGCGAGATCCCCGCGAGCACCGAGCAGACGCGTGACGACCAGGCCGGCGCGATCAGCGACCCGGTCTCGGTGACGGACGACGCCCTGACCAGCGCGGGCACCTACGGCGCCGGCCTCGCACCGTTCTTCATCAGCCTCGCCGCCTGGATCGGCATGTACGCGCTGTTCCTGATCGTCAAACCGATCTCGAAGCGGGCCATCACGGCCGTCAAGGCCCCCGTGCGCATCTCGCTCGCCGGCTGGCTGGCCCCGGTCGTGCTGGGCGTCGTGCAGATGGTCGCGCTCTACCTCGTCGTCACGCAGGCCCTCGGCTTCGAGGTCGCCCACCCGCTCGGCATGATCGGCCTGATGGCCCTGGCGTCGGCGGCGTTCGCGGCGATCATCATGACGCTCAACGTCTGGCTCGGCAGCGTCGGTCAGTTCTTGGGGCTCGTGCTGATGGTCGTGCAGCTCGTCACGGCCGGGGGCACCTTCCCCTGGCAGACCCTGCCCGCCCCCCTGGCCGCCCTGCACTTCGTGCTGCCGATGAGCTACGCCACCGACGGCCTGCGCCAGGTGATGTACGGCGGCAGCACGGCGGCCGCCTGGGGCGACGCGGGCGTCCTCGCGGCCTGGCTGCTCGGCGCCCTCGTGCTCTCGTGGGTCGCCACCGCCCGCATGACGCGGGCACGGACGCTCCGCGACCTGCGCCCCTCGCTGATCGGCTGAGCCACGGGGTGGCGGCGACCGCCACCGGGGACGCAGGAGGCGCGGGTCACCCGACCCGCGCCTCCTGCGT
The DNA here is from genome assembly GCF_057787905.1 of Frigoribacterium sp. CF331. NCBI lineage: Bacteria > Bacillati > Actinomycetota > Actinomycetes > Micrococcales > Microbacteriaceae > Frigoribacterium > Frigoribacterium sp. CF331. The sequence goes on along the minus strand of NZ_CM173545.1, from coordinate 1,845,674 downwards.
CCCCGACGGCGTGGGCCGTCAGCCCGCCTGCGCCTCGAGCGTCGGCAGGACGCTCGGGTCGGCGTCGTCGAGGAAGGTCGTCAGGCGCTCGACCTCGTCGACCTCGCCGATGGCCGAAGCCCCCCGGCGGAGCGCGAAGAGCGACCGCAGGACGCCGCGGTTCGGCTCGTGCGACCACGGCACCGGGCCCTGACCGCGCCAGCCGGCCTTGCGCAGGGCGTCGAGCCCACGGTGGTAGCCGACGCGGGCGTAGGCGTAGGCCTCGAGGTCGGCGCCCCGGGCCGCGGCCTCGTCGCTGAGCAGGGCCCAGGCCAGGGACGACGTGGGGTGGGCGGTGACGACCTCGGCCGTGGTCAGGGTCTCGAGGTCGGCGACGACGGCGGGTTCGGCGGGCAGCCGGGTCTCGGGCACGCCGAGCAGGTTCGTGGAGGACATGCCGACCACGCTAGCGGCGCAGGCCGACGGCCGACGCCGGTCGGCGTGGCGACGGCCACCTCAGAACCGGTGCTGGCGCACCCACTCGTGCATGACGATCGCGCCGGCGGCCGAGGCGTTGATGCTGCGGGTCGACCCGAACTGCGAGATCTCGATCACGGCGTCGGCCGCGGCGATCGACTCGGGGCTGAGCCCCGGCCCCTCCTGCCCGAAGAGCAGCACGCAGCGTTCGGGCAGGGCGTACGTCTCGATCGGCACCGACCCCTCGACGTTGTCGACGGCGAGGATCGGCAGGCAGGCGTCTCGGGCCCAGGCGACGAACGTCGCGACGTCGGGGTGGTGGACGACGTGCTGGTAGCGGTCGGTCACCATGGCGCCGCGCTTGTTCCAGCGGCGGCGACCGACGATGTGCACGGTGTCGGCCGCGAAGGCGTTCGCGCTGCGCACGATCGAGCCGATGTTCATGTCGTGCTGCCAGTTCTCGACCGCGACGTGGAAGGGGTGCCGGTGCGAGTCGATGTCGGCGACGATCGCCTCGATCGTCCAGTACCGGTAGCGGTCGACGACGTTGCGTCGGTCGCCGTCGCGCAGCAGGTCGGGATCCCAGTGGTCGCCCTCTGGCCACGCGGCCTCGCCACCCGGCCACGGCCCGACCCCGTGCTCGGGGTCGACGGTCGGCTCGGGCGGGTCCGTCGGCTCGGGCGGGTCCGTCGGCTCGGGCGGGTCGGTCGGCTCGGGCGGGTCGGGGGCGCGGTCGTCGTCCTGGGGCACCCGACCAGGGTAGGCGTACCCGACGGGCTCGACCCGCGCCTCCTCGGCTCGCAGAGCACCTCGCTAAGGTGACCGCATGGGTACGCGTGAAGACGTCGAATGCTGGCTGACCGACATGGACGGCGTGCTCGTGCACGAGAACCACGCACTGCCCGGGGCCGCCGAACTCATCCAGCAGTGGCAGGACGAGGGCACGCCCTACCTCGTGCTGACGAACAACTCGATCTTCACGGCGCGCGATCTCGCGGCCCGGCTGCGGGCGTCGGGGCTGGACGTGCCCGAAGAGCGCATCTGGACGAGCGCCCTCGCCACGGCCGACTTCTGCCGGTCGCAGATGCCCGGCGGCTCGGCGTTCGTCATCGGCGAGGCCGGCATGACGACGGCCCTGCACGAGGCCGGTTTCATCATGACCGAGACGAACCCCGACTACGTCGTCGTCGGCGAGACCCGCAACTACTCGTTCGACTCGATCACCAAGGCGGTGCGGCTGATCCTCGGCGGTGCGCGCTTCATCGTCACGAACCCCGACGCCACGGGCCCCAGCGCCGACGGCGTGCTGCCCGCGACCGGCGCGATCGCGGCGATGATCTCGAAGGCCACCAACAAGGACCCCTACGTCGTCGGCAAGCCCAACCCCATGATGTTCCGGTCGGCGATGAACCGCATCGGCGCCCACAGCGAGAACACCGCGATGATCGGCGACCGCATGGACACCGACATCATGGCCGGCATCGAGGCGGGCCTGCACACGATCCTCGTCATGACGGGCATCAGCGACCAGGCCGAGATCGACCGGTACCCGTTCCGCCCGAACGAGATCCTGGCCGGCGTGCACGAGCTCGTGCGCAGCGAGCCCTTCGAGTCCGACGTCGTGCCGTCCGAGGCCTGACCCTTCGACGCCGTCGGCATCCTGCGGGGTGCCCCGGGGCCGAGGAGGCGCGGGTCGCGTCGGGAGGTCAGCCCGCGGCCGTGGTCGCGACGAGGCTCGTCGTCAGCGCCTCGCCGCTGCTGCGGTCGACGAAGCACGAGTAGGTGCGGTCGCCCGCGTCCCACGACTCGGCGTCGGGCGGGTAGCTCGCGAGCAGCTGCACGTCGGGGTAGGCCGCCGCGGCCTGCCGGTCGAGGGCGTCCGAGCCCGTGCAGAGCAGGTTCATCTGGCTCTGCAGCACGTCGGCGCCGGGGTAGGCGTCGCCGTCGAGGGTGCCCAGGCGCGTGAGCTGCGCGGCGTGCGGCTGCGAGCAGTCGGCGACCTCGTAGTCCTGCTGCCACGCCGACTCGAACGTCGAGAAGCACTCGCCGCCCTGCAGGTCGGCGTACGAGTGGGTGCCGGCGGCGAGCGGGCCGGCGGGAGCGACCTCGGCCGCCGGCTCGGCCGGGGCGGCGGTCACCGTGCGCGCCGCGGTGGGAGTGCCGGCCGCGGCCGGGTCGGTCGCGAGGTCGGCCGGGGTGGCGAACGACCGCGAGATGGCGAACAGCGCGGCGAGCAGCAGCACGATGACGAGGCCGACGGCGACGCCGGCCGCGACCTTGTGCCGACCGACCCAGTCGGCGAGACCCGACCCACGGGCCGGACGCGCGGTGGGCACGTCGGCCGGCCGCGTCTGCGGGACGAACACGCCGGCGCCGCCGACCTCGCGCCGCGGCCGCTCGGGCGTCGGCCAGGCGGCGGCGCGCTGACCGGAGGTGCCGGGCTCGGAGCCCGCGACCGAAGCCGACAGGCCCGGCAACGCCTGGGTCTCGGCCCGGGCGTCGGGCTCTGCGTCGGGGCGGTCGTCGACCGCCGACCGAGGAGGCGCGAACAACCCGGTCGCGGTCGTCACCTCGTCCCCGTCGTCGTCGATGTCGTCGTCGATGTCGAGGCCGTCGTGCTCGGTGCCGGCGGCCGGGCCGCGGTCGGCACGGGGGTCGTCGAGTTCGGGGGCGATGTCGCCCAGGGTCGGAGCGGCCTCGTCGTGGACGGTCGCCCCGTCGTCGGGCACGGCACCCGAGCCGGAGAGCGTCCAGGCACCCGCCGCCGGGGCGGCGTGTTGCGGCTCGGGCTCATCGTCCGCGGCCGGGCGGGGGGAACCGGACGACACGACGCCGAGGAGCTCGGTGAAGGTCGGTTCGCGGTCGTCGGCGTCGGCGGGGGCCTCGACGGTCCCGTCGTGGTCGGCGGAGGGACCGGTCGATCGAGCGGCCGGCGGGACGGGCGACGCGCCGCCGAGCGGGGGCACACCGGTCGTCCCGGGGACGGCTCCCCCGGCAGCGGCCGCGGCAGCGGCGGCGGCCTCGGCCAGGCGCCGCTCGCGGCGCGTCATCTCGTGGTGTTCCTCGACCCACCACGGCGCGTCGGCACCGGACGGCGGGGCGGCGGCCTCGGTGGACGCGGCATCGGCGGGATCGGCAGGCGTCGGCTCGGTGGACTCGGCCGACGTGGACTCGGCCGACGTGGACTCGGCGGTGACGTCCGGGGCGGCGGCGGGCCAGGCGTCCGCGACCTCGTCGCGCGGCACCTCGTCGTCGGGGACGTCGTCGTCCGGGACGTCGTCGTCAGGGACGTCGTCGTCAGGGAGGTCGTCGTCAGGGAACCGAGGCTCGGGCTCGGCCTGCTGCAGGACCGCGGTCCGGGGCTCCCCTTCGGGTTCCGGCGCGGGTTCGGGTTCGGCCGTCGGTTCGAGACCGGCCGCGGTCTCCGGCTCCGACTCGGACGCCGCTTCGGGCTCGGCCGCGGTCTCCGGCTCCGACTCGGACGCCGCTTCGGGCTCGGGCTCGGGCTCGGGCTCGGGCTCGGGCTCGGGCTCGGGCTCGGGCTCGGGCAGAGCGTCCCAGTCGAAGGTCCGGGGTGCGGACGCCTCCGACCGCGGTGCCGAGATGAGGGCGGTGAAAGGCCCCGGGCCAGCCGTGCCGTCGGGCTCGGAGTCGCGGTCGGACGCAGCCTCGCGGTCCGACGCGTCCACGGCGTCGGCGGCCACGGGGTCGGCGTCCCCGTCGTCCTCGACGACCGCCGGCTCGTCCGGCACGGGCACCGACGACGGGGGCCGAGGCGGCTCGACGGCACCGCGCAACGCGCCCAGGTCGAGGGCCTGGGGGTGGCCGGAGGTCTTGGGCGGCGGTGAACCGGCCGGGGCCTCGGGCACGACGAAGGGCAGGGCCGTCGTCGACCCGGGCGCATCGCCCGACCGGGCGTCGTCCGCTCCGTCGTCGACAGCAGGACGGAATTCGGGCAGGTCCGCGACGGGGACCGCCTCGGTCGGCGGCAGGTCGTCTCCCCGGGCGGGGTCGTCTCCCCGGGCGGGTGCGTCGGGTCCGGGGGCTGCGTCGGCGTCGCGACCCGCGCCTCCTTCGCCGTCGTCCGACGATCCGTCGAACTGCGCGGCCAGCCAGTCGCTGGCGTCGTCCGGCTCGCGGCCGGTGTCGCCCTCGTCGTGGCCCCGCCGGTCGTCGCTCACGGCGCCAGCCCGAGGTCTTCCAGCCCGATGGCGGCGTAGTAGGGGTAACCCGCGGCCTCGATCACCTCGCGGGCACCGGTGCTGCGGTCGACGACCACGGCCACGGCCGCGATCTCGGCGCCGACCGCCTCGAGCGCCTTGGCGGCGGTGAGCGGCGAGCCGCCGGTGGTCGAGGTGTCCTCGAGCACGACGACGCGCTTGCCGGCGAGGTCGGGGCCCTCGACCTGCTTGCCGCGGCCGTGGTCCTTCGGTTCCTTCCGGACGACGAAGGCGTCGTAGTCCTTGCCGAGCGCCACGCCCTGGTGCAGGACGGCCGCCGCGATGGGGTCCGCCCCCATCGTCAGGCCACCCACGGCGAAGACGTCCGGAACGTCGGCGATCAGGTCGACCATGACCCGACCGATCAGCGGCGCGACCCGGTGGTCGAGGCTGACCTTGCGCAGGTCGATGTAGTACGTCGCCTTCTTGCCGCTGGTCAGGGTGAAGTCACCGTGGAAGACGGCCTCGGAGCCGATGTAGTCGATGAGCTGCGTGCGTGCGTCGGTCACGGTCACCCATGGTAGTTCAGGCGTCGCTGCGTGAGGTGGTGCAGGTCGGACCAGGCCCCCGGGGGCACGAAGAAGTCCTCGTACCGCACGACGCGGTGGGTGGCCAGGGCCGCCAGGCGCGCGTCGACCGAGGCCGCCGTCCGACCGGGGTAGCGCTCGATCCGCACGGGCTCGACGCCGGGCGTCCTGGTGTACCGGCTGGTGCGACCCCGTCCGTCCGGAACTCTGCATCTCTCATCCGACATGAGGACAGTCATACCCGCCCGGCGGTCAGAAGGGAAGGATTTGGTTGCCCTATGGGCAACGAAAATGCTGAGAGGGGTACACGGCCGGCCGGATCGGGACGAGGGTCGGGCCGGTACCGTGGTGGTCATGCGCGTCGCGACCTACAACGTCAACTCCGTCCGAGCCCGCGTCGGGCGCGTCGTCGACTGGCTCGTCCGTGAGGACGTCGACGTCGTGGGCCTCCAGGAGATCAAGTGCAAGCCGGAGCAGTTCCCGTACGACGCGTTCCGCGACGCCGGCTACGAGGTCGAACTGCACGGCCTCAGCCAGTGGAACGGCGTGGCCTTCGCGAGCCGGCTGCCGATGGAGGACGTCGAGATCACGTTCCCCTCCCAGCCCGGCTTCGCCAAGGGGGCCGAGGGGCCCGACCAGCCCAAGGAGGCGCGCGCGATCGGCGTCACCGTCGGGGGCGTCCGCCTCTGGAGCCTCTACGTGCCCAACGGCCGCGAGCTGGACGACCCGCACTACCGCTACAAGCTCGACTGGCTCGCCAAGCTGGCCGACGAGACCGAGGGCTGGCTCGCCGCCCGCCCCGACCAGCCCCTCGCCCTCATGGGCGACTGGAACGTCGCCCCGCTCGACACCGACGTGTGGGACGTGTCGGTCTTCGAGGGGCACACGCACGTGAGCCAGCCCGAGCGCGACGCCTTCTTCCGGTTCGACGAGGTCGGGCTGACCGACGTCGTCCGCCCCCGCCTGCCCGAGGGCTACACGTACTGGGACTACAAGCAGCTGCGCTTCCCGAAGAACGAGGGCATGCGCATCGACTTCGTGCTCGGGTCGAAGCCGTTCGACGACCTCGTCACGTCGGTGGCCATCCACCGTGACGAGCGCAAGGGCGACGCCCCGAGCGACCACGTGCCGGTCGTGGTCGACCTCGACCTCGAGACCGAGCTCGACGACGACCGCCCGATGATATTCTGACCCTCGGGGTCGGTCGCCGTCAGGCGAGCAGCGCGGCCACCAGCACGAGGACGGGCACCGAGAGGATCGTCGTCGCCAGCACCGTGTCACGCGCGACCACGACTCCCGTGCGGTAGCGCTGGGCGTAGTTGAAGACGTTCTGCGCCGACGGCAGCCCGGCGAGCACGACCGCCACGAACAACTCGTCGCGGTCGAAGTCGAACACGAAGGCGCCGAGCAGCCAGGCCGTCACCGGCATGACGACGAGCTTCAGCACGACCGCCACGGCGATGTCGGCCCGCCCCTGCCCCGCCTGGAACGGCTTCGACCCGTGCAACGACATGCCGAACGAGAGCAGCACGACCGGCACGGCGGCGCCTCCGACGAGGGCGAACGGCTCCATCACCGCGGCGGGGATCTCGAGGCCGGTGACCGCGACGACGACGCCGAGGGCCGAGCCGATGAGCAGCGGATTGGTGAACGGGCGGGCGATGGTGCGACCGAGGCTGCTGCCGCGGTTCGTCACGGTGTCCATCACCGCGAGGACGACGGGGGTCAGCACCAGCAGCTGGTACAGCAGCACCGGCGCGACGAAGGTGGCGCTGCCCAGCACGTAGGTGGCCACCGGCAGTCCGATGTTGTTCGCGTTGACGTACGCGCCGCCCATCGTGCCGATCGTCGTCTCGGCCGTGCCGCGCTTCAACACGAACCGGAGCACCACGACCGAGATCACGGCGGCCACCAACGACGCCAGGGCCGACACCACGAGGAGGCGCGAGAACAGCACGTGGACGTCGGCCTGCGAGATCGTCGAGAACAGCAGGCACGGCGTGAGGACGAAGAACACCAGCCTCGAGAGCACCTGGTGCCCTGACGCACCGAGCAGGTCGATGCGGCCGACGACGTAGCCCGTCGCGATGACCACCCCGATGATCGCGAACCCGATCAGCACTCCACCCATGGCGTCCATCCTGTCGCATGCCGGTCCGGACGACGACGCCGGCCGGGCGCGGACGAGAGCGGAGGCGGGGCGGCTGCCACCGAGGCGGCAAGATGGCCTGGTGACCCGCCTCCACGATCCCGCCGCCCACACCTTCGCCAGCGACAACTACGCCGGGGCCCACCCCGAGGTGCTGCAGGCGATCGTCGACGCCGCCGGCGGCCACGTCGGCTCGTACGGCGCCGACCCCTACACGCGACGGCTGGCCGAGGTCGTGGTCGACACCTTCGGCGAGGGCGCCGCCCTCGACCCCGTCCTCACCGGCACCGGTGCGAACGTCGCCGCGTTGCAGGCCCTCACCCCGCGCTGGGCCGCGGTGATCTGCGCGACGACCGCCCACGTCTACACCGACGAGGGCGGTGCCCCCGAGCGCCTCGGCGGCATCAAGCTGCTGACCGTCCCCACCCCCGACGGCAAGCTCACGCCCGAGCTCGTCGACCGGCAGGCCCACGGTCGGGGCGACCAGCAGCGACCGCAGCCGCTCGCCGTGACGATCACCCAGAGCACCGAGCTCGGCACCGTCTACACGCCCGACGAGATCCGAGCCGTCGCCGACCACGCGCACTCGCTCGGCATGCGGGTGCACCTCGACGGCGCCCGGCTCGCGAACGCGGCCGCCGCGCTCGGGGTGTCGCTGCGGGCCCTCACACGGGACGCCGGGGTCGACTCGGTCTCGTTCGGGGGCACGAAGAACGGCCTCGTCCTCGGCGAGTCGGTCGTGACCTTCTCCGAGGAGGCGCGGGCCGGCCTGGTCTTCGTGCGCAAGATGGACGCGCAGCTGGCCTCGAAGATGAGGTTCGTCTCGGCGCAGTTCTTGGCGATGTTCGACGGCGACCTGTGGCGGCGCTCGGCGACGCAGGCGAACGCGATGGCCACCCGGCTCGCCGCGGGCCTGGCCGACCTGCCGGGCGTGACGATCACGCAGGCGGTCGACGCCAACGCCGTCTTCGTCGTGTTGCCCCCGGCGGTCGTCGAACCGCTGCGGGCGGCGCACCACTTCTACGACTGGAACCGGGCCACCGGCGAGGTGCGCCTGATGTGCTCGTTCGACACGCGCGACGAGCACGTCGACCGGTTCGTCGACGACCTCCGCTCGCTCCTCGCCTGATCGGTCCCCTCCGCCACGCCCCCCACCCCGGTGAGGCGTCGCCGACGAGCCGGGAATCCCGCACGACGAGCGCGGGTTGACCCGTGCGGCGGCCCGACGACGCGCCTCCTCGTCCCGTCCCGTCCCGTCCCCCAGAAAGCAGGCATCATGTCGATCTCCGAGACCACCGCCCCGTCCACCCTCCGTCGCGCCGACACGCGCGTGCCGCTCGTGCCGCTGCTCGAGGAGCGCTGGAGCCCCCGCTCGTTCGACGCCACGGCGACCATCAGCGACGCCCAGCTCGACGCCCTGCTCGAGGCCGCCCGCTGGGCCCCCTCGGCGTCGAACCAGCAGCCCCGACGCTTCGTCGTCGCCCGCCGCGGCACCGCCGACTTCGACACCCTCGTCGGCGCGCTCGTCGGCTTCAACGCCGCCTGGGCCGACAAGGCCTCGGCCCTGATCGTCGGCATCGCCGAGACCTCGACGGTCGAGGGCGAGGTGCGCCCCTTCGCCCGCTACGACCTCGGCCAGGCGATCGCGCACCTGACCGTCCAGGCCCACGCCGAGGGCTTCCACACCCACCAGATGGCCGGCGTCGACTTCGACGTCGTGCGCGCCGCCTTCGAACTGACCGACAACCTCGAGCCCGTCACCGTGACGGCCGTCGGGGTCGTCGACGAGGCCGACAAGCTCGCCGAGGCCCTGGCCGAGCGCGAGGTCGCCGAGCGCACCCGCCTACCCCTCGACGAGCTGGTGCTCCGCCGCAGCTGACCCGGGACGACGGCGGGTCGACCCGGCCCGCCGTCGCGGTCACCTGAGGACGACGCGGTCACCGGACGACGACGTGCAGCCCACCGCTCGGGCGCGGCGCGACCTCGACGGTCCAGCCGTGGGCCCTGGCGATCGACGCCACGATCGCGAGGCCCAGTCCGCTGTGCGGCGCCGCGGGTGCGCTGACGCACCGGCGGTCGTCGCCGTCGGCGCGGACGAAGGGTCTCGTGAGGGTCTCGGCGGCCTCGTCGGGCACCCGGCGCCCGGTGTTCTCGACGACGAGCACGGCGTCGGGCCCGTCGGCCACCCGCACCCACCCGCCGGGCTCGTTGTACTCGACGGCGTTGGCGACGAGGTTGCGCACGAGCTGCTGCAGGAGCACCTCGTCGGCCTCGACGCTCGCCTCGTCGCCGACCTCGACGCGGACGTCGACCAAGGAGGCGCGGGCCGCGTCCGCGAGACCCGTCACCACCCGGTCCGCCACCGCGCGCAGGCCGACGGTCGCCCCCGCACCCGCCAGCCCCCGGTCGGCGGCCGCCAGGGCGAGCAGGCTCTCGACCAGGTGCTCGCTGCGCCGGTTCACCTCGAGCAACTGGTCGCGGACGGCCGCCACGTCGGCCGTGGCCGGATCGTCGAGGCCGATCTGCAGGGCCGCGCGCTGGACCGCGAGCGGCGTCCGCAACTCGTGCGAGGCGTAGGCCACGAACCGCCGCTGCGACTCGAACGAGGCCTCGAGGCGGTCGAGCAGGTCGTCGATCGTGTCGGCCACCCGGGCGATCTCGTCGCGGGGACCCTCGAGGGCGATGCGCTCGTGCAGCGTGGTCGCGGTGACCCGCCGGGTCGTGGCGACGACCTCGTCGAGGGGACGCAGCATGCGGCGACTGACGATCAGCCCGACGCCGCCGGCCGCGAGCGCCACGAAGACCGTCCCGACCGCCGACCAGAGCACCTGCTGACCACGGGCCAGGGCGGCCACGCCGGTCGCCACCTCGAGCCACGCCTGCTCGCCCGGGGCGTCGTCCCCGCCGGTCGAGGCGCCCGTCGCGTCGGGGACGAGCGCGACGCCGTCGGGGGCGGCCTCGGCTCGACCGGACGACGGAGTGGTGCCGTCCCCCGACGTCGAGGCGCCGGGTGCGCCGCCGAGCAGGTCGTCGGCGGCCTCGGGCGGGATCGTCACGAGGGCGGTGTCGCCGATCTGCCGCTGGACCACGGCGAACTCGCGGTCGACCCCCTGGCTGGTCGCCCAGGCGACCCCGGCGAGCACGAGGGCGCAGAGCCCGGCCGAGACGGCCCCGAAGGTCACGGCGACGCGCAGGCCGATGCTCCAACGACGGGGGTGCCAGCCGGCGAGCGACGCGCCGACGGACCCGCCCCGGCCGGTCGCGGGCGACGCGCAGCCGGTCACAGCCGGTACCCCCGCCCCGGCACGGTCGTGATCGGGTCGGGCGCCCCGAGCTTGCGGCGCAGCTTGCTGACGGTGACGCGCACGGCGTTGGTGAACGGGTCGATGTTGACGTCCCAGACCTTCTCGAGCAGGTCCTCGGCGCTGACGATGCGGCCGTCGGCCGCCAGCAGCACCTCGAGCACCATGATTTCTTTGGTCGACAGCCCGAGGTCGCGACCGCCGCGCGTGGCCGTGTGACGCGCGACGTCGAGCACGAGGTCGCCCGATCGCAGCACGGGCGGTGACGCCGGCGCGGCCCGCCGGCCGAGGGCCCGCACCCGAGCCACGAGCTCGGGGTACTCGAACGGCTTGGCGAGGTAGTCGTCGGCGCCGTTCTCGAGACCGGCGACCCGGTCGGTGAGGTCGCCGGCCGCCGTGAGCATCAGGATGCGCGTGCCGCCGCCCCGCTCGGCGACCCGGCGGACCACGACGTCGCCGTGCAGGCCGGGCAGGTCGCGGTCGAGCACGACGACGTCGTAGTCGTTGACGCTCAGGAGCTCGTAGGCGTCGTCCCCGCGGTAGGCGGTGTCGACCGCCATGGCCTGACGGGCCAGGCCCGCCGTCACGAGGTCGGCCAGGGCCCGCTCGTCGTCGACCACCAAGACGCGCATCGCGACCCCCTCGGACCTGTGGACAGATGAGCATCAGATATTACACCCGATGATGTTTCGTCGAGATAACCTCCCACGGCCTCGTCGCGAAACATGCCGGTCGGTGGACTGGGGGCCGTCCTGACGAAAGGGAATCCCCATGACGACCACGCGCCTCCCCCGGTTCCGACGACACCGCCGCCGGGTCACCGCCGCCCTGCTCACCACCGGTGTGCTCGTGCCCGCCCTGCTCACGGGCTGCAGCTCGGCACCCCCGTCGGCCTCGGGCACGACCGCGGCCGCGTCGAGCGACGCCGCCCGCGTCGGGCAGTGCGTCCGCGACCGCGGCTACGACGTCGACGACTCCGACTTCTCGTCACCGGGTCGCTACCCGGCCCCCGAGGGGCTGAGCCCCGACCGCATCGAGGACTACGACCGGGCCGTCGGCGAGTGCGCGGCGGGCACCTCGCTGGCCGCCCCCTCGGCCGACGGGGCGACCGCCCCCGAGTTCGAACGGCAGTTGCTGGCGCTGACCGCCTGCCTCCGGGACGCGGGCTACCCCGACGTGGCCGACCCCGTCGACGGCGTCTGGTTCCCCGACCCCGCCCGCGAGGACGACGCGGCGTACCAGGCCGCATCCGACGCCTGCGGCGAGCAGGTCGGTCTGCGGTCCGCGAACTGAGCCCGGACCGACCCACCCGACGGGGTTCCGACGACCCGGTTCCCGTCCCTCCCGCCCCAGCCCCACCGAAGGAGACCCTCCCATGACCAGCACCACACCCTCCCGACACCGCGCCCGCCTCACCCTCGCCCTGGCGGCGACGGCCCTGGTCGCCCCCGCATTGCTCGCGGGGTGCGCCCCGAAGGCGTCCGGCGACCCCGACGCCGCGTCGACCGGGGTCTCGAGCAGCGAGTCCGCCGAACTCGGCCGGTGCCTGCGCGACGCGGGCTACGACGTCGACGACCCCGACCTCAGCCAGGGCATCATCATCGCCCCACCCGACGGTGCCGACCAGGACGCCTACTCGGACGCCTTCTTCCGGTGTGCCGACGAGGTCGGCGGAAGCCTGGCCGGCGCGGACGACCCCCTGAGCGCCGACGACATCGCCGCGTTGCAGAAGGCCAACCTCGAGGTCGCCGCGTGCGTCCGCGAGAAGGGTTTCGAGGACTTCCCCGACCCCGTCGACGGTGAATTCGACCTCAGCTTCGGCACGGGCGACCCCAGCCCGCGCGACGCGGCCTACTTCGCCTGCGACGCCGAGTTCGGCCCCTACGGCGACCGCGACGGCGACGACGCCAGCGGTGGCGACCCCGGCACCGCAGGCGGCAGCACCTCGGCGGACGAGAAATGACGCGGCGACCAGCCCGGGCGGTGAGGGTGACCGTCACCGCCCTGGCCTGCACCGTGGGCCTGCTCGCGATCGCGGGGTGCACGACGACCGCCGACGGGGCCTCCTCGACCGCGTCCGCGGCAGCCGCCGCCGCCGACCGGGCGACCACGCCGGTCACCCGGGGCGACCTCGTCGACGGCAAGCGCGTCCCGGGCACCCTCGGCTACGGCACCCCGGTGCCCCTGACGTCCGCCGGCTCGGGCACGGTGACCTGGTTGCCCGGTTACGGCGACACCATCGGTCGCGACGGGACCCTCTACAGCGTCGACGAGGTGCCGGTGCGGTCGATGCACGGCACCGTGCCGCTCTGGCGAACGCTCGAGCAGGGCCTGCGCGGCGCCGACGTCGACCAGCTGAAGGACAACCTGCGGGCGCTCGGCTACGACGTCGCCGACGACGACCGCTTCGACGCGGCCACGCAACGGGCCGTGCTCCGGTGGCAGAAGGACCGCAGCCTGCCCCGCACGGGCACCCTCGGCGCGTCCGAGATCGCCTTCGTGCCGGGCGACATCCGGGTCGACGCCGCGAAGGGGCGGGTGGGCGACGCCGCCGGCGAGGCCGTCTACGGCTACACCTCGACGACGTTGCTCGCCTCGGCGTCGGTCGCACCCAGGGACCTCGTGCGCTTCCCCGCAGGAGGCGCGGTGCAGGTCGAGCTGCCGGACGGCACGCAGGTGCCGGGCACCGTGCAGTCGATCGGAGCACCGTCGGGCGACGACGAGTCGGACGACGGCGACGAGGTGGTCGTGCAGGTCCGGCTGGACGCCGCACCGCCCGAGGGCGTGAGCACGTCGAGCACCGTCACCCTGGTCGTCGTCGGCGAGAAGCGCGAGGGCGTGCTCTCGGTGCCGGTGACCGCCCTCGTCGCCGACGCGGACGGCTACGCCGTCGAGGTCGTCCGGCCCGACGGGACGTCGGAGGAGGTGCCGGTCAGCACCGGCTTCTTCGCCGAGGGACGCGTCGAGGTGTCGGGCGACGGGATCGCCGAGGGCACCGAGGTCGTGGTGCCCTCGTGAGCGGCTCGTGGGACGTGACGACGACGGACGAGGCGACCCGCGCCTCCTCGGGGCCCGACGTCGGGGGCGACGACGTCGTCCTCGAGCTGAGGGGAGCCACCAAGCGGTACGGCTCGCTGGCCGCGCTCGACGGGGCCGACCTGGTCGTGCGCCGCGGTGAGTTCGTCGCCGTGGTCGGCCCGAGCGGGTCGGGCAAGTCGACGATGCTCAACGTGATGGGCACGCTCGACCGGCCGACCGAGGGCTCGGTGCGGGTCGCGGGCCACGACGTCGGCGACCTGTCGGACGACGACGTGTCGCGGCTGCGGGCCGAGCACATCGGCTTCGTGTTCCAGCACTTCCACCTCGCCGCGGGGGCCACGGCGACCGAGAACGTCGCCGACGGCCTGCTCTACGCCGGGGTCGCCCGCGGGCAGCGCGTCGCCCGGGCACGCGTCGCCCTCGAGAAGGTCGGGCTCGGGCACCGGCTCGGCCACAGGCCGCACGAGCTGTCGGGCGGCGAGAAGCAACGCGTCGCCATCGCGCGAGCCATCGTGGGCGACCCGACGCTGCTGCTCGCGGACGAGCCGACCGGCGCCCTCGACTCGACCTCGGGCGCGTCGGTGCTGCAGCTGTTGCACGACCTCAACGCGGGCGGCACGACGATCGTCGTCATCACGCACGACCTCGGCCTCGCCGCGTCGCTGCCGCGCCGGGTGCACGTGCGCGACGGGGTGGTGTCGTCGTGAGCGCCGCCTCCGCCTCGGCCGCGGCCGCGGCCCCGGCGTCGGCGGGCCGCACCCGAGCACGCGCCGGCCGGGTGTCGCCACGCGACCTGCTGGGCCTCGGAGTCTTCGGCCTGCGCACGCGTCCGACCCGGGTCGTGCTCTCGGCCCTCGGCATCGCGATCGGCATCGCCGCGATGATCGCCGTCGTCGGCATCTCGTCGTCGAGCCAGGCCGCGCTCGACCGGGTGCTCGCGGGGCTCGGCACGAACCTGCTGCAGGTGCGACCCGGCCAGTCGCTCAGCGGTGACGACGTCCCGCTGCCGGTCGACGCCGTCGGGGTGCTCGACCAGCGGTCCGACGTCGAGCAGGCGGCCGGCGTCGGTCGCCTGACCGACGAGGGCGTCTACCGCAGCGACCGCATCCCGGCCGCGGCGTCCGGCGGCATCGCCCTCACGGCGGTGCAGGGCGACCTGCTCTCGGTGCTGCGGGGGCAGGTCGCGTCGGGCACCTGGTTCGGCGCGGCCCCGGCCGAGCTGCCCCGGGTGGTGCTCGGGGCGACCGCGGCGGCCACCCTCGGCATCGACGAGGTGGCGCCGACGACCCGGGTCTGGATCGACGGCCGCTGGGTGGCCGTGGTGGGCGTCCTCGCCCCGATCCCCCTGGCACCCGACCTCGACAACTCGGCGTTCGTGCCCGCGGCCGCGGCCGCCGAGCAGTTCGGCTTCGACGGGCACCCCACGCAGGTCTACGCCCGGGCCGACCCCGCGCGGGTGGGGGCGGTGCGCGACGTGCTCGCCCGCGCGGTGAACCCCGAGAACCCGGCCGGCGTGGCGGTCAGCCGCCCGTCGGACGCCCTCGCGGCGCAGCAGGCGACCGAGGACTCGTTCACCGGCCTGCTGCTCGGCATCGGCGGCGTCGCCCTGCTCGTCGGCGGCATCGGCGTGGCCAACACGATGGTGATCACGGTGCTCGAACGGCGGGCCGAGGTGGGCGTCCGCCGCGCCCTCGGCGCGCGACGGCGCCACATCCGCGACCAGTTCCTGGTCGAGTCGCTGCTGCTGTCGCTGCTGGGCGGCACGGCGGGCGTGCTGATCGGCGGTGCCGTGACGGCGGCGTTCGCGCTCTCGCAGGGCTGGCCCGTGGTCGTGCCCGTGTGGGCCGTCGGCGGCGGTCTCGCCGCCACCGTGCTGATCGGCGGGCTGAGCGGCCTCTACCCCGCGTCGCGGGCGGCCCGCATCCCGCCGACGTCGGCCCTGGCCGCGGTCTGACGGCGCTGGCCGCGGTCCGACGGCGCAGCCGCGGGCGGCGGCTCAGTCGCGGCCCGGCGGCTCAGCCGCGGGCGGCGGTGACGAAGGCCTCGATCAAGCCGACGTCCTTCACGCCGCGCGACGACTCGACACCCGAGCTGACGTCCACGCCGGTCGGGTGCAGGGCGGCCACCCGCTCGGCGACGGTCTCGGGGTCGAGTCCCCCGGCGAGCAACCACTCGCCGGGGGGCGGGCTCGCGAGCAGCGGTGCCGGGTCGAACGCCGTGCCCGAGCCAGGGACCGCCGCGTCGACCAACAGGCGGTCCTGGTCGAACGCAGCCCGCGCCTCCTGGGCCTCGGCGGCGTAGTCGGCGGCCGAGACCGCCCGGATGACCCGGAACCCGGCCGCCTTGACCGCCGCGACGTCGGCCGGCGTCTCGTCGCCGTGCAGCTGGACGGTCGACACCGAGGAGGCGCGGGCCAGCTCGAGCACCCGCCCGATCGCCTGGCCGCGGAACACGCCCACGGTCTCGACGCCGTCCGGCACGCGCGCCACCAGCGTGCGCGCGACCTCGGCGTCGATCGTGCGGGGACTGCCCGGCGCGAGGACGAACCCCACGGCGTCGACACCGGCCCGCACGGCCGCGTCGACGGTCTCGGGGGTGGACAACCCGCAGATCTTGACCCAGACGCTCATGACGACAGTCTGCCCGTCGTCGACGCGCGCTCAGGCACCGAGGTCGTCGAGATCGTCGGGCGTGGGCTCGCGGGGTTCGTCCCGCACGACGGTCAACGACTCGCCGCCGTCGGCGACGTCGACCCGGACGGTGTCACCGTCGACGACCTCACCACCGAGCAGCGCCATGGCCAGGCGGTCGTCGATCTGACGCTGCATGAGCCGGCGCAGCGGGCGGGCGCCGTAGATCGGGTCGTGGCCGCGCTCGGCCAGCCAGGCCCGGGCGTCGGGGGTGACGGCGAGCGACAGGCGGCGGTCGCCCAGACGGCGGCCGAGGCGGTCGACGTAGAGCGAGACGATCTGGCCGAGGTCGTCGGCGCTGAGCGTCGAGAACACCACGATGTCGTCGAGCCGGTTGACGAACTCGGGCTTGAACGCCTGACGGACGAGCCCCTGCACGAGCTCTTCTTTCTCGGGGTCGCTGAGCGACGGGTCGGTGATGACCTGCGAGCCGAGGTTCGAGGTGAGCACGAGGATCGTGTTGCGGAAGTCGACGGTGCGCCCCTGGCCGTCGGTCAGCCGGCCGTCGTCGAGCACCTGCAGCAGCACGTCGAACACCTCGGGGTGCGCCTTCTCGACCTCGTCGAGCAGCACCACGCTGTAGGGGCGACGCCGGACGGCTTCGGTCAGCTGGCCGCCGGCCTCGTAGCCGACGTAACCAGGAGGCGCGCCCACGAGGCGGGACACGCTGTGCTTCTCGCCGTACTCGCTCATGTCGATGCGGACGAGCGCCTTCTCGTCGTCGAAGAGGAAGTCGGCGAGGGCCTTGGCGAGCTCGGTCTTGCCGACGCCGGTCGGCCCCAGGAAGAGGAACGAACCGGTCGGGCGGTCGGGGTCGCTGATGCCCGCGCGGGTGCGTCGGACCGCTTCCGAGACGGCCTGGACGGCCGCCTTCTGACCGATGAGGCGCCTCCCGAGCTCACTCTCGAGGTGCAGCAGCTTCTCGGTCTCGCCGCTGAGCAGCCGCCCGACGGGGATGCCCGTCCAGGCGGCGACGACCTCGGCGATGTCGGCGTCGGTGACCGAGTCGCTGACCAAGCGGTCGTCCGACTTCTCGAAGGACTCGGCGTCGGCGAGGCGCTTCTCGATGTCGGGGATGCGCTCGTAGCTGATGCGGGCGGCGTCTTCGTACCGGCCCTCGCGCAGGGCCCGGTCGGCGTCGATGCGGGCCTCGTTGAGGTCGCTGCGCAGGGTGCCGACGCCCTGCAGGGCGGCCTTCTCGGCCTGCCACCGGGCGTTCAGGGCGTCGTAGGCGGCCTGTCGCTCGGCGATGGTCTCGCGCAGGGTGGCGAGGCGGGCCTGCGAGGCGTCGTCCTTCTCCTTCTTGAGGGCGAGCTCTTCGATCTGCAGCCGGACGAGGCCGCGGTAGAGCTGGTCGAGCTCGACGGGCGACGAGTCGATCTCCATCTTGAGGCGGCTGCCCGCCTCGTCGACGAGGTCGATCGCCTTGTCGGGCAGCTGGCGGCTGGGGATGTACCGGTTCGACAAGGAGGCGGCGGCCACCAGGGCACCGTCGGTGATCGTGACCCCGTGGTGCGCTTCGTACCGCTCTTTCAGGCCGCGGAGGATCGCGACGGTGTCCTCGACGCTCGGCTCGCCGACGTACACCTGCTGGAACCGCCGTTCGAGGGCGGCGTCCTTCTCGATGTACTGGCGGTACTCGTCGAGGGTGGTGGCGCCGATCAGCCGCAGCTCGCCGCGGGCGAGCATGGGCTTGAGCATGTTCGAGGCCGCGACCGAGCCCTCGCCGCCGCCGGCGCCCATCAGGGTGTGCAGCTCGTCGATGAAGGTGATGACCTGGCCGTCGCTCTTGGTGATCTCCTTCAGCACGTCCTTGAGGCGCTCCTCGAACTCGCCGCGGTACTTCGCGCCGGCGACGAGGGCGGCCAGGTCGAGGCTGATCAGCCGCTTGTCTTTGAGACTGTCGGCGACGTCGCCCTCGACGATGCGCTGGGCGAGCCCCTCGACGACCGCGGTCTTGCCGACGCCGGGTTCGCCGATCAGCACGGGGTTGTTCTTGGTGCGCCGGGTGAGCACCTGGCTGATGCGTCGGATCTCGGCGTCGCGGCCGATGACCGGGTCGAGCTTGCCGCTGCGGGCGATCGCCGTGAGGTCGACGCCGTACTTCTCGAGCGCGGACTTCTGCTTCTCGTCGGAAGCGGGGGCACCCTGCAGGTTCGCCATGGGTGGTGCCTTTCGTGGAGGTGACGGACAGGAGGCGGTGGCCCACTCGTCGGGTCGAAGTTGAGTTGGCCTGACTCAAGTTTACGACCAGGTCGCCCTGAGCGCCAGGGCTGCGCAATGTGGGCGTCACTCATCTCGTGGTTGAAATATGTACATTGAGGATGTAGTATTTCTGTTGTTTTGTTTCTCGCCTGCCCTCCCGGTGGGCCGACCACGAAAGACACACACTCACATGAAGATCGCAAAAGCCGGGGCCGCGTTCGGCCTCGCCGCGGTGACGCTCGCGTCGTCGCTCTCGATGGGGGCGGCGGCGAACGCTGCTCCCGACACCTCCGCAAGCCGATTCCTCGCACCGTTCGTCTAAACTTTCAGCGGCCTGAACGGTTACGTCGCTTACGACCGGGACTTCGCCCAGGGAGAGAAGGTGCCAACCTACGAAGAGGCGAAGAAGAATGCGGCTCTCTACGTGTTCCCTGGGATCGGAACCAAGGGGCCCATCACCTCGGCCAACGGCCAGTGCCTGGTCGGACACGACCAGACGGCCAAGATCGAGCTCGAGACTTGCGATGTGTCCAGTGCCGATCAGGTCTTCTCTGTGGCATCGAACGGACGCATCACATCACGGTGGGGCACTACCTTCTACTTCAACGAGAGCTCGGGCTTGAAGCTCTCCACGAACACTAGTTACAACGATCGCCTGGCGAGCTTGGACGATGCCACTGCAGCAGCCACGGCCCTGAGCATCGACGTGTACGAGCGGACGGCCATGGTCAAGGGCTACGCCGAGCCGGGTACGGTGGTGCGCGTCAAGGGAGCGGGAACGAACAAGACCGTGCAGGCCGATGTGACCACCGGCGAATGGAGCACCACGGTCAAGGGTCTCGCCCTCGGAGAGAACGCATTCACGTTCGAGTCGTTCGACGAGGACAACCAGTCCGTTGGCAAGTACTCGTTCACGGTGGACATCCCCGTGACGGAGCTGGGCGCGACGGTGAAGTCCACGAGCGTGTTCGACGGGACGGCCGTGGTCGAGATCACCGGCACCCCCGGCCTGTCGCTGGACTACCAGGGCCGAGACGTCGAGCTCGACCGCGACGGCAAGGCGACCGTGACCGTCGACGGCCTGAGCACCGGTGCCAACACGGTCCGGTTCCAGCAGTACGAGGGCGGCAAGCAGATCGGCGCCGACCTCGACTACGACATCCAGGTCGTCGTGGCGAACATCACCGCGAAGGCCGAGTTCGACAGCCGCGGCAACGACCACGACGCCATCGTCTCGGGCACCGCCGAGCCCAAGGCCGACATCCGCGTCGTCGACGACAACGGCCTCGAGACCACGACCACCGCCGGCGACGACGGCTCCTGGTCCACCCCCGTCCCGGCCCCGGGTGCCGGCATCCAGGGCTTCGAGGCCAGCCAGTCGATCAAGGGCACGGACGCGGGCTCGTACGACGTGACCCTGAACTACGGCGCGGAGGTCGACATCACCTCGCCCCGGGCCGACAGCAACTGGGCCGGCGGCGACCTGACCATGCGCGGTGACGGCCAGTACGAAGCCGCCGTCGAGATCACCGAGAAGGGCAGCGACACCGTCGTGGCCTCGGCCACCGGCATCAACAACGGCACCTGGTCCGTCAAGGTCCCCGACGTCGACGGTGACCACAAGCACACCTTCACCGCCACGATGCACTCCAAGGGCAACCTCACCACGACCAACACGATCGTGCTGAACCCCGACAAGGACGAAGCCGAGACGGCCGCCCCCCTGGCGCTGACGAACCCCGACGCCGCCCAGCTCGCCGCCGGCTACACGCCCAACGCCGCGTACACCTTCCGCGGCACCGGCAAGCCGAACTCGACCATCACGGTCGAGAACCTCAAGGGCATGAAGCTCGGCACCACCACCGTCGACGACAAGGGCACCTGGGCCTGGACCCGCAGCAACATGGGCACCTACAACTGGAGCATGAACTTCGTCCAGGACAAGGGCACGGCGGGCGAGCAGACCGTCGCCCTGACCGGGTTCAAGCCCGGTGCCGAGACGCCCAAGCCCGGCACGCCCGTCGTGATCACGAACCCCGCCGACGTCAGCGTCGGTTACACCCCGGGCGGCTCGTTCACCTTCACCGGCACCGCCGCACCCGACACCGCGATCACGGTCGAGAACGCCGTCGGCATGAAGCTCGGCGCGACCACCACCGACGCCGAGGGCGACTGGGCGTTCACCCGCACCAACATGGGCACCTACAACTGGACGATCCACTTCATCGCCGACAAGGGAGGCGCCGACGAACAGCGCGGCATCCTCACCGGCTTCAAGCCCAACCCCGACGCCGGCCCCGTCCAGGTGACCAACCCCACCCCCGCCCAGATCGCGGCCGGCTACACCGCGAACGCCGCCTACACCTTCGAGGGCACCGGCACCCCCGGCAAGACCATCACGGTCCAGAACCTCAAGGGCCTCGTCCTCGGCACCACCACCGTCGCCGACAACGGCACCTGGTCGTGGACCCGCACCAACATGGGCACCTACGTGTGGTCCCTGGACTTCGTCCAGGACGCCGGCACCGCCGGCGAAGCCACCGCCCCCGTCAGGGACTTCGCCCCGAAGGCCTGACACCCACCCCGAGCACGACGCGTCCACCCACGCGGTGAACCCGTCGAGCCCACCCCGAGGGCGGTGCCCCGCGCCGCCCTCGGGCCCCCTGCCCGCACCATCGAGACGAAGGCCAACCCGCCATGACCACGAAACCCCTCCTCGCCACCGCGCTCGCCGGTCTCGCCCTGCTCGGCGCCCTGACCGGCTGCACGAGCACCCCCGACACCGCCGACCCCCTGCCCACCCCGACCGGTCAGCCCGACAACGAGTGCGTCGACGGCATCGCCTACCTCCAGTTCACCGAGACCGACACCGACCTCTCGCTGCCGGAGGGCTGCAGCACCGTCATCGTCCTCGGCGACGGCGGCACCGCCACCCTCGGCCCCGTCGACGACCTCTCGGTGATGGGCGACGGCAACACCGTGACCCTCGACAGCGTCCACCGCATCGATCCCACCGGCAACGACAACACCATCACCTACGGCGGCGACGCCCCCGAGATCCTCGGCGACGACACCACGAACGGCACCGGCAACACCATCACGGCCGGCTGACGCCCCCACGGCACGACCGACCGAGCACGACCTGGCGGCCGGACCTCACCGAGGTCCGGCCGCTTCCGTCTGCCCGGCGGCACCGTCCAGGGTCGCCCCCCGGGGCACGCGACAAGGCGTGGGTCGTGAATATCGCATACCATGTGATGTGTTTGTTGTTCACCGCCCGTCGGGCCGACCACGAAAGACACACACCATGAAGATCGCCAAGACCGGGGCCGCACTCGGCCTCGCCGCGCTGACGCTCGCGTCATCGCTCTCGACCGGGGCCGCCGCCGGTGCCGTCTCGACGACGGACCCTCAGGCCGCGAAGGCACAGAAAGGCGTCCGTCTGGTGTTCCATCGAGGTGCGACACAGTTCGACTACCTGTTCAAGAACGGTTCTTACACACAGGCGGGGACCGCCGATTCCCTCGCTACGGCGCTGAGCAAGACCGCCTCTTTTCCCATCAAGGCCAGGAAGAGCGGCTGGTTCCAGCTGCAGGACGTCTCGGTCACCGGCGCCTGTCTAGGAATCGGCAACGCGAACGGCGCGCTGACCGGAGTCAACTGCGACACCGCGGCCAGCTGGATTCGAGCCACCGACTCCGTTCTCCAGTTCGAGAAGTACCCATCGACCAAGGTCACCGGCAAGTACGGCGTCTGGATGGCCACGAGCAACTCGACGTCATCCGTCTCGATCCCCCTCGTGGCGGGCGCAGCCGACATCGGGGCCTCCTACGCTGACACCCTGAGCGTCGACGTGTACGACCGCACGGCTGTCGTCAAGGGACATTCCGAGCCGGGGGCGGTGGTGCGCGTCAAAGGTGCGGAGACGAACAAGACCACCCAGGCCGACCCGACCACCGGCGAGTGGACCACGACGGTCAAGGGACTCGCCCTCGGAGAGAACGCCTTCACGGCCGAGTCGTTCGACGAGAACAACGTGTCGCTCGGCAAGTCCCCGTTCACGGTCGACGTCCCCGTGACGGAGCTGGGCGCGACGGTGAAGTCCACGAGCGTGTACGACGGGACGGCCGTCGTCGAGGTCACCGGCACCCCCGGCCTGTCGCTCGACTACCAGGCCAGGGAGGTCGAGCTCGACCGCGACGGCAAGGCGACGGTCCTCGTGGACGGCCTCACGCAGGGGTCGAACATCGTGACCTTCCAGCAATTCGAAGGCGGCGAGCAGATCGGCGCCGACCTCGACCACGACGTCCAGGTCGTGGTCAGAGACATCACCGCGAAGGCCGAGTTCGACAGCCGCGGCAACGACCACGACGCCGTCCTCTCGGGCACCGCCGAAGCCAAGGCCGACATCCGCGTCGTCGACGACAACGGCCTCGAGACGACGACCACCGCCGGCGTTGACGGCTCCTGGTCCACCCCCGTCCCGGCCCCGGGTGCCGGGCTGCACACCTTCGAGGCCACCCAGTCGATCAAGGGCACGGACGCCGGCTCGTACGAGGTGACCCTCAACTACGGCGCCGAAGTCGACATCACCTCACCCCGCGCCGACAGCAACTGGGCCGGGGGCACCCTGACCATGCGCGGTGACGGCCAGTACGAAGCCGCCGTCGAGATCACCGAGAAGGGCAGCGACACCGTCGTGGCCTCGACGAGCGGCATCAACAACGGCACCTGGTCCGTCAGGGTCCCCGACGTCGACGGCGAGCACAGGCACACCTTCACCGCCACGATGCGCTCTCAGGGCAACTTGACCACCACCGACACCATCGTGTTGAACCCTGACGAGGACGATGCCGAGACGGCTCGCCCCCTGGCGTTGACGAACCCCGACGCCGCCCAGCTCGCCGCCGGCTACATCCCCGACTCCGCCTACACCTTCCGCGGCACCGGCACCCCGGGCAGACTGATCACCGTGGAGAACTTCAAGGGCCTCCGCCTCGGTGCCACCATCGTCGACGACAAGGGCGTCTGGGCCTGGACCCGCAGCAACATGGGCACCTACAACTGGAGCATGAACTTCGTCCAGGACAAGGGCACGCCGGGCGAGCAGACCGTCGCCCTGACCGGCTTCAAGCCCGACCCCGACGCCGGCCCCGTCCAGGTGACCAACCCCACCCCCGCCCAGATCGCGGCCGGCTACACCGCGAACGCCGCCTACACCTTCGAGGGCACCGGCACCCCCGGCAAGACCATCACGGTCCAGAACCTCAAGGGCCTCGTCCTCGGCACCACCACCGTCGCCGACAACGGCACCTGGTCGTGGACCCGCACCAACATGGGCACCTACGTGTGGTCCCTGGACTTCGTCCAGGACGCCGGCACCGCCGGCGAGACCACCGCCCCCGTCAGGGACTTCGCCCCGAAGGCCTGACACCCACCCCGAGCACGACCGAGCGGCCGGACCTCCCGAGGTCCGGCCGCTCGCGTCCGTCCGGCAATCGCAGCAGACATCGGCGCGGGCCTTTGGACCAGCCGGGGACACGGGCATCGCGGACAGCGGTTCGCGGGCGGTGCACGATGGCCCGGTGCTCGATCATCGACTCGCCCGACGGCTGCGCGACGCCGGCCTCCGGTGGCGACCCCGGCCCGGTGACCGCTTCGTCCTCGAGACCGAGGGCTTCGAAGCCGACGTCTTCACCCTGAGCGACATGACCATCGAAGCCCACGAGTACCCGACCGGCACCGTCCTCGGGTTCAACGGCACCACCGAATGGGCACTGGACTCCGTCGCGGCGGCCGACGCCCTGTGGCTGCCCCGCGAGGACCAGCTGCGCGAGCTGCTCGGGCCCGCGTTCGTCGGCCTCCACCGCACCCCCGGCGACGGCGGCACGGGCGGGTACGAGGTGCGCACGCGCGTGACCGGCACGGACGAGACCGTCCCACACCGCGCCTCCGAGGCCGAGGACGCCTACGCCCAGGCGCTGCTGGCCTACATCGACGCCTCGCTGCGGCTCGACTGACCCTCGACGGGCGCGCGTCCGTCCACCGTCAGGACGTCCAGGGCGCGGCCGGTCGGCGCCCTCGATCAGACGGTCGGCGCCCGCCGGGTCGACCGCGTGACGATGAACTTCGCATCGCGCGAGACCTGCTCCGTCGGGCCGACGGTCCGCTCGAGGTCGGGCCGGTAGCCCAGCGGGGAGTTCCAGACGCACCAGAGCTCACCGCCGGGACGCAGCAGTCGGGCCGCCGCCACGAACAGCTTGTGGGCGATGCCCGCGTGGACCGTGGCTCCCACGTGGAAGGGTGGGTTCAACAGGACGAGGTCGGCCGAGGCCGCGGGCAGGCTCGCACCCGCGTCGTCGCGAGAGACGCGGACCCGCTCGGCGACGCCGGTGGCGGCCGTCGTCGCCCGGGCCGACTCGACCGCCGCCCAGGACTGGTCGGTCGCGACGACGCGCGCCTCGGGGCGCGCGAGCGCGAACGACGCGGCGAGCACCCCGGTGCCGCAACCGAGGTCGACGACGTCGAGGCGCTCGGGTCCGACGCGGTCGAGCACCGCGAGCAGGCGGCGGGTGCCGATGTCGATCGTGCTGCCGGCGAACGCCGCGCCGTGCGCGACGACGACCAGCTCGCCGTGCTCCGACGCCTTCGGCCAGGTGCTCCGGGCACCCGGGCGCGGGGACGTGGCGGTCAGCACGCGCGACTTCTGGCGGGCGAGCCCCGCGGTCACCTCGCCGAAGTGGCGGCGCAGGACGTCGTTCATGGCCAGGGTCATGTGCTTCACGCGCCCGCCGGCGACGAGCCGCACCCCGGGGTGGGCGTGGGCCGCCACCTGCTCGGCGATCTCGTCGAGCGCGTCGAGGCCACGGGGCAACTGCAGCAGGACCGTCCGCGCGCCGGCGAGCAGGTCGGCGTCGAGCCCGTGGTGGCTCCAGGTGACCGGGAGCTCGAGCCGCTCGGCGTTCGCCGCCAGGGCCAGCTCACCCGAGAGGGAGTCCTGGTGCACGCGCACGGGGTGCCCGCCGACCAGCTCGGCGGTGCCGAGGGTGAGGGCGCCGTACCGGTCACCGATCACGACGACGTCGTCCGACCGCGAGACGAGCGCCTCGCGCGCCGTGTCGAGCAGCAGCCGGTCGGTGGCGTCATGCGCGACGAGCTCGGGTGCCTCGACGTCGGGCCATCGGCGGAGCCGGTCGAAGTCGATCACCAGGCCACGCTAGCGGTCGCCGGCACCCGCACCCTGCGGCCGGGCGGGCCCGGGCCGTCAGCGCAGCGGCCGCCACACGACCACCGACGTCTGGCGCGTGGGTCGCGTGCCGTGCTTGAGCGGGACGACCCCGCCCTCGCCCGCGGCGAAGACCCGTGCCCCGGGCCGGTTGACCAGCTCGTCGGCGAGGGCGCGCTCGAGTTCGCGGACGCGCTTCTGCAGCGACGTCACCTGGTTCTCGAGTTCGAGGACGCGCCTGATGCCCTCGAGCGACACGCCCTCGCCGCCCAACCGAGCGATCTCGCGCAGCTGCACGACGTCGCGCATTGAGTACCGACGCGACTTGCCGGCCGTGCGCTGCGGCACGACGAGGCCGAGCCGGTCGTACTGCCGCAGCGTCTGGGCGTGCAAGCCGGACAGCTCGGAGGCCGTCGCGATCGCGAAGAGCGGGGAGTCCTCGTCCAGCGGGGCGGCGTGCGGTTGCGGGCGGTCCATCTGCTGCTCCTTCGGCGGTGTCGTGGCGCCGGGCGGTCAGGCGCGGGCCGCGCGGTCAGGCCCGGGTCGATCAGACCAGGCGCGGGCGGTCAGGCCCGGGCGCGGGCGATCAGGTCGTCGCGGGGGTTCTCGGCGGGCAGGGCGGCGGCGAGCGCCTCGACGGCCTCGCGGGCCTTGTCGTTGAGGTGCGCGGGCACGGCCACCTGGACGGTGGCGAGCAGGTCGCCCACGCCGTCCTTCGCGTGGACGCCGCGCCCCTTGACGCGCAGCACGCGTCCGGACGGGGTGCCCGGCGCGACGCGGAGGCGCACCGGGTCGCCGCCGAGGGTGGGCACCTCGATGGTCGCCCCGAGGGTGGCCTCGGCGAAGGTGACGGGCACGTCGAGCCGCAGGTTCTTGCCGTCGAGCTCGAAGACCGGGTGCTTGCGGACCGCGACGGTGAGCACCATGTCGCCGGCCTCGCCGCCGTCGGGGCTCTGCTCGCCCCGGCCGCGCAGCTTGATCTTCTGGCCGTCGTGCACGCCCGCGGGGATGCGGACCTTCATCGGCTTGCCGTTCGACGCCTGCAGCGTGATGGTCTCGCCGACGATCGCGGTCTGGAAGTCGAGGGTCGTGCTGGCCGTCATGTCACGGCCCTTCGACGGGCCGCCGAAGCCACGGTAGCCGCCGCTGGTCTGGCCGAAGCCGCCACCGCCGAACATGCCGCCGAAGATGTCGTCGAACCCGCCGCCGCCGCCCTGGCGGAACTGCGTGCGCTGACCGCCCTGGTTGAACATGCCGCCGAAGACGTCCTCGAACCCGCCACCCGAGCCTCCGGGGCCGCCGCTGCCGGCCGTGAAGCGGGCACCGTTGCCCATCGCCCGCACCTGGTCGTACTCACGGCGCTGCTCGGGGTCGGAGAGCACCGAGTTGGCCTCGCTGATCTCCTTGAACTTGGCCTCGCTGGCCGCGTCGCCCGGGTTGCTGTCGGGGTGGTGCTTGCGCGCGAGCTTGCGGTAGACCTTCTTCAGCTCGGCCGGCGTGACGTCTTTGGAGACGCCGAGGACGGCGTAGAAGTCCTTGTCGAACCAGTCCTGACTCGCCATGCGGCACCTCCTTCCTTGACTGGAGGTCACCGACCGGCGGTGACCTGGAGAGAACGGGGGAGGCGGTGGGCACCTCGTCGAGGAGCCCACCGCCGGTCGCGACTCGCGTCGCAGGGGGTGGTGACGGACGGCCCGGGGGCCGCCCGTCACCGGGGTGTCACTGCGGGGTGTGCACCGCGACCTTGGCGGCCCGGATGACCCGGTCGCCGATCGTGTAGCCCGGCTCGATGACGTCCGCGACGGTGTTGACCGTCACGTCGGCGCTCGGCAGCTGGACGAGGGCGTCGTGCTTGCTCGGGTCGAAGACGTCGCCCTTCGCGCCGATCTGCGTCAGGCCGAACTTGTCGAGCCCCCCGCGGATCTTCTGCGCGATGACGGTCATCGGGCCCTCGGCGAGATCGCCGTGCTGTTCGGCACGGGCGAGGTCGTCGAGCGCCGGCAACAGCGACCGGACGACCTCGGCGACCACGGCCTCGCGGTTCGCCTCACGGTCACGCTCGACGCGCCTCCGGAAGTTCACCAGCTCGGCCTGGGCCCTCAGCATGTCTTGACGCATGTCGGCCACGAGGTCGGCACTCGCCGCGTCGAGGATGGCCTCGTCGTCGGCGCTGAGCGTCTCGGTGCCCTCGGGGGCCCCGGCCATCGCCTCGGCCGCGGCCTTGGCACCCGCCGGGGCCCCGGCGTCGGCCGGGACCTCGACGTCGGGCGCCTCGGCGTCGACGAGCTCGTCGGGGTCGACCACGTCGGCCGTGCCCCCGTCTTCGGACGGGGTCGCGGGACGCGGCTCGTCGTCGGGCGTCTTGTTCTGGTCAGTCATGCCGACCGCCTCTACTTCTTGTCGTTGTCGTCGTCGTCCACGACCTCGGCGTCGACGATGTCCTCGTCGTCACCCTGGGCCTGGCCGTCGGCCGGAGCGCCGTCGGTGCCCGCGGCACCCGCGGCGCCGGCCTGGTCGGCCTGGCTCTGCGAGTAGATCGCCTGGCCGAGCTTCTGCTGGCTCTCGTTGAGCTTGTCGAACGCGGGCTTGATCGCGGACTCGTCGTCACCGGCGAGCGCCGACTTGAGCGAGTCGACGTCGGCCTGCACCTCGGACTTGACGTCGGCGGGCAGCTTGTCGTCGTTCTCCTTGATCAGCTTCTCGATCGAGTAGACGAGCTGCTCGGCCGAGTTGCGGGTCTCGTTGGCCTCGCGACGCGCCTTGTCCTCGGCGGCGTTCTCTTCCGCCTCGCGGACCATGCGCTCGATGTCGTCCTTCGACAGCGACGAGCCGCCCGAGATGACCATCGACTGCTCCTTGCCGGTGCCCTTGTCCTTCGCGGACACGTGCACGATGCCGTTGGCGTCGATGTCGAACGTGACCTCGATCTGCGGCACGCCACGGGGGGCCGGGGCGATGCCGGTCAGCTCGAAGGTGCCGAGGTTCTTGTTGTCACGCGTGAACTCGCGCTCGCCCTGGAAGACCTGGATCGCGACGGACGGCTGGTTGTCGTCGGCCGTCGTGAAGGTCTCGCTGCGCTTGGTCGGGATGGCCGTGTTGCGCTCGATGAG
This sequence comes from Frigoribacterium sp. CF331, assembly GCF_057787905.1. NCBI lineage: Bacteria > Bacillati > Actinomycetota > Actinomycetes > Micrococcales > Microbacteriaceae > Frigoribacterium > Frigoribacterium sp. CF331. The sequence continues at coordinate 1,816,751 of NZ_CM173545.1, read as the reverse complement.
CTTGGTCATCGCGCCGCCCTTGGTCTCGATGCCGAGGCTCAGCGGGGTGACGTCGATCAGCAGGACGTCCTTGCGCTCGCCCTTCAGCACGCCGGCCTGCAGGGCGGCGCCCACGGCCACGACCTCGTCGGGGTTGACGCCCTTGTTGGGCTCCTGGCCACCGGTGAGCTGCTTGACGACCTCGGTGACGGCCGGCATGCGGGTCGAACCACCGACGAGCACGACGTGGGCGATGTCGCCCACCTTCACGCCCGCCTCCTTGATGACGTCGTTGAACGGCTTCTTGGTGCGGTCGAGCAGGTCGCTCGTCCACTGCTCGAACTGCGAGCGCGAGATGGTCTCGTCGAGGTTGAGCGGGCCCTCGGCCGTCAGGGTGAGGTACGGCAGCTGGATGCTGGTCGAGGTGCTCGACGACAGTTCTTTCTTGGCCTGCTCGGCGGCCTCTTTCAGGCGCTGCTTGGCGATCTTGTCGGTCGACAGGTCGACGCCGTGGGCGTCCTTGAACTTCTTGATCAGGTGCTCGACGATGCGGTTGTCCCAGTCGTCGCCGCCGAGGCGGTTGTCACCCGAGGTGCTGCGCACCTGAATGGTCGAGAAGTCCTCGTCCTTGCCGACTTCGAGCAGCGAGACGTCGAACGTGCCGCCACCGAGGTCGAAGACGAGGATGAGCTCGTCTTCCTTGCCCTTGTCGAGGCCGTAGGCCAGGGCGGCCGCGGTCGGCTCGTTGATGATGCGCAGGACGTTGAGGCCCGCGATCTCGCCGGCCTCTTTGGTGGCCTGGCGCTCGGAGTCGTTGAAGTACGCCGGCACGGTGATGACCGCGTCGGTGACGTCCTCGCCGAGGTACTGCTCGGCGTCGCGCTTGAGCTTGCCGAGGATGCGGGCGCTGATCTCTTGCGGGGTGTACTTCTTGTCGTCGATCTCGACCTTCCAGTCGGTGCCGACGTGGCGCTTGACCGACGCGATGGTGCGGTCGACGTTGGTGACGGCCTGGCGCTTGGCGGTCTCGCCGACCAGCACCTCGCCGTCCTTGGTGAACGCGACGACCGAGGGGGTCGTGCGCAGACCCTCGGCGTTCGCGATGACGGTGGGCTCGCCACCCTCGAGGACGCTGACGACCGAGTTGGTGGTGCCGAGGTCGATTCCTACTGCACGTGCCATGTGCGATTTCTCCTTCGTGGTGCGGTGTGACGAAAGCCTTGGGGGCCGGCCTTGAGTCGGCCAGGCTCAACTTTACTCACCTCGCCGCCGAGGTCAAGCTGTGAACCTGAAAGTTGAGCCAGAACGGCTCAACTCCCGATCGTGCCGTGACGGACGAGGAGGCGCGGCCCGCGTCGGTCACGTCCGCCCACTATGTTGACCCCCATGACCGCAGCGCAGACGCTCGCCGACAGCAGCCCGATCCCGCGTCGACGGGTCGTGTCGTGGGCCCTGTGGGACTGGGGCTCGGCCGCGTTCAACGCCGTCGTCACGTCGTTCGTCTTCAGCACCTACCTGGCCAGCGGGGCCTTCGTCGACCCGGCGGTCGTCGCCGCGGCCGGCGACGACACCCGCAACCCCGCCCTGGTGCTGGCCAAGGCCGAGAACGCGACGGTCATCTCGACGGCCCTGACGATCGCGGGCGTGCTGATCGCCCTGCTCGCGCCCGTGCTGGGCCAGCGCAGCGACGGGTCCGGCCGACGCAAGCTCTGGCTGGCGATCAACACCGGCCTGGTCGTCCTGGCGATGCTGGCGATGGTGTTCGTCGCCCCGGCGCCGGGCTACCTGGTCTTCGGCGCGGCCCTGCTCGCGGTCGGCAACCTCTTCTTCGAGTTCGCCAGCGTCAACTACAACGCCATGCTCGTGCAGGTCTCGACGCCGAGGACCATCGGCAAGGTGTCGGGCTTCGGCTGGGGCCTCGGCTACGTCGGCGGCATCGTGCTGCTGCTGCTGTTGCTCGTCGCCTTCTTGCAGAGCTTCGGCGTCGAGGGGCGCGGCGGCCTGCTCGGCGTCGCCACGGGCACCGCGGGCGGCTCATGGGACGTCCGCCTGTCGATCGTCGTCGCCGCCGTGTGGTTCGCCGTGTTCGCCGTGCCGGTGCTGCTGTCGGTGCCCGAGCTGCCCGCCACCGCCGCGAGGGCCCGGGTGGGGCTGTGGCGCTCGTACCGCCTCCTGGGGTCGACGATCGCGAAGCTCTGGCGCACCAACCGCCAGGTGCTGCTGTTCTTGCTGGCGAGCGCGGTCTTCCGTGACGGGCTGGCGGCCGTGTTCACCTTCGGCGCGATCATCGCGGCCCAGGTCTTCGGGTTCTCGCCGAGCATGGTGATCTACTTCGCCGTCGGCGCGAACCTCGTGGCCGGCATCGGCACGTTCGTCGGCGGCTGGCTCGACGACCGCCTCGGAGCCAAGACGATCATCGTCGGGTCGTTGATCGGCCTCGTGGCCGCGGCCTTCGCCGTGCTCGCCATCGGCACCGCGACGAACCTGTTCTGGGTGTTCGGCCTGGCCCTGGCGCTCTTCGTCGGACCGATCCAGTCGGCGAGCCGGTCGTTCCTCGCCCGCATCACTCCCCCGGGCCGCGAGGGCGAGGTCTTCGGCCTCTACGCGACGACGGGCCGGGCCGTCAGCTTCTTGGCGCCAGGGCTCTTCACGGTGTTCGTCGGCGCGACGGGCGACACCCGCTTCGGCATCGTGGGCATCGCCCTCGTCCTGCTGGCCGGTCTCGTGCTGATGCTGCCGGTCCGGGCGACGCAGCGGGCGATCGACTGAGGCCGCGAGGCCCCGTCGACCGGCCCGTCAGCTCGCCGGCGAGACCGAGGAGGCGCCGGCCAGGTAGTCCGCGACCGTGTCGTCGCGCAGGGCCTCACGCAGGGCGTAGAGCCGGTCGACGTCGAACGAGACGTAGGACTGCCCGTCCGCCGAGGTGCCCCCGCCCGACGTCGCCATCGTGAACGTCGACAGGTCGGACGGCCTCAGGCCACGGGCGCTCCAGGCGATCTCGGCCATGCGGGTCGGCGTCAGGCCGGCGTCGACGGCGACGTGGTCGGCGGTCGCGGCGACGAACGCCGAGAGGGCGGCCGGGTCGGTGAGGGTGTGGCGGTCGAGCACACCGCCGACGAGACCGCGGACGAAGGCCTGCTGGTTGCGCACCCGCTGGTGGTCGGCCTCGGCGAAGGACTTCCGTTCGCGGACGAAGGCGAGGGCCTGCTCGCCGTCGAGGTGGTTCTCACCCCGGACGAACTCGTGGCCACCCGCCCGGAACGCCCGCTCGCTGACGACGTCGACGCCGCCGAGCGCGTCGGTCATCGCCTCGAAGCCGACGAAGTCGATCTCGGCCACGTGGTCGATGCGGGTCTGCAGCAACTGCTCGACCGTCTGCACCGTGAGGGGCACGCCGCCCCAGCTGTACGCGGCGTTGATCTTGGCCATCCCGTGACCCGGCACGTCGACCCAGGTGTCGCGCATGATCGACATCACGTAGGCGGCGCTGCGGTCGGCCGGCAGGTGGACCAGCATCATCGAGTCCGAGCGCCCCGAGGCCCCCGCGACACGGGTGTCGGAGCCGAGCAGCAGCACGTCGAGGGCCCCGTCGTCGACCGGCGCGGGCCGGTCGGCCTCGGCCGGGAAGGGGGACGCGATCGTGGTCGCGCCGTCGTCCCACGTGCGGGCGAGGTGCGCCAGGTACCCCGCCCCGACGCCGAAGACAAGCACGGGCACCCCGACGAAGACGACCAGGGCGGCCACGAGGGTGGCGACGACGCGGCGACGACGCCGACGGCCGCGTCGACGGGCCGACCGCTCGCCTCGGGACGGCGGCGCGTCGGTGGTCGCGGGCCCGGCGAGGCCGAGTCGGTCGAGCGCGTCCCCGGCGGGGGCGGCGGGTCCGGACGGGTGCTGGTCGGAAGTCATCCTAATATTGTATTTCACATCCGAGAATGCGACAAGGTGCGGGACGGGAGGCGCGGTGACGGCCGGCACCGCGCCTCCCGGAGGCTCCGCCTCGCGGACGACGACAGCGTCGGCGGTGGTCCGTAGGCTGGCCCGGTGAGCACCCTCGACGACGACTACGACATCCGCACCTTCGCGGCCGCGCTCGACCCCGAGGCGGGCGACGGGTCACCCCGCGCCGACGCCGCGACCGCCGCCTGGGTCGCCGCCGAGTCGATGGGGTTCCACGAGCCCGCGGCGGACGACGACGCCCTGGGCCGCTCCGCCCGGCGACTCGTCGCCGACGGTCGGCGCCTGACCGGCGTCTACCGTCGAGACGCGAACCCGGGCTCGCTCGACGCCGAAGGCCGCCCCGTCGCCACGTTCACCTCGTTCGACAAGACCTTGCACGTCGGCGGCGGCCGCCTCGTCGAGGCCGACCTCGTCGCCGGCGTGACGGTCCAGCCGACCCACCGACGCCGCGGCCTGCTGCGTCGCATGATCACCGACGACCTCGCGAGGGCGAGGTCGGCGGGCACCCCGGTCGCCGCGCTCACCGCGAGCGAGGGCTCGATCTACCGTCGTTTCGGCTTCGGCGTGGGCGTCCGCGAGCGCACGATCGAGGTCGACGTGCGACGGGCCGGCGGCCTGCTGAGCGAGCCCGAGGGCAGCACCGAGCTCGTCACCCCGGCCTCGCTGACCGAGACAGCACCCGCCGTCTTCGCGCGCTTCCACCGCCGCACCCCGGGGTCGATCGACCGTCACGAGGGCTCGTGGGACAACGTGCTCCGCCGCGAACGGGCCGACGGCACCCCCGACCCCGCCGTCCGGGCCGCGGTCCACCGCGACGCGACCGGGGCGGTCGACGGCTACGTCACCTACCGGGTGGACTCGATCGGCGGGGGCCCGGGTTCGACCGGCACGCAGACCCTCGTCGTCATCGACCTCGTCGCCGCCACCGACGACGCGTACCTGGGGCTGTGGCAGCTGCTGCTCGCCGTCGACCTGGTCGCCACGGTGCGGTACCCGAACGCCCCGCAGCACGACCCCCTCGCCCACGCGCTGGTCGACGGGCGAGCGCTGACGATCGTCCACGACGAGGACCACGTGTGGTTCCGCGTCCTCGACCCCGTCGCCGCCCTGCAGGCCCGGCCGTGGGCCGCCGACGGCGTGGTGACCGTCGCGATCGGCGACTCGCTCGGGCACGCGGCGGGCACCTACCGCATCACGAGCGAGGGCGGCGACGCCACCGTCAAGAAGGCCGCCGTGCGCCGTGCCGACCTCGAGCTCGACGTCGCGACGCTCGGCTCGCTCTGGCTCGGCGGCTTCGACCCGGTCACCCTGGCCGCGGCCGGCCTCGTGCGCGAACGGCGGAAGGGCGCCGTCGCCCGGCTGCGGGCGATGCTGACCCCCGAGCGCCCGGTGCACGGCATCACCTACTTCTGACGCCGCGCCCCTCCGGCCACCCCGGCCAGGGCACCGGCCGTGCCGGCCAGCAGCATGATCGTGGTCGCCGTCGCCAGCTCTCGCGGGTCGGCCGCGAGCGACCGGAAGCCCGCGACCAACGTGGCGGGGCTCACCGCCGCGCCCCCGCGGGTCGAGAGCACCATGACGGTGCCGCCACCCACCACGCTGGCCGACGCGGTCACGGTGGCGGCGACCACGGCGCGGGCGACGGGTCGGTGACGGAGCAGGGCGAGGGGCGACAGCACGGCGGCTCTTTCGACGGAAGAGAACGTGGGTTATCTATATCACGCCCCGCCCGCACCGGGCACACGCACGCGTCACCTCGGCCCCCCGGCACGCCGAGCCGAGGAGGCACGAGGTCGTTCGACGCCGAGCCAACCGTCAGGGGGCGCACGGGGCCGCACGCCAGAATCGGCTCGAGGTGCCGCCCCGGCGACCGGCACCCTCGTCACCCCGAGAGCGGAGGGACCCGCATGGCGAGCACGGCCCAGCTGCGAGCGCTGCGCGCCTCGCTGCCCGTCGTCGCCGAGCGCGCCCCGGCCCTCGCCGACGACTTCTACCGCCGGCTGTTCGCGGCCCGTCCCGACCTGCTGCGCGACCGGTTCAACCGGGGCGACCTGGCCCAGGGGCGGCAGCAGCGCGAGCTGGCCCGCACGATCGTGGCGCTGGCCGAAGCGGTGCTCGAGGCGGCCCCGGGGTCGACGTGGGCCGCGGACGCGGACCGGCACCGCGCCTCCTCGGGTGGCGGCGCAGACCGGCACCGCGCCTCCCCGGACGGTGGCACCGCCCGGCAGGCGGGGGCGCCGACCCTCGCCCCCGCGACGCCCGGCGAGATCGTGTCGCGGCTGGCCCAGCGGCACGCCGCCCTCGGCGTCACCCGCGACGAGTACGACCTGTTCGGTCGGCACCTCGCCGAGTCCCTCGCCGCCACCCTCGGCGTGGAGGCCACCCCGGCGGTCGTCGACGCCTGGGCGGAGGTGTACCGCGCGGCCCGCGACGAGATGGTCGCGATCGTCGAGGCGATCTACCGGCAGGCCGACCTCGAGCCGGGCGAGGAGTGGCGCGAGGCCCTCGTGACGGAGCGGCGGGTCGAGGCCGAGGACGTCGTCGCGCTGACGCTCGTCTCGGCCGACAGCGAGGCCCTGCCCCGGTACCGCGCGGGCCAGTTCGCCTCGGTGCAGGTGCGGCTGGCCGACGGGGCCCGGCAGATCCGGCAGTACAGCCTGCGCGGCGGGCCCGACGAGCAGTGGCGCATCAGCGCGCGATTGCTCGTCGGCGAGCGGCCCGCCCCCGACGGTGAGGTCTCGTCCTACCTGATGCGCGAGCTGAGGGTCGGCGACGTCGTGAGCGTCTCGCCGCCGATCGGGTCGTTGACCATCGACGACCTCGACGACGCGCCGCTGCTGTTCGTCTCGGCGGGCATCGGCTGCACGCCCGTGCTCGGCATGCTCGACCACCTGGCCCGCACCGAACCCGACCGGCCCGTGACCGTCCTGCACTTCGAGCGCACGCCCGAGCGGCACGCCCACCGGGTCGAGCTCGAGGCCCTCGTCGCCTCCATGCCGAACGCGACCCTGCGCGTCAGCTACACGCAGGGGTCGCTGTCGGCCCTCGGCGCCCTGGCCGAGGCGTCGATCGACGGGCCGGGGGTCTACCTCGACCCGATCGACCTCGACCGGGTCGACCTCACGCCGGCGCACCGGGTCTTCTTGTGCGGACCCGTGCCGTTCATGGCCATCGCCCGAGCCGCGCTGATCGGCCACGGGGTCGACGCCGAGCGCGTGCACTACTTCGTCTTCGGGCCGGACGACGGCAGCGTGACCGGGGCCGACACCGGGCTGCGCGGGCTCGGATAGGCCCGCGCGGGCCCGGGTGGGGCCGGGCGGGCTGGTGTCCGCGTTTGGCGGTGTCGGCGGCTCGGGGCATACTCGGTATGCACGGTCGCCGGGGGTGGGGGCCGCGCCACGTGACACGGGTCGCGTGACGAGAAGCGGAGGGCTCCATGGCGGGACGACCAGACGACGTGGCCACCTCGTGACCGTCAGGCTCGGGTTGCTGGCGATCCTCGACCAGGCTCCCGGCTACGGGTACCAGCTGCGCAGCGAATTCGACCGACGCACCGGGTCGACGTGGCCGCTCAACGTCGGCCAGGTCTACTCGACGCTCGAACGCCTCGACCGCGACGGCCTCGTCGAGAGGGACGACCCGACCGACGGCGCGGCCACCGACGGCGCCTCCACCGGCGACCGGTCCACGCCGGGCGACCAGCACCGGCTCTGGCGCATCACCGAGGCCGGCCGCGCCGAGGTCGCCCGCTGGCTCGCGTCGGCGGTCGACAGCCCTGACGCGACCCGCGACGAACTGCCGCTCAAGTTCGCCCTCGCCGCGACGCTGCCCGGGGTCGACGTCGTGACGCTCGTGCAGACCCAGCGCCGCGCCTCCCTGGCGAAGCTGCAACGCCTGACCCGTGGCAAGCGGGCGGGCGGCGACCCGGGCGCACCGGGCGAGTTCGCCTGGCAGCTCGTCGTCGACTCGATGATCTTCGCGGCCGAGGCCGAGGTGCGCTGGCTCGACCACGTCGAGTCGCGCGTGCGCCGGGCGTCGCTCGCCGAGCGGCAGTGGGCGGTCGACGCGACGCCGGGTTCGCCGACGGCCGGCCCGACGACGACCCCGCGGGTCGCGGCCGGGTCCGACCGGGCGCGCGGCGAGACCCTCCGGGGCCGGTCGTGACGGGCCGCGCCGAGGTGCTGACCATGCTCGCCGTCCGGCACGAGCACGGCAGCGGCGACCTCGCCCGCACCGCCCTCGACGGAGTGAGCCTGACCGTGCACGAGGGCGAGCTCGTCGCCGTGATGGGCGCCTCGGGGTCGGGCAAATCGACCCTGCTGGCGATCGCCGGCGGGCTGACCACGCCGACCGCCGGCCACGTGCAGGTCGACGGCACGTGGCTGGCCGACCTGAGCCCCGCCGAGGTCGCGCGGGTGCGCCGACGGTCGGTGGGCATCGTCTTTCAGCAGTTCAACCTCGTGTCCACCCTCACGGCGGCCGAGAACGTGGCCCTGCCGCTCGAGCTCGACGGCATCGGGGCGAAGGCCGCCCGCCGCGCCGCCGACGACGCCCTCGTGAGCCTCGGCCTCGCCGGTCGGGGGCGGGCGTTCCCCGCCGAACTGTCCGGTGGCGAGCAGCAGCGCGTGGCGATCGCCCGTGCGCTCGTCGGCAGTCGGCGCCTGGTGCTCGCCGACGAACCGACCGGAGCCCTCGACAGCACGACCGGCGACGAGGTCATGGCCCTGCTGCGCGAGCGCGTCGACGCCGGGGCCGCCGGGCTGCTCGTGACGCACGACGCCCGCCACGCGGCCTGGGCCGACCGCATCGTGTTCCTGCGCGACGGGCGCCTGGTCGACGAGTCGGCGCCGCGCGGCCCCGAGTCGTTGCTGGCTCCGGAGGCGCGGTGACGGCGGGCGGCGAGGGGTCGTGCCCCGGTCACGGCCCCGCGCCGCAGCAGGCCCGGGCCGCGGTGCCCGAGCGTGACGGCCGCGGTCGCTCGGGCCGCGCCTCCTCGTCCGCCGTCGACCTCGTCGCCCGGCGGCAGGTGCTCAAGCGCCTGCGACAGTACGTGATGGTCGTGCTGTTGATCGCCCTGCCGGTCGCGGGGGCGTCGGGCGCGGCCGTGCTGGTCGCCAGCGCGCAGCCGACCACGGCACAAGAGATCGAGGCGACCCTCGGGCGGACGGCGGCGCGGGTGCAGTGGACGGGCGCCGAGACCCGCCAGTCCCCCGAGACGACGAGCCAGGCCCAGGGCGACCCCGTCGCCTGGCGGCCGGTCGACGACGTCGTGCCGGGGGTCGACCGCGTCCTCACGCTGCGCACGGTCTACACGCGGGTCGGCACCACGTCGGCCAGCGTCGTCCTCGGCCCGGTCACCGACCCGGCCTTCGACGGCCGCTACCGACTCGACGGGGGTCGTGCGCCCGTGCGTGCCGACGAGGTGCTGGTCACGCCGGGCCTCGCCCGTGACGCCGACCTGACCGTCGGGTCGACGACCACGCTGCACCACCTCGTCGGCACCGACGGGCCGCGCGACGTCGAGGTCCACGTGGTCGGCGTGCTCTCGCAGCGGGACGGCCCCGAGCAGCAGGTGTTCGCCCCGGAGGCGCTCTCGCCCCCAGCGGCCGGGGCCCCCGACCCGGGCGACCCCTCCACCGAGCAGTACCTGGTCGGGCAGGGCGTGGACTGGTCGGAGGTCCGTGCCCTGGGCCGCGCGGGCTACGTCACCTGGTCGGCCGACGTCGTCGCCGACCCGCCCGCGCCCGGCACCCCGGGCGTCATGAGCGACGTGGACGGCAACGCCGGCACCTACGCCGCCCTGGGCCTCGTCTTCGCCGTGTTCGCCGGGGCAGAGGTGGCCCTGCTCGCCGGTGCGGCCTTCGGCGTCGGTGCACGGCGGCAGCGACGCACCCTGGCGGTCCTCGCGGCCGTGGGCGCCGACCAGCGCACGCTGACGCGCGTCGTGGCCCGCCAGGGGGTCTGGGTCGGCGTGGTCGCGGCCGTGACCGGCCTCGCCGTCGGCGTCGACGTCGGCATCGCCGCCGTCGCACTCGCCCTCCGGTCCGGGGTCGACCTCGGGCCGTTCCGCCTCTGGGGCGTGCACGTGCCCGGCGTCGTCGTCGCGGGCATCGGCCTCTTCGCCGTGCTCGTGTCGTGGATCGCGGCGGTCGTGCCCGCCCGCCGCGCCGCCCGCGTCGACGTGACGGCCTCGCTGCGGGGCGGCACGACCGCCGGTGCGACCCGGGCACCCCGGGCACCCGGGGCGCCCAGGGCGCCTCGTCGAGTCCGACGACCGGTCGTCGCGGGAGCCCTCGTGGCCGTCGGCACCCTCGCGTGCCTCGGGGCCGGCTGGGTCTCGTACAGCACCTCGGTGGCGGTCGGCTCTGGCTGGTGGTGGGCCGGGTTCGCGGGCCTCGCGGTCGCGGCGGTGACGGCCCTGGTCGGGGTGCTGCTGCTCGTCCCGACCGTGCTGCACGCGCTCGGCCGGTCGTCCACCCACGCCCCCGTGCCGCTCCGCCTGGCCCTGCGCGACGCGACCCACGGCGTCGCCCGCACCGCCCCCGCCGTCGCCGCCGTGACCACGGCCGTCTTCGTGGCCGTGTTCGGCGCCTCGATGTCGACGGCGGCCTCGCAGCAGTCGAGCCGCTCGACGTACGTGCCCTTCCCCGACGGCACGGTCGCCGTCGCCTACGACCTCTCCGCCGACCTCCGGGTGCCCGCCGGCTCCCCCGAGGCCGAACGCCTCGACCAGGCCGCCGTCGCCGCGGTGGCCCGTGAGCTGCCGGTCGCCTCCGAGGTGACCTGGCTGACGCCGGTGCCGGGCGACTTCGACTCGAGCGGTTCGTCGGTGCCGGTCGAGGCCGTCACCCCCTGGGCCGTCGTGCACGTGCCCGACGGCTGCGACGCGTCCGGCGGTCGCCTGAGCGGCCTGTCGAGCCGCGAGATCGAGCGGATCACCCGGGCCGACCCGGCCTGCACGTTCCCGCTCGGCGGGTCGTCGTACGACAACGTCGTCGTGACGGACGACCGTGGCCTCGAGGTGGCCCTCGGCGCGGAGCCGAGTGCGGCCGCGCGTGCGGCCTTCGACTCGGGCGGGGTCGTCGCCTTCGACCCCTCGCTCGTCGTCGACGGGCAGGTGACCATCGGCCTGGCCTCGCCGGACGAGGTCGCCCGGGGCCACGACCTCTCCACCCCGTCCCGGTCCCTGACGCTCGAGGGCGTCGTCCAGCGGCCGACCTCGTTCACCGACGGAGCCGTCGTGATGAGCGTCGAGACCGCCCGGGCCGCGGGGTTCGCCCTCGACCAAGAGGCCGTCGTGCTCACGCTCGACCGGCAGCCGACGACCGACGAGCTGACGAGGGTCGGCGCCGACGTCACCGCGGCGACCGACGGACGAGCCTCGCTGCAGAGTTCGTCCTACGGCTCGCCGTTCGACCTCGGGCTGGTCGTCGCGCTCGTGGCCGCCGCCCTCGTGTCGGCGGCGGCGGCGGCCGTCGCCCTGGGGCTGGCCCGGGCCGAGGGCCTGAGCGACCAGATCACCATGCAGGCCGTCGGCGGCACCGATCGACAGCGGCGGGCGATGTCGTTCTGGCAGGGAGTGGTCGTCGTGGGCCTCGGCGCGGCGCTCGGCACCGCGCTCGGCCTGGTGCCCACGGCGGCGATGGTCTGGGCCGCCGACCTGCCCTTCGCACCGCCGTGGTGGGCGCTGGCGGTGGTGGTGGTCGTCCTGCCGCTCGTGGTCGCCGCGGGCAGTGCCGTCACGAGCCGCCGCCCCGCGTCGCTCGTGCGGCGGCCCGTGCTCGACTGAGGGGCGACCGCGGGCCCGGCGAGCCGGCGCTCAGCGGTCGGCGAGCTCGCGGGGGCGGCGGCCCGCGACGAGACCCACGACTCCGAGGGCGACGACCAGCAGCGCCGCGAGCGCCACCGGCCGGGGCTCGGCGCCCGTCCAGGCGAGCGAGTCCGAGGAGGCGCGGGCCGACTCGGCGGGCAGCGCGCGACCCCGGCCACCCGCGTCCTCGACGACGGGCGTGACGCCGCCCACCGGCGCGACGGCCGGATCGGACGGGGACGTGCCGGGCCCGGCGGGCAGGCCGCCGTCGCCCTCGCCCTCGCCCTCGCCCGGGACGGGTGCCGGAGTCTGAGCCGCGTCGACGCCGAAGGGCACGACCTGGCCGGTCGCCGACACGACGTCGTCCACGGTCCGCATGACGGCCGAGACCTGCCACTCCCCCGCGTCGAGGGCGTCGACCGTGGCTCGGAACGATCCGTCCTGCTCGGCCCGGACCGTGAGGGACGTGGTGCCGCTCGCTCCCGCTGACGAGGTGGGGGCTGATGACGCGGCGGTCGACGACGCGGGGGCTGACGACGTGGGGGCTGACGTCGCGGGGGTGGACGGGGTGGTGCCCGCTGCGGGCTCGACCGTGACGGTGACGAGAGCGGAGTCGAGGGCCGTGCCGGTGACGACCAGCGGCTGCCCCGACGACGACCGGGCGCCCGCGAGCGGTGACGTGACCACCGGGCCGGCCAGCGCCTCCTGCACCTCGACGGTGACGGTGGTGGTCGCCCCCGACGAGCCGACCGCGTCGAGGGTGAGCCGGCCGACCGGGGTCTGCGGCGAGAGACGGACGGGCAGCTCGACCCGGCCGCGGGCGTCGGCCACGGCCGGGGTCGCCTCGGCCATCGCGGCGGACCGGACCTCGACGGTCTCTCCGGGAGTGAAACCGGCCCCGCGCAGCGCGGCGGCGGCCCCGGCCTGCAGGGTGCCGTCGGGGGCGGCCACGATCGGACCCCGCCCGAGGTCTTCGGTCACGGCCGCGAAGGCGTCGACGAGCCCGGCCCCGAAGTACTCGGCCGGCACCTGGCCACCGGCCTGCCGGTCGAGCAGCGCGGCCAGCTCGGCCGGCGTGGCATCGCGGTGCACGGAGGCCAGCAGGGCCGCGACCCCGGCGACGTGCGGGGCCGCCATCGAGGTGCCGCTGAGCGCCGCGAACCCGCCGCCCGGGACGGTGCTGACGACCGCGGCCCCGGGGGCCGTCAGGTCGACGACGCCGTCGCCGTAGTTCGAGAAGCGCGACTTCTCGATCGCGCCACCGAGGCCCTGTTGGGCCGACGAGACCGCGACGACCCCCTCGGCCTCGGCCGGCAGCTGGACGCAACCCCGCGACACGTCGCGCCCCGTGATCGGGGTCGAGTCGTTCGGGCTGAGCGAGTCGGTCGTCTTGTGGGCCAGGTCGACGGCGACGGCCCCGGTCGCGGCGTTGCCGACCGCGGCCACGTCGAGCACGCCCTCGTGCTGCGACCAGGCGACGGCCCGGCGGACCGCCTCGAGGGCTGCCGCCTGGTCGGAGTCGCCCGTGCACCAGGCGGCCCACGGGTCGACGAAGAAGCTGGCGTTCGTGACGTCCATGCCCTGCTCCGCCGCCCACATGTAGCCGCAGATCGCGTACTCGGGATAGATGAAGCCGTCGGCGTCGACGACCTTGACGCTCGCCAGGCGCACGCCGGGTGCGACGCCGACCACCCCGCGACCGTCGTCGGCCGCGGCGATGATGCCCGCGACGTGCGTGCCGTGCTCGCGGGTGCTCGTCGACGCCCCGGGCGACGGCGACCAGGCGGAGGGGTCGGTGTCGGCCACGCCGTCGACGCTGCAGCCCACCGACGCCGTCGGGTCGACCTGCGAGGCGAGGTCGGGATGCGTGGCGTCGACGCCGCTGTCGAGCACGCCGACCAGCACGTCCGGGCTGCCGGGCTGGACGGCCCGGGCCTCGGCGGCGTGCACGGCCTGGTCGTTCCACTGCCGCTGCTCGGCGGGGTCGGCGACGTCGGCGGCCTGCGTGGCCTCGTCGTCGACCTGCCCGACCAGGCCGGTCGACTGCACGCCGCCCGCCTCGGCGGCGTTCGTCGCGCGGACGGCGGCCGTGCGGGTCGGCCCCGCGGACTCGACGGACGAGGAGGCGCGGACCCGGTCGACGAAGTCGGCCCCGGTCGAGCGGGCGGTCACCACCCCGATCTCGTCCCAGGCCGCGAGGACCGTGCCCCCGGCCGCGACCACGGCCGCGGCGGCAGCCGCGGTCGCCGCCTCGCCGGGCGCCGAGTTCACGACGTAGTTCATGGCGCCGACCGCGACGGCTGCGGACGCCGTGGGCGACGTGGCGACCGGAGCCGCACTCGACACCGGCGCGGACGGCGCGGGCGTCGTCGGAGCGGACGGCACGGCGTCGGCGGCGAAGGCCGTGACCGGGGCGAGCACGAGGACCCCGGCCAGCGCGACCCCCACCAGCGCACGGATCGACCGGCGGGCGGAGGGGCGTCGGCGTGGGCTGGTCACCTGGCCACGATAGGCGGCGCCGAGTCACGACGGGGTCACGATCGTCCGACCTGTGGACGAGGTCGCGGCCTGTGGGCGGGGTGACACGTCTCCTCCCCAGCCGTCGAGCGGGCCCCTCGTTACGCAGGGTTGCCCCGGCACCCGTCGCCGGGCCACGACACCCGTAACGTGGGCGGCATGGCCACCAGCGACACCATCTCGAACCTGCTCGACGAGCGACGGACGTTCGCCGCGCCTCCGTCGCTCGCGCGCGACGCGAACGTCACCGCCGACGAGCACGCCCGGGCCGCCGCCGACCCGGTCGCCTTCTGGGCCGAGGCCTCGCAGCGACTCGACTGGCACACCCCCTGGACGGTCGCCCACACGTGGAAACCCGTCACCGAGGGGCCCGACGGCGAACTCACGGTGCCCGAGGCGACCTGGTTCGCCGACGGCACGCTCAACGTCGCGGTGAACTGCGTCGACCGCCACGTCGAGGCCGGCCGGGGCGACAAGGTCGCCCTGCACGTCGAGGGCGAGCCCGGCGACCGGCGCGACATCACCTACGCCCAGCTGCAGCGCGAGGTCGTCAAGGCGGCGAACGGTCTGCGCTCCCTGGGCGTCGGTCAGGGCGACCGGGTGGTCGTCTACCTGCCCGTCATCGCCGAGACCGTCGTCGTCACGCTCGCCATCGCCCGCCTCGGCGCCATCCACTCGCTGGTCTTCGGGGGCTTCTCGGGCGAGGCGCTCAAGTTCCGGGTCGAAGACACGCGCGCCAAGCTGCTGGTCACGACCGACGGGCAGTTCCGCCGCGGGACGGCCGTGCCGGTCAAGGCGAACGCCGACCACGCGGTCTCGGGCGAGAACGAGATCGAGCACGTGCTCGTCGTGCGGCGCACCGGCGACCAGACGCCCGACGTGCCGTGGACGCCCGGCCGCGACCTGTGGTGGCACGACGTCGTCGACCCGCAGCCCGACACCGACGAGCCCGAGCACTTCGGGGCCGAGACGCCCCTGTTCATCATGTACACGAGCGGCACCACGGGCCGACCGAAGGGGCTCGTGCACACGAGCGGTGGCTACCTCACCCAGGCGAACTGGACGCACTGGGCCGTCTTCGACGCCAAGCCCGACGACGTCCACTGGTGCACGGCCGACCTGGCGTGGGTCACCGCCCACACCTACGAGATCTACGGGCCGCTGTCGAACGGGCTGACCCAGGTCATCTACGAGGGCACCCCCGACACCCCGCACCCCGCCCGTCACCTCGAGATCATCGAGCGCTACGGCGTGACGACCTACTACACGGCGCCCACGCTGGTGCGCACGCTCTCGTCGTGGTTCCCCGAGGGGCTGCCCGACACCCACGACCTGTCGTCGCTGCGCCTGCTCGGCACCGTCGGCGAGGCGATCAACCCCGAGGCCTGGGTGTGGTTCCGCGAGCAGTTCGGCCGCGGCGAGTGCCCGATCGTCGACACCTGGTGGCAGTCCGAGACCGGGGCCGCCGTCATGGCTCCGCTGCCCGGCGCCGACACCCTGAAGCCCGGCTCGTCCCTGCGCGCCCTGCCCGGACTGTCGACCTCCGTGGTCGACGACGCGGGCGAGCGGGTGCCGAACGGCAGCGGCGGCTACCTCGTCGTGCAGCAGACCGGCCCGGCCCTCGCCCGCACGGTCTGGGGCGACCCCGAGCGCTACCGCGACAGCTACTGGGCGACCTACTGGCGGCAGGGCTGGTTCTTCTCGGGCGACGGCGCGAAGTACGACGCCGACGGCGACATCTGGGTGCTGGGCCGCGTCGACGACGTCATCAACGTGTCGGGGCACCGGCTCTCGACCATCGAGATCGAGTCGTCCCTCGTCGCGCACCCGGCCGTCGCCGAGGCGGCCGTGGTCGGCGTCGCCGACGACCGGACGGGTCAGGCGATCGCCGCGTTCGTGGTCCCCGCCACCCGGCCCGCAGGAGGCGCGGTGCGAGACGCCGGCGACGCCGCCGAGCCGTCGGTGTGGGCTCCGCTCTCGGGGTCGCTCTCCCCCACCCTGCGAGCCCACGTCGCCGACCAGATCGGCCCGATCGCCAAGCCCGCGACCGTGCTCGTCGTGCCCGACCTGCCCAAGACCCGCTCGGGCAAGATCATGCGCCGCCTGCTGGTCGACATCGTCGACGGTCGCCCCCTCGGCGACACGACGAGCCTGCAGGACGAGACGGTCCCCGGTCGGGTCGCGGCCGTCCGTGAGGCGGTGGACCGCCCGGCGAGCTGACGACGGCGCAAGTGACATGTAGTTCTTGTCACTTGAAGTACAGAATGTTAGTCTTTTGGTAGCGTCCGCCCTTCCCAGCTGCCACGAGGTGACCATGCCCGAATCCGTCCCCGCCCCGTCCCCGCTTCCCGATACGCCCGACGGGGTGTCGAGCGGCACCGCGACGGTCGCCGCCGCGGTGTCCCCCCGGGCCGGCGGTCGCAGCCGGTCGGCCACCCGCCTCCTGTTGCCCGCGGCCGACGGGGCCGCCTGGTTCGTGGCCGTGGTCGCCACGGCCGGGCTCCTCGAGATCGCCACCGCCGAGACCTGGGCCTCGGTCGTCTCCGGCGCAGCGACCGCCGCCCTGCTCCAGGTGGCCGTGGGCGGACTGGCCGGCGTGTACCGCTCGTCCTTCCCGTCCGGCAGCCTGCCCGAGGCGCGTCGCCTGGTCGCCGGTGCGCTCGTCGTCGGGGCACTGGGCAGCCTCGTCCCGCTGACGGCGCCCGGCGTCCTCCGCGGCGCCGCCGCCTGGCCCACGGCCCTGACCGTCGTCGCGTTCCCGGTCGCCGCACTCGCCATGGCCGCGATCCGCAACCTGCTCCGCTGCCGGGCCGAGCGCCGCCTGCGCCCCGGCGACGACGCCGCCCCGACGATCGTGTACGGGGCGGGCACCCTCGGCCAGCACCTCGTCCGGCAGATGCTCAGCGACCCCGACAGCCCCTACCGCCCGGTCGCACTCCTCGACGACGACCCCGCTCGACGAAGCACCCGGCTGGCCGGGCTCCGGGTCGTCGGTGGGCGGGACGCCCTCGCGGGCGCCCTCCGCCGGTTCGGGGCCGCGACCGTCGTGCTCGCCGTCCCCCGGGCCGACGCGACGTTCATCCGTGACGCCACCGCGCGAGCCGAACGCCTCGGTGCCCGCGTCCTGGTCGCTCCGTCGGTCGACGAGATGCTGCGCGGATCGCGACCCGGCGACCTCCGAGACGTCTCGCCCGAAGAGCTCGTCGGCCGACGAGCCGTCGACACCGACGTCGAGGCCGTCGCCGACTACGTGCGGGGTCGCCGCGTGCTCGTCACCGGCGCCGGGGGCTCGATCGGCAGCGAGCTCTGCCGCCAGTTGTCACGCTTCGCACCCGCCGAGCTCGTCATGCTCGATCGCGACGAGACGGCCCTCCAGTCGGTCCAGGTGACCCTGAGCGGCCACGGCCTGCTCGACTCCCGCGAGGTGGTGCTCGCCGACATCCGCGACGCCGCGGCGCTCACCGCGGTCTTCCGCGCACGCCGGCCCGAGGTCGTCTTCCACGCGGCGGCCCTGAAGCACCTGCCCCTGCTCGAGCAGTACCCCGCCGAGGCCTGGCAGACGAACGTCATGGGCACCCTGAACGTGCTCGAGGCCGCCCAGGCGGTCGACGTGCAGACCTTCGTCAACATCTCGACCGACAAGGCGGCCAACCCCACGAGCGTCCTCGGTCGGTCGAAACGCCTCGCCGAGAGGCTCACGGCCGGCGTCGCCCGGTCCACCGGCCGGCGGTACCTGTCGGTCCGCTTCGGCAACGTGCTCGGCAGCCGGGGCAGCATGGTCCCGCTGTTCCGCGACCTGATCGAGCAGGGCCGACCCGTGACGGTCACCCACCCCGACGCGACTCGGTACTTCATGACGATCCCCGAGGCGTGCCACCTGGTGATCCAAGCCGGGGCGATCGGGGCCCCGGGCGAGGCGCTCATCCTCGACATGGGCGAGCCGGTCAAGATCCTCGACATCGCCGACCGTCTCATCGCCCTGTCAGGCCGCCACGTCGACGTGGTCTTCACCGGGCTCCGACCCGGCGAGAAGCTGCACGAAGAACTCAACGGCACCGACGAGGTCGACGCCCGTCCCGTCCATCCGTCGATCTCGCACGCCTCGGTTCCCGCGCTCGACGCCTGTCAACTCGACGTGCGCTCACTCACGAGCGATCCCCCGATCGCCCGCCTCGACACGGTCTGAGACCGGTCGCCCGGCACGGGCCGTCACTCCCAACCCCTCAACGTGAGGCTTGCGCAACATTTCATGTTTCTGTATTTTAGTGGTCACGTGGGTTGACCATCCCGGCACGCCCCGACCCGAACGGAAGAACTTCGACCATGACCCTCACCGACCACCTTCGACTGCTGCGACGTGCCTGGTGGCTCGTCGTCGCCGCCGCGGCCCTCGGGGCGATCCTCGCCGTCGTCGTGACGGCGAACACCCCCCGGCTGTTCGCCTCGAGCACCCAGTTGTTCGTCTCGGTCAGCGGCACGACGACCAACACCGCCATGGACGTGGGGCAGGGCAGCACCGCCGCCCAGCAGAAGGCCAAGAGCTACGCCGAGGTGGTGAAGACGTCGCGCGTCCTCGAACCGGTCGTCCGCGAGCTCCACCTGCCCTACAGCACGTCCCAGCTGGCCGATGCGGTGACGGTGACGACCGGGACGAACAGCGCCACGCTCACCATCTCGGTCCGCGACACCGAGGCCTCCCGCGCGGCAGCGACGGCCGATGCCATCGGCACGAGCCTTCGAGAATTCGTCACGACCCGTCTCGACGCCGCGGCCGACGGGCAGACGAGCCTCGTCGCCGTCGACGTGCTCGAACCCGCGTCGCTCTCGCACGCCCCCGTCTCACCGCGGACCACGGTCGACCTCGGCCTCGGCCTCGTGGGCGGAGGCCTCGTGGGCTATCTCACGGCCCTGGCCCGGTTGCTCCTCGACACGAAGGTGCGTGATCGGCACAGCATCGCCGAGGTCGTCGATCGACCCGTGCTCGGAGCGGTCCTGCACGACGCCGACGCGCCCAAGCGACCCCTGACGGTGCACCTCGATCCGCGAGGTCCTCGCGCGGAGGCCTACCGGACCTTGAGGACGAACATCCAGTTCGTCAACGTCGGCCAGGCAGCCCGCGTCATCGGCGTCACGTCGGCCCTGCCCGGCGAGGGCAAGACGACGACCACGGCCAACCTCGCCATCGCCTTCGCCGAGACCGGCGCCCGGGTCGCGGTGATCGACGCCGACCTGCGCCGGCCGCGACTGGCATCGACGCTCGGACTCGAAGGGGCAGCCGGCCTCTCGGACGTCCTGATCGGCCGCGCCGACCTCGACGACGTGACCCAACCCTGGGGCGGGATCGGCCTCGACGTCGTCCCGGCAGGCCAGATCCCGCCGAACGCCAGCGAACTGCTGGGATCGGTTCGCATGCGGGCGCTGCTCGACGAGCTGCGCGACCGCTATGACTACGTCCTGCTCGACGCACCCCCCGTCCTGCCGGTGACCGACGCGGCCGTCCTGAGCCGCCTCACGGACGGCACCCTCGTCGCCGCCGCCTCGGGCCGCACGCTGAAGGCACGACTCGGCGACGCGGTCGACACCCTCGACCAGATCGGCTCGCGAGTGATCGGAGTCGTCCTCACGATGCAGCCCCGGAGCACGTCGGGGGCCTACGACGAGACCTACGCCTACCCTGCCGAGCCCGCACCCGGCACCCACACGAGTTCCGGACGCAGAGCCGGGCGCTCATCCGCGCGCTCGGCCGGGCGAGCAGCCGGGCGAGCAGCCGGGCGCCGTTCGGGTCACGCCGGCCCCTCGCCGCGACGCGCGGCCCCCTCCCGCATCTGACGGCCGCGCGCGGTCGTGACCCGCGATCACCCCGTGCACGACCGGGCGCACCCGAGAGACCCCCACCGACCACGTCGGCGGGGGTCTTTCGGGTGCGCCCGGTCCACGACACCGGACACCGGACACAGGGCACAGGGCACAGGGGCACAAGGCACAAGGCACAAGGCACAGGGCACAAGGCACAGGGCAGAGCTGATCGCGGATGCACCACGACGCGGTGTCACCGCGGGTGCGGATGCCGATGTGGATGCCGATGAACGAGTCGGGGGCGAAGGCGGGTTCGTCGTGCGGAGCCTCCCCGCGACCTCGTGGACACCGGCCACCTCGATGCACTCGAACCCGGTGACGGTGACATCGATCCGAGCCTGCAGTACCACCTGCACCGCGGGTGCCCGCGACCGCTCGTCGGCCGCCGTCTCGGCGCGGCCTCGGCCTCGGCCTCCGACCCGTCGAGGTCGTGCCGGGCGGCTGGCTCGCCGACGGCCAGCTCTCCCGTTCAGCGATCCTCGGACGAGATCACGACGGGTGCGGGCCGGACACGGTGTCGGCCGGTCGGGCCCGGCGCACGACGGACTCGCCGGCGTCGACGGCGGGCTCGGCCCCGACCACGAGGCGGGCGTGCGGAAGCCCGCGGGAGGCACGCGAGGGCAGGGTGGGCCCCACCCCCAGACCGAGCGTCAGGAGGGCGAAGAACCAGATCAGTCGCGAATCGTAGAGGTCACCCGAGAAGAGGGCGCTGACGAAGACGAGCAGGGCGGCGAGGGCCGTGCAGAGCACACCCGGTTCGAGGCGGTCGAGCCGGCGGAGCCCGACGACGATCCGGGAGAGGACGACGAGAAGCAACACCAGGGCCACGGCTCCGCCCGTGCTCGCGGTCTCGATGACGAGGTTGTGGGTGTGCGACAGTCCCACCGTCTCGCGGAGGAGCAACGGGACCCCGCCCAGGCCGACCCCGGCGACGGGGTGCTGCGCGAAGATCTCGAGCCCGATCGCCGACACGACGTCGCGACCACTGCTGTAGCCCTGTTCGACGGTCTGTTCGACCAGCCTCTTCTCGATCAACGGCCCGAGCCTCGGCCCGAAGAGCACCCCGACGGGGACGCACGCGAGCCCGAGCGTGACGAGCACCTGGCCGGTCCGGTTCGGGCCGATGCGACGCATGACGGGCACGACGCCGACCACGGCGATGACCAACCCGGCGAGCATGCCTCCGCGAGAGCCCGACAGCAGGGCCCCGACGACGAACGGGGGCAGTCCGAGCAGCAGCCACAGACTGCGGCTGCGCAAGTAGGCGTAGAGCACTCCGACGGCACCGAGTCCCATGACGCGGACGAACACGTTCGGCCCACCGCCGAAGGCCGAGTAGCGGCCTTGGACGCCCGGGCCTGCCCCGACGGCCGCGGCGAGGTAGACGGCGGCGATGACGACGACGGCGCCCCACAACCAGCGCAGGTCGGCCACCGCGAGGTGCGTCGTCACGATGGCGGTCATCACCACGAAGGCGGCCAGGAACGACAGGTCGAGCAGGGGAGGCGCGAGCTCGGCGCCCCACGGCGCCCAGACCGCCGAGAGGGCGAGCCAGGCGAAGAGCACCACCAGGGCGGTCGCGAGGCCGCGTGCCGCCGGGGCGTACCGCACCGGCGGTCGTCCGGCCAGGGGCACCAGCGACAGCCCGGCCGCGACGGTCGCGAGCACCCGCACGTCGAGCGAGGGGAACCCGGGGACGAGACCCCCGAGGCCGAACCGGCCGGCGACGAGGCCGACGAACAGGACGACCAGGGCGAGGCGCGCCGGGTTGCCGGCCCGCGCCTCCTGCCTCCCGGAGCGTCGGCGGGTGGGGACGACGTCAGGCACGACCGGCCCACCGATCGGTCACGACGGGCACCAGCCCGCAGAGCGCCAGGCAGACGCCGTAGCCGACGGCCGACGCCCAGGCAGCGCCCTGCGCGCCGGAGCCCGGGATGAGCACCACACAGAGCACGACGGTGACGACGGCTCCGACCGTCTCGATCACGGACACCCCCGCATGCCGACCGTGCGCCACGAGGACGCCCTGCCAGATGCGGCTGAGCGAGTAGGCGAACGACGCCACGGTGAGCGCGGGCACCAGCGCGAGGGAGGACCGGTAGGCGTCGCTCAGCAGGGTGACGACCACGAGGACGCCGACGCCACCGGCCGAGACGGACAGGACGGCGGCCACCGCCGCCAGGGCCGCGACCGGACCTCGCGCCACCCGGCCCGTCACCTCGACCTGACGGCGCCACTCCCCGAGCCTGGAGTCGACCCAGTTCTGCACCGGCCACGACGCCGCCTCGACGACGGACGCGATGGTGACGTAGGCGCCGAGCGCGGCGGTCCCCGCGAGCACGGGCAGCAGGAGGCGGTCGGCACGCAGCAGGGCCGTGTTGCCGAACGAGGCCGGCAGCAGGGCGAGGCCCGACCGCCGGACCTCGGCGAGCGGACCGACGTCGAGCCGGCCGGCGTCGCCTTCGGCACGACGGGAGGACCGCACGGCGTGACAGACCACGACGACGAAGGGCGCGGTCGACAGGGCGTACGACACCAGCCACACGACCGGGCTGTCGACGCCGACCAGCACGAAGGCCAGGGCACACGTCACCAGCCCGACCTGCGACACGAGCGTCGCCGCCCAGTAGGCCCGAGCCCTCGCACCGGTGATGAAGGCCGTGCGGACGAGTCGGGCGAGCAGGTTGCCCGCGACGAACACGCTCGTCACCACCCCCACGACGACGAGCTCACGGTGCCCGAGGCAGGCCGCGACACCACCGCCGATCATCGGCAGGGCGGCGACGACGACCCCGGGGCGGGTCAGCCAGGCCAGTTCGCGCAGGGGCTGCCGGGTGGCCCCCTGCCGCATCGACACGAAGGGCCGCTCGACGCCGAGCACGGCAGCCGTCGTGGCGAAGTAGCCGATCTGCACCCAGAGCGCCAGGGCTCCGCGTCCCGAGGGCACGAGCGATGCCGAGGCCGCCAGATTGGTCGCGAACGCGGCGGCGACGGCGACCAGCTGGGTGGCCTGCAAGGTCAGCACGGAGGCGAAGGGAGCGACCACGGAGGCCACGCGGCGGGGCAGCCTGGTCGTCGCCCCTCCGCCGACGATCGGGAGGCGCGCTCGGGGAGGTCGCGCGCCGTCGTCCACCAGCCGCCCGGCCTCACGCACGGCCGTCGACCTCGTCGAGCGCTCTCGTCAGCACGTCCAGCACGCGCTCCCGGTCGTCCGCGCCGAGTCCGGAGCCACTGGGCAGGGTGAGCCCACGGGCGAACAGGTCGTCGGCGGAACCGGTGACGGTGCGACCGAGGTCGGCGAACACCGGCTGACGATGCAGGGGCTTCCACAGCGGCCGGGTCTCGATCGCGGCCTCGGCGAGGCGGTCGGTCACGATGCGCACCGCGGCGGGGTCGGCGAAGAGCAACGAGCTGAGCCAACAGTTGTCGTCGCGATCGTCGGCGCCCTGGAAGACCGCCACGGAATCGCGACCGGCGGTGAGGCGTCGGTAGTCGTCGCGGATCTCACGACGTCTCGCCATCATGTCGTCGAGGCGGGCGAGCTGGGCCCGGCCCAGGGCGGCGAGCACGTTGCTCAAGCGGTAGTTGAAGCCGATCTCGGTGTGTTCGTAGTGCCGTACGGGCTGCCGGGCCTGGCTCGCGACGCGGCGGGCCGTCGTCGCGAGTCGTTCGTCGTCGGTGACGAGCATGCCACCGCCCGAGGTGGTCATGATCTTGTTCCCGTTGAACGAGATCGCGGCGGCCGCGCCGAAGGACCCGGCCGCACGGCCGTCGAGCCGGGCCCCGAGCGACTCCGCGCTGTCGCACAGCACGGGCACGCCGTACCGGTCGGCGACCTCGCCGATGCGGCGCAGGTCGGCGACCTTGCCGTAGATGTCGACGGGCAGCACGGCCGAGACGCGTCGTCCCGCGGCGGCCAGCTGCGCGAGGGATTCCTCCAGCAGTTCGGGGCAGAGGTTGCCCGTGGCAGGGCAGCAGTCGACGAACCAGGGCTCGGCCCCCGTGTAGGTGACGGCGTTGGCGGTGGCGGCGAAGGTGAACGTCGAGGTCACCACCACGGTGCCCTGGCCCACCCCGATGCCGAGCAGCCCCAGGTGCAGGGCGGCGGTGCCCGACGAGAGGGCCACCCCGTGCGCGCGGCCGGTCCGGGCGGCGATCTGCGCCTCGAAGGCGTCGACCTCGGGGCCGAGGGGCGCCACCCAGCCCGACCGGAGGGCTCGGGCCACGGCGGCGTTCTCGGCCTCGCCGATGTCGGGTGCCGAGAGGGGGACGGAGACCGGGCGGAGGCACGCGGGGGCGGGCGCGTGACGGACGTCGACGGGCATGGCAGACCTCTCGGTGGGGTCGAGCACCCGGTCGGGTCGAGCCGGATGCGCTCCGTGGCCTGAGGCTGGAGCAGCGGGTGATATTCTACGTAGTCAATCTCAGTTTCGCAAGGCCTGGCGGCGCCTGCCACGGGACGCCCGGGCCTCCACGCCGTCACGTTCGACGATGTCGCAGAACTTCTCGGACAGCAGCTCGAGCGAGTGGCGCTCGGCCGCCAGGCGACCAGCGGCGACCGAGGCCCTGGCGACGGCGTCGGCGTCGTCGACGAAGGCCGCCAGCTCGCGGGCGGCGCGTGCCGGGTCCCGCGCGATGCGGATGCCCGCCCCCGTCTCGGCGAGCGCGTCGGCCTGCCACCCGCCGTGGTTCACGACCACCGGCCTGTGGGCGGCGAGCGCGTCGAAGTACTTGTTGGCACTGTTGCTCTCGAGGGCCGGCACGTCGACGAAGCTGCTGAGCGCCACGGTGGCCGCCGCCAGGACGTCGGGCAGGTCGGCCTTCGCGACGGGGTCGAGCACGACGAGCTCGTCGTCCAGCACGCCGAGCTCGGCGGCACGGGCGCGCACCCGGGCCTTCTCGGCTCCTGAGCCGAGGAGGACGATGCAGAGGTCACTTCCCAGCTCGCGCAGGTGACGGGCGACCTCGACGAGGTGGACCAGGCCGTTGGCGCGACCGAACGTGCCCGAGTACACGGCGAGACGACGCCCCCGGAGGCGCGGGTGGCGCGACAGGAACGCCTCGGCGTCGGCGCGAGACGGGTCGAAGCGCTCGAGGTCGCTGATGTTCGTCACGATCTCGGTGCGCTCGCGTGGATGACCGGTCGCGACGACCGAGTCGGCCATGCCGGGGGACAGCGCGACGACCGTCGACGACGCGAGGTAGGCGAGGCGTTCGAGGGTGCGTGCGGCGAAGCGCAGCACCGGGTTGCGCAACGAACCGAGGGCGATCGGGACCTCCGGCCACACGTCCCGCACCTCGAACACCATCGGGGTCCGGCGGCCGATCGTCGCCCCGATGCCCGGGAGCGCGATCGTCAGCGGGGTGCTCGTCGCGACGACGACGTCGCCGCCGAGACCGCGCGCACGCCCCACGGCCCGCAGGGCGAACGAGCAGAAGGCGGCCATGCGCCGCAGGTCACCCATGCCGTTGTCGTACGGGACGGGCAGGCGGTGCACGGTGATCCCGTCGACGACCTCGGTCGAGAACCGCCCACGATCGGCCCGGGGACTCGCGCCGGGGTCCACGCACGAGGCCGTCGGGGGCGTCGCCGTGACGACGTGCACGTCGTGCCCCCTGGCCGTCAGCGCACGGGCGAACTGGTAGGACCGGATGCCGCCGCTCTGCTCGGGGGTGAGGAAGTACTGGTGCAGGTAGACGATGCGCATGGAGGCCTCTCGGGTCGACGCGAGGTGCGTCGTGAGGGATACTTGACATATCCATTATGCCGGTCCGAGCAGGTTGTGCAACATGTCACATGGACGTATTTTTATGGTCGACCTGGTGGACGCCCTCTGCCGATCGATCCGAACGGACGGAACCCGTGAAGCTCCACGACCATTTGCTCCTGCTGCGCAGTGCGTGGTGGATCGTCCTCGCGACGACACTCGCCGGCGTCACCGTCGCCACCGCGATCACGGTGTCGGCGCCGCGGGTGTTCCAGTCGAGCACCGAGCTCTTCGTGTCGGTGTCCGGGGCGACGACCGCCACCGCGCAAGACGTGGCCCAGGGCAGCACTGCAGCCCAGCACAAGGCCAAGGGCTACGCCGAGGTCGCGACGAGTTCGCGAGTGCTCGATCCCGTCATCCGCGAACTGGGCCTCGACTGCACGGCCGCCGAACTGGCACGGGCCATGACGGTGACGACGGGCACGACCAGCGTCACCCTGACCATCTCGGTGCGCGACACGGACGCGGGCCGGGCGTCCGCCACGGCGGACGCCGCCGCGGCGAGCCTCCGACGGTTCGCGACGACGAAGCTCGATCCAGCGCCCGACGGGCAGCCCAGCCTGGTCGGCATCGAGGTCCTCGAACCCGCGACCGAAGCCGGGTCACCCGTGTCGCCCCGCCCGATCGAGAACCTCGGGCTCGGCGTCGCGCTCGGCGGCCTGCTCGGCTACGGGGCCGTCTACCTGCGTCGACTGCTCGACACGAAGGTGCGTGGGCGACGCAGCATCGACGAGACCGTCGACTGCCCCGTGCTGGGGACGATCCTGCACGACGCGAGCGCCTCCACCCGACCCCTGACCGTCCGGGTCGAGCCCCGAGGGGCCAAGGCCGAGGCGTACCGTGCCCTGAGGACCAGCATCCAGTTCGTCGGCACGGGACGGCCCGCCCACGTGATCGGGGTGTCCTCGGCGATGCCGGGTGAGGGCAAGACGACGACGTCGGCGAACCTCGCGGTGGCCTTCGCCGAGACCGGTGCCCGGGTGGCCCTCGTCGACGCCGACCTGCGCCGACCGCGCATCGCCGCGGTGATGGGCCTCGAGGGCGCGGTCGGGCTGTCCGACGTCCTGGTCGGTCGGGCCGACCTCGACGACGTCGCCCAGCCGTGGGGCGGACTGCCGCTCGACGTCGTCCCGGCGGGACGCATCCCCCCGAACAGCAGCGAGCTGCTGGGTTCGACGAGCATGGACGCGCTGCTGGACCACCTGCGAGGCCGGTACGACTACGTCGTCCTCGACGCGCCACCGCTGCTGCCGGTGACCGACGCCGCGGTGCTGAGTCGGCTCACCGACGGCACCCTCGTCGTGGCCGCGACGGCCCGGACCCGCAAGACCCAGCTCGCCGACGCGG
This sequence comes from Frigoribacterium sp. CF331, assembly GCF_057787905.1. Classification (NCBI taxonomy): domain Bacteria; kingdom Bacillati; phylum Actinomycetota; class Actinomycetes; order Micrococcales; family Microbacteriaceae; genus Frigoribacterium; species Frigoribacterium sp. CF331. The sequence continues at coordinate 1,789,514 of NZ_CM173545.1, read as the reverse complement.
TCGGAACGCTCCACCAGATCGGGTCCCGGGTGCTCGGCGTCGTGCTCACGATGCAGCCGTCGAAGGACGCCGGGGCCTACGAGACGGGCCGCGCCCACGCCGCGGACGCCATCCCGACGGTCGAGACCTCCCCCCGACGACGAGCCCGCGCCCGGGCCCGAGCCCGGGCCTGAGCACAGGCACGCGGGGGCGGGTCAGAGGTCGACGACGACCGCGCCCCAGGACAACCCGACACCGAAACCGACGAACATCGCCGTCATGCCCGGGCGCAGCTGACCCGACGCGAGAGCGGCGTCGAGCGCGATCGGGATCGACGACGACGTCGTGTTGCCGCAGTCGCGCATCTCGACGACGAAGCGCTCGGGCGCGATGCCGAGCTTCTTGCGCAGGGTCTCGAGCATGAACGCGTTCGCCTGGTGGAACACGAACGCGTCGATGTCGCCGAGGTCGACACCGGAACGCCGCAGCGCCTCCTCGACGATCTCGGGCACGACGCGCAACGAGAAGGTGAACACCTCCGCCCCGTCCATGTACATGTCGTAGCCGTTCGAGACGAGACCACGGGCCTCGGCTGTCGACTTCGGCGACAGGACGGCGCCGTCGGCCAGACCGCCGTGGGGGACGATCAGGTGCGGGGCGCCCGAGCCGTCGGTTCCGTACGACAGACCGCGCAGGGAGGGCTCGTCGGCCGTGGCCGTCACGAGGCTCGCGGCCGCGCCGTCGCCGAAGATGACGCGCAGCTGCCTGTCTGCCGGGTTGACGTAGCGCGACAGGGTGTCGGCCGTGAGGAGCAGGACGGTGTTCGCCCGACCCGACTCGACGAGGGCCTTGGCCATGCCGAGTCCGTACACGTAGCCGGAACACCCCATGCCGAGGTCGAGGGCGCCGATGTCGGTGCGGAGACCGAGACGTGCCTGCACGAGGCACGAGGTCGTCGGCATGGCGTGGTCGGGGCTCTGCGTGCAGAGCAGCACGAAGTCCACCTCGCGGCGGTCGACGCCGTGGCGACGGAACAGTTCTTCGGCCGCCGCCACGGCGAGGTCGGCTGTCGTCTCGCCCTCGCCGACCACGTGCCGACGGTCGATGCCGGTCTTGGCGGCGATCTTGGCGACACCGGCAGGGGCGAACTCGGCCTCGAGCTCGTCGTTGGTGACCACGCGGGCGGGCAGGTGGGTGGCGACCGCCGTGAGGGCCGCGTGGCGGGTTGCGTTCGGGTTCATGAGTCCTTCTTCGAGATGACGACGGCGGGGTTGCCGAAGACGGTGGTTCCAGGCCGGACGCGTCGCAGGACGACGCTGCCGGCACCGACCGTCGAGTCCGCGCCGACCCGCGCGCGGGGCAGGACGGTGGCTGCCGGGCCGACGAACACGCCGTCGCCGACGGCCGCACCACCCAGCAGCTGGGCGGCACCCGAGACGGTCACGTGGTCGCCGACGACGACGTCGTGGCCGATCACCGCCGCGGTGTTGACGAAGCAATGGGCCCCGACCTCGACGTCGGTCGAGATGACGGCGTTCGGATAGACGATCGTGCCCTCGCCCACCGAGGCTCCGTCGCAGAGGACCGCGCGGTCGTGGACGAACGAACCGAAGCGGCATCCGGAGAGCGCCAGCCGATCGGTCAGGCGGCGACGCGTGGATGGATCACCGACCGTGCAGAGCACGAGGTCGCCCTCGGCGGGCACGTAGTCGGCGACGCTCGAGACGACGTCGGGCCCGGTCGCACCGTCGTCGACGAAGACGATGCGGTCGACGCCGTGGGCCGAGACCCAGGCGGGGCTCGTGTCGATGACGGCCCGGACCTCGCGGCCGGCCCCACCGGCGCCGACGAGGACGACGCGGCTCGTGCCGCTCATCGGGCCGTGTACCCGCCGTCGACGACGAGCGCCGAACCGGTGACCCAACGGGCGTCGTCGGACAGGAGGAACCGGATCGAGGCGGCCACGTCGGACGCACGGCCGATGCCGAGGGGGTGTGCCTCGGCGACCTTCTGCACCCCGTCGTCGCCGATGGTGCGAGCCAGGTCGTGGAGCATGGGCGTGACGACCGTGCCCGGGCAGACGCAGTTGACCCGGATGCCCTCGCGGGCGAGCTCGAGCGCGAGCGACTTCGTCATCGAGATCAGGGCGCCCTTCGAGGCCGAGTACGCAGCGGCCCCCGGTTGCCCCACGAGCCCGAGCACCGACGACACCAGGACCACGGAGGCGCGCTCGGCGCGACAGCCACGGCGCCGGAACGCGCGAACGAGCTGCAACGCCGAGGTGACGTTGACCGACAGCATGCCGTCGACGACCGACGTGGTGGAGCCGCGGACCGGCTGGACGGTCTGCACGCCGGCGCAGTGCGCGAGTCCGTGCAGCGGCCCGAACGCGTCGACCACGGAGTCGACCAGACCCGCACAGGCCGTCGGGTCGGTGAGGTCGGCGACGAACGACCGGTGCCCCTCGCCCGGCAACGAGGCCAGGGTCTCGGCGAGCCGGGCCTCGTCTCGCCCGGCCAGCGCGACCGTGAGGCCCCGCTCGCCCAACGCGACGGCCGTGGCCCGGCCGATGCCGGACGACGCCCCGGTCACGAGCACGACGGGCCGCGACCCGTCGTCCACGGTGCTCACGACGACGAGACGGCGAGCCCGGCGACGTCACCCAGGGTGACGCAGTCGGCCAGCCGCTGCGCGTCGATCGTGATGCCGCACGTCGCATCGACCTGGGCGATGAACTCGACGTTCGAGAGGGAGTCCCAGCCGACGGACTCGAGGTCGTCGGCGAGCGTCAGGGACGACGGTTCGGCCTCGACGAGCTCTTCGGCGAGGGAGAGGAATTCTGCGGTGTTCACGGTTGCCCCTTCTGGCCTCTGGCCGATCCAAAGGCATGCAACATTTTAAACACCCGTTCCGACGAGGCGCAAGAGTGGTTCTGTCCCTTTTTCGAGGCCACTCTCTTGACATTCATATTTTGCATACTTAGCCTCGAGGCATCAGCATCCCTGCCACCGTCCCGATCGGAGCCTGATGAGCACGTCCCCCCTGCCCTCGCCGACCCCCGGCGCCCCGTCCGAGCGCCCGGGCCGCCGCAGGGCGTCCGACTCGTTCCGCACCCGGGGCGGGCTCGCCCTCAAACGGTGCGTGGACGTCCTCGGCGCCAGCGTGCTGCTCGCCGCGACGAGCCCCCTCCTCGTCGCGGCAGCTGCGGGCGTCGCCCTCACCATGGGTCGCCCCGTCCTCTTCCGGCAAGATCGCGCCGGACTCCACGGCCGACCGTTCGCGCTGCTCAAGCTGCGCAGCATGCACGACGTCGGCACCGGTCGCGTGTCCGACGCCGAGCGGCTCACTCCCTTCGGGCGAGCACTTCGGGCCTCCAGCGTCGACGAGCTCCCCGGGCTGGTCAACGTGCTCCGAGGTGAGCTCAGCCTCGTGGGCCCGCGCCCCCTGCCCGTCCGCTACCTCGGGCGTTACTCCGCAGAGCAGGCCCGTCGGCACGAGGTGCGACCCGGCGTGACCGGCCTGGCCCAGGTGCGAGGTCGCAACGCCGTCGACTGGACCGAACGACTCGCCCTCGACGTCGAGTACGTCGACCGGCGGAGCACCGCACTCGACCTGGGCATCCTGCTCTCGACCGTCGGCGTCGTGCTGCGACGCACGGGCACGTCGCGGCCGGGCGAAGCGACGATGACCGAATTCCGGCCCGAGACAGCCACCCCTCGCTGACCACTGTCGCGCTCGCCCACACCTCGGCCCCCGGATGACGGAGACGTGACGCGCCTCGTCCCCCGCGCAACACGGCCCGGCCGACACGACGGCCGGGCCGCGAGCCGGCCCGGCCGCCGTCGACCGCGGGGTCGGGCCCCGTCGAGCCCGGTCGTCAGGCGATGGTGAAGGTCACCCAGTCGAAGCCCCACGTCGTGCCGTCGCCGTCGGCGATCTTGGCGTAGGCGGTCTGACCGGCCTCGCCACCGCGCACCGTCAGCTCGGCGCGGCCCGACTCGTCGGCCTGTGCCCAGGCCATCGAGCCGCCCAGCGCGACCAGCACCCACTCGCCGGGAGCCGCGGAGGCGACGACCGTGGTGCTGCCGCCCGACGCTCGAGCCGTCTCGACGGTCGGCGCGGGCTTGACGCCCAGGACGTCGACGACGGCCGAGGTCGTCGCGTGCGCGCCGGTCGGCGTCACGACGTCGAGGGTGATCGGGTGGCTCTGCCAGGCCGCGAGCTCGGTCGAGACGCAGGACGCGGTCCGACCGGCCGTGACCGGGGCCGAGCACAGCTCGGTCTGACCCGAGCGGATCGTCGCCGTGCCCGAGGAGGTGCTCGAGAACTCGATCTCGGGCGTGGTGTCGTGCGAGGCGAAGTGGAGCGTGCCGGCCGGCGCCGTCAGGGGACCGGTGTCGCCGTCCACGGACAGGATCGAGGCGTCGGACGGCGGCGGCGTGTAGCCCCAGGCCGAGGCCGAGGTGGCGGGCAGGACGACGGCGGCGAGCGTGGCGGCGGCGAGCGCCGACGTGCCGAGCGTGCGGGTGAGGGTCGACATGGTGACTCCGTTCAGATCGGGGCACCCGGGCGGGTGCCACCGTGATCCTGGCATGTTCCATATTTCACATTCTGTGAAGAGGCCGAGTGCGTCGACGAGGTCGGCGACTGGTGCAACCCAGCCGGGGCTGCTTGGCTGGCCGCATGTCGATCTCCACGACGGCCGAGAAGGCCGAACTCCTCCGCTCCCTGCACGTCCCCGGTGACCCGCTGATCGTGACGAACGTCTGGGACGCGATCACGGCGCGCACCGTCGCCGGGGCGCCCGGCGTCAAGGCCCTGGCCACCGCCTCCCACTCCATCAGCGAGGCGCACGGCGTCGAGGACGGCGAGGGGCTCGACGTCGACGACATGCTGACCGCGGCCCGCATCGTGATCCGTGCCGTCGACCTGCCCGTCTCGGTCGACTTCGAGAAGGCGTACGCCACCGACGCGGCCGGCACCCTCGACAACGTCTTCCGCCTGATCGAGGAGGGGGCCGCCGGCCTCAACCTCGAGGACAGCATCGGCCAGGCCAAGGCTCCGCTCTACGACATCGACACCCAGGTGTCGAAGATCGCCGCCGCCCGTCAGGCCGGCGACCGCGCCGGGGTGCCGATCGTCATCAACGCCCGCGTCGACGCGCTGGCGGGCGACCCCGACTCGTTCGACGACGCGGTCACCCGCGCCAACGCCTACCTCGACGCGGGCGCCGACTGCGCCTTCGTCCTCGGCCTCGGCACCGACGACCTGGTCAAGACCGCGCTCGACCGCATCCACGGCAAGGTCAGCGTCATCTCGAACCCGTCGTCCGTGCCCCTCGCCCGCCTGGCCGAACTCGGCGTCTCGCGCGTCAGCTTCGGCCCCGGCACCCTCGGCCTCACGCTGTCGCACCTGCGCGACGCCGCGACCACCCTCACCGCGCGCGGCGACTACCCCGCCGAGCTCGGCTTCTCGTTCTAGCCGCCCCGCCGACGCACCCCGCCGACGAGAGACGACCCGCGCCTCCCGAGCTCGTGAGAGCCGAGGAGGCGCGGGTCGTCTCGCGCGAGGACGTCACCTAGTCGTCGCGGTGGCCCTTCGTGCGCTCGTCCTTCTCGCGGTCGGACCCGGACGGCTCGGAGCCGCCCTCGCCGTCGGGCTCGGGCACCTCGTCGCCGTTGCGCTCGATGGTCGCCGCGGCGGCCTGTCGGAGGCGCATGCCGGCGAGCTCGTCCTTGGCGAGGGCCGCGGCCTTCTTCTCGCTCTGGGCGGTGTCGCGCGGCGGCAGCAGGATGTCGCGCTCGGCCCGGAGACCGGCCTGCAGCTCGCGTCCGCGTTCGAGCTCGGCGTCGAACTCGGCCCCGAAGAGCAGGGCGTTGTTGGTGATCCAGAGCCACAGCAAGAAGACGATCACGGCACCGAGCGAACCGTACGTCTTGTTGTAGTTCGAGAAGTTCGCGATGTAGAACGCGAACCCGACCGACGCGACCAGCCAGATGACCAGGGCCACGAGCGACCCGAGGCTCATCCACTTGAACTTCGGCTGCTTCACGTTGGGCGCCCAGTAGTAGAGCACCGCGACGATCACGATGGCGATGACCGCCAGGACCGGCAGCTTGGCGATGTCCCAGACGAACACGGCCGTGCTGCCGAGGCCGACGAGGTCGCCGACCGTCTCGGCGACGGGACCGCTGATCACGAGGATGAGGGCGGCGACGACGATGAGCACCACGGTGAAGGCCGTGACGCCGAGCATCGTCGGGCGGAGCTTCCAGATCGGACGACCCTCGTCGATGCCGTAGACGCGGTTCATCGCCCGGCCGAACGCCCCGACGTAGCCGGAGGCCGACCACAGGGCGCCGAGCACACCGACGACCAGGGCGAGGCCCGCGGCGGGCGAGGCCGTCAACTGCATGATCGGGTCTCGCAGCAGCCCCTCGACGTCCTCGGAACCGAATTGTCGGACGAGGTCGAGCACGGTCTCGGCGGTCGCCTGACCCTGCCCCACGACGCCCAGCAGCGACACGATCGCCAGCAGCGCCGGGAAGATCGCGAGCACCGCGTAGTACGTCAACGCCGCGGCGAGGTCGGTGCACTGGTCACGGGTGAACTCGCGCAGCGTCTTGCCCAGCACGTAGCCCCACGACGGCTTCGAGACGTCGGTCAGGTCTTGCGGCTTGCGCGAGTCGTCCTCGTCGGGCGCCTGCTGCTCGCGCTCGGTGCTCTTCTGGGCCACGACTCAGCGCCTGATCGTCTTGACGATGCCGGCCACGAGGGCGACGACCCCGACGGTTCCGGCCGCAGCCGCCGCGAGGACGGGCTTCGGGTCGGAGTCGAGCCGCCGCGTGACGCTCGCCTTCAGGCGACGGGCGTGGGCGGGGACGCTGAGCTTGTCCTCGATGGCGTCGAGCGTCGCCGCGAACTCCTCGCGGGTGCGGGCGAGGTCGAGTTCGATCTCGGGGATGCTGGCACCGGCGCGGGGGCCGTCGGCGTTCTCGGCGTCCTTGTCGGGCGAGACGCCGGCCGAGTCGGCCCGAGCCTCGTCGGCACGGGCCCGAGCCAGTTCGTCGCGGGGATCGGGCTTCGCGGCCCCCGACGACCGATCGCCGTCAGTGCTTCTCGGAGTCATAGCTGCCCTGCCCCTTCAGTGCGCTGACGTCGGCCTTCACGCTGGCGACCGCCTTCTCGGGGGTCGGGGGGACGCCCTTCTTGAGCGCCTTGATGCCGAGCATCGCCAGCACCGCCGTGATGACGAGCAGCACGGCGGCCACGATCAGGGCGGCCAGCCAGGGGGCGACGACGTTCGAGAGCCCCAGGACGCCGGCCGTGATGAGCACGGCGAGCAGGAAGAAGCCGAACAGGGCGGCGCCGACCAGCAGCCCGACGCCCACCCCGGCCTCTTTGGCCTTGGTGGTGAGCTCGGTCTTGGCGAGTGCGATCTCGCCGCGGATCAGACGCGAGATGAGCTCGGGCAGGCTGCCGATCAGCGAGCCGAGCGAACGTTTGGTGCTCTGTTCGGGTGCCTTCAGGTCACTCACCGACCGTCACCCCCGGCAGCTTGTCGTCGTCCGGGCTGGTGCCGCTCGTCTTCTCCTTGACGTCGTCGGCCTTCTCGTTCACCTTGTCGGCGGCCTTGCGGGCCGCGTCGGTCGCCTTGGCGGCGGCCTTGTCGGTGGCGTCGGAGCCCTTGCCCGAGACGGACTTCGCCTTGGCGCCGACCGCGTGGGCCGCGTCGTTCGCAACGCCCTGGGCCTTCTTGGCGACGACGGGAGCGTTCTCCTTCACGAAGCCCTCGGCCTGGTGCACGCCCTTCTGCACGGTCGGGTTCTCCCACAGGCTCTCGGCCTGGCCCTTGATCTTGACGTAGGCGCCGCGGCCCGCGCGGGCTCCGAGGACGTACCCGACGGCCGCTCCTGCGACGAAGAGGATCTTGCCTTTCATGAGTGCTCCTTGGTTCGTGGTGGCAGGTAGGACCTCCACGCTGGCACGAGACGGGGCGCGCGGCCCAGATTGGCGGGCCACCCCGGGACGACCGGACGCCTCGCCGCCCTGGGGGCGACGCGACGACGACCCGTCAGGAGGCGCGGGTCCCCACCGCGGGGACGCGCACCTCGGCCGCGTCGCCGCGCACCGTCTCGACCGCCTGCCGCACGAGGCGCACCGTGCACCAGCAGAACAACGCCACGAGCAGGGCGTTGCGTGCCCCGAGCACGATCACCGCGACGGGGTTCAGCTCGATGAGGGGTCGGTAGAGGAGGGGGAAGACGAGGGTCGTGAGCCCCGAGGCCCAGGCCGTGAGCACGGCGGGCTTGCGGAACGCCTCGGGGCGCGACGCGTACCCGACGGCGACGATCGGGACGATCCAGAGCAGGTACTGCGGCGAGCCCACCTTGTTGAAGACGACGAACGCGAGGGTGAGGGTCAGGGCGCCGAGCAGCACCGTGCCGAACTCGTCGCCGCGATCGCGACCCGGGGCGACGAGGACGCCGGCCGTCGACCGGGCCGACCCGCGCCTCCTCGGCCCGACCCACCGGGGGAGCCCGAAGGTGGCGACGGCGAGCACGCCGGCCAGCACCGCGAGCACGGCGAGCATGACCTGGGTGCTGTCGTTGATCATCCAGGTGTCGCCGGGGCCCATCACCTCGCGCGTGGCGAGCGCGACGTTCTGGTAGATCGAGGCCCCGGGCACGCGCAGCATGGCCATCCAGACCCAAGGCGTCGCGAGCGTCGCCTCGAGCTGCAGGGCCCGACCGGACTGCATCGAGACGAAGCTCGTGATGTCGTCGGCACCGCGGCCGAGCAACACGCACGAGACCACCACCATCGTGACGAGCACGCCGGCCCGCAGGACGACGACGCGGTGCCTCGACCCGACGGCGACCGCCACGACGACCGCCGCCGGCCAGACCTTGATCCAGGTCGCCGTGGCCAGCAGCAGCCCGGCCACGCGCGGCCGGGTCGACAGCAGCATGAGGGCGGCGACCACCAGCGGGGCGCTGAACCCCTCGAGCCGCAAGAACGCGACGGGGCTGAGCACGAGCGTCACGAGCAGCCACCACCAGGCGGCCCGGTTGTCGACCGTGCGACGACCGCGGTCGGTCAGCAGCCACAGCGCGACGGCGTTGAGGGCGGTCAGCAGCGCGAGCCAGACGAACTGGTAGTGCTGTTCGCCGAAGACGTTCGGCAGCACCACCGGCACGACGGCACCGGCCGGGTAGACCCACGAGAAGTCGAGCACGGGCCAGACGCCCTCGCTCAGGGCCTGGGTCGCCCAGAGCCGGTACAGGGGCAGGTCGCCGCTGACCCCGCCGCCGATCATCAGGGGCGTCAGGGCGAGGAAGACCGCCGCGTGCACCGAGGCGAAGCCGTAGAGCAGACCGCGCGGGTGCGCCTGCACCCGCGCCCAGGTGCGGCGCAGTCGCACGGGGAGGGGCGCAGGCGCGACGGCGCTCGAGGTGGTCACGCCTCGAATGTAGGGCCGTGGGCTTTCGTTTGTCTTGACGGCAGGTGAATCCGACGGAAGATCCCTCTCGAGGCGGAGGCCGGGGCGGTGTACGGTGCCGACCATGGACCGACGACGTTCCGCAGACGGGGGCGAGGTCACCCCGCCGACCGACGACACCAGCGCACCCACCACCCCGGGCCCGGCACGCGAGGGTGACGGGCCCGTCGACCTCGGCAGCGTCGACGACGACCTCGCCGTCGACCGCGGTCGGCCGATCGGCTTCTGGCTGAAGCTCGTCGACGGGCTCGTCGACCGACGGTTCGACCAGGTGCTCGACGAGCACGGCGTCACGCGCCGGCAGTGGCAGCTCCTGAACCTGCTCGAGCGCGGCCCGGCCACGCGGGCCACCCTCGACGCGGCCGTGGCGCCCTTCCTCGACCCCGCGACGGGCGAGACCAGCGCCGACCACCTGTCCGAGCTCGTCGAGAGCGGGTGGGTCAGCCTCGCGACGGACGGCGTCGGGGCCGGGCGGTACGCGCTGACCGAGCGGGGCGGCCTCGCCCACCGCAAGCTGGTCGACGTCGTCGAGGGAATCCGCGACGAGGCCGTGCAGGGTGCCGAGCCGGGTGCCTACGCGACCACCGTGAGATTCCTCCGGACGGCGGCCCTCAACCTCGGCTGGCGCCCCTGACGCCCACGCCCGATGCCCGGGCCCGTGCCGACGACCCCGGGAGGCGCGGCGTCAGTTCCGCAGGAACACCCACCAGATCATGAGCATCGTCACGACGAACCCGCTGACGAAGTTGAGCGCCAGGAACCGTCGCCAGCCCCGGTTGACCTCCTCGGCCCGGTCGTCGGTGACGTTCCACCACGGCGCGCAGCTGATGGCGTAGGGCAGGGTCAACAGCGCGGCCACCGGGCCGGGCCACTCGGTGAAGGTCAGCAGCACGCCGGCCAGCAGGTAGGCGAGGACCGACAGTCGGACGGTCGCCCGGGCACCGATCTCGGTCGCGATCGACGAGATGCCGCCCTCGCGGTCGGCCAGCACGTCCTGCACGGCCCCGAAGGCGTGACTCGCGACGCCCCACAGGAAGAACGCGCCGAGCAGGGCCCACAGCTCGGGCGTGAACGAGGCCCCGGCGAGCACGAGACCGTAGACGGCGGGACTGACGAAGTGCGTGCTCGACGTGATCGAGTCGACGAAGGGGCGCTCCTTGAAGCGCAGGCCGGGGGCCGAGTAGGCGACCACGGCGAAGACGCTGACCGCCAGCACGAACCAGCTCAGCGGACTGCCGACCGCCACCAGGAACACCAGGAACGGCACGTTCGTGACCACCGCGGCCCGCAACGTGGTGCGGTGCAGGCTGCGGTCGAGCAGGGCCCCCTCGACCCCGCCCTTGCGCGGGTTGTGCAGGTCGCTCTCGTAGTCGAAGACGTCGTTGATGCCGTACATCGCGAGGTTGTAGGGGATCAGGAAGTACAGGGCGCCGACGATCAGCACGAGCCAGTTCACGGGGCTGAGGACGTCCTCGGGTGCCGAGAAGATGACGGCCCGGGTGCCGTCCGGCAGGGGCTCGGCCTGCGACAGCGGACCGTACGAGCCGGAGTACGCCGTCGTCGTCGGTGCGAGCAACGAGGTCAACACGTACGCCGCCGCGAACGGGAACGCCGTGTTGATCCAGCTCAGGGGCCGGGACGAGACGAACAGGGCCTTGAGCGTGTTCACGAGCGCGCCTCCTTCGATGCGGCGGCCGCGGCGGCCGACGTCGCCGCCTTCGGCGCACGAGGCGCCTTCGGCCCGCCGAGCAGCACCCACACCGACGGCAGCAGCACGAGGGCCGCGACCGCGTAGGCGAAGTCCTCGAGCGGGGCGATGCCCACGAAGACGCCGCTGATGCGGGCGGCGTCGTAGCCGACCAGCCCGATGCCGATCATGACGTTGTCGAACACCGCGGTCATCACGAGCAGCACGCCCGTCGCGATGCCCGCGCCCAGCACGGCCTCGCGACGTCGTCGCGTCGACGCCCCGGGCGACGAGGAGGCGCGCGCGGCCCGACCGCGGACCGCCGCGGTCACCAGCGCCAGCACCCCGACGACGGCGACGATCGCCAGGAACACCGCGTTCACGGCCCAGTAGGTCACGACGACGCCCCGTCCGTGGAGCGAGCCGCAGCAGGGTCGCCCGCGACCGCGGTGGAGGACCCGCGGCGGTCGAGCACGACCGCGGCGACCATCCGTGCGCCGGCCAACAGGTTCATCGTGAGGTAGCAGAGCAGCGCGAGGAAGAACACCTCTTCGAGCGGCAGCTCGGTCGCCACCAGGACGCCGGTCATGAACGAGGTCTCGCCGCGGAAGAAGATGCCGAGGTCGATGCCGACGACGTCCCAGATCAGGAAGAACACGACGCCGACCAGCAGCGTCACCGCCGCCCGGGGGACGTCGCGCCAGAAGAACAGCCGGAACCTGCGGTCGAGCACCACCATGCCGAACAGCGAGACGAGCAGCGCCGCGAGGTAGACGAAGCCCATCAGCCGACGGCGGGCTCGGGGAGCGGCTCGGTGCTCGTGTCGCCGCGCAGGTTCTTAAGCAGCACCTCGGCGCTGATCAGGCACATGGGCAGGCCGATGCCCGGCCGGACCGAGCCGCCCGCGTAGAACAGCGAGTCGACCCGCGTCGAGACGTTGCCGGTGCGGAACAGCGCGCTCTGGGCGAGCGTGTGCGCCGGGCCGAGCATGCTGCCGCTCCAGGCGTTGACGTCGTCGACGAAGTCGCGCGGACCGCGGGTGCGGCGCACGACGATGCGGTCGGCGAGGTCGGGCACGTGCGCCCACTCGGCGATCTGCGCGATGACGCCGTCGGCGAGGCGCTCGATCATCGGGTCTCCGTCGCCGTCGACGTCGCCCGAGCCCAGGGACGGGTCGGCGGGCAGCGGGACGAGCACGAAGAGGTTCGTGTGGCCGGCCGGAGCCGTCGACGGGTCGACCGAGCTGGGCTTGCAGACGTAGAGCGACGGCGGGTCGGGGATGCGCTTGTCGGCGCCGAAGATGCGCTCGAAGTTCTCGTGCCAGTCGCGGGCGAAGAGCAGCGTGTGGTGTTCGAGCTCGGGGATCTCGCCCTCGACGCCCAGGTACAACAGCAGGGCACTCGGCCCGGGGTTCTTCGTCGCCCAGTACTTCTCGTCGTAGGTGCGCAGCTCGCGCGGCAGCAGCCGGGTCTCGGTGTGGTGCAGGTCGGCGGCGCTGACCACGAGGTCGGCGTCGACGCGGTGCGTCGCGCCCCCGGCGTCGGTCCAGTCCACCCCGGTCGCCTCGGCGGTCGCCTTCGAGCCGCGGGGCAGGGCCGCTCCCTCGGCGGCGAGCGGCTGCGTGACGATCCGGGTCACGGTCGCGCCGGTGACGACGGTCACGCCCGCCTCGACGGCCACGTCGCGGATCGCCTCGATGACCGAGATCAGGCCGCCCTGCGGGTACAGCACGCCGTCGTCGAGGTCGAGCGTGCTCATCAGGTGGTACATGCTCGGCGTGTCGAACGGCGACGACCCGAGGAACACCGCGGGGTAGCCGAGGATCTGGCGGAGGCGCGGGTCGGTCACCGTCCGCGAGGCGAACGAGTCGAGGTTCGTCAGCAGCAGGCGCGCCAGCTTCGGCATCCGGACGAGCACGTCGCCGCGCAGCAGCGGGGTGAGGCTGCCGAAGCTCGTGTAGAGGAACCTCCGCTTGGCGATCTCGTAGGTGTCGCGGGCCGAGCGCAGGTAGCGGCGCATGCGGTCGCCGCTGCCGGGCTCGATGCGGTCGAAGAGCTCGACGTTCTGCTCGAGGCCGCGCGGCACGTCGATCGGTGCGCCGGCCGCGGGGTCGTCCGGCGTCGGCTCGAAGAACACGCGGTACCCCGGGTCGAGCTCGACGAGGTCGAGTCGTTCGGCGGCCGACGTGCCCATCAGGCGGAAGAAGTGGTCGAACACCTCGGGCATCAGATACCAGCTCGGCCCGAGGTCGAAGCGGAAGCCCTCGTGCGACCACGAGCCGGCGCGGCCGCCGACCTCGTCGTTCTTCTCGAGCAGGGTGACCTCGTGACCCTCGCGGGCCAGCAGGGCGGCGGACGCGAGACCGCTGATGCCTCCGCCGACCACGACGACGCGTCGCCCGTGCCGGGTGACGCTGAGGCCGTGCGAGAGGTCGGGTGCCCCGGTGCCGGCGCCCGTCGCGCCGCGGTCGACCGACTCGTGGCTCATGCGCGGGCCTCGGGCAGGCGCGTCACGCGACCGGCCGCGGCACCCGCCGCGATGCGCACCTTGACGGGGTTCGGCACGCGCACCCGCGCCCGGACCAGCGAGGAGGCGGGGGTCGCCTCGAGACGCCGGTTCAGCTCGGCGAACAGGCCGTGCGCGAGGGCCACCGCGCGACGCGAGGTCGTCGGCAGCACGGGGATGATCTCGCCGCTCACGCGGAGGTCGTCGTCGATGTCTCGCACCAGTCTCGTCTTGGTCTGCTCGTCGAACGTGGTCACGTCGACCCCGGGGAAGTAGCTGCGGCCGAGCTGCTCGAAGTCGGCCGCGAGGTCGCGCAGGAAGTTCACCTTCTGGAACGCCGCGCCCAGCCGGCGGGCACCCTCTTCGAGCTCGGCCACCGTGCTCGGGGGGAACGCGTGGCCGTGCAGGAACGCCTTGAGGCACATCAGGCCGACGACCTCGGCCGAACCGTGCACGTAGGCGTCGAACGAGGCCTGGTCGTGTTCGCGGGCGCTGAGGTCGGCGCGCATCGAGGCGAAGAACGGGGCGGTCAACTCGGCGCCGAAGCCGGTCGCCCGCGCGGTGCGGGCGAAGGCGTGGACGACGAGGTTGGGGCTGAAGCCCTCGGCCAGGGCCCGCTCGGTCTCGGCCTCAAACCCGTCGAGCAGCCGGCCGGCCGCCTCGACGCCGAGACCGGCCTCGGTCGCGGGCCCGTCGACGATCTCGTCGGCCACGCGCACGAGCGCGTAGACGTTCTCGACGTGCTGACGCACGTCGCCGCCCAGGAGGCGCGAGGCCAGCCCGAAGGACGTCGAGTACCGGCGGATGACCCCGCCGGCGGTCGCGTCGGCGACGGCGTCGTACAGCGACAGGCCGGTCATCGCACCCTCTCGAGGACGTCCTGGACGACCGGGGTGAGGGCCTCGCGCAGCGTCTCGGACACCTCGGGACGATCGAGCACGTCCAGGGCCCGGCGGGCGTGCTGCTCGACGAGGCCCTCGGCGAAGGCCCGGGCGCCGCACACCTCGAGGCGACCGCGCACGTGCTCGGCCTCGGCCTCGCTGAGGTCGGCCTTGCCGATGAAGGGCTGGATCGAGAACCACTCGTCGGTGGTGGCGGCGTGGGCGACGAGCACGGTGCGCTTGCCCTCGCGCAGGTCGCCCCGCGTCGTCTTGCCGGTGGCCTCTTCGGTGCCGAACACCCCGAGCAGGTCGTCGACGACCTGGTAGGCGACGCCGACCTCGCGACCGAAGTCGCCGACGGCCGTGACGACCGCCTCGCCGGCACCGGCCAGCACCGCACCGGCCTGCAGGGGGGCCTCGAACGAGTAGACGGCGGTCTTGGCGCGTTCCATGTCGAGGATCTCGTCGACCGTCGGCAGGTCGGCGGCCAGCGAGAACTCGACGTCGACCATCTCGCCGCCGGCGCTGACGAAGATCGCCTCGTCGAGCAGGTCGAGCAGCCGGGTGCGGACGTGGTCGGCGCAGCCGATGCCGAGCAGCATGCGGCTGGCACCCGTGAGGGCCAGGTCGCCGGCGATGACGGCCGCCGACATGCCCCGGTGCTCGGCCGCGGGCGTCGGGATGCCGGCCGTCGTGGCGGTGTCGCGGTAGCTGCCCGAGACGTTCGGGATGCCGCGTCGCGAGAAGTCGCGGTCGATCACGTCGTCGTGGACGATCAGGGCGGTGTGCAGCAACTCGAAGGCCGCGCCGACGCGGGCCACGGCCTCGTCGTCGTCACCGCCGAGGGCGTCGTACGCCGTGAACACCATGCGGGGCCGGAACCGCTTGCCGCCTGCGCTGTTGCGCTCGAGCACCGACCACAGGTCGACGTAGCGCCAGCCGACCGACTCGGCCCGGCGCTTGGCCAGGGCGAAGAAGTCGTCGAGGACGGCGTCGACACGATCGTGTCTCGCCCGCGTGCCTGCGTGCAGGTGATCACCGTCCACCAGGGCAGACTACCTCTCATGACCCGTGAGACCCCGACGACCCGTCCCCAGCCGACCCCCGGCCACGACGGCGGCGCGCACGACGAGCTCGTCGTGCTGCTCGCCGACGACGGGACGCCCGTCGGCACCACCGCGAAGGCGACCGTGCACACGGCGACGACGCCGCTGCACCTCGCCTTCAGCTGCCACGTCACCGACGACCTCGGCCGCGTCCTCGTCACCCGTCGCGCGCTGTCGAAGAAGACCTGGCCCGGCGTCTGGACCAACTCGTTCTGCGGACACCCCGCCCCGGGTGAGACCCCGGCCGAGGCCCTGATGCGCCGTGCCCACCAAGAGCTCGGCATGGAGGTGCGCGACGTCCAGGTGATCCTGCCCGAGTTCCGCTACCTGGCCACCGACGCGTCCGGCGTCGTCGAGAACGAGATCTGCCCCGTGTTCACGGCGCGTGCCGTGGGCCTGCCCGACCCGTCGCCCGACGAGGTCGCCGAATGGGCCTGGGTCGAGCCCGACGAACTCCGTGACGCCGTCGCGGCGGCCCCCTTCGCCTTCTCCCCCTGGCTCGGGTGGCAGCTGGCCGCCTGGCCGTCGTGACCCGCCCCCGCCGACGACGTCCTCGGTGACGGCACACCGGCGCGGCCGACGAACGTAGCCCCTCGACCCCCCGCCTGACAAGCCCCTCGCGGCCCCGGCGGGCTCGTCCTATCGTGGCGGTCGGAGCACCGGATGCGACGTCCGGACGACGGTGTGGGAGGCGATCGTGGAGTCCAGCTACGAGAGTGACGCGTCGACGTCGCCCCTCACGATCCACCCCTACCCGAAGCAGCAGTCGCGGCCGGTCGGCGGTGCCGACCGCCGATCGACGGACCAGGAGGCGCGGCTCGCGTCCCCCGGCGCCCGTCCCGTCCGCTACGAGGACTTCTTCGAGGACGACGAAGGCGCGAGCCGGTCCGCCTGACCCGGCCCGCGCCTCCTGCGCTCGTGGCGTCGACCGCCTAGCGCGGACGCAGCGCGTACGCCGCGGGGCAGTCGAACGGGTCGCGGGCCGACAGGCCGACGCGGTTGAGGTAGCGGATGACGATCGCGTAGGACGCGCCGATCGTGGCCTCGGTGTAGGGGATGCCGTGCTCGGCGCAGTGCGCCTTGACGAGCGCGCTGGCGGCCCGCAGGTTCGGGCGCGCCATGCTCGGGAAGAGGTGGTGCTCGATCTGGTAGTTGAGCCCGCCCATGAAGGCCGTCGAGTGACGCCCGACGATGTTGCGCGAGGTGAGCACCTGCTTGCTGAGGAAGTCGACCTTCGCCCCCTCGGGGATGATCGGCATGCCCTTGTGGTTCGGCGCGAACGACGACCCCATGTAGAGGCCGAAGACGGCCATCTGCACCCCGACGAAGGCGAACGCCATGCCCACGGGCAGGAACCAGAACACGACGCCGAAGTAGGCGACCAGACGCACGGCGATCAGCGTGATCTCGAGCGCGCGGCCCTCGACCTTCTCGCGACCGAGCAGCGTGCGGAACGACGTCACGTGCAGGTTGACGCCCTCGCCGAGCAGCAGCGGGAAGAAGAAGTACCCCTGACGGCGCGTGACGAAGCCGAGCACGCCCCGGGCCTTCGCCGCGTCCTCTTCGAGGAACGAGATCGTGTCGAACGCGATGTCGGGGTCCTTGCCCTTGGTGTTGGGGTTGGCGTGGTGACGGCTGTGCTTGGTCATCCACCACGCGTAGCTGATGCCGACGACGCCCGCCGCGAGCACGCGGCCGACCTTGTCGTTGCGCGTGCCCGACTCGAACACCTGACGGTGCGAGGCCTCGTGGGTGAGGAACGCGAACTGCGTGAGGATGATGCCGAGCGCGCCGGCGATCAGCAGCTGGAACCAGCTCGAGCCGAGCAGGACGAACCCGGTGGCCGCGCCGCCGAGGCACGCCACGAGGACGACGAAGACCGTGACGTAGAAGCCGGTCCGGCGCTTCAGGAGCCCGGCCTCGCGCACGGACTTGAGCAGGCTCGAGTAGGTGCTCGTCGGCTTGCCGACCTGGCCGGCGACGGTGGGCCGGAACCCCGCCGGTGCGGCACCCGCGGGCGCGTGCACGATGAGCGGGCGGGAGGTTCGAGGGGTCGGGGGGACGGTGGCGGTCATCGGGGCTCCCGCGGCTGATCGACTTCTCAGCCGGGTGGTGGGGCCGGAGGCGGCCCGCAGATGGTGTGAACGTAGTGGCGCGGGCTGAGAAGAGGTGGGGAGATCGCCTGGCCCGCCTGAGCTTGCCCGACCGACATGTCACACGTAACCTGTCGGGGTGACAGCCGGATTCGTCGAGCGCCTGAGCGGGGTCGTGCGCGACCTCGAGCAGGTGCCCTACCGCACGGGCGAACGCAACGCCCGGCAGGGCTTCGGCCTGCGCGAGAGCGCGCTCGAGGCCGCGTCGTCGGACGCCCCGGCCCGGCGGGTCGAGATCACGGGGCTCGAGCTGCTCGTCGAGATCTGGCCCGACGCCAAGGACGGCCACGGGTCGTGGGTCACGGGCGGCACGGTGGTGGGCACGGGGCCCCGCCCGGCCTCCGTCGTCGCCGGCTACGTCGACCTGCTCTTCATGAGCACCGAGGGCCGTCGCCGCACCTACTACCGGCTGCTGACCGTCGACGACCCCGACCCCGACGTCGCGACGGTCCGGTTGATCGAGTGCGTCAAGGAGGTCGGCCCCGACTGGCGATCCACCTGGGCGGACGCGTCGACCGTCTACACGCGGGTGAGCAGGCTGCCGACCGGCGTGCTCATCGCGGCCGAGATCGACACGGCCGAGGGGCTCGCCTTCACCCGGCGCGTGATGGACGGCGTGCTGACCGGGTTGGCGCTCGAGTCCGAGGGCGTGCTACGCGTCACGCCCTACGGCATGGCCCGCCAGCTCACGACGTTGACGGGCCGCGGCTGGCCGTTGACCTTCGGCACCGCCCGCCGCCTGGCGTTCAGGAGCGCGCGGTAAACTCTGCGGGTCCCCCACCCGTGAGAGAGGCCTCGTGACGCCTGCGCACCACGAACCCGGCGCGAACGCCCCCGTGGCGTCGAGCGACCCCTCCACCCGGGGCGTCGACCCGTCGTCCTCCGCGTACTGGCCCGTCCCCGTGCTGCGCGCCGTGCCCGCACTGGCGGCGGCCGCGGCGATCACGTTCAACCCCGACCACTCGCCCCAGGTGGGCCTCGTGACCTTCGGCTGGGCGGCCGTCGTGGGCGGCGTCGTCCTCGCCGCGGGGTCGGCCCTGCGCCTGAGCGACCGCTCGAGCCGCACGATCGCCGTCCTGCAAGGCGTCGTGGGCACCGTGATCGGCGCCCTCTGCCTCGTCTTCTCGCACGGGCAGCTGCCCGTGCTCGTCGCCTTCGTCACGGCCTGGGCCGTCCTGACGGGCGTCCTCGAACTGCTCACCGGCCTGCGCCGACGCCGCCGCTCACCGCTCGCCCGCGACTGGACGACCGTGGGCGTGCTGACGCTCGCGCTCGCCGTGGTCTTCCTCGTGGTCCCGCCCGACTACAGCCAGCAGCTCGGCGGCATCGAGCAGATCGAGGGCGAACTGACGTCGTCGACCGTGCTCGTCGGCATCCTGGGCGCCTACGGCGCCCTGGTCGGCGTGTTCCTCGTGATCGCCGGCCTCTCGCTCAAATGGCAGACCGGGCACCCGCCCGCTGCCGACACCCCTGACGACAAGGCACGCACGTCATGACCCACCCCACCTGGCGCGACCGGTTCCGTCCCGCCGAGTTCCTCGGCCTGTCGGCCGTCTTCGCCGCCTTCGTCGGCCTCGTCGTGCTCATGACGACGCGCGACCTGCAACTCGCGCTGATCTTCGGGTGCGTCGGCTTCATCGTCGCCCTCGTCCTCATCGCGATGCTCGCCCTCGCGGCGAAGCCGAACGACGACGAACGGCACGAGATCGACGACGCCGACAAGCCCCGCGGCCACTGACGCGAGCCGCCCGACCGACCGGCGCGAGCCGCCCGACCGACCGGCCCGAGCCGAGCGGCCGCGCGGCCGGGCGACGCAGGCCGACCTCGGGGCTCTGCCCGCACCTCCTCGGGCTCAGGGCAGGCGGTCGACCAGCTGCGAGGCGATGCCGGTGTAGGTCGCCGGGGTCAGCGCCACGAGCCGGGCCTTGGCCTCGTCCGAGACGTCGAGGCCCTCGACGAACGCGACGAGTTCGGCCTGCCCGACGCGCCTGCCGCGGGTCAGTTCTTTGAGCATCGCGTAGGGGTCCGAGATGGACGACCGACCGGCGACGACCTCGGCGCGCACCACGGTCTGGATCGCCTCGCCCAGGACCTCCCAGTTGGCGTCGAGGTCGGCCTCGAGGGCCACGGTGCCCACGGCGATCTCGCCGAGGCCGCGACGCAGGTTGTCGAGGGCGAGCATCGAGTGGCCGAACGCGACCCCGATGTTGCGCTGGGCCGACGAGTCGGTCAGGTCGCGCTGCTGACGGCTGGTGACCAGGGTCGAGGCGAGCGAGTCGAACAGCGCCGACGAGATCTCGAGGTTGGCCTCGGCGTTCTCGAAGCGGATCGGGTTGATCTTGTGAGGCATCGTCGACGACCCGGTCGCGCCGGCCTGCGGGATCTGGGTGAAGTAGCCCATCGAGATGTAGGACCACACGTCGGTGGCGAGGTTGTGCAGGACGCGGTTCGCGTGCGAGACGCGTGAGTAGAGCTCGGCCTGCCAGTCGTGCGACTCGATCTGGGTCGTCAGCGGGTTGAAGGTCAGGCCGAGGGCGTCCTCGACGAACGACCGGGCGGTCTCGGGCCAGTCGAGGGCGGGGTCGGCGACGACGTGCGCCGAGAACGTGCCGGTCGCGCCGCTGAACTTGCCGAGGAACTCGGTGCCGACGATCTGGGCGCGGAGGCGCTGGAGGCGGTGGGCGAAGACGGCGAACTCCTTGCCCACGGTGGTCGGGGTCGCCGGTTGGCCGTGGGTGTGCGCGAGCATCGGGACGTCGCGGGCGTCGGTGGCCCAGGTCGTCAGGGCGGCCAGGACGGCGTCGAAGGCCGGCAGCCAGACGTCGACGAGGGCCGCCCTGACGGTGATCGCGTACGAGAGGTTGTTGACGTCCTCGCTCGTGCAGGCGAAGTGGGTGAGCTCGGCGATGCGGTCGAGGCCGAGTTCGGCGAGGCGGGCTCGCACGTAGTACTCGACCGCCTTGACGTCGTGGCGCGTCGTCGCCTCGAACCCGGCCAGCTCGTCGATCGCCGCCTGCCCGAAGTCGGTCACGACGGCCCGCAGCGCACGCTTCTGCTCGTCGTCGAGCGGGGTCGAGCCGAACGCGCCCCGGTCGGTCTGGGCGATCAGCCACTCGACCTCGACGTGCACCCGGGCCCGGTTCAGCCCCGCCTCGCTGAGGTGGTCGCCCAGCGACCCGACCGACGTGCGGTAGCGGCCGTCGAGCGGGCTGAGGGGTTGAGGAGGCAACGTCATGACTGTCCCTTGCGGAGTGCGGGTTCGATCTGGCGGAAGAGGGCCGAGCAGGCGCGCTCGACCATGTCGAGCACCTCGTCGAAGAGTCCTGCGTCGGAGTAGTACGGGTCGGGGACGTCGAGACCGCCACCCGCCGGCGCCGCGTCGGGGGCGAAGGTGAGCAGCAGCTGCACCTTCGATCGGTCGGCGTCGTCGCCTGCCCAGGCCCGGAGGATGCGCTCTTGACCGCGATCGAACGCCACCACGAGGTCGTAGCGGGCGAAGTCGTCGGCCTCGAACTGCTTCGCCCGGTGCCGCGAACCATCGTAGCCGCGACGCTCGAGGGCCTGGACGGTGCGCGGGTCGGCCCCCTCGCCGACGTGCCAGTCGCCGGTGCCCGCGCTGGTCACCTCGAGACGGTCGCCGAGACCGGCGTCGTCGGCGAGCGACCGCAGCACGGTCTCGGCCATGGGCGAGCGGCAGATGTTGCCCGTGCAGACGAAGCAGATGCGGAACCGGTTCACCGCTGACGGTCACCCCGCCCGACGACGGGGCGGACGACGACGCCGATGGCCCAGGCGAACACGGCGAGGACGACGGCGCCGAGCACGCCCCACCAGAAGCCGTCGACCGTCAGCCCGAAGCCGAAGAGGCCCGAGATCCAGGCCACGATCAGCAGCAGCAGCCCGTTGACGACGAGCGCGATCAGCCCGAGCGTCAGGATGTACAGCGGGAACGCCACCACGCGGATCGCCGTGCCGACCACGCCGTTGACGACGCCGAACACGAAGGCGATCAGCAAGAAGGTCAGGATCGTCTCGACGGTCCCCCCGTCGCCGTACGGCGTCACCCTCACCCCCGACACGAGCAGCGTGGTGAGCCACAGGGCCACCGCGTTGATGAGCAGCCTGACGACGAATCGGGTCATGCCCCCATCATGCCGACCTCTCGTCCACGGGCGGTAGCGCCCGGACGCATCCCCCAGGAGGCGCGGTGCCCTGACGCGACGCGGGCCCCGCCCCATAGGCTGGCCGCGTGACCACTCCCGTACGACTCCGCCCCGAGATCGCCGCCCTGCCGCCCTACCGGCAGGGCAAGCAGGCGTCGCCCGACGCCTTCAAGCTGTCGTCGAACGAGAACCCGTTCGACCCCCTGCCCTCGGTCGTCGAGGCCGTACGCGGTGCCGTGTCGCTCAACCGGTACCCCGACGCCTCGGCGACCGCCCTGCGGACGGCCCTGGCGACGCGCTTCGGCGTCACCGTCGACGAGGTGCACGTGGGTGCCGGGTCGGTCTCGCTGCTCGCCCAGTTCGTGCTCGCGGCCGCCACGGTCGGCGACGAGGTCGTTTACGCCTGGCGCTCGTTCGAGGCGTACCCGGGGCTCGTCACGGTGGCCGGCGCGACCAGCGTGCAGGTGCCCCTGCGGGCCGACGGCGCTCACGACCTCGAGGCCATGGCCGCCGCGGTGACCGACCGCACCCGCGTCGTCATCGTCTGCTCGCCCAACAACCCGACGGGCACGACGGTGTCGACGGCCGAGTTCGCGACGTTCATGGCCGCCGTCCCGGACGACGTGCTCGTCCTGCTCGACGAGGCCTACGCCGAGTTCGTCACCGACGGCACCGCCGTCGACGGCGAGACGCTCACCGAGCTGCACCCGAACCTCGTCCTGCTCCGCACCTTCTCGAAGGCCTACGGCCTGGCCGCACTGCGCGTGGGGTACGCGATCGGCGCCTCCTACCTGCTCGACGCCGCCCGGGCGACGGCCATCCCCCTCGCGGTCACCGAGCAGGGCGCGGCCGCCGCGCTGGCCTCCCTCGAGCACGCCGACGAACTGCTCGCCAGGGTCGACCGCATCGTGCTGCTGCGCGACCAGGTGCGCCGGGCGCTGCTCGACCAGGGCTGGTCGGTCCCCGAGGCGCAGGGCAACTTCGTCTGGCTCGCCACGGGCGAGCACACGGCGACCGCCGCCCAGGTGTTCGCCGACCACGGGGTCGTGGTCCGGCCGTTCGCGGGCGAGGGCGTCCGCGTCACGATCGGCGAACCGTCGTCGGTCGACAAGCTGCTGCACGCCGCCCAGCAGGTCGTCGACCTCACATCCCGGTGACGGCATATGCCGCGGAATAGATTGGACGCCATGTCCCCCTCCGAAGCGAACGACGCGCCCGCGCCCGTCCAGCTGTTGTCGCCGTCGGGCGAGGTGGTCGAGTCCGCCGCGGCCGACGAGTTCCGCCCGTACGTCGACGCGCTCGGCGACGACGACCTCCGCGCCCTGCACCGCGACATGGTGCTGACCCGACGGTTCGACCGCGAGGCCGCGGCGCTCGCCCGCCAGGGCCAGCTCGCCCTCTGGGTGCCGAGCCACGGTCAAGAGGGTGCCCAGGTGGGCCTCGCGCACGCCACCCGCCCGCAGGACCACCTCTTCCCGTCGTACCGCGAGCACGCCGTGGCCCTGTCGCGCGGCATCGACCCGGTCGACATCCTGCGCCTGCTGCGCGGGCACACGCACGGCGGCTGGAACCCCGCCGAGCACCAGAACTTCCACGTGTACACGCTGGTCATCGGGTCGCAGACGCTGCACGCGACCGGCTTCGCGATGGGCCTCACGCTCGACGGCAAGAGCGGCACGGGCGACCCGGAGGTCGACGAGGCCGTCGTCACGTTCTTCGGCGACGGCGCCACGAGCCAGGGCGACGTGAGCGAGGCCCTGGTCTTCGCCGCGAGCTTCCGGACTCCCGAGCTGTTCTTCCTGCAGAACAACCAGTGGGCCATCAGCGTGCCCGTGTCGCGCCAGTCGCGCACGCCGCTGGTCGCCCGGGCCGGTGGCTTCGGCATCCCCGGCACCCAGGTCGACGGCAACGACGTCCTGGCGAGCTACGCGGTCAGCCGACGCGACCTCGAGGCCGCGCGCGCGGGGGGCGGCCCCCGCTTCGTCGAGGCGCTGACCTACCGCGTCGGGGCCCACACGTCGTCCGACGACCCGACCAAGTACCGCACCGACGACGAGCTGCAGTCGTGGATCGCCCGCGACCCGATCACGCGGTTCGAGGCGTTCCTGCGTGGTCGTGGCGAGGGCGACGGGTTCTTCGCCGACCTCGAGGCCGAGGGCGACGACCTCGGGGCCGACGTGCGGCGACGCCTCGTCAGCCTGCCGAACCCCGACCCGGGCCTCATCTTCGACCACGTCTACTCCGAACCGCACCCGCTGATGGTCGAGCAGAAGCAGTGGCTGGCGACCTACGAGCAGAGCTTCGGCAGCGCGGGCGACACCGTGAAAACCGACGAGGAGGCATCATGACCGACACCGTCGAGACCGCGACGGGCGCCGGCGACCCGGCCCGCGCCTCCGTGCAGAGCATGCCGCTCGGCAAGGCGATCAACGCCGGCCTCCGCAAGGCGTTGGCCGACGACCCCCGCGTGCTGCTGATGGGCGAGGACATCGGGACGCTCGGCGGGGTCTTCCGCGTGACCGAGGGCCTGCAGGCCGAGTTCGGCGACAAGCGGGTCATCGACACCCCGCTGGCCGAGTCGGGCATCGTCGGCACGGCCATCGGGCTCGCCATGGGCGGGTTCCGCCCGGTCTGCGAGATCCAGTTCGACGGGTTCATCTACCCCGGCTTCGACCAGATCACCTCGCAGCTCGCGAAGCTGACGAACCGGCACGAGGGCGCCCTCACGATGCCCGTCGTGATCCGGGTGCCCTACGGCGGGCACATCGGCGCGGTCGAGCACCACCAAGAGAGCCCCGAGGCGTACTTCGCCCACACGGCCGGCCTGCGAGTCGTCAGCCCGAGCACGCCCCACGACGCGTACTGGATGATCCAGGAGGCCATCGCTTCGAACGACCCCGTGATGTTCTTCGAGCCCAAGAGCCGTTACTGGCCCAAGGGCGAGGTCGACCTGAGCGACCCGCAGGCCCCCCTGCACGCCAGTCGCGTCGTCCGCACGGGCACCGAGGTGACCCTGCTGGGGCACGGCGCGATGGTCAGCGTGCTGCTGCAGGCGGCCGAGATCGCGGCGGCCGAGGGAGTCTCGGCCGAGGTCGTCGACCTGCGGTCGCTCTCACCCGTCGACTACGGGCCCATCCTCGAGTCGGTCCGCAAGACCGGCCGGCTCGTGGTGGCGCAAGAGGCCCCCGGGTTCGTCAGCGTCGGCAGCGAGATCGCCGCGACGGTCGCCGAGAAGGCGTTCTACTCGCTCGAGGCGCCCGTGCTGCGGGTCAGCGGCTTCGACGCCCCCTTCCCTCCCGCCAAGCTCGAGACGCAGTACCTGCCCGACGCCGACCGCGTGCTCGAGGCGGTCGACCGGGCCCTGGCCTACTAGGAGTCACGACATGACCAGCGAATTCACCCTGCCCGACGTCGGCGAGGGCCTGACCGAGGCCGAGATCGTCGAGTGGAAGGTCGCCCCCGGCGACAGCGTCGAGATCAACCAGGTGCTCGTCGAGATCGAGACGGCGAAGTCGCTCGTCGAGCTGCCCTCGCCCTACGCGGGCGTCGTCGAGAGCATCCTCGTCGAGCCCGGCACCACGGTCGACGTCGGCACCCCGATCATCCGCGTCGGCGACTCGTCGGCCCCGGCCACGCCGTCGGGCCGGGCGGCCGAGTCCGAGTCGCTCGAGTCGGGCGGACTCGCCCGCACGGCCCAGATCATCTCCCAGGGCGAGGAGGCCCTGTCGGCCCAGCGCGCGCGCCAGGTCGAACCGGTCGCCGCGGCGTCGACGACGGGCTCGACGGCGATGCCGGCCGCGGCCCCGGCCCCGGCCCGTTCGGCCGACGCGGTCAGCGCCGACGGCGACACCGGCTCGGTCGTCCACGCCCCCGAGGCCCCTGCCGAGTCGGGCTCGGGCGCCGTGCTCGTGGGCTACGGCGCCGCCGGCGGCCACGGCGCGACCCGCCGCCGCCGCCCCTCGCAGACCGAGGTCGACGCACGTCAGCTGCGCGTCGCCGAGCAGGCCCGCCGCCGCCCCACCACGTCGGTGCCCGCCGCCCAGGCCCTGCCCATCATCGCCAAGCCGCCGATCCGCAAGCTGGCGAAAGACCTCGAGGTCGACCTGGCCGTCGTCCAGCCGACCGGGCTCGCCGGCGAGGTCACGCGCGACGACGTCATCCGTCACGCCCAGCAGGCCAGCGTGTTCCGCAACATCGAGACGCCCGAGTGGGGAGAGGAGCGCGTCGAGCGCATCCCGGTCAAGGGCGTCCGCAAGGCCATCGCGGCGGCCATGACGTCGTCGGCCTTCACCGCTCCGCACGTCAGCCTCTTCGTCGACGTCGACGCCACGCGCACCATGGAGTTCGTCAAGCGCCTCAAGGCGTCGCCCCAGTTCGCGGGCGTCAAGGTCTCGCCGCTGCTGATCATGGCCAAGGCCATCATCTGGGCCGTGCGCCGCAACCCGATGGTCAACTCGGCCTGGACCGACCGCGAGATCCTCGTGCGCCACTTCGTCAACCTCGGCATCGCCGCGGCCACCCCGCGTGGCCTGATCGTGCCGAACGTCAAAGAGGCCCAGTCGATGAGCCTGCTCGAGCTGGCCCAGGCCCTCGAACAGCTGACGTTGACCGCCCGCGACGGCAAGACCACTCCGGCCGACATGAAGGACGGCACGATCACCATCACGAACATCGGCGTCTTCGGCATGGACACCGGCACGCCCATCCTCAACCCGGGCGAGGTCGCGATCGTGGCCCTCGGCACGATCAAGCCCAAGGCCTGGGTGGTCGACGGAGAGGTGCGCTCGCGCATGGTGACGACGATCGGCGCGAGCTTCGACCACCGCGTGGTCGACGGCGACGTCGCCAGCCGGTTCGTGGCCGACGTGGCGAGCGTCCTCGAGGAGCCCGCGCTGCTGCTCGACTGACGCCGCGCCTCCTCGTCCGTACCTGGGAAGTCCGAGGGGGTCGGGTGCACGCCGGCCTGCGACCGCCCGGCGTGCACTAACGTCGGAGGCAGAACGACCGGTCATGACCAGACGGGACCACCCTCGGGCACGACCGACGAGGGGCCCGCCATGACCGACCACATCGTCGACGGAGCCGTGCCGAAGCACGAGCAGCTCCGCTCCATCGTGCAGCGCCTCGCCGCCGAGGCGCAGCCCGGCTCGGCGATCGCGAGCGAGCGCCAGCTCATGCTCGAGTACGGCGTCAGCCGCATCACGGTGCGTGAGGCCGTGGGCCAGCTGGTCAACGAGGGCTGGTTGACGCGGGTGCGGGGCAAGGGCACGTTCGTGGCCCACCGGGTGGTGCAGTCGACGCTGCACCTCGCCTCGTTCACCGACGAGATGACCAAGCTCGGCCACGTGCCGAGCACCGTCGTGCTGGTCAAGGCCGAGACGACTCCCCCGCCCGAGACCGCGGCGGCGCTCGGGCTCGGGGTCGGCGCCACCGCGTTCCACGTCAAGCGCCTGCGCCTGGCCGACGGCGTCCCGGTCAGCATCGACGACGGCTGGTACCCCGCCGGACGGCTGCCGGGCCTGCTCGACCGCGACCTCAGCCGCTCGCTCTACCGCACGCTCGACGGCGACTACGAGACCCCCATCACCCGGGCGACCCAGACCGTGAGCGCCGAGGGCGCGGACGCCGACGTCGCCACCCTGCTCGGCACGAGCGAGGGCGCCCCGGTGCTGTTCTTCGACCGGGTCTCGTTCGCCGGCGACGTCCCGCTCGAGCACGCCAGGAGCTGGTACCGCTCGGACCGTTACCGCCTGCAGATGCAGGTCGCGTCGGGCGTCTCACCCGCCTGACGCTCGGCCCCGGACGCACGGCACCGCGTCTCGTGCAACGCACCGCGTCGAGATGCGGTGCGGTGCACGAAAGGCGGTGCGGTGCCGGGCCAGGTCCCGTCGGCCGGGCCAGGCCCTGGCCCCGGCCCCGGCCCCGGCCCCGGCCCCGGCCCCGGCCCCGGCTCAGCCCTGGGCTCGGTGCACCGCGGCACCGCGTTCCGTGCACCGCACCGCGTCTAGAGCGGGCGCGGTGCACGGAACGGGGTGTGGTGCCGGGTTCAGAGGTCGAACAGGGGCGCGCCGGACGCGACGGTCGTGCCGACGGCCTGCTGCGAGACGCTGTCGGGCGCGCTGTCGAGCACCACGACCGGGACGACCGCCGAGTAGCCGGCCGCGGCCACGACGGCCGGGTCGAAGCGGACGACCACGTCGCCCGCCGACACCGTCGCCCCCTCGGACACCGCGAGCTCGAAGCCCTCGCCCGCGAGCTTCACGGTGTCGATGCCGACGTGCACGAGCACGCCCGTGCCGGACGCGTCGACCACGACGAACGCGTGCGGGTGCACCTTGACGAGCTCGCCCGCGATCGGCGAGACGACGTCGACGAGCGCGCCCGCGGCGTCGGACGCCGGGCCGTCGGCCGCGAGGCCCTCGGCCGCGGCGGCGTCACCGGCAGGAGGCGCGCTCGGCTCGATCGCGACGCCCGCGCCCACGAGCTGCTCGGCGAACACGGCGTCGGGCACCTCGGCGAGCGCCGTCACCCGACCGGCGACGGGCGCGACGACCGTGGTCACGGCAGCAGGTCGTTGATGTCTTCGGCCAGCGAGTCGGCGATCGTGCCGACGATCACCTGCACGCTGCCGCCCGCGTGGACGACGGCGGTCGCGCCGGCGGCCTTCAGGGCGGCGTCGTCCACGAGCGAGATGTCACGGACGTCGGTGCGGAGGCGGGTGATGCAGCCCTCGATCTCCTCGATGTTGTCGGCGCCGCCGAGTCCGTCGATCATGGCCTGTGCTTTCGACATGAGCTGTTCTCCTCCGTTGGTCCGTCGCTCGCGGCGACGAGGGGTGTCGTCCTAGTTGACACCACCCGCCGGTCTGAGGAAACTACCACTCACTGGTCATGACCGGACAGGACCGCCGAGCCCCGGCGCCCGACGCGACCCGCGCCTCCTGCACCGCCCCACGGCACCACCCGACCCCGCCCCGCACCACGGCTGCTCACCGACGAGAGGACCACCTGATGACGACGATGACCGAGTCGGCCCCGACCAAGAAGAGGGGCTCGGCCGCGTTCGCGGTGCTGCAGCGCCTCGGTCGCAGCCTCATGCTGCCGATCGCCGTGCTGCCGGCCGCGGGCATCCTCTTGCGCCTCGGGCAGGCCGACCTGCTCGGTGCCATCCCCGGCTTCGAGACCGGCGCCTCGGTGATCGGCTCGGCCGGCAACGCGGTCTTCACCTGGCTGCCGCTGATCTTCGCGGTCGGCATCGCGATCGGCTGGGCCAAGAAGAGCGACGGCTCGACCGCCCTGGCGGCCGTCGTCGGCTACATGGTCATCGACGGGGTGTTCAAGGCGATGTCGCCGGTCGTGCTCGCCGGCCGCGAGACCGCGACGGGCGACCCCGAGCTGATCAACTACGGCGTGCTCGGCGGCATCGTGATGGGCATCCTGTCGGCGATGATCTGGCAGCGCTTCTACCGGACGAAGCTGCCGGACTTCCTCGGGTTCTTCTCGGGGCGTCGCCTCGTGCCGATCCTCACGGCCGTCACGGGCCTCGTCGTCGGCGTCGTCATGTCGTTCATCTACCCGTTGTTCAACAACGCGCTCGTCTGGATCGGCACGGCCGTCGCGTCGAACGACGTCGTCGGCGGCGGCGTCTACGGCGTCGCCAACCGGCTGCTGATCCCCACGGGCCTGCACCACATCCTGAACTCGGTCGTCTGGTTCTTGGTCGGCGACTACACCGGTGCCGACGGCAAGCTCTACCGCGGCGACCTGACCCGGTTCTTCCAGGGCGACCCGAGCGCCGGCGTCTTCATGACCGGGTTCTTCCCGATCTTCATGTTCGCGCTGCCGGCCGCCGCCCTCGCGATCTGGCGCCACGCCCGCCCCGAGAAGAAGAAGCTGATCGGCGGCATCATGCTGTCGACCGCCCTGACGGCCTTCCTCACCGGCATCACCGAGCCGCTCGAGTTCTCGTTCATGTTCGTCGCCTGGCCGCTCTACCTCATCCACGCCGTGCTGACCGGCACGTCGATGATGCTGGTGAACGCGCTCGACATCCACACCGGGTTCACGTTCTCGGCGGGGTTGATCGACTACGTGCTCAACTTCAACATCTCGCAGAACTCGATCTGGTTGATCCCGATCGGGCTCGGCTACGCGGTCGTCTACTACTTCTTGTTCAGCTTCGTGATCAAGAAGTGGAACCTCAAGACGCCCGGCCGCGAGGACGACGACGTGGCCGGCGCCGAGTCGGTCGAGGCCGCCACCAAGGCCTGAGCGGCGCGAGACCCCAGGACGTGACCGAGACCCCCGTGCGCGCACGGGGGTCCCGGCGCGTCTGCAGGGTCTCGACGAGGCGAGGACGCGCGCCCGGCCGACCCGCGCCTCCTCGTTTTGACAATCATTATCAGTAGCAATAGCGTGACGGACATGAAGAAGCGATCGCTGCCGGCCCTGCTCGTCCTGCCCGCCACGGCGGTCCTCGTGCTGAGCGGCTGCTCGACGGGCGACGCCGGCGCGAGCGGCGGCGACGCCGACGGAGGCGCGATCGCCGTGGTCGCGTCGACGAACGTCTACGGCGACATCGCGACGACCGTCGGCGGCGACCTGGTCGACGTCACGAGCATCGTCAGCGACCCCTCACAAGACCCGCACTCGTACGAGGCCGACGCCCGCACGCAGCTGGCCGTCTCGAAGGCCGACGTCATCGTCGAGAACGGCGGCGGCTACGACCCGTTCGTCGACACGATGGTCGACGCGAGCGGGACCGACGCCACCGTCATCAGCGCGGTCGACGTCTCGGGGCTCGACCCCGAGGCCGGGCACGACGACCACGACCACGCCGACGAGGCCTCCGACGCCGCGACGACCGACGACCACGACGACCACGACCACGACCACGACCACGACCACGCGGCCTTCAACGAGCACGTCTTCTACAGCCTGCCGAGCATGGCGGCGCTCGCCACGGCGATGGCCGACGAGTTCGGCCGGGTCGACACCGCGAACGCCGACACCTTCACCGCGAACGCCGAGGCCTTCGGTGCGAAGGTCGCCGACCTGGAGGCGCAGGCCGCGTCGATCGAGGCGGCCCACGACGGCGAGTCGGTCGCCTACACCGAGCCCGTGCCCGGCTACCTCTTCGACGCGATGGGCCTGGTGAACGTGACGCCCGACGCGTTCTCGGAGGCGATCGAGGAGGGCGACGACGTCTCGCCCGCCGTCCTCAACGAGACCCTGAAGCTCTTCTCCGACGGCCGGGTCGATCTGTTGGCCTACAACGAGCAGACCTCGAGCCCCGAGACCGAGCAGGTCGAGGCGGCGGCGACCGACGCGGGCGTGGCGATCGTGCCGGTCACCGAGCTGCTGCCCGAGGGGGAAGACTACGTGTCATGGCAACAGAGCAACATCGACGCGATCTCGGAGGCGCTCGGCAAGTGACCGACGCCGCCAGCGCGACCTCCGTCGCCGCCGCCACCCGCGCCTCCTCGGCCGGTGGCGGCGGCGACGCCGTGCTGCGCCTGCGCGACGCCGGCGTGACCTTCGGCCGGCGGACGCTGTGGTCGGGCCTCGACCTCGACGTGCGGCCGGGCGAGTTCGTCGCCGTGCTCGGGCCCAACGGCGCGGGCAAGACCACCATGCTGCGCACGATCCTCGGGCAGCAGCAGCTGACCGAGGGCAGCATCGAGTTCCTCGGGCGGCCGGTCGGCCGCGGCCACCGCCGCATCGGGTACGTGCCGCAGCAGCGGTTGATGGAGTCCGGCACCCCGTTGCGCACCCGCGACATGATCGCCCTCGGCGTGACGGGCCACCGGTGGGGCCTGCGCCGCGAGTCCGCCGCCGAACGGGCCCGCATCGACGCCCTGGTCGACGAGGTCGGCGCCACGCCGTTCGCGACCGCGCCCGTCGCGAGCCTCAGCGGCGGCGAGCAGCAGCGCACGCGCGTCGGCCAGGCCCTCGCCGCCGAGCCCGCCCTGCTGCTCTGCGACGAACCCCTCATCTCGCTCGACCTGCGGCACCAGCGGGAGGTGACGCGCCTCATCGACGAGCAGCGCCGCGCCCGGAACGCCGCGGTGGTGTTCGTCACCCACGACGTCAACCCCATCCTCGACGTCGTCGACCGGGTGCTCTACCTGGCCGGCGGCCGGTTCCGCATCGGCACGCCCGACGAGGTGCTGCGGGCCGACGTGCTCAGCGACCTCTACGGCACGCCGGTCGACGTGATCCGCACCATGGGCCGCGTCGTCATCGTCGGCAGCCACGACGGGCACGACCACCACGTCGACGAGCCGGCCGACGACGACGGGCTCGTCCGATGACCGACCTGTGGTCGCAGCTGTTCAGCTTCCAGGACTTCGGCGAACTGCTCGTGCTCGTGCGCAACAGCGTCATCGCGGGGGCCGTGCTCGGGCTGGTCGGGGGCCTGATCGGCCCGTTCGTCATCACGCGCAACATGCCCTTCGCCGTGCACGGCATCAGCGAGCTCTCGTTCGCCGGGGCGGCCGCGGCCCTGCTGCTCGGCGTCAACGTCGTCAGCGGCTCGCTCGTCGGCAGCCTCGTCGCCGCCCTGCTGATCGGGTTGCTCGGCACCCGCGCGCGCGAACGCAACTCGATCATCGCCGTGCTCATGCCGTTCGGGCTGGGTCTCGGCATCCTCTTCCTGGCGCTCTACCGGGGGCGGTCGGCCAACAAGTTCGGG
This sequence comes from Frigoribacterium sp. CF331, assembly GCF_057787905.1. Taxonomy (NCBI): domain Bacteria; kingdom Bacillati; phylum Actinomycetota; class Actinomycetes; order Micrococcales; family Microbacteriaceae; genus Frigoribacterium; species Frigoribacterium sp. CF331. Next base: position 1,756,846 of record NZ_CM173545.1, on the reverse strand, counting down.
CTGCTGACGGGTCAGATCGTGTCGGTCGACAACCCGCAGCTGGGCTGGCTGATCGCCATCTCGGCGGTGGTGGTCGTCACGCTCGTCGTCATCTGGCGCCCGTTGACCTTCGCGAGCGTCGACCCGGACGTCGCCGCCGCGGCGGGCGTTCCCGTCCGCACCCTCGGCATCGCGTTCATGCTCGTGCTCGGGCTCTCGGTCGCCGTGTCGGTGCAGATCATCGGCGCACTGCTGGTGCTGTCGTTGCTCGTGACGCCCGCGGCCGCGGCCCTGCGGCTGACGGTGAACCCTCGACTCGTCCCGGTGCTGAGCGTGACGTTCGCCGTCGTGTCGGTCGTCGGCGGCATCCTGCTCGCCCTCGGCGGCGGCCTGCCGATCAGCCCGTACGTCACGACCATCTCGTTCGCGATCTGGCTCGTCTGCCGACTCGTGAGCTGGCGGCGGACGGCCGCCGCCGCGGGGCCACGCAGGGGCCCGCGGGTACCCTTGGCCTCGACCGGGGCCTGACACGGTTCGACGCACAGAAGATCGACGCACGCAGGGTCGACGAACGCAGGTCGACGCACAGAGGGTCGACGCACACTCCGGGGTCTGACGGACAGAGAGGCAGGACGACGTGGTGGTCCGACGCAACACGTGGCAACGCGAGGCCGTGCGAGAAGCACTGGGCACGAGCGAGGGGTTCGTCAGCGCCCAGGCGCTGCACGCCCACCTGCGCGACACCGGCATCGGCCTGGCCACCGTCTACCGTGCCCTGGCCGACCTCGCCGCCGACGGCTCGGCCGACTCGCTGCAGCAGGAGGGCGAGAGCCTGTACCGCGCCTGCACCCCGGGCACGCACCACCACCACCTCATCTGCCGCAACTGCGGCACCACCGTCGAGATCGAGGCCGACGAGGTCGAGACCTGGGCCCAGCACGTCGCCGCGACGCACGGGTTCACCGCTGCGCAGCACGTCGTCGACGTGTTCGGGCTCTGCCCCGCGTGCACGCTCGAGGCCCGCGCGGCCGCCGACGCCGCTGCAGCGGGCTGACCCGCGCCTCCTCGGCCCGCCGGGTCGTGCCCGGTCGGCCCCCGCCCGCGTGACGGCCTCGGAGCCGGGAGGCGCGGGTTGCGGGGGCTCGGGCGTGTCGCGTAAGCTGTCTCTTTGGTTGGGCGCACTCTGCGCCCATGTGCACCGCCTCCCGGCAACACCGTGCGATCCGACGATCGTGCAGGGGGATCGGCGCGCCGACAAGTGACCTTGGGTGAGGGCTCCGGCCCTCACGGTACCTACGGAGGAAAACCATGGCAGCAACCTGCCAGGTGACCGGAGCCGTTCCCGGTTTCGGACACAACATCTCGCACTCGCACCGACGCACCAAGCGTCGTTTCGACCCGAACATCCAGAAGAAGACGTACTACGTGCCGTCGCTTCGTCGTAACGTGACGCTGCAGCTCAGCGCCAAGGGCATCAAGGTCATCGACGCCCGTGGCATCGAGTCGGTCGTCAAGGACCTGCTCGCTCGTGGGGAGAAGATCTAATGGCTCGTCAGCAGGACGTCCGTCCCATCATCAAGCTCCGCTCGACGGCGGGCACCGGTTTCACGTACGTGACCAAGAAGAACCGTCGCAACAACCCCGACCGTCTCGTGCTGAAGAAGTACGACCCGGTGATCCGCAAGCACGTCGAATTCCGCGAGGAGCGCTAACCATGGCCAAGAAGAGCATGATCGCCAAGAACAACCAGCGCGCCGAGATCGTGGCCCGCTACGCCGAGAAGCGTCTCGAGCTGAAGAAGGCCCTGATCGACCCGAACGGTTCGGACGAGAGCCGCGAGGCCGCTCGCGTCGGCCTGCAGAAGCTGCCGCGCAACGCGTCGCCGGTCCGCCTCCGCAACCGCGACTCGGTCGACGGCCGCCCCCGCGGTCACCTCAAGGCCTACGGCATCAGCCGCGTGCGTTTCCGCGACATGGCCCACCGTGGCGAGTTGCCGGGCATCACGAAGTCTTCCTGGTAGGTTTCAACCGGTTCCACAGGGCCCTCGGCTCTCTGGTCTCGACCGCACGGGCATGGTGAACGCCGTGTCTCGTCACACCGAACGAAGTCCGAGGAGGACATTTACATGGCTGACAAGTCACTGAACCGTACCGAGCTCGTCGCAGCTGTCGCATCCGAGTCCGGCCAGAGCCAGGCCGCCGTCAGCGGCGTCGTCGACGCGTTCTTCTCCGTCGTCTCGAAGTCGGTCGCGGACGGCACGAAGGTCACCATCCCCGGGTGGATCGCCTTCGAGAAGACGCACCGCGCCGCTCGCACCGGCCGCAACCCGCAGACGGGTGAGGCCCTCGAGATCGCCGCCAGCGACAGCGTCAAGGTCAGCGCCGGCAGCAAGCTCAAGGCTGCCGTCAAGTAGTCTTCGTTCTCACGAGCACCCGAGAAGGGGCGTGACGACCCTCGGTCGTCACGCCCCTTCTCGGGTGTCCAGAGGCCCGCACCTCGGCGTGGGCCCCGCCCCGATCACTCGACGTCGAGCGACGGCCCGGACCCCCGCCTGTTCACCAGGTGATCCGACTTACCCTGGTAGACGATGCCCAGACTCGCCCGCACCACGGCCCCCGCACTGCTCGTGCTCGTGGCGTTCGCGTCCCTCCTCGCCGCCCTGAAGTTCGGCGGGGCGGCCGACGCGCCCCTCGTCGTCGACCCCGGCGAGGTCGTCCGCTACGGCCTGCCGATGGCCAAGATGCTCGGCAACGTCGGGGCGGCGCTGACCATCGGCACGCTCTTCCTGACCTGCTTCGCCCTGAGCAAGCGCGAGAGCGAGTACGACCGCGCCATGGACGTCGCGGCCGCTGCCGCCGGCTTCTGGGCGGTCGCCTCGGCGGTCACCACGTTCTTCACGTTCCTCAGCGTCGCCAACGTGCCGGTCACCTTCGACGACCAGTTCGGGCGCACGCTCGCGTTCTTCCTGACGAACACCGAGCTCGGCACCGCCTGGCTCGTCACGACGCTCGTCGCGGCGACCGTGACCGTGCTCTGCTTCGTCGTCCGCAACATCTGGCTGGTCGTCGCCGTGACCGTGCTCGCCGCCGGCGGGCTCATCCCCATCGCCGAGCAGGGCCACGCGGCCGGCACGAGCGGCCACGACGCCGCCGTCACCGACCTCGCCCTGCACCTCGTCGGCGCCTCGGTCTGGCTGGGCGGCCTGCTCGCCATCGTGCTGCTGCGCGGCCACCTCTCGAGCGGGCGCCTGGCGATCGTGCTCGCGCGCTACTCGAGCGTGGCGATCGTCTGCTTCGTGGTCGTCGCGGTCTCGGGCATCGGCAGCGCCGCGATCCGCATCGGCGACTGGTCGGCCCTCACGTCGGGCTACGGCGTGCTCGTGCTGGTCAAGACGTTCGCGCTCGTCGCCCTGGGCCTGTTCGGCGTGGTGCAGCGACGCTGGCTCGTCGGTCGCCTCGCGACCCACCCCAAGGCCACCGCGAAGCCGTTCTGGTGGTTCGTCACCGCCGAGCTCGCGTTCATGGGCCTGGCGTCGGGCGTCGCGGCCGCGCTGGCCCGCACGGCCACCCCGGTCGAGCAGGTCGCCGCCACCGACCTGGCCGACCCGACGCCCGCGGTCATCCTCACCGAGGAGGCGCTCCCGCCCGAGCTGACGCCGCTGCGCTACCTCACCGAGTGGAACGTCGACCTGCTCTGGGGCCTGCTCTGCGCCTTCGGCGTCTTCTTCTACCTGGCCGGCGTCGTGCGCCTGCACCGCCGCGGCGACCGGTGGCCGATCGGGCGCACGGTCTCGTGGGTGGCCGGCCTCGCCGTGCTGTTCTACATCACCTGCGGCGCCCCGAACGTCTACGAGGAGTACCTGTTCAGCACCCACATGCTCGCGCACATGGCGCTCGGCATGCTGGTACCCGTGCTGCTCGTGCCGGGTGCGCCGGTGACGCTCGCGCTGCGCACCGTCAAGAAGCGCACCGACGGCACGCGGGGCGGCCGCGAGTGGATCATGATCCTCGTGCACTCGCGCGCGGCGACCGTGGTCAGCAACCCGATCGTCTCGGCCGTGCTGTTCGCCGGCTCGCTCTGGGCGTTCTACTACACGCCGCTGTTCAGCTGGGCGACGACGACCCACGTCGGCCACTACTGGATGATCGTGCACTTCGTCATCACCGGCTACCTCTTCGTGCAGTCGATGATCGGCATCGACCCGGTCAAGGGTCGGCTGCCCTACCCCGCACGGCTCGTCGTGCTGCTCGCGACCATGGCGTTCCACGCGTTCTTCGGCCTGGGCATCATGAGCGCGTCCGGTCTCTTCCTGGCCGACTGGTACGGCGCCATGGGTCGCACCTGGGGCGCGACGCCGATGCAGGACCAGTACGTCGCCGGCGGCATCGCCTGGAGCGTGGGCGAGATCCCCACGATCATCATGGCGATCGCGGTCGCGATCATGTGGCAGCGCAGCGACGGCCGCGAGGCGGTGCGCAAGGACCGCCAGGCCGACCGCGACGACGACGCCGAGCTCAGGGCGTACAACGAGCAGCTCGAGGCGCTGTCGCACCAGCGCGAGCGCACCCGCTGACCTGCTGACCCCGGCCCGCGCCCGGGGTGCGGGCCGCAGCGCACCGCGTTCCGTGCACGGCACCGCGACTAGTCGGGGTGCGGTGCACGAAACGCGGTGTGGTGCGAGCCGGGTGGGTGCGGGGTGGGTGCGGGGCCGAGGAGGCGCGGGTCGGGCTACGCGAGCATCTCGCGCACCAGCGGCACGACCTTCGTGCCGTACAGCTCGATGCTGCGCATCATGAGCTCGTGCGGCAGGCGCCCCATGCTGTACCGCATGTCGAAGCGCGTCGCGCCGAGCAGGCGCATGTTCTGCGCGATCTTCGTCGCGACGGTCTCGGGCGAGCCCACGTAGAGCGCCCCGGTCGAGCTGGCGCTGGCCTCGTACTGCGCGCGGCTGTAGGGGGGCCAGCCGCGTTCGCGACCGAGCTGGTTCGTCTGCTCCTCTTGGTACGGGAACAGCGCCTCCTTGGCTTCCGCGTCGGTCTCGGCCACGAAACCGGGCGAGTGCATCGCGATCGGCTGCGACTCGTGGCCGAACTCGCCGAGCGCGCGGCGGTAGAGGTCGGCGTAGGGCGCGAACTGGGCGGGCTGCCCGCCGATGATCGCGAGGAAGAGCGGGAACCCGTAGTGCGCCGCGCGGATGACCGACTGCGGCGACCCGCCCACGCCGACCCAGGTGCGGATCGAGCCGCCCTCGGTCTTCGGGTACACCTCTTGCGCGTCGAGGCCGGCGCGCACGGTGCCCGACCAGGTGGTCGGGCCTTCTTTCAGCAGCTCGGCGAAGAGCTGGATCTTCTCCTCGAAGAGCACCTCGTAGTCCTGCAGGTCGAGGCCGAAGAGCGGGAACGACTCGGTGAACGAGCCGCGGCCCAGGATGACCTCGGCGCGGCCGTTCGAGACGGCGTCGACCGTGGCGAAGCGCTGGAACACCCGCACGGGGTCGTCCGAGCTGAGCACCGTGACGGCCGAACCCATGCGGATGGTCTCGGTGCGGGCGGCGATCGCGGCGAGGACGACCTCGGGGGCCGAGACGGCGAAGTCCTTGCGGTGGTGCTCGCCGACGCCGATGAAGTCGAGGCCGACCCGGTCGGCGAGGACGGCCTGCTCGACCAGGTTGCGGATGGCCTCGGCGTGCGTGACCGGGCTGCCGTCGAGGCGGTCGGTGATGTCGCCGAAGGTGTCGAGGCCGAACTCGAGGGGGTGTGCCATGCGGGTGATCTCCTGATTCATACGTTTGCATCATTCTAGCCGGTCGAGACCGGCAACGGGAGGGGGCGACGGGGCCGCGGGTCGACCCCCTTGACCGGGGGGTGTCGGGTCGGATAGACAGGACTCGCATGACAACGCTGTCATCGACGACACGCGTCGCTCGTCGTGCATCGCGAGTCGCCCCGACCGGGCGACCGCACCCGAGATCACGGGATCGAACCCCAGGAGAGTGACGATGGCGTCAGGTCGTGTCCAGGTCATCCGGCAGCGCGGGGGCGCACGCTGGGTCGCACGAGCGAGACGGGCGGGGGTGATGACGACGGCGACGGCACTGGCCCTGACGGGCACGCTCGTGGGGGCGGGCCCCGCGAACGCGGCCGACGGCGGCGGCGACGCCGACACCCGCCGGGCCGTGGCCGCCGGCAGCGACTGGCGCACGAGCTTCGAGGCCGCCGACGCGCAGCCGCTGGCCAGCACGCCCTTCGGCGAGCCGGTCAACGTCACCGGTTCGACCGGCTTCGCGCCCGGCAGCCTGCTCGGTCACGTCACCGACGTCTCGGCCAGCGCCGAGAACGGCCCGGGCGAGGTCGCGGTCAACCTGTCGGACGGCAACCCGGCGAGCAAGTGGCTGGCCTTCGAGCCCACCGCCCGCATCACGTACCTGCTCGACTCGCCGCAGACCGCGGCGACCTGGTCGCTGACGAGCGCGAACGACGCCCCCACCCGCGACCCCCGCGACGTGACCCTGCTCGGCTCGACCGACGGCGGCGCGACCTGGACGACGGTCGACCAGCGGGCCGGCACCGCCTTCGCCGGGCGCGGCACGACCGTCGACTTCGCCGTCCCCGCGCCGGCCGCCTACGACGCGTACCGACTCGACATCACGGCCAACGGCGGGGCCGGCCTGACCCAGCTCGCCGACTGGACGCTGAACGACGGGACCGACGCCGCGCCTCCCGCCGGTCCGATGGTGACCGTCGTGGGCTCGGGCCCGGTCAGCGGCCCGAACATGAAGCCGGGCGCCGGCTTCAGCGGCACGAAGTCGCTGCGCTACGCGGGCGAGCACACCGCCGCCGGGCCCGCCTCGGCCAGCAACGTGCTCTACGACGGCCTCGACCTGGCCATCGGCGAGAGCAGCGAGTTCTCGTACAAGGTCTTCCCCGAGCTGGGCGGAGACCTGCAGTACCCGGCGACCTACGCGGCCGTCGACCTCGTGCTCTCGGACGGCTCGCGCGTCAGCGCCGCCGACGGCGTCGTCGACGCCCACGGCGAGGGCGTCTCGGCCGCCGCCCAGGGGTCGTCGAAGATCCTCTACGCCGACCAGTGGAACTCGGTGCGCATCCCCCTCGGCGACCTCGCCGGGAAGACCGTCGAGTCGGTCGTCTTCACCTACGACAACGCCGGAGGCACCGCCGACACGCGCTTCCAGGGCTGGATCGACGACCTCGACCTCGACCCGGCACCCGCCCGGGTGGACGGGTCGAGCCTGGTGGAGCACGTCGACACGCGTCGCGGGACCAACTCGACGGGCAGCTTCAGCAGGGGCAACGACATCCCGGCGGCGACGGTGCCGAACGGCTTCAACTTCTGGACGCCGATGACGAACGCGTCGAGCCAGACCTGGCTCTACGACTACGCCCGCGGCAACGACGCGTCGAACCTGCCCACCCTGCAGGGCATCGGCGTCTCGCACGAGCCGAGCCCGTGGATGGGCGACCGCAACCAGCTCGCGATCCTGCCCTCGACGACGGCCGCCGGGGCCGGAGGCGCGGGCGCGCCGGACGCGACGCTCACCACCCGTGCCCTGTCGTTCGACCACGGCGACGAGATCGCCCGACCCGACCTCTACGCCGTGCAGACCACCAGCGGGCTCGAGGCCGCCGTCACCCCGACCGATCACGGCGCCGTGATGCGCTTCGCGTTCCCCGAGACCGCCGGCACCGACCCGGCGAGCGCCGCCCGCACGGGCAGCGTCATCGTCGACCGCGTGGCCGGAACGTCCGGCCTGGTCGTCTCGGCCGACGGCACGGTCAGCGGGTGGGTCGAGGGCGGCTCTGGCCTGTCGACGGGCGCGACGCGCATGTTCGTCAGCGGCACGTTCGACCGCACGCCCACCTCGGTGGGCCTGCCGGCCGGTGACCGCGACGGCGCGCAGTACGCGTCGTTCGACGCCTCGGCGACCAGCGCCTCCGGAAGCCCCGCCGGCGTCGTCGAGCTGCGGCTCGCGACGTCGTTCATCTCGCTCGAGCAGGCGACCCGCAACCTCGACCTCGAGGTCACCGGGCGCAGCTTCGACGAGGTGCAGGCCGACGCCGCCCGCCAGTGGGACGACCGGCTCGGCGTCATCACCGTGAAGGGGGCCCGCGACGACCAGCTCGCGACCCTGTACGGCAGCCTCTACCGGCTGAACATGTACCCGAACTCGCAGTTCGAGAACACCGGCACGGCCGCGGCGCCCGACTACCGCTACGCCAGCCCCGTGGCACCGGTGCAGGGCACCGCGACCGACACGACCACGAACGCGCAGGTGAAGAGCGGCAAGGTCTACGTCAACAACGGCTTCTGGGACACCTACCGCACCGTGTGGCCCGCCTACTCGATGCTCTACCCCGACGTCGCGAGCGACCTCATGGACGGCTTCGTGCAGATGTACCGCGACTCGGGCTGGATCGCCCGCTGGTCGAGCCCCGGCTACGCCGACCTGATGACGGGCACGAGCTCGGACGTCGCGTTCGCCGACGCCTACGTCAAGGGCGCGGTCGACGGCCCTCTCGCGCTCGAGGCCTACGACGCCGCGTTGAAGAACGCGTCGGTCCAGCCGACCGAGAGCGGCGTGGGGCGCAAGGGCCTCGACCAGTCGCTCTTCCTCGGCTACACGCCGGCCACGACGGGCGAGAGCGTCTCGTGGGGGCTCGAGGGCCACATCAACGACTTCGGGCTCGGGCAGATGGCGGCGAAGCTCGCCGACGACCCCGCCACCCCGGAGGCGCGGCGTGCGCAGCTGAAGGAGGAGTCGGCCTGGCTGCTCGACCGCGCCCGCGAGTACGGGTCGCTGTTCGACCCGTCGATCGGCTTCTTCCAGGCCCGCAACGCCGACGGCACGTTCCAGCAGGCCGCGGACGCCTACGACCCCGAGTCGTGGGGCGGCGCCTACACCGAGACGAACGGCTGGAACTTCGCCTTCCACGCGCCGTTCGACGTCGCCGGGCTCGCCGCGCTGTACGGCGGCTCGGACGGCCTCGACGCCAAGCTCGCCGAGTTCTACGGCACCCCCGAGGAGGCGGACAAGCCCGGCGGCTACGGCGGCGTGATCCACGAGATGGTGGAGGCGCGCGACGTGCGCATCGGTCAGCTCGGCATGAGCAACCAGGTGTCGCACCACATCCCCTACATCTCGGCCGCCAACGGCGACCCGGCGACGACCCAGCGGGTGGTGCGCGAGATCACGCAGCGCCTGTTCGTCGGCAGCGACATCGGCCAGGGCTACCCCGGCGACGAGGACAACGGCGAGATGTCGTCGTGGTTCGTGTTCTCGGCGCTCGGCTTCTACCCGCTCGCCATGGGCACCGACTCGTACACGATCGGTTCGCCGCTCTTCGACGAGGCGACGTTGCACCTCGCGTCGGGCGGGACGTTCACGGTGCGTGCCGAGGGCAACTCGAACGACGCCGTCTACGTGCAGTCGGCCCGCCTGAACGGTGAGGCGATCGACACCGCCTCGCTGTCGCAGGCGGCCGTCGCCGCCGGCGGGACGCTCGACCTCACCATGGGCACGACGCCGAGCACGTGGGCGGCGCACGCCCCCGAGCCGGTCGACGTGCCCACGCCGCTGGTCGACGCCACGACGCCCGGCCAGGGCGTGCTGACCTCGAGCGACGGCACCACGCTCGACCGCCTGGTCGACGACTCGGCGGTCACGCCCGTGACGTTCGACCTGCCGGACGCCGCCGTCACCTGGCGGTCGGCCTCGGGGCCGGTCACGGTCTCGCGCTACACGCTGACGAACGGGCCGACCGGCTCGGCGGCACCCACCGGGTGGACGCTCGAGGGCTCGACGGACGGCACCACCTGGCTGCCGCTCGACGAGCGCACCGGGCAGACCTTCCCGTCGGCGCTGCAGACCCGGCCGTTCACCGTCACCGACCCGCGTCCGTTCAGTTGGTACCGGATCTCGACGACCGGCACCACCGACGGCCGGGCGGCGACGCTGTCCGAGCTCGAGCTGATGGCCGACACCACGGCGACCGGCGGGGAGTTCACCCTCAACGGCAAGCCGGGGCTGAGCATCGAGGCGGGGACCGCGTTCGCGGGCTCCGTGGCGACGGTGACCAGCGCCTCCTCGTCCGGGACCACCGTGCCCGACGGGCTCGTGGCGACGGTCGACTGGCTCGACGGCCGGGGGCCGCAGGCGGCGACGCTCACCGCGACGGCGCTCGGCGGCTGGGACGTCGAGGCACCCGCGACGACCTTCGACGCACCGGGCACCTACACGGCCATCGTCACCGCGACCGACGGCACCGACTCGGCCAGCACCACGGTCGACCTCGCCGTCACCCGGACCGCCCCGACCCTCGTGGGCGCGTTCGACAGCGTCTGCCTCGGCGAACCGGGCCAGGCCGCGAACTGCGACTACCTGCAGAACGGGTTCTCCCGTCCGTCGCTGGCCGACGCCGGCTTCGTGCAGGGGACCACGGTCGCCGTGCCCGGCACCGCGCTCGACTTCGACCTGCCGGCCATCCCGGCGGGCGAGCCCGACAACGCGACCGGCGCCGGCCAGGTGCTGCCCCTGCACCTCGGCGACGACGTGACGCAGCTGTCGGTGATCGGCACCGCGAACGAGCGGGCGCAACAGACGGTCGGCACGCTCACCTTCGACGACGGCAGCACCCAGCCGTTCCCGATCGAGTTCGGCGACTGGACGGCGGGCGTCACCACGCCGGCCTTCGGCAACGTGGTCGTCGCGACCTCGCAGGGGCGGACGAACGGGGCGAACGGCTCGGACGGCGCCGTCGCCGGGGTCTACGCCACGGCACCGGTCACCCTGCCCGTGGGCAAGACGGCCGTGTCGCTGACGCTGCCGGTGCAGACGGGCGACCCCCGGGCCGCCGGACGCATCCACGTGTTCGCGCTGGCGACGGACGGGACGCGCCTCGCGCCTCCGGCCGACCTCGCGGTGACCGGCAGCACGGCGGGGCTCTCGGGCACCGCGGGCACCGAGGTCACGGGTGCGCTGGCCACGGTGACCGGCGGTGCGGACGGCGTCGACGCCGTGCCGGCCGACGGCACCGTGACCGCGACCGTCAACTGGGGCGACGGCACGGCCGTCACCCCGGGCACGGTCTCGGGCGGCGTCGTCTCGGGGACACACGCCTACGCGCTGCCGGGCAGCTACACCGTCACGGTCACGGCCGACGACGGACGCTCGAGCGCGGCGGGCACGACGACCGTCGCGGTCGCGGCGGCTCCGGTCGACCCGGGGCCCGGGACGGGCGAGCCCGGAGAGCCCGGCACGCCCGGCGACCCCGGCACGCCCGGCGACCCCGGGACGCCCGGCGAGCCCGGGACGCCCGGCGAGCCCGGTGATCCGGTCGTCTACGCGCCCTCTCTGCGGGTGCTGGCCGGGTCCGCGACGCGCGGCACGGTCGTGCCGGTCGACGGCGACGGGTTCGCGCCGAACGAGACGGTCGCGCTGACCCTGTTCAGCGACCCGATCGCGCTCGGCACGGTGACCGCCGACGCGGACGGCATCGTCCGCGGCTCGTTCACCGTCCCGGCCGACGCCACCACGGGCGCCCACGAGGTCGAGGCCCTGGGAGGCACGTCGCAGGTGGCCGTGCGCGTCGCGTTCGGTGTCGTCGACGTGGCGCCGGCCGACACGGGTGCGGCGCCGGTGCGACCCGGCTCGTACGACGGCGACCTCGCCTACACGGGCGGCACCGTCGGACGGCCGCTCGACGCGGGCGTGCTGGCCGGCATCCTGCTGGCCGCGGGCGCCCTCGCGCTCGGCATCGAGGCGACCCGTCGCCGCCGCCGCTCGCTGCTCGGGGCGGACACCCTGTAGCGGCCGGGCGGCCCGCCGCCCGGCCCACGACGACGACCCTCGGCCCTCCGGCCGGGGGTCGTCGCCGGTCGGGGGCGTCGCCATGCGTGGGGCGCCGTCGTGCGTGGGGCGTCGTCGTGCGTGGGGCGTCGCCGTGCGTGGGGCGTCGCCGTGTTCGGTGTCGGTCGGGGGTGGCCGTCGGTCGACGGCTCAGCGCCAGCCGACCCCCGGGCCGACCTCGCCCGAGCCGCGCGGCACGAGCGTCGTGGGGATGACGACCCGCCGGGCCGCCCGCTCACGCCCGGGCCCGGTGGGTTCGAGCGCGAGGCGCGCGGCCTCGCGTCCCATCTCGCAGGGTTCGTGCGACACGACGGTGACGCCCAGCAGGTCGGCGAGCTCGAAGTCGTCGAACCCGACGAGGGCAGGAGGCGCGGCGAGGCCCCGCAACGCCGAGAGCGCCCCGATCGTCACCCGGTTGTTGCTCGTGAAGACGGCGGTCGGCGGCTCGGGCGACGAGAGCAGGTCGCGCATGCCGCTGCGGGCCGACGCGGCGTCGTGGCGGTCCTCGCGCACCCACTCGCGCCAGCCGGTGACGCCCGCGGCGTCGAGCGCCTCGCCGTACCCGGTCAACCGTTCGAGGTGCGTCGACAGCCGCGAGTAGTCGCCCACGAAGCCGATCCGACGGTGGCCGTGGGCCAGGAGGTGCTCGACCGCGACCCGGGCGCCCGCGGCGCTGTCGAGCAGCACGGCGTCCGCCTGCAGGCCGACGGGCGGGCGGTCGACGAACACGACGCGCACGCCGCGCTCCTGGAGCACCCCCATGTCGACGTGGGAGGCGCGGGTCGACGCCACGACGAGCGCCCGCACCTGCCGCGACACCAGCTCGTCGACGAGCTCGCGCTCGCGTGCGCCGTCCTCGTCGGTGCTGGCGACCACCAGCTGCATGCCGTGCCCGCGGAGCTCCTGCTCGAGACCGGACGCGATCGCGGCGTAGAACGGGTTGGCGAGGTCGCCCGTGACGAAGCCGACGACCGTCGAGCGGATGCCCCGTCGCAGCATGCTCGCCGGCCCGTTGAGGCGGAAGGCGAGCCCTTCGGCCGCGCGCACCACGCGGCGGCGGGTCTCGTCCGCGACGTGCGGCTCGCCGTTCAGGGCGCGGGACGCCGTCTTGAGGCTGACCCCCGCCCGCGCGGCGACGTCGACGAGGGTCGCCGGAGGCCGCGCCCCGTCGACCACGTCATCGCCCGCCACGTCCTCGCCAGCCACGGGCTCAGTATGGCAGCGGCGCCTCTGGGGCCGCGGTGCACCGCGCGTGCCGCGGGGGGCCCGCCGCCCGGGGCGGGTCGCACCACCGCCGCGTCGTCGAACCACGCACGAGGGTGGTTCCGCGACGCGAGCGTGGTGCGACCCGAGGCACGCACCCGGCTCGCGACCCGAGGGCCGTCGCGGGTCAGAGCCGGTCGAGCGGGTTCGCCGCGATCCGGTCGCGCATGCCCGCGCGGATGGTCCGTGCGGCCTCGGACCCGGGCTTGCGGTGCGCCTGCGCCGAGACCAGCCCGCCGAACTCGACGCCGAAGCCGTCACGCGGCAGGCGTCCGACCAGGGCTCCGAGCAGCTCGACCGGCCAGTCGTCGCCGCCCACCCCCGACACGTCGAGGCTCGTCGCCCGCTCGAGCAGGTGCCCCTCGACGTCGAGGTCGGCCGACACCGCGGGCCACATGTGCCGCACGATCACGTCGACGAGCCTCTGCGCCCGCTCGGCCGACCAGCCCGCCCCCGACGCGAACACGCGGGCGACCTCCGCCCCGGCCCGCTCGAACGGCTCGGCGTGGCTGTCGAAGGGGGCGGCGAGTCCCACGTCGTGCAGCGCCGCCGCCACGAACAGCAACTCGTGGTCGAACGCGAGCCCCTCCCGGCGGCCGAGGTCGACGGCGAGCGCCGCCGACCGTCGGCTGTGCGCGAGCAGGGCCGGGCTCGACACCACCGCGGCGGCCTCGAGCGCCCGGGCGGCGACGGACGAAGGAGGCGCGAGCACCTCGTCGAGGAGGGCGGCGGTCGGTCGGGGCTCGGTGGTCATGGCAGGAACCCTACGAGTGGACAGGTCCTGCCACGAGTGGCAGTCTGGCCACCACCCGTCGACATCCCGCCACGCTCGGATGCCGCCTCGCTCGCCCGTTCCGCCACCCAGCCACCCTCGCCCGCACCGCCCCGCCGCCACACCGCCACACCGCCACACCGCCACGAAGTGGACACGACGCCACGAGAAGACGTGGCGCCGTGTCCACTCCGTGGCGTCGTGCGGCTCGTCCCCCCTCAGGAGCCACCATGCCCCCGTTCCGCACCGTCGCCACGATCGTCGCCGACGGCGTCGCCCCCTTCGAGTTCGGGGTGCTCTGCGAGGTGTTCGGCCTCGACCGGACCGACGAGGGCGCGCCTCCGTTCGAGCACCGCATCGTGACCGAGCGACCCGGGCTCGTGCGGACGAACCAGGGCTTCTCGATCACGGTCGACCTCGGCTTGGACGCGGCGACCGACGCCGACGTCGTCTGCGTGCCCGCCCTGTGGAACCGGCCCGACCGGGCCGAGCTCGTCTCGCCGGCCGTCCGCGAGCTGCTCGTCGCGGCCGAGGCGCGCGGGGCCTGGCTGCTCAGCGTCTGCAGCGGCGCCTTCGTGCTGGCCGAGGCCGGGCTGCTCGACGGCCGACGGGCGACGACGCACTGGCGGTACTCGGACGCGCTGCGGCGGGCCCACCCCGCCGTCGACGTGGACCCCGACGTGCTCTTCGTCGAGGACCGTCGCGTCATCACGAGCGCGGGCACCGCGGCCGGCATCGACGCCTGCCTGCACCTGGTCCGACGCGAGCACGGAGCCGCCGCGGCGAACGTGATCGCCCGTCGGATGGTCGTGCCGCCGCACCGCGACGGCGGCCAGAGCCAGTTCGTCAAGACGCCGCTGCCGGTCGAGGTCGACGACTCGCTCGCGCCGCTGACGGACTGGATGCTCGGACACCTCCGCGACGACCTGAGCATCGAGGGGTTGGCCGCGAGGGCGCACATGTCGCCGCGCACGTTCGCCCGGCGGTTCAAGGCCGAGCTGGGGGCGACGCCCGGGGCGTGGCTCACCCGCCAGCGCCTCCTGCGGTCGCAGGAGCTGCTCGAGGCGACGGGCCTCGGCATCGACGCGATCGCCGACGAGGCCGGCTTCGGCTCGGCGGCCGTCCTGCGGCACCACTTCGCCCGCGTGCTCGGCACGACGCCGCGCGCCTACCGCGCGACCTTCGGTGGCGCCGACGTGCTCGACCTCGAGCGGGCGGGTGCCGCCACGGCGTGAACGGGACCGTCCCCGACGGGCCGACCCGCGCCTCCTACTCGAACGTCAGCTCGTCGGCCGTGCTGATGCGCATGAGGTACGTGACGGTGAACGGGACGTCCTCGTCGATCGTGTACCGCTTGCCGTCGAAGAGGGACTGGGCGCCGACGACGAGGTGGGCGGTGCCGGCGACGCCGGGCACCTGCCACTGCCCGGACGGACCGGGCACGATCGAGACGACGGGGTGCACGGGAACCGTCCACGTCGGGTCGTCGGTGACCCGGTCGTCGACCTGTCGGCCGAACGGGCACCCGGCCGGCAGCAGCACCTGCTGCGTCACGCACTGCTCGTCGAGCTGGCGGTCGACCATGTCTTGCACGGCCTCGACGAACGCGGCCCGTGGCTGGACCTCGACCGCGACGCCCGAGGTGGCCCCGACGGAGACGACGTCGGCCTCGACGGTCGGCGCCTCGAGGTACTCGGACGAGTGGCCCAGCTCGAACCGCGACGGGGCGAGCACCGTGAAGCGGGTCGCGACGTCGGGGGCGTCGGTCGTGACCTCGCGGCCGTCGACCGTGAAGCGGGCGTCGTGCTGCGGCGTCACGTCGAGCGAGGCGGTCGGCGCCTGCACGAAGCGCCACGCGTGGAACAGCCCGAACCGGGTGCCCGCCCGCTGCACGACGAACTGGGACTGCGCCGGCGCCTCGGCGGTGGCCGACGTGCCCCGCATCGAGTACGACAGCGTGATCGCGTGGACGTCGTCACCGAGGTCGACGTCGCCCACCTCGGTCACGTCCTCGACGCCGCCGAGCGAGGGCACCTCGAGCAGCGAGTCGGCCAGCTGGTCGGTCGGCGTGACGCCCGCGAGCGTCAACGCGCTCGACGTGTCGCCCCGGTCGACCGCCGCCACGTAGCCGCGGGCGAACCCGGCGGCGCTGTAGACGGTCGCGTTCAGCGCCACGACCGTGACCCAGAAACCGATCAGCACGAAGAGCAGCGCCCCGCCCCAGATGGCGACGAACGGCCAGCCGAGCGACGGGCGCGTCCCCTCCCCCACAGACGACGACATGACGACAACAATAGGAGGCGCGGGTCACGGAGAGCCGAGCGTCGCCTCGGTCGCGGGTAGATTGGTGCCCTCCCCACCCCCTGTCGAAAGGTGCTCGTCGTCGTGAGCGTGGCCCTCTCCGCCGAACAGCAGGCGCTGTACGACGCGATCGAGAACACCCGCGAGCACATCTTCGTCACGGGTCGGGCGGGCACGGGCAAGTCGACGCTGCTGAACCACCTGTCGTGGAACACCTCGAAGCAGATCGTCATCTGCGCCCCCACCGGCGTCGCCGCGCTCAACGTCGGCGGCCAGACGATCCACTCGCTGTTCCGCCTCTCGGTCGGGTTGATCGCCGACCACGACATCGAGCAGAACGCCGAGCTGCGCAAGCTGCTCAACACCATCGACACCCTGGTCATCGACGAGGTCTCGATGGTCAACGCCGACCTGATGGACGCGATCGACCGCTCGCTCCGCCAGGCCCGGCAGCGCAAGCACGAGCCGTTCGGCGGCGTGCAGGTGGTGCTGTTCGGCGACCCGTACCAGCTGCCGCCGGTGCCGGGCGACGCCGAAGAGCGCGAGTACTTCCGCGACAACTACCGGTCGATGTGGTTCTTCGACGCCAAGGTGTGGGCCGAGGCGAGCCTGCGCATCTACGAGCTCGCGTTCATCCACCGGCAGACCGAGGGCGACTTCAAAGAGATGCTCAACGCCGTGCGGCACGGCCGCGTCACGGCCGAGATCGCGGGTGCGCTCAACGCCGCGGGTGCTCGACCGGTGCCGACCGACGGCGGGGCCATCACGCTCGCCACCCGCAACGACACCGTCAACCGCATCAACAAGGTCGAGCTCGACCGACTGTCGGGCAAGGTGATGACGGCCAAGGCCGAGGTCAGCGGTGAGTTCGGCGGTCGGGCCTACCCGGCCGACGAGGCGCTCGAGCTCAAGGTCGGGGCGCGGGTGATGTTCCTGCGCAACGACTCCGAGCAGCGCTGGGTGAACGGCACCACGGGCGTGGTCACCCGGGTGCGCGACACCGTCTTCGTCGAGGTCGACGGCGAGGTGCACGAGGTGCAACCCGTCGTGTGGGAGAAGCACAAGTACTCGTACTCGGCGACCACCAAGCAGCTCAAGAAAGACGTCGTGGCCGAGTTCACGCAGTTCCCGCTGCGCCTCGCCTGGGCCGTGACGATCCACAAGTCGCAGGGCAAGACCTACGACCGGGCCGTCGTCGACCTCGGCTCGCGGGTGTTCAGCGCCGGGCAGACCTACGTCGCCCTGAGTCGCATCACCTCGCTCGACGGCCTCTACCTCTCACGCCCGTTGCGGCCGGCCGACATCATCGTCGACCTCGACGTGCGCCGGTTCATGAGCGAGGCGTCGCGCGTGCCCGCGATCCAGGCCGCCGCGGACGCCCGCGGTGGCGGCGACGCGGCCCACGCGAGCGAGCAGAGCTCGGGCGCGAGCGCGAACGACGCACGACCGCCGCGGGCTGAGCGCGCGACCGGTGCGGGCGACCGTCCTGTCGGCGCGAAGGGCCGCACGGCCGCCGCGGGCTGAGCGCCGGGCCCGCGCCTCGGGTCAGACGGCGGCCTTCGCGGCGGCGAGGTCGGCGAACAGCTCGGTGCTGAACCGGTAGGCGGCGCAGACCTCGTCGAGCACGCGCTCGCGCTCGGCGGCGGACCACGCGACGGCGTCGAGCTGACGGCGGTAGGTCGTCTTGAACGACTTCGGCTCGGCGATCTCGGCGAAGAGGAAGAACCCGACGCCGTTGGTGTCGAACCCGAACCGTCGCTGCAGGATGCTGCGGATGAGGTGCCCACCCGACAGGTCGCCGAGGCACCGCGTGTAGTGGTGCGCGATGAAGCCGCCGGCCCAGCTCGACGCCCGGTCGATGCGGTCGACGTAGGCGCGGGTCGTCGGCAGCGGCGACACGAGTGCCCGCCAGTCGTCGCCGAGCAAGAACGCCAGGTCGGCCTCGATGGCCGGCAGCCGGGTCAACCCCGGAGCGAGGAACGGTGCCACGACCGGGTCGCCCGACCACCGCTCGGCGGCGTCCTCGAGTGCGGAGTAGACGAAGAAGTGCTGGGCCAACAGCTGCACGTAGTCGTCGCGCGTGCCGCGGCCGATCAGCAGGTCGGTCATGAACGAGCAGCCGACGTCGGCCGGCACGCGCTCGGCCGTGCGCTCGCGTACCGCCTCGGAGAAGGGGATGACGACGGTCATGGTGCGCACCTCCTGGGTGACCTCGGTTAGGTGACCCTAACCATAGTCAAGGAGGCGCGGTGCCGGTAGCCCCCCGGCGACGATCCCCATGGACCTGCAGGTGGCCCGCACGCCCCGGACGGCATGCCGACTGCGCGTCACCCCGTCATCCGGCGCAAACACCCTGCCTAGGCAAATCGCTCAGCGCCGCTTCGCGGGGTGTGGCACGTGTGCGCGTCGCCCCACCCCCACGACCGGCGAAAAACACCCTGCCTAGGCAAATCGCTCAGCGCCGCTTCGCGGGGTGCGGGTGCGGGGTGCGGGTGCGGGTGCGGGGTGCGGCCTCAGCGGCGGCGGCGCTCGGCGCCCGCGGCCGTCGCGAGCAGCAGCAGGCCACCGACGAGGTGCGTGACGTTGTCGCCGAGGTTGAAGGCCAGGAAGTTCACGTCGGTGCCCTCGAGGAAGAACCCCGCGACGCCGAACACGACGAAGATCAGGCCGACCCACGTGTTGATGTAGCGGGCGCTCGCCCGCGACGACGCCCCCGCGATGATCAGGGCGGCACCCGCCAGCACCCAGACGACGACCAGCGCCGGGTTGAGGTTCCAGACGAACCAGAGCGACGCGCCCCGCGTCGAGAAGAACGTGCCCATGTCCTCGACCAGGAACCCGATGGCGCCGAGCAGCAGGAAGACCGTGCCGACGAAGAGTCCGACCCCGCGGTTGGGCGACTCGCGGATCGTCGGCTCGTAGGGGGCCGGGGTCGCGGTGGTCGTGGTGCCGTGGGTGCTGCTCATGGTGAGGGTGCCTCTCGTCAGGTCGTCGGCATCCAGTATGCCCGCCGCGCCCGGCGGCCCGCCCGGCCCGCCGCCCACCGGCGCCCGCACCCGGCCAGGCACCCGCACCCGCACCCGTCCAGCCGCCCGCGCCCGGCCAGCCGCCCGCGCCCCGCGACCGCCCGGCTGGCATGATCGTCCCCATGACCCCGACGCCCCTCCGCCTGGTCGTGGCGGTCAACCCCGGTGCCTCCGCCGGTGGCCGATCCGGCCGAGGGGGCAAGGTGCTCGACGATCTGAGGGCCGCCGGCCACACGGTGGTCCCGCTCACCGAGACGACCTACGACGACCTGGTCGCGGCCGCCCGTCGCGAGCTCGACCGCGAACGGCCCGACGCACTCGTCGTGGTCGGCGGCGACGGCATGGTCAACCTCGGGGCGAACCTCGTCGCCGGGACGGACGTGCCGCTGGGGCTCGTGCCGACGGGCACCGGCAACGACACGGCCCGGTCCTTCGGGCTGCCCCACGACGACTCCGAGGCGGCCACCCGCCTCCTGCTCCGCCTGCTCGAGGGCGAGCCGACGACCATCGACGCCGGGCGCGTGCTGCAGGCCGACGGTCGGGCGACCTGGTTCGCCTGCATGGTCTCGGCCGGTTTCGACGCGGTCGTCAACGAGCGGGCCAACCGCCTGAGCTGGCCGAAGGGACGTCGTCGCTACGACGTCGCACTCGCGATCGAGCTGGTGCGCCTGCCGAGGATCTCGTACCGACTCGAGCTCGACGGCGTCGCCTCGACCGTCGAGGGCACCCTGATCTCCGTCGGCAACGGCCAGTCGCTCGGGGGCGGCATGAAGGTCACGCCCGACGCCGTGCTCGACGACGGCCTGCTCGACGTGCTCGTGGTCGAGCGCCTGACGAGGTGGCAGTTCGTCCGGCTGTTCCCGAGCGTCTTCCGCGGCACGCACCTGAGCCACCCGGCCGTCACGGTGCACCGGGTGCGCCGCGCCGTCATCGAGGCCGACGGCGTCGCGGCCTACGCCGACGGCGAGCGCGTGGGCCCCCTGCCGGTCACGGTCGAGGTCGTGCCCGGCGCCCTGCGCGTCTACGCCGCGCTCGACGCCTGACCGGCCGTCGACGCCCGACCGGCGGGAGACCCGAGCCGGGGAGGCGCGTCGGGCGGCACGCGCGCCTCACGCCGCCGGCACGACCGACCTCAGCCGCGGTGCAGCGTCTCGCGCGGGTACTCGCCGAACCGTTGCTGGTACGCGGCCGAGAACCGGCCCAGGTGGGCGAAGGCCCAGTGCCGGGCCACGTCGGCGACCGTCGTGGAGTCCGGGGTTGCCGCGCGGAGGGCCTCGTGCACGCGTTCGAGCCGGATCTCGCGCAGGTAGGCCGTGGGCGTGGTGTCGAGGTGGCGACTGAAGGCCTGTTGCAGGCCCCGCGGGGTGAGTCCCGCCTCCTGGGCGATGTCGGCGGCCGTGATCGGCAGGTGCGCGGCCGCGTGCATGTACTCGACGGCGAGGCGGAGGCTCGCGTTGCGGGGCGCGAGCAGGGCGTCGGGCATGCGGGTCGAGGTGTGGGCGAAGGTGTCGAGCATCGCCCCGGCCGCGAGGCGCGCCATCTCGGTGCGCATGAGGTCGCTCGGTTCGCCCGAGCCGAGGTACGCGCGTCCGATCAGGCGGACGGTGGCGTGCCAGGCCTGCACGGCCACCGACGAGACGGGGGCGGCGTGGTCGAAGCGGATCGTGCCGGGCATGATGCCGTGCCGCTCGGCCGCGACCTCGTCGACGACGGCCTTCGACAGGTGCAGCAGGCTCTGGTTGACGTCCTCGGTGGTGAACTCGAACTCCCGCCCCTGCGGGAAGAGCACCGGTCGGCCGACGGCGCCCGCGACCTCGTCGCGGCCGTTGTCGACGGTGGACCGGCCGTCGAGCAGCCAGTGCACGACGTGCTCGTCGCCGGCCGAGGCCTGACCGTCGACGCGACCCATGAACATGGTCGAGCGCAGCGTCATCGCGCCGTCACCGACGATCGTGTGCCGGAACGAGAAGGGCGCCTCGGTCGGGGCGACCTGGAAGCCGCGCCCGTTGTAGCCGGCGGAGAGGATCTCGACGGCTTCGTCGAGGTCGCGTCCGCGCGCGTCGAAGCGCATCTTGTCGTCCCGGGAAGCCATCTCGACGAATTGTTGCACGCACTCCAAGCCCGGCACCACTCGGCCGGCGGGGGTTGACAGCATCTCGATGACATGTCTACGAGCGGCCTCGCAGCGGATCGGCCTACCGTCGGGCGCATGAGCCTCGACGACATCACCCTGACCACGATCCGCGGCGAGTCCACCACGTTCGGCGCCTACGCCGACAAGGTCGTGATGGTCGTCAACGTGGCGTCGCGCTGCGGCCTCGCGCCGCAGTACGAGAAGCTCGAGGCGCTGCAGAAGCGGTACGCCGACCAGGGCTTCACGGTGCTGGGCTTCCCCAGCAACCAGTTCTTCCAGGAGCTCTCGAGCGGCGAGGCCATCGAGGAGTACTGCTCGGCCACCTGGGGCGTGACCTTCCCGATGATGGAGAAGGTCAAGGTCAACGGCCGCGGCGAGCACCCGCTCTACACCGAGTTGAAGAAGGCGTCCGACGCCGACGGCAAGGCCGGCCGCGTCAAGTGGAACTTCGAGAAGTTCGTCGTCACGCCCGGCGGCGCCGTGCACCGCTTCCGTCCCACGACCGAGCCCGACGCCCCGGAGGTCGTCGCGGTCATCGAGGAGGCGCTGGCCGGCTGAGCGGACCGGCCACCCCGGTCACCGGCCCGCGCGGTAGTGGGCGGCCACCTGGGTGGCGGAGAGGGCGACGGTGTTCCAGACCTGGGTGCTGTCGAGCGAACCGGCGAGGTAGTTGCTGGTGGGGGCCGAGGTCCAGCCCGAGAGCGGCAGCTGGCCGACGCGCCACCAGCCGTTGTAGGCCTGCGCACTCTTGGTGGCCGTGTCGGTGGCGACGCTCTTGCCGTCGACGTACAGCGCCATGCCGTTCGTGCTCGACAGCGTCGCGACGACGTGGTGCCAGGCACCGTCGTTGTACGACAGCGGCGACGCGATCGTCTTGACCGAGTTGGGGTAGACGCCGAAGACGAGCTTGCCCGCGTTCGTCATGTAGAGGTGCCGGTCGTAGTTGCCGGGGGCACCCGCCTGCGAGTTCGAGAAGCCGACGAGCTCGCCGCCGGCGGTGGTCTTCGTCCTGACCCAGGTCTCGATCGTCACGTTGTTGGAGCCGGTGAACGACGTGGGGGTGGTGACCTGCCCGCTGGCGCCGTCGAGCGTCAGGTACGGGCTGTCGTCGGCGGCGCACGAGCCGGCCGTGAAGGCGGCCCCGCCGACCAGGGTGCCCGGTCGAGCGTTGCCCGAGCTGTCGGCGGCCGTCGTGCCGGACGTCTCGTTGTAGGCGAACGCGAAGCTCGGGGCGTCGGCGTAGGTCTCGGTCAGGCAGTCGTAGCTGCCGGCGGTCAGCTTGGACGTGGGGTTCGTGACGTTCGCGGCGAACGCGGCGTGCGAGCCGCCCGAGACGACGAGGGTGAGCGCGAGACCGCCGCCGATCGCTGCCAGGCCGAGCGCGCCTCCTGCGGTCCGGAGGCGACGGAGGCGCCGCTCGCGTCGACGCTGCACGCGGCGGCCGGCCGAGACGGTCGCCGCCGGCGACGCGGTGCGCTCGTCGCGCAGCAGGTAGCGGTCGCCCCGGCTGAGCAGGACGACGAGGACGAGCAGGCCCCCGGTGACGAGCAGGTGGCCGTACCGGTGGTCGGCCGCCCAGACGAAGGGGGTGCCGACGTAGGGCACGCGGAGGAAGCCCACGCCGATGACGGCACTGCGGTCGATCGGCGTCGAGTCGGCGCTGGGGTTGGCGTCGCCCTTGGTGACGATCTGCCCGGCCCGACCGTTGTCGTGGTAGCGGTGCAGGCGCAGGTGTCCGGCCTGGTCGGGGTCGTCGAAGAGCAGCACCTGTCCGCGGTGGACCTCGGACGCTGCGACGGGCTTGGCGACGACGACGTCGCCGGGGTGGATGCGGGGCTCCATCGAGCCGGTCATCACGGTGGTGGGGCTCCAGCCGAGCACGGCCGGGGCGGCGGCGTAGACCATGAGGCCGAGCAGCGAGTACAGCACGACCCGCGACGCGGTGCCGAGTGCCAGGCGCGTCCAGTCGAGCCACGCACGAGAGGCACCCACGGGCAGCGTGATCGAGGCCGTGGCCGCGGGGGCGGGCCGCAGCTTCAGGTCGATCGTGCTCATGGGTGCCTCTGCTCGGGTGTGGTGCGGGTGGTGCGGTGTCGGGCCGCCTGGTGCTGTGTCGCTGTGGTGCGACGTTGCCGGCGTGCCGCGGCGTCAGGCGGCCGTCCGGGCTCAGCTGTTCTGGGCCTCCCAGGTGAGGCCGAGGCTGGCGGTGCCGCCCTGGGTCGTGTTGGGAGCCGAGTTCGAGACGGTGTAGGTCACCTGGTAGGTGCGGGTCTCGGACGCCGTGCCGGTGGGGGCCCAGGTGCCGACGCCGTTCGAGTAGTTGGTGTAGCTCGTCCCGAAGGCGGCCAGGGTGCCGCTGTAGAGGCTCGAGCCCGAGGCCAGGGGGGTGAAGCCGGTGCACGAGCCGAAGCCGCCGCCGGTGCCCTGCACGACGCTCAGCGTGATGTTCGAGGCCAGGTTGTTGGTCGTGGCGGCGTTCGTGCCGTAGAGCTTGACGGCCGAGGCGAGCGAGCCGGTGCTGGTGACGGCGATGCAGTTGGTGCCGGTCGAGCCGGGCTTGAGGTTGGTGGCCGTGAAGAGCGCGGTGTTGCTGTCGTCGTCGGTCAGGGCGACGGTGCCGGCGGTCCAGTTGCTGGTCGGGTTGACCGTGGTGGACGAGAAGGCCGAGTACGACGCGGTCGAGACGACGATGCCCGAGGCCACGAGGGCGGCGGGGATGGCGATCCAGGCGGCGATGCGGGCGATGCGGGGGGTGGGACGGGACATGGCGTGCTCCAGGGGGCGAAGGGGTGGAAGAGGGGGTGTCGTGCGGGGATGTCGGGGGCCACTCCGGCGACGAGGTTCAGGGGCTTCGCCGGTGAGAAGCTCGTCACCCGAGCCGTTCTGGTTTCGAGTGATCGTTGTTCTCAAGTGGTACGACAATCAAATTACTTGCGGTGCAAGAGGCTTGCAAGCCGAACCATGTCCCCAGTGGTGGGGGTGTCACGACGATCGAGATTCTTGTTGACTGAGGTGGTGCCACGGACGGCACGCCCACGCGTCATGGAGGACCCCTTGCCGATCGCCCCACCCCTGCTGGACCCCGCCGTCGCCGACGGCGGACTCGACCTCGACGACCTCACCCGCCTGCTCGACTCGTTCCGGTTGCTGATGCTCAACCACTCGCGCGTGCTCGACCACCAGGGCGACCTGTTCGGGCTGGGCGACACCGACATCCGGTTCCTCTTCTACGTGTCGGCGACCGGTGACTCCGTCACCCCGAAGCGCGCCGCCGACCACCTCGACCTCTCGTCGGGCGCCATGACGAACCTCGTCGACCGCCTCGTCGACGCCGGCTACCTCGACCGTCGGCGCAACCCCGACGACCGTCGCAGCGTCATCGTCAGCCGCACCCCGCGCGGCGTCGAGGTCACCGGCGCCATCGCCTCCGTCTACGGGGCGGCGTTCGCCGAGGTCGTCCCCGCCTCGCAGCACCGCGTCCTCGCCGACACGCTGCTCGACCTCGGCCAGGCGTTCGACCGCCACGGGGTCGGCGTCAGCCCGGCCGCCCCCGCCGCCGCCTGACCGGCCTCGGCCGCGGACCGGGCGCCAGAACGGGCGAGTCCGTGGCGGACGGGCGGGTGCGACGGCCCGTCGACGACGAACTGGCCCGCGCAGGCCGTGCGTCGCGGCCCGCGACCTACGGGATCAGGCGGCGCAGGCGTGCGGCGTCGGCCAGGTCGGCCCGGAACCGGTCGAGCGTCGACAGCGTGTAGAGCCCGTCGATCTGCTGGTCGACCCAGAGCTGGTGGATGCGCTTGAGGTCGGCCTGACGACTCTTCCACCCGATGCCGTCGATGACGGCCATGACGGTCTGGCGGGGCAGGCGGACGTCGGCCATCTCCTCGATCTCGCGGACGGCGTCGGTCAGCTTCGACCCGGTCGAGTCGAAGCCCTTCGCCGCGACCACGATCGCGGGCTCGTCGGCCGACGGGATCACCAGGTCGCACGGCGCCGTGCGGTTCGCCCGCCCGGTGAACCGCGTGCGCGTGCCGCAGGCGAGCCCGAGGTCCCGGGCGATCGCCTCGATCTCGTCCTCGAGCCGTCGGCCCGACACGCCCGCCCGGATCGCCGAGGCCCGCGTGCCGGCCCGGGCCGCCAGCACGTCGCCGAAGTCGTACGTGCGGTGCCGCTGCGCCGCGACGAGGCGCACGAGCTCGAACTCGTCGTCGAGGTGGGCCACCAGGTCGTCGGCCCGTCCGCGGGCGAGCGTCAGCCAGCTCGGGGTGTCGAAAGCGTGCCGGAGAGAGTTGCGCAGCTTCTCCTGCGACAACCCGACGGCGAGGCCGAGCGCCGGCACCCAGGCCGGGTGCTGACGGGCCCACTCGGCGAGGTGGTCGCGGTCGACGACGGGCAGCTCGCCGAGGCTGGCCGCGGCGCGGGCGAGGTCGCTCGCCGCGGCCGAGGGCGCGGTCGGGTCGACGTGGGCGGTCATGCGGCCGAGCGAGGCGACGTACTCGTCGAAGGTGGGGATGCCCACGGTCAGTCCCTCCCGACGAAGACGTACTCGGTGGCCGCCGTGCGGGTCGCCGCCCGGTGGGTTCCGAAGCTGTAGGTGTGGTCGACGACGTGCACTTCGACGTGCGGCTTCACCGTGCGCAGCAGCTGCTCGATGCGCCCGCGGTCCGGCACGGCGTTCGACGAGTACGACAGCACGAGCGCGCCCGCGTCGGCGAACTGCTCGAAGGTGCGCACGAGCGCGTCGTCGACCGTTCGCGGGTAGGCGAACGGCGTGAACAGCTTGGCGATCTTCTTCGTCCTGGTCTCGGTCATGATCGTCTGGCCCCGCCAGTAGACGGCCAACCCCTGCAGGAAGTGGTAGCGCTTCATGTAGTCCGCGTCGTCCCGAGGAGGCGCGTAGGGCGGGTCGAGGTACACCAGGTCGGCGGGCGGTCGCCTCAGTGCGGCCACGTCGCCCTCGACGGCCTCGTGGCCCCGGCCGTCGTCGAAGACGGCCCCGCCGTAGGCCCGGACGGCCGCCCGGAACTGCTCGGCCATGGTCAGCCGCAGGTCGCGACGACCGTCGTCGTAGCGCGCGCCCGTGAAGCTGAAGACGCCGCGCGGCTGCTTGCGGGCCGCGGCGAGCACGAGGCCGGCGATCGCCAGGTCGCGCTCGGCGCCGACCAGGCGGTCGACGTGCGACCAGGCCGAGTCGAGGAACGCCCGGTCGTCGGCCGAGAAGAAGACCCCGTCGAAGGTGCGTCGGACGAGGTCGCGGTCGTCGGCGGCCGGCCCGCAGATCTCGTCGACGAGCTCGTCCGACAGCGTGGTCGACCCGTTGACGACGGAGGCGCGGGCGATGACCGCGGGGAACGCCAGGAAGTCGTTGCTCACGACCCGGCGACCCTGCGCCTTCATGAGGTACGAGACGACGCCCGACCCGCTGAAGGCGTCGATCGCGCTCGAGGGCCGGGCCGCGCCTCCTCGGCCCCCTCGGTCGTCGGCCGACACGGGCGCGACGCTCGAGAAGACGTCGTGCAGCACGGGCAGCAGCGCGTACTTCGAGCCCATGTACCGCAGGCGGGGGAAGGCCGCGACGCGGGCGGGCACGGCCGTGACGGCACCGCCGACCTCGGGGGGAACGAGCTCGACGGTCACCGGGCAAGTCTGCCGCACTCCGGAACCGGGCAGGCGCCCGCGTCAGTCGTCGGTCGGGCTCCAGGCCTGGGTGTCGAGGTCGGCCCGCGACGCGTGCGGCACGTTGCCGGTCGTGGTGCCGGCGATGCGCAGGCTCTCCTGGCGCAGCTCGAGCTGGGCGACCACGAGGGCCGCGAGGTCGGTCAGGTTCGCGACCTGCTCGTCGCTGGCGGTGCCCGGCTGACGGTCGATGACCGAGAGGGTGCCGATGGTGTGGCCGTCGCGTCGGGTGAGCGGGACGCTGACGTAGAACCGCATGCCGAGCGGCCCGGTGACGAGGGGGCTGGAGGCGACGCGTCGGTCGGTCGCGGCGTCCTCGATGACCAGGGGTTCGGACGAGTGCACCGCCCCCTGCGACAGGTCGATCTGACGGGCGACGTCGCCCACGGCCGGGTCGTAGTGCGTGGTGAACCAGGTGCGGTCGTCGTCGATCACGGTCGCCAGGGCGATCGGGGCCGAGAAGAGGCGCGCCGCCATGGCGGTCACCCGGTCCAGCGCCTCGTTCGGCAGGGTGTCGAGCACCTCGCTGTGGTCGAACGGCTCGGTGTCGCCACCCCGCGTCGTGCCGTCGCCGGCGGGGAAGTCGCCCCCGCCGTCGCGGTGGTCGGTGGTCTCGGTGATCACGACGTCGCGCATCAACGCGACCAGCTCGGCCCGCGTCGGACGCTCGGCCGGGTCGCGCCGGGTCATCGCCCCCAGGGCCTGACGCCAGTGGTCGGGCAGCGGCTCGGGCAGCACCGGGTCGCGCGACAGGCGCGCGACGGCGGACTCGACGAGCGACCCCGGGAACTCACGGCGGCGGGTGAAGCACTGCAGCAGGACGAGGCCGAGGCTGTAGACGTCGCTCGCCGGACCGACCTCGCCGCCCACCGCCTGCTCGGGGCTGAGGTAGGCGGCGGTGCCGGTCGTGACGCCCTCGGCGGTCAGGCGTTCGACGTCGTCGGTGAGGGCGATGCCGAAGTCGGCCAGCTTGGCCCTGGCCCGGGCGGCACCGTGGTCGCCGTAGTCGACGAGCAGGATGTTCGACGGCTTGATGTCGCGGTGCACCACGGAGTGGCCGTGGATGTAGTCGAGCGCCTCGGCCATGTCGTAGCCGATCTCGGCGATGTGGCGGGGGGCGAGGGCGCCGTGGTTCAGGCGGTCCTCGAGGTTGAGACCGGCGATCAGCGGCATCACCAGGAAGCGCTGCGGGCCGTTCGGCCCGTGCTCGACGCCGGCGTCGAACAGGCCGACCAGGCCGTGGTGCTCGAGGCTCGAGAGGACGCCGAGCTCGGCTTCCTGCCGCGCCGGGTCGACCATCGCGCTGTGGAAGACCTTGATCGCGACCGTGCGGTTGAGGCTCTCGTCGACGGCCTTGTAGACGGTGGCCATGCCGCCTCGACCCACGACGGACTGCAGGCGGTAGCGCTCGGCGAGCACGCGATCGAGCGCGTCGTCCTGCTGTGGCGCGGCCATCGCCTCCCCCTCGTGACTGGTGTGGGGTCCATCCTGTCGCATGCGGGGCGTCCGCGTGACGATCGGACCGGTGACGATCGGATCACGACCGGCGCCCGACGAGGCCGCGACGGCCGACCCGCACCTTGTGAAGCCCTGGGAGAACGCCGCCGTCGGGAAGGGAGCCGCCCGCCCGTCGGTTGGGTTGCACATGACAACGTACGGAATCATCGGAGCAGGCAACATCGGCAGCCAGGTCGCCCGGGCGGTCATCGCCCACGGCCACGACGTCGTGATCAGCAACTCGCGCGGGCCCGAGACCCTCGCCGACCTCGTGGCCGACCTCGGCCCGAAGGCCCGGGCGGCCACCGCCGCCGAGGCCGGTGAGGCAGGCGACGTGGTCATCGTCACCGTCCCCCTCAAGAACCTCGACCAGGTGCCGGTCGAGCCGCTCGCGGGCAAGACCGTGATCGACACGAACAACTACTACTTCGAGCGCGACGGGCACATCCCGGCGCTCGACGCGGGCACCGACACGACCGCCGAGATGCTGCAGCGCCACCTGCCCACCAGCCGCGTGGTCAAGGGCTTTAACCACATCGAGGCGAAGGACATCACGACCGACGTCGCCCCCGCCGGCACCCCCGACCGCCGCGCCCTCGCCACGTCGAGCGACTCCCCCGAGGCCGTCGCCCTGGTGACCGACCTCTACGACGAGCTGGGCTTCGACACCGTCGACGTCAGCCCGCTGTCCGAGAGCTGGCGCGTCGAGCGCGACCGCCCGGCCTACGTCGTGCGCCAGACGAAGGACGAGCTCGTCGCCAACCTCGCGAAGGCGAACCGGGTGCCGCAGGCCTCGTGACCCGGCCGGGCGGCGACGCCCACCGACGGACGCGACCCGCGCCTCCTGCTCAGGAGGCGCGGGTCGCGTCGTCCGTCCGGCGTCGTGGTCAGAGCACCCAGCAGCGGTAGGCCGATCCGGTCACGGCCCGCTCGCTCGTGACGAGCGAGGTCGTGTAGGTCTGGGTGTGGGAGTCGACGGCGGGCAGCTCGACGACCTTCCAACCGACGACGGCCCGGTTCTCGTTGAGCGCCTGCACCGCGCACCCGACCTCGGTGCCGCCCGCCACGTTGACCGTGTACTGCACGTCGACCGAGTCGTCGCCGGCGACGGTGAACCCGTAGTGGCTCACCTCGAGCTCGGCCGAGTCGCCGTCGAACGCGACGAGCACGACCCAGGCCGTGACCACGAGGGCGACGGCCGAGCCCGCGACGAGGGCGACCAGTCGTGACCGCCGGGCCCGGCCGGGCCGTCGGCCGTACCGGTCGTCGAGTCGGGCGGCCGGGCCGACGCGGGCCGGGTCGGTGGTCTGCATGGCGTCAAGGGTAGGAGGCGCGAGCTCGGAACCGCATGGACGCGGACTCCCGGCGCGCCCGGCATCGCCCCGATGCCCGGGCGGGACGAGCGCGCCTAGGCGGCGTCGGCCTCGAACAGCACGGACAGGTCGAGGGGTTCGGTCGGAGCCAGCTCGACGTGGAGCAGGTCGTCGTTCACAGGAAGAGGCCGTTGCTGAGGAAGAGGGCGGCGACGAGGCTGGCGCTCGCTCCCACGGCCGCCGTGGCGATGACGAACAGCGTCGCCTGGCGCTCGGTCTCGCGGACCTCGGAGAACGGGCTGCGGGTGTCGTCGGCGCGGCGACGCGACGGGGTGAGGAGGGTCATGGTCGGTCCGTTTCTCGGCAGCCCTGGGCTGTCTGCCGGTGATGCTGGTCTCAGGGGACCGCGGCTCGGGAGCCGCGGTCCGCACCGCCCGTGAAGTCGGTACCCACGAATGAAATCACGAGGTAGCTAGGCCATCTAGCTACCTCGTGACGCAGTTCGCATTGCGGACAACGTGCGCGTGCCGACCGGCGTCGAGGGCGCCGGAGGGCCGCCGGTTAGCCGATTTCCGACGCATGCCCCAGGATGGGGGCCTGTCCTCTTTTCGGGGGACCACCAGACTGGCTACGGTCTCAGGACGAG
The DNA here is from genome assembly GCF_057787905.1 of Frigoribacterium sp. CF331. Lineage (NCBI taxonomy): Bacteria > Bacillati > Actinomycetota > Actinomycetes > Micrococcales > Microbacteriaceae > Frigoribacterium > Frigoribacterium sp. CF331. The sequence continues at coordinate 1,726,376 of NZ_CM173545.1, read as the reverse complement.
ACCGTCGGAGGCCGCGCCTCCTGCACCGCACGGATTGCGAACGAACATGCCCCTGGTCGAACCCCCGACCCCCCGCCGACACGGCCGCCTGGTCGCGGCGCTCGTGCGGGTCACGAAGCCCCTCTTCCGCCTCCACCTCGCGCTCTACGAGCGGGAGCTGGCGCGGGCCCCCTTCCCCCGCGACGCCCGACGCACGCTCATCGAGGGCCCCGACCCCGACCGGCTGCTCTTCGTCGGCAGCATCGCCGTCGAGGGCTTCGGCGTGCTCGACCACGACCTCACCTGCGCCAGCCAGACCGCCCGCCTGGTCGGCTCGACCCGAGGTCGCGGCGTCACCTGGCGCGAGGTCTCGGCGCCCGTGCTGACGGCCGCCGAGGCCGCCCGGATCGACCTGCCCGACGAGCCGGCGGACGTCGCCGTGGTGCTGCTCGGCATCTGCGACGTGTTGTTGGCGACCGAGGGCGCCTCGTGGGAGGCCGACCTGCTCCGCCTCGCCGACCGCGTGCGCGAGACCGCCGGCCCCGACTGCCGGATCGTCTACGTCGGCATCCCGCCGATGGCCGAGTTCCGGCCGATCCCACCCGTCGCGAAGCGGCTGCTGACGAAACAGATCGAGCGGCTCAACGCCTTGACGGCCCGGGTCGCGCTCACCCTGCCCGGGGCGTCCTGGGTGCCGTTCCCCGAGTGGCGCTCCGAAGGGCTCTACCACCAGGAGCTGCTCTCGTGGGCGACCATGCACCGACGCTGGGGCCAGGCGATCGCGCCGGCGGTCGTGTCGTCGCTCGATCCCGTCGAGCAGGCCGACGCCGCCACGATCGACCCGCGTCCTAGCAGACGATCGTGATCCGGTTGCCCGTCCCGTCGGCCTGACCTACACTCGATCCGTTCGAACACACGTTCGAACGAGCAGGAGGACGACATGAGCACGCAGACCACCCATGAGCCCGTGGCGCTCTGGTTCGAGCGCGACCTGCCCGCGCGGCTGGTGTGGTCGTGCCGGCGGTGGCGCGTGACCGACAGCCCGACCGAGCTGCGGGTCGAGCCGGCGGTCACGCCCGACTTCATCACCCACCCGCCGCGCCGGTTCGTCGGCTGGCGGTTCCAGGCCACCGACGACGACGGCACGACCCACATGTTCGAGGTCGTCCTCGGCGCGGACGGCGGCTGGGTGCTGGGCCGCGTCTACGACTGAGCCCCGAGAGGTGGACCGCCGGGTCGTGGATGCCGGGCGGCCGATGCGGTAAGAACGGTCCGTGATCGATCGCCCGGCCCTCGCCGACTTCCTCCGCCGTCGACGGACGGCCCTGCAGCCCGAGGACGTCGGCCTGCCGCGAGGTCCGCGGCGACGGACCGAGGGTCTGCGACGCGAGGAGGTCGCGGTGCTCTGCGCCATGTCGACCGACTACTACGCCCGGCTCGAACGCGGGACGGGGCCGCACCCCTCCGAGCAGATGGTCGCCGCGATCGCCCAGGGCCTGCACCTCACGGTCGCCGAACGCGACCACCTGTTCCGGCTGGCGGGCCACCACCCACCCGTGCCGGGGCTCGTGGGCGGGCACGTCGCACCGGGCGTGCTGCGCATCCTCGACCGACTCGAGGACACCCCCGCCGAGATCGTCACCGAGCTCGGCGAGACGCTCCGCCAGACACCGCTCGCCCGTGCGCTCACCGGTGACGCCACCGAACGCTCGGGCAGCCGCCGGAGCCTCGGCTACCGCTGGTTCACGGACCCCGAGGCGCAGGCCGCCTACCCGCCGGACGAGCGCGACGTGCTGTCGCGGGTGTACGCCGCGGGCCTTCGCGAACTCGTCGCGCTGCGCGGACCCGGGTCGCGGGCCGCCGAGCTGGTGCACGAGCTGTGGGACGACGCCGGGTTCCGTGCGGCGTGGGACCGTCACGAGGTCGGCCTCGCGCCTCCCGAGGTGAAGCGGTTCGTCCACCCGGAGGTCGGGGCGCTCGAACTCGCCTGCCAGACGCTCGTCGACCCCGACCAGTCGCACCGGCTGCTGGTCTACACGGCGGAACCCGGCAGCCCCAGCCAGGAGCGCCTCCGGCTCCTGGCCGTCGTCGGATCGCTCAGCCACTGATCGGCGGGCCCTGGATGCGCCCGTGACCAGACCCGAGCATGGGGGGACGCACCCGCCACCGAGAACCCCGGAGGACCTCCATGCCCACCACCCCGCACCTCGACATCCCCGACCAGACCGGCAAGCTCGCCCTCGTCACGGGCGCGAGCGACGGCCTCGGCGCCGTCATCGCCCGTCGCCTGGCCGCGGCCGGCGCCGAGGTCGTCATGCCGGTCCGTTCGGCCGCCAAGGGCGAACGGGTCGCCGCCGACATCCGCTCGCGGGTGCCCGGCGCGAAGGTCACCGTCGCCTCGCTCGACCTGTCCCGCCTCGAGTCCGTCGCCGCGCTGGCCGCCCGGCTGCGGGACGAGGGGCGACCCGTCCACCTGCTGGTGAACAACGCCGGGGTGATGCGACCGCCGACCCGGCAGCAGACCGCCGACGGGTTCGAGCTGCAGGTCGGCACCAACCACCTCGGGCACTTCGCCCTCACCCTCGGGCTGCTCCCCCTGTTGCAGGCGGGGCGCGCCCGCGTGACGAACCAGACGAGCGTGGCCGCCCGCAGCGCCACCTTCGACCTCGACGACTTCGCCGAGCAGCGACGCTACGACGTGATGCGCGCGTACGGCGCGTCGAAGACGGCCGTGGGCCTGTTCTCGCGCGAGCTCGACGCCAGGAGCCGCGCCGCCGGGTGGGGCATCACCAGCAACCTGGCCCACCCCGGCGTCTCGCCGACGAACCTCCTCGCCGCCCAGCCCGGCATGGGGCGCGAACGGGCCGGCGCGGAACGACGGGTCATCGGCGCGCTGTCCCGCGTCGGGGTGCTGGGCACCGTCGAGAGCGCCGCCCTCCCCGCGCTGATGGCGGCCACCCGGGCCGGGTCGCCGGGCGACGAGTTCTTCGGACCGCGCCGGACCGTCGGCGGCCCGCCCGCCCCTCGCCCGCTCTGGCGGCCCCTGACCGACCTCGACACGGCGCGGGCGCTCTGGGACCTGTCGGCACGCCTCACCCTCGTGCAGGCCTGACGAGCCGGTCCGGCGGCGCGCCCCCTCGACCGGTCGCCGTCCCGCCCGCCGTTGCCGCGCCTCCAGGTTTGTGCCATTGTTAGGACAATTGCCCACCACCTGGAAGTAGTACAGAGACGTATGAACCAGTCCCTCGCCCGCACCCTGCGTCCGGCGCTCCGATGAAGGCGTCCGTCGCCGGCGCCCCGGTGAGCTTCGGCGTCTTCGAGCTGACCCCCGAGGGCGCGGACGTCGTCGCTCCCGACGAGTTCGTCGACGTCCTGGCCGAGAGCGGCTACGCCGGCGTCGACCTCGGACCCGTCGGCTACCTCGGCCGCGGCGACGAGCTCCGCGCCCGACTCGCCCGCTCGGGCCTCGAACTCGCCGGGGGGTGGATCCAGCTGCCCTTCTCCGACGACGACGCCTTCGCGGCCGCTCTCCCGCAGCTGGACGCGACCCTGCGCCTCTTCGCCGAGGCGTCGGACGGCGGCCCGGCACGCCTGCCGCTGCCGACCCTCGCCGACGACGGCTCCGACGCCCGTCGCGCCGGACCGGGTCGCGGCGCCGCCACCGACCCGCTCGACGACCGACGGTGGTCCACCCTCGCCGCCAACGTCGAGCGCGCCGTCGACAGGACGCGGGCAGCAGGCTTCGAACCGACCTTCCACCACCACGCGGGCACGTTCGTCGAGTCGCCGGACGAGATCGACCGGTTCCTCGCCGTGGTCGACGTCGGCCTGACCCTCGACACCGGGCACCTCGTCATCGGGGGCGGCGACCCCGTGCTCGCGATCGAGCGCTGGGGCGACCGGATCAACCACCTGCACCTGAAGGACGTCGACGTCGCCGGACTCCGACGGGTGCTGGCCGCCGGAGGCGGGATGCGCGAGGTCTGGTCCTCGGGGTCGTTCGTCGCCTTCGGGCAGGGCGACGTCGACCTCGACGCGGTCATGACCGCCCTCGACCGCCTCGACTACGACGGCTGGATCGTCGTCGAGCAGGACGTCCTGAACGCCCCGGACGCCGACCTCTCGGCGTTCCGCACCGAACGGGGCGCCGACCAGCTCGTCAACCGCGACGCCCTCCGCGAGTGGGCCTGACGCGCCTCCCCACCCTCCCGCCCCTCGGGGCCCCACGACGCCCACGGGCAGCAAGGACGACGACGTGACCACTCCGCTCCGCTTCGGACTCATCGGCACCGGCCGCATCGGCCAGGTGCACGCCGCGAACATCGCGGCCGACCCCGAGGCCACCCTCGCCTGGGTCTGCGACCCGTTCGTCGAGGGCGCCGAGGCCGTCTCGGCACGCCACGGCGGCACCGTGACGACCGACGCCGCCGCGATGTTCGCGTCGGGCGAGATCGACGCCGTCCTCATCGCCTCGCCCACCGCGACCCACGTGGACCTGCTCGGGGCGGCACTCGACGCCGGCGTCCCCGCGCTGTGCGAGAAGCCGATCGACCTCGACATCGCGCGGGTCGACGCCCTGCTGCCGCGCGTCGAGTCGTCGGGCGTCCCCGTCGCCCTGGGCTTCAACCGCCGCTTCGACCCCGCGTTCGCCGCCGCGCAGGCCCGCGTGGCGGCCGGCGAGATCGGCGCACTCGAGCAGCTGTCGATCGTCAGTCGTGACCCGGCGGCCCCGCCGGCCGCGTACGTGGGGGTCTCGGGCGGCATCTTCCGCGACATGACCATCCACGACTTCGACATGGCCCGGTTCTTCCTGCCGGACATCGTCGAGGTGACGGCCACCGGCACGACCCTCTTCGACCCGGGCGCCCGCGAACACGACGACCACGACACCGCGATGGTGACGCTCCGCTCGGCCTCGGGGGCCCTGGTCTCGATCACGAACTCGCGGCACAGCGCCGTGGGCTACGACCAGCGGCTCGAGGCCTTCGGCGCCGAGGGCTCCCTGCAGGTGTCGAACGCGCTCACCAGCCTCGTGAGCGTCTCCACGGCCTCCCAGGTCGAGGCGAAGCCGCCGTACCAGGACTTCTTCCTCGAGCGGTACGCCGCGGCCTACGTCGCCGAGCTGCGCGCGTTCATCCGGCTGGCCCGGGGCGAGGAGTCCGCGAGCCCGACCTTCGCCGACGGTCGGGCGGCGCTCGTCCTCGCCGACGCCGCCGCCCGCTCGGCGGTCGAGCGCGTCTCCGTCGCCGTCGAACTCTGAGCAGGCCATGACCTTCCGGCTGGCGGCCTGCGCCGAGATGCTGTTCCGCGAGCTGCCCGTCGTCGACCGCGTCCGGCGCCTGCACGAGCTCGGCTTCGAGGTCGAGATCTGGGACTGGTCCACGAAGGACCTCCCCGCGCTCGCGGCCACCGGCGCGACGTTCTCGTCGATGACCGGCTACCTCGCGGGCGACCTGACGACGACCGACGGCATCGCCGACCTGCTCCGCACGGCCGAGCTCTCCCTCGCCGCGGCCGAGGTCGTCGACTCGCCGCGGCTCAACCTGCACGGCACCGGCCTCGACCCGGACGGGCTCCCGGTGCGACCGGGCGAGGCCGTGACGCCCGGCGACCGCGAGCGGGCGCTCGAGACCCTCGCCCGCCTGGCACGGCTCGGCGAGCGCCACGGCCGCGTCTTCACGCTCGAGAACCTGAACACGGCGGTCGACCACCCGGGCACGCCCTTCGCCCGGGCCGACGACACCCTCGCGCTCGTGAGCGCCGTCGACAGCCCGGGCCTGCGCCTCAACCTCGACCTGTACCACGCGCAGATCGGCGAGGGGAACCTCGTCGAGCTGCTGCGGCGGGCGCTGCCCTGGGTCGGCGAGATCCAGGTCGCGGACGTGCCGGGGCGCTTCGAGCCGGGCACGGGCGAGATCCGGTACCCCGCGATCGCGGCCGAGCTGCGGACGCTCGGGTACGAGGGCGTCGTGGGCCTCGAGGCCTGGCCCTCCGTCGACTCCGACACGGCGCTCGAACGCTTCCGCGCCTCCTTCGCCTGACGCCGCCCGCGGCGGACCGGACCCCGGGAGGCGCGGGTCCGGCCGTGCGGGCCGGCCCGCCCCCGGCCCGGCGGGGCAGGCACCTCGGGTCGGAGGCCGTCCGGGTCAGAGGTCGTACGTGGTGGGCCCTTCGACGCGGCCGACGGCCTCCCATGCGCGGGCCCGGTCGCTGCGGACGGCCGCCTCGACGATCTCGGCCGCCGACCAGGCGTCGGCGGCGGACGGCGCGAGCTGCCGACCCTCGAGCACCGACCGGAGGAACAACTGGGCCTCGATCGTCTTGAGGTCGTCGAAGCCCATGCTCGTGCCGGCGCCCGGCTGGAACCGGGCGAAGTCGCCGAAGCCGGGCTGGGCCATGACGGTGCGGTAACCGGTCGTGTCGTCGGCCACCTGCAGCTCGTTCAGCCGCTGGAAGTCCCAGCGCAGCGAGCCCTTCGTCCCGTAGACCTCGAGCGCGTACTCCGCGCGCGGCCCGATCGCCACGCGGCTCGACTCGAGCACGACCACCGCGCCCGTGTCGAACCGGCCGAGCACGGCGGCGTAGTCCTCGTTCTCGACCTCTCCGGTCGCCCCGCCCTCGGCGCCCTTGCTGAAGTGGCCCGCCGAGCCCGAGCCCGGCAGCGGACGCTCGCGGATGAACGTCTCGGTGAGGCCGGTCACGGACTCGATGCGCCCGACCACGAACTGGGCCAGGTCCGCCCCGTGCGACAGCAGGTCGCCCAGCACGCCCGACCCGGCCCGGTCACGACGGAACCGCCAGGTCAGGGCTCCGAGCGGATCGGCCGAGTAGTCGGCCAGCAGGCTCACCCGCACGTTGGTCACGGTGCCGAGGGCGCCCGAGCGGACGAGCTCCCGGGCCCGGGCGACGGCGGGTGCGTGGCGGTAGTTGAAGCCGACCGAGGTGACGACGCCGGCGTCGGCGGCGGCGCGGGCGATCTCGGACGACTCGGCGGCCGACCGGCCCATCGGCTTCTCGATCCAGAAGGGCTTGCCCGCGGCGGCCGCGGCGAGGGCCACCTCGTGGTGCAGGAAGTTCGGCGCGCAGATCGACACGACGTCGACCTCGGGGTCGGCGACCACCTCGCGGTAATCTCCGGTGGTGCGGCGGTAGCCGAGCACCGTCTCGGCGCTCCGTCGTGCATCGGCATCCGTGTCGGCGGCGGACACCAGGTCCACGCGGACCGGCAGCTCGGGATAGTGCTCCGCGACCGCGCGGTACGCCCGCGAGTGGAGCCGCCCCATCCATCCGAGCGAGACGAGACCCACTCCTACGCGATCCGGTGTCGACATGGTTCTCCTGACGTCGTCGGCGGGCCCCGGTCGAGCGGGGTCGGAACGAGCCTAGCCCAATGACAGAATGTATTGACAATCATGCACCCCTCGCACATACTCGGAGCCGACATCGACGTCACCCCGGACCGTCCTCCGCGACGAGATCCGCATCGAAGGGACTTTCAATGAAGAAGCGATTCCTCGCCGGCCTCGGCCTCGCTGCGGCGACCGGGTTCCTCCTCGCCGGCTGCTCGGGAACGGGCCAGGAGACGGCCAGCCCGGACACCGGAGGCGGCGACCTCACGTTCGCCGTCGTCACCCACTCCGGCCCCGGCGACGCCTTCTGGGACCGCGTGAAGTCGGGGGCCGAGACGGCCGGGTCGGACTACGACGCCACCGTCACCTACAACTCCGACGCCGACCCCGCGAAGCAGTCGCAGCTCATCGACAACGCGGTGGCGCAGAAGGTCGACGGCATCGTCGTCTCGATGGCCAACCCCGACGGCGTCGAGGACAGCGTCAAGAAGGCCGTCGCCGCGGGCATCCCCGTCGTCACCATCAACTCGGGCATCGAGCGCTCCGCCGAGTTCGGTGCGCTGACCCACATCGGCCAGAGCGAGACCGTCGCCGGCGAGGCCGTCGGCACCGAGCTCGCCGACGCCGGCCTGACCAACGCGCTCTGCGTCATCCAGGAGGCCGGCAACGTCGGGCTCGAGGACCGCTGCTCCGCCGCCGCCAAGACGTTCGGGGGGACGATGACGAACCTCCAGGTCGACGGCACGAACGACGCCGACGTGAAGGCGACCATCAAGTCGAAGCTGCAGGCCGACCCGTCCATCGACGGCGTCCTGACCCTCGGCGGCCAGTACGCCATCGACGCGGTCGGGGCGGTCGAGGAGTCCGGCAGCTCGGCGAAGGTCGGCACCTTCGACCTGTCCGAGGACGTCGTGTCCGACGTCGAGAACGGCTCCATCCTCTTCGCCGTCGACCAGCAGCCCTACGTCCAGGGGTTCCTGGGCGTCACGGCGCTCGAGCTGTACGTCACCAACGGCAACGTCATCGGCGGCGGCCAGCCGGTCTACTCCGGCCCGGCCTTCGTCACCAAGGACAACGCGGCCCAGGTCGCCGAGTTCGCCGCCAACGGCACGCGCTAGGCATCCCCGGGGGCCGGCGCGACGCGCAGCCGGCCCCCTTCCTCCCCCGACCCAGGAGTCACCGTTGACGACCACAGACATCGTGACGATCGCGACGAGGCCACGCCTCGAGCGGCGTCCCCTCCGCAAGATCCTCGCCCGCCCCGAGACGGGCGCCTTCGTCGCCGCGCTCGCGGTGCTCCTCTTCTTCTCGCTGTACACCCCGCAGTTCCTGAGCTTCGCCGGGGCCGGCGTCTGGCTCGAGTCGGCCTCGACGTTCGGCATCATGGCCGTCGCGGTGGCCGTGCTCATGATCGGCGGCGAGTTCGACCTCTCCGCCGGCGTCATGACCGGCTTCTCGGCGTTGATCGTGGGCATCCTCACGACGCACTACGGCCTCAACATCTGGGTCGCGGTCGTCGTGTCGCTCGTGGTCTGCCTCGGCGTCGGCGCCGTCAACGGGGTCCTCGTCATGAAGACGGGCCTGCCGAGCTTCATCGTGACCCTCGGCACGTTCTTCGCCCTCGCGGGCATCGACCTCGCCGTCACCAAGATCATCACCGGCCAGGTCGCCATCCAGGGCATGACGAAGGTCCCGTCCTACGACTCGATCCAGCCGCTGTTCGGCGCGTCGGTGCAGATCGGCGGAGGCACCTTCTACGTCTCGGTCCTCTGGTGGTTCGTCGTCGCCGCGGTGGCCACCTGGATCCTGCTGCGCACCCGTGCCGGCAACTGGATCTTCGCCGTCGGCGGGGCCCTGAACTCGTCCCGCCAGGTCGGCGTCCCCGTCTTCAAGACCAAGGTCGGCCTCTTCATGGGCACGGCCGGCGCCGCCTGGCTGGTCGGCATGATCTCGCTCTTCCGCACCTCGACGGTGCAGGCCAACACCGGGGTGGGCCAGGAGTTCATCTACATCATCTGCGCCGTCGTCGGCGGTTGCCTCATGACGGGCGGGTACGGCTCGGCGATCGGCGCCGCCCTCGGCGCGCTGATCTACGGCATGGTCTTCCAGGGCATCACCTTCGCCCAGTGGGACACCAACTGGCTGCGGACGGTCCTCGGCGCCATGCTGCTCGCCGCGGTGCTGCTGAACAACTTCGTCAGGACACGAGCAGGAGGCGCGCGATGAGCACCGAGACCACCACCGACCGCACGGACGCGCGTCCCGTGCCGCCGCGTGCCGCCGTCGGCACGACGATCGTCGAGGTCCGCGACATCGGCAAGAGCTACGGGGCCGTCAACGCCCTCTCCGGGGTCTCGACGACGGTCGCCGCCGGCCAGGTCACCTGCGTGCTCGGCGACAACGGCGCCGGCAAGTCCACCTTCATCAAGATGCTCGCCGGTGCCCACACCCCGAGCGAGGGCGAGCTGCTGCTCGACGGCGAGCCCGTCACCTTCGCCTCGCCGAGGGCCGCCCTGGGCGCCGGGATCGCGACGGTCTACCAGGACCTGGCCGTCGTGCCGCTCATGCCCGTCTGGCGCAACTTCTTCCTCGGCTCCGAGATGACGACCGGGGCCGGTCCGTTCCGTCGCCTCGACGTCAAGGCGATGAAGCAGATCACCTTCGAGGAGCTCGCCCGCATGGGCATCGACCTCCGCGACGTCGACCAACCGATCGGCACGCTGTCGGGAGGCGAGCGCCAGTGCGTCGCCATCGCCCGCGCCGTCTACTTCGGGGCCCGCGTGCTCATCCTCGACGAGCCGACGGCCGCCCTCGGCGTGAAGCAGTCCGGCGTCGTGCTCAAGTACATCGCGCGCTCGCGCGACGAGGGCCTCGGCGTCGTCTTCATCACGCACAACCCCCACCACGCGTACCCGGTGGGCGACCGGTTCCTGCTGCTGAACCGCGGCACGAGCCTCGGCAACTTCGAGAAGAGCGAGATCACCCTGCCCGAGCTGACCGCGCTGATGGCCGGCGGCGCCGAGCTGGACTCCCTCGCCCACGAGCTCGAACGCGAGATGCCCGGTTCGCCCGTGGCTCGCGAGATGGCGGCCGAGGCCTCCGAGACCGTGCCCGAGGCCGTGCGGCCCCGCGAGGGCTGACGCCAGACGCCTGCCGATCCCCCGCTGTGGAAGGATGGAGGACCACCGATCGAGAGCGGACACGATGCCTCAGGACGAGCAGCTGCTGCCCCCGGACTTCTTCCTCGGGCTCGATCGCTCCGGCCCGGTGCCGCTCTACTACCAGGTGTCCAACCTGCTCGAGGAGGCCATCCACGACGAGACGCTCCCCGCCGGGGCGCGCCTCGAGAACGAGGTGGCCCTCAGCGCCCGGCTCGGGCTCTCTCGCCCGACCATCCGGCGGGCCATCCAAGAGCTCGTCGACAAGGGCCTGCTCGTGCGTCGACGGGGCATCGGCACCCAGGTCGTCCACGGTCGCGTCACCCGCAACGTCGAGCTGACGAGCCTCTACGAAGACCTCGAACGCACCGGGCAGAAGCCCGAGACGTTGCTGCTCTCGTCGTCGGTCGAGGGTGCCGACGACAAGACGGCCGAGGCCCTCGGCGTCGAGGTCGACAGCCCCACGCTCCACCTCGTGCGCCTGCGCTCGGCCGACGGCGTGCCCCTGGCCATCCTCGACAACGTGCTGCCCGAGCCGTTCGTCGACCTCGACATGGCGTCGCTCGACACGCACGGGCTGTACCAGCTGCTGCGTGGCCGCGGGGTGACGATGCGGGTCGCGAAGCAACGCATCGGGGCGCGTTCGGCCACGGCCTCCGAGGCCCGCCTGCTCGACCTGCCCAAGAGCGCGGCCGTCCTCACCATGGGCCGCACGGCCTTCGACAACTCCGGGCGTGCCGTCGAGCACGGGCAGCACTGCTACCGGCCCGACCTGTACTCGTTCGAGATCACGCTCGTCGAGCGCTGACGCGCTGACTCGCGGGCGCGGGCACGGGCGCGGGCCGCGGGCCGCGGGCCGCGGGCCGTGCCGCCGGCGCGGCCCCGGCGGCCCCGGCGCGTCAGCCCAGCAGCGGGCGGCGCGAGGCCGACCGCGCGACGTAGCCGTCGCGAGCCTGACGCGTTCCGGGCAGCGTCGACACCTCGGCGACCGGCACGTCCCACCAGCCCTCGCCGTCGGGCGCGTAGAGCAACGGGTCGCTCTGCACGTGGATGAGCGTGGTGGTCTCGGACGCCTTCGCGGCCGCCACGGCCCTGCGCAGGTCGGCCACCGCCTCCGGACCCGCGGCGACCTCGATGGTCTCGACGCCGTAGCTGCGGGCGTTGGCGGCCAGGTCGACGGGCAGGGTCGCCCCGCCGGCATCGCGGTACCGCGTGCCGAAGCGCTCGGAGCCGACCGTCTCGGAGAGGTGCCCGATCGACGCGTAGCCGTGGTTCTGGATCAGCACGACGACGATCTTGAGGCCCTCTGCGACCGCGGTCACGAGCTCGGTGTGCAGCATGAGGTACGAGCCGTCGCCGACCATGACGATGACGTCGCGGTCGGGGGCCGCGCGCCGGACGCCGAGGCCGCCGGCGATCTCGTAGCCCATGCACGAGAAGGCGTACTCGACGTGGTAGCCGAGGGCGTCGCGCACACGCCAGAGCTTGTGCAGGTCGCCCGGCAGCGAACCCGCGGCCTGGACGACGACGTCGCGGGGGTCGGAGGCGGCCTGCACGGCGCCGATGATCTCGGCCTGACCCGGCAGGGCGAGCCCCGAGGGCTCGAAGGCGCGGTCGACGACGGCGTCCCATCCGGCCTTCTCGGCCGAGGCCCGCTCGACCCACGCGGCCGGTGCACGCCAGTCGGCGAGCTCGGCGCGCAGGGCGTCGAGGGCCTCGCGGGCGTCCGCGACGAGGGGCAGCTGCGTGCCGTGCTTGTACGCGTCGACCGAGGCGACGTTGACGTTCACGAACTGCACGCCCTCGGCCTGGAAGGCGGTCCGGCTCGCCGTGGTGAAGTCCGACCAGCGCGTGCCGACGCCGACGACCACGTCGGCCTCGGCCGCGAGGCGGTTCGCCGCGGTGCTGCCGGTCGCGCCGACGGCACCGAGGTAGCCGGGCTGGTCCCAGACCAGCGAGCCGCCGCCGGCCTGCGTGGTGCCGACCGGGATGCCGGTCAGCTCGACGAGCGCGCGCAACGACTCCTCGGCCCCCGAGTACAGGACGCCGCCTCCGGCCACGACGATCGGCGCCTTCGCCGCCCGGATCGCGGCGACCGCGCGCTCGAGCGGACCGCGCTCGGGCACGGGTCGGCGCACGTGCCACTCACGCGGCGCGAGGAACTCGGCGGGCACGTCGAGCGCCTCGGCCTGCACGTCCTCGGGCAGGGCGATCGTCACGGCGCCCGTCTCGGCGGGGTCGGTCAGCACGCGCATCGCGGCGAGTGCGATCGAGAACAGCTTCTCGGGGCGGTCGACCCGGTCGAAGAACCGCGACAGGGGCCGGAACGCGTCGGTGACCTGCACGCTCGGGTCGTGCGGCAGCTCGATCTGCTGCAGCACCGGGTCGGCGACGCGGGTCGCGAAGGTGTCGCTCGGCAGCAGCAGGGCGGGCAGGCGGTTCGCGGTCGCCAGCGCGGCACCGGTCAGCATGTTGGCCGCCCCGGGACCCACGGAGGCGGTGCTCGCGAAGGTGCCGCGGCGTCGCCTCGTGCGCGCGTAGCCGACGGCCTGGTGCACCATCGCCTGCTCGTTCCGGGCCTGGTGGTACGGCATGAGACCCGGCTGCTCGACCTCGAGCTGCTGCAGCGCCTGGCCGATCCCGGCCACGTTGCCGTGGCCGAAGATGCCGAACGTGCCGGCGACGGTCCGCTCGCGGTGGTCGCCGTCGACCGTCCACTGGTTCGCGAGGAACTCGATCAGCGCCTGCGCGACCGTCATCCGCCTGGTGGTGCCCATGTCGTCGTGTCCTGTCGTCGGTGCGGCTCCGTCGCCGCGGGTGGTCGTCGTGGGGGGCTCGTCGTGCGGTGGTCGTCGCTCGGAGCTCGTCGTGCGGTGGTCGTCGTGCGGTGGTCGTCAGGATCGGCGCTCGTAGGGGAGGCGCGGGTCGACGTCCTGCGCCTCCCACGTCGCGCGTATCCACCCGTGGGCCGGGTCGTCCGAGATGTGCCAGACCCGCTCGGGGTCGGGCCCGGCCATGACGTTGAGGTAGTACAGGTCGTAGCCGGGGGCCGCGACGCACGGGCCGTGCCAGCCGTGGGGCAGCAGCACGACGTCGCCGGTGCGCACCTCGGCGAGCACGTCGATCTCGCCCGCCGGCGACGAGTAGGCACGGACGAGGCCGAACGGGTCCGCCTGCGGTGGGGCGTCGACGCCCCTCGTGACCGCCGTCTCGAAGTAGTAGACCTCCTCGAGTCGCGACTCCTGCCCCTCGTGCCGCTCGTCGTGCTTGTGCGGCGGCCAGCTCGACCAGTTCTCGGCCGGGGTCACGACCTCGCAGACGATGAACCGGCCGGCGTCGAGCGCCTGGGGCGTGCCGAAGTTGTGCACCTGGCGGCTGGAGCGACCCGCCCCGCGCAGCTCGACGGGCACCTCGTCGCGCCGCACGTGGCGGCTGGGGTGCACCTCGTCGGTGGGCGCCTCGGCCACCGCCACCCGCCCCTCCCCCTCGATCGTCGCGGAGGCGCCGGTCGAGAGGTAGAGGACGTCGCTGGGGCCGTCGAAGACCGAGGCCCGTCCGGCCAGGTGCGTGGTCTCGAGGGGACCCGAGACCCGGTGCGCGACCGTGAACGACCCCGACAAGGGGACGACGAGGCGTTCGACGCCGGCGGCGGGCAGCGAGAGCCCGTCCCCCGGCCCGAGCTCGGCGACCCGCAGCCCGGTGTGCTGCCAGCCCTCGAGCTCGTCGTCGACGACGGTCTCCCAGTCGCCGCGCGTCAGCGTGCCCTTCGGGAACACCCGCTCGTCGTGCGTGGTCATGTCTCTCCTGCTCGTCGTGGGACCGGTCGGCTCCGGCGGCCTCAGTTCTGCGGGAACCCGAGGTCGACGCCGCCGTGCGAGGGGTCGAGCCACCGTGAGGTGATCGCCTTCTGCTGGGTGAAGAAGCGGACTCCCTCGGCCCCGTGGGCCTTGGTGTCGCCGAACAGCGAGTCCTTCCAGCCGCCGAACGAGAACGTGGCGACGGGCACCGGGATCGGCACGTTGATGCCGATCATCCCGACCTGCACCTCGTTCTGGAACCGCCGCGCCGCGCCTCCGTCGTTCGTGAAGATCGCCGTGCCGTTGCCGAACGCGCCGTCGTTGATCAGGGCGACGCCCTCGTCGTACGAGGCGACGCGGACGATCGAGAGGACGGGCCCGAAGATCTCGTCCGTGTAGGCCCGCGAGGTGGTCGGCACCCTGTCGAGCAGGGTCGGCCCGAGCCAGAAGCCCGCGGCGTCGCCGTCGACCTCGATGCCGCGGCCGTCGATGACGACCTCGGCGCCGTCCTCCTCGGCGATCGCGATGTACGAGGCGACCTTGTCGCGGTGCTGCTCGGTGACGAGCGGACCCATGTCGCAGCCGCGACGGCCGTCGCCGATGCGCAGCGTCGACGCGCGGTCCTGGATCTTCGTGATGAGTGCGTCCGCCACCGGCTCCACGGCGACGACGACGGAGATCGCCATGCAGCGTTCGCCCGCCGAGCCGAACCCGGCGTTGATCGCGGAGTCGGCGACGAGGTCGAGGTCGGCGTCGGGCAGCACCAGCATGTGGTTCTTGGCGCCGCCGAGGGCCTGCACGCGCTTGTGGTTCGCGGTGCCCGTCTCGGAGACGTACCGGGCGATCGGGGTGGAGCCGACGAACGAGACGGCGCGGACGGCCGGGTGCGTGAGCAGCCCGTCGACGGCCTGCTTGTCACCGTTGAGCACCGTGAAGACGCCGTCGGGCAGCCCGGCCTCGGCCCAGAGGGCGGCGAGCCAGAGCGCGGCGGAGGGGTCTTTCTCCGACGGCTTGAGGACGACCGTGTTGCCGGCCGCGATGGCGATGGGGAAGAACCACATCGGCACCATCGCGGGGAAGTTGAACGGCGAGACGATGCCGACGACGCCGAGCGGCTGCTTGGTCGAGTAGACGTCGACGCCCGTCGACACCTGCTCGGAGTACTCGCCCTTGAGGTGGTGCGCGAGGCCGGTCGCGAACTCGACCACCTCTTGGCCGCGGGTGATCTCGCCGAGTGCGTCGGAGACGACCTTGCCGTGCTCGGAGGTGATGATCTCGGCGAGTTCGTCCTTCTTCGCCTCGAGCAGCTCGCGGAACTTGAAGAGGATCTGCTGACGCTTGGCCAGCGAGAGGTCGCGCCAGGCGGGGAAGGCGGCCTGGGCCGAGGCGATCGCCGCCTCGATCTCGGCGTCGTCGGCGAGGGCGACGTGCTTCGTCACGACGCCGAGCGCCGGGTCGTAGACGGGGGCCGTGCGGCCCGAGCTCGACGGCGACTCGCGACCGTCGATCCAGTGCGGCACGACGGGCAGGTCGGCGGCGGGGGGTTTCGTCGAGGCGTCAGACATGGTCCTGCTTCTCTCCTTCGAGGGATCGGCCGTGCACGAGCGCGGCGGCGGTGTCGACCGCGGCGACCACGTCGCCGTCGGGCGGGTAGAGCAGCGTGCGGCCCACGACCAGGCCGCGGACGCCCGGGAGCGCGAGCGCGGCCTCCCACGACGCGTACGTCTCGTCGGGACGGCCCGACGGATCGCCGCCGAGCAGGAGGGTCGGCAGCGTCGTCGACGCCATCACCCGCTCCATCTCGGGCACGACGGGGAGCTTCAGCCACGACCAGGCGGACGTGGCGCCGAGGCCCGCGGCGATGGCGACCGAGGTGACCACCGCCTCCGGGGTGAGGTCGTTCTCGACGACGCCGTCGACCCAGCGGCTGAGGAACGGCTCGAGCATGATCGGCACCCGGGCCGCCGCGGCGGCGTCGACCGCCCGGGCCGTCGCCTCGAGGGTGGCCGCGGTCGCGGCGTCGCCGAGGTTGACCCGGATCAGCAGCTTGGCGAAGTCGATGCCCGACGCCACGATGCTCGGCACGTCGTAGCCGGTGAACCGGTCGTCCATCTCGAACGAGGCGCCCTTGAGGCCGCCGCGGTTCATCGACCCCACCACGACCTTGCCCTCGAGGGCGCCCAGCAGGGCGAGGTCCTCGATGACGTCGGGCGTGCCGAGCACGCCGTCCACCCCCGGTCGCGAGAGGGCGGTGACGAGGCGGGTGAGCATCTCGTAGCGGTCGGCCATCGCCGCGGGGTCGCCGCGGACGCCGAGCGCCCCGCGTGCCGGGTGGTCGGCCGCGACGACGAAGAGGCGGCCGTCGTCGGCGAGGAGCGGCCGACGCGCCCGGTCGCGCACGCGGGGCAGCACGGTCTGCGGGGCGAAGGTGCGCACGTGCCGCAGCGTCTCGAAGTCGAGCGGGCGGGGTGCCGTGGCGACCACGGGGACGTCAGGCGTCGACACGGGCGATGCTCCTCACGATCTGGTCGACCTCGTCGGTCGTGGGCATGGCGGTCGAGCACTCGCGTCGGCCGGCGACGATCGCCCCGGCGACGTTGGCGAAGCGGAGGACGTCCCGGAGCGACCAGTCCTGCAGCAGGCCGTGGCAGAGGGCGCCGCCGAAGCCGTCGCCCGCACCGAGGCCGTTGACGACCTCGACGGCGTGGGGCGGCACCTCGACGGTCTCGTCGCGGGTCTTGGCGAGCACGCCGCGCGGTCCCTGCTTCACGACCGCCAGGTCGAGACCGCGGTCGAGCAGGGCGTCGGCGGCGCGGTGGGGGTCGGTCTCGTCGACGGCGACCTCGCACTCCTCGCGGTTGCCGACGGCCACGCTGACGTGCTCGAGCGCGAGCGACACCTCGCGCCGGGCGTCGTCGGGCGACGACCAGAACATCGGCCGGTAGTCGAGGTCGAGCACGGTGAGCGGCCTCCGCCCCCGCGCCTGCCACGCCGCGTGGTGGGCCGTCCGGCTCGGGTCCTCGGACAGGCCCGTGACGGTGGCCCAGAAGATGCGGGCGTCGGTGATCGCGTCGAGGTCGAGCTCGTCGGCGTGGACGACCATGTCGGGGGCCTTGGGCGCCCGGTAGAAGTAGAGGGGGAAGTCGTCGGGCGGGAAGATCTCGCAGAACGTGACCGGGGTGTTCAGGTCGGGCACCGTGCGGACGAACCGGGTCGAGACGCCGAGGCGCTCGAGCTCGCCCGTCACGAAGCGGCCGAAGGGGTCGTCGCCGGTGCGGGTGACGATCGCGGTGCGGAGGCCGTGGCGCGCGGCGGCGACGGTGACGTTCGCCGCGCTGCCACCGAGGTACTTGCCGAACGTCTCGACGGCCTCGAGGCCGACGCCGTCCTGCAGCGGGTAGAGGTCGACGCCCGAACGCCCGATGGTGACGAGGTCGAGGGGAGCCGCCGTCGCGGAAGCTGTGGTGTCGGTCATACGTCGCTGTACAACTCTCTGGTCGTGTCGATCGGGCCCGCCCTGTCACGACGCCCATGTGCTTACATATGAACATAGCGCACGGGTGACGAGAAGTCACGGCCGGTGGTCGGACGACCGGCGTCAGGGCGCGACCGGCGCCTCCTCGTCGGCCGCGACGTCCTTCTGCACGGCGAACTGCGTCCGGTGCAGCTCTTCGTACCGGCCGGCCGCGGCCAGCAGCTCGTCGTGCGTGCCCCGCTCGACGATCGAGCCGTCCTCGACCACCAGGATCAGGTCCGCGCTGCGGATGGTCGAGAGGCGGTGGGCGATCACCATCGCCGTCCGCCCGTCGAGCGCCTCGCTGAGCGCCGCCTGCACGGCGGCCTCCGAGGTCGAGTCCAGCGCCGCCGTCGCCTCGTCGAGGATCACGACGCGCGGCTGGGCGAGCAGGAGGCGCGCGATGGTCATCCGCTGGCGCTCGCCTCCCGAGAGCCGGTAGCCACGTTCGCCCACCATCGTGTCGAGCTGGTCCGGCAGCGACCGGATCAACGGCTCGAGCCGCGCGCGGCGGACGGCGTCCCACACCTCGTCCTCCGTCGCCTCCGGCCGGGCGAGGCGGAGGTTGCTCAGGATGGTCTCGTGGAACAGGTGGCCGTCCTGCGTCACCATGCCCAGGGTGTCGCGCATCGACGCGAAGGTCACGTCACGGACGTCCGCCCCGGCGAGGCGGACGGCTCCGCCGTCGACGTCGTACAGGCGCGAGAGCAGCTGCGCGATGGTGGACTTGCCCGCACCGGACGTGCCCACCAGGGCGACGGTCTGCCCCGGCTCGATCCGGAACGACACGCCGTGCAGGACCTCCTCGCCGCCGCGGGTGTCGAGGGTGGAGACCTCCTCGAGCGAGGCGAGGGACACCTTGTCGGCGGACGGGTAGGCGAAGCGGACGTCGTCGAACTCGACGCTCACCGGGCCGTCGGGGACGAGGGTGGCGTCGGGCTTCTCCTGGATGAGGGGTTCGAGGTCGAGCACCTCGAAGACGCGCTCGAAGCTGACCACCGCGCTCATGATCTCGACGCGGGCGCTCGCGAGGCCGGTCAGCGGCACGTAGAGGCGGGTGAGGAGCAGGGCCAGCGTGACGACCTCGCCGGTGTCGAGCTGGCCGGCGAGCGCGAGGGCACCGCCGAGCCCGTAGACGAGGGCGAGGGCGAGGGCGGAGACGAGCGTCAGGGCGGTGACGAAGACGAACTGCAGGAGCGCGCTGCGGACGCCGATGTCGCGTACGCGGGCGGCGCGGACGCGGAACTCCTCGGCCTCCTCGTCGGGACGGCCGAACAGCTTGACGAGGGTGGCGCCGGGTGCCGAGAAGCGCTCGGTCATCTGCGTGCTCATCGCCGAGTTGTGGTCGGCGGCCTCGCGCCGCAACGCGGCGAGACGACTGCCCATGCGCCGCGCCGGCACCAGGAAGACGGGCAGCATGACCACGGCGAGCACCGTCACGAGCCACGACGTGCTGAGCATGACGACCAGCGTGAGGACGAGGGCCACGACGTTGGTGACCACGCCCGACAGGGTGCCGCTGAAGGCCTGCTGGGCGCCGATCACGTCGTTGTTGAGGCGGCTCACGAGGGCGCCCGTCCGGGTGCGCGTGAAGAACGCGATCGGCATCTTCTGCACGTGGTCGAACACGGCCGTGCGGAGGTCGAGGATGACGCCCTCGCCGATGCGCGCCGAGTACCAGCGCGTGGCGAGCGAGACGCCGGCGTCGGCCACGGCCACGACGGCGATGAGCAGGGCGAGCCGGACGATCGCCCCGACCTCGCCCCGCGCGACGATGACGTCGACGACCCGACCGGCGAGCACCGGCGTCGCGACGGCGAGGAACGCCCCCACGACCGAGAGGCCGATGAAGACGACCAGCTTCGACCGGTAGGGCACGGCGAACGTCATGATCCGCCGCACGGACTCGCGCGAGATGCCGTGCTTCCCGTCCCTCGCGGACGAGATCTTGTACAGCGAGCTCCAGGCCGCGCCTTCCATGCTCATGGCGGTTCCTTCCGTCGGTACCAGGCCCAACCTAGACGGCTGGACGACCCGGGCCCGCCGTTCTCCGCAGGAACCGCAGGAGGCGCGGTGCCGGGACGTCCGACACCGCGCCTCCTCGGGTGTTCGGTCAGGGGACGATGACGGCCCGGCCGCGGACGGTGCCGGCGGCGAGCGCCTCGTACGCCTTCGGGCCGTCGTCGAGCGAGTAGCGCTGCGTGGCGACCTCGACCTGGCCGGCCCGGGCGAGGTCGAGGACCTCGATCAGCTCGCTGCGGCTGCCCCAGTAGGGGATGCGCACGGCGACGTCGAAGGCCACCGTGCCGAAGCCGACCTCGACGGTGCCGCCGCCGATGCCGACGATCGTCACGTCGGCGTCCGGCGCCGCGACCGCGACGGCCGTGGCCATCGTCGGCTGCGCCCCGACGAAGTCGAAGACGGCCTGGACGCCGAGGCCGCCGGTGATCTCGCGGATCGCGTCGGCGGCGTGCTCGTCGCTGATCACGGTGTGGTGCGCGCCGACGTGCTCCGCCAGCTCGAGCTTCTCGTCCGACACGTCGAGGGCGATGATCTGCGCGCCCGACAGCGCCCGCAGGATCTGGATGCCCACGTGCCCGAGGCCGCCGGTGCCGATGACGACGGCGTACGTGCCGGCCCCGAGCTTCGGCAGCGACGTCTTGATCGCGTGGTACGGCGTCAGGCCGGCGTCGGTGAGCGAGACGTTCTCGACCGGGTCGAGGTCGCCGAGCGGCACGAGGTGGCGGGGGTCGTCGACGATCATGTACTCGGCCATCGAGCCGGGCGCGCCGAGCCCGGGGGGCTTGATGCCCTCGGCGGCGGCGTTGACGCAGTAGTTCTCCTTGCCCTGGGCGCACTGGTGGCACCGACCGCAGCCCCACGGGCCGTAGACGGCGACCGCGTCGCCGACCTGCAGGTGCTCGACGCCCTCGCCGAGCTCGGCGACGACGCCGGCGCCCTCGTGCCCGAGCGTGAGCGGCAGCGGGTAGCCCTGCGCTGTGTAGTCCTCTTCGCTGAGGCCCATGACGTACTCGTCGGAGTGGCAGACGCCGGCCGCCGTGACCTTCAGCAGCACCTGCCCGGGGCCGGGCGACGGCTTCTCGATCTCGACGACTTCGGGGTGCTGACCGACGGTGGTGTACTGGAGTGCCTTCATGCCGCGCAGGCTACGCCGGGCGGCTGGAAGGCGATCGACAGGTGTCGTCCAGCCGACGCGGACGGGGCGGCGGACGGACGTGCACGGGGCGGCCCGCCCACGAGGACGGCACGGCGCGCCCACGAGGACGGGTCGACGTCGTCGGGGACGACGGTGGTCGGCCCTACGATCGTCGGCATGGCACACCTGCACCGGGCCGGCATGGACCCCAGCAAGATCGCACTGCTCGACGCCTGGGTGCCGACCCAGCCGTGGTTCGAGGGCCCGGCGCCGTCCCCGGGCGACGGGGGGCTGCGCAACGTCGCCGCCTTCCGGTTCGACGACCCGGCGGGCGAGGTCGGCGTCGAGACGATCATCGTGGCCACGCCCGACGGAGTGCAGCTGCAGGTGCCCCTGACCTACCGCGCGGCCCCGCTGGCCGGCGCCGACGCCCACCTGGTCGGCACGACGCAGCACACGGTGCTCGGCGAGCGGTGGGTGTACGACGGCACGGCCGACCCGGTCTGGGCCGCGGCCCTCGCGACGGCGGTCCTGACCGGCGGCACGCAGGCCGAGGCCTGGTTCGAGGTCGACGGCGTCCGAGAGGTGCGCGAGCCGAACTCGACCGTCGTCGGCAGCGGCAGCCCCGGTGCCCCCGTGCCCGACGTCGACCGCGTGACGGTCGACCAGGTCGAGGGCCGCACGGTCGTCACCGGCGCGGCGCTGCGCATCGTCGTCGCCCGCGTGCTCGGCCGCCACGGCGCCGGCGCCCTCGCCTCGACCGGTGGCCACACCGGCGACCACGGCGTCGAGGTGCTGACCGGCACCTGGACGGGTCACGACCAGCCCGAGACCCTCGCGGTCGTCCTCACGGCCTGACGACCCGGCTGGGGCGCGGTGCCGGCGTGCGGGAGGGCCGGGTGGTGAGGGGCGCCGGGACGCGACCCGCGCCTCCTCGTCTCGTCCCCAGGCGGTCGCCGGGTGACGGGACGGTGAACGATCGTGCACGGAGCCCCGCCCGGCGGCACGGTGCCGCTACGGTGGCCCGATGACGGCGACCGACACCACCCCGACGACCGCGACCACCGCCCCCGGCACGCCCCTCCCGGGCACGGCCTCGCCGGCCGTCCGGGCGCCGATGACGAGCGCGACGGGCTCCGTGCTCGCGACGCCGCCGACCGCCGAGCTGCACCTGCACGTCGAGGGCACGCTCGAGCCCGAACTGGTCTTCGCCCTCGCCGAGCGCAACGACGTCGACCTGCCGTTCGCCTCGGTCGACGAGCTGCGTGCCGCGTACTCGTTCGGCTCGCTGCAGGAGTTCCTCGACCTGTACTACGCCTGCACGGCCGTGCTGCAGACCGAGCAGGACTTCCACGACCTCGCCTGGGCCTACCTCGAGCGGGCCCACGCGCAGGGGTTGCGACACGTCGAGATGTTCTTCGACCCGCAGGCGCACACCTCTCGCGACGTCGACGTCGACGAGGTGGTCGACGGCCTCACGCGCGCGCTCGGTGAGGCCCGTGAGCGGTTCGGCATCACCGGCGGGCTGATCCTGTGCTTCTTGCGGCACCTGCCGGTGGGCGACGCGGCCGCGACCCTCGAGTCCGTCGCGCACCGCGCCTCCGACCTGGTCGGGGTCGGGCTCGACTCGTCCGAGGTGGGGTTCCCGCCCGCGGCGTTCGCCCGCGTCTTCGACCGCGCCCGGGCACTCGGCCTGCACGTCGTCGCCCACGCCGGCGAAGAGGGGCCGCCCGCGTACGTGACCGACGCCCTCGACCTGCTGCACGTCGAACGCGTCGACCACGGCGTGCGCAGCCTCGAGGACGACGCCCTCGTCGCCCGCCTGGTTGCCGAGCGGGTGCCGCTGACCGTGTGCCCGCTGTCGAACCTGCGGCTCGCGGTGGTGTCCGACCTGGCCGAGCACCCGCTGCCCCGCATGCTCGAGGCCGGGCTGCTCGTGACGGTCAACAGCGACGACCCCGCGTACTTCGGCGGCTACGTCGGCGACAACTACCAGGCGCTGCGCGACGTGCTCGGGCTCGACGACGACGCGCTCGCCCTGCTGGCCGAGAACTCGGTCGAGGCGTCGTTCGCCGACGCGGGTCGCAAGGCCGAGCTCGTCGCCGAGGTGCGGGCCTGGCGCGAGGCGCGGCGCGCGGCCTGAGGTGCGGGTGCGGGCTCGGGTGCGGGTGCGGGCTCGGGCTCCGGCTCCGGCTGACGCGCGCGTGCCGGTTCGGGGCACCCCACCAAGCGGCACTGAAACCCTGCCTAGGCGGGTCGCTCAGCGCCGAACACGAGGGTCCCGGCCCGACCACCGCCCGTGCGGCACCCACCACCCCGCCAAGCGGCGCTCGACCCCTGCCTAGGCACGTCGCTCAGCGCCGGACGCGAGGGTCCCGGCCCGACCACCGCCCGTGCGGCACCCACCACCCCGCCAAGCGGTGCTCGACCCCTGCCTAGGCAAGGCGCCCAGCGCCGGATGCGAGGGTCCGGGCTCGACTAGAGCGTGCGGCCGGCGTTCGCGTCGAGCCAGGCCTTGGGGTCGACCTGGGTCGAGCCGCCCAGCAGCACCTCGAAGTGCAGGTGTTCGCCGGTCGCGACCCCGCTGCGGCCGACCTTGCCGACCAGTTCGCCCACCGCGACCGTCTGGCCCGCGACGAGCGGGCTCGAGCCGACCTGCATGTGCGCGTACAGGGTGCTGACGCGCTGCCCGTCGATCACGTGGTCGATGACCGCGTACTGACCGAACTGGCCGTGCATGCCCGAGGTGCGCACGACGCCGGCGGCGACGGCTCCGATCGGGGTGCCTCCGCCCGGGGTCATGTCGAGGCCCATGTGCATGCTCGAGCAGGCCGCGCACGGAGCCGTCCGGGGGCCGAAGCCCGAGCTCAGCACGACGGTGCCCGCGAAGGGCCACCGGATGTCGCCGGTGCCCGAGTTCACGATGGTGCCGGCACCCGAGGAGGCGCGGGGCGAGTTCGACCCTCCCGCGAGGGCCTGCGAGGTGACGACGGGCTCGGGCTCGGGCGGCGGAGGCGGCGGGGGCGCGTCGGTCACCCCGAAGGCGTCGCGCTCGGACACGGTCAGCACGACGAGCGACGCCGCGAGCGTCTGGGTCGGCATCGGCGCGGCACCGGCGGTCGGGATGTTCGACCCGCCCAGATCGCTGGCCGAGGCGGGAGTGAGGTTGGACGTGAAGAAGAGCATCACGGCGCAGGCTCCGAGCACGGGCAGCGTCGCCGCCCGCACGCGGGACGCGACGGTGCGCAGACCCGATCGACGCGGGGTGCCGCTCGACCCGCCACGCGGCTTCGGGCGGGAGTTCGTGCTCGGGCTCTTGCTCTCGCGCGGGCTCTCGCTCGGGCTCTTGCTCGGGCTCTTGCTCGGGCTCTTGCTCGCGCTCGCGCTCGCGCTCGCGCTCTTGCTCGGGCTCGGGCTCGGGCTCGGGCTCGGGCGAGTGTCGACGGCGACGCGGGCCCGGCGCAGCAGGGCCGGCACGGCCGTCCGAGGACGTCGCACGACGGTCGCCTCACCGCCCGGCGTCGCGGACGTGGGCGTGGGCGCAGCCGTCGCCGTCGCCGTCGCCGTCGCCGACGACTCTCGGACCCGGGTGCTCGTGGGTTCGTCGTGCGGAGCCGGGTTCTTCGCGGCCTCGGCAGCAGGTGCCGGCGAGGGAGCCGCTGCGGCGGCGGCGCGCTCGCGGGCCAGGGCCTCGCGGCGGGTGAGCGGCGGGTCGGACGCCGGAGGCATCGCCGCCTCGGACGTCGTCGCCAGGGGCGTCAGGGCCGACGGCCCGGCAGCCGAGGGCGTCGCGTCGGCGGGCGTCGCGTCGGCGGGCGTCGCGTCGGCGGGCGTCGCGTCGGCGGGCGTCGCGTCGGCGGGCGTCGCGTCGGCGGGCGTCGCGCCTCCGGGCGGGGTCGAGGGGTCGGTCATGAGCGCTTCCAGGGGCGGACGGCGCTTCGACTCACGGTTCTCCTCGACGGGGCGGACCGAGCGAGTCTACGATCCGAGCCGCCCGCTGACCAGGGGTGGAGGTGATCTTTCACGGACTGCACCCTTCGTGGTCGTCCGGCACCGCGCCTCCTGACCGGGGCCGCTCGCCGTGATGCGGGCGACGCTACGCACCGATCGGCACGGCGGTCACACCCAGAACGCGGCACAGGCAGGAGGGTCGCGACCCCTCCTCGCGGGGGTTCCGCCGGTCGCGGGGCACCCCCTACCCTCGGGCCGTGACCTTCGTGCTGGCTGCCCTGCCCCTCCTGCTGATCGTGGGGGCGCTCGTCGACATCGTCACCCGCCCCGAGGGCGACGTGCGTCACCTGCCCAAGGCGTTGTGGATCATGATCGTGCTGTTCCTGCCGCTGATCGGCAGCATCGTCTGGTTCGCCGCCGGCCGCGAGTACGGTCGGCGGGTCGAACAGATCGGTCCGCGCGACCAGAGCCGCTACCACGAGGCCGCGGCCCGCACGCTCGACCACCGCGTGCGCACGACCGAGCAGCAGCTCGCCGACCTCGACCGCGAGGCCGAGCACTACGAGAGACTCGCCCGCCTCGCGAGGCTCGAGGCCGAGGTCGAGCAGCGCCGGGCGACGACCGGCGACGACGTCCCCGCCTGACCGGCACCGCGCCTCCCCGGCCGGCGTCCCGCACCGCGACCGGCGGGCGTCCGGCGTGAGGCGCGCCATCGGCCGTGAACCCGGTTTCGAGCGACGAACCCGATCGCTCGTGGGTTCTCCTTTCGAAGGCGGGTTCATCGCGCTTCGGGTCGGGACGGGCGGGACGGGACGGACAGGACAGGACAGGGCGGGAGGCGCGGGGCGGCCGGGCACGCGCCGCTAGGCTCGCGGGATGGTCACCGTCGTGCTCCCCTGGCGTCCGCAGCCGAGCCGGATCGCCGCGTTCGAGGTCGTCCGCGACTGGTACGCCGAGGCGCTGCCCGAGGCCGACGTCCGCACGATCGACTCGCCCGACCCGGTGTTCAACCTGGCGCAGTGCCGCAACCTGGGGGTCGCCGCCCTGGCCGACGACGAGGTCGCCGTCATCGGAGACGCCGACACCCTGCCGCAACGCGAACCGCTGCTCGCGGCGATCGAGGCGGCCCGCACGAGCGGCCGGGTGCACCTGCCCTACACCGAGTACCACTGGCTGGGACGCGACGGCACCGCGCAGGCGGCCGCGGGCACGCCCCTCGAACGGTGCGACTTCGAGCTCGTCCGCGGGGCCTGCTCGGGGGTCTACGTGACCCGCGCCTCCTCGTGGCGGGCCCACGGCGGGCAGGACGAGCGCTTCCGCGGCTGGGGCTTCGAGGACGCCGCCTGGCACCTCGCCCACACCACCCTGCTCGGCGAGGCCCCGCGACGCCACGAGGGCATGGTCTTCGCCCTGCACCACCAGGCCGAGGTGCGCGAGGGGCCGCAGTACGACGCCAACGCCGCGCTGATGCAGCGCTACCGCGACGCGTCGGTCAGTGCCGAGAGCATGCGCGAGTTCATCTTCGGGGTCTAGGGCGGTCCTCCGCACCGCCTGCTGCTGGGCGGACACCGACCCGCACCTCCCGCCCACTCGACGGTCCGGGCGGGCGGCGTCGGGCGCCCCGATCGCCGAGGACGAAGACGCAGCCGCAGCCGAGGCCGCGGCCGCAGCCGAGGAGGCGCGGGCCGGTCCGGTCAATCGCGTCCGGTGAGTGCCGCGTGGGCCCGTGCCCTCCCGGGCGTCTCGCGCAGCGACGACGCCAGCCCGGCCAGGCGTGCGGCCGCACCGGGGTCGCGCGTCGGCAGGTCGAGCACGTGCCGCAGCGCCTCGACCAGCTCGTCCACGGTCGCCGTGTTCGGGGCGAGCGCCACGCCGACGCCGGTGCGCTCGAGGGCCGCGGCCCCGGCGAACTGATCCGTCGAGAACGGCAGGACGACGACGGGCACGCCCGCGGTCATCGCCTCGGTGACGCTGTTGTTGCCTCCGTGCGTGACGGCCGCGGCCGCCGCGTCGAGCAGGGTCACCTGCGGCAGGAACTCCCGGACGAGCCAGTCGGCCGGCACCTCGCCCAGGTCGGCGCGGGCCCCGGAACCGAGCGCGATCGCCGCCCGCACCCCGACCCGCCGCAGCGCCTCGGCCACGCGCCCGAGCACGTCGGACCGCACCGACAGGAAGCTGCCGAAGCTGACGTAGACGAACGGGGCGGGGTGGGGTGCGGCCAGCCAGGCGGCGACCTCGGCGTCGACCGGTTCGGCGCGGACGGCCGACCCGAGCCAGACGTGCGGCGGCAGCAGGGCTTCGCGGGCGGGATCGACGAGCTCGCCCGGGTAGTTGTAGAGGAGCAGGTCGCCGTGCTCGCCGAACGCACTCGTCGACGGGGGCAGGTGCGGAGCGAGCTCGGCCAGCGCGGCGTTCCACTCGGCGGTGAACGACGCGTCGACCTGCTCGCAGAGCTCGCGCAGGCCCGCGATGCCCGACGGGGCCGGCCCGGACGCGGGCCCGGGCCCGGGCGCAGACCCGGCGGCAGGTCGCACCACGTTCGCGTCGTCGAACCACCCCGGAGCGTGGTTCGACGACGCGACGGTGGTGCGACCTCCGGCGGGCGGGGCACCCGGGCCCGCAGCACCCGCTGCGCCGGTGTCCGCAGCACCGGCGCCGGAACCAGCGCCGAACGCGACCGGCCACTCGGACGGGCAACCGTAGACCTCGTCGCCCACGGGCAGCGCCGTCGGGTGCCCGAGCACGACGTCGGCGAAGGGCACGCCGCCGGCCACGAGGGCGAGCCGGGCGCTGAACGCGAGGTGGTCCACGACGATCTGGTCGGGCTGCACCGAGGCGACCACGTCGAGCACCGCGCGGGCCGTCGTGACGGGCTGCCACATGAGGTCGGTGAGGCGTTCGCGCGCCTGGTACGAGAGCGTCTCGACCATGCCGAGGCGGGTGGCGTCGAAGAAGCCGCGCAGCGACGCGTCCTCGTCGGCCACCTGCTCCTCCGCCCG
This sequence comes from Frigoribacterium sp. CF331, assembly GCF_057787905.1. Taxonomy (NCBI): domain Bacteria; kingdom Bacillati; phylum Actinomycetota; class Actinomycetes; order Micrococcales; family Microbacteriaceae; genus Frigoribacterium; species Frigoribacterium sp. CF331. The sequence continues at coordinate 1,698,472 of NZ_CM173545.1, read as the reverse complement.
GATGACGCCGGGGTTCGAGCCGCGCCCGAGCTGCAGGTGGACGCGCTCGAAGCCGAACGACTCGACGATGGCGGCGGTCGCGGGCCCGGTCGCGACGACGACGCGCTCGCCACGGTCGCGCCACTCGGTGGCGAGGGTCGCGAGCGGCAGCAGGTGCGAGGCGTAGTCGGGACTGATCACGAGCAGGGTCATCGGGCGCTCACGCTCCACTCGCGCTGCTCGAGCTCGTCGTGGTGCACCGTGTCGTAGACGCCGGTCAGCGACCGCGCCATGGCCTGGATCGTGAAGGACCGCTCGACGGTGTCGCGCGACCGGGCCGCGCGCGCCTCCGTGGTCTCGGCCGCGGCCGCGGTCAGGGCCTCGCCCATGGCCTGGCGGAGGGCGTCGACGTCCCAGGTGCGGGTGAGCCAGCCGGTGTCGCCCTGGCGCACGTAGGTCGACGGGCCGCCGCCCTGCGGCGCGACGACGAGCAGGCCGGTGCCCATGGCCTCGAGCAGGGCGATGCCGAACTCCTCCTTGAGGCTGCCGCAGACGTAGACGCCGCGAGGGGCCACCAGCCCGGGCAGGCCGAAGCGGGCCGCGGCGACCCAGCGGGCGACGGTGTCGTTCGGTCGGTGGCCGGGCAGCAGCAGTCCGGAGGCGCGGTGCCGGCCCGCCGGGACGATCGCGTCGATCAGGTCGAGCTGTTCACGCTCGTCGGCGCTGGGGTGCTCGAGGTCGCCGCCGATCAGCAGCAGGTTCGCGCGGTCGCGCAGCGGAGGCAGGTCGGCTCCGGCGCCGCCCGCGGCATCCGACGCCCCTCCCCCGCCGGGTCCGCCGGCCCCTCCGACCCCGCCGACCCCGCCGGTCTCGCCGCCGGCCCAGGCCTCGACGATCGTGGCCATGCCCTTCACCCGGTGCAGGCGGCCGACGCTGACGAGCAGCGGCAGGCCGCGGCGCTCGGGCGGCAGCGTCTCGAGCAGGGCGCACAGCTCGGCGATCGGCGGGGTCGCCGGGCGTCCGGCGGCGTGCTCGGCGGCCTCGGCGACCGAGCGGTCGACCACGTCGAGGTCGATGCCCTCGGGCACGATCGTGTGCCGCTCGGGGTGCGAGGTGACGTCGATGCCGACCAGTTCGCGCATGTCGCGCTCGAGTTCGGGCCGGGGGAAGAGCACGGTGTGCGAGGCGTTCGAGGCGAGCTGTTGCACGAGTCGCGTGCGGAACCAGAAGTGCTCGACCTCGTCGACGTCGCCGAAGGTCTCGCGGGTCAGGGCGCCCGACAGGTCGAGCGACTGGATGACGGCGTGCGGGTCGGGCGCGACCGTGAACACGACGGGGATGTCGAGCTCGCGTGCCACGTCGGCCGCCGCGAGGCTGCCCACGTCGGCCATCCGCAGGTGCAGCAGGTCGACGCCGCCCGCGGCGCGCAGCACCCGGCGGATGCCCCGGCGGGCCGCGACCCGCAACGGCCACGCGGTCGCCGACGAGACGGGGTCGCTGAGCAGCGGCACCCGCCCGTACACGTGCCCGGAGGCGCGGGTCGCCAGGTCGTGGACGCTCGCGACGGCCGCTCCGGCCGAACCGCGCGAGAGGGTGACGACGCGATCGACGCTGCGTCCGCCGGGGACGTCGGCCGCGCCTCCTGCGCCGAGGCCGGCGAGCGCGGCGCGGGCTCCCCGCGCGGCGACGTCGTCACCGGGGCCGGCCGACACCGAGGAGGCGCCCGGACCGTCGGCCGCGGAGGGCGCCACGGCGAGGGCGTCGCCGAGTCGGACGAGCAGCGTCGCGATGCCGCCGTTGTCGCCGCTGCCGGCATGGGTGAGCCCGGCGTCGATGTCGGCGTGCAGGAAGAGCTGGGCGACGGTGAGGCCCTCGCGTCCGGCCGGATCGGTGCCGTCGAGCTCGGGGTCGAGTCCGCGGTCGCGGCGGCGGTCGCCGTCGGGCACCTCGTCGGGGGCCGACAGGTCGATCACCGAGAGGCGGGCGACGTCGCCCAGGTAGCCGTCGTGGCGGGCGAGCTCGTGGACCGCGGCCGCCACGCCCTGGTCGCCTCGACGCTGCCCGAGGGCGGACACGGCGGCGACGCGGACGTGCTCGTCCTCGCCCTCGTCGCGGGCGATCGTCAGCAGCGGACGCGAGGCGAGGCGGGCCCGGACGAGGCCGAGCGTCTCGACCAGGCGGTACCGGGCGTCGGGTTCGCGGACGCCGATGAGCGTGCCCTCGAGCGCGACGCCGACCACGGCCGGGGCGGACGACGACCACTGCTCGAGCGTGCGCTGCGCGACCATGCCCGTGAACCCGCCCGCGACGACGAGGCCGATCAGGCGGCCCACCGTGTCGTGGCGGGGCAGGCGCTGGCTGAGCGCCGACGCGGCGTGCTCGCGCAGGAAGGTGCGGTCGCTCGACAGCAGGTCGCTCAGCACGACGTCGGCCTGCTCGTCGAAGACCTGGGCGAGGGCGTTCGTGGCGGCGATGGCGACGAGCTGGTCGTCGCTCTCGAGGGCGCCGCGCAGCACCCGGATCGTCCGGGCCCCGCCCGTGCGGGCCGCGTCGAGGGCGAGGTCGTCGGCCAGGCGCATCGAGTCGACCAGGCGGTCGGCCTCGTGGATCGCGTCGAGCGAGGTCTGGATGCCCATGACGGTGCCTCTCGGTGGTGCGGTGCGGTGCGGTGTCGTGCGGTGGGGTCCCGTGCGGTGCGGTGGGGTCTCGGGCCGGCGCGCGGGGTCGGCCCCGGAGCCCGGGCCTGAGGGAGCCTATCGCCGCCCGGTGGCCGGTCGGTGCGGGATCGGCGCGGGGCCGGTGCGGGCCGGTTCGCGCCATGACGCCGCCGAGTGGACACCGCACCACGGCAAGGCGCGGTGCGGTGTCCACTCGGCGGTGTACTCGCCGGTGCGCTCGGCGCCGCGGGCGTCCGGTACCGTCGTGGGCGGCATCGATCCCGCTGCCGAGTCCCGCAGCGAGAGGCCCCACCCGTGCGAATCGTCACCATCGGAGACGTCGGCGTGCTCGACGGCATGGTCCACGTCGGGGACGAGGCGATGTTCCACGAGGCGACCGTGCAGCTGCGGGCCCGCGGCGCCACCATCACCGGCGTCTCGTCGAACCCGGCCGAGACCGCCGAGCGGTACGGCGTCGACGCCGTGCCCGCGATCGGGTTCCACCCCGCGACCACCGGCGGCCGGCTCGGCCAGCGCGAGCGCCGGGCCCGCGTGCTGTCGGCGATCGACGGAGGCGCGGGTCACCTCCCCCAGGACGACCCGGCCTGGCAGCTCGTCGAGGCCGTCCGGGCCGCCGACGGCGTGCTCGTCGCCGGCGGCGGCAACATGGCCTCGCTGTGGCCGATGCACGTGTACGAACGCAACACGCTCGGGCTGATCGCCCGCCGCTTCGGCAAGCCGCTCGTGGTCAGCGGGCAGACCATCGGCCCCGTCCTCGACGGCGAGGACCGCGAGCTCGTCACCGAGCTGCTCGACGCCGCCGCCCTCGTCGGGCTGCGCGAGGGCGCGTCGCTCGAGCTCGTGCGGTCGCTCGGGGTCGACGCCGCGAAGACGGTGGGGACGGTGGACGACGCGAGCTTCCTCGGGGTCGACGCCGCGAAGACCGTGGGGACGGTGGACGACGCGAGCTTCCTCGGGGTCGACGCCGCGCCTCCTGCGGTCGGTCGGGGGCGGCCGGAGGCCGACGGCTCGGCGGCGCCGGACGCCGACGGTTCGACCGCGCCCGACGCCGAGGGATCGACCGCGCCGTCCGCGCCGTACCTCGCCGTCAGCCTGTCGGCGCACGTGGGCGATGCCGATCGCGAGGCGTTCGCGGCCGCCGTCGCCCGGTTGCTCGACCGGGTCGCGGGTGAGGCGGGACTCGAGGTGGTGTTCCTCGCGCACTGGGCGTCGCTCGACCCGGCCGCGGAGCGCGGCGACTCGCTGCTGCACCGGGCCGTCCTCGACCGGCTGACCGTGCCGGCGCGGGTCGAGCCGACGACCGACTCCCCCGCGGCTGCGAGCTTCGCCCGGGGCGCGGCCCTGCACCTGACCAGCCGCTACCACCCGGCCGTCTTCGCCGTCGCGGGCGGCGTGCCGACCGTGGGGCTCGCGGTCGACGACTACACGACGATCAAGCTGACCGGAGCGCTCGGCAACTTCGGCCAGTCGAGCGTCGTCTCGGTCGACCAGCTGCTCGCGGGCGAGGCCGAGGAGGTCGCGCTGGCAACCTGGGCGGGACGCGACGAGGTCCGCGCCGCCTGGGCCCGGAGCCTCGACGAGACCCGGGCCGCGTCCTCCGCGTGGTGGGACCGCGTCGCCGCCGCCCTGCGCCCCTGACGCGACCCGCGCCTCCCGGGCACGGCCCCGCGCCGTGCGCACGCCCGCGGGTGACGGCACGGCGCCAGGTCGTGGCCACAGCACCAGGCCTCGTCGTGGTGCTGTGCCCATCTCCTGGTGCGGTGGGCGGCAGGCTGGCCGCGCCACGCCACGAAGTGAACACGCCGCCACGCGATGTCGTGGCGGCGTGTTCATCTCGTGGCGGGGTAGCCGAGGAGGCGCGGTGAGACCCGCCCGCGCCGGCACGGCGCACCGCGGGTCAGTGCTGCAGCGTCGCGCTGGGGTACTCGCCGAAGCGCTGGACGTACGACGCCGTGAAGCGGCTCAGGTGCGTGAAGCCCCACCGCTGGGCGACGGCGGAGATCGTGGCCTCGCCCGGCGCCAGCTCGAGCAGTTCGGCCCGCACGTGGTCGAGGCGGACGGTGCGCAGGTACTCGGTCGGCGTGACGCCGAGCTGCCGGCTGAACGCCTGCTGCAGACCACGCGGCGTGAGGTGCACGATCTCGGCGACCTGCGTCATGTTGACCGGCAGGTGCGCGTGGGTGTGCAGGTACTCGACGGCCTCGCGCAGGCGGGCGTTGCGGGGCACGAGCAGCGCGGGCGGCAGGTCGATCGAGCGGTGCGTGAACGTGTCGAGCAGCGCGATCGCCGACTGGCGGTTGAGCTCGGAGCGCAGCAGCTCGGTCGACTCGCCGCCGAGGATGGTCCTCGCGGCGTTGGTGATGGTCGCCTGCCAGCGCCGCAGGTCGCCCAGGTCGGGCACGGCGGTGTGGTCGAACTGCAGCGGCCCGGCGAGCGCGCCCTCGTGCTCGGCGGCGATGCGCTCGAGGTAGGCGGCGTCGAAGTGGACGAGGTTCTGGCGGTACTCGCGCACCTCGAACTCGAACGCCTTGCCGGTGGGGAACATCAGCGGGCGGCCGATCTCGAACGCGGCCTCTTCCGCCCCGACGTCGACCCGGCCCTCGCCCGCGGTGATCCACGCGACGACGTACTCGCGCTCGGGCTGGATCGCCCCGCGGATGTCGCCGAGGAACATCGCCGAGCGCAGCGTCATCTCCTGGTCGCCGGCCGTCGTGTACCGGTAGGCGAAGGTCTCCTGCCGAGTGTCGGTGCGGAACCCGGCGCCGTTGTAGGTGTCCTCGAACAGGGCGCGCGCCTGGTCCATGTCGCGGCCGCCCATCTCGGAGCGCACCGGGGGCAGGGTCTGTTCGGGTTCCATCAGAGTGATCCTGCCATGCCGGCAAGGGCGACGGGGTGCCCGGACGGGACGGGACCCCCGAAGCGGGGACGGTGGGGCTCGACGCTCACGCGACCGGAGGGGTCGCCGCGGGGCCGAAGGCCTTCGCGAACGCGGCCCGCAGCACGGCCTTGAAGCCCGACGGCAGGCGCGTGCGGTGCAGCACGTCGGCCTCGACGACCAGTGCGAAGAAGACCTCGCCCTCGACCAGCCACCACGCCCGCACGGTGTCGGCCGCGAAGACCGCCTCGCCGTCGGGCTCGTCGGGGCTCTCGACGATGACGCGGTCCTCGTAGAGGGCGACGGCACCGTGCTCGCCGTTCATCGAGGCCGAGCACTCGAAGATCAGGTCCGGGTCGAGCGGCGGCGCGAAGTCGCCGAAGAACAGGTCGGCCGCGGGGGTGCGGGCCGCGTCGCCGATCTGGCCGAAGTCGCTGGCCGCGTTGAAGTCGCCGAACGCCGTGTCGAGCACCTCGGGCGGGCCGGGCACGCGGCGCGACAGCTCGCTCTCTGCGTCCACTGGCTTCTCGACTCTCGTCCGGGTGCGGCGTGATCGAGGCCGCCGTGCAGCTTCTGCACCAATTCCATTAGACCGCCTAGGCATCTCCCTACGCACCTCGGGGACAGCCCAGTTCGGTTTGTGGCCATGCGGCCACGAGCAATGCGGGAGGCGCGGGTCGCGCCGGTCAGGCGACGCGCGTGATGCGCTCCACGGCCTCGCGGGTCAGGGCCCGGCTGGGGGGCGAGGGGTCGAGGGCCCGGTGGATCGACAGCCCCTCGATCAGCGCGTCGACCTGGCGGGCGGTGTCGGGGTCGAAGTGGCGCTCGAGCTCGACCCGGCTGCGCCGCATCCACTCGCGGGTGATCTCGCGGAACCGCGGCTCGCGGGCGGCCAGCGTGTAGAGCTCGTAGCTGAGCACCTGGTCGCGGACCGCGGCAGGGCCGGTCAGGTCGTCGTGGACCAACGCGACCACCGCCTCCTTGGCCTCGTCGCGGCTCGTGGCGCCGCCGAGCCGCGCCTCGAAGCGCACGATGATCGTCTCGGCGAAGCGCGAGAACGCCTCGTGCAGCAGCTCGTCCATGCCGTCGAAGTGGTAGGTCATCGAGCCGAGCGGCACGTCGGCACGCGCCGCGATCTTGCGGTGCGAGGCGCCGGCCACGCCGACCTCGGCCACGACGTCGAGCGCCACGTCGATCAGGCGGTCGCGACGGTCGGGCTCGGTGCGTCGGGTGGTGGCCACGGCTAGAGGCTCCTCACCACTCGGGCCGGGTTGCCGACGGCGACGACGTCCGCGGGGACGTCCTTCGTCACCACCGCCCCGGCGCCCACGACGCTGTTCTCGCCGATCGTCACGCCGGGCAGCACGACGACGCCGCCGCCGAGCCAGACGTTGTCGCCGATCGTGATCGGCTTCGCCGCCTCGAGCTTGTCGCGGCGCGGCTGCGGCTCGACCGGGTGCGTCGGCGTCAGCAGCTGCACGTTCGGGCCGATCTGGCAGTCGGCCCCGATGGTGATCGGTGCGACGTCCAGCGCGGTCAGGCCGTAGTTGACGAACGTGCCGGCCCCGATGGTGACGTGGCTGCCGTAGTCGACGAAGACGGGCGCCCGGACGTGCGCCGTCTCGTGCAGGCTGCCGAACAGCTCGCGGGCGATCGCCTGCGCGGCGTCGACGTCGTCGGCGTACGCCGCGGCGAAGCGGGCCTGCAGCGTGATCGCCCGCTGCTGCTGCACGGCGATGTCGGGATCGTCCGAGACGTAGAGGTCGCCCGCGAGCATGCGCTCGTGGTTGGTGCGCGGGTCGCCGGCGAAGTGGTCGGTGGTCGTCATGCACGACACCCTAGACGACGAGCGTACGAACGTACACACTGGACCCATGAGCACCCGCCCGCCGTTCAGCCCCGAGCTCGCCCGACGTCGGGCGGCGGTGTTCGTCTTCATGGCCGTCGTCGGCGTCTCGCTGGCCTCGTGGGTCGTGCGCACCCCGGCCATCCGCGACCTGCTGCAGGCGTCGACCGGCGAGATGGGCCTGGTCATCTTCGGCCTGTCGGTCGGCTCGATGGGCGGCATCCTGTCGTCGGCGCCGATCGTGCGCCGCCACGGAGCCCACCGCGCCGTGGCGATCGGCGGCACCTCGCTGGTCGTCGGGGTCGCGCTCGTCGGCCTCGCGGCCGCGCTCTCGCTCACGCCCGGCGTCTTCGCCGGCCTGGCCCTGGTCGGGGCCGGCGTCGGGCTCGCCGAGATCGCGGTCAACATCGAGGGCGCCGCCATCGAGACCGCCTCCGGGCGGTCGGTGCTGCCCGTGCTGCACGGCTGCTTCAGCCTCGGCACGGTCGCGGGCGCCGGCCTCGGCATCCTGCTCACGGCGACGCACGTGCCCGTCCCGTGGCACCTGCTCGGGGTCGCCCTCGCGGGCGGAGCCGCGCTGGCCTGGGCGGTGCCGGTGGTGCCGCGCTCGACGGGACGCTCCGACGCGCCGACCGAGCGCGCCTCCGGGGTGCGGGCCCGCCTCGCCGCGTCGCTCGCCGTCTGGCGCGACCGCCGGCTCGTTCTGCTCGGCCTGATCGTGCTCGCGCTCGCCCTGGCCGAGGGCTCGGCCAACGACTGGCTGCCGCTGCTCTTCGTCGACGGGCACGGCGTCTCGGCGACCGCCGGCACGGTCGTCTTCACGGCGTTCGCGGCGGCGATGACGGTCGGCCGGTTCGCCGGCGAACCGCTGCTCGCCCGGTTCGGCCACGCGACCGTGCTGCGGGCGAGCGCCCTGGTCTCGGCGGTCGGCATCGCCCTCGTCGTGTTCTCGGACTCGGTGGTCGTCGCCGGCGTCGCCGTCGTGCTCTGGGGGCTCGGCGCCGCCCTGGGGTTCCCGGTGACGGTCTCGGCCGCGGCGGACGGCGACGACCCGACGTCGGCGGTCGGAGCGGTCGCGACCATGGCCTACGTGGCGTTCCTGGTCGGGCCGCCGCTGCTCGGCTTCGTCGGCGAGCAGGTGGGGCTGCGCAGCGCGATGATCGTCGTCCTGGTGGTCGTCGTGGGCGCCTCGCTCCTCACGTCGGCGGCACGTCCCCGCACGCGGTCCACGGCCGCCCGGCCTTAGTGTACGTTCGTACACCATGACGTCACCGACGACCTCTCCCGCCGCCCCGGCCCGCACCGTGCCGACGCGCGAGGACCGCCGAGCCCGACTCGGCGTCGCCCTGCTCTTCTTCACCAACGGCGCCCTGTTCGCGAACATCCTGCCGCGCTACCCCGCCATCAAGGACGGCCTCGACCTCTCGAACGCCGACTTCGGCCTGGCGGTCGCCGCGTTCCCGGTCGGAGCGCTCGTCGCGGGCCTCGGGGCCGGCTGGCTCATCCGGCGCTTCCGGTCGTCGCGCGTCGCCGTGATCGGCACCGTGATCACCGGCGTCGCCGTGCTGCTGGCCGGCATCGCCCCGGTCGGCGGCCTGCTCGCGGCGGGCTTCCTGCTCGCGGGGGCGATGGACGCCATCGTCGACGTCTCGCAGAACTCGCACGGGCTGCGGGTGCAGTACCGCTACCGGCGGTCGATCCTCAACTCGTTCCACGCCGTCTGGAGCATCGGTGCCGTCCTCGGTGGACTCATGGGCGGTGCCGCGGCGGGCCTCGGCGTCCCGGTGGCATGGCACCTCGGTGCGTCGGCGCTCGTCTTCGCGGTCGTCGCGATCGTGTCGTACCCGCTGCTGCTGGCCGGGCCCGAACCGGTCGAGGGCTCGGCCGAGGGTGCGGCCGAGTCGGTCGACGTCGGCCTCGACGTCGCCGCGGGCGCCGGGCCGAGCGTCGCACCCGCGGCGGACGTCGCGGCCGCGGACCGGGCTGCGGCGGTCGGGGGCTCGGCGACGGTGCCCGACGGCACCGGAGCACCGGAGGCGCGGGCCGGCTCGACGACCGGGGCGGGCGGTCCCGTCGACGCGACCCGCGCCTCCTCGGGTCGTGGCGGTCGCCCGGTCCCGGTCGGGTTCGTCGCGACGTGGGGAGTGCTGCTCGCCCTCGTCGTGATCGCGTCGTCGGGCGCGGTCGTCGAGGACGCGGGCAGCACCTGGGCGGCGCTCTACCTCGGCTCGCTCGGCGCGGGCGTGACCGTCGCCGCCCTCGGGTTCGTCGCGCTGCAGGGCGCCCAGTTCGTCGGGCGACTGCTCGGCGACGGCATGGTCGACCGCTTCGGCCAGAAGGCCGTCGCCCGGGCCGGAGGCGTGTTCGTCGCGGTCGGCATGGGCGTCGCCCTGGCGTTCCCGTCGGTGATCGGCACCATCGCGGGCTTCGCGGCGGCGGGGTTCGGCGTCGCGACGTTGATCCCGGCGGCGATGCACGCGGCGGACAACCTGCCCGGGTTCCGCGCGGGCACGGGGCTGACGCTGGTCAGCTGGTTGCTGCGGCTCGGCTTCCTGGCGTCGCCGCCGATCGTCGGGTTCGTCGCGGACTCGGTGGGGCTGCGGTACGGACTGCTGCTCGTGCCCGTGGTCGGCGTGGCCGTCGTGCTGCTCGCCGGGGTGCTCGAGGGGCGCCGGGCGCGGGGGTCGGCGCCGCGCGGCAGCTGATCCGGACGGGGTCGGAGCGAGGACGCACCACCGTCGCGTCGTCGAACCCCGCTCCGGGGTGGTTCGACGACGCGGGCGTGGTGCGACCCGACCCGGCCGGGCGACCGCCGGGCCGGCCGGCCGCCGGGCCGGCCGTGGTGGCGCTCCGGACGACCGCGCCCAGAACTGGGGAGGGCGGAGCGGCGGCCGGGCGGGCAGACTCGGTCGAGCCCTGAGCCCGAGGAGGCCCGACCGTGCTGTCCACCGTGTACGTCAGCCGATCGTCGTACCCGTTCACCGACGACGATCTGGCGAACCTGTTGATGACCAGTCGCGCCAACAACGCCCGCCTGGGCATCACCGGCATGCTGTTGCACCGCGAGGGCCGCTTCATCCAGGTGCTCGAGGGGCCCGAGGAGGCGGTGCGAGCGCGCCTCGCGGTCATCGCGCGCGACCCCCGGCACACCGGGGTGAACACGATCGTCGACGAGCTCGTGCCCGACCGGCTCTTTCCCGGGTGGACGATGGGCTACCGGGCCGTCACCGACGACCTGGCCTCGTCCCTGCCGGGGTACGCCGACGTCTTCGGCGCGTCGGCCGACGACCTGGCCGACGGGGCGAGCGGCCTGTCGCCGTCGTCCGCGTACAAGGTCCGCACGCTGCTGCGCTGGTTCCGCGAGCAGCCGACCACGGTCACCGACGAGCTCTTCTCGCCCCGCGCCTCCTGACCCCGGCGGGGTTGTGACGCCGACTCGACGTCGGAGATACTTTCTGGACGAAAGTATGTCTCGCCGTCTGGAGCCACCGTGTCGCACCCCATCCCGTCGCCCACCGTCGCCGTGCCCTCCGGCACACCGGACGCGTTCGTCCACCTGAGCAGCGCGGGCGTGAGCCTGCTGCTGGACGTGACCGCCGGGCGGCTGCCCTCGGTCGTGCACTGGGGCGCAGCCCTCGGGCGTCCGGGCCTCGACGACGTGCGGTCGCTCGCGTCCGCGGCCGTGCCGCCGTACGTCAACAACCTGATGGACGAGCCCGTGCGACTGGCGATCCTGCCCGAGCACCACGCGGGCTGGTCGGGCAAGCCGGGGATCGGCGGCCACCGGTCCGACGGCGCCGACTGGTCGCCGCGGTTCACGGTGGACACGCTCGACGTGACGGGCGAGGCCGAGACGACCCGCGCCTCCTCGGGCCCCGGGCTGATCGACGCGGGAGCCGCCCTCGTGACGGTCGGGGCGCGCGACGAGGTCGCCGGGCTCGCGCTCGTTCTCGAGGTCGAGCTGACCGACAGCGGGCTCGTCCGCACCCGGGCCGAGCTGACGAACGTGGCCGGCCGGGCGGGCGACACGGCGGGCCACGCCGCGAGCGCGGCGGCCGACGTCTACACCGTGACCGACCTGCACCTGGCCCTGCCGGTGCCGCCGCGGGCGCGCGAGATCCTCGACTTCGCCGGCCGCTGGGGCAAGGAGCGCACCCCGCAGCGTCGTGAGCTCGTCGTCGGCGTCCACGAGCGCGAGGGTCGCAAGGGCCGCACCGGCCCCGACGCCGCGACCGTGCTGAGCGTGGGCGTGCCCGGCTTCGGCTTCGGGGCGGGCTCCGGCGAGGTCTGGGGCCTGCACGTCGGCTTCAGCGGCGGACACCGACACTACGCCGAGCGGCTGTCGACCGGCGTGCAGGTGCTGGGCGGCGGCGAACTGCTGCTGCCGGGCGAGGTGCGGCTCGAGGTCGGCGAGTCGTACCGCAGCCCGTGGGTGTACGCGTCGTACGGCGACGGCCTCGACGACCAGGCCCGCCGGTTCCACCGCTGGCTGCGGTCGCGCGAGCAGCACCCCACCCGCCCGCGCCCGACGACGATCAACGTGTGGGAGGCCGTCTACTTCGACCACGACCTCGCCCGCCTGCGTGACCTGGCCGACCGGGCCGCCGCCCTCGGCGTCGAACGGTACGTGCTCGACGACGGCTGGTTCCGCGGCCGACGCGACGACCACGCGGGCCTCGGCGACTGGGTGGTCGACGCCGACGTCTGGCCCGACGGCCTGGCACCGCTGATCGACCACGTGACCGGCCTCGGCATGGAGTTCGGCCTGTGGTTCGAACCCGAGATGGTGAACGAGGACAGCGACCTGGCCCGCGCCCACCCCGAGTGGATCCTGCAGACCGGCGACCGCCTCCCCCCGCGGTCGCGCGACCAGCAGGTGCTCGACCTCGGCAACCCGGAGGCGTTCGAGCACGTGCTCGGGCAGATGACGGCGATCCTCACCGAGTACGACATCGCGTACCTCAAGTGGGACCACAACCGTGACCTCGTCGACGCCGGCACCTGGCCGACCGGCGCCGCGGGCGTCCACGAGCAGACCCTGGCGGCCTACCGGCTGATGGACGAGCTCAAGGCGCGGTTCGTCGGCCTCGAGATCGAGGCCTGCTCGTCGGGCGGCGCACGCGTCGACCTGGGCGTGCTCGAGCGGGCCGACCGGGTCTGGGTGAGCGACTGCATCGACCCGCTCGAGCGCCAGCAGATGAACCGGTGGACGATGCAGCTGCTGCCACCCGAGCTGATGGGCTCGCACATCGCCTCGGGCGTCAGCCACATGACCGGCCGTTGGCACGAGCTGTCGTTCCGGGCGGGCACGGCGTTGTTCGGCCACCTCGGCATCGAGTGGGACCTCGCCCGCGCCACCGACGCCGAGAACCGCGACCTGGCCGAGTGGATCTCCCTCTACAAGCGCCACCGCCACCTGATGCACACGGGCGACGTCGTGCGGGTCGACGCGGCCGACCCGGCGCTGCTGGTCTACGGCACGGTCGCGGCCGACGCGAGCGAGGCGCTGTTCTTCCTCGCGTACGTCGGACGCTCGGACGTCGCGCCGTTCGGTCGCGTGGCCCTGCCCGGCCTCGACCCGGCGCGGCGCTACCGGGTCGCCCCCGTGCTCGTCGGGGCGCCGGACCACGGCCTGACGCCGCCGCCGTGGTGGGGAGCGGCGGACGAGGACGGCTCGTACCCGGGCGTCGTCCTCGACGGGCGCGCCCTGGCCGTGGTCGGGCTGCAGGCGCCCGCGTCGTTCCCCGACCGGGTGGTGCTGCTGCGGGTGACCGCCGAGGGGTGAGGGGGGCGCGGGCCGACGAACCCCGAATGCGAAGAGGAACCCTGAATGATCGGGGTTCCTCTTCGCATTCGGGGTTCATCGTGGGGCGGGCCGGGCAGGAGGCGCGGGTGGCGCTCCGAGGACGGCCGGCGGGGCGAGCGCGGGGGACGCGGTCAGCGGCCGAGTGCGTGCATCTGGATGGCGACGGCGGCGGCGCCCCGGGCCCACTCGTCGAAGCGGAACTCCTGGACGACGAGCCGGGGCGCGGGCGTCGACGGATGCGTGCCGCCCGCGATCGCGCGATCGACCGCGGCGGCGGCGACCGCCGCGAGTCGCACGCCCTCACCCGACAGCAGGACCGCCTCGGGGTCGAGCACGTTGAGCACGCCGGCGATCAGCTGCCCGAGGACGTCGGCTGCGGCGTCGACGACGACCCGCGCCTCCTCGTCCCCGGCGGCGGCGAGGTCGAGCAGGTCGTCGTAGCCGACGGGGCGACCGAGGGCCCGGGCGGCGGCGGCCTCGACGGCGGTCACCGTGAGGAAGGCTCCGGCGCAGTCGTGGTGGCCGAGGTCGCAGGTGGGAAGCGATGCGGCGGCGGGGGCGGAAACGGGGGCGGGGGCGGAAACGGGGACGGGAGCGGAAGCGGCGGCGGGGACGTGAGCGGGAGCGGCGGCGGGCGCGCTCGGGGCAAGCGCGGCAGCCGCCGACACGATGCGGGCGGCCGCGGGCACGACGACGCGCTGGTGACCGACGCTGCCCGCCGACGAGTGCGCTCCGCCGAGCACCTCGCCCGCGGCGACGAGGCCGAGGCCGACCCCGGCGCCGATCGTCACGAGGGCGAACGAGCGCAGCCCGCGTCCCTCGCCGAACCAGAGCTCGGCCCGGGTGAGCGCGCGCACGTCGTTCTCGACCCAGGTCGGCAGGCCGGACGCGCTGGTCAGCAGGCCGGCGAGCGGCACGTCGTCCCAGCCGAGGAAGGGCGCGTGCCGGACGACCGCCCGGTCGACGACCTGCCCACCGACCGTGACGCCCAGCGCACGGATGCGGTCGTCCCGGTCGCGGGCACCGCCGACGACCCGGGCGATCTGCTCGACGACGGCGTCGGGCGAGCGGTCGGGGAGGCGCTCGTCGCGTTCGGACAGCACCTCGCCCCGCTGGTCGGTGACGACGACGAAGAGGCGGTCGTGGGTCAGCTTCACGCCGACGAAGTGGTGCGCGTCGGGGTCGAGGTCGAGCGGGACCGACGGCCGACCCGAGCCCGAGACCGCGAGCGCGGCCCGTTCGACCAGCAGTCCGCTCTCGAGCAGGGGCTTGGTGATGCGTGTGAGGCTCGGGCCCGAGAGTCCGAGGCGCTCGGCGAGCTGCGTCCGGGGGCGGGGGCCGTGCACGAGGATCTCGAGCACCACGGCCTGCGCGCTGCCGGCCAGCGGCGCCCAGCCGTCGACCCCGGGGCGGGGGTGCGGGTCGGACGGCCCGCGGTCACCGGGCCCGGGCAGGCCGGCGTCGGCGTCCGTGTCGCGGGAGTCCGTCACGCGACGATCCTATGCAGCCGACCCGCGCCTCCTCGTCTCGATCCCCCGGCTCGTGCGGCAGGACCGGCGTCGCACCGCCTCGTACCCCGGCACCCGAAGTGGGGGACAACGAACCCGACCCCGATGGCCGAACATCAGGTGTGGCGATGCGGACCGGTGACGAGGCTCTGCCCCCGTGCACCCTCTGCGCGGCACCGACCCGTCGCGAGCCGAACCCGTTCTACGGCACGGCCCTCTCGGTGCACCGTCACGTGCTCGTCTGCACGGCGTGTGCGACCGTCGGCTTCGGGCCGGCTCCGGACGACGACGACCCCGAGGAGGCGCGGCGTCGGCCCCACCGCGTCGGCCTGCGTGCCCGCGTGGCCGGCTGGTACCGCGCGCTGCCCTGACCCCGTCGTCGCGCCTCCCGCGCTCGCCCGCCACCACGCCACGAAGTGGACACCGCGCCACGTCATGTCGTGGCGCGGTGTCCACTTCGTGGCGTGATGTCCGTCTCGTGGCACAGCGCTCCGCTCGTGCCCCGCGCCCGGTCGTCCCGGGTCGCGGCCTCAGCCCTGCTGCTGGCCGCCGCGGGTCGCCGCCGCGTGCTCGGCGTCGGCCTGGAACCGGCCCGCCGCCTCGGCGTCGAGCTCGGTGCCCGACCCGCAGTAGGCGCAGGTGTAGACGTGCTTCGTCGAGTACGGGATCACCGGGATGAAGAACAACGTGAACCACCGACGGTGTTTGACCAGGCGCTGAGCGGCCTCGTTGCCGCAGACCCGGCAGACGAAGAAGAGGACGCCGAGCAGGGCACTCGTGCCCTTGGTGCCGAAGATGATCATGCGCTCACCCTAGGCGGGCCCTGTCGTCGTCGCGGAGCGTTCCCCGAGGAGCGTCGCCTCGGTGCCCTTCCACACGCTGACACAAGCGACGCGAGCGTCAGGGTGGCGAGTTCTCATGAAGATCGTTTCATCCAAGCCGCCAGCTACCCAGCACGGTCGAACCGTCCCGTGCGTAGAGCGGAAGGACGAGGGGCGCGACACCTCGCGCTTGATCCGCGGCCGCGGCAGGGCTGCTCGGCGACGGGATGTCGAGCTCGTCCGCGTACACGTACCCTTCCCTCTCACGGCCCGTCGCATCCGTACCCACGACCGCCACCAGGTCGGGAGGCTGCACGACGACCCCCGCGATCGAGCCATAGGTCTGGCCGGACTCGTTTCGTGGCCATCCAGAAGCCGTCGAGGTCGACGGCGCGTCGTCGACGACCCCGACGGGAGCTGAGGCGTCCCCTGTTGCCAGTGCACACGCCCCTGCCACGCAAAAGAGGAGCACGAGGCCGACGGAGGCCGTGAATCCGGGTCGCCACCTGGCGTCGGAACGGCGGGCGACCTCTCGTCGCACACTTCCCTCGGCAGACGTCCTCCTCTGAAATGACGATGCGGAACCTTTCATTTCAGAACCCTAACCGGGGCTAGAACGGACAGGCAAGTGAGCTCCGGCTCGGCGGCAACCAGACACGCACCGCGAGGTGAGCATCGCACCGCCGGATGAGGCGGTGCGACGTCCAGCCGGCGGTGCGACGCGAGACCCCTTGCGCCGCACGCACCGCACGCACCGGACACCGCGGCTCAGCCGGCGCGGAACCTCCGCAGGCGCAGGCTGTTCGTCACGACGAACACCGACGAGGCCGCCATCGCCGCGCCCGCCAGCACGGGGTTGAGCAGGCCGAGCATCGCGACCGGGATCGCCGCGACGTTGTAGGCGAAGGCCCAGAACAGGTTGCCCTTGATGGTGCCCAGGGTCGCCCGTGACAGCCGGATCGCGTCGGCCACGCCCGCGAGCTCGCCGCTCACGACGGTGAGGTCGCCCGCCGCGATCGCCGCGTCCGTGCCGGTGCCCAGCGCGATGCCGAGGTCGGCCGTGGCGAGTGCGGCCGCGTCGTTGACGCCGTCGCCGACCATCGCGACGACGCGACCGTCCGCCTGCAACCGGGCCACCGCCTCCACCTTCTGCTGAGGGGTCGCGTGGGCGACGACGTCGGCGACGTCGATGCCGACCTGCGCCGCGACGTGTCGGGCCGCGCCCTCGTTGTCGCCCGTCAGCAGCACCGGCGTCAGGCCGAGGCGGCGGAAGCGCTCGACGGCCTCGCGCGCACCCGGCTTGACGGTGTCGGCGACGGTCACGACGCCGCGCACGACGCCGTCCCAGGCGACGGCGACGGGGGTCGCGCCGGTCGCCTCGGCCGTGGTGAACGCCTCCTCGAGCTCAGGAGGCGCGGTGACCGACCACTCGTCGGCCAGCCACCCGGGGCGGCCGACCAGCACGACCGTGCCGTCGACCAGGGCCTGCACGCCGGCGCCCGCGTGGGCGGCGAACTGCTCGGCGGGCGGGACGTCGAGCCCGCGACGGGCCGCCTCGGCTTCGATCGCGCGGGCGACGGGGTGCTCCGAGCCGGACTCGACGGCGGCTGCCCGGGCCAGGACGTCGTCGACGCCGACCTCGGCACCGGCGGCGACGCTCTCGGCGGTGCCCGCGCCTCCCGCCGGCTCGCCCACGACCACCTCGCGCACGGCCATGCGCCCGGTCGTGACCGTGCCGGTCTTGTCGAGGACGATCGTGTCGACCGTCCGGGTGCGCTCGAGCACCTGCGGCCCGCGGATCACGATGCCGAGCTGCGAGCCGCGGCCCGTGCCGACCAGCAGGGCGGTCGGCGTCGCGAGCCCCAGCGCGCACGGGCAGGCGATGATCAGCGTGGCCACGGCGGCGGTGAAGGCGGTCTGCAGCGACCCGCCGAACGCCAGCCAGCCCACGAAGGTCAGCACGGCCAGCCCGATGACGACGGGCACGAACACGGCCGAGACCCGGTCGGCGAGCCGCTGCACCTCGGCCTTGCCGCTCTGGGCCTCCTCGACGAGGCGCCCGAGGCGGGCGAGCTCGGTGTCGGCGCCGACGCGGGTGATCTCGACGAGCAGGCGACCACCGACGTTGAGCGTCGCCCCGACGACGCGGTCGCCCGGGCCGACCTCGACCGGCACGGACTCGCCGGTGAGCATGCTCAGGTCGACGGCCGAGGTGCCCTCGCGCACGAGGGCGTCGCTGGCGATCGATTCTCCGGGACGGACGACCACGAGGTCGCCGGGCACCAGGCTCGCGGTGGCGACCCGCGCCTCCCGGCCGTCGCGCAGCACCGAGGCCTCCTTCGCGCCGAGTTCGAGCAGGGCGCGCAGGGCCTCGCCCGAGCGGCGCTTGGCGCGGGCCTCGAGCCAGCGCCCGAGCAGGATGAACACCGTCACCGCCGCAGCGACCTCGAGGTAGATCTCGGTCGGTCCACCGTGGGTCGCGACCAGGCTGAACGACATGTGCATGCCGGGGCGACCGGCGTCGCCGAAGAACAACGCCCACAGCGACCAGGCGAAGGCGGCGATCACGCCGACGCTGACGAGGGTGTCCATGGTGGCGGCGCCGTGCCGGGCGTTCACGGCGGCGGCGCGGTGGAACGGCCAGGCGCCCCAGAGGGCGACCGGCGCCGCCAGGGTCAGGGCCAGCCACTGCCAGTTCGTGAACTGCAGCGCCGGCACCATCGAGAGCAGGGCCACCGGCAGGGCGAGGGCGGCGCTGACCAGGGTGCGGTGGCGGAGGGCGTCGACCTCGGCTGCCCGGGCGTCCGGGGCGTCGTCGGCCGAGCCGCCGGCCGCGCCGGCCGAGGACGCAGGAGGCGCGGGCACGGTGGCCCCGTACCCCGCCGCGACCACCGTGGCGATCAGCGCGTCGACGTCGGGTGCGTCCGCACCGGCGTCACCGGTCGCGGCGCCACCGGCCACGACCCGCACGTGGGCCTTCTCGGTCGCGTAGTTCACCGACGCCTCGACGCCGGGCAGCTTGTTGAGCTTGCGCTCGATGCGGTTCGCGCAGGAGGCGCAGGTCATGCCGCTGATGTCGAGCTGCACGGCGTCGAGCGGCGCGGTGGCCCGCGGGACGCCCGCGCCCGACCGACCCGCGCCTCCTGCGGTCGTCATCGTGCGGACAGCTGGTAGCCGGCCTCTTCGACGGCGGCCAGGAGCTGGTCGTGCTCGACGGTGGCGTCGGCCGAGACCGAGACGGTGGACGCGCCTCCCGGGTTCAGGTCGACCTCGACCGAGTCGACGCCGTCGACCTCGGTGAGCTCTTCGGTGACGCTGGCGACGCAGTGCTCGCAGGTCATGCCGTCGACCTGCAGGGTGGTGATGGTGGAGTCGGTCATGCGCGGTCCTCTCGATCGGTCCTCAGGTTATACCCCCTAGGGGTATCACGCCAGGCCCGCCGTCGGTTGTCCCCCACCTCCGAGAAGCCTCCGCGTCGAGGCGGCTCCCGGCGGCCCGGACTACGAACGGAGGTGGACCTGCCAGGACGGCAGGAGAGAGAAGGCACCCGACCATGACCGAGATCACCGCCCACCACGGCCTCTTCAAGGACACGAACCTCCACGTCGACGACACCGGCGGCTCGGGCCGCACCGTCGTCCTCATCCACGGCTGGCCCCTCTCGGGCGAGTCCTGGAGCAAGCAGGTCCCCGCGTTCGTCGACGCCGGCTACCGCGTCGTCACGTACGACCGCCGCGGCTTCGGACGCAGCGACAAGCCCAAGACGGGCTACGACTACGACCACCTGACCGAGGACCTGCACACCGTCCTCACCGAGCTCGACCTGCAGGACGTCACGCTCGTCGGCTTCTCGATGGGTGGCGGCGAGGTCGCCCGCTACTTCAGCAAGTACGGCACCGAGCGCCTGCACAGCGTCGTCTTCGCCTCGGCCGTGCCCCCGTACCTCATGAAGACCGACGACAACCCGGACGGCCCCCTGACGAAGGAGGCCGCCGCCGACATGACGGCCGGCCTGACCAAGGACGAGGACTCGTTCTACGACGACTTCACGACCGGCTTCTTCTCGGTCGACGGCGTGCTCAAGGTGTCCGAGGCCGACCGCCAGGACGCCCTGCGCCTCGCCAAGCAGGCCTCGAAGCCCGCCGCCCTCGAGGCCATGGCCTCGTTCGCGAACACCGACTTCCGCGACGACCTGACCAAGGTCACCGTGCCGACGCTCGTCATCCACGGTGACGGCGACGCGACGGTTCCCTTCGAGGGGTCGGGTGCTCGCACGCACGCCGCGGTCGCGGGCTCGGAGCTGCACGTCATCAAGGGCGCACCGCACGGTGCCAACGTCAGCGACGCCGACGAGTTCAACCGCGTCGTGCTGGAGTTCCTCGCGAAATAGGCGCTCACCCGGGGCGGCCGCGGCCGCTCCCGACGCGACCCCCAGGAGGCGCGGTGCGGGTCCTCGAGACCGGCACCGCGCCTCCTGTGCGTGCGCACCGCGTGGGCCTGTCGGGTGGGCCTGTGGGGTTGGCCCTCGTTCGGGGGTGAAGATCACGAGCGGATAACGAACCCGGGGTGCGACCCATCGTTCCGGGCCACGGCGGCGAACCCTGTACATCCCCACCGGGACCAACAGACAAGGAGCTTCACCATGAACGCCTTCACTCGCAAGCGCATCACGAAAGCCGCCTTCGGCATCGCCGCCTCGGGCGCCCTGATCTTCTCCCTCGCCGCCTGCTCGTCCAACTCGGGCACCGCGACCGACACCTCCTCGACCTCGACCTCCGCGTCGGCCGAGCCCACCGCCGAGGCCACCCCCCTGGCCACGATCGCCGACCTCAGCAACGGCGTCGACACCCAGGTCACCGTCGACGCGTCCTTCGTCGAAGCCCTCACCTCGCTCGGCCTCACCCCCGGCGTCGTCGGCTCGGCCACCTTCGACTCGGCCACGGGCACGTTCGCGTTCCCCATCACCGGCGGCAACGTCGACTACTACGACCCCAACGGTGACGTCCGCCCCTACGTCCAGGGCGAGATCGACCACGACGGCTCCGGCCTGTCGCTCACCGCCGGCGACACCGTCGTCGAACTGACCGACTTCCGCATCGACCCGGGCGAGAGCAAGCTCTACGGCACCGTCACCGCCAACGGCCAGGTCGCCGCCGAAGACGCCTACCTCTTCAACCTCTGGGGCGGCACCTTGAAGCCCATCCAGATGGAAGGCACCAACGCCGTCCTCGAGGGCACCACCGTCCACATCAGCCCCGACGCCGCAGCCCTGCTGAACCAGACCTTCAACACCGACGCCGTCCAGGACGAGATGCTCGTCGGCGTCGCGAAGATCACCGCCGCCACGGAGTAGTACCCCCGCCGGGCCGGCCCCGCCGGCCCGGCACGCCTGGCCGGTCACGTGCCGGCCAGGCCCCGAGGCCGCACCCTCCGGGGTGCGACCCGGAACCCGGGTCGTCTCCGTGACGACGCACCGGCCCCGCCCCGCCCGGCGGGGCCGGCGATCCCGGTGGAACCCCCTCCCGCACCCGTGCAGGAGGGGGTTTTCCCGTCCCCCACGCGCCGTCGCGGGAACCCACGCCCCACGCAGCCATGAACCCGGTTTCGAACGATGAACCCCGTTCCTTCCGGGTTCATCGTTCGAAACCGGGTTCATCGCGCGTCCGACGCACACGCCCGCCCCACGCACACGCCCGCCCCACGCACCCACCACCGCGGACCCAGCCCGCCGCCGACGGCCCCCCGGACACGCCACCTCAGCCCCGAACCCCGTTCACGAAGGCGAACCCCGAGAAAACGGGGTTCATCTTCGCGAACGGGGTTCGGGCGGGCATCACGACCGACCCGCAGGCGCCGCCGGCGGCCACGCGTCGGGCTCGGCCGTGCTGCGGGCGATGAGTGCGCGGACGTCGGCGTCGTGCTGCAGCGTCCAGGCGACGGCGGAGTTCAGCGACGACGCCGTGTGCAGCCAGGGCCGACGTCCGCCCTCGTCGCGGCAGTGGGCGTAGACGTCGAACGCGAAGCCGCCCGTCACGGGCCGCTGCCGGACGTAGCCGAGCGGCGCCGCCTCACCCTGCCGGATCAGCCACAGCCCTTGCCCGCCCGGGATCGGCGGGTGCGCGCACGGGTGCTCGGCGGGAGGCTTGCGCAGCACCGCCCGCGCGTTCTCGAACTTCGTCTGCACGCCCATGTCGGCGACCGTAGGGGCGACCACCGACGTCCGGGGTCGACGTGCGTCACGTCGACGTACGACGAAAGTCGCAGGGCAGGTCCCGACTCCTGCACCCGGTGGCGCCGCCGTGCACCCGCGAGCGTGGAGTCATGACCACGACACCGACTCGAGAAGCCCCTCCGTCCCGCCGGCGCCACCCGCGCCTCCTCGTCCGAAAGGGCCTCGCGGCCGCCGCCGTCGTCGCCCTGGGCGTGACGCTCGCCGGGTGCGCGTCCGGGGCGACGGGCGCGACCGTCGACGCCGCGCCTCCCGCACCTCCGCAGCACCAGCCCGGCGGACACTCCCTCACGCAGGACGACGTCGACTCGTGGCTCGACGGTGCCGTCGGGTCGGCGCTGCAGACCACGGGCATCCCGGGGGCGACCGTGTCGGTCGTCGCCGACGGCGAGCTGCTGACCGCGCGCGGCTACGGCATGGCCGACACCGGCACGGGCGACACGCCTGCCGAGGCCGTCGACCCCGACCGCACGCTGTTCCGCGTCGGCTCGGTGTCGAAGGTGGTCTCGGCCACCGCGATCATGCAGCTCGTCGAGGACGGCGACCTCGACCTCGACGCCGACGTGCAGCAGTACCTCGACTTCGACCTCGACACCCCGAAGGGCACCGTCACCCTGCGGCACCTGCTCACCCACACCGCCGGCTTCGAAGAAGTCATCTCGGGGCTCATCGGCACGCCCGGCAGCGAGAAGACGCTACGCGAGGCCGTCTCGGACGCCCCTCCCGCCCAGGTGTTCACGCCCGGCACCACCCCGGCCTACTCCAACTACGGAGCCACCCTGGCCGGTTACATCGCCCAGCGGGTCAGCGGCGTGCCCTTCGACGAGCTGCTGCAGCGGCAGGTCTTCGACCGGGTCGGCATGACCTCGTCGTCGTTCGCGCAGCCGTTGCCCGACGAGCTCGACGCCCGCCTGGCGCACGGCTACCCCGACGACTCGGAGCCCGCCGTGCCGACCGAGGTCGTCAACGCGGCCCCGGCCGGTGCGATGTCGGCGACCGCGACCGACATGGCCCGCTTCATGCTGGCCCACCTCGGCGACCTGCCCGACGACCAGGCGTTGCTCCGGCCCGACACGCTCGCCGAGATGCACCGCCCCGCGCTCGACGCCGACGACCTCGGCACGCTCGTCGCCGGCCAGCGCATGGACCTCGCCTTCTTCGACGACAGCACCCCCGGCCTGGCCGCCTTCGGCCACGACGGCGACACGCAGGTCTTCCACTCGGCGATGCGGATGTTCCCCGAGCACGACACCGGCATCTTCGTCAGCACGAACGGCAGCGGGCGATCGGCCACGGCCTCGCTCGACCTGCGCACCACGGTGCTGCAGGGCTTCGCGGACCGCTACCTGCGCGACGCGTCGGCCGCCGGGTCGGCCGCGGGTTCGGGCGACCCGACCGACGGTGACGGCCGAGGAGGCGCGGGCACCGTCGGCGACGGAGCACCCGCCGCCGACGCGGTCGCCTCGGGCACCGGGCCCGGGTCCGACGCCAGTGCCAGCGCCGCCACCGGCGCCGGCGCCGGCGACGCGACCGACGGACCGGTGGCGGTCGACCTGGCCGGCACCTACCTCTCGTCGCGCTCCCCCGTCACCAACCCCGGCGCCCTGCTCGCCCTCTCCGGCCAGACCACGGTCGCGGCCCGGTCGGACGGCACGGTCGCCGTGACCCCGAAGCCGCTCGGCGTGACCACCGGCGTCTACGAGAAGGTCGGGACGGACCTGTGGCGCGAGGTCGGCGGGGACGCCGTGCTGGCGACGCGGACGGCCGGTGACGCCTCCGGCACCGACGGGGACGCGACCGTCGAGGCGATCTCGTGGGGCGCCTCCTTCACCATGCTGCGGGCGCAGCCCTGGCAGGTGGCGTCGGCCGTGCTGCCGAGCGTCGCGCTGGCCGTCGTGGTGCTGCTCGCCTCGATGATCGTCTGGCCCGCGACCGCCCTCGCCGGGGCCGGACGTCGGCGCCGGGACCTCCGGGCGGGCGTGTCGGGCTCGGTGGTCACCACTCCTCGTCGCCGCGACCGCACCCTGCTGCTGTCCCGACTCGGGCAGGCGTCGACGCTGCTGGCGCTCGTCGGCTGGGCGGTCGTCGCGGTGCAGGCCATGTCGTTCGCCGAGGTGTCGGCCGTCACCCTGCGCGTGCTGCAGGGGCTGCAGCTGCTCGGCGTCGTCGCGATCGCGCCGGCCGCGCTGGTCGCCGTGCAGGCCGTGCGCGACCGCCGGGGATGGGCCGTCGTGACCGGACGCGTGCTCGTCGTCGTCTCGCTGGGGGCCCTCGCCGGGTTCGCGTTCGGCTTCCGACTCGTCGCTCCGAGCGTGAGCTTCTGATGGCTCGCCCCCAGCGCGACGTCGGGGCCGACGGTGCACAGCCGTCGTCGGCCCGGGACCAGGAGGCGCGGACCACCTGGCATGCTCGGACGGTGACCTCGACCCCCGACACTCCGCACACCGGGGCGGCCCGTCCCGGCGGGGCGGCCCGTCCCGGCGGGCCCGACGGCGCCGACGGCCCCGCCGGGCCCGGCGTCGCAGCGGTGCGTCACGGCCTCGCACGGCTGGGCGTGCACACGACGCTCGGTCGGGACGTCGCCCTCGCCGTCGTCTGGGCACTCGTGACCGTCGCCTTCCTGGCGACGCTGCTCGCGGCGGGCGAGTTCTACGGGGCCGATCGCAGCATCCCGGGCGGCCAGGTCGCGGCGGTGGTCGTGCTGACGCTCGTGCAGCACGTGCCCCTCGCGTTCCGGCGGGTCCGACCGGTCCCCGCCCTGCTCGCCGTCGCCGTGCTGCAGGCCGGCCTGCTCGCGGTGCTGCCGACCGGTCTCGCCCTCTGGACGGCCGCGCCCGTCGTCACCGCCTACACGGTCGCCACGCTCCGACCGACCCGGGCCGTCGTCGCGGTCGTGCTCGCGGCGGTGGGCGTCGAGGCCGTCGGTGCCGCCGTCGGGGCGGCGTCGATCGTGAAGGACCAGCTCGGGGCCACGCCGGGCCTGGGCGAGCTCGGCGCGGTCGTCGAGGCGCTCGCCCTCGTGGCGAGCGCCGTGCTGATCAACGGCGTGAGCGCCGCCGTCGGCTCGTGGGTCGCCCTGCGCCGGGACCACGACCGCGACGCCCGAGCCCGGGCCGCCGAGACCGTCGAGCACCAGGCCACGCTCACCCGGGCCGCGGTCGCCGCCGAGCGCACGCGCATGGCCCGCGAGCTGCACGACGTCGCCGCGCACCACCTCACCGGGCTGGTCGTGCAGGCCGGTGCCGCCGAACGTCTCGTCGACGGCGACCCCGAGCGTGCGAAGGAGAGCCTGCGCAGCGTCCGCGCCCAGGGCCGCGAGACCCTGGACGCCCTGCGGTCGATCGTCGGCATCCTGCGCGAGACGGGCGACGAACCGACCGGCACGGTGCCGGTGCCGGGCCTCGACGACGTGGGCGACCTCGTCGACCGGGCCCGCGCCTCCGGGGCCGTCGTCGAATCGCACGTCGACGGGGCGCTGCCGAGGCTGGCACCGCTCGCCGACGTGACGGCCTACCGCACCGTGCAAGAGGCGCTCGTCAACGCCCGTCGGCACGCGCCGGGGGCGACGGTCGAGCTGCACCTACGGGCCGGTGCCGGGGCACTCGTGGTCGTCGTCGAGAACGACCTGCCCGCCGCCCGTGACACGTCGGGCGGTGGTGGCTTCGGGCTGGTGGGCATGCGCGAGCGGGCCGACCTGGTCGGTGGTCGGCTCGAGACCGGACCGACCCCCGAGGGGCGATGGCGCGTGCGGCTCGAGTTGCCGGTCGAGGCCGTCCGCGGAGCCGCGGCGAGCGCCGGGGGCGAGGCCGAGGCCGGAGCCGGAGCCCGAGCGGGAACCGGAGCCGGAGCCGGAGCCGGAGCCGGAGCCGGAGCCGGGGCACCTGACCCGACGGCGGTCGACGACGGGCGTGTGCCGTGATCCGCGTGGTGCTGGTCGACGACCAGGCGATCGTCCGCACGGGGTTCCGGGTCGTGCTCGAGACGGCCGGGGGCATCGAGGTCGTCGGCGAGGCCTCCGGAGGGCGCGAGGCGGTCGAGGTCGTCCGCCGCACCCGCCCCGACGTCGTCGTGATGGACGTCCGCATGCCCGGCGGCGACGGCATCGAGGCGACGCGTGCCATCGTCGACTCCCGAGACGGCACCGGCACGCCGGGAGTCGACGCGGCCGGCGCCGGCACTCCGGGCGTCGACGCGGCCGGTGGTGGCACTCCGGGCGTCGACGCGGCCGGTGGTGGTGGCGGCGGCGGGACCATGCGCCTCGGCGGCGCTCCGACCCCCGGCACCGAGGCCACCGACGGGCAGGAGGCGCGGGTCGGGTCGGCGAGCGCCCCCGCCGTCCTCGTCGCCACGACCTTCGACCTCGACGAGTACGTGTTCGGAGCCCTCGAGGCCGGTGCGAGCGGCTTCGTCCTCAAGGACGTCGAGCCGGACGAGTTCGTCGGCGCCGTCCGGGCCCTGGCGTCGGGGCGGGCCGCCATCGACGGTGCCACCACGCGTCGGGTGATCGCCGAGTTCACGCGGCGTCGGCGGGCGTCGACGGTCGAGCCGTCGCCCGACGTCCTCACCGGACGCGAGCGCGAACTCGTCCGCCTGCTCGGCGAGGGCCTCTCGAACGACGAGATCGGCGAACGCCTGGTCGTCGAGACGAGCACGGTCAAGTCGCACCTCACCCGCATCACGACGAAGCTCGGCACCCGCGACCGGCTGCAGACGGTCGTCTGGGCCTACCGCTCAGGTCTCTTGCCCTGAGCCGGGTGGCCCGACACCCCTGCGCCGAGACGGGCGTCGCGCCATCGGCCCTCGTCGCACCGCCACGTAGACGTCGCACCGCCACGTACACGTCGCACCGCCACGTAGACGTCGCACCGCCGAATCCGGCGGTGCGACGTTCAGTCCGTGGTGCGATGCCCGCCAGCCCGCCCGGGGTGGCGGCGACGGCGACAGCGACAGCGACGCGATCGTGGGGTCGGACCCGTCGTCGAACGCCAGGAACGTGAGCTCGCGACGAAGACGTTCGTCGACACCCTCTGATCGGGCAGGCCCCGGGGGCCGTCGTCGCACCGCCGTCGGCCTCGCTGAGGTTCGCCGTGCCGACGCGGCACCGCCGAGTGGACGAGACACCGCGGCGTTCGGCGGCGTCCAGTCCACTCGGCGGTGCCGTGCGGCGGAGCTGGCTACGCGGGCTACGCGACCGGCTCGACGAGCGAGACGTGCTGCGTCGCCACCCGCACGGGCTGGCCGGCGAAGGCAGCCGCGCGCGCCTCCGACTGGAGGTAGGCGGCCTCGACCTCGGCGAACCGGGCGGCGTCGCCCGGCGTGCTGACGGCCCAGACGAACTGGTTCGCGTCGCGGTCGGCGTAGGCGAACTCGATCTCGAACCCCTCCGAGAGGCGTGCGGGGATGAGCGTCGACGTGAACCAGGCGACGAAGTCGTCGAGCACCCCCTCGACGAGCTCGTAGCGGCGCAGCTGGACGGTCTTCGACGAGTCGGTCATCCCGCCACCCTACTGACGCCCGAACGACACCACGAGACGGGCACCGCACCACGAGACGGGCACCGCACCACGACTAGTCCTGGTGCGGTGCCCATCGCCTGACGTCGTGCGCGCAGGTCGCATGCCGCTTGCCGCCACGCCGCACGCCGCACGCCGCACGCCGCACGCCGCACGGAGGCCCAGCCGACCAGCCACCTGCCCGGCCAGCCATCCCGCCACGAACTCGACATCCCGCCACGACATCGCATGGCGGGATGTCGACATCGTGGCGGGATGCGCGGCCGCGGCGCCCGAACGGCGTCGAGCCGCACAGAAGGAAGCACACCCCATCCCCACCGCACCACGAGATGGGCACCGCACAACGACTAGTCCTGGTGCGGTGCCCGTCGCCTGGCGTCGTGCTCGCGCGCAGCGCGCCGCAGGTCGCAGGGCAGGAGGCGCGGCGCCGGCCGGTCCCGCCACCCCGGTAGCGTGGCCGGGTGACTCCGCTGACGCTCGCCCTCGCCGCCGCGGCGATCGTGGTCGGTGCGCTCACGCAGCGCATGGCCGGCATCGGCTTCGCGTTGACCGCGGCACCCCTGCTCGTCGTCGTGCTCGGTCCCGAGGCCGGGGTCTCCGTCGGCAACGCCCTCGCCGCCGTGCTCGCGCTGGTCGTGTTGGCGAGCACGTGGCGGACGGTGCGGTGGCGGACGGCGGCCCTCCTCGTCCTGCCGGCGCTCGTGACGATCCCGATCGGAGCGTGGGTCGTCCAGACCGCCCCGACCGGCCCGCTGACCATCGCGGTGGGCGCCCTGGCGCTGGTCGGAGTGCTGGTGATGGCGTTCTCGAGCCGCGCGCGCCTCCTGCCCGGCCGCGTCGGCGCCGTCGCCGCGGGGGCCCTCGGTGGCTTCATGAACGTCACCGCCGGGGTCGGCGGCCCGGCCCTCACCGTCCACGCGACGAGCGACCGGTGGCCACGCGAGGTCTTCGTGGGCACGGGTCAGGTCTTCCTGCTGGCGATCAACCTGACCTCGGTGCTGACGAAGGGCATCCCGGCCGAGCCGCTGCCCGTCTGGGCGGGCGCCCTCGCCCTGCTCTTCGTCGGCGCCTTCGTCGGCCACCACCTCAGCAAGGTCGTCCCGGCGCGGGTCGGACGCATCCTCGTGCTGACGCTCGCCGCCGTCGGCAGCGCGCTCGCCCTCGTCCGAGGCATCACCCAGCTCTGAGCCGCGCCACCCGCCCGGCGCCGCCGGCCACCGCCCGCCCGGCAGCACCGCCCGCCTCCCCCCGGCACCGCCGACCGCCACCCGCGGCACCGCACGGCCGCGCCTCCCGCCACCCCCACCGGGCCGAGGAGGCGCGGGTCGTCACCCCGCGCACCTCGCCTAGACTCGGCCCGCCATGCAGTGCGACTACTTCGACGCGGGGCTGTGCCGGTCGTGCACGCTCCTCGACCGCCCCTACCCGGTGCAGGTCGCCGACAAGGAGGCCCGCGTCCTCGACCTGCTCGGCGCACGCCACGCCCCCGCGACCTGGCTGCCGACGCTGACCAGCCCCGAGTCGGGGTTCCGCAACAAGGCGAAGATGGTCGTCGGCGGCACGATCGACGAACCCACGCTGGGCATCCTCGACGGGCGCGGGCAGGGCGTCGACCTCCGCGGGTGCGGCCTGCACACCGAGGGCATCCAGGCGGCGCTGCCGACGCTGGCGGCGTTCGTGACCCGCGCGCGCCTCCTGCCCTACGACGTGCCGAGGCGACGCGGCGAGGCGAAGTACGTGCACGTGACCGAGTCGCCGTCGGGCGAGCTGATGGTGCGCTTCGTGCTGCGCAGTGAGCAGGCCCTGCCGCGGCTCCGCGCCGAACTGCCGTGGCTGCTCGACGAGTTGCCGCAGGTCGCCGTCGTCTCGGTCAACCTGCTGCCCGAGCACAAGGCCGTCCTCGAGGGAGCCGACGAGATCGTGCTGACCGAGCGCGAGACGCTGACCATGCGACTCGGCGCGATCGACCTCGAGCTGCGACCGCAGAGCTTCTTCCAGACGAACACGGCGATCGCCGCCGGCCTCTACGCCCAGGCCGCCGAGTGGGTCGACGACCTCGACCCCGCCCGCGTCTGGGACCTCTACTGCGGCGTCGGCGGCTTCGCCCTGCACGTCGCCCGCCCGGGCGCGGGACGCACGAGCCGCCACGACCACCGCGAGGTCGTCGGCATCGAGACCAGCGAGGAGGCGGTGGCCAGCGCCCGGGGCAGCGCCCGTCGCGCAGGCCTCGAGCACGTGCGCTTCGCGGCGGACGACGCGACCCGGTTCGCGACGTCGTCGGGGTCGGAGTTCATGGGACCTGGGACCTCGGGGTCGGTGTCGTCGGGGCCGGGGTCGTCGTCGGGGCCCGGGGCCTCGGGGTCGGCGCCGTCGGAGTCGGGGTCAGCGCCCTCGGGGCCTGGCACCGCACCTCCGGAGGCCACGTCCTCGGGACCCGGCACCGCGCCTCCCGAGCTCGTGATCGTCAACCCGCCGCGACGCGGCATCGGCGCGGTGCTGGCCGGCTGGCTCGAGGAGTCGGCCGTCGAGCACGTCGTGTACTCGAGCTGCAACCCCGTGACGTTGGCGAGCGACCTCGACGCCATGCCCTCGTTCGAGGTCGTCGCCGCGCGCGTGTTCGACATGTTCCCGCAGACGCCGCACCTCGAGGCGATGGCGCTGCTCCGCCGCCGCTGAACTGCGCCGCCCGCCGTCCGCCGTCGCCCGCCGTCCGTTGCCCGCCGTCGCCCCGCCGCCACGCGCTCATG
Organism: Frigoribacterium sp. CF331; assembly: GCF_057787905.1. Classification (NCBI taxonomy): domain Bacteria; kingdom Bacillati; phylum Actinomycetota; class Actinomycetes; order Micrococcales; family Microbacteriaceae; genus Frigoribacterium; species Frigoribacterium sp. CF331. The sequence continues at coordinate 1,668,470 of NZ_CM173545.1, read as the reverse complement.
AACCCGGTTTCGAACGATGAACCCACGTGCTTCCGGGTTCGTCGTTCGAAACCGGGTTCACGGGGCCGGGCGGGCCGGCCGGGGCGGGGCGAGCCGGGCGGGGCGAGCCGGGCGGGGCGGGGCGAGCGGGGCGAGCCGGGGCGAGCCGGGCGGGGCGGGGCGAGCCGGGGCGGGGCGAGCGGGGCGGGCCAGGGCGGCGAGGACGAGAGACCGCCACCCGGCCCCCGGCGCGGCCCGCGCAGCTCAGAGCGCGACGGTGCTGCTCCGCCACCCGAGCGAGTCGGCGCCCGTCTGCCAGACGACCGTGAGACCGCGCCCGGCCCCGCCCTCCCCTCCGACCTCGGTCGTGAAGCGCTTGCCCGACCCGGCCGAGACGGCGTCGATCGACCCGAGCGGCTGCCCGTCGACGAACGCCCACAGCGTGTCGGGGTAGCCGACGACGCTCGGCTCGGTCTGGTCCTGGCTCAGCGGGCTGGCGAACGAGATCGACGCGGGGGCCGTCGGGTCGTACGCCGCGCCTCCTACGGTCTGGTCCTCGGCACCGACGGCCGGGTTCGTCCACTCGTAGAGGGAGTCGCCGGTCGGCGGCACACCCGCGTCGTCGACGCGGAGGCCGTCGGCGGTCTCACGCACGACCCACGCGTCGGCGAGCTCGTCGGTCGTCGCGCTCACGAGGGTGAACGCACCCTCGGGGCCCTCGGCCGAGGCGAGCTCGACGTCGCGCAGGGCGTCGGCCTCGGCGGGGGTGACCGTGCCGTCGGCGGGTGAGGCCGAGGCGAAGGTCTGCTCGGTGCCGTAGAACTGCTGCGCCTCCGGGCTGAGCAGGGCCCAGGCGGCGGCCGTGTCGCCGGTCGCGATCGCGTCGAGGTAGCGGCCGACGACCGCCTGCTCGGCCGAAGCCGGCTCCGCGTCGGCCGGGGCCGCGTCGGTGGGGGTCGCGGACGTGGCACTCGGCGAGCCCGTCGCGGCCGCGGTCGGGGCGGTGACGGAGGGGTCGGTCGTGCATCCGGTGGCGGCGACCAGCGCACCGACGGCGAGGGTCGAGGTCATGAGGAGTTCTCGTGTCTTTGCCATGCCTGGCACGGTAGCGAGGGCCCGGACGGGCTCGTCGCGACTCCCAGCGGATGCCCACGCACGCCGGACCACCCCGAACGGGCAGGACGTGCTGCTCGCCACGAACCGACGAGCACCTTCTGCCCACTCACCCGCGACCCGGCGCCACGCCACCCCCGCGAGGCGCGGGCCGGCAGGCGCAGGCCGCGAGACAAAGGCCGGGAGGCGCGGGCCGGGTCAGCCGCGCGCGACCACCGCCCAGCCGTGCGGCCCGACCGAGAGCACGTCCCCGTCGAGTCCGGAGTCACGACCCGCCAGCCACTCGCCCGGGGCGGGATCGGCCACGCGCAGCTCGTCGTCGCCGAGGTTGAGCGCGACGACCAGCGACTCCCCGGGCCCGGCGCCGGTCACCTCGAGCACGAGCGACTCGTTGGCGACCGAGACGGTCCGGCTGCGGGCGGTGTGCAGCCACGGGTGCCGACGCCGCACGCCGATCAGCCGCTGGTGGAGGGCGAGCACGTCGGGGAGGGCGTCCGGCACGCCGGCACCCGGCGCCTCGGCAGGCGTCGCGGGGAACGCGGGGCGCACGGCGTCGTCGCCGCCGACCCGCGCCTCCTTGACGGCCCGCAGTCCGAACTCGTCGCCGTAGTAGACCGAGGGGGTGCCGCCCAGCACGAAGAGCAGGGCGATCGCGTGGTCGTGGTGGCGCTCGTCGTCGATCTGGCTGGCGATGCGCGTGACGTCGTGGTTGCCGACGAAGGTCAGCGGGACGAAGTCGGCCAAGAACTCGTCGTGACGTCGCAGCGCCCACTCGAGCTCGAACAGGTTGACCTCGTCGACGCCGTGCCAGATGCCCTGCCACAGCTCGTACTGGGTGACGGAGTCGAGTCCGCCGTCACGGACGGCGGCCGCGTAGTCGCCGTGCAGCACCTCGCCGACGACGTACACGTCGGGGTGCCGTTCGCGCAGCGGCGGCAGCACGGTCGCCCAGAACTCCGACGGCACCGAGTAGGCGGCGTCGAGGCGCCAGGCGTCGGCACCCCGGTCGGCCCAGTGCGTCAGGACGTCGGTCACCGTGCGGGCGACCTCGGGCGACGAGTGGTCGAGGGCGATGAGCCCTCCGTGCCCCTCGAAGGTGCCCAGGCTGCCGTCGGCCTCGCGCCGGAACAGGGCGGCCTCGCTCGAGCCGGGGTCGCGGCGGGCCTCGACCAGCGCCGGGAACTCGGGCCCGACGTGGTTGAAGACGCCGTCGAGCATCACCTTCACGCCCTTGGCGTGGGCGGCCTCGATCAGGGTGACGAGGTCGGCCTCGGTGCCGAGTCGCGGGTCGACGGTGAACCAGTCGATCGTGTCGTAGCCGTGCGTCGACGACGCGAACACCGGGCCGAGCGCGAGGCCGTTGGCCCCGAGCGCCAGCAGGTGGTCGAGCCACGGGACGAGGTCGAGGAGGCGCGGTGCCGGCGAGCGGTCCGCCCCGGTCGTGTCCGCCCCGACGAAGCCGAGGGGGTACACGTGCCACCACACGACGTGCTCGGTCCAGGCCGGGCCCTGCCAGGCGGGAGGCGTCACGGGGTGCTGCTGTTCGCTCATTCGCGCCACCCTAGTGACGGGCGGTCGGGAGGCGTCCCCCTGTTCCGCTCGCGGGGCCGCGCAGCGCGTCCCCCTGTTCAGCTCGCGGGGCCGAGCAGCACCGCGAGCAGGGCGGCCGCACCGCCGACGATGAACAGCATCGTGCCGGCCTGCATCGTGCGGGTCTTGTTGCGGTCGGCCGTCGGCACGTCGACCTCGAGGATGGGGCAGCCCGACCAGCCGATCAGTCCGACGCTCAGGGCCACGAGCGCCGCGCCGACCCAGAACAGCGTCGCGAGGCCGGCCGACAGCAGCGCGGGACGCCAGCCGGTCGAGAGCAGCAGGCCCAGGGCCACCGCCACGCTGCCGACCGCGGCGACGAACCAGATCGTGCCGGTCCACATGATGCGTTGGACGTTCTTCTCGGGGGTCATCAGGTCGTGCAGCTCGTGGGTCACCAGAACATCTTTCACCCTCTGCAGCGATCCGGCGCACACGGGCACCGGAAACGGGCGGGTCCGGGCGACGCGGGCGTCCGGGGACGCCCGCACCGCACGAACCCGCCCGTCCTGCGCGTCGCGACGCAGAGCGCGAGCGTCGCGGCGCAGTCCGCGAGCGTCGCGGCGCAGTCCGCGAGCGTCGCGGCGCAGACCGCGAGCGTCGCAGCGCAGACCGCGAGCGTCGCGGCTACTTCGTGGCGTCCTCGAGCAGCGGCACCAGCTTCTCGAGCGCGTACTGCCGCGAGAGCGCCGAACCGAGCGAGTACGCCGCGGCGACGTCGCCGTCGATGACGACCGCGTGGCCCTCCTGCACGGCCGGCAGGGCCTTCCACTGCGCGTCGTCGGTGATCTCGGTGGTGTCGATGTAGATCGGGAACGCCACGATGACGTCGGCGTCGATCTCGTCGAGCTGCTCGCTCGAGATCGAGACCGAGAAGCCGCCGGCGTTCGGCGCCAGCGCCGCGATGGCGGGGTTCTGCTCGAAGCCGAGCGCCTCGAGCTGGTCGACCCGCTCGCTGTCCTCGACGTAGGCGCCCCAGCCCTCGCTGGTCTTCGTGGCGGCGGTGACCGTCTTGCCCTTCCACTCGGGGTGGGCGGCGGCGACGGCCTCGACCGCCTTCTCGTTCTCGTCGACGAGCTGCTCGCCCTTCGCCTCTTCGCCGAGGGCCTCCGACACGAGCTCCATCTGGTCGTCGAAGTCGGTCAGGTAGTTCTCGCCGCCCTCGGGCACGCCGACGGTCGGGGCGATGCTCGACAGGCGGTCGTAGCGGTCCTGGTCGCCCGAGCCCTTCGTGTCGAGGATCACGTCGGGCTCGAGGGCCGCGATCGCCTCGTACGAGGGCTCGAGGGTGCCGATGATCTCGGGGGCCTGGTCGTAGAGGCCCTGCGCCCACGGGCCCACGCCGTCGGCCGCGTCGCCGAAGGCCAGCCAGTCGGACGCCCCGACGGGCTGCACGCCCAGGGCCAGCGCCGCCTCGGCGTCGCCCCAGCCGAGCGCGACGACCCGCGTCGGCTTCTTCTCGATGGTGACCTCGCCGAACTTCGTGTCGATCGACACCGGGAACGCCCCCGACCCGCCGGAGGCCGCGCCCGAAGGGCTGTCGGAACCGGAGCCGGAGTCGGCCGAACAGCCGGCCAGGGCGAGGGTGGCGACCGCGACGGCGGCGGCGATCGAGAGTGTGGTGCGCATGGGTTCCTCAGGGCTGTGACGTCGGTGCTGTGACGTGGTGTCGGGCGGAAGGTGGGGTGCGGGGGTCGGTGCCGGGGACATCGGGCACGACTCCAAGTGAGGGTAGCCTAAGCTAATCATCATGGCGATGCCCCGAGCGCTCACGGTCGGCGGTGCCCCGCGACCGACGCGAGGCTCCCGGCGCACCCGCACGCGCCTCCTCGCCCTCGTGGCCGCGCTGGCCCTGCTGGCCCTCGCCGTCGTGCTGGGTCTCGCCGTCGGCGCGCGGCCGGTCGCCTTCGACGAGGTGCTGCGCGTCCTGACCGGCGCCGCGAGCCGCGACACGGCCGACGCCACCGCCGTGCTCGACCTGCGCCTGCCACGCACCGTCGCCGCGATCGTCGCCGGTGCCGGCCTCGGGGTGGCCGGGGCCGTCGTGCAGGCCGTCACGCGCAACCCGCTGGCCGACCCGGGCATCCTCGGCGTGACCTCGGGCAGCGCCTTCGCCGTCGCCCTCGCGGTCGGCTTCGCCGGGGTCACCTCGGCGAGCGGCTGGGTCTGGTTCTCGTTCGTCGGCGCGGGCGTCGCGACCGTGGCGGTCGCCCTGATCGGCGGCGCCGGACGAGGAGGCGGTGGCCCGGCCCGCCTGACCCTCGCCGGCCTCGCGCTCGGGTCGGTGCTCGCGGGCATCACCTCGTCGATCGTGCTGGCCGACCCCCGCCGCTTCGACGCCGTGCGCGCGTGGGAGGTCGGCTCCCTCGCCGACCGCGGCTGGGACCCCGTGCTGACGGTGCTGCCCTTCGTCGCGGCCGGGGTCGTCGTCGCGATGGTCGCCTCGCGCCCCCTCGACGCCGTCGCCCTCGGCGACGAGCACGCCGCGTCGGTCGGCGTGTCGGTGCCCGCCGTGCGGGTCGTCTCGTTGGTCGTCGTCACCCTGCTGGCCGGAGGCGCGACCGCGGTGGTCGGGCCCGTCGCCTTCGTGGGCCTCATGGTCGCGCACGCCGCCCGCGGCCTGGTCGGCCCCAGCCAGCCCTGGGTCACCGGCCTGTCGGCCGTGCTCGGGCCCGTGCTGCTGCTGCTCGCCGACGTTCTCGGACGGGTGGTGGCTCCCCCGGGCGAACTCGCGGCGGGACTCGTGACGGCGGCCGTCGGCGCACCCGTGCTCATCGCGATCGCCCGCCGCCGACGGGTGGGCGGCGCATGACGCGGGCGGACACCCGGCCGGGCACGCCGAGGACGACCGCCGCGCCGAGTGCCGGCCCGCGCCTCCTGCGCTCGTGGCGTTCGACCGGCGGGCGTCACCGCACCGCGACGCTCGTGCTGGTCGTGGTGGCCGTCGTCGTGGCGATCGTCGCCCTCGGCATCGGCGACTACCCGCTCAGCCCACCCCAGGTCGTCCGGGCCCTGTTCGGCGGCGACGGGTTCGCGTCGACCATCGTGCTGAACTGGCGGCTGCCGCGCGTGCTCGCCGCCCTCGTCTTCGGCGCCGCACTCGGCGTCTCGGGGGCGATCTTCCAGTCGCTGACCCGCAACCCGTTGGGTTCGCCCGACGTGATCGGCTTCTCGACCGGGGCCTACACCGGGGCGATCGTCGTCATCGTGTCGGGTGCCGCCTCGACGATCGGCACCGCGGCCGGCGCCCTGGTCGGCGGGCTGGCGACGGCGCTGGTCGTCTACCTGCTGGCCTACCGCCGCGGCGTCCACGGGCTGCGACTGATCATCGTGGGCATCGGCGTCACGGCCCTGCTGCACTCGGTCAACAGCTGGCTGCTGTTGCGCGCCCAGGCCGAGGTCGCCCTGACCGCGTCGTTCTGGGGCGCGGGGTCGCTCGCGCTCGTCGGGTGGCAGCAGCTCGTGCCGGCCCTCGTGCTGCTCGTCGTGCTGACCCCGTTCGTCACGGCCCTGTCCCGGCCCCTGCGGCAGCTCGAGCTCGGCGACGACACCGCCCGGTCGCACGGGCTGCGCACCGAGGGGTCGCGGCTGGCGCTCGTCGTGGTCGGCGTCGCGCTGACCGCCGTGGTGACCGCGAGCACCGGGCCCATCGCGTTCGTCGCCCTGGCCGCGCCCCAGCTCGCCCGGCGCCTCGTGCGCTCGGCCGGGGTGCCGCTCGTCGGCGGCGGTCTCGTCGGCGCGGTGCTGCTGCTCGTCGCCGACCTGGTCGCCCAGCACGTGGCCCCCACCCCCGTGCCGGTCGGCCTCGTCACCCTCGTGATCGGCGGGGTCTACCTCATCACGTTGCTCGTCTCGGAATCCCGGAGGTCCGCGTGAACGCCGACGCCACCCGCCCGCCCGCGCCGGACGCGAGACGTGCCGCCGACGCGACCCGCGCCTCCCGGCTGTCGGCACGGCGGGCCCACCTCGCGTACGACCGCCGCACGGTCAGCGAGGCCGTCGACGCCGACGTCCGAGACGGCTCCTTCACGGTCATCGTCGGGCCGAACGCCTGTGGCAAGTCGACGCTGCTGAGGGCCTTCGCGCGCCTCCTGAAGCCCCGGTCGGGGTCGGTGCTGCTCGACGGACGCGAGCTCGCGGGCGTCCCGGCGAAGGAGGCGGCGCGCATCGTGGGCCTGCTGCCCCAGACGTCGACCGCTCCGGACGGCATCACGGTCGCCGAACTGGTGGCTCGCGGTCGCTACCCGCACCAGGGGCTGTTCCGGCAGTGGACCGCGAACGACCGCGAGGCGGTCGACGCCGCCCTCGCCGAGACCGACCTGACCGACCTGGTCGACGTGCCGGTCGACGAGCTGTCGGGCGGACAGCGGCAGCGGGTCTGGGTCGCGATGGCGCTCGCGCAGCAGACGCCGGTGCTGCTGCTCGACGAACCGACGACCTACCTCGACATCGCCCACCAGTACGACCTGCTCGACCTCTTCGCGCGGCTGCACGGGCAGGGCACGACCGTGGTGGCGGTGCTGCACGACCTGAACCAGGCCGCGCGGTACGCGACCGACCTGATCGTGATGGCCGACGGCGACGTGGTGGCGACGGGGACCCCGGCCGAGGTGCTGACCGAGCAGCTCGTCACCGACGTGTTCGACCTGCCCTGCGTCGTCGTGCCCGACCCCGTGACGGGGTCGCCGATGGTCGTGCCGCGCCGCCGCTGACGTCCGGGTGGCGGACCTGCCGCGTCGCGTCGCGTCGCGCCGCGCCCGGCCAGGCCACGCCGCGTCGCGCGGTCGCACCACCGTCGCGTCGTCGAACCACCCCGGTGCGTGGTTCGACGACGCGACGGTGGTGCGACCTCCCCGCGGCGGCGTGGAGCCCCCGGCTCAGGCCTGCGCTTCGGTGATGACCTCGGCGCTCCAGCCGTCGTACCGACCACCGGCCCGCTGCACGACGTCGAAGACCTCACGGGTGAAGGTGACGGCACGATCGTCGTCGAGCGCGTCTTCGCGACCCGCCTCGAGTGAGGCGCCGAGCAGGCCCCTGCGCGTGACCGTCACGGCGTAGCCCGACGTGCGCAGCTCGTCGGCCGCCCGTTCGGCGGCTGCCCTGCGCGGGAAGTCGGCCGAGTGCGTGACGGCCCGCGGCAGGTCGAACCGGTCACGGAGCTGGTTGCGGGTCACCAGCTGCGCGGCGCAGCGCTGCAGGTGGACCGCGATGCCCTCGTCCGTCGGTGCCACGGAACGGCCCTAGCGGGTGCGGGCGGCGGGGCGTCCGCCGCGGCCCCGACGGTCGGCGCGCGGCGCACGCGAGGGCAGCACCGCCGCGACCAAGAAGAAGACGATGCCGAAGACGACGACGATCGACCCGATGACCATGAGGGCGATGATGACGGTTTCCATCCGCCCATCCTCCCGGGCGGGCGGGGTGCGCACAAGGCGCGACCGCTGAGCATCCCCTGCCCGCGCCTCCCCGGTCCCCGTCCGGCGACCGGGCTCGGGGCGTTCCTCCCGGCGGGGCCGGACCACGTCTCGTGCCCCCTCGACGCCCGCCGCCGGACCAGGAGGCGCGGGTCGGCGGGGTACGCCTCCCAGCGTCCGGGCCCCGGCGTCGGGCAGTCAGTAGTACCACCGGCACGGTCCGCACGCCCTCATCTGGCCCGATGTCGGTGGCCGGACGTAGCGTCGAGGTCGCCGGTGCGACGGGGGACGTCGCCCGGCCCCCGTCTTCTCCGAGGAGTCCGAGTGACCAGCGACACCACCACCACCACACGCCCCACCTTGTTCTGCCTGCACGCCCTCGGCATGAGTCGGCTCGAGTACGGCCCCGTCGCCGACGCGCTCGGCGACGCCTTCGAGGTCGTCGCGCTCGACCTGCCCGGCTTCGGCGACGCCACGACGGCCGACGGCGTGACCGTCGACGACATGGTGCGCCAGGTCACCCGACAGATCCGCCGGCACGGCGCCACGCGCTGGCTGCTGGTCGGCCACAGCATGGGCGGCAAGATCGCCTCGATCGTCGCCGCGCGCACGCTCGCCGGGCAGGGCGGCCTGTTCGGCCTGGCCGGCGTCGTGCTGCTCGCGGCGTCGCCTCCGTCGCCCGAGCCGATGGACGACGAGAACCGCGAGCAGATGATCGCCGCGGCGGCCGACGGCCCGCTCGACGCCGACACGCGGCGCGCGTTCGTCGACGACAACGTCGGGGCCCCGCTGCCGACGGCGCTCGACGACCAGGCCCTCGCCGACCTGCACCGCACCTCCCCCGAGGCCTGGACGGCCTGGTTCGACCGCGGCAGCCGCGAGGACTGGTCGGCCGAGGTCGGCACCCTCGACCTGCCCGCCCTCGTCGTCGCCGGCGGTGCCGACGGGCCGCTCGGCGAAGAGGCCCAACGCCGCCTGAACGGCGCCGTGTACCCCCGCGCCACGCACCTGACCCTCGACGGCGCCGGTCACCTCCTGCCGCTCGAGCGCCCCGCCGAGGTCGCCGAAGCCATCACCTCGTTCTGGAGTGACGACGCCGGGCGGGCGCCGGTCATGTCGGACGACTTCGCCCGGGTCATCGCCTCGAGCCGCACCGCGTCGAACACCCGTGGCATCCTCGCGAAGCGGGCCGTGGCCGACGACCCGCGCTACGCGCCGCAGGTGCTGACCGAGGCACAGCTGGCCACCCTGCGGGCCGTCGCCGCCCGCGTGGTGCCCCAGGACGACCCCGACCACGCCGTCGACCTCGCCGCCCGCGTCGACGCCCAGCTCGCGGCGGGTCAGGGCGACGGGTGGCGCAACGCCGACCTGCCGAGCGACCCCGAGGCCTATGCCCTCGGGCTGGACGCCCTGGCCGACTTCACCGACCTGACGCCCGAACAGCGAGACGAGCGTCTCGCCGCGATCGTCGCGGGCGACCCCGACGACACCCTCGAGACGGTCGGCGACAGCGGTGGCGGCGACTCGCACCACGGAGGCGACCAGGGCGACGCGGGCCTCACCGGTGGCACGTCCGACGACACCGCTCGGCCCAGCGACGCCGAGGCCCACCCGTTCTCGGTCGAGCAGCTCACCGCATGGTTCGAGGACTGCCGGGTCGACCTGGTGAAGGCCTGGCTGGCCCACCCGGCGACGATGGAGCGCATCGGCTTCGACGGTTTCGCGAACGGCCGTGCCGGTCGCGCCCTGCAAGGATTCAGCCGGCTCGGTGCCGGCCAACGAGAGGGCTGGGAACCAGCCATGGAGGTCACCCGATGAAGCTCGACGCGCAGCGCACCTACGACGAGTCCGAGGTCGTCGACGCGGTCGTGATCGGCACCGGTGCCGGTGGCGCCCCGATCCTCGCCAAGCTGGCCCTGCAGGGGCTCAAGGTCGTCGCCCTCGAGGCCGGCCCGAACTTCGAGCCCGACGAGTACACGCAGGACGAGGTCGAGGCCGTCAAGATCAACTGGATGGACGAACGCCTGAGCGGCGGCGAGACCCCGACCGCGTTCGGTCAGAACAACAGCGGCAAGGGCGTCGGCGGTTCGACCCTGCACTGGGGCGCCTTCACGCCGCGCCCCGACGAGCGCGACCTCAAGCTCAAGACCCTCACGGGCAAGGGCGAGGACTGGCCCGTCGACCACGCCGAGTTGATCGGGTACATCGAGGAGGTCGAGAACTTCGTCGGCGTCTCGGGCCCCGCCGACTACCCGTGGGACCCTCAGCGCTCGTACCTCATGCCGCCGCCCGCACGCAACGCGTCGAGCGACATGATGATCCGCGGTTGCGAGGCCCTCGGCATCCGGGCGACCGACGCGCCGGCCGCGCTCGTCAGTCGGGACTGGCGTCAAGAGCACGTCGGCACGCGCCCCGCCTGCGTCGGCTGCGGCAGCTGCCACCAGGGTTGCCGCAGCGGCGCCAAGGTCAGCATGGACACCAGCTACCTGCCCATGGCGGTCGCGAACGGGGCCGAGATCCGCCCCGAGTCGATGGTGACGGGCATCGAGCTCGACGAGGCCGGCGAGGTCTCGGCCGTCGTCTACGTCCGTGACGGCGTCGAGCACCGCCAGCGCACGGCCGCGCTGTTCCTCTGCGCGGGCGGCGTCGAGACGCCGCGACTGCTGTTGCACGCCGGCATCGCCAACAGCAGCGACCAGGTCGGCCGCAACTTCATGGCCCACGGCGCCACCCAGGTCTGGGGCACCTTCGACACCGAGATGCGGGGCTACCGCGGCTACCCGTCGTCGATCATCACCGAAGACACCATGCGACCCGACGGCGTCGACTTCGCCGGCGGCTACCTCATCCAGAGCCTGGGCGCGATGCCGCTGACGCTGGCGACGACCCTCGCCCGTGGCGCCGGCCTCTGGGGTCCCGAGTTGGTGAAGGCCCTCGACGACTACCGCTTCATGGCCGGCGTCGGCATCAACGCCGAGTGCCTGCCGAGCGAACAGAACCGGCTCACGCTGTCGGACGAGCTCGACGAGAACGGCATGCCCAAGGTCGTCGTCACCTTCACCCCGGGCGAGAACGAGAAGGCCATCGACGAGCACGCCGTCGCGACGATGACGGCCATCGTCGAGGCGGCCGGCGGCCGCGACATCCGCGTCTTGGCGCGCACCGCCCACACGATCGGCACCTGCCGCATGGGCACCGACCCGGCGACGGCCGTGGTCGACCCCGACGGGCGCAGCTTCGACGTGCCGAACCTCTGGATCGCCGACAACTCGGTCTTCCCGAGTGCCGTCGTCGCCAACCCCGCGCTGACGATCATGGCCCTCGGCCTCCGCACCGCCGACCGCTTCCTCGCGAGTGCCGGGCTGTCCGGCGCCGTCGCGGGCGAGCGCGTCGGGGCCGACGTCTCGCGCGTCGTCGACGCGGCCTGACCCGCTCGACGCGACCCGCGCCTCCTGAGCCCGAACCCGAGGGGCACCGGACCCAGGAGGTGCGGGTCGCGTCGTCGACGGTGCCTCCCTGGCGCGGGCCCCTGGTGGCCGGGTCGTGGAGGGGTCCTCCTCTGGTTCCACCGTCTGGTCCCCGAGAGGGACGCGTCAGGTGGTGGCCGGTTCGTACGCTCGAACGATGGCCCGTCGACCCCTGCAACGGCTCGTCGCGGCAGCGGTGGTGGCTGCCGTCGTCGCCTGCGGGCTGACGTCCTGCTTCCTCGCCGAACCGCCACCGGAGGGTTCCGAGGCCTCGCTGGCCGAGCTCGCCGACCGGATCTCGGCCGTCGACGGCGTCGCCTCGGTCGAGACCCGGCTGCAGCAGCGTGACGCGAAGGACGACCCGTTCACCTGGGACGCCCACGTCGACGTCGTGGCCCACGACCCCGACCTGACGGTCGCCACCCTCGTCGACGATGCGGTGGGCGAGGGCGTCACGGGCGCCGTCCTCGGAATCGACCTCGTCGTCCCCGGCGGCCCGGGACTCGCCGCCGTGACCGTCGACCCCACGTCGACGATCCGCGTCGAGCTGGCCGGCGCCCTTCGTACCGAAGGGGCCCTCGCCTCCGTCGACACGACGCGCCACGCCTTCACGGGAGTCGTGGCTCCCGGCCGCTCGTTCGCTGATGCCGCAGCCGCTGGCCAGCCCCACCTCGGCACGGCCGACCCGCCCTTCGTCGTGCGCCTCGGCGACGCCGTGACCACGACGTCCCTCCCGCCGTCCGTGGCTCTGACCCCGACCTCGCCGGCACCGACGATGCTCGCGACCATCGACTCCGTCCTCGCCCTCGACGGCGTCGACGAACTGGCCTTCGTCCCCGGTGACGCCACGGCCGGCACCCGACCGTCGCTGCGCGTCTCGACCTCCGCCCCCGACGCCGTGGTCGCCGCCCTGCAGGGTGCGGTGGACGAGCAGGCCGACGCCGGGATCGCCCGCCGCACCGAGTTCTCGGTGGGACGGCCCGACGCGGCCACGCCGCAGACGGGCTGGGTCGGTCTGCCCCCCGGCGCACCCGAACCCGACGACGGCCCGGAGCCGCAGCCGGGTGACGTCGGTGAGGACCCGTTCGTCAACGAGGGCCCCCTCGCCGAGCTGCCCGAGCAGGAGGCCGCCGTGCGCGCGTACGTCGAGGCGTCCGTGGCCGCGACGGGCGTGCCGGCCGAGGTCGAGACCCGGCGCGAGCTGTGCGAGACCGAGTACGGCACGCGGGTGGTCGGGTCGGTGCTCGTGCCCGTGTTCACCGTCATGGAGGACGCGCAGGTGCCGTTCGACGCGGTCGTCGACGGGTGGTCGGCCGACGGATTCCGTCAGACCGATCGCGCGATGGGCCGCGACCACTGGTCCGCGCCTCCCGGCCGTTCCGACGGCATCGAGTCGGCGAGCATCCGGGGCACGGCCGAGGGCTTGTCGTTCGGCGTCCGGACGAGGTGCCTCCCGTGAAGGAGGCGCGGGTCGAGTGGTCCCGAACCGTCCCTCGGGCGGTGACGAAGGACGATCCGGGACCACTCGACCCGCGGGAGGCGTGCTCGTGGCGCGCGCGACGAGGGCGACGGCGGTCGCGCGACCCGCGCCTCCTGACCCCTCGACCGGAGGGGACGACGCGGTCAGGTCGTGAAGACGTCGTCGAGCGTGACCGTCTGCAGGCCCCGCTCGGCGATCAGTGCGGTCAGCTGGTCGAAGACCGTCGTCACGGGCGGGTGGTTCGCGTGGCCGATGACGATGTGCTGCGGCAGGAACCACTCGGTCGCGAACTGCACGACCTGTTCGGGTGTGATGAGGCCCGAGTCCGACAGCGAGCCGTACCAGAGCACCGGTGACGTGTAGCCGATGCTCGCGGCCGCCGCATCGACCCGGGCGTCGTGGTAGCCGAAGGGCGGCCTGAAGTAGGGGCGCATGTCGACCCCGTAGGTCTGCTGCACGAAGTCGTGGTCGCGCTGCAGCTGCGAGACGATCTCGGCGTCGCTGCACTTCGTGAGGGCGGGGTGGCTCCAGGTGTGGTTCGCCAGCTGCACCTGCCCCGACGTGACGAGGGGGCGCAGCAGGTCGGCGTGGTCGGTCCAGCCGGGCTGCGAGCCGTTGAGGAAGAACGTCAGCCTCGTCCCCGTCGCCGCCGCGAACTCGGCGTAGAGCCGCACGACCTCGCTGTCGGCTCCGTCGTCGACCGTCCAGGCGAGCAGGTTCCCGTCGCCGGGCAGACCGGTCAGGGTGCCGGACGGGAGGGGCACGCGCGTCAGCACGGGCGCCGTCGGCGTCGGGGTCGGGGTCGGCGTCGGGCTGGCGGGGCTCGTCGGACCCGCGGTGGCGCTCGCCCGGGCCGACGGGACGACCTCGTCGGGTGCCGACGCACACCCCGCGAGGGCGAGGGCGAGCGACGCCCCCGAGACCGACAGGAACGACCGACGATCCACGCCTGACCCCTTCGACGAACCGACCCGCCCGCACCGGGCGCCGATCGATCAGCCTGGCACGAGGGGTCGGCCGGGCGCGGTCACGGCACCCCGATCTCATCCTCGCCGCCGACCCGACTCCGCCGTCCGACGGACCCCACCCGCGCCTCCCGCCCTCGCGCCCTCCCTTCCCCCAGGAGGCGCGGGTCGAGTGGTCGCGAAACGTCCTTCGTCGAGGCGCGAACCACGATCTCGGACCACTCGACCCCGGACGGGACGAGGGCGGGGCGGGCGAGGGCGGGGCGGGCGGGGCGTCAGCGCGCGGCGGCCCGTCCGCGCCAGAGCAGCCAGACGAAGTACGGCGTCCCGATGACGGCGGTCAGCAGGCCTGCGCCGAGCTGGGCGGGGGCGATGACGGTGCGGCCGAGCACGTCGGCGGCGCAGACCAGCACGGCGCCGAGCAGCACGGCGACGGGCAGCACGCGAGCGTGGCGCCGCCCGACGAGCGACCGGGCCGCGTGCGGGGCGACGAGCCCGACGAACCCGACCACCCCGACCGCGGCGACGGCCGTCGCCGTCAGCAGCACCGCGAGCGACAGGAAGACCAGGCGCGACCGCGAGAGCGACACCCCGAGGAGGCGCGGCGTGTCGTCGTCCACGGCGAGCAGGTCGAGGCGGCGACGCAGCAGCACGACGACGACGAGCGCCGCCGCGAGCACCAGCGACACCGGCACGACGTCGTCCAGGGTGCGGCCGTAGGTGGACCCCGACAGCCAGGTGAGCGCCTTGGCCCCGTCGAACGGATCGGTCAGGACGATCAGCAGGCTGATCGCCGCCGTGGTCGCCGTCGAGACGCCGATGCCGATCAGCACCAGGCGGTTCTGCGGGAACCCTCCCCGTGAGGCGAGGCCGAACACGAGCACCGAGGCCGCGACGGCCCCGACGAACGCGGCCCCGGCGACGCCCCAGCCGGTGGCCAGCGGCACGGTGGTGACGAGCAGCACGGCGCCGAGGCCCGCGCCTCCGGTCACGCCGAGCAGGCCCGGTTCGGCGAGCGGGTTGCGGGTCACGGCCTGCACGAGCGTGCCGGCCAGGGCCAGGGCGGCTCCGGCGGCGAGGGCCGCTGCGACCCGGGGCACGCGGGTGTCGAGCACGTAGCTGACGACCCGGCCCGACCGGCCGGTCGCCCAGTTGGCGACGTCGCCGAGCAGCAGCTTGGCGTCGCCGAGCAGCACCGACCCGAGCACGACGGCCACGAGCACGGCCACGACGACCGCGACGACCACCACGAAGCGCAGCCGTGAGACCACGGGGTGACGGTCGGTGGGGCTGACGCCGCCGTGGTCGCGGGCACGGAACGCCAGCACGACCAGGAAGACCGCGCCGAGCAGCGACGTCACGACGCCGGTGGGCACCTGCACCGACGTCTCGGCGCCGACGAGCGCGCGCAGCAGCACGTCGGCCCCCAGCACGAGGGCGGCCCCGGCGAGGCCGGCCAGCGGCAGCAGGACGACGAAGCGGCGGACGGCGGGCACGGCCCGGCGCAGCAGCCGCACGAGGGCGGGGGCGCAGAGCCCGACGAAGCCGATCGGGCCCGCGAGGGTGACGGCGGCGGCCGAGAGCAGCACGGCGGCCAGCACGGTCACCACGCGGGTGGTGCGGACGTCCACGCCGACGCTGCGGGCCGCGTCGTCCCCGAGGGCGAGGGCGTCGACGCGGACGTTGACGGCGACGAGCACGAGCAGGCCGACGACGATCACCGGGGCGAGCTGCACGACGCCGTCGAAGCCGTTCTGCGAGATGCTGCCCTGGCCCCAGGCGTAGAGGCCGGCGGTCTGCTGCGGGAAGAGCAGCAGCAGTGCGCTCGTCACCGACGCCAGGCCGAGGGCCAGGGCGCTGCCGGCGAGCACGAGTCGCACGGTGCCGGCGCCGAGCCCCGACAGGGCGAGCACCAGACCGGCGGCGAGCAGGCCGCCGACGAACGCGACCCCGGACGAGGCCAGCAGCGGCAGGCTGAGGCCCGTGACGGCCGCGATCGCGAGCGCGACGTAGGCGCCGGCGTTGACGGCGAGGGTGTCGGGTGCGGCGAGCACGTTGCGGCTCGTCTGCTGCAGGGCCGCGCCGGCGGCTCCGAGGGCGACGCCGACCAGGAGCCCGGCGACCATCCGCGGGAGGCGCGAGGCGACCACCACGGACGAGTCACCGGCCGTCGCGGTGCCGGTGAGCGCCTGCCAGACCTGCCGGGCGCCGACGTCCGCGGTGCCCTGCGTGACGTCGACGAGGGCGAGCACCACGACGACGGCGACCAGCGCGACCGTCACGCCCACCGACCCGGCCGTGAGCCGGCGGGGGGCGGCGAGCCGCGCCTCCTCGGCTAGGGCCGCGCGACGCGCGCGCTCGTCGCGGCCCGGTGCGCCGGGCTCGCCGAGCCGGGGCGGCGCGGGGTCGGTGGGGGTGACGGTCGTGCTCACGGGGCGGACTACTTCGTCAGGGTCGACACCAGCGAGTCGACGTAGGCGGTCATCGCCGCGGGCCCGCCGAACATCCAGATGCCGTCGTCGAGGCGGTGCACGTCACCGGACTGCACGAACGGCAGCGACTGCCACACGGCGTTCGACGCGAGCGACACCGCGAACGGGTCGTCCGCACCGGCGGCGGTGTTGTCGATGTAGAGGAACTGCACGTCGGACGGCAGCTGCGTGAGGCCCTCGACGTCGGTCGTGGCGAGGCCGTACGCCTCGTCGCCCTCGACGGTCCAGGCGTTGGTGAGGCCGAGCTCCTCGGTGACGTCCGACACGAGCGAGCCCTTCGCGTAGGGGCGGATGCTCACCTGGCCGGCGTCGACGTAGCCGTCGGCGAAGGCGAAGGGCTGGCCCGCGAGACCGGCGTCGGCGAGCGCCTGCTTGCCCGCGGCGACGGCGTCGGTGAACTCCTCCTTCACCTGGGTCGCCCTGTCCTCGGTGCCGGTCGCCTTCGCGATGAGGTCGAGGTTGTCCATGCTGTGCTCGATCTGACGCGAGGCGTCGGCCGAGGTGACCTGCAGCACGGGCGCGATCTCCTTCAGCTGCGTGACGGCGTCGGCGCTCAGGCCGTCGGTCGCGACGATCAGGTCGGGTGCGAGCGAGGCGATCGTGTCGAGGCTCGGCTCGCCACGGGTGCCGATGTCGGTCGGCTCGCCGGTCAGCGGCACGGCCGAGTCCCACTCGCCGTAGCCCTTCA
This sequence comes from Frigoribacterium sp. CF331, assembly GCF_057787905.1. Taxonomy (NCBI): domain Bacteria; kingdom Bacillati; phylum Actinomycetota; class Actinomycetes; order Micrococcales; family Microbacteriaceae; genus Frigoribacterium; species Frigoribacterium sp. CF331. The sequence goes on along the minus strand of NZ_CM173545.1, from coordinate 1,651,285 downwards.
CGTCGGCGACGCCCACGGGCTCCACGCCGAGGGCGACGAGGTCCTCGACGACGTTCCACTCGGTGCCGACGACCTTCGTCGCCGGGCCGTCGAGCGTGATCTCGGCCCCCGTGCCGTCGGTGAGGGTGATCTGCTCGCCGCTGCCCGGGGTCGCATCGGCGTCGGCCGACTCGGTGGTGCCGCAGCCGGCGAGGGTCAGGGCCGCGGCGGCCGCGACGGCGGTGACCGTCAGCAGTCGGCGGGCCGCGGGACGGCGGGCGGGACCGCCGGAGGTCGGGGTGTGGCGGGGCGTCGTCAGAAGGCGCTGGGTCACGGGTGGTGTCTCTCTCATCGGACGGGCGTCTCGGCCCGGGTGTGGTGTCGGCCGATCGCGCGGGTGCGCAGGTGGCCGGTGGTGGGGTCGGTGTCGACGTCGATGCGGATGCCCCAGACGTCGGTCAGGAGGCGCGGCGTCAGCACGTCCCCGGGGTCGCCCTCGGCGACGATGCGGCCCTCGCTCAGCACGACGATGCGGTCGGCGAGCGCGGCGGCCTGGTCGAGGTCGTGCAGGACGACGCCGACCGCGATGCGGCCCGAGTCGGCCAGGTCGCGGACCAGGTCGAGCAGCTCGACCTGGTAGCGGAGGTCGAGGTAGGTCGTGGGCTCGTCGAGCAGCAGCACGCCCGTGTCCTGCGCGAGGCAGCTGGCGAGCCAGACGCGCTGCAGCTGGCCGCCCGAGAGCTGGTCGACGCCGCGGTCGGCGAGGTCGGCCACGCCGGTCAGCCCCAGCGCGCGGTCGACGGCGGCTCGGCCGTCGGGGTCGGCGCGCCCCCACCGGCCGCGGTGCGGGTAGCGGCCGAACTCGACCACGTCGCGGACGCTCAGCCCGCCGGGGGTCGGGCGCCCCTGCGTCAGCAGCGCGACCCGCCGGGCGAACTCGCGCAGCGACAGCTCGAACCCGTCGACCGAGTCGCCCGCGCCCTCGCCCGGGCCCCCGCCCTCGCCCTCGCCCGACCGGTCGAGTGGTCCCGGATCATCCTTCCCGCCGCGGCGGAGGACGTTCTCGGACCACTCGACGCCCGCAGGAGGCGCGGCGAGGGTCAAGGAGCCCGTGCGCGGCTCCTGCAGACGGGCGAGGGTGCGCAGCAGGGTCGACTTGCCGCTGCCGTTCGGGCCGACGAGGGCGGTGACGCAGCCGGGGCGCAGCTCGAGGCGGGCCCCTCGGACGACGTCGACGCCGTCGTAGGCGACCGAGACGTCGTCGGCGCGCAGGGCGGTCCGAGCCGGCGCGGTGGCCGTGGCGGGCAGGTCGCCGGGCAGGTCTGGGGTCACGCGCTTAGGTTAGCCTAACCTCACCCCGGCGCCGCAACCCGACCTCTCGACGTCGAGCCGATCCGCGCCTCCTCGTCCCTCCTGTCGACGCCACCCCCGCCCGCGCTCGCCCCGCCGCCGCCACCCCCGCCCGCGCTCGCCCCGTCGCCGCCAGCCCCGCCCGCGCTCGCCCCGTCGCCGCCAGCCGCACCGATGCCGCCCCCGCCGTCGCCACCCCGTCGTTCGGCGCGAACCCCCTGCCTAGGCAAATCGTCCGCCGCCGCTCGAGAGGGTGCCTGCCGCCGCACGCCGACGCCACCCCCCGAACCGGCGCAAACCCCCTGCCTAGGCAAATCGCTCGCCGCCGCCCGAGAGGGTGCCTGCCGCCGCACGCCGACGCCACCCCCGAACCGGCGCGAACCCCCTGCCTAGGCAAATCGCTCGCCGCCGCCCGAGAGGGTGCCTGCCGCCGCACACCGACGCCACCCCCCGAACCGGCGCGAACCCCCTGCCTAGGCAAATCGCTCGGTGCCGCTCGAGAGGGTGCCCGCCGCCGCAGGCCGACGCCACCCCCCGAACCGGCGCGAACCCCCTGCCTAGGCGGATCGCTCGCCGCCGCCCGACGGGGTACGCCACCACCGTCCCCGCGCGCCCCCGCCCCGAGGTCCGCCCCGAGGCCCGCCCCGAGGCCCGACCCGACCGGCTCGCCTATCGTGGTGACCGCTCCTCCGCCCGACGACGAAACGAGCCGCATGTCACGCCGGACCCTCTCGACCTCCCTCGCGATCGCCGCCACCCTCGGCCTCGGCCTGACCGCCTGCGCGTCGCCCGGCGGGTCGACGCCGTCTACCGCGCCGAGCGCGAGCGACACCCCGGTCCCGCTGCCCAGCCCGGTCGCCGCGCCCGACCTCGCGACCCCCGAGGTCGAGGCCGCCCTGGCCGAGCTCGAGTCCCGGTACGACGCCGGGATCGGCCTCAGCGTGCTCGACACCGGCTCGGGCGCGACCCTCGACCACCGTGCCGACGAGCGTTTCGGCTACGCGTCGAGCCTCAAGGCGTTCGCCGCGGCGGCCCTGCTCGACGCGACGGACGACACCGGCCTCGACCGCGTCGTCACCTGGACCCAGGCCGACGTCGACGCCGCCGGCTACTCACCGCTCACGAGCCAGCACGTCGCCGACGGGCTCCCGCTGCAACAGCTGGCCGAGGCGGCCGTGCGGCAGAGCGACAACACGGCGTTGAACCTCGTGCTCGCCGAGCTCGGCGGCCCCGCGGCCCTCGACGCCGCCCTCGCCGCGCAGGGCGACGACGTGACCGACGTCGTCCACACCGAGCCCGAACTCAACACGCTCACCCCGGGCAGCACGGCCGACACGACCACGCCCGCCGCATTCACGGCGACCCTCGCCCGCATCACGGACGGTGACTGGCTCGCCGCCGACGACCGCGCCACCCTGCTCGACTGGATGTCGGGCAACGCGACCGGCGACACCCTGATCCGCGCCGGCGCCCCCGACGGCTGGCAGGTGGCCGACAAGTCGGGAGGCGCGGGCGGCATCCGCAACGACGTCGCGATCGTCACGCCGCCGGCGGGCGACCCCGTGGTGATCTCCGTGCTCACCGCCCGCAACGACCCCGCCGCGACCTACGACGACGCCCTCGTCGCCGAGGCCGCCCGCATCGCCCTCGCCGTCGCAGCCGCCGCCCGCTGACCCGCGCCCCACACCCCGCTCCCCACCCGACGCACCAGAACACCGTCGAGTGGACACGACACCACGTCACACGGCGGCGCCCAGTCCACTCGGCGGTGCCGTCCACGGACCCGAGCCCGCCGCCCGCACCCGAACCCGCCGCCCGCACCCGCTGCCGCCCGCGCCCGCCGCACACCCCGCCACCACCTGTTCGCCCCTCGTTCACGCGACCTCCCCCGGGACGTCGCCGCGCCTCCTTAGCGTGCCCAGCGGGCCGTCCGGTCCCCCGTCGCCGTCCCCGGCGAACCCCGGCCCCGCACCCGAAGGACCCCCACCGCATGATCGACAAGCGCCTGCTCGTCTCGGCCGCGACCCTCAGCATCGCCGCCCTCGCCCTGACCGGTTGCTCGGCGAGCGCCGACGCCGACGCCGCAGGAGGCGCAGCGAACGGCACCGACGCCGCCACCGCCACCAGCGCCGAGGACTTCGGCGGCATGGACGCCCTCGTCGAGGCCGCGAAGGCCGAGGGCGAGCTCAACGTGATCGCCCTGCCCGACACCTGGGCCAACTACGGCGAGATCATCGACGCGTTCGAGGAGGAGTACGGCATCACCGTCAACTCGGACAGCCCCGACGTCTCGAGCGCCGAGGAGATCACGGCCGCGCAGAACCTGGAGGGGCAGGACACCGCCCCCGACGTGTTCGACCTCGGCTCGGCCGTCGCGCTGGCGAACCTCGACCAGTTCGCGCCCTACAAGGTGTCGACCTGGGACGACATCGCCGACGACCACAAGGACGCCGACGGCAGGTGGGTCTACGACTACACCGGCCTGATGTCGATCGGCTACGACGCCGACGCCGTGCCGGCCCCGACGAGCCTCGACGACCTGCTCGGCAGCGACTACGAGGGCAAGGTCGCGATCAACGGCGACCCGACCCAGGCCGGCGCCGCCGCGGCTGCCGTCGAGTGGGCCGCGCTGCAGACCGGCGGCAGCGCCGACGACGTCAGCACCGGCGTCGACTACTTCTCACAGCTCGCCGACGCGGGCGCCTTCCTGCCGACCGACCCGACCCCGGCGACGATCGCGTCGGGCGAGACGCCGGTCGTCTTCGACTGGAGCTACAACAACCTCGCCGCGGCGGCCGACGCCGGCGGACGCGACTGGAAGACGGCCGTGCTGCCCGGCACCGCCCTCGCCAGCTACTACAACCAGGCGATCAACGTCGACGCGCCGCACCCCGCCGCGGCCCGCCTGTGGCAGGAGTTCGTCCTGGGCGACGACGCGCAGAACCTCTACCTCGCCGCCGGCGCCTACCCCGTGCGCCTCGCGGCGATGACCGAGGCCGGCACGGTCGACCAGGACGCCCTCGAGGCGGTCGGTGAACAGCCCGCCGACACCGTGCAGTTCACGGCCGAGCAGACCGAGGCCGCCTCGAAGGTGCTGGCCGACACCTGGGCCACGGCGATCGGCTGATGGTGACGACGTCGACCCGCGCGGCGGACACGACCGCCGACGCGCGGTCGGCGCACGGACGGGACCGCGGCGACCTGCCGGACCGCGCCTCCTCGTCCTCGGACGGCGTCGGCCCCTCGCGGGGTCGGCGTCGTCCGGCGGCGTGGTGGGCCCTGACCCCGTTCGCCGTGTGGGTGCTCGCCTTCCTGATCGTGCCGTGCCTGCTCGCGCTCGGCACGGGCTTCGTCGACGGCGACGGCACCCCCACCCTCGACAACCTGGCCGCCCTGGGCGACCCCCTGATCGTGCGGGCCTTCGCCAGCTCGGCCGCGGTCTCGGCCGTCACCGCGCTGGCCGGAGCCGTCGTGGGCGCGGTCGTCTGCTGGGGGCTCACCTCGCTGCGTCCCGACGGAGCCGTCCGCAGCGCCGTCGACGCCGCCTCGAGCGTGCTCGCCCAGTTCGGCGGGGTGATGCTGGCCTTCGCGTTCATCGCCACCATCGGCATCCAGGGCGTCGTGACGCGGCTGCTGCTCGACGTCGCCGGCGTCGACCTCTACGCGGACGGCGTCTGGTTCTACCAGGTGCCCGGCCTGCTGCTGCCCTACCTCTACTTCCAGGTGCCGCTCATGGTGATCACGTTCATGCCCGCCGTCAGCGGCCTGCGCCCGCAGTGGAGCGAGGCCGTCGCCACCCTCGGCGGCACCCGGTGGCAACACCTCGTCCGCGTGGTCGTCCCGGTGCTCGCCCCCGCCTTCGTCGGCAGCCTGCTGCTGCTGTTCGCCAACGCGTTCTCGTCGTACGCGACTGCCGCGGCCCTGATCAGCCAGGGAGCCCAGATCGTCCCGCTGCAGATCCGGGCGGCGCTGATCAGCGAGACCGTGCTCGGCCGCGAGAACGTCGCGGGCGCGCTCGCCCTCGGCATGGTCGTCGTCATGGCCGTGCTGATGACCGGCTACTCGCTGCTGCAGCGCCGCACCGAGCGGTGGCAGCGATGACCGCCCGCCCGTCGGCGAGCGCGCCGCGGTCGACGAGGGCGCCGCGGTCGACGAGCGCGGGAGGCGCGAGCACGGTCGCGCGCCGCACCGCCCTGGTCGTCGTGGGCGCCCTGTTCGCGGTGCCGATCGCGGCGATGGTCGCGTTCTCGCTGCGCAGCGCGGACGGCACGGGGCACGACCTGGGCCACTGGCTGGCGATCGTCGACCCCGAGAACGAGCGGATGTACCGCAACCTGGTCGAGGGGGTCACCAACTCGCTGCTGCTCGCGGTCGTGTCGGCCCTGCTCGTCCTGGTGCTGCTCGTGCCGGCCATGGTGCTCGTGCACCTGCGCCACCCACGTCTCGCGCGCCCGCTCGAGTTCGTCTGCCTCGTGCCGATCACGGTGCCGGCGATCGTGCTCGTGGTCGGACTCGCGCCGGTGTACTCGGTCGTCTCGCGGGTCGCCGGTTCGGGTGCCTGGACGCTCGCGCTCGCCTACGGCGTGACGGTGCTGCCCTACGCGTACCGCGCGGTGCAGTCCGACCTCTCGGCGACCGACCTGCGCACGCTGACCGAGGCCGCCCGCACGCTCGGCTCGGGCTGGCTGCGGACGATGGTCCTCGTGGTCGTGCCGAGCCTGCGCCGGGGGCTGCTCGCGGCCGCCTTCATCACGGTCGCCGTCGTGCTCGGCGAGTTCACCATCGCCTCGCTGCTCAACCGCGTGAACCTGCAGACCGCCCTCGTGCAGGTCTCGCGCTCCGACCCCTATGCCGCCGTGATCTTCGCGCTGCTCGCCCTGGGCTTCGCGTTCGTGCTGCTGCTCGTGATCGGCCGCGTGGGCGCCCTCGGCGCCGCCCGCCCGATCCCCTCTCGAAAGGCCCTCTCGTGACCGCCACGCTGCCCCGCCCCACCGTCACGAACCCGACCGACGCCGTCGCAGGTGCCGCCGTGACCTTCCGGGACGTGACGAAGCAGTTCGCCGGGCACCGGGCGCTCACCGGGCTCGACCTCGAGCTGCAGCCCGGCGAGCTCGTCGCCGTGCTCGGCCCGTCGGGCTGCGGCAAGACGACCGCGCTGCGCAGCCTCGCCGGGCTCGAGGACGTCACGACCGGACGCATCACGATCGACGGGCGCGACGTCGTCGGCGTCCCGACGCACCGCCGCGACGTGGGCATGGTGTTCCAGGCGTACTCGCTCTTCCCCCACCTGACCGTGCGGCAGAACGTCGAGTTCGGGCTGCGCATGCGTCGTGTCGACAAGGCCTCGCGGGCCACCCGTGCGGGCGAGATGCTCGACCTGGTGGGCCTCGGCGACCTCGGCGAGCGCTACGCGCACCAGCTCTCGGGGGGCCAGCAGCAGCGGGTCGCCCTGGCCCGGGCGCTCGTGACCCGACCCCGGGTGCTGCTGCTCGACGAGCCCCTCAGCGCCCTCGACGCCAAGGTGCGCGTGCAGCTGCGCGACGAGATCCGCCGCATCCAGCGCGAGCTGTCGATCACGACCCTCTTCGTCACGCACGACCAGGAGGAGGCCCTCGCCGTCGCCGACCGCGTCGCCGTCATGCGGGCCGGCTCGATCGAGCAGGTCGGCACGCCGGAGGAGCTCTACTCGGCCCCCGCGACCGCGTTCGTCGCCGAGTTCGTCGGCACGAGCAACCGGGTGTCGGGCGAGGTCGTCGGCACGCTCGTGCGCCTGGCGGGCTGCCCTGAGGTGCCGGTCGTGGGATCACCCGCCGAGGGGCCGGTCTGGGCGTACGTCCGACCCGAGGACGTGTCGTTCGTCGAGCAGGGCGGGCTCGCCGGGATCGTCGAGTCGGTGTCGTTCCTGGGGGCCGTGTGCCGCACCCGCGTGCGCGTCGACCCCGAGACGCTGCTCGTGGTCGACCACCGGGCCGACGAGCGACGCGAGCCCGGGTCGCCGGTGCGCCTCTCGTTCACGCCCGCCCGCGTCGCGGTGACGACCCGCGCCTCCTGACGTCTCGCGCGAGCTGTCGGGCGGTCGAGCTGTCGGGTGGTCGAGTGGTCGAGCGGTCGAGCGGTCGAGCGGTCGAGCGGTCGAGCGGTCGCGGATCGTCCTCCACGCGCCCCTGAACGACGATTCGGGACCACTCGACCCAGGCCGGGTACGACCTACGGCGACTGGCGGCGGTTCCACGAGGCGCGGACGACGGCGTCGAGGGCGCTCGAGAGGTCGGTGCACCACCAGCGACGTTCGGGCGCGGCGGAGAGCGTGAGTTCGTAGCCGGCCTCGGTCTGGGCCACCGAGCCGACGACGACCACGGCGCCGCGTTCCGAGCGTCGGACGTCGACGACGCGCCAGCGACCCCGACCGACGACGTCGAGCCGGAGGTCGAGTGCACTCGCGACCGGGCCGTGTCCGGGCCAGGCCGTGCCCGACCGGCCGCTCCCACCGTCGATCAGCATGGCCGCCTCCCTCTCGGCACGCCCCTGTGCGCTCCGACGAGGTGCACGGTAGACACGCGACCTGACAGCGGGCGGGGTTGACGCCGGGGGCCCGGCGTGCTGCGCGTACCCCGACGGGTCGAGCTCGCGCGGGCCCGCGGCCCGGACGTCCGGGCCCGCGCCTGTCAGGGTGGGGGCATGTCGTCCCCCACCGCGTCGTCCGAGCGCGCTGCCCTCGAGGCCCTGCGCGCCTCCGTCCTCTCGACCCGGGGAGGCGCGGTGGACGACAGCATCCCGCAGCTCGCCGCGGCCGACCCCGAGCTGTTCGGGGTCGCCGTGGTGCGGCCCACCGGCGAGACGGTCGCCGCCGGCGACTCGGCCCACGCGTTCTCGATCCAGTCGGCGGTGAAGCCGTTCGTCTTCGCGCTGGCCCTCGCCGACACGGGCGGCGACGCCCTGGACGCGGTGGGCATCGAACCGACCGGCGAGGCGTTCGACGCGCTCGAACTCGAGGCCGGCACCGGACGTCCGCCGAACCCGATGGTGAACGCGGGCGCCCTGCTGACCGCGAACCTCGTGGCGGGCGACTCGTGCGACGAGCGGACGGCACGCATCGTCGCCGGCCTCGGTGCCTTCGCGGGTCGCACCCTCGACTACGACCGCGAGGTGAGCGAGTCCGAGCAGCTGCTCGGCGACCGGAACCACGCCCTGGCGCACCTGATGCGGTCCGAGGGCACGCTGCACGAGACGGCCGACGACGCCGTAGCCGTCTACGCCCGCGCCTGCTCGGTGCTGGTCGACGCCGAGGCCCTGGCCGTGATGGGTGCGACGCTCGCCTTCGGCGGCCGCAACCCGGTGACCGGCGAACAGGTCGTCGACGCCCGCGTCGCGCGAGACGTGGTCTCGGTCATGGCGACCTGCGGCGTCTACGACGGGTCGGGCCGCTGGATGCGGGCCGTCGGCGTCCCGGCGAAGTCGAGCGTCTCGGGTGCGATCGTCCTGTCGGCGCCGAACCGGCTCGGGGCCGCCGTGTTCAGCCCGCCGCTCGACGAGCAGGGTACGAGCGTGCGCGGCGCCGAGTTGGCCCGCCGGCTGAGCGACGAGCACGACCTGCACTCGTTCGGCTTCCGCCGCTGAGACGACCGAGGCCCACGGCGGGCCTCCTGGGATCAGGAGCCGCCGTGGGCCTCGACGAGTGGGGCCGGGTCTCAGGCCTGGACGTCTCCGCGCCAGCCGCCGTCGACGTTGCCCTCGCGCTCGATGAACTCCTTGAAGTTCTTGAGGTCTTTCTTGATGGCGTGGTTGTCCGCACCGAGCGAGCCGCCGAGCTTCTCGAGGAAGCCCTCGGGCGTCCAGTCGATCTGCACCGTGAGGCGGGTCTCGTCGTCGCTCAGCTTGTGGAACGTGATCACGCCGGCGTGGTCGACCTCGCCGCCCGTGCTGTTCCAGGCGACGCGCTCGTCGGGGTGCTGCTCGGTGATCTCGGCCTCGAAGGTCTTCTCGACCGGCCCGACCTTGACCTTCCACACGGTGAGGGTGGGGGTGGTCTGGGTGATGGACTCGACCTCGTCGAGGAACTTCGGGAACTCCTCGAACTGGGTCCACTGGTTGTAGGCGACGCTGACGGGGACGTTGACGTCGATGGTCTCGATGGCCTGTGCCATGGTGCACTCCTTGCTGACGGTGTTCAGAATTCGTGGGCGGCGCCGAGTCGGCGTCGTGCCCTGCCGTGAACGGTAGGAGGCGCGGGTCGGCTTCGCCCACGTGCGGAGGCAACGGTCAGGTGGCGGGTGACGCCGCCCACCGCGCCGCCGCACACTACTCGCGTGCCGGCCCTGTGCGTTGCGTCGCGGGCTCGGCCGTCGCGGGCTCAGCCGTCGCGGGCTCAGCCGTCGCGGGCTCAGCCGTCGCGAGCTCAGCCGTCGCGAGCTCAGCCGTCGCGGGCTCAGGACGAGGCGCTGCGGCGGGCGGCGAGTTCGGTGTCGATCTCCTCGATGCGGGCCAGGTTGCGCAGCAACCGGAGGAAGTCGGCTGCGGCTGCTTCGACGTCGCAGTAGGTGCGGACGCTCTGTTCCTCGATGAGACCTCGCTCGTCGAGGAAGTAGGTGCTCCACACCTCGTCCCGTCGAGCGAGGACGAGCGCGAAGGGCTTCCCCGTCGTCGCGTCCCCGATGACGGCGTTCAGGTGGCCGAGTCCGCCGGCGTCGACCTGGGTTCGGAGGGCGGCCAGGGTGCGCGCGACCATCGTCATGACGGTTCTCCTGCTCGGCGGCGTCGGTCTCGAAGTTCGTCCTGGATCTCGAGCTTGCGATGCTGCGACCTCAGACGGTCGAGGAAGTCGGCCACGGCCGAGACCTCGTCGGGGAACGCATGCAGGCTCGCTTCCTCCACGGCCGCTCGTTCGTCGATGTAGAAGGTGCTCCACACACCGTCGCGTCGCGCCACGGCGAGACAGTCCGGGCGCCTGAGGTACACGTCACCGAGAGCGACACGGACGCGGTTCAAGCCCTCCGCCTCCATCTGCGCAGGCAGCGATTCGAGGCTCATCGCCGCGCGCTCGACGTCGCGCTCCCGTTGAAGGTCGCGGAGGAGCTTCTTCAGCCGGAGCAGGACGAGGAAGTCCTCCAGCGCCTCGGACTCGCTCGGGTAGGTCCGCACGCTCTCGTCGATGACCGTCGCCCGCTCGTCGGTGGAGAAGGTCACCCAGGCATCGTCGCGTCGCGTGACGACGAGGCAGTCCGTCCTGTTCGCGTGGTCACCGTCGACGACGTGTCCCAGGTCGTGGAGTCCCTCTGCCGCCATGACGGCGTGCACCGACTCGATCGTGGCCATGTCATGCCCTCCCCGGTCGGTCGTCTCGTGACGCCCGCCACGTCTCGTGGGCGAGCCTGTTCTTCTCCCTGATGCGCGACATGATCACGTCCTCGTCGGCCCTCAGCCTCATGAGACGCAGGAAGTCGTCCAGAGCGTCGGAGAGTTCCTCGTCCGTGCGAACGCCGGTCTCCTCGACACCGGCCCGCTCGGTGGTCGAGAACGAGGTCCAGACGCCGTCTCGTCGGGTCAGGACCAGGGCGTCCGCCGAACTGCCGTGATCGTCTCCGATCACGTGGGCGAACCTGTCGAGCCCCTCGGCCTCGATCGTGGCGACCGACTCCTCGAGGCTCTTCCCTCGCGATCGACGATCAGCCATCGGGCTCCAGGCCCGCGTCGAGGACGGCCCGCAGCTCCTCCAACCGAGCGACGTTCCGCAACTGGGACATGAACTCCATCCGTCCACTTCCGCTCCTCCTCGAAGTCCGTTCACGTCACTCACGCTCATGGACTCTTGAGCACCGGCTAGACGTCCTTCTCAGCCGCGGCCTCGGAACGGAGCCGCTTGACGAGCGCGATGCCGTTCAGGAGGACGAGGAAGCCCTCGACCGCCGACCGCTCATCCGGATACGTCCGGACGCTCTTGACCCTGGTCAGCCCTCTTTCATCCCTGACGAAGGTGCTCCAGACTCCTTCGTCCTGGGCGATGACGAGTGCGTATGGACGCCGTGTCTCCGCGTCACCGATCAGAAAGTTCAGATGCCCGAGTCCTAGTCGATCCACGCGGTTCGTCAACGAGGCCAGAGTGTTCGAATCGTCGTCAGTCACGGATCTCCTCAAGTAAGCCGATGCTCATCAGATCCTCGACGCTCATGGGCAGAACGATCTGCGTGCCTCCCCCAGCTTGGCCGAAGCCCGGCGCAATGGGTCCTCTGAGAAGATGCATGTCGTCCCATGTGACGCCGAAGACGGCCATCTGCGTCTCGAATGCCAGACGAACCTTGGCGTCACTCCGATCGAAGGCGCCACGGATGTCAGAGAGGTCACCTGTTACACGGTAGGTGTGTTCCACACCTTCGTCCCGGACCCACGGCGTGGCCCTCTGGTCGTGACTGAAAGGCACACCATCGTCCGGGACAGGTGAAACGAAGATTCCTTCGGCCGATCCGGCCCTGTCGACGAGTGATCCCAGAGCAACGCTTGGGTCCCTCTCGATGATCGAAACACCCTGCTCATCGAGCGCGAACCCCATGGGGGGAACGTCGTCCCAATTCACTCGCCCGTCCGCGCCGAGGAACCGAGAGTCTGCCGGAATGCGCTGATCTGAGGGCCAGACGCCGCGATCCCGGAATGCTGTGCCCGCCTCGTGGTCCATCACGTCCAAGTAGTCGGCCAACTGGTTGCGGGTCATCGAACTACCGTCGATGATCGGGGTGAGGTCCTTCTTCCCCGTGGTGTCTGTGATCGGACCCGTCGGGGCGTCCTTGAACGGGGCTGGCGAAGCGGGGGCGTCGCCACCCGAGCCACCCGTTCCGGCATCGCCGTCGGCGCGACCGGGCTGGTCGGCCGCGGGGGCGTCGTCGACGTGACCCGCGCCTCCTGCGTCCTCGCGGACGGGCGGGGCCGACGCGTCGTCGCCGCGGACCGGCCCGGGCGTCGCGTCGGGGCCGTCGACCCGCGCGGGCGGGGGCGCGAGGCCGTCGGAGCGGACGTCGACGACGTCGTCGAGGCGGTCGAGCTGCTCGCCGAGGCGCGACGGGGCGTCCGGTCCCCCGGCCGTCGAGCGGGGGCCGTCAGTCGGCACCCTCAGGCGCTCCGACAGGCCGGTGAAGGCGTGTCCCACGTGCGTCAGGCCGTTGCGCAACGCCGAGCCCTCGGGGGCCCGGAGGCCGGCCCGTTCGACCGCGCCGCCGAGCCGCGCGAGGCCTGACGTCGCCTTCGTCGCACCGACGGCCGCACCTCCGACCGGGACGAAGAACGACGCCACGCCGAGGGTCGCGAAGGTGCCGGCCGCGACCGGGTCCTCGTCGTACATCTCGGGCGTGCCGACGATGCCTTGCACGACGCCTTCGAGCGTGGAGCGGTACCAGTCGATCGCGGGCTGAGCGGGCGCCGATTCTGCACCCGGGGGTGCGTACGCCAGCGCGATCGTCGCCGGACTCGTGATGAGGATGGCCCCGAGCCCCTGCAGCAGGCCGCTCCAGGCCTGCAGGCCGAACTCCTTGGTGACGCCCGTGCCGCCCTGGATGTCCCAACCCACCAGGGCCGCGGCTCCGTAGCCCGCCTCGGCGATGAACATGCCGAGGCCCGTGCCCATCGACTCGGAACAGGTCTTGTGCGGGTCGCCCGGGGCGCCGTAGGGCAGGTCCTTCATCGAGTCGAGCTGCTCGGCCGTGAACGCGACCTGCTCGCGGAAGCACATCGGGTCGGTGCGCAACGCATTGATGCCGTTCTCGCACTCGGCTCGGGCGGCGTCGATCTTGGCGACCTCGGCGTTCACCTCGCCGAGCAGCTCGTCATTGCGGTTGCGCGAAGGGATGTGGTCGTACCACTCGACGGTGACCTCGTCGGGCCCGCTCGAGATGTACGAGTTGTAGCTCTCCGTGCTGTAGGTGACGCCGCCGGACACCTCGGCGGTGAAGGCCTCGGCCTCGGTGACGAGCTCCTTCAGGCGCGCCACGGGCGCGGCGACGGCGCTTGCCAGGTCGTCGAGCAGCGTCGCGACCTTGCCGAACGTGTCGCCGAGGGTCTGCGTGCTCGTGCCGACCGGGTCCATGGCGACGAACAACTGCTCGGCCTCGGGCGCCGCGTAGACACCCGACAACCCTGACCACGACGTGACGACTCCCGCGCCCTGCTCGGCGATCGCGGTCGCCGTGCTGCGGAAGGTCGCGGCGGACCCCGAGATGGCGGCCGGGTCGATGGTGACGCCGGGGATCGCTCCGGGGACGATCAGCGAGGGGCTCATCGCGGCACCCCCGGGCTCGACGCGGGCGGGATGCCGGCGGCGCTCTGCTCGTTCGCCAGGGCGGGCGCCTGGGACGCGGCCGTCACGGCGGCGGACTGCGCGTTCGCCGCCATCTCCTCGTCGCCGGCCACGTAGGCGATCGTCGCCTCGGCAGCACCGGCGCCGCAGGAGTCGATGCGGTTCACGACCGACGTGAGGGTCGTCGTCTGGGACTCGATCAACCCGAACACGGCGTTGGCGACGCCGACGAGCAGGTCGCCGACGCCGCCGCTCAGTTCCTCGTGGCCGGTCGCGAGGCCCTCGGCCGCCGTGCCGAGGTCGCCGGCCGAGACCTGGACGTCGGCCAGGACCGCCTGCACCCCGCTGGGCGAGATCGACCACGAACTCATGCGCCTGCTCCCTCGTTCGTCGTCGACGGTGGCACGGTCGCGGACGCCGCCGGCGCCGCGGTCACGGGCGCCGCGGTCACAGGCGCCGCGGTCGCGGGCCTCGGCCCGCCCGGAACCGCCTCGACGACGACCCGGCCCCCGGTGCCACGGACGAGCGCCTGGACGACCGCGTCGGACACCGGGTCGGTGCCCGGCGCGTACGCCTCGGTCAGCCAGCTGCCCGCCTCGATCTCCACCCCGAGCAGGACGGACGCGTCGGCCGGGTCCTCGACGTACGTGCTGCGCACGATGGCCAGAACGAGTCCGTCGTCGGTCGCGATCTGCAGCCCGCCGCCCTTCCAGAGCTTGCCGAGGCCGAGGTCCGGGTCGATCTCGGCGGCCGCGCGGGCGCCGTCGACGGCGGTCACGGGACCGGGCGTCACCACGGTGTACTCACGAGGCACGGCGCACCCCCGGCGGGGTCATCGCGGCGAGGACCTCGTCGGCACCGACGACGTCGACCGCGTCGGCGAAACGGTGCCAGCGGGCGGCGGCGGCGGCACCGTCGTCAGCACCCGCACCGGCGCCGGCGTCACCGGCCGGCCCCTCGTCGAACGACACGAGCACCGACGGCGTCCGCGACGACCCGAGCACCCGTCCGCCCACCCGACGGACGAGACCCTCGACGTCCAGGTGCACGTCCCGCACGCTCCGGGCCCCGACGACGGCGGCCACCGGCTGCGGCGCCACCCGGTCGTGGGCGGACACCGTCGCGTCGGCCCGGCCGGACATCGACCACGCCGTGGCCAGGAGGACATGCTGTCGACCGGCCACGTCGGCGAGGGCGTCCGCGACGACGCCCGGGGCGACGGCACCGGTCACGATGATCCGGGTCTCCTCGACGACCCCGTCGGCGCTGCGCGAGACGCGCACCCACCCGCGGTACCTCGGCCCCGAGGCGTCGCCTCCGGCCACGTGGAACCGCGTCTCGGACGGCATGCGGCTGCGCGCCGCGGCCGTGAAGAAATCGCGGTCCCAGACCGCGGTGGCCGGCTCGGTCGTCCCCCACAGGGTCCGTGTGCCGGGCGCGAGGGCCTCGACGAGTCGCTCGAGCGTGCCGCCGAGTCGGGCCTCGGCCCGCGCCCGGTGATGCGTGACGACGGCGAGCTGCGTCCAGGGGACGGCGCCAGGGTCGGCCGCGCGCCCCTCGTCGAGCCGGACCGACGACGGCGCCTCGTCCCGCGGCAGGGGGTAGCCGTCCTCGGTCACCCCGAGCCCGTGCGCCGGCGAACGCACCGGCTCGAGCGTGATCGCTCGGCGCAGCGAACCGTCGGAGGCGCGGGTCAGCCAGACGCCGCCGAGCAGGTCGAGCAGGTGGAACAGCGAGTACGTGAGCCGCGAGTCCGGGCCGGTGACGAGCGCGACGCGGGTGCCGAACTCGGCACCATCGACGAAGAGGGCCGACAGGCCGCTCGAGACCCCGACGACGGGCTTGCTCGACCTCGACTCGACCCACCCGGGCCCGTGCGTGTCGAGCAGGGGGTGCAGCAGCTTCACGGACGTCGTGGCATCGTCGGTCATGGCTTCCCCCCGGTAGCGGCGACGTCCATCGTACGGGGACGACGCCTCCGACCGCGGTCCCTCGATCGGCCCACCGGCGCGTCCCCCGAGCGCCTCGGCCCGCCTAGGCTCGGACGATGCCCTCGCCAGCCCCCGACCCGCACCGCCTCGACCGACGGCGACGGGTCCGGAGGCACGGCACGTTCGCCGCCGTGCTCGTCGCCGGGCTGGTCGTGATGGCCGGGGCGGCGTACCTCTTCTCCGACGTGTACGCCGCCGTCACCGACGACGAGAGCATCGCCCTGCTCGACCAGCCGACCCTGCGGCTGGCCATGCAGGCGCGCTCCCCCTGGCTGGACACCGCCCTGACCGTCTACACGAACGTCGCCGGGGTGATCGCGCTGCCGATCCTCGGGCTGCTGGTGGTCGTCGTGCTCGCGGTCCGGCGCCGCGAGTGGGTGCCCGTCGTGCTCGGCCTGTCGGCGGGTGCCGGCTCGCTGCTGATGACCCAGGCCGGCAAGGAGCTCTTCGGCCGCGACCGCCCGCCGATGTCGGACGCGGTGCCGCCGTACGAGACGAGCGCGTCCTTCCCGTCCGGGCACACCCTGAACGCCACGGTCGTCGTCGGCATCGTCGCGTACCTGCTGGTGCTGCGCCAGACCCGGCGGTCGATGCGTGCGCTGACGATCACGGCGGCCGCGGTGTTCGCCCTGACGATCGGCCTCAGCCGCGTCTACCTCGGGCACCACTGGCTGACCGACGTGGTGGGTGCCTGGCTGCTGGCGCTCGCGTGGCTCGCCGTGCTGGTGGTCGCACACCGGATCTGGCTGCGCCTCGGCAGACCGGACGGTGGAGAAGAGAGCGAGTGACGGGAATCGAACCCGCGCTATCAGCTTGGGAAGCTGAAGTTCTACCATTGAACTACACTCGCGCAGCGCCTCGAGGGCGCGTCAGACCACTATAGCGGCCCGCGCCTCCCGTGCCCTCTCGGCCGCCTCTCGGTGTCGCACCGCCGGGTGGACATGACACCGCCGAATGCGGCGGTGCGATGTCCACGTCGCGGTGCGACACCGCCGGCCACCGCGCGGGCGGCCCCGGGAGGCGCGCTCAGGCTCCGGTCGCGACCGAGACGATGCGCAGGTCGACGGATGCCGGCGGCACGGGCTCCCCGCTCACGCGGTCGAGCAGCGCCTGGGCGACCGCGCGGGCCACGAGCGGCCCGGAGCCGCTCTCGTCCACGGCGATGTCGAGCGTGATGCGGGTCTCGAGGTCGGCCACGGCGATGCCGACGAGCGGGACGGGCCGCCCGGGGGCCGCCGCGGCGGCGGCCTCGGCGGACGAGGGGTCGGCGCGCTCGACGTCGGGGACCTCGGGGGCCGACGCCGCGCCTCCAGCGGGCGAGCCGTCGCCCGGCACGGTCGAGCCCACGACGCCGCCGCCGCCCACGACGGCGCTCAGCCCCTGCAGGGCCGAGCGCACGACGCTGCCGAAGCCGGGGCGGGCCCGCACGTGGACGACGCCGTCGACCGAGGCCGCGATCTCACCCAGCTCGGCCGCGAGCAGCGAGAGGTCGGCCGGGCTGATCCCGGCGTCCGGGTCGTGGTCGCTCATGCCGCGCCTCCTTCGCCGTGCAGGTGCACGTCGTCCACGGTGACGTCCACGCTCTCGATCGTCAACTCGGTCTGGCGCGACAGTCGTGACGAGACGGCCTCGCGGACGGCGTCGGCGAGCGCCGGCAGCGACCGGCCGAACAGGCCGCTGACGACGACCTCGACGCGGACGAGGGCCCCGGGCACGCTGACGTCGCCTCGGATCGAGCACGAGATCACCATCGCCCCCTCGACCCCGTCGCCCGCCTCGCGGATGAGCGCCCGTACCGCGCCCTCGGTGATGTGGAGGGTCGAGCGGTCGTCGATCGACGTGAGCGGGATCTGTCGACCGGCCCGGGACTCGAGTCGCACGCGGTCCATGACGCCGGCGATCCAGCTCGGGTCGGGGGCGGGGGTCGCCGCGGCGTCGGCCTCGAGCAACCGCGCACCCATGGACCGCAGCCGTTCGAGGGCGGCGAGCTGCGCGGTGGCCTCGGGCGACTCCTCGATCTCGGGGTCGTAGGGCTGCCGGCCGGCGTCGAGGTAGTCGACGAGGCGCTCGGGCGAGAGGCCGTCGTCGGCGTCGGCGTCGACGTCGTCTGCCGTGTCGTCGCCGGACGCGGGCGCGTCACCGTCGCCCGGGTCACCCACGGTCCGGTCGCCGACGGCCTCCTCGAAGGCGTCCTCGGGCAGCTGCTCGTGCTCGACGACCGCGCTCAGGTCGACGGCCACGTCGGGCGGCGTCGGGTCTTCGTGGGCGTGGTCGGTGCCGTGTGGTCGGTCGCTCATCGCCAGGCCTCCATCTCACGGGTCAGTGTCTCTCGGGCCCGGGCGAGCTGCCCCCGGACCGCCGTCACGGTGCTGCCCGTCCGTTCGGCGATCTCGGTGTACGACTCCCCGCCGACCTCGCGCAGGGCCCACACCCGTCGTTGACTCGCGGGCAGTCGGGCGAGCGCCGAGCGCAACGCCTCCATGGCGTCGTTCGACGCGGCCAGGCGTTCCGGATCGGTCGTCGGCGTCGCCGAGGCCAACTCGAGGTCGTCGACGTCGTCGGTCAGCCGTCGCGACCGGATCAGGTCGAAGGCCTTGCGCGACACGATGCGCATCATCCAGCCCTTGGCCGCGGCGGGCGTCTGCAGCGTGGGCAGCTCGCGCCAGATCGTGATCGAGGCCTCTTGCACCGCGTCGGTCGCGTCGGCCCGCGAGCCCGTCAACCGGGTCGCGTACGCGGTCATCAGGCCCAGGTGACGTCGCAGCAGCATCTCGAAGGCACGCTCGTCGCCTTCGGCGGCTCGCGAGGCGAGCACCCCGTCGGTGGCCTCGGTCAGGTCTGCCGACATGCCCGCCCCCTCTGGTGGTGCGTCCCTCGCCCGCCGCCCCGAAGACGGGGAGGCGCGGGCCGGGACCCGTGGAAAAGTGCCGACGGGCGCCGTGACGTCCGGATCACCGGACCCGTCACCTTCTTGGATACACCGAAACCGGCCGCGCCGGGTCGGAGGCCTCCGTGGCTCGCGCGACCCGCGCCTCCTGTGCCCCCGGGGTGCGGTCAGCGCACCGCGAGCAGGATCTTGCCGCTGTGGCCGCCGGACTCCATGCGCTTGTGGGCCGTGGCGACGAACTCGAGCGGGTAGACGCTGTCGAGCACGGGCCGGACCGACCCCGCCTCGACCAGCGGCCAGACGTGCTCGCCGACCTCGGCCATGATCGCGCGGCGCTCGTCGAGGGGACGCGCCCGCAGGGTGGTGCCCCAGATCCGGCCCCGCTTGGCCATGAGGCGCGACAGGTCGACCGTGGCCGACGCGCCGCCCTGCACGGCGATCACCATGATGCGTCCGTTCGGGGCGAGCGCCTCGACGTCCCGCGCGACGTAGTCGCCGCCGACCAGGTCGAGCACGACGTCGACGCCGCGTCCGTCGGTCGCCTCGTGGAGCACCTCGACGAAGTCCTCGGCCTTGTAGTCGATGCCGCGCGTGGCGCCGAGCTGCTCGCAGAACGAGGTCTTGTCGGGCGTGCCCGCGGTCGCGTAGACGGTCGAGCCGAGGGCGACCGCCATCTGGATGGCGATCGAGCCGACGCCGCTCGACCCGCCGTGCACGAGGAGGGTCTCGCCCGGCTTCAGCCCGGCGCTCATGAAGACGTTGGACCAGACGGTGGCGACGGCCTCGGGCAGGCCCGCGGCCTCGACGAGGTCGACGCCGCGGGGCAGCGGCAGGACGAGCCCCTCGTCGACCTGCACGCGGTCGGCGTAGCCACCCCCGGACAACAGCGCCACCACGTAGTCGCCGACGGCGACGGCCGTGACGTGCTCGCCGGTCGCGACGACGGTCCCGCTGACCTCGAGCCCCGGCCAGGCGGGTGCCCCCGCGGGCGACGGGTAGTGCCCCTCGCGCTGGTTGACGTCGGCACGGTTGACGCCCGCGGCGGCCACGTCGATCACGACCTCGCGGGGCCCGGGCACCGGTTCGGCCACCTCGGAGACGACGAGGGCCGAGGGCCCTCCGGGCACGGGGACGGTCATGGCACGCATGCGACCATCCTGCCCCCGTGGGCCGGCGACCGCTGACTAGGCTTGGACCCGTGCTGCTCTCCGACCGCGACATCAAGCTCGAGCTCGACGCCGGGCGAATCGGCCTCGACCCCTACGACCCGACGCTGATCCAGCCGTCGAGCATCGACGTGCGGCTCGACCGGCTGTTCCGCCTCTTCGACAACCACAAGTACCCGTTCATCGACCCGGCCGAAGACCAGCCCGAGCTGACCCGCCTGGTCGAGGCCAGGGCCGACGAACCGTTCATCCTGCACCCGGGCGAGTTCGTGCTGGGCAGCACCTACGAGTTCGTCCGCCTGCCCGACGACGTCGCGGCCCGCCTCGAGGGCAAGAGCTCGCTCGGGCGCCTGGGCCTGCTCACGCACTCGACCGCCGGCTTCATCGACCCGGGCTTCGGCGGGCACGTCACGCTCGAGCTGTCGAACGTGGCCACCCTGCCGATCAAGCTCTGGCCCGGCATGAAGATCGGCCAGCTCTGCTTCTTCCGGCTCAGCTCACCGGCCGACCACCCCTACGGCTCGTCCGAGTACGGCTCGCGCTACCAGGGCCAGCGGGGCCCGACCGCCAGCCGGTCGTCACAGGGCTTCGTGCACACGGACGTCTCCGCCCGCGACTGAGCCGCCTCGTCGCCGACCGCAGGAGGCGCGGTCCGGCCGACCCGCGCCTCCTGCGTCCCCGACGCGTGCGGCGCCCTGAGACGAGAAGGGGGTGCGGAAGGAACCCGACTCCCTCCGCACCCCGGCGACACGAGAGAAACCCGACGTCGATCTCGTGCGCTGTGACTCGCGGTCCTGAACCTTTCACCGCGAGGCTTTCTCATTGTGCGTCGGTCTGCCCAACGGGCAAACCCGCCCCTGTCCGAAAAACGAAACGAAGGCCCTGGGTGCGAAGGCGGGGCCGAAACTCACCCGTCAGGCCTCGAGGGTGTCCCGGGGTGAGTGCCCGAACTCGGCCGTGTACTGGGCCGCGAACCGCCCCGGATGCGCGAAGCCCCAGCTCAGTGCGATGCCCGCGACCGTGTGACCGAGGGTCGGGTCGGCCATGACGAGGTCGCCGTGCGCCCCCCGCAGCCGGGCCCGCCGCAGCTCGGCCATGGGGGTCGAGTCGAGGTGACGGCGGAACGCCAGTTGCAGGGCCCGAGGGGTGACCCGGGCCGCCTCGGCGATCTCGACGACGCCGATGTCGTCGTGGGCGTGCTGCTCGATGAACTCCCGTGCCCGGCGGACGGTGGACGGCAGGGGGGCCTGCCCGTCGCCGCCGAGCACGACGACGTTGGTCTCGAACGCCTCGAGGTAGGCCGCGACGAGCGAGCGGAACGCCGAACCGCGGACGAGCGGGCTCGCCATCGCCGCGTCGTTGCGGATGACGTGCTCGTGCACGTGCGTGACGAGCTCGGACCAGTACCGGCCCATCGCGGGCGAGACCGCCTCGGTGGCCAGGGACCTCAGGCCACCGGGCGCGGAGAGCCGCATCGCCGCCAGTTCGTGCTCGACGGCGGCCCGGTCGAGCAGCACCTGGCCGAGGACGAGGTCGAACGACTCCATCGTCTTGGCGTCGTGCGAGGGGAAGGCGATGGGGGTGCCCGGGGCCACCCGGATCTCGTGGCCGCGCGTCGAGAGCGACAGGCGGCCCGCCATCACCCCGCCGGCCACCAGGAACCCCGCGGGCTCGCTCTCGGTCAGCAGTCGACCCCGCCGGTACTCGAAGCGGCACAGGGCGAACCGGGTCTCACCCGACACGGCACGGCTGTAGGTGAAGGGGTCCGGCCCCTCTCCCTCGAGTCGGGTGATCCGGTAGTTCTTCCGGATCAGGGCGTGCGCGACCTCGCGGTCGCTCGTCGACACGCTGCGGACGCGCGGATCGACCTGCGCCCCCAGGGGCGTCGTCACGGGGCGCTGTGGCGCGGGGCGCGGTGGCGCGGGGCGCGGCGCGGCGGCGTGCGGTGCAGCAGGGTGCGGTGCGGCAGCGTGCGGTGCAGCAGGGTTCGGTGGGCGGCTGGTGGCTGATCCGGCGGGCACTGTGGCCGCCTCGGCTGGTGATGACACGGTCGTTCCCCTCGGGTGGGACGGTGATCCGGGGTGGTTGGTCCCGGCTCGGTCGGGCCCGACGACGATGTCGGACGACCATCTGCCGATTATCCACCTGACGAACCCCGAACACCCTGCGTCCGGGGGTCGCCACGGGCCCGGCGGCCTGCTCCGCACGCGCGTAGCGTCGGATCATGGACTACAGAACCCTCGGAAACAGCGGTGCCTCGGTGTCGGAGCTGACCCTCGGCACCATGACGTTCGGCGCCGAAGCCGACGAACCGACCTCTCACGCGATCCTCGACGCCTTCGTGGCGGGCGGCGGCACGCTCGTCGACACCGCCGACGTGTACAGCGCGGGCACGAGCGAGACCATCATCGGCCGCTGGCTGGCCGACCACCCCACCGACGCCGACCAGGTCGTGCTCGCGACGAAGGGGCGGTTCCCGATGGGTGACGGCCCCAACGACGTGGGACTCTCGCGGCGCCACCTCGCGAAGGCCCTCGAGGCGTCCCTCACGCGGCTCGGCGTCGAGCACGTCGACCTCTACCAGATGCACGCCTGGGACCACCTCACCCCGATCGACGAGACCCTCCGATTCCTCGACGACGCGATCAGCGCGGGCAAGATCGGCTACTACGGCTTCTCGAACTACCTCGGCTGGCAGGTGACGAAGGCCGTCGGCCGGGCCGAGGCCCTGGGCTTCGCCCCGCCGGTCACGCTGCAGCCCCAGTACAACCTGCTCGTCCGCGACATCGAGCACGAGGTCGTCCCGGCCTCCCTCGACGCGGGCATCGGCCTGCTGCCCTGGTCGCCGCTCGCCGGCGGCTGGCTGAGCGGCAAGTACGTCCGCGACCAGGCCCCCACCGGCGCCACCCGCCTCGGCGAGGACCCCAAGCGCGGCATGGAGGCCTGGGAGGCGCGCAACGCGGACGAACGCACCTGGACCGTCCTCGACGCGGTCACCTCGATCGCCTCCGCCCACGACGCCTCGGCGTCGCAGGTCGCCCTCGCCTGGCTGCTGCGTCAGCCCGCGGTCACCTCGGTGATCCTCGGAGCCCGCTCGGTCGAGCAGCTCGACGACAACCTGGGCTCGTCCGACCTGGCCGCGGCCCTCACCGACGACGAGGTCGCCCGCCTCACCGCGGCGAGCGCACCCCGCGTCGACGACTACCCCTACGGCACCGCCGGCGTCGCCCAGCGCGACCGCAAGATCACCGGCGGCCGCTGACGAGGAGGCGCGCCGCGCCTCCCGCACGCACCGCGCGTTCCGCACGACGCCAGGAGATGGGCACCGCGCCAGGTCTTCTCCTGGTGTCGTGCCCGTCTCGTGGCGCGGTGCAGCGTGCGGCGACACCGCCGACCAGGCATCCCGCCACGCGGTGAACAGTCCGCCACGACAATGCGTGGCGGACTGTTCACTTCGTGGCGGCGTGGCCCGCGGGCAGCGTGCAGCGGGCAGCGGGCAGTGGGCAGCCGGCGGCGGGCAGCGGTGGGCAGGCAGGGGTGCGCGGCGCGCGGGGGCTCAGCGGTGCAGTGAGGCGGTGGCGCCGACTCGACCGCGCGCCACCCGCACGGCGATCGTGACGACGAGGACGACGGCGGCGGCCACGATCGCCGCCACCCCGGCGACCACGTTCTCGGGTTCGCCGGTCAGGCGGCCGACGGCGATCCAGGCGAGCCCCCACGCCAGCGAGAGGGCCGGAGCGATGCGGCCCCGACCGGCGAAGGCCAGCACGACGCCGACGAGGGCGGCCACGCCGAGCACGACCGACGACCAGAACCCGGCGGCGAAGCCGAACCCGTCGAACCCGGCGTCGACCAGGCCGGCAGCGATGTTGGCGACGGTGGCCACGCTGACCCAGCCGAGGTAGAGGCCGAGGGTGCCGTCGGTGACGATCGCGTCGACCCAGCCCGACGACGCCGTGTGGAAAAGGATGACGAAGATGCGCGCGAGCACGAGCAGCAGCGCGACGATCACGGCGGCGCCGAGCCACACGCTGCCGAGCTGGACGGCCGCGAACAGCCAGGCCGCGTTGAGCAGCAGCGACGCCGCGACCCAGTAGCCGAGGCGGCGGTGCCGGGTGACGGCCCGCTGCCCGGGCAGCGCCTGGTGGATCGCGTAGGCGACGAGGCCCAGGTAGATGACGCTCCAGATGCTGAAGGCGGTCGTCGCGGGGGCGACGGCCGTGGCCGTCGCGCTCAGCGCGCCGCCCGCGGCGTCCGAGACCGAGACTCCCCCGAACGCGCCCGAGCCGTAGGCGGCCAGCACGATGGCGAGCACCGCGGTGACGACCACCACGATCTGGCGGACGACGTCGCGTGACGTCGCGGCTCCGGCGGGGGCGTGGGTGCTCGAGTTCGCGGTCATGCCGTGGACGCTAGTCGCGCCTCCGGTCCGATCTCTTAGTTGCTAAGAGGATTGCCAGGGAGGCGCGGTGCCAGTGCGCGGGGAGTCGCGCGGGAGGCGCGGTGCGGTCGGTCACCCCACCTGCACGGGCGGCCCGGCGGCGAGCAGCACCGCGAACACGACGACGACGGCCACGACGAGCAGCACCAGGGCGAGCACGAGGTGCCCGAGCATCCAGCGCAGCAGCCGGTCGAGGGGCCGTCGGTCACGGGGGTCGTCGGTGGCCGTGCGACGCCAGTCGCCGGAGAGCAGCCCGCGACGGTCGATCCACCGCTCGACGGGCAGCGAGGCGAAGGGCACGACGGCGCTCGCCAGGGCGGCCACCGTCACGCCACCCGACCACCGCTGGTTCACGGCGACGACGACGCCCGCCACGAGGTACGCCAAGAACACGAACCCGTGGATGGGCCCGGCCACGCTCACCGGCCAGTCGCCGACCCGTACCGCGTACTTGAGGATCATCCCCACGATCAGCAGCGACCACGTCACCACCTCGGCGACGGCGAACGATCGGAAGAGGGTGCGAGGTGACACGAGGTGCTCCTGGTGAGGGGGCCGACGGGGTACGCGACCATGGTCTCAGCCCGCGCCTGGACGCGGGCCGGAGGCCCGGCCCGCCCGTGGGCGGCTGCCGTGAGGGCCGCCGTTGGGGGCTGCCGTGAGGGCCGCCCGTGGGCGCTGCCGGCGGGCCGCCGGTGGCCCGCCCGTGGGCGGCTGCCGCGGGCGCGGCCGACGGGCCTGGCGCGAGCGGGGGCCGTGCGGATCGGTCCGACGTGGCCGGGGAGGCGCGGGGCGACGCGACCACGCACCTCGCGTACCCCTCTTGCTGGGTGCCGACCCGCGCCTCCTCGTTTTGATGGGGCGCATGACGACACTCGCGATCATCGGAGCAGGCAAGGGGCTCGGCGCTGCCGTGGCCCGACGATTCGGCGCGGAGGGCTTCAGCGTCGCGTTGATCTCACGGCACCAGGGACGCCTCGACGCGCTGGCCGCCGACCTGGGCGACGACGGCGTGACCGCCCAGGGCTTCACGGCCGACGTGCGCGACCCGGCGAGCATCGCCACCGCGCTCGAGCAGGCGACCGAGCAGCTCGGGCCGATCCAGGTGATGCAGTACAGCCCGCTGCCGCAGAAGGACTTCATGCGGCCCGTGCTCGAGACCATGCCGGCGGACCTGGTCGGACCGGTCGAGTTCTCGATCTACGGGCCCGTCGCGGCCGTCCACCAGGTGCTGCCCGGCATGCGGTTCCTGCCCGACGGCGGGGGCACCATCCTCTTCGTCAACGGCGGGTCCGCCGTCACCCCGGGCGCGAAGGTCACCGGCACGTCGATCGCGTTCGCGGGACTGACCGCCTACGCGCAGCTGCTGCACGACGAACTCGCCGACGAGGGCATCCACGTCGGCCAGCTGATCATCCCCGGCGGCATCGAGCCGGACAGCAGCGACAAGAGCCCCGAGGCGCTGGCCGAACTGCTCTGGCAGCAGCACGTCACCCGGGGCGAGTTCCGCACCACCGCCCCCGAGAAGGGCTCGCCGGCCTGACGCCGGGCCTGCTGGCGGCGGGCTCTGGGCTCTGCCCGTCGCCCCGTGAACCCGGTTTCGAACCGTGAACCCGTTTCCTCGTGGGTTCATCGTTCGCAACCGGGTTCATCGTCGGGCGAGGATCGGCACGGCGCGAGCCGGGTCGGCGCGAGCCGGGTCGGCGGCGGGCACGAACCCCGAAAGCGAAGACGAACCCCGATTGATCGGGGTTCGTCTTCGCTTTCGGGGTTCTTCATTGATTCGGCACGCGGGCCGGAGCAGCGGCGGGCCGGGCTCACCAGCTCGCGGGGTCAGACGCCGCCGAAGCGCTCGGTGCGGACGCGGGTCGGCGCGTGCCCGAGCTCGACCAGCCACCCGGCGACAGCCGCCACGAAGGAGTTCGCTCCGCAGACGTAGACCAGCGGGTGCTCGGACGCCGGCAGCACGAGCCGCTCGAGCTCGTCCCGCGTGAGTCGCCCCGCCGGCCGCCCAGGCCCCTCGGGAGCGACACGGCTGTAGACCCAGTCGACCGCCAGGCTGCCGGGCCCGCGGCCACCATCCGGCCCGCGGACCGTGCCGGCCGCATCACCACCGTCGGCACCATCGGTGCCGTCGGCACCGTCGGCGCCATCGGTGCCGTCGGCACCGTCGGCGCCATCGGTGCCGTCGGCACCGTCGGCGCCGTCGCCGCCGGGCACCGCGCCGGGCACCGCACCAGCCGAGGAGGCGCGCGCGGCCTCGTCGAGCTCCGCCACGAACCACCGCGAACCCGGGTCGCGCACCGAGGCGAGCAGCCGCATCGGGGGTGCGCCCCGGCCTCGTGCCCGCACCATCGCCATCAGGGGTGCGACTCCGGACCCGCCGCCGATCAACTGCACGGGGGCCGACGTCGGCGGGGTCGCTCCCTCGGGCTCGGGCAGCACGGCGTGGACGGCCGAGTCGGGCTCGAACTCGGTCGGCGGCCAGACGAACCAGCCGCCGATCGGTCCGCGCACCTCGATCGGGTCGCCCGGTTCGGCCGCGTCGACCAGGTAGGGAGACACCTCGCCGTCGTCGAGCCGCTCGACGGTGACCTCGACCTGTGGGACCCGGCCCGCGCCTCCTGTGGGCACCGCGTCCGTCGCGCCTCCCGAGGCGCGGACGTCACTCAGCGAGTACGACCGCACGGCCGTGTAACCGTCGTCGGCGGTGAGTCGCAGGTCGACGTGCTGGCCGGCCCGCGCCGGGCGCAATCCCGGCACGGCCAGCGTCAACGACCGGGCCCCCGGGGACCGCGCCACCGTCGACACGATGGTGGCGGGCAACCAGGCGAACGCGTCACCGGCAGGGTCCGCCCCGGCTCCGGCGTCCGCCGCGGCCCCGGCGTCGGCCCCGGCTCGAGCTCCGCCTCGGGCCCTCGCCCCCGCCTCGGACTCGGCCCCGCTCACGCGTACCGTTCTTCCTTCCACGGGTCGCCGTGGGGGTGGTAGCCCATGCTCTCCCAGAAGCCGCGACGGTCGGTGGCCATGGTCTGGATGCCCTGCAACCACTTCGCGCTCTTCCAGAAGTACAGCCCGGGCACGAACAGCCGGGCGGGCCCGCCGTGCTCGGCGTGCAGCGGCTGGCCCTCGTAGGTGTCGACCACCCAGGCCTTGCCCCCGAGCAGCTCGCTCAAGGGCAGGTTGGTCGTGTAGCCGCCGTGGCTGGTGGCCATGGCGTATTCGTGGGTCGTCTCGAGACCGTCGAAGAGGGTGTCGAGCGAGACGCCGCGCCAGTGCGTGCCGAGCTTCGTCCAGCTCGTGACGCAGTGGATGTCCGTCTCGATCGCCTCGTGCGGCAGGGCCTGGAAGTCGGCCCAGCTCAGCGAGCGCTGCCCGGTCTCGGTCGCGATCTGGAGCTCCCAACGCTTGATGTTCGGCGTCGGGCCGGCCGACAGCACGGGGAACCCGCTCTCGAGGTACTGCCCCGGGGGCAGTCGGGGGTCGGCTGCGCGCCGCCTGCCGAAGCCGGTGAATCCTGCCATGGTGCGCCTCCTCGTGGTGCGTCGGGGTGCGTCGCGGTGCCGCGCGTGCCCGCCAGCCTACGCACGGCCACCGACGCCGAGGGGCCGTGAGGCTGCGTCCGCGCTGGGAGAACCTCGACACCGGCATGGGTGGAGGTCGTACGGTGGATGCAGGTCAATTCGAAAGGACCCCACATGGCTGAGTACACCCTGCCCGATCTGCCCTACGACTACTCCGCTCTGGCGCCGCACATCAGCGCGAAGATCATGGAGCTGCACCACTCCAAGCACCACAACACCTACGTCACCGGCGCGAACACGGCCAACGCCGCCCTCGCCGAGGCCCGCTCGACGGGTGACCTGGCGAACGTCAACAAGCTCGAGAAGGACCTGGCCTTCAACCTCGGCGGCCACGTCAACCACTCGATCTTCTGGACGAACCTCACCCCCGAGACCAGCGAGCCCACCGGCGACCTGCTCGAGGCGATCGGCCGCGACTTCGGCGACCTCGAGAAGTTCAAGGCGCACTTCACCGCCACCGCGCTCGGCGTGCAGGGCTCGGGTTGGTCGGTGCTCGCCTACGACGTGCTCGGCCAGCGCCTCAGCGTCTTCCAGCTCTTCGACCAGCAGGGCAACGTGCCGTTCGGCCTCGTCCCCCTGCTGATGCTCGACGTGTGGGAGCACGCCTACTACCTCGACTACCAGAACGTGCGCGCCGACTACGTCAAGGCCTTCTGGAACATCGTGAACTGGAGCAACGTCGAGGCCCGCCTCGCCGCCGCGACGACCAAGACCGACGGTCTGATCACGCTCTAGTCCCACCCCTGCACCCCGCCGACGGCGCGTCCCCATCCGGGGGCGCGCCGTCGCCGCGTCGGCGGGGCGCGCCGTCGCGGCGTCACCGGCCGACGACTCCTCCCCACCCCCGGCGCGTTCGTCCTCAAGGATGAAAACCCCCGAGGAGGCGCGCGCGGCCCGTCGACCACGCCTTACGGTCGTCGACATGGACACCATCCCCGACGACCTGCGCACCTGGGTGCCGCGTCTCGCGGCCCCCGTCGCCGCCGCGGTCTTCGTGCTGCTGTGGACGATCGCCGAGGCCGGCCGGGGAAACCTCGTCGAGAACGTCGTCGTCTTCGCGCTCTTCGGCATCGCGATCGGCCTCTCCGTGTGGATGCCCTGGACGGCGATCGGGGTGCTGACGGTCGTGCCGGTCCTGCAGCTCGCAGGATGGGTGCAGCCCCCCACCGACACGACCTGGCCGACGTACCTCGCGATCGCGTTCGTGGCCTTCTTCGCGGCCTTCGCCCGGTCGGTCGCCGTCCGCCTGGTCGCCCTCGCCGCCGCCGGCCTCGCCTCGGGGCTCGCCGCGATCACGATGGCCGTGCCCACCCTCGCCCGACCGTACGTCTGGTCGTCGTGGGTCGGCGGCGGGCAGGGCACGAAGACCGACGTCATCACCCTGGCGGCCTCGCTGTTCGGCGCCGCCGCCGCGGCCTGGGCCGTCGGCATATTCCTGTCGAGCGTGCTGCGGGTGCGCCGCATCGGGCAGGTGCTCGAGCGCACCGAGACCCGCTTCCACGAGACCGACGTCGAGCTGCGGCTCGCGCACGACCGGGCCCGCATCTCGCGCGACGTGCACGACGCGCTCGCCCACTCGCTCGCCGTCGTCGTGTCGCAGGCGCAGGGCGCCCTCGCCCTCTCGGCCACGCGCCCCGAGGTCGTCGACCAGGCGCTGCGCACCATCGCCGACGTCGGCCGTACGTCGCTGGTCGACGTGCGCCACCTGGTCGAACGCATCCAGCAGGACGCCGACGACGCGACGCCCCGCGAGACCATCGCCGACCTCGACCGGTTGGCGACGACGATGCGCGACGTGGGCATGACCGTGACCCTGCGGCACCTCGGCGACGCCGCCGAGCTGCTGCCGTCGCAAGAGCTCGCGGTCTTCCGCATCGTGCAAGAGAGCCTGACCAACGCCCTGAAGCACTCCGGCTCGTCGTGCACGGTGGACGTCGCCCTCGACTGGCGCGGACCCGGCCTGGCGCTGCTCGTGACCTCGTCCGGCGACGAACCGCTCGTGGCCGCCCGCCAGGGCAGCGGCCGCGGCACGGGCATCGCCGGCATGACCGAGCGGGCCCGGCTCGCCGGTGGGTGGCTGACGGCGGACCTCGACGACGACGGCGTCTTCGTCGTCACCGCGTTCGTCCCCACGCCCGAACCGATCGGCGTGCTGCAGTCCTGGACGGAGCGACCCGCATGACCGACGTCACGGGCGCGACGACGCGCACCGCGCCTCCTGCCCTGGTGAGGGTGGTCGTCGTCGACGACCAGCCGCTGTTCGCCTCGGGGTTGCAGATGCTGATCGAGGCGCAGCCCGACCTGGTCTGCGTCGGCACGGCCGTCGACGGGGCCGCCGGCGTCGCCCTGGTCGAGCGCGAGCGGCCCGACGTCGTGCTGATGGACCTGCGCATGCCCGTGATGAACGGCCTCGAGGCGACGACCCGCATCGTGGCCGCGGCGGGCAGCGACCCCGAGGCGGCCCCGCGCGTCGTCGCCCTGACGACGATCCAGCGTGACGAGGCCGTGTTCAGCGCGCTGAAGGCCGGCGCCTACGCGTTCTTGACGAAGGACGCGACGCCCGACGAGGTGCTGACGACGATCCGCGCGGCGGCGGCCGGCGAACCGGTTCCGACGGCGGCAGCGGCGCTCGACGTCGTGCACGCGTTCGCCGTGCCGACCCCGTCGCCGTCGCGGCGCACCGCGCCGCTCGACGTGCTGTCACCGCGCGAACGCGAGATCTTCCTGCTCGTGGCGCGCGGCCTGAGCAACGCCGAGATCGCCGAGAGCGCGTGGCTGAGCGAGGCGACCGTCAAGAGCCACGTGCGCGCGGTGCTGCAGAAGCTGGGCATGCGCAACCGGGTGCAGATCGTGGTCTTCGCCTACGAGAACGACCTGGTGGGTCCGGTGCCCGCCGACGAGAGGAACACCCGATGACCGACCACGAGAGCGTCCCGACGCGCACCGCCCCGTCTCGACAGCGACGGGCGAAGCGCCTCACGCTCGGCGCCGTGGTCGCGGTGGTGGCCGGGGTGGTCGCGTACGGCATCCCCGCCAACGCCGCCTACGCCCTGCCCGACCTGCCCGGGAAGGACGTCGACGCGTGGACGATGCCGCTCGACCGGTACGTGACGCTCGGGTCGTCGTCGGTCGGCTACGCCGAACTGCTCGTCGTGCAGCCGTGCATGATCGACGCGGGCTACGACGAGTACGTGCTGCCGTGGCGCGACGTCGCGGCGGCCGATCGGGCCGACGAACTGTCGGTGAACGGTTCGCGGCGCCTCCGGGCGTTCGACCTGGCCACCGCCGAGGCGAGCGGCTACCACGCGGCCTCGGTGCTCGACCCTGGTGCCGCGGCGTGGTCCGAGTTCTCGCAGCAGACGTGGACCGACGAGAAGAGCGACCGCCTGACGTCGTGCCTCCGACAGGCGCGGGCCGAGGTGCCGGCCTTCGACCGCCTCTACGACTATTCCAACCTCACCCAGTCGCTCGTCCGCCTCAACAACGCGGCGTTCGAGGGCGCTCGTCACGACCCGGCGGTGACCGCCACCTGGGCCGACTGGCGCTCGTGCCTGCAGGCCGCCCGGGTCGGCGACGTCGCGTCGGACCCGTCCGGCATGCCGACGCGCGACATGGCCGACCGGTTCACGACGCTCGACTCGACGACGTCGCCGACGGACGACGAGATCGCGATCGCGACGGCCGACGCCCGGTGCCGTGAGAGCTCGGGCTACCGCGACGCCCTCTACGAGGCCGAGTGGCAGCGTCAGCTCACCGTGCCGCACGACGACGGCGAACTGCTGGCGCAGATCGACACCGAGGCCCTCGCCGCCGACGACGCCGCGGTCCGGCGCGTCCTGGACGAGCTCACGCCCCCGCGGCCGACGTCGTGACCGTCGCGCCCGGACGGGCGGTCGCCGAGACCGACGCGCCCCGGGCGGGCGGTCGCCGTGCGACCGTGATCGCGCGCCCCCTCGGTGGGGGACTGGAAAACCGGTCGTCCAGTATCTATCCTGGGACCGCAGAGGACACGTCGGGGGACGGGGGGACGTCCGACGGCCTGATCAGCGGGGGCAACGAGCTGGTCAGGCCCTCGCGACCGGGGGACACCACGGTCGGCAGCACGAACGCCCACATGTCGCGCAGCCGGTCGAAGAGGTCGGCCCGACCGGTCAGGGCCTGCGAGACGATGTGGACCCCGGCGTACGACCCGACGACGAACCGAGCGACGCTCTCGACGTCGGTGTCGGCCCGGAAGTCCCCCTCGGCGACGGCGCGGTCGACGAGACCCGAGATCTGGGCCTGCCAGTCGAGGTACGGGTGCTCGACCCGAAGGTCCCGACTGGGCGACTGGGTGGTCAGGCGGATGCCGGCGGTCACGAGCACCTCGGTGGTCAACTGCGTCGCGAGCGACGCGCACGAGAGCATGAGCGCCTCGGCACCGCTGCCGGCGGCTGCCGACACCTGGTCCGCGTAGGCCCGCGAGAGCGAGTGCTGCTCGGCGATCACGGCGTTCGCCAGGTCGGCCTTCGACCGGAAGTGGAAGTACAGCGCACCCTTGGTCACCTTGGCGGTCTCGGCGACGAGGTCGAGCGAGGCCTCGCTGTAGCCGTGCTCGTCGAAGACGACGGCGGCACCTCGGACGATGGCGGCGCGGGTGGCCAGGGCGCGTTTCTGCTGGGGCATCGGGTGGGTTTCTCCTGCGGGTCGACACGATGCCCTGCGGGGCACCGCACGGCCTCCCCCCGTCGGCCGCTGCTCACGCTACCGGGGCGACCTGCGCCCTCCGGACGCACCCGGGGTACGCGTGGCGAAGCGTTTCGGGGTACGACCGACCGGTCCGCCCGCGGGCGACGTCCAGCCCCGCACCGCGCTAGCGTGCGGGCATGACGCTCAGCCTCGTGCCCATGCCCACCTCCCGCCTCGTGCCGTGGATGCGCCGCTCGACCGCCGAGTACGAGAAGTCGCGCGTGCTCGCCGGTGAGACTCCCGAACAGGCCGCCGAGGCCGCCCGGCGCTCGTTCGGTGAGGCGTTTCCCGACGGCGCCCCCGCCGAGGGCCACCTCGTCTACGACGTCGTCGAGGACGACCGACCCGGCGACCCCGTGGGCATCCTCTGGATCGCCCCGCGGGTGCCCGGCGCGACGGACTGGTGGGTCTTCGACGTCGAGATCGACGAGGCCCACCGCGGGCGCGGCCTCGGACGGGCGACGATGCTGCTCGCCGAGCAGGCGGCGGCCCGGCACGGCGCCGCGACCCTGGGCCTCAACGTCTTCGGCTACAACGACGTCGCCCGACACCTCTACGAATCGCTCGGCTACGAGACCACCGCGGTGCAGATGAAGAAGCCCGTCAGCGCCTGACGGCCGGCCGGGGAGGCGCGGTGCCGGTCTCGGTGACGGCCACCGACCCGGGCGGGTCGACCCGCGCCTCCTCGGGGTCGCCCTCCGCGGCGCGCGCCCGGGGCACGCGGCTGGCGTAGAGCACGCCGCCGACCACCGCGACCCCGGCGACGAGCTCGACCGTGTCGGGCACCTCGCCGAACGCCAGCCACGACGCGAGCACGCCGACGACGGGCACCAGCATCGAGAACGGTGCGACGGTCGCCGAGGGGTAGACCGAGAGCAGGCGGGTCCAGATGCCGTAGCCGACCAGCGAGGCGATCAGCACGAGGTAGAGCAGGCAGAGCACCGACGGCAGGGCCTCGAGCGTGAGGACGGACCCGAGGCTCTCGCCGATGCGGGCCGGACCCTCGACGACGAACGACAGGGCGAGCATCGGCACCGGCGCGACGATCGACATCCACAGCGTCAGGTGCAGCGGGTTCGGCGGCGCGGCGCGGCGCACCGCGACGTTGCCGATCGCCCAGCCGAGCGCCCCGCAGAGCGTCAGCACGACGGGCAGCAGCGCGGCGACCTGTGACCGGTGACCGGCGATGACGACGAGCCCCACGACGGCGATGCCGATGCCGACCGCCTGCCGTCGCGTGATGCGCTCCCGCAGCCAGACGCCGGCGATCACGACCGTGAACGGCGCGGACGCCTGCAGCACGAGCGAGGCGAGCCCCGAGGGCATGCCCGCCGCGATGCCGAGGTAGAGGAACGCGAACTGCAGCATGCCGAGGGTGGCGCCCACGAGCAGGAGGCGCGACCACGGGATCGCAGGACGCGGCACGAGCAGCACGGTCGGCACCGCGAGCAACGTGAAGCGGAGGGCCACGAGCAGGAACGGCGGGAAGTGCTCGAGGGCGATCGCCGTCACCGGGAAGTTCACGCCCCAGCAGACGGCGACGACGAGGGCGAGGAGGCGGTCGCGGACGGTCACGGGTCCATGGTGGCGCGCCCGACCGTTCAGGACCAGCACCGATGACGGGATGGTCTTTGTAGGCTGCCTTCATGGACCTCACCCACCTCGACCTGCTGCGCGAGTTGGCCGACCGGGGCAGCGTCACCGCGGTGGCCGAGGCGACGCACCGGTCGCCCAGTGCCGTGTCGCAACAGCTGAAGACGCTGCAGCGTCAGCTCGGGGTCGAGCTCGTGCGTCGGGTCGGGCGGGGCGTCCGGTTGACCGAGGCGGGCCGGGCCCTGGCCCGGGCCTCGGTGGGCGTGGCGACGGCCGTCGCCGAGGCCGAGGCCGCGTTCGAGGTCGTCCGCGGCGGGACGGGCGGCATCGTGCGCGTGTCGATGTTCGCGTCGGCGGCCGAGCTGCTGCTGCCCGGTCTCCTGCACCGCATGCGGGCCCACGAGGGCATCGAGCTCGAGGTCGCCGACCGTGACGTCTCCGAGGACGAGTTCGCGCCCCTGACCGCCGACTTCGACGTGGTGCTCGCCCACCGGTCGGACGGCGTGCTGCCACCGGGGCGGGACTCGCTCACGGTCGTGTCGCTGCTGCGCGAACCGCTCGAGGTGGCCCTGCCGCTCGACCACCGCCTGGCCGACCGGCCGCGCGTGGCGATCGACGACGTCGTCGGCGAACCCTGGATCGGCGTGCCCGAGGGGTACCCCATCGACCGCGTGCTGGTGTCGATGGCCCTGCAGTCGGGAGTCACCCCGCTCGTCGTGCACCGCACCGTGCACCTGCCGCTGATCGAGGACCTCGTCGCCGCCGGCCACGGGGTCGCCCTCGTCCCGCGCCACACCTCGGCCTCGCGGGCCCCCGGCAGGTTCCACCTGGCGACGCTCGAGAACGTCCGGGCCGGCCGACACCTCGAGGCCCTGATGCGCCCGGACCGGGCCGCGCGACCGGCCGTCCGCACCGTCGTCGACGAGATCCGGGCCGAGGCGGCGTCGATCGAGGTGCACGACGACCCGGTGGGCACCACCACGGGCGAGTTCGGCTGATGCGGGCGGATGCGGGCGCCCGGAACCGCCGAACACGCCCGCCTCACGGCATCTGACGCCCGGCAGCCGTCAGCGCACGCCCTTGGCCGCCAGGAAGACCACGGGGTCGGTCGCGACGCCGCCCTGTCGCACCTCGAGGTGCAGGTGGCAGCCGGTCGAGCCGCCCGAGGTGCCGACGCCGGCGATGTCCTGGCCCGCCGCGACCCGTTGGCCGACCGAGACGTGGATGCCGCTACGTTCCATGTGGGCGTAGGCGCTGCTGACCCCGCCGCCGTGGTCGACGACGATCAGGTTGCCGTAGCCGCTCGACGGGCCCGCGTAGCTGACGCGACCGGCTGAGACCGCGTAGATCGGCGTGCCGCAGGTCGCACCGAAGTCGGCGCCGGCGTGCAGCTTGTACTCGCCCGTGATCGGGTGGGTGCGGTAGCCGTAGGCCTGGTACGAGCCGTACGACCGGATGGCCGCGACCCAGCCGGTGCCCGGGTCGGGGACGGTGACCCCCGGGCCGGGCCCACCCGTGCCGGGAGCGACCGGACCGGTGCCGCCACCGGCGACCGGCGCCGGTCGGGCGGCCGCGGCCGCCGCAGCCGCCTGGGCCTGGGCCTGGGCCTGGGCCTGGGCGTAGGCCTGCTCGAGCGTCAGGCGGTCGTCCTCGAGCAGGGCGGCCTGGGCGGCGAGGGTGGCCTTCTCGTCGTCGACGGCGGCGAGGTCGGCCTCGGCCGTCACGCTCGCGGCCGCGGCCTCGTCGAGTGCGGCCTGCGCGTCGCCGGCGAGCCGGTCGCGTTCGGCGAGCGCGACGGCGGCCTGTCCGGCCAGCGAGGTCGCCAGGTTGTCGGCGGTCTGGGCCCGTTCACGGAGGCGTCCGACGTTCTCGCCGAGCTTGCTCGACAGGCTGAGCCCCTTGGGCACCTCTTGCGCGCCGTCGCCCGCCGAGAGCAGGTCGCCCACCAGCCCCCCGCTGCCGGGTCGGGCCATCAGGGCGGCGGCCTGACCCACGATCCGGCGTGCCGAGTCGGCGGTCTCGCGGGCCCCGGCCCGGCGCGTCTCTAGCTGCTCGTGTCGTGCCGTGGCCTCGTCGACGGCGGCCCGGGCCTCGCCCAGGACGCGACCGGCCTCGTCGGCCGACGCGCGTGCGGCGTCGGCGCGGGCCGTCGCGTCGTCGAGCGCGCCCTGGATGTCGGCGAGTGCCTTCTTCTTCGCGGCTTCGTCGTCGCGCGCCGCGACGACGGCCTGCCAGGTGGGTGCCGCCGCGGCGGCGGGGTCGGGGACGACCACCACGGTCAGCACGGCCAGAGCCAGGACGACGGTGGCGGCCGCCGACCGCCGGGGCGGGAGCACGACCGACACCCGGCGGGGCACGGAGCCGGCCGACGACCGGCGGGGCAGGGGGGCGGTGTGACGTGGGGAGTGGTCCGAGGGGGGCATGGCTCTCTGTCTGTCTGACTGGTGCGGACGCGGGGTGGACGCGCGTCGGCGACGGTGCAGGGGGTCCGCGCTCGGGCTCGCGGATGATCCACCCTATCGAGGGGCGGGGGCGCGACGGGCACGGACGACGGGCACCGCGCCTCCTCGGCGGTGTCGCCGGGCTGGGGACGAGGCGTCGCCACGGCCTACGCAGGGTCCGGGACGCCCGCGAGGTACGGCGGTGTCCCCCTTTCGGCCCCTGTGGCCGAGGGGGCATCCGTGGTCGACTGTCCCTTCCACCACCGTCGGGGCAGCACCCCCGACTGCGCCGAGAGAGGCGCAGATGGCATCGTCCCGACGCACCCCGGCCGCCCTCGGCCTGCTGGCCGCGGCGGTCGTGCTCGTGCTGACCGCGTGCTCGTCGGGCGACGGCACCCGACCCGTGCCGACCGACGGGCCGCCCACGTCGAAGCCGACCCCGACCTCGACCCCGACCCCGACGTCGCAGGCGACGCGCGTGACGGCCGACACCATCCGGACGGCCCCGACCGAGGCGGTGTTCCACGGCGGCATCGCGCTCGAGCCGAACTCGCTGGCGGCACGGGCCGAGGCGACCCTCGGCGCCGACGGCGAGACCGACGCCTCCCGTGCCGCCGCCCTGATCGCCGAGCGACCGGTCGCGATGTGGATCGGCGACGGGTACGACGACGCCCAGCTCGTCCGGGTGATCACCGACTACCTCGTCGCCGCCGAGCGGCAGGGCGCGACGCCCGTCTTCGTCACCTACGCGATCCCCGACCGGGACTGCGGCAACCATTCGGCCGGCGGGCTGTCGGCCGAGCGCTACCCGGCCTGGAACGCCACCATCGCGGCCACCCTCGCCGGGCACCGGGCCGTCGTCATCGTCGAGCCCGACTCGCTCGGCATGCTGAGCCGGTGTCCGCAGCTGGCCGACGTGCGCCTCCCGTTGCTGAGGCAGGCGGTCGCCGACTTCGCCGCGGCCGGCGTGCCCGCGTACCTCGACGGCGGCAACTCGCACTGGGTCGCGCCCGAGGTGATGGCCGACCGTCTCGAGGCGGCGGGCGTCGACCGGGCACGGGGCTTCTTCACCAACGTCGCGGGCTTCTACCCCGTGGGCGACGAGCAGCCCTACGCCGAGGAGGTCGCCGCGATGACGGGCGGCAGCCGCTACGTCATCGACGTCTCGCGCAACGGCCGCGGCTGGAAGGGCACCTGGTGCAACCCCGACGACGTCGGCCTCGGCCAGGACCCCCGCGTCGTCGACGACGACGGACGCCTCGACGCCCTGCTCTGGGTCAAGACCCCCGGCATCAGCGACGGCACCTGCAACGGCGGCCCGGCGGCGGGCGAGTGGTACCCGTCGTACGCCGAGATGCTCGTCGACCGCCGGCCGGAGTGGGCCCGCAGCTGACCCGCTCCGGGCGGCGCTGCCACCGGGCACGCCGCCACGACGTGGACACACCGCCACGCGATGACGTGGCGCGGTGTCCACGTCGTGGTGGGAACGGGGCAGGCGTGGGTCGGTGCGGGCAGGCGTCCCGCGCCCGCGCGACGCTCAGCGCAGGCGGGCGCGCAGCAGCTCGAGGAACTCGTCGGCCATCGCGAGCTGTCGCTCGAGCTTGGCGCGGCGCTCGACGGTCTCGTCGACGAACGCCGCCAAGGAGGCGCGGGTCGCCTGGGCGCGCACGTCGCCCTCGTCGTCCGGCTCGCCCGCACCCTCGGGCCCGCCCACACCGTCCGCGCCGTCCGCACCGCCCGTACCCTCGGGACCGCCCGCGCCGTCGAGCGCCCCGACCACCCGCAGCAGCTCGGCCATCTCGTCGAGGCTGAACCCGAGCGGCTTCATGCGCCGGATGACCATCAACCTCAGGTAGTCGTCGTGCGTGTAGAGCCGGAACCCGCCCTCGCTGCGGCCGGAGGGAGTGAGCAACCCGACCTCGTCGTAGTGCCGGATCGTGCGCAGCGACATCTCGGTGCGCTCGGCGAGCTCGCCGATCTGCATCATGGCGGTCTCGTCGGGCATGGGCTCTCATTTCATCTCTACCCTCACGTGAGGGTAGGGTTGCATCGTACGGCAGCGTCGCCGGTCCCATTCTTCCCCACACCTCTGGAGTCCCCCGTGACCGTTGCCCCCGACGCCGACCGCGCGCGCCCTGAACCCGCCGCGCGGTCGGCCCGCCCCGCCGACACCGTGCTGTCCGTGTTGCGCGACCCGCGCCTCCTGACCCGCGAGGCCCTGGCCGGCGTCGTCACGACGCTGGCGCTCGTGCCCGAGGTGATCTCGTTCTCGGTGATCGCCGGCGTCGACCCGATGGTCAGCCTCGTCGCGTCGATCGTGCTGGCGCTCGTGATGTCGGTGCTCGGCGGTCGGCCGGCGATGGTCACGGCCGCGGCCGGGTCGGTCGCCCTCGTCATCGCACCGCTCGTGCGCGAGCACGGCACGGACTACGTGCTGCCGACGGTCGTCCTGGCCGGGCTCGTGCAGCTCGCGTTCGGGTTGGCCGGCCTCGCGCGGCTGATGCGGTTCATCCCGCGGTCGGTCATGATCGGCTTCGTCAACGCCCTGGGCGTGCTGATCTTCGTGGCGCAGGTGCCGCACATCATCGACCAGCCCTGGGTGGTCTACCCGCTCTTCGCGCTGACGATCGCGATCGTCGTGCTGCTGCCGAAGGTGACGAAGGCCGTGCCGGCCCCCCTGGTCGCCATCGTCGTCGTGACGGTCATCGCCGTGGCCGCCCGTCTCGACGTGCACACCGTCGGCGACGAGGGCCCGATGGGCGGCGGCCTGCCCGGGCTGACCCCGTGGCTCGCACCGTTCACGCTCGAGACGCTGCAGATCATCTGGCCGACGGCCCTCAGCGTCGCCTTCGTCGGACTGATGGAGACCCTGCTCACCGCGAAGCTCGTCGACGACATCACCGAGACGCCGTCGCACAAGGGCAAGGAGTCCTGGGCCCTCGGCGTCGCCAACATCGCGTCCGGCTTCTACGGCGGCATCGCCGGCTGCGCCATGATCGGCCAGACGGTCGTCAACGTGAAGATCGGACGAGCCCGCACGCGGGTGTCGACGATCGCCGCCGGGCTCTTCCTGCTGCTGCTGGTCACCGGGCTGAGCGCCGTGATGTCGACGATCCCGATGGTGGCGCTGGCCGCCGTGATGATGATCGTCGCGATCTCGACCGTCGACTGGCACTCGCTGAAGCCGTCGACCCTGCGCCGCATGCCGGTGCCCGAGACACTGGTCATGGTGGTCACGGTGGCCGTGGTCGTCGCGACCGACAACCTGGCCCTCGGCGTCGCGGTCGGCGTGCTGCTCGCCATGGTGCTGTTCGCGCGCCGCGTGGCCCACGTGATCACGGTCGAGCGTCGCGTGACGCCGGCTGCCGTGGCCGACGCTCGTGGCTCGGACGCGTCGGACGTTTCGGACGCAGGAGGCGCGGGTGCGGTCGTCGGGTCCGCCCCGGCCCCCGAGACGGTGCGGTACGACGTCGTCGGCCCGCTGTTCTTCGGCAGCAGCAACGACCTCGTCGAGCACTTCTCCTACGGGGACGACCCCGCGACGGTGGTCGTCGACCTGTCGCGCGCCCAGGTCTGGGACGCGTCGAGCGTGGCGGCCCTCGACTCGGTCGACGAGAAGTTCCGGGCACACGGCGTCACCGCGACGTTCATCGGGCTGGACGACCGCAGCCAGGCCTTCCACGGGCGGCTCACCGGCCGCCTCGGCTAGCCGGCCGGCCCGGGGACGCGACCCGCGCCTCCCCGCCCTCACAGACGCCCGCAGGCCCTCACGCTCGCTGCTCACCGGTCGCGGGCGCGCACTCCGCGACAGCACGCCGTCGGAAGCGCGCCCCACCACCTCACGACACGGGACCGTCGGGCGAGGCCTCGCACGGTCTCGGTCGGCGGGAACGCCGGACAGACCCGGCCGAACCGACCTGGCCGACCGACCCAGCCGGACGACCCCGTCGGCGCTCAGCCGTCGATGCGGACGAAGTGGTGCGCCTGGTTCCAGATCGGGCGGACGTCGACGAAGCCGCCGGGCTTCGGGGCGTCCAGGATCATGCCGTTGCCGGCGTAGATGCCGTCGTGGGCGAGGTTGTCGAAGACCACGAGGTCGCCGGGCACGGCCTCGGACTCGGGGATCGTGCGTCCCTCGGTGTTCTGAGTCGGCACGTAGTGGGTCAGCTTGATGCCGAACTGCGCGTAGACGAAGGTGATCAGGCCCGAGCAGTCGAACTTCGAGGGGTCTTCGCCGCCGTGCACGTACGGCGTGCCGATGTACTGCAGCGCCACCGCCAGCACCTGGTCGCGGTCGAGCTCGGGGTAGATCGGGTTCGCGAGGTAGTCCGCCGTCGTCGGACCCTCGTAGGTCGTGTTCGCGGCGGCCTTGCGGTTCTGCAGGTTCTGCGTGACGACGTCGACCATCGACGTGGCCGAGTAGGCGTCGCGGGCCGTCTCGTCGGACTCGTCGGTCAGCGACGCCGTGTCGACCGAGAAGCTCTGCGAGCCCAGCGACGACCTGGCCGAGGCACCTGACGCGACGGCCTGCGCCTCGTCTCCGGTGGTGGCGAGCAGGGGCAGCACGCCGCTGGCGGCGAAGCCGACGATCGCGGTGACGATCGAGAGCTTCTTCACGGCGGTGCCGACGCTGTGGGCGGCCCCGGCGCGAGACCGGCCGCCGTGAGGCGTCGAAGCGGGACGGGCGGCCACGGCCTGGGTCCGTCGCGCACGACGGGTCGACACGGAGCGGCCGACCGCCGAGGAGGCGCGGGTCGCGACCGAGGGACGACCCTCGTCGGTCGCGGCGGAGGTCTCGAGGCCCAGGGTCGGGCTGATGCGTGCGGGGGCGTCGCTGCGGCGAGGACGGACGCGCGGGGCCACGGCGGCCTCGGCGGCACCGACGAGGGCGGCGCACTCGACGAACGACTCGCGGTGCGAGGTCGGCAGCACGTCGCGACGGGCACGACGCTCGCGTCGCTCGACGGCGAGCCGGGCCGAGCGCTCACCCAGCGGACGGGCCCCGGTGGCGCCGGACGCCGAGGGGTTCTGACCAGCACTTTCGTCGTGACCGGAGGTCGCGCCACCCTGACTCGTCGAGGTCGGGTCGGCGGGCTTCGTCACGCGTGCGGTCCTCTCGTCAGGGGGTGGTGCGAACACTCGACCCTAGCGCGCATCATCCTTCAGGTGTAGTTGCACCGAGAAAAAGGTCACGGATCGGTCACGGGATCATGCGGGTGAGGCGCCACCGGGTGAGCCCGGGTCACCCTCACCCGATGCTGGGCCGCCGGAGCGTGCGTCCCGGCCCCGGCCCTCACGGCGCTCGGTCTCGCGCCGGTCGACCTCGCGCCGCC
The DNA here is from genome assembly GCF_057787905.1 of Frigoribacterium sp. CF331. NCBI lineage: Bacteria > Bacillati > Actinomycetota > Actinomycetes > Micrococcales > Microbacteriaceae > Frigoribacterium > Frigoribacterium sp. CF331. The sequence continues at coordinate 1,609,515 of NZ_CM173545.1, read as the reverse complement.
GGACCTCTCGCCGCAGGGCCCGCCGCTCGCGCCAGCTCGGCGGCGGGGGCGGTACGGCTGCGGCCTCGGCGGCACGCCTCGCCTGCCGGCGCTCGTGCCAGAGCAGCACCTCGGCGTCGACGTCGCGGGTGGGCGTCACGACCGGCGGGCCGCCCGACAGCTGCCGCCTCGCCTCGACGATGCGCGCGTTGAAGTCGTCGAGGTGCGACCGCACCGCGGCCTCGGAGCGCAACCGGTCGAGTTCGGCGTGCAGCCCGCTGCTCTCGGCCCGCAGCGACAGGGCGGGCGGGGCGAGCCCGGTGAGGCCCTCGCGTTCGATCAGGCCGCGGATCCACCAGTCGGGGTCGACCGTGCCGCCCGCGAGCCCCGGCAACGGCTTGCCGGCGAGCGGCAGGTCGTCGAACTCGCCCCGGGCGATCGCGAGGTCGATGGCCGTGCGCGCCCAGGCCCGCATCTCGGCCGCCGTGCGGGTGTCACGGGGCGCGTCGTCGCTCGGCACGTCGCCGTCGACCCGGTAGCGCGCCGCCTCGACGCGGTGGTCGCGAGCGGGGGGCCGACGTTCGGGCGGTCGACGTTCGGGGTCTGGGGTCATGCGCCGCGCCTCCTGCGCTCGTGTCGTGGGCCGGGCCGTGCCCGGCCGCCACCCGGGCCCCTCGGCCCGGCTCGTTCGTGGCGTCGAGGTTACGCCGCGCCACCGACACCGGCCGGGCCTAGCCTGAGAGCCCCGCCCGCCGCCCGAGGAGGACCGATGCGCGACGCCGCCCCACCTGCCCCCGCCACGATCTCGACGGCCCACGTGCTCTGGATCGTGGTCGTCGCCGTGGGCGTCGTGGGTGCGGTCCTGGTGATGCTGTTCGGCGGTCCGGCACGGGTGTCCACGTCGGGCGGCACCCTCGCCAACCCCCGCGGGGCCGACGTCGCGGGCGGCGTGTTCGCGATCGTGCTGGCCCTCGTGCAGCTCGCCATCGCCCGGTCGATGCGCGACGGGCGGCGGTGGGCGCGGACCGCGCTGCTCGTCCTGACGATCTTGCAGGTGCTCGGCACCCTGAGCGGGGCGAGCGGGGGCGGGGCGCTCACCTGGGCCTCGGTGGCCTGTGCGGCCGTCGCCAGCCTGCTGATGCTGCTACCGCCGTCGACCGCGTTCTTCGAACGGCACGCCCGCTAGCTCGGGCCGGGCGCCGCCGGGGAGGCGCGATTCGCGTCCCGAAGAGGCACGGCTCTCGTCGTGGAGGAGCGCGGCACACCCGCCGGGCGGGCGGACCCCGTCAGGCCGAGCGTCCCCGTCCGCGGGCGCGCAGCACGTCGACGACGACGGCGCCGACCACGGCCCCGGCGCCGAGCAGGGCCAGGACGGTGCTCGAGCGCACGAAGTCCGAGCGGCGCCCGCGGGGCAGGCGTCCGGCGGCGAGGTCGTGCAACAGCTGACCGGACGCGGCGAGGCAGGCGGACTCGGCCTCGGCGTCGTGCAGCGACCAGTCGGGCACCGACACGTCGCCGATCACCGAGACGTCGCCGTCGTCCGCGTCGAACCAGACGTCGATCGGGGCCCGTCGCGGCCCGGTGACGGTCAGCACGCGCGACTGCCAACCGGCGCGGCGGATCGCGCCTCCCGGCACCTCGTCGCCGACCCACGAGTGGACGACGCGCAGTCGCCCGCTCTCCTCGGCGGCGGCCAGGTCGAGGGCCCGCCGCAGCCGGTCGACGAACGGCGGACGCTCGGGTTCGGGCAACGAGATGGTCGGCAGGCCTCGGTACATGCCGACAGTGTGCCCCGCCCGCCTGGACGCCGTCGCCAGCCCGCCGACCCCGTCACCAGCCCACCCGTCCGGCCCGCCTGCCCGCCGACCTGCCCGGCTGCCTGCCTGCCCGCCCGGCTGCCTGCCCGCCTGCCCGCCGACGCAGACCACCCGTCCCGGTCGCGGACCACCCGCCCCGCCGGCAACTCAGGAGAACGACGACCCCGACACCGCCAGGAGGCGCGGCGCGCGCCGATGCCCTGAGTTACCGACGGCAGGCGCGCACCAGACGCAGGAGGCGCGGCGCGGCACCCGGCACTGCCCGCGCCCGTCACACGCTTGGCACGGAGGCCCGCAGGCAGTTGACTGTGTCCACCGTCCGGCCCGCACAGCCGGCACCCCACAGCACACCCGTTCCCGGAGGTCCCCCCTCATGCCCGTCCGCCCCGCCGCACCCGCCGCTCCCGCACCCGCCGCAGCCACCCGCTCCCGAGCCGCCCGCGCCGGGAACGGTCCGTCGTCCCGCCTCCGCCACCCGCGCCTCCTCGGGGTCGCCGGGGGCCTCGCCGGCCTGGCCCTGCTCGCGGGGTGTGCCAGCGCCCCGGCCGACGGCGGCCCCTCGGGCGGTACCGCCGCGGGCGACCACTGCGCCCGCATGGTGACGAACTCGGGCGGTCTCGACGACCGTTCGTTCAACCAGTCGAGCTGGGCGGGCCTGCAGAAGGCGGAGAAGGACGACGGCATCCAGGCCCGCGTGCTCGTCTCGACGACCGAGAACGACCTGGCCCCGAACGTCGCGCAGGCCGTCGACTCGGGCTGCGGCTTCGTGCTGACGGTCGGGTACGAGCTCGCCCCCGCCACCGAGGAGCAGGCGGCGGCCAACCCCGACATCGACTTCGCCATCGTCGACGAGACCGTCGACGCCCCGAACGTGAAGCCGATCCTGTTCGACACCGCGCAGGCCTCGTACCTCGCCGGATACCTCGCGGCCGGTGTCAGCAGATCCGGCAAGGTCGCGACCTTCGGCGGCGGCAACCAGCCCCCGGTCACCCTGTTCATGGACGGCTTCGCGGACGGCGTCGACGCCTACAACGCCGCGCACGGCACGAGCGTGCAGCTGCTCGGCTGGTCGAAGGAGGCGCAGGACGGCTCGTTCACCGGCGACTTCGAGGACGTCAACAAGGGCAAGCAGCTCGCCCAGGCGCTGATCGACCAGGGTGCCGACGTCATCATGCCGGTCGCCGGCCAGGTCGGCGAGGGTGCGGCGTCGGCGGCACTCGCCACCGGTGGCGTCGACGTGATCTGGGTCGACAACGACGGCTACGACACCCTGCCCGCCGAGTACCGCCCGATCGTGCTGACCAGCGTCATCAAGGACACCGAGAAGGCCGTCCAGCAGATCGCCGTGTCGTCGACCGACGGCACGTTCAGCAACGAGCCCTACGTCGGCACGCTCGACAACGGCGGCGTCGACCTCGCGCCCTTCCACGACCTGGAGTCCTCGGTCAGCCCCGAGCTGTCATCCGAGCTGGACGCCCTGCGCGACCAGATCGCGAGCGGCGCCGTGACGGTGACCTCGCCCAGCCAGCCGTAGCGACCCGCGCCCGACCCGGCCCGGCCGCCCCGCCGAGTGGGCAGGAGGTGCTCTCCGGCGCGAGCCTGGCAGCACCTCCTGCCCACTCGCGCCCTCCGGGAGGGGCGAGGCGCGAGGAGACCCCGGCCGAGGACGCCCCGGCCGAGGAGGCGCGGGTCAGGAGGCGACGGAGGCTCCGGCCCGGCGCGCCCCGGCCCGGGCGACCGCGGTGCGCACGGCGGCGACGACGCGCTCGGTCGTCATGCCGCGCTCACGCAGCGCGTCGGCGGCGGGAGCCGAGAGGCCGAACTCGTCGATGCCGACGACGACGCCGTCGGGGCCGGCGACGCCCTCCCAGCCGAAGCTCGCCGCGGCCTCGACGACGACCCGCGCCGACACCGCCCGGGGCAGCACCTGCTTGCGGTACTCATCGGGCTCGGCCTCGAACCACTCGCGGCAGGGCATCGACACGACGCGCACGGCCAGATCGTCGAGCTGCGCGACGGCCTCGAGCACGAGGGCGACCTCGCTGCCCGTGGCGACGACGACCACGTCGGGCGTCGCACCGGTCGGCGTGCCGCCGGTCGGCGTGCCGTCCTGGACGACGTAGGCCCCGCGGCGCACGCCCTCACGGACGACGTCGGCCGGCGTCGACGCGACGGGCAGCGGCTGGCGTGCCAGCACGAGACCGGCCGGGCCGTCCTTCTCGAGGATCGCGAGCCAGGCCGCGGCCGTCTCGGCGCCGTCGGCCGGGCGCACCACCGAGAACCCGGGCATCGCCCGCAGGCTCGCCAGGTGCTCGATGGGCTGGTGGGTCGGCCCGTCGGCCCCGAGCGCGACGGAGTCGTGCGACCAGAGGTACGTGACGGGCAGCTGCATGAGCGCCGCCAGTCGGATGGCCGGTCGCTGGTAGTCGCTGAACACGAGGAAGGTGCCGGCGAAGAACCGCGACCCCTCGATCAGCGCGATGCCGTTCATGGCCGAGGCCATCGCCCCCTCGCGGACGCCCCAGTGGACGTTGCGACCGGCGCGGCCGGTGCCGGGACCCTCCTCGGGGAGGTACGACGCGCCTCCTGCGATCGCCGTGCGGTTGGGTTCGGCGAGGTCGGCCGAGCCACCCCACAGCTCGGGCATCGCCTCGGCGAGCGCCTGGATCACCTTGCCGGACGCGTCGCGGGTGGCGAGCGTGTCGCCGGGCGAGAAGACGGGGAGGCGCGACCCGAGGTCCGCGGGCAGGGTGCGCGACCGTGCGCGCTGCCGTTCGGCGGCGGCCACGGGGTGCGCGAGCTCCCAGGCGTCGGCGGCGACCTGCCAGGCCTCGCGGGCGGCGCGCCCCCGCTCGATCGCCGAGCGGGTGTGGGCGAGCACGGCGTCGTCGACCGTGAAGGGCTCGGAGTCGACGCCGAGCTCGACCCGCGTGGCCGCGACCTCGGCGGCACCGAGCGGGGCGCCGTGCGAGGCCGAGGTGCCGCGGGCGTTCGGGGCGGGCCAGGCGATCTGCGACTTGAGCACGACGAGGTGCGGGCGGTCGCCGCGGCGGTCGGTGGTCGAGAGCACCTCGTCGAGGGCCTCGACGTCGACGTCGCCGTCCGAGGCGAGTCCGACGTGGTCGACCCGCCAGCCCTGGGCGGCGAACCGCGCGCCGACGGCCTCGCTCGACGTGAGGCTCGTGTCGCCCTCGATCTGGACGTCGTTGTCGTCGTAGATCACCGTGAGGTTGCCGAGGCGGTGCCGTCCGGCGAGCGCGCCGGCCTCGTACGAGAGGCCCTCCTGCAGGTCGCCGTCCGAGGCGAGCACGAAGACCCGGCGGTCGAAGACGGACTCGCCCGGGGCGGCGTCGGGGTCGGCGACGGCACGCTCGTGCAGCATCGCCATCGCCATGCCGACGGCCGTGGCGAGGCCCTGCCCGAGCGGCCCGGTCGTGGTCTCGACGCCGGGCGTGTGGCCGAGCTCGGGGTGACCGGGGGTGCGCGACCCGAACGAGCGGAACGCCTTGAGGTCGTCGAGCGACACGTCGTAGCCGATGAGGAAGAGCTGCGTGTAGAGCAGGACGCTCGCGTGGCCGCAGCTCAGCACGAAGCGGTCACGGCCTGCCCAGTCGGGTGCCAGCGGGTCGTGTCGCAGGTGCTTCTGGAAGAGGAGGTGCGCGACGGGTGCCAGCGCGGCCGCCGTCCCCGGGTGGCCGGACCCGGCACGCTCGACGGCGTCCAGGGCGAGCAGGCGGGCGGTGGTGACGGCGGCGTGGTCGAGGTCGTGGGTCACGTGTGGGGGGCTCCGGTTCGGGGGTGGGGCGGGCGCGGACTCCGACGACCGTAACCGAAGGCGTCATGACGTCATGACGAATCAAGACGACTCCCGACTTGCGTGCCCACCCCTCGGGACGTACTCTCGTCGAAGTCATCATGACGACTTGACGACCTGACGACTCGATGACCCGACGACCCAGGCCGGGACGGGCCGGCACGACGCCGCCCCATCCCCTGGGCGGCGACCCACTTCAGCAACGACGCGGAGGCACCGGATGAGCACCACGAGCGGCACGAGCAAGTACGTGGCCGTGCGCGAGCACCTGCTGTCCCGCATCCAGAAGCTCGAGGCCGGGTCGCAGCTGCCGGCCGAGCCCGTGCTCTGCGACGAGTACGGCGTCAGCCGCATCACGCTGCGGCACGCGGTCGACGGCCTGATCGCCGACGGCCACCTGGTGCGCGAGCACGGCCGGGGCACCTTCGTCACCGAACCGCAGTACCGCCTGCACTACCGCGAGCGCTTCGCCGACGAGGTCAAGGGCTTCCACGCCCAGCAGACCGGTGAGGGCTTCGCAGTCAGCACGCGCGTGCTCGAGCAGAAGGTCGTGCGGGCCGGCGAGACGGTCGCGAGCCACCTCGACATCAACTCGGCCGACGAGGTCGTCGAGCTGACCCGACTGCGCTTCGTCAACGGCTCGCTGCACCACCTCGTCGTGACCTGGCTGCCGTACGCGCTCTTCCCCGAGACGGCGACCGTCGACTTCACCGACGGCTCGCTGTACGGGCACCTCGACCGCGAGCACGGCGTCACGCTCGCCCGACAGGACCTCCTGGTCTCGCTCGACGGCGCGAGCAGCGTCCACGCCGACGAGCTCGACGTGCCGCTCGGGACGACCCTGTTGAAGATCGCGTCGACCGTGTTCGACGGCGACGAGCGGGCCGTCGCGTACGGCACCAGCCACTTCACCCCGCAGAACAGCGAGATCTTCTTCGGCCTGCACGGCTGACCGCCCGGGCGCTCCTCGGCCGCCGAGCCGCGCCTCCCGAACCCGCCCGACCACCACGACCCCGACCGACGCGCGTCCCGACGCCGAGGTCTCCGACCCACCAGGAACGACAGTGCTGACCGACCTCCTCACCCCCGAGACCATCCTCTTCGCCGACCGCGTCGACGGCTGGCGCGACGCCGTCGAACGCGTCGCGCGCCCGCTGCTCGACAGCGGCGCGATCAGCGACCACTACGTCGCGGCCATGACCGACTCCATCGCCGCGGGCGGCACCTACATCGACCTCGGCTTCGGCATCGCGCTCGCCCACAGCCGGCCCGAGAACGGCGTCGTGCGCACCGGGCTCTCGAGCCTGCGGGTCGGCGAGACCGTGCTGCTGGCCGACGATCCCGCACACCCCATCGACCTCTTCTTCTGCCTCGCGGCGACCGACCCGCAGAGCCACCTCGACACGATGATGGCCCTCGCCACCCTGCTCTCCGACGAGACGCTCCGCGCCGAGCTGCTCGCCTCCACCACCCCCGCCGACACCCTGGCGGTCCTCACCAAGATCGGACAGAACGCATGAAATTCCTCGCCGTCTGCAGCTCGGGCCTCGGTTCGAGCTTCATGGTCCACATGAACATCGAGAAGGTCCTCAAAGAGCAGGGCATCACCGGGGTCGACGTCGACCACGCCGACCTCGGCTCGGTGGGCCCGGGTGCCGCCGACGTCGTCTTCGTCGGTGCCGACCTGGCCGACTCGGTCGGCGGCCTCGGCGACGTCGTGGTGCTCGACAGCATCATCGACCTGGCCGAGCTGCGCACCAAGGTGCGCGAGACCGCGATCCGCAAGGGCGTCACCGTGCCCGACGCCGGGGCCAACTGATGGAGGGCGTGCTGTCCGTCCTGCTGGACGTCTTCCGTCAGCCCGCGATCATCGTCGCGCTGATCTCGCTCGTCGGCCTGCTGCTGCAGCGCAAGGCGTTCAGCGACGTGCTCAAGGGCACCGTGCGCACCCTCGTCGGGTTCCTGGTGCTGGCCGCCGGCGCCGGCGTCGTGGTCGCCTCGCTCGACCCGTTCGGCGCCATGTTCCAGCAGGCGTTCGACGTTCAGGGCGTCGTGCCGAACAACGAGGCCATCGTCGGCCAGGTGCTGCTCGACTACGGCTCGGCCGCCGCGCTGATCTTCTTCTTCGGCTTCATCGTCAACGTGCTGCTGGCCGCGACGACGCACTTCAAGTACATCTACCTCTCGGGTCACGTCGCCTTCTACATGGCCGCGATGATCGCCGTGATCCTCGGCGTCGCCGGGTTCCCGGTCTGGGGCGTCGTGCTCTGGGGCGCCCTGCTGCAGGGTCTCGTCACGACGCTGTCGCCCGCGATCGTGCAGCCCTTCATGCGCAAGGTCACCGGGTCGAACGACGTCGCCCTCGGCCACACCGGTGGCGCGGGCGTGGCCCTGAGCGGCCTCGTCGCCACGCTGACCCGCGGCAAGGGCAAGCCGTCGAGGTCGACGGAGGACATCACGTTCCCCAAGGGACTGGGCTTCCTCCGCGACACCACCGTGATCGTGGCGCTGTCGATGGCCGTCATCTACGTCATCGTCGCGCTGTTCGCCGGGGCCTCATTCGTCGAGACCGAGCTGAGCGGCGGCCAGAACTACATCGTCTACGTCGTGATGCAGGCCGCGACCTTCTCGGCGGGCGTCTTCGTGATCCTCGCCGGCGTGCGCGTCGTGCTGGCCGAGATCGTGCCCGCGTTCAAGGGCATCAGCGAGCGCCTCGTCAAGAACGCGATCCCGGCGCTCGACGTGCCGATCACCTTCACCTTCGCGCCGAACGCCGTGCTGATCGGGTTCCTCGCGAGCTTCGTCGGCGGCATCGTCGGCATGTCGGTGATGATCTTCGCCGGCACCGCGATCATCATCCCGGGCGTCGTCGCACACTTCATGACCGGTGCGGCCTCGGGCGTCATCGGCAACGCCGCGGGCGGTCGACGCGGAGCCGTGCTCGGCGCCTTCGCCAACGGTCTCGCCATCACGTTCCTGCCGCTGTTCCTGCTGCCGGTGCTCGGTGACATCGGGCTGTCGAACTCGACGTTCTCCGACTCGGACTACGGCGTGGTCGGCATCCTGTTCGGCCAGATCAGCCTGGCCGGCGGTCAGATCGCCGTGATCGTCGCGATCCTCGCGTCGCTCGTGCTGGTGTACGCGTCGAGCCTGTTCGTGCGGGCCCGTGCCCGCCGGAACGCCGGCCGCGACGGCGACGGCTCGGGCACCGACTCGGCCGCGGACGCCGAGGCCGGTCCGACCCGCGTCGGCGAGACCGCCTCGGCTCGCTAGGCAGGTCGACCTCCCCGCAGAGACGGGCGGGTCCGGCGAGGCCGGGCGTCCCTGGACGCCCGTGCTCCCCGGGCCCGCCCGTTCCGTGCGTCCGGCCCGTTCCGCCGGGCCGGGCCGTTCCGCACGGCCGGGCCGTTCCGTGCGGCCGGGCCGTTCCGCACGGCCGGGCCGTTCCGCACGGCCGGGCCGTTCCGCAGGGCCGGGCCGTTCCTCGAGCACGGGCGCCGCGCCTCCTCGTCCCGACGGTTCGATCGAGTGGTCCGAAACCGTCCTTCCCGACGGGGTGGAGGACGATTCGGGACCACTCGACGGCCGATCGGCCCGGGCGATCGGGCCCACGAGCAGGTGCTGCCGATGATCGACGGCATCGAACGGCTCGTGAGGGCATGGACGAGGCCGAGCGGGTCGTCGTGCAGGGGTTCCTCGACCGGCTGATCGGCGTGTACGACGACGCGACGCCTTGAGGCCGCGGAGAGCCGCGAGCGCGGGCCGCGACGCGACGCGACGCGCCCACCACACCACGAAGTGGACACCGCACCAGGACTAGTCGTGGCGTCGTGTCCACTTCCTGGCGTCGTGCCGGAGCAGCGGCGTCGCGACGACCAGCCCTACGCTCGACGCGTGATCGAGACGCCCGACGACCTCACGCGCCTCGTCGACCGGTGGGTCGAGGGCTGGTCGTTCTCGCGCGGAGCCGCCCGTCACCGTGACGGCGACGCCTGGCGGGTCGACGTCGCCGCGGCGACCCGCGCGGTCGAACGGATCGTGGCCCGGCCGACCTCCGGGGAGCTCGCCCGACTCGTCGCCGCGACGACCGCTCCCGACGCGTGGCTGTCGGTCGTCGGCCCCCTCGACGACGACGCTCGCCGGGCACTCGCCCGGCTCGACGCCGTGACCCACGCCGAACGGATGATGACCGCCCCGGTCTCGCCGACGCCGCTGCCTCCGGACGTGATCGTGGACGACGACGACCGGGTCGTGCACGTGCGGGTCGAGCTCGACGGCGTCGTCGCCGCCCGCGGCCAGGCGGCCGTCGTCGGCGACCACGCGGTCTTCGACCGCATCGCGACCGAACCCGACTTCCGGAGGCGCGGGCTGGGCAGCCGCGTCATGGCCGGCCTCGAGCACGGGGCCGCCGTCCGAGGAGCGACGACGGGCCTCCTCTTCGCCAGCGTCGACGGTCGCCGTCTCTACGAGGGCCTCGGCTGGCGCGACGTCGCCGAGCTGGGCACGTGGCGGGGCCGCGGCGTCCCGGGCTGACGACCCGCGCCTCCTTCGCCGGACCCGGCCCGGCTGGCAAGGCGCGGCTCGGCTGGCGCGGCGCGGCCCGGCCCGGCCCGGCTGGCGCGGCGCGGCCCGGCCCGGCCCGGCCCGCATCCCGCCACGAGATGGGCACGGCGCCACGCGAAAAGGTGGCGGCGTGTCCATCTCGTGGCGGTGTGGAGCCGGCGACGCTCGGGCCGACCCGGAGCCCGACTCCGCCCCCCGCCCGACTCCCACGCCGGCCGACTCCTACGCCGGCCGACCCCGAGCCATGCCGACCCCGAGCTCGGTCGACCCCGACCACGAGCTCGGCCGAGCCCTACCCCGCCCTACCCCGGTCGACCCCGGCCGTGCCCGGCGAGGCACCGCCCCACCGCCCGCGCCCCGTGTTCTGCTGGGAGCATGCCGTTCGACCAGACCCTCGTCCCGTGGATCGTCGCCGCCGTCCTGCTGGTCGCGCTGATCGTCGTCGCCGTCGTGCTGCGGGCCCGGGCACGACGTGCCGTGGCCGCAGCGAAGGCCGCCGCCGACGAGCAGGCCCGCGCCGCCCGTGAGCAGCACGAGGCCCTCGCCGCCGCCCACGACGACGCCCTCGCCCGGACCGCCGCCGAGCACGCCCGCGAGCGCGACGCCCTGGGTGCCGAGCGCCAGGCCGCGCTCACCGAGGCGAAGCAGGCCCGCGACCTCGTGGCGGCAGGCCTCAAGTGGGAGGCCACCTCGCGCGACGACATCGCCGACGCCTGCCGTCAGCTGGGGGTCGACGCCGTGTTGCTGACCAACGTGGTGTTCGTGCCGGTGGCGACCAGCGCCTCCTCGCGGTTCGTCGCGCAGGTCGACCACGTCCTGCTCAGCGAGACCGGCGTGATGGTGGTCGAGAACAAGGGCTGGAACGGCATCGTCTTCGACGGCCTGACACCGAGCAGCGTGTTCCCGGCCTTCGCGGGCCTGTTCGACGAGAGCACGATGACCCCTCCGTTCGCCCTGCAGGTCGTGAAGGACTCCCCCACCGTGCTCACCGTGCGGACGCACCTCGGCCGCGACGCCCCCGCGTCGCAAGTGCGTCGGCAGGCCCAGCGGCTGTCCGACCGGGTGCAGGCCGAGGTCGGCGCTCGCGTCTGGTTCGACACCTGCGTCTTCTACTCGCACCGCGACGCGACGGTCTTCGCGACCGAGCGCGACGCCACCGACGGAGGCGCGGCCACGGCGATCGTCTCGCACCGCTCCCAGCTCGCGGGCGTGGTCCGCGAACTGACCTCGCGACCGACGAAGAAGTTGTCCCGGGCCCGCGTCACCGACCTGACCGCCCTGTTCGCGTCGTACGGCGCCGACGTGCTCCGGTTCGGCGCCTACGCCCAGGAGGCGCGGGTCGCGTCGGCCCCGGAGGCGCAGGAGGCGCGGGTCGCGTCGACCCCGGAGGCGCAGGAGGCGCGGGTCACGTCGGATGCGCCGGCCGAGTCAGCCGGGTCCACCGAGCCGACCGCGTCCGCGGAGCCGGCGACCGGTCACGCGGAGCCGGCGACCGGTCACGCGGAGCCGGCCGAGTCCGCCGAGCCGACCGGGTCGCCGGCCTGATCCCGCCACGGAAGACACACGCCGCCACGTGATGACGTGGCGGCGTGTGTCTTCCGTGGCGGCGTGTGTCTTCCGCGGCGGCGTGACCGCTCCGTCACGACGCCGGCACCGGCTGCCGCTACTGCCGCTGCCGCCTCACCGATCGACGGGGTCGCCTCCCGTGAGCGGGTCGGCCCCGACCCCGTCGAGGTCGACCGCCCCCTCCCAGTCGCCGGCGTGTCGGCAGGCCGCCGCACCCGAGAGGCTGGCGAGCCGCAGCCGCGCGGCCAGGTCCGTCCTCCGAGACCATCCGGCGAGGTAACCCCCGACGAAGGCGTCCCCCGCTCCGACGGTGTCGACGACCCGCACCTCGTGCGCCGCGACCGTGGCGCGGCGTCCGTCGTGCCGGGCGGCGGCGCCGGCGGACCCCGCGGTGACGACGACGTGCTCGTGGCCCGCGCGGGTCAGGGCGTCGGCGGCGAGCTCCGCCTGCTCGAGGCCGGGTGCCCGGGGGTCGACCTCGAACGACGCCCCGACCAGGAAGGGCACCTCGTCGACGCTCGCCACGACGAGGTCGGCTGCGGCCGCCAGGGCGCGGTGCGGTTCGTGGGCCGGCCGGTCACCCCACAGGCGGGGCCGGTGGTTGACGTCGAATGAGACGAGCGCGCCGGATTCGCGGGCGCGGCCGACGAGGTGCCGGACCGCGTCGGCGGCGGAGGTCGAGAGCGACCCGGTGATGCCGGTGACGTGGACGAGGGTGCCCGGGGCGAGGTCGAGGCCGAGGGCGTCGACGTCCGCCACGCTCAGGGCGCTGCCCGCACTGCCGGCGCGGTGGTAAGAGACGGCGGTCCGGCCGTCCGCACCGACGTCCTTGACCAGCAGGCCGGTGGGACGATCGGGGTCGACGACGGTCCGGACGCCCACGCCCTCGGCCCGCAGCTCGCGCGTCACGCGGCGGGCGAGCGAGTCGGCGGCGACCCGGCCGGCCCAGACGACGGGCACGCCGAGGTGGGCGAGCGTGATGGCGACGTTGGCCTCGGCTCCCCCCGTGCCGACGGTCACCCGGTCGGCCCGCCAGAGCTGTTCGTCCGGCGCCGAGCGGAAGACGGCGAGCCCCTCGCCGACCGTCACCACGCGGTCGACGACGCGCCCCGCACGGTCCTCCGGCCCCGGCCCCGGCCCCGGGAGACGGCCGGCCCCCGTGGGCTGCTCGGGCCCGGTCACGCGACCACCTGCTCGCGGAACGCCCGGGCCCGGTCGGTGACCAGCTCGAAGCGACCGTCGGCGATCGCGTCGCGTGGGGTGACCCAGCTGGTGCTCACCGAGTGCACGGCGTCCAGCCGGTACGAGGCCGCCTCGGCGAGGCCCACTCCCCCGCTCGGCACGAAGCGCAGGTCGGGGAACGGCCCGGCGAGCGCCGCGATCGCCGCCGCGCCGCCGAGCGGGGCCGCGGGGAAGAACTTCTGCACCGTGAACCCCGCGGCACGGGCCCGCATGACCTCGGTGGCCGTGGCCACGCCCGGCACGTGGGGCATCCCGAGCGCCCGGCACCGGTCGGCGACGGACTCGTCGAACCCCGGGCTGACGACGAACCGCGCCCCGGCCTCGACGGACGCCTCGACCTGGTCGGCGGTCACCGCCGTACCGCACCCGACGACGAAGTCGGGCACCCCGGCCATCGCCCGCATCGCGTCGACGGCGGCGGGGGTGCGGAGGGTCACCTCGGCACACGGCACGCCGCCCGCGACGAGCGCGTGCGCCAGCGGCACGGCCTGTGCCGCGTCGTCGATGACGACCACGGGCAGCACCCGGATCGTCGAGAGTCGGATGAGGACGTCGATGGCGCTCATCCCCCCAGCCAACCATCGCCCGGTCGTCCGGCGCGACCACCCGGCGACGGAGCGTCCCGACGTCTCGTCCCCAGGAGGCGCGGTGCCGGTCGTCCGCACACCGCGCCTCCCGGGTCCTCGGCCTGCGAGGCCGCACCCTGTAGCGTCGTGCCGAAGACGGAAGAGACGACACCTGTGGTCGAACGATCGACCCGAGAGCGAGGGGACCGGCATGGGGCGTGTCACGGGCAGTGTCGACGCCGTCGGGCGGGCGCTCAACCGGGCCCTGCGGAGCGTCCCGGTCGAGAAGGTGCCGCTGTTCCGACAGTCCTTCATCTCGCTGCTGGTCGTGCTGGCAGCCGTGCTGAGCGCCGTGCTGCCGTGGCTCGTCGTCACCGACGCCGTGACGATGTGGCTCGGGGTCGCCGTCGCGGTCGCCGCCCTGGCGTTCGCCGCCCTGATGGTCCGCCACGGCGAGCTGCGCCGCTGGGAGCTCGTCGTCCCCGCGGCCGACTTCGTCGCCGTGGGCTTGTTGCGCTACGGCACCGGCGACCAGCGCTCGGTCTTCCTGCCGATCGTGCTGCTCGCGGTCATCTGGGTCGCCTCCTGGCCGGGTCGACGCCACGTGCTGCTGCCCCTGGCGGGCACCTGCGTCACCCTGCTCCTGCCGTACCTGTTCAGCCCGGGCGGCCGGGGGCCGAGCGAGCTCGTCCGACTGGCCTTCGCCCTGATCGTGTACGCGACGGTCGCCGCGTCGGTCAACGAACTCGCCCGCCAGGCGACGGCGCGACTCGAGCGCGCCCGGGCCCAACAGCACGCCGTCGAGCGCGAGCTCGCCCGGGCGGCCGTGGTGCAGCAGTCGTTGCTGCCCCCGGACGCCTCGACGCTGCCCGAGGCGTTCGCCGTGTTCGGTGCCTGCGTCCCCGCGCGCGAGGTCGGCGGCGACTTCTTCGACTGGTACCCGACCTCGACGGGCATCGCCGTGACCGTCGGCGACGTCATGGGCAAGGGCATGGGCGCCGGCATGATCGCAGCCGCGGTGCGCTCGGTGATCCGCAGCAGCGTCGACGACGGTGACCCGTCCGAGGCCTTCCGCCGCGCCTCCGTGGGGTTGACGACGAGCGCGTACGACACCGAGACGCAGTTCACGACGTCGTTCCACGCGCGCATCGACGCCGACGGCGGCGTGCTGTGGGCCGACGCGGGGCACGGACTCGCGTTCGTCCGGCGGGCCTCGGGCGGCGTCGACCGGCTGAACTCGGCCGACCTGCCCATCGGAGTGGGCACCGGCTGGCAGCGGCACCGCTCCCAGCTCGACGAGGGCGACGTGTTCGTCTGCGTGAGCGACGGCGTCCTCGACCTCTTCCCCGTCGAGCTCGAGGCGCTGCACGACCTCGAACGGCTGCTGGCCGCGACGCCCGAGCCCGCCCGCATCGTCGAGGTCGTCGAGCGTCTCGCCCGCGAGCGCGACCGCAGCGACGACGTCACCGTGGTGGCGACGGCGCTCGCCCCCGCGTCCGTGCCGGCGCGCCCCTGAGCGTCGGCGACTGCTGGTCGTGGCGCGCCGTCGCCACAGCCGGCTTCTCTTTCACCACGTCGCCATCCCGCCACGAAGTGGACACCGCGCCACGTTTTCGCGTGGCGCGGTGTCCATCTCGTGGCGTCGTGCTCGGTCCGTGGCGGGCCGGGGAGTGCGCGGCCCGTCTGCCCGACGTGCGTCGCGCGGCGGACGAGACCGGGGTGTTGACTTCGAGCCACCCCGGGGGCGCACCGTCGCGTGCCCCGAGCCCCGTACCCGCGCCCCACCGGAGGTCGACAAGATGGCCGCTCCCCTCGAGGTCACGACGACCGACGTCGTCATCCCCACCGAGATCCCGACCGCGACCCGCGGGCTGACGGGGGTCCTGGCCGTGCCCGACGGGGCCGGACCGTGGCCCGCCGTCGTCATGGTGCACGAGGCGTTCGGGCTGACCGACGAGATGCGGACGCAGGTCGTCCGGCTGGCGTCGGCCGGGTACGTCGTGCTCATGCCCGACCTCTTCACGGCGGGTGGTGCCAGGAAGTGTCTCGTCGCGACGTTCCGGGCGCTGACGTCGGGGTCGGGTAGGGCGTTCGACGACATCGAGTCCGCCCGCCGCTTCGTCGCGGGCCGGGCCGACGTCACCGGCGGCACGGGCGTGATCGGGTTCTGCATGGGTGGCGGCTTCGCGCTGATGACGGCGTCCCGCGGGTTCGCGGCGTCGTCGGTGAACTACGGCCAGCTGCCGAAGGAGCTCGACGCCGTCCTGGTCGACGCGTGCCCGATCGTCGCCAGCTTCGGCGGACGGGACAGGTCGCTCAAGGGCGCCGCGGCACGGCTCGAGGCCGGGCTCGAGCGGGCCCGCGTGCCGCACGACGTCAAGGAGTACCCGGAAGCCGGCCACTCGTTCCTCGACGAGACCCTGCCGGGCCCGGCCCCGCTCAGGCCGCTGCTGCGCGTGATGGGCGCCGGGCCGAGCCCGGTCGACGCGGCCGACGCGTGGGGGCGCATCGAGGCCTTCTTCGCCGAGCACCTGGCGCCGGCCGGGACGCGGTCGCCCTGATCTCGCTGAGCCCTGGAGGCGCGGTGCGGGTCGGACGCGCCCCGCGCCTCCTGCGGTCCGGCCGGCCTGCCCGCCAGCCCGCCAGCCCCTCAGCCCACCAGCCCGCCACGAAGTAAACATCCCGCCACCCTTTCGGGTGGCGGGATGTTTACTTCGTGGCGGGGTCACGTCAGCGGGTGGCGTCGCGTCAGCGGGCGGCGACCGCCGGGTGCTGCGAGGCCAGGTCGGCTGCCGCCGCCGCCCGCCCCAGGACGTCGAACGACCGCACCGACATCGCGGGCAGCGACAAGGAGCCGATGAGCAACCCGGCGAACGACAGGGCGGGGACCCCCGAGACGACCGTCACGCCCACCAGGATCAGGGCCCCGACGATCGCCGCCCCGAACGAGGCGAGCAGCATGGTGAGCGAGCCGACCGCGTCGAAGCACTGCTTCGCCGCCGAGGCCAGGAGGCGCGGTGCCAGCTGCGCGCTCAGCTCGGGCGCCCCGGGCTGCGTGTGGTCGACGACGAGCCGGTCGTCTCGCCACGGGACCGGGGGCAGGTGCCGACGGTCCCGCCGCCACCACACCGCGAACATCACGACGAAGGCGGCCCCGACGACCACGCAGCCGAACCCGAGGTCACCGACCACGCGCGTGGCTCCGTCCCAGCGGAAGTCGCCCCGTCCCCGGAAGAGAGCGTCGGCCCCGACCGCGCCGAGCCAGCCCGCCGTCAGCGCGACGAGCGCCACCACGACACGGCGCCGGGGTCCAACGAACTGTCCCACCTCGCGGCGGTACACACGCCACCCCGCGCGCCGGTACCCGGCCTGCCTCGTCGCCATGTCCCCACCGTACGACACCCCGTCCCCGCCAGCCCGCCAGCCCGCCAGCCCGCCAGCCCGCCAGCCCGCCAGCCCGCCAGCCCGCCACGAAGTAAACATCTCGCCACCCTTTCGCGTGGCGGGATGTTCACTTCGTGGCGGCGAAGCACCCGCCCCACGCACCACACCACGGGATGGACACAGCGCCAGGTCTAGTCCTTGCGTCGTGCCCATCTCCTGGCGCGGTGGGCGTCCTGGCCGGGCACGGCCGGGCCACCGCACGCGTCAGCCGTCCCGCTACCCGCGCGCGCCCACCCCGGGCGCCGGCCCGCTCGACCCCGCCACGTGCAGCACGCACGGCAGCAGCACCTGCGTCAGCTCGCCGGCGCCCGCACCCCCGGCGCCCGCCGCACCCGCCGCACCCGCCGCACCCCCGGCGCCCGCCGCACCCGCCGCACCCGCCGCACCCCCGGCACCCCCCGCGCCCGCCGCACCCCCCGCGCCCGCCGCGCCCCCAGCACCCGCCCCGGCGTCCAGCCGGGCGACGAGCGACTCGACCGCGAGCCGCCCCATCTCGACCCCCGGGGCGTCGAGCGTCGTGAGGGTGGGTTCGGTCGCGGCTCCGTTCGCGGTCGACGAGGCCAGCGAGACGACCGACACGTCGTCCGGCACGCGGCGTCCGGTCGCGGCCAGTCCGCTGAGCAGGCCGCCGGCGGCGTCGTCCTTCATGATCAGCACGCCGGTGACGTCGGGCAGCTCCGCGACCAGGTCGTGTGCCGCCCGGCGTCCACCGGCGGCCGAGGGCCCGCACGTGACCAGCGTCGACCGCAGGCCCCGCCGTGCCGTCGAGCGTCGGAAGGCCTCCTCGGTGCGGGCCGCCGGGCCGTACCCGACGATCGGGCTCGACGAGAAGTCCTCGAGCACGAGGCCGACGCTCCGGTGCCCCAGGGACTCGAGGTGGTCGAGCGCCTGTTCCACCGCCTCCTCGAAGTCCATGTCGACGAAGGGCACGCGGTCGTTCTGCGAGGTGCGTCCCATCGCCACGAAGGGCAGGCCGAGCTCGAGCAGGGCCTCGACGCGGCTGTCGTGCAGCTGCACCTCCATCACGAGCACGCCGTCGACGAGGCGCCCCGAGACGAGGTCGCGGACGTCCTGGTCGGTCTCGCCGCTCGGCCAGAGCACGAGGTGGTAGCCCAGCTCGGAGGCCCGGGTGGCGGCGCTCATGAACATCCGCAGGGCGATGCCGCCGAGGCGCTCCTCGAGGGCGGGGAAGAGCAGCGCGACGATGCGGGTGCGCTTGCTGGCGAGGGCCCGGGCGACGACGTTGTTCGTGTAGCCCAGCTCGGCCATCGCGTCGGTGACCCGCCGGTGGGTGGTGGGCGAGACGCTCCTCGAACCGTTGACGACGAACGACACCGTCGCGATCGACACCCCGGCCCGCGCGGCCACCTCTCGCATGGTCGCCACGGCGCCCTCCCTTCCCTGCCGCTCAGGCTAGTGCGGTGCGGCCACCGCGCCCGACCGCCCGGACCCGCCCCGGCGAGGCGGCACGGCCACCGCGCCCGACCGCCCTGACGAGGAGGCGCGGCGTGGGTCGCCCCGGCCGCCACCGTCCCCGACGACTCCAGTTAAGCGCTTTACAAGCTAAGCGGTTAACTGCTACTTTCTCGGCAACGGAGCCGCGACGCCGCACTCCGCCTCTCGGGCCAGGCCCGGGTGGCCGACGTCGTGAGCCGCCCACCAGTCGCCAAGAGAGAGCTGAGCAATGAAGCCTGCATCGATCCGCAGAAGGTCCCTGACCGCGACCGCCCTGGTCGCCGTCGTCCCCCTCGTCCTCGCCGGGTGCACCGGCGGCGGCGGGGGGTCGAACTCCGGCGGCGAGGTCACGAAGCTGACCGTCGTCGACTACTACGGCGAGAACGACGAGAAGGTCATCACGTCGTTCCTCGACGAGTGCGGCACCGAGAACGGCGTCGAGATCGAGCGCACGATGGTGCCCGGCGGCTCGCTGATCCAGCGCGTGCTGCAGCAGGCGTCGTCGCGCACCCTGCCCGACGTGCTCATGCTCGACAACCCCGACCTGGCCCAGATCGCCGAGACCGGCGCCCTCGCGCCCCTGTCCGACTTCGGCCTCGACGCCGACGGGTACGCCGAGGGCGTCGTCCAGTCGGGCACCTACGACGGCGAGCTGTACGGGCTGGCCCCGACCGTCAACACGATCGCGCTGTTCTACGACAAGAGCGTGCTGGCCGACGCGGGCATCGAGCCGCCCACGACGTGGGACGAGCTCGAGAGCGCCGCGAAGGCGCTCACCTCGGGTGACCGCTACGGCATGGCGGTCGACGCCAACGCCACCTACGAGGCGTCCTGGCAGTTCTTGCCGTTCATGTGGTCGAACGGCGGCGACGAGAAGGACATCGCGACGCCCGAGACCGCCGAGGCCCTGCAGCTCTGGACCGACCTGGTCGCCGACGGCTCGATGTCGAAGAGCGTCCTGAACTGGACCCAGGCCGACGTCAACGACCAGTTCATCGCCGGCAAGACCGCGATGATGGTGAACGGCCCGTGGCAGCTGCCCGCCCTCGACGCCGCCGGCGCCGACTACGGCGTCGTGACCATCCCCGTGAAGGACGCCTCCGACACGGCCGTCGCCCCGCTCGGCGGCGAGGTGTGGACCGTGCCGCAGACCGGCGACGCGGCTCGTCAGGCCGTCGCCGCGAAGGTCGTGGCCTGCATGAACTCCGACGAGAACCAGCTGGCGATGGCCGAGCAGCGCAACACCATCCCGTCGAAGACCTCGGTCGCCGACACGTACGCCGAGCAGCAGCCCGACCAGCAGGCCTTCGTGACGCTCGTCGCCAGCGCCCGCTCGCGCACGGCCGAGCTCGGGGCCGAGTGGCCGACCGCCGCGACGGCGATCTACACCGCGATCCAGGCGGCCCTCACCGGCCAGGCCTCGCCCGAGAAGGCACTCGACGACGCCCAGGCGAGCGAGTGACATGACCACCGCCACCCCGCTCGCCCCCCGGCGGGCCGCCGACGACGACGCCCCGGCGTCGCGTCGGCGGCCCGGCCGGGCCGGGCCCCGCTCCCCCCGGCGCCGCATCCTGACCTGGGAGCGCGTCTCGCAGCTGCTCTTCGTGGTGCCGGCCGCCGTCTTCCTGGTGCTGTTCTTCGGCTACCCCGTGGTCAAGAACCTCGTCATGAGCTTCCAGGCGTACACGACGACGACGTTCTACACGGGCGAGGCCCCCTTCGTCGGGTTCGCGAACTACGCGAAGGTGCTCGGCTCGCAGCTGTTCGGCACCGCCCTACTCAACACGGCGCTGTTCACGATCGGCTCGATCGTCGGCCAGTTCGTCATCGGCCTGCTGTTCGCCCTGTTCTTCCGCCGGGCGTTCCCGCTGAACGGCGTGCTGCGCTCGTTGCTGCTGCTGCCCTGGCTGCTGCCGCTGATCGTGTCGAGCGCGGTCTGGAAGTGGATCCTCGACCAGGACTCCGGCGTGCTCAACCAGTTCCTCGGGTCGTTCGGCGTCCCCGCCGTGCCCTGGCTGACCAGCCCGAGCGTCGCGCTGCTGACCGTCGTGCTCGTCAACGTGTGGATCGGCATCCCGTTCAACACGACGATCCTCTACGGCGGGCTGCAGGACATCCCGACCGAGCTCTACGAGGCGGCGTCGCTCGACGGCGCCACCGGCTTCAAGGGGTTCCGCCACGTGACCTGGCCGTTGCTGCGACCGGTGGTCAGCGTCGTGCTGGTGCTCGGCGTCGTCTACACGATCAAGGTGCTCGACATCATCCTCGGGTTGACCAACGGCGGGCCCGCGAACGCGACGCAGACCGTCGCGACGCAGTCCTACTCCCTGTCGTTCCAGCAGTTCGACTTCGGCTCGGGTGCCGCGCTCAGCAACGTGCTGATCGTCATCTCGGCCGTGTTCGCCGTCGTGTACCTGCGACTCAACCGGAAGGCCGTCGATGAGTGAGACCGCCCTGCGCGTGCCGAGCACCCGGGCCGTGGCCCGCGGCGCCCGGTCGCGTCGTCCCCGGGCCGATGGCCCGAAGAAGTACCTGCTGACCGCGGTCGGCGTGCTGCTGCTCGCCGTCATGCTGTTCCCCGTCTACTGGATGGTGAACATCTCGCTGCAGCCCGCGGGCTCGGCGATCGAGGCCGACTGGTTCCCGTTCCAGGCGCAGTTCGGCGGGTACGCCCAGGCCCTCGCCGACCAGGGCCGCAACCTGGTCACGAGCCTCGTGATCGCACTCGGCAGCGTCGTGCTCAGCCTCGTGATCGCGACCCCCGCCTCCTACGCCCTGGCGCAGTTCAAGGTGAGGGGCGTCGGGGCGGTGCTGTTCGCCATCCTGATCTCGCAGATGATCCCGGGCATCGTCGTCGCGAACGCGCTGTACGCGGCGTACAACGACCTCGGCCTGCTGAACTCGATCCCCGGGCTGATCCTGGCCGACTCGACCGCCGGGGTGCCGTTCGCCATCTTGATCATGCGGGCGTTCATGCTGAACATCCCCACCTCGATCGTCGAGGCGGCGAAGGTCGACGGCGCCGGCAACTTCCGGGCCTTCCGCAGCATCGTGCTGCCGATCAGCCGCAACGCCATGATCACGGCCGGGCTCTTCACGTTCCTGTTCACCTGGAGCGACTTCCTGATGGCGCTGACCCTGACCACCACGACCGACATCCGGCCGATCACGCTGGGCATCTACCAGTACATCGGCACCTACACCGCCGACTGGTCGACCGTGATGGCCGCCGCGGTGCTGGCCTCGCTGCCGGCCATCGTGCTGCTGCTCGCGGCACAGAAGTTCATCGCCGCCGGTGCCACCGGCGGAGCGGTCAAATGACACACGAGAGGACCACCATGACCACCACACCGTTGCGCGTCACCGTCTGGGGCGAGAACGTCCACGAGAAGGTCGAGCAGCACGTCGCCGACCGGTACCCCGACGGCATGCACGGCGCGATCGCGGCCGGCATCGCCGAGAACCTGCCCGACGCCGTCGTCCGCACCGCCACCATGGACCAGCCGGAGCACGGTCTCACCGAGAGCGTGCTCGAGCAGACCGACGTGCTGACCTGGTGGGGCCACGCCGCCCACGCCGACGTCGACGACGAGGTCGTCGAGCGGGTGCACCGTCACGTGCTCGCCGGCATGGGCCTCGTCGTGCTGCACTCGGGCCACTGGTCGAAGATCTTCACCAAGCTGATGGGCACGACCTGCACCCTGCGCTGGCGCAGCGAGCACGACCAGGAGCTCGTCTGGACGGTCAACCCGCAGCACCCGATCACGCGTGGCGTGCCGAACCCGATCGTCATCCCCGAACAAGAGATGTACGGCGAGTACTTCGACGTGCCGACACCCGACGAGCTGATCTTCATCTCGGGCTTCACCGGCGGCGAGGTGTTCCGCAGCGGCATGACCTACCGTCGCGGCTTCGGCAAGATCTTCTTCTTCTCGCCCGGCGACCAGGACTTCCCGGTGTACTTCCACCCCGACGTCCGCCGCGTGATCTCGAACGGCGCCGAGTGGGCCCGCCCCGAGCGCGAGCGCGCGACGCCCACCCTGCTGCGCTACGACCTCGGCGAGTACTTCGACGGCAAGGACTACTCGGGCCCGATCGACGAACCGGTCGAGGCGTGAGCGCCGACGTCGGCCCCGCGGGTGCCGCGACGCCCGGCGGCTTCCGCAGGCTCGAGAACGCAGGAGGCGCGGTGCGCGTGATCCAGGTCGGCGCCGGCGAGATGGGCCGCGCCTGGTTGCGCACCGTGGCCGGGTCGGCCGACGTCGAACTGGTCGGCATCGTCGACCTCGACCTCGACGCCGCCCGGGCCGGAGCCGTCGCGGCGGGCCTGCCCGACCTGCCCGTCGACCGCGACCTGGCCCGGCTGGCCGAACGCACCTCCCCGGACGCCGTGCTCGACGTGACCGTGCCGGTCGCGCACCACCCCGTCACGATGCAGGCGCTGCGCCTCGGCCTGCCCGTGCTCGGTGAGAAGCCGGCCGCCCAGACGGTCGCCGAGGCCCTGTCGCTGACGGCGGCGACCGAGGTGACGGGCGAACTGTTCATGGTGTCGCAGTCACGGCGGTACAACGACCAGCTCGTCGCGCTGCGGGCCCACGCCGGGCTGCTCGGCGACGTCGGCATGGTGTCGACCTCGTTCGCGCGGGCGCCGCACTTCGGCGGGTTCCGCGAGCAGATGGACGACGTGCTGCTGCTCGACATGGCGATCCACGCCTTCGACTCGGCGCGGTACCTGATCGGCCGCGACCCCGTCTCGGTCTGGTGCGACTCGTGGAACCCGTCGTGGTCCTGGTACCGCGGCGACGCGGCCGCGAGCGTCGTGGTCGAGTTCGAGGGCGGCGTCCGCTACCGCTACGACGGGTCCTGGTGCAGCCCCGGGGCCGAGACCTCGTGGAACGGCGCCTGGCGCGTCTCGGGTTCGGGCGGCACGGCCCTGTGGTCGGGCGACGACGAGCCCACGAGCGACCTCGACGGCACGCCCGGGGTCGCCGAGGCGCAGCCCACCGTCGGCGTCGAGATCGCCGGGTCGCTGGCCGCGTTCACGCGGGCGCTGCGGTCGGGCGAGCGGCCCGACGGCGAGGTCCACGGCAACGTGATGAGCCTGGTGATGGTCGAGGCGGCGATCGCCTCGACGCGCAGCGGCCAGCGCGTGATGGTCGACGAGGTGCTCGAGGCGGCGCACCGCGAGGCCGTCGCGGCCGAGCGCGACCCCGAGGTGCGCGCACGCCTCGAGTCGTGGCGGTCCGTGCGGGGTGCCCTGCAGGGCGACCCGGCGGGGGACGGTGGCGACGCCGGCGAGCCGGCCCGCGCCTCCTCGGCGGCAGACGGCGTCGACCTGCAGGAGGCGCGGTGACCGGAGGGGGCGAGCTGCGGTTCGCCCTCGTCGGACACGGTTTCATGGGTGCGGCGCACTCGCAGGCCCTGCGGGTCGCCCCGGCCTTCGTCGACCTGCCGCTCGCCCCGGTGATGGCGACCCTGGTCGGCCGCGACGTGGCCGCCACCCGGGCCGCCGCCTCCCGGTGGGGCTGGCGGTCGACCGCCGCCGACTGGCGTGACGTGCTCGACGACCCCGACGTCGACGTGGTCGACATCTGCTCGCCCGGGTCGACGCACGTCGAGATCGCGGTGGCGGCGCTCGAGGCCGGCAAGCACGTGCTCTGCGAGAAGCCGCTCGCCAACACGGTGGCCGAGGCCGAGCGCATGGCCGAGGCTGCGGCGAGCGCCGCCGAGCGCGGCGTCTTCGCGATGGTCGGCTTCTCGTACCGTCGGGTGCCGGCGGTGACGCTCGCGCGCGACGTCGTGCGGTCGGGGCGCCTCGGCGAGGTGCGCCAGGTGAGGGCGCAGTACCTGCAGGACTGGCTGGTCGACGCCGACGACCCGATGACCTGGCGGCTCGACAAGTCGGTCGCGGGGTCGGGTGCGCTGGGCGACATCGGGGCGCACGCGGTCGACGCGGCGCAGTTCGTGACCGGCCTCGTCGTGACCGAGGTGTCGGGCACGCTGCACACGTTCGTGACCGAGCGGCCGCTGGTCGACGAGTCGGTGGCGACTTCGGGCCTCGGCGGCGTCGCGGGCTCGGAGCGCGGCACCGTGACCGTCGACGACGCCGCCTGGTTCACGGCCCGGATGGACGGAGGCGCGATCGCGTCGGTCGAGGCGTCCCGGTTCGCGACCGGCCGGAAGAACGCCTTCCGGCTCGAGGTCTCTGGCTCGCGCGGAGCCGTGGCGTTCGACCTCGAGCGTCCGAACGAACTAGAGCTGCTCGAGGTCGACGGCCCGGACTCGGGCTTCCGCCGCGTGCTGGTGACCGAGCCCGAGCACCCCTACGTCGGGGCGTGGTGGCCGGCGGGTCACGGCCTCGGCTGGGAGCACGCGTTCACCCACCAGCTGAGCGACCTCGTGGCGGCCCTGGCCGAGGGGCGGCAGCCGACGCCGTCGTTCGCCGAGGGGCTGCAGGTGCAGCGGGTGCTGGACGCGGTCGAGCGGTCGTCCGGGGCCGGGTCGGTCTGGACGCCGGTCGGCTGAGCCGGGTGCGGGTGCGGCGGGTGCGGGTGCGGCGGCGGGTGCAGGTGCGGGGCTAGGCCGCACGCCGCCACGATGTAAACACGCCGCCACGTTTGAACGTGGCGGCGTGTTTAGTTCGTGGCGGAGTGACGCGGGCAGGCGTCCCCGCCGCCGCTCACTCGCGGCGGCGGCTCGCCACGAGCGCGACGACGAGCCCCGAGATGACGGCGGCCCCCACGGCGTTCGTGACGCGGGTGCGGTGGCGGTAGCGGCGGTGGGCGTCGTCGGTGGCCTCACGGGCGGCGGTGGCGACGGTCTCGGCGGCGTCGCGCACGGTCCGTTCGGCGCGGTCGGCGAGGTCCTCGGCCCGGTCGACCAGGTCGTGCGCGGACGAGCCGGCGCGGTCGGTCACGTCGCGCACCGCCGTCTCGGCCCGGTCGGCGAGGTCGCGCAGGGCGCCCCGGGCGTCGGGCGGCAGGACGTCGGCGGTGTCGATCAGCTCGCGGGCCCGGCGTGCGGCACGGGTGACGAAGTCGTCGGGGTCGGTGGTGCTCATGGGGTCGTCTCCGATCGCCCGCGCGCGCCGCGGGTCCCCGCCATCGTGCTCCCCTCGGGGCGTGCCCGGGCACACGACGCCACGAAGTGGGCACCACGCCACCCCTTCGCGGGGTGGCGGCGCCGAGGCCGGACGCGAGGAGGCGCTGGTCACCCACCCGCGCCTCCTCAGTCCACGACCGCGGACGCCTCGACCTCGACCAGCACGCCCGGCTCGAAGAGGATCTCGACGCCGATCAGCGACGCCGGGGGCATCGGCTGCGGCAGTCCGAGCTCGGCGGCGACGGCGTCGACCCCGGCCGTGAAGTCGTCCATCCGGTCGACCGTCCAGCCGACGACGAAGAACCGCAGCCGCGTGACGTCCGCGAAGGTCGCGCCGGCCGCCGCCAGTCCGCGTGCCGTGTTGCGCAGGGCCTGCGACACCTGCCCGGCGAGGTCGGTCGGCAGGCCGTCGTCGTGGTGTCCGACCTGTCCCGCCACCTCGACGTGACGCGACCCGGTCGCGACCGAGACGTGGTGGTACGGGACGGGGGCGAGCATGCCCTCGGGGCTGCTGAGCTGGGTGGTCACGGTGTCCTCTCGCGGCCGCCGCCCTGGCGACCTCGACGACCTGTCTACGGGTCGGACGCAGGGCACCTCAACGAGACTAGGTGGCATGCACGACACCTCCTCCGCCGTGATCACGCCCGAGCACCGCGAGCTGTTGGGGCAGGTGCTCGACCGGTGGTCGCTCCAGGTCGTCGACGAGCTCTGCGAGTCCCCGCGCCGTTTCAACGACCTCCGTCGAGCCGTGCCCGAGGTGACGGCGAAGTCCCTGACGACGACGCTGCGTCGGCTCGAACGCAACGGCATGGTCGAGCGGCGGGTGCTCGGCACCCGCCCGGTCGCGGTCGAGTACCACCTGACCCCGCTCGCCCACTCGGTGCAGGCGTTCGTCGACGACCTCTACCGCTGGTCGGCCGCGAGCCTGCCCGAGGTCACCCGTGCCCGCGACGCGTTCGACGCCCTCGACGACGCCTAGCCGGTCGGCCGGTGCCCGTCGGCCGGTCGGCCCGGCGGCGCGTCGGCCCGTCGGCCCGGTCGGCGCGTCGGTCAGTCAGCCTGTGAGCCCGTCGGCCCCTGAACCCGAGAGCCCGTCGGCCCGGGAGGCGCGGGTCGCGTGCCCGACGGACCGGACGCCTCCTCGGCCCGCACCGTCGTGACGTCCGGCACACTGGGCGTGTGCTCAGCAGCGTCGGTGCCCTCTCGGTGGCGTTCCTCGTGTGGTCGATCGTGGTGCTGGTCGGCACCCGGCGGGGCAGCGGGCACGCGGGCGCCACGGCCCCCGACGTCGCGAAGAAGCGGCGGGACGCCTGGATCGTCGTCGTGCTGTCGACCCTCACGCTCGGGGCGACGTTCGTCGTCGGGACGGTCGTCGTGCCGACGCTCTAGGACCAGCTCAAGGTGACGCTCACCACCACGACGGCCGCACCGATGCTGCTGAGGGCGACGACGCCGAGCCAGCGGCCGCTCATGACGGGTGCTCCACCCTGCCGGCGCAGGCGGAGGGCCAGGGCGAACCCGGCCACGAAGAGCACGGCTCCGACGACGAGCAGGACGACACCGGCGGTTCCCATCCCCCGACCCTAGCGAGGCCCGGGCCCGCCGCGCCCCGCCGCCCCGCCCGGCGAGACCGCCGCAGCACTACGAAGTGGACACGGCACCAGCCCTTGCCATGGTGCGGTGTCCACTTCATGGTGTCGTGCGACCCGCACTCGCCGCACCCGCACCCGCTGCACCCGCACCCGCACCCCTAGCGCCCGCACCCGCCAGCCCCGCCGCACCCCGCCGCGCCGCCGCACCCGCACCCGCACCCCCCAGCCCCGACGCGCCGCCGCACCCGCACCCGCATCCCCGCCGCACCCGCACCGCCGCACCGCAGAACGCGCAGACTGGCCTCCGACCCCCGACGGAACGAGCCCCTCCCATGACCACCACCGTCCTCCTCGCCGGCGCGACCGGCGATCTCGGGCAGCGCATCGCCCGCGACCTGCTGTCCCGCCGCGACGCCCCCGACGACGTGCGCCTGCGCGTCCTGACCCGCCCCGGCAGCACCGGCGCCACCACGCTGTTCGCCGACGACGACCGGGTCGAGGTGACCCGCGCCTCCTACGCTGACGTGCCGGCCCTGACCGAGGCCGCGCGCGGGGCCGACGTCGTCGTGTCGGCCGTGAGCGGCGTCCGTCCGGTGATCGTCGACGCGCAGCGGGCGCTGCTGACGGCGGCGGTCGCGGCGGGCGTGCCGCGGTTCGTGCCGTCGGACTACTCGGCCGACTACCGCAGCATCCCGCCGGGCAGCAACCGCAACTTCGAGCTGCGGCGCGAGTTCGCGGCGTTCCTCGACGCGGCACCGATCCGGGCGACGTCGGTGCTGAACGGCATGTTCACCGACCTGCTGACCGGGGACGCGCCGATGGTGCTCTTCGACCGGAAGCGCGTGCTGTTCTGGTCGTCGGCCGACCAGGTGCTCGACTTCACGACCAAGGACGACGTCGCCCACGTCGTCGCCCGGGTCGCCCTCGACCCCGAGGCGCCGCGCGTGGTCGAGGTCGCCGGCGACCGGGTGACGGCCCGCCAGGTCGCCCGCACGATGAGCGAGCTCACCGGCACCCCGTTCAAGCCACAGTGGGCGGGCACGACCGGCACCCTCGCGGCGATGGCGGCCGTCATGCGCCGCACCTCGAAGGACGACGGCACCTTCCCCGCCTGGCAGGGCATGCAGTACTTCGTCAACATGTTCAGCGGTGACGCGCAGCTGCGGCACGTCGACGGCGCCCGCTACGCACCCGCCCGCTGGACGACCGTGCGCGACGTGCTCGCGACGCGCGTCGGCGCCGCGACCCCGGCCTGACCCGGGGACGAGGAGGCGCGGGTCGGCACCCCGGGACGCCGCCCGCGCCCGCTCGCCCGCGCCTGCCCGCCCACGAGAAAACGGTGGCCCCTCCCCCCGACGGGTGGGGCCACCGTTCGTCGCCGAGATGGTGAGCATCGGCGGACCTCCACGGTGGCAGCGCCCGGCGTCCGCCGCCATCCGCCCGGCGCGGCGTCCCGTCCGATCCGCGCGGCGTCCCGTCCGATCCGCACGGCGAGCGTCGAGCGACGGCCCCGGCGCTCGGTAGTGTCGGCCCATGAGCGAGGACGACCCGGAGGTGTTCGCGGCACATCGCGTGGCGACGTGCCGCGGCGTCGACGACGCGCGGCGGGTGCTGGGCGAGGCCTTCCTGCCGGTGGAGTTCCCGACCGCGAGCGCCTCGGGCCGACTCGGCCTCGAGTTGAACGCCGTGAGCACGGGCCGGGTGACCCTGGGCTACATGCGGTTCGACCGGGCCGTCCGCATCCGGACGTCCGAGCCCGACAACTACCACGTCGACATCCCGACGGCCGGTCGGGCCGTCCTGCGCGCCGCCGGCGGGCGCCGGGTCGACGCGACGCGGCGGTCGGCCGCCGTCTTCATGCCGGGTCGACCGGTCGACCTCGACTGCGGGGACGGCTTCGCGCAGATCGCCCTGATGATCCCCCGCGCCGAGGTGCAGCGGGAGATCGAGAGCCTGCTCGAGTCGACCTCGCTGGCTCCCGTCGAGTTCGACCCCGCGCTCGACCTGACGGCGGGCGGGCAGCTCGTGCTGCAGGCGGTGCGGGTCGTGGACGAGGCGTCCCGGCACGTGGACGGGGTGCTGCAGCACCCGCTGGCCGTGCGGCACCTCGAGCGGTCGCTCGTGCAGGCCCTGCTCTTCTCGCAGGGACACAACCACTCCGAGGCGCTGCGGGCCCCCGTGCCGGCGGCGGGCGCCGGGGCGGTCTCGCAAGCCGTCGACCTGTTGCGCGACGACCCCGCCCGCGACTGGAGCGTCGCCGACCTCGCCGCGGCGACCGCCACGAGCGTCCGCAGCCTGCAAGAAGGGTTCCGGCGATCGCTCGACACGACGCCGACGGCCTACCTGCGCCGGTTGCGGCTCGAGCGGGTGCGTGACGACCTCGTGGCGGCGGCACCGGGCGGGGCGAACGTCACCGCCGTCTCGGCCCGGTGGGGCTTCACCCACCACGGCCGTTTCGCCGCGGCCTACGCGGCGCGGTTCGGCGAGCGCCCGTCCGACACGCTGCGCGCCTCGACCGGCCGCTGACGCGGACCCCGGGAGGCGCGGGTCGAGTCGGCCACGCCGCCCACCTCACCCGGCTCCGGAGTGCGCTCCCGGGCACGGTCTCGGCGCTAGCGTGGCCGGATGAGCACCGATGACTGGGAGGGTCGCGTCGCCGCCCTCTGGGCCGACGAGACCGTCGACGACGAGCAGCGCATCGAGCGCATGGCGGCCCTGGCCGCCGCGGCCCCGCACCCCGCGCTGGGCGCCTTCGAGCTCGGTGGCGCGCACGACTCGGGCGGACGCGAGGCCGAGGCCCACGTCCACTACGCCGCCGCGACCGAGGCGGGCCTCGACGCCGTCGACCCCGACCGTGCCGCGCGCATGGTGGTGCAGCACGCCTCGACCCTGCGCAACCTCGGCCGCGTCGACGAGGCGATCACGATGCTCCGCGACGCCCCCCTGCACCCCGCCACCGGAGCCGCGCCGCAGGTGTTCCTCGCGCTCGCCCTGCACAGCGCGGGCCGCCCCGACGAGGCCCTGCGCGTGGCGATCGAGGCCGTCGAGCCGACCCTGCCCCGGTACCACCGGTCGGTCCGTGCGTACGCGGCGGCTCTCACCGACGGCTGAAACCGGGCGGCCGCGCGTCCCTAGAATCGCATCATGCCCTTCGACCAGTGGTACGACGACGCCACCCGCGAGGCCGCGACCGCCAGGGTGCTGCAGCGCAAGATGACCAACCCGACCGACCGCAACGTCCTGACGGTCGTGGCGGAAGAGTTCAACGTCCCCCGCCAGACCCTCAGCGACTGGGTCGACGAGGCGTCGCCCGAGTCCCCGAAGTCGCAGCGGAAGCCCCGCCCCAAGTTCTCGCAGGTCGTCAAGACCACGAAGGAGGCGCGGGTCGCGTCCCCGACGGACGACGGACCCGCCGAGGCACCTGGGTCCGCCGCACCTCCGGAACCCGCAGGCGAACCGGAACCCGCGACCCGCCCGGAACCCGCGACGCAACCGGAACCCGCGACCGAACCGGAACCCGCGAGCGCATCCGAGCACGACCCTTGGGCGACGTCCGATCCTGCCCCCGAGCCCGAGCCCGAGCCCGATCCGGAGCCGGAGCCGGAGCCGGAGCCCGAGCCGGAGCCGGAGCCGGAGCCCGAGCCCGATCCGGAGCCGGAGCCGGAGCCGGAGCGGGCACCCGAGTCCCAGCCAGCGCCCGAGAGCGAACCCGAGCCGCAGCCCGAGCCCGCGTCCCTTCCCGTGCCCGAAGCCGCCCCCGAGCCCGCACCCGCACCCCCGGCGACCACCGGCACCCGCGCGACCGCGGGCACCCACGTGCCTGCCGGCACCCGCGTCGCCGCCCTCGAGGCCGAGGTCGCCGCCCTCCGCGACGGCAACCGGGCCCTGATCCAGGCGATGCGCGTCCTGCTCGACGTCTGATGGAGATCGCCGAGCTGCTCGTCCTGCTCGTCACCGGCTTGGTGGTGATCGCGGCGGCGACGGTCGTCGGCCCGCGGCTCGGCGTGGCCGCTCCCCTGTTGCTCGTCGCCGTCGGGGTCGCCGCGAGCTTCCTGCCGGTGTTCGCGTCGGTCGAGATCGACCCCGAGCTGATCCTCGCCGGTGTGCTACCGCCGCTGCTCTACTCGTCGGCGGTCTCGATGCCGGCGATGAACTTCCGTCGCGAGTTCGGGGCGATCAGCGGCCTGTCCGTGGTGCTGGTCGTGGCGACCGCGCTGCTGCTCGGCGTGTTCTTCCAGCTCGTCCTGCCCGACCTCGGGTTCGCCTGGGGCGTCGCGCTCGGTGCCGTGATCAGCCCGACCGACGCGGTCGCGACCTCGATCGTGAAACAGACGTCGGTGTCGAAGCGGGTCGTCGCCATGCTCGACGGCGAGAGCCTGCTCAACGACGCGACCGCGCTGGTGCTGTTGCGCACGGCGATCGTGGCGACCGCCGCCTCCTTCTCGTTCTGGGGTGCGCTGGGCACGTTCGCCTACTCGGTCGTCGTGGCGCTCGTGATCGGGCTGGTCGTCGGCGCGGCCAACCTGGCCGTCCGGCGCAGGCTGACCGACTCGACGGTCAACACGGTGATCTCGTTCGCCGTGCCGTTCGTCGCGTCGCTCCCGGCGAGCGCCGTCGGGGCGTCCGGGCTCGTGGCGGCGGTGGTCGCGGGTCTCGTCACGGGCATCCGGGCGCCGCGGGTGCTGTCGCCGCAGAATCGCCTGTCGGACTCGCAGAACTGGCGCACGGTCGAGCTGGTGCTCGAGGGCGCGGTCTTCTTGACGATGGGTCTGCAGATCAAGTCGATCGTCACCGACGTGCAAGAAGACCACGCCGGGGTGCTGCCGGCCCTGCTGGTCGCGGTCGGCGCCCTGGTGCTGACGATCGTCGTGCGGGCCGCGTACGTCGCGCCGCTGCTGCGGGTGCTGTCGGCCCGGGCGCGGCACGCCGAGGCGATGCAGCCGCGGGTGCAGAGCATGCAGCTGCGCATCGAGTCCGAGGGCGCCGGCGGCTCGTTCGCCGAGCTGAACCGGCGGGCGCGCACCGACCCGCGGCAGCTCGAGGTCGAGGCCGATGCCGGTGCGGGTGCCGGTGCGGGCTCAGGTTCCGGCGACACCGCAGGAGGCGCGGTGGGCGAGCCCGCGGACGTCCCGGAGGCCGGTCGGTCACCCCGCGCCCGTTCCCCTCGACGCGGTCGACGTCGCCCCGAGGGCAGGACCCGCACCCCCTCTCAGCGCACCCTCGACCAGTTCACGAGGCGCGTCACGCAGGGGCTGGCGGACATCGAGTACTTCCTGCGGCAGCCGCTCGGCTGGCGGGACGGCACGGCCGTCGTCTGGGCCGGCATGCGCGGCGCCGTGACGGTCGCGGCGGCGCAGACGCTGCCCGAGGACACCCCGCAGCGCCCGGTGCTCGTGCTGATCGCGTTCGCGGTGGCGGCGCTGTCGCTGCTGCTGCAGGGCGGCACGATCGGGCCCCTGTTGAGGCGGCTGTCGCCGCCGGTCGACCAGACCGCGGAGCATGCGCAGAACGAGTCCGAGCGAACGAAGATCTTCGAGCTGATGCGCGAGAGCGCCGACGCGGTGCCCGGCCCCGATCCCCGCACGGCGGACCGCTCGAAGGAGGGCTTCGACGCCTCGATGGCCCACACGCTCGCGATGCTGACGGCCCAGCGCGAGGCCCTGCTCGACGCCCGTGACAACGGCCTGTTCGACGCCGACGTCCTCGCGGACGCCCTCGCGAACCTCGACGCCTCCGAGATCGCCATCGAGCTCCGAGGCCGACTGGCCGACTGACCCCGGCCGACGGCCCGGTGCCTCGCGTGTACGCGAGGAAGCAACACATGTGGCCGGCACCTCGTCCTGGACGCTCAGAGGACCGGGCCCAGCGTCGGTCAGCCGCGCGCGCCTCCCGGGGGAGGCGGTAGCCGTCGCGGTAGACGCCGACGACGTCGAGGGCCACGCCCACGAGGGAGCGGACGGCGGTGCGCCGCTCGGGCGAGCCGTACCAGTTGCGGTGGAGGCGCCGCAGTTCGACGGCTCCGCGCCAGAGCAGTCCTCCGCCGAAGAAGACGGCGGCGAGCCATGCGATGCCGGTCGAGCCGAAGGCGACGACGGCAGCAATGCAGACGGCCACCGTCACCACGATGGTGATCATCAGCGTGCGTGGGGTCGGCAGCTGTCGGCCGTGCTCGCCGGTCCAGTACGACGACAGCAGGTAGAGGGCGTCCTCGCGTGAGCGTCCGCCGTGACGCAGCCGGTCGACGGCGGCATCGGTGCGGGCGAACCGGTCGGGCCCGTCCGCCTGGCGCACCGCGGCGCTGGTCGACGCGACGAGGCCGATCACGGGAACCTCGCGTCGCGCCACCAGGCCATCCTGCCTGACGCCTGACGCCTGACGTTGTCCCCCGCCTGGCCGGTTCGCGAGTGCCCGCCGAACCGAGGCTGGAAGCTCGCTGGAGGTCGATGACGGGTGGGGCGCCGCACGCGTCCGAATGGTGTGTCCGCATCGCGGCACGGCGATCCCCGGCCACCGCCCCGAGTGGCCTCAGCGAGAGAAGGACCACCATGAGCACAGCCGACGAGAAGCAGGGCGAGGCCGGATTCGCCGGTCGGTTCCGCGACCAGCTGGGCACCCGGGCCATCGAGCCCTTCGTGAAGGCCGTCCGTGCCGAGCTGAGTTCCGCCCGCGACGAGATCGCCGGACGGGCGCGCGACGCGCGATCCGGAGTCGTGCTGCTCGCCGTCGGGGCCGTCCTCGCGATCGTGACCGTGATCCTCCTGGCGGGCACCGCCGTCGCCATGCTCGCCCTGGCCGTGCCCCTCTGGGCCGCCGCGCTGATCGTCTTCGCCGTCTTCGCCGTCGTCACCGCGGTGCTCGTCGCCGCGGGCCTGCGGGGCGTCAAGCGCGGCATCCCGCCGGTCCCCGTCGACACGGTGAAGAACCTCACCTCGTCCGACGACTAGCCCGTCTCCCCCGACACCCCCGACACCCACCACACACGAGAGAACCGCCATGCCCCGCACCCCCTCCGCCAGCCGGAACACCAAAGAGCAGCGCACGCAGCACGCCGAGACGTACACGCCACTGGCGCGCTACGCCTCCGAGGCGTTCGGAGCGTTCCTGCTCGTGCTCGGAGGCGTCGGCACGGCCGTGTTCGCCTCGTCCTTCCCCGACGACGGCAACGCGCTCGGCGTGGGCTTCCTCGGCGTGGCCTTCGCGTTCGGGCTGAGCGTGATGGCGGGCATCTACGCCGTCGGCCACATCTCGGGCGGCCACTTCAACCCGGCCGTGACGGTCGGCTTCGCCCTGGCCGGTCGCACGCCGTGGTCGAGCGTGCCCGGTTACGTCGTCGCGCAGCTCGTCGGAGCCGCCGCCGGGTCGAGCGTCGTCGCGCTCGTCGCCGCCGACGGCCCCGCCGGCTACTTCGCGGCGGCCCGCGACTCGGGCTTCGCGTCGAACGGCTTCGGCGCGTCGTCGCCCGGCGGCTTCGGTCTCGGAGCCGTGCTCGTCACCGAGGTCGTGCTGACCGCCGTCTTCGTCGGCGTGATCCTGTCAGTAACCGCCAAGGGTGAGTACAAGGCCCTGGCGCCGCTGGCCATCGGCCTCACGCTGACGCTCATCCACCTGATCAGCATCCCGGTGAGCAACACGTCGGTGAACCCGGCCCGCTCGGTCGCCGCCGCCCTCTACGGCGGCCCCGACGCCCTCGCGCAGCTCTGGGTCTTCGTCGTGGCACCCCTCGTCGGTGCCGCCGTCGCCGGCCTCGCGCACCGCACCCTCCGCCGCCGCGGCTGACCCC
Source organism: Frigoribacterium sp. CF331 (assembly GCF_057787905.1). NCBI lineage: Bacteria > Bacillati > Actinomycetota > Actinomycetes > Micrococcales > Microbacteriaceae > Frigoribacterium > Frigoribacterium sp. CF331. Next base: position 1,574,596 of record NZ_CM173545.1, on the reverse strand, counting down.
GCGGGTCGCACCGCCACCACCACCAGACGCAGGAGGCGCGGGTCACGTGACCCGCGCCTCCTGCGTCCTCGCGTGGTGGTGGTACCGCCGAGCCGCCCACGGCGAACCGTCGACCCGGCCTAGGCGACCGTCGCGCTCCGGACCCGGTCGGCGGCGGTGGCCATGTGGTCGCGCATCGCCGCGAGCGCGGCGTCGGGGTCGCGCGCCTCGATCGCCCGGAAGACGGCCCGGTGCTCCCGGTAGGCGGCCTCGGCCTGGTCCTTCTCGGTCAGCCCTCGTTCGACCCACAGGCGCAGCAGCGACCGGGTGCTCTGCAGCAGGTCCTTGAGCACGACGTTGTCGGCGCTGACGGCGATCTGCAGGTGGAACCGGATGTCGGCCTGGAGGAACGCGTCCAGGTCGCCGAGCGAGTCGGCCATCGCCTCGACGAAGCCGCGCAGCTTCTCGACGTCGGCGTCGGTGGCGCGCTCGGCCGCGTAGGCCGCGGCCTGGATCTCGAGGCCACCGCGCACCTCGATGAGCTCTCGCGTGCGCGCCGCGTTCAGCATGAGGCCCCAGCTGAGCGTCGTCGGCAGCAGCTCCGAGGTCTGGTCGCGCAGGTAGGTGCCCGACCCGGGCCGCACCGTGACGATGCCGAGGATCTCGAGGGCGGCCAGGGCCTCGCGCACGGCCGACCGGCCGACGCCCAGGCGCTCGGCGAGCTGCCGCTCGGGCGGGAGGCGCGACCCCGGGGTCAGTTCGCCGGCGGTCAAGAGGGCCACGAGTTGCTTGACGACCTCGCTCACCGCGGTGCCGCGCGGGACCATCTCGAGCTCGAGATCGAGGCTCGTGGGGTCGCTCTCTGGGTATGCCGGCACGGTGCGAGCTTAGTCAGCGGGGCCCGTGGTCCTGCCGTCGCCGACGAGCTCGCAGTCCATTCGCATCGTCCAATTGGTCAACCGGTTGACAGATATGGACGGAAAAGGCACGATGGTCCCTGCGCGCCACCGGCATCGGTCGAAGGCGTCATCCAACAACGTCGTTAGATCCGAAGGAGTCGATGTGGACACCACAACCCGAACGTCCGCGCCACAGAGCGCGGTCGAGAAGTCCGCGATCAAGAAGGTGGCCGTCCGGCTCGTCCCGTTCGTGGCGTTGATGTTCTTCATCAACTACCTCGACCGCACCGCCATCGGCTTCGCCGCCCCGAACGGCATGGAGTCCGACCTCGCCCTGTCGGCCGCCCAGTTCGGCTTCGCCTCGGGCGTGTTCTTCATCGGCTACATCCTGCTCGAGGTGCCGTCGAACCTCGCCCTGCACAAGTTCGGCGCCCGCAAGTGGCTCGCCCGCATCATGGTGACCTGGGGCATCGTGGCGTTGCTCTTCACCTGGGTGCAGAACTTCGAGCAGCTCGTCGCGCTGCGCTTCCTGCTCGGCGTCATGGAGGCCGGGTTCTTCCCCGGCGCGATCCTCTTCCTGAGCCTGTGGGTGCCGGCCGCCCACCGCAGCAAGATCCTCGCCCTCTTCTACCTGGCCCAGCCCCTCACCACCGTCATCGGCGCCCCGCTCGCCGGCTGGCTGATCAGCCACGACGGCGTCTTCTTCGGCCTCGAGGGCTGGCGCTTCATGTTCACGGGCGTCGCGATCCCCGCGATCGTCGTCGGCATCGTCGCCTGGTTCTACCTGAAGGACAAGCCCGCCGACGCCAAGTGGCTCACGAAGGAGGAGCAGGTCTGGCTCACCCAGGCACTGGTCAAGGAGGCCTCGACCAAGACGGGTGCCGTCTCGACCACCGGCAAGCACCCGGGCCTCGGCGTCGTCTTCAGGAACGGCCGCGTGTGGATGCTCTCCTTCATCTACTTCGGCTTCATCTACGGCCTCTACGCGCTCGCCTTCTTCCTGCCCACCATCATCGGCGGCTTCCAGGAGCAGTTCGGCACCGAGTTCACCGTCACCCAGCGCGGCTTCATCACGGCCATCCCCTACGTCCCCGCCGCCCTCGCGCTGTACTTCTGGTCGCGTGACGCCTCGCGTCGCGGTCTCAAGACCTGGCACATCGTGATCCCCGCCGTCGTCGGCGGTGTGAGCATCCCGCTCGCTCTCTACGCCCAGACCCCCGCCCTCACCATCGCGGTGATCGCCGTCACCGCCATGGCGATCTTCGCGGCCCTGCCCAACTTCTGGACCCTGCCCACGCAGTTCCTGACCGGGGTCGCGGCGGCCGCGGGCATCGCGCTCATCAACACCGTCGGCAACCTCGCCGGCTTCAGCGCGCCGTACATCACGGGCCTCGTCACCGACGTCACCGGCGACTACAAGGCGCCGATGTTCATCGTCGGGTTCTTCATGCTGCTGTCCGCCGTGCTGATGATCGCGCTCAGCCGGATGAAGAAGCCCGAGGGCACCCTCAGCCCCCGCGAGCAGGCCGACCTGGCCGCCACCGCCGGGCTCGACTGACCGACGGTCACACCCCTCACCCCCGCGGGGCCCGGACGAGCACCGACCCGGGCCCCGCCTCCCTTCTCCGCCCCGTCGCGCCGTCGACCGGACCACCGCCTCCTGGAGTTCTCATGACACGCCTCTTCAACGATCCGGGCGACTTCGCCGACGAGATGATCGACGGCTTCGTGGCCGCCAACCAGCGCTGGGTGCGACGGGTCCACGGCGGCGTGGTCCGGGCGACCCGCTCGACTCCCGGCAGCGTCGCGCTCGTCGTCGGCGGCGGCTCCGGTCACTACCCGGCCTTCGGCGGGCTCGTCGGCCAGGGCCTCGCCCACGGTGCCGCCCTCGGCAACCTCTTCGCGTCGCCCTCGTGGCAGCAGGTGCGGTCCGTCGCCAAGTCCGCCCAGAACGGCGGGGGCGTCCTGCTCAGCTACGGCAACTACGCCGGCGACGTCCTGAACTTCGACAAGGCCCAGCAGAAGCTGATCGACGAGGGCGTCGAGACGCGCACGGTCGTCGTCACCGACGACATCTCGAGCGCGTCGATCGCCGAGAAGCACAAGCGTCGCGGCATCGCCGGAGACCTGACCGTCTTCAAGTCGGCCGCGGCCGCCGCCGAAGAGGGCGCGGACCTCGCCGACGTCGTCCGCGTCGCCGTCAAGGCGAACGAACGCACCCGCAGCGTCGGCGTGGCGTTCTCGGGCTGCTCGCTGCCCGGAGCCGACGAACCGCTGTTCACCGTGCCCGAGGGCCGCATGGCCGTCGGCATGGGCATCCACGGCGAACCGGGCATCGGCGAGGCCGACGTCCCCACGGCCGACGGCCTGGCCGAGCTGCTCGTCGAGTCGCTGCTCGCGACCGACGAACTGCCCGACGGCGTCGACGAGGCGAGTGGCGGGCGCGTCGCCGTGCTGCTCAACGGGCTCGGCTCGGTGAAGTACGAAGAACTCTTCGTCGTCTACGCCCGGGTCGACGCGCTGCTGCGCGAGGCGGGCGTCGAGGTGGTCGAGCCCGAGGTCGGCGAGCTCGTCACGAGCTTCGACATGGCCGGCGTCTCGCTGACCCTGTTCTGGCTCGACGACGAACTCGAGCGCCTCTGGGCGGCCCCGGTCGACGCACCCGCCTACAAGAAGGGCTCCGTCGACGCCGCGCTGCGGGCGGACGACGCCGAGCAGGAGGCGCGGGTCGCGATCACGATCCCGCCCGCGACCCCCGCGTCGCAGCAGGCCGCCCACCTGGTGCTGGCCGCCCTCGAGGCGGTTCGCGCCACCGTCGAGGAGAACGTCGACGAGCTCGGACGCATCGACGCCGTCGCCGGGGACGGCGACCACGGCATCGGCATGCAGCGCGGGGTCCACGCGGCCGTCGCCGCGGCTCGCGAGGCCGTGCTCGCCGGCGCGGGGGCGGGCACCGTCCTCGACCTCGCCGGCGACGCCTGGTCCGACCGCGCCGGTGGCACCTCCGGGGCCCTCTGGGGTGCCGCCCTCGCGAGCCTCGGCGCGGCCGTGGGCGACGAGGCGGCCCCCGACCGCGCCTCCGTGGCCCGGGGCGTCTCGGGCGCGACCGAGGCGATCCTCGAGTTCGGCGCCACGGTCGGCGACAAGACCATGGTCGACGTGCTCGTCCCGTTCGACGCGGCGCTCACCGCCGCGATCGACGACGGCGTCGACCTCGCCACGGCCTGGGCCGCGGCGGCCGAGGTCGCCGTGACGGCGGCCGAGGCGACGGCCGACCTGCTGCCCAAGATGGGCCGCGCCCGCCCCCACGCCGAGAAGAGCCTCGGCACGCCCGACGCCGGCGCCACCTCGCTCGGGCTCATCACGCGAGCCGTCGGACGCGTCCTCGCGCCGCAACCCGCCGCGTGACCCCCTCCTCCCCACCCTCCACGAAAGGCACCACCATGGCTGACCAGCTGCGCATCGTCGTCGGATCGGACGACGCCGGGTACGACTACAAAGAGGTCCTCAAGAAGGACCTCGAGGCGAACGACGGGGTCGCGAGCGTCGCCGACGTCGGTGTCGCCGCCGACGGTCACACCGCCTACCCGCACGTCGCCGTCGAGGCGGCCCGCATGGTCGCCGACGGCCGCGCCGACCGGGCGATCCTGATCTGCGGCACCGGGCTCGGCGTCGCCATCGCGGCCAACAAGGTGCCCGGCATCCGGGCGGTGACCGCGCACGACACGTTCTCGGTCGAACGCGCCGTGCTGTCGAACGACGCGCAGGTGCTCTGCATGGGCCAGCGCGTCATCGGCGTCGAGCTCATGCGCCGCCTGGCGAAGGAGTTCCTCACCTACCGCTTCGACACCTCGAGCGCCTCGGCCGAGAAGGTCGCGGCCATCTGCGGCTACGACGGCTCGGGCGAGCCCGTCGGCATCGACGCGGCGTGACCGACGTGGCGACCGCACCCGTCCGGCCCCCCTCGGCCCGCTTCACGATCGGGGTGAGCCTCAAGATGTACTTCTCGCACGCGAGGACCCTCGCGTGGAGCACCGAGGTGGCCGAGATCGCGCGGCGCCACCCCGCGGTGCGGCAGGGCGTGGTCGAGCTGTTCGTCGTGCCGACGTTCCCGTCGCTCGTCCCCGTGCAGGAGGCGCTGGCCGGCACCCCGGTCCGCCTCGGTGCCCAGGACCTCGCGACCCACGACGCCGGAGCCTTCACGGGTGAGGTAAGCGGCGCCGAGCTGGCCGAGATCGGCTGCACCCTCGCCGAGATCGGCCACGCCGAACGGCGCACCCTCTTCCACGAGGACGACGCGGTCGTCGCGGCCAAGACGGCGGCGGCGCTGCGCCACGGCATCACCCCGCTGCTCTGCGTGGGCGAGGCCGACGAGACGTCGCCCGCCGTCGCGGCGCTCGAGGTGACGCAGCAGATCGACCTGGCATTGGCCGCGGCCGACGAGGTCGGGCTGACGGGTGCGCTGCTCGTCGCCTACGAGCCCTTGTGGGCGATCGGTGCCCCGGTCCCGGCGTCCACGGGGCACATCACTGCGGTGGTCGCAGCCGTCGAGGAGCACCTCGCCGGCCTGGCCGGTCGCGCGGGCAGCCGGGTCGTCTACGGCGGCAGCGCCGGGCCGGGGCTGCTGACCGGGCTGGGTGGTCGGGTGCGAGGGTTGTTCCTCGGCCGCTTCGCCCACGACGCCTCCGCGGTGGAGCGCATCCTCGACGAGGCGCTGGCGCTCGACGAGACGATGGCCGACGACGACGCCCCAGACGCGACGGCCACCGCCGACACCGCCGCATCCCGAGACCGGGTGACCTCGTGATCGGCCTCAGCACCTACGCCTACTTCTGGCGGGGCAGCGACCTCGTCCCGGGGCAGATGACGCTCGACGACATGCTGCGCGACACGGCCGCGCAGGGCGTCCGGCTGTTCCAGATCTGCGACCACGAGGCCTTGACCGGCTACACCGACGAGCAGCTCGCCGCGCTGCGGGGCCTGGCCGACGAGCTCGGGCTGACGCTCGAACTCGGCACCCGGGGCACCGGGCCGACCGTCCTGCGGACGTGGCTGCGACTCGCGGTCGCGCTGCGCGCCTCCTTGGTCCGCAGCATGTGGACCGCGGGCGACGACCGGCCCGACGCGGCCGAGACCGAGCACCGGCTGCGCCAGGTGCTGCCCGAGTACGAGGAGGCGGGGGTCACCCTCGCCCTCGAGACGTACGAGCAGGTCGGGTCGACCGAGCTCGTGGCCGTCGTCCGTGCGGTCGGCAGCCCGCGGCTCGGCATCGTGCTCGACCCGGCGAACACCGTGGCCAACCTCGAGCACCCGGCCGACGTGACGGCCCGTTGCCTGCCGTTCGTCGCGAACTGGCACGTGAAGGACTTCGCGTTCTCGCGGAAGGACGGCTGGGTGGGGTTCGCCCTGACCAGCACCCCGCTCGGCGAGGGCCGGCTCGACTACGACGGCATCCGGGCGGCGCTCGACGAGCGCGACGGAGGCGCGACGAGCGTCAACCAGGTCGTCGAGCACTGGCTGCCCTGGCAGGGCGACCCCGAGACCACCACGCGGCTCGAAGCCGAGTGGACGACACGAACCATCTCTGAACTAAGGAGCAAGAACAATGACTGACACCCTCGACACGACCGCCCCCGAGAGCACCGTCACGTATGCCGACGGCCAGGGCTCGTCCGACGTCACCGTCGCCGTCATCGGCGCCGGCGGCAAGATGGGCCAGCGCGTCTCGAACAACCTCGCCAAGAGCGCCTACACGACCCTCTACAGCGAGGCGTCGCCCGCCGGCGTCGAGCTGATCGAGTCGCTCGGCCGCACGGTCACCGCGACCGACGTGGCCGTGGCGGACGCCGACGTGGTCATCCTGGCCGTGCCCGACGTGGTGCTCGGCAAGGTCTCCGAGCAGGTCGTCCCGGCGATGAAGAGCGGCGCCGTCATCCTGACCCTCGACCCGGCGGCCGCCTACGCGGGCCTGCTCGCCGTGCGCGAGGACATCCACTACGCGGTGGCGCACCCCTGCCACCCCAGCGTGTTCCTCGAGCGGACCACGAAAGAGGAGTGGGCCGACACCTTCGGTGGCGTGGCCGCCCCGCAGGAGGTCGTCGCGGCGCTCGAGGGCGTGGCCGAGGACTCGCCCGTCCGCGAGCTGATGACGCAGGTCATCTCGACGATCTACGCACCCGTCATCGCCGTGCACTACGTGACGGTGAAGCAGCTGGCCGTGCTCGAGCCGACGCTGGTCGAGACGATGGCCTGCATGATCGGTGCGTTCTTGAAGGAGGCGCTCGAAGAGACCGTCGACGGCGTCGGGGTGCCCTACGAGGCCGCCCGCGCGATGCTCTACGGCCACACCTGGATCGCGCTGACCAACGGCCTGCGCGGCTCGAACCCGTTCAGCGACGCCTGCCACATCGCGATGGACTACGGCCGCGAGTCGATCGTCAAGGACGACTGGAAGAAGATCTTCGACGACAGCCAGCTCGACTCGGTCATCGCGCGCATGCTCAAGATCGACGCCGTCCGCCGCTAGGCCGAGCCGACGAGAACGCAGGAGGCGCGGGTCGCGTGACCCGCGCCTCCTGCGTTCGTGCGTGGTGGCGGCACCGCCTGGCCGCCCACACCGGCCGCGGACGCGGCGGGCGGTCAGGACGTCGCGAACGTCACCTCGGTGAGCCGCTCGGAGAGCTGCCAGCTGCGGTGGGCCGCGTCCGCGTCGGTGAGGTTGCGGTACAGCTTCTGCGGGGCCGGGCCGCCGCCGAGGTGTCCGGGGCCCGAGGGCCCGTAGAACCCGCCCGACTCGGAGTCGGGCGAGACGGCGGCGTAGAGGGCGGGCAGGGCCGCCGAGTCCGGGGTGCCGGTGACGCCGAGGGCCGACAGCACGCGGATCACGCGGACGCTGACCGTGTCGCCGGTCCGGCCGAGCTCGGGGCGCGCGGCGAGCAGGGCGGTCGGGGCGACCCCCGGGTGGCTGAGGTTGCTGGTGATGCCCCAGCCGAGGGCGCGACTGCGCCGGTCGAGCTCGAGGCCGAAGAGGCCCTGGGCGATCTTCGACTGGCTGTAGGCGCGCATGCCGTCGTAGCTCCGCTCCCAGTTCGGGTCGTCCCAGTTGACCGCGTTCGAGTCGGCGGCGACGCTGATCTGCGAGGTCACGCGGGCGTGGCCGGCCCGCAGCAAGGGCAGCAGCCGTGACACGAGCGCGAAGTGCCCGAGGTGGTTCGTGCCCAGTTGCGACTCGAACCCGTCGGCCGTGGTCTGCCGTTCGGGCGGCGTCATGATGCCCGCGTTGGCGACGAGGTGGTGGATCGGCCGCCCGTCGGCGAGCAGCTCGTCGGCGAGGTCGGCGACCGAGGCCAGCGACGAGAGGTCGAGGTGTCGCGTCGACACCCGGGCGGTCGGCGTCTCGCGCCGGATCGTGGCGAGGGCGGCGTCCCCCTTGACGGCGTTGCGCACCGGCAGCACCACGTCGGCGCCGGCGGCCGCCAGCCGTGCCGCGATGCGCAGGCCGATGCCGTCGCTGCCGCCGGTGACGACGGCGCGCCTCCCGCTCAGGTCGGGAAGCGTGAGGGAGGCGGGTCTGCGAGGCATGGTGGGCTCCTTGTCCTGGGGCGGGTGGTGATGCAGACGACTCTGCGGGTGTCGCGGCGAGACATCCAGGACTCGACGAGTCCTGGATGGCGCCTTCGGCTCCGGCCGAGGAGGCGCTACAACTGACCCATGGACAGAGACGCGTTGGGTGCCTTCCTGCTGCGCCGACGTGGTGCCCTGCAGCCCGAGGACGTCGGGCTGCCCCGGGGTCGCCGGCGTCGGACCAGCGGGCTGCGCCGTGAGGAGGTCGCGGCGCTCAGCCACATGTCGCCCGACTACTACGCGCGGCTCGAGCGGGGCACGGGCCCGCAGCCGTCCGAGCAGATGATCGCCTCGATCGCGCAGGGCCTGCACCTCGCCCTCGGCGAGCGCGACCACCTCTTCCGCCTCGCCGGGCACCAGCCGCCGGTCGGCGCACCGTCGGGTGACCACGTCAGCCCGGGGTTGTCGCGCATCCTCGACCGGCTCGGCGACACCCCGGCCGAGGTCACGAGCGAGCTCGGCGAGACGTTGCGGCAGACGCCGTTGGGGGTGGCGTTGACCGGTGACACGGCCGGTCTGACGGGTCTCGAGCGCAGCATCGGGTACCGGTGGTTCACCGACGTCGCCAGTCGCCGTCTGTACGCGGACGAGGACCACGACTTCTTGTCGCGCCTCTGGGTCTCGGGGTTGCGGGACGTCGCGACGCGTCGAGGCCCGGGGTCGCGGGCGAGTCGCATCGTCGACGAGTTGCTCGAGGTGAGCGAGGAGTTCCGTGCCGTCTGGGAGCTGCACGAGATCGGGTTGCGCCCGAAGGCAACGAAGCACTTCGTGCACCCCGAGCTCGGCGACCTGCACCTGACCTGCCAGACCCTGGTCGACCCCGAGCAGTCGCACTTCCTGCTCGTCTACACGGCGGTGCCGGGCACCGAGAGCCACGAGAAGCTGCAGCTGCTGTCGGTCATCGGTTCGCAACCGATGGGCTGACGCCTCGTCCGGGCGTTCCGGGGCCGGCTTCGACTGGATGCTCGTGGTGCGCTTCCGCGACCCCGCGGCGCGGGACGGCTACCTGCCGCACCCCGCGCACCAGCCGGTCGCGAGCTACCTCGCGACGCGTCCGCGCGGGTCGTCGTCTTCGACGTCGAGGCGTGGGCCCGGCGCAGGAGGCGCGGTTCGGCTCGTCCGCCGGCGCACCTCATGCATGAGCGGTCACGACGGAGAGCAGCCAGAAGCCGTAAACGCCGACCGGGCCGGCGAAGAGGATCGTGACGACGCCACCCACGACGCGCCAGGCCGTCCGCCCGCGGATGATCACGATTCCCGCGCACACCAGGGCGAGCGCCGACCCGAGGCACAACACGACCAGGAACATCGATCCCCCTCCCCCACGACGGCCCCACGGTACCGTGCGCGGGCAGGCGGTCGTCGTCGTCGTCGGCATCGTGGAAGCGCGACCGCCGTTGTCGGGCACACTGTCCCGATGAGGAGACGACGCCCGGCGCCCGTGACCGGTCACGAGGTCGAGCCGCGTGTGCCGCCGCTCTCCGCGTGGCCCGCGGACTGGATCGTCGGCACCGTCGGTTCCGGTCCGTCAGCCGGGGCCCCGATCGCCGCCGTCGTCGAACGCGACGCGAACGGGTCGTACGTGGACTACGTCCTCGACCTCCCCGTCGACCACCTGCTCGACGCGGCCGGCGAACTCGTGATCGACGACTGGGTTTCGGACACCCGCGTGCCCGGCCAGGAAGGCGGTCTGATCGACTTCGTGACGCGCGCCGTCGACGTCCGCTGGTCGACGGAGCCGGGCCTCGTCGACGCCAACGTGCGCGCCCGGAAGAAGAGTCCGTAGGCCCGGCCGTTCGTGCGGCCGACGTCCTGCTCGCGGCAGGAGGCGCGGGTCAGGTGACCAGCGCCTCCTGCGGTTCCCCATTCGCCCGCGACCAGGGCCCCCGGCTCGACGGTACGGTCGGCTCATGAAGGTCCTGGCCGGCATCGTCACCGCGCTGCTCGTGGTGTCGGTGCTGCTGGTCATCGCCGTGAAGTCGGAACCCAAGACGGTCATGACCCTGTCCGGGTAGGACGCGCGCATCCCCTACTGCACCACCTACGACCCGGTGATCGTGGCTGACCTGACGACCGAGACCCCGCCGACCTGTGCACCGCACGGGGTCGAGCTGCTCTTCCCCGACGGAGCCGTCTTCGACCTGCCCGACGAGCCCGGCACCGGGGCCATGTCCTCCGGAGGCCACGACTACACGTACGTCGACGTCGGCGCCTTCGGCATGTACGCCTCGCGGGCCGACCACGCGTGCGAGCACATCGAGCAGTGGGGCACGCCCCAGGCCATCCGCCGCGTCACCGAGGCCTTCGGCGACGACGCGGCCTACGTCCCCGAGCTCCACTGACCCGAGGAGGCGCGGGTCGGCCCCCCGAGACCCGGTCGAGTCGACCGCTGCTGGCAGCCCGTCATCCGTTCGGCGCGACGAGTACCTTCGCGTGCTCGGTCTTCCCGCTGTCCAGCTCCTCGAGCAGCGCCGGCAGCTCGTCGAGCCCGACCGTCCCAGTGATCAGCGGCCCGGCCTCGACCGAGCCGTCGGCGAGCGCCCGCATCGCGCCGACGAAGTCGGAATGCGTGTAGGCGAGGCTGCCGACGACCGTGAGCTCGCGGCTCTGCCAGTCGCCGTACGAGACCTCGGAGGTGGTCATCGGGTAGCCGAGCAGGGCGAGCGTGCCGCCGCGGCGGACGAGCTCGGCGCTCGGCTGGAACAGCGAGGAGGCGCCGGTGCACTCGTAGAGGACGTCCGCGCCGAGTCCGTCGGTCAGTTCGAGAACGCGAGCCGTAAAGGCCTCGCCGGGAGCGTGGACGTCGGTGAAGCCGAGGCGGCGGGCGGTCGCGCGCCGCGCCTCCATGGGTTCGACGACGATGACGGCTCCGGCGCCGGCGTGGCGGGCGTGCTGGGCGGTGAGCAGGCCGATGGGGCCGGCGCCCTGGACCACGACGATGGAGCCGAGGCGCTGGCCGGCGCGGCGGACGGCGTGGAAGGTGACGGCGGTGGGTTCGACGAGGCCGAGTTGCTCGTCGGTGAGGCCGTCGAGGGCGCGCTGGACGCGGCGTTCGTGGACGGTGACGTGCTGGGCGAAGGCTCCGTGGGTGGGGGCGTCGGGCGAGATGCCGTTGGCCTCGGCGAAGGCGGTGTCGCAGTGGTCGGGGTGTCCGGCGCTGCACATGGCGCACGAGCCGCAGGGCGGGCCGACGCTGGCGACGACGCGGTGCCCCACGGCGACGGTCGTGACCCGGCTGCCGGCGGCGACGACGGTGCCGGTCCACTCGTGGCCGAACACGGCGGCGGGGATGAGGCCGCCGGACGCCCACCCGTGGGTGTCCGTGGCGCAGACGCCCGTGTAGCGGATGCGGACGACGACCTGCGACCCGCCCGGGGCCTCGAGGTCGGCCTCGGCGAAGGCGACCGAGCGCTCGGCGTCGACGGTGGCGAAACGGGTGCGGGCGGGGAGGTCGGTCATGCGAACCAGGGTAGACGTGGGCGACAGGTGTCGCTCAGCCTGGGTAGAGGTCTTAACCAGTGTTCTCGCGGCCCTCCGCGCTGCTCCCCGACTCCTCATGCGCCTTGGACTGCGCCTTGTTCGATGGACGCTCGGGCCGTGTCGCCTCGACGATCTGCCCGATCATGAGGGCGATGAAACCGAGACCCCAGAAGACCGACCCGTCGACGTCGACGGCGTAGACGCTCGAGAAGCAGGCAATGACGATGCAGTTGAAGACGACCATCCACTGCAGTTCGTAGCGGGACACGGTCCGCCTCACCCGACCCAGAAGAATTCGTTCGCGAACATCGACGTCTTTCCCCTCCCATCAGAGCCCGCCCAGCGTGAGCCACGGCCACCATATGACAACCCGACATTTCAGTGACAGGCTGGGGGCTACTTGACCGGGGGCGTCGAGGCCACCGTGGGTGCGAAGGGCATGCAACGCCCACGGCCCGGGAGCGCCCGAGGCAAAACGACTGAGAGGATTTGGGATGAACGTGCAGGATGCGCTTCGGCGCGCGAGGCAGGTGGTCGCGGCCACCATCAACCCCAAGATGCTGGCGAGCCCGGAGCGGGCAAAGGCGGCCGCCGACCGAGCGGACGACGCGCCTCAAGCCGTCCCGTGCTTCGACTGGATCTTGCCCGACGGCTCGGTCGACGCCACCGTCCTCGGTCAGACGAAGGAGGCTCTCGAACTGCTCATGACCGACCGGGCGATCCTCCACGTGGGCCGCATCACCGATCTGCCTGCCGAGACGGCCAGCCGCCGCGTCGTGTCGAATGCGATCGCGCAGATCGTCTTCGAGCGGCTGAACTCCCGTCGCCCCATCGACGAGGCGACCCTGAACGCCGCGCTGGCCATGTTCGTCGACGACGTGGCCCTCGTCCGCCGCGACGCCGTCGACTCGGGCTTCGTCACCCGATCGGCAGACGGGCGCTCCTACACGCTGGCCTGAGGGGCGCACAACCAGGGCCGCTCTGGCGCGCCGGGCATAGAAGAAGCCCCTGGCTCTCGCCAGGGGCCTCCGAGTGGTTGCGAGGTTACGGCTGGACGAAGACCTCGTCAGCGAGGATGCCGGGCTGGACGCGGATGAGGGCAGTTTCACCGTCGGGGACGACGAACGCCTGCGAACCCGTGGTCGTGGCCCCAGTGAAGAGCTCTTCGCCGCCGATGCTGTCGGACAGCAAGACGATGTTGTCGTAACTGTTGACGACGTTGCCCGCACTGGTCACGATGTCGACGATCACTTCGCCGGCGTAGCCGGACTCGTCGCCGGTGTAGGTCACCGTGTAGTTGATGATCTCGTAGTGCGATCCGGCCGGGGCCGCCTCGTTGAACTGCTCACCGGCGACAGTCGCGTTGCCGTCGGCCGTGTAGCTGTTGACGACGGCAGTCCAGTCCTCACCCGTGATCGTCGATCCGATCGCGGCCGGGTTGTCACGGGTGCCCACGGTTGCGTCGGCAGGAGCTTCTTCCTCGGCTACCTCTTCAGCGGCAGGAGAAGAGCTGTCCGCGGGCGCGCCGATCGACACGTCGGATCCGCCGAGTGACTCGTCGACCGCGTTGGCCACGACGGAGAAGAAGACGACGACGGCCACGACGGTGCCGACGACCGAGAGAATGATGGCCGCAATTCCCAGGCCTTTTCCGCGTCCCTTCATGAACAGCGACACGAGGCCGAGGATGAAGGCGATCGGCAAGAGGACCCAGCCGACGATGAGAGCGCCAGGAATGCACGCGAAGATGAAGCCGACGACGGCAATGATGAAAGCGACGAGGCCGAGCGTGTTGCGGGGCTTCTTCGCGGTCGGGGCGGATGAGGGAGAGGCCTGGTGCTCGGGTGGCAGAGGCGTTGCGGAGGGCGAACCTGCACCCTGCGGCTGATCGAAAGTCATAAGGAATTATCACTTAAATCCAAGCTTTTCTCATTAGCCGGCATGCCGCCTCTTCGGGGGTTCTTCGACGGAATTCCGGCCAGCCGACCGGGCGACCGTAGAACGCGCCAGACCCGCGTAAAAGCCCACCCACACCGGCCGATGTCGGCACGACCGTCGCGTTGCGTCGTGCTGCGGCGTCCCCCTCACCGATGCGACCCGCGTGCGCTGCGGTGACGATGCGCTACGGCCAGGGCACGCAGCAGCAGCTCGTGTCGTACCAGGCCGGTGGGCGCACGTTCACGGTGCTGCCGAGTGACGACACAGCCGTGAGCGCCGAGGTGCTGCGGGTCGACAACGCGACGGCGACGGGTGACCGCGAGAACATCTGGGTCGCGAACTCTCCCGCCGGCTCGCCGTTCACCGGCGTCTCGGGCGACCCGACCGGCCGGACGATGGCCGACGTGCTGAGCAGCCCGTTCGTCACCGAGGGGTCGGACAACCTGTTCGGCAACACCGGCGGCGTGACGACCAACGACGTCGAGCGGTTCAGCGTGCTGCGCGAGTCGCCGCTGACCGCCTCCGACCCGGCCGGCGTGGCGGTCTCCATCGTCGAGCGTGGCGGCAACGACGCGTTCAAGCTGGCGGCCGTGACGGCGGTCGACGGGGCCGGAGCGCCGGTGGCGTGGGGCCCGATCGTGTCGGTGCCGAGGTCGGCATGGGGTCCGATCCTGACCGGGGTGACGTCGACGGTGTTGCAGCAGCTACCCGGCACGACCGGTTACCGCCCGCTGGACTACACGGCAACGCAGACCATCGCGGGCGTCTCGGTCTCGCTGACCGACCTGGGCTTGCAGCCCGGGCAGCCCCTGTACGGCGTCTCGCTGGTGGGCAACGACGAGACCTTGATGACCGGTCCGTTCACGACGACGACCAACGAGACGACCGACGGAGGCCTCGACCTCATCAGCACCGTCTTCGCGACGGCCGTGCAGCCGGTCGCCACGCCCACCGCCGTGACCGGCACGCAGGGAGCCCCGCAGACCCTCCCGGTCGTCGCCACCGCCGGGGACCCGCTGGTGCCGCTCGACCCCACGGCCACCCGTCTCGAGGCGCCCGAGGGTGCCACCGTGGACGCCGACGGAACGGTCGTGGTGGTGCCCGGTGAGGGGCATTACGAACTCGACCGCGCCTCCGGAACCGTCACCTTCACGCCGGAGCCCGCCTTCACGGGCACGGCGACGCCGGTGCCGTACGTGGTGACCGACGCGGCCGGCGCGACCGCCACCTCGACGCTGACGCCCACGGTGACCGCGGTCGCGACACCCGACACGTCGACCGGTGTGCAGGGGGTGGTCCAGCGTCTCGCAGTGACCGACAACGATGGAGGCGCGGTGTCGGTCGACCCCGCCACCCTCCGTCTCGTAGACCCGAACGGCCAGGACGCCACGACCGTGGTGGTGCCCGGTGAGGGCACCTGGACGGTCGATGGTGGGGAGCTGGTCTTCACGCCCGAGCCCGACTTCGTCGGGACCGCGACGCCGGTGTCGTATCGGGTGGACACCCTGGCCGGTGACGCGGTCGAGTCGACGGCGACGCCGACGGTGACCACGGCTCCCGTCGTGCCGGTCGTGACGGTGCCGGACGTCGTGGTGACGCCGCCTGCGGGTGCGCCGGCGGTCTTCGACCTGCCCGCGGCCGTGCCCGACGTCGTACCCGAGTCGGTGGTGTTGATCCAGCCCAACGAGGCACCCGCCACCGAGGTCACGACCGACGACGGCACATGGCAGGTGCAGCCCACCACCGGCGAGGTCGTCTTCACGCCCTCCCCCACCCTCGTCGGCGACCCCGCCCCCCTCACCTTCGTGGCCGAGCACGCCGACGGCACCGCCGTGACCGGCCGCCTCGTGGTCGACTACGTCGCGGCGGTTACTACGCCGGCACCCGCGGCAGGTGTGGGCGCCGCTGCACCCAGCGGAGCACTGGCGTTCACGGGCTCGGACGCGGGTACGACGTCAGCCGCCGCCCTCATCGGAGCCACCACCCTGCTCGCCGGCCTGGGCCTGACCCTCGCGCGCCGACGCCGCCTGCGCCGAGGACGCGGAGAACGTTTGATCCCGGCTCGTCAGCCGACCTCGGCGTCAAGAGTTCATCGGGCGTGATCCCGCGGACGGCCACCCGTCGATTTCCAGCCTCTCGAGAAGATGGGGCACTAATGACCCTGTGGCCATCACGCGGAAGGTGTGTCGCGGCCCTTTGCTAGTGCGTGTAAGTGGCTCAATGCCTAGGCCTCTAGGGCGGGTGCGTTGCTCGGCATCGGAGGCGAGCTGGAAGGGCCTCAGGTGAGGCATTGTTCTCGGGCTCGGAGGGAGCGCAGTGCGTCTAAGCAATCTTCTCTCTGACCGAGCAAAATCGAGTCGCACTCCAGGAAATGCCCCGGTGAATATAGCTGATGAGTTGGTGATAGGAGCAGAAAGCTAAAAGCACTCAGTCGTTCGCCTAATGGGCTGCGGCCGGATCGCAACCTTAAAGGTCAGCTCGTTGTGAATCGTTGATTCCAGCCGCGTATGAACTAAAAGACGCAGCATCGAGCCGCCCAGCGCGCAAGCGGCTCTTGTGTACGAAAGGGAGCTGAACGCACGCGTTAGCGGAATTGATGCCATTGCGTTCAAGACGGACTAACGAGGCCGCTTTTCCGAACTACCAGACGACTCACGTCCTTTGTTCGCGGCGATGTCGCGCCCGGCATCGCGGGCCAACTTCTCGGCCTGTGACGTCGGGTTGGCTGGAAGCTGGACGTTTGTCTTTTCCGCACTCCGCACGATCGCGTCTGCAGCATTCTGCAGGTTGGGTGGCAGGTCGATTGGCATAAAACCTCCTGGATGTGGTGCATCATTTAGTTCTGATTGCCATCAGAGCGCAAGACTGTTTCGGAAGTTTCCTGGGGGAAACTCAAGCAATCTCTCCAGACAACGTGCAATGTTTGTCAAATCTAACGTCAAGAGAAGCCCGACGCCCCGGAACTGCGCACGGAAGCTTGCGGCGGTCGGGAATCGCGTGCGTCAAATTCACGCCAATTAGCCCCTGCCCTCACTTGAGCCACGCGACTTTAATTATCTCGGATGTACATCTCATAATTCATTATTTGTATCTGCTTCGAATATGCGGAGTGTCGTTTTATAGCTTCGAGCTGAATCGTCATGAGAGGCATGCTTTTAGCTATGGCTTCCAGAGACTCGCCGCGGACTGCCCGTATCTGAGAGTCCAAGTCGGCGCTCACGACATCAAGTCGCGCTTGTTCGGCATGAATTGCCTCGACTCTGAGATTAATCTGAGCGTGCGTCCAACTTCGGAATGGGCGGCTTTGCACTTCTTGTAGGGCCCGCACCGCTGCCTCGTCGATCTCACCTATGGATGGGTTCTCTAGGGTTGCGCGTCCAACTTCCGTTTCTGCGTCTGCCATGGAGATGATCTGGCCTTTTTCTCCCGAGTAGGTCATCAGGATGTGCGGATAGTCCAGCGACTCCTCGGTGGCCACCGTAAACTTGGTCGCCATTCCAGCCCGAACGCGGTCATAGAACTCGGCCAAGGAGTCTGCAGCGATCATGATGGTCCTTTACAGGGTCTGGAAGTCGCATTGTCTCCATAAATGATCCAGGGCGCCACAACTTCGTGGAGTCTCACCTCCCCGTCGCAGACAAAGACTGCCTGAAATTACACGTTCTCCCGTACCTCTTGCAGCTCCCACTTGGGCGTCAAAGCCCCTCCCTCTGGCCCGTCCGGGTGCAGCAGGGCCTAGCCGCTAGCGGACACCCCCGCACCGCTAGGTCAGACCGTTTTAGTCGAGCTGGTGACGCTCACGTGATCGTGGTCGCGACTGCACACCCATGAGTCCGAATGTCGGTCGCGATCCAATCGGCCAGGTATCGGACTCGGGCATTGAACAGCAGCCGGCCTACCGGGTCACTGAGGTCATAGGCCGCTCCCCCGAGGTTGAACACGACGCCGTTCTTTGTCAACTCATCAGAGCGCTGTCGGTCGCATCCCGCAGGGCCAGGTGATCGAGCTTCCGGACGACAAGCAATTCGCCGACAAGGCATGCAACGAAGGCCTCGCGGAGTCCCGGCTATTTCGACAATGAAATGAATGGACTGCCGAGTCACTAATCTGCGGTCCCACCCTGGGGGCGCGACGACCTGCACTTCTCGGAACGGCCCCAGACGATCATTGCAGGCAATTGCAACGCGCCGCCGGACGTGCAGTCAGACGGTGGACCCTTCAGACAAGATGTGAACGCACAAACATTCTGTCGCCGGGAGGCGACTAAGTCAGGGGCAGCCCAGATAAAGCGTCGCCGTAGCGCGCCAGACAAAGTGTCGCTTGGCGAACATCGTCTCCTGACAGATCCCGCCCCGTACATGCCTGTGCCCGCTCGGGCAAGGCGTGGAAGGCGGCTAATCAGCCTGCCGGGGAGTAAGAATCCACCCGTCGGCTTGAGCAAATTCGTGAACGGCGAGGAACCCACGCCCAAGATCATTCAAGACGAGCTCAAGACGCCAGAAATCGACCTCACCCGCTCCATTGCGGTAGGGCCGCAACTCAGCGCCAGCAAACTGAGATGCCCAGTCGTCGTAGGAAAGCGTCTCCCACGTGTCACCTTCACGATCCCAGCTGACACACTCGGACTCCCACGCTTCTCGCTGAGCATCGTCATACGTTTCTTGATGCAGGACGACATCAGCCCAAGGGACAAGGTTGGGCAACACCTCCTGGTAGGGCCGCAGTCCTGGCATGATGAACCAGCTACCAAGATTGACACGATCCTCGCTCGCATCGTCAGTCGATACGATCTGAATATCCCCCCGACCAGATGTTTTATTGATCCACTCCTCCGCCTCCAACAGGACACGTCGACCGCTTTGCAGGAGTTGCATCCAGGGCAAAGCTAGGCGGAGTTGTCGAACCCGAAGCTCGTACGGCCGCCCCGCGGCAATCTTGGACAGGGCCGGGAGCGCGTCCCGGTCGAGGGTTTGGGCTTCGGGGATGAGGAGCTTTCTCCCTCCCTTAGGTCCGATCACGATGGTCGACTCCGTCACTGATTGCCAGTAAGCCCGATCAGTGTCGGGGTCGTAGAGGACGACAAGCACCGGGAGAGAGTGATCCAGCCAGTACTGAAGGTCGTCTGCCTCGAGTGGGAACCACCAACCTCCGGCGGTCGAGTTCGCAAAGTAACTCGGGCCCGACTTGATCTGCGCCGCTATCAGCTTCCCGGTCGCTTCGCCTTTTTCCACCGCTTCAAACTGTGCATCTATGCCGTAGTCGGCTATCGGTTGTTCTCTAAACAACCAGCTGAGATCACGCACGACCTTGATTTGGGTAGCAGCTACCCCGACGAGGTCCCGGACTGCCGTCGCTTTCACCGTCTTTGGCACATCGACGAGAATAAGGCCAACAATTGAGTGCCGGCACTCACGAGCGGCAGGCCAGGTGGCGAGAAGGTCAATGTGACTCGATTGCGGATGCGTGCAAGCGAAGGTCAAGACGACGACCTCGAGGAGGACTGCCTCTCATACTCACCAGGCGGTCCCGCGAAAGCGGTGAGACGATCACATTCCTAGGGGGTCACGCTGCTCAAAAACATGGGCGCCCAGTCGACTGCTTTAGTCTCCCGAGGGTCAGATGGAGGTGCCTCATCGAGCGCCCTAACCACACGTCGCACGGAAACGCCGAGTTCCCGAGCCAACAGGCCATGCGCTACGACACCTTCGCCTAATAACGCGTGCAGCCTCGATATAGCAAGATCCAGAATCTCCGGTCCCGGCCAGGGCAATGCCACCAATGCCCACGGGGACCACGTCACGGGTTCATCGAGCCCCTGGTGCTGCAAATATGCGCGAGCATAAGAATCGAGCGCCGTTTGAAGTTCGATCGTCATGCGCGTGCGGAAGTCCGTGTATTCGGCGGCGGCAGCGCGAGAAGATCGATACTGGGGTTCATCGGGAAATCGAGTTACGTCCAAGGCCGTAAGCCGCTGCCAAAGGTAGCGCCGAGCGTTGCGGTGGCGTCGTGCGGCACCCGGATCTCGGCTCAGGCTCTCGGAGAGAGCCTCCCAGTGAGGCCAGGGCAAAAAATCGTGAGCAGCAAGGCTTTGGCGCCGGAGGTAGTCGATCGGCACGTCAATCTCATCGAGAGTGTGCGCGAGCTCGCATAAACCGCGGATCAGCGACGTTGTCTGCTGGGACGTACCCAGCATGTTGGGTCGAAGCACCCCAGCAAGCGCGTTTTCGGCTTGGGGGTCGCGCTGAATCTTGCCCGTACCGCATGCTCGAAGGGCGAGAGCCAGAGCCGTGGCAAGGGTCGACCCGTCAACGGGCCCCCAACGTCGAAGCGGCTACACCATGCCGGCCACAGCGCGGCGGGAACCGTTGAAAAACGAACGCTAACTCCTCCCGGGATCGGTCGATGGTGGAGCAAAGTTGCAGGGTTATCGGATGTGCAGCCAAGAATGCGTTGGCTGTTCGTGAAGTCCTGATCATGCGCCCTCAAAATTTTGTCCCGGAGTTGAGCCGGCGCCTGAGGCCATCTAATGAGAAGCTCTGATGGACTTCCCGGTCCATACCCTTGCCCGCTTGGCACCGACGCGGGCGCTCGGGTGAATGTCAAGTGCCTTATCAGAGGTCCGGCCCCATCCTCGTCGAGCTGGTCGAGGGCAAAGGCAGCGCCGACGAGACCGGCCATGGCGTACGCGGTTGTGGGGGCGCTGACGCCGACACGTTTCTCTTCGTCGAAGAGGCCTCGAAGCTCGCTGAGTTCGAGCCCGCTGAGAGTGGCCATGAGGTCGAAATTTTGGGCCCCGCGGAGGGCTGTGGAAATGGCTTGCAGTATTCGCAGCAACTGCGCCGCACCATTGCTCTTCACCGCCTGATAGATGGCGCTCTGCGCCCGAAAAGGAGCACCATGAACGTCTAGCGGAACCTGCACGGGCGATTCGCTAAGAGGGGCTCGGCGGAGCGTTTGACGAGTTGCGTCTACTGGCCCTACGTGTGCCCGACATCTCGAAGCATCAAAAATATCAGCGTTTCGACCCCGCATCTCGACTACTTGCTCGTGGCAAGACGAACAGCTCTCGTACAGGATCGTTTTATGCTCCAGACAGGCGAAAGACCACGGACTGCGCCAAACGACCTTGAACACCCCCGGCTGATCACGGAGGCAATCCGCGCAATACCTCGTGCCAGCGTTCCAGGACCAAGTCCCCTGCTTGGAAACGGCAGCGGTTAGCTTTCCATCTCTCTGCCTGCGGAGGGTAAAGAGCCCTCCGTCGAGAGACTCCATCGTCGCCTCTCGAAGCCTTCCTTCGCAGATGCCCGTGGCAGAAGAAATGCTGGCCGCAGTTTGTGGAAGAAGTCTTGTGCCCATCGCCACAATGGCTGAATTAGGCAGGTGGTCCAGTCCGAGTGCACGGAGCAGAGCAGCACGTGAGACGCCAAATACGTCGCTCGCCCACCTGCTGACGGCCGAGTGCAGCCATTCTCCGGGGTGGAGGTCAACGTCCGCGCCAAGTCGCGCCGGCGCTGAACCTGGCCCCGTCATCGTCCGCTCGACCAGGGGTAGGTGCCAGCGTCGAACATAGCCATTCTTTGTGGCCGTTGGCGCTCGACCTCGTACTCGAGATTGACGCTATCTAGGGTCAGACGATCGATGGTTTCTTGACCCGACTCCATGGCTTGAGCTGCGGCAAGGTTAATAAGCAGGACAAGGCAACTTGCCCTTTCGGCAGACACTCGCGTCATTCCCCCTGCCAAGGCGGACCCTCTGACCTGAATCGGCGTCTAAGTGAGAGAGGTAGCCCTATGCCACTGTCTTCGACTGAGCCGCAGACCTATCGCATCTACGCGCTGATCGACCCTGCAACTCGGTTCCCTCACTACGTAGGACAAACAGCCGACTACCTAGGTCGGCGACTTCAGCAACATGTGAAGAAGCACCAGACCACGAAGAAGGGGCTCTGGGTTCGAGCCCTAGTCGATGCTGGCGACTGGCCGGAGATTGTTTTGCTCGAGGAGTTCGTTGGGAATCGACGTCGCGCTTACGAACGCGAGTCGCACTGGATTGAACGCCTGAAAGCGGAAGGGTGCCCTCTGCTCAACTAGGTCATTTAGGCCCAGAGCCAGAGCCAGAGCCAAAGCCAGAGGCAGCGCCACAGGCGTCTCTCTGCCGAGGCCACACCCTAGGAGGGTGACGGGCCCTGCGAGGCGATGAGAGACGATCGGTTTCGGTAGGACAGGTGCTCGAAGGGCATTGAGCGGCGCGCAGCCGACTTCCCGGGAGCGCAGCGGGCCCCCCTCTGTCAAGGTTCGACCATGACTTCGTGGCCCGCTCTGCTTGTCGCTGCCCTGATGTTCGCGATCGGGCTCACCGCGCTACTTACGACCGACGCAGTTCTTCGCGCGTTCGGGGATGACTTCATGACGATCCGTGGTCGACGCGGTGGGGACGCTGTGCGAGGCCCGTTCCGATTCTCTGGATGGTGTGCCCTGGTCGTCGGCGTTGCTGCGGTGGCGGTCTTCTTCTTCACGGGATGAGCGGGCGCCCCTCGGGTGCCTGCGGGGGCGCACGACCCGAGCACTCTCCCCCATTCGAGAACGGTCTGCGCGCGCGAAGAAACTCCCGCCCGACTGGGGGAGAGCCAGAATGTGGGGGCTGCTGCTGCCTAGCGGGTTAGGGACCGCCCGGCAGCTCTTGGCCAGCTCGGGGGGATGCTGACCGGAGCCAAGCTACGCGCGGCCCCTGACGGCTCTCTCGGACTCAGGAGGGAGCGACCGAGGTCACGAGGCGATCCCGAGAGAGCGTGGCGCGCACCTCGTCGATCGCGTCGGACGGCGTCGGGGCATTGACCTCCACGGCCACGGCTTCGGCGCTCGTGTCGCCCTTGGGGCGATGCCTGACGAGCCAGCTCAAACCTTGACGCTACCCGCGGTCACGACGGCCACTCGACCGGCTCGGGGTGCAGGCGGCCCGTCAGGGCCGAAAGCTCAGCCTCGTGCTGGATCATCCACGCGACGGCACTGTTCAGGCTGCCCTCTCGGCGCAGCCAGGGGTGCCCGCCGGCATCGTCTCGGCCATGGGCGTAGCAGTGGTAGACGATGCCACCCAGCTCGTGACGGGAGAGGACGTAGCCGAGGGGCGCGGCACGGTCACGGCGTACTTGCCTGACACCAAATGTTCCCGGGATCGGCGGCACCGCGAACGGATGCGTCGGGATCGGGCGACGGAGAATGTTTGCCGCCACCTCACCCGAACCTTGAACTCCCACCCGCAGAAGATATGCCGAGCCACTGACAAGCTCGAAGCGCCGTGTGCTGCTCTATGGCTCGCCGTGCACGACTTTCAGGGCGCGAAGGGCAAACGCGACCACTTCGTGCGGGTCAGGGCTTTGCCCTGCGTAGTCCGATTGGGTGTCATGGTGGAGACCGGCAGCCCAGTCATTGATGTCACTAATTTCTGGGACAAGGGGTTTTGCGTGCAGCAAGACATCCGGAGCCGTTGACTGGTTGATTTCGACGATCACAGCTCCGAGCGTTTTCTCCGGCACACGTCCCGGGAAACGTCGATGTAGATAACCCTCGACGAGGGGTCGAACAGCGTTTGCCGCCACGATGTGGTCGACCAATGCACCATCCTCACTCTCGCCGGAGACAAACGATCTGAGCCGCCGGTAGTGACGGAAGTACGTGCTCTCGCATTCCCGATCTAGGTCATGAGCCAGGAGCATCGAATCGCTGCTGCTCGGTCGTTTTAGCTGCAACTCCGTCGACGTCCGAAGCGCGTTGTAGTTGTCCTTCTTTTTCTTCGAGAACACCTGCCGGACGTCCCGCAGGTAAGTCGCGTCGTGCGCCATGACAATGACCTGAGCACCCCTAAGGGACATCTCATTCAATGTGTTAGTTGTGTGCCTACGCCTGTGTGCATCGAGACTCGTAACAGGGTCGTCAACGACAACCACGTGCCCTCGAAGGTCACTTTCGCGAAGCACGATTGCGCAGAAAAACGCGAAGGCGAGAGTGCGCTTATCGCCCTCGCTTAGCGCAAGGCGAAATGGCGGAATCCCACTGGACACATCGATTGATGTCCCACGAAGGTTCAGGCCGTAGTTTCCCCGACTTGTTCCTCCCACGAAGGACGAGGTGACTTTCTCGATGGTGAATTGTGCGGCCATTTTGATCAGCTCACCATTGATGACCAGTTCGAACTCAGAAAGAGTCTGGTTCATGGCGGCCTTACTGGCTGCGCGAGCTTTCGTGGCTAGGCCCTCCTGCTTTCTCACCTCTTTTTTCGCCATTGATCGGTCCGCGAGAAGGCGCACGACATCATCGCTCCGCCTGAGACTGGCTAGCCGAGCATAAGCGAGTTCCCGTTCGAGCTGAGGCACGCCTGCCACCGTGAGGGAGCCACGGAACAGGTTGATCTCCTCTCGGACCACTCGAACGGCTGCATTCACGTCTTCAACGACAAGAGGCAACGCATGCGCAAAAACGGTGAGCGTGTCGTCATCGCCGCCCGCATCGAGGGGCTTTTCAAAACTGTCGATTTTGCGCCGAATGAGGTCGTCCACAAGAGCGCCGATACTGGCAAGAGTTCCAGTGACTGCGTCAAGTTCAGGTAGGGCCGAGACGTCAACGTGGCTTGCCCACGCCGCTGCCGCTGCACGGGAGCGCTCATATTCGGCCGTCAGAAACTTGGACCGATTTTCCTGCGCGGAGCTGCCTAGTCGTACTCGCAAGCGGTCGACACGTTCCCGCAGGTCCCCGTATGCGGTGTCGAAGAATTCGGCGTATAGGTCGACCAGCTCAATGCCAACCGTGCTTTGTCCACAAAACGGGCATTCGTTCTCAGGGGCAAGAGTTAAGCCAGCTCGGAGCCACGACTCTGGGCTGAGAGCGTTATGTCCCGCGTCGATGTGAGCCATGTGCTCCGCAACGCGGTGCCTAGCCTCGGCGTGGAGCGCGGACAAGGGCTGACTAAGTGCCTCGGAAAAATCCGTTAGATCGACCTCGGTGTGGGGCAACTCCGAGGGCATCGGCAGGGCCAGGATTTGAGAGACGCTCCGGCCTGCGGTGAGCGCCGCCTCAGCTTTCTCGAGCTGCGTTTGAGCTTCTCCCTCGTCGAGGACTTGGATGTTCTCAAACACCGAGAGCGTTGCGGCTGGATCTATGGCGTGCGCCATAGCGACCACCTCACGGTCAAGCCTCAGCACCTCATCTTTGGCAGCCCCGACAAGTAGCTGGGCAGCCTCTAGTGCCTCCTGCTGCTCGACAGCGGTTTGCCCTATGACAATTCCGAGGAGTCCCTGCCTGTGCGATGGGCTAACTTCCCCTCCTGTATGAACGTTTTGATCTACGAACTGCGTATCGAACACGTGAGTGTGCGGGGCCACACCTGTCCAAGTGCCGTTGTTGAGAACACGCTTTGTTCCGTCTGCCAGCAGCAAGCGGGCGTGCGGATCGCCCGTAGTCCCTAGGGACCGCCGTTCAGTTAGGGCCTGCCCGTCCCCGCTGCCGGCGGCAGCCAGAACGGCAGCCAAGGTTGACTTGCCGCACCCGTTCACCGCATAGATCAGCGAGAGCCCCGCGAGCGGAAATGCGGACCCATCTAGTCCATGAAGTGTGCCGATCCGATCGATGTGCTCGATGGTTTGAATCACGGTTCCCCCTAAACCCCGACGCATCCTCGCGTCCTACCGCAAGTATTGCGCAGAGCCCAGGCACACCTGGTTCTTTACGACCGAGCAGCGTTCCGCGCGATCTAGACGCCTGAACGGAAGGCGTGCTGATGAGGGCCCGTACGCCCGCAGTCACTGAGTCAGGGCTCCGTTGTGTCCGCTAGACGACCGTCTAACGGCGCTCGTCTCGCGGTCTTCTCAAAATCGCAGATCGGGTCAAAACGCGCACAGTCACGCACTCCGCGACTGATCCATTACCTACAGGCTTGTCCCTCGGGCGTCCCTAGCTTTATCTTAGGAGAAAGCTCTTGGTAGTGACGTTCTGACGCGTCGGGTTGTCAGTGACATTGGGTGGCACATGAAACAGCAGCTCGTAGACGTTCCCCCGCAATGACAAACCGGCAAGACATAAACCGGCACCAAGGTGGGTCGACAGCCGCTTCCGCAGACTCACCGCCGTGCCCACGTAATCCGGAACACCAGCGCGCGATCAGAGGTAGATACCCGGCCCATCTGAAAGCTCTAAACCGCAGATCGGCTGCAGGGCGTCACGGTACCGCTTTGAGTCGGCCCCAGTCTTTCCCCGCCGCTCCCGCGCGCACAAAAGCTGGTCCCTAGCTCGCTTTGTCCACAGCATCAGAGATCGCGTCCATCGCGAAGCCATCTTTGGCCGCGTAGACATTCGGATCGCGCGGGTCGTAGCAGTCCGTCATAACCCGACAGTAGTGCGATGTCGTTGCGTCGAGCAGTTCATTCGGGATTAGCCGTCCACATGAGCAGCGGTTCCGACTCACGACAGCGGTCGCATCGGCAGTCACTCCAGCCTTGCTTCTGCCACCGCCCCCAGGCGTCATCCGTGGGCTTAGGTAGATCTCATCACCGCTACTCGATCGTTTCAAGCCCTCACATCAGGCTCGTTCCTACCCTCCTCGGCGGCCACACCTCGTGATCGAACCGAACAGCGTTGCTGACCTCGAACCAAATTATGTACATCGCATCCCGCCCTGGCTGCCGGTGACTAAAGAAGCCAGGGTCAACCCCCAACCGAGCCACCTCGACGCCGCAGTCAAAGTACGAGCCCCATTGCTGGCCCGGAAGGCTTCGAGTCCACTAGTCGGCCCGGAAATTACGCTCCGGGTCACTCGGGAACAGCGGACGTCGACCTTCGACCGGCGGTTTCTCGTACCGCAGCGCTCCCATGCCTAAATTGTTACACGTGCCCTACATCTGGCGTGCCGCCAGCACGATAGCGCGCTCCATCGACCAAGATGTGACAGTGACGCGAATCTTCGACAACATTACGACCGAGACTCAGCTCGGCCCGCATTTGCATCTGACATTCGAAGCATTCGACCGAATGGACGCCGCGGTCGGCTACTTCAATCTGCGGGGCTGGAGCTACTTCGATGGCATCGTCACGAGCAAGGTGACAGACCACGACGGCCCTGTAGCGCGAATCCTGATCGGCATGGTGATGTCCGGCCCCCAGGAAGAGACTCTGGCGGATCTGCAGTCATCGGTCGACGGTGCCGTTTCCCCAGAGGCGGATGGCTCGATCGCTCGGGAGCGCAAAGCGATTCTCCTAGAGCAACTCCGCATGCAGCTCATGCGAGGCCTTCCTACCGCCAGCGATCGACGGACGCTCCGGGCTCTGGCTGAGCACCTTCGGGCAGGGCGAGTCGAAGTGAAGGTCTTCACCCGCAGACCATTGCACGGCAAGACGTACGTTTTCCATCGTCAGGATCTGAACAACCCCATCGTCGGGTTCGTGGGCTCGTCCAACCTGACGGCTCCCGGGTTGAGCCATAACCTCGAGCTCAACGTCGACGTCGTTGACACGACCGCGGCCAAGGATCTCGATCAGTGGTTCACCGACCGCTGGGAAGACAATTTTAGCCGCACCGTCACTCACGAGCTGCTGGAGCTGCTGGAGGAGTCTTGGGCCACGACTCTGCCTCGTAAGCCCTACGAGGTGTTTCTCAAGGTCTGCTACGACATGTCCCGAGACGTGCGGGAGGGGCTCGCTGAGTACTCGGTGCCGGTGGAAATCGACGAGAAATTGCTCGAGTATCAGCAGACGGCCGTCCGCACTCTTGCACGCCGAATCATCACTCGTGGCGGGGCGATGCTCGGCGACGTCGTCGGGCTCGGAAAGACGCTCACGGCGATCGCCGTCGCGCTGTTGCTGCGCGAAGACGGTTACGTCCCGTTGATCATCTGCCCGAAGAACCTGGTCACGATGTGGCGGGAACACCTCGAGGCGTACGACATCCACGGCCGGGTTGTCCCGTACTCGATGGCGCACCGAATCCTGCCCGAGTTGCGCCCCTACCGACTTGTCATCGTCGACGAGTCCCACACCCTCCGCAACGACACGCGCCGCGACTATGTCGCCATCCGCGACTACATCCAAGCCGTCGACGCGAAGGCGCTCCTGCTGACGGCGACCCCGTACAACCTTCGGTTCCGAGACGTGGCCAACCAGCTCGCCCTCTACATCGGCCCCGACGACGACCTCGGGATCTCGCCTACGAACGCGCTCGCACAAGATCCCACCCTCGCGGACAAGGTCGACCAGAAGATCACCACCCTCGATGCCTTCCGACGCTCCGAAGACCCAGACGACTGGAAGCGGCTCATGAGCGAGCACCTGGTCCGCCGCACACGCTCGTTCATCGAAAACGTCTACTCGAAGACGGATGACGAGGGCCGGAAATACCTCGAGTTCTCCGACGGCAACCGCTTCCGGTTCCCCGTCCGCGTGCCAGTCCCCATCAATCATTCGTTCGGCACCGACGACCCCGCGCTGATCATGGCCGATGACGACACCCTGAACACGTTGAGCGGCCTGACCTTGCCCCGCTACCGGCTCGGAAGCTACCTCGCCCGCGGCGTCGATCGCACTGACGACGAGAAGAAATTGGCCGAAGACCTCGCCCGCGGCCGCGGCAACGTAGCCGGCTTCGTCCGCACCACGTTCTATAAGCGACTCTCGTCCTGCGGGCACTCCTACGAGCTCACGCTCAGGCGTCACATCGCCCGAAATCAGCTCTTTATCTACGCCCTCGAACAAAACCTCGACATCCCCACGGGCACGATCGTCGACACCAGCCTGGCCGAAGACGAGGACGTCACAGCGACGGAAGTCGACCCAGCGGAGTACGACGCGGACTCACCGAAAGCCCGTTACGACGCACTCGTATCAGCCGATCCGCGTGGCGTCATCTGGGTGCGGCCGGCGCTTTTCACCAAACGCCTCCTCGACGACCTCCGAAAAGACAGCGGTGAGCTTGTCGCACTGCTGCATTCCTACGGCCCCTGGTCGCCGGCTGTCGATTCAAAGATTCAAGCCCTGATCGAACTCGTCACGCAGCAACACCCGAACGAGAAGATCCTGATCTTCACGGAGTACAAAGACACCGCCAACTACGTCGCCGCGGCACTTGAGGGGGCTGGCGTGACAAACGTCGGCCTCGCAACCGGAGAAACCTCTGATCCCACCGATCTCGCGCACCGGTTCTCCCCCCGGTCCAACGCGCAGCTCGTCGAGACAGATACGACAGCCGAGGCTGAGGAAGAAATCCGCGTCCTCGTCGCCACCGACATTCTTAGCGAGGGCCAGAACCTGCAGGACGCCCACATCGTCGTCAACTACGACCTCCCCTGGGCCATCATCCGATTGATTCAACGCGCCGGCCGCGTAGACCGAATCGGCCAGCAATCCGACCAGGTTCTTATCTACACGCTGTTCCACAAATCCCTCGACACGGCCATCACCCTTCGCGAGCGCATCGCGGACCGCCTCAAGGCGAACGCCGAAGCCTTCGGGTCCGACGAGCAATTCTTCGGCACAGCCGAAGAGGTTAAGGCCATCACCGACCTGTACAACGGCATCCTCGACGACACCGACACCACCGACGAGGTCGACGCATCGAGCCTGGCGTACCAGTACTGGCGTGAGGCTGAGGAGAACAACCCGGATCTCGCCAAGCGAGTCGCGCGGCTCCCAGACCTGATCGACTCCACGCGAGCCCGACGCATCGGAGATCCGGTCCACGGCGGGGTTGCCGCCTACGTCCGCACGGAGGCGGGAGTCGATGGCTACGGCCTTGTCGACAACGACGGCTCCACGCGCCTCCTCACCGGTCACGAGGCCCTGAATGCCTTCCAAGCTGCCCCAGACGACCAGGGGCTGCCATTGATCGAGGACCACGAGGATCTGTTGGCCGCTCTGGTGCGGGGCCCGCTGGCGACTCCAGGGGCGATCGCAGGCCGGCTGCGGGGAGTCCGTCGAACTGTCTGGCGGCGTCTCGGCGACTCAGTCATCAGTCACGGCGAGGCTGCCGATATTGCCCTCGACGCCCTCTACCAGCACCCCCTCACCTTTGAAGCCGAGCGCCGCATCCGTCGTGCCCTCAGCTCAGGGGCCAGCGACGAGGAGCTGTCGGCTCGCCTCGCAGCGCTACACCGTGAAGGCCGCCTCGTCGTCGAAAGCCGAACCGGAAACGACCCGGTGCGAATCGTAAGCAGTATGGGGATCTCATGACCAGTCCGACTTACCTCCTCCAGCTCGTCGATCGAGCTGACTTCCGCACTCTGTTCGTCGAAGAACTCGGCTGGAACAACCCCGACCAACCGGACACCACTGTCCAGGTCGAGGGCGTGAGCTTCACGCTCCACAATGTCGCCAGCTACAAAGGCCTGCGCATCTGGCTCTGCGACGTCCTCCCCCCGCGGCGATCGCAACGAATCATCGACGAGCTGATCGGCCAGACAAGCCATGAGCGGCTCGTCATCTTCGCCGACACAGAGCACCAAGAATGGCGTTGGCCGCGTCGAGCGCAACTCTCAGGAGCGAACGCGAAATTGCTCGTTCACGCCCACACCATTGGCGCTGAAGACGACCACCTCCTCAATCAGCTCGAGACGATCGCCATCGACCTGGAAGACGACATCACCCTCCTCGAACTGCTGACTCGAATGCGCGCCGCGTTCGATGCGGAAGCGGAAGCAGCGTCGGTCCAGGCTGCCCGATTGATGAAAACCCTCTACGCCCAGCTTGACGCGGCCGGCGTGCCCGAGATCGACTCGACACTGCTCCTGGCCC
This sequence comes from Frigoribacterium sp. CF331, assembly GCF_057787905.1. Lineage (NCBI taxonomy): Bacteria > Bacillati > Actinomycetota > Actinomycetes > Micrococcales > Microbacteriaceae > Frigoribacterium > Frigoribacterium sp. CF331. The sequence continues at coordinate 1,543,908 of NZ_CM173545.1, read as the reverse complement.
GCCTGCTCTTCCTGCTGTTCGGAGACGACGGTGGAATGTGGCGAGCGGACATGTTCGACAGCTACCTCGGCAACCACACCACCGATCAGGATCTACACCTGCAGCTCCCCGAGCTGTTCGACGTCCTCGACCTACCCACCAGCAAGCGAAGCCTCGACGAAGGCAGCCCCTTGGCCGAATTCGCTTACATCAACGGCGGGCTATACAAGCAACGACTCACGTTGCCGCCGCTGCCGGCAGAATTCCGCGCCACCCTCCTCGAGGCCTGCCGATTTGATTGGGCGAAAATCTCCCCGGCCGTGTTCGGGTCGATGTTCCAGACGGTGAAAGACCGAGACGCCCGCCGGCGTGGCGGCGAGCATTACACGACCGAAGCCAACATCCTCAAAACCATCGGGCCGCTGTTCCTCGACGAATACCGGGATCGCCTGGACGCGGCCTGGAACGACCGTAAGGGGCTGAACAAACTGCACACGGATCTTGGCGCCATGCGGTTCCTCGATCCCGCCTGCGGCTGCGGAAATTTCCTCATCGTCACGTACCGGGAACTACGGGCACTCGAGTTGGAGCTGCTGAAACGGCAGCAGGATCTCGACATCCTTGAGGGGCTCCACACTCCCGCGAGTCGTGGACAGCAAAGCTTCGACGTAACTGGCGACATTCGCGTCACCCTCGACCACTTCTACGGGATCGAGATCGAAGAGTGGCCGGCCCGAATTGCCGAGACCGCCATGCTCCTGGTCGACCACCTCGCCAACGAGCGCATGGCCCAAGACTTTGGTTTCGCACCCGATCGACTCCCGATCTCGATCGCGCCGACGATCGTGCACGGTGATGCGCTCGAGGTCGACTGGTCCGACGTTCTCGAGCCCACGTCTGCCACCTACGTTCTCGGCAACCCGCCCTTCATCGGAATTTCTCTGCGGTCGGCAGCCCAGACCGAACAACTCAAGGCGGTCTGGGGCAAGAGCTACCACGGCACCCTCGACTACGTCAGCGGTTGGCACCGTAAAGCCGTCTCGTACCTGGGCGACACGGGAGGTCGGTTCGCTCTCGTCTCGACCAACTCCATCTGCCAGGGCGAGCAGGTCGCACCGCTCTGGGGGACGCTGCTCGCTGAAGGCTTCGAGATCGACTTCGCCCACCAGACCTTCGCCTGGACCACTGAGGCGACCGGCGGCGCCGTCGTCCACGTCATCATCGTCGGCGCCTCCAAAGGCACCTCAAAACGACCCAAGACGATCTACGAATACGACACTGCCTTCTCCGAGCCCCGACGCCGCGAGGTCACCAACATCACGCCCTACTTGGTCGAGGGACCCTCGATTGTTGTGGTGCCTCGAAGCCACCCTCTCGCGCCAGACATGCCTTCTGTGACCTACGGCAACAAACCCTCCGATGGCGGACACCTCGTCGTCGATCAAAGCGACATTGATGCAGCCCGCGCAGATGCGATTGCGGCGCAGTACCTACGCCCTTACGTGGGTGCCCGCGAGGTGATCCACAACACTCCTCGCTGGTGCCTCTGGCTCCCCGGCGTTTCAGCCGCAGAGGTCTCCGCTAGCCCCTTCCTCCGCGAGCGGGTCGACGCCGTCGAGGAGTTCCGGGCCAGCAGTCATGCGCTGAGCACGCGTGAGTACGGACAGCCGACGCTCTTCCGCCAAATCTCGCAGCCGACAAGCGAATACCTCGCGATCGCGCGTCATGTGAGCGAGTCCCGGCCTTACTTCCCCGCCGGCCACTACACGCCCGATGTCATCGCCAGCGACGCCACGTTTATCGCCGCAGACCCAACGGGAATGGGTTTGGCCGTCATCTCCAGCTCGATGTTCCTGGCCTGGCTCAAAGCCGTCGGGGGTCGAATCAAGTCCGATCTCCGTTTCAGCAAGCTCGGGGTCTGGAATACGTTCCCGCTACGCCATATGACCGACGAGGAACGAGCCTCGCTGATCGAAGCGGGCCAGGCGATCGTCGCTGTACGGGCTCTTCACGCTTCCAGCTCCCTCGCCCACCTATACGACTCGGTCGTCATGCCAAAAGATCTCCGGGACGCTCACATTCGCCTGGATGAGCGGGTGGATGCTCTCTTTGGTATCGACAGTGACGTGACTGAAGAGCAACGTCAAAGTGTCCTGTTCGATCGCTACGCCCAGATGCTTCACGCGAATGAGCTTCCGGCCCCCAGTGCACGACGCCGCAGGCGTGCGTAAGCAGAACTCGTGAACGAGATATCCGATGACCACGTTGGAGAATCGCTGCACCCACTCCTGATCCGCGGCGCGCGGTGGCGACAGGGCGTAGACGACTTCGTGACAAGGATGCCAGTGAATTGCTGATCACCCTGAACCCATGATGGCCGCTGGATGATGTACTTGGCGGCGTCAGGCTCATCGGATGGCGAAGACGCCTTCGTGGAGGGGCGTGTGCCAGGTGGCTCGCTCCCACACACCGTCCGGCTCCGGTGCAGCCTCGCCGGGAGTGGGAGCTTTCTTCGGCTGAAATAGTTCGCGCTCGACACGATCTGCGACCGCGTCTCGCTTCGGGAGTTCACCTTCTGGCGAGCAGGAGGCGAGGTCGAGCCAGCTTGGACCGACCTCGACACAAAGCAGGAGCAACCAACAGCTCTCTTGGGAACCACGCATTCGGCGACAAGTTGAATGCGAAGGCGACGAGTCCCTACCGGCTCTGTGATGAGTCGCGAGGACATCCCGTGAACTGACACCGTGAATATATGAGGCGCCTTGCAGCCGTAGAGCAATTGGCTTGGGCGACCTGATTTGTCGCTCCGGGCATGCGGCGACACTTTATGAGAGCCAGCGACTCTTTGCGTGAGTCGTTCACACAAGAACTGGCTAACTGGGCATGTCGACGAACCGCGAGAACTTGCCGTGGAACGCCACCGTGATGGTGTCGGTCGGGCCGTTGCGGTGCTTGGCGACGATGAAGTCGGCCTCGCCCTGGCGGGGGTTGTCCTTCTCATAGGCTGACTCGCGGTGCAGCAGGATGACCATGTCGGCGTCCTGCTCGAGCGAACCGGACTCCCGCAGGTCGCTGATCGCGGGCTTCTCATCGGCACGCTTCCCGGGACCACGGTTCAGCTGCGACAGCGCGACCACGAGCGTCTGCAACAACAGGAGCACGTGCACCGCCGTCACCACCCGTGCCAGCCCACGCGAGCCCTCCGACACGTCTCGACGACGACCCTCACCGCGCCTCCTCTACTCGCGGGCATCGGCTAGCCGGGCCGATCCCCCGACACACGCCGCGCCTCCTTCCGGCCGCCATCCCACCCACGCAACTCGCGGCCTCGAGGTGCTGTCAAGAGCCAAAAAGTTGTCTCACGCCGGGGTCGGGGGCGTGCGCACACTGGGGGCGAACGGGCGGCAGGGTGGGCAGATCCAGGGCCCTGCCACCCGCTCATCCATCCAGAGAACTGCGCAACCGCGCGAACCGAGGAGGTCGTGATGAGCACCACCGATCAGCAGCGGGGCACCCCCGCTCCCCCGCCGTGGCGGGCCGTCTGATGGCCGGCCGCCTGACCGGTGCCGGGGCCGCCGGCGTCGCCGCCGTGGCCACCGCCGCCGCCGCGGTCGTCGTCGGACGACGACACCACCGTCGGCCCGACGAGGGCGCCGGCTCCCCGCAGGAGTCCCGAGCCCGTTGGCAGGCCGTCACCGTCCTGGCCGACCCCGAGCACGTCTGCGCCGACGGCCACAAACCGCCCTTCCTCGCCGACCTCGGCGACCGCGTCGAGGTCGAGATGCGACCGGCCGCCGGCGACAAGGGCACCGAGCTGCGCGCCCGCCTCCGCGACCCCGCTCCGTCGAAGGACGACGCCGACGAGGCCGCCGAGAGCATCCGCGTCGCACTCCGACGGGCCAAGCAGGTCATCGAGGCCGACGAGGTGCTGCGCGTCGACCCGACACCCCACGGCGAGCGCAAGGCCACCCCCACCGGTGCCCTCGTCGACGAAGCCACCGACCGTGCCGACGAGGAGGGACTGCTGTGAGAGCCCTCACCTGGACCGGCGTCAACGAGACCTCGGTCGAGACCGTGGACGACCCGACGATCCTCAACGACCAGGACGTCATCGTGAAGGTGCACCTCAGCACCACCTGCGGGTCCGACCTGCACCTGCTCGGCGGCTACATCCCCACCATGCGGTCGGGCGACGTCCTGGGCCACGAGTTCATGGGCGAGATCGTCGAGGTCGGGTCTGCCGTCCGCGAGCGCAAGGTGGGCGAGCGCGTCGTGGTCTGCTCGTTCGTCGCCTGCGGCCGCTGCTGGTACTGCACCCACGAGCTGTTCTCGCTGTGCGACAACGGCAACCCCAACCCGGCCATCACCGAGACCCTCTGGGGCTCCCCCATCGGCGGATGCTTCGCGTACAGCCATGCACTGGGCGGCTTCGCCGGCAGCCACGCCGACTACGTCCGGGTGCCCTACGGCGACCACGGCGCCTTCCCCGTCCCCGACGGCGTCTCGGACGAGGCGGCCCTCTTCGCCTCGGACGCCGCCCCCACCGGCTGGACCGGCGCCGACCTCGCCGGCATCACCGCCGGCGACACCGTCGCCGTCTGGGGTGCCGGCGGCGTCGGCCAGATGGCCGCCCGCGCCGCCATGCTGCTCGGTGCCGAGCAGGTCGTCGTCATCGACCAACTGCCCGAGCGGCTCGACCAGGTACGGCAGCACATCGGCGCCGAGACCCTCGACTTCGCACAGGACGACGTCCTCGCCGAACTCAAGGAGCGCACGGGCGGCCGCGGCCCCGACGTCTGCATCGAGGCGGTCGGCATGGAGGCCGACGGCACCGGCGTCCAACACCTCTACGACCAGGTGAAACAGCAGCTGCGACTGCAGACCGACCGGCCCACCGCACTGCGCGAGGCGATCTACGCCTGCCGCAAGGGCGGCAGCGTCTTCACGCTCGGCGTCTTCGCCGGACTCGTCGACAAGTTCCCCCTCGGAGCCGTCATGAACAAGGGCCTCACCCTGCGCGGCGCCCAGCAGCACGGCCACCGCTACATCCCGATGATCCTCGACCGCATCGCGGCCGGCGAGATCAGCACCGAGCACCTCGCCACCCACGTCCTCCCGCTCGAACAGGGGCCCGCGGGCTACGAGATGTTCAAGGCCAAGGACGACGGCTGCGTCCGCGCCGTCTTCCGTCCCGGCACCTGACACCGCGCCTCCGTCACCCCGAGGAGGCGCGCCCCACCCACCCGAGGAGGCGCGCCTCCCCCACCACCCGGCACCGCGCCTCCGTCATCCGTCACCCCACCACCGAAGAAAGGGAAGAGATCATGAGAGCAGTCGTCTACGAGGGCCCGAGGAAGGTCTCGGTCAGCGACGTCCCCGACGCCCGCATCGAGCGGCCCACCGACGTCCTCGTCCGCATCACCAGCACCAACATCTGCGGGTCCGACCTGCACATGTACGAGGGCCGCACCGACTTCGAGACCGGCCGCTGGTTCGGCCACGAGAACCTGGGCCAGGTGATCGAGGTCGGCTCGGCCGTCGACAAGGTGCAGGTAGGCGACTGGGTCGTCCTGCCGTTCAACGTGGCCTGTGGCCACTGCAAGAACTGCGAACGGGGCCTGACCAACTACTGCCTCACCGCGCAGCCCGAGCTCGCCTGGGCCGGAGCCGCCTTCGGGTTCGCCGACATGGGCCCGTGGCCCGGCGGGCAGGCCGAACTGCTGCGCGTGCCCTGGGGCGACTTCAACTGCCTGCGCCTCGGCGAGGACGCCGAAGAACGGCAGACCGACTACGTCATGCTCGCCGACATCTTCCCCACCGGCTACCACGCGACCGAGATGGCCCACGTGAAGCCCGGTGACCAGACCGTCGTCTACGGGGCGGGGCCGGTCGGCGCGATGGCCGCCTACTCGGCGATCATCAAGGGGGCGAGCAAGGTGATGGTCGTCGACCGGCACCCCGACCGGCTCGCCAAGATCGAGGAGATCGGGGCGATCCCCATCGACGACTCGTCCGTCGACCCGGTCGAGGCCGTCCTCGACCTGACCATGGGGCTCGGGGCCGACAACGGCTGCGAGTGCGTCGGCTACCAGGCCCACGACCCCGACGGCGTCGAGCAGCCCAACCTGACCCTGAACCGTCTCGTGCGGTCGGTCCGGTTCACCGGCGACATCGGCGTCGTCGGCGTCTACGTGCCGCAGGACCCGGGCGCGCCCGACGAACTGGCGAAGCAGGGCGTCATCCCGTTCGACTACGGCCAGTTCTGGTTCCGCGGGCAGGCCATGGGCACCGGCCAGTGCCCGGTCAAGAAGTACAACCGGGCCCTGCGCGACCTCATCGCCGGCGGCAAGGCGAAGCCGTCGTGGATCGTCAGCCACGAGCTGTCGCTCGAGGAGGCCCCGCAGGCCTACGAGCACTTCGACGCCCGCGACGACGGCTGGACGAAGGTCGTGCTGCACCCCGACGCCGTGCCGTCGGCCGGCTGATCCGACCGAACCCACCCGGACCGGACCCGAACCGGCCCGGCCCGGCCCCGCGACCGAGAACCGAGGACCCCGATGGACGACCGCATCCTGTCCCCCCGACGGACGGGACTCTACGTCGCCATCGGGGTCGCCGTCGGCGTGGCCGTCGCCCTCGCCGGTGCACCGACCCTGGGGCCCCTCGCGGCCTGGTGCACGGCCGGCCTCATCGCCCTCGTGCACGTGTGGCGGGCCTGCTGGCCCCAGGACCCGGCAGGCACCGAGCGCCTGGCGAACGAGGAGTCCAGCTCACGCCTCACCGACGACGCCCTCGTCGTGGCGTGCCTCGCGAGCGTCGCGGCCATGCTGACGGCGCTCGTCCAGGCACGCGACGCCAGCGACCCCGTGTCGGTCGCCACCGTCGTGCTGGGCATCCTCGCCACCATGGTCGCCTGGGCCCTCGTCAACACGGTCTACGCCTTGAAGTACGCCCGCATCTACTACGTCGACCACGACCGCGGCGGCTTCGACGTCAAGCAGGAGGCGCCTCCCACCTACAGCGACTTCGCCTACCTGGCCTTCACCATCGGCATGTCGTACTCCGCACCGGACGTCGAACCCGACGACACCCGCACCCGACGCACCGCGCTCCCCCACGCGCTGCTGTCGTACCTCTTCGGCACCGTCCTGATCGCCACCACCCTGAACCTGGTGACGAACCTGGCGCAGAGCTGACCACACGCCGATGAGCACCGACGTCGAGGCACGTGACGGCGCCCACCCGGCGGCTCTTGTGGCCGTCCCGTGATGTGGCTACCGTCGGAGGACCCGGCTCGGCTGGTGCAGGGCCCGGGCCGCGACGCCTGGCCGCTGGGGCCTCGCGTCGCCCACTCTCAGGGGTGACACCATGGGCAGACTCACGTACGACCAGGTGGCGTCGGTGGAGTTCGACGACCGACTGCTGCTGCACTTCCAGATCGTCATCGGCATGAAGTTGCGACGGCAGGAGTCGTTCTACTTCTCGTGGCGCGACGAACAGACGGTGGGCAAGGGCAGGCAGACCATCTGGTTGCATCCGGCCGTGCTGCTGCTGTTCAAGTACTACGGCTCGCGGACCCCCCAGGTGAACCCCGCGTGGATCCACGCCCTCGAACTCGCGGCGAACACGAGCTCGGGGCTGCAGTGCGTACCCGAACCCGACGCCCGCGAGGCGGTTCGCTAGCTCGGCATGTCCACGAACCGGGAGAACATGCCGTGGAACGCCACCGTGATGGTGTCGGTGGGGCCGTTGCGGTGCTTGGCGACGATGAAGTCGGCCTCGCCCTGGCGGGGGTTGTCCTTCTCGTAGGCGGACTCGCGGTGCAGCAGGATGACCATGTCGGCGTCCTGCTCGAGCGAACCGGACTCTCGCAGGTCGCTGATCGCGGGCTTCTTGTCGGCACGCTGCTCAGGGCCACGGTTCAGCTGCGACAGCGCGATCACCGGCACCTGCAGCTCTTTCGCCATCAGCTTCAGCGCACGCGAGAACTCCGACACCTCTTGCTGACGGCTCTCGACCCGCTTGCCCGACGTCATCAGCTGCAGGTAGTCGATCACCACGAGCTTCAGGTTGTGCTGCTGCTTCAGCCGGCGGCACTTCGCCCGGATCTCGACCAGCGTCATGTTCGGCGAGTCGTCGATGAACAACGGAGCGTCGTTGATTCGCCCCCGCACCTGCGCGATGTTCGTCCAGTCGCGCGCGTCGACCGTGCCCTTGCGCATGTTCTGCAGCGGCACGCTCGACTCGGCCGACATGAGCCGCATCGCGATCTCGCTGCGCCCCATCTCGAGCGAGAAGAACACCGACGCCTGCCCGTGCTTGATCGACGCCGCCCGCGCCAGGTCGAGCGCCAACGTCGACTTACCCAGGGCCGGTCGCGCCGCCACGATGATCAGCTGACCCGGGTGGAACCCGTTCGTCAGGGCGTCGAGCTGCGCGAACCCCGTCGGCACACCCGTCATCTGACCGTCACGACCCTTGGCCGCCTCGATCTCGTCGATCGCGACCGTCACCGCCTCGTTCAGCGGCACGTAGTCCTCGGTCTGCACTCCCCCGGCCACGTTGTAGACCTCGGCCTGCGCGTTGTTGACCAGGTCGACGACCTCGCCCTCGCTCGCGTACCCCATCTGCACGATGCGCGTGCCGGCCTCGACCAGACGGCGCAGCACCGCCTTCTCGGCGACGATCGACGCGTAGTACCCCGCGTTCGCCGCAGTCGGCACGACGCCGGTGAGGGTGTGGAGGTACTCCGCGCCTCCTGCTCGCGACAGATCGCCGGACTTCATCAACTCGTCGCTGACCGTGATGACGTCGGTGGGCTCGCCGTGCGAGTACAGCCCCAGGATGGCGTCGTAGATGACCTCGTGCTTGGGCACGTAGAAGTCCATGCCGCGCACCGTCTCGATGACGTCCGCCACGGCGTCCTTGCTCAGGAGCATGCCGCCGATGGTGCTCTGCTCGGCCAGCAGGTCGTGCGGCGGGACGCGGTCCATGCCGACGGGGCCCCCACGGTCGCGTCCGCGGTCGTCCGACGCGTCGGGAGCGAGACCGAGATGGGCGATCGACATGGGTCCTCCAGAGAGAATCGGGTGGGTGCGGGGCAGCACCGAAGACGCTCAGGGCAGTTGTACGACAGACCCCCGACATCCCCCTGCCGAACCGCCGTGACCCACCCCTGACGAGCGCGGGTACACCTTATGGACACCGAGTTCTCCACAGCAAATGCACCTGTGGATAACTCTGGGGAGAACCGGTGAGAAACGCCGGGCGGCCCTGGGGAGAACTGTGGATCACGCTGTGGACAACGAGATACTTCAGTTGGTTTACCTCCCTCTGACCTGGGTTTTTCGTATTCCACACCTGTGTGGAAAAGATTGTCTAAACCGGGGGTTGAGACATCCGATTTGACATCTGCCTGTGCACAAAGAACTTGACAAGGAGGCGCGGCGACCGGTAGCGACACATCTCGCGTTCAGCTTCCGGTAACCCCCGAAGGCGGGCCCTGCGAAGCCCCTGGTCAGGGCCGCATCCGCCCTCCCGCACCGTGCCGCCTGCCCTCCGCCTGCCACCCCGCGCCTCCCGCACCGCGCCTCCCGCACCGCGCCTCCCGCACCGCGCCTCCCGCACCGCGCCTCCCGCACCGCGCCTCCCGCACCGCGCCTCCCGCCCCCGCCTGCCCGCCCCCCTGCTCGTCCCGGCCCACCTCCGCACGACGAAGAACCCGGTTTCGAACGATGAACCCGGTTGCTTCCGGGTTCATGGTTCGAAACCAGGTTCATGGTGGTCGAGGGCGGCCGGGCCGGGGGAGGGACGGCGGGGCGGAACGGCCAAGAACCCCGTTCGCGAAGGTGAACCCCGGTTGATCGGGGTTCTCCTTCGCGAACGGGGTTCGAGGGGTGACGCCGGACCGGCGGGAGGCCCGGCACCGCGCCTCCTGCCCGCGCCTCCCAGCCCGCCTGCCCGCCCCGGCCCGTCCCCGCACGACGAAGAACCGGGTTTCGAACGATGAACCCGGATGCTTCTGGGTTCGTCGTTCGAAACCGGGTTCATGGGTGGGCCAGGGCGGCCGGGCCGGGGGAGGGACGGTGGGGCGGAACAAGGAAGAACCCCGTTCACGAAGATGAACCCCGATTGATCGGGGTTCACCTTCGTGAACGGGGTTCGAGGGGGAGCAGGTGCCTCAGAACGGGACGCCGCAGCGCAGGACGACGTTGGCGTACGGGGTCGCCTCGCCCGTCCGGACGAGGAGGCGCGCCCCACCCGACAGCCGCTTCAGCTCGTCGTGCGAGACGTAGGCCACGTCGTCGAAGCGGGACGTGATCCAGTCGCCGGCGGGGGAGTCGTGACTCTCGTCCGCGGCCGTGCAGGCCTCGAACACCACGTCTGTCGTCAGCGCGTCCAGCACGTCGGCGAAGGCGGGCAGGCCGTGGACGACGGCGAGATCGACCACGGGGACTCCGGCCGGCAGGGGCAGGCCGCAGTCGGCGACGACGACGAGGTCTCCGTGGCCGAGGCCGCTCACCGCGTGGTTCAGCTGGGCGTTCAGCAGGCCGCCGCGCTTCACGACGTCACCCCGGCAGTCGAAGCGACATCCGCCGACCCCTCAGTCGAAGCAGCGTCCGCCGCAGAACCCGCCGTAGCGGCCGAAGCGATCGGACCGGCAGCACCGGCAGAACCGGCAGAACCGGCAGAACGATCGGCGGACGACGAAGACGAAGCCGCATCGGCCGCAGCAGGCAACTCGTCGTCCAGCGTCGGGTACGACGCCTGCGTGCCGACGCCGGTCACCGAGTACGCCCCGACGCGCACGGCGTCCTGGGCGGCCTCGAGCAGCGACGAACCCGCGGCCAGCCCGGCGGCGAGGGCGCCGACGAAGGCGTCTCCCGCTCCGGAGGAGTCGACGGCCGCCACGCGAGGCGACGCGACCGCCACCGTGCCGGAGGCGTCCGAGACGATCGCCCCGGCGGCACCGCGGGTCATGACGACCGAAGTGACCCCCTGGGCGCGCAGGGAGGCGACGACCGACTCGTCGTCGACCCGCGCCTCCTCGTCCGGACCGGCGGCCGACGCGGCGGGCGCACCCGAGCCAGAGGCCGACGCGTCCGAGCCGGAAGCCGAACCCGTGGCAGCCGAGTCCGTGGCAGCCGAGTCCGAAGAACCGGCAGCACCCCACGCGGCCAGCAGCAGCCGGCCCTCGTGCTCGTTGACGACCAGCGGATCCGCGGCCTTGACCACGTCCGCCGGCACGTCGATCACCGGGGCGAGGTTGAACACCACGCGCCCGCCGGCGTGCTGCACGGCGGCGGCGATGCCGTCCACGGGGATCTCTCCCTGCAGGACGACCACCGCCGCGTCGGCCAGCACACCCGCGTGCCCGTCGACGAGCGAGGCGCCGACGGCACCGTTCGCCCCGGGGACGACGACGATGGTGTTCTCGCTGTCGCCTCCGACGCTGACGACGGCCAGCCCCGTGGGCCCGGGCACGGTGTCGACGCCGCTGACGTCGACGCCGCTCGAGCGGAGGTAGGGCAAGGCGTCGTCGGCGCGTCCGTCGTCGCCGACCGCACCGATCATCACGGTGCGGGCACCGCGACGGGCGGCGGCGACGGCCTGGTTCGCACCCTTGCCGCCGGGGGAGAGGGTCATCGACGAGCCGATCAGGGTCTCTCCGGGCAGGGGCAGGCGGTCGACGGTCACGACCTGGTCGACGTTGATCGACCCGACCACGACGACCGTGCCGCCGGCACCACTCGAGCCAGCCGTGCCAGCCGCGCCGCCCGTGCCAGCCGCGCCGGCCGGAACCGAAGCCTCCGCGCCGACCGCACCCGCGCCTCCTACGCCCGCTGCGTCCGTACTAGAACCACTCATTCGAGGAAGTCACCCACGTTCTCCTTCGTGACGGTGATGACCTCGACGGCCTGGTCCGAGGGGCCCTCGTCGCCGCTGCCGCCGTCGATCGCCTTGACCGCCTGGTCGACCGCGAGGGCGCCGAGCTCGGCGGGCTGCTGCGCGATCGTGCTCGAGAGCGTACCGGCCTCGATGGCCTTGAGGCCGTCCTCGGTGCCGTCGAAGGCCGCGACCTTGACGTCGGTGCCGGCGCGCGAGCCGAGCGCCTGGATCGCGCCGAGGCCCATCTCGTCGTTCTCGGCGAAGACGCCGACCGCGTTCGGGTGCGCCTGCAGCAGGTTGGTCGTCACGTCGAGCGCGGTGGCGCGGTCGAAGTTGGCGGTCTGCTGCGCGACGACGGTGATGTCGGGGTAGGCCGCGATGCCCTTGGTGAAGCCCTCGCCGCGGTCGCGGCTGGCCGAGGTGCCCGCGACGCCCTGCAGCACGATGACCTCGCCCTTCTCGCCGATCGCCTCGGCGAGGGCCTTGGCGGCCTGCTCGCCGCCGGCGACGTTGTCGCTCGCGACGAACGAGGCGACGTCGGCACCGTTGACGGCACGGTCGACGGCCACGATCGGCACGTCGGCGTCGTTGAGCGCCTTGGCGGCGGGGCCGGCGGCGTCGCTGTCGACGGCGTTCAAGATGACCGCGTCGGCCGTCGAGGCGGCCGTGGCGAGCTGGTTGGCCTGGGTGGCCGAGTCGTTCTGGGCGTCGACGATCTCGAGGTCGACGTTCTTCTTCTTCGCCTCGGCGGTCGCGCCGTCACGCAGCTCGACGAAGAACGGGTTGTTCAGGGTGCTGAGCGACAGGACCACCGTGGGGCGGTCCGCCTCTCCGGCGGGGGTGCGGTTGCAGCCGGCGGTGCCGGTCGCGACCAGGGCGGCGATCGCCGTGACGGTGGCGGCCTTGCGGAACGAGGTCAACTTCATCGTGTGTCCTTCGGGGGTTGGGGTGGTGAGGGGGGAAAGGGGAGAGATCAGGAGGCGCGGGTCGGCTGGCGAGGACCCGGGCCGGCATCCGCGGCGACGGCCGCAGGGCCGGGCCCCGCAGCTGCCGCCGCTCCGCTGAGGCGCGACGCCGCGCGTCCGGCTCGCACCGCGCCTCCTCGGCTGTCGGTGCGACCCGCGCGGCCGCGCCCTCGACGGGGCCCGGCGGTCAGCTGCTGCGGGTCTTGCGTCGCAGCACGTCGACGCCCACGGCCAGGGCGATGACGAGGCCGATGACGACCTGCTGCCAGAACGACGTGACGTTCAGCAGGTTGAGGCCGTTGCGGATGACCACGAGCACCAGGGCGCCGATGATGGTGCCCGAGATGCGGCCGACGCCGCCGGCCAGGCTCGCACCGCCGATGACGACTGCGGCGATGGCGTCGAGCTCGTAGCCCGAGGCCGCCTGCGGCTGGGCCGAGTCGAGGCGACCGGCGAGCAGCAGGCCGGCCAGGGCCGCGAACAGCCCGGCCAGGCCGAAGACGGTGACGACGATCCGCTTGACCGGCAGGCCCGAGAGGCGCGCGGCCTCGGCGTTGCCGCCGACCGCGTACATCGAGCGTCCGATGACGGTGCGGTTGAGGATGAACGACGCGACGATCGCGGCCAGGACGAGCACGATGATCGGCACGGGCACCGGCCCGATGTTGCCGCCCAGGAACGACACGGCCGGGGGAGTCGCGATCGGGCGGCCGTCCGAGACGACCAGGGTGAGGCCGCGCGCGACGCTCAGCATGGCGAGCGTCGCGATGAACGAGGGCAGCTTGCCGTACGCGCTGGCGAAGCCGTTGACCAGGCCGGCCACGAGGCCGGTGCCGAGGCCGAGCGCGAGCGCCAGGCCGCCGGGCAGCCCCGCCGAGGCGAAGAACCAGCCCGAGACCATCGCCGACAGCGCGGCGACCGAACCGACCGAGAGGTCGATGCCGCCCGCGACGATGACGAAGGTCATGCCGAACGCCAGGACGGCGACGGTCGACACCTGGATGCCGATGTTCAGCAGGTTGCGGCCGGTCAGGAAGTCCGGCGTCGCGATGAAGAGGGCCAGGCAGAGCACGACGAGCCCGACGAGGGCCCCGTTCGCGGCCAGGAACGTCTTGATGTCGAAGGAGCGTCGCTGCGCCTTCACGGTGGTGGTGGTCATGGGGTGTCTTCCTCGGTCCGTGCTTCTCGGGTCAGTTCGTCTCGGAGACGTCGCGCGCCGCGAGCGTCATCAGCGTGTCCTGGGTGGCGTCGGCCGCGGCGACCTCGCCGGCGACGACTCCGTCGCGCATCACGAGGATGCGGTCGCTCATGCCCATCACCTCGGGCAGTTCGCTGCTGACCATCACGACCGCGCCTCCGGCGTCGGTGATGCGGTTCACCAGCTCGTAGATCTCGACCTTCGCGCCGACGTCGACGCCGCGGGTGGGCTCGTCGAGCAGCAGCACCGTCGAGCCGGCGATGATCCAGCGACCGAACACGGCCTTCTGCTGGTTGCCGCCCGACAGCGAGCCGATCTCCTGGTCGATGTCGCGCATGCGTATCCGCAGGGTCGAGGCGACCTCGTCGGCCTTCGCGCGCTGCCCGGCGAAGTCGACCAGGCCGGCCTTCGAGCTGCTGGCGAGGGTGGCGTAGCCGAGGTTGTCGTTCACCGAGGCGCCCAGCACGAGCCCCTGCGCCTTGCGGTCCTCGGGCACGTGGCCGACGCCCGCGGCGATGGCCCCGGCGACGTCGCCCTTCTTCAGGCGCCTGCCCCGCACGCTCACGGACCCCGAGTCGTACTTGTCGACCCCGGCGATGGCCCGCACGACCTCGGTGCGACCGGCGCCGACGAGCCCGGCGATGCCGAGCACCTCGCCCGCCCGCACGTCGAACGAGACGTCGCGGAAGACCGACCCGGTCAGGCCACGCACCTCGAGCACGACGGGGGAGTCGCCCTGGCTGCCGGGCGTCCGCGGGTACTGCTGCTCGATGTCGCGGCCGACCATCAGGCGCACCAGTTCGTCTTCGTCGGTCGACGCGGGCAGCTCGGCGACGAACGCGCCGTCGCGCAGCACGGCCACGGTGTCGCCGATCTCGGCGATCTCGTCGAGGTGGTGGCTGATGAACAGCATGCCGACGCCGCGGGCCCGCAGCTGCTCGACGACCCGGAAGAGGATCTCGGTCTCGTGGCGGGTCAGCGCCGCGGTCGGCTCGTCGAGGATGAGGATGCGCGCGTCGATGCTCAGCGCCTTCGCGATCTCGACCAGCTGCTGGCGGGCGATGCCGAGCTCGCCGACCTTCTGGTCGACGTCGACGTCGAGCCCGATCAGGTCGAGCGCGGCGCGGGCGCGCTTCTTCAGCTCGCGCCGGTCGACGAGGCCGAACCGGGTCGGGAACCGCCCCATCATGACGTTCTCGGCGACGCTGAGCGACGCGACGAGGTTCAGCTCCTGGTGGATCGTCGCGATGCCGAGCTTCTCGGCGGCGTGCGTGTTCGGCAGGTGGACGGCCTCGCCGTCGACCAGCACTCGGCCGGCGTCGGGCTGGTACACGCCCGACATCATCTTGATGAGGGTGGACTTGCCGGCGCCGTTCTCACCGAGCAGCACCTGCACCTTGCCGGGCCGGACGTGCACGGTGACGTCGTCGATGACCCGCACGGGGCCGAACGACTTGCTGACGTTCTCGAGCGTGAGCAGGGGGCGATCGTCGTCGATCGAAGGGGGCATGGTCAGTTCCTGCCGAGGGGTCGGGGTGTGGTGGTGCCGGTCGGGCCGGTCGGGCCGGTGGGGGACGAGGAGGCGCGGGTCGCGGGGGTCTCGCGCGTCGCGGAGGTGACCGTCGCAGAACCGCCCGTCGCGCCTCCTGCGCTTCCGCGGGAGGCGCGGGTCGTCGACTCGCGCACGATCAGTTCGCTGGGCAGCACGACCGAGTCGGGGGTGGACCCGTCGATGACCTCGTGCAGCAGCTGGACGGCGATGCGGCCCATCTCCTCGACGCTGTGCGCGATGACGGTCAGCGCGGGGTCGAGCAGCGAGAACCACTCGATGTCGTCGAAGGCGATCACCGAGACGTCGGTGCCCATGCGCATGCCGAGGCGGTTGAGCATGGCGATGGCCCCGACGGCCATCAGGCTGTCGGCGGCGAGGATCGCGGTCGGCGGCTCGTCGAGCTCGAACAGCGCGTGCACGGCGGCCGACCCGCTGGCCGACTGGAAGTCGCCGACGTAGACCAGGTCGGGGTCGGTGCTGAGGCCCAGCTCGGCGGCTGCGGCGGTCCACGCCTCGAGCCGCTCGCGACCGGTCGACACGCTCTGCGGCCCGGCGACGTAGCCCACGCGCTCGTGGCCGAGATCGACCAGGTGCTGGACGGCGGCGCGGATGCCCGGGGTGCTGTCGGTCGTCACGCTCGGCACGTCGACGCCCGGGATCGTCCGGTCGACGAACACGGTCGGCACCTCGCGGGCGAGCAGCGAGTCGATGCTCGCCGAGTCGGTGCCCTGCGGGGCGACGATGACGCCGTCGACGCGGCGCGAGATGAGGGTGTCGAGGTAGCGGTCCTGCTGCGCGCGGTTCTCGTTGGCGTTGCCGAGCAGGGTGACGTAGCCGAGCTCGAGCAGCGACTGCTCGATGGTGTGCGCGAGGTCGGCGAAGAACGGGTTGCGGACGTCCGAGACGAGCAGCCCGACCGTGTCGGACCGCGTCGAGCGCAACGCCCTGGCCTGGGCGTTCGGACGAAAGTCGAGCTCGCGCGCGGCCTGCTCGACCTGCGAGCGGGCCTCGGGCGACGTCGCGGGGTTGCCCGACAGGACGCGGGACGCCGTCGCGGCCGAGACGCCGGCGCGCTGCGCCACGTCCCTGATCGTCACGGTGTTCATCGGTCTCTACCTCGTCGTAGTGGTGCGGGTGCCCTGCGGGCCCCGCCACCGGTGCCTCGTCGTGGAATCGATTCCATGGAACCGATTCCACGACAGTAGACGAGCGACCCCGCCCTGTCAACGCGAGACCCGCCCTGTCGACGCGAGCCTCGCCCTGTCAACGCGAGACCTGCCCTGTCGACGCGAGACCTGCCCTGTCGACGCGAGACCCCGCCCTGTCAACGCGAGACCTCGCACCGTCCACGCGAGACCCCGCCCTGTCAACGCAAGACCCCGGGGAGGCGCAGTGCCCGCCCCAGCCGCGCCGCGCCTCCTCGTCCCCCCACCCCGCGCCTCCTCGTCCCCCGCCCCCCGGTGTCACGCCAGTCGCCCCTGCCCCGTGTCTTCCTCTGCCGAAGAACCCGGTTGCGAACGTTGAACCCGGTTGCGAACGGGTTCATCGTTCGAAACCGGGTTCATCGCGACCCGGTGTCGCCCCGAGGAGGCGCGGTGCCCGGCACGCCACGAGAGGAGAACCCCGTTCACGAAGACGAACCCCGAGAAAACGGGGTTCACCTTCGTGAACGGGGTTCGTTGCGAGCCGAGCCCAGCACCTCGCCCCCGGCACGCAGAAGAGCGGCGGCCCCCGAGGGGGACCGCCGCTCTCGCGTACAGCAGGTGCCTGAGCACCCGGGGCGCCGGAGCACCCGGGGTACTACTTGGCCGAGACGACCGTCAGCGTGATCGTCGCGATGACGTCCTCGCGCAGGCGGAGGGTGGCTTCGTGCTCACCCGTCACCTTGATGGCCGAGGGGATCTCGACCTTGCGCTTGTCGATCGTCGCGACGCCCTGGGCGGTCACGGCGTCGGCGACGTCGGCCGGACGGACCGAGCCGAACAGGCGGCCGTCGGCACCGGTCTTCACCGTGAGGCGGATCTTCTGGGCCTCGAGACGCTGCTTGAGGTCGTGGGCCTCTTCGATCGTCTTGAGCTCGCGGGTCTCGCGGGCCGTGCGGATCTGCGCGACCTGCTTCTCGCCACCGCGGCTCCACGCCACGGCGAAGCCCTGGGGCACCAGGTAGTTGCGGGCGTAGCCGTTCTTGACGTCGACGACGTCACCGGCGGAACCGAGGCCGGAGACCTCGTGGGTCAGGATTACCTTCGACATGGTGGTCCTTCCGATCAGCGGCCGGAGCCGGCGTAGGGGAGGAGCGCCATCTCACGGGCGTTCTTCACGGCACGGGCGATGAGGCGCTGCTCCTGGACGGAGACGCCGGTGATGCGACGGGCGCGGATCTTTCCACGCTCCGAGATGAACTTGCGCAGGGTCGCGACGTCTTTGTAGTCGATGACACCGACGCGGATCGACTTCGCGGGAGCGGCGTTCTTGCCGCCCTTGCCGCGGAGGGGCTTGCGGCGGTCGCCGCTGCTCTTTCCAGCCATTGGTTTCTACTTTCGATGAATGAAGAAGTACTTGAAGGGGAACGGCGACGCTTAGAAGGGCGTCTCGTCGTTGTAGGTGCCGTTGCCACCGGGGGTGTTCCACACGTCGCCGCCCGAGGTGTTGCCACCCTGGCCGCCGGCGGGCTGACCCCACGGTTCTTGCGCCTGACCGCCGCCGACCTGGGCCGGCTGGCCACCACGGCCACCACCACCGGCGCCGCCCCCGAAGGAGCCGCCACCGGCAGCGCCGTCGCGGGACGAGGAGGCGCGGGTCACCTGGGCGGTCGCGTACCGCAGCGAGGGGCCGATCTCGTCGATCTCGAGCTCCATGCTGGTGCGCTTCTCGCCCTCTTTGGTCTCGTACGAGCGCTGCTTGAGCCGGCCCTGAGCGATGACCCGGCTGCCCTTGGTGAGGCTGCTGGCCACGTGCTCGCCGAACTCGCGCCAGACGCTGGCACGGAGGAAGAGCGCCTCGCCGTCCTTCCACTCGTTCGACGCGCGGTCGAACGTGCGGGGGGTCGACGCGATGGTGAAGTTCGCGACCGCGAGCCCGTTCTGCGTGTAGCGCAGCTCGGGGTCACTGGTGAGGTTGCCCACCACTGTGATGACGGTCTCGCCTGCCATCGGACTACTCGGCAGCCTTCTCGGCGGCGGGAGCAGCCGGGGCGGCGGCGGCGTTGGCGGCCTTGCGGGCGGCCTTCTCGTCGCTGACCTTCTTGGCGGCGGCGACCATGGCGATCGCCTCTTCGGCGCGCAGGACCTTGGTGCGCAGCACGGCCTCGGAGAGACCCAGCTGGCGGTCGAGCTCGACCGTGGCGGCCGGGTTCGAGGTCAGGTTGACGACGGCGTAGATGCCCTCGGTCTTCTTGTTGATCTCGTAGGCCAGACGGCGGCGTCCCCAGATGTCGACGTTGTCGACGGTGCCACCGTCGTTGCGGATGACGTTGAGGAACTTGTCCAAGCTCGGGGCGACGGTGCGCTCATCGATCTCGGGGTCCAGGATGACCATCAGTTCGTACTGGTGCATGACTAACCCACCTCCTTCGGACTTGACGGTCACAGACGGTCTGTGACAGGAGGGTGTTCATGACGTTGCGTCGGCCGAGAGGCAGACGCAACCTTCCCAGCGTAGCCGAGCGCGCCTCCTGAATCAATGCCGCGCCCTCGGCCGCAGGGCCGGGCACCGCCAAGGAGGCGCGGGTCGACACCCGCAGGACCGGTTACGCCCCCGCGCCCTCGCGTGCGGCCCACCAGGCGAGCAGGCGCTCGGTGACGACCTCGGCCCCCAGCGGCCCCTCCTCGGTGCGGAGCTCGAGCAGGAAGCGGTAGGCCTCGCCGACCTCGCGGCTCGGGCCGATGCCGAGCACCCGCTGGATCTCGACGCCGTCGAGGTCGGGTCGCAGCGAGTCGATCTCCTCGCGCTCGCGCAGCTCGGCGATGCGCTCCTCGAGGTCGTCGTAGGCGAAGCCGAGCCGGTCGGCCTTGCGCCGGTTGCGGGTCGTGACGTCGGCGCGGGTCAGCATGTGCAACCGCTCGAGCTGGTCACCGGCGTCGCGGACGTACCGCCGCACGGCCGAGTCGGTCCAGGCGCCCTCGGTGTAGCCGAAGAACCGGAGGTGCAGCTCGATCAGGCGCGAGACGGCGGCGATGGTGTCGTTGTCGAAGCGCAGCGCCTTCAGTCGCTTCTTCGCGAGCTTCGCACCGACGACGTCGTGGTGGTGGAAGGTGACCACCCCGCCCGGCTCGAGGCGGCGGGTGGCGGGCTTGCCGCAGTCGTGCAGCAGGGCCGCGAGGCGCAGCGTGAGGTCGGGGGCCTCGCCCGGGTGCCGCTCGCGCTCGTAGCCGATGGCCTGGTCGAGCACGGTGAGGCTGTGCTCGTACACGTCCTTGTGGTGGTGGTGCTCGTCGATCTCGAGGCGCATGGCGGCGAGCTCGGGCATGACGTGGTCGGCCAGTCGGGTGTCGACCAGCAGCCGGACACCGTCTCGGGGGGTTTCGGTCTTGAGCAGTTTCGACAGCTCGTCGGCGACGCGCTCGACCGAGACGATCGACAGGGTGTCGGCGCGGGCGGTCATCGCCTCGCGCACCTCGTCCGACACGGTGAAGCCGAGCTGGGCCGTGAAGCGGGCGGCCCGCATCATGCGCAGCGGGTCGTCGCGGAACGAGTCGACGGCCGTGCCCGGGGTGGCGAGCCGGGCCTGCAGCAGGTCCTCGACGCCGCCGGACGGGTCGACCAGGACGCGCTCGGGCAGCCGCAGCGCCATCGAGTTGACGGTGAAGTCGCGTCGGACGAGGTCGCCCTCGAGCGTGTCGCCGAACTCGACGACGGGCTTGCGGGTCTCGCCGTCGTAGACGTCGCTGCGGTAGGTCGTGATCTCGACGGTCTCGCCGTCGACGCGGGCGGCGATGGTGCCGAACGCCCGGCCGACGTCCCAGTGCGCCTCGGCCAGCGGCGCGACGATCGCGAGGATCCGGTCGGGGTCGGCGTCGGTGGTGAAGTCGAGGTCGTTGACCGGCCGACCGACGAAGGCGTCGCGCACCGGGCCGCCGACGAGGGCCAGCTCGTGACCGGCCGCGGCGAACGCGGCGGCGAGCTTCTCGATGCGGGGGGTGGCGGCCAGATCGTCCAGTCGCTCAAGGGCCCGTGCGACGCTGTCCATGACGGACAACCTTGCCACAGCCGAGGAGGCGCGGGCTGAGCCCCGGCGCACCGCGCGGTCGGTCGCGCCCCACCTCGCCGCACCTCCCTGCCCGCTTCGCGATGCCTCACTCCCCGCCTCACGGTGCCTCACTCCCCGCCTCGCGATGCCTCACTCCCCGCCTCGCAGGCGCTTCGCCGCTGCTTCCCGGTCCGCGTTGCCTAGACTCGGCATGCTCGAACGGCCCCTGCTGCCGTCGACACCTGACGCCCATGAGACTCTTCTTCGCCGTGATCGCCGCCCTGCTGGCGGTGTTCGTCGTGTCGGCGGGGTTGCCCGCGACGACGGCCCGGGCCGCGTCCGCACCGGCCGGCGACGGGGTCACGATGACCGTCGAACCGGCCTCGGACGGCGTGCTGCGACCCGACGACGACCTCACCCTCGGGGTCACGGTCTCGAACGGCGGCGATTCCGACCTCGCGGCGAGCACGGCCCGCATCTACCTGGACCGTGAGCCGTTCACCACCCGTTCCAAGCTGGCCTCGTGGCTCGATCCCGACGACGTCTCGGGCGACGACTACCTCGGGCGCCAGATAGCGCAGGTCGACGTGCCGGCGGTCGCGGCCGGGACGTCCGTCGCGCTCGACACGGTCGTCGTGCCCGCCTCCGGCCTCGGCCTCGCGGGCCGCACCTTCGGGGCCCGAGCCCTCGGGGCCCGCGTGCTCGACGCGTCCGGCGGCCAGGTGGCGCAGACCCGCAGCAGCGTGGTCTGGTACCCGGCCGACAGTTTCCAGCCGACCCGCGTCGCGGTCGCCGTGCCGATCACGACGCCCGAGAGCGAGACCGGCGTCCTCGACGCCTCGGCCCTCGCCGCCTACACCTCCGAGGGCGGGGTGCTGCGTCGCGAGCTCGATGCCGTGACGGGCACGGGAGCGACCCTCGGCGTCGACCCGATGATCGTCGCGTCGATCCGCCTGCTCGGCACCGAGGCGCCGCAGTCGGCCCTCGACTGGCTCGCCGAGCTGCAGGCCCTGCCGAACGACACCTTCCCCCTGGCGTACGCCGACGCCGACGTCGCCGGGCTGCGCCAGGCCGGCGCCTCGACCGTGCCCACCGTGACCTCGCTCGACACGCTCGTCGACCCCGACCGCTTCGAGGGCCTGGTGGCCCCGACCGAGACCCCCACCGACGCGCCGAGCGCCGAGACGCCCGCCGCGGCCGACGGCTCGGGCACGGGCGTCGCCGGAGCCGACCCGTCCGCCCTGCCGAGCGACGGGTCGACCGACGCGCCGACCGACGAGCCGACCCCGTCCGAGACACCCGCCGACGGCGTGACCCTGCCGACCACCGAGCAGTTGCTGGACTTCCCGTGGACCCAGCAGGGCGTCGTCTGGCCCCGCCAGTCGTCCGTCGTGGGGGCCGACCTCACGGCCTTCGCCGCGGGGTCGTACACGTCGACCATCCTCTCGAGCGACAACGTCGACGTCGAGGGCGACTCGACCGAGAACGCCGCGGTGACGGTCGACGGCGTCCCGGCCGTCGTCTCGGACGAACCCCTGTCGACCCTGCTCACCCAGGCGGCCGAGGCGACGACCCTCGCCGAGTGGCAGGCGACGATGGCGCAGCTGTCCGCGACGATCGCGACCGTCGCCTACGAACGCCCGAGCGACGCCCGCACCCTGCTGACGACGCTCGGGCGCGAGTGGCCGTCGACCGGTCAGTTCCTCACCCGCACGCTGCAGGCCGTCGACAACCTGCCGTGGGTGAGCGGAGCCACGCTGACCGACGCGTTGTCGAGCACGCCGTCGACGGCGACGGTCGTCGACAGCCCCGAGAGCGACGCCCGCCTGGCCCAGCTGCGCGACCTCGTGTCCGCCGACCAGAAGGTCGTCGACTTCGCGACCGCCCTCGCCCAGCCGCAGCTGGTCACCGAGACCGCCCGCCTGCGCACCATGGCCCTCGCCTCGCACGCCTGGCGCGACAACGTCGACGGCTTCCCCGCCGAGGTGGCCTCCGCCGTGGCCGAGGCGACCGCGACCTCCGGTCTCGTGGCGGTCGTCCAGGGGTCGCCCATCTCGATCCTCGGCGACCGGTCGGCGCTGCCGCTCTACCTCGAGAACCGGACCGACTCGGTCGCGACGGTGATGCTCGAGCTGACGCCCTCGAACTCGATCCTCTCGATCGAGCGCAGCCCGATCGAGGTGACGATCCAGCCCCAGTCGCAGACCCGCGTCAGCGTGCCGGTCCAGTCGGTGGCCAACGGCACCGTCTCGGTGCAGCTGCAGCTCGTCAGCCTGTCGGGCATCGCCATCGCGACGCCCGTCGAGGTCCCGCTGTCGGTCCAGGCCGGGTGGGAGACCGCCATCACCTGGATCTTCGGCGTCGCCTTCGCCGCCCTGTTCGTCGGCGGCCTCTACCGCACCTTCCGCAAGCGCCGCTGGGCGCGCGACGAGGCCCGGTCCTCCGACGACGGCCCGACACCCGATGCGGCCACCGCGCCGCCCGTCCAGGAGTCCATGTGAGCAACCAGGGCGGTCTCGGTCGCGCCAGCATCCTCCTCGCGTCCGGGACGATGGTCTCGCGCGTCCTCGGGTTCGTGAAGGCGGCCGTGCTGGCCGCGGCGATCGGGCAGTCGGCGAGCCGCGCGGCGGACTCGTTCGCCCTGGCGAACCAGCTGCCGAACAACATCTACGCCCTCATCGCGGGCGGTCTGCTCAGTGCGGTGCTCGTGCCGCAGATCGTCCGGGCGGCGACCTCGGACGACGGCGGGCAACGGTTCGTCAACAAGATCGTCACCCTCGGCACGATCGTCTTCGCGGTCGTCGGCCTCGTCGGCACGCTGCTCGCCCCCGTGCTCGTCCGGCTCTACGCGCAGCAGAGCACCGACGGCGGGGCGGGGTTCACCTCCGACCAGCTCGCCCTCGCCACGGCGTTCGCGTACTGGTGCCTGCCCCAGATCTTCTTCTACGCGATGTACTCGCTGCTGAGCGAGGTGCTCAACGCCCGACAGGTCTTCGGGCCCTTCACCTGGGCCCCCGTGCTCAACAACGTCGTCGCCATCGTCGGCCTGGTCGTGTTCATGGTCCTGTTCGGCGGGGCCGTCGAGAACTCCGCGGTCGCGGTCTGGACGCCCGACCGGATCTTCGTCATCGCGGCCACGGCGACCCTCGGCGTCCTCGCCCAGGCCGCCTTCCTGCTGCTCTTCTGGCGGCGGGCCGGACTCGGCTTCCGGCCCGACTTCCGCTGGCGGGGCGTCGGCCTCGGCGCCACCGGGAAGGCCGCGGGCTGGCTCTTCGGCATGGTCCTCGTGACCCAGCTGGCGGGCCTCGTCCAGAGCCGTGTCGCGACCCTCGGCAGCGAGGTGGGTGCCTCGAACGCCGTGCTCGCCAACGCCTGGCTGCTCTTCATGCTGCCCCACGGCATCATCGCCGTCTCGATCGGCACCGCCTACTTCACGCGCATGAGCGGGCACGCCTCACGCGGAGACCTCACGGCCGTGCGGGTCGACATGTCGCAGTCGCTGCGGGCCATCGGCATGTTCATGGTGTTCGCGGCCGTCGCCATGTGCGTCGTCGCCTACCCGTTCGCCCGGTTCTTCGAGGTCGACTTCGCCGGCTCGACCCGCACGGCCCAGGTGATCCTCGGCTACATGCCCGGCCTCGTGCTGTTCAGCGTGCTCTTCATCGTGCAGCGGGTCTTCTACTCGATGCACGACCAGCGCACCCCGTTCTTCCTGCAGCTCGTCCAGTCGATCGTCTTCGTCGCCGGCGTCGGTCTCTCCGCCGTCGTCGTGGCCCCCCAGAGCATCGCCGTCGCCATCGCCGTCACGACGTCGATCGCCGGCTCGACCCAGGCGGTCGTCGCCCTCGTCGTCGTCAAGAGGCGCCTCGGCGGCATCGACGGCCGTTGGGTGCTGCGGCGCTACGTGCAGTTCTCGGTCTTCTCGCTCGTCGCGGGCGTCGTCGGCCTGGTCGTCGTCGCCTCCATGGGTGGTTTCGTCCCCTACGGATTCGCACAGGCGGGCCGGGTGCAGGGCATCGTCACGGTCGTCGTGGCCGGTGTGGTGATGGCCGTCGTGTACCTGGCCCTGCTCTGGGTCACGCGCATCCCCGAACTGCGCGCGCTGACCACCCCGGTCACCACCCGTCTCGCGCCCGCACTGTCCCGCCTGCGCCGACGCTGACCGCCCGGGAATGCCCCGTCGGTAGGATGCGTTCCACCAGACGATCGAGGGATCCGACCGCGCGGGCCACCACCCGCCCGTCGTCTTCCCGCTCGTGAAGTCCATCCCCAGGAAGGTGCCCATGCGCCAGGTCATCATCATCGGCTCCGGCCCCGCCGGCTACACGGCCGGCATCTACGCCGCCCGCGCCGGTCTCCGCCCCCTCATCGTCGCGAGCTCGGTCGAGGCCGGCGGCGAGCTCATGAAGACCACCGAGGTCGAGAACTTCCCCGGGTTCCCCGACGGCATCCAGGGCCCCGAGCTCATGTTCAAGATGCAGGAGCAGGCCGAGAAGTTCGGCGCCGAGGTGCTGCTGGACGACGTCACCGCGGTCGACCTGACCGGCGACGTGAAGAAGGTCACGCTGGGCGACGGCACCGTCGAAGAGAGCCTGACGGTGATCTTCGCCACGGGCAGCGCCTACCGCAAGCTCGGCCTCGCCGACGAAGAGCGCCTGAGCGGCCGCGGCGTCAGCTGGTGTGCCACGTGCGACGGCTTCTTCTTCAAGGAGAAGGCGATCGCCGTCGTCGGCGGCGGCGACTCGGCGATGGAAGAGGCGACCTTCCTGACCCGCTTCGCGTCGAAGGTCTACGTGATTCACCGCTCGAGCAGCCTGCGCGCGTCCAAGATCATGCAGGACCGGGCGCACGCGAACGACAAGATCGAGTTCCTGTTCGACAAGCAGGTCACGGCGATCCTCGGTGGCGAGAAGGCCACCGGCGTCACCCTGACCGACACGGTCGACGGCAGCACGAGCGACCTCGACCTCGACGGCCTCTTCATCGCCATCGGCAACGACCCCCGCGTGCACCTCGTGCACGGCCAGGTCGACCTGACCTCCGAGGGCACCATCGCCGTGCAGGGCCGCAGTTCGAAGACCAACCTGACCGGCGTCTTCGCCGCGGGCGACGTCATCGACGCGACCTACCGACAGGCCGCCACGGCCGCGGCGTCCGGCACCGTCGCGGCGCTCGACGTCGAGCACTACCTGGCCTCGCTCGACCAGACCTTTCTAGCCGAGCAGACCATCGGGTCGGCCGAGGGCGTCGAGACGTCCGAGTCCGTGGTCGCCTGACCCGCGCCTCCCGAAGCCAACCCAGATCACCCTGACGAAAGGAACACCATGAGCAGCGCCAAAGCAGTGACCGACGCGTCCTTCGAGGCCGACGTCCTCAACTCCGACAAGACGATCCTCGTCGACTTCTGGGCCGAGTGGTGCGGCCCGTGCCGCGCCGTCTCGCCCATCCTCGACCAGATCGCCGCCGAGCACGGCGACAAGATCGAGATCGTCAAGCTCAACGTCGACGACAACCCGCAGACCGCCATGAAGTACCAGATCACCTCGATCCCGGCCATGAAGGTCTACCGCGGCGGCGAGGTCGTCAAGACCGTCATCGGCGCCAAGCCCAAGCCGGCCCTCGAGGCCGACCTGGCGGAGTTCATCGCGTAGTCGACGCCGACACCACGACGAGGGCCCGCCCAGCACACGCTGGGCGGGCCCTCGTCGTCCCCGGCCCGGACGGGCTTAGTCTTGACCGCAGCACCCTCTGACAGAACAGGGACACCGATGAGCGACAAGGGCACCAACCTCGACCCGTGGTACGACTCGTACGCCGACCGCACGGCCGGCCTGAGCGCCTCCGAGGTCCGAGCCCTCTTCGCCGTGGCCTCGCGCCCCGAGGTCGTGTCCCTGGCCGGCGGCATGCCCTACGTCTCGGCGCTGCCCCGCGAGCTCGTCACCGGCGCGATCGACCGCGTCATGGCCGACGGGGGAGCCATGGCCATGCAGTACGGCAGCGGTCAGGGCACCCCGGCCATCCGTGAGCACATCATGCAGATCATGGCCATGGAGGGCATCCGTGGCAGCGCGGACGACGTCGTCGTGACGACCGGCTCGCAGCAGGCCCTCGACCTGGTCACCCGCCTGTTCGTGAACCCCGGCGACGTCGTGCTGGCCGAGTCGCCGAGCTACGTCGGGGCCCTCGGGGTGTTCAAGGCCTACCAGGCCGACGTCGTCCACGTCGCGATGGACGAGCACGGCCTCGTGCCCGAGGCGCTGCGTGAGGCCGTCGCGGGCGTCACGGCCCGCGGCGGACGCATCAAGTTCCTCTACACGATCCCGAACTTCCACAACCCGGCCGGCGTCACGCTCACCTGGGCCCGCCGGGTCGAGATCCTCGAGATCTGCCGCTCGGCCGGCATCCTCGTCCTCGAGGACAACCCCTACGGCCTGCTCTACTTCGACCAGCCCGCACCCCAGGCGATGCGCTCGATCGACGACGAGGGCGTCATCTACCTCGGCTCGTTCTCGAAGACGCTCGCGCCCGGATTCCGGGTGGGGTGGGCGCTGGCCCCGCACGCGATCCGCGAGAAGCTCATCCTGGCCAACGAGTCGGCCACGCTGTCACCCAACTCGTTCGGGCAGTTCGTCATCACCGAGTACCTCGACCAGGCCGACTGGCGCGGACAGATCGAGACCTTCCGAGGGCTCTACCGCGAACGACGCGACGCGATGATCTCGGCCCTCGGCGAGTACCTGCCCTCGCTCAGCTGGAACGTCCCCGACGGTGGCTTCTTCGTCTGGGTGGGACTGCCCCCCGAGCTGGACTCGAAGGCGATGCTGCCCCGGGCCGTCAAAGAGCTCGTCGCCTACACGCCCGGCACCGCCTTCTTCGCCGACGGCCAGGGGCGACAGAACATCCGACTCTCGTTCTGCTACCCGACACCCGAGTCGATCCGCACCGGAGTCGCGCGGCTCGCGGCCGTCGTCAACGGCGAGCTCGACCTGCTGCGGACGTTCTCGGCCGCCGGCCTGTCGAACCCGGCCGCCCGTCCGCAGAGCGTCGTCGTCCCGCCCCCGAACACCAACTGACCAGCACTTTAGACACATCGAGGTCGGCCAGTGGCAGCACACACGCGCACCGCGGCACCCGAGGAGGGCCCACCATGGCATCGAGCCCGTTGCACAGCGTCACCGTCCTAGCCGGCGGCATCTCGCACGAGCGTGACGTGTCCCTGCGATCCGGGAGGCGCGTGGTCGACAGTCTCGCGACCCACGGCATCGAGGTGGAGCTCCGCGATCCCGACGCGACGTTGCTCGGACACCTGACCACGTCCCGGCCCGACGTCGTCTGGCCCGCCCTGCACGGCGCCAGCGGTGAGGACGGTGCCCTGCGAGGACTGCTCGAGGCGCTCGACGTCCCGTTCGTCGGCAGCACGGCAGCCGCGGCCCGACTGGCCTGGGACAAGCCGACGGCCAAGGAGCTCGCCCGACGCGTGGGCGTGTCCACGCCGCGCGGCATCACCTTGTCGCACGACGCGTTCCGTGAATTAGGAGCCGCCGGCGTGCTGGCGGCCATCGCCGACGAGCACCCCGTGCCCGTGGTCGTGAAGCCTGCGCGAGGGGGGTCGGCTCAGGGTGTCACGGTCGTCGACGACGTGTCGGCACTGCCTCGCGCCATGGTCGACGCCTACACGTACTGCGACGACGTCATCGTCGAACAGAAGATCACCGGCACCGAGATCGCCGTCGGCGTGATCGACACGGGAGACGGACCCCTCGCCCTGCCCGCCGTCGAGATCGTCCCTCGACAGGGGTTCTACGGTTTCGAGGCACGGTACAACGCTGGCGAGACCACGTTCTACACACCCGCGCGCCTCGAGCCGTCGGCCGCCGAAGCCGCCGCCCGAGCTGCCGTCGCCGTCCACGAGGCCCTCGGACTGCGACACCTGTCGCGGGTCGACCTCATCGTCGACGCCGCCGGGACGCCGTGGTTCCTCGAGGTCAACGTGTTGCCTGGACTGACCGAGACGTCCCTCGTCCCCATGGCCCTGGAGTCCGCAGGCTACGAGCTCGGCATGTTCTACGCCGCCCTCGCCGAGAAGGCCGTCACCGACCACCAGCGTTGAGCTGACGCTCCGAGGACGTTTCACGTGAAACGTCATCAGTCTCGTGACTTCTTAGAGAACATGTGACGTCGTTCCGCACCGGTCGACGGGCGCTCCACGTTCGTGTGCAGTGACGAGTGATCGATTCGGGATCAAGCGAACGGGCTGGTCGGATGCCGTAGCCAAAGCCACGGCAGCCATGACGAAGGCCCGGCGCCCCGGCTACGGCCTCCGGAGCGAGCCTCGGCGGACTCGCTCCGGTCGATCCGAGGTGCCGGGCCGGGGCCTTCCGATGGAAGCACGTGCCACCCCTGCCGGCGAACACAGACTCGACGATGAGCGAAATCAAGCCCGGGTGGGCCCTGATCAGCTTCTTCCAGGTACCGCCCGCATCGGCGGCGGACCGCCACGACAGGAGCGGGAGCGGGAATGAGGCTGCGACCAGTGACGGGGAGCGGGAGTGCAAGCATGAGCGCGAGCGGGAGCGTTCAGCGCCTGACCCCGCGCATCATGCACCTCGAGCCACGCGCCTGACATGTGCCGCCTGGCGCCAGGCGCCCAGCCCACAGCACACCCGCCCAGCACCCAGCACACACACGCAGCGCCCAGCACACCTACGCAGCACACAGCAGGAGGAGTGCGACCTCAGTCGGTCATGCGGCCGGCAAAATTTGAGTCGACGTCGACGTCGACGTCAGGACAACACGCGGCCGGTTTCACGTGAAACGTACCTCTCCAGGACCGTCAGGGGAGGCGAAAGTCGTTGATCGTGCTCTTCACCCAGGGCTCGATACGGGGTTTCACGTGAAACAACGAGATCGCTGCCGACTGATCAGCCCTCTTGTTCGTGACCGAGCTGACCCAGGATGCGGTTCAAGTCCTGCATCGAGGCGAAGTCGATGGTGATCGAGCCCTTGCGAGCACCCAGCGACACCTTGACCCGCGTCTCGAACCGATCACCGAGGCTCTCGGCGACTTCATCGAGGTGAGCCTGGTGCTTGCCCGGTGTCGCCGTCCGCGTCGACTTGGGCTTGGCGCTACCGCCTGCAGCGATGGCTTCCGCGGCCCGGACGCTCAGGTCTTCGTTGACGATGCGGTCGGCCAGCCGCGCCATGAGCACCGGGTCTCCCGTGCTCAAGATGGCGCGAGCATGGCCTGCCGTCAGCACGCCGGACGCGACACGGCGCTGGACGGCGGCAGGTAGACGGAGCAGCCGTAGCGTGTTCGTGATCTGCGGCCGGCTGCGACCGATGCGCGTGGCCAGCTCGTCCTGCGTGATGCCGAAGTCGGCGAGAAGTTGCTGATAGGCGGATGCTTCTTCGAGCGGGTTGAGCTCGGCTCGATGCAGGTTCTCGAGGAGGGCATCGCGCAGCATCGCGTCGTCTGCGGTGTCCTTGACGATCGCGGGGATGGTCGCGAGACCGAGTTCTTTCGTCGCGCGCAGTCGGCGCTCACCCATGACCAGCTCGTACTGGGCAGCACCTTTGCCGGCTTTCTTCACGGGCCGGACGACGATCGGCTGCAGGACGCCCACTTCGCGGATCGACGTCACCAGTTCGGCGAGCTCTTCGGCCCGGAACTCCGCCCGAGGCTGTTGGGCGTTCGGCGTGATGTCGAGGGGATTGAGGTTCGCCAGCCGGGCACCGGGCACGGCGATGAGCTCGTCCGCCGTCTGCTGCGCGGTGGGGAAGAACACGTCGACCGGACGGTCCTGGCTCTCGTCCGAGACGGGAATGAGGGCTCCGATGCCGCGGCCGAGACCGGTTCTCTTGGTTGCCATTACTGGGGTGCTCCTCGACGTGCTAGTTCGGCGGCCGCCTCGAGGTACGAGATGGACCCGGGGGAGTTGGTGTCGTAACTGATGACGGTCTGCCCGTAACCCGGCGCTTCGCTGATCCGAACGGACCGTGGGATGAGGGTGTTGAGGGCCTCATCAGGGAAATGCTCGCGGACGTCGGCCACGACCTGTTGAGCCAGGTTCGTCCGACCGTCGTACATGGTCAACAGGATGCTCGACACCTTGAGCCGCGGGTTCAGGTGCTTCTCGATCAGTTGGATGTTGCGCAGCAGTTGGCTGAGCCCCTCGAGGGCGTAGTACTCGCACTGGATGGGGATCAACACCTCGCTGGCGGCGACGAAGGCGTTGATGGTCAGCAGACCCAACGACGGTGGGCAGTCGATGAAGACGTAGTCGAAGCGCTCACCAGCCTTCTCGGTCTCGGTCAGGTACTCGGAGAGTGCACGGCTCAGGCGCTGCTCACGGGCCACCAAGGAGACGAGCTCGATCTCGGCCCCGGCCAGGTGGATGGTGGCGGGGATGCAGAAGAGGGTGTCGAACTCCGGACTCTTCTGCACCACGTCGGCGACCGCACCGTCGTTGACCACGACGTCGTAGACGCTCGGCGTCTCGGCTCGGTGCTCGACGCCCAACGCGGTCGATGCGTTGCCCTGGGGATCGAGATCGATGACGAGGACCTTGGCCCCGCTGCGGGCGAGGGCGGCCGACAGGTTCACGGTGGTGGTGGTCTTGCCGACCCCGCCCTTCTGGTTCGACACGGTGATGACACGGGTCTCGGCCGGAGCCGGCAGGGGTTCGCGTGAGAGAGCCTGCTTCCGGCGGTTGAGGTCGGCGAGCTCTCGGGCCAGGGGAGTGCTTCTGTCGTCGTCAGCCGAGGAACTCACTGAGGGTCTCCGTATCGCCATGTTTCACGTGAAACGACCAACCCGGAGGAGTGACCACATCGGCCGGATGTCGGCACGGTGGTCGTCGGGGATCGAAGGCCGAGTCTATCGTGAGCACCCGACAAAGACAGCCGACACGGCCGGGCACAGCCCGCCGCCGCCACCCCTCTCGGAGTCGGCACGCGGACGTCTCCAGCGTGAGAATACCTGGCCAAACGGCCTTTACACGGGTCGCGGACTAGTCGAGCTTGGCGATGAAGACGCGTGTCGTCTCGTCCACGAGCCCCACACCCAGTTCACGAGCCTCGACGTCGATGAGGTGGTGTCGCGCGATGACCTTGCGGGCAGCGGCGATCTCGTCGTCGACCCGGGCACCCTTCATCAGCAGCAACTGTCCGCCGGTCTTGACCAGGGGTGCCGTGAGAGGGATCAGCTTCGACAGGGCGGACACGGCTCGCGCCGTCGCCTGATCCAGCCACCCGTCCAACTGCACCTCTTCGGCGCGGGCCCGGACGACCTCGACGTTGTCGAGACCCATCCGCTCGGCCTCGGCCGTCAGCCAGTCGACCCGTCGTTCCATCGGTTCGATGAGCACCAGCGTCGCGTCGGGTCGAGCCGCGGCGAGGACGAGGCCGGGCAGGCCGGCACCCGACCCGATGTCTCCGACCCGGCCGGCGACGAGCAGAGGAGCCAACAGGCCGCAGTTGACGATGTGGCGCGTCCAGAGGCGAGGAAGTTCGAGCGGCCCGATGAGGCCCAACTCCTCACCGTGCTGAGCGAGGTCGGAGACGTAGCGTCGGACCACGTCGATCCGATCTCCGAAGATCTCGGTGGCGACGGCCGGCTCGGCCTCGAGGGTCGACGTGTCGGTCATGCGACGGCTCAGGGACGCGTGATGACGGTGTGCCGGTCGCGGCCTTCGCCCTCGGACTCCGAGGTGAAGCCACGGGCGGCGACGATGTCGTGGACGAGCTTGCGCTCGTAGGACGACATCGGGGGCAGGGAGGCCGACGTCGCACCGTCCTCGAGCTTGGTGACCGCGTGGTCGACCAGGCGCTCGAGCTCGGTCTCACGGGTCGCACGCGACCCACCGATGTCGAGGATGAGGCGGGAGAACTCGCCCGTCTTCGTCTGCACGGCGATGCGGGTGAGCTCTTGGAGGGCGTTGACGGTGTCGGGCTTGGACAGCACGCGGAGCTTCTGCTCTCCGCTCGAGTCGACCGAGATGTACGAGCGGCCCCCGCGCACCTCGATGTCGATGTCGCCGTCGAAGTCGCAGATGTCGAGCAGCTCTTCGATGTAGTCGGCCGCGATGTCGCCCTCGTCGAGGACGTCCGACGGGCCGTCGGAGTCGACCCGCGCCTCCTGCGTGTCGGTCGAGGCGGCGTCGTCGCCGTTCTCGGCGGCGGGCTCGACGATGTCGGTCGTGGAGTCGTCAGGGGTCATTTCTTGGGGCCGTTCTGCTTCTTGGCGCGGTTCTTGCCGACGGGCTGCGTCCGCTGGGTCGTCTTGGGCACGGCGGGTGCCGACTCGATCTCGGTCACGGTGATCGTGGGCAGGCCCTTGCGCTGCTGCCTCTTCGCGAGGCGCTCCTCACGGGCGAGGGCCGCCTCGCTGCCGGGGGTGGGCATGTTCCGGATGACCAGGAACTGCTGCACCATCGTCCAGATGTTCGAGGTGAGCCAGTAGAACATGACGCCGAGGGGGAACGAGAGGCCCGAGAAGACGAAGACGAGGGGGAGGAAGTACAGGAGCATGCGCTGCTGCTTGAACATGGGGCTCGCCTTGGTCTCGGGCGACATGTTCTTCGAGACGATCTGCAGCTGGGTGATGAACTGCGAGGCGGTCATGATGACCACCATCGCGCCGGCCATCAGACGGACCTCCCACGTGGTGGCCCCGAGGAAGGTCTCTTTCAGGGGGGCGCCGAAGAGCGCCGACTCGCCGAACGAGTTCGAGAGGGCCGCGTTCAGCAGGCCGATGCCCACCTTCTCTTGCTGGGCGTTGTGCAGCACCGTGTAGAGGCTGAAGAAGATCGGCATCTGGATCAGCAGGGGCAGGCACGAGCTGAGCGGGTTGGTGCCCGTGTCCTTGTAGAGCGCCATGGTCTCGCGCGACATCGCCTCGCGGCTGAACTGGTCGCGCTTGCCCTTGTACTTGTCCTGGATCTTCTTGAGCCGGGGCGCGATCTCCATCATGCGACGCTGGCTCTTGATCTGCCGCACGAAGATGGGGATGAGGCAGGCCCGCACCACGAGGACGAGTCCGACGATCGAGAGCACCCAGGTGCTGCCGGCCGCGGTGTCCATGCCGAACGCCGTGAGGACGTTGTGGAAGCCGACGAGGATCGCCTCGACGACCCATCTTAGGGGCCAGAGGATGGTGCCGATGAAGTCCATGGTGTTCGGGTCAGCCCTTTCCGTGGCTCTGTGCGACGATCCGGCCGGATCCGACGAGGTCGGCGGTGGATCGCGGTGTCACGAAGCCGGACTTCGTGACGCGGTACTTCTGTGTACGGGGCTCGGGGACGTCGTCGACGCCCCCCGCTGCCCAGGGGTGGCACCGGGCGATGCGCCAGCTGCCCATCGCCACGCCGCGCACGACGCCGTGCAGCTGGATGGCCTCGAGGGCGTACCTCGAACACGACGGGTAGTAGCGGCAGACGTCGCCGTAGATCGGGGAGACGACCGCGCGGTAGACGCGGAGGACGAGCACGCACGCGTTGCGGGGCAGCAACCCCACGAACTGCGCCGCTCTCGTCATGCCCTCACGCCCCTGCCGACCACCTCGGAGATGTCCGTGAGCAGGGTAGACCACGCAACGTCGGGGCTGCCTGGCAAGGCCCTGATCACGACGTCGACCCCCGGGGGGAGCGTCGGCAGCAGCTCGTGGCAGACGCCCTTGAGTCGGCGGCGGACCGTGTTGCGCACGACCGCGTTGCCGACGGTCTTGGCCACGATGAAGCCGAACCGGATCAGGTCGTCGTCACGACGACGCACGTAGACGACCGAGTGCGCCGTGCCCGACTTGCGGCCACGGCGCACGGTGTTTCGGTAGTCGTCTGCGCGGACGATCCGGTTGGCCCCGGCCAACACGGGGGTGGCTACGCCGAGAGCTCGGTGCGGCCCTTGCCACGGCGGGCCGCGAGGATGGCACGGCCGGCGCGGGTGCGCATGCGGGCACGGAAGCCGTGCTTCTTGGCACGACGGCGGTTGTTCGGCTGGAACGTTCTCTTGCTCATGGGGGTCCTCCAGGAAAGCGGACCAGGCCTGTTGCCACGATCCGAGAAGTCTTGTACAGCCAACGCGGCTGAAATCAACTGATTAAAAGTACGCGTGATCGGAGCCCTGGTCAAACGGCAGCCTCGGAGGCACTTGTCCACACTGTTGAAAACTCCTGTTGCGGAGTCCACACCCTGGCGAACTAAGGTGGGTACTTCTCGCGGTGCATCCGCGTGACGACGGGGAAGACGCAGCACTCCCGGCCCGAACGGCGCCAACCGATCGGTGGAGAAAGCTGTGGACAACTCCTCCCGCACTCGTACCCTTCGAACACCAGCGGCTGAACGCGACCCGCACGCGGCACGCGGGGGCACTCGGACCAGTCCGACGCCCGCACCGCGAGAAAGAGACTCCCAGTGGCGCACACCGTCGACCCGGTCCAGGACCTGTGGCGTTCCGTCCTCGCGACGCTGACGACGGACGACCGCATCACGCCTCAGCTGCACGGCTTCATCAGCCTGGTCGAACCGAAGGGCGTCCTCGGCGGGACCCTCTACCTCGAGGTGCCCAACGACCTGACGCGCGGCATGCTCGAGCAGCGGATCCGTGAGCCCCTGCTCGAGTCGATCGCAGGGCTCGGCGACACGTCGGTCTCGAGCTTCGCCATCACCGTCAACCCCGACATCACCCCCGACACCCTCACCCAGCAGGTCGAGCAGTCCGAGCCGGTCCACTACATCGAGGCTCCCTTCGTCCCGGCCCCGGTCGAGTCGACCGCCGGCGGCAAGCGCAACGACTCGCGCCTGAACCCGAAGTACAGCTTCGACAACTTCGTCATCGGTGCCTCGAACCGCTTCGCCCACGCGGCCGCGGTCGCGGTGGCCGAGGCCCCTGCCAAGGCGTACAACCCGCTCTTCGTCTACGGCGAGTCGGGGCTCGGCAAGACCCACCTGCTGCACGCCATCGGCCACTACGCCGAGACGATGTACCCGGGCATCCGCGTCCGCTACGTCAGCAGCGAGGAGTTCACGAACGACTTCATCAACTCGATCGCGAACAACCGCTCCAGCCTCTTCCAGCAGAGGTACCGCGAGATCGACATCCTGCTGATCGACGACATCCAGTTCCTCCAGGGCAAGGACAGCACCCAGGAGGCCTTCTTCCACACCTTCAACACCCTGCACGACCACGACAAGCAGCTCGTCATCACCAGCGACCTGCCCCCGAAGCACCTCACGGGCTTCGAGGACCGCATGCGGTCGCGCTTCGAGTGGGGCCTCATCACCGACGTGCAGGCTCCCGACCTCGAGACGCGCATCGCCATCCTGCGCAAGAAGGCGCAGAGCGAGAAGCTGCAGATCCGCGACGAGGTCCTCGAGTTCATCGCCACGAAGGTGTCGAGCAACATCCGCGAGCTCGAGGGCACCCTGATCAGGGTGACGGCCTTCGCGAGCCTCAACCGGACGGCCGTCGACCTCGCCCTCGTCCAGACCGTGCTGAAGGACCTCATCACGCTCGACGAGGACAACATCATCGCGCCGGTGGACATCATCAACCACACGGCGGACTACTTCAAGCTCACGGTCGACGACCTCTACGGGTCGTCCCGCTCGCAGGCGATCGCCACGGCCCGTCAGATCGCCATGT
The DNA here is from genome assembly GCF_057787905.1 of Frigoribacterium sp. CF331. Classification (NCBI taxonomy): domain Bacteria; kingdom Bacillati; phylum Actinomycetota; class Actinomycetes; order Micrococcales; family Microbacteriaceae; genus Frigoribacterium; species Frigoribacterium sp. CF331. The sequence goes on along the minus strand of NZ_CM173545.1, from coordinate 1,507,498 downwards.
ACCTCTGCCGAGAGCTCACCAGCCTCTCGCTACCCAAGATCGGCCAGCTCTTCGGCAACCGGGACCACACGACGGTCATGTACGCGAACAAGAAGATCAGCGAACTCATGAAGGAGCGTCGCTCGATCTACAACCAGGTGACCGAGCTGACCAGCCGCATCAAGCAGGACACCCGCTACAAGTGAGCGAACGACGGGCCAGGTCGGCCCGTCCGCCACGACACCGCCGTCCGGGCGCCGACCACGTCTCGGCGCCCGTTCGTCGTCCTCGAGGGTGCCTCGCGCCTCCTGGAGGGCCTGGGGGAGGCGCGTTCCACACAGTGTGGATAACTTGTGGAAACTCGTGGATAACCGCCTCGACGCTGTTCAGGGATCCGTCGCGCCTGTGGGATCCCGCTCGAGGCGAGGTCGGGAGCCCGACGGTTCTTGTCATTCGGTTCCACACGCCGTCCACAAGTCACACGCGTGTAGTTCGCCCGAGCCACGGGGTTTTAAACAGGTTATCCACACTGTGCACAACGGTTAAGACTGTTAATCCTGGTTACAAGAAATTGATCGAGGGACAACCTTGTGGATCGTCCGAGGCCCTCGGGCCCCGGCTTCGCCCTCCCGGAAGGGCGGAGGCCGATGCTGTGCCAGTATTGAGCGGCCGTCCACGAGTGCGAAGTCGATAGGGGTCCCCGCGTGAAGTTCCAGGTCAACCGTGACGTCTTCAGCGATGCGGTCTCCTTCGCCGTCAAGCTGCTGCCGCAACGCACCACCCTGCCGATCCTGAGCGGCGTGCTCATCGAGGCGGACGCCGACGGCCTCACGCTCTCGTCCTTCGACTACGAGGTCTCGGCCCAGACCAGCATCCCGGCCGAGATCGACGAACCGGGCACCATCCTCGTGTCGGGGCGCCTCCTGGCCGACATCGCCAGCCGCCTGCCGAACGCACCCGTCACCTTCTCGACGGACGAGAACCGCATCGCCGTCAGTTGCGGATCCGCGAACTTCTCGCTGCTGAGCATGCCGGTCGAGGAGTACCCCACGCTGCCCACGGTCGGCGACCGCTCGGGCGTCGTCCCCGGCGACTCGTTCGCCCTCGCCGTCTCGCAGGTGGCCGTCGCCGCCTCGCGCGACGACGTCACCCCGGTGATCACCGGCGTGCAGCTCGAGGTCACCGAGAACGCCCTCTCGCTGGTGGCCACCGACCGCTACCGGGTCGCCGTCCGCGGCATCGAGTTCGACCCGGGCACCGTCGCGAGCACGACCACCACGACGGCCCTCGTCCCGGCCCGCACCCTGCAAGAGGTCGGCAAGACCTTCGGCAACGCCGGCACCGTCGCCGTCTCGATCACCGGATCCGACGACCGCGAGCTGATCGCGTTCCAGGCCGACAACAAGACCGTCACCTCGTTGCTCATCAAGGGCAACTTCCCCCCGGTGAGGCGTCTCTTCCCCGACACCGTCGAGAACTACGCCGTGATCAACACGGCCGAGCTCGTCGAGTCGGTCCGCCGCGTCTCGCTCGTGCTCGAGCGCGAGGCGGCCCTCAGGTTCACGTTCACGATCGACGGCCTCACCCTCGAGGCCATCGGAAGCGAACAAGCGCAGGCGTCAGAGTCGATCGATGCGTTGTTGACGGGCGAGGACACGGTGGTCTCGTTGAAGCCGCAGTTCCTCCTCGACGGACTCGGAGCGGTTCATTCCGAGTTCGTCCGCATCTCCTTCACCAAGACGGAGAACCCGAACAAGCCCGGTCCCGTGCTGATCACCAGTCAGTCGTCCAAGGACCAGGCCGGGGCTGACAGCTACAAGTACCTGCTGCAGCCCAACCTCCTCCTGCGCTAAGAGCGCTCTGCACGCAACGGTGCCGCCCTCGGGCCCCACCGCCACGAACAAAGGATCCTCATGCACATCGGCCTCGTCGGTCTCGGCAAAATGGGCAACAACATGCGCGCCCGCCTGCGCGACAGCGGCATCGAGGTGACCGGTTACGACGCCAACCCCGCCGTCTCCGACGTCGCCAGCCTCGCCGAGCTCGCCAGCACCTTGCCCGCCCCCCGCATCGTCTGGGTGATGGTGCCCGCGGGCGACATCACCGCCGGCGTCATCGAAGAGCTCTCGAAGGAGCTCTCCGAGGGCGACCTCGTCATCGACGGCGGCAACTCGAAGTTCACCAGCGACTTCGCCAACGAGAAGCTGCTCGGCGGCAAGGGCATCAAGTACGTCGACGCCGGCGTCTCGGGCGGCGTCTGGGGCAAGGACAACGGTTACGGCCTCATGGTCGGCGGTTCGGCCGAGAACGTCTCCATGGCACAGCCGGTCTTCGACGCGCTCCGCCCCGAGGGCCCCCGCGAAGAGGGCTTCGTCCACGCGGGCGACACCGGCGCCGGCCACTACGCCAAGATGGTCCACAACGGCATCGAGTACGCGATCATGCAGGCCTACGGCGAGGGCTACGAGCTGCTCGAGGCCCGCAGCGACCTCATCAAGGACGTCACGGGCACCTTCAAGGCCTGGCAGCGCGGCACCGTCGTGCGCTCGTGGCTGCTCGAGCTCATGGTGCTGGCCCTCGAGGCCGACCCCAAGCTGGCCGAGATCTCGGGCTACGTCGAGGACAGCGGCGAGGGCCGCTGGACGCTCGAAGAGGCGATCAACCACGCCGTCCCGATGCCGGCGATCAGCGCGTCGATCTTCGCGCGGTTCGTCTCGCGCCAGGGCGAGGGGTCGCCGACCATGAAGGCCGTCGCCGCCCTCCGCAACCAGTTCGGCGGCCACGCCGTCAAGAAGGCCTAGCGCCTCCACCGGCCCGCGTGCGAGTACTGCATCTCAGCCTGACCGACTTCCGCAACTACACGTCTGCCGAAGTCAGCCTCGCGCGCGGGCCGAACCTCTTCGTCGGCAGCAACGGCCAGGGCAAGACCAACCTGGTCGAGTCCCTCGGGTACCTCTCGAGCCTCGGCTCCCACCGGGTCTCGTCGGACGCGGCCCTGATCCGTCAGGGCCGCGACTCGGCGGTCGTCCGGGCACGGTTGCTCGCCGACGACCGCGAGCTGCTCGCCGAGGTGCAGATCAACCGGTCGTCGCCGAACCGCGCACAGGTCAACCGGGGGGCGATCAAGCCCCGCGAGCTGCCTCGCTACTTCACGAGCGTCCTGTTCGCCCCCGAGGACCTCGCGCTCGTCCGGGGTGAACCGTCCGGCCGACGGAGGTTCCTCGACGAACTGCTGGTGGCCCGCTCGCCCCGCTTCGCGGGCGTCCAGACGGACTACGAGCGGGTGCTCAAGCAGCGCAACACGCTCTTGAAGTCGGCCCGCGCCTCCGGGGTCAAGGCCGCCCAGCTCGGCACCCTCGACATCTGGGACGAGCGCCTCGTCGCCCTCGGCAGCGAGCTCGTCGTCGCCCGCGACCGGCTCACCGCCGACCTCGCACCCGAGGTCGCCCGGGCCTACGCGGCGGTGGCCGGGGCGGACCACGCCGCGCGGCTGTCGACGGTGCTGAGCATCCGGGGTGCGACCCCCGACGACGAGACCACGGCGGCCGAGGGGCCGACCGAGTCCATCCCCGCCGAGGACGTGCCCGAGGTGTTCCGCCAGGCCCTCGCCCGCGTCCGACCGACCGAGCTCGACCGTGGGCTGACCCTCGTCGGTCCGCACCGCGACGACCTCTTCCTCTCGCTCAACGGCCTGCCGGCCCGCGGGTACGCCAGCCACGGCGAGTCGTGGTCGTTCGCCCTCGCCCTCAAGCTGGCCTCCGCCGCGGTCGTCCGGGTCGACTCGCCGACGGGCGACCCGGTCATCGTCCTCGACGACGTCTTCGCCGAACTCGACGGATCCCGCCGCGAACGCCTCGCGGACGCCGTGGCCGACTACGAGCAGGTGCTCATCACGGCCGCGGTCGAGGGCGACGTGCCCCCTCGTCTCAAGGCCCACACCGTCCGCATCGCCCGGGGCACGATCGTCGACGAGGCGGGCGCCGCCGGCGCCGCGGCCGGTGACGGCGAGCCGCCGACCGGGGCCGACACCGAGGAGGCGCGGTGAGCGTCGACGACGCACCGCAGCCTCCGGCGTCCACGCCACCCGCGCCCGAGGCGCAGCCCGACAGCGAGGCCCAGCGGGTCTACCTGAGGTTCCGGCGCGTGTTCGGCGATCCCACCTCGCGCTCGCGCGACGCCCGGAAGCGCAAGTCGATCAAGCTCGGCTCGCCGAGCCAGCCCTTCGGCACGGGGCGTGAGCCGCGCGGCATCGCCGACGTGCTCTCGGCCGTCACCACCGAGCTGGGCTGGAACAGCCCGCTGGCCCAGTCCGAGCTGATGACCGCCTGGCCCGACATGGTCGGCGCCGAGCTGGCCGCGCACTCGGATCCGGTGTCGATCGACGACGGCACGTTGACCGTTCAGTGCGACTCGACGGCCTGGGCGACGCAGCTTCGACTGATGCGCACGCAGGTCACCACGACGATCGTGCGGAGGTACCCCGACGCGGGCATCCAGTCGGTGCGATTCTTGGCACCCAACGCCCCGACCTGGAAACGCGGCCCCAGATCGGTTCCAGGGCGGGGCCCTCGCGATACTTACGGTTGACCGGGGTGAATCGTCCAAGTGCGGTGGGAAAATCCGTCTGAGGGCGGATTTCGCCCCGTGACGGACGGGCCTGCGGTAGACTCGGAAGGTCGTCCGAAGGCCGCTGAGAGAGCGGTCGCGACCGGTCGGCGCACACTCGTCCCGTCCGGCAGGAGCCCCCACGCACATGTCAGCTGATCCCACCGACGCCCAGCCCGACGACACCTACGGCGCCAGTGCGATCCAGGTCCTCGAGGGTCTCGAGGCCGTCCGCAAGCGTCCCGGCATGTACATCGGCTCCACCGGCCCCCGTGGCCTCCACCACCTCGTCTACGAGATCGTCGACAACTCGGTCGACGAGGCACTCGCCGGCCACTGCGACCACATCGAGATCACGATGCGCGAGGACGGCGGCGTGCGCGTCGTCGACAACGGCCGGGGCATCCCCGTCGACGTGCACCCGATCGAGGGCCGGTCGACCGTCGAGGTCGTCCTGACCGTCCTGCACGCCGGTGGCAAGTTCGGCGGCGGCGGCTACGCCGTGTCGGGTGGTCTGCACGGCGTCGGCAGCTCGGTGGTCAACGCGCTCTCGAGCGAGCTCGACGTCGAGGTCCGCCGACAGGGCGCCGTGTACCGCCAGAGCTTCACGGACGGCGTGCCGGTGGCACCGCTGGCCAAGGGCGAGGACGACGACACCACGGGCACGACGATCACCTTCTGGCCCAACGCCGAGATCTTCGAGACCGTCGAGTTCGACTACGAGACGCTCCGCACCCGCTTCCAGCAGATGGCGTTCCTCAACAAGGGCCTGCGCATCGAGCTCAGCGACGAGCGCGTGCAAGAGGACGACGCCGAGCCCCGCCACGACGTCTTCCACTACGAGAAGGGCCTCGTCGACTACGTCGAGTACCTCAACACGACCAAGAAGGTCGAGACGGTCCACGACGACATCATCGCCTTCGAGCAGGAAGACACCGAGAAGAAGATCTCGCTCGAGGTCGCCATGCAGTGGAACACCTCGTACCAAGAGAGCGTGCACACCTACGCGAACACGATCAACACGCACGAGGGCGGCACCCACGAAGAGGGCTTCCGTGCCGCGCTCACCACGCTGATCAACCGCTACGCGCGCGAGAAGAACCTGCTGAAGGAGAAGGACGACAACCTCTCGGGCGACGACGTCCGCGAGGGCCTGACCGCCGTCATCTCGATCAAGCTCGGCGAGCCGCAGTTCGAGGGTCAGACCAAGACCAAGCTCGGCAACACCGAGGCCAAGTCGTTCGTGCAGAAGGTCGCCGGCTCGCAGCTCAACGACTGGTTCGACCGCAACCCGAAGCAGGCCGCCGAGATCGTCCGCAAGGGCATCCTGGCCTCGCAGGCCCGCCTGGCCGCCCGCAAGGCGCGCGAGCAGACCCGCCGCAAGGGCGTGCTCGAGTCGAACGGCATGCCCGGCAAGCTCAAGGACTGCCAGAGCAAGGACCCCTCGCGCAGCGAGATCTTCATCGTCGAGGGCGACTCGGCCGGTGGTTCGGCCGTCCAGGGCCGCAACCCCGAGACGCAGGCGATCCTGCCGTTGCGGGGCAAGATCCTCAACGTCGAGAAGGCCCGCCTCGACCGCGCCCTCGGCAACAACGAGGTGCAGGCCATGATCAAGGCCTTCGGCGCCGACATCGGAGAAGACTTCGACCCCGACAAGGCGAGGTACCACAAGATCGTCCTGATGGCCGACGCCGACGTCGACGGCCAGCACATCACCACGCTGCTGCTGACCCTGCTGTTCCGGTACATGCGTCCGCTGATCGACCTCGGCTACGTCTACCTCGCCCAGCCGCCGCTCTACAAGCTCAAGTGGAGCAACGCCGCCCACGAGTACGTCTACAGCGACGCCGAGCGCGACGCGGTGCTCGTCTCGGGTCGTGCGGCCGGCAAGCGCATCCCGAAGGAGAACGCGATCCAGCGCTACAAGGGCCTCGGCGAGATGGATTACAAAGAGCTGTGGGAGACCACCATGGACCCCGACACCCGCACGCTGCTGCAGGTGACCCTCGAGGACGCCGTGGCCGCCGACACCATCTTCGACACGCTGATGGGCGAGAACGTCGAGTCGCGCCGCAACTTCATCCAGCAGAACGCGAAAGACGTCCGCTTCCTCGACATCTGATGCGCGCCTCCGGCTGATCCGGAGCACGCCCGCGCCCCGACGAGCACCACGGGGCAGACCACGACAAACGGAGAATCATGGCCGACGAGCCGACAGACACCCCCGAGGGCACCGACGCCGAGGGGGCCCAGACCTTCGCCGCGGCGCCGAAGCGCGACAGCATCGAGCAGGTCGACCTGCAGCTCGAGATGCAGCGGTCGTACCTCGACTACGCGATGAGCGTCATCGTCGGGCGGGCCCTGCCCGAGGTGCGCGACGGCCTCAAGCCCGTGCACCGCCGCGTGATCTACGCCATGTACGACGGCGGCTACCGCCCCGACCGTGCGTTCTCGAAGTGCTCGCGCGTCGTCGGCGACGTCATGGGGCAGTTCCACCCGCACGGTGACACGGCGATCTACGACGCCCTCGTCCGGCTCGTCCAGCCGTGGAGCCTCCGCTACCCGCTCGCGCTCGGTCAGGGCAACTTCGGCTCGCCCGGCAACGACGGCGCCGCCGCCCCCCGGTACACCGAGACGAAGATGGCCCCGCTCGCGCTCGAGATGGTGCGCGACATCGACGAGGACACCGTCGACTTCCAGGACAACTACGACGGTCGCACGCGCGAACCCGCCATCCTGCCCAGCCGGTTCCCGAACCTGCTCGTCAACGGTTCGGTCGGCATCGCCGTGGGCATGGCGACGAACATCCCCCCGCACAACCTCCGCGAGGTGGCCTCGGGAGCCCAGTGGTACCTCGAGAACCCCACGGCCACCCGCGAAGAGCTGCTCGAGGCGCTCATGCAGCGCGTCAAGGGCCCGGACTTCCCGACCGGCGCGCAGATCCTCGGTGTGCGGGGCATCCAGGACGCCTACCGCACCGGTCGTGGCTCGATCACCATGCGTGCGGTCGTGGCCGTCGAAGAGATCCAGGGCCGCACCTGCCTCGTCGTGACCGAGCTGCCGTACCAGGTCAACCCCGACAACCTCGCGATCAAGATCGCCGAGCTCGTGAAGGACGGACGCATCGGCGGCATCGCCGACATCCGTGACGAGACCTCGGGCCGCACCGGTCAGCGGCTCGTCATCGTGCTCAAGCGCGACGCCGTCGCGAAGGTCGTGCTCAACAACCTCTACAAGCACACCAGCCTGCAGGAGAACTTCGGCGCGAACATGCTCGCCATCGTCGACGGCGTGCCGCGCACCCTCGCCCTCGACGGCTTCATCTCGGCCTGGGTCGACCACCAGATCGACGTCATCGTCCGACGCACGCGGTTCCGCCTGAAGAAGGCCGAAGCCGACGCGCACATCCTGCGCGGCTACCTCAAGGCGCTCGACGCCCTCGACGAGGTCATCGCGCTCATCCGACGGTCGCCGACCGTCGAGGAGGCGCGCGCGGGCCTCATGGACCTGCTCGACGTCGACGAGATCCAGGCCTCGGCCATCCTCAACCTGCAGCTGCGTCGCCTGGCCGCCCTCGAGCGCCAGAAGATCCAGGACGACGCCGACAAGCTCGAGCGCGAGATCGCCGACTACCAGGACATCCTCGCCAAGCCCGAGCGGCAGCGCACCATCGTCAGCGACGAGCTCGCCGAGATCACCGACAAGTTCGGCGACGACCGTCGCACCGAGATCATGTTCGGCTTCGACGGTGACATGAGCGTCGAGGACCTCATCCCCGAAGAAGAGATGGTCGTCACCATCACGCGCGGCGGGTACGTCAAGCGCACGCGGAGCGACAACTACCGCAGCCAGCACCGCGGGGGCAAGGGCGTCCGCGGAGCCCAGCTGCGCGCGGACGACGTCGTCGACCACTTCTTCGTCACGACGACGCACCACTGGCTGTTGTTCCTCACGAACAAGGGTCGCGTCTACCGCGCCAAGACGTACGAGCTGCAAGAGGCCGGTCGCGACGCCAAGGGGCAGCACGTCGCCAACCTGCTCGCCCTGCAGCCCGACGAGCAGATCTCGCAGGTGCTCGACATCCGCGACTACGAGGTCGCCGACTACCTGGTGCTCGCCACCCGCGACGGCCTGATCAAGAAGACGGCGCTCACCGAGTACGACACGAACCGCACCGGCGGCATCATCGCCATCAACCTGCGTGACGACGACGAGCTCGTCTCGGCCCTGCTCGTCGACGAGCACGACGACCTGCTGCTCGTCTCGCGACACGGCATGTCCCTGCGCTTCACGGCCACGAACGACTCGCTGCGTCCCATGGGGCGGTCGACCTCCGGCGTCAAGGGCATGACCTTCCGCGACGACGACACGCTGCTCAGCGCCTCCGTCGTCGGAGAAGAGGGCTACGTGTTCGTCGTCACCGAGGGCGGCTACGCCAAGCGCACGGCCGCCGACCAGTACCGCGTCCAGAACCGCGGCGGCCTCGGCATCAAGGTCGCGAAGCTCGCGGAGGCGCGGGGCGACCTCGCCGGCGCCCTGATCGTCGGCGAGGACGACGAGGTGCTCGTGGTCCTGTCCGGAGGCAAGGTGGTCCGGTCGGCCGTCTCCGAGGTGCCCGCCAAGGGCCGCGACACGATGGGCGTCGTCTTCGCCCGCTTCGCGAGCGACGACCGCATCATCGCCGTGGCCCGCAACAGCGAACGCAACCTCGCGGCCGAGGTCGACGAGAGTGCGGACGCCGTGGCCGAGGCCCTAGTGTCTGTCGAGGCCGTCGAGTCCGACGACGCCGACAACGAGATCCCCACGACCGACGTCACGTCGGTCGACGCCGAGTCGACCGACGACGAGGCCACCGGAACCGCCGGAGAGGAAACGAACAATGAGTAGTGTCGCCGAGAGACTGCAGAAGAAGGCGAAACGACCGTCCGGCACCAAGCAGGTCCGCCTGAAGCTCGTCTACATCGACTTCTGGTCGGTCGTGAAGCTGGCCTTCCTGATCTCGGTCGCGATCGGCATCATCACCGTCGTCGCCACCTTCCTCATCTGGGCCATCCTGAACCAGACCGGCATCTTCGACGACCTCGACGCCCTGCTCCGCGACATCCTCGGCGACTCGAACTTCTCCATCCAGGACACGTTCAACGTCGGCCAGATCATGCTCTTCTCGATCGTCGTCGCCATCCTCAACGTCGTCGTCGGCACGGTCCTCGGGGCCATCATCGCCGTCCTCTACAACCTGAGCGTCCGCATCACCGGCGGCCTGCTCGTCGGTTTCACCAACAACTGATCCATCCGCTCGAGCCGGCGCGACCCGCCGATTCGAGTTCGCCGTCGTGGTGCTGTAGGCTTTACGACGGTCCGGGGGCTATAGCTCAGGCGGTTAGAGCGCTTCGCTGATAACGAAGAGGTCATAGGTTCAAGTCCTATTAGCCCCACGCAGTACCGGTCCCGTCTTCACCTCGGCTCGTGCCGACGGCGAGGGCCGGATCGTGCTCGTTCCCCCGGCGACCGGGGGGTCGGGGCCTTAGCTCAGTTGGTAGAGCGCCTGCTTTGCAAGCAGGATGTCGGGAGTTCGATTCTCCCAGGCTCCACTCGATCGCATCGCCCCTGTTCGCTGACTTCGTCAGCTTGCGGGGGCGATTCTCGTTCTGTGCCCGTTCTGCGCCGCCGCCCCTGCGGCGCAGGGGCGGCGTGCTGGTCTGGGGGCCCTCCGGGCCCGTGTCGGCTTCGCCGACGGGTGTGCGACGCTCGGTCGAGGTCGAGGTCGAGGTCGAGGTCGAGGTCGGGGTCGACGGGCGCGTCGGTCGGGGGGTCGGGGACGACGAAGGGCCCGCCTCGGGTGGAGGCGGGCCCTGCGAACGGGTGCGGGTGACTAGGCCTTGGTGTCGGCGTCGTCGTCGGCGACCCAGAGCTCGTCGTCGGCACGGAGCGTCTGCACGGCCGCGAAGACGAGGGCGCCGAGGGCGACGACGCCCACGCCGATCAGCAGGATGCCACCCACGCCGGGGCCCGACTTCTGCTGGTGGGGGACGTACTTCGACGCGGCCTTCCTGCCCTGCTTCTTCGCGTTCTTGACGGCCTTCTTGACCCGGGGGTCGTTCGCGAGGTCGAGGTTGCCGAGCGCCGACGAGAACGCGGGGTAGACGTCGTGCTTCAGGCGGTCCTGCGCGACCGAGGCGTAGTGCGAACCCGTCGACAGCCCCTGTGAGACCACGGGTCGGACGTTCGAGTCCACCGCGCTCTTGATCTGGGGGACGACCTTCTTGTTGGCGATCTTCACGGCGTCGTCGCGGTAACCGCCGATCACCTTGCCCGCGTGGTCGATCACGCCGCGCTGCTCACCCCACACCGCCGCAGCGTGCTTCTTGAACTTCTTGAGTTCTTTCTTCTGCTTGCGTGACAGGGCCATGAACGTTCCTCCAACGAGTAGGCAGTGGAGCCAGAGTTGCTGGCCCGTCCCAGTGTGGCACGGAGCTTCCTGACAGGTCACGGCACGGTACCTGGGGAGTCGCTGGCGCGTCGAGGTCGCTGTGGAAGAATGACGACATGTCATCGCACACCGCTGTCGCCACCCTCACGACCAACCACGGCACCATCAAGGTGAACCTCTTCGGCGACCACGCCCCGAAGACCGTCGCCAACTTCGTCGGCCTCGCCACCGGCACCAAAGAGTGGACCCACCCCGCCACGGGCAAGGTCAGCACCGACAAGCTGTACGACGGTGTCGTCTTCCACCGCATCATCAAGGACTTCATGCTGCAGGGCGGCGACCCGCTCGGCCAGGGCGTCGGCGGCCCCGGTTACCAGTTCGACGACGAGATCCACCCCGAGTTGAACTTCAACGCCCCCTACATCTTCGCCATGGCCAACGCCGGCACGCGTGGCGGCAAGGGCACCAACGGTTCGCAGTTCTTCATCACGACGGTCCCCACCCCGTGGCTGCAGGGCAAGCACACCATCTTCGGCGAGGTCGCCGACGACGAGTCGAAGAAGGTCGTCGACGCGATCGAGGCCGTCAAGACCGACGCACGCGACAAGCCGATCGACGACGTGGTGCTCGAGAGCGTCACCATCGACGAGGTCTAGGTGACCGATCCGCACGATCGGGCGAACTACTGCTACCGGCACCCCGACCGGCAGAGCTTCGTGCTCTGCCAGCGGTGCGGTCGCACCATCTGCGGTGAGTGCCAGACGCCCGCCGCCGTGGGCGTCCACTGCCCGGAGTGCGTGAAGGAGGCGCGGGGCAACGCACCGCGCCTCCGACCGCAGGTGGTCACCCGCGTCCGCAGCGCCTCCCGACGTGGTTCGCCGGTCGTCACGTACGGCATCATCGGCGTGACGGTCGCGGTCTTCCTGTTGCAACTGGTGACGGGCGGAGCAGGCAACGGGCTCGTGACGCAGAGCCTGGCGTTCTACGCCCCGCTCGAGATCAGCCAGCCGTGGCGGGCCGTCACGACGATGTTCGTCCACGGCAGCTTTTTCCACATCCTGTTCAACATGTACTCGCTGTACATCTTCGGGGCCGAGCTCGAACGGCAGCTCGGACGTGGACGCTTCGCGGCTCTCTACTTCGTCTCGGGCATCGGCGGTTCGGCCGCCGTGGCCCTGCTGGCACCGGGCAGCCTCGTCGTGGGCGCGTCGGGCGCCATCTTCGGCCTCATGGCCGCGTTCTTCGTCATCGCCCGCAGCCTCGGCGGCCGCAGCATCCAGTTGCTGGTGCTCGTGGGCATCAACCTGGCGATCGGCTTCATCATCCCGGGCATCGCGTGGCAGGCGCACCTCGGCGGCATCGTCGTCGGCGGGGCCATCGCGTTCTTGTTCTCGAAGACGCGTCACCGGTCCAAGCACGCCGTCCAGATCGCGGTGCTCGTCGCCATCGGGGTCGTCGTGGTCGCGGCGCTGCTGGCCAGATCAGCTCAACTGGTCGGACTGCTCTGACGCCGTCCGTTCCGAGGACGACGAGAGGCGGCTCCCCATCGGGGAGCCGCCTCTTCTCGTCGGCCGACGACATCTCTGGGCGCCTGACTTATCCACAGACAAGTTATCCACAGGGTTTCCCACAATGGGGATAGTTACAGGCGTGTAAGTTCGAAGGTGCGTTCTAGCGCCAGCGCGTGGTCATCAGGAAGCCGATGAACATGATGCCGAAGCCGACCGCGATGTTCCACGAACCGAGCGACGCCACGGGCAACGTGCTCTGGCTGACGTAGAAGACCACGATCCAGGCGAGCCCGACCAGCATGAAGCCGAACATGACAGGCTTGAACCACACGGGGTTCGGCGCGTCCTCTGCGGTGCGGGCGGGCTTCGTGCTGGAGTTCGTGTCTTTGGCCATGGCGCACAGTGTACCGTGGGCCGCTTTTCGGGCCTGGGAGGCCCGTGGCGTCGAGTCACCACCCGGCGGAGTTCTCCACATCCTCTCCACATGTCCTCCACAGAGGCGGGCACCGTCTCGGGGGGACGGGAGCCCATCTAGGATCGAGTCATGACCGACCACGGGGGCGACGCCCCGCGCGCACGACGCACGAGTCGGCGGCCACGACCCCGCGCCTCCTTCGTCAGCGTCCTCGGCGAGCTCTTGATCACGGCCGGCGTGCTCGTGCTGCTCTTCATCGGGTGGCAGCAGTGGTTCAACGACCTCGTCGTGGCCGACGAGTACAAGGGAGACGCGGCCCAGCTCAGCCAGCAGTTCGCGCAGTCCGCGACCGAGGCACCGGCCCCGGACGCCGAGGGGTCGTACGGCGAACCGCCCGCGGGGACGCCTCCGGCCGAGGCCGAGAAGTTCGCGAACTTCTACGTGCCGCGGTTCGGCGCCGACTACGCCGTGCCGATCGCGGGGGGCACGAGCACCGTGCGCACCCTGAACAAGATCGGCATCGGCCACTACGACGAGACCCAGATGCCCGGGCAGGTCGGCAACTTCGGCATCGCCGCGCACCGCACGACCTACGGCGCACCCTTCAACAAGATCGCCGACCTCCGAGAGGGCGACAAGATGTACGTCCAGACGCAGGACGGGTGGTTCACCTACTCGTTCCGCAACCTGCAGTACGTGCCGGCGACCCAGGTCTCGGTGCTCCAGCCCGTGCCCGACGCCCCTGACGTCTCGGCGGCCTCCGGTGACCGACTCATCACCCTGACGAGCTGCAACCCCATGTTCACCGCTCAAGAACGCATCGTCGCGTACGGCGTGTTCGACTCGTGGCAACCGCTGACGGCCGGCGCCCCCGCCGAGCTCGCGGCCGCCGGGATCGGAGGCTGACGATGTACTCCGCCCTGTGGCGTCTGCTGCCCGGCCCCTGGTGGGTGCGGCTGCTGCTCGTGATCGTCCTCGTGGCGGCGGCGCTGTTCGCCCTCGTCGAGTGGGTCTTCCCGTACGTGAACGAACTCCTGCCCGCACCCGACGTCACCGTGGAGCAACCATGACGCGCATCCTCGTCCTCGACAACTACGACAGCTTCGTCTACACCCTGAACGGCTACCTCCAGCAGCTGGGGGCCGAGACCGACGTCGTCCGCAACGACGCGTTCGACGCGGCCGAGACCGCCGACCGCATCGCCGAGTACGACGGCGTGCTGTTGTCACCCGGGCCGGGCACGCCCGCGGCGGCCGGCGTCTCGATCGACGTCGTGCACGCGGCAGTGGCGGCGGACAAGCCGCTGTTGGGCGTCTGCCTCGGCCACCAGGCCATCGCCGAGGCCCTGGGGGCCACGGTCACGCACGCCGACGAGCTGATGCACGGCAAGACGTCGAAGGTCGAGCACGACGACAGCGCGTTCTACGACCGCGTGCCGAAGCCCTTCACCGCCACGCGCTACCACTCGCTGGCCGTCGTGGACGAGACCGTCCCCGAGACGCTCGAGGTCACCTCACGGACCGTGGGCGGGGTCATCATGGGCCTGCGACACCGGTCCTCGCCGCTCTACGGCGTGCAGTTCCACCCCGAGTCCGTGCTCACCCAGGGCGGCTACCAGATGATCGGCAACTGGCTGACGGTGGCCGGACTGCCGGACGCCGCCGAGACGGCCACGGGGCTCGACCCGCTGGTCGACCTCGGCTGATCTCGGAGGCCGGCCGGCTCAGCCGGTGCAGATGCGGAGGGTGATCGCGGAACCCTGCGCGACGTCGCCGGGCGGGACGCTCATGCCCGACACGGTCTCGCCCGTGCACCCGGGGTCGGACTGAGGGGTGACCACCAGGCCCAGCTCGTCCTGGAGGGTCGTGATCGCCTCTTGGGACGGCTGGCGCGTGACGTCGGGCAGTTGCACGAGGCCGTTCGAGACGACGAGGTCGACGCTCGAGCCGAGGGCCACCTGGGCGGCCGCCGCGGGGTCGCTCGACAGGACGGACCCCTCGGGCACCGTGGGCGAGTAGTCGGTCTGCTGACGGCCGCGCTCGAGACCGGCGTCGGTGATCGCCTGCCATGCGGCGTCGACCGTCTGGTCGGTGACGTCGGGCATCGAGGTGAGCTCGGGCCCCGACGACACCGTCACCGTGACGGCGAACTGCTTGGGCACCGACGTGCCGGGCTGCGGGTCGGTCGAGATGATGTCGCCCGCGTCGACGGTCTGACTGGTGGCCTCGGCCCGGACGGCCGTCAGGCCGAGATCGTCGAGACGGGCCGACCCCGTCTCGAAGCTGACCCCGACGAGGTCGGGGATGCGGGACGACTGCGCGTTGTCGACCGTCGGCGGGGTGAGGTTGACGACCCAGAACACGACGGCCACGATGACGAAGGTGACGAGGACGATGCCCGCCCAGATCCACGCCACCGGGGGTCGCGTCTGGGTGCGCTGCGGTCGCCCGGTGTCGTCGGACTGGAGCTCTTTCAGCGCGGCCTCACTGCCGGCGCTGGCGTGCGGGTTGACCCCGAAGAGCGTGGAGCCGGCGTCGACGGCGTGCGGTCGCCGTGCCGGCGCGCGCCCTGCGGCCGCGGCCTCGAGGTCGTCACGGAACTCGGCCGCCGTCTGGAAGCGGTCGAAGCGGTCTTTGGTGAGGGCGTGCAGCACGACGGCGTCGAGTGCCGGGCTGACGGCACGTCGGACGGTGCTCGGCGGGACCGGGGGCTCGCTGACGTGACGGTAGGCGACCGCGACGGCGGAATCGCCCGTGAAGGGCGGCTCGCCCGTCAGCAACTCGAACAGCATGACGCCGGTCGAGTAGAGGTCGGTGCGGGCGTCGACCGTCTCGCCCCGGGCCTGCTCGGGGCTGAAGTACTGCGCGGTGCCGAGGATCGCCGTGGTCTGTGCGACCGTGGCGGCCGAGTCGCTGATGGCTCGGGCGATGCCGAAGTCCATGACCTTGACCTGGCCGGAGTTGGTCAGCATGACGTTGCCGGGCTTGATGTCGCGGTGGACCACGCCGGCCCGGTGCGAGTACTCGAGCGCGGTGAGCACGCCCGCGGTGATGCGGACGGCCTCGTCGGGCTCGAGCGGGCCCTCGGCGACGATGTCCTTGAGGAGGCGGCCCTCGACGTACTCCATGACGATGAAGGGCACGACCACGTCGAGGCCCCGGCTGTCGCGGACGACCTCTTCGCCGGCGTCGAAGACGCGGACGATGGTCGGGTGCGCCATGCGGGCCGCGGCCTGGGCCTCTTGCCGGAAGCGCGACCGGAAGGCCGGATCGGTCGCGAGGCTGGGCTTCATCAGCTTGACGGCGATCTTGCGACCGAGTCGGGCGTCGGTGCCGACGTGGACGTCGGCCATGCCACCGCGGCCGATCAGGTCACCGATCTGGTACCGGTTGGCGAGGAGATGGATGCTCTCTCTCACACCTTCAGCCACGCCTGTTCTCCCAACGACCCACCCCTGTCTGGCGACACGGTCGGAGCAAGTGTACCGGGGCGGACTCCCCCGGACTGGGTACGGGCCTCGGTCGCGGGGATGATTGTCAGTGCATCGTGACCCCGGCCGGACGAGCGTCCGGGGTCACGATCTGGTTCACTGCTGCGGGTCGTCGGTGGGGTCGGGAGCCGGGGTCTCGGTCGCCGGCGGGGCGGTGACCGTGACGGTCACGCCGGGCGAGGGCTCGGAGGCGATCTGGCCGCAGTTCGCCACGTAGCTGACCGTGAGGTTGCCGGCCGTCGAGGCCGTGACCGTCAGCGACGTCGCGTTGGCACCGAGACCGCCGGCCGCCTGGCCCGAGGTGTCGGAACCGCCGGTGATCGTGTACGAGTAACCCGTCAGCGAGTAGCCGGTGGGGCACCCCGTGTAGGCGGGCCAGCTGATCACCGCGCTGTCGCCGGCCTCGATCTCGCCCGGGCTCGCCGTCGGCGTCGACGGCTGGGCCGGCGTCGGGGCGGCCCGGTAGATGTAGATCGTGACCGAAGAGCCCTTCTCGAGGACTCCCGTGGGGTCGATGCTCGCGACGGTGCCGACCTGGTCGGGGCTCGGCGCGCTCGACCCGGCGTCCGCCGAGTCGACCTGCAGGTCGAGCTCCTCGAGGGCCGCCCGGGCGGCGGCCTCGGTCAGGCCCACGTAGTCGCCCGACGAGACGGTGACCGTCGAGGGCGTGGGCGTCGGCGTCGTCGAGGTGCGGCTGGGTGACGGCGCCGCGCTGGACGTCGTCGGCACCGGAGCCGGGTCGTCGGTGTCGCCCTGGGCGAACACGATGCCGACCACGAGGGCGACGACCGCCAGCACGGCGAGGACGATGAGCGGCCAGAACCAGGGGCTGCGCTTCTTCTTCTCGTCGAGGTCGTCGTCGTCGCGCAGGGCGTCGGGGTCGGCCGAGCCCGCGACGTAGCCCGCGGCCGCCCCGCCCGCGGCGCTCTGTGCCCTCGTCGCGAGGGGGTCGAAGAGCTGCGTCGTGGCGTCCTGGGCGTTGAAGGCCTGGGTGGGGGCGTCGACGGGCGTGTTCGCCGCGGCACCGATCGCCGGCACGGCGACGGTCGCCGCGGCGACGTCGCCGCGACGCAACGCGCGAGCCGCCTGCGCGAGGGCCGACGCGGTGGCCGGACGCTCGCCGGGCTTCTTGGCGATGCACGACAGGACGAGACGGCGCACGGGCTCGGACACCGTCGAGGGGAGGTCCGGCGGCTGCTCGTTGATCTGGGCCATGGCGATGGCGACCTGCGACTCGCCCGTGAAGGGGCGGCGCCCGGCCAGCGCCTCGTAGGCGACGATGCCCAACGAGTAGATGTCCGTGCTCGGCGACGCCGGGTGGCCGCTGGCCTGTTCGGGCGACAGGTACTGGACGGTGCCCATGACCTGGCCCGTGGCCGTCAACGGCACCTGGTCGGCGATGCGTGCGATGCCGAAGTCGGTGATCTTCACGCGGCCGTCGGGGGTGACGAGCAGGTTGCCGGGCTTGATGTCACGGTGGACGAGCCCCGCGGCGTGGGCGGCCTGCAGGGCGGACGCCGTCTGCGCGACGATGTCGAGCACCTTGTCGGTGGGCAGGACGCGATCGCGCTCGAGGACGGTCGACATGGCCTCGCCGGGGACGAGCTCCATCACGAGGTAGGCGCTGCCCTCTTCTTCGCCGTAGTCGAAGACGTTGGCGATGCCCTCGTGGTTGACGAGCGCGGCGTGGCGCGCCTCGGCACGGAATCGCTCGAGGAACCCGGGGTCTCCGAGGTACTCGTCCTTGAGGATCTTGATGGCGACCGTGCGGCCGATGACGAGGTCGGTGGCTTCCCACACCTCGCCCATGCCGCCGATGGCGACTCGGGTCGACAGCTGGTAACGCCCACCGAAGGTGACTCCGCCGGATGGTCTCATTTGTTCAGCACCGCCTCTAGTACTTTCTTCGCGATCGGTGACGCGACACTGTTGCCGAATGCGGACTGCCCTCGACCGCCGCCGTTCTCGACGACGACGGCGACCGCGACCTCGGGGTCCGCCGCGGGTGCGAACCCGGTGAACCAGAGGGTGTACGGATCGCCGGGGCCGTTCTCGGCCGTCCCTGTCTTGCCGGCGACGTCGACGCCGTCAATTCTTGCATTGCTCGCCGCACCGTTCGCGACGTCCTGCACCATCATGTCGGTCATCGTGGCCGCAGTCTGGGAGCTGATGGGCTTGCCGTACTCGGACGGGGAGAAGTCCTCGACCGGGCTCAGGTCGGGGTTGAGGACGCTCTCGATCAACGTGGGGTTCATCTCGGTGCCGCCGTTGGCGATGGCCGCGGAGACCATGGCCATCTGCAGGGGGGTCACCCGGTCGGAGCCCTGTCCGAACGACTGCAGCATGAGGGTGGCGTCGTTGATCGCCTGCCCCTTCGAGTCCTCGATCGGGAACTGGCTCGGCGTGACGGCCTGGGGGATGCCGATCGAGTCGTCGCCGAAGCCGAACTTCTCGGCCTGCGCTTGCAGGGCCTCGGCCCCGAGGGCCTGACCGAGCTGTGCCATGGGGATGTTGCACGACAGTCGCAGCGCCGTGGCGATGGTCGCCGTCTCGCCGCCACCGCAGCTTCCGCCCTCGGCGTTGTTGATGTCGGTCGTCGTGCCGGGCAGCGTCAGCGTCGACGGGTTGGGGAACTCGCTGTCGGGCGTGTAGTCGCCGCTCTCGAGCGCCGCGGCCGTCGTGATCAGCTTGAACGTCGAACCGGGTGCGTAGAGGTCGCCCTGGATGGCCCGGTTCTGCAGCGGTGCCGAGGGGTCGGCGATCAGGGAGTCGTAGGCGTCGGTGACGGTCTGGCGGTCGTGGCTGGCGAGCGGGTTCGGGTCGTAGCTGGGCTTCGACACCATCGCGAGGATCTTGCCGGTCTGAGGATCCATCGCGACGACCGCACCCGAGTTCGAGCCGAGGGCGTCGTAGGCGGCCTGTTGCACCGTGGGGTCGAGCGTCAGGTTGACCGTGGCGCCCTCGGGGTCCTGACCGGTCAGGAGCGAGTTCACCTGATCGAAGAACTGCGAGTTCGCGTTGCCCGTGAGGTAACGGTTCATCGCGTCCTCGATGCCGCGTGAACCCTGACCCAGCGTGTAGTAGCCGGTGACGGGCGCGTAGAGGTCGGGCTGCGAGTAGGTGCGCTGGAACTCGTACTGGTCGTCGACCGGGGTGGACTGCGCGACGGCCTGCCCGCCGACCAGGATGGGGCCGCGCTGTGCCGAGTAGCTCTCGAGCAGGGCGCGGGAGTTGCGGGAGTCGGCGTTGAGGGCGTCCGCCTGGAACGCCGTGATGTACGTCGTCGAGAGGAAGAGCGCGACGAACATGGCGAGCACCACGTAGCTCACGCGTCGGAGTTCTTTGTTCATCAGCCGATCACCAGCCTCGGTTGGTCGCGGACGGAGTCGGACAGTCGCAGCAACAGGGCCACGATGATCCAGTTGGCCACGAGCGAGGAGCCGCCCGCGGCGAGGAAGGGGGCCGTCAGGCCGGTGAGCGGGATGACGCGCGTCACGCCGCCCATGACCACGAAGACCTGGAGGGCCACGACGAAGGCGACGCCGACGCCGAGCATGCGGCCGAAGTCGTCCTGCCCCACGAAGCCGATGCGGAAGCCGCGCGAGACCAGCAGCAGGTAGAGGGCGAGGATCGCGAAGAGGCCGGCGAGGCCGAGTTCTTCACCGAGCGACGCGAAGATGTAGTCGCTCTCGGCGAGGGGCGTCGTCTCGGGCCGGCCCTGGCCGAGACCGGTGCCGATCAGGCCGCCGTTGGCCAGGCCGAAGAGGCCCTGCACGAGTTGGAACGACCCGCCGACGGCGTCGTACTCGGACTGGGCGAACGGGTTCAGCCAGGCCGCGAAGCGCCCCTGCACGTAGCCGAGGAACGTGCTCGCGACGAGTGCGCCACCGACGAAGAGGCCGAGGCCGAGGATGATCCAGCTGGCGCGCCCGGTGCCGACGTAGATCATGACGAGGAACAGCCCGAAGTACAGCAGCGAGGTGCCGAGGTCGCGCTGGAAGATCAGCACGCCCATGGCCACGAGCCAGACGATCAGGATCGGCCCGAGGTCGCGCGGCCGGGGGAACCGCATGCCGAGGATCTTCGGCCCCATGAGCGACAGGTTGTCGCGGGCGGTGACCAGGTAGCCGGCGAAGAAGATCGCCAACGTGATCTTGGCGATCTCGCCCGGCTGGAACGAGAACGGGCCGATGTCGATCCACACGCGGGCGTTGAGGCCCTCGCGGCCGATGCCGGGCAGCAACGGCAGCAGCAACAGGACGATCGAGACGAACATGGCGATGTAGCGGTACCGCGAGAGCACGCGGTAGTTGCGGATGACCAGCAGCACGCCGAGGGCGATGACCATGGCGAGGACGGTCCAGACCATCTGCTTGATGCCGAGCGCCGCCCAGCCCTCGCGTCCCTCGGCCAGGTCGAGGCGGTAGATCATCGAGATGCCGATGCCGTTGAGGGTCACGGCGATCGGCATGACGAACGGGTCGGCCTCTCGGGCCACGACCCGCAGCACCACGTGGAAGATCAGGGCGAGCCCGAGCACCATCGACCCGGCGATCAGCACGGTGGGGTCGACCTCGCCGGTCGCACCGAGCTGGACCAACACCATCGCCCCGGCCGCGACGCCGCAGGCGATCAGCAGCATGAGCAGCTCGAGGTTGCGGAGCCGCGCGGGTTCGCGCAGGCGCAACGAGATCGCCTGCGTCATGTTCGTGGGACGCGAGGCCTTCGCGGACGACCCGCGCGCGCCTCCGGGGCGTCCGATGACCTCGGTGGCGTCGCCGCCCGGTGCGTCAGGGGTTGCTGGCATCGGCCAACCTCTCGACGATCGCCCGGGCGTCCGCGAGGGAGCCGGCGTTGATGGTGTCCCCGACGGTGGTCTGCGTGTAGTTCGGCAGGTCGTCGACCCGGACGTCGGTCGTCTCGTAGACGCTCGACAGGCTGATCGGCCCGAGGCTCTGTTGCACGCCCTTGTAGATGACGACGGTGCCGCGCTCCTCGCCCACGTAGTAGTGGTCTTGGGTCCACTGGTAGGTGAGCAGCAGGCCCGCCACGAGCGCGGCGACCGCCACGACCAGGGCGGTCAGCCAGGTGATGCGGCGGCGCCGGCGACGTCGTTTGTCTTCGGCGATGAGCTCGGCGAGGTACTCGTCGCTCTCGGGCTCGAAGTGGCTGTCCTCCGGCGTCGTGGCGACCTTGAGCGGGTGCAGCAGGATCGTCGGCAGGCGCAGCTGCTTGCGTCCCGCGTCGCTGTCGAAGCTGAGGGGCGCGGCGGCCGAACCGACCGTGACGGGTTCGTCGAGGGCCGAGTCGCCCGACTCGTCGACGTCGACGATGACGACGGTGACGTTGTCGGGGGCGCCGTGGTCGAGGGTCTCTTTCACGAGGCGCTTGGCGGTCTGCTCGGCGTCGAGGCCCATGGCCAGCGCCTTCTTGATGCGCTCTTCGGCGAGGTAGCTGCTGAGGCCGTCCGAGCAGATCAACCAGCGGTCGCCGGGTTGCGTGCCCAGGGTCGCCGTGTCGATCTCGGGCGCGGCGTCGACGTCGCCGAGCACGCGCATCAGCACGCTGCGTCTCGGGTGCACCGCGGCCTCTTCGGGCGTGATGCGGCCGCTGTCGACCAGACGCTGCACGAACGTGTGGTCGGCGGTGATCTGGCTGAGTTCGCCCTCGCGGAACAGGTAGATGCGCGAGTCGCCGATGTGGGCGACCGCCATGCTGTCGCCGACGCGCAGCATCGCGCTGACGGTCGTGCCCATGCCGGTGAGCTCCTGGTGCTCGAACACCGTCTCGGCCAACAGCTGGTTCGCCGCGATCAGCGACGACTGCAGCGCGAACTCGGCGTCGCCGGGTGAGGTGTAGACGCGGTCCGTCTCGCGGATCCGCCGGATCGCGATGGCCGACGCCACGTCGCCGCCCGCGTGCCCGCCCATGCCGTCGGCCACGACGAACAGTTGCGTGCCGGCGTACCCGCTGTCTTGGTTGTTGGAGCGGATCTTGCCCACGTTGGACAGGGCGGCACTCTTGGCGTGAGTCGTCATGAGTGCCTACCGTCGGAGCTCGAAGCTCGTCTGCCCGATCGTCACGGTCGTGCCCGTGGGCACGGGGGTGGGGACCGACACGCGCTCACCGGCGAGGAACGTGCCGTTGGTGGAGTCGAGGTCTTGCACGACCCAGCGGCCGTTCCAGAGCATGAGGCGCGCGTGGTGGGTCGAGGTGTAGTCGTCGCGGATCACGAGGTTGCTCTCTTGCGACCGGCCGATGGTGAGCGGCCCGTCGCCGAGCGGCATCTCGAGTCCGGCCTTGGCGCCCTTCGTGATGACGAGGCGCGTCGCCCGGCCGTCACCCTGCGGTGTCGGCGCCGGTGCGACGGGCGCCGGGCGGGGAGAGGGAGCAGGAGGCGCGGTGGCGGTCGAACTCGCCCCGCCGGGTGTGGCGTCGGCGGGCATCTTGCGCGCCCGCTGCCCGAAGAGGTCGCTTCGCAGCGCGAACACGATCACGAAGACGAACAGCCACAGGACGGCCAGGAAGCCGAAGTGGAGCACCAGCAGGGTGAGGGCTGAGGTCATCGTCGGCCACCCGTCGGGTCGGGCCCGTCGAAGGGGTCGGGCGTCGAGGACTGGGGGAGCACGCGGAACACGATACGCGTCCGGCCGATCTGGATCACCGAATCGGGCTGCAGCGGCGCCTTCGTCAGAGGGTTGCCGTTGAGCTTCGACCCGTTGGTCGAGCCGAGGTCGCGCACCTGTGCCCGCGAGCCGTCCCACAGGATCTCGACGTGCTGACGGGACGTGCCGGTGTCTTGCACGGTGATGTCGGCGTCGCTGCCCCGGCCGATGATGGTGCGGGCACCGCTGAGCTCGCGGCGCCTGCCGTCGATCTCGACGAACGGCTTCCACTGCACCTCGCCACGCAGGTTGCGCGAGTCGACCGACATGATGCCGACGCTGAGCGAGTCGTCCTCCCGGAGGCGGATGCCGAGCGGGCCGGCGAACTGGTACCCCTGCGCCGTGGCGTGCCGCTGGGTGAGCTGCGTCAGCTCGTCGATCAGGGCCGGACCGATGCCGGACATCTTCTCGTAGTCGATCGGGGCGAGGCGCACCTGGAGCTCGTTGGGCACGAGGATGCGGTCACGCGAGACGACCGCCGCCTTGGTGTCGAGCTCGCGACGCAGCGCGTTCGTGATCTCGAGTGGTTGCACGCCCGAACGGAACGTCTTGGCGAAGGCGCCGTTGACGGCGCGCTCCAGCCCGCGTTCGAAGTTGTCGAGCAGTCCCATGGGTCTCCAGGTTCGGGGTCTCTGGTCGCCCGATCTTAGCCCGAACGAGTGAAAGGTACTCACCGGTGCTCTTCCGGCCGTCCGACGCGTGCTAAAGTCTACGAGTTCGCGCGAGTGGCGGAATTGGCAGACGCGCTGGCTTCAGGTGCCAGTGCTCGAAAGGGCGTGGGGGTTCAAGTCCCCCCTCGCGCACGAACGTGAAGGCTCACCTCCGGGTGGGCCTTCTCTCTTTCTCGGGCCCGTCTCCGGGCCTGCTCACCGGCCCGCAGGTGCTTGGCTGGTGCCATGAGCCAGCAGAGCGGGGTCGTGTTCGCGTTCGACGAGGTGCTCTTCGACGAGTTGCCGAAGAACCCGTGGGTGCCCCGCAACCAGGGCATCGTCGTCGACTCCGACCGCCGCGTGGTGGGTCGCCGCGACGGCGTCGTGGTCAGCGTCACCGACCTGCCCCCGGTGTACGCGCACGCCGACATCGGGCCGAGGGTCAGCAGCATGCAGTCCTTCGTCACCGTCGGCGACCACGTCTCGTGGATCGTCCGGACGATCGAGGGCACGCGGTTCACCTCGGCCGCCGACGACCTCGACGAGGAGGCGCGGTTCGAGATCGCGACGGACGCCACGCTCCACGGGTTCCTCGACGACCTCGAGTGCATGGTCATCGCCGACCTGTCGGACATGCGATTCGGACAGGACCGCGAACTGACGCGCTGCCGCCTCGAGCCGACCCGCGCCTCCGGAGGGCCGGTCGCCTGGGCTCTCGTCGTCGAGGGCACGGGGCACCGGATCGAGTCGGACACGGTCGAGGCCGCCGAGTTCGTCGGCCGGCAGCTCAACGACATCGCGATCGACGGCGACCCGCTCGCCCTCGAGGCCGTGCTGCCGCTCTGAGGCGTCTCGGCCCGCAGGCCTCATCGTCCTCGGTCGTCACCGTGTTCGCGGCCGACCAGGTCGTGGCGGGTCGGTGCACCGGCGAGGATGGCGGCCAGCCAATCGGGGGTGTTCTCGGGGGTGCGGGGGAACTCGTCGAAGTCGGCTCGGTACGCCTCGGCGGCGAAGTGGCCCAGTTCGGGTTCGTTGTCGTAGTCGAATCGCGTGCTGAGTTTCCCTTCGGCCGTGACCGTGAACCAGGCGGTGAACCATGTTCCTGCCCCCGGCCTGTACATGGCCTCTCTGAGTTCACGAGCACGGAGGTTGGAGTCTCTCTTGCCCATGACGGAGTCGTCCGTCCCGTCCGGGCGGTAGAGGCGCTTCTTTCCGGAGGAGACACCACCGGCGATGCTGATCTCGGCCTCGATGCGATCGAAACCCGGGGCGATCTCGCCATGGAGGGCCAGCCCGACCTCTCTCAGTGCAGAGCGCTCTTGCTCGAGCCCGGGCGGGTTCTCTTGCTGTGTCACGACTCGGGTGCTCCCTTCGACTCGTGTGCCCGACCGCCGCCGACGACAGGCATGCCGTGGGGCTCCGAGTCGCGAGCGGACGGCACGGGCCCGAGCACTCCTGAGTCCGCCAATTCTCTCGAGGTCGTGAGGCACGCCTCGAGGTGGGCATCGGGCGATGTGCCACCTCCGACGAGGATCAGGGTCCCGCCCGTCGTCGACTGCTCGGTCGCGACCGACAGCCCCACCTCACGTGCACGTGGATGCGAGCATGCGGCGTCTGTGCGGCTGGCGTGAGTCACGGGAGCGGGCCCGCGACGGAGGAGATCAGGAGGACGTGCTCGCGCATGTCGACGACCCCGAGGGACGCAGCAGATCGTCAGCCTCCGAGGGCGAGCAGCGGGCTGAAACCGAAGCATTCGTCGGCGCGGGGTACCCCGAGACGCTCCCGCGCCTCCGGGAAAGGGCTCCAGTCGAAGTAGTCGGGGTCGGCCAGGAACGACTCGTAGCCGAGGATGACGAGGAGCGTCGAGAGCCTGTTGGCGATGATCCGGCTCGTGCCCTGTCGGAATTCGAGGAGGTGCGCTCGGCCGTCGAGCCAGACGACCAGGTCTCCGAGGGCGGACGACATCAGGGGCATGGCCGCCGCGAATCGAGGTGCGACCTCGGCGAGGACGTCCTGCCACGCGGTGGGGTCGACGATGCGCAGGTACCCGTCAGCCGTCGCGCCCAGCCCGTGGTCACGCCACAGGGCCACGACGTCGTCGGGCAGACGCTCGACAGCGGCGTCGAGGCTGGCGGAGGACAGTGGAGGTCCGGGCATCAACGGCGACGGCTGCGTCACGCGACTCCACCCTTGTTGCTCGAGTCCATGTCACGCCTCTCAGACGGGACCCTCGTCACGGCCGACGAGGTCGTGCCGGGTGGGCGCACCCGCGAGGATCGCGGCGAGCCACTCGGGCGTGTTCTCGGCCGTCCGGGGAAAATGCTCGAAGTCGGCACGATAGGCCTCGGCCGCGAAGTGACCGATCTCCGGCTCGTGGTCATAGTCGTATCTCGCGCTGAACTTGCCGGTGTCGGTGACGGTGAAGACAGCCGTGAACCATGTTCCTGCTCCAGCCTTGTGCATCATCTTCCTGAGGTCCCGTGCTGTCTCGAAGGTCGTCTCGTCAGGCAGTGCGTAGCCTTCGCTTCCGTCGGGACGAAGCAGGACGGTCTCGCCTGCCATGACTCCGCCCGCCATGCTGGTCTTCATGACGATGCGGTCGAACCCTTGGGGAAGCAGACCGAAGAGTTGGACTCCGATCTGCCGCAGGATCGCTCGCTCGCCCTCGAGGCCATCGGCCTTGTCGTCATCGGACATTCGAGTAGAACTCCTGTCTGGGAATCGATCCCTCGGCATGGAACACGGCTTGGAAGCTGGCGGGAACGGTATTCGTCCCGGAGTACCGGGGTCTGACGCTGAGCGTGATGACCGCGCGATCGGAGGCACCGGCGAGCTGACGGATGTCCCTCTCGAGGTTACCGAAGGAATGCCCGGCTCCGCGGTTCACCTCCTGCAGCATCGGCACGATGTTGATCTTCTCGCCGCCGCCGCTGAACACGTTGGCCAGGAGGTGGCCCCCCTCGTACCCGACACCGCCCTCCTTGCCGATGCGCTTCTGCACCGACTCGGACCGGTCGGCATCGCCGAGCTGAAGATCGTCGAACTCGGCGAGCACCGTGCGGCTGGCGTGGTCGGTGACGTAGACGTGCTTTCCACCGACGACGTAAGTAGTGTCCGCGGCGGGCTTCATGAGGTCGTAGTTCAGGTTGCCCTTGCCGCCGTACTCGGTCTCGACGTGGACGATGCGACCTGTCGCGTCGGTCGAGAACACGCCCCGGCCGGGCACCGTGTACGCCGTGTCCGGGGCGAGGACCTGACCGTGGGCGAACGGCTTCTGCTTCGTCGGCAGGTCGGAGCCGGAGACCGTGACGTGGTGCTCGACGGTCGGCGTGGGGTGCGGCGTCGGACCGGTTCCCGGGGTGTCCGTTCGCGGACCGGGCGTCTCGTCCGGGCCGAACAGGTCGAGGTCGTCGACATCGGCACCGCGGCCACCGTCTGCTGGCCGGTCCGGGATGGCGTCGCCACCGTCGACAGGGCCGTCCGCGCGACTTGCGTCGCTCGACCCGGCACCGTCGGCTCGCCCGGCATCGGCCGCCCCTCCGCCGTCGCCACGTTCGAGCAGCGTCGTGCCGCCCGATCCGGGGTCGGCGGCGCGGGCGGCACCGGCGGCCGGGTCGGAGCCGGTGCCACCACCCGCGTGGGCGGACGCGTCGGCGTGCGTGGGGGACGCGGCCCGCGCCTCCTCGGCTGCTCGACCGAGGTCGCCGTGGTCGGCGAAGTCCTCGAGCTTCGACAGGGACCCGAAGTCGACCTTCTCGCCGGCCTTGAGGGCGCCGGTCAGGCCGGAGAACTCGACCTCGGTCATGCGGTCGAGGGCGGCCATCGTGTCGGTCAGGCCGTCGAGGTCGTCGAGCTTCGACAGGCCGCTGCCGTGCTCGCCGAACTCGGCGACGAGGTCCTCGACCCGCGCCAGGCCCTTCGGCAGGTGCGACGCGTCCTCCGCCACCTCGGCCAGCCGGCCGGTCAGCGTCGCCGCCCGGGCCGCGCCCGACCCGACCTTGAGGCCCGCTCCGACCTGGCCCGCGCCCGGGATGAAGAACGAGGCGACGTTCGCCACGGCGAAGGTGCCCGCGGCGACCGGGTCCTCCTCCCACTGCTCTGGCGTGCCGACGATGCCGCCGACCAGGCCGTCCATCGTCTGCTTGTAGTTGTCGCGGAGGCCGCGCAACGACTCGGGCACGGCCGAGTCGGGCAGGTTCGCGAGGGCGGGCGCCGCCGGGAAGGCCACCGTGATCGCGAGGGCGCCGAGACCGGTCAGCATGCCGGTCCAGGCCTCACCGGCGAACGACCAGTCGTGCTTCCAGCCGTTCGCGGCGTCGAAGCCGACGAGCGATACCGTGCCCTCGACGAAGCTGGTGCCGAACTCGACCAGTCCGTCGCCGACCGACTCCTGGCAGGACCGTTCGCCCTTGCCCTGGGCGCCCCACGGATTGTCCTCCGCGGCGTCGAGCTGCTCACCCGTGACGGCGGTCTGGGGAGCCACGCAGAGGTCGTCGCGGAGGGCGTTGACGCCGTTCTCGAACTCGACCCGGGCGGCGTCGATCTTCGCGATCTCGGCGTTGTACTGCGACTGCAGCTCGTTGTTGCGCTCGACCGACGGCGTGTGCTCGTTCCACGGGATGGTCGTCTCGCCCTGGCCCTCGAGCACGACCGGGACCCCGCCGTTCATCTGGCTGGCCTGGAAGAGCGGGTTGTCGGGGTCGTAGAAGTCGAGCGTGACGCCGCCGGCGACCGAGGCGCGGAAGGCGTTCGCCTCGGTGACGAGCTCCTTGATGCGCGCCACGGGTGCCGTGACCGCCTCGGCCAGCGTGTCGAGCAGGTCGGCCACGGTCGAGAGCTTGCCCGCAACGACCTCGGCGTCGGTGCGCACCGGGTCCATCGAGGCGAACAGCTGCGGCCCCTCGGGCGCGGTGTACGACGCGGACAGTCCCGACCAGTCCGTCACCACCGCCTCGGCGTTCGTCGTGACCGCGGTCGACGTCGACTTGTAGCTCGCCGCCGACGACGCGATCGACTCGGGCACGATGTCGAGCCCGTAGAACTCGGACGGGTCGATCAGCGACCCCTTCGTCGCCATCAGCGGCCCCCCTCGAAGAAGCTCAGGTCGCCCGACCCGGCGGCCTGGATCGCGGCGGACTGCGTCTGCGCCGCCATCTCCTCGTCGCCGTTCACGTAGGCCAGGGTCGCGTCGCCGGCCCCGGTCGCGCAGGCGAGGATGCGCGCGTTGATGCCCTGCACGCGAGACGCCTCGGACGAGATCAGGTCGACGACGGCCACGGCCGACGACACGAGGATGTCGCTGCCGACCCCGGCGTTCAGCTCGCCCTGGGCGGTGTCGACGCCCGTGAAGGTCGCCGCGAACGTCTCGGCCGAGGCCTGCACCTTCGTCAGGACGCTCACCACGCCGTCGGTCTGGATGCTCCACGAGCTCATCGGTCGTCTCCTGTCGTCACGAGGGTGCCCTGCACGTCGTCGGCCAGGCGTCGGGCCAGCGCCTGGGTGAGCGGCCCGCCGAAGGGGCCGTAGGCCTCGGTCCACCACCGGTCGGTGGCGGGGCCGTCGGAGGACGCCGGGTCGGCGACCGGCAGGCCGAGGCCGCGCCGCGCCTCCCAGGGGTCCTCGAGCTGCGTGCTGCGCAGCACGGCGAGCACCAGCCCCTCGGTCGACGCGATCTGGATGCCGCCGCCCTGCCAGAGGCGCCCGGCACCGAGGCCGCCGTCGACCGCCGCGGCCGCGGTCACGACCTCGACGGCCGTCACGGGCTCGGGCGACAGGATCACGAACTCACGGGGCACGGCGCACCCCCGGAGGGACGAGCGCGTCGGCGACGACGCCCGGGCCGATCGCGTCGAGGGCCGCCGCGAAGCGCTGCCACCGGGTCGCGTCGGCGCCGAACGGCACCACGAGCGAGGGGGTGCGGGCGTTGCCCGTCGTGGTCCCGCCGTGCTCGGCGGCGAACGACTCCGCGTCGAGGCCCAGGCTCCGCACGGCCCGGGCGCCGACCACCGCGGCGAGGGGCTGCGGCGTCGTCGGCCGGTAGGGCGTGATGGTCGCGTCGGCCGCGCCGCGCAGGCTCCACGCCGTCGCCAGCAGCACCTGCTGCCTCTCGGACAGGCTGCGCAGGGCCGAGGAGGCGCGGGTCGCGTCGTCGACGCCGGTCGCCTCGGGCAGCGCGAACAGCAGCCGCGTCTCCTCGGTCAGGCCGGTCTCGCTGCGCGCGATGCGGATCGTGCCGGTCCAGACCGTGCCGTCGGGTGCGGAGCCCGCGACGTGCACCCGGGAGTCCCGCGGCATGCGGGCCCGGGCCAGGGCCGTGAGGCGACCGCGGTCCCAGACGGTGGCGGGGGGTTCGGAGGTGCCCCACACGGTGGGCGCGACGCCCGCGACCGCGGTGACCAGCGCCTCCGTCGTCGAGCCGGTCAGGGCTTCGGCTCGCGCGGCGTGGTGCACCGCCACCGAGAACTGCAGCCACGGGCGCATCGCCTCGTCCGACGGCTGTGGCAGCGTCGCGAGCTCGGCCTCGGGGGCCGTGACCACGGCGGCGCGCCCGACGGGGTCGGACAGCGGGTCGAGCAGCGCCTCGTCGTACGAGGCGACACGGGCGCCACCGACGGCGTGACGGAGCCCGCCCTCGGCGTCCCTCACCAGCCAGGCACCGGCCAGCAGGCGCAGTGCCTGGTACAGGGCCCAGCTGAGGCGGGCGTCGTCGTGGGTCACCACGACCACCCGCACGCCGGCCCGCGTGGCGTCGGCGAGCAGCGCCTGTCGCCCCGAGGTCAGCCCGACGACGGGGGCCGTGCTGATCGTCGCGATCCAGCCCGGCCCGCTCGCGTCGGCGAGCGGGTGCGGCAGGGTCGTCGCCCGTGAGTCGCTCACGGGCACGGCCTAGATGCCGTCGACGGCGGCCTTGGCCCGCTGCATGGCGGTCTGGGCCGACTCGTCGTTCGACGCGAGCGACTGGCGCAGGGTGTTGATGATGGTGCGCACCTCGGTGGCGACGCGGTTCCAGCGCTGCTCCTTGCCCGCGTACTCCTCGCTGGAGCCGTCGGCCTGGTAGTCCGCCATGGCGGTCTTCACGTCGGCGTCGCGTTGGGTGATGAGTGCCTCGAGGCGGCTGGCGACGGCGTTGAAGTTGTCCTGGGCGTTGCCCGAGGCTCCGAGGTCGAAGTCGCGGCGGTCGGTTGCGTTGGCCATGGTCGTTCCCCTCTTATGCGCGCGAGCCGCCGAAGCGGGCGCTCTCGAATCCGGCACCGGACTGGGCCGCGGTGGTCTCGTCGGCGATCTGCTGCTCGCCCTCGACGAAGGCACGGTTCTGGCCGGTGATGCCGGTCAGCACCGACGACAGGGCCGCGTTCAGCTCGACCGAGATGCCGTCGACCTCGCCCTTGAAGCGGTCGAAGGCGGCGCGGCCCGCACCGTTGAAGCGGCCTTCGAGCGGCTCGGCCGCGTCGGCGAGCTGGCGGACGAGCGCACCGAGGTCGTCGCCGGCCCCGCTCGTCTTCTGGCTCAACTGCGTGAGGGTCTCGCTCCCCATGGCGAACTTCATCATGTCGTTCTCCCCTTGCTTCGAACTGATGGCGACCCGTCACGGGTCGACTCATGAGGAAATCACGATTTCGTCTCGATCGCCACCCGCGGGAGGGGTACACATCGGGGGACCGGGGCGGGGGACGGGTGGTCGTGGGCCCCGGAACGGGTGTCCCACCGGGGGACGCGGGGTCGGCTAGCCTGGGGCCGATCGTGCGCTCCGGGGACGCGGGCGATCGCTCCCCGTCGGTCTCGACGACCTGGTCCGGCACCCCGCAGGCGAGAGGCGGAACCGTGGGCGCACTGGTGGGCGCGCGAAGCTGCGGGCGCTGCGGCCAGCCTCTCGGCGCGGGTGCGACCTGGTGCTTCTGGTGCGGCGTCCGGATCGTCTCGGCGGCCGCCGGCAGCGCCATCGGCACCTACTCGGGGCTGCTCGCGGGCGTGCAGACGGCCACACCGTCGAGGCGGCGCGGTGCGGCCGTGATCGACTGGGGCGTGCCCCTCGTGCTGTTCGGTGTCCTCGTCGTCGGGGTGGCCACGGGGTCCTCCGCCGTGACGCCCGGCGACGTCGTCGTCCCCGTCGCCGTCGAGGTCGCGGTCGTGGTCGTCGCCCTGGCCTTCGTGGTGTCCGACGTCGTGCTCTACGTGCGCGGCGGTCGCTCGATCGGCCGGTTGCTGCTCTCGTTGCGCACCGTGGACGACCTGACCGGGCGCCCGCCGGCCGTGCTGAGGGTCGACCGGCGTGGGCGCTTCAGCGTGCGCCGGCAGGCCGTGACGGTCGACCTGCGGCGTGGCCGGGACCCCATGACGTCGTCGCCCCCGCTCGTGCAGCGGCCGGCCCTGCCCGCCGCGGCCTCGGCTCCGCTGCCGCCCCACCCGGCCGACCCGCTCGAGGGTCGCGGGCGGCCCGACGAGAACACCTTCGGACGCACGGGCCAGGGCCGCCCGTCGGCCGCCGCCCCGTCGATCGTCCTCGAGCTCGACAGCGGCGAACGCCTCGACCTCGAGACGACGCTGCTGATCGGTCGCGCGCCGGTCAACCGCGAGGGCGAGGAGCACCCCGTCTTCGCCTGGGCCGACCTCGCGCGCAGCCTGACGAAGACCCACGCCCTGTTCGCGTGGGAGGGCGCCGTGCTCTGGGTCACCGACCTCGGCTCGACCAACGGGTCGTCGCTCGTCGCGCCGGACGGCACCCGTCAGCCGCTCGTCGCGGGCCTGCGCGGCCCGGCGGCCCCGGGCTACGTGGTCGAGCTCGGCGAACGCCGGCTCACCGTGCAGCCGTCGGGGGTGGTGGACTCGTGAGCGGCGATCGCGACGTCGTCCTGCTCGAGACCGTCAAGACGCACCGGTCGCGACTGGTCTCGGCGCTGCTCTTCGGCGAGCTCGACGAACGCCGTCTGGTCGACGACAACGTCCGCCGCCTGGTCGTGGGCCTGGTCATCGCGGCGGTCGCCTGCGCGGGCTGCGCCGGCACGTCGTTCGTGCTCTCGGTGCTCGCCGACCAACGGACGAACCAGTCGCAGACGACCGGAGGGTCGGGAGGCGCGGTGCCGGTCACCGTCTCGCCCTCACCGTCCCCCGCGTCGACCGACGTCCCCGACCCCACCCCCACCAGGGAGCCCCGATGACCGACTACACCCGGCTGACCATCGTCGGCACGGCACGCAAGGCCGAGCTGGTCGTGCCCGCCGACGAGCCGATCGGTGGACTGATCCCTCGCCTCATGGAGCTGCTCGACGAGCGCCCCGGCGCCGTCTCGCGGCCCCTGACGCTCGTCCGCTCGACCGGGGAGCAGCTCGACACCTCGCTGTCCGTCGCCGAGCAGCGCGTCGTCGACGGCGAGCTGCTGCGCCTGCTCCGCGAGGACGCGGCACCCCCGCCGCCCGAGGTCGCGGACGTCACGGACGTGCTGGCCGAGTCGTTGGCCGGCCGGCCGGGACTCTGGACGCGCCGCTCGCGCACCGCGACGGCGGCCGTCGCCGTCGGGCTGCTCTCGCTGGTGCTCTCGGTGGTGCTGACCCGGACGCCCGACGTCGACCCTGCGAGCACCATCGCGGTCGGCTACGCGCTCGCGGTCGTGGTGGCCCTCGTGTCGGGTCGCTTCGGCGGTCGATGGCTCGCGGTCGCCGCCACCGCGGTCGCGCTCGGGTGCGCCGCACCCCTCGCGGTCGTGCTCGGGGCGGCGACGGCACCCGCCCTCCCCCCGGTCGACGTCGCCCTCGGGGTGCTCGTGCTCGCCTGGGTCGCCCTGGCACTGGGTGCCGGCGCCGGCCTCGGGTCGCGGTCGGCCTGGTGGGGAGGCGTCCTCGGCGTCGTCCTCTCCGCGGTGCCGATCGTCCTGCGAACGCTCGGCGTCCCGGACGCGGGCGCGGTCGGCGTGGGCGCGGTGCTGGCCGTCGTCGTCTGCGGTCTGCTGCCCTGGTACGCGATGAGCGCCTCCGGGTTGACCGGTCTCGACGACCAGGTGGTGGACGGTCGCCGCGGCCGCCGCGACGACGTGCTGGTCACGGTCGGCGACGCCTACCGCACCCTGACCTGGGCGACCTACGCCGTCGCGGGCCCGGTCGCCGTCACGGCCGTGTCGTCGGTCGGGTCGGCCGACCCGTGGCAGGTCGGCCTCGGCGTCGCCGCGGTGCTCGTCGTCGCCGCCCGCACCCGGGCGCTGCCGATCGCCGCGCAGGGCTGGGGGCTCTGGGCCGCCGCCCTGGTCGGCCTGCTCGGCGGTCTGCTCGTCCAGCCGCTCGCCCCCTCGTGGCTCGTGGTCGTCGTGCTCGCGGCCGGGGTCGTCGTCGCCGTCGTGGCCGGCGGCGTCGACCCGGTGGCACACCAGCGCGCCTCGCTGCGTCGCGTCGGCAACCTGGTCGAGGCGCTGGGCGTCGTCGCCCTGCTGCCCGTCCTGCTCGGGGTGTTCGGGGTCTACGCCGACCTGCTGGGGGCGTTCTCGTGAGCGCCTTCGAGGCCTTCGTCCGGTCGGCACCGCTCGCCCTGCTCGGCAGCGTCAGCGCCCGCGTCCACGAGGTGACGGCGGTCGACGAGATCGTCCGTCGTCCGTTGCCGGTGTCGCGCCGCATCGGGTTCGTGCAGGCGCGGGGCGGCGCCGGGGCCAGCTCGACCGCGGGCTACGTCGCCGCCCTGCTCGCCCGTCGCCGTCCGGGGCTGGTCCTCGGCGTGGACGCGTCGCGCGGCCCCCGGGGCATGTTGTGGCAGGCCGGCGCCCCGGTGGGGTCGGCTGCCGCTCCGAGCTCGCGGCGTCGCACGGCCCGCCGGTCGGTCGACGCGGTCGACGGCCTGCCGCGGACGCCCTCCGGCCTGTACGCGCTGTCGCTCGACCCCCGGGGCGAGTCGCGGGCGGTGGCCGCCGCGGCCGGGTGGTTCGACGAGGTGACCCCGATCAGCCGGTTCTTCGACCTCGTCGTCACGGACTGGGGGGTCCGCGACTGGCGCGCCGACCTCACCGACGTGGTCTCGGCCAGCCGGACGGTGTGCATCGTGGCGCGCGCCGACCGCCACGCGGCGGAGGAAGCCGCCGCCCTCGTGCCGGCCGTCAAGGACCACCCCGACCGACCCGACGTGGTCATCGCCCTCGTCGACGTCGGCGACGCCGGTCGGGCGGCGCCCGTCACGGTCGGCGACGACCCCACGGTGCCCGTCGTGCGCGTGCCCTACGACGCGGCCCGCTCGGGCGGACGACCGGTGTCGAGCGCCGCCCTGGGCACGCGCACCCGCATCGCCTACGGCCGACTCGCGGCGGCCCTGCTGCCCCTCGACGGCCCGCAGGCCCCGCAGGCGCGAGGGACGACCCGGCCCGCGGACGACCCGGGGCCGACCCGCCCACCGGCGGACGACCGGCCGTCGGAACGCCGACGGGCACGTGATCGTGACGCCCGGCCGGGCGTCGTCGACGACCAGGAGGCCGGCCGATGACCGTCAAGCTCGTCCACCGCCCGACCCGGATCACGCGACCGGTGCAGCCCGCCGAGCACGAGGACGTCACGCCCCCGCCGCAGCTGGCCGACAGCAAGGTGGGCGGCGTGCCCGTGCAGGCCCTGCTGCCCGTCGTGGGCGCCCTCTCGAGCGTCGTGATGATCGTCGTCTACCGCGGCAGCTCGAACCCGCTGTTCCTGCTGGTCGGCGCCGTGCTCCTGATCGTCGCCCTCGTCGGCGGCCTCGCCGTCACCCTGAGCCAACGGGGCAACGCGGCCCGCCAGCGTCGGTTGCAGCGCGAACGCTACCTCGACTTCCTCGAGCGGCTGCGGTCGCGCATGCGCACCAGGGCCCGGTCGGTCCGGGCGACGGCGGCCGTGCTCGACCCCGAGCCGGCGGCCCTGCTCGAACTCGTGCGCGACCCCGCCCGCCTCTGGGAGCGCCGGCGACACCACGACGACTTCCTCTCGGTGCGGATCGGCGAGGGCGACCTGACCTGGTTCCCGATGTCGGTGCCCGACGACCCGAACCCCGTGCAGCCGTTCGACCCGATCATGGCCAGCGAGGCCCGATCCGTCGTCGAGCACCTCTCGACCGTGCGCGGCATGCCCATCACGGTCGACCTCGACCGGGCCGGGTCGGTCGCCGTGCTCGGCGACCGCGAGGGCGCCCTGCGGGTCGCGCGCTCGATGATCCTGCAGCTCGCCGCCCTGCACTCGCCCGACGACGTGCACCTGGCCGCGGCGTTCCCCGAGGCGGCCGCCGCCGACTGGCGCGGCTTCGACCTCGTGCCGCACGCGGTCGACGACTCGTTGTACGACGGACCGGTGCCGGCACGTCGGGTCGCGACCAGCGCCTCCTCGTTGCTCTCGGTGATCGGCGGCGAGCTGGGCGACCGCGCCCAGGAGGCGGCCACCACGAAACGCTCGATCGGCACCACCGCGCGGACCGCGGGCTCACGGCTCGTCGTCTTCGTCGACGACTGGGGGCACGTCGCCTCGAGCATCCCCGTGCCCGACGCCGACCTCTCGCCGACCGACCTGGGCGTGACGACCGTCCACCTGCTGAGCGACCGGCTGCACGAGCCGTCGGACGTCACCCTGCGCATCACCGTCGAGGGCGACCAGGCGGTCGTGACCGACGCCCGGGTCGAGGACGACGGGCAGGTCCGCGTGCAGACGGCGACCGTCGACGCCACGACCCCGCAGCTGTTCGAGGCCGTCGCCCGCACCCTCACCCCGCTGCGCCTCAGCCTCAGCCGCCAGGACGAGGTCGACTCGGCCCAGGCCGTCGAGATCACCGACCTGCTCGGCATCGACGACGTGACGACGCTGACGCCCGCGACGGCGTGGACGCCGCGCTCGCCGCGGGACTTCCTGCGCGTGCCGATCGGCCTCGACGACTTCGGCGCGCCGGTGCTGCTCGACCTCAAGGAGTCCGCCCAGCTCGGCATGGGCCCGCACGGCATCTGCATCGGCGCGACCGGTTCCGGCAAGAGCGAGCTGCTGCGCACGCTCGTGCTCGGCCTCGCCCTGTCGCATTCGCCCGACGACCTCAGCATGGTCCTGGTCGACTACAAAGGAGGCGCGGCGTTCGCCCCGTTCGCGGGGCTGCCCCACGTCGCCGGGCTGATCGACAACCTGGCCGACGACGCGCAGCTCACCGAGCGCGCGCGCGTCAGCATCCAGGGCGAGGTCGTGCGGCGACAGGAGCAGCTGCGCGACGCGGGCGGGGCCTCGTCGATCAGCCACTACCGCGAGATGCGCGTCGGCCGCCCCGAGCTGCCGCCGATGCCGCACCTCTTCGTCGTCATCGACGAGTTCGGCGAACTGCTCACGGCCGAACCCGAGTTCGTCGACCTGCTGCTCACCATCGGACGCATCGGGCGGTCGATCGGCGTGCACCTGCTGCTGTCGAGCCAGCGCATCGAGGCGGGCAAGCTGCGCGGCCTCGACACCTACCTCTCGTACCGGATCGGCCTGCGCACCTTCTCGGAGGCCGAGAGCTCGATCGTGCTCGACCGGCCGGACGCGTTCCACCTGCCGGCCGTGCCCGGCTTCGGCTTCTTGAAGGTCGACACCTCGGTGTACCGGCGGTTCCGCGCGGGCTACGTCTCGGGCCCGCTGCCGACCGAGGCGGCCCGCGCGCTCGCCGGCGACGACGCCCGCCCGACCGCCCTTCTGCTGCCGACCTACAACGGCATCGCCGGGGGCGACGACGAGGCCGGCGAGGAAGAGCTCTCGCGTCCCGACGTCGGTCGCGCCGTGATCGACGAGGCCGTCGACCGGCTCATGGGCGGCGGCGGCGACGTCGACCCCGTCTGGCTGCCGCCCCTGCCCGACCGGCTGGCGCTCTCGCGGGTCGTCGGCGCGGACCGGGCGGGCGGGCTGCGCGTGCCGATGGGGCTGCTCGACGACCCGGCGCGCCAGCGACAGGCCCCCTGGTCGCTCGACCTGGGCCGGGCCGGCGGCCACGTCGCCGTCATCGGGGCGCCGCAGACCGGGCGCAGCACGTTCTTGCGCACGCTCGTCGCGTCCCTCGCCCTGACGCACACGCCCCGCCAGGTGAGCATCTACGGCATGGACCTCACGGGCGGCGGACTCGGTCGCATCGAGGGGTTCCCGCACGTCGGTGGCGTCGCGACGCGGGCGAGCAAGGACCGCCTCCTCCGGTTGCTCGAGGAGCTCGCCGCCATGCTGACGACCCGCGAGCGGGTGTTCCGCGACCACGGCATCGACTCGCTCGCCATGCTGCGTCGGCTGCACGAGGCGGGGGAGGTGCCCGAGCTGATCTCGGCCGACGTCGTTCTGGTCGTCGACGGCACGGGTCAGCTGCGCGGGGACTTCACCGAGCTCGAGACGGCCTTCGGCGACCTGCTGCAGCGGGGCGGCAGCTACGGGCTGCACGTCGTGCTCGGCATGACGCGCTGGAACGAGCTGCGGATGGCGCAGCAGCCGCTCGTCGGCACCCGCGTCGAGCTGCACCTGAACGACCCGGCGGACTCGGTCATCGGTCGGAAGCTCGCCCAGACCATCCGGGCCGACCAGCCCGGCCGGGCGCTGACCGACGAGGACCTGTTCGCCCAGGTGGCGTTGCCGGTGCTCGACGACACGGACGACGACGAGGTCGGCGACGCCCTCGAGGCACTCGCCCGACGGTCGGCGGCGAGCTGGAACGGCCCGGCGGCCGCGCCGATCAGGCTGCTGCCCACCGAGCTCTCGCCGGACGAGCTGCCCGACGCCCTGGACGAGCCCGAGGCGATCCCGTTCGGCCTGCGCCAGGACACGATGCAGCCGGTCGCCCTCGACCCGGGGACCGACCAGCACCTGCTCGTCTTCGGCGACTCGAAGGCCGGCAAGTCGACCCTGCTGCGGGGGCTGGTCCGCGGCTTCGTCGACCGGGCGACCCCGGACGAGCTCGTCGTGGCCCTCATGGACCTCCGGGGCGACCTCGTCGCCGAGGTGCCGGACGACTACCTCGGCGGTCACGCCTCGACCAGCACGGACGCCCGCGCCCTCGCCGTGGCCGTCGCGGACGAGCTCGCGAAGCGCCAGGCCGGCGATCGCGACGCGGGCCCCCGCATCGTGGTGGTCGTCGACGACTACGACATCGTCGCCTCGGGAGGCACGGAACCGCTCAAGCCGCTGCTGCCCTTCCTGCCCTCGGCCCGCGACCTCCGGCTGCACGTTCTCGTCAGCCGGCCGGTCGCCGGCTCCGCCCGGGCCCTCTACGACCCCGCGTTGCAGACGCTCCGCGACACGGGCGGGTCGTCGTTCGTGATGTCGGGCGAGCGCAGCGAAGGACCGATCGTGCCGCAGGTCTACGCCGAGCAGATGACGGCCGGTCGGGGCCGCCTCGTCCGACGGGGCCAGGCGCCCCGCATCGTCCAGGTCGCCCGGTTCGAGGCCGACCCGCGAGCCGGTGCCGACGGGGGACGCCCGTGACGGGCCGGACCGTCGTCGTGGCGGGCGTCGCCGGCGGCGTCGGGACGACCACGGTCACGGCGTTGCTCTTCACCCAGCTCTCCGGCGCGTCCGTGCCGCGGCTCGTCGACCACTCCGGCGGCGACCTCGGGTCGCGGCTGACCGGGGGCGACGACGCGTCGAGCGTCGACCGCGACCTCACCCTGCACGACCTCGGGGCGCACGCCGACGGAGCCCTGCTCGACCTGCTCGACGACCCGAGCGTGTTCGGGGTCGTCGTGGCGCCCACGACCCCGGTCGGCTTCGCCGACGCGCAGCAGGTGCTCGCCCGCATCCGAGGGCGACACGGGGTCGGCGGCCTGCGCCGGGTGATGCTCGTGGTCGTCGGCGTCTTCGGCGAACACCGCACGGCGCGGGCGAGCGAGGCGCTGCAGAACGAGTTCGGCCGTCGGTCGCTCGTCGTGGTGCCGCGCGACCCCGCACTGGCGGCCGGCGGCCGCGTCCCCCTCAACCGGCTGACCCGCGAGTCCCGACGGGCCCAGACCGAACTCGCGTCGTACCTCCGCGAACGCCTGGCGAGCCACCGCGACGCACGCTGACGCGGCGGGCGTGCCGGGCCGCGCTCGCGTCGGGGACGCGACCCGCGCCTCCCCGTCCGGCGGGCGTCAGCCCAGGGGCTCGATCAGGTGCGGGCCGTTGTTGCGGACGCTGTTCGCGTCGCGGCTCACCTGGTGTTGCACGAGGTCGTGCGCGACCTCGAACGAGTCCCGGTCGAGCAGCGCCAGCAGCTCGTCGGCGTCGAGGCCGTCACCGAGCCAGTCGTCGTACGAGTCGGGGGTCAGGCAGGCCGGCATGCGGTCGTGCACCTCGCCCGGCGCCACGTGGGCGTCGCGCGTGATGATCGTGGTCGACAGCACCCAGCGCTCGGGGTCGTCCTCGGCCTTCGTCGGGTCGGGCCAGGCGCCCACGAGGCCGGCCATGGCGAGGCCGGCGCCGGGTCGGTGCACGTAGTGCGGCTGCTTGCCGGTCTCGGTGACGACCCACTCGTAGTAGCCCTGGGCGGGCACGATGCAGCGGCTGGTCGCGAAGGCCCGGCGGAACATGCCGTTCGTCGCGACGGTCTCGATGCGGGCGTTGATCGGTTGCGGCCGCTTCTTCAGGTCGGGGTACCACGACGGCACGAAGCCCCAGCGCGCGCCGGGCAGCCGGCGTTCGCCGTGGCGCTCGCGGACGACCGGCACGACCGTCGTCGGGGCGACGTTGAAGTCGTCGGGCAGCGGCCCGAGGCCGTCGAGCAGGCTCGGCAGCAGATCGGACGTGGCCCGGGCAACGACGTAGCGACCGCACATGCCGACAGTCTGCTCTTCCGCGCGGGGGTGCGGCGGTGGTTCACTGTGGCCGTGTCGCCGCGCGTGGTGGCGGCGCGGTGAGAGGGTGGTGACCATGTCCGACGAACACAGCGCGAGCCACGGCTTCGTCGTCGCGGGTGTCGTGCCGAACTCGGGCGAGGCCGTCGGGGCGACGGCCGCCGACCTCGCCGCCCGCTTCGGCACCGGTCTGCTCTGCGTGACGGTCGAGCCCGACCGGCTCGCCTTCGCCGAGGGCATCGACGGCACCGTCCTGTCGTACCCCCTCGATCCCGACGACTACGACGAGACCCTCGCCTTCGACCCCGACCTGGAGGCGCGGCTGCGGTCGACCGCCTCGGCTCGCGGCGTCGAGCTGCGCACCGCGGTCGTCGCGGGCGAGCCGGCCCGGTGCCTGTCGCAGCTCGCCGAGCAGGTCGACGCCCCCCTGATCGTCGTGGGCAGCCGGGAGGCCGGCCTGCGGGGCAGCGTCCGCGAGTTCTTCGCCGGGTCCGTCGCCCTGCACCTCAGCCACCGTCAGCGGCGTCCCGTCGTCGTCGTGCCGCTCGCCCCCGTGCCGCGCAGCCAGACGCTGCCGTGGGAGGACGAACTGTGACGCGAGCGAGACGGTGACGGGGGCTGCGCGCCCGCGTGCCCCGCACCTCCGTCCGTCCCTGATCGCCCTCGTCGCGCTGGGCGGTGCGCTGGGCACGGCCGCCCGCGTGGGCGTCACGCTCGTCGTGCCGTCGTGGGGGGCCTTCGACACCGCGATCTTCGCGATCAACGTCGTCGGTGCCTTCGTGCTCGGCCTGCTGCTCGAGCGCCTGCTGCGCGCCGGTCCCGACGAGGGCGCTCGCCGGCGGGCCCGGCTGTTCGTCGGCACGGGGGTGCTCGGCGGGTTCACCACGTACAGCTCGCTCGCCACCGAGACCGCCTCGTTGGCCGGGGCCGGCGGGGGCGACCTCGCGGTCGCCGTCCTCTACGGGCTGCTCAGCCTCGTGGTCGGGGTGCTCGCCGCCGCCCTCGGCATCCGCGTCGGCGCCCGCCTCGCCGGACGCGCCTCGTGAGCC
Organism: Frigoribacterium sp. CF331; assembly: GCF_057787905.1. Lineage (NCBI taxonomy): Bacteria > Bacillati > Actinomycetota > Actinomycetes > Micrococcales > Microbacteriaceae > Frigoribacterium > Frigoribacterium sp. CF331. The sequence goes on along the minus strand of NZ_CM173545.1, from coordinate 1,465,963 downwards.
CGCTGCTCGTCGTCGCGGTCGCGGCGGCCGGCGGGGTCGGTGCCGCCCTGCGGTTCGTCGTCGACGGTCTCGTCAAGGACCGTCTCGGCTCGTCCCACCCCTTGGGGACGACGGTCGTCAACGTCTCGGGCTCGTTCGCGTTGGGGCTGCTGACGGGGCTCGCCCTGCAGGGGGTGGTCGGACCCGAGTGGAAGGCCGTCCTCGGCACGGGGCTGCTCGGCGGGTACACGACGTTCAGCACCGCCAGCGTCGAGACCGTGCGGCTGCTGGCCGCGGGGCGCCGCGGGGCCGCGGTCGCGAACGGCCTGGGCATGCTCGTCGTCTGCGTCGCGGTCGCCTCCCTCGGCCTCTGGCTGGGCTCGCGAGCCTGAGCGGCCCCCGACCGGACCCGCCCCGTGCCCCCGCCCTGGCTTCCACCGCATCGAGGGGGCCGAACTCGTCCTTCCGCGACGGGGGAAGGACGATGTCTGCCCACTCGACCCGCGCCTCCCCGGGGGAGGGCGGGCGTCAGGCGTGCGTCTCGCGTTCGTGCCCGGCGTGGTCGGCCGGCTCGAGCTGGAACGTCGCGTGCTCGACCGAGAAGTGGGCGGCGAGGCAGCGGTCGAGGGCGTCGAGCGTCTCGTCGACCTTCATGTCGCAGAACACCTCGCGTTCGACGACGACGTGCGCCGAGAACACGGTCGCCCCGCTGGTGATCTGCCAGGCGTGCACGTCGTGCGCCGAGACGACCCCCGGGGTGTCGCCGATGTGCGTGCGGACGGACTCGAGGTCGATGTCGCCGGGCGCCGAGCCGAACAGCACGCGGATCGCCTCGCGCAGCAGCGACCACGCGCGCGGCACGATCATCGCGGCGATGATCAGCGAGCCGACCGAGTCGGCCTGGGTGAAGCCCGTGGTCAGCACGACGACGGCCGCGACCACGACGGCCGCCGAGCCGAGGAGGTCGCCGAGCACCTCGAGGTACGCGCCGCGCATGTTGATCGAGTGCGTCGCCCCGCCGCGCAGCACGAGCAGCGCGGCGACGTTGGTCGCGCCGCCGACCAGGCCCACGACCAGCATGGGCAGGCCGAGCACCTCGTGCCCGCCGACCGCGACCAGGCGGGACACCGCCGCGACGGCGACCGACAGCGAGACGGCGAGCAGCACGAGCCCGTTGACGAAGGCGGCGAACACCTCGGCGCGCCGGTAACCGTAGGTCTGGCGACCGCTCGCCGGCCGGGCCGCGACGATGGTCGCCACCAGGGCGATGACCAGCCCGGCGAGGTCGGACAGCATGTGCCCCGAGTCGGCCAGCAGCGCGAGCGAGCCCGAGAGCCAGGCCCCGACCAGCTGGGCGACGAGGCCGAGGGCGACGATCGCGATCGCGAGGCGCAGGCGTCGCCCGTCGGCGGCGACGTGTCCGTGACCGTGGTCGTGTCCCATGGGCGCCTCTCGTCGGTGACGGATCGGTGGTCGGTCGGGGGTCGGCCGGACGACGGCCGGGGTGTCGTCCGAGGTCGGGGCTCGGCCCGTCGGGGTGCCGGGCCGGCGTCGAATCTACCGTCGTCCACCGACCTCCGCCGTCGATCCGGCCAGTCGATAACGAGTCTCGATCCCTGCGACGGCACCGATCCGGCGCGTCCGCACCGCACTCGGCCGCCCCGGCTCCCGGACGAGGAGGCGCGGGTCGACCCCGCCTGGGAGCCCGCGCCCCCTGCATGGTTCAGTGAGGCATGACCGACTCGACCGAGACCTCGTCCGCCCGCGTGGAGGACCCCGTCCGCGCCTCCTCGTCGCTCGTCGCCGTGACCGGCGCGACGGGTGCCGTCGGCGGGATCGTGGCCGCGCACCTGTCCGAGCGGGGCGTGCCGCTGCGACTCGTCGTGCGCGACGCCTCGCGGGCACCGCGTCTCGACGGGGCCGAGGCCGAGGTCGCCGTCGCGACCTACGGCGACCGGGCGGCGTCGGTCGAGGCCCTGCGCGGCGTCGAGACGCTCTTCATGGTGTCGGCCGCCGAGGCGCCCGACCGGGTCGACCAGCACCGTGCGTTCGTCGACGCCGCCGTCGAGGCGGGCGTGCGGCACGTGGTCTACACGTCGTTCGCCGGGGCGTCGGCCGACTCGGTGTTCACGCTGGGGCGCGACCACTTCGCGACCGAGCAGCACATCCGCGCCTCGGGCCTCGGCTTCACCTTCCTGCGCGACAACTTCTACCTCGACTTCGTCCCGCTGTTCGCCGACGAGCAGGGCGTCATCCGTGGCCCGGCCGGGGACGGACGGGTCGCGGCCGTGGCCCGGGCCGACGTCGCGGCCGTCGCGGCGGTGGTGCTGCTCGACCACGAGTCGCACGCGGGCGCGACCTACGACCTGACGGGGTCCGAGGCGTTCACGCTGACCGAGGCCGCGGCCCGGCTGACGGCGCTCGGCGGACGCTCGTTCACCTTCGTCGACGAGACCGTCGACGAGGCCTACGAGTCGCGCCGCGTCCACGATCCCGAGCCGTTCCAGGCCGAAGCCTGGGTCAGCACCTACACGTCGATGGCCTCGGGCGAGGTCGCGACGGTGACGAGCGCCGTGCGCGACCTCACCGGCCGCGACCCGCTGACGCTCGAGGTGCTGTTCGCCGGGGGAGTGCAGGCCTGAGGGTGCCCGCACGGCCGGGGCGGCCGGTGCGCACCGGCCGGGACGGCCCCGCCCGCCGGCCGGGCCGTCGCGCGGCCCGTCGCGTGGCCCGTCGCTCAGGGGTCAGGGCACGCGCCGCGACGACAGGACGCCGCTGACCCCGAGCACGACGACGGCCGCGGCCACGCCGATCATCGGGATCTGCCAGTTGCCGCTGGCGTCGTGCAGCCCGCCGATCGCGAGCGGGCCGAGGGCCGCGATCGCGTACCCGCCGCCCTGCACCAGGGCCGACAGGCGTCGTGCCTCGACGTCGGTGGACGCCATGCGCACGATGACGATGAAGATGATCGTGATGCCGCCGCCCTGGGCCGCCCCGCCGAAGACCGACCACAGCAGCCAGTGCTCGGGGGCGAAGAGCAGGCCCAGCGGCATCGCGGACCAGAACACGGCGATCAGCCCGATGACCACGGCCGGCCGCACGCGCAGCGCCAGGAACGGCACGCCGAGCGCGCCGACGACCGCCAGGATCTGGAAGACCGACGAGCTCGCACCCGCGGCCTCGCGGGTCAGCCCGACCTCGTCGCGCAGCAGCGTGGGCATCCATGCCGTCAGCCCGTAGTAGCCGAAGGCCTGACCGGCGAACGCGAGCGTCAGGCCCCACGTCGTCGCGCGGCGCAGCAGCGGGGTGGCCGTGCGACGGCGTGCGCGGGCGTCGGCTGCGGCCTCGTCGGGCTCGACGACGTCGATGCCGCCGGTGAAGACGTCGGTCGCCGAGGAGGCGCGGTGCCGGTCGTCGACGTCGGCCTGCGACCCCGGCACCACGGCCACGCTGCCGCCGAGCACCGCGACGCGGGGCCCGACCGCGACGGACCAGACCACGGCGGCGAGGACGGCCAGGAGCCCCCAGGTGACGAGCGCGAGCGGCCAGCCCACGACCGAGGCGATCGGTGCCGTGGCGAGCGAGGTGATCATCGACCCGACGTTGAGGGCCGAGGTGTAGATGCCGGTGACGAAGCCGGCGCGCTCGGGGCTGAAGTCGCGACGGATGACGACGGGCAGCACCACGTTGCCGATCGTGATGGCGACGCCGATCACGACCGTGCCGACGTAGAGCCAGACCGTGCCGCCGGCCGTCCGCAGCAGGGTGCCGAGCAGCACGCCGGCGAGGCCCAGGGTGACGGCCCGCTCGGCGCCGATGCGGCCGATCAGGGCCGAGGCGAAGGGGCTCGCCACGGCGAAGCAGAGGACCGGGATGCTCGTGAGCAGCCCGGCCACGACGGCGGTGAGCCCGAGGTCGGCGCTCATCTGGTCGAGCACGGGGGCCGGGGCCACGATGGGCCCGCGCATGTTGAGGGCGATGAGGACGATCGAGAGGGTGAGCAGCCAGGCGGCCGGCGACCGGACGACGGCCGCGGCGCGGGTCACGCGGCGCCGCGCAGCAGCGTGACGCCGAGCAGCTCGGCCAGGTGGTCGACGTCGGTCGCGACCGCGATCGCCCCGACGTGCTCGTCGGGCTCGCCGTAACCCCAGCCGACGATGATCGTGGGCACGCCGTGGACCGCGGCGCCCTCGACGTCGTGGTGGCGGTCGCCGATGAGCACGGGCCGCGAGACGTCGGCGCCTCGCGCTCGCAGTCTCGTCAGGGCCTCGGCGACGACGTCCGCCTTGGTGTTGCGCACCTCGTCGTCGGAGGCGCCGGTGATGACGTCGAGGTAGCGGTCGAGGCCGTGGGCCCGGAGGATCGCCGTCGCCGGCGTCTCGGGCTTCGAGGTCGCGGTCGAGGTCGGGAGGCCGGCCGCGTGGACGGCCGCCATGAGGTCGGGGACCCCCGGGAAGACCTCGCCCTCGAGGGCGCCGTTGGCCAGGTAGTGCGAGCGGTAGAGGCGCATCGCCTCGACCAGGCGGTCGCCGTCGAGCCCGAGCCGCACCTCGAAGCTCTGGGGCAGGGGCGGGCCGACCCAGGCCATGAGCTCGTCGGGTGAGGGGACCGGGAGGCCGAGCCGGCCGATGGTGTGCGCGAGGCTGGCGGTGATCGCCGGCGCCGAGTCGGCGATGGTGCCGTCGAGGTCGTAGAGGACGGCCGTGTAGGGGAGAGTCATCGCCCTCAGCTTACGGAACGGTGTCAGCAGGTGATCGTCCGGAGCGGCCACGTCGCGACGACTCCCACGGCCTCGCGGGTCGGCGTCCGGCGGATCGGGGCCTCGCGCGTCGGGGCCTGCCGGGCGACGGCGCCGCGGGCGACGGCATCGCTGGCCACGGCGCCGCGGGTCGACGGCGGTGCCATGGTCTCGAACGACCACATCGGGTCGTCGAGCCCTCGGGTCAGGGACTCGAAGACCGGCGTCGCCTCGCGCTGGGCGGAGAGGGTGTCGAAGATGGGTGAGGTCACGGGTTGCTCCTGCGGTCGTTTCGTCGTAGGAGAAATATAACCCTGACATGTGAGTGTCACAAGGGTTTTGCGGGGCCGATTCAGAACAGTCGCGAGTGCGAGTCGTCCAGCCCGCGCATGGCGTCGTAGTCGAGCAAGAGGGTGCGGATGCCCCGGTCGTGCGCCAGGGTCCGCGCCTGCGGCTTGATCTCCTGCGCGGCGAACACGCCGGTCACCGGCGCGAGGTGCGGGTCGCGGTTCATCAGCTCGAGGTAACGCGTGAGCTGCTCGACGCCGTCGATGTCGCCCCGTCGCTTCAGCTCGACCGCCACCGCCGCGCCCTTCGCGTCGCGGGCGAGGATGTCGACCGGACCGATGGCGGTCATGAACTCCCGTCGGACCAGCGTGTGGCCCTCGCCCAGCAGGTCGATCTGCTCGGCGAGCAGCTTCTGCAGGTCGGCCTCGACGCCGTCCTTGGTCAGGCCCGGGTCGACGCCCATCTCGTGCGACGAGTCGTGCAGCACCTCGTGGATCGACACCGCGAGGATGTCGGCGGTCTTGGCCTGGGTGACCTTCCACAGCTCGACGACGCCGGCGGCGCGCTGGTCGTCGTCGGGTTCGACCGAGCGGATCGTGCACGGCGGGCTCATCCAGTTGAGGGGCTTGTAGCTGCCCCCGTCGGAGTGCACCAGGAGGCTGCCGTCGCTCTTGATCATCAGGAGGCGCGTGGCCAGCGGGAGGTGGGCGGAGAGTCGACCGGCGTAGTCGACCGAGCAGCGGGCTATGACGAGGCGCACCCGACGATCCTACGCGGCGGCCCGGTCCGGGACGGTCGTCCGATCCGGTGCTTGACGAACATGCAAATGTGAAATACGTTCATTCCAGATGGTCGGCAGGACGACCTTCCCCCCCACTCGACCCGGAGGAACCATGAGCACCCCGATGCACTCCACCGCGACCCGCACGACCGTCGCCCCCGTCACCCACGACGCCGCCGAGCTCGTGCTCGTCGACATCGCCCGCGGCCGGTACGCCCCCGGCGACACCCTCGACCTCGCCACGATCGTCCGCGAACACGGCGTCACCCCCGGCGACGTGCAGCTCGCCCTCTACGAGCTCCGGCGGATGCGCGTGGTCGTCCGCGCCCCGTTCAGCCACGCCCACGTCGTCGTCTGGCACCGGCGGTTCAACGAGGTGCTGCTCGACGACCTCGTCCGCATGATCGCGATCGCGGCGACGCGGGCGCCGTCGTTCGAGCAGCTCGACGAGCCGGAGCACCGGACGCCCGCCTGCGTCGCCCACGGCCTGGAGCTCGAGCCCGACGTCGCGCACTTCCTCGACCTGGCCCGCTCGATCGTGCAGGTGCTGTCGCCGTCGGCCCGCCAGCACGTCCTCGACGACGTGCTGCTGCCGCTCGAGATCCTCTGCAGCACGAGCGCCGTCGTCGCCCACGGCATGACCCCCGCCCTCGGGGCGACGGTGCGCGGGGCGATCGTCGACCTGATGGAGGTCGCGGCTCACTACGGCGACTGGGCCCAGGTGCCGGCGCTCGCGGCGGACTACGTCACGGCGCTGGGCCTCGACGAACCGCGCGTCGCCCAGCACGACTGAGGCGCCCGGCACGACCGAGGCGCCCTCGCACGACCGAGGCGCCCCGGCCCCCCGGGCGTCGTCGGCTAGGCTGCGGCACCATGAGCCGGGCAGCGGGCGACGACGCCAGACCGACCCTCGCGTCGGTGGCGCGAGCCGCCGGCGTCAGCGCGAGCACCGCCTCCTTGGCCTTCAGCGGCACCGGCCCCGTGTCGGCCGAGACCCGCGCGCGGGTGCTCGCCGCGGCCGACGCCCTCGGCTACGCCGGCCCCGACCCCCGGGCGAGGTCGCTGCGGCGGGGTCGGTCCGGCATCGTCGGCGCCGTCCTCGAGGCCAGCCTCAGCACCGCGTTCCGCGACCCGATCAACGTCGCGATGCTCGACGGCATCGCCGACGTCACCGGGCCGGCCGACGCCTCGCTGCTGCTGCTCACCGAGACCGCGGGCGAGCGCTCGCGGCTCCTCGACGCCCCCGTCGACGCCGTCGTGCTCTTCGGCTGCAGCACCCGCCTCGACGAGTCGGTGTCGATCATGCGTCGCCGGGGCATCCCCGTCGTGTCGATCGAGGCCCCGCCGACCGAGGGCGTGCTCGACATCGCCGAGGACAACGTCGGCTCCTCCCGCCTGCTGGCGCAGCACCTGCACGACCTCGGCCATCGACGCGTCGCGGTCGTCGCCCTCGAGCTCGGCCCCGGTCGGTCGACCGGCGGCGGGGACGACGTGCTGACCGACGGACGCGTGGCCCGGGGCACGTCGTGGCCGACCCTCGAACGACTGCGCGGCACCCGTGAGGTCTTCCCCGGCGTGGGAGGACTGGCCACTCGCGGCAGCTGGACGAGCGAGGGGCACCGGGCGGGCCTGCGCCTGCTCGACGTGCCCGAGGCCGAGCGGCCCACGGCGATCGTCGCCCAGAGCGACCTGCTCGCCTCCGGCGTCATCGCCGCGGCCGACGAGCTGGGACTCTCGGTGCCGGGCGACCTCAGCGTCGTGGGCTACGACGGCGTGCGGCTCGACGACCCGCGGGCGGCCGACCTCACCACGGTCGTGCAGCCCGCCGTCGAGAAGGGTCGCGCGGCCGGTCGCGCGGTGCTCGCGCTGCTGGCCGGCGAGCAGGCCTCGGGCACGACCTTCACGAGCGTGTTCCGGCCCGGGTCGACCACGGCTCCGCCCCGCCGCTGACGCCCGTCCGCCGCGTCACGGGGTCCGGGTCAGCTCCCTCCGACGACCATCCACCGGTCCGACCGGGCCCGCAGGCCGAGCGTCACGGCGCGGATGCCGACGTACCCGAGGCCGAAGGCCAGCCACAAGGCGACCGTGCCCTGTGCGCCCGGCTCGACCCGCGCCTCCAGCGGGATCAGGATCGCGAGGTACACGACCGTGTTGAGCACGCCGGCCAGGGCCAGGTACCGGGCGTCGCCCGCACCGAGCAGCACCCCGTCGAGGACGAAGACGAAGCCGGCCAGCGGGATGCCGACGGCCATCGCGAGCACGACCCGGGGCAGGAGGTCGCGGACCGCGTCGTCGCCGCTGAAGACGGGGGCGAGCAGGGGCGAGACCGCCGCCAGCAGCACGCCGAGCAGCAGGCCGCCGCCGACGCCGAACAGCATGAGCCGCCGGGTGATCGCCCGCACCGCGTCGCGGTCGCCCCGGCCGAGCGAGTGGCCGACGAGCGCCTGACCGGCCACGGCCAGCGCGTCGAGGGCGAACGCCAGCGTGCTGAACAGCGTCAGCGCCACCTGGATCGTGGCGAGCCCCGTCACCCCCGAGGAGGCGGCGGCCCAGACGGTCGCGATCATCGCGACCCGGAGCGACGCGTTGCGCACGAGCAGCCACGCCCCCGAGCGGGCCGTGCGCCCGACGCCGGCCAGGCCCGGGCGCAGCGGAGCACCCACGGCCCGTGCGGCCCGGACCGCGATCACGACGTAGACGGCCGCCATGCCCCACTGGGCCACGACGGTGCCGACGGCCGAACCGGCGATGCCCCACCCGAAGACGTAGAGGAAGACCGCGTTGAGGCCCGCGTTCGCCGCGAAGCCGAGGGTGGCGACGACCAGGGGCGTCCTGGTGTCCTGCAGTCCGCGCAGCAGCCCCGTCGCGGCGATGACCAGCAGCATGCCCGGCAGGCCGACCATCGACACGGTCAGGTAGGTCGAGGCGGCGTCGACGACCGCGGGGTCGGTGCCGAAGAGCCCGACGAGGGGACGCGCGACGAGGGCGCCGACGCCCGCCAGGACGACGCCGACCAGCAGCGCGAACCACAGGCCGTCGACGCCCGCCCGGATCGCCCCGGGTCGGTCGCCCGCCCCGAGCCGCCGGGCCACGGTCGGCGTCGTCGCGTACGCCAGGAAGATCAGCAGGCCGAGGGCGGTCTGCAGCACGACGCTCGCGATGCCGAGGCCGGCCAGCGGCACCGTGCCGAGGTGCCCGACCATCGCCGTGTCGGTCAGCAGGAACAGCGGTTCGGCGACCAGGGCGCCGAGCGCCGGCCCCGCGAGGTCGACGATGCGGCGGTCCCAGGGCGAACGGAGGCGCGAGGTCGTCGTCGGGGTCGGCTCGCCGGGGGTGCCTGCCACCGTCAGTCGGTGCCCCGGGCCCGGCCCACGGCCGACATGAGGTGGTAGACGACGATGGCCGCGACGGTGCCGAGGATGATGCCACCGAACGTCGCGCCACCGAGGGCGAGGGTGAAGTCGGCGATGCCCATGATGAGGGCGATGCCGGCGGTCAGCTGGTTCTTCGGGCGGCTGAAGTCGACCTTGTTCTCGACCCAGATGCGGATGCCGATGACGCCGATCAGGCCGTAGAGCGCCGTCGTGACGCCGCCCAGCACGCCGGGCGGGATCGTGAAGATGACGGCACCGATCTTCGGCGACAGGCCGAGCAGGATCGCCACGATGCCGGCGACCCAGTACGCGGCGGTCGAGAAGACGCGGGTGGCGCTCATCACGCCGATGTTCTCGCCGTAGGTGGTCGTCGCCGAGCCGCCGCCGAGGCCGGCCAGCACCGTGCTGAGGCCGTCGGCGAAGAGGGCGCGGCCGGTGAGCGGGTCGAGGTCGCGCCCGGTCAGCTGACCGACGCCCTTGACGTGTCCGACGTTCTCGGCGATGAGGGCGAGCACGACCGGCAGGAAGCCCAGGTAGACGGGCAGCGCACCCGGGTCGAAGGCGGGGGCCGTGAAGGTGGGCAGGCCCACCCAGGCGGCGTCGCCCACCGCGCCGAAGTCGACCTCGCCGAGCAGCAGCGCGGCGACGTAGCCGACCACGACGCCCACGAAGATCGACAGGCGGCCGAGGAGGCCCCGGAAGAGCACGGCGCTGAGCACGACGGCGGCGAGCGTGATGACCGCGGTGAGCGGTGCCTCGGCGAAGTTGTCGCGGGCGGCCGGGGCCAGGTTGAAGCCGATCAGCGCGACGATGGCGCCGCTGACGACCGGCGGCAGCAGCGCGTCGATCCACCGGGTCCCCGCCAGGTTGACGACCACGCCGACGATCGCGAGCAGCACGCCGACCACGACGATGCCGCTGAGCGCCAGGGGCATGCCGCCGACGTCCTGCGCCGCCGCGATCGGCGCGAGGAACGCGAACGACGAGCCGAGGTAGCTCGGCAGGCGGTTCCCGGTGACGATCAGGAAGAGCAGGGTGCCGATGCCCGAGAAGAGCAGCGTCGTGCTCGGCGGGAACCCCGTGATGATCGGCACGAGGAAGGTCGCGCCGAACATCGCGACGACGTGCTGGCCGCCGAGCCCGATGGTGCGCGGCCAGGTGAGTCGTTCTTCGGGGGCGACGATCTCGGTTGCGTCGACCGTTCGTCCGTCGCCGTGCAGCGACCAGGGGAGTGCCATGCCCAGAACTGTAGCGGCGGGGCCGCCGTAGGCTGGCGGGCATGACGAGCGACGCACTGAGCAGCGGAATCCAGACCGACGAACTCGACCCGGCGGTCCGCCCGCAGGACGACCTCTTCCGGCACGTCAACGGGAAGTGGATCGACCGCACCGAGATCCCCGAGGACAAGGCGCGCTACGGCTCCTTCTACCTGTTGGCCGAGGAGGCCGAGAAGGCCGTCCACGAGATCGTCGTCGAGTCGCAGTCGGCCGAGCCCGGCACCGAGGCCCGCAAGATCGGCGACCTCTTCACCAGCTTCACCGACGAGGAGCGCGTCGAGGCGCTCGGCGCCGCACCCCTCGAGCCACTGCTGGCCGAGGTCGACGAGGTGACCGACGTGGCCTCCTTCACGCGCCTCCTCGGCTCCTACGAGAAGCAGGGCGTGCCGAGCGTCGTGCAGCTCTTCGTCGACAACGACCCCGGCGACCCCGAGCGCTACGTCGTGTTCGCCGAGCAGGGCGGCCTCGGGCTGCCCGACGAGTCGTACTACCGCGAGGAGAAGTTCGAGTCGGTGCGCACGGCGTACCGCGCGTTCGTCGAGCAGATGCTCGACCTGGCCGGGCTCGACGAGCCGGGCGCACGGGCCGACCGCGTGGTCGCCCTCGAGACCGACCTCGCCTCGCACCACTGGAGCAACGTCGCCACGCGCGACAGCGACAAGACGTACAACCTGATGCCGTGGGGCGAGTTCGACGCGCTCGCCGAGGGCGTCGACCTGACGGTCTGGCGCGACGCCGTCGGCGGGCCGGCCGGCGTCTTCGACGAACTCGTCGTGCGCGAGCCCTCGTTCGTGACCGGCCTGGCCACGCTGCTGACCGACGACCGCCTCGACGACTGGCGCGACTGGCTGCGCTGGCAGATCGTGCGCTCGACGGCGGCCTACCTGTCGACGCCGTTCGTCCAGGCCAACTTCGGCTTCTACGGCCGCACCCTGACCGGCACCCCCGTGCAGCGGGCCCGCTGGAAGCGCGGCGTCTCGCTCGTCGAGGGCGCGCTCGGCGAGGCCGTCGGCCGCATCTACGTCGAGCGGCACTTCGCGCCCGCGGCCAAGACCGCGATGGACGTGCTCGTCGCCCACCTCGTCGAGGCGTACCGGCAGAGCATCTCGGGGCTCGCCTGGATGACCGACGAGACCCGCGCGCGCGCCCTCGACAAGCTCGACAAGTTCACGCCCAAGATCGGGTTCCCCTCGACATGGCGCGACTACTCGGCGCTCGAGATCGACCCGACCGACCTCGTCGGCAACGTGCGGGCCACCGCGGCGTTCGGCTTCGACCGCGAACTGGGCAAGATCGGCAAGCCCCTCGACCGCGACGAGTGGTTCATGACGCCGCAGACCATCAACGCGTACTACAACCCCGGCATGAACGAGATCGTGTTCCCCGCGGCGATCCTGCAGTTCCCGTTCTTCGACGAGACCCGCGACGCCGCCGCGAACTACGGGGCGATCGGAGCGGTCATCGGCCACGAGATCGGCCACGGCTTCGACGACCAGGGCTCGAAGTACGACGGCGACGGCAAGCTGACCGACTGGTGGACCCCCGCCGACCGCGAGGCCTTCGAGAAGCTGACCTCGTCGCTCATCGCGCAGTACGACGCGCTCGCCCCGAAGCAGGTGCCCGACCACCACGTCAACGGAGCCCTGACGATCGGCGAGAACATCGGCGACCTGGGTGGACTCTCGATCGCCTGGAAGGCCTACCTGATCTCGCTCGACGGCAGCGAGCCGCCCGTGATCGACGGCCTGACCGGCGCCGAGCGGTTCTTCCTCAGCTGGGCCCAGGCCTGGCAGATCACGCTGCGCGACGAAGAGGCCGTCCGGCTGATCTCGATCGACCCGCACTCGCCGAACGAGTTCCGGTGCAACCAGATCGTCCGCAACATCGACGAGTTCTACGACACCTTCGGCGTGACCGAGACCGACGCCCTCTGGCTGCCGGCCGAGGAGCGCGTCACGATTTGGTAGACCCGGGGCCCGGCCGCCGAGCCCGACGCGGGGGCGACGACGGCGCCGACCACGAACCGCGTCACGGCGGCGGTCGGGCGCTCGAGTCGTTCGCCTCGTCGTTCGCGGCGCTGGGCGACCTGGCGCTCGCGGGCGGGCAGGTCTCGGCGTCGGTCGCCGACCTCGACTCGGGCGACGACCTGCTGAGCGTCGACGAGCACCTGGCGTTGCCGGTGGGCCAGCTCGGCGCCGTGCTGCTGCTCATCGAGGTGTCGGCCCGCATCGAGGACGGCACGCTGCGTCCGCTCGACGAGCTCGAGCGCCCCGGAGCGCCCGGCGACCAGGGGCCGGGAGGCGTCTGGCCCTACCTGCGTCGCACGCGCCTGCCGATCACCGACGCGGCCACCCTGGTGGGCGCGTTCCGCGACGCGGCAGCCGTCGACGCGCTGATCGGCCTGGTGGGGCTCGCCGCCGTCCGCGCCCGGGGCGAGTCGCTCGGCCTGACGAAGACGGCCCTGCTCGACGTGACGCGGTCGACGCGCGGCCCGGACGACGCACCCGCCCTGGCCGTCGGCACCGCCCATGAGCTCGCCGGGCTGACGGTGGCGCTGGCCCGCGGCGAGGTCGTCGACCGGGCCGTGTCGAACCGCGTGCTGGGCTGGCTGTCGCTCGGCGCCGACACGTCCCTGGTCGCGGCACCGTTCGGCCTCGACCCGCTGGGGCACCGGCGGCTCGACCACGACCTGCAGATCGTCCACGCGACCGGCGGAGACGCGGGCGTGCGGGCCGAGCTGGGCGTGCTGCGCGGGCCCCGGCGCAGCGTCGCCTACTGCGTCGTCGTGACGTTCGACGACCTCACCCTCGCCCACCGCCTCCGGGCCCTCGAGGCGCTGCGCGCGGTGGGGACCGACGCACTCGAGTACGTGCACTGAGCGAACGGGGCGGTGACCGGCCCGCCGCCGGGCCCGGCCTCGTCCGTGACCGGCCCGGGTCAGTCGATCAGGTCGAGCCGTCGCAGGCGTCCGAGCGTGGCGACGCCCGCCGGCGGGCAGCGGTCGGCGTCCGCCGACGTCACCCAGTGCACCGCCCCCACCTCGGCCGCGGGTGCCGGTTCGGGGCTCGTCGACGCGAGCTCGGCGGCGAACACCGTCATCGCCACCTGCCGCCCCTCGGGTTCGCCGTGCGCCTGCGTCACGACCGTGAACAGCTCGGCCACGGTCGCGGGGTCCAGTTCGACCCCCACCTCCTCGCGCGATTCGCGGACGAGGGCCTCGGCGGCCGTCTCGCCCGCCTCGAGCTTGCCGCCGGGCAGGTACAGCACGTCACGGTCGCGCGCGGTGACCATCAGCATCCGTCGGTCACGGACGAGGGCGAGGGCGCTGACGACGATGGTGTCCATCAGGCCATCCTCGGGCACGGCGGCGTCGGGTGCGCGGCACCGACGAGCGGCGGTCGGTCAGCCCGCCGAGGCCCGACGCTCGTCGTCGACCGCCCGCAGTGACGGGGACGAGGAGGCGCGGCGCCCGTCGGTCACGCCGAACAGCGCCTCGAGACCGTCGCGGAACTCGTCGCCACGACCCTCGCGGGCCAGCTCGCGCGCCCGGACGGACGGGGTGTGCAGCAGGACGCCGGCGAGGTGACGCAGCGCCGACTCGGTGCGCTCGGACGAGTCGCCGCGCGACCGGGCTCGTTCGATCTCGGCGTCGAGCAGGTCGAAGACGTGCTTGCGCAGGGCGACGACCGAGGGGGTGAGGGACTGCTCGGCGGCGACGGCCTGGAACTCGGCGGCCGCCGACGAGACGAGTGCGCGCGCGTCGTCGGCCGCGCTGAGCTGGGGCAGCGGGGCGTGCAGGCTGATGGTCTCGAGGTCGAGCAGCTCGACGCCCTCGACGCCCGCGACGAGCGGGTCGACGTTGCGGGGCAGACCGAGGTCGATGACGAGGCGGCGACCGCCGGGCCGCACGACGTCGCGGGTGACGACCGGCTCGGTGGTCGAGGTGCAGGTGATCAGCACGTCGCTCCAGGCGACGGCGGTCGCGAGGTCGTCGTAGGGCGTCGCGGCGTGCTTGAGGCCGAACCACTCGGCCCGACCCGAGCCCGAGTAGACCGCGAGCTGGTCGGCACCCCGGTCGCGGAGGGCCGCGACGGTGGTGGCCGCGTACTGGCCGGTGCCCACGATGAGCACGCGCGCCTCGGACCAGTCGGTCACGCGCGACGACGCCAACTCGAGGGCGAGGCGCACGAGCGACCGACCCGCGCCTCCGACGTTCGTCTGGTTCTTGATGCCGCGCGAGGTCTGCGACGCCTTCTGGAAGAGCCGCTCGAGGTCGCGCGAGGTGGTGCCGTCGTGGCGGGCGCGCTCGAGCGACCGTCGCACCTGGCCCGAGATCTCGTCCTCGCCGACGACGACCGACTCGAGGCCCGAGCTGACGGCGAACAGGTGCTCGACGACCTCGTCGCCGGTGATGACACGGACGCTGTCGCGCAGGTCGTCGGGTTCGACGCCGCTGGCGGTGCTCATCGTCTCGATGGTCGCCTCGACGGCGAGGGCGCTGCCCGCGGTGAGGGGCTCGTCGACGTCGAGGTAGGCCTCGAAGCGGTTGCAGGTCGCGAGCACGACCGCGCCGCTGACGAAGTCGCTGCCGTCGACCAGGGTGCCCGCCGCCGAGGGTGCGCCGATGCTCAGCCTCTCGAGGAGGTCGAAGCTGGCGTTCTGGTGGGACGCCGTGAGGCAGATGAGCACTGAGTGATCCTAACTCTGATCGGCGTTTTCGGCTGGGCGTTGACTCGACGTCGAGTGGCCGGGAATGCCCCAGGACGGTTGCAGCTTGCAACACGGGTGTCCGGCCTCGCATTCCGACCGGTCCCACCCCGCACCGACCAAGGAGACACCATGACCTCGACCACCAGCATCCAGTGGCAGCTCGTCGCCCGCCCGCACGGCGAGCCCACCCCCGACGACGTCGCCCGCGTCGAGGTGACGCTGCCCGACCTCGCCGACGGCGAGGTGCGCGTGCAGAACGAGTTCCTCTCGGTCGACCCCTACATGCGCGGTCGCATGAACGACGTGAAGTCGTACGTCCCGCCGTTCGCCCTCGGCGAGACCATGACCGGCGGCGCCGTCGGACGCGTCGTCGAGTCGCGTTCGGACGACCTGCCGGTCGGCACCGTCGTGCTCCACGAGCAGGGCTGGCGTGACGTCGCCCAGGGAGGCGCGGCCGCGTTCCGTGCCGTGCAGCCCGTCGACGGCGTGCCCCTGTCGGCGTACCTGGGCGTGCTCGGCCTCACCGGGCTCACGGCGTACGTCGGCCTCACCGAGATCGCCGGCATCCGCGAGGGCGACGTCGTCTTCGTCTCGGGCGCCGCCGGGGCCGTCGGCACGATGGTCGGCCAGATCGCCCGGCTCAAGGGCGCCTCACGCGTCGTCGGCAGCGCCGGCTCGGCCGAGAAGGTCGACCTCCTCACCTCGAAGTACGGCTTCGACGCGGCCTTCAACTACCGCGACGGCGACGTCACCGAGCTGCTCGCCGAGGCCGCTCCCGACGGCATCGACCTCTACTTCGACAACGTCGGCGGCGACCACCTCTCGGCCGCACTCGCCTCGTTCCGCACCGGCGGTCGCGCCGCGCTCTGCGGCTCGATCGCGAACTACAACGCGACCGGCGCCCCGGTCGGCATCACCGGCATGACCAACATGGTCACCCGCGGCCTCACCATGAAGGGCTTCACCCTGGGCGACTACCGCCACCTCGCGCCGGCGTTCCAGGCCGAGATGGGCCCGTGGCTCGCCGCGGGCGACGTCGTGTACGACGAGACCGTCGTCGAGGGCGTCGACTCGACGTTCGACGCCTTCACCGGGCTGATGCGCGGTGACAACGTCGGGAAGATGGTCGTCGCGGTCTCCTGACCCGCGCCTCCTCGGCCGACGTGCCTCCTCGACCCGACGCCCAGCGGGCGATGGGAGAATCGACCTCGTGACCCAGAACCCCGCCCTGCCCGAGCAGCACCCCCTGGCCACCGGCCTCACGACGCGGTCGCCGCTGGTCCGTGCACTGAGGGGCGACCGGCCCGAGACGCTGCCGGTGTGGTTCATGCGGCAGGCCGGTCGCTCGCTGCCCGAGTACCGCGAGCTGCGCGTCGGCACCAAGATGCTCGACGCCTGCCTCACCCCCGACCTGGCGAGCGAGATCACGATGCAGCCGGTGCGCCGCCACGGCGTGGACGCCGGCATCTTCTTCAGCGACATCGTCGTGCCGGTCAAGCTGGCCGGCGTCGCGGTCGACATCGTGCCCGGTCGCGGGCCGGTGCTCGAGACGCCGATCCGCACGGCGGCCGACGTCGCGGCCCTGCGGCCGATCGACGAGGAGGCGCTGGCCCCGATCGCGGCGGGCGTCGCCCAGACCGTCGCGCAGCTCGGCGGCACGCCGCTGATCGGGTTCGCCGGTGCCCCCTTCACCCTCGCCGCGTACCTCGTCGAGGGTGGCCCGTCGAAGGACCACATCCGCGCCCGTGCCCTGATGCACTCCGACCCCGAGACCTGGGACGCCCTGCTCACCTGGGCCGCCGACGTGACGGGTGCGTTCCTGCGGACCCAGGTGCTCGCGGGTGCCAGTGCCGCCCAGCTGTTCGACTCGTGGGTCGGCTCGCTGTCGCTGGCCGACTACACCGAGCACGTCGCGCGCCACTCGGCCCGTGCCCTGTCGCACGTGGCCGACCTCGACGTGCCGCGCATCCACTTCGGCGTCGGCAGCGGCGAGGTGCTCGCCGCCATGCGCGACGTCGGCACCGACGCCGTGGGGGTCGACTGGCGCATCCCGCTCGACGAGGCCTCGCGCCGGCTCGGCGGGGCCACGCCCGTGCAGGGCAACGTCGACCCGGCGCTGCTCCAGGCGCCCTGGCCCGTGCTCGAGGCCCACGTGCGCGACGTCGCCCGGCGCGGCCGATCGGCCCCCGCGCACGTGCTCAACCTCGGCCACGGCGTCAGCCCCGAGACCGACCCCGACGTGCTGACCCGCATCGTCGAGCTCGCCCACACGCTGTGACCCCGCCCGTCGCCACCCCGGGCGGCGCCGTCGACGTCGCCGTGGTCGGCGGCGGCATGGGTGGCATCGTGCTGGCCCGCGACCTCGCCGCCGCCGGCCTCGGCGTCGTCCTGTTCGAGGCGTCCGACCGACTCGGCGGCGAGGTCTCGCGCCACGTCGTCGCCGGCATCGCCCTCGACGCCGGGGCCGAGAGCTTCGCGACGCGCGGCGGCACGGTCGCCGGCTTCGCGACCGAGCTCGGCCTGGGCGACGACATCGTCCTGCCCGACCCGCGCGGCGCCTGGCTGCACGAGGCCGACGGCCGGTCGTTCCCCATCCCGCGCACGGGGCTGCTCGGCATCCCCGGCGACCCCGCCGCGGCCGACGTGCGGGCCGTGGTCGGCGAGGCCGGCGTGCGGCGCGCGCTCGCCGATGCCGACCTGCCCGCCGCCGTCGGGTCCGACGAAACCACCCTGGGCGGTCTCGTCCGCGCCCGCATGGGCGAGGCCGTCGTCGACCGGCTCGTCAGCCCGATCGTCTCGGGGGTCCACTCGCTGCACCCCGACCTGCTCGCCGCCGACCGCGTGGCCCCGGGGTTGCGCGCGGCCCTGCAGCGCGAGGGCAGCCTCGCCGCCGCCGTGCTCGGCCTGCGGGCGCTCGCCCCGGCCGGCTCCGCCGTGGCCGGCATCCGGGGCGGCCTGGCCCGGCTGGTCGACCCGATCGTCGCCGACCTCGGACGGCTCGGCGTCGACGTCCGCCTCGGCACCCGCGTCCGGTCGATCGACGAGACGCACGTCGAGACCGCGAGGGGTGAGCACGTCAGGGCGAGACAGGTCGTGCTGGCCGTGGGGGACCACGACGCGGTGGCCCTGACGACCCGCGCCTCCTCGGTGCCTCCCGGGGCGATCACGCTCGCGACCCTGGTCGTCGAGCGCCCCGAGCTCGACGCGGCGCCCCGCGGCACGGGGGTGCTCGTCGCACCGGGCTCGACCGGCCTGCGCGCCAAGGCCCTCACCCACGCCACCGTCAAGTGGAGCTGGCTCGCCGACCTGGCCGAGGGGCGGCACGTGCTGCGGCTGAGCTTCGACTCGCCCGTCGTCGACCGCGGCACCTCCGACGCCGAGGTGCGCGACGCCGCGCTCGCGGACGCCTCCACCCTGCTCGGCGTCGACCTCGCCGAGCGCCACCTGGTCGGCTTCGGCCGTGCCACCTGGGACGCCCCGCGCCGGGCCGAGGCGGCGGCCGTCGTCGAGCCCGTGATCGAGGTCGTCCAGGCAGGAGGCGCGGTGGCGGGCCGTGGGCTCGCCGCGATCGTCGCCCACTCGCGTCGTCAGGCCGCCACCCTCGTGGCGGCGCTCTCGTCGCCCCCGCCGCGCGACTGAGCGCACGGGGTCGGCCGGGTTCGGTCCGGCGCGGGCGTCGGGCAGCCCGCTCGGGCTACATTGGACGGACGTGTGCGGCACATGCCGTCGCGCGTACGACCACGAATGGAGTCCCCGTGCGAGGCAAACTGATCTTCGTCGCCGGAGCCGCTGTCGGATTCGTGCTCGGCGCCCGCGCCGGCCACGACCGGTACGAGCAGATCACCGAGAGGGCGTCCAAGGTCTGGAACAGCCGGGCCGTCCAGCGCCAGGTCGCCAAGGGGCAGGACTTCGCCGGTGCGAAGACGGCCGACGGCGTCGACGCCGTCGTCACGGGCATCACCCGCGGCATCTCCCGGCTCTTCGGCGGCGGTCGCACGAAGTGACCGACTCGACGCGCAGCGACGAGGTGCGGCACAAGACGAGACCGCGGTCGCTCTTCGCCCTCGTGCAAGACATCCCGACGCTGGTCACCGACCTCGTCAAGGGCGAGCTCGCCCTCCTCAAATACGAGGTCATCGGCACGCTCAAGGCGTTCGGCATCGGTGCGGGCTTCCTCGTCGGGGCGCTCGTCTTCGTCTTCGCGATGCTCGGCGTGCTGTTGACCGGCATCGTCCTGCTGCTCGCCATCTGGCTGCCCGGCTGGGCCTCGGCGCTGATCGTCGCCGGCGTGCTGCTGCTGGTCGCCGCCCTGCTCGGGTTCCTCGGGTACAAGGCGATCAAGAAGGGGCTGCCCGCCGTCCCCGAGAAGACCATCGCCAGCCTCAAGGCCGACCTCAAGGCCGTCAAGGGCGTGGGGTCGATCCCCGGCGCCCGTCTCGACGAGCGCTGACGCGCCTCCTCGACGACCGCCCACGCGCCTCCTCGACCCTCCCGACTCCCCCCGTTCCCGACAGGAGCCCCATGAGCGACAGCAGCGACATCCAGGCACACATCGACCGCACGCGCGCCGAGCTCGCGGCGACCCTCAACGAGCTCGAGGACAAGCTGAACGTGCCCAAGCAGCTCGGCATCGCCGGGCACCGGGCCAAGTCGTCGTTCGAGCGCGACAAGGCCCCGTGGCTCGCCGCGGCCGGGGCGGGTGCGCTGGCCGTGGCCGGCGTCGTCGTCGCGGTGGTCAAGCGACGCTGACCGGCTGCTCGGCTCGTCCCCAGCCCGGGCCCCGGCCCGTTCGCTCGACCGGGAGCAACCTGGTTGGGCTCCCAGCGTGCCGAGAGGGAGAATGACTGCATGAGTTCCAGCGCCGACGCGGCAGCGCCCGTCCTGCCGACGTCAGAACGACCCGAAGCACCCGCACGGCCCGACACCGGCGACGCCCCGACGGACGCACCGGCCCCGGCCGAGCGACTGGGTTACACCCTGTGGGCCGTGTTGCGTCGCGACCCCCAGAACCCCTACGCCCCCGAGCTCGACGACGTGCCGCAGCTCGACGCGGTCGTCGACGCCCTCGCCGGGCTCGGCGTCACCGTCCGGGGCTTCTACGACGTCAGCGCGTTGCGTGCCGACGCCGACATCATGATCTGGTTGCACGGCGAGGTGCCCGAGGCCGTCCAGTCGGCCTACCGGCAGCTGCTGCGCACCGACGTGCTCGGCGCCCTCCTGCCCACGTGGAACGCCATGGGCATGCACCGCGAGGCCGAGTTCTCCCGCAACCACAGCCCGGCCTTCATGCGCGGCAAGGCACCCGAGGCGTGGCTCACGGTGTACCCGTTCGTCCGCAGCTACGAGTGGTACCTGCTGCCCGAGGCCGAGCGGCGCCAGATGCTCGCCGAGCACGGCAAGCAGGGCTCCGAGCACCGCGCGGTGCTGACCAACACGGTCGCCAGCTTCTCGCTCGGCGACTACGAGTGGATCCTCGCTCTCGAGGCCCCCGAGCTCGTCCAGCTGGTCGACCTCATGCGCGACCTGCGCTACACCGAGGCCCGCCGCCACGTCCGCGAAGAGATCCCGTTCTTCACGGGCCGACGCATCCCCACCACCGACATCATCGAGGTCTTGTCGTGACCGACACCAGCCACATCACCAACGGGCAGCTCGTCCGCAACGCCACGCCGGCCGCGGCCGCGGGCCCCGAGCACGTCTCCGAGCCGACCGACTACGACGCCATCCTGCTGGCCGGCTTCGGCGGGCCCGAGGGGCAGGACGACGTCATCCCGTTCCTGCGCAACGTCACGCGCGGCCGGGGCATCCCCGAAGAGCGACTCGAAGAGGTCGCCACCCACTACCGCCACTTCGGCGGCGTCAGCCCGATCAACGAGCACAACCGCGAACTCAAGGCCGCCCTCGAGGCCGAGCTCGCGAGCCGCGGCATCGACCTGCCCGTGATCTGGGGCAACCGCAACTGGCAGCCGTACATGGCCGACGCCGTGCGCGAGGCCGACGCGCGCGGGTTCCGCAAGCTGATCGCCGTCGCGACCAGCGCCTACTCGTCGTACAGCTCGTGCCGTCAGTACCGTGAGGACTTCGCGATGGCACTCGACGCCACGGGCCTCGAGGGCACGATGCAGATCGACAAGGTGCGCCAGTTCTTCGACCACCCCGGGTTCGTGCAGCCCTTCGTCGACGGCGTCCGCGACGCCCTCGTGAAGGCCCGCGCCGAGAACGAGGGCCTCGACCTGTCGACCGAGGTGCAGGTGCTGTTCGCGACGCACTCGATCCCGTCCACCGACGCGGCCAAGAGCGGCCCCGAGTCGCGCGGCTTCGACGCCGACGGCGCGTACGCCGCGCAGCACAAGGCGGTCGCCGAGGTCGTCATGGCCGCGGCCGAGGCCGCCCTCGACCTCGACGTGCCCGAGGGCGGGGGCACGACCGTGCCCTGGCAGCTCGTCTACCAGTCCCGCAGCGGCCCGCCGTCGATGCCCTGGCTCGAACCCGACATCAACGACGCCATCGACGACCTGGCCGGCGGGCCCACCCGGGCCGTCGTCATCGTGCCGCTCGGCTTCGTCAGCGACCACATGGAGGTCATGTGGGACCTGGACAACGAGGCGATGGAGACCAGCGAGAAGAACGGCTTCTGGGCGACGCGCACCCCCACGCCGGGCATCGACCCGACCTACGTCGCCGGGCTCGTCGACCTCGTGCTCGAACGCCGTGACGGGGTCCCGGTCGAGGACCGACCGCACGTGACCGACCTGGGCCCCTGGTACGACGTGTGCCGGCCCGGCTGCTGCGAGAACGTGCGACTCGGTTTCAAGCCCGCCCTCTCCGGTCTGGCTCCCTGACCCCGTGGCGACCATCCGCATCGGCACCCGGGGCAGCGCGCTGGCCGTCGCCCAGTCGTCGACCGTGGCCGACCGCATCGCGGCCGCGACGGGCCGCGACGTCGAGCTCGTCCGCATCAAGACCGAGGGTGACCGGTCGCAGGGTTCGGGCGAGTCGCTCGCCTCGCTCGGCGGCACCGGGGTCTTCGCCAGCGCCCTGCGCGAGGCGCTGCTGGCCGACGAGTGCGACGCGCTCGTCCACTCGCTGAAAGACCTGCCCACCGCCACCCACCCCGGTCTCGTCATCGGAGCGACGCCCGCTCGCGCGGACGCCCGCGACGCCCTGTGCGCGCGCGACGGCCTCACCCTCGAGGGCCTGCCCGAGGGCGCCCGGGTCGGCACCGGCTCGCCCCGTCGGGCCGCACAGCTGCGGTCGAGGCGCCCCGACCTCGAGGTGGTCGACATCCGGGGCAACGTCGACACGCGCCTCGGACGGGTCGGCGACGACCTCGACGCCGTGCTCCTGAGTGCCGCCGGTCTCGGCCGGCTCGGCCGTCTCGACGCGGCCACCGAACTGTTGGGGCTCGGCTTCTGGCCCAGTGCCCCCGGTCAGGGTTCGCTGGCCGTCGAGGTCCGCGAGGGCGACCCGAACGAGTCGCTCGCCCTGGGGCTCGCCGCCGTCGAGGACGAAGAGACCCGCCTCGTCGTCACGGCCGAGCGTGCCGTGCTGGCCGGCCTCGAGGCCGGTTGTGCCGCGCCCGTCGGGGCCAGCGCGGTGGTCGACGCCGGTCTGCTGCTGCTCAGCGCGACGGTCTACAGCCCCGACGGCAGCAGGCGGCTCAGCTCGTCGCACGCCGTCTCGCTCGACGACGGCCCGCTCGTCGCCCGCCTGGCCGACGTCCACGAGGTCGCCGGCCGCGTGGTCGACGAGCTGGTCGACTCGGGCGCCGCCGAGTTCGCCCCCCTCGGTGGCGGACCGTCCGGCGGTGACCCCCTGGGCAGCGCCTCGTGACGGCCGACAAGCCCCTGAAGGGCGTCCGCGTGCTCGTGCCGCGCGGCGGCAAGTGGGGCGACGGAGTGGCGGCCTCCCTGCGATCGCGTGGGGCCGCACCGGTCATCGCCCCGCTCATCAACTTCGCGCCGGCAGAGACCCCCGAGCTGCTGGCCGCGGCCCTCGCCCGTCTCGAGGCCGGCGTCTACGAATGGCTCGTCGTCACCAGCGCCACGACCGTCGACGTGTTGGTGGGCAACGGCATCCGGCCGCCGGCGTCCACCCGGGTCGCCGCCGTGGGCGAGACCACGGCGTCGGCCCTGGGCCTCGCGGGCATCCGCGTCGACTTCGTGCCCGAGGGTGACAACTCGGCCCGCGGACTGGTGAAAGAATGGCCCGCCGACGAGGTCACCGGTCGCGTGCTCGTGCCCCAGTCCGACCTGGCCGAGCCGACGCTCGTCGCCGGGCTGTCGGCCCGCGGGTTCGACGCCGAGTTCGTGTCCGCGTACCGCACCGTCGGCGTGCCCGTGTCGGCCGAGGTGCGCGACGGCGTCGCCGACGGCTCGATCGGCGTGCTGCTCGTCACCTCGGGCAGCGTGGCCCGCCAGATCGCGGCCCAGCTCGCCCCCCTGCCGCCCGCCACCCTCGTCGCGTGCATCGGCCCGCGCACCGCCTTCGACGCCCGTGCCGCGGGACTGCCCGTGCACCTGATCGCCGAGACCCGATCGGCGGCCGCCCTCGTCGAGGCCGTGGTCGACCACGCCCTCGACGGCCCGGCCGCCGGAACACCCCCGACCGAGAAGGACTGATGTCCGATTTCCCCCGCGTGCGGCCCCGCCGCCTGCGTGCCACCCCTGCCCTGCGCCGCCTGACCGCGGAGACCCGCCTCCACCCCGCCGACCTCGTGCTGCCGATGTTCGTCCGCGAGGGAATCGACGAGCCCGCCCCGATCTCGTCCATGCCGGGCGTGTTCCACCACAGCCTGTCGAGCCTGCCCCGGGCTATCGAGCAGGCGGCCGAGGCCGGCGTCGGCGGCGTCATGCTCTTCGGCGTGCCGCTCGAGAAGGACGCCGTCGGATCGGGCGCGACCGACCCCGAGGGCATCCTCAACGTGGCGACCCGCGTGGCGGTCGACGCCGCCCAGGGCGCCCTCGTCGTGCAGACCGACCTCTGCCTCGACGAGTTCACCGACCACGGCCACTGCGGCGTCCTCGCCGCGGACGGCTCGGTCGACAACGACGCCACCCTCGTGCGCTACGACGAGATGGCCGTCGTGCAGGCCGAGGCCGGCTCGCAGCTGATCGGCATGAGCGGCATGATGGACGGCCAGATCGGCTCGGCCCGTGACGCCCTCGACGAGGCCGGCTTCGGCGGCACGGCACTGCTCGCCTACGCGGCGAAGTACGCGTCCGCCTTCTACGGCCCCTTCCGCGAAGCCGTGCAGTCCACGCTCGTCGGCGACCGCCGCACGTACCAGATGGACGCCGCGAACGGGCGTGAGGGGCTCCGCGAGGTCGACCTCGACATCGCCGAGGGCGCCGACGTCGTCATGGTCAAGCCGGCCATGAGCTACCTCGACGTCCTCGCCGAGACGGCGGCCACGAGCACCGTGCCGGTCTGGGCGTACCAGATCAGCGGCGAGTACGCGATGATCCACGCGGCCGCCGCGAACGGCTGGATCGACCTCGACGCCGCCTCGTACGAGAGCGTGCTGTCGATCAAGCGGGCCGGGGCCGACGCGATCCTGACGTACTGGGCCACCGAACTGGCCACGCGCCTCCAGAAGGAGCGGTTCTGATGACCGAGACGACCCGCCAGAGCAACGACACCTACTTCGCCCGCGCCAAGCGGTCGATCCCCGGGGGCGTCAACTCGCCCGTCCGCGCGTACGGCTCGGTCGGCGGCACGCCGCGGTTCCTCGTCGGTGCCCGGGGGGCCTACGTCACCGACGCCGAGGGGCGCGAGTACGTCGACCTGGTGGCGTCGTGGGGCCCGGCCATCCTCGGCCACACGCACCCCGAGGTGCTCGAGGCGGTGCAGCAGGCCGCCGCGCGTGGCCTGTCGTTCGGGGCGTCGACCCCGGCCGAGACCGAGCTCGCCGAACTCGTGCGCGAACGCGTCGCCGTCGGCGACCAGCGACCGATCGGCAAGCTGCGCATGGTCTCGACCGGCACCGAGGCGACCATGACGGCCATCCGCCTCGCCCGCGGCTACACCGGCCGTGACCTGCTCGTGAAGTTCGCCGGCCACTACCACGGCCACTCCGACTCGCTGCTGGCCGAGGCCGGCTCGGGGGTCGCGACCCTGTCGATGCCGGGCTCCGCCGGCATCACGGCCGAGACCGCGGCCCAGACCCTGGTGCTGCCGTACAACGACCTCGCCGCCGTCCGTGCGGCCTTCGCCGAGCACGGCCCGCGGATCGCCGCCGTCATTGTCGAGGCGGCCGCCGCCAACATGGGCGTGCTCGCGCCGCAGCGCGGCTTCAACCGCAGCCTCTCCGAGATCACGCGACGCAACGGCTCGCTGTTGATCGTCGACGAGGTGCTCACCGGCTTCCGCGTCGGGCGGGCGGGGTGGTGGGGTCTCGAGGCCTCGCAGGTCGTGCCCGACGGCGCCGGCTGGGAGCCCGACCTCATCACGTTCGGCAAGGTCGTCGGCGGGGGCCTGCCGCTCGCGGCCCTCGGGGGTCGGGCCGACGTCATGGACTTCCTCGCGCCCCTCGGCCCGGTGTACCAGGCGGGCACGCTGAGCGGCAACCCGGTCGCCGTGGCCGCCGGCATCGCCACGCTGCGGCTGGCGACCCCCGAGGTCTACGCGCACCTCGACGCGGTGTCGGACACCCTCTCGCGTGCGGTCTCCGAGGCCCTGTCGGCCGAGGGCGTCGCCCACAGCGTCCAGCGCGCCGGTTCGCTCTTCTCGTTCGCCTTCACCGAGACCCCGCCCGCGAACTACGACGACGTGCGCGCACAGCAGGCCTGGCGGTACCCGCCGTTCTTCCACGCCATGCTCGACGCGGGGGTCAACCTGCCGCCCTCGGTCTTCGAGGCCTGGTTCGTGACGGCCGCGCACGACGACGAGGCGGTGTCGCGCATCGTCGACGCCCTGCCGGCCGCGGCTCGGGCGGCGGCTCGCGCGGTCGTCCCCGGCTGAACCGGGTCCGTCCCGGGCTCGACCGGGCACCGGCCCGCCACGACGAACGACGCCGCCGCCCACGAGGGCGGCGGCGTCGTTCCGTGTCGGACCACCGTGGCGGGTCGGCGGTCGCCGGCCCCGAGGGCGTCAGGCCGGGAAGGTCCCCTGCTCGCGCAGTCCGTCGAGCAGCTGCGTGGCGTAGTCCTGCGTCTCGGCTCCGACGAGCACGGTCGCCGCGGCCTCGCCGTCCTTCGCGTCGATCGCGGCGACGAGCGAGTCGGTGAACGCGACGGCGTTCGCGACCGAGAACGCCGGGCCGGAGAGGCGCAGGATGAGGGCCGTGCGGGCACCCACCGTCTCTTCCATGCGGGTGAGCGAGGGGCTCGCGGCGTACTGCACGAGACCGTCGATCAGGCGCTTGAACTCGAAGGCGTGGTCGGACTTCTTCGCCTTGAGGGCCGACGTCACCGACTTGGCCAGCGCTCGGAACTCCTTGCGCTGGGCGTCGTCCATCGTGACGGCGGCACGACGGGCGGCGAGGCTCCAGACGCCGAGCGCGGCGTTCAGCGTGTCGTCGACCTCGGTCATCGTCGGCTGCACGACCCGGGTGTAGCGGTTCGCCTCGATGTCGACCAGGCCGAAGTCGCTGAGCTTGGCGATGGCCTCGCGGACCGGGGTCCGCGAGACGCCGAGCCAGCTGACCAGCTCGTCGTCGTTGAGTCGCTCGCCCAGTTCGAGCGTGCCGTCGCCGATGGCGGCCAGCAGCTTGTCGAAGACGACGTCGCGCAGCAGTCGGCGGGGTGCCGGGGTGGTCTCGGGGGTGGGGATGGGCATCGTGCTCCCTCTCGGTGGTCGGGTGTCGATCGTGGTCGTCGTCGGTGCGGGCGCTCGGCTCGGGGCCGGCAGGGTCGGGGCCGCTCGGGTCGGGGCCGCTCGGTCGGGGCCGTTCGGGTCAGGGGCGTCGGGACTCGACCGGGTAGAGGCCCGATGCCTCGACGTCGCTGAAGAACTCGGTCCAGTTCTCGGGCTGGGTGCGGACGAGGCGTCCCACCTCGGCGGCGTCACGGTCGGCGAAGGCCTGGCGCAGGGCCCGGCTGAAGGTCAGCGCCGCGTCCCAGGGGAAGAACCCGGCGGCGAAGGCGCGGCGCACCAGCAGCAGCAGCCGGGGCCCGCTGGCCAGCGACAGCCGCGCCAACGACGGGCTGCCCGCAGCCTTGAGCAGCAGCTCGTTCATGGAGTCGAGCGCGACGGCGTCTTCGGGCTCGCGCTTCTCGAAGGCGGCGATCCGGGCGTCGAGCACCCCGAGGACGGTCTCGAGCTGCTGGTCCGTCAGGGCGAGGGTGGCTCGTTCGGCCGACAGGGCCCAGACCTGGTAACCGATCTCGACGGTGTCGACGAACTCGGCCATGGTCGGGGCCACGATGCGCGTGTAACGGTTGGCCTCGATGTCGACGATGGCCTGGTCGGCCAGCTTGGCGATGGCCTCGCGCACGGGGGTGCGAGAGACGCCCAACCAGGCCACCAGCTCGTCGTCGTTCAGCCGTTCGCCCAGTTCGACCGTGCCGTCCATGATCGCGACGAACAGCTTGTCGTAGACGACGTCGCGCAACAGGCGGCGAGGGGCGGGAGGCGCGTCGGAGGTCTGGGGGATGGGCATCGGGGGCTCCTGGGCTCGGGCGTCGACGGCTCCCTAAGCCGTCAGGAGGTGCATGTCGCACCTTCCATGCACGACAATCTATCGCGTATCCGGTACTTCAGGCGAGAGGTCCCGGTGGGTTCGGAGCAACGGGTCAGGCCCCGACCCGGACCACCGTGCGCCCGCGGGTCTCGCCCGCCAGCACCCGTCGACCGGCGTCGACGACGTCGGCCAGGTCGACCTCGGCGGTCGCCGAGTCGAGCAGGTCGAGGTCGAGGTCGGTGGCGAGACGGTGCCACGCGGTGCGCCGGAGGGCAGGAGGCGCGTCCACCGAGTTCACGCCGGCCAGCGTCACGCCGCGCAGGATGAACGGCAGCACCGTCGTCGGCAGGTCGGAGCCCTGGGCCAGGCCGCAGGCGGTGACGACGCCGCCCCACGAGGTCTGCGCGAGCAGGCTGGCCAGGGTGCTGCTGCCGACGCTGTCGATCGCCCCGGCCCATCGGGCGCGCTGCAGGGGACGCCCCTCGGCCGCCAGCTCGGCACGATCGACGACCGACGTGGCGCCGAGCGACCGGAGGTAGTCGGACTCGGTTTCGAGACGCCCCGTCGAGGCCGTCACCGAGTAGCCCAGCCGGGCGAGGAGCATGACGGCCACCGAGCCGACGCCGCCCGCGGCCCCTGTCACGACGATCTCGCCGTCGCCCGGTGCCACGTCGCGTTCGAGTCGCAGCACGCTGAGCATCGCCGTGAAGCCCGCCGTGCCGACGGCTGCCGCCCGTCGCGGCGAGACGGCCTCGGGCAGGGCCACGAGGGCGTCGCCGGGCACGACGACGCGCTCGGCGTACCCGCCGGGTCGGGTCTCGCCGAGCCCCGCCCCGTTGACGACGACCAGGTCGCCCGCGTCGACCGCCACGCCGTGGCCCGAGACGACGCGTCCCACGACGTCGATGCCCGGGACGAGGGGATCGATCCTGGCCACCCCGAGGTCGCCCCGCAGGGCGAGACCGTCCTTGTAGTTCACCCCCGACCAGAGGACCTCGACGAGGACCTCGCCGTCGTGGGGCTCGGGCTCTGGGCGGTCGAGCAGGGCCGGGGCCCGGCCCTGCTCGACGACGACGGCACGCATGGCTGGAGGCTACGCGCCGTCGGTCGTGCGGGGTCGCGAGGCCGCGGCGCCGTCGGCGGACCCGGTGCGGGCCCCGAGGAACCCGCCGAGCGCGCTGACCAGGTCGAGGCCCGTCGTGGCCTTGACCACGTCTTGCAGCTGGGTCATGTTGTTCGCCACCGACTTCGTCAACTCGTTCGCACCGTCGGTCGAGACGACCGTGAGCGCGTCGATGTTGCCCATCGGCGCCGCCATCTCGCGAGCGATCTCGGGCAGGCGCGAGATGACCTGCGAGGCGAGGGCCGCCTGACCGAACTTGCCCTGGGCCTCGGCCAGGGCGTCGACCGCCTCGGCCTCGGCCAGACCCTTGGCCTTGATGGCGGCCGCCTCGGCGCGTCCGGCCGCCTCGACCGCCGCCGCCTCGTTCTCGGCCGCGTTGCGGGCGGCGTCGGCGAGTTGGGTGCGACGGAAGGCCTCGGCCTCGACGGCGGCGTTCGCGGCGTCGCGCTCGGCCTCGGCGTTCTGCACCGACGCGTAGGCCGCGGCCTCGGCCGGCTGACGGACCTCGATGTTGAGCCGTTCTTGGTTGACCTTGGCCTGCTCGGCGACGGCGATGCTCTCTTGCTCGGCGACCAGCTTGTCCTGCATGGCCCGGGCGAGCTCGCCGGCGGCCGCGGCCTCGGCCTGGGCCCGGTCGGTCTCGGCCTTGATCTGCGCCTGCCGCACGTCGAGCTGCAGCTGGCGCTCGGCCGTCTGCTGGGTGTTGCCGATGCGGGCCAGGGCGGCGATGCGCTCGGCCTCGGCCTCGGCGACGTCGGCGTTCTGCTTCGCCACGGCGGCCTCGGCCCGACCGCGGTCGGCGAGGTAGGTGCTGCCGGGCGTCTCGATCTCGCGGATGTTCATGGTCTCGATCTGGAGGCCGAGCTCGGCGAGTTCGCCCTTCGTCTCGTTGACCGCGTCGGCGGCGAGCCGGGAGAAGTTCTTCACCAGGTCGTCGACCGGTTGCCCGCCGATCAGGCCGCGGATCGACCCCTCGAGCGACTGCTGCACGATGACGGGCAGCTGCTGCTGCTGCAGCAGGTAGCGCTGTGCCGCGCGACGGACGCCGTCCTCGGTGCCCGTGACCTTGAAGTTCACGGTGGCCTTGACCGCGGTGCGGATGTAGTTCGCGTCGATGGCCTGCACCTCGACCGGGGTCTGGTACTGCTCGAGCGACAGCTTGAACCCCTCTTGGAAGATCGGCCAGACGAAGGTGCGGCCGCCGATGATGACCTTCTGGGGGCTCGAGATGCCCCCGCCCTCGGAACGCTCGGCACCCCGGCCGACCACGATGAGCGCCTCGTTCGGCGGGACGCGTCGGACCCGGCTGGCGACGAACGACAGCAGGGCGAGCGCGATGACGACGGCGACGACGACGGCGACGACGCTGACGTTGGAGGAGATGAAGTCCACGGGGCTTCCTTTCAGTTGGTCTGGGGATCACGGGACGCGGAGGCGTCGCCGGCGTCGAGGGCCTCGACCTGCACGCGCGGGCCGTTCTCGGCCACGACGCGGACCCGCACGCCCCGCTCGATGCGCGCGGCGCTCGTGGCCAGTCGGCGCTCGAGCTCGCGGACGTCGTCGAGGCGCACCTCGCCGCCGCCGGGGCCGGTGGCCTCGGTCGTGACGCCGACGAACCCGACCGGCGACCAGTGCCCGCCGCTCTCTCGACGGGTCACCCGGCGGACGACGAGCTGGATCAGCACGAGGGCCACGAGGGCCGTGCCGACGGCGACGGCGTACGTCCACCCCGGGGCGAGGTCGGTCTGCGACGTGACGACCCCTGCGAGCCCGAAGATGGCCAGGGCCGCGCCCAGGGCGACGCCCGACACGAGCCCGTCACCGACGTCGAACACGTCGAGCAGGTCGCCCACGACGATGCTGACGAGCAGGAGCAGGAGCCCGATCGCCCCCACCACGATGAACGTGATCATGCGTCGAGACTGTCAGAGTCCGGCTGGGCGCACATCGGCTGCGCGACGGACCCGGGACGACCAGCGGTCGTCGGCGCCTGGGGACGAGTCGTCGGCGGGCGGGAGCCGGCTCCGGACCCGCCCGCCCGCAGCCAGCCTCACCCGAAGAGGATCGCGGCCTCGTCGTAGCGGTGCTGGGGCACGACCTTGAGGCTGTCGAGCGCCTCCTCGAACGACACGTGCACGATCTCGGTGCCGCGCAGGGCCACCATGCGACCCCAGCGCCCCTCGACGACCGAGTCGCTCGCGGCCATGCCGAGGCGCGTCGCGAGCACGCGGTCGTACGACGTGGGCGTGCCGCCGCGCTGGATGTGGCCGAGCGTCGTGGCGCGGGTCTCGATGCCCGTGCGCTCCTCGATGACGGGGGCGAGGCGCTCGCCGATGCCGCCGAGGCGGGGGCGCCCGAAGGCGTCCAGGCCGCGCTCCGAGTGCACGTCGCTCTCGTGGTCGGGCACGAATCCCTCGGCCACGACGACGAGCGGCGCACGCCCGCGGTCGTAGGCCGACTGCACCCACTCGACGATCTGGTCCATGCTCGTCGCCTGCTCGGGGATGAGGATCGCGTGCGCACCCGCGGCCATCCCCGAGTGCAGGGCGATCCAGCCCACGTGCCGCCCCATGACCTCGGCGACCATGCACCGGCTGTGCGAGTCGCCGGTCGTCCTGAGGCGGTCCATCGCGTCGGTCGCGATCTGCACCGCGGTGTCGAAGCCGAAGGTGTAGTCCGTCGCGCCGAGGTCGTTGTCGACGGTCTTGGGCACGCCGACGATCTTGAGGCCGGCGTCGGTCAGGCGCTTGGCGGCGGCCAGCGTGCCCTCGCCACCGATGGCGACCATGGCGTCGATGCCGAAGCGCTCCATGTTCTCGGCGATGCGGTCCACGCCGCCGTCGCCCTCGAACGGGTTGGTCCGGCTCGTCCCGAGGATGGTGCCGCCCTGCTTGGCGATGCCCTGGATCTCCTTCCGGGTGAGCGGCATGACGTCGCCGTCGACGACGCCGCGCCAACCGTCGCGGAACCCGACGAACTCCTGCCCGTGGATCTGCGTGCCCTTGAGCACGGCTCCGCGGATGACCGCGTTGAGACCGGGGCAGTCGCCGCCGCTGGTGAGGATTCCGATTCGCATCGAGGGGCTCCATCGCATCGAAGGGCCCGTTCGACGGGCCGAGGTCGAGACCCATCATGGACCACCGGGAGGCGCGGCACCCGTCCACGACGCCGGTCGCCTCCCGGCCGGGGCGCGCAGGCGGTCGTACTACCCTCGCCTGCATGAGCAACGAGCAGTCGGGGCGCCCGCCGTCGCCGTGGGCACGCTTCGCCCGGCCCACGCCCGGCGAGCCCGAGCGCGGCGAGTTCCCGTTCGGCCCGCCCCGGCCGGTGCACCCCGAGGCGACCGCGGCCGACCACGGCTGGCCGCTCGACGCCCCCGTCGCCCCGCAGCCGCCCGACGCGCGGCAGCCGTTCCCCGCCCAGCCCGTCGCGCAGCCCACGGGTCAGCCCGCCTGGGGGGCCGACGGCCGCCAGGTGTGGGCCCCGGCGACCGACCCCGCTCCGGCAGGCGAGGTCGCGCCCGAGGCGCGCCCCGAGAACGCCGGTCTCGGCTCGTACTTCTTCCCCGCCGACGACGACTGGTCGTCGTCCCCGCCCCGATCCGACGACGAGGGGCGTGGCCTGGCCGTCGCCGCGGTCGTCTTCGGCGTCTTCTTCGCACCGCTCGGTCTGGTCTTCGGCATCGTGGCCGCGCGCCGGGCCCGGGCCGCCGGCCGCCCGGCCACGTTGGCCCTCGTCGGCGTCGCCGTCGCCTCGGTCGTCATCGTGCTGAGCGTCGTGTGGGCGGTGGCGGCTCTCGACCACTACTCACAGCTCGCGACCGCGTGCGCGCAGCTCGGTCCGGGCGACTACGTCAACGACGAGGGGCAGACCGTCACCTGCGGCTGAGCCCGGCGGGCGACGCGAGGGCCGGGCGCGGCCGCGGGGCGCAGGGCACGGGACGACGAGCAGCCGGGACGCGAGCGCGGGAGGGCGCGGGCGCGGGCCGTCCTCGACGACCCGCGCGCGCCTCCTCGGTCAGAGCTGGACGGTGCCGGTGTCGGCGACGTTCCCCGGGTGCCCGCCGGTCACGGCGGCCTTGGCGTACTTGAAGAGGGTGACGGCCTTGGGCTCGTTGCTGACCCAGTACTCGGCCGTGTCGACGTCGACCTCGAGCAGGGCGACGGTGGGGTCCTGGCGACCTCCGTCGAACCAGGCCTCGGCGCCGGTGTTCCACAACTCGTCGATCAGGGCGTCGTCCTTGACGATCGACGCCGTCCCCGCCAGCGAGAGGTAGCCCTTGCCGGTCTCGACGGCGACGTTGACCTGGGGGTGCGCCTTGACGTCGTCGACCTTCGGCGACGGGTCGCGCGTGAAGAAGTACACCTTGCCGTCGAAGTCGCGGTCCACCAGGGCGAGCGGACGGCTCACGAGGTGGCCGTGGCTGCTCTGGGTGGTGAGGATGCCGATGCGGCCCGCGTCGAGGACCTCGCCGATCTTGCTGCTGTCGTTGGTCTCAGTCATGCCGCGGACCCTACGCCCGGGGCGTGCCCGTGGTCACGGACCGCCCCGCGCAGGCGTCCCGGAAGGTGTCCGATGAGGCATGTATGCCCTATGCTTTCATGCGACATGTGACACGCCGACGAGAGGCCGAGATGCCCGTCCCCATCACCGCCGAGTGCGCCATCCCCCGCCGCCTGCACAAGGACGCCGTCTTCGACCACCTCGTGGCGGCCGTCCTCGACGGTTCGCTCGCACCGGGCGAGCGCCTCCGCGACGCCGAGCTCGAGCGGTGGCTGGGCGTCTCGCGGACCCCCATCCGCGTGGCGCTCGCGAGGCTCACCGGCCTGGGGCTCGTCGAGACCGTCTCGACCCGCGAGACCCGGGTGGTGCCACGGCGGGCCGAGGTGGCCGCCGACGAGTCAGCGACGGCGTGCGTCCTGGCGGGCCTGGCCGTCACCGACGCCTTCGCCGCCTCGGGTCCGGACGCCCGGGCCGTCCTGGCCGACGGCCTCGGCGGGCTGCTCGACGGCCCGGGTCGAGCACGACGACCGACGGCGGGCCGAGGGGGCGGTGCGGCAGCCGCCGCGCTCGTGGGCGACGCCCTGGCGGTGGCGTCGCGCCTGACCGACGTCCCCGGGGCGAACGCGCTGCTCCGGCGGCGGCTCGCGACGACGGGGCTCGTCCTGCGGCACCACCTCCCCGCCCTCGACGACGAGGCGGGACGCGCCGTGGTCGAGGCCGTCGGCGACCTGCGCGCGGTCCTCGCGGGCCCGCCGACGTCCGACGCCCCGCCGTCGTCCGACGCCCCAGCGCCGCGTCACGCCCCGCGGACGTCCGACCCCGCATCGGGCCCCGGCGACGCCACCGGAGCCGCCGTCGTCGCCCTGCTCGGCGGACTCGCGACCCGCCTGACCGCCCTGGCTGGCCCCGTCCCCGTCGCGCCCGTGCCGACGTCGCACCCCGTCATCGGGCCGGGCCGCCGCACCTTGAGCGCCGGCGTCCACGCGGTGCTCTCGCGAGCCGTGCTCGACGGGGTGCTCGCCCCGGGCGAGCGCCTGGTCGACGACGAGCTCATCGCCTGGATGGGCGTCTCGCGGACGCCCATCCGCGCCGCCCTCGAACGCCTCGGCGACGGCGGACTGGTCCTGCTCGCGGCGAACCGGTACACGCGGGTGGCCGCGCCCTGCGCCGACGACCTCGACGACGCCCGCTCGCTCTACGCCCACGTGCTGGCCTGGTCGATCGACCGGTCGGCGGCGGACGGCGGCCCCGACCCCGACGAGGTCGACCGCGTGCTGGCGAGGGTGCGACCGCTGGCCCGCCGCGCCGAGGGCCGACCGCTGACCTCGGTCACGCTGCGTCCCGCGTCGACCGTCCTGCGCCTCCTGTCGGCGGTGCCGGCGTCGGGTGCCTCGGCGCGGACGCTCGACGACGTCGAGCCGCGGCTCGGCCATGCGATCGTCAGCCTGGGCCTCGAGCTGCCCGTGGGGGCGTGGCAGGCCTTCGAGACGAGGGTCCGCACGGGGCTGGCCCGCTCCGACGGCACCCGCGGCGGGGCCGTCCGCGCGCTGCTCGGCTCGCTGGCACCCCCGGCGGCGTGACGCCGACGACCGGGCGCCGGGTGTCGGCCGCCCGGGTTAGCATCACGGCGTGCCCTCGCCCGTCTCCGCCCCCGTCACCGACGCCCGTCCGGCGCGGCGCGTCGACGACGTCTACCGGCCCGAGGCTCCCGTCGACGTCCGTGCCGCGCTCCGGCCGCTGGGTCGGGGCAGCGGCGACCCGACGTTCCGCGTCGACGGCGACCGCGTGTGGCGGGCGTTGCGGACGCCCGAGGGGGTCGCGAGCCTCGTCGTGTCGGCGAGCCGCGCCTCCTCGTCCGTGGCGATCAGCGCGTGGGGGCCGGGTGCCGCGTGGGCCGTCCGGCACGCCCCCGAGATGCTCGGGCGGGGCGACGACTGGTCCGACCTCGACGTCTCGGGCAACGCGTTCCTGTCGGCGGCGCGACACCGCTCGCCCGGCCTCCGCCTCACCCGGACGAACCAGGTGCTGCAGATGCTCGTCCCCGCGGTCCTCGAACAGAAGGTCACCAGCGTCGAGGCCTGGCGCGCGTGGCGCCACCTCGTCCGTCGTCACGGCGAACCGGCCCCAGGCCCGGTGCCCGAGGGGCTCGTGGCGCCCCCGGACGCCGAGGGCTGGAGGCGCGTGCCCAGTTGGGAGTGGCACCGAGCGGGGGTGGGCCCCCAGCGGTCCGCCACCGTCATGCGGGTCTGCGCGGTCGCCCCGGCCCTCGAGCGCACCCTCGCCCTCGGTCGCGGGGGCGACGAGGTCTCCCGCCGCCTCCGGTCGATCCCCGGGGTCGGCGTGTGGACGGCGGCCGAGACGACGCAACGCGCCCACGGCGACCCCGACAGCCCGAGCGTCGGCGACTACCACCTGCCCGCGCTCGTGGGGTGGGCGTTGATCGGCCGCCCGGTCGACGACGACGGCATGCTCGAGCTGCTCGAGCCGTGGCGCGGTCAGCGCGAGCGGGTCATGCGGCTCATCACCGGCAGCGGCTTCTCGAAGCCGCGCTTCGGGCCGCGCATGACCATCCAGGACCACCGCTTCCACTGAGGGGCGCGCGGCCGACACCTCGTGGGTCGGAGCCGGTCAGAGCCGGTCGGTGCCGGTCAGACCGCGGTGTGGGCGCGACCGGCAGGGTCGGCGGTGTCGCTCGGGCCCACGACCCCGTCGGGGGACGCGTCGCCGCCGATCGCGTCGAGCACCCGGTGCGAGAACGCACGCACCACGTCGTCGTCGCCGGCCAGGACGTCGGTGAAGTAGCGCTTGATGGCGGCCGTGTGGCCACGGGTCGCCGCGAGCATGGCCCGGCGGCCGTCGGGGGTGAGCTCGACCCACGTGCCGCGGGCGTCCGACGAGCACTCGGTCCGTCGCACGAGGCCCCGGCGCTCCATGCGGGTCACCTGGTGGCTGACCCGGCTCTTCTCCCAGCCGATCTGCTCGGCGATGTCACGGACGCGAGAGCGTCGACCGCTGCTGCGACCCAGCCCGACGAGGATCTCGTACTCGGGTGCCGAGACCCCCGAGTCGCTCTGCAGGCGCAGCTCGAGCGCGCGGTCGAGGCGTCGTCTCATCAGGTAGAAGGAGTCCCAGACGACCCACTCCTCGTCGGTGAGTTCGTCGGCCATTCGCCCAGTGTAGGGACGGAGGCGCGGCTTATCCTCGACCCATGTCCGATGTGCACGCCGCCGCCGTCACGCAGCAGACCATCGAGACAGCCCGCCGGTGGTGGGACGCGGCCCACGCCGTCCCGGTGCAGGGCTCGGCCGCCCGGCTGACCGAGGTGCTGCGCGACCCCCGGGGCCTCGACTTCGCCCGGGGGTTCGCCGACCGCGTGGTCCGTCCCGAGGACGACCGCGTCGCCGCCGCCGCACTCGACGGGCTCAGCCGCAGCACGCCCGCCCTGCTGCCCTGGCACCTGCGGGCGGCGATCTCGTTCGGCGGAGGGTTCGGCCCGCTCGCGCCGCGGCCGATCATGCCGGTCGCGCGCCGGACGCTCCGCCACATGGTCGGCCACCTGCTCGTCGACGCCGCGCCCGAGAAGCTCGGGCAGGCCCTGGACGCGCTGCGACGCGACGGCATCCGGCTCGACGTCACGGCCTGGGGGCCGACGGTGTCGGGCCCGGCCGAGGCCGACCGGCGCCTCGCCGCCACCACCGCCCTCGTCGGCCGGCCCGACGTCGAGCGCGTCACGACGACCGTGCGCGAGCTCGTGGGCCCCACGTCGCCCTGGGCGTTCGACGAGACGAGCGACCTGGCGGTCTCGAGGCTCGGCCCCCTCGTCGAACTCGCCGCGACCTCGGGCACGCTCCTCACGCTCGGCGTCGACCGCCACGCCGACGTCGACCTGACCATCGACGTCTTCACGCGCCTCCTCGACCGCCCCGACCTCGAGGCCGTCACCGCGGGCATCGTGGTGCAGTCGTACGTCCCCGAGGCGATGGACTCGTTGCAGCTGCTGACCGACTGGGCCAGGGCGCGGGTCGAGCGTGGCGGGGCCCCGATCACGGTGCGACTCGTGAAGGGCGGATCACGGCTCGACGAGATCGTCGACGCCCGTCTGAACGACTGGCCCGTCGTCACGTTCGACGCCAAGCACGAGACCGACGCGAGCCACCTCCGACTGCTCGACTTCGCCCTCCGACCCGAGAACGCGGCCGTCGTGCGCGTCGGCCTCGCCGGGCACGACGTCTTCGACGTGGCCCACGCGGTCACGGTCGCCCGGCGACACGGCACCGAGCACCAGCTCGACGTCGAGCTGTGGTCCGGGCTGACACCCGGCCTGGCCGAGGTGCTGCGGTCCGAGCTGCCCGGGCTCGTCCTGCAGGTGCCGGTCATCGACCCCGACCGGTTCGACTCCGCCGTGCGGCACCTCGTCGGCAGGCTCGACGCGCTCGCCGACCCCGGCGGCTTCCTCTCGAGCACCCTCGACGTCGACCACGAGGCGGCCTTCGCGCGAGAGGCCCGACGGCACGAGCGGGCCCTCGGGGCGGTCGACGAGCTGCCGACCGCGCCCCGTCGTCGCCGTGACCGCTCCGGCCCGCTCGACGAGGGCGCCGACCACGTCCTCGACTTCGTGGCCGAGGCCGACACCGACCCCTCGCTCGACGGCAACCGGAGGTGGGCCCGGGGCGTCCTCGGGCGTGCCCGCCGGTCCACCGCCGGCGTCGAGACCGCCGACGCGGCGCCCGCCCTCGAGGCCGACGCCGTTCACGCCCTGACGACCCGCGCCTCCCGGGCGGGCGAGGCCTGGGGGCGGCAAGAGCCGGCCACGCGGGCCGAACTGCTCGACCTCGCGGGCCGCGAGCTCGCGCTCCGACGGTCCCGGCTGATCGAGGTGTCGATCAGCGAGTCGGGCGCGACCCTGTCCGAGGCCGACCACGAGGTCGGTGCCGCCGTCGACGCCGCACACCGGCTCGCCGGCCTGACGCGCGACCTCGCGTCGATCGTCACCGCCGAGCACCGTCCGCCGCGCCTGACGGTCGTCCTGCCCGACCTCGTCACCCCCGTGGCCAGCACCGTCGAGGCGACGCTCGCCGCCTTCGGGGCGGGCAGCGCGGTGGTCGTGCGACTGCCGCGCGCCCGCCGGCGGACGGTCGCCGTGGTCGCCGAGGCGCTCTGGGCCGTCGGCGTGCCCGACTCGTTGCTGGCCCTCGCCGAGGCCGACGACGGCGACGACGACCACGCGCTGCTCGCGCACCCGTCCGTCGACCGGGTCGTGGGGCACTCGACGGTCGACGCCGTCGTCGCGCTCCGTGAGGTGCGCCCCGAACTCGACCTGGCCGTGCGGACGACGGGGGTCACGTCCCTGGTCGTCACCCCCGCCGCCGACCTCGAGCGGGCCGCCGCCGACGTGGTCACGAGCGTCGTCGACCACGCCGGTCGCGGGCAGGGGGCGCTCGACCTGGTCATCGCCGTCGGTTCGGTCGGTCACGGCCCGACGTTCCGGCGCCTGCTGCGCGAGGCGTTCGAGGCGGTCGTCGTCGGCCCGGCCGACGTCGTCACGACCACGGTGGGCCCGCTCGGAGCCACGCCCACGGGCACCGACCTCGACGCGCTGACCGTGCTCGGCGTCGGCGAGTCGTGGCTGATCGAGCCCCGGCCGCTCGACGAGGTCGGGGCCCTGTGCTCGCCGGGGGTGCGCGACGGGGTCGACCCCCGGGGTGCCTTCGCGTCGGTGCCGCACGGCGTCCCCGTCGTGGGTCTCGTCGTGGTCGAGACGCTGGCCGAGGCCGTCGCCCTGCAGAACGCCGAGGGCGGGGGCGACGTGGCGGGGCTGCACACCCTCGACGTCGGCGAGGTCGACGAGTGGCTGCACACCGTGCGCGCCGGCGACCTGGTCGTCGGCCGGCCGACCACCGGGGCCCGGGTGCGTCGCCGCCCGACCGGCGGGTGGGGCCGACGCGCCCTGGGTCGCGGTCTCAAACCGGTCGGCCCGCACGCCCTGGTCGGTCAGGGCTCGTGGCACCACCTGCCGCACGAGCCCCGTCCCTCGCTCCGGCTGCACGACGTCTCCGAGGGCGTGACCCGGCTGGTCGACGCCGCCCGCCCGACCCTGTCGTTCGAGCAGTTCGACTCGCTCCGCACGGCCGTCGAGAGCGACCAGCGCGCCTGGCAGGCCGAGTTCGGCCTGGCCCGTGACGTGTCGGGTCTCGTCGTCGAGCGCAACGTCCTCCGGTACCGCCCGCACCCGGTCACCGTGCGTCTCTCGGCCGGTGCCGACCCGGCCGGGCTGATCCGGCTCGTGGCCGCCGGGGCACGCGCGGGGGCGACCCTGACGATCAGTTCGGCCGTGCCGTTGCCGGCCGGGCTCGTGCACCTGTGGCGCGCCTCCTCGTCCCCGGTCCGGGTGCGCGACGTCGTGGTCGAGAGCGACGCGGCGTTCGTCGCCCGGGCCGCGGCGGGAGCCCTGCAGGGCGACGCGACCGATGCGGCCGGCCCCGACGTCCTCGACCTGCTGGCCGAGGCCGCCGGCGGTGAGCCCGCGTCCCCCGAGAAGGCGCGGGTCGACGACTCGACGCCCGTCCCGTCGCCCGAGGCGGTGCGGGCCTACCGCGGGTTGCGCATCCGCCTGGTCGGCGGTGACCCGGCGGCCCTGGCGCGGGCGGTGCAGGGCAGCCCCGACGTGACGGTCGTGTCGGGCGAGGTGACCGAAGAGGGCCGGATCGAGTTGCTGACGTTCGTCCGCGAGCAGTCCGTCTCGATCACGGCGCACCGCTACGGCCGCCTCGAGCCCGCACTGGCCGACCTCCGCCTCTGAGCCGTGACCTCCGACGACGGTCGGTGCGCGGTCGTGGACGCCGTCGGCCGTCGGCGTCCGGCGGCAGCCCTTGGGGCCGCCGGAAACCGGTGACAGCCGAGGGCAGCCGCCGCCGTCAGGCCGAGCGGCGGCTGATCAGCTTCGACAGGACGATCGCACTGCGGGTGTGGTCGACGTTGGGGGCGTTGCGGACGCGTTCGAGGGCCTCTTCGAGCGAGGGGATGTCGCGGCTGCGCATGTGGACGATCGCGTCGGCGCTGCCGGTGACCGTGCCGGCGTCGACGACCTCGGGCACCGTGCCGAGGATGCGCTGCAGTTCTTGGGGCGAGACCGTGCCCCGGCAGAAGAGCTCGACGTAGGCCTCGGTGCCGAGCCCGTCGACGGCCGGGTCGACCTGGACGGTGAAGCCCTTGATGACCCCGTCGGCCACGAGGCGGTCGACGCGACGCTTCACGGCCGAGGCGCTCAGGCCGACCGAGGCGCCGATGTCGCCGTACCCGGCACGGGCGTTCTGGCGCAGGAGGTCGATGATGCCGTAGTCGAGGTTGTCCACATGAGGACGATACGCCAGAAAACTGCACGAAAGCTCAGAAATACGCAAGAAAAGTGCGTCGGAGCCCGGCACCGTGCGCGCCGGCGATGTGACACTGTTCCGGTGAGCCTGACGATCGAACCCACCGACCTGCCCGACGCGACCGCCCGACGGGACGCCGCCCGCGTGGCGAGCCACCGAACGGTCTTGATGTGCCGGCCCGAGCACTTCACCGTCAGCTACAAGATCAACCCGTGGATGGACCCCGCCAAGCCTACCGACACGGCGACGGCCCTGGCGCAGTGGCAGACGCTCTACGACACCTACGTCGGACTGGGCTTCGACGTCGAGCTCATCGAACCCGAACCGGGCCTGCCCGACATGGTCTACTCGGCCAACGGCGGCTTCGTGCTCGACGGCATCGCCTACGGGGCACGCTTCACCTTCCCCGAGCGTCAGGCCGAGGGCCCCGCCTACATGCGGTGGTTCGCGTCGGCCGGGTTCGAGGTGGCCGAGCCCGCCGAGACCAACGAGGGCGAGGGGGACTTCCTGCTCGTCGGCAACGTGATCCTCGCCGGCACCGGGTTCCGCAGCGACTCCAGCTCGCACGACGAGATCGGCCGCGTCTACGGTCGCGAGGTCGTCAGCCTCACCCTCGTGAACCCGAGCTTCTACCACCTCGACACCGCCATCGCCGTGCTCGACCCCGAGCCCGTCGACGGTCGACACACCATCGCCTACCTCGAGAGCGCCTTCGACGACGCCTCGCTCGCGATCCTGCGCACGCGGTTCCCCGACGCCATCCTGGTCAGCGAGGAGGACGCCGCCATCCTGGGCCTCAACTCGTACTCGGACGGCCTCAACGTCGTGATCGCCGCCCGCGCGAAGGGCTTCGAGCGCCAGTTGCGCGAGCGCGGCTACAACCCGATCGGCGTCGACCTCTCCGAGCTGCTGCTCGGCGGCGGTGGCGTCAAGTGCTGCACGCTCGAGCTGCGGCGCTGACGACCGGCTGAGCGACCCGGCCGGGCCGGGCGACCAGGCCGGGCGACCGGCTGAGCGACCCGGCCGGGCAGGGCGACCG
This sequence comes from Frigoribacterium sp. CF331, assembly GCF_057787905.1. Taxonomy (NCBI): domain Bacteria; kingdom Bacillati; phylum Actinomycetota; class Actinomycetes; order Micrococcales; family Microbacteriaceae; genus Frigoribacterium; species Frigoribacterium sp. CF331. The sequence continues at coordinate 1,424,156 of NZ_CM173545.1, read as the reverse complement.
GGTCGGACGACCGGGTCGGCCCCCGGCGTCGCCGCCCCGCGCTCGGCAGGACGTCAGGCCGACGGGCGGACGAACAGGTAGACGACGCTGCGCCCCGTGCGGTGCTCCTGCCGGATCTCGTAGCCCTGGTCGCGGAGCTGCCGCAGGTCGGCCTCGCTGAGCACGTCGACCGACAGGCGCGCGATCCACAGCCGGTCCACCGACGACAGGCGGTCGGCGAGCTCGGCGGCGTCGTCCTCGTCGTCGAGGCGCAGGGTGACGTCCGAGTACGACCCCGAGGGCAGCCCCGAGCGGACGAAGGCGACGTCGTCGAGGTCGGCGAACCGGCCGGGGTAGGCGTAGACCGCCTGGCGGGGTCGGGTCGAGACCGTGCCGCTCGCGTCCAGCAGGAACGCGTCACCCGGCCGGGCCTGGCTCTCGATGTAGCTCGACAGCTGTGACAGGTCGCTGCCCCCGCCCTTGCCGGTCGGCAGGCGCTGCAGCACGTACGTCGGCGCGGAGGCCACGACCAGCAGGGCGACGAGGGCGATGCTGATCCACCGGCGGCGGAACCCCGTGACGGCGACGGCCAGCAGCAGGCACATGCCCGGTGCCGAGAACGTCACGAGCCGCGAGGTGAACACGGGCGAGAGGGCCAGCCCCAGGGCGAGCAGCACGCCGGTGGGCAGGGCCACCCAGAGCGCGCCGAGCAGGACGACGCTGCCGGGCGTCCGCGACCGGTCGCGCAGTCGCGTCCCGAGCAGGATCAGCAGCACCCCCGAGAGCACGGCGAACGCGAGCCCCGTGACGAACCAGGGTTCGACGAGCACCGTGAACCACGTGATGTCGGCCCCGGTCGACGGGTCCGCCACCCCGAGGAGGCGCGAGCGCTCGGCGAGGACCGTCCCGATGACCGGGGCGGTCGCGAACAACGCGGCCCCGGTCGAGACCGACCAACCGAGGAGGCGGTGGCGGGCTCCGCGACGCCGGCGCTGTGCCGGCGCCAGCAGCAGGAACACCCCGTGGACGGCGATGATCAGGCCGAGCGGCACGAAGGTGGCGATCGACCCGGCGAGGACGGCGCCGTAGCCGATCCACCAGCGTCGTCTGTGGCGTCGCGACGCGACGAGCAGCAGGACGGTCACCCAGACGGCCAGCGCGGCCGAGAGGGCGTAGGGCCTGGCCTCGGCGGCCTCGAGCGTGAAGCGTGGCAGCACCGCGAAGACCGCCGCGGCGATCAGGGCCGTGCGACGGGTCGTCAGCATCCGCGTCAGGACGAGCACACCGGCCGTGCCGGCCCCGGCGAAGACGGCCGAGGGCAACCTCGTGACCAGCTCGGCCTCGCCGAAGGCACCCACCCAGAAGTGCATGAACAGGTAGTAGACGGTGTGGACGGCGTCGCGCTGGTCGACGAAGGCCAACAGCTGACCGAGGGGGAGCCGGGCGACCTGGAGCGTCGTCGCCTCGTCGCTCCAGTACGAGGGCACCCAGCTGGCCGCCGCGCCGAGCAGCAGCGCGGCCAGGCCGGCCACGAGCGGGTCGAGCCAGCGGCTGCGCGGAGGGACGACCGCCGGGTCGTGACCGATGCTCACGCGACCGCCCCGCGGTGGACCAGGACGGCTGCCCCGCCGGACGAGCCGAGCCCGCCGGACGAGCCGAGCCCGGTGAACGAGCCGAGCCCGTTAAACGAGTCAGGCCCCGCCTGAGCGGGGCCTTCTGTGGCTGGACACGGCATCGATCCGTGGACCTTTCGATTTTCAGTCGAACGCTCTACCAACTGAGCTACCCAGCCGTGAGGGCTTAGCCCCCAGGCGATGAACTCGCCTTGGCGACCCTGACCGGACTTGAACCGGCGACCTCCGCCGTGACAGGGCGGCGCGCTAACCAACTGCGCTACAGGGCCAAACTTGTTGCTGTGAGACAGCGTACTCGATGTTCTCTTGTGGTTGGTGCAGGTGGTGCTGGTGACACGGTGCTCGGAGCTGGTGACCCCAACGGGATTCGAACCCGTGCTGCCGCCGTGAAAGGGCGGTGTCCTAGGCCACTAAACGATGGGGCCGTGTCCGAGGACGTCATAGCAACCGATCACAGAGCATACGGATGATCGGGGCCAAAAGCAAAACGGGGCGACACCGGGTCGGTGACCGCGCCTCCTCGTCCCCCGTTCTGGTGACACGACTCGCCCGCCACTCCGTGGCGATTGCCCGGCGACGGTCTGCCCGGCGACTAGTTTCAAGCTGTTCTCGAGAGTTCGGGCCCACCCTCCGGGTCGGCCCGCCCGTGCACGCCGACCCACCGGTGCTGTACGGGACCGCCCGCCCGGGTTAGCGTGTGACCACACGGCGACCCCGGCTCGACGGACTCGACGCCGTCACGACGAATCGGACCCATTCGATGACCACCACCCGCCGACCCGGCCGAGCCCGCCTGGCGAGCCTCACGTCGGGCCCGCTCGCGCCGTCCTCGCGACTGGCCCGGGTGGTCGTCTCGATCGCCGCCGCGTCGCTGCTGCTCACCGCCGGAGTCGTCGGACTGCCCGCGTCGTCGGCCGTCGCCGCGAGCTACCCGTCGTGGGAGGACGTCCAGAAGGCCCGGGGCGACGAGGCCGCGAAGCAGGCCGAGATCACCAACCTCGAGGGCATCCTCACGCAGATGCAGTCCGACCTCGACGCCAAGAACGCCGAGGCCGAGAAGCGCGGTGACGAGCTGCAGAAGGCCCAGTCCGCGTACGACGACGCCCAGTACAAGACCGCACAGCTGCAGTCGCAGGCCGACGCCGCCGACACGGTGGCCGCCGCCAGCGAGGAGCGTGCCGGCCAGCTGGCCGCCCAGCTCGGTCGTTCGGGCGGCACGAACGGCGTCAGCGGCAGCCTGATCGCCGACCCGGGCGAGGCGGGGCAGCTGCTCTACAAGCTCGGCGCGATGAGCAAGCTCACCGAGCAGGCCGACGGCATCTACGCCCAGGCCACCCAGGACCGCAACACGGCGCAGGGCCTGTCGGACCAGGCGGCCGTGGCCGAGGCGGCCCTCGCCGTGCTCGCCGACGAGGCCCAGCAGGCCCTGGCCGACGCCAACGACGCCGCCCAGGCCGCGAGCGACGCCCTCGCCGCGCAGCAGGAGAACCAGGCGCGGCTGCAGGCCCAGCTCGAGACCCTCAAGACGAACGTCGACCACACCGAGGCCGAGTACCAGAAGGGCGTCGAGGAGTCGCGCGCGGCCGCCGCGGCCGCCGCGGCGGCGACCAACGGCACGGCCCTCGGCGTCGTCTCGCCCCAGGGCTGGACGCGCCCCGCCGGCGGCAACATCTCGAGCGGCTTCGGCATGCGCGTCAACCCCGTGACGCACGCCTACATCCTGCACGCCGGCACCGACCTCGCCGCGGGCTGCAACACCCCCATCTACGCGGCCACCGCAGGCGTGGTGACCTACGCCGGCTGGTACGGCGGCTACGGCAACTTCGTGCTGATCGACCACGGCAACGGCATCACCACCGGGTACGGCCACCAGCCGAACGGCGGCATCATGGTGAGCGTCGGCCAGGCCGTCGGCACCGGTCAGCAGATCGGCCACGTCGGGTCGACCGGCAACTCGACCGGCTGCCACCTGCACTTCGAGACCCGCGTCGGCGGCGTCGCGCAGAACCCGCAGCCGTTCATGGCCGACCGGGGCATCAAGCTCTAGTCACGACGCCCGGGCCGCGACGCCGGACCCGGCCGCCCGAGCCCGGTCGCCCGCACGACGAAGGGCCCGACACCACGTGGTGTCGGGCCCTTCGCGGCGCGGGTGCGAGGGTCAGTGCCCCTCGTCGGCGAGCTTCTTGACGCCCGCCTCGACGATGGCCTCGGCCTCGGCGGCGTCGCCCCAGCCCTCGGTCTTGACCCACTTGCCGGGTTCGAGGTCCTTGTAGTGCTCGAAGAAGTGCTCGATCTCCTTGCGGAGGTGCTCGGGCACGTCGGTGACGTCCTGGACGTGCTCCCAGCGCGGGTCCTTGGCGGGGACGGCGATGACCTTGGCGTCGCTGCCGCCGTCGTCGGTCATGTTGAAGACGCCGACCGGGCGCACCTTGACGCCCACGCCCGGGAACAGCGGGTGGTCGAGCAGCACGAGCACGTCGACGGGGTCGCCGTCGAGGCCCAGCGTGTTCTCGAAGAAGCCGTAGTCGGTCGGGTAGACGAACCCGGTGAACAGGACGCGGTCGAGGTAGACGCGACCGGTCTCGTGGTCGACCTCGTACTTGTTGCGGCTGCCTTTGGGGATCTCGATCACGGCGTCGTACGCGGCCATGGGTGTGCTCCTTGCGATGCGTCGTTGGGGGTCCGACCCGACGGGTCGGCGGTGTCGCTAACGTTACAAGATGCCCGACAGACCCCGCCTGACCCCCGCGACGGCCGACGTCCGACGTGCCACGCGCGCCTCCTTGTCCGGTCACGACGAGGGCGATCTCGTGCTCGTGGCGCTCAGCGGCGGCCCGGACTCGCTGGCGCTGGCGGCGGGCGTCGCGTTCGAGGCGCCCCGCGCCGGGCTCCGCGCCGGGGCGGTGGTCGTCGACCACGACCTGCAGGGCGACTCGCGCACGGTCGCGGCCCGTGCGGCAGAGCAGGCCCGGGGCCTCGGGCTCGACCCCGTCGTCGTCGTGCGGGTGTCGGTCGGCACCGAGGGCGGCCCCGAGGCCGCCGCCCGCACGGCCCGGTACGCCGCCCTGGCCTCGACCGCCGCCGAGCACGGCGCCCGCACCGTGCTGCTCGGCCACACCCGTGACGACCAGGCCGAGACGGTGCTGCTCGGCCTCACCCGCGGCAGCGGCGCGACGAGCCTGAGCGGCATGGAGGCGCGCTCGGGCCTCTACGCCCGCCCCCTGCTGGCCGTCGGTCGCTCGACCACGGCGGCGGCGTGCTCCGACGCCGGGCTCGAGGCCTGGCTCGATCCGCACAACGACGACCCGACCTTCACCCGGGTGCGGCTGCGGCGGACCGTCCTGCCGATGCTCGAGCGCGAGCTCGGGCCGGGCATCACCGAGGCGCTCGCCCGGACGGCCGACGCGCTCCGTGAGGACTCCGCGGCCCTCGACCACTTCGCCGACGAACTGGCCGAAGAGCTGGCCGACCACGCCGAGGCCGGCATCTCGCTCGACGTCCGGGGACTCGCCGCGAACCCGGCGGCCCTCCGCCAGCGGCTCATCCGGCTCGCGGTGCAGGGCGAGTTCGGCGTCTCGCTCTCGCGGGCCCAGACCCTCGAGGTCGCCCGGCTCGTCACCGACTGGCACGGCCAGGGGGCCGTGTCGCTGCCGGGCATTACAGTTGTACGCACCGGAGGCGCGCTGCACTTCTCGGCGACCGCCGCCTCCTGAGATCCCCCTCGGCACCCCACGACACCAGGAGCACGACACCACCATGGAACTCAGCGACATCGAGGCCGACCTGACCAGCGTGCTCTACACCGAAGAGCAGATCCACGCCAAGATCGCCGAGGTCGCCCGGCAGGTCGAGGCCGACTACGCGGGTCGCGAGCCGCTGCTGGTGGGCGTGCTCAAGGGGGCCGTCATGGTCATGGCCGACTTCTCGCGCGAGCTCAAGCTGGCGGCGTCCATGGACTGGATGGCCGTCTCGTCGTACGGCTCGGGCACCAAGTCGTCGGGCGTCGTGCGCATCCTCAAAGACCTCGACAGCGACCTGCACGGCCGCGACGTCATCATCGTCGAGGACATCATCGACTCGGGCCTGACCCTGTCGTGGCTGCTCGAGAACCTGCAGAAGCGCGGCGCGGCCTCGGTCGAGATCTTCGCGCTCTTCCGCAAGCCGGCCGCCGCCAAGGTCGCCGTCGACGTCCGGTACGTCGGCTTCGAGATCCCCAACGACTTCGTCATCGGCTACGGCCTCGACTACGACGAGAAGTACCGCAACCTGCGCGGCGTCGGGGTGCTCGCGCCCCACGTCTACAGCTAGCGGGCGACCCCCTGCGGGGCGGATCAAGCCCTCGGCGAACACCCATCCGGTGCATAGCAGCTCCGATGTACCCTTTTGCTCACGTTCTTCCTGCAGAAAGGTGTCGGGCGTCGCCCGTACTGACATGGACTTCAAGAAACTCTTCCGCGGTCCGATCATCTACATCGTGATCGCGGTCATCGGCATCGGCATCGGGTGGAGCCTGATCAGCGGTGCCGGCACGACCCAGATCTCGACCCAGAAGGGCCTCGAGGCGATCCAGGGCGACCAGGTCAAGTCGGCGACGATCTTCAGCAACGAGCAGCGCGTCGACCTCGTCCTGAAGGACGGAGACAAGGCCGAGCAGTTCTACTACGCGACGCCGCGTGGCTCCGAGGTCGTCGACGCGATCAACGACGCGAACCTCGAGAACTTCGACGACACCGTCACGCAGACCAGCTGGTTCATGTCGCTGCTCGGCATCCTGCTGCCCTTCCTGATCATCGGCGTCATCTTCTGGTTCTTGCTCTCGTCCATGCAGGGCGGCGGCAGCAAGGTCATGCAGTTCGGCAAGTCGAAGGCCAAGCTCGCGTCGAAGGAGACGCCGCAGGTCATGTTCACCGACGTCGCGGGCGCCGACGAGGCCATCGAAGAGCTCGAAGAGATCAAGGAGTTCTTGAAGGAGCCCGCCAAGTTCCAGGCCGTCGGGGCCCGCATCCCCAAGGGCGTGCTGCTCTACGGCCCTCCCGGCACCGGCAAGACCCTGCTCGCCCGCGCCGTCGCCGGCGAGGCCGGGGTGCCGTTCTTCTCGATCTCGGGGTCGGACTTCGTCGAGATGTTCGTCGGCGTCGGCGCCAGCCGCGTCCGTGACCTGTTCGAGCAGGCCAAGCAGAACAGCCCGGCCATCATCTTCGTCGACGAGATCGACGCCGTCGGCCGCCACCGCGGTGCCGGCATCGGCGGCGGCAACGACGAGCGCGAGCAGACCCTCAACCAGTTGCTGGTCGAGATGGACGGCTTCGACGTCAAGACCAACGTCATCCTGATCGCGGCGACCAACCGCCCCGACGTGCTCGACCCGGCGCTGCTGCGTCCCGGACGCTTCGACCGTCAGATCGGCGTCGACGCCCCGGGCCTCGACGGCCGCAAGCAGATCCTCGAGGTGCACGGCAAGGGCAAGCCCCTCGCCGCCTCGGTGAACCTCGAGGTGCTGGCCCGCAAGACGCCCGGGTTCACCGGCGCCGACCTGGCCAACGTCCTCAACGAGGCCGCCCTGCTGACCGCCCGGTCGAACGCCCAGCTGATCGACAACCGCGCCCTCGACGAGGCGGTCGACCGCGTCATGGCCGGCCCCCAGCGCCGCAGCCGCATCATGAACGACCACGAGAAGCTCATCACGGCGTACCACGAGGGCGGCCACGCCCTGGCGGCGGCGGCGATGCGCCACACCGACCCGGTGACCAAGATCACGATCCTGCCCCGCGGCCGTGCCCTCGGCTACACGATGGTCCTGCCCCTCGAGGACAAGTACTCGGTCACCCGCAACGAGCTGCTCGACCAGCTGACCTACGCCATGGGCGGCCGGGTCGCCGAAGAGCTCGTCTTCCACGACCCGACCACGGGTGCCTCGAACGACATCGAGAAGGCCACGGCGACGGCCCGCAAGATGGTCACCGAGTACGGCATGAGCAACAAGGTCGGTTCGGTCAAGCTCGGGCAGGCCTCGGGCGAGATGATGATGGGCCGCGACGGCAGCTCGCGCGACTACTCCGAGAACATCGCCGAGACCGTCGACGCCGAGGTGCGCGTGCTGCTCGAGCAGGCGCACGACGAGGCGTGGGAGGTCATCAACGACAACCGCGACGTGCTCGACTTCCTCGCCCGTGAGCTGCTCGAGAAAGAGACGCTCGACCACGACGAACTGGCCGAGATCTTCAAGGACGTCAAGAAGCTGCCCGAACGCCCGCAGTGGCTGTCGAGCGACAAGCGTCCCGTGTCGGACCGCCCGGCGATCCCCATGCCGACGAAGTCGCCCGTCGACGCCGAGGCCGTCGACGGGGGCGTCGACTCCGAGCCGACCACCAAGCCGGCCCGCACGCGTCCGCCCCGCACGACGCCCGGCATCGCCACGGCCTGACGCACGATCGGCCCGACCGGCTGCGCCACGGCGCAGCCGGTCGCTAGCCTGGGGGCTCGTCCCGAGCACCGAACGGAGGTACCGCACGTGACCGACCAGTCCGGCGGCACCCCCGCCGCACCGCCCGACGCACCGCTGAGGCGGCCCCGGGGTCGCGAGCGTTACCCCGCCGACGTGGTGGTCGACGCACCGGCCTCGTCGACTCGTGCCGCCGCCGACGAGGCGGCCGAAGGTCTCGTCACCCAGGGGCGACTCGTCCTCGCCCTGGGCGAGACCGCGGCCGTCCGCCCGCCGGCCCAGTTGCCGCCCGTGACGCACACGCCCGCGACGACGCCCGCATCCGGTCTGCCGGCCGGGACGCCCGGGGCGGGCTCGTCACGTCCGGCCGCGGCCGACCCGACCCCGCCCGTGACCGACCCACCCGTGGCGGCCGACCCGCCCGTGGCGACGGACCCACCCGCCGCTGCCGCTCCCGTGCCCGAGGCCCGATCGGGTCGTCGGCTGGTGGCCGGCGGCCGGTTCGAGGGGCCGCTGCTCGAGCGGTCGTTCGACGAGGTCGTCCCCGCGGTCGAGGCCCGGGTGCGACCCGATCGGCAGCGCGACGCGTCGCACGCGGCACCGGTGGTGCGCGACCGGGACGCGACCGGCCCCGGGTCGCACGCCGCGCCTCCTGCGTCCGTGCTCCGGCGCCCGCGCGACCGCGCGGTCCGACGTAGGCCGGGCCCCCTCGTCCTGGGCGTGCTCAACGTGACGCCCGACTCGTTCAGCGACGGCGGCCGTCACCTCGACGTCGACGCCGCCCTGACCCACGCGCGGACGCTCCTCGCCCAGGGCGCCGACGTCGTCGACGTCGGCGGCGAGTCGACCCGCCCCGGTGCCGCCCGCGTCGAGCCGGCGGACGAGTTGCGACGGGTGCTGCCGGTCGTCCGCCAGCTCGCGTCCGAGGGCGTGCGCGTCAGCATCGACACGATGAACGCGTCGACCGCGGCCGCCGCGATCGAGGCCGGTGCCGAGATCGTCAACGACGTGTCGGGCGGACTCGCCGACGTCGACATGGCACGGGTGGTCGCCGCGAGCGGTCGCACCTTCGTGGCCATGCACTGGCGTGGGCGCCTCGACGACTCGGGTCACGGGTCCGCCGCCGCGTCGCGCGACTACGACGGCGACGTCGTCGGCACCGTCGTCGACGAACTCGCCGCCCGCGTGGACGACCTCGTCGCCCAGGGCGTCGACCCCACGTCGATCGTGCTCGACCCGGGCCTCGGGTTCTCGAAGGTCGGCGCGCAGAACTGGCAGCTCCTCGCGCACCTCGACGTGCTCGGTCGGCTCGGGCTGCCCGTGCTGGTGGCCGCGTCGCGCAAGCGCTTCCTGGCCGACCTCGTCCCCGAGGGGGCGCCGGCGACCGACCGCGACCCCGCGACCGCCGTCGTCAGCGTGCTCGCCGCCCAGGCCGACGTCTGGGGCGTGCGCGTCCACGACGTCGCCGGCACCCGGGCCGCCCTCGACGTGCTGCAGGCCTGGACCGAGGGTGCCGCCGCACCCCGCCGACCGGCGAGGCACGCGTGACCGGCATCGCGACCGGCCCGGACGGCCTGCCCGACGCCTCGGCCGAGCGCGACGGCGGCCCCGGTGCGACGGGTGGCCCCATGGCCCTCCGCGCCCGCGGCCTCGACGTCCTGCGCCTCGAGGGCGTGCGGGCCACGGGGCACCACGGCGTCTTCGACCACGAGCGCCGCGACGGGCAGGAGTTCGTCGTCGACGTCGTCGTGCACCTCGACACGACCTCCGCGGCCTCCGGCGACGACCTCGGCGAGACCGTCCACTACGGGGTCTTGGCCGAAGAACTCGTCACCGCCGTCGAGCGCGACCCCGTCGACCTGATCGAGACCCTCGCCGAGCGGCTCGCCGCCGTCGTGCTGGCCCACCGGGCGGCCGTCGCGGCCGAGGTCACCGTGCACAAGCCGGGTGCCCCGATCACCGTGCCGTTCGGCGACGTGTCGATCACGATCAGCCGGGAGCGCGCGTGACCGGCCCGCGCCCGTCCGGTCGGGGCGTGCCCGAGCAGGTCGGCACCGACCAGGGCGCGACCGGGCAGGGTCCCACCGTGCAGGGAGCGACCGGGCAGGAGTCGACCGCGCCGGGTCCGACCGCGCCGCGCGTCCGGCGGGCGGTCATCGCCCTCGGCTCGAACCTCGGCGACCGCGACACCCTGCTGCGGCAGGCCGTGCGGGCCGTCGACGCGACCCCGGGCGTGACGGTCGTCGCGGCCTCGGCCCCGGTGTCGTCGACGGCCGTCACGCTCGACGGCCGGGACCCGACCAAGCCCACCTACCTCAACGCCGTGCTGCTGGCCGACGTCACGCTCGGCGACGACGCCCTGCTCGACGCCCTGCAGGCGATCGAGGCGGCGCACGGTCGCACCCGCGACGTGCGCTGGGGCGACCGGACGCTCGACCTCGACGTCGTGGCCCTCGACGACGAGACCGTCGCGACCGAGCGCCTCACGGTGCCGCACCCCCGCGCCGCCGAGCGCGCGTTCGTGCTCGAGCCCTGGTTGCAGCTGGACCCGGAGGCGCGGCTCGCCGGCGCAGGACGCGTCGCCGACCTCGCGTCCCTCCTCACCGAGCACAGCCGTCCCGTGCCGGGGGCGACCTCCCTGCTCGACCCCGCCGACCCCGCCGACCCCGCCGACCCCGCCGACCCCGCCGACCCCGACGCCAGCCCCGGCCCGACACCCGCCACCAGCCCAGGAGCCCCGTGAAGCACACCCGCCCCTCGACCCTGGTCGGCCTGGTCATCGTGGCCGTGGCGGCCGGGTTCGTCCTCGACTCGGTGCTCGTGGCCATGCGGCAGCCGTCGATCGTCCTGCCCGCGGCCACCGGCCTCGTGCTGCTCGGCATCGGCGCGGTGGTGGTCTCGATGGCCGTCCCGGTGCGCCGGGTCGCCCAGGGCTCGAGCAAGGAGCGCGTCGACCCCTACTACGCCACGCGCGTGCTGCTGCTGGCGAAGGCGAGCAGCCTGGCCGGCGCCCTGTTCGGCGGCTTCGCCGGGGGAGTGCTGCTGTTCGTCCTGTCGCGGGGCGTGGGGCTCGCTGTAGGCTCCCTCGTGCCCACGATCGTGGCCGTCGTCGGCGGCGCGGGGCTGCTCGCGGCCGGCATCGTCGCCGAGCGCATGTGCACCGTCCCGCCCGCCGACGACGAGCGCGGCTCGGGCTCGGGCACCCAGGCGGTCTGACCGGGCGCGGCTCCACCCGCACGACGGCCACCCGCACGACGGCCGCCACACGACCGGGCCGCCGAACGACAGGGCCGCCGAACGACACAGCTGCCGCACGACACAGCCGCCCGACGACAGAGCCGCCGCACCACCGCGACGCCGACCGGAAGAGACGCCGACATGGACCGACTCGACATCCCCGACGCCCAGTGGACCCGCGTCTCGCCGAAGTACGTCTGGCCCGAGCTGATCGGCTACCTCGTCACCGGTCTGATCGTGGCCGCCGCGACGGCCCCGCTGTGGTTGCTCGGCCAGTGGTGGACCTACGCGATCACCGCGGTCGTCGTGGTGATCACGATCGTCGTCGCCGCCCTCACGCCCCGCCGCGTGCGGGCGATCGGCTACCAGCTGCGTGAGGACGACCTGCTGCTGCGCAAGGGCATCCTCTTCCTGCGGGTCGTGGCCGTGCCCTACGGCCGCATGCAACTGATCGACATCAACCGCGGGCCCGTCGTCCGGGCGCTCGGCCTCAGCGACCTCAAGTTCGTCACCGCGGCCGCGGCGTCGGCCGTGACCATCCCCGGCGTGCCCGCCGAAGACGCCGAGCGGCTGCGCGACCGCCTCGTCGAGCTGGCCGAGTCGCGTCGGGCCGGCCTGTGAGCGACCCCCGCACCGAGGCGGACGGGGGCGGGGCCCGACCCGCGCCTCCCGAGGTCGCCGCCCTGACCGACGGCGAGTGGCACCGCCTGCACCCGGCCACCCCGCTGCTCAAGGGCGGCATCGCCCTCGTCGCCGTGCTGGTGATCCTGTTCAACAACGCGCGCGAGTACGTCGTCGAGCTGTTCGTGCCGGGCGGCCGGCGCGGCGACGAGGGCGACCCGTTCGGCTACGTCGTCGAGCAGGGCTGGCTGGGCTGGCTGCTGCTCGCCGCGTTCGCCGTGATCGCCGTCTTCGTCGGCGGGGCCTGGCTGTCGTGGCGCATGAACACCTTCCGGGTCGGCGACGACGTCGTCGAGGTGCGCAGCGGCATCGTGTTCCGCACGAACCGCCGGGCGCGGCTCGACCGCATCCAGGGCATCAACATCCAGCGCCCGCTGCTCGCCCGGGTCTTCGGCGCCGCCAAGCTCGAGGTGAACCAGGCCGGGCAGGACGCCAACGTGAACCTCGCCTACCTCCGTTCGGCCTCGGCCGACGACCTGCGCCGCGAGATCCTGCGGAGGGCGGGAGGCGCGCAGCAGCAGCACGCGCCGGTCGCGGCCGAGGGCGCCACCGCGGACGGCACGAGCGGCACGACGGCCGCGTCCGCCCTCGACGGCCCCCCGACCCCGGGTCGACCCGACGCGCGGGCCCCGCACCGCCCGGGCTTCGGCGGTCTCGTCGAGCAGCGCGCGAACGAGTTCCTCGCGCCCGAGCTCGACCCCGACGAGGCGCCGCCGCAGTCGGTCGTCGAGCTGTCCCCGGGGCGCCTGATCGGCTCGACCGTCCTGAGCGGCTACACGCTGTTCCTCGTGGCCGTCGTGGTCGCGATCGCGGTCAGCGTGATCACCACGGGCGAGTGGTTCCTGCTCTTCGTGCTGCTGCCGGCGGTGCTCGGCTCGGGCGGGTTCTACGTCAACCGCATCACGAAGTCGCTGCGGTACACGATCGCGGGCACGCGCGACGGCGTCCGCATCGGCTACGGGCTGTTCTCGACCTCGAACGAGACGCTGCCGCCCGGACGCATCCACTCGGTCAAGGTCAGCCAGCCGCTGCTCTGGCGCCCGTTCGGCTGGTGGGACGTCAAGATCAACCGCGCCTCGCGCTCGAGCACCAAGGGCGCCGCCGGGCAGGAGAACACGACCATCCTGCCGGTCGGCGACGAAGAGGACGTCCGCCGCGTTCTCGAGCTCGTCCTGCCCGAGCTGGTCGGCGTGGCCGCCGTGGGAGTCGCCGCCGAGGAGGCGCGGGCCGGCTCGACCGCGCCGGCGGACGCCCCCGAGACGGTCGCCTCCGAGACGGCCCCGACCCCGGTGCCGGACGCCGCCGCGCACGCCCCGGTGCCGGGCGCCGCCGTGCACGCCTCGACGCCGCACGCCTCCGCGACGGACGCGGCCGCGCCTCCTGCCGTCCGCGACGCCGTCGAGGCGACGACGGAGCACACCCTCTCGCTGGTCGAGGGGGGCCTCCGCTCGAGCGGCACCGACGGCGGCTTCACGGTCTCGCCGCGACGGGCCGCCGTGCTGCGCTGGTTCTCGTGGCGTCGCAACGGGTTTCGGTCGGCACCGGGCGCCCTGCTGCTGCGCAAGGGCGCGATCTGGCGGCAGCTCGTCATCGTGCCGCTGCCGCGCGTGCAGAGCGTCGGGCTCGTGCAGGGCCCGCTGCGTCGTCGGCTGCGGCTGGCGACCGTGCACCTGCACACCGTCCAGGGGCCCATCGTGGCCGAGATCAGTGCGCTCGACCAGGACGACGCCCTCGGCTTCTTCACCACCGCCAGCCGCGAGGCGGTCGTCGCCGCCCGCGCCGACCGCACCCACCGCTGGAGCGAGGAGACCCCGTGACCGACCCCCGCCGCGACGACCCCCGGCGCGACGACCCGCGCGACAGCGACCCCCGCTCGGCCCCGCGGGGCGACCGACGCAGCGGCCGCCTGGGCGTCGGCATCGTCGGAGCCGGTCGGGTCGGCCCGGTGCTCGGTGCCGCGCTCGCCGCCGCCGGGCACGCGATCGTCGGCATCTCGGCCGTGTCCGAGCGCAGCCGCGACCGGGCCGAGGCGATCCTGCCGGGCGTGCCCGTGCTGACCGTCCCCGAGATCGTCGAGCGGTCCGAGCTCGTGCTGCTCGCGGTGCCCGACGACCAGCTCGCCGACCTCGTGCAGGGCCTGGCCGCGACGGGCACCTGGCAGCCGGGCCAGCTCGTCGTGCACACCTCGCCCCGTCACGGGCTCGAGGTGCTGCGGCCCGCGCTCGCCGCGGGGGCGATCCCGCTCGCGATCCACCCGGCCCTCGCCTTCACCGGCACGACCATCGACCTCGTGCGGTTGCGCGACGCCTGGTGCGCCGTCACCGCCCCGACCCCCGTGCAGCCGATCGGGCAGGCGCTCGTCGTCGAGATGGGCGCCGAGCCCGTCGTCGTCGCCGAGGCCGACCGGGAGCGCTACGCCGAGGCGATCGCGACCGCCACCGAGTTCTCGGCCGCGATCGTCCAGCAGTCGGTCGGACTACTGACCGAGCTGGGACTGCCCGAGCCCGGTCGCCTGCTCGCCCCGCTGATGCGATCGGCCATGGACGCCGCCCTCGGCGAGGCCGGTGGCTCGGCCGGTCCCGGTACCATCGACATGGCCTCGTTCGACGACGGCCCCACCGCGTTCGGTGACCCGCGCGCCTGACCCGGCCCGCGCCTCCCGCCCCCTCCACCACCCCAGGAGCACCTGACACATGACCGCCGCGCCCGATCCGACCACCACCCCCGACGACGAGGCCGCCACCGCCGCCCGCGAGGCGTCGGAGCAGAAGCAGGTGCGGCTCGACAAGCGCACCCGTCTGCTCGAGGCCGGCGTCGAGGCGTACCCGGTCGGCGTGCCGATCACCGACACGATCGGCGCCGTCCGCGCCCGGCACGCCGAGCTCGAGACCGACAGCCGCTCGGGCGACGTCGTCGGGCTCGCCGGCCGCGTCGTGCACGCCCGCAACACGGGCAAGCTCTGCTTCGCCGCGCTCCAGGCGGGCGACGGCAGCCGCATCCAGGCCATGGTCTCGCTCGCCGAGGTGGGCGAGCAGCGCCTCGCCGACTGGAAGGAGCTGGTCGACCTGGGCGACCACGTCTTCGTGAAGGGCGAGGTCGTCTCGTCGCGTCGCGGCGAGCTGTCGATCATGGTGTCGGAGTGGTCGATCGCGGCCAAGGCCATCCTGCCGTTGCCGAACCTGCACTCCGAGCTGAGCGAAGAGACGCGCGTGCGCCAGCGCTACCTCGACCTCATCGTGCGCGACCAGGCCCGCGCCACCGTGCGCGCCCGGGCGGCGGCGGTCTCGTCGCTGCGGCGCACCTTCGACTCGTACGAGTACCTCGAGGTCGAGACGCCCATGCTCCAGACGATGCACGGCGGTGCCGCGGCGAGGCCGTTCCAGACGCACAGCAACGCCTTCGACACCGAGCTGTACCTGCGCATCGCGCCCGAGCTGTTCCTCAAGCGTGCCGTCGTGGGCGGCATCGACCGCGTCTTCGAGATCAACCGCAACTTCCGCAACGAGGGCGCCGACTCGACGCACTCGCCCGAGTTCGCGATGGTCGAGGCGTACCAGGCGTACGGCGACTACGACCAGATGGCCCGCCTGACGCAAGAGCTCGTGCAGAACGCCGCGACGGCGGTCGCCGGGTCGCACCTCGTCACCCTGGCCGACGGCACCGAGTACGACCTCGGCGGCGAGTGGGCGCGCGTGCCGATGTACGAGTCGCTCAGCGAGGCCGCGGGCGTCGAGGTCACGCCGTCGAGCACCGTGGCCGACCTGCAGGCGCTGGCCGCCACGGTCGACCTCGTCGTGCCGCACGAGACCCACGGCAAGCTCGTCGAAGAGCTCTGGGAGCACTTCGTCAAGCCGTCGCTGGACCGCCCGACCTTCGTCGTGGACTTCCCCGTCGACACGAGCCCGCTCGTCCGCCAGCACCGGTCGAAGCCCGGCGTCGTCGAGAAGTGGGACCTCTACGTCCGCGGCTTCGAGCTCGCCACGGCGTACTCCGAGCTGGTCGACCCGGTCATCCAGCGCGAGCGCTTCGTCGAGCAGGCCGCCCTGTCGGCCCGCGGCGACGCCGAGGCCATGCGCCTCGACGACGACTTCCTCACCGCCCTCGAGCACGGCATGCCGCCGAGCGGCGGCATGGGCATGGGCATCGACCGCCTGCTGATGGCGATCACCGGCCTCGGCATCCGCGAGACGATCCTCTTCCCGCTCGTCAAGTAGTCCTTCGCGGTCGTCCCTCACGGGCGACCGCCCGAGGGCAGGAGGCGCGGTGCCGGTCGGGCACCGCGCCTCCGTCGTCTCGGCGTCGAGAGGTGCCCGTGGTGTTCCCCAGCCGGGCGACGTACCCTGGTCGGGTGCCTGAGTCCCTCGCCGGAGCCATCGTCTTCTCCGTGACGCCCACCATCGTCGTGGGCCTCATCTTCTGGTTCATCGTCCGGGCACTGCTGCGCTCCGACCGCACCGAGCGTGCCGTCTACGCCAAGGTCGAGGCCGAGGAGCGCGCCAAGGCCGAGGCCGACGAGCGCGACGAGTCGCGTCGCGCCGCCGACCGCAGCGCGGTCTAGCCCCCGACTCCTCGCCGGGGCGCGTCGCTGACGCGAGCTCCGTCGCGTGACGGCACCGCGCCTCCCGGGCTCGCGGTGCCGTCGTGCGGACCCCGGCAGATCTGGCGCCGACTTTCCGGTGAGCAACCTGAGAATGTGTACCCCCGGCGTGATAGCGGCCACCTACACCCGAATCGAGCTGCTGTCAAAGGACCTTCGCCCCCGTACCCCGTTGCTGTCGAAACCCTGGACGTGCGCTCCGAGATGCATCGCGAGAGGCTGTCCCGGCTTCTGGCGGGACGGTGCCACCCGCCAGACTTTGAGTACGCCGAAGAGCTTCACGAACTAATCGACGCGACATCAGGTCAGTACTTCGAGCAGGGAGAGAACGATGACGACCACTTCCGTCACCACGCGCAACACCACCACGGCCACCGACGACACCGAGGTCGAGGTCCTGTCACAGGTCCGCGGGGCCTCCACCGACCAGGTAGGCGACTACCTCCGCCACATCGGTCGCATGCCGCTGCTCGACGCAGCGGAAGAGACCGAGATCGCCCGCCGCATCGAGGTCGGCCTCTTCGCCGGCGAGAAGCTCAAAGAGCTGCAGGCGGCCGACGCGGTCAAGAAGAACCGCACCAAGGCCCACGCCGAGACGATGCGCGACCTGCGCTGGCTGCAGCACGACGGCGAGCGTGCGAAGGACCGCATGATCACCGCGAACCTCCGCCTCGTCGTCAGCATCGCCAAGCGCTACACGCAGCGCGGCCTGCCCTTCATGGACGTCATCCAAGAGGGCAACCTCGGCCTCGTCCGCGCCGTCGAGAAGTTCGACTACACGCAGGGCTACAAGTTCTCGACCTACGCCACCTGGTGGATCCGCCAGGCGATCGCCCGCGGCCTGGCCGACAAGGCCCGTGCCATCCGCATCCCGGTGCACACGGTCGAGCGCATCAACCGCATCTCGCGGGCCGAGCGCGACCTCACCGTCGACCTGGGCCGTGCGCCCACGGTCGAGGAGGTCGCCGAAGAGGTCGCCATGGAGGTCGCCGACCTCGTCGAGCTCAAGTCGCGCTCGCACGAGCCGGTGTCGATCCACACCGTCGTCGGCGACGCGGAGGACAGCGAGCTGGGCGACTTCATCGAGGACGAGGAGACCCCCTCGCCCACGCAGGCCACCGAGAGCTCGCTGCTCAACCGTGACATGCACGCCCTCGTGGCGACGCTGCCCGACGACGAGGCCCGCGTGATCCGCATGCGCTTCGGCCTCGACGACGACCAGCCGATGACCCTCGACGAGATCTCGAAGCGCGTCCACTCGTCGCGCCAGGCCGTCTCGCGCGTCGAGAGCCGTGCGCGCCTCCGCATGTTCGCGAAGGCCGTCAGCCAGGACCTCCAGCTCTACCTGCAGTAGGCCTCGGTCGGCGTCCGTCGCCGAAGCAGGACCACGTCAGGGCCGCCGCCCGGGATCACCCGGGTGGCGGCCCTTCGTCGTGCCCGCGCTCGTGCCCGGGCTCGTCTCGTCCTGGTCCGTCGAGTGGTCCCGAATCGTCCTTCCCGGCGCCACGAAGGACGATTCGGGACCACTCGACCTCGCGGTCGCAGGCTGGACGACTCGTCCACATCGTGCGAGGCGGTGCGGTCGTGCACAGGCGACTTCGAGAGGGGAGGCGCGGGCCGGTGGCCGCCGCCAAGGTCGGGTCATGCCCCGGATCGCCGTCGCCCGCCACCTCGAGCAACCCTTCTCCGTCGCGCAGGGCAGGGCCGCGGGTCTCGGGCCCGAGAGGATGCGGGGGCCGGACCTCGTTCGACCCCACCACGGGGTGAGGGCCGCCGCGGACGGGGACCGGGTCGGCACCGTCCGTGACAGGGCCCGGCGCCTCATGCCGGTCATGGTCGACGGGTGGTACTTCTCCCACGTCACGGCCCTGGCGCTCTGGGGGCTGCCCGTCCCAGGCCGGGTGGACCGGGGTCGCGAACCGCTGCACGTCAGCAGCGTGACGGGTCGCAGCGTTCGTCGCCCCGGCGTCGTCGGCCATCGTGCTGCTCCGGTGCCGCTGCGTCTCGTCGACGGGCTCCCGGTCGCCGAGCCGATCTCGGCTTGGGTGCGTTCGGGCCAGCTCATGGGCCTCGACGACCTCGTCCGGACCGGTGATGCCCTGGCGGGATCGTGGTCGCCCCTGCCCGAGGCGCGACGCCGACGACTCGACGACCTCGACCGAGCGATCCTCGAGGCCGGACGAGCTCGGGGCATCACGAGCGTGCGAGAAGCTCGAGCGCTGATCCGACCCGGGGTCGAGTCGCCGAAGGAGACCGAGCTCCGCCTCCTCTTGATCCGGGCGGGGCTTCCGGAACCCGAGATCAACACCCGGACGCACGACGACCGGGGACGCTACCTCGGCAAACCCGACCTCCGGTACGCCTGGTGCAAGCTCGCCATCGAGTACGAGGGCGACGAACACCGGCGTGACCCCTGGCGGTTCCGCCAGGACATCTTGCGCCGTGAAAGGTTCGCCGATGCCGGTTGGCGCACGGTCCGGTGCACGGACGACGACCTGCGCGGGCGTCGGGCCGACGAACTCGTCGACCGTGTCCGCTGTCATGACACGCGTCACGAGCCGGGCGTCTCGCTCTGCGGCGGTCGAGTGGTCCCGAATCGTCCTTCGGAGCCGCCCGAACGACGATTCGGGACCACTCGAGCGACATCGACGAGCGACATCGACGAGCGACTACTGGCCGTCGACAGGGGAGGCGCGGGGCGGTAGCGTGGGCGGACCCGGGCACCAGGTGGCCGGGTCACGAGGAGCACGGGCCGCGGGCGACACGTCGCGCGGGCCGCACGAGAGGGGTGATGAGCATGACTGCCGTCGACGCACGCCACGCGTACCCCTCTCACCCCGAGACCCTCCGCCCGTAGTCGGCACCGCCTCGTCGCGGCCCCGTCACCGGAAGGCGACGGCGCGCGCACCCGCGTGCCCCGGCCGGGCAGGTCTCCCGCTTCCCCTGGAGCACAGCTTGACCTTCTCCGACGACTTCGTCGTACCCACCTTCTCCACCGTCGACCCCGACGTCGACGCCGACCAGCGCTGGTCCACCTGGCCGGCCGCCACCCCCACCGAACGAGGGCCCCGACCCTGGCCCGCGTGGGTCGTCACCTCCGCCGCCGCGATCGACACCGAGCTCGGCGTCGTCAAGACCGGCAAGGAGGCCGACGTCCACCTGATCGACCGAGCCGTGCCGGCCCACGTCGTGCTGGGCCCCGGGGACGGTGCCCGCGCCTCCTCGCTCGCCGCGAAGCGGTACCGGGGCGCCGAGCAGAGCGACTTCCACCGCTCGTCCGAGTACCGCGAGGGCCGACGCGTCCGCAACACCCGCGACGGCCGGGCGATGGCCCGCGGCTCGCGGCACGGCCGACGCGTGCAGGCCGGGCTCTGGGCCGCGGCCGAGTTCGACGCGCTGTGCCGCCTGCACTCCCTCGGCGTCGCGGTGCCGTACCCGGTGCAGATCAGCGGCACCGAGATCCTCATGGAGTTCGTCGGCCACGGCGGCGAGGCCGCCCCGCGGCTCGCGCAGGTCGGGGCGGACGGGGCCGAGCTGTGGCCGCTGTTCGAGCAGGTGCACGAGATCGTGCTCGGGTTCGCCCGGGCCGGCTTCGCGCACGGCGACCTCTCGCCGTACAACCTGCTCGTCCACGACGGCCGCGTCGTCGCCATCGACGTGCCCCAGCTCGTCGACGTCGCCAGCAACCCCAACGGAGTCGACCTGCTCGAGCGCGACTGCCGGAACGTCTGCGCCTGGTTCGCCCGACGCGGGTTCGTCCGCGACCCCGAGCAGGTGTTCGCCGAGGCGCTGGGCGAGGTGTTCTAGCCGCGGACCGTCGGGGCCGCCGGGGCTGCCGGGGCCGCCGGGGCCGGCAGGCCCGGCGGGGCTCGCACGACGGCGGCAGACCCTGGGAGGCGCGGTGCGCGAGCATCGCGCACCGCGCCTCCTACGGGCGGGCGGCGGGGGGCCGGGCCGGGCCGGGGTCTGCGTGCGGGCGCGTCAGCGCAGGGGACTGATGCCGGTGACGGAGGTGTCGTCGTCGTGCACGACCCCGGCGATGCCGCCCGCGCGTTCGGCGCGCTCGCGGAAGCGGGCCCGGACGTCGGTCGGCACGAGCTCGAGGAGTTGGTCCTCGCGCAGCGGCAGGTCGAGCAGGCTGAGCTTGAGGCGGCCCTTGCGGCCGTGCCGGTCGGCGTCGAGGCGGATGACCTGGCCCGCGTCGCGCCGCAGCACGAGCGTGATCAGGCAGCCCTCGCTGACGTCGGCGACGACGCGGCCGTCGACCTCGAGGGCCGCCGAGTGCGTGCCCCCGCCGATCTCGAAGCGCAGCCGCTCGCGCGGGCCGAGCACCACCGAGCGGTCGATGCCGGACATCGGCGCCACCGGCGTGACGACGACGGCCGCGATGGCGGGCGACAGGATGGGCCCGCCCGCGGCGTAGTTGTAGGCCGTCGACCCGGCGGGCGTCGCCGCGACGATCGCGTCGGCCTTGTAGTAGCCGTAGGGCGTCTCGTCGAGCACCAGGTCGGCCGTGACGACGCCCTCGCCCGGGCGACGGGCGACCGAGGCGTCGTTGAAGGCGAGGTAGGTGTTCTCGAAGCCGGTCGCGGTGTGCGTGACCTCGAGGGCGTGGTGCGGTTCGAGCGAGAACTGCTTGTCGCCGATGCGGTCGAGGGCCTCGGGCAGGTCGCGCGGCTCGACCTCGACCAGGAAGCCCACGTTGCCGTAGTTGACGCCGAGCACGGGCACGGGGCGCTCGGCCACGAGGCGCATGGCCCCGAGCATCGTGCCGTCGCCGCCCAACGCGACGACGACCGAGACGCGGTCGCGGAACGCCTGCTCGTCGACCAGCTCGACGCCCTCGCCCACGCGCGCGGCGTCCGGGGTCATCGCGAGCAGGTGCGCCTGCGACCGGGTCGTCCAGTCGCGGATGATGGCGACGCTGTCGAGCACCGACTTGGTGGGGTGCGGAACGAGACCGACCGTGAACTTGCCCATGTGCGCGAGGCTAGCCGCCGCCCCTGTCAGCGTGCCCCGTCAGCCCGCCTGCGCACTGCTCTATGCCCCCAGCGAACAGGGGCAGATTAAGCCGCGGGCCCTGGTTACTCTCTCTGTAAACAGGTGCCGTACCCTGCGGGCGCCAGATGCACATTCGGTGGCGACAACCACCCCGCCACCTAGGGAGCAAAGAAGATGTTCGAGAGATTCACCGACCGTGCCCGTCGCGTCGTCGTCCTCGCCCAAGAAGAGGCGAAGATGCTCAACCACAACTACATCGGCACCGAGCACATCCTGCTCGGCCTCATCCACGAGGGCGAAGGCGTCGCCGCCAAGGCCCTCGAGTCGCTGGGCATCTCGCTCGACGCGGTGCGCGAGCAGGTGCAAGACATCATCGGCCAGGGCCAGCAGCAGCCGACCGGCCACATCCCCTTCACGCCCCGGGCGAAGAAGGTCCTCGAGCTGAGCCTCCGCGAGGCGCTGCAGCTCGGCCACAACTACATCGGCACCGAGCACATCCTGCTCGGCCTCATCCGCGAGGGTGAGGGTGTCGCCGCCCAGGTGCTCGTGAAGCTCGGCGCAGACCTCAACCGGGTCCGCCAGCAGGTCATCCAGCTCCTCTCCGGCTACCAGGGGAAAGAGGCGGTGGCCGTGGGCGGCGAACAGACCCAGGGCGCGCAGGGCGGCAGCCAGGTGCTCGACCAGTTCGGTCGCAACCTGACGCAGGCCGCGCGCGACAACAAGCTCGACCCGGTCATCGGGCGCGAGAAAGAGATGGAGCGGGTCATGCAGATCCTCTCCCGTCGCTCGAAGAACAACCCCGTGCTGATCGGCGAGCCCGGCGTCGGCAAGACCGCCGTCGTCGAGGGCCTGGCGCAGGCGATCGTCAAGGGCGAGGTGCCCGAGACGCTGAAGGACAAGCAGCTCTACTCGCTCGACCTCGGTTCGCTCATCGCCGGCAGCCGCTACCGCGGTGACTTCGAGGAGCGCCTGAAGAAGGTCACCAAAGAGATCCGCACGCGCGGCGACATCATCGTCTTCATCGACGAGATCCACACCCTCGTGGGTGCGGGTGCCGCCGAGGGCGCGATCGACGCCGCGTCGATCCTCAAGCCGCTGCTCGCCCGTGGTGAGCTGCAGACGATCGGTGCGACCACGCTCGACGAGTACCGCAAGCACTTCGAGAAGGACGCCGCCCTCGAGCGTCGCTTCCAGCCCGTCCAGGTCAACGAGCCCTCGCTGCCGCACGCGATCAACATCCTCAAGGGGCTGCGCGACAAGTACGAGGCTTTCCACAAGGTGTCCATCACCGACGGCGCCATCGTCGCGGCGGCGAACCTCGCCGACCGCTACGTCAGCGACCGCTTCCTGCCCGACAAGGCCATCGACCTGATCGACGAGGCCGGCGCCCGCCTGCGCCTGTCGATCCTGTCCGCGCCGCCCGAGCTGCGCGAGTTCGACGAGCGCATCGCCGGCGTCCGCGGCCAGAAAGAGGGCGCGATCGAAGACCAGGACTTCGAGAAGGCCGCCTCGCTCCGCGACGAGGAGAAGAAGCTGCTCGGTGAGCGCCTCCGTCTCGAGAAGCAGTGGCGTTCGGGCGAGGCCGGTGCCGGTGGCACGGTCGACGAGGGCATCATCGCCGAGGTGCTGGCTCAGGCCACGGGCATCCCGGTCTTCAAGCTCACCGAAGAAGAGACCTCGCGCCTCGTCTTCATGGAGAAGGCGCTGCACCAGCGCGTCATCGGTCAGGAGCAGGCCATCGCGGCCCTCTCGAAGACCATCCGTCGCACGCGTGCCGGCCTGAAGGACCCCAAGCGTCCCTCTGGTTCGTTCATCTTCGCCGGGCCCACGGGCGTCGGCAAGACCGAGCTGGCCAAGGCGCTCGCCGAGTTCCTGTTCGACGACGAGGGTGCGCTGATCTCGCTCGACATGTCCGAGTACGGCGAGAAGCACACCGTCTCGCGGCTGTTCGGTGCCCCTCCCGGGTTCGTCGGCTTCGAAGAGGGCGGCCAGCTGACCGAGAAGGTCCGCCGCAAGCCGTTCTCGGTGGTGCTGTTCGACGAGATCGAGAAGGCCCACCCCGACATCTTCAACTCGCTGTTGCAGGTGCTCGAAGAAGGTCGTCTCACCGACGGTCAGGGTCGAGTCGTCGACTTCAAGAACACGGTCATCATCATGACGACCAACCTCGGCACGAAAGACATCACGGGTGGTCCCGTGGGCTTCCAGATCGAGGGCGACACGGCCACCTCGTACGATCGCATGCGTTCGAAGGTCACCGAAGAGCTCAAGAAGCACTTCAAGCCCGAGTTCTTGAACCGCGTCGACGAGACGATCGTGTTCCCGCAGCTCAACCAAGAAGAGCTGCTGCAGATCGTCGACCTGTTCATCAAGCGCCTGTCCGACCGTCTGCTCGACCGCGACATGACGGCCGTGCTCTCGCAGTCCGCGAAGGAGCGCCTCATCGAGATCGGGTTCGACCCGTCGCTCGGTGCCCGCCCGCTGCGTCGTGCGATCCAGCAGCAGGTCGAGGACCGCCTGTCCGAGCGCATCCTGCAGGGTGAGCTCAACGCGGGCGACCACGTCCAGGTCGACTTCGTCGACGGTGAGTTCACGTTCGCCACCTCGCGTCAGCCGGGTCGCGAAGAGGTGCTCGTGGGCGACGCTCCCGAGCTCGAGAGCTGAGGCACCAGCACCACGGCGACACCGAACGACAGCAACACCGAAGGAGGCGCGGGTCGCCTTCGACGCCCGGGGCGGTCCCTCAGCAGAGGGGCCGCCCTTCGGCGTACCCGGGGCCGGGTCGCCACCGCGTCGCTAGGCTGGGCGGCGACCCGCGCCTCCTCGGGTCGTGTGCTTGAGGGAGCCTGATGTCTGACGCCGCCGACGCGACGACCGGTGCCGATGCGACGGGCGGTCTCGGCCGACCGGGCCGCGTCGACCCGCAGGGCGCCGCCGACCGGCAGGGTGCCGCCGACCGGCACGGCGCCGCCGACCGGCACGGCATCACGGTGCGTGACGCCGTCGTGAGCGACGTGCCGCACATCCAGCGGCTCTGCGAGCCGTTCGTGCAGAAGCGCATCCTGCTGGGCAAGGACCTCGTGACGCTGTACGGCGACGTGCAGGAGTTCCAGATCGCGGTCGGGCCCGACGGGGTGCCGATCGGCTGCGGCGCGCTGCACGTCATGTGGGACGACCTCGCCGAGGTGCGCACGCTCGCCCTCGACCCGGCGTGGATCCGCAAGGGGGTCGGTCACCGCCTGCTCGAGTCGCTCGAGGGGGCGGCTCGCCGGCTCGAGATCGGCCGGCTGTTCTGCCTGACCTTCGAGGTCGACTTCTTCGAGAAGCACGGGTACCTCAACGTCGGCGACGAGGGGCTCGTGCCCCCGGACGTCTACGGCGAGCTGGTCCGCTCGACCGACGAGGGCGTCGCGGAGTTCCTCGACCTGGCGCGCGTCAAGCCGAACACGCTCGGCAACTCGCGCATGCTCAAGGCGCTGCCCGCCCTGTAGTCGTTCCGGCTGGGCTCAGGCCCGCCATCGGGCCCGACCACGGGCTCACTCACGTCCGCTCGCGGCCGGTCGAGTGGTCTTGAATCGTTCTTCGCCACGCTGGGAGGGACGCTTCGGGACCACTGGACCCGCGCCTCCTCGGGGTGCTGGCTAGCCGAGGGCCTTGAGGAGGTCGTCGGGGTTGGCGGCCATGGTGTGCGGGCCGGCGATGTCGAAGAAGACCTGCTCGATGACGTCGAGGTGGGCCTCGAGGAACGCCCGCAGGGACAGGGCGTCGTAGAGCATGACCTGGCGGTTGGGGTCGTCGGGGACCATCGCGGCGTAGGTCTCGTCCGACGAGAAGAGCAGCAGGATGCGCTTGTCGGTGTTCTCGCGGCCGAAGACGCGCACCTGGTCGCCTTCGTCGGGCAGGGCGCCGTCGTCGGGGCCACCGGTCGAGGGGGCGTCGGTCGGGTCGGTCGGCAGCACGAGCTTCGGCACCACGACGACGTCGTGACGGAGGGCGAAGGCGACGGCGGCGGCGTCCTGCGCGGCGAGGGCGTGCTCGAGCGACTCGGACCGGAAGGTGCCGTTGCGGTCGGCCGGGTCGACGGGGTCGGAGGAGGGGGTGGCTGCGTTCACGGGGTGGGTCACTGTCAGTTCAGGATCATCTGGGCGGTGTCGGCGGAGGTGATGTCGCCGACCGAGACGGAGAGCCGGTAGGTGGCGCCGCCCGCGGTGACGGGGGTGCGCGAGGTCGACTCGCAGGTCTCGGCGGACGAGCGGGTGCGGTCCCAGGCGATGGCGGGGGTGCTGAGGGTCTGGCCGGCGGTGAGCGTGACGACCTGGTTGG
This sequence comes from Frigoribacterium sp. CF331, assembly GCF_057787905.1. Taxonomy (NCBI): domain Bacteria; kingdom Bacillati; phylum Actinomycetota; class Actinomycetes; order Micrococcales; family Microbacteriaceae; genus Frigoribacterium; species Frigoribacterium sp. CF331. The sequence continues at coordinate 1,398,262 of NZ_CM173545.1, read as the reverse complement.
TGCCGTTGACCTGGCAGTCCTTCGACGACCAGTACTGCTCTTCGCCGCTCGAGACGACGAGCGTCTGCTGCGCCGAACCCAGGTCGATCGAGCAGTCGGAGCGGCCCGAGTTGGTGATCGTCATCGAGATCTGCGGCAGCTCGGTGGCGGCGTAGGTCGTCTTGTCGGTGACCGGCTTGAGGTCGATGTCGCGGGTCGAGCAGGTCGGGGCGTCGGAGGCGGCGGCCGCGGCATCGTCGGTCGCGTCGTCGGACGGGTCGGTGGTGGCGTCGGCCGCGGGGGCGGTCTCGCTGGGCGCGGGCGAGGGGGTGGCCGCGTCGCCTGCGGGTGCGGAGGTCGTCGCGGCGGCACCGGGTTCTGCCGAGCCCGATCCGGGGCGGACGACGATCAACACGATGATGACCACGACCGCGATCAGACCGAGCGCGAGCACCGCGCGACGACGCCAGTAGACCGAGGGCGGTTGCGGCCCGACCGGGTTCTTGAACGTCGACATGGGCACAGGTTAAGGGCCGGTCAGGGGGTTGGCCGGGACCACCGCGGCGTGTGGGCTGAGAATCCGCGTGGAGCGGGGTGCACGTGCCCGCGAGGTCGCCGACCCGGGCGTACCCCGGTGGGTGGGGACGGGTGGGGCCGGGTTGGGGTCGGCCCGGCGGTGCGGGGTGTGGCGGCCGAGTGGGCCGGAGGTGCGCTTCACGTCCGCGGGAGGAGCATCTTCTGCCCGCTCGCGCTCGGGTCTCGTGCCGGGGGCCACCCGGGTTCCGGAGGCGCGGGTCGAGTGGTCCCGATTCGTCGCTCGGGTGCGTCGGAAGGACGATCAGGGACCATTCGACGGGCCGTGCTCGAGCTGGCGGGTGTCGGAGCTCAGGAGGCGCGGGTCGCCTCGGCCTAGAAGGCCCGGTCGAGCTCGCGGTCGCGTTCGGAGCCCGCGGCGCTGAACGCCCGGCGGAGCGCTTCGCGCAGGTTGCCCGCCTCGGCGTCGACGAGCTGGGTGAAGCCGAGGCGTCGGGCTTCGGAGGCGCGTTGCTTTGGGGAGGAGACGGGTCGGATCTCGCCGGCGAGGCTGATCTCGCCGACGGCGGCCATGGTCTGGGGAAAGGGCTTCTCGCGGCTGGCGCTGGCGAGGGCGAGCGCGATGGCGAGGTCGGCGCCGGGTTCGGTGATCTTGATGCCGCCGACGGTGCTGACGTAGACGTCGGCGTCGCCGAGGCGGATGCCGGCGCGGCGTTCGAGCACGGCGAGCAGCATGGCGACGCGCGAGGAGTCGACGCCGTTGACGACGCGGCGGGGTTGGGGTGTCGAGCTGGCGACGATGAGCGCCTGGACCTCGACGGGCAGGGCTCGGCGGCCTTCCATCGCGACGGTGATGCAGGTGCCGCTGACGGGGGTGCCGTTGCGTGACATGAAGAGGCCGCTGGGGTCGGCGACCTCGGCGATGCCGTCGCCGGTCATCTCGAAGCAGCCGACCTCGTCGGTGGGGCCGAAGCGGTTCTTGTGGGCGCGGATGAAGCGGAGCGCGGTCTGGCGGTCGCCCTCGAACTGGCAGACGACGTCGACGAGGTGTTCGAGCAGGCGGGGCCCGGCGATGGTGCCGTCTTTGGTGACGTGGCCGACGAGCAGCACGGGCAGGTTGCGGTCCTTGCTGACGCGGATGAGGGTCGAGGCGACCTCGCGCACCTGGGAGGTGCCGCCGGCGATGCCGTCGATGGTCGAGGACGAGACGGTCTGCACCGAGTCGACGATGACGAGTTGGGGGTCGACCTGGTCGATCTGGCCGAGGATGACCGAGAGGTCGACCTCGGCGGCGAGGAAGAGGTTGTCGTGCATGGCTCCGGTGCGTTGGGCGCGAAGGCGGACCTGCGAGGCGCTCTCTTCGGCGGTGACGTAGAGGACGCGGGCGCCGGTGGCCGCGGCGCGTGAGGCGACCTCGAGCAGCAGGGTGGACTTGCCGACGCCGGGTTCGCCGCTGAGCAGGATGGCCGCGCCGGGGACGATGCCGCCGCCGAGCACGCGGTCGAACTCGGCGATGCCGCTCGGCCAGTAGGCGACGCTGTTGGCCTCGACCTGGGTGATGGGTCGGGCGACGCGGTCGCCCTCCACGCGAACCGATGCCGTGCCCCGGGCGCTGACGAGGGCCGAGGTGACGTCGACCACGGTGCCCCACTGCTGGCACTCGCCGCAGCGGCCGGCCCACTTGAGCGACGTCCACCCGCACTCGGTGCAGCGGAACGGGGGAGTGGTGGGGCGGGCCATGTGGTCAGCCTAGGAGGCGCCTCCGACATCCGACGGGGCGCCTGTCGGGGACGTGGCCGCGCCTCCTGCGGTGCCCGTCGCGGACGCGGCGGCGGTGTGCGCGGCGACGGCTTCGGCCTCGCGGGCTTCGTGGGCTGAGGCGGCATCGTCGGCGGCGATGCGGGCGAGGCGGGCGGCGACGGCGGGTTCGAAGGCGGAGGCCCAGACGCGGTAGCCGCGGTCGTTGGGGTGGAAGAGGTCGCCGGCCGAGTTGCGGTAGGTGCGGAAGAAGCCCTGCTTGCGAGTGGTCTCGTAGAGCGGGGCCACGGTGAGGCCGAACTCGCCGGCGACGCGGCGGACGATGGCGTTGGCCTCGACGAGCTTCTTCTCGCGGTCGGGTATCCACATGGCGGGCAGGTCGCCGACGATGGCGTGCGAGGGCAGGGCGCCGTAGATGACGCGGAGGTTCTTCTCGAACGACTCCGGGTTGAACTGGATGATGTCGTTGGCGCCGATGGCCACGGTGACGACATCGGGTTCGTACTTCTCGAACTTCGGCAGCTGGTCTTTACGGCAGAGCCAGGTGGTCGAGCCGCTGACGCTGAGGTTGACGACGCGAAGCGACGTGTGGCTCTGGCGGCGCATGAAGGCGGAGAGCCGGCCGACGTAGCTGCGGGCCGGGCTCGAGGCACCGATGCCCTGCGCAGCGGAGTCGCCCATCGCGACGTAGAGCAGCTTGCCCTTGCGGTCGAAGCGGTCGCGCCACCAGGCGGAGTGGACGGGCAGCAGGGCGTTCAGGTCGGCGGCGGCCGCGTTGCGGCGCTGCATGAAGCGGGTGACGCCGGCGCCGGCGGCGGCCGTGGTGGCGAGGGTGACGCCGACGCCCGAGACGAAGGCGAGGACGGTGTGGCGTGAGGGCATGGGCCGAGGTTACGCCGGGCTCCGATGCCCGTTCCGGGCGTGCGTGCACCCTGTGCACAACCCCGAGGAGGCGCGCGCCTGTGTGCGACGCATCGCCCGGTTTCGTCCCTGCCGCCGGATGTACTAAACTCGTTCTCGGTACCGTGTCCGAGCGGCCGAAGGATCATGTCTCGAAAACATGTGTGGGGGTTAACTCCACCGTGGGTTCAAATCCCACCGGTACCGCCAGAGGGCTGTTTACGGAACTGGCGAAATCCGTTTGCGTAACTAGCCTCTAAGAGAAAGCCCCCGGATCTCCGGGGGCTTTTCTCGTCTCTGGGGGCTGATCTTGCCACTTCGACACCTGCGCCCCTGGGCCCGTGAGCTGTGAACGTTCGCTCCCGAGCTCGAACTGACGAAAGCCGCGCCTTTCGGGCGCGGCAGATTGTCCGGTCTTGCTGGGTGAAGTGTCAGAAGGCGGCGGACTCGCTAAGTCCGAAGCGCGGGAGCGGGTTCCTCCGGGGGCAGGTCTTCCTCGAAGACGGCGTCGACCCGGTCGTACCAGCGTCTGTAGTTCGTGAGGTTGTTCCGGTCGCGGCTGCGCTGGATCGGCGGCGTCTTGGGCTGCGCCTTCCGGCGGGTGTTCATGAACTTCGCGATGCGCCGCAGGTTGGTGGTGACCATCATGATCGTGAAGATGTAGGACTGAGCGGCGAGACCGCGAACGCGTCGGCCGGCGGATTCGTCCATGCGCTCGGGTCCGGTCTTGAGGTAGGCGTTGATGCTCTCGATGCTGTTGCGGTCGTGCTCGTAGATCTCGTGCCACTCACGGCTGCCGTAGTGCAGTGCCTGCTCAGTCTCGATGCCGTCTTCACGGGCGAACTTGACGGACGTCTGGGTGCAGATCTTGTCGGGCACGGCCGGAAGGTTCCGCTTCAAGACGACGGGGCGCGGCTTGTCGGGGGCTTTGTTGTGGAGCTCCTTGAGGGGGCACTCGACGGTGGCGTTCGGGCCGACGGCCGGGCACATCATGGGGACATTGCCGTCTGTGTCAGGCTTCTCTTTCCGGCGGAGCTTGTAGTGGACTCGTTCGTCGATGCGCTTGTAGTAGGTCTCGGGGTCGATGTTGTTCGCGGCGGACTTTGGCGCCTCGACATCGACGGTCGCCTGGATGAGGTTCTTGGGCATGGCGGGGCAGTAGTGCGCGCCTTCGACCTGGATGGCGCCGGCGGTCTGACCCTTGATACCGCGCTGTTTGGTGTTGTAGTCGACGACGAGCGGGATGCCACGCTCCTTCATGGGGAGGTGGAAGTTCTCCTTCTTCATGCCGCCGTTGTACCCGCGGTCAGCGGTCAGACGCGTGATCTTGTGGCCGCGCTCGAGGACGGAGTCGACGGCTGAGATGGTGTGTTCGGAGACCTCGGCACCGATGCGGCCGAGTCCGCCAGCGATGATTAGTTGCGGGTGCTCGGCAGGCCGGGAGGGGTCCTCAATGGCCTGCATCATGATGTTGCCCATGTACGACAGAGGCCAGCCGCGGAACGACCCGCTCTTACCGTCGGTCGCCGTGGTGTGGTCCTTGTTCGGCGCTGACTTGTCCGCCGGGTAGGGGATCGCGTCGATCTCGAGCATGTGCCGCGGCATCTCCTCCCGCGTCTTCGGGTTGAAGCGCGGCATCTCCTCGCGGGTCTTCTTGTTTCGTCCCCAGGGCTTCCGCTGACTTGGTGCCCGAATGGACGTCTGGTCGATCGACAGGGCGCCCTGCCACTTCGTCCTGAGCTCCTCCGGCTGCTCGTTGAGGGTCATCTCGAGCATCGTGTTCGTGAAGCGCTTGTTGCGCTCCTTCTTCAGCCGCACCATGTTCTGGTCACGGAGCGAGAACTGACGGTTCCGCTCGGCAAGAGTCATCAGCTGACGCTTCTCGACGGGCCAGGCATCGATGGTGTCGATCAAGCGGTGTAGAGCACGCCAGACACGGAAGTACCAGTTGTAGGCATCCCTGTCGTCATCGTCGGTGGGCTCCAGGTGGCTGATGCCGAGGGTGTCACGGCCGCGGTGATCCAGGCGCCGCCAGAAGAGGTCTCGGAGGTTGGTGACGAGGAGGGGACTCTCCTCGCGCATGAGCAGCATCGAGGCGATAAGGATCATGCGGTCGTCCAGCATCGGCGGCCGGCCACCGGGTGCGCGCCCGTAGCTGTCTTCCTGTCGCCACTGTTCGATGAGGGGAACGATGCCTGCGGCGTCGACGCGGCGGGCGTACTGGGCGACCATGCTCGAGGTGAACATCGTCATCCGGCCTGACGATGCCCGGATCTCGTCCTCGGAGAAGCCGCCAAGATCGAACATGACGTCGTCGCCGACCTCGGTTGCCTCGAGGTCATCGTGGTTCTCCACCGCCCCGGTCATCGGGTCACGACCGTGAGGCGCATCGCTGCGAACAGCTCGTCCTGGGGCATAACAGTGCTGTGGCCCATGTAGCGCACAAGCGAGGAGGGGTTCTTGTAGCCAGCGATGTGGACAAGGGTGGCGAGGGGGAGAGCGTCGAGCATCTGGATGACCCACGTCACGCGCAGCCGCTCCGCGCCGATGAACACCTTCCCGGAGCTGCTGCCCGTGCGGCGGCGGCCGAAGTGGGACACCACGTTTCGACGGCGCTCGAACGTCTCGCCGCCGATGACGTACTCGTCGTCCCTGACGTCCTCAAGAGCCTTGTCGACACTCGTCGTCCAGTCCGGGTGGACGGGAACACTCCGTGGGTAGTCACCCTGCACGGCCACCACGTACCCATCAGTGGTGAGGGTGACATCAGCGGCTCGGAGCCCGGCCAGTTCGGCTGCTCGGAGTCCTGCTCCCGCGCAGAAGCCGAGCATGGCGTAGCCGTAACGTCGCTTGGTGGGGTCCGCTTGCGACGCCACCCAGGAGGACACGTTGATGAGGCCGTCGTGGTCGTACGGCTGGATGTCGTCGACGTGAACTTTGAGGCGGTGAACGCGACCGTCCTCGCCAATGGCGTCCGCGATCTTCAGCAGCCGGGCCTCCATCAGCTGCCGGGTCTTGGGCGACGTATAGGTCTCGGTGGCGGAGCGGTGCATAAGAGCGGGAAGGAACATGTCCTCCCGGTCGAGAGTGAGCCCGGCGGCAGTGAGGGCCCAGTCGACGTGGCGGGCAAGGAAACTGCAGACGTCAGTGGCGTACTTCGGGGTCGGCGGGTGCAGTTCTGTGACGAGCTCGAGCACGAAGTCGCGGATGGGCGCCCAGCGGGCCGGCGCGAGCTGCGGGCGGTACTTGTCCATCGCGTCGCGCACCTCCTCGGCAAGTTGGTCATTGTTATGACCAGAGTGTGCTAGAGGGAGGGCTGCAGGGGAAGATGTGGGGGCGGATTGGCTCACGTGATTAGGGCATGCGGCAACTCTCGAAGACTCAGCCAGTGTTCGTGCAGACCGAAGGGCGTCAAATCACGAGGTCCTAGCTGAATCTTTGGGACGCCCCTCGCTCGGGGTGCCGATCTGGCGCAGCCCTAGGCTTGAATCATGCTCACTCTTGTCTCTGTCCTAACCTGTCTGCGACCCGCGAGCAGGCAACCGACCGGGGCGGATCACGAACTCCTCTTGGCCGAACGCGAACACGACATGCTCGAGACGCGATCCGAAGAACTCGACAAAGTAGTGAGTGCCTCCCTTGTCGTGTGTGCACTCGTTGTCGCGGCCGACGCGACAATACTTGCCTCCTTCGGGGTCACGGAAGCGCCCGCGCTGGTGTGGTCACTGATGCTGGCAAGCGTCGCAGTCATCGCTACTTTCGTCGCAGCGTTCGTCCGAACTCGCCAAGATGAGACCGTCGCCCCGATCTTCGACCCGGAGAATCATGCCCGTGGGCAAGGTGGCTCGCCTCGCGATCTTCTCCTTGAGCGGCTTCGCGGACGAGCGAATGCACTGAGGAACCAAATCCCGCGACGGCGTGGCTGGCTCTACGTGTCGTATGCAGCTGTTCTCTTGGCCCTCCTGGGGCTGGTCGGGGGAGTTGCGCTCTCGTTGCTGTAGCTGGAGAAGGCACTCCTTTACGGATGTGGCGTCCTGAGGGCCATGCGCATCTGGATGGGCATCCGCCGGTGGTCATCGCCGGGGTGCCGCGCATGGAATTGCCATGACCACACCTCCAGCAGAAGGGAAGGGAGTTCACGTGGCCGAGGCAGCATCCCGCGTCTTCATCCAGGACGTCATGGGAGCGTCCAAGCCAGAGGCCCTTGCTGACTTGATGGGGCCCGCGCTCGGGGACTCTTCTGCTTCCTCTCGAACTCTTCTGGGGGTCAAACGACAGCAGCAACCTCGGTGATCTCGATCGCACAGCCGAGCTCTATCAAGCAGTCACACGGTTGGGAACGCCGGCAGAGCAGGCGGAGCATCTCAACGCCGCCCTGCTCAGGTGGCTCTGGAAAGGCATGATGCTCCCGAAGAGTAATCGCGACCTTTGGGAGGCTGCCTTCCCTGAACTTCGAGCAACTAGTGGCACCACCCGAGATCGAAGTCATGTGACGCTGGCGCTGCTGCTGGCCCACCCTGAATTGCCCTATGAGGCTCCCGTCTCCTTCCCACTGTTCCCGACGAGACGACGATCGTGCACGTCGCAGGACACCAGCGATGAGCCGCCGCGTCGTGACGGTGCCGGCCTCGCAGCCAGCTGGTCGAAGGCTTGCCTCGGGCGGTGCCGCCCTGGTCGCAACGCACGTCGATCACGAGGCCTAAGTCCGGCTGTCGTGGACATCCCCATCGCCTTGGGGCAAAGGTGCGTCGATGACGGTCAGCTCCGAGCGGAGCGGTAAGCGCCGCGAGACCGCGGGTGTCACGGTGGGTAGCTGTCCGAGCCACTCAGCGCCAAGGGCGGCAGCATCGAGTCGCAGGGATTCGCGTCTGATGGCACCATCTCGCCCTTGTGTGGGAATGGCCTCGAAGGTGAAAGCGCCAATGGTCACGCACGTTTGGAGGTAGCGAATGTAGGTGCCGCGGGCGAGTTCGCGGACGCTCGTCGGGGTGGAGTCGGTTGCCGTCTCGGTGATCTCGAACGTGTGGGGGTCTAGGGCTACGACTGCTCGGTGGCCGTCCAACTCGAGGCTGAGGCCATGGACTGTCTCTTGCGACGCTGCGGTCCACACAGAACCTGCGGTTGCTTCCCCATCTAGAAGCGTGCTGAGGTCCAGCCGGTCTCGGTGGATGTTCAGCAGGCTGAAGCGGGGCGGCGGAACCTGGACGGCGTCGGTGGGCTCAGTCATGGTCATTACATTTACCACTTGATGCCTTGTGCCGCTAGGGCTTGCGACACTGGAGTAGCAGCAGAAGACGTGGTTCGACGAAGCTCGGGGCTGGAGTGCCACGGCGTGCATGCTTGACTGGAGGGCATGACCACAACCTCGGGCGCCCTGCTCGGTGTCGGCTATGAAGGCCTCGACATCGACGCATTCATCAGCAGGCTGCGTCTTCGCGGTGTCCAGGTGGTCGTTGACGTTCGCCTCAACCCGCTGTCTCGCAAGCGTGGTTTCTCGAAAGTCGCGCTGGCTTCCGCGCTGGCAGTGGCTGGGATCGAGTACCAACACCTGAGGGCGCTTGGTAATCCAAAGGACAACCGTGCGGGATTCGCACTCGAAGGTGAGGCTGGTCAGCTGAGCCGGGCGCGGTACTCCGTGGAGTTGAAGTCCGACTCCGCCCGGGCTGCCCTGGTTGAGCTTTCATCCCTCGCCGAAGACCGCAAGGTCGCTGTCATGTGCTTCGAGGCGGATGAGTCCACGTGCCACCGAGCGATCGTTCTGGCGGCCGTTGAGCAGCTTCGTCAGCCCGCGTAGCGGCTAGAAGAGCGTGCTCGAGTAGTCCGATCCAGCCGGAACGGTGAAGACCCCGAGGGCGGAGAAGCTCCGCCGCTTTATCGGGTCCGCGATGTTGCCCACAAAGAGAGATGTCCTCTTGTCCGGCCCAAACTTCTCGTCTCGGAACTTCGTGGTGATTCGGACTTTCAGTTCATCGAGAGGCAGATGTCTGCCTCGGTATTGCAGGGCCGACATCTCGAAATCGAGGATGCTCTGGCGGTGCCCGCCACAGTCCTCACTCATACAGAGGTACTTGTAGTAAACCCGCAGGCGGGGCGCTTCCAGGGCTGGCAGCGGCTTAGCGTCAGGGTCGTCGAACAGCGTGGGTTCGAGAGACGCGGCTATGGATGCTTGCTGGGCGGGGGTCCACCCTGGATGGTCCGTGATCTCAAAGCGCTGCAACTCCCGCACCCGAACGAGGCCAAGAGACTGAGCATTCATGTTGGCGTGTACACCTGCGACGAGCTCACACATGGTCTGGGTCTGCAGGGGCTCGAGAACGGCTGCTCTTGCCGGCACTTTGAGGGCGGCCTCATCGATGGTCAAGCTGCCCCACACGGGGCGCCGGCTTTCCGATCGTGAGTCGTGCTGAGCCGGATTGACGTCGAGCTCGACGACTTGGTACTTCGAGAACTGTTCCTCAGTCGAGAGATGCCGAAAGGCCACAGGGTAGAGACGGACCCACTCGTGTGGCTCCCGATCAACGCGGACCCCTGCCACGCACACCGTGTCGCCGTACGATTTCGACGGCTCGGGAGCAGCCTTCACCGTGATCAGTACCTTCATCCGTTCGCGCATACGCTCCCCCAAGCCCTACCGTGCTCACGCATCTGCGCGTGATGCCTCCAAGTCTATGCAGGGTGTAAAGATCCCACCGATTGGCTTGCAATGCCGATCACCTAGATGCCGAGGGGGCATGCGGCGACCGGAGCGACACGCGTGCTGCTGCACCCGAAGCGGGCGCGATGCCTTGCAAGACCCTGTCAAGCGCGCCGGCGGATTCCAGACCCGCCGCGGGGAGCAGCGCCACTAGCGGGGTCCCTGCCACGAGGTGCTCTGTCAGCCATGTTGCCCTCATGCGCCTGGCCTGAAGAGGCACGGATCGGACCGGCGTTCGAGAGGCGAAGTCCGTGACGAGGTTCACGTTGCCGCCGCGCTGCCCAGACCGGAACGCCCAGCCGGTCGGGCCTACGAACCGCATCCGCTCGAGCAGGAGGTCTTCCCATTGTTGGAGAACCGGGACGTCCCTCGCACCGTCCACCCGTCACACCAACCAGCACCCCTTCCGCGTCCTCCGTGATGTCTTCGACGCGGAGCCGGATGATTTCCTGCCCGGTGAGGCCTGCTCCGAGCCCCAGGGCCAGAAGGGCGGCGGCACTGGTCCGCCTTTCTAATTGGTGCTGCGCTACCGCCCAGCTGCGAAGTGAGGCGACGTCCGCGGGGGAATATGGCCGCGATGCCTCTGCCTTCCCCAGAGCGCGAAACCGTCCGGCAGCATCGTCGCCGAGAAGGGCCTCAGACAGGCGGCGCAGGCGTGCACGGATCGTGTTCCGTCCAGCGTGGCTGTAAGTCGCAAGCTCAGCTCGAGTGAACCGCTCAATGACGCCTGGGTCGAAGACGACATCGTCTTCGAGGGGGAGGCCTGCGGTGCCCCACGCGAACAAGGCCAGGCGGGAAGCTGCCGGGTAGAGCTGCTTTTCGGAGTAGGCGGTGAGGGGAGCGGTTCGTTGGACGACCCGGCGAACGAAGTCCTCAATGGCGTTCCAGTGCTCGGCCGGCATTTTTGGCGTGTAGTCGTAGTGCGGCGCTGGAGGGTCGATGGGGATGCCAGCTAGGTCGCGAAGTGCTGCCAGCTGCTGCTCGCGGCTCTTGCCGCTGGGTGTGTCCGTCACTGTGTCTCCCTCCGCTACCTCGATCCTATGGTCATTTCAATGACCAATCTGTGTTAGGGTGGCTTGGGGAAGCGTGGGGGTGCTGCAGGACGCCTAGCCTTGACGCATGGGACGAAGCGTGCGGGCAAAGCCGGTCGCGCTTGCGCCCTCCCCTTGGCCAGAGGTGCCATCGGGCGACCCGGTGGGCGAAGTCGCCCGGCGCTTCGCCGTGAACGTGCGCCGCGAAGTGGGCACGCGCAGTATTCGCTCAGTCGCTGAGGCTTCCGGTATTACTCACACGACCCTCCTGAGCGTTCTCGCCGGCCAGGTGTGGCCCGACCTCGAGACCATCGCCAAGCTCGAACGCGGCCTAAACGCACGCCTCTGGCCGCAGCAAGTGTGACTCTTTGCCTCATGTGCTTCGGTGCGCGCCGCCAGAGGCGCAGTCGACCGGGGTGCGATGCAAGCGCGAAGGTCCGCCTGCCCTAAGTGAGAGTCCTGGGCTCACCAGCTCAGCGGGTATACCCAATCGCTCCTTGGCTTGCTCACTGGTCATTAGTACTACCGCTCTGGCTCCGGCGATGTGAGGATGGACCAATAGGGAAGGGAACAGAGTGCCGCACAAGGATCTGCGAGAGGGTCAGCTGCTGATTGAGGGCCTTGATCGGGCTCCTGGTTGGCTGCCAGTGTGGTCCGCTGAGAGCAGTCGTCACGCAAGCGAGTGGCACTTCTTAAGCGCAGACCTGGGGATGAAAAACGGCCGTCCTTTCGGCACCGTTCGCTTCGAACGCCTCGATACCAGCCACCGGGTTGGTCTCAGCGTCAGTTGGGATCACGTCTACGACCAGCTACGGTGCTTCGTCTTTGAGGGAGAATGCGACGCCGCCGACCGCGAACGTCTCGAGCGAGACGTTCGACATCGCGTAGGAACCTGGATGGCGATCATCTCGGAAATCGGTTCCTATGTCGCATCAAGTCCGGCGACCCAAGCGGCCATTTTCGAGGCCGCGCACCTTGCGCCCGAGCGCTCTGCTCAGGGCCAAAGCTGACGCTGACAGCGCTACATATAGCGATCCGTCTGCCTCCTAGACAGGCTGCGCCGCCAATTTCCGGCGTCACCCGTCGTCTGTACATTTCGTCCATGACCAGCTCCTCGACAGCTCACGAAGGCGAACAACAGGACCCTCAGATTTCCCCAGTGAGGGTGTCCAGGTCCCGCCTTAGCCGTCGCTTCACCGCGATCACGGATGTCCTGCCCGCGGCCTTCGGGCTGGGCGGGCTCGTCTACCTAGTTCTCGCGCCGGCGGCCAGTACGTCGACCGGCGGCAAAATTGCTCTCGGCATTTGGACCGGGTTGTGGGGCCTTGCAGTCCTGCCGGGGGTATCGCTGCTTGCCTCCGTGCCACCGCGGAAAAGGCTCCGAGAAGCTAGCGCGTTGTTTGACCGGGCGGTGGTCTTCGGCAAGTTCTTGTGGTCCGCAGTGGTCTTTATTGGTTCCCTCGCTATCGCAACTTCAGTGGGAATCGGGGCGTCCGCGACAGCGGATGCGCAGGGATCCGCTGCGGCCATGGACGCATTGTTCGGTGGGGAAGCTCAAGCGCTGATCTTCCGCGTTCTTGGCGTGGTCACCTCGCTGGCCGCGGGCCATATGGTCGCCATGTGGCTCGTCGACCTTGGCGCGGTTGTGCGGGCAGGAGAGGCGGACAACTTCGTCCTGCGGCTCGAGCGTCGGTGGACCGGACATGTTCGGCAAACTGAACGCGCTGCTGGTCTTCGCCGGGGCGCCAGGGAAGCCCTCGAAGCGGGAGCCAAGATTGGTTTACCGATCCTGGCTATAACCATCCTCGTGGCCTACTGGGGCAACCTCACCTAGGCCCCCATCTTCTCAGCGTCTCCATGAGGGGGCGGCCTGGTGGCGTTGTCGCTGGTTGCTGAGAGGCTCTCGCCATGATGTTTGAAGCTGATCGTTTGAACGTGCCTAGGGCGTACCTGCCACTCAGCGGTGACAACGCTGCCGACCTGTCGATCGCGCTGACATGGCTGGCAGGAACGGGACTCGCCACCGGGCAGGGGATCGGCGTGCAAATTCCTTCCCGCAACGCCATCCGAGAGAATCCGGCACTTCGAGACTTGGATCGCCGCGGCCTCGCCGCCTTCGCAACCTGGCGGCACAGCAGTGCAAACAAGAGCGTGACGGGGCCGCAGCTGTCGTTCTTTCCCGACCTCGAGATGCTCCTGGCCCTCGAGGATCGCAAAACAACGGCGCTCGTCGTCCTTGGCGTCCACGACTCGCACCGTGCATGGGTGAGCGCATACGATGTGCCCTCCCTAGGCGTCAGCTCCGTCGGTGAAGTACCGGCGCCAGACCCAATTCTCATGGCTGCTTTGGCAACCTTCACGAACTCCGTTAACTCGAATACCGGTATCACTGACCCCCGAGACAAGTCCCGGGTAGTGGACGGGCTGCAGAAGCTCAAGCGCGCCGGCGTCCCCTTCACGCAGGAACAGCTTGTGGCTGGAGCGCTTCGCCATAACTGGCGTGGGTCTGCAGCTTTCGCCCTCGGAACCGTCGGAGCCGAGATCCTGGCAGGCAAGCAGAAACGGGTTCGCGAGACCTACCGCGACAACATTGTCGACCTGTGGCGAGAAGAAGTAGGCACCTGAGATGGAGGTCCGCTTCCTCGTGTGATCCCCGTCCTCGGGCAAAACCACCGCACACTTGAGCCGGGCAGCTTCATCAAGCGCGAGGCGAGAGCTCTCGCTCATTGGCGGGACGGCACGCGATCGTGTGCCTCGGCGGCGGCAACAAGTTCCTCTCGACTGGCCCCTAAGCCCGCTCGAACGGCGAGACCGTGCCAGAGGGTCTGGATCGAACCGTCTATCGCCGCTGGTTGCAAGGCCGCGGGGGCATCACCCAACCTTGGATCCCGCTCGGTGCACTCTTTAAGTGACGGGGCTTGGCCTCACGGCATCGCCGGTGATTGTGCACCTACCCCGGCACGGTGAACGAAGAGGACGCGGCCGCTGGCCCACGAAGAAACAGGTGGCCGAGGTGGACCCCGAACTGCGCCGGTTCCAAGCCATGACTTATTCGTCGTCAGCTGCCAATTCGGGAGCAACGGTACGGCTGCTCACATCCGGAGATACATTCCGTTCTGGCTCTCGTATCCACTTCACACCGAGGAGTGCATCGCGGAATGCGTCAAAGCCCTTTAGAGGGCCCGTGAGCGAGTTTTCAAGATCGTTGGATCGAAGAATTTTGTTCAGATCGATTCGGATGTGGTCGGCCTCTGCGGATTCGTCGAGGAGCTGCTCTAGCTCGCGAATGAAGGACCGCGCCCGTCGGCGCGTCACGCCATCTTGGTGCTCCTGCAGGAACGTCCCAATGCTTCGCTCGAGCCTGCTGGCACCCCTCCGCGAGACCTCTTCCGTGTTCGCGTCATCGAGCAGATCGGCAATGTGTCTGAGCAATGTGAAGAAGTTACGCCGCATATTGGCGGCGCTCTCGCTCGTATCGTGTGAGGCGACCGAAAGCAGTTCACGCGAGAAAGCGACCTTGTCAAGATTGGCGTCGTATAGAGCGGTGTATGCCTCCGACAGGGCCGGCCACATCGACTTCGTGGCCTTGACCTGCTTGCCAATCGCTGCCGTGTCCAGGTCAGCAATCGTCGATCCGTCAGAAAAGGTTCGTGCCACCTGCTGCGCTGCGGCGACGGCCAACGAAAGCGGAATCAGATCCTCAGGCTCTTCAACGACCACCCCGGGCTCCAAAACCAGCGAGCCCGCTGCGAGGGCCCAGTCGCTGACGACAACAACGAACCTCTGGCCGATCACATGACGCTTTCCAGCCTTAAGAGCTCGCAATGTGCGCGCACCACCCTGGCCCTGCTTGTCTCCGTCAAAGAGAGCGACGGCGGGGGGCAGGGTGCCTCCACGACCGCGGGCCAAATAGACCATGTAGGGGATTGAATCCGCACCATTGGCAGGAACAACGGTCACCTCATTGAGATCCAAGGTGGGCTGAGCATGCCGAGTGAGGTCAGCCACCATGCCCGTCAGGAGAACCTGATCGGCGATGCCCTCGACGAAGAGATTGCGGCCACCGATGAAAGCGGTCTCAGCAGTGGACACACCAAGTGAGGTGCGAAGAGGCTCGTAGTGGTTCTGCGTCGCGTCTCGTACGACTCGGGTGCCCTCGTCCTCTTTCCCTTTGTCGAGGACTCGAATGCGTTGCCCGGCATTTCGGTCGATCAGGAACGGAGAGTGCGTCACATAGACGACCTGGCGTTCGATGCCACCTGCTTCCGGACGGGCATATTCCTGGAGCACCCGCAGCAGATCCTGCTGTCCTCGGCTAGAGAGGAAAGCATCGGGCTCGTCCAGGAGCATGATCTCGTCCGGGCGGGCCTTAGGTTTGTGAGCTTCGAGCTGGACGAAATAGCTCAAGAAGTACTGCAGACCCTGGCTTCGCTCGGCAAATGAGTAGGAAGACTTCGTGCGGTCCCGAATCACCAGTGCGAGTTCTTGCTCGCGCGCCTTGACTTGGATGTCGAAGTTCGAATCCTGCGTCCACCAGCGCCGGAAGTTGAGGTGCTCATCGATAGCCGTATTCATCGCCCCGATGATGCCTTCGATCTCACCCTCGTGTTCATCGTCTATGGCCGTCTGAAGGCGTAGAAAACTGGACGGAGAAATCTTGGCGATATCGATCAGGAGCTTGCGTCCTAGCTCAAATTCCTCCCTCCGCCTCAATTCGGATTCAGAGGCGCCCTCTCCCGCCCATGTCTTCAACAAAGCGGGGAGGCCCATGACTGCCTTATCTGGCGATTCTCCATCGCTTTCATCGACCAGAGCCATCAACTCGCGACGCCGACGACGCTGATCCATCTTCTTCCGAGGCGTGCCAGCCAGGGCAAGGATTGGCATCGTGTCGGGCATGCGGAGATGAGTTTGGAGCTTGAAAACCTGCGGCAACACTTCTGTGAGGGCCGCCACATCGAGACCTATCCGTTCTCCTCGGAAGACGGCAAATGCCGTATCTAGGCCAGGTCGAATGACTGTGAATGATTCGCCCGACACCAGCGCAGGAATGAAGCCTTGAACAAGTGCCACATCGGCGTCGGACTCGGGTGTCCACCGCGCTCCGTATTCAGGAGCACGTTCCTCGCCCTGCTGGACTGAATAAAAATGGCTGTAGCGGCAGAAGTCAGAAGGGCTGATGTTTTTCCCAGTGACTGCGCTTTCGGCCGCATTGAGCATCTGCGTCTTGCCGGCCTCATTGCTTCCAATCACGGCCGTGACCTCTGGGTCGATCAGGACCTCGACGAACGGGAACCAACCCTCGGCGGTGTCTTCCCATGCCTCGAACTCATTCGTCGAGCGCCACTTGCGTTCAAAGTCGTAGTTAAACGATCGATAGAACCGAACCAGAACTGCCGAAAGCCTCATGCGTGGTGATGCTATGCGACAGGGACGACATTTGCAGGCGAACCTCGGTCGTGAGACGGGTGTTCCGCGGCGAACTATTTTTAGCGGCGCCTGAATGCTGCGGTGGGGCGACGAGTCCCCGACGATGAGAAAGACGCCTTGGCTGAAGATGCCTGATCGTGGTGGTGAAGGCGTGATCCGACGGGTCGGTCGGAGTCCCAGTGCCATAGGCCTCATCCAGGGCCCGGCCCCTTGGCTTCGGGCGACGTCCTCGCAATGTCAGGGTGATAAGACGGCGCAGGGAAAAGACAGCTAATACCTGTCGGCCATTCGTGGCCGCTGGCGCTCTCGGCCAGCCCCCTGGCGAGGCACCAGCCCCCGTTGCGGCTCGCAGGGCCACGCGTGGGCCCTTCCACCGAGGCGCCGCTCGCCCGTCGCTTTTGGCGTGTGTATGAGTCGACCACTGCCGCTTGACGGGCCTGGAGTGATAGCCCGTCAAGATAGCCAGGCTCCGTGCGCGGCGGCTGCCACGGCCCGAGGGGGGACTCGAAGTTCTCGCTGCTAAGCCGGTGATGCATTCTCAGTGGCTAGCGCCGCGATCGGTATGGAGTGAAACTCACTCATCGGATGTGGCCACCCGCGTCGGTCCAAGGAAGAAGAGAAGGGGCGCAGCCATGGCTGATGCTTAGATTAGGAACGTGACCAAGGACAGAGACGGCGACATCACTCATGTAGGTGTTAGGGGCCGATGGGCTTGGCCTGTCTCCGACGCAGTGTCGTCCATCGAGTCGCGGAGCAACAGCCTCTACGTTCTGTGTCCTCAGCGTGCGGAGGTGTTCGTCGCCCAGACAGGTGGACGCAAGTTCCTGAAAACGACTGCCGACACTTCGCTGAGGACCAACCTCGACAACTTGCCGCCACTGTAACTTGCAAGGTTGCGTGCAAGAGGTCAGAGACCCCTCGCTCGCAACCGTGCTGTACGGCTCTAGGGCCTTCCGCTGCAGTATCGGCTCAGGCTGGACGGTGTTTTTGACCGGCGCACCGTCACCTGTATCGGCGAGGTCTCAGCGCGGAGGGCGACGCTCACGATTGTGTCTTGTCACAACTTATTCACCGCATCCAAAAGGTCCCGTGCGAGTAGAGCAACTGACGCGCTGACCTCGGGCGGATCTCCGATGCCCTCTTCGGCCCTGCCCGCCATCACTGCACCAATCGAATCGCGACCGCTGGCAAACATCGTCTCCAAATAAGCGAGAGCCTCTAAAGTAGGTCCGCTACTCGAATGATCTGCCTTCAACGCCCGGAAAGTGGCTGCTAGCTCCTCTGTTGATTTAGCTCGCAGGATGCGATAAAGATCGTGCGCGTCTTTGTCGACAAGCCTGTCTGGAGTGGCCTGACGCTCACCAAGTTTGTGAAGCTTCGCGACCATGAGAGCAGCAGGTCCCGCCACCTTGGCCTCGTAAGTGCGTTGATCACCATCGCTAAGCGCGGCGATCTCTATCACACTGTTGTCGACGAGTGCAGCTTCAAGGCCTCGGGCCCGACGCATCGCTGATTTGCCGTGAGGAGGCAGGCGGGCTGCGCGCCGTCCCCCGATTCCTGCGAAGTCCTCCGGGACCATAAGGTCGACCGGCACACCCTGCGGATTCATCCAAGCCCCAGGCTGGTTAGACGACGGATCCGCATAGAAGCCCGCAACCGTCATGGCCTCTTCGACTAATGGACTAATCCCAAGGCTCCTGGGATCTAATGCAAGATCGCTGTCTTTCGTCGCTTCCGCCAATGCCACGTCTGCACTTCCCGTGTGCAGGTACACGGCTTGGGCGCCGACCACAATTACAGACTCTCGATGCTCGCTAAGTGCTTCTAGGGCGTCGAGAAGAGCAGACCTCGCCTCGACCAGAAGGTTGTCACCTCCGCCAGGCTGGTTCATTTTTTTCCATCCATTTCAGTAACTCGAGGCCTTCAGATGGGTTACGTCCTGGGCCCGTTAGTAGGTCTACTACGACCTGCGAAGGCGCGGCAATTCTCAATCCGCTCCTGGGCGACTCTGTTGCTCTTTCGAAGACCACCTTGGATTCTGGCTCGGCAAGGATAACGTTGGCGCTACCGTCGGCTGGCCTGAGCCCCCAAGCGTCGACGGCTCGAGAGATGCTCTCGACGTACACCAGGGCTGCTCTTGGCGGTGCGTAAGGCTCCCACTCCGCCGCCGCCATTGATCCAGTAACTGTCCACGAGAAGTCGGTCCTGGCCGCCGCAGACTTTGCCCAATTCGAAATGCCGCGAGGATCCAGGTATCCCTTTGTCGTGTTGCTCCGCATAAAGCCGTAATCGCGACTCCATGCCTCAATCAAAGCCGGCCACTGGTGCGCCTCATAACGACCAGAGTCCGTCTTTGTGACCAGGCCCTCTTCCTGCAGGTACTCAAGGACTCGGTACGTCGCTCCCGTTGATGCGCCAGACTCTGCAACCAGATCGCGTACCGTCCACAAACGGTTGAAATCGATGAGCGCTCGGACGACCCGCGACGCAGGGTTCCCTTTGAGGGTTCCGCGAGGTCTGCCCTGATGATTTCGCCATGGGTCGCGGTCCAGGCCCTTGTCCGAGATGTAGACGGCAGGCTGGGTGACAAGCAACCGAACGTTCCCTGTGGCATCTAGGTATGAGCCGCCTTGGGCCGTAATCGCGTCTCGAACTGAAGGCGACAGGTACCGGCTAACCAGAAGCGGATAGGTGCTTTCTCGTCGTGTGTACTCGTTGAGGCGCTCCATTATGAGCGGAATATCTCTGCGCTCGACTAACCGTTTAGCTTCAACAGCCATGACAGCGTGAGACCCATCGGGCGCGACGAGGCGAACGCGGGCGTCCGGTTCCCGGCTGGCTAGAGCAGGTTCCCGCGTGACGGCCCAGGTACTTGGAAGTCGCTTGCGCAATGAATCAAAACACAGCTCGAGAAGATCGTTGGTCGATTCGGGAGCGATAGCTTGAAAGTCCATGTTCGCACTATGCCTTTGTTCGGTCGTCAGCCGAACGGCTGACTTTCCAAATCAGCTTACGTGATTTTCGGAAAATCGGCTGTTCGGCTGCCAGCTGAACGACCGATTTAAGGCCGTCTAACACGCGGACGTTTATTTTCCGCTTCACTAATGCATCAGGAAGGGCGGATCGAGCGGTTTCCGGCCGCGGCTTCTGCCCGCCCGGGGCAAGGGCCAGTCGTTGCCCCCTGCTCACTCCTGAGGCATACAAGTGCTTGCGGGCCAGCACGTACTGGGGCAGGGGCACGTGCCGAGGAGAGCGTGCCGCGTCGCGCCCGTGCCGCCTCGCCGGGTCCCTAAAGTGGCGTCATGACCTGGACCGCGTCGCCCCGAGTGGCCACTGCTTCAGATGAACCTGTAGTCATCGCCTGCGATGAATCCGGGTCGGAGGGGGAGAACCTGATGCGCGCGCAACATCCTGTCTTTGTCCACGCCAGCGTGGACCTGTCTGTCGATGATGCGCAAGCGTTCATGGACGAGTTGCGGTCGGTCACGGGTTCACGCGCTGAGGAGCTGAAGTCGCCGGTGGTCATGCAACCGGCTCATCGCGCTCTATTGCTTGATCTCTTGGGAGCCCTCCATGGGCGCGGAAACATCAACCTCGTCGACAAGTCGTACTTCGTTTGCGCCAAACTCATCGCTTTGCTCGTGGAAGAGCAAGCGCACACTCGCGGCGTAGACCTAGCGGGAAGCGGACTCGCGCGCCAGTACGCCTCCACCCTCCACGACATTGCCCCCGTCGAACTTGGAGCGGAGCTATGGCGCGATGTGCTGACCACGTACAACGACTTCATCCGTTCGTATCTGAGGGCTCGAAGTGTTCCCCCCACCTCAGAGGCTTTCTTCGCGGCCCTTGCACAGGCTCGCGAGAAAGCTGCCTCCCAACCGCTCGCGCTGCTTCTTGAGGCGATCTGGGAGGCCCGGCACTTCGCGGCGGAGTACGACGGGCCCAGAGCTCACGAAATGCGTGAGATGGATCCCATGGCCAGCACCTTGAACAGCGTCTCGATGGCGTGGCGCCTCCGACTGGGCGACGTTCCGATGGAGTTCCTTGCCGATCAATACTCCACACTGACGGAGGACATGTGCGACCTGATCGTGAGAGCTGCCCAAGCGGAGCTCAAAATTGCCGATGTCGCCCTGCCTCGAGCGAACCTCAGAGCCATTCGCCTCGTGGACTCTCGAGTCGATGCGCGAGTGCAAGTGGCCGACATCCTCGGTGGTGTCGGACGTGAGATCGCTCGTCTCGCGGAGGCCGGCACCTTCGACGACGACCTCCAAAGAGTGACCAGCGAGATGCTGGACTTCAACGGCATGTGGTCCGAAGGTTCCCCGCTCGACGTCCTCTATGAGCGTCGTCCGCCGCAGTACATCCAGGCCTACCTCGACACCTTGCGCTGACGGGCGACAGGCATGTTGCAGTCGTGGCCGTCACCACCTCAGAGCTACGACGTTCCACGGACTGGGCTCCTTGCTGGAGTGCCGTCTTCCCGTGCATCTTGCCTTGAACTCACCAAATGACTACCTAGCTCTGCCGGCGTTCGTCATTTCAATTATCGCTGCGGCTTTCGGCCTTGGCGCACTTGGCTGGAATGTATGGGCATGGCGGCAGTCCGGGGCGCGGGTGACGCTTGAAGTTTTCGCGGCCCATAGCGCCGACGTCCAGTGGATCACTGTGATCGTCCGCAATCTGGGTCGCTCTGCCATCACCGTCAATGAAGTCGTGCTGTTCGAGGACGGCAACCCTGCATCGCCCGAATCGACTCAAACACTCCTGGGTACCGAGGAAGGGGACGAGCGCGTGCCACACCGCCTAGAGCCCCAGTCAAGCCTGGAATTTGAGGAGCAGTACAAGCACCCTGATCCGATGCATGGTCATGATCGCTACTGGGTGTCCCTGCGCCTGGCGAACGGTGATGAGGTGAACAGTAGGTGGGTCCGCAATATGTAGTCGAGGCGTCTAGATCAGGCCCACCGTGCCGACAATTTAGGAACTAACTGTCCCCGTCCTTATCCCGCCAAAGCAAAAGGCTCAGGCAAGCAAGGAGCTCGACTCGAGCTAGAGGATTTTTCGACGCCACCGGGAGGATGGACCAGAACAAGGTCCGCATCAAAGCCTGTGTTTCTGCAGTAAACCGAGTTTCGCAAGCAGCCCGCCAGAGCGAAAGCCCTGAGAACCCTGTCTTCGCAGGGGGCTCGGGGCTTTTCTCATTCTTCGCAGATCTCTTCGGCACCCAACGCAGCAGCGCGCCTTCGGTTCTCAGAGGACGGCGTAGGCGATGGTGGCGGCCGCGACGGCGCCGGCCGCGCAGAACGTCACGAGCGTGCGACGAGACAGGGAGCGCTCCGCGCGGATGTCCCTCACCGCGAGCACGATCGCCACGACGGCGATGACGACCATCACGCCGACTCCGAGGAGGATCACGACTCGCATCATCACTCGTCGACCGTAGCGGAGGGCCCGAGGCGTCGCTCGGACACGTCCCGTCCTCGCGGGTATCAGGCGGCTCGGTCGCTGCGCTCTTGGCCGCAAAACGTGGGGCCGCGACCCCCTCCACCCCGGCGGGGCCATCATGGGCGGCGAACCACCGCCCCCACCCGACACCGCGCAGGAGGACCGCCATGACCACCACGACCGCCATGCTCGACAGCAACCCCAAGGAGTTCGGCGCCCTCGACCGCGGCGCCCTCGCCACCGCCATCGACGCCGCCTCCGAGTGTGCTCGTACCTGCGCGGCCTGCGCCGACGCCTGCCTCTCCGAGGACATGGTCGCCGAGCTGACCGACTGCATCCGCACCGACCTGAACTGCTCCGACGTGTGCGCGACCACCGCCTCCGTCCTCTCGCGCGCCACCCCGGCGACCGCGGACGTCACCCGCGCCGTCGTCGAGGCCTGCCTCGTCGCGTGCCGCTCGTGCGCCGACGAGTGCGCCCAGCACGCCGACATGCACGAGCACTGCCGCATCTGTGCCGACGCCTGCCGCCGCTGCATCGACGCCTGCACCGCCCTGCTCGAGACCCTCTGACGCGAGGTAGGACGCTTAGATCGTCGGCGAGGCGAGGCGTGGGCGGTCAGTCCTCGGGGTGCAGGCTCGCGTCCGCCTCGGTCGAGCGCCACGCGGTGAAGTGGACGGTGAGGTCGGCGCGCGAGGGGGCGCAGCAGAAGGGGCCGGCGCTGACGTCGGCGTCCGGGGCGAGCGGGGCGACCCGGACGAGGCGCCAGGGCTCGTCGTCGACCCGCGCCCGGACGGTGAGCGCGTCGCCCGAGCGGCTGGCGCGGATCGTCACGGTGCGACCGGCCCAGTCCACGGGGGAGAGCGACCAGTCGGACTGACCACGCGTCACCACGGCTCCGAGGCTCTGCTCGCCGTCGCTCAGCTCGACCCCGGCCTTGACCCACGTCTCGGGGTCGACCGAGACGAAGACTCCGGCCTGGTCGAACTGCGCCGAGAAGTCGAGGACGAACGAGACCTCCATCGCGGTGCCCTGCGGGAGGGGCGCGACCAGGGCGTGCTCGGTGTCGTGCACGAAGCCGTACGACGTGATGCGCCAGGCGTCGCTGCCCTCCGCCGCCGTCACCCGCAGGCCGTCGTCGGCGACGGCGACCGCGGTCGGCTCGGTGGTCCAGGTGCCGGTGGTCCAGGGGATGTCGGTCATGCCACCATCCTGCCGCGTCCGAGGAGGCGCGGTGCCGGTCGGACCCGCACCGCGCCTCCTGCGGTGAAAGCGGCACCGCCGCACCGTCGACTGGACATGGCACCGCCGAATTCGACGGTGCGACGTCCACTCGGCGGTGCGACGCGAGACCCGCCCGCGCCCCGCCCCGCGCCCCGCCCTGCGCGCGCCCGGCCTCAGCCCCGCCGCACCCGCACGCCGACCGACTCGTACGGCCGCAGCTCGACCGCGACCGTGGACCCCCGCAGCTCGAGCGGCCCGGTCCTGTCACCGAGGAAGGTCGTGCGCTCGACCGACGCCACGTCGACGCCGAAGCCCAGCGTGACCGTCGTGGCCACGTCGGCGACCGACTGCAGCTGCACCAGCGACGACGCCTCGTCGTCCGACACCACCGCGACCAGCCGCACCCGGTCGTCGTCGAGCGTCAGCAGCTCGACCGAGGCGCGCTCGTCGACCCCCGACCGGCCGGCCGGCACCGACGTCAGCGGCCGCACCAGGTCGGCCGTCGTCGCCAGGGCGACCGCCTCGACGGCCTGGCCCGGCCGGGCCCGCACGCCGACGGCGTACTCGAAGGTCGCGTCGAAGCCCTGCTCGATCGGGAAGTTCGTGTCCCACACGTTGTTGTGCACCCACGAGTACACCGTCGCCGCACCCACCGGGCTCGTGCTCGCCGGGAACGGCGCGTACGGCAGGCTGATCGTGCCCGGCATGACCAGCGGTGCGTCCTTCGTGACCCAGGCCACCGCCTCCGGACCGTCCTCGACCGTCACCCAGTGGCGGATCGCCCGCATGTGCTGCGACGCCCCGGGCACGTGCGACAGCCCGGTGCCCGTCACCCCGCCCGACACCTCGTACCGCACCGACGGCTCGGCGGCCGCGAACGGGAACGCGAAGAACGCGGACTCCTTCGTGCGGGTGACCGGCTTCGTCAGCCGGTTCGCGATCAGGAGGCGCGGCTCGCCGTGGCGCAGACGGAGCGTCACGCGGACCTCGTCCACGCCCGCCGCCGCGAACGACCAGACCAGCCGCTCCTCGACCGCGTCGGTCACCCGCTCGACCAACACGGCCGGCCCGCCCGTGGAGCGCGACGCGAGCAGCTCGAGCCGGTCCGAGCTCCACAGCTTGTTCGCCAGGTGGTTCACGCCCGCCCCCGACGAGCCGTACTCTTCGTAGACGTACGCGTTGAAGCCGGTCGGGGCACCCGCGTCGACGAGCTCGCGCCCGGTGGCGAGCTCGACCAGCGAGCTGATCGCCGACGTCCGGGGGTCGACCCGCACCCGCAGGTACTCGTTCTCGAGCGTGAAGAGCTCGGCGGCCGACGTCGTCAGGGCGGGGTGCACGACCGGCTCGTCCGGCGCCGCGTCCGCCGCCACGACGTCGACGCGGACGAACCCCCACGCCGGCACGTCGCGCACCTGCGCCGTCACCCACCGGCCGGACTCGCGGTGCAGGACGTTCGACTGCGCGTCCTCGACGTGGGGCAGGTCGTCACCGCTGCGACCGTCGCGCAGGGCGATCGCGTCGGCCAGCGGCACCGTCGACTCCTTCAGCAGGAACCGCACGGCACCCCTCCTCGTCGCCCCCGACGCGTTCGCCACGACGATGCTCGTCAGCGCGCCGTCGGCGGCCCGGACCGCCCCGGCCAGGTAGACGAGCGCGTGTTCCTCGAGGTCGCGGCCGCGCTGGTGGGCCGCGATGCCGTGGCCGACCTTCCACTGCCATTGGCGCTCGCCGGAGTCGTAGCCCTCGTCACCGTGGGTCCACGAGTTGCTCGCCCCCCAGGTGTGCTCGTTGAACATCGAGATCGCGTCGTAGACCCGGTCGGCGTCCGCCGTCTCGGTCGGCACGGCCGACCCGCCGAGCCACGCGGCCGCCTGCGAGAACGAGCGCGCGTCGCTGACCGACGCCTGCGCCTCCCGGGTCAGGGCCAGCGGCACCGCACCCGACCCGACGCCCTCGACCCACCAGTCGCCCCAGTCGCCCTCGACCGTCACGAGGTCGTCGCCGTGCCGGGCCTCGGCCTCGGCGAAGAAGTCCTCGTTCGTCGAGACCCGCAGCTGCGGCGACGTCCAGGTCTCGTTCCAGCGACGGACGGTCTCGGCCAGGTGCAGGCGGGCCGGGCCGTTGTCGCCCATGAAGCCCTGCGTGCGCAGGTGCAGGACGTCCCACGGGTAGCCGGGCCGCCCCTCCGCCTCCTCGCCGTGCGCCCCGAACACCCCGGGAGGGAACGGGTAGCCGCGCGTGGCGAGGGCGGTGAGGTAGGCCGGCAGGTACGTCTCGGCGACCTCGTAGTCCTCGGTGAGGCCGACCATCGGGCCCTCCATGTAGGCGAGGCCGTGCGGGCTGTCGGTCATCCAGACGATCACCGACCCGCCGGCGGGCGTCCGCCAGCGGAACATCCGCGGCAGGTCGAGCGCGCCGTTCGTGTGCGGCATCGACCGGCCGGCCCAGTTGTGTGCGACCGCCAGGTACTTGACGCCCACCTCTTGCAGCGCGTCGGGCAGGCCGGCGACCTGCCCGGGCACGTCGGTCTGCATCGCCGTCGTGAAGTCGATGCCGTGCTCGTCGCGGATGCGCCGCGCCTCGCGCAGCAGCTGGTGCAACTCTTCGGTCGAGCAGGTGTCGGTGTGCAGGTTGTAGGGCAGCGCGCTCAGGCCGACCCGCCCCTCCTTGACCAGGCGCACGAACTCGGCGACGGTGGCCGCGGGGCGGTGGCGCTCCCAGTCGGCGAAGGCCCAGAGGGCCTCGACGTTCCAGCGGAACCGGGCGGCGTCGGGCCAGTCGTCGGTCGCCGCGGCGAGCTCGACGACCGAGTCGAGGTACGACCGCTGCGACGAGATGACGTTCGTCTGGGGGTCCGTGTAGCCGAAGTCGAAGTGCGAGTGGTGGACGACGTGCACGTGCCAGTCGCGCTGCGGCTCGAGCGTGACGTCGATCGCCTCGGCGGCCGGGTCCGACCCGAGGCCGGGCAGGTGCAGCCGCACCTCGGTCGGTGCGTCGACCTCGCGGACCAGGAGGCGCACCGACAGCTCGTCGGGAGCCACCGGCCGGGCGAGCACCAGCTCGGCCCCGTCCGCCCCCGTGATGGAGACGCGGTCGAGTGCGGCCAGGTCGGACTCGTCGTCGACGAGGAGGCGCAGGGCCTGCGTGGCGACGCCGTCGACCGTGGTCTTCAGCGGTTCGGGCAGCACGCGGACGCGCACCCCGCCGACGGTGGCCGTCACGGCGGTGGCCCGGTCGAGCAGGCCGGCACGGGCCTCGAGGTGGGACCAGGGCTGGGCGGAGACGAGGGCGGCTTCGGTCATCGGGGTGGTTCTCCAGACGGTGGTGCGGGGGCGAGCGGTGAGGTGGTCGGAGCAGGGGAGGTTTGGTGCGAGAGGCGCGGTGCCGGTCGCGCGGTGCCGTGCGGGAGGCGCGGTGCGGGAGGCGCGGTGCCGGTCCCGCGGACGACGGTGCGCGGGTCAGGCCGTCGGGTTCAGCCCCCGCGCGAAGAAGCGCTGGAACGAGAAGAACACGATGATCGTCGGCAGCGAGGCGACCAGGGCGCCGGCGAGGGCCACCGGCGGGCCGTACGTCGAGTAGTTGCCGGTGAGGTCGGCGAGGGTCGCCATGACGGGGCGGATGTTCGAGCTCGACGACAGGGTCAGGCCGAAGAGCAGGTCGTTCCAGATCCAGGTGAACTGGAACACGAAGGCCGCCATCAGCGCGCTCGTCGACAGGGGCAGGTGCACCTGGAAGAACATGCGCGCCCAGCCGGCGCCGTCGAGCGACGCCGCCTCGCGGACCTCGGACGGCAGGCCCGTCATGTGGCCCCGCACGACGAAGAACGCGAACGGGATCGTCAGGGCGACGTAGACGAGCAGCATGCCGTACTGCGTGTCGAACAGCGACGCCGCGGCGTAGCCGGTGAACAGCGGCGACAGGAACGCCTGCAGCGGCAGGATCGTGCCGACGTAGATCACCCAGAACCACAGCGTCGGCCGCTTGAGCGGCATGATCGTCACCGCGAACGAGGCCAGCGAGGCGATGAACACGGCGGCCCCGGCCCCGACGACCGAGTACAGCAGGCTGTTGAGCATGCCCTGGCCGACGTTCGCGTTCTCGAACGCCGTGCGGATGTTGGTGAACAGCGAGAACGAGGTCGGCCACCACGAGGGCGTGCCCGAGTACTCGCTGCTCAGCGTGAAGGCGTTCACGACGAGCAGCCACGAGGGGATCAGCCAGATCAGGGAGGTGACGGCGAGCACGAGGCCGAGCAGGCGGCGGGAGGTCTTGGTCATCGGGGGCTCCTAGCTCTGGGCCGGCCGGAGCTGGCGGCGCAGGTACGCGTACGACGCGGCGACGACGACGACCGTCAGGAAGACCGCGACCGCGGCACCCGAGCCGTAGCGCGACAGGGTGAAGGTCTCGCGGTACATGGTCAGTGCGAGCGTCTCGGACGCCGTGCCCGGCCCGCCGTTCGTCAGCAGCAGCACCTGGTCGAAGACCTTGAGGCTGCCGACGATCGAGATGCCGACGACGACGATCGTCATGGGTCGCAGCTGGGGGAAGGTCACGGCCCAGAACAGCCGCCACCCCGAGGCACCGTCGAGCTGGGCGGCCTCGAGCGTGCTCGGCGGGATCGACTGCAGCCCGACGAGGAAGAGGATGACGCACGCGCCGGTCGCCTGCCACGTCGTCGCGACGATCATCATCACCGTGTTGAGCGGCCACTGCAGCAGCCACTGCGAGATCAGCGGGTCGAGCCCGAGGAGGCGCAACAACGTGTCGAGGCCGCCGTCGGTCGAGAGCATGAAGGTCCACACCACCGCGGTGGCCGAGCCCGAGATCGCGTACGGCAGGATGACGGCGAACCGGGCGAGGGCGCCGAGCTTCAGCTTCCACGTGCCGACCGCGATCGCGAGGCCGAGGCCGACGGGCAGCACCAGGGTGCCGACGACCCAGAAGAACGTGTTCAGCACCGACTGGCCGAAGGCCGGGTCGGTGAACATGGCCGTGTAGTTGTCGAGCCCGACCCAGCTGCGGGTGAAGCCGTTGTCGTCGAAGAAGCTGCGGTAGATCGTGAACGCGAAGGGCACGACGAGCAGCAGCACCACGAGCGCCACGGCCGGCGCGAGGAACGCGGCACCGGCGAGCGGTGCGCGGCCTGGTCGGTGCCGAGCGACGACGGAGGCGCGGGTCGGGTCGTCCGCCGGCGCGACGGCCTCTTGCGGGACGGGCGGTTGCGTGAGCGTCATGCGGCGTCCCAGATCTTCCACTCGGTGCGGGCACGCGCCTCCATCGACCGGAGGGTCGACTCGCCGTGGGCCTTCGTCGGGGTGACCATGAACGACCCCAGGTCTTGCACGTTGCCCTCGACCAGTGGCGTGGGCGACGCCTCCCAGTAGCGGATCAGCTCGGTCGGCTTGCTCGCGGCGATGTCGGCGGCCAGGTCTTTCACGAGGTCGGACTTCGGCAGGGCCGCGGGGTTGGGGCTGGTGTCGCCGAGGAACCCCACCCACGCCTCTTGCACGTCGGTGGCGAGCCAGTTGCGGGCCACGTCGACGGCGGCGCCGCGTCGGTGGGCCTTGACCGGAACCGACAGCGAGCCGCTCTCGACGAGGACGGCCGGGGCCGTGGAGGAGGCGCGGGGTGGCACCCGGAAGAACCCGATGTCGTCGTCGGTGAGGCCCGCGGCCAGCAGGGTGTTGGCGAACCAGGTGCCGTAGAGCATCATGCCGAAGCGGCCCTCGGACACCAGGCCCGGCAGGTCGTTGGACGTGACGTCGGGGGCCGAGAAGAACCCGTCGGCGTACATGCCCGACCAGACGTCCATGGCCTCGCGGGCCGGGTCGTCGACGTAGCTCGCCTTGTCCGTCGTGACGGCGGCGTAGTAGTCGGGGTCGATCGAGGCCAGCAGCTGCATGAACCAGATCTCGGACTCCCACGTCGTCGCGCCCGGGGCCAGGAACGGCGTGATGCCCGCGTCCTTCAGCGTCTGCGCGGCGCCCATCAGGCCGTCGAAGGTGGTGGGGACCCCGATGCCGTTCTCGGCGAAGGCGCGCTTGCTGTAGAAGACGGCGTAGTAGCTCTTGTAGAGCGGCACGCCGTAGGCCTTGCCCTCGTAGCTGAACGACTCGCGCTGGGCCGGGTCGACCCAGCCGCGCCCGATCGCGTCGTCCCACACCTCGTTGAGGTCGGTGAGGATGTCGGCCCGGGCGATGTCTTGCAGGCGGTAGCCGTTCGTCCACTTGATGAGGTCGGTGGTGCTGTTCGTCTGCGCGGTCATGCGGATGATCTGGTTGTAGTTGGCGACGCTGGCGATCGAGCGCGACGTGATGCGGTAGCCGATGCGCGCCTCGAGGACGGCGGACGCGGCGTCGTAGCCGGGGCCCCAGGTGGGGTTGTCGCTGTTCAGGGTGACGGTGCCGGGGGCGGACGGCCGCGTGTCGGTGCCGCGGGCGCAGGCGGCCAGGGTCGCGGTCAGCAGCCCCACGCCACCGAGCGCGAGCGCCGTGCGACGGGTCATGGCCGGACCGCCGGGGATCGGGTGGGGCATGGTCGTTTCCGTTCGTCGTTGAATTGATAACGTTACCAACACCGTGCCACAGTCCTCGGGGTTTGACAAGCGCGGACAGGCCTGTATATCTGGGGGGATGGCGCCCGCGGCAGATCACCCGTCGCCCGCCACCGGCCCGACGGGCACGGGCAGGGGGGCAGCCGTCACGGTCAAGGACATCGCCCGGGTCGCCGGGGTCAGCCCGATGACCGTCTCGCGGGTGCTGTCCGGTGGCAAGAACGTCCGCCCCGCCCTCCGCGAGCACGTCGAGCGCGTCGTGGCCGAGGTGGGCTACCACCGCAACGAGAACGCCCGCAGCCTGCGCCCCGGCCACCGCTCGGGGCTCGTCGGCGTCCTCATCACGAACATCGCGAACCCGTACTACGCCGGCGTGGTCCAGGGCGTCGAGCAGGTCGTCGCCGCGACGGGTCGCCGCATCCTCGTCGGCACGACCAATGAGGACGCCGACCTCGAGCGGCAGCTGCTCTCGGACTTCCTCGGCCGGCAGGTCGAGGGGCTCGTGGTCGTCCCGGTCGGCGGGGACGCCGAGCGGTTCCTGCCCGAACGGCTGGCCGGCGTCCCGCTCGTCCTCGCGTCGCGGACCGTCGACGGGGTCCGGGCCGACGCCGTCCTGATCGACGACGTCGAGGGGGCCCGGCGGGCGGTCACCCAGATGCTCGACGAGGGGCACCGTCGCATCGCGTTCCTCGGCAACAAAGAGACGGTGTCGACGGGGCGCCGACGCCTCGCCGGCTTCCGCTCGGCCCTCGAGCAGCACGGGCTCGCGGTCGACGACGACCTCGTCGTGTTCGGCCTGCAGGAGGCCGCCGCCTCGGAGGCGGCGACGCACGACCTGCTCGCCACCGACGATCCGCCCACGGCGATCTTCGCGGCGAACAACCGGATCAGCGTCGGCGTGCTGCGGGCCCTCGCGCGGCGGGCGGCCCGGACGCCGTCCCTCGCCGTGCCGCGCCTGTTCGCGTTCGACTCGTTCGACTTCGCCGACATGGCCCCGGTCCCGTTGTCGGTCATCGACCACGACCCCGTCGAACTGGGGCGCGTGTCGGCCCGGATGCTGCTGGCGCGACTCGAGGGGTCGACCGAGGCCGCGCCTCCTCGGCTCGTCGAGCTGCCCGTGCACATCGTCCACCACTGACGCACGCCGTCGCCGGCCCCGCTGGCCGCGGAAGTCGTCGGCGTCTCGTCGTTGCCTGACCCTGTGCCGTCCGTTAGGGTTGGTAACGTTATCAACGAAAGCAGGCGACCATGAGCACCTCCGTCCCCTCCGGCGTCGTCCCCGGCGCCTACGACAAGGCCCCCGTCATCGAGCTGCCCGACGGCCACCGGGCCTGGTCGGGCGGCGACGCCTGGCGCCACCTCGCCGACCTGCTCGAGCCGGGCGTCGTGCTGGCCGTCGACGCCTACCCCGGGACGGACCTCGAGGCGCTGTGTCGCGAACTGCAGGCGGCCGCCCCCCGCGCCTCCCTGATCGACGTCGAACAGGCCGCGGCACGCACCACCGACGAGATCGACGCGCTGATCGCCCGCGACCTCACCGACGACCGCGTCTTCGGGGTGCTCAGCCACCACACGCTCGACGAGTTCTACGACGCGGGTCGCCTCGCCGAGGTCGCCGACCGGGTGCGGCGTGCCGACGGGCCCGTGGTGCTCTTCGGCTGGGGCGCCACGCTCGTGCCGGTCGAGGTCGACTTCGTCGTGCTGGCCGACCTCGCGCGGTGGGAGATCCAGCGGCGCCAGCGTGCCGGGGCACCGAACTGGCGGGCCGACAACGGCGACGAGGACCAACTGCGCAAGGTCAAGCGGGGCTACTTCGTCGAGTGGCGGACGGCCGACCGCCACAAGCGCGCGCTCTTCGACCGGATCGACTACGTGCTCGACGCGAACGACTCGATGCCCGCGGCCAAGCTCGTCGAGGCCCGGACCTTCTTCGCCGGCCTCGAGATCGCCTCGCGGCGACCGTTCCGCGTCGTGCCGTTCTTCGACCCCGGGGTCTGGGGCGGGCAGTGGATGAAGACGGTCCTCGGCGTCGGCGACGAGAGCAACTACGCCTGGTGCTTCGACTGCGTGCCCGAGGAGAACAGCCTGCTGCTCTCGGTCGACGGGACGGTCGTCGAGGTGCCCGCCCTCGACCTGGTCTTCCGGCACCCCCGCGAGCTGCTGGGCGAGCGCACCCACGCGCGGTTCGGGGCCGAGTTCCCGATCCGCTTCGACTTCCTCGACACGATGGACGGCGGCAACCTGTCGCTGCAGGTGCACCCGCTGACCGGCTACATGCAGGACGTGTTCGGCATGCCCTACACGCAGGACGAGAGCTACTACCTGCTCGACGCGTCGGACGACGCGGTCGTCTACCTGGGCCTGCGCGAGGGCGTCGACCGGAACGAGATGGAGGAGGCGCTGCGGACGGCGGCGGCCGGTGGCGCGACGTTCGAGGCCGAGCGCTTCGTCGCGGCGTTCCCGGCCGCGAAGCACGACCACTTCCTCATCCCGGCGGGCACCGTGCACTGCTCGGGCGCGGACTCGATGGTGCTCGAGATCTCGGCGACGCCCTACATCTTCACCTTCAAGATGTGGGACTGGGGGCGGGTGGGCCTCGACGGCGTCCCGCGTCCGGTGCACCTCGACCACGCGCTCGCCAACGTGCAGTGGGACCGCGACGCCCGCTTCGCCCGCGACGAGCTCGTCGACCAGGTGACCGAGGTCGCCCGCGGCGACGGCTGGGTCGAGGAGCGCACCGGCCTGCACGAGCTCGAGTTCATCGAGGTACGGCGGCACTGGTTCGACGACGTCGTGCCCCACGACACCCGGGGCACGGTGAACGTGCTCAACCTGGTCGAGGGCGCCGAGGCCGTCGTCGAGAGCCCGACCGGGGCGTTCGAGCCCTTCGTGGTGCACTACGCCGAGACGTTCATCGTGCCGGCGGCCGTCGGGCCGTACACGGTCCGACCGCACGGGCGGGGCGTCGGGCAGCGGCTCGGGACGGTCAAGGCGTCGGTGCGGGGCACGGCCCGCGACGACTGAGCGGTCGCGTGGGGCCCACCTGGTCGGATCGGCGGGGTCGGCCGGCCGGGCCGACCCCGCGTGGGTCAGCCCGCCGGGCCGGTCCGGCTGCGCGAGCCTGCCGGGCCGGCCCGGATGAGCCGGCCCGCTGAAGTCAGCCCTGCTCGGCCCACCGGGCGGCGCCGAGCAGGGGGGCGTGGTCGCCGAGCGTCCCGGGGACGACGACGAGGCCCGGGGTCGACCCGGGGCCGCCCTGCCCGAGGCTCGCCGCGAGGGGCGCGCCGACCACGTCCCAGGAGCGCGAGACGCCGCCGCCCACGACGACGGCCTCTGCCCCGAACGCGTCGACGCACGGGCGCAGGGCGTCGCCCAGTGCCGTGAAGGTCGCCGTCACGATCTCACTCGCCGTGGGGTCGCCGGTGCGGGCGAGGGCGCAGATCTTCTCGACGGTGAGGTCGTCGCCGGTCCTTCGCCGGTACCCGGAACGGAGCGCGGGGGTGGAGACCGTCTCCTCGAGGGGGCGGCCCTCGACGGTGAGCGTGTGGACGTTCCCGTCCGACGGCACCCCGGGCCCGTCGGACACGGGGTGGCCGTCCACGAGGAAGGCCGAGCCGACCCCCGTCCCGAGCGTCAGGCAGATCATGCGGCTCGCGCCGACCCCGGCGCCGGACGACCACTCGCCGACGGCGTACGCGACGGCGTCGTTCACGAACCGGACCGACGCGGGCTCGGTGCCCAGCGCCTCCTCGAAGCGGGCGCGCAGGTCGACGCGGGCAAGCGCGGCGAACTTGTCGACGCCCGCGAAGCTGCCGCTGCCGGCCTCGTAGTCGAAGGGGCCGGGCAGGGCGACGGCCCACCGGGTGGGCGCGGGGCGGCCGGCCGCGAGGGAGGCGCGCGCGGCGTCCGAGGCGGGCGCGGTCAGCCGGGCGAGCAGGTCGTCGCGGGGCGCGTGGGGGTCGAGGGTCGTCCGGTGTTCGTGGCCGAGGCGACCGTCGGTGACGATGCCGGCCGTGACGTGGCCCCCGCCGACGTCCACGACGCCGACGGGGGCCACGACCCGGGACTCGACGGTCAACTGATCTGGCCCAGGCGGTCGGACGACCAGCCGAGCGCCGCGACGATCTGCACCATGGCCGACTGGTCGAGGGTGGCCGCGGGGCGCTCGGGCAGGTAGTCGCCGCCACCGCTCGGCTGGAAGTGGAACAGGCCGGTGGCGGGGTCGCGGTTGTCGCGCCAGGTCGCGTCGGCGTACTGCTCGATCGTGGCGCGGTAGGCGGGGTCGTGCTGCACGGAGTCGAGCAGGAGGAGGTCCTTGAAGTAGAACGAGTTGAAGATGGCGGGCTGCTGCTGCAGTCGGCCCTCGGCGCCCCAGTAGGCGAGCGAGCCGCGGGCGTCGTCGGTGGCCTTGGTGAGCCAGGTCGGGTCGTCCGTGGCACGGTACAGGATCGTCGCCGTGGCGATCATCGCCCCCGAGTTGTACGTCCAGAGCGTCGGGTCGACCGTGCCGTCGTGGTGTCGGCTGTTCTGGTAGAGCCCGGCGGACTGCTTCAGGCACGACTCGTTCCAGTCGTAGGCCTTCGTGCTGAAGCGCAGGTAGGCGTTCTCGCCCGTCTCCTCGTAGAGGTGCGCCGCGAGCTGGGCGGCGAGGCCCGTGACGTTCGCCCCGCGCGTGGTGTTGTCGGCGGTGTCGATCCAGTCGACGCCACCGGGGCAGGCGAGCGCCGCGTCGGTGTTCCAGCCCCGCGAGGCGATGGTGAACGCGGTGCGGGCCCGGTCGAGGTACTGCGCGTCGCCGGTGGCGTGGTACTGGCTGATGAACGACAGGCCCACGACGCCGTTGTCGTCGTAGTAGACGTCGCCGCCGGTGCCGAGCGGGGCGGGCAGGTACGACTCGTACCCGGGGCGACCGCCGGGGGCGACCGCGTAGTAGTTCTCGAGGCCGGCCACCCGCGCGCGGGCCGAGTTGGCGTAGGCCGGCCCGACGCCCGGCAGGCCCTGCAGGTCGAGGGCGGCCTGGGTCGCCTCGCGGTACTCCCAGAGGAACGAGTACGGGTTGCCCTCGGCCGTGTTCGTGTTCTCGCGGTACAAGCCGTGGCCCGCGGCGCCCGTGTAGAGGTTGTCCTGCAGGGCGTCGTACGAGGCCGACGCCCGCGCCTGCCAGACCGGATCGGGGGCGGCCGAGGCGGCGTCGGCCTCGGCGGGGTGGCCGGCGACGGTGAGGCCGGTGACGAGCGTGAGGGCGATGAGGGCTCCGAGAGCACCTCGTCGCGTGGGTGAGTGCAGTGTGGACACCATTGACTGACCTGCCTTCGAGGGATGGTTGGTATCGTTACCATACGCAGGCTCGCCCGTGATGTCCAGGGCGTCCACGGCATCCGCGTGGGGGCATCGCGGGTGCGGGGACGGGCGGGGCTGACGGGCACCGCGCCTCCTTGGTTGTCTGGGGGCTGCGGCACGCGTGAGCGACGGTGCCCCGACCGAACGAGAGAAGAGACCACATGTCGACCTGGTTGATCACCGGATGCTCCACGGGGCTGGGGCGCGCCTTCGCCGAGGAGGCGCTGGCCCGCGGGCACGACGTCGTCGTCACCGCGCGCGACGCCTCCGCCGTGCAGGACGTCGTCGACGCGCACCCCGACCACGCGCTCGCGGTCGCCCTCGACGTGACCGACGGCGACCAGGTGACGGCCGCGGTCGCCGCCGCCACCGACCGCTTCGGCGGCGTGGACGTGCTCGTCAACAACGCCGGCTACGGCTACCGCTCGGCCGTCGAGGAGGGCGACGACGCCGACGTCGCCCGCCTGTTCGACACGCACTTCCACGGCAGCGTCCGCACGATCAAGGCCGTGCTGCCGGGCATGCGCGCCCGTCGCAGCGGCACGATCGTCAACCTGTCGTCGATCGGCGCCCGCCGCACCGGCCCCGGCTCGGGCTACTACGGCGCCGTCAAGGCCGCGATCGAGCAGATGACGATGGCCCTGCGCACCGAGCTCGCGCCCCTGGGCATCACGGCGACCGTCGTCGAGCCGGGCTCGTTCCGCACGGACTTCTCGGGCCGGTCGCTGACGCAGTCGGCCACGCCCATCGACGACTACGCCGAGACGGCCGGCAGGCGCCGCATCGAGGCCGACACCTCGGACGGCACCCAGCCCGGCGACCCGGCGGCCGGCGCGCGCCTGCTCGTCGACGCGGTCGAGTCGGGCTCGTCGCCCTATCTGCTGCTGCTCGGCTCGGACGCCGTCGAGATCGTCACGGGCGCGCTCGACGACCTGCGGGGCGACGTCGATGCGTGGGCGGAGCGCAGCCGGGCCACCGACTTCGACGCCTGAGGGGCGCGGCGGGCGCGCGGGCTGCGGTCGTGTCGCACCGCCGGGTGGACGTCGCACCGCGGAATGCGGCAGTGCGACGTCCACATGACGGTGCGCTGGCGACGCGACCACCCCCGGGAGGCGCGGTGCCGGTCGGCCCGGCACCGCGCCTCCTCGGGGTCCGGCGTCGGCCACCGGGGCACTCGCAGGGCGGTGCCGGTGTCGCACCGCCGAGTGGACGTCGCACCGCGTGATGCGGCGGTGCGACGTCCACGTGGCGGTGCGGTGGCGGTGCGCCGTCGAGGTGGCGGTGCGACATCGGCGGGGAGTGTGCTGCGGCCGCGGGGCGATCAGCGGGCGAGGGTGTCGCGGGGGTACTCGCCGAAGCGGGCGACGTAGGCGGCCGAGAAGCGGCCGAGGTGGACGAAGCCCCAGCGGGTGGCGACCTCGGAGACGAGCGTGGTGCGCGGGTCGCCGTGCAGCAGGTCGAGCCGCACCCGGTCGAGGCGGACCCCGCGCACGAAGCGGGTGGGGCTGGCGCCGAGGTGCTCCTGCATCTGCTGCTGCAGGGTGCGCGGGTGCATGTCGACCGCGGCGGCGATGTCGCTCGAGCTGATCGCCCGGTCGACGTACGCGTGCACGTACTCGGCGGCGAGCCGGAGCCGACGCGTGCGCTCGGTCCGCAGCTCGGCGGGCACGGCGACCGGCCGCCACGGGAAGAGGTCGAGCAGCGCCTCGGCCAGGGCCGTCTGCGCGAGGAGGCGGTCGGGCGCGCTGGTCTCGGGTGAGACGACGACCGGAGTCACGTCGGCCAGGACTCCGCGCCAGGCGGCGAGGGCGTCGTCGCTCGGGACGGCGGCGTGGTCGAAGTCGACGCGCTGGGGCGGACCGCCGTGGCGGGTGGCCGCGACGTCCTCGAGGAACCCCGCGTCGAGCTGCACGATGCTGTGCCGGTGCGGGGTCATCGCGAACGAGTACGAGGTCTCGGTCGGCGTGAGGAAGGGCCTGCCGCCGACGCTCGCGAGGTGCCCCTTCGGGTAGTCGATCGTCACCGAGCCGACGGGGAACCGCGAGACGACGTAGTCCCGCGACCAGGGGATGACGCCCTGCAGGTGCCCGGTGAAGGTGCCGGTCTGCAGGCTCAGCCGTCGGTCGCCCGCGGTCGCGAAGCGGAACGAGAACGGCTCCGCGCCCGGGCGTGCCCGGAACCGTCGGCCGCCGAGCGCCGCCTCGAGCTTCGCCCGGGACTCGTCGACGTCGGTGCCCGACCAGGCGTCACGGTGGAACCGGTCGATCGGCGGCGGCGGCAGCAGCGGAGGCGCGGTGGGGGAGGCTGCGTCGCCCGCGACGCCTGCATCGCGTGCGTCACCTGCGTCGCCCGCGGGGGCCGCGGCGGCGGCCGCGTCCGGGGTCGCCGGGGCGAGGCCCCGCGGGGTGCGGGTGTCGGTGTCGCCGTCGATCTCGGTGCTGGTCATGGTGGTCTCCCGTCCTCCTCGCGTCCGGCGCGGCACGCTGGTGAGACGAGGCCACTCTTTCAGGACGAGGCGGGGTCGCCGTTCGTCACAGATGCGCAGGACGCGAGGTCGGTCACCACCCTGCCCGACCGGCGGCCCGAAGTCCCGACCCCAGTCCACGTGACGGCCGACCGGGGGCGTACCCCGCGCCGTGACGCGACCACACGGGCGCTACCACGCAGGGGAGGCGCGGTGCCGGTCGGACCGGCACCGCGCCTCCTCGGGGCCCGCGACGTCAGTCGGTCGGGGGCGTGTAGAACTGCAGGTCGTTGCCCTCGGAGTCCTTGAAGGGCAGGATGCGGCCCCACGGGTGCTCGCTGATCGTGCCGGTCACGTCGGCGCCGCGCGACTGCAGGTCGGCCAGCGCGTCCTCGAGGGTGCCGTCGGGCTGGAACGTGATGACCGCCCCGCTCTCGCTCGACGCCGAGGCCTCCTCGCGACCGTTGAGGCCGATCATCAGGCCGTTCGCGTCGATCTCGGTCCAGTCGTCGCTCTCGTTCTTCACCGTGAGGCCGAGCGCGTCACGGTAGAACGCCGTCGCCCGCCCCATGTCGGTCACGGGCACCCACACTGTTGCCACTCCGCTTGCCATGTCGACTCCTTCGTCCGGCACCGGACCACCCGGTGCTGCGTCTCCGTCCGTGCTACGCCGTGGTCCGTGCCGGCCGGCCCGCTAGTCAGGGCACTTTCCCATGCGAAGGCGTGTCCCACGATCGACGACGGCCGACGCGACCGCCCGCGGGAGGCGCGGTGCCGGCCCGACTCGCACCGCGCCTCCCGCAGGTCCTCGCCCGCGGGTCCCGTCGGGGTCACCCGCGATCGGGCCGGGAGCGTAGCGTCGGGACGTGGGCGACGGTCGTCGAGCACCTCGTTCCGACCCGCCCCCGCCCCCGAACCGAACACACCCCTCAGGAGACCCATGCGCACCGTCAACGCCTACGCGGCACCGTCCGCCACCGAGCCCCTCGTCAAGACGACCGTCGAGCGCCGCGACGTCGGCCCCAAGGACGTCATGATCGACATCGCCTACGCCGGCATCTGCCACAGCGACATCCACACCGTCCGCGGCGAGTGGGGCGAGATCCAGTACCCGCAGGTCGTCGGTCACGAGATCGTCGGCACGGTCGCCGAGGTGGGCTCCGAGGTGACCAAGCACAAGGTCGGCGACCGCGTCGGCGTCGGCTGCATGGTCAACTCGTGCGGCGAGTGCGAGTACTGCAAGCGCGGCGACGAGCAGTACTGCGCCAAGGGCAACACCGGCACCTACACGAGCGTCGATCCGATCGACGGCACGATCACGCAGGGCGGCTACTCGCAGGCCGTCGTCGTGACCGAGGACTTCGTGCTGCGCGTCCCCGAGTCGCTCGACTACGACAAGGTCGCCCCGCTGCTCTGCGCCGGCATCACCCTGTACTCGCCGCTGCACCACTGGGGCGTCACCGAGGGCACCAAGGTCGCGATCGTCGGCATGGGCGGACTCGGCCACATGGGCGTCAAGATCGCCGCGGCCCTCGGCGCCGACGTCACCGTGCTGTCGCAGACCACCTCGAAGAAGGAGGACTCGCTGCGCTTCGGCGCCAAGGCGCACTACGCGACGAGCGACGAGCAGACCTTCACCGACCTGGCGAACTCGTTCGACCTGATCGTCAACACCGTCTCGGCGAAGGTCGACATGGGCGCCTACCTCGGCCTGCTCGCCGTCGACGGCACGCTCGTCAACGTCGGTGCCCCCTCCGAGCCGCTCGAGGTGCCCGCGTTCGCGCTTATCCCGGCCCGTCGCAGCTGGGCCGGCTCGGCCATCGGCGGCATCCGCGAGACGCAGGAGATGCTCGACTTCTGCGCCGAGCACGGCATCCTGCCCGAGACCGAGCTGATCGGCGCCGAGCAGATCAACGAGGCCTACGACCGCGTCCTGAAGTCGGACGTGCGCTACCGCTTCGTGATCGACGCGGCCACCTTCGCCTGATCCGACACCGCCAGCGCCTGCTCGACCGGACGCCCCCGCACCGTGTGTGCGGGGGTGTCCGTCGTGTGGGGGGCGGGTGCCGGCGCACGGCACCGCGTTTCGTGCACTGCACCCGGACTAGTCGCGGTGCGGTGCACGAAACGCGGTGCGCAGCGTCAGGCGGGTTCTTGACGGCGGCCGAAACTCCCCGTACGGTTCACGGAACGCACTTGAAGTGCGCCTAGTGAACTTCTGACCCTCAACGGAGAGCGAGTCATCATGGGTACGGCCGTCTGGGCCCTCATCGCCTACATCGGCACCATCGTCGTCTGGAGCGTGCCGCTGAAGCGGGGCATCGGCGAGGCGATGGTCGTCGGATTCCTCGTCGTGTGCGCCTTCGGTGGGCCCGACGTCCTCGACCTGGTGCTCGTCGGCCTGCAGGCCGCCTTCAGCCAGGAGATCGTGTTCGCCGCCCTGGCCTTCACCTTCATCGGGTTCCTGCTGGCCTCGACCGGGGTCATCGACCGCCAGGTCGACATCCTCAACTCGCTGCTCGGCCGGTTCCGAGGAGGCGCCGGTTACGTCGCCACCGTCGGCTCGGCCCTCTTCGGCTCGGTCGCGCACTCGGGCTCGGCCAACGCCGCGACGATGGGCACCGTGGCCATCCCGTGGATGAAGCGCTCGCAGTGGCCGCCGCACGTCGCCGCCACGCTGATCGCCGGCAACGCCGGCAACGGCACGGTCATCCCGCCGAGCGCGTCGTTCTTCATCCTGATCGGAACCGCGACGGTCGCTCCGCTCGTGTCGGTCGACGCCCTGCTGCCCGCGATGTTCGCGGCCGCGGGCTGGTGCGTGCTCTGGCGCCTGATCGTCGTCTTCATCTTCGTGCGCCGACACAAGATCGGCCGGGTCGACCGGTCGGACATCATGCCGTTCGTGCAGGCCTTCGCCCGCGGGTGGACGTCGTTCCTGCTCTTCCTGGGCATCGTCATCCCGGTGCTGGTCACCCTCGGCCCGACCGGCGAGGCCCTGATCGGCGCCCTCGGCGAGGACGTCATGGACACCGTGAGCATCGTGGTGTGGATACCCGTCCTGCTGTTGCTCTTCGCCCTCGTCCTCGGCCGCAAGAAGCTGCCACGCACGGGCGCCGCCTGGTACGGGTTCGTCGCCAAGACGGCG
This sequence comes from Frigoribacterium sp. CF331, assembly GCF_057787905.1. Lineage (NCBI taxonomy): Bacteria > Bacillati > Actinomycetota > Actinomycetes > Micrococcales > Microbacteriaceae > Frigoribacterium > Frigoribacterium sp. CF331. Next base: position 1,357,762 of record NZ_CM173545.1, on the reverse strand, counting down.
CCGCGCTACCGCGACATCGGCGCCACCCTCGTCTTCGCCTTCGCCGGCGGTGCCGTCCTGACCGAACTCGGGCTGGCCGACCAGCTGTCGGCGGTGCTCAACGGCTTCGACGCGTCGCCGCTCGTCATGTCGGTGGTCGTCGCCGTGCTCGTCGTGCTGGTGGCCGGTCCGCTCAGTTCGACGGCCACCATCGCCACGATCGGCGGCATCGGCTTCAGCGTGCTCGTCGTCGCCGGGGTCGACCCGATCCTGGCCGCCTGCGTCGTGCTCGTCGCGGCCTCGACCGAGGGGGCGTCGCCCCCTGGCGCCTCGGCCATCTACATCGCGACGGGCATCGCCGGGGTCAACCCGGTCAAGACCTTCGTGCCCCTGATCGTCCTGTACGTCCTGCCGATCCTGCTGATCGCCGCACTGATCGGCCCGGGCTGGCTGCCCGTGCCCCACTGACCCGGAACGGAGAAGACACCATGACCGACAACGCCACCCCCGAACCGCAGCACGGCCCGGCCCGGCAGCGACTGATCCGCCTGATGACGACGGTGTTCGTCGTCCTGCTCGTCTCGATGCTGATCGTGGGCACCGTGCTCGTCCTCACCCAGCTCGTCGGCGTGATCGGCCTGAACGCCGACCTCGTCACGGCCGCCGAGTCCGTCGTCAGCCCGGTCGCGTTCGGCATCGCCGCCGTCCTCGGCATCTGGACGCTGCTGCTCTCGTACGCCCACGGCTGGAAGCCGAGCGAGGGATGACCGCCCCGACCGCCGCCCCGACGCCCGGGCCCGCCCCGACGCCCGGGCCCGCCTCGACCCGCGAGCCGGCCCCGGCCCCCGGGCCACCCCCGACCGCCGCACCCGCCGACACCCCGACCATCGGAGCCCCCGTGACCGACCCCCGCACCCCGCTCGACCGCTTCGCGGCGCTGCCCGTCGCCAACGTGGGCGACGCCATGGACCGCCTCGGCGTCGTCGACTCGGCCGTCCGCGCCGTCTGGCGTGGCGCCCGCCTCGCCGGCCCGGCCTTCACGGTCGAGGTGGCCGGGGGCGACAACGCCGGCATCCACGAGGCGATCGGGCAGATCCGGCCCGGCCAGGTGCTGGTGGTCAACGGCCACGGCGTCACCGACCGCGCCCTCGTCGGCGAGCTGATCGCCGAGCGGCTGCGCAAGGCCGGCTGCGTCGGCCTCGTGGTCGACGGGGCCGTGCGGGACGTCGACGACCTCGAGCAGCTGCGCTTCCCCGCCTTCGCGGCCGGCGCCTCCCCGGCAGGTCCGTACCGCAACGGCCCGTTCCGCATCGGCCGTCCGGTCGCGATCGGCGGGGTCGTCGTGCACCCCGGCGACCTCGTGCTCGGCGACTCGGACGGCGTCGCCGTGGTGCCCGCCGACGAGGCCGACGCCGTGCTCGAGCGGGCCGAGGCGAAGCACGCCGACGAGACCGAGACCCGGAGGCGCATCGTGTCCGGGTGAGAATGGTCGGCATGGCAGACCCCCAGCCCACCGTCCGCAGCGTCGAACGCGCACTCGACGTCCTCGAGCTGCTCGAGAGGGCGCCGGGGCCGATGCGGCTGGTCGACCTCAGCAAGGGCAGCGGCCTGAGCACGGCGACCGTGCTGCGCATCGTGGGGGTGCTGCAGCGTCGGGGCCTCGTGCAGCACGTCGGGGGCGACTACCGCCTCGGGGTCGCGACGCTCGGCATGGCGCACGCGTTCATCGTGGGCGACCCGCTGAGCAACCGGACGCGGCCGCACCTGCAGCAGCTGTCGGTCACGACGGGCCTGACCTCGTCGCTCTACGTCCGCTCGGGCGCCGAGCGCGTGCTCAGCTCACGGGTCGACGGTGCCGACCCGCTGCGGTACCAGCTGCCGATCGGCCGTCGGCTGCCGCTGACGGTCGGCGCCGGGCGCACGATCCTCGCGCACATGCCCGCCGACGAGCAGGAGGCGCTGGTCGCCTCGGTCGGCGAGCTGCGGGACGCGAACGGCACGCCGGTCTCGACCGACGACCTCCGTCGGTCGCTCGAGGTCATCCGCTCCGACGGCTTCCACGTCTCGATCGCCGAGCGCGACCGTGACGTCGCCGCGGTCAGCGTCCCGGTCTTCGGGCCCGACGGCGACGTCGTCGCCTCGGTGTCGGCCTCGGGGCCGGCAGAACTCAACACACGACAGGAGCTCGTCGATCGGGCCCCTGAACTCCGCCGGGCCGCGCAGGCGATCGGGCGCTGACACGCGGGTCGCCACGACTCGCGGCGAAAGGAACACCATGCGAGTCGGATTCATCGGCCTCGGCGAGGCCGGGCACATCTACGCGGCGGCCACGGCGGCCGCCGGTCACGACGTCACGGGCTTCGACCCGGCGGCGCCCAGCACGCCCGCCGGCGTCCGCCGGCTCGACACGGCCGCCGAGGTCGTGGCCTCGTGCGAGCTCGTCGTCGTGCTGACCGGCGCGTCCTTCAGCGGTCGGATCGCGGCCGACGAGGCGCGCCACCTCGCGCCCGGCGCGATCTGGTCCGACTTCACCACCGCCTCCGCGCAGGTGATGCGCGAGGCCGAGGCCGTCGTCGAGGCCGCGGGGGGTCGCTTCGCCGACGTCGCCGTGCTCGGGCCGGTGCCGACCAAGGGCGCGGCCACCGAGACCATGGTCAGCGGCTCGGCCGCCGCCGACGTCGCGGTCTTCTTGCGGTCGCTCGGGGCCGAGGTCGAGACCGTGGACGCCCCGGCCGGCGAGGCCACCTCGCGCAAGCTGCTGCGCAGCGTGATGATGAAGAGCCTCGCCACGACCGTGGTCGAGGCCCTCGAGGCCGGCCGGGCGGCCGGCTGCGAGGAGTGGGTGCGCTCGCAGGTCGCGGCCCAGCTCTCGGGCGACGCCGACGCCAAGATCGAGCGCTACGTCACGGGCAGCCGCAAGCACGCGGTCCGCCGGGCCCACGAGATGGACTCGGTCGTCGAGCACCTCGCCGCGCTCGGCGTCGAGGCCGAGATGTCGGCCGCGTCGGGCCGGGTGCTGCGGCGCCTCGCGGCCGAGGGCGGGGCCTGAGCCGTCCCGCCGCGACGCACACCGCACCGCGTCTCGTGCACCGCACCCGGACTGGTCGCGGTGCCGTGCACGAAAGGCGGTGCAGTGAGGGCGGAGTGGGCCCGCCGCGCGGGCGGGCCCCGCTGGCGCTCTGACGAGCCGAGGAGGCGCGGGTCGGCCTAGAGGAACCCGGTCACCGCGACGGCGATCGCGGCGAGCAGGGCCACCGCCGCCAGCACCCTCGACGACCCCATGACGAGTCGCCGCCTCGGGCCGCCGTCGTAGGGCTCGTCGTCGGCGTCGCGCAGTTCGGGTGGCAGCTCGGCCTCGCGGCGACGCTCGTGCTCGAGTCGGGCGGCCCGCTCGAGACGGGCGACGCGCTCTGCCTCGTGCCGACGGGACAGCTCGACCTCGCGGTCACGGGCGACGAGCAGCTCGAGCTCGCGGTGCGCCTCGTCCGACCAGGTCGCGAGGTCGTCGCCGGGGGTGTCGGGGGAGCCGTCGTCGTGTCGCATGGAGGGTGCCTTCGTCGCGGGGCGGGGTCGTCGTCTGAGGTTAGACCGCTGTGCCTGGAGCCGCCATGGGCCGCTCCCCGATGCTGCCCTCACGTCACCCCGTCACCCCGTCACCCCGGCACCCCGGCACCCCGGCACCCCGTCCTCCGGCAGTCGGCGATTTGCCTAGGCAGGGGTTCCGCGCCGGTCGAGGGGGTGCGGGGTGGGCAAATCCCGCCTAGCGTCCCCTGCATGACCGTCACCCTGCCTCCCGCCGCCCGCCTCGACGACCAGACCGTCGTCGTCACCGGGGCCAGCTCGGGCATCGGCCGCGCCGCCGCCCGCGAGCTCGCCCGCCTCGGTGCCACCGTCGCCGTCGTCGGTCGCAACCCCGACCGCACCCGCACCGTCGCCCACGAGGTCGGGGGCCGCGCCTACCTCGCCGACTTCTCCGACCTCTCGAGCGTCCGCGACCTCGGCGAGCAGTTGCTCGCCGAGCTGCCGCGCATCCACGTCCTGGCCAACAACGCCGGGGCCACGATCCCCGAGCGGTCGCTGACGGTCGACGGTCACGAGACGACGTTCCAGGGCAACCACCTCGCGCCGTTCCTCTTGACCGCCCTGCTGACGCCGCGCCTCCTCGAGACCGCGAAGGACGCCCGACCCGGCTCGGTCCGCATCGTCCAGACCTCGAGCGCCGGCAACCTCTTCGGCAAGGTCGACCTCGACGATCTCGACAACTCGGCCGGGCCGTGGGCCGGCGGGTTCCGTGCCTACGGCACCTCGAAGCTGCTCAACGTGCTGTTCACGCGCGAGCTGGCCCGACGCCTGCCGCGGGCCGGCGGCGGCGTCGACGCGTTCGCGTTCCACCCCGGGTTCGTCGCCTCGGGCTTCGGCGGCAGCGGCGCGTTCATGACGGCCGCCAAGCGCCTCGCCGTCTCGACCGAGGACGGCGCCGAGCCCCTCATCCGCCTCGCGGGGGCGACGACCGTGCCGGCACCGAGCGGCAACTACTTCGACCGGCTCACGGCGCCGGGCCGCGTGGCTCGTCAGGCGAACGACGCCGACCTCGCCCGCCGACTGTGGGACGATAGCGCCCGCCTGCTCGACCTCGACGACACCATCTGACCCGAGCGTCCCGCGCCTCGTCCCGTCGTCGAGTAGGCGGAAGACGACCCTCAGCCGTGTGCCGAGGACATCTTCTGCCCACCCGACCGTCCGGGGCGATGGGGACGGGGGTGGGACGAGGAGGCGCGGGTCGGGCGGGGTACGGCGGCCGCCTCCCGGCCGCCCGAGTCCCAGCGATTCCCCAGCGGATCTGGCTGCACCGAGTGCGTCGCTGCACTTAGTGTAGGCAGGTGACCGTCAAGAGCCTGGTGCCCGACCGCCGTGCCGCCCTCAAGGCCAAGCACCGCCAGGCGATCGTCGACGCCGCCGACGCCCTCATCGCCGAGCGAGGTGCGCCCCGGTTCAGCGTCGACGAGCTCGCCGAACGCGCCGACGTCTCGCGTCGCACCGTGTTCAACCACTTCTCGTCGCTCGACGAGGTCGTCATGACGGCCTGCACCCGCGTGCTCACCGGCGCCGTCGACGAGTTCCGGGCCGCGACCGCCGCGGCACCCGTCGGGGACGGCACCCGCGCCTCCTTGTTCGCCGAGATCATCCAGGCGGTGCAGGTCGTCGACCTGCCGGCCGTCGTCTCGTACCTCTGGGGCGTGCTCGGCGACGACGGCAGCGACCCGCGGTCGCACAGCCTGATCCAGGACGTCTTCACGCGCGTCACCGAGCAGCTCTCGATCGAGACGGCCGAACGCAGCCCCGCCACCGACCCGCTCGAGGCCGAGGTGCTCGTCAGCTCGCTGATGAACGGCATCGCCGTCGTCGCCCGGCACTGGATCGTCCGCACCGGGGCCGTCGTCGACGACGACAGCCGCGCGGTCTGGGCCGACCTGCTCGACCGCATGGTGACGAGCATCCGCACCGGCTACGGGCCCGAGACGACCGTGCCCGGGTCGGCCGAGTCGGAGACGAGCTCGCCCGAGACGACCGTGCCCACCCCGACCACCCCCTGACCCGTCGGCCGGCGCACCCGGCCGACCCGCACCTCCTTCCCGACGCCGCGACGTGAGGCCACCCCCGCAACCCGCATCACCCCGCACCACCCTGGAGGAACAGACACCCATGGCATCCCTGCTCTATCGACTCGGCCGGTTCTCGGCCCGGCGGGCCTGGCTCGTCATCGTGGCCTGGCTGGTCGTGCTCGGCCTCGCCGGCGGCGCCTTCGCGCTGTTCGGCGGAACGCTCACCACCGCCGTCAGCATCCCCGGCACGGCGACGCAGAAGGTCAGCGACGAGCTCGCCGAGAAGTTCCCCCAGGCGAGCGGCGGCACCGGCACGGTCGTCTTCACGACCACCGACGACTCGGCCTTCACCGACCAGCAGGAGTCCGACATCGCGGCCCTGCTGACCGATGCGAAGGAGCTGGACGACGTCAAGGGCACCACCGACCCGTTCGCCACCCAGCAGCAGATCGACGACCAGGCGCAGAAGGTCGAGGACGGTCGCCAGCAGATCACCGCGGGCCAGGCGCAGATCACCGCGGGCCAGCAGCAGATCGACGCGGCGACCGCCCAGATCACCGCCGGCCAGCAGCAGCTGGACGCCGCCAAGGCCCAGGCGCAGGCCGCCGGCGAGGCCGCGCTCGCCGCCGCCACGCCCCAGCTCGAGGCGCAGCAGGCGCAGCTCGACGCGGGCACGCAGCAGATCGCCACCCAGCAGGCCACCCTCGACGCGAGCAAGTCCGAGCTCGAGACGCAGAGCGCGACGCTCGAAGAGGGCGCGAAGTTGCTCGAGCTGACCGACGGCATCCGTCAGGTGTCGACCGACGGCACCACGGCCGTCGCCAGCATCCAGTTCGACAAGGCGCTCAACCTCGTCACCAGCGAGAACAAGGAGGCCGTCGTCGACGCGATGGAGGACGCGTCGATCGAGGGCGTCGCGGTCGAGGTGTCGAACGACATCGCCGCCACCATCCCCGAGGTCTTCGGTCCGGGCGAGGTGGCCGGCGTGGTCATCGCCGCCATCGTGCTGTTCGTCATGCTCGGCACCTTGATCGGTGCGGGCCTGCCCCTGGTCAACGCCCTCATCGGCGTCGGCGTCGGCGTGCTCGCCTCGCTGTCGCTGTCGGGCGCCGTCGAGATGCTCTCGGTCACCCCCGTGCTCGGCGTCATGCTCGGCCTCGCGGTCGGCATCGACTACTCGCTGTTCATCCTCAACCGGCACCGCACCCAGCTGAAAGAGGGAGTGCCGCTGCACGAGTCGATCGGCCTGGCCAACGGCACGTCCGGCAACGCCGTGGTGTTCGCGGGCTCGACCGTGCTGATCGCCCTGCTCGCGCTCAACCTGACCGGCATCCCCTTCCTCGGCCTGATGGGGACGGTCGGCGCGGTCTGCGTGTTCGTCGCGATCCTCATCGCCATCACGCTGACGCCGGCGCTGCTGCGCCTCGTCGGCCTGCGCATCCTGACCAAGAAGGCGCGGAAGGCCGTCGGCCGCACCGGCGCCGTGCGCGTCCCGACGAAGCCCATGAGCACCGTCCGGGCCGTGCTGACCCTCGTGGCCGGCGTCGCCGTGCTGCTGATCGTCGCGATCCCGGCGCTGTCGATGCGCCTCGGGCTGCCCGCCGGGTCGTCCGAGCCGGTCGACTCGAGCGCGTACAAGGCCTACAAGTTGATCGACGAGAAGTTCGGCGCCGGCGTCAACGGCCCCCTGGTGGTCGTCGCCGACCTGCCGACCGCGATCTCGGACGACGACCTCGTGTCGGAGCAGGTGCGCATCGGCACGATCTTGAAGGACCAGGACGACGTCGCCGCCATCGCCCCGATCGGCGCCTCGGACGACGACACGCTGCTGGCCTTCCAGGTCGTGCCGGAGGGCGGACCGACCGCCGAGTCGACCGAGCAGCTCGTGCGCGACCTGCGCGGCCTCGACATCGACGGCGTCTCGTCGCTCGGCGTCGCGGGCAACGCCTCGGGCAACATCGACGTGAGCGAGAAGCTGGCGGGCGCCCTGCCGCTCTACCTGCTCGTGGTCGTCGGGCTGTCGCTGATCATCCTGATCTTCGTGTTCCGGTCGATCCTCGTGCCGGTCACGGCCACCATCGGCTTCGTGCTCTCGCTGTTCGCCGCGTTCGGCGGCGTCACCGCGGTCTTCCAGTGGGGCTGGCTCGGCCCGGTCTTCGGCGTGCACGACCCGGGGCCCATCCTGAGCTTCCTGCCGATCCTCATGGTCGGCGTGCTCTTCGGCCTGGCGATGGACTACCAGCTGTTCCTGGTCAGCGGCATGCGCGAGGCACACGCGCACGGTTCGTCCGCCCGTCTCGCGGTGCAGCGCGGCGTCCACGCCGGGCGCACCGTGGTCACCGCCGCGGCGCTGATCATGACGGCGGTGTTCTCGGGCTTCGTGTTCTCGAACTCGGTGCTGATCCAGTCGATCGGCCTGGGCCTGGCGCTCGGGGTGCTCTTCGACGCGTTCGTCGTCCGCCTGCTGCTGATCCCGGCCGTGATGCACCTGCTCGGCGAGTCCGCGTGGTGGCTGCCGAAGTGGCTCGACCGCATCCTGCCGGACGTCGACGTCGAGGGCGCGTCCCTCGAGCGGTCGCGGCCGCACGCCTCGGCCGCGGACGCCGGAGCGGACGGTCACGTCTCGCACGTCGACCCGACCGTCCCCGTCGACGCCGTGCCCGACGGCAGCGACCCCGACCACCACGGGCGTCACGCCGGCTGACCCCGGGCGTCGCACCGCCGAAGGGACGTCGCACCGCCGTATCCGGCGGCGCGACGTCCCTTCGGCGGTGCCACCCGAGCGCGAGCGCGACCGGCACCGGCCCTCGGAGCGTCACCCGCGCCTCCTGACCGAGGTCGCACCACCGTCGGGTCGTCGCACCACCCTCCGGCGTGGTTCGCCGACGCGAGCGTGGTGCGACCTCGTGCCGACAGGTCGAGCCACCGGGCCGAGGAGGCGCGGGTGCCGTTGCCGAGGACGACCCGCCGACGTAGGGTGACCCGGTGACCATCTCGTCCGCACCAGCGACGCCCGTCGGGCGTGAGGGGGTCGTCGGCGCCGCGTGCGCCGGCTGCAGGTAGTCGGGTCTCCGCAGCGGATCGGCCGTCGAGGTCGGACCGCGCACCGCCGTGCCGTGCGGTCCGCATCCCCGGCACGGTCCCACGAGAACACCCGGATCGGTCGACGCGTCGACGCCGGGCACCAGGGCGGTCGCCGATCGCCCGTGCCCGCCGACGTCGCCGCCGCCCCGGGCCTGACGACCGGAGAACCACATGATCCCCCTGACCGAGAAGACCGTCCGCGCCTCGTTCGTCAACGCGAGCCGCAAGGAGGCGTCCGACCTGACCCTGCCCGCCGACGTCGGCGACCTCGAGTGGGCCGACCTCGAGTACCTGGGCTGGCGCGACCCCAAGCTCGCCCGCCGGGCGTACGTCGTCGTGCCCACCCTCGACGCGGACGGCGTGCCGGGCCCCGCGGTGGCCGGCGTCGTGCTGCGCCAGGCCGAGGCCTCGCCCCGCCAGCGGGCCCAGTGCACCTGGTGCCAGGACGTCCGGCTGCCGGCCGACGTGCTGTTCTACGCCGCCAAGCGCGCGGGGGCGGCCGGACGCAACGGCGACACCGTGGGCACGCTCGTCTGCGGCGGGTTCGAGTGCTCGGCCAACGTCCACCTGGCACCGCCAGAGGCCTACCTCGGGTTCGACGTCGAGGCGGCCCGGCTCGAGCGCATCGCGAGCCTGCGCGTGCGGGCGGCCGGGTTCGTCGAGAACGTGCGCCGCACCGCCTGACCCGCGCCGCGCCTCCCGGCCGGGGCCGCGCCCCCTGACCGGGGCCGGGTCCGGGACCGCGGCCGCGCCCGCGCCCGCCGGCCCGGCGGGGTCGCACCACCGTCGCGTCGTCGAACCACCCTCGTGCGTGGTTCGACGACGCGAGCGTGGTGCGACCTCGCCGACCGTCGAACAACCGGGCCGAGGAGGCGCGGGTCGGCCCGGTCGCGGATCCCGACGGTACCCTGGGGCCATGTCGTCACCCGCCTGCCCGAGCCGTGCCCCGCGCCGGGTGCTCACGGCGCAGCAGGCGTTCCCGAAGCGGCTCGTGCTGACGAAACGGACCTGCGGCACGAACGGCTGGATGAGCCTGTGGGGCAGCAACGCCCACGGCGAGATCGCCGGGTGCCCGCCGCCGGTGGCGTGACGCCGCTCCTCGTCGTCGACGGGTCGAGCGGCCGTTCCGCGCTGCCCACCCACGCTCCCGAAGGACGACGACGATGACCGAACCCACCCCCGCCGACGGCACCCCCGCCGGCCCCACCCCCGCCCACCGCACGCCCGCCGACGCGGCACCCGTCCCCGCCCCGGCCCACGCGCCGCATGCCGACGGTCGGGCCGCCCGCCTCTCGCGCTTCCTCAGCCGCGACACCACCGGCGGCCTGCTGCTGCTCGCCGCGACGGTGCTCGCGCTCGTCCTGGCCAACAGCCCGGCCGGCTCGTTCTACGCGCAGGTGCGTGACGTCTCGTTCGGCCCCGAGGCGCTGCACCTGCACCTGAGCGTCGGGGCCTGGGCCGCCGACGGCCTGCTGGCGATCTTCTTCTTCGTGGTCGGCCTCGAGCTCAAACAAGAGTTCGTCGCCGGTTCGTTGCGCGACCCCCGGGTCGCCGTGCTGCCCGTCGCGGCGGCGATCGGCGGGGTCGCGCTGCCGGCGCTGATCTTCACGCTGGTCAACCTCGGCGCCGGGCCGGACGCCCTGCAGGGCTGGGCGATCCCGGCCGCGACCGACATCGCGTTCGCCGTCGCCGTGATCGCCGTGGTGGGCAAGCGCCTTCCGCCCGCCCTGCGCACCTTCCTGCTGACCCTGGCCGTGGTCGACGACCTCATCGCCATCACGATCATCGCGGTGTTCTACACGGCGGGCATCGCCTTCGTGCCGCTGCTGCTGGCCCTGCTGCCGCTGGCCGCCTTCGCGGTGCTCGTGCGACGCGGGGTGCGGTCGTGGTGGCTGCTGATCCCGCTCGGGGTCGTCGCCTGGGCGTTGGTCCACGCCTCGGGGGTGCACGCCACGATCGCCGGCGTCGCGCTCGGCCTGCTGGTGCCCGCGGTGGCCACGGCCCGCGCCGGCGTCACGCACCTCGGCGCCGACGGCCACGAGGTGCGGCACCCGCTGACGCACCACTTCGCCGAGCGCTGGAGCCCGGTCTCGTCGGGCGTCGCCGTGCCGGTCTTCGCGTTCTTCTCGGCCGGGGTCACGGTCGGCGGCTTCTCGGGCCTGGTCGAGTCGCTCGGTGACAGCGTCGCGTTCGGCATCGTCGTCGCGCTCGTCCTGGGCAAGTCGATCGGCATCACGGGGGCGTCGCTGCTCGTGACGCGCCTGCCCGGCATCCGCCTCGACCCGACCCTGCGGTGGGGCGACGTGGTCGGCCTCTCGTTCGTCGCGGGCATCGGGTTCACCGTCTCGTTGCTCGTCGGCGAGCTCGCCTACGGAGCCGGCAGCGAACAGGACGACGTCGTCAAGGTCGGCGTCCTCGTCGGCTCGCTCGTCTCGGCGCTGATCGGCGGCACGATCCTCGCCGTGCGCGGACGGCGGCGCGAGGGCGCCGAGGCCTGACCCGGCGCCTGCCCCGACGCACCCCGCCACCGACGGTGCCGGCGGGCCCCCACCCGCCGGCACCGGCCGTCCTGCGTGGGCCGACCCGCGCCTCCTGCCCTCGCGTGCCTCTGTCACGGCAGCGCAGGAGGCGCGGGTCAGCTCGCGGGGCGCGTCGCCACGATCGCCTCCGCGGCCGCGACGAGCTGCCCTTCGAGGGGCTCGCCGGAGACGTTGCCCGCGCCGACCTGCACCCACGAGTCGTCGGTCAGGACGTTGACGTAGCAGCTGCTGCCCTCGTCGTACACGCAGACGTACTCGGCCTGATCCGCCCCGGCCACCGTCACGGGGGACCGTTCGAGCTGGGCCATCGAGTCCACCTGGTCCACCGCCCAGCCGCTGCCCGACGACACCGTCACGGTCACGCCGTCGATGGGCTGGTTCGTGGCACCCTCCGACGGGGCCGCGATCCAGTCGCACTTCACGGTCCGATCGGCGGCCGAGATGATCGCGCTCGGGTACTCGACCTGCAGCTCTCGGGGGCCCTCGAGGCCGGGGGACGCCAGGACGTCGGCCAGGGGGACGGACGGGGCCAGCGCCGAGCAGGCGTCGACGCTGCTCCACGAGGACGACGGCCGGGTCCAGCCGCGTGCCGGCGACACCCCGTCGAGCTGCGTCACCATGCTCGTCAGCGCCGCGGACGCGTTCGCCGCTCGCGTCTCGACCGACACCGTCTCGTCGGTGGCGTCGACGTCGAAGGTGGCGAACTCGAGCCACCAGGTGCCCGACACGACGGTCGCCTCGCACCCCTGCGCGGTGCAGGTCATCGCCGAGGCCTCGCCGGCTCCGCCCTGCCGACCCCCGCTCGCGAGCACGGCATCCACGGCTGCCAACCCCCTCACGCGGTCGGGCGACACCACGACGGTGCCGACCGAGTACGGCTGTTCGCTCGAGCCCCACACGCAGCGCCGCACGCCGGCCTCGACGAGGGCGGCGTCGAGCGGGTGGAGCAGGGCGGCGCGTCCCGGCAGGGACGACGGGATGAACAGGTCCATCCGCACGCCGCTCGCGAGCGTCGCGCAGTCGATCGGCAGGGCGGGCTGCGGCACGAGCACCGGCGCCACGGTCGGCGTCGGCCGCGGCGTCGCGGTGCGCGTGGCCGTCGGCGACGGGGTGGGCGTGCTGGTCGGCGTGGCCGGGGCCGCCGCCGGGAACGGCGAGGGCAGCATGCCGAGGGCGAGGGCTCCCGAGCCGCCGCCGATCGCCAGCAGGGCGGCGAGGCCGAGGCCGAGGCCGAGGTTGCGGTGGCGCTTGCGGCGCGGGGACTCCGTGGTGCGTTCGAGGACGTTCTGCTTCATCGTGACGAGCAGGCGGGCCAGCTCGTCTCCGGTGGGGGGCTCAGAGTTCATCGTTCATCACCGCCTTCTTCTTCAGTCGCGATCGGGTGCGCGACACGCGTTGGGTGACGGCGCCGAGGCTCAGGCCGACCTGGGCCGCGGCCTCGCCGTACGGGCGGCCCTCGATCAGGCACAGCTCGACGATCTGCCGGTCGACCGGGCCGAGGGCGTCGATCTCGTCGCGGACCCACCTCAGCCGGTCCCGCGCCTCCTGGCCGTCGTCGGGGGCGACCAGGTCGTCGGGGAGCGCGTCGGTGGCGGCCCGGGCCTGCTTGCGGCGCAGGTTCGCGGCGTGGTTGCGGCAGACGACCAGCAGCCAGGGCAGCAACGAGTCGTCGGGCAGGTCGATCTGGTCGACCTTCTTCCAGAGGGTGACGAAGGTGTCCTGCACGATCTCCTCGACGTCCATGCGCGTCTCGGCCAGCGCCCAGGCGTACCGGGTCACGGTCGCCGCGTGCCGGTCGAACAACGCCGACAGCGCGCGTTGGTCACCCCCGACCGTGCGCCTGACGAGCTCGTCGTCGCCCTCCGTGTCGTGATCCACGTCCACCCCCTTCACTAGAGGAGTGTCGCGGAACCGACGAACCTGACACGGGATGTCGAACGGCCCGTCTCCCTCTGCCGAGACCCCAGGAAGTCGCCGAGACCCCGGGGCGCGGACGAGGGTGTCGGCGAGTTCCTGGGGTCCGACGCGGGCCCGTCAGGGGCTCGGCACCTGCGGTCGGTAGGGTGCGCGCATGACCCCGACCCGCGCCTCCGTCCTGTTCGTCTGCCAGAAGAACGGGGGCAAGTCGCAGATGGCCGCCGGCCTGATGCGCGACCTCGCCGGCGACGACGTGACGGTCGTCTCGGCCGGCACGGCGCCCGGCACCGCCCTCAACGCCCAGTCGGTCGCCTCGCTCGCCGAGCTGGGTGTCGACCTCGGCGACGAGCACCCCAAGGCGCTGACCGAGCAGATGGTCCGCGACGCCGACGTGGTCGTCGTCCTCGGTCAGGAGGCGCGGGTCGACGAGCTGCCCGGCACCCGGTTCGAGACGTGGGTCACCGACGAACCGTCCGAGCGCGGCATCGAGGGCATGGAGCGCATGCGCCTCGTCCGCGACGACATCCGGGCCCGCGTCGCCGACCTGCACGCCCGCCTCTGACGCCGCGTCCCCTGCGCCCCGCCGACCCCCTCGTCCTGCTGACCCCCTCGTCCGGCGCAGACACCCTGCCTAGGCAGATCGTCGACCGCCGCTCGCGGGGGTGGGCCCGGACGAACGGAGGCGGTGGTGACCTCTCAACGTCACCACCGCCTCCCGGGCCGCCGCTGCCACGGCCACGGCCCACCCGCGCCGACCTCCACCGTGAACCGGGGGTCGGGCGGGAGCCCCGCCTGCTACCCCTTCACGCCGCCGGCGCTGAGGCCGGACTGCCAGAACCGCTGCAGGAACAAGAACGCCACGACGAGCGGCAGGATCGACACGAACGACCCGGTCAGCACCGTCGAGAACAGCACCTGGGCCCCGCCGCCGCCGGTGGCCGCCTGCTGCCACTGGGCCAGGCCGACGGTCGCCGGGAACAGCGACGGGTCGTTCAGCATGATCAGCGGCAGGAAGTAGTTGTTCCAGGTCGAGACCAGTGCGAACAGCAGCACCGTGACGATCCCCGGCGCGAGCAGCCGCGACGCGATCGTCAGGAAGATGCGCAGCTCGCCGGCGCCGTCGATGCGGGCCGCCTCGAGCAGGCTGTCGTCGACCGCCTCGCTCGCGTAGACGCGCATCAGGTAGACGCCGAACGGGCTGACGAGCGAGGGCAGGATGATCGCCCACGGGGTGTCGACCAGGTTCGCCGCGCTGAACAGCAGGTAGGTCGGGATCGCCAGCGCCGTCAGCGGCACCATGACCGCGCCGAGGATGAGCCCGAACACGAACGACCTGCCCTTGAAGACGTACTTGGCCAGCGAGTAACCGCACATGGTCGCGAGCAGCGCCGCCCCGACCGAGCTGACGACGGCGTAGAGCACCGTGTTGCCCATCCACTGCACGAAGATGCCGTCCTGGAACGTGAACAGCTGCGCCAGGTTGTCGCCGAGGGCGAAGGTGCGGCCGAAGGCCAGGCCGAACGTCGAGAAGATGTCGCCGTTGGTCTTGGTCGCCTGGATCGCCAGCCAGACGAGCGGCAGCAGGAAGTACGCCAGCGTGATCCAGAGGATCACGGTGAGGATCGGCGTCTTGCGCTGGGAGCGCTCGACGCGACGGCGCGGACGTCGTCGACCCGCGCCTCCCGAGGCCTCGAGGCGGCGGGCGGGACGGTCGACCGACGTGGCGCCGGCGGTGTCGACGGGTGCGGGTGCGATCGTCACGACAGTCGCTCCTTGCGTGAGGTGGCGAGCTGCACCACGTAGCTGATGATCATGATGAGGAACCCGAGCAGGAAGGCGATGGCCGCGGCGTAGTTGACGTCCTGGTTCTTGAACGCGACGTTGTAGGCGTAGAGGTTCGGGGTGAAGTCCGAGCCGATCGCGTTGGGCGCGATGCTGTAGAGCAGGTTGGGCTCGTTGAACAGCTGGAACGAGCCGATCACCGAGAAGATCACGGTCAGCAGGATCGCCGAGCGGATCGCCGGGATCTTGATGCTCCACGCCACGCGGAAGGGCCCGGCGCCGTCGATCTCGGCCGCCTCGTACATCTCGGTCGGCACGCTGCGCAGGGCCGCGTAGAGCACGATCATGTTGTAGCCGATGAACTCCCAGCTGACGATGTTCATCGTGCTGCCGAGCACGTTCTGCGGCGAGAGAAGGTCGGGCGGGGTGAGCCCGAGACCGCTGATCACCTGGGCGATGAGGCCCGACTCGCGGCCGTACAGGTAGCCCCACATCAGCGTCGCGACGACGCCGGGCACCGCATAGGGCACGAAGATCGCCAGGCGGACGAACTTGCTGCCGGCCACCCGTCCCGTGTCGAGGGCGAGGGCGACGAACAGGGCGATCACGAGCATGATCGGCACCTGCACGAAGAGGAAGAGCGCGACGCGGCCGAGGCCGGCCCAGAAGCTGGGGTCGCCCAGTGCGCGGCTGTAGTTGGCCAGGCCCGAGAAGACCTGCCCGCCGACCAGCTGCGAGGTGAAGGTGCTGAGGTACCCCGCGTAGCCGAGCGGCACGAGGAACATCGCGGCGAACACGATCAAGAACGGGATCGCCAGGGCCCAGGCCGCGACGAGCTGCGGACGGTGCAGCGAGCTCGTGCGCCGCGGGGTGGCGGGCTGACGGGACGAGGAGGCGCGGGTCGCGTCTCGACGACGGGTGACGGAGGTGGACATGGGGCTCCTTGCCGGGCTGGAGGGGGTGCCGCCCGCGGACGGACGGCACCCCCGTGAGCGCTACTTGACGGTGAAGCCCTGCTGCTTCGCGTAGGTGGTGACGTCGTCCTGCCACGCCGTCAGCGCCGCGGACAGATCGGAGTGGTCGGCGATCGCCTTGCCGAGCGTGTCGTTGAAGCTCGAGTAGACGTAGTCCATGAACGGCAGCCACTGGAAGTCGGTGCTGACCGTGTCCGAGACGCCGGCGAAGAGCTCGTTCACCTTCTGGCCGCCGTAGAAGTCCGAGGCGGTGTCGGTGAAGTCGCTGCTCGACAGGGTGTCGGTCGTCGTCGGGAACAGGAACTGCTCGTTCGCGAAGGCGAGGGTCGACTCGGGGTCGCTGTTGAGGAACTTGCTGAACTCGGCCGCGGCGATGGGGTTCTGCGTGCCCGTGATGACGGCGTCGCTCGACCCGCCCCAGTTGCCCGAGACGTCCTCGCCGGCCTTCCACTGCGGGATCTTCGCGGCGGTCCACTTGCCGCTGGTGTTGGCGGCGGTGCCCTGCAGGAACACGGGGCCCCACGCGGCGGTCTGCCAGCTGGCGTACTTGCCCGACGAGAAGCCCTGGTACCAGGCGTCGTTGAAGTCGGCGTCGGTCGAGACGAGGTCCTTGTCGATGAGGTCCTGCCAGAAGGTCACGACCTTCTGCGTCTCGGTCGAGTCGAGGTCGATGCCGACGGTCTTGTCACCGTCGTACGAGAACGGCTTGGCGCCGGCCTGCCAGAAAAGCCCCACGATCTGGCCGGGGTCGTTGCCCGGCAGGTTCGAGATGTACGAGCCCGTCTTGTCCTTGATCGTCTGCGCGTCCGAGGCGAAGTCGGCCCAGGTCTCGGGCGCCTGGGTCAGTCCGGCCTGCGCGTAGATGTCCGAACGGTAGAGGTTGCCGAGCGGCCCGGAGTCCTGCGGCACCGACCAGACGCCGGTGTCGTCCGCGACCTGGTTCCAGACCCACGGGACGTACTTCGACTCGAGGTCCGCGCCTCCGTAGGGGGTCAGGTCGACGAGGCTGCCGGTCTGACGGAACGACGGGATGTACTGGTACTCGATCTGGGCGACGTCGGGCGCGCCCTTGCCGGCCTTGAGCGCCGTCCGCAGCTTCGGGTACTGCGCGGTGCCCGTGCCGACGTTCACCACGTCGACCTTGATCTTCGGGTACTTCGCCTCGAAGAGGTCGACCTCCTGCTGGATGTCGGGCACCCAGGTCCAGAAGGTGAGGGTGGTGTCGGTGTCCATGGCCTTGTCGATGTCGGCCTGCGACACGGGGGCGGTGGTCGAGCCGCCGCCCGATCCGCCGGACGGCGCGCAGCCGGTCAGCACGAACGCCGACACGACGGCGAGTGACACGAGCGCCTTTGCTGTGGTCTTTCTCTTCATGGTGGTTCTTCCTCGAGGGGGTGGGGGAGTGGTGCGGGGGATGGTGGTGCGGGTCGGGGAGAGGGGTCGGGTCGCCTAGGACGCGGTCTCGGCGGTCGTGCCGGTTTCGCCGGTCGTGCCGGTCGTGCCGGTCTGGGGGGTCTCGCCGGTCGTGCCGGCCTCGGCGGTCGTGCCGGCCTCGGCCGCGTCGACGAGCTCGTAGACGTGGGCCGAGCGCGGGGCGAGCGTCAGGCTGGTGCCCGCGGCGACGACCTCTCGGGTCTCGAGGTCGCGCACGGCGGCGGGAGTGGTGACGGCGGCCTCGTGGGCCGACCAGTTCGACACGAACGCGAGCCCGGGGGCGTCGGTGCGTGAGCCGGTGGTGACGGTGACCGTCTCGGTCGCCGCCCAGTCGCGCGCCGCCGTGGCCGGCACGAGCCAGCGGGCGATCGAGCGCGACAGCTCGGGGTTCGGCACCGTCGCGACGTAGCTGACGCGGCCGGCTCCGGAGGCGCGGGTCGTCAGCAGCGCGTCGGCCCCGATCTCGGTCGGCGCGGCTCGCAGCACCACCGTGGCGTCGTCGACCTGCAGGACGTCGGCCCAGCGGGTGCCGGCCGAACCGGGTTCGAGGACGAAGCGGCCGTCGGCGGGGTGGGTGCCGGGACCGTCGGCGGTCTCGGGGACCGGAGCCGCGCCTCCTGAGGTCGGGGCGTCGGCGTCGGAGTCGGCGTCCTCGACGTGGACGGCGAGGGGCTCGTCGAGGTTCGTGTACTCCTCGTACCAGACGCCCGCGGGGCCCGAGAGCCGGGCGGGTGCGGGGTCGCGCCGGGCCCGGGCGAGCTCGTCGCCGTAGCCGGTGCGGATGCCGACGACGAGGTGCCCGCCGGCCTCGGCGTAGGCGACGAGCGCGTCGAGGGTGGCGTCGTCGACGACGTAGAGCGCGGGCACGACGAGCACGGGGTGGCGCGCGGCCAGCTCGGCCGGGTCGGCGGCGACGAACTGCGCGACGTGCTGGATGCGCACCTGCGCGCCCACCTCGGCGAGCCCGCGGTAGTGCGCGTCGAACAGGTGCAGGTACGACTCGGGGTCGGGGGTGCCGTCGGCCCGGGCCAGCGGCGGGTAGGTCTCGAACGACCACTTCGTGTCGGTCGACCAGAGCATCAGCACGTCGGCGTCGGGTTCGAGCCCGTCGACCGCCGCGCCGACGGCCCCGAGCGTGGCGCCGAGCGCGGCGACCTCGCGGTAGATGCGGCCGGGGCGCTGGCTGTGCGGCAGGACGCCGCCCCAGTAGGTCTCGACGCCGAAGTGCAGCGTGTGCCAGTGCCAGTACTCGACCATCCGGGCGCCGCGGGCGACGAGCGCCAGCGCGGCCTGCTTGATCTGCCCGTCGAACGGCGGGTGGTTCTGCCAGGGGCCGCCGATCGACTGCGCGTTGGTCTCGGTGACGAGGAACGGCGCCTGTGCCGACGAGAAGGCCCGGTCGCCCCACTGCTGCAGGGCCCAGACGCCCGTGTGCCACCAGCCGGCCTCGCGGGGGACCTCGACCCCGACGGTCAGGCCGTCCTGCATCTTGTAGTACGGGTTGCCGGCCGTGACGTCGAGGCTCTCGACCAGGCGGTCGTCGGCGACCTGCGGGCGCGAGTACGAGATGCAGGTGGTGACGAACTGGTCGGCGGGGGCGTGCTCGCGGACGACCGCGGCCTGCCAGGCGATCAGCTCGTCGGCCAGCTCGCCCTGGAACCGCCGCCACTCGAGGTCGTACTGCGGCTGCACGTTGCCGTCGGGGCGCCAGAGCTGCGACCACTCGGTCAGGCGGTGCGACCAGTAGACCAGGCCCCATTCCTCGTTCAGGCGCTCGACCGTGCCGTACTTGCGCTGCAGCCAGGCCACGAAGCGGTCGAACACCTGGTCGTTGCGCGGACGCTCGTTGCCGGGCTCGTTGTCGACCTGCCAGCCGATCACGGCCGGGTGCTGCGCGTAGCGCTCGACGACCTTGCGCACGACGCGCTCGGCGTAGAAGCGGTAGGCGGGGTGGCTCTGGTCCATCTCCTGCCGGGCGCCCCAGCCGGCGCGGACGCCGGTCGTGCGCTCGGCGGCGATCTCGGGGTGGCGCACCTGCAGCCACGGCGGCACGGCGTAGGTGGGCGTGCCGAGCACGACGCCGATGCCGCGGGCGTGGGCCCCGTCGAGCACGGGCTGCAGCCAGTCGAGGTCGAACTCGCCCTCGCGCGGCTCCCACGTCGACCAGACCGACTCGCCGACCCGGATCACCGTGAAGCCCGCCTCGACCATCAGGTCGAGGTCGCGGTCGAGGGTGCCGGCCTGCTGGTACTCGGCGTAGTAGGCGGCTCCGAAGAGCACCCCGGAGTGGCGTGGAGCAGAAGTCATCGTTGACCCGTTCGTGTGTGTCGGCTGCGGTGGCGACGGTCGATGTCGACGGGAAGCCGGGGAGCTGCCGCGTGTGGCGGGGGTGCCGCCGTGGTGCTGCCGTGGTGCTGCCGTGGTGCCGCCGACCATGGTGTCGGCTGTGGCGTCCCTGGATGTTGTCGATAACATCGATGTCTGCGGAGAACGTAACTCACGCCCCGCCGCCCGCGCAAGACCCACTTTCGACGGTGGTCCGTGCGCTCCCTCTGCAGGACTCGGAGGCGCGGGTCGTGTCGTGCGGACCCCGCGCTCCGGCGTGGAACACGCGCCTAGGCAGGGGTCGAGCGCCGGACGGAGGGGTGCGCCGGGCGTGGCGGGCGGGAGGCGCGGGTCGGGTGGTGCGGACCCCGCGCTTCGGCGGGGAACACGCGCCTAGGCAGGGGTTCCGTGCCGGACGAGGGGGTGCGCCGGACGGGGGGCGCCGGACGGCACGGGGCCCGAGAGGCGCGGGTCGGCCGGCGTCCCGGCCCCTCAGCCGCGCGCGGGAGCCGTCGAGGCCCGGGCGACGAGGGTCGGCACCGGCAGGCGGGCCGCCGTGTCGGGGCTGCGCCCCTCGATCCGGGCGATCAGCGACGTGACGACGTGGGCGCCCTCGAAGCCGAAGTCGAGGGCCACCGTCGAGAGCGAGGGGACCATGAACCGCGCCTCCGGGGCGTCGTCGTTGCCGACCACGCTGACCTCGTGCGGCACCGAGACGCCCTCGGCCGCGAGGGCGGCGAGCAGCCCCATGGCCATCGCGTCGTTGGCGACGGCGACGGCCGTGAAGTCGTCGGTCCGGGCGGCCAGTCGCAGCCCGATGTCGTAGCCGGCCGCCGCGGACCAGTCGCCGACGTCGCTGACCGTCACAGCGCCTCCTGACGCGGTGATCACCTGGTGGAACCCGTCGGCGCGCTCACGGGCGGCGAGCCACTGCTCGGGTCCGGCCACGTAGGCGACCCGGCGGTGCCCGAGCGAGACGAGGTGCTCGGCCGCGACCCGGCCGGCGTGTTCGTTGATCGACTCGGTCGTGCCCTCGAGGATCAACCCGAAGTCGCGCGCCACGGGCACGGTGATCGCCCGTCGCTCGAGGGCCGAGCGGGCCACGGCGGTCTGCGCGGTCACGACGATCCCGGCGATCTGCTGGCCGAGCATCAGGTCGAGGGCGTCGTCGACGGAGCGTTCGTCGCCGCCGTCCATCGACACGATGTCGGTGACGTAGCCGAGCGATCGGGCGGCCTCGGTAGCGCCGGCGATGGTGCGGGCCGGACCCGACTGGTGCATGTTGTCGGCGAGCAGCCCGATGCGGTTCGTCCGCTGCAGCCGCAGGTACCGGGCGGCCGAGTTCGGGCGGTACTCGAGCTCGGTGAGGGCCTGCTCGACCTTCTCGCGCGTCGCGGGGCGGATGCCCTCGAACCCGCGCAGGAACCGGCTGACGGTCTGGTGCGAGACGCCCGCGCGTTTCGCCACGTCGTAGATCGTGGCGTCCTTCATGCCCCGAGGGTAGCGGTGACGCGCGCCACCGTGGGGTCCCGGGCGGCGAGGAGGCGCGGGTGCGGTCGCCGGGGAGGCGCGGTGCGGTCGGCGAGGAGGCGCGGATGCGGCCCGCGAGGAGGCGTGGGTGCGGGCGGCGAGGAGGCGCGGGTGCGGTCGTCAGCGGCGGCGTCTGTCGGGGCGCACCACGAGCCAGAGCACGGCACCGACCGCGATGCCGCCGGCCATGCCGAAGCCGATCGCGAGCCCGATCGACCAGCCGAGCACGAGCGCGAGGACGACCCCGGCGAGCAGTCCGAGCACGAGGCCCGACAGGACGTAGGCGGGCAGGCCGCGATCAGGAGGCGTCGACATGCCCTGGACGGTATGCGTCCCGTCGCCCGGCCGACCTGTGAGCCCGCCGATCGACGGCCGTCGATCCGCTGCACGGGCCCCGGGAGGCGCGCCCACCACCCCCACGGAGCCCCCGGCAGACGCACGGCTGATGCCCGGCACCCTCACGGCTCGTTCATCGATAGCGTCGTCTCATGGACGTCGACACCCTCGTGAACATCGGCCTCGTCGTGCTCTTCGTGCTGATCGGCGGGGTGTTCGCGGGCACCGAGATGGCCATCGTCACCCTGCGTGAGAGCCAGGTGCGGGCCATCGAGTCGCAGGGTGAGCGGGGGCGTCGCACGGCCGCGCTCGTCCGCAACCCCAACACGTTCCTGTCGGCGGTGCAGATCGGGGTGACGCTGGCGGGCTTCTTCTCGTCGGCCTACGGCGCCTCGACGATCGCACCCGACCTGGTGCCCGGGCTCGAGTCGCTCGGCCTGTCGCCGGGCGCCGCCTCGACGGTCTCGGTGATCGGCATGACCGTCGTGATCGCCTACCTGTCCCTGGTGTTCGGCGAGCTCGTGCCCAAGCGCATCGCGATGCAGAAGTCGGTCGCGTTCACCAAGGTGCTCGCGCCTCCGCTGAACGGGCTCGCGACGCTGATGCGTCCGCTGATCTGGCTGCTGTCGGTGTCGACCAACGGCGTCGTGCGCCTGCTGGGCCTCGACCCGAAGGAGCGCGGAGAAGAGGTCTCGGCCGACGAGGTGCGCGACCTCATCTCGAGCAACCGCGACATCCACGAACAGAGCCGCACCATCTTGACCGACGTGTTCCGGGCGGACGACCGCCGGGTGGCCGAGGCGATGCGGCCGCGCCACGACGTGACGTTCCTGACCGGGGCGACCCGCGCCTCCGAGGGGTACCACGAGGTGCTCGACCTGCCGCACTCGCGCTACCCGGTGACCGGGCGCGACGTCGACGACGTGCTCGGCTTCGTCCACGTGCGCGACCTCATGGCGGCGGTGCCGGCCTCGCGACGCGAGAGCACGCCCGACGAGCCCACGATCGCCGACATCGTGCGCCCGATCCTCGCGCTGCCCGGCACGACGAAGGTGCTCGCCGCGCTCACCACGATGCGCCAGGACGGCCACCAGATCGCCGTCGTGATCGACGAGTACGGCGGCACCGACGGCATCATCACCCTCGAGGACCTGCTCGAAGAGCTCGTCGGCGAGATCTACGACGAGTACGACGCGGGGGCCGCCACCGAGGTCGGCTTCGAGCCCGGCGGCACCCGCGACGTCGAGGGCGGCCTGATCGTCGAAGAGCTCGACGAGATGCTCGGCCTGACGCTGCCCGACGGGCGGTACGAGACGGTCGGCGGGTACATCCTCGACCGGCTGGGGCGGCTCGCGGTCGTGGGCGACACCGTGACGGTCGACGAGCACACCCTCGAGGTCGTCGAGACCGACGGCTACCGCATCGCCACGGTCCGGGTCACGCCGCCGCCGTCGCACCCCGAGGCCGTGGCACCCGGCGCGACGGGCGACGGGCCGACGGCCTGATGCCTCGGCGGCCTGACGGCCCGACGGCGCTCTAGGCGGTGCGTTCGACCTCGCGGGCGATGCCGAGCAGGACGCGGCGCATGTAGGGAGCCCAGGCGAACCGGACGATGCCACGGACGATCGTGCCCCGCCCCGGACGGGCGAAGAACGAGTACGTCCAGTCGATGCGGGTCCTGCCCGTGATCGTCGAGCGGTACGACCACTCGGCCCGTCCGCCCGACACGAGTCGGCCGAGCAGTCCGGTGAACCGGCTCAGCTCGTAGACGAACACCTGGTCGGGCTCGACGCGCACGAGGCTCTCGACGACGCTGCTGCCGTCCGAGAGCTCGAGCCGGCGGGTCCGCCCGACGGCGTCCCACGTTCCGGTCTGGTCGTGGACGGCCACGACGGCCGGGATCACCCCCGCCCTCGGGTAGAACCCGACGGGGGTCAGGGGCGTCGCGACGCGCCACGCGCGGTCGGGCGCGGAGGCGACGACGCGTGCGGTGCTCGCACTCGCGGTGACGGTCATGCCGGGGGTTCGGAACCGTCGGCGTGAACGACGGGACGCGTCCTCCCCAGGCCGCCCGCGCCTCCTCGTCCTCCACCGAGGAGGCGCGGGTCGACACCTCGCGTCGCCCGACGGAGCAGACTGGCCGCGTGAAGACGACGACGTTACCCACCACCGACCGCCCGGCCTCGACCATCGTCCTCGGGCTGATGCGCATCTCGGGCATGACCGACGACGCGATCCGAGAGCTCGTGGCCGAGGCCCGGGACCTCGGCATCGACTTCTTCGACCACGCCGACGTGTACGGCGACCACCCGCACCACTGCGAGCAGCGCTTCGGCGACGCCGTCACGTTGAGCTCGTCCGAGCGCGACGCCGTGCAGCTGCAGAGCAAGGTCGGCATCCGCGACGGCTTCTGGGACTTCTCGACCGAGCACATCCTCGAGTCGGTCGACGCCTCGCTCGCCGCGTTGCGCACCGACCGCCTCGACGTGCTGCTGCTGCACCGTCCCGACGCCCTCGTCGTGCCCGACGAGGTCGCCGCCGCCTTCGACCAGCTGCACACGAGCGGCAAGGTGCGCCACTTCGGCGTCTCGAACCACACCCCGGCTCAGGTCGAACTGCTCAAGCGCAGCGTCGACCAGCCGCTGATCGTGAACCAGGTGCAGCTCAGCATCACCCACGCCCCGCTGATCGCCGCCGGCGTCGCCGCCAACATGGCGGGGCTCGACCAGTCGATCGACCGCGACAACGGCATCCTCGACTACAGCCGCCTGAACGACATGACGCTGCAGGCCTGGTCGCCCTTCCAGAAGGGGTTCTTCGACGGAGTCTTCCTCGGTGACCGCGAGGGCTACCCCGAGCTCAACGACGTCATCGACGAGCTGGCCGCGACCTACGACGTGCCGCCGTCGGCGATCCCGGTGGCGTGGATCACCCGGCACCCGGCCGAGATGCAGGTCGTGCTCGGCACCACGAGCGTCGCGCACCTCCGCGACAGCGCCGCGGGCGCGGACGTGCCGCTCACCCGGCCCGAGTGGTACCGGCTCTTCACGGCCGCCGGGCACACGCTGCCGTAGCGCGGCCGGCCACCGCGCCCGCCCTGCGCGCAGCCCGCCACGAGGTAAACGTCCCGCCACGTTTTGTCGTGGCGTGATGTTTACTTCGTGGCGGGGTAGCGGCGTGGCGGCGTGGCGGCGTGGCGGGACGCGGGTGGCGGGGCGGCGTGGCGGGTCGCGTCACGTCGGTACCCGCGCACGGGGAATGTCCTAGGGTCGACACGGCGTTGGGACGCACAGACCGGTGCAGCGCCGGCGCGACCCCCGCGCCCCGTCCGCACCCCGAAGGGACCATCGTGACCCAGCCCAAGATGAACGTCGAGTCGTTCAACCTCGACCACCGCACCGTGGCCGCGCCCTACGTGCGCGTCGCCGACCAGAAGACGCTGCCGCACGGCGACGTCATCACCAAGTTCGACGTCCGGTTCACGCAGCCGAACGAGGGTCACCTCGACATGACGTCGGTCCACTCGCTCGAGCACCTGTTCGCCGAGCACTCGCGCAACCGCTCCGGCGACGTGATCGACTTCTCGCCGATGGGCTGCCAGACCGGCTTCTACCTGATCCTGCAGGGCGACCCCGCGATGGACGACGTCCTGTCGTTGATCGAGGGCACGCTCACCGACATCACCATCGCCACCGAGGTCCCCGCGGCCAACGAGGTCCAGTGCGGCTGGGGTGCCAACCACTCGCTCGAGGGCGCCCAGGGGGTCGCACGCGACTTCCTCGCGGCCCGCGACGAGTGGTCGACCGTCACCCGATGACCGGGACGCACGCCGCGCCTCCTGCCGACGGGGTCGCGGCGCTCGCCGTGCCGTCGATCATCGTCGTCGTGGCGATGGCCGACGAGGCCGAGCCGTTCGTCTCGCGAGCCTCGCGGGTCGACGAGCCGGTCGCGGTCGGAGGGTCGTTGCAGCGCGTGCTCGAGATCGACGGGGTCGAGGTGCTGCTCGTCCAGAGCGGCATCGGGTTCGTCAACGCGGCCGGGGCGGCGACGTCCGCCATCGTGCGGGCGGGGTCGCTCGAGGGCGTCGTGCCGACCGTCATCAGCGCCGGCACCGCGGCGGGCATGGGGGCCGGCATCGAGATCGGCGACGTCGTCGCCGGGTCGGAGTACGTCAACCTCGACGCGGACGCGCGCGTGTTCGGCTACCGGCTCGGGCAGGTCCCCGGCATGCCGGCCAGCTTCCACGCCGACGACGGACTGATGGAGGCGGCGGTCGCCTACGACACGTCGGTCCCGTCGGGCTCGGGCTCGGGCTCGGGTCCTGCCGAGGCGACGGGCGCGGGCTCCGGCGACTCGGCGGGCTCGGTCGGGTCGTCCGGGGCGGGCGCGGGCACTCACACCTCCGGCGCGACGGGCGGGGTCGGTGCCTCGGTCTCGTCCGAGGCCGCCGGAGCGCACCACGACTGGTCCGTGCGCCCGGGGTTGATCGCCTCGAGCGACGCGTTCATGACGGCCGAGCGCGTGATCGGCGTGCGCAGCGCCTTCGCCGACGTGGTCGACGTGGACGCGGTCGACATGGAGTCGATGGCCATCGCCCAGACCTGCCACGTCCACCACGTGCCGTTCGTCTCGGTGCGCGGCATCAGCGACCTCGCGGGGCCCGACGCCCACGACGTGCACGACGAGAACCTCGCCCTGACGGCGGGTCGGTCGGCGGACGTCACGATGCACCTCGTCCGGGCGATCGCCGCCGGCCGACCAGGCCGCAGGCCGGCCGCCGGCTGACCCGGCCGCCGGCTGACCCGGCCGCCGGCTGACCCGGCCGTCGGCTGACCCGGCCGCCGGCGCGCTCGCCCGCCCGCCGGCCGCAGGCCGGCCGTCCCGCCAGCCGGCGGTTCCGTATGCCGGTACCGCCCGCTCGCCGCTGGTGGTCCCGCTCGCCCGAACCGCGCCTCCTGCGCCTCGAACCCTGTTCGCGAAGTCGAACCCCGTTAAAACGGGGTTCTCCTTCGTGAACGGGGTTCGGCGAGGCCGTCACCGACGATGCCGACGCGGGGTGCGGCAACACCCGTTGGCCCGACGACACGCGCCTGAAACACGCGTGCCGTCGCGACGAAACGCGCGTTTCGTACGCTGACGGCGACCACCCGACATCCCCACGATCAGGAGCACCGATGTCACAGCCCTCGCCCGCCGGCGCCGCACCCGTCGAGACGACGCACCCCGTCGATCGCGTCCCCCCGCTGCGGAGGCTCTTCCCGCTCGGCCTCCAGCACGTGCTCGCGATGTACGCCGGGGCGGTCGCGGTCCCGCTCATCGTGGGCGGTGCGCTGGTCGGCATGGGCCAGCTCGAGCCGGGAGACGTCGCGTACCTGATCAGCGCCGACCTGTTCGTGGCCGGGATCGCGACCATCGTGCAGTCGGTCGGCTTCTGGCGGTTCGGCGTGCGACTGCCGCTGATGCAGGGGTGCACCTTCGCGGCGGTCGGGCCGATGATCGTGATCGGCGGCGAGTACGGCATCACCGCGATCTACGGGTCCGTCATCGCGAGCGGCGTCTTCATGATGGTGCTCGCGCCGTTCTTCTCGAAGCTCGTGCGGTTCTTCCCGCCGATCGTGACCGGCACGGTGATCCTGATCATCGGCGTCTCGCTGATGGACGTCGCCGCCGGCTGGGTCGGAGGAGGCGCGGGTTCCGACGACTTCGGACGTCCCCTCGACGTCGCCTTCGCCGCGGGCACCCTGCTGCTGATCGTCCTGATCGAGCGGTTCGCGCCTCCCGGCCTCCGTCGCCTGTCGATCTTGCTGGGTCTCGTGGTCGGCACCCTGGTGGCCTGGCCGGCCGGACTGACCGACTGGAGCGGGGTGGCCGAGAGCAGCTGGTTCGGGCTCGCCCTGCCGTTCCACTTCGGGCTGCCGACCTTCCCGGTGAGCGCGATCGTGTCGATGTGCATCGTCGGCCTCGTGATCATGACCGAGACCACCGGCGACATCATCGCCGTGGGCGACATCGTCGACCGGCCGGTGACGCCGCGCCGCCTCGCCGACGGCCTGCGCGCCGACGGCCTGTCGACCGTCATCGGTGGCGTCTTCAACACGTTCCCGTACACGGCGTTCGCCCAGAACGTCGGGCTGGTGAGCATCACCGGCGTGAAGTCCCGGTACGTCGCGACGCTGGCCGGAGGCATCCTCGTGGTGCTCGGGTTGGTGCCTGCGCTCGGGGCGGTCGTCGAGGGCGTGCCGGTCGCGGTGCTCGGCGGGGCGGGCGTCGCCCTGTTCGGCATGGTGGCGGCGAGCGGCATCCGCACCTTGTCTAAGGTGCGGTTCACGAACTCGAACATCCTGATCGTCGCGATCGCCCTGGGCGTCAGCCTGCTGCCCACCGTCAGCCCCGAGATCTACGCGCAGTTCCCGACCTGGTTCACCATCGTGTTCGACTCGGGCATCAGCGCCGGAGCCATCGTCGCCGTGCTGCTCAACCTGCTGCTCAACTCGCCCCGGGTGCAGGCGCGGGACGGCGGGGCCGACCGCGACGTGTCGGCGCACGACGCCGTCCGCGGGCCCGCGGCACCGGCTGCTCACGAGGGCTGACGCACCGCGCCGCACCGCACCGCGCGGGCTCACGGGCAGCACATCGCACCGCCGTCTGGACGTCGCACCGCCACATCCGGCGGTGCGACGTCCAGGTGGCGGTGCGGCGGCGAACCCGGTGGGTGCCGGATCATGCTCACGGCAAAGGAGGCGCGGCGTGCCGAAGCGCGTCCCGTCCCGTTCCCGGCGACGGGCGGCCCGGACGAAGCGGCCCAAGCGCCTGGCGGCGTACCGGCCCGGTCGGCCTGGCGCCGGGGCGGCCCGGGAGGCCCGGCCCCGGGAGGCCCGGCCCCGGGAGGCGCGGCGGCAGGGCGTCCCGGCGCAAGGGCGGCCCGGCAGGGGAGCGCCCCGGCGGCTCAGCGACCTCCGGCCAGCCGCCAGAGCCGGTCGCGTGACATGGGCAGCTCGTGCGGGCGCACCCCGAGCGCGTCGCGGATCGCGTTCGCGAGGGCCGGGGCCACGGGGTTGTAGGGGGCCTCGCTCATCGACTTGGCGCCGAGCGGCCCGAGGTCGTCGTGCGTGGTCGCGAAGTGCACCTCGGTCTGGGGCACGTCGCCGAACTTGGGCAGCCGGTAGTTGCGGAACGCCGTCGTCAGCACCCGACCCTCGTCGTCGAGCACCATCTCTTCGTACAACGCCGTGCCGATCGCCTGGGCCGTGCCGCCCTCGACCTGCCCACGCAGCTGCTCGGGGTTCAACACGACCCCGGCATCCGCCGCCTGCACCGAGCGGAGCAGTCGCACCTCGCCGGTCGCCCGGTCGACCGCCACCTCGAAGCCGTGCACGTTGAACGCCACCGACCGGGGCGTGCCGTCGTGCGCACCGTCGGCGGCGAGCGGGCCGTCGGCGAGCAGCCGTTCGGCGGACACGAGCACGGTGGCGTCGGCACCCGGGCCCACCCGCACCACGACGCCGCCGGCGACCACCTCGGGGGCGCGGCCGGTCTCGACGGCGTGACCCGCGCCTCCTGCGATCGCCAGGGCGCGGTCGACCATCGCCGCCCGGAGCTTGTGCGACGCGGCGAGCAGGGCCTTGCCCGCGACGACGACTCCTGCCGAGCCGTAGGCACCCGTGTCGTAGCGCGCGACGTCGGTGTCGGACTGCCGGACGACGACGCGGTCGGGCGTGGTGCCGAGCGCCGAGGCGACGAGCTGGGTGTGGACCGTCGTCGTGCCGTTGCCGAACTCGGCGGTGCCCACGCCGATGTCGTACCGGCCGTCGGGCAGCAGCGCGATCGAGGTGTCGGCGAAGTGCCCGCGCGGCGGGATCGTGGCGATCATGGCGAGGGCCATGCCGCGCCCCGTCGACCACGTCGGACCGACGGGGGCAGGAGGCGCGCCCTCGGGGGCGGGGGACGCCAGCGCCTCCTCGACGAGGTCGAGGCACTGGTCGAGCCCGTAGCTGCCGATCAGCAGGTCGCTCTCCTCGTCGGGGTCGGTGACCACCATCGGGTCGCCCGGGACGATCACGTTGCGGCGGCGCAGCTCGAACGGGTCGATGCCGAGCTCGCGGGCGAGCTCGTCCATCGCGGACTCGACGGCGAACACGACCTGGCCGAGCCCGTAACCGCGGAACGCCCCCGACGGCAGGTTGTTCGTGTAGACCGACTCGGCGTCGACGCGCTTGGCGGGGCAGCGGTACACGCTGGTCGACTCGTGCACCGAGTGGTACATGACGCCGACCCCGTGGTTGCCGTACGCGCCGGTGTCCATCAGCTGGTCGACGTGCAGGGCGGTCAGCACGCCGTCGCTCGTCGCCCCGACCCGGACGCGCACCCGCATCGGGTGGCGGGTCGGCGCGATCGTGAACTCGTCCTCGCGGGTGAACTCGTACTGCACGGGCCGCCCGGTCCGCAGGACGGCGAGGGCGACCAGGTCTTCGGTGATCAGCTCTTGCTTGCCGCCGAACCCTCCGCCGACGCGGGCTGCGAAGACGCGCACCCGGTCTTGAGGCAGGCCGAAGACGTGGGCCAGCTCGTCGCGCACGAGGAACGGCACCTGGCTCGCCGTGCGGATCACCAGGCGGCCGTCGTCGTCGAGCCATCCGCGTGAGGCGTGCGTCTCGAGGGCCCCGTGCGAGACGCGTTGCGTGCGCCAGGTGCCCTCGACGACGGCGTCCGCGGCGGCCAGGCCGGCCTCGACGTCGCCCGTCTCGTCGTGCATCGCGGCGACCGTGTTGCGCTCGGGGTGGGCGATGCGCGAGACCTCGGTGGTCTTCTCGCCGTGCAGCAGCGGGGCCCCCGGCGATCGCGCCGTCTCGGGGTCGAACACGGCGGGCAGCGGTTCGTACTCGACCACGAGGGCCGCCAGGGCGTTCGTCGCGGTGCGCACGTCGTCGGCGACCACGGCGGCGACCCGCTGGCCCCGGAACCGCAGCACGGGGTCGAGCACGAGGCCGTCGTCGGGGTCGTCCTCGCGGTCTTCGTGCCGACCGGTCGAGAACAGCGTCGCGGGGGAGTCGCGGTGCGTCAGCACGAGGTGCACGCCGGGCATCGCCTCGGCGGCGGTCGTGTCGATCGACGTGATGCGCGCATGGGCGTGCGGGCTGCCGAGCACGGCCAGGTGCAGCAGCTTCGTCGTGCTGCGGAAGTCGAGCGTGTACGGCTCGGCGCCCGACACCACGCGCATCGCGGCCGGGGCCCCCACCGACCGCCCGGCCGCCTCGCCGTCGGCGGGCGCCACGGTGTTCCGCACGCCGCAGATCGCGTCGCCGATCGCCCGGTACCCCGTGCACCGGCAGAGGTTCCCCTTCAGGAGGCGCGGGAGGTCGTCGCGGTCGGCCTCGGTGAACGTCGAGGCCGTCACCACTATGCCCGCCGTGCAGAATCCGCACTGGAACCCGGCCGCGTCGGCGAACGCCTGCTGCACGGGGTGCGGGTGGTCGGGGGTGCCGAGGCCGGCCGCCGTCGTCACGGCCCGACCCTCGAGACGATGGGCCGGGTAGATGCACGAGTGAACGGGTTCGCCGTCGACGAGCACCGAGCAGGCGCCGCAGTCACCGGCGTCGCAGCCCTTCTTGACCGAGTGCACGCCGTTCTCGCGCAACAGCGTGCGCAACACCTGCCCCGGGGCGACGTCGGTCTCGAGGGGGAGGCCGTCGACCTCGAACGTGACGTGCCTCGGGGTCATCGCGCGCCTCCTGGGGTCGTGGTGCCGGGACGCGTCGTCCTCGCCCGGGCGGCGGCACCGCGCGGGTCGTGGGTCGGCTCGCGGTCGGGTCGCACACCGGCGCCGGTGCCGTGTGCGGCCCCGACGGTGGCCGCACGGCCGAGCTCGAGGCGCAACTCGTCGGCGAAGCGGGTGCTCGTCGCGCGGCGCCAGTCGGGGTCACCGTGCGGGTCGGAGTACCAACAGTCGACGCCGGCCATAGCGTCGGCCAGCGACCGTTCGCCGGGGACCTCGTCGAAGCGCAGCTGCACCGGACGCGTCGTGCCGGCCGTGACCGTCACGACGAACTCGCCGTCGAGGCCGAGTCGCGCCGTGACCAGGGTGCCCGACCGACCCAGCGGGCTCAACGAGATGCGCCGGAACCCGGTTCGCGACCGCAACGAGCCGAGCGGCACCTCGAGGGACCGCAGCACCTCACCCGGCTCGAGGGCGTTCTGCACGACCCCGGTGACGAACGCCGACACGGGCAGGCGGCGCTCGCCGCCGTCGGTGGTCCAGACGACGGCGGTGGCGTCGAGCGTGGCCATCAGCGACGTCATCGCACCGGCCGGCAGCCCGAGGGCGACGTTGCCGCCGACGGTGGCGACGTTCCAGATCTTGAACGAGGCGAGCAGCGAGTTCGCGCACTGGTCGACCAGGCGGTGGGCCGCCCAGTCGTCGTCCGGGGGCAGGCGCAGCAGCTCGGCGATGGTGCAGGTCGCGGCCACGGTGAGGACGTCGGTGCCTCGCTCGACCGGTGCCCAGCCGAGCGAGGTCAGGTCGACGAGGCCGGTCAGCCCGGGCTGCCGTTCGGAGAACAGCCAGGTGCCACCGCCGAGCGGGCGCTCGCCGGGCGCGAAGACGACCTCGTCGCGGCGCGACGGCGTGCGGATCTCGCGAACGGTGGTCAGGTCCATGGGAGCCCCCACTCTGCACGACCGGCGTTTCGGGCATGTGTCGGCTCTCTCGTCGTCGAACCACCGCCACCCGGCACGACGCGGACGGGCACCCCGCCACCCGGGACCGAGGAGGCGCGGGTCGGCCGGCCGCGCCTCGCGCCCCGGAGCCACGTCGCTAGGGTGTGCGTCATGATCGACCTCGACCGAGCCGACCTGCGCTCGCACCTGTTGGCCGCCCTGAACGTCGAGCGGTGGGCCGACGACGTCGCCGCGCAGGCGCCGTTCGCCGACGCCGACGCGCTGATCACGGTCGCGGCCGCCGCCGCCACGCCGCTCAGCCCGGCGGAGATCGACGAGGCGATGTCGCACCACCCCCGCATCGGCGAGAAGCCGGTCGGCGAGGGGGCCGCGCAACAGTTCAGTCGACGCGAGCAGGCGTCGGCCGCCGACGCCGACGACGCGCACCTCGCGCAGCTGCTGGCCGAGGGCAACGCCGCGTACGAGGAGCGTTTCGACCGCGTGTTCTTGATCCGTGCCGCCGGTCGGAGCAGGGCCGAGATCGTCGGCGAGCTGCACCGGCGGCTGCGACTCGACGACGAGACCGAGTCCCGCATCGTCGGTGCCGAGTTGCGCGACATCGCGCTGCTGCGGCTGCAGTCGACCTTCGCCGAGCCCGACGCGGCCGAGGGCGACGCCGAGGCCCGCGCATGAGCCACGTGACGACGCACGTCCTCGACGCCGCCCTCGGTCGCCCCGCGGCCGGCATCGCCGTCGCCCTGCACGACGCCCGGGGCGTCGAACTCGCCACCGGCGTGACGAACGCCGACGGGCGCGTGCCCGACCTCGGCCCGGACGCCCTGCCCTCGGGCGATTACCGCCTCGTCTTCGAGACCGCCCGCTACTTCGCGGCGGCACGGCGCGACACGTTCTACCCGCGCGTGACGATCGACTTCACCCTCGCCGACGAGTCGAGCCACTACCACGTGCCCGTGCTGCTCAGCCCGTTCGCCTACTCGACCTACCGGGGCAGCTGACCCCATCGACCGCCCTCGCGGCTTGGAAGTGGAGTGACCCGGGGACATCGATCGGCTCAGTAGTCGGTGCGGTGGTCGTGGTTCGCCCACGCCTCGAACGGTGCCGGTGCGTTCGGGGGACGCACCTCGTCGACGGGGAGGTCCCACGTCGACCGGTCGCGCGCGAACAACTCGTAGAACTCGAGGTCGTCGAAGCCACCGCGGGCGGCGTCGTGCCGGTCTGCCGCGTAGACGACCCGGTCGACGCGGGCCCAGAGCGAGGCCGAGAGGCACAGCGGGCACGGTTCACACGAGGTGTAGAGGGTCGTGCCGGCCAGGGAGAAGTCGCCGACGGCCTGACAGGCCGCCCGGATGGCCGTGACCTCGGCGTGTGCGGTGGGGTCGAGCTTCGCCGTGACCCGGTTCTGCCCCTCGGCCACCAGGACGTCGCCGCGGACGACGACGGCCCCGAACGGCCCGCCCCCGTTCGCGACGTTCTCGACGGCCAACTCGATGGTGCGGGCCAACCAGCGGGCGTCGTCGGCGTCGGTCACGGTGTCTCCTCGGGGTGGGGCGGGCGTGGGGTCGGTCGACTCGACGAGGCTCATGCGAGACCAGCCGAGGCGCGCCAGGCGTCGTGGGCCGGCGGGGCGTCGTCGCGGAGCACCGTCGCCTCGATCAGCCCGTAGGGTCGGTCGGCCGCCCAGAAGACCTCGCCGGGGTTCTCGAGGCCGAAGGGGGACAGGTCGTAGGCGAAGTGGTGCTTGTTCGGTGCCTTGAGGCGCACCTCGACGATCGAGGGGACGGCCTCGAGGACGGCGGTGCCCATGTGCCACAGGGTCTGTTGCAGGGCGAGCGACTGCAGGGTCGCGAACTCGCGGACCATCAGGCGCTTGACCTCGGCGTACGTGGCGTCCCAGTCGACGTCGGTCGTGCCGAACCGCCACTTCGCGTCGAGCGCCGTGGCCATGACGCGGTCGTGGGTCTCGGGCAGCGTGGTGAACTCGTCGGTCAGGAACCCCGCGAACTCGGAGCCGGTCGACTTGAGCAGCACGAGGTCCTTCAAGCCGCCCACGACGTGCTCGCCGTTGTCGTCGACCGTCACGGCGGCGGTGCGCACCTCTTGGCCCGATCGCAGCCAGGTGTGGTCGTGCTCGGCTCCGTCGACGACGGCCCGCTGCCAGTCGTACTGCTCGATCTCGATGCGGGCGCCCGTCACCGGCTCGACGTCGTGCACGAAGTGCCGGGCCAGCTCGAGCCCGAAAGTCTCGACCGCCTCGACGCCCTTCGACTTGGCGAAGGCGAACGCGGTGTTCTTCTGGGTGTCGGTGGGCAGCACGGCGCTCTGGTCGCCGTGCAGGTAGGCCGCGTCGAACGGGCCGCGGAGCGCGGTCGTGACGTTGACGTCGCGGATCTCGTGTCGTGGCCCGTCGCGGTAGAAGCGCACGAGCCGCGACTCCGCCTTGCCGTACTGGTTGTCGCCGAGGATGATCGCCATGCCGTGATGATCACACAGCCGTGTGAACGACTTGTTTCACGATCGACGATTTGTGAACAACTCGTTTCAGGAGGTCTCTCGGGGCGAGACGTCCACTCGCTACTGTGCTGGGCATGGCGATCTCCGAGACGACCCCCGCACCCCCGTCGGGCCCCGTTCCCGTGACCCCGATCCTGCAACCGCTGCCCGCGGGCGACGGCGTCCCCTACCTGCCCGCGACGCTCGCCACGACCCTCTGGGGGCGCCTGCCGTGTGCCGGTGACCAGCCCGTGCTGACGGTCGATCCGGGCACCGCCGTCGTCATCGACACCCTCAGCCACGAGGGCGTCCTCGACGACCAGGGGCGTGACCCGCGGGCCTTCTTCGCCCGACACGGGGTGCCGGCCGAGCACGTGCTCGACGACGCCGTCGCGTTGGCCGCCGCCAGCGACGAGCGCCACGGTCGAGACCCTGCCGCCGACGGCCCGCACGTCGTCACGGGGCCGATCGCCGTCCGAGGGGCCCTGCCGGGCGACGTCGTCACGATGACCCTGCTCGACGCGACGCCGAGGGTCCCGTACGGCGTCATCTCGAACCGTCACGGCCGCGGCGCCCTGGCCGGCGAGTACCCGCTCGAGGCGGGCCCGGTCAGCGTCTTCGCGGCCGTCGACCACGATCCCGACGGGTCGTTGGTCGGCACCCTGCCACTCGTGCCGGGTGGCGACCACACGGTGCGGTTCCCCCTCCACCCCTTCCTCGGCATCATGGGCGTAGCCGTGGCGGGCGACGACCGCCCGCACTCGGTGCCTCCGGGGTCGCACGGCGGCAACGTCGACATCGCCCTGCTGACCGAGGGGGCGTCGCTGCACCTGCCCGTCCAGGTGCCAGGGGCCCTCGCCTACGTCGGCGATCCGCACTTCGCGCAGGGCGACGGCGAGGTCGCGCTCACCGCGATGGAGGCCAGCCTCCGCGTCACGGTCCGCTTCGACCTCGTGCCCCGCGCCGAGGCCGTCGCGATGTTCGGCGAGATCGCCGGGCCGCTCGCCGAGACGGCCGAGCTGCTCGTGCCGACCGGTCTCGACGAAGACCTCGACGAGGCGGTGCGGGCCTGCGTCCGGGCGGCCATCGACCTGCTCGAGGCGCGACACGGCATGGACCGCAGCCTGGCCTACGCCTACCTCTCGGCCGCTACCGACTTCGACATCTCGCAGGTCGTCGACCTCGTCAAGGGCGTGCACGCCCGCATCCGCAAGGCGGACTTCGGTGGCTGAGGCCGACGGCCCCGAGGAGGCGCGGGTCGCTCCGGGCACCGTCCCCACGACGGTCGAGGGCGAGCTGCCCGACGGCCTGCTCGCCACGTTCGACGCGTACGAACGCGCGCTCGCCGCCGACGACCAGGCGGCGCTCGCCGCAGCCTTCGAGTCGACCGCCACCGTCCTGCGGGCCGACGCCGGCGGCCTGCTGGTCGGGCACGACGCGATCACGGCGTTCCGTGGCAGGCGCGGCTCGGGTCCCGTCCGGCGCGTGGTCGAGCGGCACGTCCGGGTCGTCGACGTCGACACGGCGTTGGTCGTGTCCGTCAACGCTCCCGCCGGTGGTGGACGAGGGGTCGTCACGCAGCTCTGGCGTCGCGAGCCGGGTGGCGGCCCAGGGGGTGCTCGACCGTGGCGCATCGTCTCCGCGCAGGTGCAGGCACCACCGCCGGCCGTCGACCGCCGCGTGTGGCGGGTCGTGGGCGAGCCGCTGGTCGCCGGGCGGCGAGAGGCGGGGGCGACCCTCGCCGCGCCTCCTGCGGGGTCGGGGCCCGGGGTGGCCCGGGCCGCCGGCGGCGACCGGGGCGGCGCCTCGTCCCGCGCCGTGCTCGCCGGCGAGACCGTCGCCGTGAAAGACCTCTTCGCCGTCGCGGGGCACGCGATCGGTGCCGGGGTGCCCGCCCGCCTGCGCGACGCCCCCGTCGAGCCCCGGCACGCGGCCGCGGTGCAGCACCTGGTCGACGCGGGGGCCGACCTGCGCGGCATCGCCCAGACCGACGAGTTCGCGTACAGCATCGCCGGTCGCAACTCGGCCTACGGCACCCCGCCCAACCCGGCCGTTCCCGGTGCGATCTCCGGGGGGTCCACCAGCGGGCCGGCGGCGGCCGTCGCCCTCGGGCAGGTGAGCATCGGCCTCGGCACCGACACCGGCGGGTCGATCCGCGTCCCCGCGTCGTACCAGGGGCTCTGGGGCATCCGGACGACCCACGGGGCCGTCGACCGCACCGGCTTGCTTCCCCTCGCGCCGACCTTCGACACGGTCGGCTGGCTCACCCGGGACGTCGACACCCTGCAGCGGGCGGCGACGACGTCGCTGCCCGCGGACGACCAGGTGTCGGTCGAGCCGTCGTACGTGGTCGACCCGGCCGTGCTCGCCTCGGTCGCCCCCGAGGTGCGGGCCGAGTTCGGTCGAGCACTCGACGAGGCGACCGCGGCGGGCCGCGTCGAGCGTCCCGGTCAGGTGCAGCTGGGCGACGTCGCGCAGCTCTTCGAGCTGTTCCGCGTGCTGCAGGCGCACGAGGCCTGGCGGTCCGACGGTGGGTGGATCACGACCCATCCGGGTGAGCTCGCCCCCGACGTCGCGGCCCGGTTCGCCTTCGGTGCGACGGTCTCGCCCCGACGGGCCGAGGAGGCGCGGGTGGCGCTGGGGCACGAGCGTCGCCGTCTCGAGTCCCTCCTCGCCGGTCGGGTGCTGCTGCTGCCGAGTGCGTCGTCGGCGGCACCGTCGCTCGGCGCGACCCCGGCCGAGGTCGACGTCGTCCGTTCCGCGACGCTCGGCCTCACCTGCATCGCCGGCATCCTCGGTGCTCCCGCCGTCTCGGCTCCCGTCCTCGAGGTGGCGCTCCCCTCCGGACGCCGGGCACCCGTCGGGCTCAGCCTCGTCGGGCCGAGAGGGGCCGACCTGGGGCTGCTGGGTCTCGCGGCGTCGTGGGCGACGTGACCCGCGCCTCCTCGGGCACGGGCGCCACCCGGTCGCCCGCCCGCGTCGTTCACCTGCCTGAAACACCGGTTGCGTAGGGTGGGCCAGGTGAAACGAGTCTTCCAGCCGATCGACCCGCCCGCCCGCCTGCTGATGGGCCCCGGCCCGATCAACGCCGACCCCCGGGTGCTGCGAGCGATGTCGGCCCAGCTCGTCGGGCAGTACGACCCCGCCATGACCGCCTACATGGACGAGACGCAGGCCCTCTACCGCGAGGTGTTCCAGACCTCGAACGAGCAGACGCTGCTGGTCGACGGCACCTCGCGTGCCGGCATCGAGGCCTCGCTCGTGTCGCTGATCGAACCCGGCGACAAGGTGCTCGTGCCCGTCTTCGGGCGCTTCGGCCACCTGTTGCGCGAGATCGCCGAGCGCTGTGGAGCCGAGGTCCACGTCATCGAGGTGCCGTGGGGGCAGGTCTTCACGCTCGAGACCGTCGCGCGCGCGATCGAGCAGGTGCAGCCCAAGCTGCTCGCGGTCGTGCACGGCGACACCTCGACCACCGTCGCCCAGCCTCTCGAGGGCCTCGGCGAGGTCTGCGCCCGCCACGGCGTGCTGTTCTACACCGACGTCACGGCCTCGATCGTCGGCAACGCCTTCCGCACCGACGAGCTCGGTCTCGACGCTGTCAGCGCCGGCCTGCAGAAGTGCCTCGGCGGCCCCTCGGGCTCGTCGCCGGTCACCTACAGCGAGCGTGCGGTCGAGGTCATCCGGGCCCGCACGTTGATCGAGGCGGGCATCCGCACCGACGGCGACACGACCAGCGCGCACCGCATCGCCTCGAACTACTTCGACCTCGCGATGATCTTCGACTACTGGGGGCCGCAGCGCCTCAACCACCACACCGAGGCGACGACGATGCTCTGGGGTGCCCGCGAGTGCGCCCGCGTGGTGGTCGACGAGGGCCTCGACGCCGCGGTCGCCCGGCACGAGCTGCACGGTCGGGCCATGCTGGCCGGCGTGCAGGGGCTCGGGCTCGACACCTTCGGCGACCTCGAGCACAAGATGAACAACGTGGTCGCCGTGGTGATCCCCGACGGGGTCGACGGCGACCGGGTGCGCGGCGCGATGCTCGCCGACTTCGGCATCGAGATCGGCACCTCGTTCGGCCCCCTGCACGGCAAGGTCTGGCGCATCGGCACGATGGGTTACAACGCGCGTCGCGACACCGTGCTCACGACGCTCGCCGCGCTCGAGGCCGTGTTGCGGCGCGAGGGCGCTCCGATCACCGCCGGGGGCGGCGTCGGCGCGGCGTACGACGTCTACCTCGACGTCGACCGACACGTCGACGTCGACCGCGACGGAGGCGCGGCGTGAGTTCCGAGGCCCGTCTCGTCCTCGAGCGTTGCGACGCCCTCGCGGCGGTCTCGAGCAGTGCGACCGGCATCGAGCGCGTGTACCTCTCGCCCGAGCACGCCCGGGTGAACGCGATGACCGGCGAGTGGATGCGGCAGGCCGGCATGACGACCTGGCAGGACGCCGCCGGCAACCAGCGGGGGCGCTACGAGGGCACCGAGCCGGGGCTGCCCGCCCTGCTGCTCGGCTCGCACCTCGACACGGTGCCCGACGCGGGCCGCTACGACGGCATCCTCGGCGTGCTGCTCGGCATCGCGCTGGTCGGGCGTCTCGACGCCGCGGGCACCCGCCTGCCGTTCGCGATCGAGGTGCTGGCGTTCGGTGACGAAGAAGGCACCCGGTTCGGCACCGCCCTGCTCGGCTCGCGCGCGGTAGCCGGCACCTGGCTGCCCGAGTGGTGGTCCCTGGTCGACGCCACCGGGACGACGTTGCGCGACGCCTTCCACGCCTTCGGCCTCGACCCCGACCGGGTGGCCGACGCGGCCTACGACCCCGCCGACGTCGTCGGCTACCTCGAGACGCACATCGAGCAGGGGCCGTACCTCGAAGAGGCCGACCGCGCCCTCGCCGTCGTCTCGTCGATCGCCGGCGCCCGTCGCTTCGAGCTGACGCTGACGGGCGTCGCCGGTCACGCCGGCGGCGTGCCCTTCCACCGCAGGCACGACGCCCTGGCCGGAGCGAGCGAGATCGTCCTGGCCGTCGAGCGCCTGGCCCGCGAGGCCGACTGCGTCGCGACCGTCGGTCGGCTGCAGGCCTTCCCCGGCGGGGTCAACGTCATCCCGGGGCTCGTCGAGTTCAGCCTCGACCTCCGCGGCGAGCACGACGACCGTCGCGACGAGGTCTGGGCCGGCATCCAGGCCGTCGCCGCCGAGGTCGGCGAGCGTCGCGGGCTGACCTTCGCCGTCGACGAGACCCACCGCGCCCCGGCGGTGGTGGCCTCGCCGCGCCTCCGCGGGTTCGTCCGCGACGGCGTCGCCGCCACCGGAGACACCGACCCGATGGTCCTGTTCTCGAAGGCCGGGCACGACGCCATGGCCGTCGCCGAGCTGACCGGGTGGGCCATGCTGTTCGTCCGCTGCGGCAACGGCGGCATCAGCCACCACCCCGACGAGATCGTCACCCTCGCCGACGTGGCCGTCGCGCTCGACGCCTTCGAGGCCGCGGTGCACGCGGTCGCCGCGGCACACCGGGTGACGACGCAGGACCCCGCGTGAGCGACGCGACGCCGCCGGCCGGCGACGATCTCGTCGACGGGTCCGGGGCAGGAGGCGCGGGTCCGGTCGAGGGGGCCGGCATCCGCGACCGCATCGACTCCGGGTACGGCCGGCTCTCGCCGCAGGAGCAACGCGCCGCGGACTTCATCCTCGACCACCTCGACGACCTCGCCGTCTACACGGCGACCGAGATCGCCGAGCAGAGCGGCGTCTCGAAGGCGACGGTCTCGCGGCTCTTCCGACGGCTCGGATTCAGCGACGCCCAAGAGGTGCGCGACCAGGCGCGGGCGTCTCGCAGCCGGGGGGTGCCGGTGGGGCCGACCCGCGCCTCCGGGGGTCTCGCCGAGCACGCCGAGGCCGAACGTCGCAACCTCGACGCCCTGCTCGCGGGGCTCGCCGACGGCAGGCTCGAGCGTGCGGCCGCCCTCGTCGCCGCGGCCGACCGGGTGGTCGTCGCCGGGTTCCGCAACAGCTACCCGGTCGCCCTCCACCTGCGTCAGCAGCTCGTGCAGGCTCGCGACGACGTGCGCGTGGCGCCGCAGCCCGGGCAGTCCATCGGCGAAGAGCTGGTCGGCCTGGGGGCGGGTGACGTCGTCGTGCTCGTGGGCTTCCGTCGTCGGCCGGCCGGGTTCGCCGGCGTGCTCTCGTCGCTCGCTGCCCGGGGCGTCCCGGTGGTGCTCGTGGCCGACCCGTCGGTCCGGGGTGTCGACGTGACCGTGCGGCTCGACTGCCCCGTCGAGACGCCGGCCCCGTTCGACAGCTACGCGAGCGCGATGAGCCTGGCCGCGCTGCTGGCCGGGGCCGTGCTGACCGAGACCGTCCGGGCGGGTCGCCCCGAGGGGGGCCGCAGTCGCGTGGCCGAGATCACCGAGCTCTACGCCGAGCTCAGCGAGCTCGAGTAGGTCGGGGCGCGGTCTCAGCGCTCCGGTGCCGTCCGCCCCCCCCGGGACGTCAGCGCAGCAGCGCCGGCCCGTGTCCTGGCAGCAACGTCTGCGCCCGGTGCTCGACGAGGCGGCCGTAGGTGCGGCCGGCCTCGGCCAGGTCGTCGTGGAAGATCGGGTGCAGCATCTGGACGCCGTCGAGCCGTGAGGTCGGGTGGCCGGTCACCAGGGCGTCGCCGGTGATCAGCACGTCGTCGTCGGGCAGGGAGAAGACGGTGTGCCCGGGGGTGTGGCCGACGGCCGCGGTGGGCACCACCCGGTGGCCGCTGAACGTCCGTGCCGACCCGAGGTCGAGCGGCACGACGTCGGGCACTCCCACGTCGCCCAGACCGCCGGCACGCACCGCGTGCAGCACCCATCGTGCGAAGCGTGGCTTGTACAGGTGCGGGAGCACGTCGCCGACCGTGACCTGGTGCAGTTGCTCGCGCGTCACGTTCGGCACCTCGGCCGGAGCGGCGAGGACGTCGAACTCGTGGCGTCGACGCAGGGCGGTCAGCGTGCCGATGTGGTCGCTGTGGCCGTGCGTCACGAGCACCGACGTCAGGCGGGGGAGCTCGGGGCCCGAGCCCGCGGCCACGGAGCGCAGCGACGCCTCCACCAGCTCGAGGTCGGCCGGGTACCCCGCGTCGACCAGCGTCATCGTGCCGTCGCCCGACAGGATCGTCCAGTTCGACGCGGGCCCCTCGACGAAGTGCACCCCGGGCGCGACCTCGACCGGCGCGACGGTCACGCGCCCCACCGTGCGACCCCGTCGACGGTCCCGATCACGGCGCCACCCCGGCGTCGGGACGCACGAGCAGTCGTGCCGGAGGCGCACTCGGGCCCGCCAGCCGGCCACCCACCCAGGTCGCCGCGACCTCGCCGAACAGACGGGCGTCGTCGTAGGCGGTCACGGGGTTGCGGTGCGAGAGGTCGTCGACGTCGATCGTCACCGGCGCCTCGGGGGCGAAGGCGACGAGGTCGGCGTCGGCGCCGACGGCGATGCGTCCCTTGGACGTCAGCCCGACGAGGGCCGCGGTGCCCTGCGCCATCCAGCCGACGACGGTCTCGAGGGCGATGCCCCGCTGCCGCGCCCCCGTCCAGACCGCGCGGAAGCTCAGCTCGAGACCCGAGATGCCGCCCCACGCGACGTCGAAGTCGCCGTGGGCTCCGTCGACCCCGCCGGCGAACTTGAGCTCGCGGGTCGACGGGGAGTGGTCGCTCGCGACGACGTCGATCGTGCCGTCGACCAGGGCCTGCCAGAGCAGCTCGCGGTTGGCCTCGCCACGGATCGGCGGGCAGCACTTGAACTGCGTCGCCCCGTCGCCGATGTGCTCGGCGTCGAAGGTCAGGTAGTGCGGGCAGGTCTCGACCGTCAGCCGCAGCCCTTCGGCCTTCGCGGCCCGGATCGTGTCGAGGGCGGTGGCCGACGACAGGTGCAGCACGTGCGCCCGCCCGCCGGTCGCGCGGAGGGCGTCGACCACGTGCTCGATGGCGGTGCGCTCGACCACGTCGGGACGCGAGCGGACGAACGCGTCGTACGCCGCGCCTCCCGGGGAGGCCCCGGTGGACGAACCGCCGGACGGGGCGGCGGCGGCACCCTCGGCCCCTGAGCCGGCGGTGCCGTCCAGTGCGGCCGCGGCGGCGTCGAGCCCGTCGGGGTCTTCGGCGTGCACGATCAGCAGGCCGTCGAACTCGGCCAGTTCGGCCATCGCCTCGTGCAGCTGCTCCGTCGACAGGTGGGGGAACTCGTCGACGCCCGACGGCGACAAGAACGCCTTGAAGCCGAAGACCCCGGCCTCGTGCAGTGCCCGCAGGTCGCCCGTGCCGAGGTTGGCCGGGATCGCCCCGCCCCAGAAGCCGACGTCGACGACCGACTGGGGGCCCGCCGCGGACCGCTTCTGCTCGAGGGCGTCGACCGTCGTCGTCGGC
Organism: Frigoribacterium sp. CF331; assembly: GCF_057787905.1. NCBI lineage: Bacteria > Bacillati > Actinomycetota > Actinomycetes > Micrococcales > Microbacteriaceae > Frigoribacterium > Frigoribacterium sp. CF331. The sequence goes on along the minus strand of NZ_CM173545.1, from coordinate 1,314,702 downwards.
GGGATGCTGTTGAGCGGCATGTCGACGATGGTCGTCACCCCGCCGGCGGCTGCGGCGCGGGTCGCGGTGGCGAAGCCCTCCCACTCGGTGCGGCCGGGTTCGTTGACGTGCACGTGGCTGTCGACGACGCCGGGCAGCAGCACCTGGTCGTCGGGCAGCGTCACGTCGACGCCCGCCGAGACGTCGTCATCGAGGTCGCCGATCGACACGACCCGGCCGTCACGGACGGCGACGCTCGCCTCACGCCACTCGCCCTCGACCAGGGCACGTCGGGCCCGGACGACGAGGTCGTACCGTGCGGCGTCAGCCACGGGCGGACCCGTTCGCTCCGCTGGTCGCCGAGCGCGCCTCCTGGTCGCGACCCGCGGGTGCGGCGCCGGCGGCCTCGGCGGCGGCAGCCTCGGCCGCAGCCGCCTCGCGGGCCTCGACCTCGCGACGCCGCTCGCGCAGCAGGTGCCCGGTCAGCGCGACGAGCAGGGTGAGTCCACCGGCGACGCCCATGCCGACGCCGATGTGCACCTGCAGCAGCAGGGCCCCCACGCCCGCACCGGCGAGGATCAGCACCACGGCGAGCACCCGCCGGGGGAAGTTCTTGCCCGTGCCCCCGGCGAGCTTCGACTCGGACGCGAGGCCGACGATCGTCGACGTGACCACGACGGTCGTGACGTCGGCGACGGCGATCTTGCGGGCCGCCGCGGCCTGCAGACCCATGGCGGCACCGAGCAGACCGGTGATCGTGAAGGCCCACGGCGTGTTCTCTTCGGGCACGACGAAGAAGGTCGAGACGCCCAGCCCGAGCAGCACGCCGCCGGTCACGCCGAACGAGGTCGTGCTGCGGCCCGACCAGCCGGCCCGGCCGCCGCGCAGCACGCGCCCGCCGATCGCGGCCCCGAGCAGGAAGGCGGCGAGGGCGACGATCGGGCCGACGATCGGCAGCCCGTCGGCCTGGGCGACGGCCATGCCGAGGATGACCACGTTGCCGGTCATGTTGGCCGTGAACACGCGGTCGAGGCCGAGGTAGCCGACGGCGTCGATGATGCCGGTGGTGAACGTCAACGTCAGCATCATCACGAGGTGCATGCGCGCCTGGTCGCGGCGGAACTTCTTCATCACGGTCCTCTGGGGCTCGGCTCCGCGGCAGGCACGGCGGGGAGGGCGACCACGGCGACGTCGGCGTGTCTGGTCTGCCGTCGATCGTATGGTCGCGGCGCCGCCCGGCGCGAACACCGTGCCGATGGTGTGGAGAGAAGGAGGCGCGGGCCGGTTGGTGAGGGACGGTCCGACTCGGCCACCCCCCGCACCGGCGGTCGACCGTTCGCCCGGGCAGGCGGTCTCCGCCGGACGGAGGGGTCGAGCGCGGGGCCTCGGGGGTGCGGCGAGGGGATCAGGACGGGCGGCGGTCGACGACGAGGGTGTCGGCGAGCCCGGCGGTGGCGTCGGCGGCGACGGTGCCGGTGCGGGCGAAGTCGGCCCAGACCTGGCGCACCTTGCGGCCCCGGCGTTCGACGTCGTCCCAGTCGGTCGTGCCGATCAGGCGGGTGTGCCCCCAGGCCTCGCGGCCGCCGAGCAGCAGCGGCAGCTCGGTGATGTGGGCGGCGCCGAACGAGGTGCCCTCGGGCTCCCAGGTGAAGCGGAACGTCGTGACGCGGCCGCCGGCCGCCCGGTGCCGGGCGGCGAAGGCGCGGCCGGCCCGGTGGTAGACGGCCTTCGTGGTGACGTCGATCATCACGCGGCGGATCGCCCGGCCGACCAGCGGCAGGGCGAACAACCGCTGCAGCGGGGGCGAGAACTCGGCGAACACCGCCGTCTCGTCCGCGGTCGAGCCGATGAGGAGGTCGATCTCGGGGGCGACCTCGCGCCAGGCGTCGTCGGCGTCCGCCTCGGCGGGCAGCGGAGCCCGGCCGTACTGCACGCCGAAGGCCATGCCGCCGCGCAGGCCGAAGCGCTTGGCCGCCCGTTCGGCCACGGGTTGCGCCGCGAGCACCTCGTCGACCGGGGCGTCCGTGCGGGGCGTCCCCACCGCCTCCGTCATCGCCGCGATCATCCGGGTCCGCCCGCGCACGATGCCCAGCGGGGCGCTCTGCACGATGGCCCGGGCGAAGAGGCCCCTGGCGCCCTCGCTGATCATGAGGTGGGCGATCGCGTCGCCGCCCGCCGACTGGCCGAAGAGGGTGATGCGCGTGGAGTCGCCGCCGAACGCCTCGATCGTGTCGTGCACCCAGCGCACGGCTGCGAGCTGGTCGAGCAGGCCGAGGTTGGCGGGCACCGCTCCGCCGTCGCCGAAGAAGCCGAGCATGCCCAGCCGGTAGGTCACCGTGACGACGACCACGCGCTGCTCGGCGACGAGCGCGCGGGGGTCGTAGACCCGCAGGTCGCCCGCCCCCGAGACGTACGAGCCGCCGTGGACCCACACCATCACCGGGACGCGCTCGTCGGCCGCGAGGTCGGCGGGCAGCGTGATCGAGAGGCGCTGGCAGTGCTCGTCGTCGACCATGTCGGCCGCGGCGCCCTCGATCAGGGCCTCGAGCCCGGGTGCGGGCAGCTGCGGTGACGCGGGTGCCCGGTCGAAGGCGTGCAGGGGGGACGACCACGGGGCGACCGGCCGCGGCGGCTCGAAGCGGCCGGCCTCGGCGTAGGGCACGCCGAGGACCCGCACGACGTCGCCGTCGACCCGGCCGACGACTCGGCCGGACGGGGTGTCGAACTCGCGACGCGCGGAACGCTCGTCGGTGTCGACCACGGGCTCGCCCGGGGTGGTCTGGGTGCTGGCGGTCGAGGGGTGGGCGTCCTGGGTCACCCGACCCATCGTGGCCCGCGTCGCCCGTCTAGGCTCGCGGGATGACCTCCGACACCCCACCCGCCCCCGGGACGTACCGCCACTTCAAGGGCGGCCGCTACGAGGTGCTTGGCACGGCCCGCCACAGCGAGACCGACGAACCGCTCGTCCTGTACCGCGCCCTCTACGGCGAGCAGGGGCTCTGGGTGCGACCGCTCGCCGCCTGGTCCGAACGGGTCGTCCGCGACGGGTACGACGGCCCCCGGTTCGCGCCGCAGGCCTGACCCTTCGACCGGGCCCGCACCCCGACCCCGGGAGGCGCGGCGCGGGTCAGCGAAGTCACAGCCGGTTGATAGCCGCGCGGCCGGACACTCGGCTCATGAAGTTCTCACGTCGCTCCCAGCACCCCCAGGGTGCAGCCACAGACGGGGGCGCCACGGACGATGCGACCCGCACCCCCGCCCCGGCCCCGACCGCCGCCACGCCCGCAGCCGCCACCTCTGCCTCCGCCGTCGACCCGGCCCGCGCCTCCCTGCCGCCCGGCATGCTGATCGCCGGGGCCTGGGCCTGGCGGTTGCTCGCGGTGGCCGCGGCGCTCGCCGTGCTGTTCTGGCTTATCGCCACGCTCGAGGAGATCGTCGTCCCGCTGCTGATCGCGATCCTGGTGTCGGCGTTCCTCGTGCCGGTCGCCGGGTTCCTGCACCGGCACCGGTGGCCGCGCTGGCTGGCGATCGTGGCGGCGCTGCTCGCCGGGGTCGTCGTCGTGGGCGGGCTCGTGCTGCTCGCGGTGACCCAGATCCGCGCCGGCCTGCCGCAGATCGAGCGGCAGTCGGTCGCGCAGTACGACCAGCTGACCACCCTGCTGCAGGGGCCGCCCTTCCAGTTGACGAACGCCGACGTCGACGGCTACCTGAAGGACGCCCAGAACGCGCTGCAGACCGAGAGCAAGGCGATCCTCAGCGGCGTGCTCTCGATCGGGACGGCGGCCGGGCACCTGCTGGCGGGCGGACTGCTGACCCTGTTCGCCACGATCTTCCTGATGATCGACGGCCGCGGGGTGTGGGCCTGGACCGTCCGGCTCTTCCCGAAGGCGGCCCGGCCGGCCGTCGACGGCGCCGGCCAGGCGGGCTGGCACACTCTGACCTCGTTCGTCCGGGTTCAGATCGTCGTCGCCGCCGTCAACGCCGTGGGCATCGGCCTGATCGCGTTCTTCCTCGGGCTGCCGCTCGCGGTGCCGATCGCGATCCTGGTGTTCCTGGCGTCGTTCATCCCGGTGGTCGGGGCCATCGTCACCGGAGCCCTCGCCGTCGTCGTCGCGCTCGTCTTCGCCGGGCCGCTGCAGGCCGTGATCATGCTGGCCGGCGTGCTCGTCGTCCACCTGCTCGAGGCCCACGTGCTGCAGCCGCTGGTGATGGGTTCGGCCGTGCGCGTCCACCCGCTCGCGGTGGTCTTCGCCGTCGCCGGTGGTTCGTACGTCGCCGGCATCCCCGGGGCGCTGTTCGCGGTGCCGACGGTGGCCGTGCTGAACGTGATGGTGAAGTACGTCGCGACCGGTGCGTGGCGGCGCAGCCGGGTCGCCGACGACGTCGCCGCGGGGGCGACGGGGACGGCGTGATCGCGGGCTGCTGACCGGCACGACCCGCGCCTCCTTCGCTCGGATGAGGGAGGCGCGGACCGATGTCATCCGCTGGGCTGATGCGCCGGACTGCGTGGTTCGACAGTGGATTGTGTGCTCCTACTCAGGAAGTCTCTGCATACTCGTCACTTCGCCCGGGCGCGTGCGCCCCTTCCGACCGAGTCCCGCTCGGCCGGACAGCAGCGGCGGACGAGTCGGGGTCCCACGGCCCCGCGAGACCGACACCGACCTGTCACGGCCCCCTCGCCCCCGTTGCGTGGAACCCGGCCGCCCCGCGTGCTCCGAGCGCCCGGTGCGGTGCGGCCGTGTGCGCCCCGCCCGACCGGAGGCGCGGGTCGGCCGAGCACGAGGACCACATGACACCCCAGAACACCCCTGCCTCCGACGGGGACGCGTCGACCGCGACCCCGACCCCCGTCGAGGCACCCGCCACGCGTCGTTCGCTGGCCGCCGGCCGCCGCCGTGCCGCCCGCCGCCGCCTGTCGCTGATCGGGGGCGTCGCCGCCGTCGCCCTCGTCGCGGGCACCGGCTTCGCCGTCACCTCGATGACGGCGGCCGGCGCCGACAGCACCATCTCGGCCGAGCAGCACGCCGCCGACGTGAAGCAGCAGGAGGCCGACATCGCGACCTCGCTGGCCCAGGCGAAGGCCAAGTCGACCATCCAGATCGCGAACCAGGTCGTGGCCTCGACCTCGAGCCGGACCGACGCGAGCGACCTGCGGACCCAGGTCGCGTCGCTCGCCGACTACGACAAGCTCGACGCGTCGACCCTGAACGCCCGCGTGGAGAAGACCGCCCTCTCGGCCCAGACCGTGCAGGCCGCCGCCGCCGAGGCCGATCGTCAGGCCGCTGCTGCCGCCGCCGCGGCCGCCGCTGCCGCCCAGGCGGCCGCAGACGCCCAGGCCGCCGCCGAGGCGCAGGCCGCCGCCGAGGCCGCCGCTGCCGCCGAGGCCGCCCGCGCCGCCTCCGACAACTCGGTCGCCGGTGCCAAGGCGACCGCCCAGTCGCTCGCGTCGTCGCAGTACGGCTGGGGCAGCGACCAGTTCTCGTGCCTCGTGTCGCTCTGGACGAAGGAGTCCGGCTGGAACTACAAGGCCTACAACCCCAGCGGGGCCACGGGCATCCCGCAGGCGCTGCCCGGCAGCAAGATGGCCTCGGCCGGCAGCGACTGGGCGACGAGCGCCAAGACGCAGATCACCTGGGGCCTCGGCTACATCAAGTCGGTCTACGGCAGCCCGTGCGGCGCCTGGTCGCACTCGCAGTCCGTCAACTGGTACTGATCGGGCGCCCCGACCCACCCACGAGTCGGCGGCCCGGCCCGGTGACCCTCGGTCGCCGGGCCGGCCTGCGTTCCGACCGCCCGTCAGAACCCGAGTCGGAGGCGCGCATCGTCACCTCCCGCTTCGTGCGGAGGGCTCCAGGGCTGAGTCGATGACGACGACCCCTTCGCCGTACAGCGCATCTGCACCTTCCTGCATCACGCCATCGTCGAAGACGACGGTGACGAGCGCTGAACCACCGGCCTCTTCGATGCCGAGGATGTCGGTGTCCGCCTGGCTCTCGCGTCGATAGTGCTCGACGGCCGCGGTCACGGCTGGTGTGGCTGCTGCACCATCGTCCTCGATGTCGGCGACGCCAGGGGATACGAGCTCCGCAGGTCTCGGCAAGGCCGTGAGGGTGAAGGCCGTTCCGTCCCACGTGCCGGTCACCTCGTACGTTCCCCAGATCGAGCCGGACGCCCTGTGCGCGTCCAGGAGGTTCGACCAATCCCAGCCGAGAACGGTCGGCCCGGAGCAGAGCGGCGGGAAGGACTCCAGGACGAGGCCGAGACACATCACGGGGGATGACCCGTCCTCGTGCCCGAGAACCGTCGCGCTGGCGGTCAGCTCCTGGGTTGTTTCGTCGTGGGTCGGATCGTGCCCTCCGGGACTCGAGGCGCAGCCGGTGACCGCGAGCACGCCCAGGCTCACCGCGCCGACCACGAGCAGCTTCTTCATTCGTCGTCTCTTTCGTCGTGTGACAGCGGTCGGCGGGAAGGCAACCGGTTGCGCGGGGTTCAGAACGATCGCTCGTACAGTTCGGCCAGCTGTGGTGTGTCCGAGCCCGAGAGCCCGCACTCCCGGACCACACCGTTCGACGCTGCGACGAGGTAGACGTCACCTGCAGAGGCGGCGCCGAACACGTCGATCGTCTGCACCTCGGAGCCCCTTCTCGAGACGATCACGGTCGAGTCGGTGGTGCCGACGTAGACCGTCTCGACTCTCAGCGTCACCGCGTCTCGGGTCACGGAGGTGACGGCGCCGCGAAAAGCCAGGGACGAACGGGCGAGGACGTCCGTGGAGGGCGGTGAGCAGGAAGACTGCAGCTCGACGGAATCCGAGACGGGGAGGCTCAAGGACGTCGGATCGTCGGTCCACGACGGAACCGCGACCGTGAGGGCGACACCGGATGTCACGAGAGCTGCACCGCACGTGACGAGAAGGTGCCTGCGACGCACGCCGCGGCGTCTGGAGGCGGGTGCCGTAGCCGCTGCGACGAGGGCTTCGCGCCGCCACGGGGGCAGCGGTTCATGGCTCGCAGCAGGGTCAGCCCTCCGGAGCGATCGCTCGAGGTCCGCGTGGTCGCGGCCGTCATCAGGTGTCATCGGCGTCCTCCCCTCCTGCCACGACATGTCCGTCACCCTCTTGCATCTTTCGCACCGTCACGGCGAGCCTCCCTTTGGCCCTGTGCAGCCGGATGGACACGGCGTTGGGAGAGACCCCGAGGACGGTGGCGATCTCCGAGACCCCCAAGTCGTCCCAGAAGCTCAGACGCAGGACCTCGGCGTCCCTCGCCGACAAGCGACCCAGTGCCTCGCGAACGAGGTCGGTGCGGGGTTCGACGGCCTCGGTCCCACCTCGCGCCTCCGAAGGAGGATCGATCGTGATGATGCGGGCCACGAGCCGCTCCTGGCGTCTCATCGAGCGCAGAGCGTTCGCCAACTGATGGCGTGCCACGCCCACCGCCCAGGGGATCTCCTCCCCACGTGGCACCTCGTCTGACCGCCGCCACAGGACCACCATGACCTCGCCGAGGACATCGTCGGCGGTGACCGTGTCGACCCGTCGGGCCAGGAACCGCCGGACCGGCTCGACGACCAAGTCCAGCAGCGCCTCGAAGCGCGCACGATCAGACCCCCCACGCTTCTCGGACACGTCCACCACCGTTCATGTCCGACACACGGTGCCTTCTTTCACGCCCACCTCCGAGTGTCGCCGCAGGGCGCCTCCAGAGACGCTTCACGGTGCCTCCACCTGGGCTCGGACGCACCGGACGGCCGGTTCTCCACCCCCGACCGACGCATCGAGGAGATGGACCGTCCCGGCCGTCGGGTGCGGCTAGTTCTGCGGGGGGATGGTCTGCCGGTCGGTCGGCTTGTCGGTCGTGACCGGCGTGGGGCTCGGGGTGGTCGGTGACGGCGCGGGCGTGACGGTGCCGTCGGTGGGAGGGTCCGGTGCCGGAGTCGGACTCTCGGGAGTCGCCGAGGGAGTCACGCTCGGGCTCACCGTCACGACGGGGTCGTCGTCACCGCCGCCGCAGCCCGTCAGCACCCCGAGCGTGAGCACGGCCGTGGCGGCCACCGCCGTCGCCCGCGAGGTCGCCGCCAGCACCGTCCGCGTCGTCGTCCCCATGGCGAGAGCCTACGCGGGGCCCGAGCGCCTGACGAGGCGATGGCCTTCGTGCCGCCCGTCGTGCCGCCCCGGGGGGCGTCCCCACCGTGCGGGCGATCCGGTCCGTGCCGCATCGGGCCGTGGAGGACACCGGGTCCGGGAGGCGCGGTGCCGGACACCGCGGAGGCGACCGTGCGCAGAATGGGGCATGGACCCGTCGGCCGGACCCGCGCCTCCTCGAGGCGTCGTCGTGCGCGACGCCGTCGCGGCCGACGTGCACGACGTCGCGGTGTTCCAGACCGAGACCTGGCGCGAGGCCTACGCCGGGCTCGTCTCGCCCGACTACCTCCGCCGCGTGGGAGTGCCCGAACGCGAGGCGAGCTGGAGCCTGCGCATCGCCTCGACCTCGCGGCACGTCGTGGTCGCCCGGGCCGAGGGGCAGGTGGTCGGCGTGGCGAGCTGGGGGCAGGGCGACCCGGACGACCCCGACGACCTCGACCTGCCCGAGCTCAAGACGCTCTACGTCGCGTCGTCGTCGCGCGGCACCGGGTTGGCGGCGACCCTGCTGCACCGGGCGCTCGGAGAAGCACCCGGCTTCCTCTGGGTGTTCGAGCGCAACACCCGGGCGCTCGCGTTCTACCGGCGGCACGGCTTCGCCCCCGACGGAGCGCGCAAGCTCGACGCCGGCCCGGACGTCCACGAGGTGCGCCTCGTCCGCCCCTGAGCCCGCCGGAACGGGGGCGTCACCGCGCCTCGTGCAGCCCCGTCCCGGCGAGCTCGAGCACCTGATCGCTCGCGGTGATCACCCGCTCGTCATGCGTCGCGACGACGACGACGGCGCCGCCCTCGGCGAACGCACGCAACACGTCGACGACCATCTCGGCGTTCGCGTCGTCGAGCGACGCGGTGGGTTCGTCAGCCAGGACCACCCGTGGCTCGTGCAGCAGGAGGCGCGCCAGGGCGACCCGTTGCCGCTCGCCCCCGCTCAGGCGGGACGCCTTCGTCGTCCGTACCCCGTCCAGCCCCACCCGCCGGAGGGCTGCGGAGCGTCGCCCGGCCCGCTGTCGCCGAGGAACCCGCCGAGCGACGAGGGCGACGTCGAGGTTCTTCGCGACGGTCCAGTCGTCGACGAGGCCGTGGTCCTGGAAGAGGAACCCGAACACGTCTCGATGCAGATGCCGTCGCGTGCGACCTCGCGTGCGGGTGAGTTCGTCGCCGTCGAGCGTGATCGTCCCGGACGTCACCGTGTCGAGCAGTCCCAGACACGCCAACAGGGTGGACTTCCCCACCCCGCTGGGGCCCCAGATCGACGTCGTCGTCCCGGCGTCGAACGCGGCGGACACGTTCCTCCAGAGTTCACGTCCTGAACGGACCGCGTACAGGTCCGAGACGACCAGGCGTGGGCGGGGCGTGGCCGGTGCCGCCGTGCGGCGGATCGTGGTCGGGGCCTCAGGACGAGCCATGGACGTCTCCTTCGAGTCGGTGCCGGACGGTCGAGCCACCGGCCGACCTGGCCCGCGCGCCCGGACGACGCTCGCACCAGACGGCCGCCGGCCAGGCCAGCAGGGCGAAGGCCGCAGCGAGTGCCAGGCCGGTGGTGATCGCTCGCATGAGGGGGATGTCGGGTACGGCCATCGGGTGCGGACCGAAGAACGCGATGAGGGGTGCCGTGCCTCCGAGCGCTGCGACGACGGCCAGCAGCCGACCGTGACGACGGAACGGTGAGAAGCCGTGGGCACGGTGCACCGCCAGCGAGCGGGCGCGCGATCGGACGGACGACCAGACGAGGAGGCAGATCATCGCGGCTGCCAGGAGGGCCGAGAACCACAGCGTGACGACGGTCTGGGACCTCCACGCGCGCCACTGGGGGCTGGAAGGGCGAGCAAGCGCCCGCCCCATCAGGAAAGCATTAAAGTGTGAACCGCGTCATGAAGAACATCAGACGGCGCCCACCAACGTCCACGCCCCGCCGTCGCGACGCGTCACGCGCCCCTGGACGACGTCGGCCAGCTGGCCGACGGCAGCCTCGACGACGGCGCCGATGCGGTGGGCGGGCTCGTCGGCGGGGCACTCGTAGCGCACCACCAGGCGTGGCTCGCCCCGGACCAGCGTGACGTCGCTCGCCTCGACCGTGGTCAGCCCCGCCGCGCTCGCGGCCGCCGCGGGCAGCACGGAGTCGGGCCGCACCCCCGGTCGCAGGGTGCCGACGGTGAGCGTGACGCGGTACGAGGGCATGCGCCCATCCAACCCGGCGCCACCGACATCGCGGGGCCTCGCCGACGTAACACGCCCGACCCACGCGTGTGCCACCCTCTCGTCATGAAGCGCACCGCGTCCGCCCGGCTCGAGTTCGACGTCGACGGCCCCGCCGAGTTCGTCCTGTCCGTCGCCGCCTCGCGCGCCTACGCCGCCGAGACCCCCGGCCCCGGCGGCGAGACCGCCTCCGACACCGACACCGACACCGCCACCGCCCGCATCACCGAGGAGGCGCTGGCCGTCACCCAGCACGGCGCACCCCTCGAGGTCCGCGAGGTGCACGACCACCACGGCACCCTGCTCCACCTGTGCGAGGTCGGGGCCGGCCGCGTCACCGTCGACTACCGGGTCGTCGTCGATGGCCGTCTCGACGAGCCGCCCGTCGACGAACTCGACCTGGTGCGCTACCGACGCCCCAGCCGGTACTGCGAGTCCGACACCCTCAGCCCGACGGCCCGAGCCGAGTTCGGCGGCCTCGAGGGGCGCGAGCTGCTGGCGGCGGTCGCGACCTGGGTCGGTTCGCACCTCGCCTACGTGCCCGGGGCGAGCGCGCCGACCGACGGTGCCGTGCAGACCCTGCTGGACCGGCAGGGCGTCTGTCGCGACTACGCCCACCTCGTGATCGCCCTGCTGCGGGGGCTCGACGTGCCCGCCCGGCTCGTCAGCGTCTACGCGCCGGGGCTGTCGCCGATGGACTTCCACGCCGTGGCCGAGGCCTTCGTCGACGGCGCCTGGCACGTGGTCGACGCCACCGGGCTGGCCCCGCGCCAGACGTTGCTGCGCATCGCGACCGGCCGGGACGCCTCCGACACCGCGTTCCTGTCGAGCCACGGCGGCCGCGTCACGGTCGCGGGGATGCAGGTCGGCGCCGTCGCCGACGTGCTGCCGCGCGACGACGTCACCACCTTCATCAGCCTGGGCTGAGCGCCCGCCGGCGCCGCGCCTCCTGCGCTCGCCTCGTGACCTCGCCGCCGCGGCTATGTCGCCACGATGTACACAACCCGCCACACGATTGCGTGGCGGGCTGTGTACTTCGTGGCGGCGTGGCGGCGTGGCGGCGCGCCTCAGTCCTCGCGGTGGGCCAGCTTCGCGCCTTCGCGGGCGCGCACGGCCGGTTCGTTCTGGTGCACGCCGGCCGGCCACGACGTCGGCCCGGCCGACCCCGCCGGGTACTCGTCGATGGCGACGTCGCCCAACGTCCAGGCCTTGACCACCGGGGCGACGATGCGCCACCCCTCTTCCGCCGAGTCGCCGCGCACCGACAGCGTCGGGTCGTCGTCGAGGATGCCCTCGAGCACCTCGCCGTACGCCGTCAGGTCGGCCGCGCCGAAGTCGGCGTGCAGGGAGGCGCGGGACAGGTCGTACGAGTCGCCCGGCCCGTTGACGTTGAGTTCGAGCGACATCTCGTCGGGCGAGATGGCGATGCGCAGCCGGTCGGGGGTGCCCCCGCCGACGAACTCCTTCGGCACGTGGGTCGGCGGGCGGAACGTGATGACGATCTCGCGGCGACGCGAGGCGAGGGCCTTGCCCGACCGCAACAAGATCGGCACCCCGGCCCAGCGCCAGTTCGCCACCTCGACGACGACCTCGGCGAGGGTCTCGGTCTCGAGCGACGGGTCGACGCCGTCCTCGTCGACGTAGGCGGGCAGGGTGCGGCCGTCGACCTTCCCCTTCGTGTAGCGGGCGCGACGGGTGTTGGCGACCGCGTCGTCGTCCCAGACGTGGGTGGCGCGCAGCACGAGCTCTTTCTCGTCGCGCAGGTCGGCGGGGCCGAGCGTCGCCGGGGCGTTCATCGTGAGCACGGCCATCACCTGCAGCAGGTGGCTCTGGATCATGTCGACCATCGCACCGGCGTGGTCGTAGTAGCGGGCGCGGTTCTCGAGGCCGAGCTCCTCGTCGTAGACGATCTCGATGCTCTCGACGTGCTGGTTGTTGAGCATCGGCTCGATGAGGCGGTTCGCGAACCGCAGGCCGAGCAGGTTCAGCACGGTCGACCGACCCAGGAAGTGGTCGACGCGGTGCACCTGGTCCTCGGGCACGAGCTCGAGCACCTCGCGGTTGAGCTTCTTCGCACTGGCGAGGTCGGTGCCGAACGGCTTCTCGAGGGCGAGCGCGGTGCCCTCGGGCAGGTCGACCTCGCGCAGGGCGGTGCAGGCCTTCTCGGTGATGGCGGGCGGCAGGGCGAAGTAGATCGACGGAGGCGCGTCACAGGCCTCGACGAGGCTGCGGAGGCCGTCGGCCCCCGTCACGTCGGCCGTGACGTACGTCGTCGACTCGAGCAGCGCGTCGACGGCGGGCCCGCTCGCGTGGACGCTGTCGAACGACGTCTTCACGCGGTCCTTCCACTCGGCGTCGGTGTACTCCTCGACGCCGGCGCCGATCAGCTGGACGCGGCGCTTCGGCTCGAGCGCCAGCAGGCCGCCGAGGCCGGGCATGAGGAGGCGCGCGGCGAGGTCCCCGCTCGCTCCGAGGATCAACAGGGTCGCGGGTGCGGGAGCCTTCTTCGCCGTCATGCCGTGCACGGTAGTGGCTCGGCTCCGGCCGTGCCCGGGGGAGGGCGCACACCGCCGGGAGCCGCCGCGGCGTAGCGTCCACGCCATGAGCGACCAGACCTACACCGCCCGCTTCGTCGGCCACGACGAGACCACCACCGAAGAACTCACCCTCATCGACGGCCTGCCGCAGAAGAGCGTCACCCGCCCCGGGGCCTCCGACGGCGAGGACCTCATGTGGGAGCTCGACGACGACGCCAGCGAGGGCGGCGAGTACGTCTACCGCTCGCTCGGCGTCTCGGGCCACGACTACAGCTAGATCCCACCACGGCCGGATCCCACCGCCGGGCCGGTCAGGCTCGGCGGGTGGGGCGCACCGAGACGACCTCGGCCGTCGCCCCGTGCGGCAGGTCGACCACGAGGCGCACGGCGTCCGCGACCGACCCCGGCTCGAGGTAGAGCGACGCGTCGTAGGTGCCCCCCTCGGCCGTGACCAGTTCGTGCTGCATGTCGGTGTCGACGCGGCCCGGGTGGACCGAGCTGACCCGGACCCCGTGCGGGCGCTCCTCCTCGCGCAGCGCGTCGGTGAGGGCCCGCAGCGCGAACTTGCTCGCGGCGTAGGTGCTGCCCTTCGGCCCGGCGGTGAAGCCCGAACCGCTGTTGATCGCGACGACCGTGCCCTGGGCGGCCCGGAGCGCGGGCAGCAGCTGGCGGGTGACCTCGGCCACGGCGAACACGTTGACCTCGAACACGCGGCGCCAGTCGTCGCGCGACGTGTCGGCGACGGCCCGGCCGCCGATCACGCCGGCGGCGTGCACCAGCACGTCGAGCCCGTCGAGCGGCGGCACCGTGAGGGCCGGGCCCGAGAGGTCGGCGGCCCACGCCGTCGCGGACGGGAGGTCCGCGGTGATCGCCCGCAGCGCCTCCTCGTCCCGGCCGTGGACGATGACGTGGTGCGTGCGGGCGAGGTCGCGGACGACGGCGAGGCCGATGCCCCGCGAGCCCCCGGTGACGAGTGCGGTCTTCATCACCCCAGTCTGCCGCTCGACGGGCGCCCTCAGGCCAGCGGGTCGTGGCCCCAGTTCATCAGCGACCAGCGCCACTTCGTGTCGGTGACGTCGCCCGAGGGGCGTTGCTTCGAGTGACGCGCGACGTAGCCGTGGACCTTCTCCATGTGCTGCCAGTCGGCGTCGGTCAGGTCGGCCTTCTTCTTCTCGAGGATGCGCACGATGTGCCGACCGCTCTCGTGCCCGACGGACTCGCCGCCGTCCTTCTGCCCCACCTCGCGTGACTCGTCGGTGTCGAGCCACTCCTTGAGCGTCGAGGCCGTCATGTTCACGTCGTCGTGGAACTCGTCCCAGGTCTGCTGCCGGTCGTCGTCTGCCATGGGACGAGCCAAGCACGCCCGCCCTCGTCGAGCCCGGGAGCCGCGGGTCGCGGCCTCGCGCCCGGCGCGTCCTCGGGCGCCTCGCCTCGGCACCACGGCCCGCCCGGATCGGCGAAGATGGCACGGTGCGCACCCTGACCGCCGGCACCGCCGCCCTGTTGCTCACCGCCTCGCTCGCGGTCACGCTGACCTCGTGCTCGGCCGACGGCACGAACCCGACGGTGGCCCCGCAGGCGAAGGTCCCCGCCGGGCTGGCCGTCGAGGGCTACGCCATCGCCTCGCCCGACGCGACGACCGCCGCGGTCGACGCCTTCGACCGCAGCGAGGCGGCGATCGACACCGTCGGCGTCTCGGGCGTCGCGATCACGACCGGCGGGGCCGGGGTCGCCCCGAGCGACGAGTCGGCCAACTCGCTGCGTGAGGCCGCGCAGTCGGCGGGCAAGAAGGCCGAGCTGCTGGTCGTCAACGCCGGGCAGGACGGGTTCAGCGGCGAGCTCGCGACGCAGCTGCTGTCGAGTCAGGCGAACCGCGAGTTCGTCGTGTCGGGCCTCACGGGCGAGGTGGTCAACGGCGGCTGGGACGGCGTGCAGGTCGACTTCGAGTCGCTGGCGGCGGGCGACGCCCCGGGGCTGGTCGACTTCGCCGCCGAGCTGCGCGACGCCCTGCCCGACGACGCCACGATCTCGATGGCCGTGCAGCCCAGCACGGACGAGGCCGGATACCTCGACCTCGGCTACGACCTCGCCGCCCTGTCGGACTCGGTCGACCGCTTCGTGCTCATGGCGTACGACCAGCACGGCGTCGGCTTCAGCGAGCCCGGGCCGGTCGGCGGCCTGCCCTGGGTCGGCGAGGTGCTCGACGCGGCGCTCGGGCTCGTCCCGGCCGACCGGCTCGACCTCGGCGTGGCCGGCTACGGCTACCGGTGGACGGGCGAGGGCACCGCAGGAGGCGCGGTGTCGGTCGGCGAGGCCCGCACCGCCGCTCGGTCCACCGGTTCGTGGGACGCCGACCAGGCCGAGTACACCGCGTCACCCGGCGACGGCTCGACCCTCTGGTGGTCGGACGGCCGGTCCATCACGGCCCGGGCCGAGCTGGCCGAGTCGAAGGGGCTGCACGGGGTCGCGATCTGGCAGCTGACGACCGGCGACCCGATCCGCCGCGGCTGATGCGGTTCGCCCGCCGCCGCGGCTGACGCGGTTCACCCGCCGCAGCAGCGCACCGCGTTTCGTGCAGTGCGACCCGACTAGTCGGGGTGCGCTGCACGAAACGCGGTGCAGAGGCTGCCGCTAGGGCTGGACGACGCCGATCGGGCCGGTCAGCTGCGGGATGTCGCGGTCGCTCAGCAGCCAGTGCTCGCCGCCGCCGGTGATCAAGAACGCGAGGGGGCCCGGCCGGCAGACGACGAGTGCGCCGCCGTCTTGGTGCAGCACGCCGTCGAGTGCGCCGCCGAGGTCGCGGTCGTCCTCGGAACCGGTGGCCGACAGGACCGCGCAGCGGCCCTCGGCCCCCATCGCCTGCAGCAGGCGGCGCATGCCCTCGGGGTCGCTGCGGTCGGGACCGAGGGGATGCGCGACGGCCATGTCGACCCACTCGACCGAGCCGGTCAGGTCGGCGAGGGTGTGTTCGGCCGGACCCGACGGGTCGACGGCGAGTTCGTGCACGGACTGCTTGCGATCCGGCGCGGCGAAGGCCTCGAGCGCGGTGATCACGGAAGGGGGGAGCGACGCCACGGGGGTTCTCCTGTCGAGCGGTTCCGACCATCCTCCCACCCGGGGTGCCCTTGCAGGTCCGTCCCCGGGCGGAGAACCGAGCGGGCGTCGGGTGCAGTCGCCGCACTACGCTGCCGGAGAGCCGCGCCTCGCGCGCCACCCCGACCCGGACCGACACCCATCACGACGACGACGGAGACACCGTGAGCGACGCCCCCGGCCAGCAGCCCTGGCAGAACCCGCAGCACCCGCAGCAGCCCCAGCCCCCGCATGGCCAGCCGCCCCACCCGCAGCACGGCCAGCAGCCGTACCCGCAGCAGGGCCAGCAGCCGTACCCGCAGCACGGCCAGCAGCCGTACCCCGGCCCCGGCGGGCACTCCGACCCCCTCAAGAACACCAACCCGGGCCTCGGCACGTCGACCCCGTTCATCTGGGTGATCGCCGTCGCTCCGCTGCTGAGCCTGATCGGCCTCACGTTCTTCGACCTCGGGGACTACCTCGAGCGCATGGCGACGATCACCCCCGGCGTCTACCAGTCGCCCTTCACCCCCGGTTACGCGGCCTACATGGGCTTCTCGTTCGCGGTGTACGCCCTGACGGTCGTGTTCGCCTGGCTCGACCACCGCGCCCTGACGGCCCGCGGCCTCGTCCGGCCGTTCCCGTGGCCGTGGGCGTTCCTCAGCATCGTCTACGTCATCGGCCGTTCGGTCGTCGTGAAGCGGCGGACCGGCGGGGGGCTCGCACCGTTGTGGGTCTTCGTCGCCGCCTACGTGGTGACCGTGGTCGTCGCGTTCGCGGTGTTCGTCTCGGCGTTCGCCCAGTTCGTGCAGTCGATGCCCTCGCTGCCGACCGCGCCGTAGCCGTCCCGACTGCGAGGATGGACCCGTGACCTCCTCCACCGCACCCCGCCTCGGCCTGCTGCTCGACGTCGACGGCCCGATCGCCAGCCCCGTGACCCGCAGCATCGCGCTGCCCGAGATCACCCGCGACCTCGTGGCGCTCGCCGCGCTCGGCATCCCGATCGTGTTCAACACCGGCCGCTCGGATGCCTTCATCCGTGACGAGGTCGTCGCTCCGCTGCTCGCGGCCGGCCTGCCCGAGGGGGCCCGCGTGCACGGCGTCTGCGAGAAGGGCGCCGTCTGGTTCACGATCGGCCCCGAGCACGGTGCCGACGGCGTCGGCCCGATCGAGGTCGACCGGTCGCTCGCCATGCCCGCGGACTTCGGCGACGAGATGCGGGCTCTGGTGGCGGACGAGTACGCCGACCTGGTGTTCTACGACACCACGAAGCACGCCATGGTCTCGATCGAGCAGCTCACCAGCGTCGAGTCGTCGACCTACCTGGCGCGGCAGCGCGCCCTCGACGAGCGGGCGATCGAGGCCCTCGTCCGGCGCGGCTTCGGCGTGCGGCGCCTCGACGACGTGCGGCCCGACGCGTCCGGCGACGTGCAGTGGCGCGTCGACCCGACGATCATCTCGACCGACATCGAGTCGGTGCGGCTCGGCAAGGACCTCGGCGCCGAGCGGGCCCTCGAGCTGCTGGCGACCGACGGCGAGCCCCCGCTCGCCTGGCGGACGGTGGGCGACTCGCGCAGCGACTACGCGATGGCCGACTGGCTGCACGCCCGGGGGCACGCGGTCGCCCACGTCGACGTCCGGCCCGCCGACGGCGTCCCGACGACGCCCTACCCCGTCCTGACGAGCGCCACGGGCGCGATCCACGACGAGGCCGGTGCCGAGTTCCTCGCCGCGTGGCTGGCCGACCTGACCGCCTAGGCCGGGTGACCGTTCCGACACGCCCGACCCGCGCCTCCTGGTCGGGCGTGTCGCGCCCCTCGGCGTGGCCCCCGGACGGGTGATACGGGTGAGCCTGCGCCGCGGACGGGTGTCACCTGCCCGCTGACCGAGCGGGTTGTGACCCGTTCGAGGGGACGCACCCCCCGAACGGGTGTCGCGGTGGAGCCGGATCGACCCTGTACTGTTCCACACGTCCCCGGAACGGTCCCCCGAAAGGCCCACACCGGTGACGAGCCCGTCGATCGAGACGACTGACCCCTCTCGCAGTCGACGGACCCGAACAGGGAGACCCTGGCTCCCACCCGACCGCCGCCCACCCCGGCGCGTCACTCGAGTCGCCGCTGTCGCCGACGCCCCTCCGGACGTCCGACGGCGGCTCTCACCGCCTGCCGGCGTCCGGTCGTCTCTCAGACCCGAACCCGGAGAGAACACGCATGTCCCGAACCATGCGCGTCCGCGACAGCGACGCCGAGAACCGACACACCCCCGGTGCACCCGACACCGGCCCCGCCCTCGACGCGGCACCCCGCTCGCGAAGCGAATTGAGGCGCCTGGCACAGCGCGACGAGGAGCGGGGCGCGCGTGCGCGCCCCTCGACCCGCATGACGAGCGACCACCACGCGTCGGTCGTCTCGCGGACCGAGGGGCGTGCCCACTCGCCGTTCATGGTGCTGCTGGTGCTCGCCTGCACCATGGGCATCCTGCTCTACGGGCAGTTCCTGCTGAACCCGGCGAACCGCGGCGACCTGCTGCCCTACGTCGCCGTGATCATCGCCGAGGCCGTCCTGGTCCTCCAGGCGCTGCTGGCCATGTGGACGATCCTCTCGGGCGGCCAGAACCCCCGCGACTTCGACTTCCACTCGACCCAGGACACCCTCTACGACGAAGAGGCCATCGACCGCCTCGGCGTGCGCGACCAGCCGCACCTGTGGCCGATCGTCGTCGACGGCAAGCCCGTGGTGGTCGACGTCTTCGTCACCGTCTACGGCGAGGAGCTGTCGAAGATCGCGATGACGGTGCAGGCAGCGCTCGCGATGCAGGGCGAGCACCGCACCTGGGTGCTGGACGACGGTCGCAGCGACGAGGTCAAGGACCTCGCGGCGACGCTCGGCGCCCGGTACATCCGCCGGTTGACCAGCAACGGCGCCAAGGCCGGCAACGTCAACTACGCCCTGTCGGTGGCGAAGGGCGACTACTTCGCCATCTTCGACGCGGACTTCGTGCCCAAGCCGATGTTCTTGCACGAGACGGTGCCGTTCTTCATCGACGAGAAGGTCGCCTTCGTGCAGACCCCGCAGTCGTACGGCAACCTCGTCAGCATCGTCAGCCGCGGCGCCGGCTACATGCAGGCCGTCTTCTACCGGTACATCCAGCCCGGCCGCAACCGCTTCAACGCGGCGTTCTGCGTCGGCACCAACGTGATCTTCCGTCGAGCGGCGATCGACGAGGTCGGCGGCATCGACACGGACTCGAAGTCCGAGGACGTCTGGACCAGCCTGTTCCTGCACGAGGCCGGCTGGCGCTCGATCTACATCCCGATGACGCTCGCGATCGGCGACGCCCCCGAGACCATCGAGGCCTACAGCAAGCAGCAGCTGCGCTGGGCGACCGGCGGCTTCGAGATCCTCTTCCGGCACAACCCGCTGAGCCCCCGTCGCACCCTCACGATGGACCAGCGCTTCCAGTACACGCTGACGGCGACGCACTACCTGACGGGCATCGCCCCGCTGCTGCTGATCATGGTGCCGCCGATGGAGATCTTCTTCGACCTGCGCCCGATGAACCTGCACATCTCGGTGCTGCAGTGGCTGCTGTTCTACTCGGGCTTCTACCTGCTGCAGATCGCCCTGGCCTTCTTCACGCTCGGGTCGTTCCGGTGGGAGGTCCTGATGCTGGCGTCCGTGTCGTTCCCGATCTACGTCAAGGCGCTCTGGAACGTGCTGAGCGGCAAGGACACCGCCTGGCACGTGACCGGCGGCGGCAAGGCGGCGAGCCCGTTCAACGTGCTCGTGCCCCAGGTGCTGTTCTGGCTCTTCCTGACGCTGACCTCGCTCGTGGCCATCTGGCGCGACTGGGACAACCGGGTGCTCACCCTGGCCACGGTCTGGAACCTGATCAACACCGCCGTGCTGTCCGCCTTCCTGCTGGCGGCGCTGCGCGAGGCCCGCGCGATCAAGCGGGCGGCCCGCACCGGGTCGAGCGCCCGCACGACGATGACGGGTCCGATCGGCACCGCGTCCGTGCCGGACCGCACGCTCCGCACCCAGGTCGCCCGGCCGTTGCCGCGCAGCCACGACGAGTTCCTCGAGCTGTCGGCCGAGCAGCGTGCCGAGCAGCTGCGCCGCGACGACGAACGGCGCCACCTGCTCGAGGCCGAGCTGGCGATGGTCGACGAGCACCACGTCGACGAGCACCACGTCGACGAGCACCTAGCCGACGAGCGCCACGCCGACGAGGCGGGGCACCACGCCGCCGCCCCCCGACCCGACCGACACGACACGAACGACCGAGAGAAGGTGGTCTCATGACCTGGGGCAACAGGATCAAGATGACCGTGGGCATCCTCGTGGTGCTCGCCCTCGTGGCCGTCTTCACCGTGATCTTCACGCAGCGGCAGGCGCAGGTCATCAGCACGAGCGCCGCCATCGCCAGCCAGGACTTCCCGGTCGGCACCGACTACAGCGGCACGGTCACCTCGACCGACGCCGAGGTCGGCGACGTCGTCTCGAAGGGCGACGTGCTGTTCGCGCTGCAGAGCCCCTCGCTGCAGAAGGACCTCGCGGACGACGTGGTCGTCCCCGACACCGAGGCGTACACCGTGGCGGACGACGGCACGATCACCTTCCTGGCCACGGTCGACGGCACCCTGTCGCGCATGGACGTCCGCGAGGGCGGGTTCCTCGGGTCGGGCACGTCCGTCGCCACCATCGAGAAGGCCGGCACGCTGTTCGTGGACGCCGACTTCACCCTGACCCCCCGCGACTACGAGCGCATCCAGGACGGCGCGACCGTCGACGTCATGCTGCCGAACCAGGTGGTGGTCGAGGGCAGCGTCGACCTGGTCAGCGTGCAGACGAAGGACGGCGCGGCCGCGGCCACCGTCCGCGTCGTCAGCGACCAGCTCACCGAGGGCTCGTACAACGGGCTGGTCGCGAGCGGCACGCCCGTCGAGGCCACCATGCACCTGCGCGACGACGGCATCCTCGCCGGGCCGGTGGACACCATGCAGGACTTCCTGCGCCAGATCGGGGTCTGACGATCCGCGGCGCAGCGCGAGAGACGACGGGTCGGTCCGGCCGACGGCATCGTTCGGGATCACCGATCGACGCCGGGCCGGCCCGTCACCCCCGGGAGGCGCGGGTCGGCATCCGACGCGCCCCGCGCCTCCCGGCCCTCCGCCGCCTCGTCGCCGGGGTCGCCCTCGGCACGGCCGGCGCGCTCGTGCTGGCCGGCTGCACCGGCGGCTCGGGCACGGACGGCGACGGCGACACGACCGGGCGACCCGACGCCGCGGGCGACGTGCTGCCCGCCTCGCAGGTCGACCCCCTGGTCGCCGCCCTGCCGCAGGAGTCGGTCGGCGCCGTGCCGACCACGCGCCTCGCCGACGGGCTCGTCCCGCCGACCAACACCTGGTTCTCGGGGCTCGCGTTCGGCGACGAGCCGCAACCGGTGTTCCCGTTCCCGATCTCGTTCCAGCTGACCGACGGCGGCTTCGCGGCGGGGCTGCCCACGCCCGTGGCCTCGGAGAAGGCGATCGTCGGGCCCGCCCTGCCCGACGTCACCCTCGACGTCGGCGCCACCGCGACCGAGGTCAGCGCCTACGACAAGGTCTCGGTGACCGTCGCCCACCTCGACGGCGACACGGTGCTCGGTCACACGACCGTCGCCGAAGGGTCGCCGCTCGTCTCTTACACCGCCGCCACGGCGCAGGCCGACACCCTCGGCATCGCCGTGACGAGCGTCGGCGAGGGGCGCGGCACGCTGACGGTCGGCGACGCGACCTGGGGCGTCGTCGTCACGGGCGGCGACCTCGACGGCACGGCCGTCCGACTCGACGAGGGCGGTTCGGTCGTGCTCGTGCCGGTGCCCGACGGAGCCGACGCCGACCAGGTGGGGACGGTGCTCGACGCGGCCGCCTCGCCGCTGGTGTCGGTGACCACCGGGCACCGCGCCTCCGGGTCCGGGTCGTCGGCGGTCTCGACCACCGAGCTCGGCTACGAGACCGCGGCCGGCGGCGACACCCTGCTGGTGTCGGCGCCGCACATGGGCGACTCGGCGACGGGCGGCGACACCGGGCTGAGCTACGAGACGATCTACGGCACCGTGCCGGTGGCGGTCGGCACGTCGCTCTCGTTCGACGCGCCCGTCACGACGGCCTCGCCCGAACTCGACCTCTCGGGCCTGAGCGACGACCAGCGGCAGCAGCTCGGCGACCAGGTGAAGGCCGACGTCTCCTCGACGACGGAGCCCGCGGCCGACACCTACTTCGGCGGCAAGGCGCTGTACCGGTCGGCCATGCTGATGCAGCTCGCCGAGCAGCTCGGCGACGACGCCTCGGCCGACACCCTCCGCGCGTCGATCGTCGACCGGCTCGACACCTGGACCGACCCCTCGGGCTGCGAGACGCGCGATCAGGAGTGCTTCGTCTACGACCCCGCCGTTAAGGGCGTCGTCGGCAAGGTCGCGTCGTTCGGCTCGGACGAGTTCAACGACCACTACTTCCACTACGGGTACTTCCTCTACGCGGCCGGCGTGGTCGCCGCCGACGACCCCCAGCTGGCCGAGCGGTGGCAGCCCGTGATGGACCTGCTGGCGGCCGACATCGGCTCGGGCTCGGGCAACGGGTCGTTCCCCGACCAGCGGGCGTTCGACCCGTACTGGTCGCACAGCTGGGCCTCGGGCTACGCGCCGTTCGCCGACGGCAACAACCAGGAGTCGTCGTCCGAGGCGGTCACCGCCTACGCCGGGCTGTCGCTCTGGGCGGCCGCGACGGGCGACGAGGCACTCGGCGGCGAGGCGTCGTGGTTGCTCAGCAGCGAGGCGTCGTCGGCGCTCGCCTACTGGCTGAACCCCGACCTGAGCGGCCCGACGGCGGACGGGTACGACCACGCCATCGTGTCGCTGACCTGGGGTGGCAAGCGCGACTACGGCACCTGGTTCTCGGCCGAACCGTCGGCGATCGCCGGCATCCAGTTGATCCCGCTCAGCCCGTCCTCGGTGTCGTACCTGACGTCGTCGGCCGCCGGCGGTGCCGAGCAGATCGCCGCCGTCGTCGACGAGGCCGCGGCGTCGGGCTTCGACGCGCCCCTCGGCGACTACGTGCTGATGTACTCGGCCCTCCAGGGGCCCGACCAGGCGACGGCGGCCCTGGCGGCACTGGCCGACCTGCCCGAGTCGGGCATCGACGACGGCAACTCGCGGGCCTACGCGATGGCCTACGTCATGAGCGCCGAGGCCCGGTAGCCGGAGCCCGGCAGGCAGAGGAGGCGCGGGTCCGGTCACGACGACACCGCCGAGTGGACGAGGCACCGCGGCACGCGGCGGTGCCCTGTCCGCTCCGCGGCGTCGGAGCGGCGTGGCCTCAGCCGACCTCGCGCACCGGGTCGACCAGCCGCACCGGGTCGACGAGCCGTCGCACGCTGCCGTCCGGCTGGTTCGCCACCAGCACGCCGCCCCAGAAGCCGAGCTGGTCGCTCTCGCTGTCGAGCTGCCACAGGCGGTGGCCGTCGGCGAGGTCGAACGCCGTGACGACGGAGGTGCGGCCGCCCGACGGCGAGGTCGTGGCGTAGCCGGTGGTCCGGCCGACGAGCGCGATCTGCGACTCGCCCGGAACGGCCGCGCGGGCGACCTCGTCACCGGTCGTCGCGTCGAGCAGCCGGACGGTGCGCTCGTCCGCCTCGTCCGACGTGAGGTCGCCGGACGCCGCCGCCGCGCCTCCCGGCTCGAAGGTCTGCGCGAACACGAGCGAGCCGCGGTCGCCGGCCGGGTCGGTCGTCACGCGGGCGAGGCCGTGGCGCCGGTCGCGTGGCGGGGTGGTCCAGAGCTCGGCTCCCGTGCGTCGGTCGACGCAGACCACCCCCGGCGTGGTCGAGAAGACGAGGCAGGCGTCCGTCGGCTGCACGCCGCGGTCCTGGCGGTAGCCGTGTCGCCACCGTTCGGTCCCGTCGAGCGAGAGGGCGACCACGGTGCCGTCGGTGTCGCCGGTCGAGGTGGGGATCGCGGGGTCGAGGCCGACCACGACGAGGCCGCCGTCGACGGTGAGCGTCGTGGCCGTGGGCAGGTCGGGGCCCCACGGCGTGGTCTCGCCGGTCCGCCCGTCGACCGCGGTGATCACGCCGTCGTCGAGGAGCAGCAGGCCGTCGGGCGTGAGCGCCTCGTCCTGGCGGCCCGACGTCTCGCCCGTCCAGACCGGGGTGTCGAGGTCGTCGGCGCGGTAGAGCGCGAACTCGCCCGTGCCGGGCTCGGAGTCGTAGTACACCGCCGAGTCCTGGTACGAGAACTCGGGGTCGCTCGAGACGAGCACCCAGGAGGCGGTGGCGTCGGTCAGGCGGGCGCGCCCGTTCGCCGACGTGGTCACGTCGGTCAGCTCGCCCGTCGCGAGGTCGAGGCGGCCGTAGCCCGAGGCGAAGCCGTCCTCGCCGAAGCCGAGCGACGAGACGAGCGTCGTGCCCGTGGCGTCGTCGGCCGGCCAGACCTGGACGAACCCGCTACCCGCGTCGAGCTCGGCGCCGAGGTCGACCCACCAGCGGACCGTGCCGTCGACGGGGTCGACGCGCGCCAACCGGCTCGAGGTCTGCGCCGTGCCGCCGAAGCCGCCGTCGAAGCGGCACCCCGCGTCGCTCGCGGCACCGGTGGCGGCGCCGTCGTCCGTGCCGTCACCGCTCGCGCTGACCAGCACGTCGCCGCCGAGCACGTCGGGGCCCACGCGGGGCTCGGCCTGCCAGAGCAGGCACTCGGCCCGGTCGTCGGGCACCCCGACGTCGGCGGGGGTGAGCGTCCACGACGCGGCCACGGGCTCGTGCCGCAGGTCGTCGCCGTCGACGCCGTCGAGCGCGACGGCCGACGGGTACCGGGGTGCCTCGACGAGGCCGACGGTCGTGACCAGCGCCGCGGTCACGACGACCGCGGCGGTCACGAGCGCGAGGCGACGGGCCCGGGAGGCGCGGTGCCAGGCGGCCGCGGAGCTCCGGCGGGCGCGCGCGAGCGGCGGGTCGCTCGGCGAGGCCTGGTCCGTCACCCGGCCATGCTACGAGTCGGGTGCGCGCCCGGGCCGTGAGGTCGCCCGGGGCCCGACCCGCGCCTCCTCGGCCCTCGGGGCCGCCCGTTAGGCTGATGCGGGTCGTCCCGCCCCCGCCCCGCCCATGAAGGAGCCGCGCCATCGAAGCCGTCGTCATCTCGATACTCGCCCTGGCGATCGTCGTGCTCGTGGTGGTCCAGGTGATCTACCGTCGCCGCGTGCTGCAGCGCCGCGAGGCCTCGGGGCAGCGCGTCGTCGGCCGCGGCAGCTACGTCGTGTTCGCCGTTATGGCGGCGTTCCTGCTCTTCGCGGTGTTCGTGTTCCCGCTGCTCGTGCGGGGGTAGCGCGATGCGCCCCGGTGCGGCGGCCGACGTCGAGGCGTGCGTGGCGGTGTGGGTCGCGGCGTGTGCCGCCCGCGACGGACGCGCCGTCGGCGGGGTCGCCGAGAGGGCCCGGCCGAAGTTCGACGCGGCCGTCGTCTGGCTGGTCGCCGACGGCTCGGACGGTTCCGACGGCATCGACGGCTTCGTCCTGGCGACGCGTCCCGGCAGCGGTCTGACCGGCGACCCCGCCGACGCAGCGGTCCTCGGTCTGCTGGCGACGAGCCCCGGGGTCCAGTCCCGGGGGCTCGGGCGCTCCCTGCTGAGGGCGGCGACGCGAGAGCTCGCCGCTCGTGGGCACGAGCGTGTCGTGCTGCATGCGCTGCTCGACGACGTCGGGGCCGTCCGGCTCTACGAGAGCGAGGGGTGGACGCCCGCGGGCGTGCCGTTCGAGCACTCGCTGCTGGAGAGGCCCGTGCAGCGGTTCGAGCGGGTGCTCTGACTCAGTCGCCGCCGGTGCGGGCGAAGCCGGAGCGGAACGCGAAGACGGCCGCCTGGACGCGAACGGTGCCGCGGTGCCTCCGCCGCACAGCACCACGTCCTGGACACAGCACCACGACCAGTCGTGGTGTCGTGCCCACCTCGGGGTGTCGTGCCCACCTCGTGGTGTCGTGCCCGCCCGCGCCGCGCCGTCACCCGCGGTCGGCCACCGCCGTCGGGTCGTCGAGGCGGTGGACGACGCCGTCCTGCCCCGTGACCACCAGGTGCGGACCCCAGAAGCCGACGTCGATCGCGTCGGCGGGGGAGGTGCGCCAGAGCTCGCGGTGGCTGTGCCCGTCGAAGGCGACGACGGACGTCCGGCCGTCGACGCCGAACGCGAGGTGGTAGGTGGTCGTGCGCCCCTGGGCCAGCGGCACCGAGTACCCCGGCAGTGTCGCCGTGAAGGCCACGTGCCCGTCGTCGGCGTCGAAGGTCGTGACGGTCGAGCTCTCGTCCGCGAAGCTGCTCGAGGGCGAGACGGACACCTGCACCTGGTCGAACGCCGAGTCCGGCAGGGGGTTCCAGCCCGACTGCACGGTCTGACCGCTGCGGACCGGGACGGTCGTCGTCCAGCGGGCCTCGCCGGTCGAGGGTGACAGGCAGGTGACCGAGACCCGGCCGACGGGGTCGTCCGCGTCGCCGGCGTCACCCGGGCCCCGGGGCCCCTCGACGACGGGGTCGCCACTGGCCACGGTGGCCGTGACCGTGACGCAGCGGTCCGACACGATCAGCGAGGCGTCCCCCGGCAGGTCGGCCGACCAGTCGATCGTGCCGGGGTCGTCCTGCGAGAACGCGACGAGGCGCTGTCCGTCGATCGCCGCGAACGCGACGAGCACGTGGTCGCCCGCCTGCTCGGGCCAGCCGTACGTGTCGTCGTCGATCGGCACGGCGTGCTCGGCGCCGGTCGTGGCGTCGATCACCCGCGGCCCCTCGCCCGCCGTCGTCAGCACGTACAGCTCGTCGTCGAACAGGGTGACGGTCGCCTGGGCCGCTTCGTCCCCCCGCCACGACACCGTGTCGAGGTCGTCGAGCGGGCGCAGCTCGAACTCCGTCCGGTCGCCGTCGTCCGTCGTCGGACCCGTGCCGTCGGCCCCGAAGCGCGAGCGCGGCTGGTGCGAGACGAGGACGCTCGACGACGAGACGCCCTCGACGCGCGTGACCTGGTCGGCGTCGGTCGACTCGACGGCCGCGGACCGGTCGGTCACCTCTCCCGTGGCCAGGTCCAGCCGGGCGAGGGTCGAACCGGTCTCGACGTCGACGGTCAGGGTGGCCGCCCGGCCGTCGCCGTCGAGCGTCACCGACACCGAGCGCACC
Organism: Frigoribacterium sp. CF331; assembly: GCF_057787905.1. Lineage (NCBI taxonomy): Bacteria > Bacillati > Actinomycetota > Actinomycetes > Micrococcales > Microbacteriaceae > Frigoribacterium > Frigoribacterium sp. CF331. The sequence continues at coordinate 1,287,588 of NZ_CM173545.1, read as the reverse complement.
GCCCGGCCGAGGGCCGTCGCCACGTTCGTGCTCCAGGTCACGTCGCCGGTCTCGCCGTCGACCCGGGCCAGGCGCCCGCCCGCCCCGCCGCACCGGTCGGACAGCTCGGCCGACTGCGCCGCCATGATCGCGTCGTCACCGACCCCGCCGACCCGCAGGTAGTAGGCGCAGCCGTCGGGCGTGCCCGGCGTCAGCTCGGCGGTCAGGTCGGTGCTCCAGACCGTCGTGGTCGGCTCGCCGCGCAGGTCGTCGACCAGCATCGCGGGCCGCGCCGGCTCGTCGTACCGCGGCTGGACCGCGAAGCCCGCTCCCGCGACGACCGCGGTCACGGCGGCGACGGCGCCGACCGTCAGTGCCAGGCGACGAGCCCGGGAGGCGCGGGTCCAGACCCGGCGCAGCGCGCCCGGCACCCGCCCGCCCGGCGCCTGCCGTGGCGACCGCCGTCCACGCCGGCCTGCTCCGGTCGTCTCCCTGCCGTCGCGATCGTCGTCGTGGTGGTCGTGACCGTCGAGGACGGTCGCGCGGTCACCGGGGTGACCGGGCACCGAGGCGGGCAGCCTCGGGGAGCCGGCCCGCGCCTCCCAGGCCGTCGGCGGGCGCTCGGGACGCACCGGCTGCCACGACCGTCCGCTCATGCCGACCCCCTCAGGTCGCCATGCTACGAGACGGGACCGGTCCACCGGTATGCTGGCGCGTCGTCCCCCGAGGAGGGGGCCTCACCCCGCCCGCACGACCCCGGGGCGCCACCCCGCCCGCACCACCCAGGAGGCAGCATGAGCACCGTCCCCAAGGCCCGGGGTCTCGGCACCCTGTGGCGCACCAAGTCGGTCGAGTCGTCGCTCGCCGACTCGACCGGGCCCGAGAACGGGCTGAAGCGCTCGCTCGGCGTCACCGACCTGACGCTCATGGGCATCGCCGTCGCGGTCGGGGCCGGCATCTTCTCGGTCGGCGCCAACGCCGCGGCGAACTTCGCGGGCCCGGGCGTCACCCTGTCGTTCCTGCTGGCCGCCGTCACCTGCGGTCTGGCGATCATGTGCTACGCCGAGTTCGCCTCGACGATCCCCGTGGCGGGCAGCGCGTACACCTTCACCTACGCCACCCTCGGCGAGTTCCTGGCCTGGATCATCGGCTGGGACCTCATCCTCGAGACCCTCACCGGCGCCGCGGTGCTCGCCAAGTACTGGGGCATCTACCTCAGCACGGTGTTCGAGGGCTTCGGGCTCGACGTGCCCGCCACCCTGTCGATCGGGCCGCTCGAGCTCAGCTGGGCTCCGTTCGTCATCGTCGCCTTCTTCACCGTGCTGCTCGTCCTCGGCACGCAGCTCAGCTCTCGCGTGGGCAGCGTCTTCACCGTCGTCAAGGTGGCGATCGTGCTGTTCGTCATCGTGGTCGGCTTCTTCTTCGTCAAGGCGTCGAACTACACGCCGTTCGTGCCCGAGTCGCAGCCCCGCCCGGCCGGCGAGGGCGACGTCTGGACGCAGTCCCTCTTCTCGTTCGTCTCGGGTGCCGAGCCGGCGCAGTACGGCGTCTTCGGGCTGCTCGCCGGCGCCTCGCTCGTCTTCTTCGCCTTCATCGGCTTCGACGTCGTCGCGACCAGCGCCGAGGAGGTCAAGGACCCTCAGAAGACCATGCCGCGCGGCATCTTCCTCGGCCTCGCCATCGTCACCGTGTTGTACGTGCTCGTGTCGATCGTGCTGACCGGCATGGTGTCGTACCGCGACCTCGCCTCGGTCGAGGCCCCGACGCTGGCGACCGCGTTCGACCTCGTCGGCGTGGGCTGGGCCGCCCAGGTGATCGCGATCGGCGCCCTGATCGGCCTGACCACGGTCATCATGGTGCTGCTGCTCGGCCTCGCCCGCATCGTCTTCTCGATGGCACGCGACGGCCTGCTGCCCCGCTGGCTCGCGAAGACCTCGGCCGTCCGCAAGACGCCCGTGCGCGTCCAGGTCATCGCCGGCGTGCTCGTCGCCCTGATCGCCGGGTTCACCGACGTCGGCGTCCTCGAAGAGATGATCAACATCGGCACCCTGTCGGCCTTCGTGCTGGTCAGCGTCGGCGTCATCGTGCTGCGCCGGACGCGCCCCGACCTGCCGCGCGCCTTCCGGGTGCCGCTGTCGCCCGTGCTGCCGATCCTGTCGGCCGTGCTCTGCGTGTGGCTCATGTTCAACCTGACGACGCTGACCTGGGCACGGTTCGCGATCTGGCTCGTCATCGGCGTGGTCGTGTACCTCGCCTACGGGCGTCGCCACTCGCGCGTCGGGCTCGGCGAGGACGCCGCGGCACCGGCGCCGGCCGTCGACGCCGGTGGCCCGCCGCGCTGAGCGGCACGGCCGATCGACGACGGACCCCGTTCGCGACGACGGACCCCGCACACTCGGGGTTCGTCGTCGTGGCCGGGGTCCTTCGCCGTGTGCCCGGCGCAGCGAGGTGACCGGCGCTGCCGGGCCGAGCGCGCCTCCTCGGGGTCGGGAGGCGCGCGAGGGTCAGGAGGCGCGGGGCACGTCGAGCGCGTCCACCGCGGCCACGACGTCGTCGACCTCGGTGCGCGTGGTGTAGTCGACGTGGACGTCGGCGAAGACGACCTTGCCGTCACGGTCGACGACGAGGACCGTCGGGAACGGCACGTCGGCGGTGGCGTCGGCGTTGCTGTCGGCGACGTCGAAGCCGAGCCCGCTGTGCACCTCGCGGGCGGCCGCGACCGGCTCGGTCTGGATGCCCAGCGCGCGGACGAGCACGTTGCCCGGGTCGGACAGCACGGGGAACTCGAGCCCGCCGTTCGCGACCGACCGTTCGCTGGCCTCCGGCGTCTGCGGGCTCACGGCCACGAGGGCGACCCCGCGCTCGCGCAGGCGGGGCAGCAGTTCGGCCTGGTACGTCTGGAGGGTCAGGTTGCAGTACGGGCACCAGGCGCCGCGGTAGAAGACGAGCACGGCGACCGACTCGCCCACCGTCTCGGACAGCGACACCTCGGCGCCCGACGTGTCGACGAGGGTGGCGTCGACGATCGTGTCTCCGAGCCGGACGGCCGAGGCCGGGACGCCCGCGTCACGCAGGCCGGACTGCTCGTCGTCGAACACCTTCGCGGCGTCGGAACCGATCCGGGCGTTGAAGCCCTCGGTGAACTCGCTCACCTGGTCGGCGATGGAGGTCGCGGCGCTGGCGTCGTGGGTCGACATGGGGTCCTCTCGGCGGGGCGGTGGCTCGTCGGGTGCGTGCCCTGGGCGACCGGCCCGCGGCGGCACCCCGGGAGGTTCGGCGCGAGGGGGGACGTGCGGTCACGTCCGGTCGCCGGGGTCGATCGTAGACGGTGCGAGGGGTGACGTCCGTCCCGGGCCGGGTGACGTTCGCATTCGTCCCCGGGCCGGTGGCGGTGGGGTGGGCCGGGGGACGCGCGCCGGGACGGGCGTGTTGGCTGGTCGCATGCAGACGTTCCTCCCGTACGCCGACCTGCGAGCCAGCGTCGAGGTGCTCGACGACCGCCGACTGGGCAAGCAACGGGTCGAGACGTTGCAGGTCATGCGGGCGCTCGTCGTCCCCGGCTACGGCTGGCAGAACCACCCGGTCACGGCGATGTGGCGCGGCTACCGTCCGGCCCTGATGGCATACCAGGTCGAGACCTGTGCGGCGTGGGCCTCCCGCGGGTTCGCGGACACCTGCCTCGAGAAGACGCTCGCCACCCTCGACGAGGTGCCGGCCGACGCCGCCGCCTTCCGGGCGGGCGACTACGACCTGCCACCGTGGTTCGGCCGTGACGACGTCCATCGCTCGCACCGCTCGAAGCTGCTCGCGAAGGCCCCGGAGTCGTACGCCGAGTCCTTCGGCGACGAACCCGCCGACCTCGACTACGTCTGGCCGGTCTCGACGGCGCACGGCACGCCGACCTGACCGGGGCCGCGGTACGGGCCGGTCGGGTCGCGTGCCGACGAGCGCAGGCCGCGTGCTGAGCGCTCGGGCCGCGCGCCGACGCGCTCGGGCCGCGCGCCGACGCGCTCGGGCCACGTGCCGACGCGAGCGGACCGCCTGCCGACGCGCTCGGGCCGCGCGCCGACGCGCTCAGGCCGCGCGCGCCTCCAGCAGGTCGAGGGCGGCGACGATCTCGTCGACCTCGGTGCGGGTGGTGTAGTCGGTGTGGACGTCGGCGAACACCACGGTGCCGTCGTGGTCGATCACGAGCACGGTCGGGAAGGGGATCTCGCCGGTCGCGTCGGCGTTGCTGTCGGCGACGTCGAAGCCGAGCTGCGTGTGCACGGCCCGGGCGTCGGTGCTGGGCTCGGTGCGGATGCCCAGGGCACCGCTCAGCACGTTGCCGGGGTCGGACAGCACGGGGAACTCGAGCGCGCCGTTCGCCACCGACGCCTCGGACCCCTCGGGCGTCTGCGGGCTGATCGCGACGAGGGCGACCCCGCGCTCGCGCAGGCGGGGCAGCAACTCGGCCTGATAGGTCTTGAGGGTCAGGTTGCAGTAGGGGCACCACGAGCCCCGGTAGAACACCAGCACGGCGGGCCCCTCGCCGACCGTCTCGGCGAGCGAGACCTCGTCGCCGCGGGGCGTCAGCAGGGTCGCCTCGACGAGGGTGTCGCCGGGGGCGACGGCGCCGTCGGGCACGCCGGCCTCGCGCAAGGCACTCTGCTCGTCGGCGAACACCTTCGAGAAGTCGGGGCCGATCTGGGCCGTGAAGCCCTCGTCGAACTCGGCGACCTGGTCGGCGATGCGGCGGTCGGGGGTGGGGGTGCTGGCGTTCGACATGGTCGTCCTCTCGCGGTGACGGGCTCGCCGGGTACGGCCGTCGGGTGCCGACGATCGTAGGCACGTCGCCCGGTGCCGAGCCGGTGCGTCGTCACGCAGCGTCACACGCCGAAGCCGACCCCGACGCGGACGCCGAGGCGGAGGTGGCCGGTGATCAGCTCTGGCAGTGCGGGCACCAGTACGTGTCGCGCAGCTCGAGCTCGCTCTCGCCGAGCTCGCCGCGGACGATCTTCGTGCCGCACCGCAGGCAGGGCTTGCCCGCCCGGCCGTAGACCCAGTCGGTCGTGCCCCGCAGGTTGCCCGTGGTGGTGCGGTCGACGCGGTCCTTGTTGGCCTGGATGAGCCGGTGGGCCAGGTCGATCATCTTCGGTCGGTTCTCGACCTCGCCGACGGGTCGCGTGGGCAACACGCCCCGCAAGAAGCACAGTTCGTTGCGGTACACGTTGCCGACCCCGGCGAGCACCCGCTGGTCGAGCAGCGCGAGCCCGACCTCGCGGGTCGGGTCGGCCTCGAGGTTCGCGAGGGCGCGGCCGGCGTCCCAGTCGGGGCCGAGCAGGTCGGGGCCGAGGTACGACACGACGCTGTCGTCGTCGTCACGGGCCACCAGTTCGACGATCCCCAGGTCGAAGCCGACGGCCACCCAGTCGGCGGTCTCGAGCACGACGCGGGCCTGGTAGGCCGGGCGCTTCCACTTCGTGCCGTGACGGTAGACGTGCCACGACCCCTCCATCTTGAGGTGCGTGTGCAGCGTCAGGTCGCCGATGTGGTGCAGCAGGTGCTTGCCCCGGGCGACGACGTCGTCGACGACCTCGCCGGTCAGGTCGACCGTGGCGAACGCCGGCACCCGGAAGTCGCTGGCCGTGAGCGTCTGGCCGTGCAGCACCGCGTCGAGGTTCTTCGCGGCACGGTAGACGGTGTCTCCTTCGGGCATCGGTCAGGACCTCAACCGGATGCCGCTCGGCGTGGGCGCGAAGCCGGCGTCGAGCAGCGCGTCGCCGAGCGGGGTGCCCAGGACGAACTCGCCGTCGACCCGCTCGACGGCGAGCTTGCCGATGCGGTTGCGGACGGTCGCGGCGAGCGACGCGGCCGCGAGGGCGAGCTCTCGGTCGTCGGGATCGCCGAAGGTCAGCACGGTCTTGCCGCCCCGCTCGACGTAGACGACGAGTCGGCCGTCGACGAGCACCACGAGCGACCCGGCCTTGCGGCCGGGCCGGTGCCCGGACTTCTTCTTGCCGCCGGTGGCCCCGTCGGCCGTCTCGGCGTGGGCGGACCCCGAGGAGGCGCGGGTCGAGCCCGCCGCGGAGCCAGCCTCGTCGCGCGTCCCGGCCCCGGTCGCCGTGCTCGCCGCCGCGGAGGTGGCGGCTCGTGCCGCCGCGCTCGTCACGGCCGCGGCCTCGTCTGCGGGTGCGCCGTCGAGCGTCTGGCCCGGCCACGGGAGGGCGGCGCCGTAGGGGTTGGCCGGGTCGGTCGCGGCCAGCGTGACCACGGGCACGTCGCGTTGACGGCCCGCGGCGACCAAGGCGTCGTCGTCGCGTCGGTCGCCCTCGTCGCGGACGAACGACCGCAGTCGGTCGACGGTCGGCCCGGTGGCGAACTGGGCCGCGCCGAGCCCCTCGACGAAGTAGCCGCGGCGCGCCCGGCCGGTCTCTTCGAAGCCGCTCAACACCTTGTAGGCCGTCGAGAAGCCACCGCGGACGCCTTCGTTGACGACCGCGCCGCGCGTGACGACGCCGTGCCGCTCGAGCAGGATCTCGGCCGTCGCGGCGGCGCGCACCGTGCCGTCGGGTTCGGCGAGGGGCAGCAGCGACCACCGCCCGCCCACCGTCGGGGGACCGGCCTGGCGGGGCATGGCCACACGACCGCGACTGCGGTACGACGAGCGGGAGCGCGTGGGCGTGCGCGGCTTCGACGTGCGGCCGCCGCCGACCTGGGTGCGCAGCGGCGCGAACGTGTCGTTCGTGATCTGGCCGGCCCAGACGAGTTGCCAGACGGCCGTGACCAGCGAGTCGTCGTCGGTGCTGCCGACGGCGTCGGAGAGCTGCCGGAAGAAGTACGCACCCCCGCCGGCGAGGGCGGCGAGCACCTCGCGCTGCAGGTCGTCGGTCTCGGCTCCGGACGGTTCGGGCAGCGTCACCTGGGCGCCGTCGGCGAGGTGCAGGCTGACCCAGCCGTCGTGGCCGGGGAGGGTGCCGGTGCCCGACCAGATGACGTCGCCGGTCGCCGTGAGCTCGTCGAGCATCGAGGGGTTGTAGTCGGTCACGCGCGCCGGCAGGATCAGGGACTCCCACGCCGAGGCGGGCAGCGAGACGCCGCTGAGCTGGTCGACGACCTGCACGACGCCGTCGAGCCCTCGCAGGCCCGAGCCCTTCTGCCCGGTGGCGACGTGCTGCCACGCGGGCAGGAAGCGACCGAGGGTCTCGGGGGCGACGGGCTCGACCTCGTGCCGCAGGGCGGCGAGCGACTTGCCGCGCAGCCGACGCAGCACCTCGGAGTCGCACCACTCGCTGCCCTGCTGACGCGGCCGGAACTCGCCCTCGACGACGCGGCGCTGGGTGGCGAGCTTGCGCAGGGTGTCCAGGACGACGGCGGTGCCGAGGCCCAGCCGCTCGGCGACCATCGTGGGGGTGAACGGCCCGTGGGTGCGGGCGAACCGGCCGATCAGGTCGCCCAGGGGGTCGTCGACGGGTTCGACGAACGCGGTGGGCACGCCGATCGGCAGGGCGACCCCGAGGGCGTCGCGGAGGCGCGAGGCGTCTTCGATGCCGGCCCAGCGCACCGTGCCGGCGTGCGTGAAGCGCAGCACGCGGTTCGACCACGCGAGGTCGGTCAGGGCGGTCTCGAGCGACCGGTGGGCGTCGTCGCGAGCGGCGACGTCACCGGTCACGAGGGTGGCGGCGAGCCAGCTGCGGTCGATGATCTCGTCGGTGGTCAGCGGGCCGAGCAGCCGCAGCAGGTCGACGACGCCCTCGATGTCGCGGGCCCGACGGTCGGGGGCGAGACGCTGCAGCTCGAGTTCGTGCTGGTCGATGACGTCGGCGTCGAGCAGCTCACGCAGCTCGGCGCGGCCCAACAGCTCTTGCAGCAGGCTCGAGTCGAGCGACAGGGCGGCGGCCCGACGTTCGGCGAGCGGCGAGTCGCCCTCGTACATGAAGGCCGCCACGTAGCCGAACAGCAGCGATCGCGCGAAGGGCGACGGCACCTCGGTCTCGGTCTCGACGATGCGGACGGTACGGCTGGCGAGGTCGCGGGTGAGGCTCATCAGGGCCGGCAGGTCGTACACGTCTTGCAGCACCTCGCGCACGGCCTCGAGCACGATCGGGAACTGCGGGTACTTGCGGGCGACGTCGAGCAGCTGCGACGACCGTTGGCGCTGCTGCCAGAGCGGGGAACGCTTGCCGGGGTTGTACCGGGGCAGCAGCAGCGCTCGGGCGGCGCACTCGCGGAAGCGCGACGAGAACAGCGCCGAGCCGCCGACCTCTTCGGTGACGATCTCGTCGAGGTCGTCGAGTTCGAACGAGAACAGCTCGGCCCCGGGCGGCTCGGCGTCGGTGTCGGGGATGCGCACGACGATGCCGTCGTCGGCCGCCATCGCACCGCCGTCGACCCCGAGCTGGTCGCGGATCCGCGCCGAGACGGCCAGGGCCCACGGGGCGTGGACCTGCATGCCGTAGGGCGAGTGCAGGATGAGCCGCCAGTCGCCGAGCTCGTCGCGGAAGCGCTCGACGACGAGGGTGGTGTCGGTCGGCACGTACGCGGTGGCGGCCTTCTGTTCGGCGAGGAAGGCGATCAGGTTGCGGGCGGCGCGTTCGTCGAGGCCCCCGGCCGCGACGCGGGTCGTGGCGTCGGCCTCGTTCGAGTTCGACAGCTCGCGGACGTAGCCGCCGATCGCCTTGCCGAGCTCGGCGGGCCGCCCGATGCCGTCGCCCTTCCAGAAGGGGACGCGCCCCGGCTGGCCGTACGCAGGCGAGACGAGCACGCGGTCGTGGGTGATGTCCTCGATGCGCCAGCTCGTCGCCCCGAGGGCGAACACGTCGCCGACCCGCGACTCGTAGACCATCTCTTCGTCGAGCTCTCCGACGCGGGCGGCCTTCTCGCCGACCATGAAGACGCCGAACAAGCCGCGGTCGGGGATCGTGCCACCGCTGGTGACGGCAAGGCGCTGGGCGCCGGGTCGACCGGTCAGCGTGCCGTGCACGCGGTCCCAGACGATGCGGGGCCGCAACTCGGCGAACTCGTCGGACGGGTACTTGCCGCTGAGCAGGTCGAGGGTGGCGTCGAAGGCCGACCGGGGCAGCGTCGCGAACGGCGCGCTGCGCCGGACGGTGTCGAACCAGGCGTCGGCGTCGAGCTCGTCGAGGGCGACGGCGGCCACCGTCTGCTGCGCCAGCACGTCGAGGGGGTTGGTCGGCACGCGGAGCTCTTCGATCAGCCCGGCCACCATCCGTTCGGCGGCGACGGCGGAGTGGATGAGGTCGGCCCGGTGCTTCGGGAACAGCACGCCGCGTGAGGTCTCGCCGACCTGGTGCCCGGCCCGCCCCACGCGCTGCAGGCCGCTGGCGACCGAGGGCGGCGACTCGACCTGGATGACCAGGTCGACCGCACCCATGTCGATGCCGAGCTCGAGCGAGCTCGTCGCGACGACGCAGCGCAGGCGGCCGCTCTTGAGGTCGTCCTCGATGAGGGCGCGTTGGTCTTTCGACACCGATCCGTGGTGGGCGCGGGCGAGCAGGGGCTCGCTGCCCGCGGTCTGGCCCGAGCCGCCCATCAGCTGGGCGGGGGCGCCGCCGCCCACGGCCGCGTTGCGCTGTGGTGCGGGGGCCGGTGCGAACGGGTCGACGGTGTCACCGGCCGGGCCGTCGCCGACGCGACCGGCCGCGACCAGCTCGCCCCGCGCCTCCTGGTCGTCGTCACCGGCGTCGCCGTCCGCCGAGGCGGCGCGGGTCGCCGAGGCGCCGGACCGTGCGTCCTCGGTGGCCCGCACGGCGGCCTCGAGGTCGCCGCCCTGGCGTTCGATCCAGATGTCGTTGAGCCGGGCCGTCAGGCGTTCGGCCAGGCGGCGCGAGTTCGAGAAGACGATGGTCGACCGGTGCGCCGCGATCAGGTCGACGATGCCCTCTTCGACGTGGGGCCAGATCGAGCCCTGCGGCGCCGCGCCGGCCGCCGAGCCCTCGAGCGGCGCGGCAGTGCCTAGTTCGGTCATGTCGTCGACGGGGACGACGACCCGCAGGTCGAACTTCTTGTCGGCGCGCGGGTTGACGATCGTGACCGGGGCCGGGCCGGCGAGGAATCGTGCGACCTCTTCGGGCGGTCGCACGGTGGCGCTGAGCCCGATGCGCTGGGCGGGCTTCTCGAGCAGGGCGTCGAGGCGCTCGAGCGAGAGGGCCAGGTGGGCGCCGCGCTTGGTGGACGCCACGGCGTGCACCTCGTCGACGATGACGGTCTGCACGCCCTTGAGGGTCTCGCGCGCCTGGGACGTGAGCATCAGGTAGAGGGACTCGGGCGTGGTGATGAGGATGTCGGTCGGAGTGCGGGCCAGCCGACCGCGGTCGCTCGAGCTGGTGTCGCCCGACCGGACCCCGACCGTGATGTCGGGTGCCTCGGTGCCCAGCCGCCTGGCGGTCTGGGTGATGCCCACGAGCGGCGAGCGGAGGTTGCGCTCGACGTCGACGCCGAGCGCCTTGAGGGGCGAGATGTAGAGCACGCGGGTGCGGTGCAGCTTCTCGTCGGGCGGCGGCGACGAGGCCAGCGAGTCGATCGACCAGAGGAACGACGCGAGCGTCTTGCCCGAGCCGGTGGGCGCGATGACGAGGGCGTGGTCGCCCTGGCTGATGGCCGTCCAGGCACCCTCTTGCGCCCGCGTCGGCGCGGCGAAGGCCCCCCGGAACCACTCGCGGGTCGCGGGGGAGAAGCGGTCGAGAACGTCGGTCATCGGTGCCATCCTGCTCTGCACCACCGACATTCCGCCGGGGGTTCAGCTGAGCACGGTGGCCTCGCCCCGGCGTCCGGACCGTGCCGCGAAGGCGTCGAGGGCCGAGAGGACCTCGTCGGCCCGCCAGATGGTCCCCAGCTTGTACTCGGCCTTCTGCTTCAGGACGCCCGACTCGACCAAGCGACGGAGCAGCGGGTAGACGTTGCTCGGGGCGAGCGACAGACGCGCGGCCGCGGTCGCGGCGTCGAGGACGGGCTGGTGGACGAGCAGGTCGAGCAGGCGCCAGACCGACGAGTCGCGACGTGCCGTCACCCGGGTCGTCCACGACGCCCGTACCTCGTGGAGGTCGTCCACGAGCCTGCGGGCGTTCGCGACCGCGCGCAGGGACGCTTCGGCCGTCAGCCGCACGATCGGGTCGAGCTCGCCCGCTCGGTAGGCGGTCAAGGCCCGGTGGTACGCGTCGACGTCCGTCAGCAGGCCGGCCGAGACCGGCACCGTCACGGATCGAGTGACCCCTTTGGAGCGCAGCATCGCCTGGGTCAACGATCGCCCCGTCCTGCCGTTGCCGTCCGTGAAGGGGTGGATCGTCTCGAACTGGGCGTGGGTCACGGCGGTCTGGACGAGGACGGGTAGATCGTCGCGTCGTGCGAAGGTCAGGCAGTCGTCGAGCAGGCCCGGGACCCGTTCGCTGACGGGGGCGACGAATTCGGCGCCGACGGGGCTGGCGCTGCTGCGGCCGATCCAGACCTGCTCGCTCCGGAGGGCACCCGGCGTGTGTCGCACGTCCGACGCCATCAGCGTGGCGTGCATCGTCAGGACGGAGGCGGGGGTCAACTCGTCGGCCAGGTCGATCGCCGCCGACATGGCCCGCGTGTTCGCCGCGATCAGGGTCGCGTTGCGCTTGCGTTCGTCCCCGAGTTCGGCCGAGAACACGGATCGGGCGTTCGCGGTCAGGTTCTCGATGCGCGACGAGGCGACGGCCTCGCTGCGCAGCAGGAGCGGGGCGAAGGCCGCCACCTCGCCGCCGAGGGTGGCATCGAAGCGGGTCAGTTCGAGAGAGGCGTCCTCGGCGAGAGCGGCGACCTCGGGCGACGGAGCGGGGTCGAGAGCGCCGATCAGCGGGGGCACCGCCGCACGGAACACGGCCGGGCGGAACGGCTCGGTGCGCAGCCCGGCCGTCGGGCGCCCGGACGGCACCCACGCGACCTGCTCGTGGTCGAGGGGAGGCCAGATGGCGGTCACGACACCTCACAAGTCAGAATCCGGTCCGTTCGTTTTATGACTTGCAACACTAAGTCATAATCGCTGTGCCGAGAACGTCATTCGTCACCCGGCGGCGCGACCATCGGCCGACGGCGTCGGCGGCCCCGGCTACGGTGGGCGCATGCCGAACCTGCTGCACCTCGACTCGTCCGCCGACCTCGCGACGAGCCGTTCGCGTGCGATCACCGCGGCGTTCGCCGACGCCTGGCGCGCCCTCGGCGACGACCACACCGTCACCCGTCGCGACCTGCACGTCGACCCCCTGCCGCACCTGAGCGACAGCTCGCTGCACTGGCCGCCGCGCCTCCGTCAGCCGGGCGACGCCCCCGACCCCGCGCACGAGGCGCTGCAGCAGGCGCTGATCGCCGAGCTCGTCACCGCCGACGTCGTGGTGATCGGAGCCCCGCTCTACAACTACTCGCTGCCCTCGACGCTGAAGGCCTGGGTCGACAACGTCCACCTGCCCGGGGTCACCGCCCCGTTCGACGGCGACGACCAGCAGCCGATGCTCGGGCGTGCTGCGGTCGTCGTGACCAGCCGCGGCGGCTCGTACGACCCCGGCACCCCGACGGCCGGCCGGGACCACGCCGTCCCGGTGCTCGAGATCGTCCTGGGCGCGACCCTCGGCATGCGCGTCGAGACCATCACGACGAACCTCACGCTCAGCGACCGGTTGCCCATGCCCGACGAGGCGCGCGAGCGTGCCGTCCGCGAGCTCGGCGAGGCGATCGAGGCGGCGGTCGCCTCGGCCCGTCGCCTCGGTTGACCGTGTCGTCGCGCGCCCGGGGCGGTCGTCGGGCCGGTGCCGTGCGTCGCGTGAAGTCCGTCGTCGCTCGGGTCTTCGGCATGCTGGCGGCCGCGCTCGCCGTCATCGGGCTCGTCCGGCTGCTGCAGGGGCAGGCCGGGTTCGGTGCCGCGTTCCTGTTCGCCGCCTTCGTCTCTGTCGTCGTGTCGTACGCCCTCGTCCGCAGCGTGAACGCGTCCCGAAGTCGTCCCGACGGCCGGCGCCGGCCCGACGGGCCAGGTCGTCCCGACGGGCGGCGCCGGCCCGACGGGCAGCCTGGGCGGGGCGGCGACCGTCGTCGCTAGGCTCGGAGGCATGCAGAGCCGCACCCTCGGAACCCGTTCATCCTTCCTCGCCGACCGACCCGTCTCGGTCGTCGGCCTCGGCACCTGGCAGCTCGGTGCCGACTGGGGCGACGTCTCCGAGAGCGACGCGCTCGACGTGCTGGGCGCCTCCGTCGAGTCGGGGGTGACCTTCTTCGACACGGCCGACGTCTACGGTGACGGCCGCAGCGAGCAGATCATCGGGCGCTTCCGCGCGTCGAACCCCGACCTGCCGTTGACCGTCGCCACCAAGATGGGTCGCCGCCTCGACCAGGTGCCGTCGAACTACGTCCGTGAGAACTTCGTCGCCTGGACCGACCGCTCGCGTCGCAACCTCGGCGTCGACACGCTCGACCTGGTGCAGCTGCACTGTCCGCCGACTCCCGTGTTCGAGAGCGACGCCGTCTACGACGCCCTCGACGAGCTGGTCGAGGCCGGGGCGATCCGCGCCTACGGCGTCAGCGTCGAGGAGACCGCCCAGGCCCTGACGGCCATCGCCCGGCCGAACCTGGCGACCGTGCAGATCATCCTCAACGCCTTCCGGCTCAAGCCCCTCGACGAGGTGCTGCCCGCCGCGCAGGGTGCCGGTGTCGGCATCATCGCCCGTGTTCCCCTGGCCAGCGGCCTGCTGTCGGGCAAGTACACGACCGAGACGACGTTCGCCGAGAACGACCACCGCACCTACAACCGTCACGGCGAGGCCTTCGACCAGGGCGAGACCTTCAGCGGCGTCGACTTCGAGAAGGGCGTCGCCGCCGCTCAGGAGTTCGCCGCGGCCGTCCCCGACGGCGTCACCGTGCCGCAGGCGGCCCTCGCCTGGATCGTCGAGCAGCCCGGGGTCAGCACGGTCATCCCCGGCGCGCGCAACGTCGCCCAGGCGACCGCGAACGCCGCGGCGGGCAGCGTGGGCGACCTCGACGACGGGCTCGACAGCGAGGTCGTCCGCATCTACGACCAGTACTTCCGCGAGGCCGTGCACGGCCGCTGGTAGCCCCGGCACGACGCCGGGCACCGCGCGACGGGTCGGATCAGCGCGGGCCCGGGGTCGCCACGAGGCGGCCGAGCAACGCCACGCCCGAGCCGATGATCAGCCCGCCGACGACGTCGGACGTCCAGTGCGCCCCCACGTGGAGGCGCGACCACGAGACCGCGCCGGCCAGCGGCACGAGGGCTGCCGCAGCCCCCGGCGACTCGATCGCGACGCCCGTCACGAAGCCGGCCGCACACGCCGCGTGGCCGGACGGGAACGAGGCCGACAGAGGCTGGCTGCGCAGCCGTCGCTCGATCGGGACGTCGTCGATCAGCGGACGGTTGCCGCCGAAGATGCGCTTGCCGACGATGTTCGCCATGGCGCTGGCGAAGCCGAGCGACAGTGCTCCGCGGACGGCGGCCCGGCGCTGGCCGACGAGGGCGAGACCCGTCGCGACGGCCGCCCAGAGCAATCCGTGGTCGGCGAAGTGGCTGAGGCGGCTGAGATTCCGGTCGACGACGGGCACGCCGCGGACGGCGTTGATGCGCGTCGCGGCCCGACGGTCGGCGCGCAGCACCCAGGCGGGCAGGACCTGACGGGGCGTCTCGGAGGGCAAGGGGAGCAGGGGCACCGGTCCACCGTATCTTTCCTCGGGGACCGTGCCCGCGCCTCCTCGGGGCCGCGCCCCGCGTCCCCGGGGCCGACGCACGAGGTCGCGGCCGCGCCGAGGGGTACAAGCTGGCCGGTCCGCGACGGGCGCCGCGTACACCGGGGACATGGCAGACAACATGTACACCCCCCAGAACCCCGTCACCCAGTACCCGCAGCCGCCGTTCGAGCACCAGCAGCAGAGTGCGCCCGGCGACGTCCACGCCATGAAGCCCGAGCCTGACCACGGCGAGACCAGCTACGTCGGCAGCGGCCGCCTCGCCGGCCGCAAGGCCCTCGTCACCGGTGCCGACAGCGGCATCGGTCGCGCCACCGCGATCGCCTTCGCCCGTGAGGGCGCCGACGTCGCGTTGAGCTACCTCGCCGACGAGCAGTCGCAGGCCGAGGAGGTCGCCGCCCTCGTCCGCGAGGCCGGACGCACGGCCGTCCTGCTGCCGGGCGACCTGCAGGTCGAGCAGACCAACGTCGACGTCGTCGAGAAGACGGTCGCCGAGCTCGGCGGCCTCGACATCCTCGCGATCATCGCCGGCGTCATGCCGACCGTCAGCAGCATCGACGACTTCGAGACCGAGACCCTCGACCACGTGCTCAAGGCCAACATCTACCCGCTCTTCTGGCTGACGAAGGCCGCCTCGGCGCACTTGAAGCCGGGGGCGTCGATCATCACGACGTCGTCGATCCAGGGCTTCCAGCCGTCGCCCGACCTCGCCGAGTACGCCGTGTCGAAGGCGGGCATCGCCAACTGGACCCGTGCCATGGCGCAGCAGCTCGCCGAGCGCGGCATCCGCGTCAACGGCGTCGCGCCCGGCCCCGTCTGGACGCCCCTGCAGCCGGCCTTCGTGCCGAACGAGAAGATCGAGAGCTTCGGCTCGGAGGCCGCCTACGGCCGCCCCGGCCAGGCCGTCGAGCTGGCCCCGTCGTTCGTGTTCCTGGCCAGCCAGGAGTCGAGCTACATCAGCGGCGAGACCATCGCCGTCACGGGTGGCACGCCGATCCACTAGGTCGGCACCACACCTCGAGGACGCCGTCGGGGGGACCGGTGCGTCGACCTGCTGATTGCGCCGCCGTCGTGTGGACTGCGCCGACCTGCTGATTGCGCCGCCGTCGTGTGGACTGCGCGCCGCCGTGTGCCGCGGTGCCGTGTCCACTCGGCGGCGTCTTCGTGCGCTGGCCAGGCCAGCCGCGTGCCGAGCGGACTCGGCCTCGCACTCAGACCCCGTCGCCCTCTCGTCGTCAAGCCCTTGCTGCCACATTCCCTGTGCGCCGCCATGTTGACCGTGCGCCGCCGCCTACTGCCGTGTCGAGTCCACACGGCGGTGTCTCGCGCCGCGGCGTGCGCACGCAGACACACCGGGCGGTCGCGGGGCGGGCCCGGCACGGACGGGCCGAACGGGCCGGGACGGTGAGGCGGGGTCAGGGGTGCCGGACGCCCTCGCCCGCGATCACGGCGCGGTACCCCTCACGGTAGGTCGGGTGCGCGAACGCGAACCCGGTGCCGCGCAGGCGAGCGTTCGACAGTTGCTTGTCGCCTCCGGCCTGACGGCCCCGAGGAGGCGCGCTCGGCGGCACGGGCACGCCCAGTTCGCCGGCCACGAACGTCAGCACGTCGTCGAGTCTCGACGGCTCGTCGTCGACTCCGACGTACAGGTCGTCGGTCAGGCCCGGGGTCGTCGTGAGGTGGACGATCGCGGCGGCCGCGTCGTCGCGGTGGATGCGGTTCGTGTGCGGCGAGCTGCCGGCCGGCTCGGCCAACCGGGCCTCGCCCCCTCGCACCTGCTCGATCAGCCGTTCGCGGCCGGGCCCGTAGATGCCGCCGAGCCGGAACACGATGCCGTCGGGTCGGCGCTCGTGCAGCAACGTCTCGGCCTCGAGGATCACCTCGGCCGTGGGCGAGGCCCCGGTCGCCGGGGTCGCCTCGTCGACGACGCTGCCGTCGTCGACGTCGTACACGGCGGTGGACGAGACGAACAGCACGCGGGCGTCGGCGGCACCCGCCTCGTCGAGCGCGTCGAGGACGTTCCGCAGACCGTCGACGTACGACGCCCGGTAGGTGTCGACGTCACGCGACCCCGCCGAGAGGGCGACGACGACGACCTCGGTGTCGGAGGGAAGCGTGGGCCGGGTCGTGCTCAGGTCGATCGAGACCCCCTCGACGGCGTCGGGCAGCAGGTCGGCGGACCGACGGAGCCCGATCACCCGGTGCCCGAGCGACGCGAACCGCAGCGCGGCCTCGGTGCCGAGGTCGCCGCAGCCGGCCAGGACGACCGTCATCGGGTGGCCTCGTCGGTGGAGCCGGCGAACCGGTCGGTCGCCGTGATCAGCGCGTCGAGGATGCCCGGCTCGTCGAACGCGTGACCGGCGTCGTCGACCAGGACGAACTCGGCGTCGGGCAGCGCGGCGTGCAGGTCGAAGGCCGTGGTCGCGGGCGTGCACAGGTCGTAGCGGCCCTGCACGATCACCGTGGGGATGTGCGCCACGAGGTGCGCGTCACGGATCAGCTGCCCCTCGTCGACGAAGCCCCGGTTGACGAAGTAGTGGTTCTCGATGCGGGCGAAGGCCAGCGCGAAGGCGGGGTCGGAGTAGCGCTCGACGAGGTCGGGTCGGGGCAGCAGCGTGATCGCCGAGGCCTCCCACGTCGACCAGGCCACGGCGGCCGGCCCGTGCACGGCCGGATCGGGATCGGCGAGCAGGCGCGAGTAGGCCTCGATCAACCCGCCGGGACGGCGCTCGCGGACCGGCACCGGGGCGAGGTACCCCTGCCATCGGTCGGGCAGCACGTTCGAGGCGGCACCTTCGTAGAACCAGTCGAGTTCGCTCTGCCGCAGGGTGAAGATGCCGCGCAGCACGAGCTCGGTGACCCGGTCGGGGTGCGTCTCGGCGTAGGCCAGCGCCAGGGTCGACCCCCACGAGCCGCCGAACACCTGCCAGCGGTCGATGCCGAGGTGTTCGCGGAGCATCTCGAGGTCGGCGACGAGGTGCTGGGTCGTGTTCGTCGACAGATCGGTGCCGAACGTGCCCGCGTGCGGCGTGCTGCGGCCCGCCCCGCGCTGATCGAGCAGCACGATGCGGTACCGCGCAGGGTCGAAGAGTCGTCGGTGGACCGGCGACGAGCCGCTGCCGGGCCCGCCGTGCAGGAAGACGACGGGCTTGCCGTCGGGATCGCCGCATTCTTCCCACCAGACGTGCTGGCCGTCGCCGACGTCGAGCAGGCCGGAGTCGTACGGTTCGATCTCGGGGTAGAGCGGAGGCATGTCGACGAGCGTAGCCGGGGGCACCGGCGCCGACAGGTGAGGTGACGGGCCTGTGGGCGGTGGGCCGCGCCTCCCGGGGTGGGGGCGAGACGACCGGGGCCGTCCCGCCGTCAGGCTCGGAGGCGGGCGAGCGTCAGGTCGTCCTCGTCGCCGCCGAACCAGCGGTCCAGCACGGCGCGGAACACCCGTTCGGACGGGTCGGCCCGCCCGAACAACGTCATCGACGAGCGCAGCTTGACGGCGTCGATCCCGCCCATCAGGTCGTCCGCACTCGTGGCGGGTGCCTCGAGGACGACGCCCGCGGCCTCGCGCAGTCGGGCTCCGAGCACGGGATGCCCGAGGTAGGCCCGGGCCTCGTCGAGCGACCGGATCGCGTAGGTGCGGTCCATGCCGCTGTGCCCGAGACCGGTGATCTGGGGCAGGACGAACCACATCCAGTGCGACGACTTGCGTCCCCGGCGTAGCTCGCCGAGGGCCCGGTCGTGCGTGCCGCCGGCGTCCTGGGCGCGGACGTACCGGTCGAGGTCGAAGGGGTCGGTCACCGACCCGTTCTACGCCGCGCCCGCCGGACCGGGCCGGGTCAGGCGACGAAGTCGGCGCTGACCTCGGCGGTGACCTCGATGTCGTCGGGGTGCAGGTCGAACGTGGTGGGGCCGCCCGTCGAGAACGTCGCGGCGGCGCGGGTGAGGCCGAACGGGCCGCCACCGCCCGAGGCCCCCGGCCGCAGCCCCGGCTCGAAGACCGACTGCAGCGTCGGTTGCCCGAGCCCGAGCGCCTCGGCGTAGTCGCCGGCGCGGCCGACGGCGTCCGCGATCGCGGCGACCCGGACGGCCTTCTCGACCTCGGGGCGTCGGGCGTGGCTGAGCGACCACTCGATCCACTCGACGGTGACCCCGGGCTCGACCGCGACGTCGCCGACCCAGGCCGCCAGGGCGTCGAAGTCGCTGAACCGCACGTCGACGGCCGCCCGGGTGCGGAACCGCACCACCGAGGAGGCGCGGGTCGCGTCGGACCCGTCGCCGCGGTCGGTCGCCGCCTCGGTCACGACCGCGACCGTGACGCTCTGGGCGCTCCACCAGGTCGCGGCCTCCTGTCGGCGCCAGGCCGTGGCCTGCTCGCTGAGGCGTGCGTGCACCGCGGCGGTGTCGCGGACGACCTGCTCACGGTCGTCGCCGTCGAAGCCCACGGTGAGGTGGACGACGCCGCGCTCGGCACGGTGGCGGTGGGTGGCGGAACCGGACACCGAGAGCGTCGCCATCGCGCGCCTCCTTCGTCTCGACGGGTGCTGCAGGGTCGTTCGGGGGTGCGGGCGAGAGGTCGCGGGCAGTCGACCCGACGCGCACCCGACGGGGTCGGTCAGTCGGTCGGATCGGTCGCCGTCACGGACGCACCGGCCTCGACGACGGGTGCCGCCGTGACCCGGCCGATGAACGCGTTGAGGTCGTCGAGCTCTTCTTGCGAGACCCCGTGCGCCAGCCCGGGGTAGACCGTCTGCTCGGCGTCGGCGTGCGACTCGAGCCAGGCCTGGGTGCGCTCGACCGCGTCGACCGGGATCACCTGGTCGACGTCGCCGCGACCGAAGAACACCAAGGGGCGCACGGCGGCCAGGGCCTGGTCGCGGGTGGCTGCACGCTCGAGCGCGTCGTCGTCGCCCGCGGCGGGGACCACGAAGCCGGCGAGCACGGCGGCGAACGCGAACCGTTCGGGTGCGTGCCGCAGCAGCTGCAGCGACAGCGAGCCGCCCTGCGAGAAGCCGAGCAGGCTGACGCTCGGGTGGGCGTCGGGCAGGGTGTCGAGCCAGGCGAGGACGGCCTCGGCCGCGTCGTCGACGGCCCCGGGGTCGGGTGCGCCGGGCGTCGAGAGCGGGTACCACGAGAAGCCGTCGCCGTGGGGCAGCGGAGCCCGCAGCGAGGCGGCCACGAACTGCTGCGGGAGGTAGGGGGTGAGGCCGATCAGGTCGCCCTCGTGCGAGCCCACGCCGTGCAGCAGGACGAGCAGCGGTCGCCCCTCGCGCTCGGCCTCGACGGCGGACCACTGGACGAGGGACGGGTCGATCTGCACCATGGGCCGAGCCTAGCGACGGGTGCCGACATCGGGGCCGGTGCTGTTCGCCCGTAGCGTCACGCCCCACGATCGCCCCGCGGGACCGGTAAGAATGGCGCATGAGTTCCGTGCGGACACCCGACCCCGACCCCAATCCCGGCTGGCTCTCGGAGGACGAGCTCTTCCACGCGCGGCAGCACCTGCCGATCCTCTACGTCGAGGCCGTGCCCGTGCGGACCGACGGCATGGGGGTCGTGACCGAGGTCGGGGTGCTGCTCCGCGCCTCCGACGAGGGGTCGATCTCGCGCATGCTCGTCTCGGGCCGCGTGATGTACGGCGAGAGCCTGCGCACCGCGCTCTTCCGTCACCTCGAGAAAGACCTCGGGCCGATGGCCTTCCCGCAGCTGCCGCCGTCGCCCGTGCCGTTCCAGGTGGCCGAGTACTTCCCGCTGCCCGGCTCGTCGGTGTACACCGACCCGCGCCAGCACGCGGTCTCGCTCGCCTACGTGGTGCCCGTCACGGGCACCTGCGACCCGCGGCAGGACGCCCTCGAGCTGACCTGGCTCACGCCTCACCAGGCGGCCTCCGACGAGGTCGCCGCCGAGATGGAGGGCGGCCGCGGCTCCCTGCTGCGCAGCGCCCTCGCCTCGGTCGGCGCCCTGCACTAGGCGCTCGGACCCTAGGAAGTCGCTCAGACCCGTGTGCGCGAGCCGGGGTGTCGGCGACTTCCTGGGGTCTCGGGCGGTTGTCCACAGGCCGGCGGCTGCGCGAGGCGCGCGTCGCGACGATCGGTCAGGCTCGAGTCCGTGCCCACCTCCGACGACGACCTCATCCGACGGACGACCTGGCTGCGCGGTGGTCGTGACGACCACGAGCTCCGCCGCCGTGCTCGCGTCGGCGAACTCGTGCGAGTCGCGCCCGGGGCCTTCGTCCCCGCGTCGACCTGGGCCGGGGCCGACCCTCGTCAGCGACATGCCCTGCGGGTCCGGGGCGTCGTCGGCCGGCTCACGTCGGACGTCGTCGTCTCGCACGAATCGGCACTCGCCCTGCACGGGTTCCCCCTGCTCGGGCGGTGGCCCGAGCGCGTGCACGTCGTCGATCGGCGACGAGCCCGCACCCTCACGTCGTCCACGCTCGTCCGTCACGCCGCCGACCTCCCCGCCGCGGACCTGACGAGCAGATGGGGCATGCCATCCCTCGTCCCCGTCCGTGCCGCCCTCGACGTCTCGCGGACCCGCGACCTCCGTGGCGGACTCGTGGTGATCGACCACGGGCTCCGATCGAGGTCGTTCCGTCGAGCGGACGCGCGGACGTACCTCGAGGCCCGCGCGACCTACAGAGGGACGCGCGTGGCGGCTCTGGCCCTGGCTCTCGCCGACCCGCTCTCGGAGTCGACGGGTGAATCACTCAGCCGGGCAGGCATGTACGAGGCCGGACTCGCCCGACCGGTCCTGCAGAAGAGGTTCCACGACGGCGACGGATACATCGGCCGGGTCGACTACTGGTGGCCGTGCTGCGGGGTCGTCGGAGAGTTCGACGGCCTCGTCAAATACCTCGGCCGCACCGAACGTGGCGGCAGGACGCCCGAACAGGTCGTGGTCGACGAGAAGCTCCGCGAGGACCGCATCCGTGCCGTGCCCGGGGTCCGTGGTTTCGCCCGATGGACGTGGGACGAGGCGCTCAAGCAGCGGCCCATGATCGACAAGCTGTCCGCTGCCGGCCTGGCCCGCTGTTCGCACGGGCCGTGGATCGCCGAGACCCCAGAAAACGGCTGAGACCCCCGCGCGCGCACGGGGGTCTCAGCGGTTTCGTGGGGTCTGACGGGGGCCGCTACTGCTCGATGTCGGAGAAGAGCGCCGTCAGGCCGGCCTCGCCGAGGGCGAAGACGGTCGGGAAGAACTCGGCGGCGTCGGGGCCCGCGACGGCGGCGCTCGCGGCGTCGTAGTCGGCGAAGTACAGGTCGAGCGTGCGGTAGGCGGGCGTCTCGGTGCCGTCCTCCTTCGGCCAGACCTTGGCGGACTCGACGCGCTCGAGGCCGGGCAGCTTCCGGGCCAGCGCGAGCGACGCGGGGTAGTCGGCCTCGAACGCGGCGGGGTCGGTCGGGTTGTCGTAGACGATCGTGATCTTGGTGGGCACGGGTCGGCCTTTCGTCGAAGGATGGCGCGGACCGTCGGCGGTCCGATCGTCACCCAACCGGCCGAGTCTGTGCGCAGGCTGCACCTGTCCACGAAACGAACGACCCCGGTCCGGGCGCCGCGACCCGAGCGTTCGGGTGCGTCGTCCGGACCGGGGTCGGTCCGTGTGTCAGAGCTCAGGAGGCGCGGGTCGTCCCGTCAGGACGGCCCACCCCACCGGCACGGTCGCCTCAGCGGCCGCCGCGCTGGCCGCCGCCGGTGCGGGCCTTGCCGCCGACGAGGCCGCCCACCTTGAGCGAGCCGGGACGACCGCCCTCGGAGGAGGCGCGGCGTCCGCCGGAGCGCTGGCCGCCACCGCGCTGGTCGCCGTCGCGCGAGCCGCCGAGCGACGCGGCGAACTCCGCCTGGTCGTTGCGGACCGCGTTGGTGCGGCTCTGGCCGCCGTCGCTCTGGGTGCCGCTGCTCTGGGCGCGGCGACCGGTCTGACGGGTGCCCCGGGTCTCGTCGCGAGCACCGTCGCGGCCGCCCCGGGCGTCGTCGCGGACCGGGGTCACGGCACCACGGCCGGACTCGGTCGAGTAGAAGGTCGAGGCGCCACCGCGCGGGGCGGCGTCGCGACGCGCACCGTCACGGCCACCCTGGCGGCCGCCGTCACGCGAGCCCGCCGAGCGACCGGCACCGGCACCGGCGCGACCGGCCTCTGAGCCGCGACCCGCGCCTCCCTGGCCCTGTCGGCCACCGGCGTCGGGACGACCCGAACGGTCCTTGCGGGCGATCGGGGCCCCGGTGCTGTCCTGACGGGCGGCGCGCTTGCGCTGGGCGTTGGCGCCCTGCGAGCGTCCGCCGCCACCCTGCTGCTGCTGGACGGCAGCCTTGGGCGAGGGCTTGACGTACGCGGCGACCTGCCCGACGAGGGCGTCGACCTCGGGGGAGTTCGGCGTCACGGCGGTGATGGTCGGGCGGATGTCGGCCTTCTTCATCAGCTGGGCGACGTCGCGCTTCTGGCTGGGGATGACGAGGGTGACGACGTCGCCCTCGGCTCCGGCGCGGGCGGTGCGGCCCGAGCGGTGCAGGTACGCCTTGTGCTCGGTCGGCGGGTCGACGTGGATGACCAGCTCGATGTCGTCGACGTGCACGCCCCGGGCGGCGACGTCGGTGGCGACGAGCACGCGGGCCGAGCCGTCCTGGAAGGCGGCGAGGTTGCGGTCACGCTGCGGCTGCGAGAGGTTGCCGTGCAGGTCGACCGAGGGGATGCCCGACTCGGTCAGCTTCTTGGCGAGCTTCTTCGCGTGGTGCTTCGTGCGCATGAAGAGGATGCGGCGGCCCTGGCCGCTCGCGAGCTTCTGGATCAGCGCGTTCTTGCTGTCGACGTCGGGCGTCTCGAAGACGTGGTGGGTCATCTTCGCGACGGGCGAGTTGGCCTCGTCGACCGAGTGCAGCACCTCGTCGTGCAGGAACTGCTTGACCAGCTTGTCCACGCCGTTGTCGAGGGTCGCGCTGAAGAGCAGGCGCTGGCCGTCGTTCGGGGTGGCCTTGAGGATGCGCGTGACGCCGGGCAGGAAGCCCAGGTCGGCCATGTGGTCGGCCTCGTCGAGCACGGTGATCTCGATGGCGTCGAGCTTGACGAAGCCCTGCTTCATGAGGTCTTCGAGGCGGCCGGGGCACGCGATGATGATGTCGACGCCGGCCTTGAGTGCCTGCACCTGACGGTTCTGCGAGACGCCGCCGAAGATCGTGGTGGTGCGCATGCCGTAGGCCTCGGCGAGCGGGGCGAGCACGGCGTCGATCTGGGTGGCGAGCTCGCGGGTCGGGGCGAGCACGAGGCCGAGGGGGCGACCGGCGCGGCGGTTGCCGCCGGCCAGCTTGCCGCCGAGGCGCGCGGCCATCGGGATCGAGAAGGCGAGGGTCTTGCCCGAGCCGGTCTTGCCGCGGCCGAGGACGTCGCGGCCGCCGAGGGTGTCGGGCAGCGTGTCGACCTGGATCGGGAACGCGGTGGTCTTGCCTTCGGCGGCGAGGGACTTCACGATCGGGGCGGGCACGCCCAGCGAGCTGAAGGTGACGGCGTCGGCCGTCTCGTCGACGGTCGTGGCGTCGGTGTTCTCGGCGGCGGCGTTCGCCTGGTCGAGGGTGTTCGTTGACATGTGGTGCACCTTTCGGGGCATCGGTGTCGAGCCGGGCCGAGGCTGCCTGACCACCTGGTCGTGCGCTGTCACGTCGGGGACGTGCTCGCACGAGGGGCAGGGCAGTGCCGGGAGAACGGCTGTCGTAGCCGGGCTCGAGGTGTGGCGACGGTGCAGGTGTGCACGATCGTTTCGCCGCAGAGTGAGCTTCGCGCGCCTGCTGTTCTGCCTGGGTGTGTGCCAGGACGGAGAGGCGGTGAGGGGCGTGCTACGACGCAGGGAGCCGATCGGACCGGCTCGCAAGTGACCCCAGCCTAGCGGCTGTGGCCCGAGAACGCGACGGGTGTGGTCTGCACGGGTGTGCAGGGCGCGTCACGCCCGTGTTGCGGACGAGCCGAGGAGGCGCGGGTCGGGCCCTCAGGTCGCCTCGCCGACGCCGAGCCGCGCCACGCCGCAGGGCCGCGGGTGCGCTGTGTGCGACTCCGCGCCTCCCGGCGTCCGTCATCTAGGAGAACAGGCCGCGGATCGCCTTGCCGAGTGCCGTCCGCCGCCGGTGCCAGCCGTGGGCCTCGAGGGTGCGCTTCACCGGGCCGACGACCTCGGCCGAGTTGAAGCGGTACGAGCTGCTGACCGATCCGCTCTGGCGCTGCATCCCGGTCTCGGACCGTTTGTACTCGGACGTCTCAGGGATGAGGGTGATCCGCAGCGAGTACGACTGCTCCCGGCTGCCGAACGGGCCCGAGGCCTTGTCGTAGACCCAGGTGAAGACGATTCGTCCACCCTGGATGCTGGTGGTGAACGGATGCTCGGGTCGCGAACCGAGGTCGAGGAGGGCCTGCGTCACGACCTCGGGGCTCGACGGAGTGGCGGGTGGCGTCGTCGAGGTCATGACTCGACGCTAGTCGACTCCGTCGGGCGGGTCGACCGGTCGGTCTGGGGTGTCACGACGCGGTCGACACGTGGTGACGTCGCGTCGTCGTGCGCCTCAGTGCGCGCGCCCGTACCGTTCGCCGACGGGGATCTCGACCGCGACCGTGTTGCCCGGCTGCGCGAGTGGGCACGCCCAGGCGGGGTCGTAGGCGCAGCTCGGGTTGTAGGCGAAGTTGAAGTCGAGCACGATCGTGCCGGGCTCGCCGCCGGCCCCGAGGTCGGCGCCCTTGACCGAGTCGATCAGGTAGCGCCCGCCACCGTACGTGCCGCCGGGCTTGCCGGCCAGGGCGTCCTTGACCGGGATGAACAGGCCCCCCGCGTACTGCGCCAGCTTCCACACGTCGAGGCGGCCGACGCCGGGCACGTCGACGACGCCGACCAGGTCGAACAGCACGTCGCCGTCGGTGCCGGTCTCGACGACCATCCGGCGCGGCTCGGCGGGCTCGACGGCGACCTCGAAGCGCCAGGCCGGGTCGTAGGGCTTCGTCGGCAGGCCGGTGAAGTCGGGGCGGTCCTCGGGCAGCAGGGGCGTCGACGGGTGCGTCGAGAACAGCTCGTCCCGGGTCCGTCGCCACAGGTCGTGCGCCGCCGCCAGATCGGTCGCCTCGCGCACGTCGCGGTACAACCCGTGGATCGTCCGTCGCCACGACGCGATGTCGAGGGCGCCCTGGGCGGGCGTCGGCACCGTGTTCTCGGCCGTGGTGTCGGCGATGCTGTCGGCGGTGCTGTCGGCGGGAGACGAGGAGGTGCTGGTCGGGTCGGTCACGCCTGCCACCGTACGCAGGCGGTCACCGCCGCGCCCGTGGCTCCCTCACAGGTCGGGCACCCGTCCACAGCCTGGCGTCCCGGCCCCGGGGGTGGGCGACCCCTGGCTACGCTCGCCCCATGACGACCGACACCACGACCACCGACCCCACCGTCACCCCGGCAGACCTGGTGCAGTTGCACCGCGCGATCGAGGTCGCGCAAGATGCCCGCGACCACGGCAACCACCCCTTCGGCTCGCTGCTGCTCACGGCTCGTGGCGACGTCGTCGAGGCCGAGAACACCGTCGTCACCGAGGGCGACCCGACCGGCCATGCCGAGACGAACCTCGTCCGGCTCGTGGCGCAGCGCTTCGACAAGCCGACGCTGAAGGCCGCGACGCTCTACACGAGCACCGAACCGTGCGCGATGTGCGCCGGGGCGATCCACTGGGCCGGCATCGGCCGGGTCGTCTACGCGCTCGCCGAGCAGCAGCTGCTCGGCATGGTGACCGAGCAAGAGGGCGAGTCGACCCTCGACCTGCCCTGCCGCGAGGTCTTCGCCCGGGGCGGAGGCGCGGTGTCGGTGTCCGGCCCGGCCCTGTTCGACGAGGCGTCAGCGGTGCACGCCGGCTTCTGGGGCTGACGTCGGATCGACATGCGGGTCGACGTGCGGGTGACCCTGCCGTTCGGCGCGCACCCCCTGCCTAGGCACATTGCTCGACGCCGCTCGAGGGGGTGTCGAGGGGCCGACCGTGGGTGACCCCTCCGTTCGGCGCGGACCCCCTGCCTAGGCACGTCGTCGGACGCCGCTCGAGGGGGTGTCGAGGGGCCGACCGTGGGTGACCCCTCCGTTCGGCGCGGACCCCCTGCCTAGGCGCATTGCTGGACGCCGCTCGCGGGGGTGGGTGCTGGCCGACGGTCAGGCGTGCTTCGGGTGGGTGGGGGCGCCGCGCCAGGTCGGAGCGAGGGCCTTCATGCGCAGGGCCCTCCACTGCCAGGTCGCCCAGAGTCCCGGCCAGAGCAGCAGGCCCAGCGGGCCGGCGTGGAACTCGAGGCGGTCGCGCAACAGCGTGTGCCCCGCGCCGTCCGGGACGACGGCCATCCGGTGGTTGATGCGCATGCGGGCGAACTGGCCGCTCGTCCCGCGTCCGGTGTCGCGCTGTATCCACGCTCCGTCACGTTCGTGCCAGTCGAGGTCGACGTGCGTGCTGCCGAGCGGCAGGACGCCGAGGATGCTCGCCGACACGGGGTGCGCCTCCTCGGTCCAGCGGTCGGGGAAGCCGGACGGCGACTCGGACCGGTAGACCACGAGCGGCTTCGTCACCGCGACCATCACGCGGGGGTCGCGCAGGGCGTCGGTCGCGACGTCGACGGAACAGGCGAGGCGGAGCTTGAGCTGCACGTGCATGCACCGATCCAACTCCCGCCGCCTGATCGGGGCCACCGCCTCCCTTCGTCACGCAGTAGGCGGGTCGACGTCGCCGGCGGTGGGTCGGCACGTCGGTCCCGTCACGGCGCGTCACGCACTCGCGACGGGGTGGTGGGCCTGCCTAGGCTGGTCAGATGAGTCCGCACGGCCAGCAGAAGTACCAGGTGAGGTTCGACCACGGCGTGGCCGGGGCGGCCCGCGTCGCGTCCGAGGCTCACGTGGTCGTCGTGGTCGACGTCCTCGACGGCCACGGCACGCTCAGCCGTGACGAGACCGTGCGGGCGGTCGCCGACCTGGCCGAGGTCGGCGTCGACGCCGACGTGCTGCTCGTCACCGGGGCGGGCGCCGCCCCCGACGTCGCCCGGCACGTGGTCGGACGTCAGGCCCGTCGAGGTGACCGTGCCCTCGTCGCGATCGTCGCCGCCGGGGCCGTCGAGGCCGACGGGTTCCGGCCCGCCGTCGAGGACCAGCTCGCCGCCGGTGCGGTCGTCGACGCGCTCGCCGCGGCCGGCATCGACTTCTCGTCGCCCGAGGCCGCCGTCGCGTGCGCCGCGGCCGGCGCCCTGGCCCGGGCGTCGTCGCACCTGCTCACGGCGTCGGCCTCGGCGGCCGAGCTGGTGGAGACCGGCCGGGGCGACGTCGTCGAGTCGGCCCGCGCCTCCTCGTCCGGTGGGGGCGCCCTCGTCGTGGCCCGAGTCGGTTCCCCCGAGGAATCAACCCTGCCGGCGTAGCGTTGCAGCGACAGCGACCCTGACGTCGCCCCGACCCGCAGGAGGAATCATGAAGGCAGTGCTCACCGACGGAACCGTCGTCGCCGAGGCCCCTAAAGACGAGCTGATCTCGATCGAGGGCAACTGGTACTTCCCGCCCGCGAGCGTCAACACCGAGCTGCTCACCGAGAGCCCCACCCAGTACCACTGCCCGTGGAAGGGCGACACCCAGTACTTCAGCGTGAAGTCGGGCGACGACCTGCTGCAGGACCGCGCCTGGAGCTACCCCACGCCCATCCCGACGTCGTTCGACCGCGTGGGCAAGGACTACTCGGGCTACGTCGCCTTCTGGAAGGACGTCTCGGTCGTCGACTGACGCTCGACGCTGGACGGCACGCCGCCACGAAGTGAACATCCCGCCACGGCATCTCGTGGCGGGATGTTCAGTTCATGGCGCAGTGGCGCAGGGCAGGGCAGGGCAGGCAGGACAGGGCAGGGTAGGGCCGGGCGGGCCCGGGGGGTGACGTCGACCCACTCGGCGGAGGCCTCAGCCGCGCGCGGCCCGCGCCCGGTGCGCCCGCACCTTCGCCCGGTTGCCGCAGCGCTGCATCGAGCACCACCGGCGGCTGGCCGCCCGCGACTCGTCGTAGAAGACGAGCCCGCACGCCTCGTTCGAGCACCGACGGAGGCGCGAGTCCGGTCCGCCGCCGAACCCCACGGTCGTGAAGAGGGTCACCGCGTCGCGCGCCACCGACGCCATCGCCTGCCCGAGCCGAAGGCGCCCGGCCCCGGCCTGGCGTCGGCCGCCCTCGAGCGACGGCGGGACGTCCGGCAACGCCGCGAACAGGTTGAGCGTGTCGACGTCGTCGGGGTCGCTCGAGGTGCCGTCGGTCGCGGCCACGGCGAGTCGAGCGATCGCGTCGCGCAGGCCCCTGGCGTCGGCGAGTTCGCGGTCTCCGGCCGAACCGGCGATGCCGTCGAAGCGCTCGCGCGTCCAGTCGTCGAGGTCGGCCGGCAGCAGCAGGCCGTCCCACGGGGTCGACCCGTCGGCCGGCAGGTCGAGGCCCGACTCGGGGCCGAAACGGGACCCGGCCCGGAACCCGCCGAGGTACGCGAAGTCGAGGCTGAGTGCTCCCGAGTCGAAGAACCACCGGGTGTCGGTGTCGGATCTGAGCCACTGTCCGGTCTGCACCTGACCACCCTAACCGGTTACGCGCCTCCTGGGGTCTCCGACGGCCCGTCACCGGCCCGGCCGCGACGTCGTGCCAGGAGGCGCGGCGTCAGACCGCGCGCTTGGTCCAGGTGATCAGGTGCGCGGGGTCGTACCTCCGGGAGCAGCGCCCGCAGGCGAGCGGCCGGGCCGGCTGGCGGTACCGGTAGTGCTCGTGCCCCGCGGGGCAGACGCCGACCCACGGGGCGAGCTCGCTCGCGATGGCGCCGTCGTGCAGGCGCGAGCCGACGTAGCCGAGGTCGGTCGCCACGGCCTTCCACCTCGGCCCGTGCCCGGCGCGCGATCCGGCGAGTGCGTGCGCGACCTCGTGCAGCAGCACCTGGTGGATCTCGTCGTCGTCGTAGCGACCGGCGAGGTGCCGCGAGACCGTGATGCGCTTCGTCGTGTAGTTGCACAGGCCCGCGCGGGTCTTGGCGTTGTCGAAGCCGAAGCTCCAGACGGCGGGGTCGAGGTGCAGGTCGATGAGCGCGGCGGCCCAGCGCCGCACCCGGTCGAGGTCGGCCACGTCGAGGTCAGGAGGCGCGGGTCAGCGACGCGGGAACGGCCAGGTGGTGGGCTCGTCGTCGCGCGGCAGGCCGTCGACCACGCCGGTCACCCCGGTGCCCCCGGTGCGGGGTCGGTCGCCGCCGGGGCGTGCGTCGCCGTCGGTCGGACGCTGGGCGGCTCGACGCTCGGCGTCGAACTCGTCGGAGTCGCGGTCGCGGTGACCCGCGGCGCGCTCGGCGAGGTGGCTGATCTTGCCCCAGAGCCCGCCGTCGCGCGGGGCGGCGGGAGCCGTCGCGGCCACCTTCTCGGCCCGGGCGGCCGCGGCCTCGGCGACGGGGGACGCGGCGGCCTCGTCGGGCATCGACTCGGGGTCGAAGCTGATCGCGGCCGTGCGCGCGGGGTCCATGGGCGGACGGGCCGGCACCGCACCGTGGTCGTCGGTGGAGGCGGACGCGGAGTCGGAGTCGGAGTCGGCGGCTGGCTCCGACGACGCGGCGGACGCGGCGGCCGCGGCCGGGGCCTGCGAGCCCCCGTAGAGCCCGGCGATGCCGTCGAAGCGGGGGACCTGGACGCGGCCCTGGGCGGCCTGCGCACGGGGGGCCGGGGCAGGCGGGGACGCGGGGGCGAGCGGTCGGACCGGCACCGGGTTGGTGTCGCCCGCGGCCGGGGCCTCGAGACGGGGCTGGGGACCGGTGTCGCTCAGGTAGGCGCGCATGACGCCCTCGATCGCGACCCGCAGCCCGTCGGTGCGGTCACGCGGGGCACCGGACGCCTCGTAGGCCTCGAGTGCCTTCGCGAGGGTCTCGCGGGCTTCTTCGTTGCGACCGAGGTCGTACAGCGTGTAGCCCTCGAGCTCGGCGGCGGCGGCCTCGAGCTCTCGCCATTCTTCGGTCGCGGAGGTGATGCGACTGGTGTGCAGGTCGTTCAGGGCGCGGTCGAGCTTGCCCTGCTCGCGGAAGATGTGGGCGCGACGGATGCGCGCAGCCGTCGAGTCGGCCCTGTCGCCGGTGAAGTGGGCCAGGCGGAAGGCCTCCTCGGCGATCGCCAGGGCCTCGTCGAGTCGGCCGAGCAGGCGCAGCAGGTCGGCTCGCTCGCCCAGCGCGTCGGTGCTGCGGCTCTGGCCCAGGGCGGCCAGCCGGGCCTCGGCGGCGGGCACGTCGACGGCCGTGCGCAGGCTGATCGGGTCGAATCCGCCGGCGCCTCCGATGCCCCGGACGACGGGCGCGGCGAGACCCGGCGGCACGGTCTGGGGGCGGGCGCTGCCGGGTGCTGTCGTGTCGGGTCGGTCGTGCTGGCTCATCGAGTACGAGGGTAACCGCCCGGCCCCCGAACAGGCCGCGCGGCACGCAGCGTGTGGGGGAGTGTCGGGGCCGATGTGCCGGACCCGACCCGCGTGTCGTGCGCCCACCGTCGCGATCCGCACCCGGACGTCGGGCGCCGGTGCGGTGCGGGAGGCGCGGCGCGGTGGGGGCGGGACGCTACGGCAGGGGGGTGAGGGGGACGCTGACGATGCGGTCGTCGCCGTCGGACGGGGCTCCGCGCCCGTCGGTGTTGTTCGTGACGAGCCAGAGCGTGCCGTCGGGCCCGGGCAGGACGTCGCGGATGCGGCCGAGCGAGTCGGCTCCGGTGAACAGCTCGGTCGGCTGCGCCTCGGAGCCGGGGGCGACCTGGATCTCGAAGAGCTTCTCGCCGCCGAGCCCGGCCAGGTAGAGGGTGGTGCCGACGGCGGTCAGGCCGCTGGGGCTCGCGTCGTCGGTCGACCACTGCAGCACGGGGTTCGAGAAGCCCTCGACCTCGCCCCGGCCCTCGACCTCGGGCCAGCCGTAGTCCGCTCCGGGCTCGAGGGCGTTCAGTTCGTCGTAGGTGTCCTGGCCGAACTCCGCGGCCCAACCGGCGCCGGTCGCGTCCCAGGCGATGCCCTGCGGGTTGCGGTGACCGAGCGTGTAGACCAACGACCCGGGGGTGGGGTTGTCGTCGGGCACGCCGCCGACCGGCGTCGCGCGCAGGATCTTGCCGCCGAGCGAGCCGGGGTCCTGGGCGTTCGGTCGCTGGTTCGCGTCACCCGTCGTCACGTAGAGCAGGCCGTCGGGGCCGAAGGCGATGCGGCCCCCGTCGTGGTTGCGCGCCGCGGGGATGCCCGTGATCACGGCCTGCTGCTCGCCGAGCCCGTACGAGCCGGCCTCGCCCGTGATCGGTGCCCGCACCACGCGGTTGTCGTCCGCGGTCGTGGCGTAGGCGTAGAGGTACGACGGCGACCCGGCCAGGACGGCGAGGCCGAGCAGGCCGCCCTCGCCCTCGTGCACGACCCCGTCGATCGAGCCGACCTCGCGCGTGCCGCCGTCGGCGAGCAGCTCGAGCACCGTGCCGGTGTCGCGCAGGCTGACGAACGACGACCCGGTGTCGAGTCGGACGACGGACCACGGGGCGGCCAGCCCGGTCGCGACGTCGGTGGGCTCGGCGTCGGCCGCGACGGTCACGCCCCCCGTGTCGGTGCCGGCGGCGACCGGGCCGGGGCCCGCGACGGCGGCCGGGTCGGTCGGGGTCTCGGACGCCGGGCGGGTGGCGGCCTGGCCGCCCGAGACCGGGGCGTCGGCCCCGGCGGTGCAGCCGACGAGCAGGACGGCGGTGACCGCCGTCATCGCGCCGACGGCGAGCCGGTGCCGAGTGGTGCGGGGTGTCGTGGTCATGGTCGCGCCTCCTGCCGTCAAGGCAAGCGGACGTTCACGCCGACCGCACCCGTCGTCACCACACCGTGACCGGCTTCGCAGCCCGCGCCCAGACCGGCCGTCGGCGCGGCCCGGCGTCTCGCTACGGTCGGGCGCTGAGCTCGGCGCGCAGCGGCCAGTCCTGGCCCTCGAGGATCAGTTGCGCACCGGCTCCGGTCCGCGAGTTGACGACGATCGGGGCCAGCAGGTTGACCGTCATGCCGGTCGCCGCGGGCGTCGCCACGACGAGCAGCAGGGCCTCGGCGGGGTCGTGCAGGTCGAGGGCGTCGGTCTGCTCGTCGGTCACGACCGGCGAGTAGTCGGGCAGGTGCACCGACGCGTCGAGCACGAAGAGTCGCGTCTCCGAGTCGGCGGCGCGGAGGGCGAACAGGCCGGTCGCACCCTCGATGCGCTCGAGGGAGAAGTCGACGAGCGGTTCGAGGCCGAACGGAGGCGCGGTGAACGAGACGACGGAGCCGCTGACCTCGCGTGCTGCCTGCGCGCTCATCGGAGGAAGTCCATCAGCGAGGGCTGCAGCACCTTGGCGGTGACCGCGAGGGCCGCCTGGTACGACGTGTTCTGCATCTGCAGGTCGAGCACGGCCTGGCCGAGATCGATCTCCATGATGCCGGCGCGGTGCGCCTCGAGCGTGGTCTTGGTGTCCAAGAGGGTGTCCTCGGCTCTCAGGATCTGGGACTGTCGTGCCCCGATGTCGGACTGTACGCCGCGCAGGGACGTCAGCCGGGCGTCGACCTCGGTGAGCCGTGGGCCCACGTCGACGCCGGCGCGGAGGTCGGTGGTGATGCGGTCGAGCAGGCTGAACACCGAGTCGTCGCCGGTCCCGAAGGCCGCGGCGCCGTCGGCGTCGACCCGGACGCTCGTCTCGCTGCCGACCTGCCGGGTGACGGCTGACCCGGGGGTGCCGGTGAAGCTGGCGTCGGCCCGGAAGGCCACGCCCGCGTCCGAGGTGCCGGCGAAGACGCTGCGTCCGGCGTAGGTCGCGTTGGCGCGGGTGAGCAGGTCGGACCTCAGGCCGTCGATCTCGGTGGCGATGGCGTCGAGGGACGCCTGCGACTGGGCACCCGTGTTGGCGCCCTGCACCGTGAGGTCGCGGACGCGCTTCAGCACGTCGTCGGCGGCCGACAGCGCCGAGTCGGCCGTCGAGAGCCACGCGTTGGCGTCGCCGGCGTTGCGGCTCCACTGCACGTTCGCCGCCTGGTCCGCCTTGACCCGCAGGGCCTCGGCGGTGCCGGTCGGGTCGTCGGACGGCTTCGAGATGCGGTCGAGGGTCGAGGCGCGTTCCTGGGCCTCGGACACCCGGGCCTTGCTGACGGTCAGGTGCCGTTGGGCGTCCAGGACGGCCATCTGGTTGGTCGTGCGCGTGATCATCGGTTACCTCCCGACCCGTCCCATGCCGTTGATCAACGTGTCGAGCATCTCGTCGATCGCGGTCATGACGCGGGCGGCGCCCTGGTAGGCGTGCTGATAGGTGAGCAGGTTGACGTTCTCCTCGTCGAGGCTGACCCCGGCCGTCGAGAGCTGCCGGTTCTTCGCCGACGTGGCCGAGAGGTCGGTGAGCGTCGATCGGTCGGACTCGGTCTGCGCGACGGCCCCGACGGTGCTGACGATCGCACCCCAGGCGCGGTCGGGCGAGCCGGTCGAGAGGCCGATCTGGCCGACGGCGCGGGCGACCGAGCCGTCGAGGGCGCCGCCCGTGCCGTTGCCCGAGGCGATCGTCGCGGCACCCGTCGGCACGACGGTCAGTCCGCGGGCCGCGGGGACGCCGGCCGTGAACGCGAAGAACGCGTGACCGGTGGTGCCGTCGGCCGTGGTGCCGGTGGCGTGCACCGCGTTGACCTGGGTCGCGAGCTGGGTCGCGAGGGCGTCGTAGCTGGCGGCCGCCTCGGCGAGGACGCCGCCGGCGCCGCCGGGCTCGGCCGGGGCGAGCACCGACAGCGATCCCGCGATGCTGCCGCCGTCGAGCGAGACGGCGTCGCCGGGACGGTGGGTCCACTCGAGCGACACCCCCGCCGTGGCGGTGCTCAGGGTGTAGTCGCCCGTCACGCGCACCTGGCGGGCCGAGTCGCCCGACACCAGGGCGTTGCCCCCGACGACGACGTCGAGCGTGCCGTCCGCGTTGTCGCGCACCGTGCCTCCGGCGAGCGTGGCGATCTTCTCGGTCAGCACCGAGCGGGCGTCCACCAGCTCGTTGGTGCTGACGCCCTGCTGCTGGGCGGTGCGGATGCGCACGTTCAGGTCGGCGACCTGGGTCGCGGCGGAGTTGAGCTGTGAGGCGAGGCCGTCGAGCTGCTGCCGTTGGGCCGTCCACTGGTCGTCCACCGCCTTGTAGCCGCTCGCGAGCGTGCCCGCGATGGTCTGCGCCTGCCCGAGCAGCACGGCGGCGGGGGCGGCGGCGGAGGGGTTGTTCGAGACGTCCTGCCAGGCCGACCAGAACTTCGTCAGCTGCGTCGCGAGCCCCGTCGTGCTCGGCTCGTTCAGTGACGACTCGAGGGCGGCCGTGACCGAGGCCCGCACGCCCTGGTAGCCGGCAGCACCGGCGGCGCCCCGCACCTGGGCGTCGGCGAACCGGTCGCCGATGCGGGCGATGCCGTCGACCGACGCGCCCTGGCCGGGCTGGACCCCGGTCGAGAAGAGGCCGACCCGTGCGGCGGCCTCGACGGAGGACTGCGTGACGCGCTGCCGTGTGTAACCGTCGGTGTTGACGTTGGCGATGTTCTGCCCGACCACGTCGAGGCCGGTGCGGGCGGCCGTCAGCCCCCGGTACGCCGTGTTGAGGCCGCCGAACGTGCTGCCCACGTCAGAGCCGCCCGTCGAAGAGGTGACCGCCGGAGGCGCGGGCCGAGTCCACGTGGCCGGTCCGGCCGGTCGCGTCGTACGTGGCGGTCGCGGGGCCGGTCGACGCGGTGGCCAGGGTCTCCTGGGTGGCCCGGGCGGCGGCTCGGAGGAACCGCTCGTTCTCGTCGCGCAGCTGGGCGATGCGTCCGGTCAGCTCGGTCATGGCCCGTAGGTGGGCGCTGAAGATGTCGCCCCACGGGCCGGCCGGGGCGGCCGAGACGATCTCGCGCAGCGGGGCGTCCTCGTCGGTTCCCCACTCGCGGGCGACGGCCGACACCTCGACGCTGCGCTCGAGACCTGCCGAGCGCAGGCGACCGAGCACCTGTTCGACCTCGCGGGTGGCGTGGTCGACCCAGCGGCTGCGGCCCGCGGTGAGCAGCAGCTGCTCCTCCTCGAGCTTGAAGGTCAGCAGCTCGAGCAGCTCGCGCTCTCGCCAGAGCAGCGCGGAGAGTTCGTTCGCGCCCATGGGGGCCTCCTCGGTCGGGGCATCGGGTGGTCGGTGTACGGCAGGTCGTCGGCGAGGAGTGCCTGACGTCCTCTGCACCGGTGACTATCGGCGGAGGCGCGGTGGGCGTTAGCGGCCGACCCGAGCGTCCTCACGGCGGCGCCTAGCCTGAACCACCGCTCGAAGGAAGGGGCGTTCCGACCCAGTACGGGGGTGGAGGTGCGGGACGTGCCCCCCGAAGGGATGACGGCCGTTCCCCCGCACTGGGGGCACCCCCGACCTGCCGCTGCCCCCCTGCTCATCGATAGCGTTGCAGAGCAGCGACGGGCCCCCGACGGGCCGCCGCGGCAGCACCACCCGCGGTCCCGCCGTCTCCTACGCACGGCGACCCGCGCCTCCTCGGCGAACCCTGTCGACGTGCCCTGATCAGAGGGCACTTCGTCGCGCCCGGAGTCACGATCACCGGACCCGAGAGGTCCCCTTCGCACTGGGAGTCGCGATGAACCGCACCGAACGAAACGCAATGGTGGTGGAGAACCTGCCGCTGGTCGGCTACCTCGTCTCCGAGGTCTGCGCCCGCGCCACGCACCTGTCGCGTGACGACCTCGCGTCGGTCGGTGCCGTCGCCCTCGTCCAGGCCGCGGACGCCTTCGACCCCACCCTCGGCATCCCGTTCGGCGCCTACGCCCGCACCCGCATCGTCGGCGCCTTCGCCGACGACATGCGTTCGGGCGACTGGGCCAGCCGTGGCACCCGCAAGCGCATCAAGGAGACGCTCGCCGTGCAGGAGGCGCTGACCGCCTCGCTCGGGCGCACCCCCAGCGTCGACGAGGTCGCCGGCGCCCTCGGCGTCGACCGCCAGACCGCGGCGGACGCGCTCACCGACGCGGCCCGCACCGTCTCGGCCCTCGACGACACCGTCGCCGACCACCTGGCCGCCGACCTGCCCCTGCCCGAGGAGAACCTGCTCGTCTCGGAGCGCAGCCGCTACGTGGCCGCCGCCGTCCAGGCCCTGCCCGAGCGCATGCGCCTCATCGTCGAGGGCGTCTACTTCGGCGACCGGACCGTCACCGAGATCGCCGACGAGCTCGGCATCACCCACTCGGCCGTGTCGCAGCAGCGCACCGAGGCCGTCCGCCTGCTGCGCGACGCCCTCGAGGCGCACTACGCCGACGACCCCGACGTCGAGTTCACCCCGGTCTCGAAGACGGCTCCCGCCCGTCGCAGCGCGTACCTGTCGCGCGTCGCGACCAACGCCGCCGTCGGCATCGCCCGGGCCATGCGCGAGCCCGAGGCGACCACGGTCGCCACCGCGGTCTGAGACCGCCGAAAAAACTTCTGCGGCTGACTAACAGCCGCGGTCGGCCGGCCGACAGTAGCCGGTGTCAGCCCACGGACGGGCAGA
Source organism: Frigoribacterium sp. CF331 (assembly GCF_057787905.1). Lineage (NCBI taxonomy): Bacteria > Bacillati > Actinomycetota > Actinomycetes > Micrococcales > Microbacteriaceae > Frigoribacterium > Frigoribacterium sp. CF331. Next base: position 1,250,412 of record NZ_CM173545.1, on the reverse strand, counting down.
CGAACACCACCCAGTCACGGAGGAGAACACCATGGGTATGCAGATCAACACCAACCTCGCGGCCAACAACACGTACCGCAACCTGAACGCCACGCAGAACGACCTGTCGAAGAGCCTCGAGAAGCTCTCGTCGGGCCTCCGCATCAACCGTGCCGCTGACGACGCGGCCGGCCTCTCGATCTCCGAGGGCCTGCGCTCGCAGGTCGGCGGACTGACGGTGGCCGCGCGCAACGCCCAGGACGGCATCTCGGTCGTGCAGACCGCTGAAGGTGGCCTCACCGAGACCCACTCGATCCTCCAGCGCATGCGTGACCTCGCCGTGCAGGCCGGCAACGACTCGAACAACGCCGACTCGCGCAAGGCCATCACCACCGAGGTCTCGGCCCTGCAGAAGGAACTGACGCGCATCTCGGCGTCGACGAACTTCAACGGCACGAACCTGCTCGACGGCAGCAAGAGCTCGCTGAAGTTCCAGGTCGGCGCCAACAGCGGCACCGACAGCCAGATCAGCGTCGACCTGTCGAAGGCCAACGTCTCGGCCATCGCGAACAACCTGTCGGGTGGCGACCTCGCCAAGACCGGCTCGTCGTTCGACATCGCCGACATCGCGGCCGTCGCCGGCAAGCAGACCTTCAGCGTCACCAACGGCAACGAGACCAAGACGATCACGACGGCCGACCTCGGTGCCGCCGGGACGTTCGACAGCGTGCAGGGCTTCGCCGACGCGCTGACGAAGGACGCCGACTTCTCGGCCAACTTCTCGGTCTCGGTGACCAAGGACGCCAACGGTGCCGGCACCGGCATCGTCGTCACCGCCAACAACGGAGGCGCGGTCAGCGTCGCCGACGACGCCGGAACGGGTGTCGTCGCGGGTGCCGCCGGTGCCACCGTCACCGGTGGCCTGAAGTTCGACACCGCCGAGAACGCCCAGGCGTCGATCAAGCTGCTCGACGCTCAGATCCAGACGGTCTCGACCGCCCGGTCCGAGCTGGGTGCCGTCCAGAACCGCTTCGAGCACGCCATCAACGTGACGAACGTGGCGAAGGAGAACCTGACGGCGGCCGAGTCGCGCATCCGCGACACCGACATGGCGGAGGAGATGGTCAAGTACACCCGCTCGAACATCCTCAGCCAGGCCGGCACCGCGATGCTCGCCCAGGCGAACCAGAGCACCCAGGGCGTCCTGTCGCTCCTCCGCTAGTCGGAGAGCGTCCCGGCGACCGCTCCCAGCGGTCGCCGGGCGACACCCGGGCCTGACGCGTGACCGGCACGCGGCGAGTCGAGAGCTGATCCTCTCGCTCGCCGCGTGCCGGCCGCGTCGCTCGTCCCCGCCGTCCCTCGACACCCGACCCGCGACAGGAGCACGACATGGCCACCCTCGGCATCGACGGCCTCGCGAGCGGGCTCGACACCACGACCCTGATCAACAACCTGATCTCGATCGAGGCGACGCCCCAGACCCTCCTGAAGAACAAGGTCTCGGCCGCGAGTGCCTTCATCACGTCGATGCAGACGCTGAACGCCCAGGTCTCGGCCCTCGCCGACACCGCCAAGACCGCGGCCAAGCCCGCCTCGCTGCAGGCCTTCACCGCGACGAGCAGTGCCACCTCCGTCACGGCGTCGGCCGGGGCCACGGCCGCCGCCGGCTCGATCGAGTTCGTCGTCGGCACCACGGCCCAGGCGAAGACCGCGGTCACCGCCGCGATGACCGCCTGGCCCTCCGAACCCGCCGTCCTCACCTTCACCTCGGCCGCCGGCAAGGCCGTCGAGGTCACCGCCGCCTCCGGCTCGCTCGACGACGTCGTCAGCGCCGTCAACGCCTCGGCCGCCGGCGTCACCGCCCTGAAGGTCGCCTCGGGCAAGGACGCCTCGGGCGCCGTGCAGTACCGGCTCCAGCTCACCTCGACCGCGACCGGAGCGACCGGCGACTTCTCGGTGCACCGCGGCACGGCCGCCGAGGTCGCCGCCGGGACCGCCCCCGACCTGCTGACCGAGCCGGGTGCCGCCGTCGTCAAGACCGCCCGCGACGCCTCGCTCACCCTCTACGCCGGCACCACCGCCGAGCAGGTCGTGACCAGCTCGTCGAACACCTTCGCCGACCTCCTGCCCGGCGTCTCGGTGACCGTCTCGGCCGCCGCGGCGACGGCGACCCCGGTGACCGTCACGGTGGCGCGCGACACGGCGACCTCCGGCAAGGTCGCCTCGGGGCTCGTGTCGAGCCTCAACGCGGTGCTCTCGGCCATCTCGAGCGGGCAGGCGACGACGACCAGCACGAGCGCGACCGGTGCCACGACGGTCAAGGGCGGTGCGTACACCGGCGAGTCGTCGGTGCGGGCCGCGCAGACGGCACTGCAGTCGGCGGCCTCGGCCCCGATCGACGGCCGGTCGCCCTCGTCGATCGGCATCAGCATCTCGCGGGACGGCACCTTCGCCTACGACGCCGACAAGTTCCAGGCCGCCCTGGCCGCCGACCCGGTCGGCACGCAGTCGATGATGAGCACCCTCGCCGACCGGATCGCGGCCGCCGCGACGAGCGCCTCCGACAAGACGACCGGCACCCTGACCCAGGTGATCACCGGCCAGCAGTCGGTCGTGAAGGACCTCGGCGTCCGCATCGCCGACTGGGACCTGCGCCTCACCGCGAGGCGGGCGACACTCCAGACCACCTACAACAACCTCGAGGTCAAGCTGCAGTCGTTGCAGGCGCAGTCGACCTGGCTCAGCAGCCAGATCACCTCCCTGACCGCATCGACGAGCAGCTGACCATGAACGCACAAGGATTCGCCGCCTTCGCCGCGGCGAGCGGCTCCGCCGCCACCGCCCAGCGCCAGCGGGCGCAGTACACCTCGGACGCCGTGCTCTCGGCCACGCCGGTGCAGCTCGTCACGATGCTCTACGACCGTCTCATGCTCGACCTCTCGCGCGCCGAGGCCGCCCAGGTCGCGGGTTCGTGGCTCGTCGCCGGCGAGCAGCTCGTGCACGCGCAGGCGATCGTCGCCGAGCTGTCGTCGTCGCTCAAGATCGACGTCTGGGACGGCGGCGAGGGCCTGCTGGCGCTCTACGGCTACGCGTCGACCGCCCTGGTCAACGCGAACGTCCACCGCGACGTGGCGCTCACGCGCGAGGTCGCCGGCCTGCTCGAGCCGCTCCGCCAGGCGTGGCACGAGGCGGGTGCCTCGTTGCAGACCACGACGGTCGCCCCGACCGGAGCCCTCGGTGTCGCCTAGGACCGAGCACACGCACGCCGCGTGGCGTGCCGCCCTGGACGAGCTGGAGGCGCTGGTCGCCGAGGCGGACGTGTCGCCCTCCGCAGGCGGCCCCGCGACGGCAGCCGGGCCGACGTCGACGTCGACACCTCGATGGACGCCCCCGACCGGGCTGGGTCCGTTGCCGCAGGAGCTCGCTACCCGCGCCTCCTCGTTGGCGGAACGCCAGGGCCGCGTGCTCGACCGACTCGAGGCCGCCCGCGCCGCCGTGCTGCAACACCTCGGTGCCGTGCGCTCGGTCGAGGCGTCGCACGAGCCCTCGCGCCCGGTCTACCTCGACGCGACCGGCTGAGACCGAGCGCGGACCGGCCGGCACCGGCACCCGGCCCTGGCCCCGGCACCGCGACCGGCACCGGCGCCGGCACCGGCTTCAGCCGAAGGGGATGACCCCGACGAGCACCGCCACCACGAGCATCACGACCGAGACGACGGCCGCCCGCCAGAGCACCTTCTTGTGGTGGTCGCCGAGGTTGACGTTCGCCAGGCTCACGAGCAGCAGGATCGCCGGCACGAGCGGGCTCTGCAGGTGCACCGGCTGGCCGATCACCGAGGCGCGGGCCATCTCGACCGGGTCGATGCCGAACGCCGAGGCGCTCTGGGCGAGCACGGGCAGGATGCCGAAGTAGAAGGCGTCGTTGCTCATGAAGAAGGTGAGCGGCAGGCTGAGCAGGCCGGTGATGACGGCCAGGTACGGGCCCATCTCGTTCGGGATCACTTGCACGAGCCATTGCGCCATCGCGTCCACCATGCCCGTGCCGTTGAGCACGCCGATGAGGACGCCTGCGGCGAAGACCATCGAGACGACGCCGACGATGCTCGGCGCGTGGGCCACGATCTCGGCGGACTGCTGCTTCACCTTCGGGAAGTTGACCAGCAGGGCGACCGCGACGCCGACCATGAACACGTAGGCGAGCGGGAAGAGGTCGAGCACGAGCAGCACCATGACGACGACGGTCAGCGCGAAGTTGAACCAGATCAGCTTCGGCCGCAGCGTCTCGCGCGTCGGGTCGAGCATGGTGTCGGCCATCGTGCCGGTCGTGGGGGTGCCGTTCGCGCTGGTGCCGGTGACGGGGTTGTCGACCGCGCGCTCGCCGGGGGCGTCGGCCCGGCTGCCGTCGGCGCGACCGCCGCGGAGGCCGAGCGCGACCGTGGGGCTGGTGAACATCGAGACGCCGACGCCGGCCTTGCCCGGGCCGCCGCCGCGGGCGGCCGTGGCCAGTTCGCGCGACAGGGGCGACATCTTCTCGGCTGCCGCGGCGAGCACCGAGCCGCCGAGCTCGACGGTGCCGAGGCGGCGGCGCTCGCGCAGGCCCATCAGCCAGGCGAAGGCGAACACGATCACGAGGCCGACGACCAGCGACGGCACGAGCGGCACGAAGATGTCGGACGGCGCCACGTTGAGCGCGGCCGCGGCGCGGACGGTCGGCCCACCCCAGGGCACGATGTTGAGCGTGCCGTTGGCGAGGCCGGCGACGCAGGTCAGCACGACCGGGCTCATGCCGAGCTTGAGGTAGATCGGCAGCATCGCGGCGGTCGTCACGATGAACGTGGTCGACCCGTCGCCGTCGAGCGAGACCGCCCCGGCCAGCAGCGCCGTGCCGAGCACGATCTTCGCGGGGTCGTTGCCCGTGACGCGCAGGATGAACCGCACGAGCGGGTCGAAGAGGCCGACGTCGATCATCAGGCCGAAGTACATGATCGCGAACATCAGCAGCGCCGCGGTCGGGGCCAGGTCGCCGATCGCCTCGATCACCATGTCGCCGATGCCGAGCCCGGCCCCTGCGAACAGGCCGAAGATGGTCGGCACCATGATCAGGGCGAGCATCGGCGAGAGCCGCTTGGTCATGATCAGCACCATGAAGGTGGCGATCATCAGATAGCCGAGGATGACGAGCATCAGGACTCCTTCGTCCAGTTCGTGTGTCCGGGCACGCTAGCGGCGCCTCCGGGCCCCCGTCGCGCTTGTGCGCATTGGCCGACTATCGCGCGTTCGGGGCGTTCTGCGCGTTCTGCTCGGGGGAGCCGCGCCTCCTCATCCGTCGCCTGCCGACCAGACCCGCCCACACGCACCTGGCCCCGGCACGACACCGCGTTTCGTGCACCGCACCCCGTCTAGTCGGGGTGCGGTGCACGAAAGGCGGTGCAGTGGTGGCGGGACGTCACCCGGCGGGCGGCCCTGCGGCCCGGCGGGCCCGCTTCCGCACCACGAGGGCACAGGCCCCGAACGCGGCCGCGCCGAGCGCCAGCAGCGTCAGGCCGACCACGAGCATCCACGGGGCGCCTCCCGAGACGATCCGGGCGAGTGTCAGACCGAGCCCGACCGCGACGATGGTGAAGACGACGGCCATGACCGGCTCCGACCAGGTCTGGCCGACGAGGTCACGCCGCTCGACCGGGAGGCCGTCGTCCTGTCGGCGGGCGGCGAGCTGCCACCGATCCCGGATCTCGAGGCCGATGACGGGCCCCCACATGATCGCCCCGCTGCTGCCGGTCTCGAGCACGATCGCCACGCCCAGCGTGACGAGCGTCCCGGCCAGGAACCACCACGGGAACACCGTGCGCAGCGGGACGACACGTCTCACCCGGCCGCCCCGGGTCTGGTGCGGCTGCGGCTGCGGCTGCGGCTGCGGCTCGGTCGGCATGGCCCGAGCCTAGGCAGCGTCCGGCCGATGCGCCCACGGCACCGCGTTCCGTGCACCGCACCCCGTCTAGTCGGGGTGCGGTGCACGAAAGGCGGCGCGGTGGCGGCGGATCGGGTCGGTCGGCGCGCGGCCGGCGGGCGAACGCGGACCCGAGGAGGCGCGGGTCGGGTCCGTCGCGCCCGGTACCCTGGCGGGCGTGACCGACGACAGCTCACCCCGGCGACGCCGCACGGCCGCGCGGCGTCGGACGGGTGCGGGGCGCGAGGCGGGGACGGGAGCGGCACCGCGCCTCCGTAAGCGACGGTTCGCCACCGAGGTGCTGCTGCTGCAGCTCGCCGTCGTCACCGCCATCGTGCTGTTGACCAGTGCCGTGTTCGCGGCCATCGCCGTGCAGCGGCTGGCGCGCGAGGCCGAGGCGACGGCGCTCGCGGTGGCGCAGAGCGTCGCGAGCGACGCCGACGTCCGCGACGAGGTCGCCCGGCTGAGCGTGGACGGCACCGAGATCGACCAGGAGGCGCTGGCCGGGGGAGCCCTGCAGCGCACCGCGGTCGCGGCCCGGCAGCGCACCGGGGCGCTCTTCGTCGTCGTGACCGACGACCGCGGGGTGCGGTTGGCCCACCCCGACCCCTCGCGCATCGGCGAGCGCGTCAGCACCAGCCCCGACGCCGCCCTGCGCGGGGAGGAGGTCGTCGCCTGGGAGCGCGGCACGCTCGGCGACTCGGCCCGGGCGAAGGTGCCGGTGTACGCGCCCGGGGCCTCCGTCGGAGGCGCATCGGACGTCGTCGGCGAGGTCAGCGTCGGCTACGCCCCGGCGCGGGTCTACGACACCCTCGTCCGGGACGCCCTGCCCGTCGTCGGGGTCGCCGTGCTCGCGCTCGTGCTCGGCGTCGTCGCGTCGGTGCTGATCCGCCGCCGGCTCGACCGGGCGACCCTCGGGCTGCAACCCGAGGAGCTGACGACCCTGGTCCAGAACCAGCAGGCCGTGCTCGGCGGGGTCGGCGAGGGGGTGCTCGCGGTGTCCGGCGACGGCGTGGTGACGGTGTGCAACGACCAGGCCGCCCGACTGCTCGGGCTCGATGCGGGTGCCGTGGTGGGGCAGCCGCTCGCCGGGCTCGACCTGCCCGAGCGGCTCGTCGCGCTGCTCGGCTCGAGCGGTCGGCGCGACGACGTCGACGAGGCCCCGGCCGGCACCACGACCGACACGACGCTCGTGGTCGCCCACCACGTGCTGCTGGTCGACGTGCGCCCGGTCTCGCGCGACGGGGTCGACCTCGGCCGGGTCGCGGTGGTGCGCGACCGCACGGCCGTCGAGGCGCTCACCCGTCGGCTCGACGCGGTCGGGGCGATGACCACGGCCCTCCGCGCGCAGCGACACGAGTTCGCCAACCGGTTGCACGCCCTGTCGGGGATGCTCGAGCTCGGTCGGGCCGAGCAGGCCCGCGCCTACCTGGCCGACGTGCTCGACCACGGGCCCCTGCGCTACCCCGTCGCCCACGCCGACCGGCTGACCGAGCCGTACCTGCAGGCGTTCCTCGGAGCGAAGGGCGTCGAGGCCGCCGAGCGCGGGGTGCTGCTGAAGCTCGGGCCCGAGACCTTCGTCACGGGGTCGGTCGTCGAGCCCGGCGACGTGACGACGGTGCTCGGCAACCTGGTCGACAACGCGGTGCGGGCCGCGGTCGCCGGGCGGGTCACCCCGGCCTGGATCGAGGTGGAGGTGCTCGACGACGGCACCGACCTGCACCTGTCGGTGATGGACTCGGGTGACGGCGTCGCCGACGCCGGGCTGCTCTTCGACCGCGGGCCGCACGACCCCGACGGCGACCCGGCCGACGACCTCGACCCCGCACGCGTGCACGGCCTGGGCTTCGGGCTGCCGCTGTCGCGCGACATCGCCAGACGCCGGGGTGGCGACGTGTGGCTCGGTTCGCCGGGTGGCGACGGGCACGGCGCCGTGTTCTGCGCGAGGCTCGTGGGCGCGGTCTCGGGCGAGGCGGTGGCGACGGGCGGGTCCGGGCCGGCCCGCGCCTCCTCGTCCAGAGATGCGTCAGACGACCGGCACGAGCCGCACACCGGCGGCGACCCCCGCGATTCCGAGAGGACCACCCCGTGACGACCGAACTCACCGTGCTCGTGGTCGACGACGACTTCTACGTCGCCGACCTGCACCGTCGCCAGGTCGAGCAGTTGCCCGGCCTGCGCGCGCTGCCGGCCGTCGGGACGGTCGCCGAGGTGCGCCGCGTCCTCGTGGAGCAACCCGTCGACCTGCTGCTGCTCGACGTGCACCTGCCCGACGGCAACGGCCTCGACCTGCTGCGCGAGGTCGACGTCGACGCGTTCGTGCTCAGCGCCGCGTCGGACGCCACGACCGTGCGTCGGGCCCTGCGGCGCGGGGCCCTGGGCTACCTGATCAAGCCGTTCGCGTCGGGCACGCTCGTCGACCGGTTGCGCGCGTACCAGCGGTACCGCAACGTCCTCGACGAGCGGACGACCGTGGACCAGGAGGCGCTCGAACGGGCCCTGCGCATCCTCCATTCCGGCGACGCGGCGAAGGCGGCCTCGCCCTCGCGGTCGGCGACCGAGCAGGCGGTGCTCGAGCAGTTCGGCGCGGAGGCCGGTGCCGGTGCCGGTGCTGCTGGTGGAGCAGAGGTCGGTCCGCTCGAGCTCTCGGCGGCCGACGTCGCCGCCCGGGTCGGGGTCTCGCGCGCGACGGCCCAGCGCTACCTCGCGGCGCTCGCCGCCGACGGCCTCGTCACGATGAAGCTCAGCTACGGCACCACCGGCCGCCCCGAGCACCGCTACTCGCGCCCCTGACGCGACCCGCGCCTCCTGCCCGTCGCCCCTCTGCCGCATCGCACCGCCGACTGGACATCGCACCGCCCACTTCGGCGGTGCGACGTCCAGTCGGCGGTGCGACTGCGCCTCCTTGTCAGGCGCGCATCCGAGGAGGCGCGACTCGGCTCAGTCCGCGGGTGCGGTCTCGACGACCGGGCCGTTCACCTGGACGTCGATCAGGCGGTTGACGGAGCTGTCGGGTCCTGGAGGCCGTCGAGCAGTTCCGTGGCGACCGTGCGGGTCTCTTCGATGGACAGTCCGTCGTCCGCATCGTGAGGCCCGGTCGTGCCAGTGCTGCATGCCGTGAGGAGCGCGAGGCCCAACACGACGACGCAGAGCGCGCGGCGGTCACCCAGGGAGGAACGTCACGTCGCTGCGTCACCATCGGTCTCGACGGTCGGGCCCGTCACGGCGAGCGACAGGACGGCGGGTGCCGAGCCGTCGTCGCCGGCCTGCAGGCGGATCTGGTACCCCTCGTCGGCGTCCCGTGTCAGTTCCACCCATCGGCCTCCCGCGCCGGTCGTCTCACCGTCGTAGACGACCTTCCAGCCCGACGACCCCAACTCGTCCACTGCGTGGTCGGTCAGCTGCAACTGGTTCGCCGGCTCCCGCAGCGAGATGGTGCGTTGTACGTGCCACTCGACGACACTCGAATCGGCATCGACGTCGCCACCGAGCAGCGAGCCCGCGCTGTCGTCGACGACCTCGACCGACGTGACCTGGTCGCTGGGGATGAGAGCTTGTACGGCATCGGCGATCTCGTTGGCCTTGATCTGCGTCTGGTCGATGGTCACGGTGTCCTCCTGGGACGAGCGGGTGGGGGAGGCATCAGGCGCAGGCGAGCCCGACGTGCAGGCCGTGACGAAGGCGAGCAGGACGACGCCCGTCAGTGCGCCGGCAGCGTGGAGGGACCTCATCACCCCTGCCCCGTCTCGACAGCGATCGTCCGGCGTCGGTAATGGTCCTGCATGATCGGGAGGTCGTCGACCCCGACGTCCCACTTGTGGCTCTCGCCCTCGGGGTCCTCGACGAAGGGTTAGACGTCACCGCCGGTGAGGACACCCATGACCTGCCGGAAGGCGGACGACTTGGTTGACCACCAGTTGAAGTGTCCTCGCATCGGTCCGCTCTCCTGCCCTGCGGAGGCATCGTTGAAGCCCGTCTCGAGCCGGGTCACTCCTGTCGACGACAGTGACGGATGCTCTGTTGTCCGCCCGCTGCCCCGAGCGCTGCTCGTTCATCGTGCCACAGGGCCCCGGCGGACGACACCGGCGGAGGGCTGTCAGCCGACGAACCACCAGAGTGACGCGATCTCGGCGGGCTGTCGCCGGAGGCCGATCCACAAGCCGACCGGCCACAGCAGCAGGGGCAGCACGACCCCGAGGCCCGACAGCCGTCGGCCGTTCTCGTCCATGCGTGCGCCTCCGTCCCCCGGTCCTGGGCGCACGCCAGCAGCAGCCGGCGTGCGCCCCCAGTACGGGGCAGGCGCCCACCCACCGCTTACGTCACCCCGCGCCCCGCCGATAGAGCGCCGTGAGCACGGATCGCTCGCACACCCCGGCCACGGATCGGCCCCCCGCACTCCACCGACCCCACCGGGACAGGCATGCCACTCGAATCCGTGACGCAAGCGGCGCTGCAGAGCGCCCTCGACGGTCTCTCGCTGCGCCAGAAGACGATCGCCGCGAACATCGCGAACGTCAACACCCCGAACTACACCGCCAAGCGGGTGCAGTTCGAGGAGGCGCTGGGCCGGTCGGTCGCGGCCGGCAGCGGAGCGGTCCAGGCGTCCACGTCGCGCAGCCTCGAGCCCACGCGCCTCGACGGCAACAACGTGAACCTCGACACCGAGACGCTGTCGAACGTCGACACCGTGCTGCGGTACCAGTTCGCCACGCAGGCCATGAACTCCGAGCTGACGGCCGTGCGCGCCGCGTTCAGGACGAACTCGTGACCGCCTTCGACGCGATCGGCATCGCGAGCACCGGCCTGACCGTGCACCGCAAGTGGCTCGACGCCGTCTCGGACAACATCGCCAACGTCAACACCGTCAAGTCGATGGACGACACCGCCTTCCAGGCCCGCTACGTCGAGGTGCAGGAGGGCGCCGGCACCTCGGGCGTCTTCGTCAAGGCCGACCGGTACGGCAGCGAGGCCGGCCGCGTCACGTACCTCCCCGACCACCCGCTCGCCGACGCCGAGGGGTACGTGCGCATGCCCGACATCGACCTCGGCGCCCAGATGGGCGACCTGATCATGGCGCAGCGTGGCTACCAGGCCAACGCCGCCGTGGTCGACCGTGCCAAGACGGCCTACGAGGCCGCACTCCAGATCGGACGTGGCTGATGCCCATCGCAGGAATCCAGGCCCTCGGGGCCGTGCAGCAGAGCGGTTACGCCGACGTGGGCTCGCTGATGCAGGCCGGCGGCGCGTCCGACGTGACGGGCGTGACGGGCGCGACCGGCGCCTCCTCGGCCTCGGGCGCGACCTTCGGCGCGACCATGACCGGTGCCGTCGAGGGGCTGCAGCAGCTGCAGTCCGAGGCGAAGACCCTCGCCGTCAAGGCCGTCACCGGTGACCTGACCGACATCCACGACGCGACCATCGCCGCGACGCGTGCGCAGGTCACGCTCGAACTGGTCAGCGCCGTCCGCAACAAGGGCGTCGACGCCTTCAACGAGATCATGAGGATGCAGGCCTGATGCCCACCGCCGTCAAGGGCCAGCTCGCCAAGCTGGGTGCCGCCCTCAAGAGCTTCACGATCGCGCAGCGCACGATCGCCGTCATCCTGCTCGCCGCCCTCGTGCTGGGCGTCGTCGCACTCGTCAGCTGGCTGGGCAAGCCGACCTACACGCCGCTGTTCAGCGGCATCGACCCCACCGACGCGAGCGCCATCGTCGAGCTGCTGCAGGCCGACGGCGTGCCGTACCAGCTGACCGCGGGCGGCGGCACGATCCTCGTGCCCGAGGGCGTCGTCTACGACGAGCGCCTCAAGGCCGCCGCGGCCGGGCTGCCCGCCGCGAGCGCCGACGGCGGCTACTCGCTGCTCGACACCATGGGCGTCACCTCGTCGGAGTTCCAGCAGAACGTCACCTACAAGCGCGCCATCGAGGGCGAGCTCGCCAACACGATCAAGGCCATGGACGGCGTGCAGAACGCCAGCGTCCAGCTCGCCATCCCCGAGGACTCCGTGTTCGTCTCCGAGCAGCGCGACCCCACCGCGTCGGTCTTCGTCGAGACGCGGGCCGGCGCGACGCTGGACTCCAAGCAGGTGCAGGCCATCGTCAACCTGACCAGCGCCTCCGTCGAGGGCATGAAGGCCACCGACGTGGCCGTCACCGACGCCTCGGGCACGGTGCTGTCGGCCGTGGGCAGCGGGGCCGTGGGAGGCGCGGGCGGCGACGCGAGCGACTACGAGTCGAAGGTCCAGGCCTCGGTGCAGGCGATGCTCGACAAGATGGTCGGCCCGGGCAACTCGTCGGTCGTGGTCGCCGCCGACCTCGACCAGAGCTCGGGCACGAAGGTCACCGAGTCGTTCTCGCAGCCCGAGAGCGGCCCGATCGCCCTCAACGAGTCGGGTTCGACCGAGGAGTACGGCTCGGGTGCGAACGGTGCCGGCGGCACCGGCGCGACCGGCGTGCTCGGCCCCGACAACATCGCCGTGCCCACCGGCACCGACGGCACGACCACGGCGGGCACCGGTGCCGACGGTGGTTACACCAACGAGTCGACCACCAAGAACAACGCCGTCGACAAGGTCACCGAGAGCCTGAACGTGCCGGCCGGCGAGGTCAGCCGGCAGACCGTGTCGGTCGCCCTCAACTCGGCCGCGGCCAACGGCGTCAACATGCAGAGCGTGCGCGACCTCGTCAGCGCCGCCGCCGGCATCGACGCGGCCCGCGGCGACACCGTGCAGGTCGCCCAGGTCGACTTCGACACGACGGCCGCGGACGCCGCCGCCGAAGCGCTCAAGGCCGCCGACGCGGCGAGCGCGAGCGAGGCCATGTGGGGCACGATCCGCACCGTGGGCATCGTCGCCGCCGTCGCGATCGCCGCGATCGTGGGCCTCATCGTCTTCGCCCGCCGCAGCCGTCGCCAGGACCGCGAGGACGTCGACCTCGGCGAGCTCGCCCCGCAGAACGGCGCCCAGACCTGGGACGCCACGATGCCGTTGTCGCTCGACGACGCCGTCGCCACCTCGCGCCTGACCCTGCCCGGCATGGGCGAGGCCAAGACCGAGCTGCTCGAGGTCGACGCCCCGACGCCGTCGCCCGAGTTCGTCTCGGCCGAGCGCCGCCGCGCCGAGATCGACGCGATGGCCGAGCGCGACCCGGGCAAGACCGCCGAGCTGCTGCGCGGCCTCATGGACGACCGGCAGCCCGCATGAGCCTCGTCCCCACCGCGTTCGGCGCCCCGGCGGCACCCGGCGTCGGCAAGCCCTTGACCGGGTCGCAGAAGGTCGCCGTCATCCTCATGCAGATGGACCAGGCCCGTGCGGCCGCCGTCATGAAGGAGTTCAGCGAGGTCGAGGCCGAGGAGATCGCGGCCGAGATCGTGCGCCTGCGACGCGTCGACCCGTCGCTCGCCGACGCGACCGTGGCCGAGTTCCACGACCTCAGCGTGAGCGGCCGGTACCAGCGCCGGGGCGGCCACGACGTCGCCGTCGGGCTGCTCGAGGCGTCGTTCGGCTCGGAGCGCGCCGCCGGCGTCATGGAGCGCATGGCGTCGAACATGGCCGGCAAGTCGTTCGAGTTCCTCGACGAGGCCGAGGCCGGCCAGGTGGTGACGTTGCTCGACGGCGAACTGCCGCAGACCATCGCCCTGGTCCTCGCGCACCTGCGCCCCCAGCAGGCGTCGGCCGTGATGTCGGGTCTCGACGTCGAGCTGCGTGCCGACGTCGCCCAGGCCATCGCGACGATGGGCACGGCGACCCCCGAGTCGGTCGGCATCGTCGCGGCCACGCTCAAGGTGCGGGCCGGCGCCGTCGTCGCGCCGCGCGAACAGGTCGAGGTGGTCGGGGGCATCCAGCCGCTGATCGAGATCCTCAACCGCAGCGACGTGGCGACCGAGAAGGCGCTGCTCGAGGGCCTCGACGAACGCGACCCCGAGCTGGCCGAGGAGGTGCGTTCGCGCATGCTCACGTTCGAGGACGTCGTCAAGCTCGAGTCGCGCGACATCCAGCAGGTGCTGCGCGGCATCGACGCGGCGATCCTCGCCACGGCGATGAAGGGTGCGCCGGCCGCGGTGACCGAGGTCATCCGCGGCAACGTGTCCGAGCGCAACCGCGAGCTGCTGGACGACGAGCTGCAGTCGATGGGACCGGTCCGCAAGTCGCAGATCGAGGAGGCGCGGGCGTCGGTCGTGCGCGCCATCCGCGAACTCGAGGCGATGGGCTCCATCACCATGCACCGCTCCGACGACGACGCCCTCGTCGAGTAGCCCGCCCGCCGTCCCGCACCGGTGCGGGACGGCGGCCCCCCTTCGGGGCAAGGGCTAACGCCCACCGGCCGCAGGCCGAGAGTCGCCCCTGAGCACGGATCGCTCACCCCACCCCAGGCCACGGATCGGCCGTCACCCCCGAACGCCGAACGGCCCGTGATGCTCGATTCCGTGATGACCCCCGAGGGCGCTGCCCCGGCCTTCGCGCGCGTCAGCTACCCGTCCGTCTCGCTTCCCGGGTCCGACGCCGCCACCGTCCGTCAGGCGCACGACGCCCGGGCCGAGGCCCGTGGTCACGCCGCCGGGTACGCCGCCGGCCTCCGCGCCGCCGAACTCGAGCTCGCTGCCCGCCGGGCCGTCCTCGAGGCCGAGCACTCCGACCTGCTGCACCGGCTGCAGGCCGCGACCGTGTCCGCGGTCGAGGCCCTGGCCGCGTCGGCCCGGGCGCTCGACGCCCGGGTCGCCCCCGTGCTGGACGACGCCGAGGAGGCGCTGGTCGCCACCGCCTTCGAGCTCGCCGAGGCGGTCCTCGGCTACGAGCTGCGCGCCTCCGAGTCCGTCGACGGCGACCTGCCCGGGGCCGACGCCAGCACCCGGGGCGCGGGCACCGGCGACCCGTCGACCCGCGCCACCGACCCCGCCCCGTCCGGTCCCCGCACCGGGCGGACCGCGCGTGCCGCGGTCGCCCGGGCACTCGCGGTGACCGAACCCGGCGACGTCGTCACCGTCCGCCTGCACCCCGCCGACCTCGCCCAGCTCGGGCCGGCCACGCTCGACTCCGTGGCCGCCGACGTGGCGTTCGTGGCGGACGCCTCCCTCGCCCGCGGCGACGCCGAGGCCGAGCTGCGGATCGGCCAGGTCGACGCGCGCCTCGGCTCGGCGCTCGACCGGGCCCGGACGGCGCTGCTCGGCGACCCGGCGTCGGACGGGGGTGCCTCGTGACCCTCACCGCGCCTCCTGCACTCCTCGCGACGGGCCCCGTCGACCTCGCCACGGCTGAGGTCGCCGGGGACGCGCGTCGGCCCCGCGTGCCCTCCGTGGTCGCCCCCCGCCTGGCCGCCGCCCGCGCCGCGGCCCGCCCGCAGCGCGTCGGCCGGGTCAGCTCGGCCGTCGGCCTCGGCCTCACGGTGCGCGGCCTCGACGCGGCCGTCGGCGAGATCCTCTCGGTCGGCGACGGACGCACCGAGGCCGGCTCGGACCTCGCCGAGGTCGTCGCGACCACCCCGGACGGCGTCCGCTGCATGCCGCTCGGGCGCCTGACCGGCATCACCACCGGCACGCCCGTCCGCTCGACCGGTCGGCCCCTGCTCGTCCCGACCGGCACCGGCCTGTTCGGGCGGGTGCTCGACGGCCTCGGCCGCCCCATCGACGGCAAGGGACCGCTGGTCGGCTCGGACGGCGGTCGCGTCGACCTCGTGCCCCTCGACCACGAGACCCCGTCGGCCATGCACCGCGCCCGCATCGACACGCCCCTCCAGCTCGGCGTGCGCGTGCTCGACACCCTGACCACGGTCGGCAAGGGCCAGCGCGTCGGCCTGTTCGCCGGCTCGGGCGTCGGCAAGTCGTCGCTGCTGTCGATGATCGCCCGCGGCTCGGACGCCCAGGTCAGCGTCATCGCCCTCGTCGGCGAGCGCGGCCGCGAGGTGCGCGAGTTCCTCGAGGACGACCTCGGGCCCGAGGGCCTCGCCCGGTCGATCGTCGTCGTGTCGACGAGCGACGAGCCCGCCCTCATGCGCCTGCGCGCCGCCTTCGTCGCGACCCGCATCGCCGAGTCGTTCCGCGACCAGGGCGCCGACGTCGTGCTGATGATGGACTCGCTCACGCGCGTGGCGATGGCCCAGCGCGAGATCGGTCTCTCGGTCGGCGAACCGCCCGCGACCCGCGGCTACCCGCCGTCGACGTTCTCGGTGCTCGCCGGCCTGCTCGAGCGCGCCGGGACGGACCGCGTCGGCTCGGTGACCGGCCTCTACACGGTGCTGGTCGACGGAGACGACCACAACGAGCCGATCGCCGACGCCGCCCGCAGCATCCTCGACGGGCACGTCGTGCTCGATCGGAAGCTCGCCGTGACCGGGCACTTCCCGTCGGTCGACGCGCTCGGCTCGGTGTCGCGCGTGGCGTCGAAGGTGACCAGCCCGCCCCAGCGCGCCGCGGCGACCACGCTGCGCAAGGTCATGGCCGCGCGTCGCGCCGCCCAGGACCTGCTCGACGTCGGTGCCTACCAGCGCGGCACGAACCCGCTCGTCGACGCGGCCGTCGACCACCAGGGCGCCATCGACGCGTTCCTGCAGCAGGGCATGGACGACCGTGCGGCCTCGGCCGACTCGTGGAACGCCCTGGCCTCGCTGACCTCGCGTTTCGGAGGGATCTGATGGCCCGCCCGTTCTCGCTGCTCGGCCTGCTGAGGCTGCGGCACGCCCAGCAGGACCAGGCCGGGGCCGTCCTCGCCGATGCCAACGAGCGCCTCCGCGAGGCCGCCGACGAGCGCATGCGCGCCAAGCGCACCCTCGCCGACGAGCCGTCCGAGGTCACCGACGCGGCGATGCTGAGCGCCCTGGCGGCGTCGCGGGCCTCGTCTCGCGGCATGCTCGCCGAGCTCGACGCGGTCACGCAGCGACGCCAGGCCGACGCCGACGCCGCGCAGGCCGCCTTCAACGAGGCGCGCCGTGCCGCGATCGGCCTCGAGAAGCTCGAGGCCAAGCACGCGACGGCCGAGGCGGCCGCCGACCTCCGCGACGAGCAGATCTCGCTCGACGAGATCGCCTCGCGCCCCCGGCCCGACGGCTCGCCGTCCGGCACCGACCCCGAGAACCCAGGAGGCGCGGCGTGAGCCCCGTGACCGAGGTCCTGTCACGAATCCAGGACATCCAGGCGACCATCGCCCAGCTGCGCGCGGGAGCGACCGGTGCGGCGACGACCGCGACGGCCACCGCCGCGTCCACGACGTCGGCCACGGCGTTCGCCGACGCCCTCGCCGGGACCTCCGGCACGGGCGCGACGGCGACCAGCGCCTCCGTGGACGCCGTGGCCGGCTCGGTCGCCGGCGGCAGCGGGGCCGACGGCTCGGACGTCGTCGAGGCCGCCAAGAAGTACCTCGGCGTGCCCTACGTGTTCGGCGGAGAGGACCGCACGGGCATGGACTGCTCGGGCCTCGTGCAGACCGTGTTCAAGGACCTCGGCGTCAGCATGCCGCGCGTCGTCCCCGACCAGGCGAAGATGGGCGCCGAGGTGTCGTCGCTCGCCGAGGCGAAGCCGGGCGATCTGCTCGTGCCCAAGGGCGAGGGGCACATCGTGATCTACCTCGGCGACGGCAAGGTGCTGCACGCACCCCGCCCGGGCAAGGACGTGCAGATCGTCGACAACTGGTACGAGGACTCCGACCTCAGCACGATCCGGCGCATCGTGCCGGCCGAGGGGGCTGCGGGTGCCGCGACGTCGTCGTCCGCGTCGTCGGCGCTGTCGGGGCTCTCTGGCCTGTCGGGTCTCTCGGGGCTGTCGGGTCTGTCGGGCCTCTCGGGTCTCACGGGTCCTGCCGGCGGGACGGGTTCGACCTCGTCGTCGGGGACCGACCTGATGACGGCCGCCCTGCAGAAGATGATGAGCGCGGGGGTGGCCTCGTGAGCCTGTCCCGCGCGCTGCTGTTCGCGCCTCCCGCCCTGTCCGACGCGTCGTCGCTGCGCGCCCCCGCCGGGTCGCGCGCGGCGGGGACCGGCGTCGCCCGCGACGCCGACCGGGCCGCGGCCGGCTTCGGAGCCGCCATGCGCGACGAGCACGCGTCGACCC
This sequence comes from Frigoribacterium sp. CF331, assembly GCF_057787905.1. Classification (NCBI taxonomy): domain Bacteria; kingdom Bacillati; phylum Actinomycetota; class Actinomycetes; order Micrococcales; family Microbacteriaceae; genus Frigoribacterium; species Frigoribacterium sp. CF331. The sequence goes on along the minus strand of NZ_CM173545.1, from coordinate 1,232,450 downwards.
GGGCCGCCGTCCGGCGTGACGCCGGGCCCGCGGAGCGTGACGCCCGCACGGTCGACGGGAACGCCGACCCGGACCCCGCCCGAGACGTCGCCCGTCCTGCCGACCGGCACGCCCCGGGGGCCTCGACCCCCGTCTCGGACGAGTCCGTCGCATCGTCCTCGCTCGACCCCACGTCCGTCTCGCCGTGGCGCCGACCGTTCGCCGACGCGACCTCGGCACCGGCTCCCGAAGCCGGCGAGCCCGGAACCGCGACCGCAGCAGCCGGGTCCACCCCGACGACGGACGGCGCGTCCGCCGGGACGACGGTCGCCGACGGCGAGACGCTCCCGGCGACTGCCCCCGGTCCCGCCGCCGCCCTCGCGGCACCGGCCCTGGTCACTCCGGCCCTGGCCACCCCGGCCGCGACGTCCCCGGCCGTGCTCTCGGCCCGCCCCTCCGCCTTCGGCGATCCGGCCCGCAGCGGAGCGTCCGATTCCGGTGACGCCTCGGCCGAGTCCGGCGATGCGGTCCGTGTCGGCTCGGCCGTGTCCGTGGCCGTGGCCGCCGCCGACCCCACCTCCGCCTCCGCCTCCGAGGCGCCCGGGACGGAAGCGGTGCCCGACCCGTCCGTCGCCGACTCGGGCCCCACGTCGCCGTCCGCCGTCACCTCGACCGGAGTCGCTGCCGTCGCCACGGTTGCGGCCACCGCCGGATTCGCCCTGGCCGCCGCCGCCGCGTCCGTGCCCACCGCCCCTGCGACCGGTGCCTCCGTGCCCGCCGCTTCCGCGACCGCCGCGTCGGCCTCCGGCGCGTCCGCCCCGGTCGCGCCGACGACCACCGCCACCGCGTCCGCGTCCGCGTCCGCCGCGCAGGGTGCCTCGCTCGCGACCGTCGGCACGGGGTCAACGAGCACGGGTGCAGTCGGCACTCCTGCCGGGTCGGCTCCGGCCGGCCCGCTCGCTCCGGCCCGCGGCGGATCGGCCGTGCGTCCCGACGCGTTCGCCGTCACCGGTGATCCGGTCCCTGCCGGATCAGCGGTCGGGAGCCCCGCCTCGTCGTCGGACGCTCGCCTCCTCTCGTCGTCGGCCACCCTCACGTCCGGCGCGACCACCGCGACCGGCGCATCCGGCACGTCCGGTCCCGCGAGTCCGTCGCCGACGGCACCCGGTGCCGCCACCGTCTCGGCGCCCACCCCGGCGACCGCACCCGCCGACCCGATCGTGCTCGCCGTGCCCGGGGCCGCCGCGACGTCCGCGGCCCCCGCGACCAGCGCCTCCTCGTCCGCGACCCCGGCGCCGGCCGCCGCACCGCCCGCTCCGCTCACGCAGCAGCTCGCGCGCCCGCTCTTCACGCTGGCGGCCGCGGGCCCCGGCGTGCACGTGGTCACCGTCGACGTCGCGCCCGAGGCGCTCGGCCCGGTCACGGTGCGCGCGCACGTCTCGGCGCACGGCCTGCACGTCGAGATGTTCGCGGCGTCGGACGCCGGTCGCGACGCCGTCCGGGCGATCCTCGGCGACCTGCGCCGCGACCTCGCGACCGCGGCGGGCCCCGGACAAGGAGGCGCGGGTCAGCAGACCAGCGTCGACCTCTCGTCGCAGAACCAGCCGTCCGACCCCCGGGGCGACCGCTCCGGCCAGGGCGGACCGGCCGGCGCGCAGACCGGTGCCGACGGCGGCGCCGACCGTCAGGCCCGCGACGCCGCCGTCGCACGCACCGCCGACGCCCGTGCCGCCCGTGCGCTGCGCGACGCCACCGACCCCCTGGACGCGACGGGTGCGGTCGACCGTGCCCGCGCCTCCTCGTCCCTCTCGACGTCGATCGACGTCCTGGCCTGAACCGGAGACCCCATGCCCTCGATCGACCAGATATCGGGAACCGTCGACGTCGCGACGCAGATCGCCGCCGCGAACGCCGCGAAGGGCGGCTCGAGCCGTTCGACCTCGAACACGATGGACAGCGAGATGTTCATGAAGCTGCTGGTGACGCAGCTGAAGAACCAGGACCCGTCGACCCCGATGGACACCAACGCCATGATGTCGCAGACCACCCAGCTGGCGATGATGGAGCAGGTCACGGCCCAGACGACGACGGCCAACGAGAACTTCTCGCTGCAGATGCGCATCGCCGCGTCGAACCTCGTCGGTCGCGAGGTCAGCTACACGGGCGCGGACGGCGTCGAGGTGACGGGCACGGCCTCGAGCGTGTCGTTCGCCGAAGCCGTCCCGAAGGTGACGGTCGGCGGGAAGGAGGTCGCGTTGGATCTCGTCTCGGGCATCGCCGCCACGAAGGCGTGACACGACCCGCACCACCGCACCACCCGCAGGACCAGCACCACCCGCAGCACCCCTCGAACCACACCGGGAGCAGGACGCGACCGGACCCACCCGCGCAGGACGCGCCTCCAGAGTTCTCCCCAGCTGAAAGGCAGCACCCATGCTCCGCTCCCTCTACTCCGGCATCTCGGGCCTTCGTTCGCACCAGACGATGCTCGACGTCACCGGCAACAACATCGCCAACGTCAACACCGCCGGCTTCAAGTCGTCGACCACGCAGTTCCAGGACACGCTGTCGCAGATCACGCAGGGCGCCGGCGGCCCGCAGACCGGCATCGGCGGCACGAACCCGGCCCAGATCGGCCTCGGCGTGCAGGTCGCCGGCATCTCGACCAACTTCTCGCAGGGCTCGGCGCAGGCCACCGGCAAGGCGACCGACCTGATGATCTCGGGCGACGGGTTCTTCGTCACGCGCCTCGGCAACGACACCGTCTACACGCGGGCCGGCGCCTTCGACTTCGACGCCGACGGCCGCCTCGTCTCGGGCGACGGCAAGATCGTCCAGGGCTACTCGGCGACCAACGGCGTCATCAACGACGGAGGCGCGCTCGGCGACATCACACTGCCCCTGAACGCGGCCGCCCCGGCCTCGGCGACCTCGAGCGCGACCGTCGGCGGCAACCTGCCGAGCGAGTCCGCGGTCGGCGACAAGATCGTCCGCGACACCAAGGTCTTCGACGCCAACGGCCTCGAGCGCACCCTGACGCTGACCTTCACCCGCACGACCGGCGGCTGGGACGCGAGCGCGACCGACGGCAACGGCGGCGCCACGACCTCGCTCGCCTTCACCGACGGCAAGCAGACCGGCGCGGCGTCGCTCGCCCTCAACGGCGTGACCGTCGACCTGTCGGGCGTCACCGGCTTCGCGGCCCTCAACACGACCTCGATCACCGACCAGAACGGCCGTGCGGCCGGCACCCTGCAGGGATTCTCGCTCGCCAAGGACGGCACCCTGATGGGTCAGTTCAGCAACGGGTCGACCGTCGCGCTCGGCCGTGTCGCGCTCGCCACGTTCGCCAACCCGGGCGGCCTCGAGAAGGAGGGCAACTCGGGTTACCGGGCGACCGCCAACTCGGGTGCCGCGACGGTGGGCGCCCCCGGATCGCCCGGCATCGGCTCGCTGGCCAGCGGCTCGCTCGAGATGTCGAACGTCGACCTCTCGCAGGAGTTCACCAACCTGATCGTCGCCCAGCGCGGCTTCCAGGCCAACGCCCGCATCATCACGACCTCGGACGAGGTGCTGCAAGAGCTCACCAACCTCAAGCGCTAGTCGCCGGCTGCCGCACCCTTCGCACCGCGTTTCGTGCACCTCACCCGATCTAGACCGGGTGTGCCGCACGAAACGCGGTGCGTTCGTCGTCCGGAGGCGCAGCGTCGCCCAGGAGGCGCGGTGCGCGTCACCGGGGGACGCGCGCGAACGCGGCGCGCAGCCGGGCCCCGCGCTCGGGGTTGAGCTGTTCGACCCAGCCGATCCGCCCCCACAGCTGCGCGGCGAAGTCCGGGTGCCCGGACCGGTTCTGCGCCTCGAGGCCGGTGCGGGCGGCGTTGTGCAGCACGGCCCGCAGCCGGTCGTACTCGGAGCGCACCGTGTTCGTGCCCTGGTTGACCACCACGCCGGTGACGACCTGACGCGTGGCCGCACCGCGCACCCGGGTCTTCGACGCGTTCAGCTCGTGCCCCTCGTCGCCGACGATGCGTCCGACGCCCCGCACGAACGCGTCGGCCCGAGACGCGAGCGCCGCGTCGCCGCTGAAGGCGAGGTCGTCGGCATAGCGCGTGTAGGTCGCCCCTGCGGCCCGGGCGTAGCCGTCGAGCCGGGAGTCGAGGCGTCGCAGGGCCACGTTCGCGAGCGCCGGAGAGGTCGGCGCCCCCTGGGCGAGGTGGGCGACCGAGAGCGCGTGGCGCAGCGCGAAGCGCTGCTCGGGGTCGCCTCCGTCGGGCATGCCCGACAGGACGCCCGGCGGCACCGAGTTCGTGCACAGCCCGGTGAGCACGTGGGCCACGGCGTCGGTCAGCCCCTCGCGACGCAGCGCGCCGAACACCTGCCCGGCGGTGACCCGGGCGAAGAACGAGGTCAGGTCGAGGGCGACGACGACCTTTCGGCCGACGTGCCGGCGGGCGCCGCTGACCGCGCTGCGGCCCGGGACGAACCCGTGCGCGGCGTCGTGCAGCGGCACGGCGGCAAGCACCTCGTCGAGCACGACGCGCTGCAGGTCGCGCAGCCGGAAGCCGGGAACCTCGAGCAGCCGTGGCGTGCGTCCGGGTCGGGCCCGCCATTCGTACCGGTGGTGCTGCAGGGGCCCACGCTCGACGCGGCGGTTCCAGCGCCCGGGGTCGGCGAACCAGTCGAGCTCGCCGACGGTCAGGCGCAGCAGGCGGGCGACGTCGGCCACGGTGCCCAAGCGCAGGAGGCGCGGGTCGGCCGAGCGCGCCTCCTGCGTCACGGGCACGTGGTGGACGATGCGCAGCGGACGGCCGTGCGCCCTCGCCTCGGCCACCGCGTCGCCGAAGGCCGGGTCGCGTCCGATCAGGGCGACGAGGGTGCGGGGGTCGTCGTGCGGTGCGCGGGGCAGGGCGCGGACGAGGCCCCGGGCCAGGGGGCGCCAGAACCGCGTCGGCCCGTCGATCGCCTCGCCCGCGGCGGCGGCCAAGCCCCGGACCGTCCACTCGGCGGCGAGCAGGGCGTCGGCGAGGGCGACGGCGACGGCGTCGGGCCCCGGGTCGGGATCGCGGGCCAGGGTCGCCGACGCGGGGGAGGGGCCGGTCACCCGGTCGCCGTCCGCGCGACGGTTGCCCGTCCGGCTGCCGCTCGCCGGTCTGCGGTGCGGCGGCCGGTGGCGCGGCCGGCGGCGTGGGGAACGACGGGGTCGGGGTGGCTGCGGCGGTGCCTCGGCGACTCGTGCATCGGTGCGGGCCCCTCGCCGCGCGGAGCGCGGTCTCGGGCCTGCGGAGCGGTGCCGTGGTCGATCTGCGTGCCCCGGGGTAGCCCCGGAGAGGAGGGCACGACGCGCGTGCCGCCCACCTCGCCGAGACACCGTCGCATGCGGTCACGCTAACGGAGGCCGCCGACGCCCGCGATCCCCCGCGAGGGTGAGCCCGTCACGGGTCGTGGGTTGCTCCCCCAGGACGCGGAGGAGGCGCGGTGCCTGCTCTGCAGACACCGCGCCTCCTCGGCTGTCCGGCTGCGATGCCGGGTCGATCGACCTAGTAGGTCGTCGGCATCGAGTTCATGATCGCGGGCAGGACCACGGCGATGTAGATGATGCCGAAGATGATCGACACGATGCTGATGATGACGCCGGCGATGGCGAGTCCGCGGCCGCGCTCGCCGGTCTTCTTGATCTTCGACAGCGCGATCAGGCTGACGACGAGCCCGGCGATGTTGAAGACGAAGGCCAGGATGAAGCCGACGATCGCGAGGACGTTGTAGCCCGCGGCGGTGCCGGCGGACTGGGGCATGGCGGTGTTGGACATGAGGACTCCTAGGTGTGGTGACGTCGGGTGACGTGAGGCAAGACGAGAAAGACCGCTTTGAAACGAGATTGCCTCAATCAGAACGGTCTTGCCCGGAAGTCTGACAGAAAGTTGTGATCACGTGTGGCCGACATACCGGCCGGCCTTGTGGTTCATCGCCAGCACGAGGTTGAGCACGACGGCGCCGAGGGCCGAGAGCAGCACGATCCACGGTGAGACGACGGTCAGCGAGGCCAGCACGATGAGGACGTCGAAGCCCATCTGCACGTACCCGGCGCGCAGGCCGGCCCGCTCTTGCAGCACCAGGGCGAGGATGTTGATGCCGCCGAGGCTGGCTCCGTGGCGGAAGAGGATCAGCAGGCCGACGCCGACGAGCAGGTTGCCCGAGAGGGTGCCGTAGACGGGGTTCACGGCGTCGATGTCGAACACGAGCGGGTGCAGGTACGAGAAGGCCGAGAGCATGACGACGGTGAGGATCGTCCGCAGCGTGAACGGCCAGCCCTTCTTCCAGACGGCGAGCGCGAAGAACGGCACGTTGACCAGGACGAACAGCACGCCGAAGGTCCAGCCCGTGGCGTAGCTCGTCAGCAGGGCCAGGCCCGCCGTGCCGCCCGAGACCGCCCCGCTGGCCTTCAGCAGGAAGAGCCCGAACGACGCGAGGAACACCCCGGTCACGACGCCCATCACGTTCTCGGCGAGCGTGTGCTTCGTGGTGTCGACGGTCTCGATCGAGCCGGTCAGGGCGGGGTCGTCGATGCCGTGGCGGGCCGGGGCCGCGGCGTCGGGCGTGGCGGCGTCCGGCAGGCCGGCGGGCGACGACTCGAGGGCGGGGGAGGAGGCGGTGGTGACGTCGTCGGCGCGGGCGGCGGGGGTGGTGCCGGGGCGCGACTCGTCGCGGGGTTCGTGGGTCACCGGCACATCCTGCCAGCCCCTCGTTTCGCGCACGTGACGCGCCGCGCCCTGCCTGCGGCTCAGCCGTTGCCCGCCACCACGATGGCGATTGGCACGATGACGGCGAGCAAGGCGGCGACCGTCACGAGCGCGCAGAGCACTGGGCGTCGAGTGGTGATCGGAACGACGCCCGGCACGATCCGGGCGGCGTTCTTGCCAGAGAAGACCTGATCGGCGGGCATGATCGTGAGCCGTGCATGCTGGGCGATCGCGAGCAGCTGTTCTCCGGGCCAATTGGCCTCGGTGAGGACGAGGCGGCGGCCAGCGCCGTTCCGCACGGCGAGGTAGGCAAGGTTCTGCACACCCAGGTTGAGCGTGCACAGGATGCCGCGCTGTGAGCCGTCGAGTTCGACCGTCGTGGCGCGTCCCCACCGGCGCCTGGTCACGACGGTGTCGGACACGGTGACGGTGGTGGTCCGCAAGTAAAGCCACAGGCCGATGCCGCCGAGGGCCATTATCGCCAGGACGGCCGGTATGAAAGCCTCACCCAGACGGTAACCACCGAGGAGGAATGCCAGCGGGATGCAGATCAGCCTTCCCTTGGCCTTCGACCAGAAGTGCGGCCAGTCCGGGCGGTAGGTGACGGTGGACATGAGTGGATTGCTGGTCATGGTGCTGCTTTCTTCAGGTAGGTGTCTGCGGGAGGGTCGTCGTCGGAAGACCATGAGAGCCCCCGCGCGAGTTCGTCCATGAGAGCGACGGCGTCGGAGAACGGGTGCGGATAGGGAGCTTCGGAGATCAAGGCGAGACGGGTCGATGTGTCTGCCTGCTGCCACGTCCAGGTCACCTGGCCCACGGCGGCCGGCCGCGAGAGTCCCGCCAGTGGCACGAGTCGGATCGCCTGTATCCGATGGGCGCTGCCGAGCTGCGTCTCGCGGGTCATGACTGACGGTGGCGCCAGGCATGTCGAGCTCGCAGCCAGGGCTTCTATCAATGGGCCCTCTCGTGCTGAGTGGTCACCTTCGACGACGTGCAGGGCGGCCCAGGCCATCGGGCCATGACGCCCGTGAGCCACGAATGCGGCTGTCGCTCCTTCGTCCTCCAGGGTCGTCCGGAGGTTGGCGTCCTGATGCGAGTCACTGGGGGGCAATCGACCCGCTACGCCGAAGAGTGGGCGCCAGACAGATGAGTGATGGATGGTCAAGGTGACGACTCGGTCGGACGTCATGCGCATGCCACCGGGACGTCCGGGGGACCCCAGAGGGCCCAGATGGCGATGCCCAGAAGGACTGCAGCGACGATCGTCAGGGTGACGATGGCACCGAGAGCTGCCCAGGGATGTCGTTGCAGGGGCGAGAGCATTCCTGGTGCCAGGGCGTCCGCCTCAGCAGGGCTCAGCAGGCCGTTGCTGTTGGAGTACCTGAATGAGAAGTGGTGCGAGATCCGTTCCAGATCGGGGGTGGCCCAATAGGCTCCGGTCAGCCGCATGATGGGCCGCCTGCCCCGTCCCAGGATGAGCCGGAGAACGGGCCGAGGGCCGTCCACGTTCGCGAGGATGCCCGCTGTCGGTCGAGTCCTGGGAACATGACGGGTCAGGAAGAAGCGCGAGTAGCTCAAACCGTCGTCATGCAGAACGACGCGCGTAGTGATCATGTAGAGGCTGATGCCGCCGAGGATGAAGACCAGGACGGTCACGGCGAGGGCCCACCCCGCCGTCGAGTCCCGGATGGTGAACGGGATGAGGCTCGTGGATCCGACCGAGATGACAGCGTTTCGTGCATAGTGTCGCCACCGTGGCCTTAGGACGCATGACGTCGACCGGCTCACGACTTCCCCCGGACGTGAGCTGCGGAGGACGGCGCTCGGGTCGCGGAAGGCATGGTCCAACGGAAAGCACGGACGATGTCGTCGGCGTGGACGAGCTGCGCCGAGAGGAGAGTCCCGCCCGTCGCGATGAACGTCATGACGAGAACGCAATCGCTGCGCTCCGGAACGTCGACGATGTACTGGACGCGTCCTGTCTCGAGATGCCCCTCGGGTGCTATGCGTTGCTCGGGTGCACAGTCTGTCGCGGCAGCAAGTCCCAGCCGCTCGAGGGCGAGTTCCGTTGTCCTGGCCCACTGAGCGGCGCTTTCGACCCGCCGATCCACCACCCGAGAGACGTCACCCTGGGCCGTGGCCAGGGTGCTGAGAAGGCTTTCGGGCCGGGCGAGAGTCCGGGTCACCTCGGCATTCAGGGAGTACCCGGGGCGAGCTTCGTTCGACACCACGGGGAGCACGGACAAGCACATCGGGCCGAGGGGCGGACGCCCAGCCGGAGTGAAGACGAAGAGGTCGATGATGCCTTCGCGCCGAGCGTGGAGGCAGAGCGCGAGAGTGAGCTCCCTGGCGCGGCGGCGGGTCAGGACCGTCGTCCGCGAGTCTCGCTCGCGTGCAAAAGCGGCCACGTCGTCGAGGAAGTGATCCACTTGCTCGGCCAGGTCTCTCCGAAGGTCGACGCGACGCCAGCCGTGTGGAAGGGCGAATGCATATCCTGGCGACTTCACAACGCCCCCACGTGGATCATCGTCTTCTCGGTCCAGTAGGTACCTGCTGCGACCTGGCCCAGTTGCTGCGCGATCGAGATCGTGGCCTGAAGGTTCTGGACCGCACCTGACAATCCGTCTGTCAACGCCGACACCACGCCAGGCACGAAGAGCTCACGACCCCTCGGCCCACCTGCGGCAAGGCGTCGCATCGCGAACATCTCCGCAGCTCCTCCGAGCAACAGGTTGTCGAGACCGGTGACGACCGCTGAACTCCTCACGGCGTCGAGACGCTCGACGATCGCCTGCCGCTCCGCGATCCTCGTCTGCTTCACTGCTTTGGTGGGCACCCCGGCGAGGGCGCGAGCGCTCACCGAATCGATGATCGAGCGGCGCATGCCCGACGTCGCCACCAGTGCTCCTTTGGCGGCTCCCAGGCCGACGATCGACAGCCCGACGCCGAGCAGCTCGGCCACGACGTCGGCCGGGCTCGCATCACCAGCAGCCGCTTGCGCGAGGGTGATCGCCAGCCAGCACGCTGCGGCGACCATCCCGATGACGAGTGCGATGGGACCGATGCCAGGCACGAAGCTCAGCACCGCCAGCACCGGCCCGAGCGCGTTCAGCACGTCCTTGATCACCCCGAGCACCCCGCGCGCGTCGTGCACCACCTGCTTCACCCCGTCCCACCAGGTGTCGCGCAGCTCGTCGTCGCCGGCCAGGCGGACGGCCGCGATCGCCCGGTCGTTGAGGGCTCCGTACTCGCCCGAGGCGTCGCCCCCGCTGCCGACCAGGCGGGTGATGACCGCCTTCGCGTCGGCGAGGTCGGCGTCGGCGAGGTCGACGGCCCGCGTCCGGGCCGCTTCTTGCCGCTCGACCTCGAACGGGTCGGTCTCGCCGGGGACGACGAACCTGTCGGCCGTGCGCCGCGCCTCCTTCGCGTCGTCGGCGTCGAGGCGGGCTCGATCGGCCTGCCGCTGCAGGTCGTCGAGGCCGTCCGCGTACGTGTCGAGCGCGGCGGCGAGATCGAGGTAGCGCTGCTTCGCCTGGTCGATCGCGTCGGCGAGGGGTTCGGCCGACGTCGTGAAGGTGCGGCCGGACTCGGAGTCCCACCCGTCGGCCCTCGCCGACCGCCGCAACCGTCGCGACTGCGTCTCGATCGACCTGCCCGTGGCCCGAGCCGCGGTCGCCGACGACCGGATCTCGGTCGGGTCGCCGGGGACGGGGTCGGAGGCCAGGTCGAGGGGGCTCCAGTCCCACGGGCGACTCACGGCGCACCCGCCGCGTCCGACGGCGCGAGGGCCCGGGCCAGGTCGCCGTCGACCTGCGTGAAGGTCGTGCCCGCCGCCTCGGCCATGGCACCGACCGCCGCGATCGATTCGAGCATGCGCCCGCGGGCGATCGCCCAGTCGTCGGAGAAGGCCTGGACGGCCGACCGCAGTCGTGGCGAGCCGATGCCGTCGCATCGGGCGCCGGCGGTGCCGGACGACAGGTCGGAGTGCAGGGTCTGGAGGTCGCGTGACAACGCGGCCAGCGCCTCCAGATCGATGTCGATGTACCGCGCCACGGCGGCTCCCCTCGTCGATATGAGCAATGCCACACACCATACCGAACGTGATGGCTGTCGAGGCCGCCCTGTGGACAACCGGCCGCATTCCCGCCGACGCCGCACCTAACGCTCCGCCACCCCTGGCCGATAGTGCTCCGTAGCCGCTCAGGACGAGCAGCGACACCTGCCCCACGGACGGCGGCAGGAGACACAGACCTAGGACGGGCCGATGATCGTCGTCACGCGACTCAACGACAGCAGATTCGCTGTCAACCCTGACCTCATCGAGCGCATCCACGAGACGCCCGACACGGTCCTGATCATGGTCGACGGCGCCAAGTACGTCGTCACCGAGCCGATGGCCGAGGTCATCGAGATGATCGCCCGCTACCGGGCCCGCATCGTCTCGCTCGCCTACGACGAGCCCTCCGCCACCGCACCGGCCAGCCAGGCGCTCGGCAACCGCACCTCGACCGGTCCGCAGCTCGGCATCGTCCGGGGCTCGTCCGGCACGGGAGGCGCGGGTCGCGTCACCGAGTTCCGTCCCCCCGTGCAGGCTCCCGCCGTGCACGCCCCGGCGGCGCACGCCCCGTCCGACACCACGCAGGGACGCTGACCGTGGATCCCGCAACGATCATCGGCATCGTCCTCGCGCTGGGCGCCCTGTTCGGCATGATCCAGCTCGAGGGCGTCAGCATCGCCGGGCTGCTGCTGCCCGCGCCGATCATCCTCGTCTTCGGCGCCACGATCGGCGTCGGCATCGCCGGCACGACGATCAAGGACGCCATCCTCAGCTTCAAGAAGATCCCCCGCGCGTTCACCGGCAAGGTCGTCCCGCCGCAGTCGGTCATCGACGGCGTCGTCTCGCTCGCCGAGAAGGCCCGCAGCGAAGGCCTGCTGTCGCTCGAGCAGGAGGCCGAGAAGCTCGACGACCCCTTCATGAAGGGCGCCCTGCAGAACATCGCCGACGGCACCGACGGCGAAGAGCTGCGCATCCTGCTCGAGGACGAGATGGAGTCCCGCCTCGCGGCCGACCGCACCGCCAGCAAGTTCTTCATGAGCCTCGGCGGGTACGCCCCGACGGTCGGCATCGTCGGCACGGTCGTCAGCCTCACGCACGTGCTCGAGAACCTCGCCGAGCCCGACGAGCTCGGCCACATGATCGCCGCGGCGTTCGTCGCGACCCTGTGGGGCCTGCTGACGGCGAACTTCCTCTGGCTGCCGCTCGGCGCCCGCCTGAAGAAGCTGGCCGACCTCGACGAGGCCCGCATGACCCTGCTGCTCGAGGGCGTGCTGGCCGTCCAGGCGGGAAGCCAGCCGCGCCTCCTCGGCGAACGCCTCAAGGCCATGGTGCCGACGCACGCGCTCGAGGGCGCGGCCGGCAAGGGCGGCAAGGCGAAGGTCGGGGCGGGCAAGCCCGGCGACGACCAGGGGCTGGCCGCATGAGCGGCTCGCGCGGCGCCCGGAAGAAGAAGGGGCACGCCGAGGACGAGCACCCCGACGAGCGCTGGATGGCCTCGTACATGGACATGATCACCGTGCTCATGTGCATGTTCATCGTGCTCTACGCGATGTCGACCGTCGACCAGGACAAGTACATGGCCCTCCGCAACTCGCTCGCGACCGGCTTCGGCCAGACCGAGGTCGGCAAGATCGACACCGCCTCGGGCACGGTCGTCGCCGCCGACGACGTCACGCCCGACGGGGCGGGCTACTCGACCGGCACCGAGACCGACATGAGCAAGACGGCCGCGTCGGGCGAGGCGCAGACCGCCGAGCAGGCCGCCGCGGCATCGACCGCGGCGCAGGCCGAGCTCGACGACCTCGAGGCGATCAAGGCGGCCGTCGCGGCGAACCTCGAGGGCTCGGGCCTGAGCGGCGACGTGCAGTTCGCCGTCGACGCCCGCGGGCTGACGATCCGCCTGATCGGCTCCGAGACGTTCTTCGGCACGAACAGCGCCGACCTCAGCGGCACCGCCGTCAGCGTGATGAACGCGATCGGCCCGGTCCTCAAGACCGCCGGGCACGACGTGTCGGTCGAGGGCCACGCCGACCAGCGCAGCTCGACCGCCCCCTACGCCACCAACTGGGAGCTCTCGTCCGCCCGCGCCACCCAGGTGCTGCGCGACCTGGTCGAGCGGGGCGGCATGGCCGCCGACCACATCCAGTCCGTCGGCTACGGCTCGTCCCGGCCGCTCAGCGCCGGCTCGACCGACGCCGACCTCGCCGCGAACCGCCGCGTCGACATCGTCGTCCTGTCGAACCAGTCCGACGCGGTCAGCGCCCTGCTGCCGCAGCTCGAACAGGCGGCGGCCGCCGCGGGAGGCGCGGTGACCGACGGCCGCAACCCCACCGTCCAGCAGGCGGCCGACACCTCGACCACGGCCGAGGCTCCCGCCGAGGAGAAGCCGAAGGCCGAGAAGGAGGAGCACGCGACCGAGGAGGAGGACTCCTCAGGGCACTGACTCCGACGACCCAGTACGGGGGGTACGCGTGATGCTGGGCTAACGCTCAGGTGGGGTGGGCCGATAGCTCCGTCCGTGACACTCCTCGACGCCCCGACGGGCAGCACCGCGACGACCGTGACGGTCGGTGCGTCGGCGCGCCCGCAGAAGACCGTCGAGGTCTACGACTTCCGTCGCCCGACCACCCTCGCCCGCGAGCACTCGCGCGTCCTCGAGCTGGCCTTCGACACCTTCGCCCGGCAGTGGGGCACGCAGCTCACCGCCAAGGTGCGGGTGCTGTCGTCGGTCACCTGCGAGCAGGTGCAGATGCTCACGTACGACGAGTACGCCTCGTCGCTGCCGGCGACCACCGCGATGGTGCTCTGCGCGCTCGAGGGCGTCTCGGCGAAGGCCGTCATCCAGTTCCCGTCGTCGGCCGCCCTGACCTGGGTCAGCCACATGCTCGGCGCGGTGAAGCCCACGGCGCTGCCCGAGCGCACCTTCACCCCCGTCGAGCAGGCCCTCGTCCGCCGCCTGATGGACGACGCCCTCGACGACCTGCGCTACTCGTTCGGCACGATGCTCGCCGACCCGATCAGCGTCGGCGGGTTCCAGTACAACTCGCAGTTCGCCCAGGCCGCGCAGAAGTCCGACCTGATGATCGTGGCCTCGTTCGAGATCCGCGTCGGCGAGCGCGTCGCGCCCGGCACGGTCGCGATCCCCGCCGACGTGTTGCTGTCGCAGCTCGGCGAGTCCAACCCGACGATCGACGCCGCCGACGCCCGCGACCTGCTCGGCGCCCAGCTCGCCTCCGTGCCGGTCGGCGTCTCGCTGACCTTCGCCCCCGCCGCGGTGCTGCCGAGCGTCGTGCTCGGGCTGGCCGTCGGCGACCTGCTGCCGCTGCCGCACCCGCAGCACCGGCCCCTCGAGATCAGCGTCGACGGTCAGGCCGTCGGGCGTGCCGCCGTCGGAGCCGCGGGCTCGCGGCTGGCCGGCATCGTCGTCTCCACCTCCCTGACCGGCACCGAAGAAGGAACCTCATGACCGGCACGACCATCACCCTGCACACCGCGGCGGCCGAGGCGCTGGTCGCCCAGCTGCCGACCCCCACGCCGCTGCGTGCCGTGGCCGTCGACGCGGCGTCCGCCTCCGGTCTTCGTGCCGCGGGCCCGTCGGTCGTCGTCACGTCGTTCGTCGGCTCGGTCTCGGCCGACACGGCGGTCGTCCTGGCCGACATGGACCAGCTCGCCGCCGCCGCGGGGACCGACAACCCCCTGGTGTCGGTCTCGGACGTGCTGCGCCCCGCCCTCGAGGCGGCGACCGGCGTGCTCGGCACCGGCGTGCTCGGCGAGAGCCGTCGCGAGTCGGCCGACGCCCTGCTCGCCGACCCCGAGACGGTCGTCTTCGAGCTGACGGCCGCGGGTCAGCCCGCCGGCTGGTTCGCCCTGCGCCTGCGCGAGACCGGCACGATCGCCGGACCGTCGTCGGCGGTGCCGAGCGCGGGTGCGGTGTCGACCGGCAACCTCGGCCGCATCAACAACGTCGAGATGGCGCTCACCGTCGAGATCGGTCGCACCCGCATGTCGGTCCGCGACGTCCTCGGCCTCGAGCCCGGCGCCGTCATCGAGCTCGACCGCTCGGCCGGTGCGCCCGCCGACGTGCTGCTCAACGGCCGCCTGATCGCGCACGGCGAGGTCGTCGTCGTCGACCAGGACTACGCCGTCCGCATCACCAAGATCCTCGACGTCGCCGACGGCATCGCCTGATCGTGGACACCGTCGTCGTCGGCCTGCGGGTCGTCCTCTCGTTGGGCGTGGTCCTCGCCCTGCTCTGGGTGCTGCAGAAGCGCCTGGTGAAGGGCGGTCGCGCGGGCACCCGCGCCACGTCGCAGGTCTCGGTCGTCGCCCGTCAGGGCGTCGGGGCGAAGGCGAGCGTCGTCGTCGTCGACGTCGAGGGCGAGCGCCTCGTGCTCGGCGTCACCGAGTCGTCGGTGACCGTGCTGGCCGCGGCCGACCGTCCGGTCGACGCCGGAGCCCTCACGCTCGTCCCCGAGCCGCGCACCGACGAGGTCGTGCCCGGGGCCCAGGAGGCGCGGGTCACCCCGATCGCGCCCGTCGCCTTCGCGTCCGTCCTGTCGGCCGAGGGTGCCGCGGCCCGCGACGGGCTGCCGGCCCGTCCCGTCGACACGACCCCCGCCGACGCCGTCCTCGCCGAGACCACCCCCGCCGAGTTGCTCCGCCCCCGCGGCGCCGCCCGTCGGGCCGCCGCCTCGCGGCCCCGGGACCTCGCCGAGCGTCGCGGCGGTCGCGGTCGCACCGCGAAGTCGATCGAGGGCTCGATCCTGGCCCCCGACACGTGGCGCCAGGCGGCAGCGGCCCTCCGCAGCGGACGAGCCGGATGACCGGCCGTCGGTCGTCCGCCCCCTCGACCCGCCCCTCCTTCGTCCTCGCCCTCGGTCAGCTCGTCCGCCCGACCGTGCGCGACGGCCTGCACGGCGCCCCCCTCGGGCGCTCGGTGGTCGGTGCGGCCCCGGTCCGCTTCGCCGACACCCGCTTCGCGCGGGCGGTCGTCGTGACGCTGCTCGCGCTCGTCATGGCGTCGGCCCTCGTCATGCTGATCGGTCAGCAGGCCAACGCCGCGCCGGTCGCCCCGACGGCCCCCACCGCACCCACGGCCCCGGCCACCGACGGCACCGGCACCGAGGGCACCACCGGGACGACGCCCACCGACTTCACCCAGACCGACCAGACGACGTCCGACGGCACGGGCACCGGTGGCCTGAACATCGACATCAACGGCCCCGACGGGGCACCGAGCCAGGCCGTCGTGACGCTGATCGGCATCACGCTGCTGAGCGTCGCCCCGGCGCTGCTGCTCATGATGACGTCGTTCACGAAGATCTTCGTGGTGCTGGCGATGACCCGCAACGCGCTCGCGCTGCCGTCGATCCCGCCGAACCAGGTGCTCGCCGGGCTGGCCCTGTTCCTGAGCCTGTTCATCATGGCTCCGATCCTGACCCACATCAACACGGACGCCGTGCAGCCCTACCTCGACGGCCGCCTCGACCTGCAGGGCGCGATCGACGCCGGCATCGCGCCGCTGCGCGAGTTCATGCTCGCCCACACCCGCGAGGAGGACCTCGCGCTGATGACGCGGTCGGCGGGCCAGCCGAACCCCGACAGCCAGGCCGACGTGCCCATGCTGACGCTCATCCCGTCGTTCATGATCAGCGAGCTGCGCGCCGCCTTCATCATCGGCTTCGTCATCTTCATCCCCTTCCTCGTCATCGACCTCGTCGTCAGCGCCGCCCTCATGTCGATGGGCATGATGATGCTGCCGCCGGTGATGATCTCGCTGCCGTTCAAGATCCTGCTGTTCGTCCTCGTCGACGGCTGGGGCCTGATCATCAAGAGCCTCATCGAGAGCTACCAGGTGGGTGCCTGATGGATTCCAACGCCGTCCTCGACCTCTCGATGCAGGCCCTGATCATCACGGGCAAGCTCGCCGCGCCCGTGCTGATCACCTCGCTCGTGGTGGGTTTCGCGATCTCGCTGCTGCAGTCGATCACCCAGATCCAGGAGGTCACGCTCTCGTTCGTGCCGAAGGCCGTCGCCGTCGGCATCGCGCTCGTCGTCACCGGCCACTGGATGATCAGCGAGATGGTGTCGTTCACCACCATGGTGTTCGACCGCATCCCCCAGCTGCTCAGCGGCGGGTAGGGGCGACCGTGTCGTTCGACCTGAGCTGGCTCGAGGCCACGCTGCTCGCCGCGGTCCGCATGACCGCGTTCATCGTCATCGCGCCTCCGTTCTCGTACCGGGCGTTCCCGGCGCGGGTGAAGGCGATGCTCGGCATCGGCCTGGCGCTCGCCGTCGCGCCTCGCGTGGCACCCGGCTACGTCTCGCTCGAGACGGGCCCCTTCGTCATGGCGCTCGTCCTCGAGATCGTCGTCGGCGCCGTCCTGGGCTTCCTGGTGTTCGTCGCCTTCGCCGCGGTGCAGGCGGCCGGCAGCCTGATCGACCTCTTCGGCGGCTTCACGCTCGCCCAGGCGTTCGACCCGCAGTCGATGGTCAACGGCGCGCAGTTCACCCGCCTGTTCCAGATGACCGCGCTGGCGCTGATGTTCGCGACCGGGGGCTACCAGCTGATCATCGGCGGGCTCACCCGCTCGTTCGACGCCGTCCCGCTCGGCCTCGGCATGGACCTCACCCACCCGGTCGAGCTGCTCACCACGGGCGTCAGCCAGCTCTTCCTCTCGACCATCCAGATCGCCGGGCCGCTCTGCGTCGTGCTGTTCCTCGCCGACGTCGGCCTCGGCCTGCTCTCGCGCGTCGCGCCCGCCCTCAACGCCTACGCGATGGGGTTCCCGCTCAAGATCCTCATGACGGTCATGCTGGCCGGCGGCGTGTTCCTCGCGCTGCCCGGCGTCGTGGCCTCGCTGACCGGCGACGCCGCCGACATGCTGCTGGGGGTGGGCTGACATGGCGGACGATTCCGGCGAGCGTTCGGAGGCCGCGACCGACAAGCGCATGAAGGAGGTCCACTCGAAGGGCCAGCTGTCCCGGTCGCAGGACCTCAGCGCCTGGGTGGGCGTCGGCGCGGCTGCCGTGATGATCCCGTCCACCATCGAGCGGGCCTCGTCGGCCGGCGTCGACCAGATCTTCTCCATCCGTCAGGCGATCGCGCACCCCGACTCGTCGACGGTCGTCACCGAGCTGATGCAGGGCGCCGGGTCGATGGCCGCCACCATCGGTCCGATGCTCGCCGTGGTCGGCGTGGCCGTGCTGGCCACCGCGATCGTGCAGGGCGGCGTCCACATCAAGCGCATGACCGGCAACTACGAGCAGTTCAACCTGCTCAACGGCCTGAAGAACACCTTCGGCACGCAGGCGCTCTGGAACGGCGCGAAGGCCCTCATCAAGACGACCGTCGTCGGCCTCGTGCTCTGGTTCGCGATCCAGGGCCTGATGCCCGTGCTGACGAGCGGCGGCGGTCTCAGCGTCTCGGCCGTGCTCGAGGAGGCCGAGGCCGGCACCGGCATCCTGATCAAGGCGGCGATCGCGGCCGGCCTGCTGCTGGCCTTCGCCGACGTCTTCGTCGTCATGCGTCGCAACCGCAAGAAGACGCGCATGACCAAGAAAGAGGTCAAGGACGAGAACAAGTCGAGCGACGGCGACCCCCTGGTCAAGTCGCAACGGCGGTCCCGTCAGCTCGCGATGAGCCGCAACCGCATGATCGGGGCCATCGCCGACGCCGACGTCGTCATGGTCAACCCGACCGACTACGCCGTCGCCGTGAAGTACGAGCCCGGCAAGTCGGCGCCGCGCGTCGTCGCGAAGGGCGCCGGCACCGTCGCGGCCCGCATCCGCGAGCAGGCCAGCGCAGACGGCGTGCCGCTCGTCGTCGACGTGCCGCTGACCCGGGCCCTGCACGCCGCCTGCGGGCTCGGCGACGAGATCCCCGTCGACCTCTACACGCCGGTCGCCCGCGTGCTCACCTTCGTCATGGCGCTCAAGGCCCGCGGCACGCTGACCGGCACGCACACCCCGCCTCGCGTCACGACCGCCGACGAGGTCGCCGGCGTCCTCGCCCCCGAGTCGCTCGAGGCCGACGCCGTGCCCCGCCGCATCCGCATCGCCCGCGAGGTCGCGACCGCCGCGACCGCCGCGGGCTCCGCGACCTCCCGCACCGCGCCTCCCGCGCCCTCCCGCTCCGTCCGCCCCGCCACCTCTGGAGGCACCCGATGAAGTCCACCCTGCCCAAGCTCGCCGTCCCGGTCGGCATCGTCGGCATCGTGCTGCTGCTCGTCGTGCCGGTGCCCGCGCCGCTGCTCGACGTGCTGATCATCCTCAACATCCTGTTGGCGCTGGTGATCCTGCTGACGACGCTGTTCGTCAAGAAGCCGCTCGACTTCTCGGTGTTCCCGTCGCTGCTGCTCGTCGCCACGCTGTTCCGCCTCGGGCTGAACGTCGCGTCGACCCGGCTCGTCCTGGGCGACGGCTACGCGGGCGACGTCATCGCGGCGTTCGGACACGTCGCCGTGAGCGGCTCGATCATCATCGGCTCGGTGATCTTCCTGATCCTGGTCGTGATCCAGTTCGTGGTCGTCACGAAGGGCGCCGAGCGCGTGGCCGAGGTGGGCGCGCGGTTCACCCTCGACGCCATGCCCGGCAAGCAGATGGCGATCGACGCCGACCTCAACGCCGGCCTGATCACCGACGAGGTCGCCAAGCAGCGCCGCGCCGACGTCAGCGCCGAGGCCGACTTCTACGGCGCGATGGACGGAGCCTCGAAGTTCGTCAAGGGCGACGCCATCGCCGGCATCATCATCATCATCATCAACCTGGTCGGCGGCATCGCGATCGGCGCCCTGCAGAACGGCATGGCCATCGGCGACGCCCTGTCGCACTACGGCCTGCTCACCATCGGCGACGGCCTCACCACCCAGATCCCCGCCCTGCTGATGGCCGTCTCGACCGGCATGATCGTCACCCGCTCCGGAGCCGACACCGAGATGGGCGCCCAGGCCGCGTCGCAGCTCGGGCAGTCGCGCATCGCGCTCGCCGTCGCGGGCGTCGCCGCGATCGGCATGGGGTTCATCCCCGGCATGCCGATCGTCGCCTTCCTCCTGATCGGCGGCGCCCTGCTCGTCGTCGCCTACCGGCTCGGCGTCGCCGCGAAGGCCGAGGAGGCGCGCGCGGCCCTCGCAGAACAGCAGGCGGCGGTCGTCGCCCCCACCGACACGACCGACGACCTGCTCGAGCAGATGCGGGTGCACGCCCTCGAGATCCTGCTGGCGCCCGACCTGGTCGACATGGTCGGCGGCGGCTCGGACGACCTGCTCGGCCGGGTCAAGGCGCTGCGGCGCAAGATCGCCGTCGACCTCGGCATCGTCGTGCCGCCGGTCCGCACCCGCGACAGCGTCGACCTGCCGCCCGCGACGTACTCGATCCGCATCGCGGGCGTCGAGGCGGGCCGCGGCCAGGCCCCGGCCCGCTCGGTGCTCGCCCTCGGCGACCAGCTCGACGGCCTGCCCGGCACCGCCACGGTCGAGCCCGTCTTCGGCCTGGCCGGCAAGTGGGTGCCCGCCGAGATGCGGCACAGCGCCGAGATGACCGGCGCGACCGTGATCGACCGCGTCTCGGTGCTCGTCACCCACCTGTCGTCGATCATCGCCGACAACGCCGCCCGCCTGCTCACCCGCGAGGACGTCCGCGTGCTCACCGAGGGCGTCAAGCAGGTCAACGCACCCGCCGTCGACGACCTCGTGCCGAGCATGCTCTCGCTCGCCGAGCTGCAGCGCGTGCTGCAGGGGCTGCTCGCCGAGCGCATCCCGATCAACGACCTCGCCCGCATCTGCGAAGGGCTGACGCTGCGGGCGAAGGTGTCGACCGACCCGGAGGGACTCGTCGAGGCGGCCCGCGCCTCCCTGGGCCCCGCGCTCACGGCGCAGTACCTCGACGGGCGCGTGCTGCGGGTCATCATGATCGACCCCACGCTCGAGCAGTCGATGCTCGAGGGGCTGCGGCCGAGCGACCAGGGCACCCAGATCCTGCTCGACGGCCACCGGGTCGAGCAGGTGCTCGGGTCGCTGCGCGAGGCCGTGCAGGCGGTCGAGGCGCAGGGGCTCGGCGCGGTGCTCGTCTGCGCGCCGGCGCTGCGACCGGCGATCCACCGGCTCGTCTCGGCCCAGCAGAACGGCCTGCCCGTGCTCTCGTACCAGGAGGCCACCGCCGCCGGGTCGACCATCGAGACCGTCGGCGTCGTCCGCGCGACCGACTCGATCGTGGCCTGAGATGGCGACCACGATCGTCATGACCGGCGACTCGCTCGACGAGCTGCGCCGCGAGGTGCGGGCGACCCACGGCGCCTCGGCGCGCATCGTCGCCGCCCAGAAGGTCACCGTCGGGGGAGTCGCGGGCTTCTTCGCCCGCAAGCACTACGAGGTCACCGTCGAGGTGCCCGACCCCGCGATCGACCTGCCCGTCGCCCGTGTGCGCATCACGACGCCGGTGCCGGCCGAGCGGGCGGGCATCGCGGCGCTGCTGGCCTCGGCCGACGAGGCCGAGGACGCCCTGCGCGCGGGGACGCCCGCGCCCCGGGCCGCGTGGTCGGCGTCGATGGCCCCGGGTGACGCGGCCGCGTCGAGCGCCCCCGTGCGCGACGGGTTCGACGACGTGCTGACCGGGTCGGCCACGCCGGTGAGCCCCCGCCGTGCCGCTCGGGCGGCCGCCGCCGCGGGCGGGGCGTCCAGCCCTGCCGCGGCGTCGACCGACTCGACCCCGGGAGGTGCGGTGCCGGTCTCGCCCCCGGCCGACGTGTCGACGCGAACCGACGCCTTCGCCTCGATCATGGACGACCTCACCTTCAACGGCATCGCGCCGGCGGCCGGTGCTGCCGCAGCTGCCGGTGCCGCAGCCGCGGGCACCGGTGCCGCCGCCCCGGCCGACGGTGACGCCGCCGACCCCGACGCGCCGCACGGGGCCGCTCCCCGGCGCACGGCCGCCTCGCTCGCGGCCGCCGCCGACGCCCTCGCCGCGCAGGCCCGGGCCGTCGCCACCCCGGGTGTGCCGGCCGCCCCCGACGTGTCGCGCGGGGCAGGCGACCTCGTCGTCGTGGTCGGCCGCCCCGGCGATGCGTTCCGCGTGGCCGCCCAGATGGCGTCGACGTTCGGGCTGCGCTCGGTCGACGTGTCCGACCGCCGCAGCGGCATCCTGGCCCGGGCGACCGGCGTGCACGAGAACTCGGCCGTCGTGACCGCGCTCGCCTGGGACGCCGCCGCCCCCGCCGCCCTCGAGGCGATCGCGGCCGACCAGGTGTGGGTCGCGGTCGACGTCGGACGCAAGCACGACGACACGGCCCGCTGGGTCGAGGCCGTCCGAGCGGTCGCGCCCGTGGTCGCGGCCGCGGTGGTCGGCGAGGACGACACGGCGACCCCGGG
Organism: Frigoribacterium sp. CF331; assembly: GCF_057787905.1. NCBI lineage: Bacteria > Bacillati > Actinomycetota > Actinomycetes > Micrococcales > Microbacteriaceae > Frigoribacterium > Frigoribacterium sp. CF331. The sequence goes on along the minus strand of NZ_CM173545.1, from coordinate 1,210,314 downwards.
CACGGTGCACCTGCTCGGCGTGCCGGTGGGCTGGCGCGAAGGAGGCGCGGGCCGCTGAGCCGCGCCTCCCGCGGTCGTCGTCCTGCCGCGGTGGTGCCCCGTGGCCGACGCGTCCCCCGGCGGCCGACCCGCGCCTCCTGCCTGTCGTCGTCACCGACGGCCGCCCGCTCGGTAAGCTGGCCCGATGCTGGTGCTGACACGCAAGGTCGGAGAACGCATCGTGATCGGCGACGACATCGTCATCACGGTGCTCGACTCCCGTGGCGACGGCGTGCGCATCGGCATCGACGCACCGCGCGGGGTCAAGATCCAGCGCGAAGAGGTCATCAAGGCCGTGACCGAGGCCAACGTCGAGGCGGCCAAGGCCCCCGACGACGCCGAGGCCCGCCTGCGCGCCGCCCTCGGCGCCCCCGCGCCCCGCGCCGACCAGTAGGCCCGCGCCCGTCGCCCGTCGCCCGGCCCCGTGCGGTGGCGGTCAGCGCGCCCCGAACACGCTCCGCGACGGCTCGGGCGAGGGAACGGCCGTCGCGTCGGTGACGACGGGCGCCCCGGCGACGAAGTCGCGCAGCTCGCGGCCGTGGACGACCTTCGCCGGCAGCGGGTCCGACGAGTAGAGCCGGGGCATGCGATCGGTCGGCAGCGGTGAGTGCGAGCCGATCAGCACGACGTTGCCGAAGCGGCGACCCTTGAGCGTGGCGGGGTCGGCGACCGCGACGACGTGGTCGAAGACGGTCGCGAGCGTCGACGCCTGCCCCCGGGCGAAGGCCAGCCCCGCGCCGTCGGCCGAGTTGACGATCAGCATGCCGGTCGGCGACAGGAACTCGGCCGCCGCCGCGTAGAACTCGAGCGAGGTCACGTGCGCCGGGATCTGCGACCCGCCGAACACGTCGACGATCAGCAGGTCGACCGTGCCGCGGAGCCCCGCGGGCAGCTTGACCATCACCTCGCGGGCGTCGCCGTAGCGCACCCGGATCGACGCGCCGCGCGGCAGCGGCAGGGTCTCGCGCACCAGGGCCACGAGGTCGGCCTCGAGCTCGATCACCTGCTGGCGCGAGCCCGGTCGGGTGGCCTCGACGTAGCGGGGCAGGGTGAGGGCACCCGCCCCGAGGTGGAGCGCCGTGACCGGCCCCTCGGGCAGCAAGTCGACGGCGTGGCCGATCCGTCGGACGTACTCGAACGCCAGGTGCGTCGGGTCGTCGAGGTCGACGTGCGACTGGGGCGTGCCGTCGACGACGAGCGTGTACGAGCCCGGGCGGTGCCGGTCCTCGTCCACGCGGGCGAGGCCCGCCCCGATCGAGATCTCGACGGGCGGTTCGTCGTGCTGTGCGGCCATGCCTCCAGCCTCCCATCACCGGGACCAGGAGGCGCGCGCGGCCCACGATCCCGGGGATCGCCTGTGCATGCGCCCGGGTTATACCGAAGCTCGAGCGAAAGGTCAACGACAGGGCTTGCCAGGCGTGTCCGGGGCGACCTAGTATGGACCTTTGCGCTCCCCGTGCGTCCTGTCGTCATATTGCGGTCGACAACGTCTCGAGACACCCACCCCCGAATATGACGGCGGGGTGGATGGTGTCCGCCGGGTAGGGCCGTTCACACACTCACCACATACTGTCCGACAGTGATGACCCGACGGGGTCCACGGAGGTTACTTCCTTGGCTGCTGCGAACAACGCATCCACCAATTCACCCAAGAACGGTCGCAACGCATCGCGGCTCTCGTTCGCCAAGATCACCGACACGCTGACGGTCCCCGACCTCCTGGCGCTGCAGACCGAGAGCTTCGACTGGCTCGTCGGCAACGACATCTGGAAGGACCGCCTCGCCGAGGCGACCGAGCAGGGTCGCACCGACCTGGCCCTCCACTCGGGCCTGGAAGAGATCTTCGAGGAGATCTCGCCGATCGAGGACCTCGGCGAGACCATGCAGCTCTCGTTCACGGCTCCCGAGCTCGAAGAGCCCAAGTACACGATCGACGAGTGCAAAGAGCGTGGCAAGACCTACGCCGCGCCCCTCTACGTGAACGCCGAGTTCATGAACCACCTCACCGGTGAGATCAAGACCCAGACGGTCTTCATGGGCGACTTCCCCCTCATGACCGAGCGGGGCACGTTCATCATCAACGGCACCGAGCGCGTCGTCGTCTCGCAGCTCGTCCGCAGCCCGGGCGTCTACTTCGAGCGCGCGTCCGACAAGACCAGCGACAAGGACATCTACTCGGCACGCGTCATCCCGAGCCGTGGTGCCTGGCTCGAGTTCGAGATCGACAAGCGCGACCAGGTCGGCGTGCGCATCGACCGCAAGCGCAAGCAGAGCGTCACCGTCTTCCTCAAGGCCCTGGGCCTGACGAGCGAAGAGATCATGGAGGAGTTCAAGGGCTTCGCCTCGATCGAGGCGACCCTCGAGAAGGACGCCATCCTCACGAAGGAAGAGGCGCTCAAGGACATCTACCGCAAGCTGCGTCCGGGCGAGCAGGTCGCCGCCGAGGCCGCGCGTGCGCTCCTCGACAACTTCTACTTCAACCACAAGCGCTACGACCTGGCGAAGGTGGGTCGCTACAAGATCAACCGCAAGCTGGGCATCGACGCGCCGCTCGGCGACTCGGTCCTGACCGTCGACGACATCGTCGCGACGATCAAGTACCTGGTCTCGCTGCACGCCGAAGAGAAGACGATGAACGGCACGCGCGACGGCGAGCCCGTCCAGCTGCGCCTCGACGTCGACGACATCGACCACTTCGGCAACCGTCGCATCCGCGCGGTCGGCGAACTGATCCAGAACCAGGTCCGCACCGGTCTGTCGCGCATGGAGCGCGTCGTCCGCGAGCGCATGACCACGCAGGACATCGAGGCGATCACGCCGCAGACCCTGATCAACGTGCGCCCCGTCGTCGCCGCGATCAAGGAGTTCTTCGGCACCTCGCAGCTGTCGCAGTTCATGGACCAGAACAACCCGCTCTCGGGTCTGACGCATAAGCGTCGCCTCAGCGCGCTCGGCCCCGGTGGTCTGTCGCGTGAGCGTGCCGGCGTCGAGGTCCGCGACGTCCACCCCTCGCACTACGGCCGCATGTGCCCGATCGAGACCCCTGAAGGCCCGAACATCGGTCTGATCGGTTCGCTGGCGTCCTTCGCCCGCATCAACTCGTTCGGCTTCATCGAGACGCCGTACCGTCGCGTGAACAAGGGCAACGTCACCACGACGATCGACTACCTCACCGCCTCCGAAGAGGACGACTACGTCGTCGCCCAGGCGAACGCGCCCCTGAACGACTCCTTCGACTTCGTCGACGACAAGGTGCTCGTCCGCAAGAAGGGCGGCGAGGTCGAGCTCGTCGACAAGGCCGAGGTCGACTACATGGACGTCTCGCCGCGCCAGATGGTGTCGGTGGCCACGTCGCTGATCCCGTTCCTCGAGCACGACGACGCGAACCGCGCCCTCATGGGTGCCAACATGCAGCGTCAGGCCGTCCCGCTCGTCCGCAGCGAGAGCCCCCTCGTCGGCACCGGCATGGAGGGCTACACCGCGATCGACGCCGGTGACGTCGTCACCGCCGACGCCGCGGGCGTGGTCTCCGAGGTGTCGGCCGACGTCGTCACCGTGCAGCTCGACGACGGCGGCACGCAGGACTACTACCTGCGCAAGTTCGACCGCTCGAACCAGGGCGCCAGCTACAACCACCGCGTGATCGTCGACGCCGGCCAGCGCGTCGAGGTCGGCGAGGTCATCGCCGACGGTCCCGCGACCGAGAACGGCGAGCTCGCGCTCGGCAAGAACCTGCTCGTCGCGTTCATGCCGTGGGAGGGCTACAACTACGAGGACGCGATGATCCTGTCGCAGAACCTCGTGAAGGACGACACGCTCTCCTCGATCCACATCGAAGAGTACGAAGTCGACGCCCGCGACACGAAGCTCGGCAAGGAGGAAATCACCCGTGACCTCCCCAACGTCAGCCCCGACCTGCTGGCCGACCTCGACGAGCGCGGCATCATCCGCATCGGTGCCGAGGTGCGCCCCGGCGACATCCTCGTGGGCAAGGTCACGCCGAAGGGCGAGACCGAGCTCAGCGCCGAAGAGCGCCTGCTGCGCGCGATCTTCAACGAGAAGAGCCGCGAGGTCCGCGACACGTCCCTGAAGGTGCCCCACGGCGAGCAGGGAACGGTCATCGGCGTCAAGGTGTTCGACTCGCAGGACGGCGACGACGAGCTCGGCTCGGGCGTCAACCAGCGCGTGGTCGTGTTCATCGCCCAGAAGCGCAAGATCACCGCGGGTGACAAGCTCGCCGGTCGTCACGGCAACAAGGGCGTCATCTCGACGATCCTCCCCGTCGAGGACATGCCCTTCCTCGCCGACGGCACCCCCGTCGACATCATCCTCAACCCGCTCGGCGTGCCCGGCCGCATGAACTTCGGCCAGGTGCTCGAGATCCACCTCGGGTGGATCGCCGCGCAGGGCTGGAACGTCGAGGGCATCCAGGAGTGGGCGAAGAACCTGCCGGAAGAGGCGCTCAGCGCCGCTCCCGGCACGAAGGTCGCCACCCCGGTGTTCGACGGTGCCGCCGAGCGCGAGATCGAGGGTCTGCTCGACTCGACCCTGCCGACCCGCGACGGCGAGCGCCTGATCGGTTCGTCCGGCAAGGCGCGACTGTTCGACGGTCGCTCGGGTGAGCCGTTCCCCAACCCGATCTCGGTCGGTTACATGTACATCCTGAAGCTGCACCACCTCGTCGACGACAAGATCCACGCTCGTTCGACGGGCCCGTACTCGATGATCACGCAGCAGCCGCTGGGTGGGAAGGCGCAGTTCGGTGGCCAGCGCTTCGGCGAGATGGAGGTCTGGGCCCTCGAGGCCTACGGCGCCGCGTACGCGCTGCAAGAGCTCCTGACCATCAAGTCGGACGACATCCTCGGCCGCGTGAAGGTGTACGAAGCCATCGTCAAGGGCGAGAACATCCAGGAGCCCGGCATCCCCGAGAGCTTCAAGGTCCTCATCAAAGAGATGCAGTCGCTCTGCCTGAACGTCGAGGTCCTCTCGGCCGACGGCCAGACGGTCAGCCTGCGCGACACGGACGACGAGGTCTTCCGTGCCGCCGAAGAGCTCGGCATCAACATCTCCTCCCGCTTCGAATCGTCGAACGTCGACGAGATCTAAGCCCCCTTCCCACAACGACACGTCGATACATCTGACAAGGGATTAAATTTTGATCGAAGCAACAACTTTCGATGAGCTGCGGATCGGCCTCGCCACTGCCGAGAACATCCGCGCCTGGTCGCACGGTGAGGTCAAGAAGCCGGAGACCATCAACTACCGCACGCTGAAGCCCGAGAAGGACGGCCTCTTCGGAGAGCAGATCTTCGGGCCCTCGCGTGACTGGGAGTGCGCGTGCGGCAAGTACAAGCGCGTCCGTTTCAAGGGCATCGTCTGCGAGCGCTGCGGCGTCGAGGTCACGAAGTCGTCCGTGCGTCGTGAGCGCATGGGCCACATCGAGCTCGCCGCCCCCGTCACGCACATCTGGTACTTCAAGGGTGTCCCCTCGCGCTTGGGCTACCTGCTCGACATGGCCCCGAAAGACCTGGAGAAGGTCATCTACTTCGCGGCCTACATGGTCATCTCGATCGACGAAGAGGGCCGTCACGCCGACATGCCCGGGCTCGAGAACGAGCTCCGTCTCGAGATCAAGCAGCTCGAGTCGCAGCGCGACACGCGCATCGCCGACCGCCTGAAGAAGCTCGAGGACGACCTGGCCGTCCTCGAGGAGGAAGGCGCGAAGAGCGACCAGAAGCGTCGTGCGAAGGACGGCGCCGAGAAGGAGATGTCGCAGACCCGCAAGTCGTTCGACGAGGACATCAACCGCCTCGAGCGCGTGTGGGAGGACTTCCGCAACCTCAAGGTCGGCGACCTCAAGCCCGAGGACGCCGTCTTCCACGAGCTGCAGGACCGCTTCGGCATCTACTTCGAGGCCCACATGGGCGCCGAGGCGATCAAGAAGCGCCTCGAGGCCTTCGACCTCACCACCGAGGCCGAGAACCTCCACCTGCAGATCTCCGAGGGCAAGGGTCAGAAGAAGATCCGCGCCATCAAGCGCCTGCGCGTCGTCAGCTCGTTCCTGGCCACCGGCAACTCGCCGGCCGCCATGGTCCTCGACGTCGTCCCGGTCATCCCGCCCGAGCTGCGCCCGATGGTGCAGCTCGACGGTGGCCGCTTCGCGACCAGCGACCTGAACGACCTCTACCGTCGCGTGATCAACCGGAACAACCGCCTCCGTCGCCTGCTCGACCTCGGTGCCCCCGAGATCATCGTGAACAACGAGAAGCGCATGCTGCAAGAGGCCGTCGACGCCCTGTTCGACAACGGCCGTCGTGGTCGCCCCGTCACCGGCACCGGCAACCGCGCCCTGAAGTCCCTGAGCGACATGCTCAAGGGAAAGCAGGGTCGCTTCCGCCAGAACCTGCTCGGCAAGCGCGTCGACTACTCGGGTCGCTCGGTCATCATCGTCGGCCCGACGCTCAAGCTGCACCAGTGCGGTCTGCCCAAGCAGATGGCCCTCGAGCTGTTCAAGCCGTTCGTCATCAAGCGCCTGATCGACCTGAGCCACGCTCAGAACATCAAGTCGGCCAAGCGCATGGTCGAGCGTTCGCGCCCGCAGGTCTGGGACGTCCTCGAAGAGATCATCCGCGAGCGCCCCGTGCTGCTGAACCGTGCGCCCACGCTGCACCGTCTCGGCATCCAGGCGTTCGAGCCCCAGCTGGTCGAGGGCAAGGCCATCCAGCTGCACCCGCTCGTCTGCGCGGCGTTCAACGCCGACTTCGACGGTGACCAGATGGCCGTGCACCTGCCGCTGTCCGTCGAGGCCCAGGCCGAGGCGCGCATCCTGATGCTCGCGTCGAACAACATCCTGAAGCCGTCCGACGGTCGCCCGGTGACCCTGCCCGCGCAGGACATGATCATCGGCCTGCACTACCTCACGACGGTCACCGAGGGTGCCGAGGGCGAAGGCCGTGCCTTCTCGTCGGTCGCCGAGGCGATCCTCGCGAAGGACCAGGGCTCGCTCGACCTCAACGCGATGGTCAAGATCCGCATGAACGGCGTGCACTTCGCCGAGGGCGAGGCTCCCGAGGGCTACGAGGTCGGGCAGGACATCCTGCTCGAGACGACCCTCGGTCGCGCGCTCTTCAACGAGAACCTGCCGGCGGACTACCCGTTCGTGCAGCAGGTGACCGACAAGGGCATGCTCTCGACGATCGTCAACGACCTCGCCGAGCGCTACCCGAAGGTCGCCGTCGCGGCCGCCCTCGACAACATCAAGGACGCGGGCTTCTACTGGGCCTCGCGTTCGGGTGTCACCGTGGCGCTGTCCGACGTGCTCACGCCTCCCCGCAAGCCCGAGATCGTCGCGGGCTACGAGAAGCAGGCCGCGGCGGTGCAGTCCGAGTTCGACAAGGGCCTCATCTCCGACGCCGAGCGTCGTGCCGACCTGATCAAGATCTGGACGGAGGCCACGAACGAGGTCGCCGCCGAGATGCGGTCGAACTTCCCGGTCGACAACACCATCAACCGCATGGTGACGTCGGGTGCTCGTGGTAACTGGCTGCAGGTGCGCAACATCGCCGGCATGCGAGGCCTGGTGAACAACCCGAAGGGTGACATCATCCCCCGCCCGATCATCTCGTCGTACCGCGAGGGTCTGTCGGTGGCCGAGTACTTCATCGCGACGCACGGTGCCCGCAAGGGCCTGGCCGACACGGCCCTCCGTACGGCCGACTCGGGGTACCTGACCCGTCGTCTCGTCGACGTGTCGCAGGACGTCATCATCCGTGAGGACGACTGTGGCACCTCGCGTGGACTCGAGATGCCGATCGCCGCACCCGACGCCAACGGCGTCATGGTGCGCGACGCGACCGTCGAGAACACCGTGTTCGCCCGGTCGCTCGCGGCCGCCGCGGTCGACGCCCAGGGCACGGTGCTGGCCGAGGCCGGCGCCGACGTCGGAGACGTGCTGATCGACGAGCTCGTGGCGGCCGGGGTCGAGACCATCAAGGTCCGCTCCGTCCTCACCTGCGAGGCCGCGGTCGGCGTCTGCGCGCAGTGCTACGGCCGTTCGCTGGCCACCGGCAACCTGGTCGACATCGGTGAGGCCGTCGGCATCATCGCGGCCCAGTCGATCGGTGAGCCCGGCACGCAGCTGACGATGCGCACCTTCCACACCGGTGGTTCGGCCTCGGCCGACGACATCACGCAGGGTCTGCCCCGCGTGACCGAGCTGTTCGAGGCCCGCACGCCCAAGGGTGCGTCCCCGATCGCCGACTCGGCCGGTCGCATCACGATCGAGGACACCGACAAGGCCCGCCGCGTCATCCTGCAGCCCGACAACGGCGACGAAGAAGTGATCTACCCCGTGCTCAAGCGCTCGACCCTCCTCGTCGAGGACGGTCAGCACGTCGAGCTCGGTGAGCAGATCATCGCCGGTGCGGTCGACCCGAAGGAGGTCCTTCGCGTGAAGGGCGTCCGTGCGGTGCAGCAGCACCTCGTGGGCGGCGTCCAGGACGTCTACCGCTCGCAGGGCGTGCCGATCCATGACAAGCACATCGAGGTCATCGTCCGTCAGATGCTCCGCAAGGTCACCGTCGTCGACCACGCCGACACCGACCTGCTGCCCGGTGAGCTCGTCGACCGGTCGAAGTACAACGAGATCAACCGTGCGGCACTGACCGAGGGCAAGCGGACCGCGTCCGCTCGTCAAGAGGTCATGGGCATCACGAAGGCCTCGCTGGCGACCGAGTCGTGGCTGTCGGCCGCGTCCTTCCAGGAGACGACCCGCGTCCTGACGCAGGCGGCGATGGAGGGCAAGAGCGACCCGCTGGTCGGTCTGAAGGAGAACGTCATCATCGGAAAGCTCATCCCCGCGGGCACCGGCCTGTCGCGTTACCGCGACGTGTCGGTCGAGGCGACCGAGGAGGCGAAGGCCGAGCGGTACCCCAACCGCGTCTTCACCGATGACGCGTCGTTCAACGAGGCGGACCTGAGCTTCGTCGACTTCGACTCGTTCTCGTCGGACGACTTCACGCCCGGCACCTACAACTGAGCGACTGACGGAGGTGCGGTGAGGGTCTGACCCGCACCGCGCCTCCCGAAGGCCTCACCTCGAAGGGCCCCGTCCCGCACCTCGTGCGGACCGGGGCCCTTCGTCGTCGTGGGACCCGTGCCCCGTGCCGGTCGACGACATCGCTCCGCCGTCCGGCTGAGGCGACGAGGGCGTCCGGCCCGGCAGGATGGACGGATGCCTGACGACCAGCCGACCGAGACCGCTGCCGCCGAGATCGCTGCTGCCGGGGCACCGACCACCTCGACCCCGGTGGTCGTCGCCCGGGGTGAGGCCGCCGACGGCGTCGCCGTCGGCTCGGCCGACCGGCCCGTCCGAGAACGGGTGACGGCACCCGCCCGGGTGGCACCGCCCGAGTCCGTCGCGGGCGTCACCTGGCGGCCGCTGACCCTCGACGACCTCGTGCCCCTGCACGCGCTCTGCGCCCGCATCGGTGCCGTCGACCACCCCGACCGGGGCCGCTCGCTCGAGGTCGTGCGCGACGACCTCACCTCGCCCGGCATCGACCTCGGGCGTGACAGCATCGTCGGGGTCGACGTCGACGGGCAGTTCGTCGCCTGGGGCCTCAGCCACCTCTCCCCGACCCGGATCAGCCTCGCGCGGGTGGGGGTCGTCGGCGGTGTCGACCCCCGACGTCGTGGTGAGGGCCTCGGCCGTCGGCTGCTCGACTGGCAGCGGTCCCGGGGCGAGCAGCACCTGGCCACCTGCGACGAGGTGCTGCCGGCCGGTCTCGTGACCGACGTCGAGGAGGACGCCCGTGCCTCGCGGGCGGCGTTCCGCCGAGCCGGCTACGACGAGGTGCGGTGGTGGACCGAGCTGCGACGCGACCTCGCCGAACCGATCGTCGACGTCACGCTCGACCCGGCCGTCCGCCTGGTCACGATGACCGACGACCTGATCGAGGCGACGCGTCAGGCCCGCAACGACGCGTTCCGCGACCACTGGGGCAGCCAGCCGACGAGTGAGGAGCGTTGGGGCCGCATGGTCGACGCCAGCACGTTCCGGCAGGACCTCTCCCTGCTCGCCGTGGCGCGTCCGCTCGACGACCCCCGGGCCGACGAGCAGGTGGTCGCGTTCGTGCTGAGCGACGTCGACCCCGAGGACTGGGCCGCCCTCGGTCGGCCGTGCGCGTACGTCGAGTACGTCGGCGTCCGACGCGCCTGGCGGGGGCGGCACCTCGCGCAGTCCCTGCTCGCGTCGACCCTGAGGGCCCACGTCGCCGAGGGGCTCGAGGTGGCCGTGCTCGACGTCGACTCGGCGAGCCCGACGGGCGCCCTGGGCCTCTACGACCGGGCCGGGTTCGTGGCCGCGAGGCGATCCGCCACGGTGGTCCGCGCCTACTGAGGTCGACCCGACCCGACCCGACCCGACCCGACCCGCCCCGACGCGCCCCCGCGATCCGACCACCCCGCCCCGCCCGCAGTCGACCGTCGACCGGCGCACCCCTTCGAGGGGCACCCGCTCTGGGACGTGTCGGCGACGACGCCCCGGCCGTAGCGTGAGGCAAGCTCGGTCCCGACCCCGAGCGTCGAACGGCCTCGTCGTCCTACCCCCGAGGCCCTGTACTTCCGAGGAGGTACGCGTGGCTTCCATGACCGAGATCCTGATCTTGCACGGGCTGTTGCCGATCGAGCAGCTCGACGTGATCCCGCGCGGCCCGGCCGAAGAGGAGGCGTCCATCCGCGACCTGCTGTCGCGAGGGGTCGTCACCGAGATGCAGGTGGCCCGTGCCCGGGCGACCGCCGCCGACCTCGACTTCGTCGAGCTGATCGACTACCCGGTCGACCGGTCGGCCGTGACGATGGTGCCCGCGGCCGTCTGCCGCCGCCACAAGGTGCTGCCGATCGGGGTGCGCGACGGGGCGCTGATCCTGGCCATGGAGGACCCCGGCGACGTGTTCGCCATCGACGACGTCCGCGCGGGCCTGCGCATGGGCGTCGACCCCGTCGTCGCCGAGAAGAACGACCTGCGGGCCGCGATCGACCGGTACCTGCGAGCCGACGACGAGCTCAACGACCTCACGTCGACCCTCGAGGAGGAGAAGGCCCACGAGGCGACGGCCGACATCACGGACGGCCCGGACGACGACGTGCCGATCGTGCGGTTCGTCAACCTGCTCGTCAGCCAGGCCATCACCGACCACGCCTCGGACATCCACATCGAGCCGTCCGAGACCGACGTGCGCATCCGCTACCGCATCGACGGCGTGCTGCACGAGATGCAGCCGGCACCGAAGGCGATCCAGAACGGCGTCATCTCGCGTCTCAAGATCATGAGCGAGATCGACATCGCCGAGCGACGCAAGCCGCAGGACGGTCGCATGTCGGTGCGCCACGGCGGCCGTCAGATCGACCTGCGGGTGGCGACGCTGCCGACCGTGTGGGGCGAGAAGGTCGTCATGCGGATCCTCGACAACTCGAACACGTCGATGAGCCTGCGCGACCTCAACCTGCTCGAGCGCAACTTCGACGTCTACGCCGAGTCGTACTCGAAGCCCTACGGCATGATCCTCGTCACCGGCCCCACGGGGTCGGGCAAGTCGACGACGCTGTACACGACGCTCAACGCCGTGGCGCGTCCCGAGATCAACGTCATCACGGTCGAGGACCCGGTCGAGTACCGCATGAAGGGCATCAACCAGGTGCAGGTCAACCCCAAGGCGGGCCTGACCTTCGCGAGCGCGCTGCGCAGCATCCTGCGGTCCGACCCCGACGTCGTGCTGCTGGGCGAGATCCGCGACCACGAGACGGCGCAGATCGCCATCGAGGCGTCCCTCACCGGCCACCTCGTGTTGAGCACCCTGCACACCAACGACGCACCGAGCGCCATCACGCGGCTCACCGAGATGGGCATCGAGCCGTTCCTGGTCGGGTCGGCGATCGACTGCGTGGTCGCCCAACGCCTCGCGCGCCGGCTCTGCGACCGGTGCAAGACGCCCACGGCCTACTCGCCGCTGCAGCTCGCGCACCTGAAGTTCCGGGTCGAGCCCGACGAGAACCCGACGGTGTACCAGCCCGTCGGCTGCCAGCAGTGCTCCAACACCGGGTACCGCGGCCGCATCGCCCTGCACGAGGTGATGAGCGTCTCCGAGGACATCGAGCGGCTCGCGGTGAGCCGCGCGTCCAGTGCCGAGATCGGCCGGGTCGCCCGCGAGCAGGGCATGTTGAGCCTGCGTCAGGACGGCTGGGAGAAGGCCAAGCTCGGCCTCACCAGCGTCGAAGAGATCCTGCGGGTCGTCGCGTGACGCCCGCCTCCGGCCGAGTCCGGACCGACCACGAGGGGGCCCTCCGATGAGCGCTTCGATCTACGACATCCCCGACGACGCGGCCGCCGAGGCCGCCGCCCTGGCGGGCTGGACGCCCGGCCGCCCGGGCAACGAGGTCCGGTCGACGACGACGACCACGTCCGCCGCGGCCGCGTCCGCCGCCTCGTCGCCGTTCCCGCCGGCCCCCGCCTCGCCCGCGCCCGGTGCCGTGACCCCGTCGCCCGTCTACAGCCTCGACGGCGGTCAGGACCCGGTCATGGGCTGGACGCCCACCCGCGCGCCGTCGAGCCGACGTGCCGCCCGCCTGGCCGAGGCGTTGGTCGACAAGGCCGCGCTCGCCGACCAGGAGGCCCTGCTCGTCCCCGACACCGGCCCCTCGCCCGTCCTGCCCCGGTCGGCGGCGGCCCCGTCGTCCGTCGCCGCCCCGTCCTCGGTGACGGCCCCGGCGCCGCTCAGCCCACCGCCCGCCGGCCACGTGCTGCCCTCGGCGTCGCGACCGGGCTGGGTCGACCCCCGCTTCGACGAGCCGATCCGCGCCTCCCGGGCCCAGACCGCCCCGCAGGAGGCGCGGGCCGGCTCCGCGACGGACCTCGCGCCCACGGCGTCCACCGTCGCGCTCCCGGCGACGTCCGGCTCGGCCGCCTCGCCGTTCGCCGCCGAGGGGGTCGTCTTCCCGTCGGCCGAACCCGTCCCGGCCAGCCCGACGGGTGCCTCCGCCTGGGACGCCCCGGCCCCGCAGCACGTCGCCGCCGACGCGCCGACCGCGACCCTCTCGACGCCCGAGCACACCGCCGACTTCCACGGCATCGAGCTGCACCGCCACCCGCGCGACCACGCGCACGCCGGCCTCGTCTCGGCGCTCATCCAGGTGGTGCTGCAGAACGCCTCCGACCTGCACGTCACGACCGACGCGATGCCGACGATCCGGGTCGACGGCGACCTGCGGCCCGCCCTGACCGGTGGCGCCGTGTGGGACGCGGCGATCGTCCGCACGGCACTCGAGAGCCTGCTCACGCCCGAGCAGCAGCAGCGGTTCGACGACGAGCTCGAGCTCGACTTCGCGTACTCGCTCTCGGACGAGTCGCGGTTCCGCGTGAACTTCTACCAGCAGCGCGGCTCGCTGGGGGCGGCGTTCCGGCTCATCCCGACCGAGATCAAGCAGCTCGGCGACCTGGGCGTGCCCGAGTCGGTGTCGACCTTCGCCAAGTTGCCGCGTGGCCTCGTGCTCGTCACGGGCCCGACCGGGTCGGGCAAGTCGACGACCCTCGCCGCGCTGATCGACCTGGTGAACCGCACGCGGGCCGACCACATCGTGACGGTCGAGGACCCGATCGAGTTCATGCACCAGCACAAGAAGTCGCTCGTCAACCAGCGCGAGGTCGGGCACGACACGCACAGCTTCGCGGCGGCGCTCAAGCACGTGCTGCGCCAGGACCCCGACGTGATCCTGATCGGCGAGCTGCGCGACCTCGAGACCATCTCGGTCGCGCTGACCGCCGCCGAGACCGGCCACCTCGTGTTCGCGACCCTGCACACGCAGAGCGCGGCCCAGACCATCGACCGCGTCATCGACGTGTTCCCGCCGTACCAGCAGGACCAGGTGCGGACGCAGCTCGCCTCGACGCTGCAGGGCGTCGTCTGCCAGACGCTGCTGCCCAAGGCGAGCGGCCGCGGCCGGGTCGTGGCGACCGAGATCATGATGATGACCCCGGCCATCGGCAACCTCGTGCGCGAGGGCAAGACCTACCAGATCGCGTCGTCGATGCAGGCCGGTCGCGACCTCGGCATGCACACCATGGACCAGAAGCTCGCCGACCTGGTGAACACCGGCGTCGTGACGCACAAGGCCGCCATGGAGAAGGTGCACGACCGTGAAGGGTTCGACCGCCTCGTGACGCGCGTGATCAACAAGTCCGAGAGCCAGGGCCTCGACAGCGGCATCGACTTCGGCGACTCGTTCTCGGGCGGGGCCGCCTGATGGCCGGGGCGGTGGCGTACGCCTACAAGGGGCGCGACGGGGCCGGCAAGGTCGTCAAGGGCAAGGTCGACGCCTCGAGCGAGGGTGCCGTCATCACGCGCCTGCGCACGATGGGCGTGCAGCCGATCTCGATCAGCGAGGCCGGCGCCGGCACGGGCCTGCAGCGCGAGGTGTCGATCCCCGGCCTCGGCGACCGCGCGGTCAAGATGAAGGACATCGCCGTCATGTCGCGCCAGATGGCGACCATGATCGGCTCGGGCCTGTCGCTGCTGCGCACCCTGACGATCCTCGCCGACCAGGTCGACAACAAGCGGCTCGCGAAGATCATGGCCGAGGTGCGCGACGACGTCGAGACCGGCGTCTCCTTCTCGGACGCGGTCGGCAAGCACGACAAGGACTTCCCGCCGCTGATGATCAACATGATCAAGGCGGGGGAGACCGGCGGGTTCCTCGACAAGGCGCTCGAGTCGACGGCCGAGAACTTCGAGAAGGAGGTGGCGCTGCGGTCGACGATCAAGTCGGCCATGACCTACCCGGTCGTCGTGCTCGTCATGTCGCTCGTCGCCGTCGTCGTGATGCTGCTGTTCATCGTGCCGATCTTCCAGGACATGTTCACGAACCTCGGCGGGCAGCTGCCGCTGCCGACGATGATGCTCGTCTACGCCTCGCGGGCGATGCCGATCGTCGTGCCGATCGCCGCGGTCCTGGGCATCGCGTTCTCGATCTGGTGGCGGACGAACAAGAACTCGGTCAAGGTGCGGGCGTTCCTCGACCCTCTGAAGCTCCGGTTGCCCGTCTTCGGCGCGCTGTTCCGCAAGATCGCGATCGCCCGCTTCAGCCGCAACTTCTCGAACATGATCGGGGCCGGCGTGCCGATCCTCACCGCCCTGCGGATCGTGGGCGAGGTCTCGGGCAACTACGTGCTCGAGGAGGCGCTGGTCAAGGTGGCAGAGTCGGTGCGGCAGGGCGAGTCCATCGCCGGTCCGTTGACCGAGTCGGGCGTGTTCCCGTCGATGGTCACGCAGATGATCTCGGTCGGCGAGGACTCGGGCTCGCTGCAGACGATGCTCGAGAAGGTCGCCGACTTCTACGACCAAGAGGTCAAGTCGACCACCGAGTCGTTGACGGCCCTGATCGAGCCCCTGCTGATCGCCTTCCTGGGCGTCGTCGTCGGCGGCATGATCGTGGCGCTGTACCTGCCCATCTTCCAGATCACGTCGCTCATCAAGTAGCGCGCCAGGCGACCCCGCAGGAGGCGCGGGCCGGCTCACGAGGCCGGCTCGCGCCTCCTTCGCGTGTCCGGCGTCCGGCGACGACCCGGTCTACCCACGAACGGGTGCTGACCGGCCCTTTTCGGCCTTTCGGGGGATACCCGAACTGGGGCCGTGTCGCAGCCGAAAACCCCCCTTCCAAGGGATTCTGGGGCACTTTCCCAGGTGGCACCATCGATCTCGGCGGAGCTCAGTGACCGCCCACCCGATCACCGAGACAACCACTCCCGCACCCGACCGAACAGGACCAGCGACATGTACTTCACCCTCATGGGCAAGCTCAGCGCCCGCCGCCAGAACCTCACCGACGACGAGGACAAGGGCTTCACCCTGATCGAGCTCCTCGTCGTCGTCATCATCATCGGCATCCTCGCCGCGATCGCCATCCCGGTGTACCTCGGCGTGCAGAACAACGCCAAGGACTCGTCGGTGAAGAGCGACGTGACGAACCTCAAGACAGCCGTCATCAGCCTGCAGACGAACGCCACGAGCAACCTCCCCGCGGCCGTGACCTTCTCGCAGACGGCGAAGCCCGCCGCGGGCACGTCGACGACCCCCGACTGGGCCGGTGCGGGTGCGACGATCAGCGACAGCACGACGAGCCTCCAGTTCGGCAAGTCCTCCACGGCCGCCGACTCGTTCTGCATCATCGGCACGAGCTCGACGAACAAGAAGTTCTACGCGACCGGCAACTCCGGTGTCAGCGAGACCGCCTGCACCATCGCCAGCTGACCCTGGCCTTCCCCCCGAGGGGTGCGGTGGCGTCTCGCCGCCGCACCCCTCGGCCACAGACCCCGCACACCCTCGACCCGACCGGGAGGTGACCCACCGTGTTCCAACGCCTCAGCGCCCGTCTGCGACCCCTCGACCCCGAGGCCCGCGACGCCGGGCTGTCGATCGTCGAGGTGGTCGTCGCCCTCCTGGTCTTCGCCATCATCACCGTCGGCTCGATCGTCGCGGTCGGCACCACGCTGACCATGTCGAGCGACAACCGCAGCCGCGAGGTCGCCGCCAACCTGGCGTCCCAGGCCGTCGACGTCGCCCGCAGCGTCACCGACGTGGTCGCGGTCGCGTCGCGCACGACGACGACCGTCGTCAACGGCACCACCTTCACCGTCGCCCAGACCGCCGCGTGGATCACCACCACGGGCGTCGACGCCACCTGCACCCCGGCCGCCGCCTCGGGCAACGGTTCGCTCTTCTACAAGCGCCTTCAGGTGTCCGTCACCTGGTCGGGCATGCGTTCGACGACCGCTCCGGTGCGCAGCGACACGATCCTCGCGCCGAACAGCCGCCTCAACGACCAGGACACCGGCACCATCGTCGTCGGCGTCAAGGACACGAAGGGCGCGCCCGTCCCCGGCGTCCTCGTGACCGTCGAACCCGACTCGGCGTCGAGCGCCCCGGGCAAGGCGCTCACCTCGGGGTCGAAGCCCGCACCGACGAACGCCGACGGCTGCTCGGTCGCCATCAAGGTGTTGCCCGGCGTGTACAAGGTGACCATCTCGCGGGCCGACGGTGCGCCCTACCGCGACGCCCGTCAGCAGTCCGCCCCGGTGAAGACCGGCATCTCGGTCGTCAAGGGCGACACCGCCGGCGTCCCCTTCACGTACGAGCTCGGCGACGACTTCGTCCTCGACTACGCGTCGACCTACACGGGCAGCACCGTCGCCCTGCCGAACGACCTCAAGACGACCATCCTCGGTGGTCCAGAGCCCTACGTGCTCACCGGTCCCGACAGCGACGCCTACCTCTTCCCGCTCGCGACCGGCTACCAGATGATCGCCGGCACCTACCTGCCGGCCGGTACGTCCGGGGGCAGCTGCCTCTCGCCCGACCCGGCCGCCTGGCCGGCCAACGCCAAGGGCAAGACGGCGGCCCGGCAGCCGTTCGTCGCCGCCTCGGACAAGACCGCGGCCTACCCGCTGCCGATGGGCGTCACGACGATCAAGCTGGCCTCGGGCAGCGACACGATCGTCCAGGCGAAGTCGACCACGGCACTCAACGGCGACCCCGGCTGCGCGGCGACCCAGACCTACACGTTCACGGTCAAGAACAAGACCTCCGCGAACGAGATGACGATCGCCCTGCCCTACGGCACCTGGGTCATCACGTCGGGCACGTCGACGAACAACCTCCGGTCGCTGACCATCAGCGGGCTGGTCGGCAGCATCATCGGCGCCATCTTCGGCGGTGGTGGCGGGGTCGCCAACGTGGTCACCCTCGACCCGAGGCCCGCCTCGTGAGCGCGCTGCGACGTGTCATCGCCCGACGTGACGACGACGGCGTGAGCCTCGCCGAACTCATCGTCGCCATCATGGTGTTCGGCATCGTCGTCACCATCGTCTCGACGACCTTCGTGTCGCTGACGAAGGCCACGGCCCAAGCACGTGGCGTCGACGGCAACACCCGGGTCGCCTCCAACGTCATGAACGACCTGGCCCGCACGATCCGGGCCGCCCGCACCATCCCACGGGCCGACGGCACCCAGGCCGCGTCGTTCACGGCCGCGTCGACCGAGAGCATGACCCTGTCGTCCGCGGTGAACGTGACGGACGCGGCGACCACGGTGCCCCGCCAGGTGACCTTCCGGGTCGCGGCCGACCGTTCCCTCACCTCCAGCAGCATCGTCGCCACGACCGTGACCGGGGGCTTTTACCAGTTCACCTCCCCGGCGACCACCCGGACGGTCGGCGGCTCGGTCGTCACCCCCGCGAGCAACGGCACACCGCTCTTCGCCTACCTCGACTTCGCGGGCACCGCCCTCGTCCCCGACGCGTCGGGGGCACTGACCACGACGCAGCTGTCGTCGATCGCGGCGGTGACGATCACCCTCACCATCGACCGCACCAGCACGCCCTCGAGCCAGGCGGTCACCCTGCAGAACACCGTCTCGCTCTCGAACCTCGCCGGAGGCGTGACCACATGACCACCCTGCGCACCCGTCTCGGCCTCCGCGGTCCCTCATCCGAGAGCGGCATGGCGATGGCCATCACCCTGATCTTCGGCATGGTCCTCGTGATCATGGCCGCGACGGCGTTGACCGTCGCGACCAGCGGCTTGAAGAAGGCCGGCACCGACCAGAACTGGAACGCCGCGCTCGCCGCGGCCTACGCCGGCGTCGAGGAGTACCAGTCGCGTCTGGCGAACGACAACAGCTACCAGCAGTACGGCGACGCGAACGCCCCCTTCAGCAAGGCCAGCGGCAGCGCCCTGACCCTGCCGACGGGCACCCAGGCCAACAAGGCCTTCGGCTACGGCACCTCGGGCACGTGGGCGTCGGTCCCCGGCAGCTCGGACCTGGCCCAGTACCGCTACGAGGTCGACAACTCGAAGTACGTCGGCTCGGGCGACCTGCGCATCCGGGTCACCGGCAAGGTCGGCACGTCCACCCGCTCGGTCATCGCGGACCTGCGCCAGAAGGGGTTCATCGACTACCTCTACTTCACGGACATCGAGTCGCAGGACCCCACGCTGTCGCGGAGCACGAACCCCGCCTGCTCGAAGCACGCGTGGGAGGGCCGCACCTTCGGCGACGACTGCGGCGAGATCTCGTTCAGCGGCGGCGACACGATCTACGGCCCCGCCCACTCGAACGACACGATGCGCATCTGCCAGGCCACCTTCAAGGAGGTCGTGACGACGGCCGACCCCACCGTGGGCAAGGCGTACGCGAAGGTCGACTCGAACAACAACGCCTGCTCGGGTCAGTTCTTCGGCAAGGGAGCACCCGGTCAGGTCGCCACCGTGCAGATGCCCGACACGAACAGCGACAAGGTGCGCGAGACCCGCACCGACCTGCCCACCGAGGTGCCCCGCCCGGGCTGCCTCTACACGGGACCCACCGACATCGTCTTCACCGCCGACGGCAGGATGACCGTCAAGTCGCCGTACACGGTCATGACGCGCATCGCGAACGCGGACGCCACCGCCGGCAGCGCACCGTCCGAGTGCGGCACCCCCGGCACCAAGGCCGGTCAGCTCGGCTCGCCCGGCGGGGCCACGATCCCCGTGCCGACCAACAACCTGATCTACGTCCAGAACATCCCCGCCCTGCCCGCCGGGAACGCCACGCCCAACGTGAACGCCCGGGCCTCGACCGGCGACCTGACCGAGACGTCCTGCTCGGACAACCACGTCGGTTATCCGCTCGCGAACGAGTCGGTCCCGAACTCGACGATCGCCGGTGGGCCCGGACGGGGCGCCTGCGCCTACGGCGCCCGCAGCGGTGACGTCTTCGTCAAGGGCACCTTCCAGGGTCAGCTGACGATCGCCGCCCAGAACTACCTCTACGTCACGGGCGACCTGACGTACTCGTCGACGAACGCCAGCACGAACATCCTGGGTCTCGCGTCCGACGGCGTCGCGTGGGTCTGGAACCCGGTCAACACGAGCGGCAGGTCGATGCTCGGCGACTCGGGTCGCGAGATCGACGCGGCCATCATCTCGGTCCAGCACTCGTTCCTGGTCCAGAACTACTCGCGTGGTGGCGACCGGGGCACCCTGACGGTCAAGGGGTCCATCGCCCAAGCCCACCGGGGCATCGTCCGCAACGGCTCGAACGGCTACATCAAGGCGTACGCGTACGACACGCGGCTGCGCTACCTCGCGCCGCCCAAGTTCCTCAGCCCGGTCACCACCTCGTACGGCGTCACGACGCAGACCGAGGTCAAGGCCGCGTTCACCTCGACGGGAGCAGCCTCGTGAGCGTCGCACCCTGGACCGTCGCGGTCCTCGTCGCCGGGGGCTTCGGCCTGCTGATCGGCTCGTTCCTCAACGTCGTCGTGTACCGCGTGCCGGCCGGCCTCTCGGTCGCGCGACCGGCCAGCGCCTGCCCCGGCTGCTCCACGCCCATCCGGCGCCGCGACAACGTGCCCGTGGTCAGCTGGCTCGCCCTCGGCGGCCGGTGCCGTGACTGCCGAACCTCGATCTCGGCCCGCTACCCGATCGTCGAACTCGCGACCGGCGTGTTCTTCGTGCTCGTCGCCGCCCGCCTGTGGCCGCTGACCGACGTGCCGACCGAGGCCCTGCCGCTCGTGTCGCGCCTCCTCTCGCTCGTCGCCTTCCTCTGGCTGGCCGGCGTGAGCGTGGCGCTCGCCGTGATCGACCTCGAGCACCACCGGCTGCCGAACGCGGTCGTCCTGCCGTCCTACGCGGTCGGGGGCGCCCTCCTGGCGGCCTCGAGCATCCTCGTGGGGGACTGGCCGGCGCTCGTCCGGGCCGCCATCGGCCTGGCCTCGCTCTTCGCCTTCTACCTCATCGCGGCCCTGTCGTACCCGGGCGGGATGGGCTTCGGCGACGTCAAGCTCGCCGGCGTGCTCGGCCTGTACCTCGCCTGGCTCGGCTGGGGCGAGTTCGCGGTGGGCGCCTTCGCGGCGTTCCTGCTCGGCGGCCTCTTCGCCGTCGCCCTCCTCGCCACCCGGCGCGTGCAGCGCACGGGCGGCATCCCCTTCGGACCCTGGATGCTCGCGGGCGCCTGGGTCGGCGTCTTCGCCGGCGGCACCGTCGCCACGGCGTACCTCACCCTCCTCGGCCTGGCATGACCCGGCGAGCTGACAGAGAGCAGAACTGATGGGCAAGAACATCGTGGGCATCGACATCGGCAGCCGCTTCGTGCGCGCGGTCGAGGTCGCCGACGTCGACAAGGCCAAGCCGACCATCGTGCGGTT
Source organism: Frigoribacterium sp. CF331 (assembly GCF_057787905.1). Classification (NCBI taxonomy): domain Bacteria; kingdom Bacillati; phylum Actinomycetota; class Actinomycetes; order Micrococcales; family Microbacteriaceae; genus Frigoribacterium; species Frigoribacterium sp. CF331. The sequence goes on along the minus strand of NZ_CM173545.1, from coordinate 1,189,037 downwards.
CAGCGAGGTCGCCCTGCCCGAGGGGTCCGCGAGCCGCGGAGAGGTCATCGAGTCGCAGACCGTCGCCGGCACGCTGAAGCAGCTCTGGTCCGCCGGCGGCTTCAAGAGCAAGCGCGTCGTGCTCGGCATGGGCAACCAGCGGGTGCTCGCCCGCGACATGACCGTCCCGAAGGCCTCGCGCCAGCGCATCCGCGAGATGCTGCCGTTCCAGGTGCAGGACATGCTGCCGGTGCCGGTCGCCGACGCCCTGCTCGACTTCTACCCGTACGCCGAGGGGCTCGGCGAGAACGGTCCCGTCGTCCACGGGCTGCTCATCGCCGCGGTCAAGGACGCCGTGCTCGGCAACGTGCAGGCCAGCAAGCTCGCCGGCCTGACCACGCTGGGCGTCGACCTCATCCCGTTCTCGAACACGCGCCTCCTCGTCACCCGCCCGCGCATCGCGGGCACGGTGGCGCTCGTCGAGATCGGGCACAGCACGACCTCGGTGATCATGATCGCCGACGGCGTGCCGCAGTTCGTGCGGATCATCCCCTCGGGGGGCGACGACGTGACGCAGGCCGTCGCGGCGAAGCTCGAGGTCTCGGCCCAGGTCGCCGAGGGCATCAAGTACGGCCGGGGCCTCGCCACGACCGTCACGACGCCCGACGAGCAGGCCGCCTCGAGCGCCATCTTCGAGTCGGTCAACGAGCTGCTCGGCAGCCTGCGCAACACCATCCAGTACTACGTCAACACGCGCCCGACCGAGACCGTCGCGGGCATCATGATCGCCGGCGGGGGAGCCTCGCTGCCCGGCCTGCCCGAGGCGCTCAGCGAGGTCACCCGCCTGCCGGTGGCGCTCGCCGATCCGTTCGCGACGGTGGGCTTCGCGAAGAACCTCGACGAGACCGCCCTGCGGTCCCGGTCGACCGACCTGACCGTGGCCCTCGGCCTCGCCCTGGGGAGCGCAGCATGAGGACCCGGAAAGACACCGGCATCGCCGTGGGAGGCGCGCCCCGCGTCGACCTGCTGCCTCCCGAGGTCCGCGCCGAGCGTCGGACCGCGGCCCTCGTCCGCCGTGCCTGGGCCGGCGTGGTCGTGGTCGCCGTCGTGGTCGGCATCGGGTCGGGCGCCGCGTTCCTGCAGCGCATGCAGGCCGAGGACGTCCTGATGATGGCGCAGGCCGAGACCCAGTCGCTGCTCATGTCGCAGACGAAGTACGCCGACCTCAAGGCGACCCAGGGCCAGCTCGACCTGGTCGAGGCCGCGCAGAAGGTCGGCGGGTCGACCGACATCGACTGGCCTGCCTACCTCGAGAAGGTGCAGGGCACCCTGCCCGTCGGCGTGACCATCGTCAGCGTCTCGCTCGACCAGGCCTCGCCCCTCGTCCAGTACACGCAGCCCACGGCTCCGCTGCAGGGATCGCGGGTCGCGACCCTCACCTTCCAGGCGACGAGCCCGACCCTGCCGTCCGTGCCCGACTGGCTGAACGGCCTGGCGACCCTGCCCGGCTTCGCCGACGCCCAGCCGGGCTCGGTGGCGCTCGAGGAGGGCGTCTACAAGGCCGACATCACGATGCACATCACGGCGGACGCCTTCTCGGGCCGCTTCGACCAGACGACGGGTGACTGACCATGGACCGCAACCGCATGATGTTGATCGGCGCCGTCCTGACCGGCGTCGTCGTGCTGGCCCTCGGGTTCCTCGTGGGGGTGCAGCCGCAGCTCGTGGCCGCCACGAGCGCCGAGTCGCAGCAGCAGAGCGTCGAGACGCAGAACGCGACCCTGCGTGCGAGCCTCGCGACCCTCGAGGCGGACAACGCGAAGCTGCCCGACCTCAAGTCCGAGCTGGCCACGCTCGACACGTCCGTGCCGTCCCAGGCCGCCCTGTCGTCGTTCCTCACCGAGCTCGACCAGCTGGCGGGGGCCTCGGGGACCACCGTGACCGGGTTCACCTCGTCCGACGCGGCGGCCTACGAGCCCACGACCACCGACGTCGCCGCGCCCGCCGCCACCGACGCGGCCGCGTCCGACTCCGCGCCGACCGACGCGTCGGCCACGGCGCCCGCGTCGCCCACGGCGCCCGAGCTCGTGACCGACCCGCTCGTCACCGCGTCGAACTTCTCGTCGATCCCGATCACGGTCAGCATCCAGGGCAGCTACGCCCAGGCCCGCGACTTCCTCTCGAAGCTGCAGGGGGGCTCGCGGCTGTTCCTCGTGACCACCTTCGCCAGCACCGGCAGCTCGGAGGCCGGCGACGCCGCCGGCGTCCCCGACCAGTGGACCGTCGGCGGGCTCGTCTACGTGCTGCAGGACGCCGCCGCCACCCAGGCCGAGCAGGCCGCCGAGACGCCCGCGACGACGGCCGAGGGCACCGACGGCACGAGCTCCGACACCGCCGCCGGCGAGTAGCCGGCGACCTCCGAGAGCCGCGTGCGACCTCCGTCGGCACCACGCCGGCCCGACAGGGACACCGCGCCACGGAGTGGACACGCCGCCGCGAGAGATCATGGCGGCGCGTCCACCTCGTGGCGCGGTGCCGGCTGACGGCGTCCACCGCGCCTCCCGCGGGCGCGTAGCCTCGAACGATGTCCCGAGCCGTGTACGCCGTCATGGGCACCGTCCTGTTCGGTGCGCTCGTCATCATGGTGGCGGGCTTCGAGGCCCTGCTGCTCGACCGCGACCCGATCGACGAACCCGACGCCGGCACCCTGCTCGGCCCGCTCATGGTCGCGGCGGCCGTCCTGGTCGTGCTCCTGTCGCTCTTGCGCTCGGCCGCGCTCTCCGACGCCCGCGACGACAGGGCTCCGGAGGTGCGGGGCACCTTCCCCGCCCAGCCCGCCGTGCTCGGCCGCCCGACCGTCACGGACAGGGCGTCCGCCGGCGCCGGCGACGAGGTGGCCGGCCCCCGGGGGCCCGCACCGCACCTCCTCGTCCCGTCGATCGTCACCGCCGCGCTGGTCTACGCCCTGATGCTCGTCGTCGGGGGAGTCGTCTACGGCCTGGTGCGGCAGGAGCTCGTGTGGGTGCTGCTCTTCGCGGCGCGCTACGCTGTCTCGCCCTTCGTGATCGGTTCGGCCGTCTGCGCCGGCCTCGTCGTCGCGGGCACGCTCGCCGTCTCGCGCGTCGACCCGGGGCGTCCGCAGCCCCGACCGTCCGACTCGTGACCATTTGATTAAGGCCCTAGCGCAAGATAAGCTCTTTCGGGTGTGCGCCTGACCGCGCGCCCGAATATCGCCCCCTCGACCTCACGGCCGGGACGGGCAGACCGTCTCGGTCACCGAGACGAGGATGCCGGCTGATCAGCCGGACAGAGCAGAGCGATGCGAGAGCAGCGCGACTCGGCGCGTCCGACAAGACGCCGTCGAGATCCGACGAGGAGAACCAGTGCCCACCATTCAGCAACTGGTCCGCAAGGGACGCACGCCGAAGGTCGTCAAGACCAAGGCCCCCGCCCTGAAGGCCAACCCCCAGCAGCGTGGGGTGTGCACCCGTGTGTACACCACCACCCCCAAGAAGCCGAACTCGGCGCTCCGCAAGGTCGCCCGCGTCAAGCTCTCGAACGGCACCGAGGTCACCGCCTACATCCCCGGCGAGGGCCACAACCTGCAAGAGCACTCGATGGTGCTCGTCCGCGGCGGTCGCGTGAAAGACCTCCCCGGCGTGCGCTACAAGATCGTCCGTGGCGCCCTCGACACGCAGGCCGTCAAGAACCGCAAGCAGGCCCGCAGCCGCTACGGAGCGAAAGCAGAGAAGAAGTAATGCCTCGTAAAGGACCCGCTCCCAAGCGCCCTGTCGTCGCCGACCCGGTCTACGGTGCGCCGATCGTCAGCCAGCTCGTCAACAAGATCCTCCTCGACGGCAAGAAGGGCCTCGCCGAGCGCATCGTCTACGGTGCCCTCGCCGGCGTCTCCGCCAAGAACGACCAGGACGCGGTCGCCACGCTGAAGAAGGCGCTCGACAACGTGCGCCCCACGCTCGAGGTCCGCTCGCGCCGCGTCGGCGGTTCGACCTACCAGGTCCCCGTCGAGGTCAAGCCCCACCGCGCCAACACCCTGGCCCTCCGCTGGCTCACCAGCTACGCCAAGGCCCGTCGCGAGAAGACGATGACCGAGCGTCTCATGAACGAGATCCTCGACGCGTCGAACGGTCTCGGCGCCGCTGTCAAGCGTCGTGAGGACACCCACAAGATGGCCGAGTCGAACAAGGCCTTCGCGCACTACCGCTGGTAACCGGCACGAGGAGGCGCGGTGTGCGCACGACGCGCACCGCACCTCCTCGTCCCCCCAACTTCCCCACCTACCCCTTCGGAGGAACCCGTGGCACAGGACGTGCTCACCGACCTGAACAAGGTCCGCAACATCGGCATCATGGCGCACATCGATGCTGGCAAGACGACGACCACCGAGCGCATCCTGTACTACACGGGCATCACCCACAAGATCGGTGAGGTCCACGACGGTGCGGCCACGATGGACTGGATGGCGCAGGAGCAAGAGCGTGGCATCACGATCACCTCGGCGGCGACGACCTGCTTCTGGAACAAGAACCAGATCAATATCATCGACACCCCCGGTCACGTCGACTTCACGGTCGAGGTCGAGCGTTCGCTCCGCGTGCTCGACGGTGCCGTCGCCGTCTTCGACGGCAAGGAGGGCGTCGAGCCCCAGTCCGAGACCGTCTGGCGTCAGGCCGACAAGTACGACGTGCCGCGCATCTGCTTCGTCAACAAGATGGACAAGCTCGGTGCCGACTTCTACTTCACGGTCGACACGATCATCAACCGCCTCGGCGCCAAGCCGCTGGTGATGCAGCTCCCGATCGGTTCCGAGAGCTCGTTCGAGGGCGTCGTCGACCTGGTCGAGATGCGTGCCCTCACGTGGCGCGGCGACGCCAAGGGTGACGTCGAGCTGGGTGCGAAGTACGAGATCGAAGAGATCCCGGAAGACCTCAAGGAGAAGGCGGCCGAGTACCGCGCGAAGCTGCTCGAGACCGTCGCCGAGTCCGACGACGTGCTGCTCGAGAAGTACTTCGGTGGCGAAGAGCTCACGATCGCCGAGATCAAGGCCGCCGTCCGCAAGATGACGGTCAACTCCGAGCTCTACCCGATCTTCTGTGGTTCGGCCTTCAAGAACCGTGGCGTGCAGCCCATGCTCGACGCGGTCATCGACTACCTGCCCTCGCCGCTCGACGTGCCTCCGATGGAGGGCCACGACGTCCGTGACGCCGAGAAGATCATCATCCGCAAGCCCGAGTCGACCGAGCCCTTCTCGGCTCTGGCCTTCAAGGTCGCGGTGCACCCCTTCTTCGGTCGTCTGACCTACGTCCGCGTCTACTCGGGTTCGATCGAGTCCGGCGCCCAGGTCATCAACTCGACCAAAGACAAGAAGGAGCGCATCGGCAAGATCTTCCAGATGCACTCCAACAAGGAGAACCCGGTCGACAGCGTGACCGCCGGTCACATCTACGCCGTCATCGGTCTCAAGTTCACCACCACCGGTGACACCCTGTGCGACCCGGCCGAGCAGATCGTCCTCGAGTCGATGACGTTCCCCGAGCCCGTCATCGAGGTCGCCATCGAGCCGAAGACCAAGGCCGACCAGGAGAAGCTCTCGCTGGCCATCCAGAAGCTCGCCGAAGAAGACCCGACGTTCCGCGTCGAGCTCAACGCCGAGACGGGCCAGACGGTCATCAAGGGCATGGGCGAGCTCCACCTCGACATCCTGGTCGACCGCATGAAGCGCGAGTTCAACGTCGAGGCCAACGTGGGCAAGCCCCAGGTCGCGTACCGCGAGACCCTCAAGAAGGGCATCGAGCGCTACGACTACACCCACAAGAAGCAGACCGGTGGTTCGGGTCAGTTCGCCAAGGTGCAGATCGCCCTCGAGCCCTTCGAGGTCACGGCCGAGTCGACCTACGAGTTCGAGAACAAGGTCACGGGTGGTCGCGTCCCGCGCGAGTACATCCCGTCGGTCGACGCCGGGATCCAGGACGCCATGCAGGTCGGCGTCCTCGCCGGCTACCCCACCGTGGGTGTCCGCGCCATCCTCCTCGACGGTGCGGCGCACGACGTCGACTCGTCCGAGATGGCGTTCAAGATCGCTGGGTCGATCGCCTACAAAGAGGCGGCTCGCAAGGCCCAGCCCGTTCTCCTCGAGCCGCTCATGGCGGTCGAGGTCCGTACGCCCGAGGAATACATGGGCGACGTCATCGGCGACCTCAGCTCGCGTCGCGGGCAGATCTCGTCGATGGAAGACGCCAGTGGTGTGAAGGTCGTTCGGGCCAGCGTGCCGCTGTCGGAGATGTTCGGTTACGTCGGCGACCTGCGGTCGAAGACCTCGGGCCGGGCCGTCTACTCGATGACGTTCGAGTCGTACCAAGAGGTGCCCTCGGCCGTCGCCGAAGAGATCATCCAGAAGAACAAGGGCGAATAGTCCTGAACCGCGTGGTCGTCCGACGACCGCGTAACATGTACACACACCAATCCGCGAGGCGTCCGGTAGGCCGGGTCATCGACCCGGCCCCCGGCCGCACCGCAACCGAGTCCTGAGGAGGACCCACAGTGGCTAAGGCCAAGTTCGAGCGGACCAAGCCGCACGTCAACATCGGAACCATCGGTCACGTCGACCACGGCAAGACCACGCTCACCGCGGCGATCACCAAGGTCCTGCACGACAAGTACCCCACCCTCAACACGGCGTCGGCGTTCGACCAGATCGACAACTCGCCTGAAGAGAAGCAGCGCGGCATCACGATCAACATCTCGCACGTCGAGTACCAGACCGAGAAGCGCCACTACGCTCACGTCGACGCCCCCGGCCACGCCGACTACGTCAAGAACATGATCACCGGTGCGGCTCAGATGGACGGCGCGATCCTCGTCGTCGCCGCCACCGACGGTCCGATGCCCCAGACGCGTGAGCACGTCCTGCTCGCCCGTCAGGTCGGCGTGCCCTACATCGTCGTCGCGCTGAACAAGGCCGACATGGTCGACGACGAAGAGATCATGGAGCTCGTCGAGCTCGAGGTCCGCGAGCTGCTCTCGAGCCAGGAGTTCGACGGCGACAACGCCCCGATCGTCCAGGTCTCCGCTCTCAAGGCCCTCGAGGGTGACGAGAAGTGGGCCGAGACGGTCGCCGAGCTGATGAACGCCGTCGACGAGAACGTGCCCGAGCCCGTTCGCGCCACCGACCAGCCCTTCCTCATGCCCATCGAGGACGTCTTCACGATCACCGGTCGTGGAACCGTCGTCACCGGTCGTGTCGAGCGCGGTCAGCTCAACGTCAACGAAGAGGTCGAGATCGTCGGCATCCGCCCGACCGTCAAGACCACCGTCACCGGCATCGAGATGTTCCGCAAGCTGCTCGACTCGGCCCAGGCCGGCGACAACACCGGTCTCCTCCTCCGCGGCACCAAGCGCGAGGACGTCGAGCGCGGCCAGGTCGTCGTCAAGCCCGGTTCGGTCACGCCGCACACCGAGTTCGAGGCGAACGTCTACATCCTGTCCAAGGACGAGGGTGGGCGTCACAACCCGTTCTACGCGAACTACCGTCCGCAGTTCTACTTCCGCACCACCGACGTCACGGGTGTCATCACGCTGCCCGAGGGCACCGAGATGGTCATGCCCGGCGACACGACCGAGATCAGCGTCCAGCTGATCCAGCCGATCGCCATGGAAGCCGGTCTGCGCTTCGCCATCCGCGAGGGTGGCCGCACGGTCGGTGCCGGCACGGTCACCAAGATCAACAAGTAGGTCCTGCTCACGCAGCACCACTGATCTGACGAGAGAGGTCAGGCCCCAGGGGGTCTGGCCTCTTTCGCGTTCCCGGTGCACGATGGACGTGACGTCGGACGGTCCGGCGCCGACGGGAGGACGTCATGGCAGGCTTCGACGACATCACCAAGAAGGCCCAGGCCTTCCTGCAGGACGGCAAGGTGCAGGACGCGCTCAAGAGCGAGAAGGCCGAGGGCATCAGCGACAACGTCCTCGACGCGGTGGCGAACGCCGCCGACAAGGCGACCGGTGGCAAGCACACCGACAAGATCCGACAGGCGAAAGAGCAGGCCGACAAGAAGATCGGCAACCAGTAGGGTCCGCCGGAGCCCCCGCCCGACGGCGGGGGCTCCGCTGTACCCCGCCCAGCCCCCTCGGTGACGCGCGGTGTTCACTCGACCGATGCCGCGCCTCCGGAGGACCGACTCGAGCCGGCCCGGCCTCACCCGCGTGCGAGCCGGGCGCGGCTTCTCGTACCGCACGGCCGACGGCACCGCCGTGGCCGACGCCGAGCTGCGCGCGCGCATCGAGCACCTGGCGATCCCGCCCGCCTGGACGGACGTGTGGATCTCGCCCTACGACAACGGGCACATCCAGGCCGTGGGCCTCGACACCGCCGGACGGCGGCAGTACATCTACCACCCCACCTGGCGGGAGCAGAAGGACCGCATCAAGTTCGACCGCGCCCTGGCCCTGGCCGAGTCGTTGCCCACCGCTCGACGGTTCGTGACGCGGGACCTGCGCCTCGAGGGCGCCGGGCGGGACCGCGTGCTGGCCGCGGCGTTCCGCATGCTCGACACGGGGTCGCTGCGCGTCGGGTCGGAACGGTACGCGCAGGAGCACGGCAGCCACGGACTCTCGACGCTGCTGTGTGCGCACGCCACCGTCTCGGGCGACACGGTGGCGCTCGCCTTCCCCGGCAAGAGCGGCCAGGACTGGGACTCAGACATCCGCGACGCCGACCTCGCGGCCGTCGTGCGCAGCCTCAAGCGGCGCGGTGGGCGGGCGCGGTTGCTGGCCTGGAAGGTCGAGGCCGGGGGAGCGCAGGAGGCGCGCGCGGCCTGGCACCCGCTGCGAGCGACCGAGATCAACGAGTACGTGAAGGAGCGCGCGGGCGACGAGTTCACCGCGAAGGACTTCCGCACGTTGCACGGCACCGTCGCCGCCGCCGTCAGCCTGGCCCGCTCCGGGCCGCAGGCGTCGGCCTCCCGCCGGTCGAGGTCGCTGGCCCAGGCGATGCGGGACGCCGCCGACGTGCTCGGCAACACCCCGGCCGTGGCGAAGTCGTCGTACGTCGACCCGCGGCTCGTCGACGCGTACCACCACGGCGAGACGATCGATCCGGCGCGCGTGCACGCCGCCGAGTCCGAGGTCAGGGCCCTCCTCTTCCGGTGAGGGGCTCCGCGCGGCGGGAGCCTCCCGGTCCCGTGGTGGTCGTCGCCGTGACGTAACCTAGAGGGTCGCGACCCGTTCGGGTCGCCCGAGAGGAACAACTGCAGTGACTGACGAGTGCATCCACGGATTCGAGCGAGAGTTGTGCGACATCTGCGCTCCCCGCAAGCGGGAGGGCGCCGCGGACGGCATGCCCTCGACCGCCGCACGGTCGGTCACCACCCGCCGCCGCCCCTCCAACCGCAAGCCGGAGTCGCTGCGCAGCACGCCAGCACTCGCGCGTGACTCCGCGGCCGTCGCCGTCGCCGCCCAGTCCGCCGCCGCGCCCGTCCCCGAGTTCTCGACGCAGCGCGCCTACCACTGGACGCACGTCTCGAACCTGCCCGCCATCCTCGAGGCCGGTGCCCTGCTGGCCGGCGCGACGCCCGTGCTCGACGTGAGCTCCGAGGCCACCCGTGCGCTCCGCGCGTCGGTCACGACCGCCTCCGGTCAGCCGGTCGCCGCCCACGTCCCGTTCTCGCTGTCGCCGCACGCCACCGCCTGGGACGCCGTCCGCACCGGAGCCGAGGGCTACGAGTGGTCCGAGGCGGCCCGCCAGGCGCGTGCCATCGACTTCGTCATGCTCGTCGTGCCCGTCGCCTCGCTCGGTGACGACTTCGTGGTGACCGAGGGCGACGCGGCCGTCGAGGGCGTGCGTGCCGCCGCCGGGCTCGACGACGCGTCGTCCATGGTGCGTCGCTTCGGCCTCAAGGACCCCGACCTGCTCGGCCCCGAGGTGCTCGTCCCCGGGTCGGTCCCCTTCGCGTCGGTGACGCTCGTGGGCGTGCCCAACGACAAGGTCCGCGACGCCGTGAAGCAGACCCTCGCCGACCTGGGCGACGCGGCCCCGCGGGTCGCCGTGTACCCGCCCTGGTTCCGCCCGGCACCGGCCGTCGACGCGGTCTGAGATCCGCGACACGCCCGGGTTGCAGCAAATGCGGGCGTGTGGCAAAATCGTCTAGTTCAACATTTCGAGCCCGGCCTCTGCGCCGGGTGTCGGATCACTGCCAGGCAGTGCACAGACGCAAGGCGTCTGGGCCGCGGGTAGCAGGACGCATCTCACGACGAGACCACCGCCGCGGCCACGGCCGCGGTGAACCGGGGCAGAGCCCTGGGCGCGGGTGGCGGCGGCGAAGATGGCCCTCCCCGGGTCCTTCCTCGCGGGCGCCGGCCGGTCTCGGCAGATGGATTGACACAAGAACAGCGGTACGCGAGAGACACGTAGTGCCAACAGATGTTCGCCCAGCGAACAGCGTCAGGCGGCCCCCGAGGTGCGCGACGTCCGAACGAGAGAGAGTCACACATGGCGGGACAGAAGATCCGCATCCGACTTAAGTCGTACGACCACGAGGTCATCGACACTTCCGCGCGCAAGATCGTCGACACGGTCACCCGCGCGGGCGCTACGGTCGTCGGCCCCGTGCCGCTCCCGACCGAGAAGAACGTGGTCGTCGTGATCCGTTCGCCCCACAAGTACAAGGACTCGCGCGAGCACTTCGAGAAGCGCACGCACAAGCGCCTCATCGACATCGTCGACCCGACGCCGAAGGCCGTCGACTCGCTCATGCGCCTCGACCTGCCTGCCGACGTCAACATCGAGATCAAGCTGTAGGGGGGCGACCATGACCATCAGCACCACCAAGAACGTCAAGGGCCTGCTCGGCAAGAAGCTCGGCATGACCCAGGTCTGGGACGAGAACAACAAGCTCGTCCCCGTCACCGTCGTCGAGATCGCTCCGAACGTCGTGACCCAGGTCCGCTCGCTCGAGAAGGACGGCTACACCGCCGTCCAGATCGCGGCCGGCCAGATCGACCCCCGCAAGTCGAACAAGCCCGCCACGGGTCACTTCGACGCCGCGGGCGTCACGCCCCGCCGCCACCTCACCGAGGTCCGCACCGCCGACGCCGCCGAGTACTCGCTCGGCCAAGAGCTCACGGTCGACACCTTCGAGGCCGGCCAGAAGGTCGACGTCGTCGGCACCTCCAAGGGCAAGGGCTTCGCCGGTGTCATGAAGCGTCACAACTTCAAGGGCGTCAGCGCCTCGCACGGTGCGCACCGCAACCACCGCAAGCCGGGTTCGATCGGCGCCTCCTCGACCCCCAGCCGTGTCTTCAAGGGCATGCGCATGGCCGGTCGCATGGGTGGCGAGCGCGTCACCATCCTCAACCTCACGGTGCACGCCGTCGACGCCGAGAAGGGTCTGCTGCTCGTCAAGGGCGCCGTCCCCGGTGCTCGTGGCCGCATCGTTTTCGTCCGCACCGCCGTGAAGGGGAAGTAGCTCATGGCCACCACTACCGCATCGGCCGCCTCGGTCGACGTCGTCGACGCCAAGGGCCAGAAGACCAGCACGGTCGAGCTCCCCGTCGAGCTGTTCGACGTCGTCACGAACGTCCCGCTCATCCACCAGGTCGTCGTCGCCCAGCAGGCCGCCGCACGTCAGGGTACGCACAAGACCAAGCGTCGCGGCGAGGTCTCGGGTGCCGGCCGCAAGCCGTTCAAGCAGAAGGGCACCGGCCGCGCCCGTCAGGGTTCGATCCGTGCTCCCCAGATGACCGGCGGTGGCATCGTCCACGGTCCGCAGCCCCGCGACTACGCCCAGCGCACCCCCAAGAAGATGATCGCCGCAGCCCTGCTCGGCGCGTTGTCCGACCGCGCTCGTGGCGCCCGCGTCCACGTCGTCGAGAGCTTCGTCGCCGACTCGATCTCGACCAAGGTCGCCCTCGAGCTGCTCGCGTCGATCGCCTCGAGCAAGCACGTCCTGATCGTCACCGACCGCGACGACACGCTGACCCTCAAGAGCGTCCGCAACGTCCCCACGGTCCACGTGATCACGTACGACCAGCTGAACGCCTACGACGTCCTCGTCAGCGACGACATCGTCTTCACGAAGAGCGCCTTCGACGGCTTCGTCGCCTCGAAGACCAAGAAGGAGGCCACCGCATGAGCGGCTACGGAAAAGACCCCCGCGACGTCATCATCGCGCCCGTCGTCTCCGAGAAGAGCTACTCCCTGATCGACCAGGGCAAGTACACCTTCCTCGTGGACCCGCGTTCGAACAAGACCGAGATCAAGCTCGCCATCGAGAAGATCTTCGACGTCAAGGTCGACAGCATCAACACGCTCAACCGAACGGGCAAGACCCGTCGCACCCGCTTCGGCACCGGCAAGCGCAAGGACACCAAGCGCGCCATCGTCACGCTGAAGTCCGGTTCCATCGACATCTTCACGGCTGTCGGCTAGGGAGCAGAGGCATAAATCATGGCAATTCGTAACTACAAGCCCACGACCCCGGGTCGCCGCGGTTCGTCGGTCGCCGACTTCGCGGAGATCACGCGGTCGACGCCCGAGAAGTCGCTGCTGCGCCCCCTCTCGAAGTCCGGCGGTCGCAACAACGCCGGTCGCATCACGACCCGTCACATCGGTGGTGGCCACAAGCGCCAGTACCGCGTCATCGACTTCCGTCGCAACGACAAGGACGGCGTCAACGCCAAGGTCGCCCACATCGAGTACGACCCCAACCGCACGGCTCGCATCGCGCTCCTGCACTTCGTGGACGGCACCAAGCGCTACATCATCGCGCCGAACAAGCTGAAGCAGGGCGACGTCGTCGAGTCGGGTGCCGGCGCCGACATCAAGCCCGGCAACAACCTGCCGCTCAAGAACATCCCGGTCGGTACCGTCATCCACGCCATCGAGCTCAAGCCCGGTGGCGGCGCGAAGATGGCCCGCTCGGCCGGTGCCTCGGTGCGTCTCGTCGCCAAGGACGGCCCCTACGCGCAGCTCCGCCTGCCGTCGGGCGAGGTCCGCAACGTCGACGCTCGCTGCCGCGCCACGATCGGCGAGGTCGGCAACGCCGAGCAGTCGAACATCAACTGGGGCAAGGCCGGCCGCATGCGCTGGAAGGGCGTCCGCCCGACCGTCCGTGGTGTCGCGATGAACCCCGTCGACCACCCGCACGGTGGTGGTGAGGGCAAGACCTCCGGTGGACGCCACCCGGTCAGCCCGTGGGGCCAGAAAGAGGGCCGCACGCGTCACCCCAACAAAGAGAGCGACAAGCTCATCGTCCGTCGTCGTAACGCTGGCAAGAAGCGTAAGTAGGAGTTGTAGAAGATGCCACGCAGTCTTAAGAAGGGCCCCTTCGTTGACGACCACCTGCTTCGCAAGGTCGTCTCGCAGAACGAGGCCAGCACCAAGAACGTCATCAAGACCTGGTCGCGCCGTTCGATGATCGTCCCCAACATGCTGGGACACACCATCGCCGTGCACGACGGACGCAAGCACATCCCCGTGTTCGTGACCGAGAGCATGATCGGCCACAAGCTCGGTGAGTTCGCGCCCACCCGCACCTTCCGTGGTCACGTGAAGGACGACAAGAAGGGTCGTCGCCGCTAACGCGGCGACGTGAAGGAGGAGAGAAATGGTGGAGTCGATCGCACGCGTGCGTCACATCCGCGTCACCCCCATGAAGGCCCGTCGTGTCGTCAACCTCATCCGCGGCAAGCAGGCCGCCGAGGCTCTGGCGATCCTGAAGTTCGCGCCTCAGGGTGCCAGCGAGCCCGTCTACAAGCTCGTCGCGTCGGCCATGGCCAACGCCCGGGTCAAGGCGGACGCCTCGAACAGCTACCTCGACGAGCAGGACCTGTACGTCAGTCGTGCATTCGTCGACCAGGGCGCCACCCTCAAGCGGTTCCAGCCGCGTGCACAGGGCCGCGCCTTCAAGATCCTGAAGCGCACCAGCCACATCACGATCGTCCTCGCGACGCCGGATGAGGTCGAGGCTGCCGACGCTACGAAGAAGGCGAGCAAGTAATGGGCCAGAAGGTCAACCCGTACGGCTTCCGTCTGGGCATCACCACCGACCACGTGTCGCGGTGGTTCACCGACAGCACCAAGCCGGGACAGCGTTACAGCGACTACGTCGCCGAGGACGTCAAGATCCGCACCCTGCTCAAGACCTCGCTCGACCGCGCCGGCGTGGCCAAGATCGAGATCGAGCGCACCCGCGACCGCGTCCGCGTCGACATCCACACGGCCCGCCCGGGCATCGTGATCGGTCGTCGTGGCGCCGAGGCCGAGCGCATCCGCGGCGACCTCGAGAAGCTCACGGGCAAGCAGATCCAGCTGAACATCCTCGAGGTCAAGAACCCCGAGGCCGAGGCCCAGCTCGTCGCCCAGGGCATCGCCGAGCAGCTCGCTGCTCGCGTGGCGTTCCGTCGTGCGATGCGCAAGGGGCTCCAGGGCGCGCAGCGCGCCGGTGCCAAGGGTGTCCGCATCCAGGTGTCCGGCCGTCTCGGCGGCGCCGAGATGAGTCGCTCGGAGTTCTACCGCGAGGGCCGCGTCCCCCTGCACACGCTCCGCGCCAACATCGACTACGGCTTCTACGAGGCCAAGACGACCTTCGGTCGCATCGGTGTCAAGGTCTGGATCTACAAGGGCGACATCACCAACAAGGAGCTCGCGCGCGAGCAGGCGAACCAGAAGTCGTCTCGCCCCGAGCGCCGCAACGACCGTGACGGCGCCCGCCGCGGCGGGGGCGACCGCGCTCCCCGCGAGCAGAAGGCACCCGCCACCACAGGAGCTGAGGCGTAACCATGCTTATCCCCCGTCGTGTCAAGCACCGCAAGCAGCACCACCCCGGCCGCAGTGGCCAGGCCACTGGTGGCACCAAGGTCAGCTTCGGTGAGTACGGCATCCAGGCCCTCACGCCCGCTTACGTGACCAACCGTCAGATCGAGTCCGCTCGCATCGCCATGACGCGTCACATCAAGCGTGGCGGAAAGGTGTGGATCAACATCTACCCCGACCGTCCCCTCACGAAGAAGCCCGCCGAGACCCGCATGGGTTCCGGCAAGGGCTCGCCCGAGTGGTGGGTCGCGAACGTCAAGCCGGGTCGCGTGCTCTTCGAGCTCAGCGGCGTGAGCGAGGAGATCGCCAAAGAGGCGCTCACTCGCGCAATCCACAAGCTGCCCCTCAAGGCACGCATCATCAAGCGCGAGGAGGGCGACGCATAATGGCGATCGGTTCCAAGGAGCTCCGTCCTGTCGAGCTCGACACTTTCGAAGACGAGCGTCTCGTCGATGAGCTGAAGAAGGCGAAGGAAGAACTCTTCAACCTCCGCTTCCAGTCGGCCACCGGCCAGCTCGAGAGCCACGGTCGCCTGCGCGCCGTGAAGCGCGACATCGCTCGCATCTACACGGTCCTGCGCGAGCGCGAGCTCGGCATCCGTGCCACCCCCGCCCCGGTCGAGGCCGCCCCCAAGGCCGCCAAGAAGTCGACCAAGAAGGCTGACAAGCCGGCCGAGACGGCTGACGAGACCGCCGAGGAGAGCAAGTAATGGCCACCGAGAACAAGACCGAGGTCGACTCGGCTGCCGTCGAGGTCCGCGGCTACCGCAAGACGCGTCGCGGCTACGTGACCAGCGACAAGATGGAGAAGACCATCGTCGTCGAGGTCGAGGACCGCGTGAAGCACCCCCTGTACGGCAAGGTCATCCGCCGCACGTCCAAGGTCAAGGTCCACGACGAGGCCAACTCGGCCGGCGTCGGCGACCTCGTCGTGATCAGCGAGACCCGTCCGCTCAGCGCCTCGAAGCGCTGGCGCCTGGTCGAGATCCTCGAGAAGGCGAAGTAGGCCTCGCGGCCTGCTTGCGTAGAAGGAGACACAAGTGATTCAGCAAGAATCCCGCCTCAAGATCGCCGACAACACCGGGGCGAAAGAGATCCTCACCATCCGTGTGCTCGGTGGCTCCGGCCGTCGTTACGCCGGCCTGGGTGACGTCATCGTCGCCACGGTGAAGGACGCCATCCCCGGTGGCAACGTGAAGAAGGGTGACGTCGTCAAGGCCGTCATCGTCCGCACCAAGAAAGAGGTCCGTCGTCCGGACGGCTCTTACATCAAGTTCGACGAGAACGCCGCAGTGATCCTGAAGGCCGACGGAGACCCCCGCGGTACCCGCATCTTCGGACCGGTCGGTCGCGAGCTCCGCGACAAGAAGTTCATGAAGATCATCTCGCTGGCGCCGGAGGTTATCTAAGTCATGGCAAACATCAAGAAGGGTGACCTCGTCCAGGTCATCACCGGTGCCTCGCAGGCCCGCGGCGGAGACCGCGGCAAGCAGGGCAAGGTCCTCGAGGTGCTCGTCGAGCGCAACCGCGTGGTCGTCGAAGGCGTGAACTTCGTGACCAAGCACGTGCGCGTCGGCCAGACCCAGCGCGGTTCCAAGACCGGTGGCATCGAGACCCACGAGGCCCCGATCCACGTCTCGAACGTCGCCGTCGTCGACCCCAAGACCAAGAAGCCCACCCGCGTCGGCTTCCGCGAAGAGACGGTCACCAAGGACGGCGTGTCCAAGACCGTCCGCGTCCGTTACGCCAAGAAGTCTGGTGAGAACCTCTGATGACCGACACCACCACGCAGGCTGGTACGAGCCAGCCGCGGCTCAAGGCCAAGTACCGCGCCGAGATCCTCCCGCAGCTGAAGTCGGACTTCGGCTTCACGAACGTGCACCAGGTGCCCGGACTCGTGAAGATCGTCGTCAACACCGGTGTCGGCGAGGCCGCCCGCGACAGCAAGATCATCGACGGTGCCATCAAGGACCTCACGGCCATCACCGGCCAGAAGCCCCAGGTCACCAAGGCCCGCAAGTCCATCGCGCAGTTCAAGCTGCGTGAGGGTCAGCCCATCGGCGCCCACGTCACGCTCCGTGGCGACCGCGCCTGGGAGTTCCTCGATCGACTGCTCTCGCTGGCGCTCCCCCGCATCCGCGACTTCCGCGGTCTCAGCGACCGCCAGTTCGACGGCAACGGCAACTACACCTTCGGTCTCAACGAGCAGAGCATGTTCCACGAGATCGACCAGGACCGCATCGACCGCGTCCGTGGCTTCGACATCACCGTCGTCACGACCGCCAAGAACGACGACGAGGGTCGCGCGCTGCTCAAGGCGCTGGGCTTCCCGTTCCGTTCGGCCGACTCGGCCAACTAAGATCGTCCGGTCGGCAACTCTCTCGCAGGGTTGCCGGCCGTTCCCCTGAGGTCGACGAGAACCGCTCGTCGACCAATCGATCGCCCAGGTCGGCACCCGGTGTACCGGATGTCGAAACCGGACGAGAAAGTGACAAACCGCATGACGATGACAGATCCGGTCGCAGACCTGCTGACCAGACTGCGCAACGCGAACTCGGCTTTCCACGAGACCGTGTCGCTCCCGAGCAGCAAGCTCAAGTCCCACATCGCCGAGATCCTCGAGCGTGAGGGTTTCATCGAGTCGTGGAAGGTCGAGGACGCCCGCGTGGGCCAGACCCTGACGATCGACCTCAAGTACGGCCCCGCCCGTGAGCGCTCCATCAAGGGCATCAAGCGCGTGTCGAAGCCCGGCCTCCGCGTCTACGCCAAGTCGACCGAGATCCCCCAGGTGCTCGGTGGCCTCGGCGTCGCCATCCTGTCGACTTCCTCCGGTCTGCTGACCGACCGTGAGGCCCAGAAGAAGGGCGTAGGCGGAGAAGTCCTCGCCTACGTGTGGTAACTCGTCATGTCTCGAATCGGAAGACTCCCCATCTCGATCCCTGCCGGGGTCGACGTGAAGATCGACGGCCAGGCCGTCAGCGTCAAGGGTCCCAAGGGTGAGCTGTCGCTCGTCGTCAAGGCCCCCATCGAAGCCAAGATCGAAGAAGGCACGGTCGTCGTGACCCGTCCGGACGACGAGCGCGAGTCGCGTTCGCTCCACGGCCTCACGCGCACCCTGATCGCCAACCAGATCATCGGCGTCACCGAGGGCTACACCAAGGGCCTCGAGGTCGTCGGAACCGGCTACCGCGTCCAGGCCAAGGGTTCGAACGTCGAGTTCGCCCTGGGCTACTCGCACCCCATCACCGTCGAGCCGCCCGCGGGCATCAGCTTCACGGTCGAGGGCAACAACAAGCTCACCGTCGTCGGCATCGACAAGCAGGCCGTCGGCGAGATGGCTGCCAACATCCGCAAGCTGCGCAAGCCCGAGCCCTACAAGGGCAAGGGTGTCCGCTACGCCGGCGAGGTCGTCCGCCGCAAGGCCGGAAAGTCAGGTAAGTAATCATGGGTCTCGGTACACGAGGAAAAAGCAAGTCGGCTGCCACCAAGCGCCGTCACACCCGCCTGCGCAAGAAGGTCGTGGGCACCGAAGAGCGCCCCCGTCTCGTCGTCACCCGATCGGCCCGGCACGTCTTCGTGCAGGTCGTCGACGACAGCAAGGGCTTCACCGTCGCCAGCGCATCGACCCTCGAGGCCGACCTGCGCACGTTCGACGGTGACAAGACCGCGAAGTCCCGCAAGGTCGGCGAGCTCGTCGCCGAGCGTGCCAAGGCCGCGGGCATCGAGGCCGTCGTGTTCGATCGCGGCGGCAACAAGTACGCCGGACGCGTCGCGGCCATCGCCGAAGGCGCCCGAGAGGCTGGTTTGAACCTGTGAGCGACGCTACGAACACCACTCCCCCCGCAGAGACCGAAGCGACCAAGGCACCGGCTGAGGCCGTCGTCGAGCGTCCCGTCGAGACCGCTGCCGGCTCGGAGTCCAACAACCGCGAGGGTGGTCGCACCGACCGCCGCGGTGGCCAGGGTCGCGGAGACCGCAACCAGGGTGGCCGCGGACGCGGCGACCGTGACGACAAGAGCCAGTTCCTGGAGCGCGTCGTCACGATCAACCGCGTGTCGAAGGTCGTCAAGGGCGGTCGTCGCTTCAGCTTCACCGCGCTCGTCGTCGTCGGTGACGGCAACGGCCTCGTCGGCGTCGGCTACGGCAAGGCCCGCGAGGTCCCCACGGCCATCAGCAAGGGTGTCGAAGAGGCCAAGAAGAACTTCTTCCGCGTCCCGCGCATCGGCAACACGATCCCGCACCCCGTGCAGGGTGAGGCCGCTGCCGGCGTCGTCATGCTGCGTCCGGCCTCGGCCGGTACCGGTGTCATCGCCGGTGGTCCCGTCCGCGCCGTGCTCGAGTGCGCCGGCGTGCACGACGTCCTGAGCAAGTCGCTCGGTTCGTCGAACACGATCAACATCGTCCACGCCACGGTCGAGGCGCTGCAGCAGCTCGAAGAGCCGCGCGCCGTCGCCGCCCGTCGTGGACTCGACATCGACGCTGTCATGCCGGCCTTCATGGTCCGTGCAGAGCAGGCAGCTCGTACCGCCGCGACCGAGAAGGCAGGTGCCTGATGGCCGCCAACCTCAAGGTGACCCAGATCAAGTCCGTAATCAGCGAGAAGCAGAACCAGCGTGACACGCTGCGGAGCCTGGGCCTCAAGCGCATCGGCCAGTCGGTCGTTCGCGAGGACACCAAGCAGAACCGCGGCTACGTCAACACGGTCGCCCACCTCGTGAAGGTCGAGGAGATTGACTAATGGCTGACGAGAAGAACGAGGCCGCCGCGAAGGCCGCCCCGAAGAAGGCCGCCGCTCCCAAGGCGACGACCACCAAGGCTGCGGCTCCCAAGGCCGCCGCCAAGAAGCCGGCTGCCGAGAAGGCCGCCGCCTCGACGGGTTCGACCACCACGGTCGCTCCCGCCTCGACGACGTCCTCCGACGACGTCGCGCGTCCCCAGGTGCTCAAGGTGCACCACCTTCGTCCGGCTCCCGGTGCCAAGAAGGCGAAGACGCGCGTCGGTCGTGGTGAGGGCTCGAAGGGCAAGACGGCCGGCCGTGGCACCAAGGGTCAGAAGGCCCGGTACCAGGTCAAGGTCGGTTTCGAGGGTGGCCAGATGCCGCTCCACATGCGCACTCCGAAGCTGCGCGGGTTCAAGAACCCGTTCCGCGTCGAGTACCAGGTGGTCAACCTCGACAAGCTGAACGAGCTGTACCCGCAGGGTGGTGACGTCACCGTGGGTGACCTCGTCGCCAAGGGAGCCGTCCGGAAGAACGAGAAGGTCAAGGTCCTCGGCCAGGGTGACCTGAGCGTCGCGCTCACCGTCGCGGTCGACAAGGTCTCCGGCTCCGCCGAGGACAAGATCGTCGCCGCCGGCGGGTCCGTCAGCAAGTAAAAATCACCTGAGGGGGTGGTCCATCAGGGCCACCCCCATCAGTCGTCCATCCTTCATACCGGGAGGCCCCACGTGTTCAGAGCTGTCGCGCGCATCATGCGCACCCCCGACCTGCGTCGCAAGATCGGGTTCACGCTCGGCATCATCGCGCTCTTCCGGCTGGGTAGCTTCATCCCCGCGCCGTTCGTCGACTACCAGAACGTCCAGGCCTGCCTCGCCGGCAACCAGGGCACGTCGGGTCTCTACGAGCTCGTCAACCTGTTCAGCGGCGGCGCCCTGCTGCAGTTGTCGGTTTTCGCGCTGGGCATCATGCCCTACATCACGTCGTCGATCATCGTGCAGCTGCTGCGCGTGGTCATCCCGCACTTCGACACCCTGTACAAAGAGGGTCAGTCCGGGCAGGCGAAGCTCACGCAGTACACGCGTTACCTCACCATCGCCCTGGGTGTCCTCCAGTCGACGACCCTGATCACGGTGGCCCGTTCGGGTGCGCTCTTCGGCTCGTCCGGCATCGCCGAGTGCAGCCAGCTCATCACCAACGACGCCTGGTACGCCGTGATGCTGATGGTCGTCACCATGACCGCCGGTACCGGCCTCATCATGTGGATGGGCGAGCTCATCACCGAGCGCGGCATCGGCAACGGCATGTCGCTGCTGATCTTCACGTCGATCGCCGCACGGTTCCCGACCGCCCTGTGGAGCATCGCGCAGTCGCGCAGCTTCGAGATCTTCCTGCTCGTCATCGCGGTCGGCCTCGTGATCATGGCGCTGGTGGTGTTCGTCGAGCAGTCGCAGCGGCGCATCCCCGTCCAGTACGCCAAACGCATGGTCGGGCGGCGGACCTACGGCGGCAACAACACGTACATCCCCATCAAGGTCAACATGGCGGGCGTCGTGCCGGTCATCTTCGCCTCGTCCCTGCTCTACCTGCCGGCCCTGGTCGCGCAGTTCAACCAGCCGTCCGACGGCACGGCCCCTCCGGCCTGGGTCAGTTGGGTGCAGGCGAACCTCACGTCCGGCGACAACCCGCTCTACATGGTGTTGTACTTCGCCCTCATCGTCGGATTCACGTACTTCTACGTCGCGATCACCTTCAACCCCGAAGAGGTCGCCGACAACATGAAGAAGTACGGCGGGTTCATCCCCGGCATCCGTGCCGGCCGCCCGACGGCCGAGTACCTCGACTACGTGCTGACCCGCGTCACGCTGCCGGGTGCCCTGTACCTCGGCGTCATCGCGCTCATCCCGCTGATCGCCCTCGCCACCGTCGGTGCGAACCAGAACTTCCCCTTCGGAGGCGCGAGCATCCTGATCATCGTGGGCGTCGGCCTCGAGACGGTCAAGCAGATCGACTCGCAGCTGCAGCAGCGTCACTACGAGGGCCTCCTCCGATGAGCGCCGCCGAGAACCGACCCAGCCCGCGCCTCCTGATCGTCGGTCCCCCCGGGGCCGGCAAGGGCACGCAGGCCGTGGCGATCGCCGAGTCGCTGGGCATCCCGGCGATCTCGACGGGCGACATCTTCCGGGCCAACGTCAAGAACGAGACAGAGCTCGGCGTCAAGGTCAAGGCGATCCTCGACGCCGGCGACTACGTGCCCGACAGCCTCACGAACGAGTTGATCTCCGACCGGTTGTCGCAGCCCGACGCGGCCGAGGGCTTCTTGCTCGACGGTTACCCGCGCACCCTGCAGCAGGTCGAGTTCCTCGACGAGCACCTCGCCGAGAAGGGTCAGTCCCTCACCACCGTGGTGCAGCTCGTCGCCGATCGCGACGAGATCGTCGAGCGGCTCCAGCGCCGCGCGGTCGAGCAAGGCCGCTCGGACGACACCGAGGACGCCATCCGCCACCGTCAGGACGTGTACCTGCGCGAGACCGCGCCGCTGATCGAGACGTACCGGGAGCGCGGCCTGCTGGTCGAGGTCGACGGGCTCGGCAGCATCGACGAGGTCGCCGGGCGCATCGAGACGGCCCTGGCCCACCGCGGGTTCTCGCCCGTCGCCTCGGCCTCCTGACCTCGTGGCGTTCCGCCGCTCCGGTGTCTACAAGACGCCCGACGAACTCCGTCGCCTCGTCCGGCCGGGCCTGCTGACCGCGGCGTCGCTCGACGCGGTGGCCGCCGCCGTCCGCCCCGGCGTGTCGACCCTCGAGCTCGACGGCATCGCCGAGGGCGTGATCCGCGAGGGCGGGGGCGAGCCGAACTTCATGCTGGTGCCGGGCTACCGGCACACGGTGTGCACGTCGGTGGACGACGAGGTCGTGCACGGCATCCCGGGGTCGCGTGTGCTCACACCCGGCGCCCTCGTGTCCGTCGACAGCGGTGCCCAGGTCGAGGGCTGGAACGGCGACAGCGCCCGCACCTTCGTGCTCGACGACCCCGAGCGGCCCGACGTGGTCGCCGAGCGACGTCGCCTGAACGAGGTGACCGAGGGGTCTCTCTGGCACGGGATCGCGGCCCTGGCCTCGGCGTCCCACCTCAACGAGGTCGGCGCCGCGATCGAGGACCACATCGAGTCGCAGGGCGACTTCGGCATCATCGAGGACTACACCGGCCACGGCATCGGTCGGTCCATGCACGAGGACCCGCCCGTCTTCAACTACCGCGTCCGTGGTCGCGGGCCCGCCGTCCGTCCAGGGCTCGTCGTCGCCATCGAGCCGATGGTCACGACCGGGGGCATCGACACCGTCACCCACGACGACGGGTGGACCGTCAGCACGCGCGACGGGTCGCTCGCCGCGCACTGGGAGCACTCCGTCGCGGTGCACGCCGGCGGCATCTGGGTGCTCACGGCACACGACGGTGGGGCGGCCGGCCTGGCGCCGCTGGGCGTGACGCCCGTCCCGATCGCCTGAGCCGCGCCTCCTCGTCCCCGCGGGACGCGCCGGTGCGGACCGCGCGTCCAGGAGGCGCGGGTCGGGTCAGCGGGACGAGCCGACGCTGCAGGTCGCCTCGGCGGCCGACTGACCCGTGATGGTCGACGGCAGCGTCGTCGGTGCCGTGGTGGCGGTCGGGTCGCCCGGCGCCGCCGACCCGGAGGTCGTGTCGGACGGCGTCGTGGTCTCGGCCGGGGTGGCGGGCGTCGGCGACCCGGTGGTGGCCGATCCGTCCGTGACGGACCCCCGCCCGGCGCTGTCGTCGCCGAGCGTGAACTTCTCGTCGGCGTTGAGGGCGGCGTTCAACGCGGCCGCGTCGGTCGGGGACTCGACCACGCGGTTCGAGTCGCGCGGATCGGCGACGACCGGGTACTGCACGAAGACGATGCCCGAGGGCTGGATGTCCTTCAGCGCGAGAGCGAGCCGGACGAGGGTGTCGGGGGAGCCGAGGCTTGACGACAGCGTCATGTTGCCGAGCGCGGCCGAGGCCAGCTTGTAGAGCGTGGTGACGTCGCCGAGCGTCCCGCCCGAGATGATCTTGCGCATCATGGACGACAGGAAGACCTGCTGTGAGCTGATGCGGGCGATGTCGCTGCCGTCGCCCACGCCGTGCCGCGTCCGGAGGAAGGCCAGTGCCTCGCCGCCCTGCAGGGTGTGCGTGCCCGCGGACAGGTCGATGCCCGAGTCGGTGTCGCGGATGGGGCTGGCCACGCAGACGTCGACGCCGCCGATGGCGTTCGACATCTCGATGACGCCGTCGAAGGTGATCTTGCCCGCGTAGGGGATGGCGAGGCCCGTGAGCGTCTCGACGGTCTTCACGGTGCAGGACAACCCGCCGCGGCCGAGGGTCGTGTTGAACTGCACGTAGCTCTCGGCGGGGAAGACCTGGCCGTCGTCGCCGACGCACTCGGGCGCGTCGATCATCAGGTCACGGGGGAAGCTCACGGCGGTCAGCTGCGTGTGGTCGGCCGAGAGGTGGGCGAGTATCGTCACGTCGTTGCGGACGCCCTCGACCTGGCCCGTGTCGACCTGGCTGCCCTGGTCGCGCTCGTCGCTGCCGACCAGCAGGATGTTCGCTCCGCCCTCGATGGCCGAGATGTCGACGCCCTGCACCTCGCTCTCGTTGCCGAGCGAGACCGTCTGGACGCCGGAGGTCGCGGTGCGGACCGCGATGGCGGCGACGGACACGCCGCTCACGAGGACGACGGCCGTGGCGCCCGCGACGACGGCGAGCAGCATGCGTCCCGGGCCGCGTCGGCGCAGTCGTCCGTGTCGGGCGACGCCTCGGAGCGAGGAGGCGGTGGTCGGGCGATCAGGCATGGTGCTCCCGGGGAGGTCGATCGGCACCCGGGGGAGCGGCGGGCGGGGTGGCCGGCGGCGGTCGTCGGATGCTCCGGCGTGTCGGGTTGACCGGCCGGGTTGCTGAACTATACCGGCATCGCATAAGATCGATCTTTGGTGTCTCGTGTGCGTTTCTGCGCGCCTGGGGCACCGCATCCCCGCACGACCAACACCCCTATTCTTAGCGACAGTGAGGCTATGGCCAAAAAAGACGGTGTCATCGAAATCGAAGGCGCAGTGATCGAAGCTCTGCCCAACGCGATGTTCCGCGTTGAGCTGACCAACGGACACAAGGTCCTCGCACACATCTCGGGCAAGATGCGGCAGCACTACATCCGCATCCTCCCCGAAGACCGTGTGATCGTGGAGCTCAGCCCCTACGACCTGACCCGCGGCCGGATCGTCTATCGCTACAAGTAGGGCGTGCTGGAAAGGAACGGCCCCGCGCACCCGTGGGGCACGAAGCCAGCGAGATCAAGGAATCAGCAATGAAGGTCAACCCCAGCGTCAAGCCCATCTGCGAGCACTGCAAGGTCATCCGCCGCAAGGGCAACGTCATGGTCATCTGCAAGAGCAACCCGCGCCACAAACAGCGCCAGGGCTGACTCGACCGCCGCACAGGCGGCGTGCGATGCCGACCCGGCGTGCCCGGGTCACCCCGCAACACCATCCCAGCAGCACCAGAACCCGTCACGTCCGCCCCTCGGGTGGTCGGATGCGGGGGACACCCCGGGTCGGAGGCCCGGGCACCGGCGCTGTGACAGACCTCCACCATCTCTGAAAAGAGGCCATCATGGCACGTCTAGCAGGCGTTGACATCCCGCGCGACAAGCGCGTCGAAGTCGCACTGACCTACATCTACGGAGTCGGCCGCACCAGCGCGCTGAAGACTCTCGCCGAGACCGAGATCGACGGCAACATCCGCGTCAAGGACCTCACGGACGACCAGCTCGTCCTGCTCCGCGACTACATCGAGGGCAACTACAAGGTCGAGGGCGACCTCCGCCGCGAGGTGGCCGCCGACATCCGCCGCAAGGTCGAGATCGGCAGCTACGAGGGCATCCGCCACCGCCGCGGCCTGCCCGTCCGCGGCCAGCGCACCAAGACGAACGCTCGCACCCGCAAGGGCCCGAAGCGCACCGTCGCCGGCAAGAAGAAGGCTCGATAGGCCTCGGCTCCCGCCGTACGCCCCTCAAGGTTGTAGGAGAAAAAATTGGCAGCACCGAAGACGGCCGCGCGTAAGCCCCGCCGCAAAGAGAAGAAGAACGTCGCCGTGGGCCAGGCCCACATCAAGAGCACGTTCAACAACACGATCGTCTCGATCACCGACCCCTCGGGCGCCGTCCTGAGCTGGGCCTCGTCGGGCGCCGTCGGCTTCAAGGGGTCGCGCAAGTCGACCCCCTTCGCCGCGCAGCTCGCCGCCGAGTCGGCCGCCCGCCAGGCGCAGGAGCACGGCGTCAAGAAGGTCGACGTCTTCGTCAAGGGCCCGGGTTCGGGTCGCGAGACGGCGATCCGTTCGCTCCAGGCCGCAGGCCTCGAGGTCGGCTCGATCAACGACGTCACCCCCCAGGCGCACAACGGCTGCCGCCCGCCGAAGCGTCGTCGCGTCTAACTGAGTTACCGCCCGCCGCACCCGGTCCGGGCCCCGTCACCGGGGCCCCCGGGTGCGGCGGGCTCCCCCGCGTCAGCACCGCCTCCCGCGTGTTCGCCCGAGGCGCCCACAACTCAACAGACCCGACGGGCCAGCCACCTGTCGTACCGCCAAGAGTCATATAGCGGACTCTTCGCCGAAAGGAATCCACAGTGCTCATTGCACAGCGCCCCACCCTCACCGAGGAGAACATCTCGGAGTTCCGCTCCCGGTTCGTGATCGAGCCGCTCGAGCCCGGCTTCGGTTACACCCTCGGCAACTCGCTGCGCCGCACGCTTCTCTCGTCGATCCCCGGCGCTGCTGTCACCAGCATCCGCATCGACGGCGTGCTGCACGAGTTCACGACCGTCCCCGGCGTGAAAGAGGACGTCACCGAGGTCATCCTCAACATCAAGCAGCTGGTCGTCGCCAGCGAGCACGACGAGCCGATCACGGCCTACCTGCGCAAGCAGGGTGCCGGCCAGGTCACGGCCGCCGACATCTCGGCTCCGGCCGGCGTCGAGATCCACAACCCCGAGCTGGTCATCGCCACGCTGAACGACAAGGCGAAGTTCGAGCTCGAGCTCACGATCGAGCGTGGCCGCGGCTACGTGTCGGCCGTGCAGAACCGCAGCGAGTTCAGCGAGGCCGGTCAGATCCCGATCGACTCGATCTACTCGCCCGTGCTCAAGGTCACCTACCGCGTCGAGGCGACGCGTGCCGGTGAGCGCACCGACTTCGACCGCCTGGTCGTCGACGTCGAGACGAAGCCGTCGATCTCGCCGCGTGACGCCATCGCGTCGGCCGGTCGCACGCTGACCGAGCTGTTCGGCCTGGCCCGCGAGCTGAACACCGCCGCCGAGGGCATCGAGATCGGCCCCGCGCCGGTCGACGCCGTCCTGTCGAGCGAGCTGCAGACGCCGATCGAGGACCTCGACCTGTCGGTCCGCAGCTACAACTGCCTGAAGCGCGAGGGCATCAACACGGTGTCCGAGCTGGTCGCCTTGTCCGAGACCCAGCTGATGAACATCCGCAACTTCGGTCAGAAGTCGGTCGACGAGGTGAAGGACAAGCTCGTCGAGCTCGGCCTCTCGCTGAAAGACACGGTCCCCGGGTTCGACGGAGCCCACTTCTACAGCGGTTACGACGAAGAAGAGACCACCAACTAGGTCCTTCCGCCCGACGCCTTCCACTCTCGACTCACCTTAGGAACAGACAATGCCCAAGCCCACCAAGGGACCCCGCCTCGGAGGCGGCCCGGCGCACGAGCGCCTCATGCTGGCCAACCTGGCCGCCTCGCTCTTCGAGCACAAGACCATCAAGACGACCGAGACCAAGGCCAAGCGCCTCCGTCCCGTCGCCGAGCGTCTCGTGACCTTCGCGAAGCGTGGCGACCTGCACTCGCGTCGCCGTGCCATGCAGACCCTGCGCAACAACAAAGAGGCCGCGCACATCCTCTTCACCGAGATCGCGCCCCTCGTCGAGAACCGTGACGGCGGCTACACCCGCATCACGAAGCTCGGCTTCCGCAAGGGCGACAACGCCTCGATGGTGTCGATCGAGCTCGTCCTCGAGCCCGTGACCCCCAAGGTCAAGTCCTCGAAGACCACCGCCGCCGCGGCCCCGGTCGCCGAGCCCGCCGCCGACGAGCCCACCGAGGCTCCCGTCGACGAGACCGAGACGGTCGAGGAGTCCGCTCCCGTCGAGCCCGAGACCGAGTCGGCTGCCGCCGACGAGGTCGAGGCCGACGCCGCCGCCAAGTCGGACGACGAGGCCGCGAAGTAGTCCCAGCCCCACCGCACGAAGGGCCCGTCACCGCGAGGTGTCGGGCCCTTTGCCGTTCTTGCAACAGGTGTCGTTTACCTGTGGGACACACGTCGGAAACCCCCCGGGTGGGTGGGGCACGTAGATTCACAGGGTCCTCTTCCGAACCTCCGAAGGAACCCATGTCATCCCGACCCCGACACACCCCACTGGGCGCCGCTGCCCTCGTGGCCGGCCTCTCGCTGCTGCTCGGCCCCCTGGTGCCGGTCGCCGCCGTCGCCGCTCCGGACGGCTCCGGCGTCGTCATCGCCGAGGCGTACCTCAAGGGCGGCAGCGCGAACGCGCCGTTCAACCGCAAGTTCGTCGAGCTCTACAACCCGACCTCCGCGTCGGTGTCGCTCGCCGGCTGGTCGCTGCAGTACCGCTCGGCCACCGGCTCGGGTGCCTTCTCGGCCGCGGCCCTCGACGGGACGATCCCCGCCGAGGGGCACTTCCTCGTGGCGATCCCGGGCAACGGGGCGAACGGTGCCGAACTGCCGGCCCCCGACGCCACCGCCTCGCTGAACCCGAGCGGCACCACCGGCACCGTGCTGCTCTCCGACCAGGCCGACCCCCTCACGCTCGCGCCCGGGTCGGTCACGGCCGGGACCGACGGCGTCGTCGACCTGCTGGGGTACGGAGCCTCGAACACCTTCGAGACGTCGGTCGCGCCGGTCACCGGCGCCAGCGGCGTCCCCAACTCCCTCGCCCGCACGGACGGCGCGGACACCGACGTGAACTCGGCGGACTTCTCGACCCAGACCACGGTCACGCCGCAGAACTCCGGCGGCACGGGCACCGAACCGGGCCCCGACCCCGAGCCGCAGCCCGAGCCGACCCCCGAGGCCGACGTCACCGTGGCGCAGATCCAGGGCGTCACCGACGCGAGCCCGTTGGCCGGTCGCACGGTCACGACGCGCGGCGTCGTCACGGCGACCTACCCGACGGGCGGCCTGAACGGCTACGTCATCCAGACGCCCGGCACGGGAGGCGCCCTCGACCTGTCGACGCACCTCGCGTCGGACGCGCTGTTCGTGTACTCCGCGAGCACCGCCTCCTCGGTCGCCGTCGGCGACTACGTCGAGGTGGACGGCACCGTCTCCGAGTACTTCGGCCTGACCCAGATCACCGTGACGGGGGAGTCGTCGCTCCGGGCGCTCGACCCGACGGGCGTCGTGGCGCCGCAGGCGGCGACCGTGGGCCTGCCGGCGACGGACGCCCAGCGCGAGACGCTCGAGAGCATGCTCGTGCTGCCGCAGGGCGGGTTCACCGTCGCGGACACCTACACGACGAACCAGTACGGCGAGGTCAAGCTCGCCTCGGGTGACCGGCCGCTGATCCAGCCGACCGAGGTCGCCCGCCCGGGCAGCGCCGACTTCGCCGCGGTCGTGGCCGACAACGCCGCCCGCGCCGTCACCCTCGACGACGGGGCGACGACGAACTTCTTCACGGCGGCGAACCAGTCGATCCCCGTGCCCTACCTGTCGAACGAGGACCCCGTCACGGTCGGCGCCTCGGTCGCCTTCACCGACCCGGTCGTCCTCGACTACCGCAACTCGGCCTGGAAGTACCAGCCGACCGCGCGCATCACGGGCGACACGGCGTACGGCGACCTGCCCGTCACGTTCGAGGACGTCCGCACCGACGCCCCGCGCGAGGTGGGTGGCGACGTGAGGCTGGCCAGCTTCAACGTGCTCAACTACTTCACGACGACGGGTGACTCGATCCCCGGGTGCACGTTCTACACCGACCGCGCCGGTGAGCCCGTCACGGTGGACGGCGGCTGCGACGCCCGCGGTGCGGCGAACGCCGCCAGCCTCGAGCGCCAGCAGGTCAAGATCGTCACGGCGATCGACGCCCTCGGTGCCGACGTCGTCTCGCTCGAGGAGATCGAGAACTCGGCCCGCTTCGGCGAGGACCGCGACTCCGCGCTCGCGACCCTGGTCGGTGCGCTGAACGCCGCGGCGGGTTCCGAGGTCTGGGACTACGCCCGTTCACCGGAGGCGCTGCCCGCCAACGAGGACGTCATCCGTCTCGCCTTCATCTACAAGAAGGCGGTCGTCGAGCCCGTCGGCGGGTCGACAATCCTCACCGGTTCGGCCGCCTTCAGCAACGCGCGCCAGCCGCTCGCCCAGGCCTTCCGGCCCGTCGGGGGAGACGCCGGATCGACGATCCTCGCGATCGCGAACCACTTCAAGTCGAAGGGCAGCGGCTCGGGTGCGGACGCCGACCTCGGCGACGGTCAGGGCGGGTCGAACGCCTCGCGCGTCAACCAGGCGAACGCCCTGGTCGCGTTCGCCGCCGAGCGCGAGGCCGCCGTGGGCACGGACAAGGTGTTCCTGCTCGGCGACTTCAACGCCTACAGCCAGGAGGACCCGATCGAGGTGCTGCGGGCCGCCGGCTACGTCGACCTCGGATCGAGCGAGACCGACGAGTACAGCTACGTGTTCAGCGGCCTCAGCGGTTCGCTCGACCACGTGCTCGCCTCGCCGGCCGCCGCCGAGGCCGTCACGGGCGTGGACATCTGGAACATCAACGCGGGCGAGTCCGTCGGCCTCGAGTACAGCCGCTTCAACTACAACGCGAAGCAGCTCTACCAGCCCGACCAGTTCCGTTCGAGCGACCACGACCCGGTCGTGGTCGGGGTGTCGCTGCTCGCCGACGAGGTCGACCCGGTGCCGCCGGTGACCGAGCCCGTGCCGCCGGTCACCGACCCGGGCGCGACGCCCGGTGGCGACGCCGACCCGACCGTGCCGGGCGCGCCCGGTGAGGTCTCGCCGGGCACCACGGCACCGACCGCGGACGGCTCGCTGGCCTACACGGGCCCGGCCGCGGTCACCGGCTGGCTCGCGCTGGCCCTCGTGCTCATGGCGATGGGTGGCACGGTCCTCGTGGTCCGCCGCCGCGCCTCCCGCGTGGGGTAGTCGGACGCGCCGGACGGCGGTCGTGTCACGGGTCACCGTGGTGCGACCGCCGTCGTCGTCTCGCCCACGAGCGGGGCCGAGGAGGCGCGGCGTCGGCCCCGTAGGATCGTCGGGTGACGATCGACGACCCGGCCCTGACGCGCCTCCGGCTCGGGGTCGCGTACGACGGCACCGACTTCTCGGGCTGGAGCGAGCAGCCCGGCCGCCGCACCGTGCAGGGCGAGATCGAGGCCGCCCTGCAGACGCTGTTCCGCCGCCTCGGCGACGTGCCCACGGTCACCGTGGCGGGCCGCACCGACGCCGGCGTGCACGCGCGGGGCCAGGTGGTGCACCTCGACCTGACCGACGCCCAGATCGCCCAGCTGCAGAAGCCGCACCGCGGCATGCGCGACCAGTCGCCGCTCGACGCCCCGACCGTGCTCGCCCGGCGGCTGAACGGGCTGGCGGGCGCGACCGACGAGATCGTGATCTCGGGTGCGCGGGTCGCGCCTCCTGGTTTCCACGCCCGGTTCGGCGCGCTCTGGCGCCGCTACGAGTACCGCATCGCCGACCGTGGGGCCGAACGCGACCCGACCCGACGCGGCCACACCCTCTGGTACGACCAGCGTCTCGACCTCGACCTGATGAACGCGACGGCGGCAGGCCTCGTCGGATTGCACGACTGGGCCGCCTACTGTCGGCACCGCGAGTACGCGACGACCATCCGCGAGCTGCAGCACTTCTCGTGGCGGCGCGAGGCCGACGGCGTGCTCGTGGCGTCGGTGCAGGCCGACGCCTTCTGCCACAACCTCGTGCGCAACCTGGTCGGAGCCTGCGTCGCCGTCGGCGAGGGAGCCATGGAGGCGCACCGCGCGGTGGGCGTGCGTCGTGAGGCCCAGCGCAACGGAGAGTTCCGGGTGGTGCCCGCCCACGGCCTCACGATGGTCGAGGTGGGCTACCCGCCCGACGACGAGATCGCCGCGCGGGTCGCGCTGACGCAGGTCAAGCGGTCGCACGACCAGCTGGGGGAGTGACCGCCCCGCCGCGTGGCGGCCCGGTGGCGGCCCGAGCGTCGGTTGACCGTCTCGCCGGCGTCGGGTAACGTGGACCCTTGGTGTCTGCGCAACTGCGCGCTTTCGCCCGAAGTTGAGCCCTCCACCTGACTCGTTCTCATCGCCTCTGCGGTGACAACGGCAACGGAGCGGGATTCACGAACCTCTCACCTCGACCAGGAAGCAGCACTACTGTGACGCGCACTTTCTCCCCCAAGCCGGCTGACGTCCAGCCGAACTGGCTGATCATCGACGCCGACGACGTCGTGCTCGGCCGCCTCGCCAGCCACGTGGCAGCCCTGCTGCGCGGCAAGCACAAGCCGACCTTCGCCCCCCACATGGACATGGGCGACTTCGTCATCGTCATCAACGCCGACAAGGTGGCCCTCACCGGTTCCAAGCTGGCCGAGAAGCTCTACTACCGTCACTCGGGCTACCCGGGCGGCATCACGGCCACCACGTACTCCGAGATGGTCGAGAAGCACCCCACCCGTGCGGTCGAGAAGGCCATCCGTGGCATGCTGCCGAAGAACTCGCTGGGCCGTGCCCAGATCAAGAAGCTGAAGGTGTACGCGGGTGCCGAGCACCCCCACGCTGCTCAGCAGCCCCAGGTTTACACCCTCGACCAGGTCGCCCAGTAGCGTCCGCCTTCAGACTTAAGGACCCCCACACAGTGGCTCAGATCGCAGATTCCATCGACCAGGCTCCCGAGAGCTTCACCACCGAGAGCTCGGCCCCCGAGGCCGCCGCGACGCCCCGCCCCGTGCTGAGCGTCGGCGGTTCCGCCGTCGGTCGTCGCAAGGAGGCCATCGCTCGCGCGCGCCTCACGCCCGGCTCCGGCACGATCGTCGTGAACGGTCGCACCCTCGAGGACTACTTCCCCAACAAGCTGCACCAGCAGCTGATCAACGACCCGTTCAAGGTCCTCGACCTGCTCGGCTCGTACGACGTGGCCGTCAAGGTCACCGGTGGCGGCCCCTCGGGCCAGGCCGGCGCCCTCCGTCTCGCCATCGCGCGTGCGCTGAACGAGATCGACCGCGAGAACAACCGCGCCACGCTCAAGAAGGCCGGCTTCCTCACCCGTGACGCCCGCGTCATCGAGCGCAAGAAGGCCGGTCTCAAGAAGGCCCGCAAGGCGTCGCAGTTCTCGAAGCGCTAACCAGCACCACACACGAGGCAGGTCTCGCGATGACGCGTTTGTTCGGTACCGACGGTGTCAGAGGCCTCGCCAACCGTGAGTTGACCGCCGCGCTCGCCCTGGGGCTCTCCCAGGCGAGCGCGGTGGTGCTCACGAAGGGCCACCACGCGGACGCCCGTCGTGCCGAAGGGCGGCGACCCGTCGCCGTCGTCGCGCGCGACCCCCGCATCTCGGGCGAGTTCCTCACCGCGGCCGTCTGTGCCGGACTGGCCAGCTCGGGCGTCGACGTCCTGGACGCCGGGGTCATCCCGACCCCCGCCGCGGCCTTCCTGGTCGACGACGTCGGTGCCGACTTCGGCGTGATGATCAGCGCCTCGCACAACCCGGCTCCCGACAACGGCATCAAGTTCTTCGCGTTCGGCGGCACCAAGCTGCCCGACGAGGTCGAGGACCGCATCGAAGCGGCCATGGCCGACCCCCAGCTCATGCCCATCGGTGGCGACGTCGGGCGCATCCGTCGGTTCGCCGACGCCGAGGACCGCTACGTCCTGCACCTGCTCGGCGCCCTGCCCAACCGGCTCGACGGCATCCACGTCGTGCTCGACTGCGCGCACGGTGCGGCCGCGGCCGTCTCGCCCGAGGTGTTCACCGACGCCGGCGCCACCGTCACCCTGATCGGCGCCGACCCCGACGGCGTGAACATCAACGACGGCGTGGGGTCGACCCACCTCGACAACCTGGCGAAGGCCGTGCTCGAGCACGGAGCCGACGTCGGCATCGCGCACGACGGCGACGCCGACCGCTGCCTCGCCGTCGACGCCACCGGAGCCGTGGTCGACGGCGACCAGATCATGGCGATCCTCGCCGTGGCCCAGAAAGAGCGCGGCGCGCTCGTCGACGACACGCTCGTGGCCACCGTCATGAGCAACCTCGGCCTCATCCGGGCGATGGCCGAGCACGGCATCACGGTCCGCCAGACCAAGGTCGGCGACCGCTACGTGCTCGAGGACATGAACGAGCACGGCTTCACCCTGGGCGGCGAACAGTCCGGCCACATCGTCTTCGCCGACCACGCCACCACCGGCGACGGCATCCTCACCGGCCTCTCGCTCGTCGCCCGCATGGCCGCGACCGGCAGGAGCCTGGCCGAGCTCGCCTCGGTCATGACGGTGTTCCCCCAGATCATGATCAACGTGCGCGACGTCGACCGGTCACGCGCCGCGTCCGACGAGGGCGTGGCCGACGCCGTCCGGCGGTTCGAGGCCGAACTCGGCGACTCGGGCCGCGTGCTGCTCCGCCCCTCGGGCACCGAGCCCGTCGTCCGGGTCATGGTCGAGGCCGCCGACCAAGAGACGGCCGACCGCGTGGCGCACGCGCTGGCCGACGTGGTCCGCGACCGACTGGCGCTCTGAGCGTCCGAGCGTCTGAGCTCCTGCCTCCGGGCGGACGGGGCGCGAGGCACCTTCTGACGTGACCCGCGCCTCCTGGCGTGACCCGCGCTTCCTGGCCTCGGCCGGAGTCGCCGGGTCAGATCTTGCGCAGCAGGACCGAGCTGACCTTGTGGTCGGCGGCCTTGCGCAGCACGAGGGTGGCCCGCGAGCGCGTCGGCAGGACGTTCTCGACCAGGTTCGGTTCGTTGACGGACTTCCAGACTCCCGAGGCGAACGACCGGGCCTCGGGTTCGTCCATGTCGGCGAAGCGGTGGAAGAACGAGCGCTCCTGGGTGAACGCGCCCTTCTGCAGCGCCAGGAACCGCTCGACGAACCAGTTCTCGATGTCGGCGGTGCGGGCGTCGACGTAGACGGTGAAGTCGAACAGGTCGCTGAGGGCGAGCCGGCCCGCCACCGCGGGCTGGAGGACGTTGAGCCCCTCGACGATCAGGATGTCGGGTCGGCGCACCACGACCTCGGCGCTCGGCATGATGTCGTAGCTGGTGTGCGAGTAGAAGGGCGCCCGCACCTCTTCGGCCCCGCTCTTGACCTGTGACACGAAGCGCAGCAGGTGGCGGCGGTCGTACGACTCGGGGAACCCCTTGCGGCTCATGATGCCGCGACGCTCGAGCTCGGCGTTCGGGTAGAGGAACCCGTCGGTGGTCACCAGCTCGACCCGGGGGGTGTCGTCCCAGCGGCTCAGCAGCTCACGGAGGAGGCGCGCGACGGTGGACTTGCCGACGGCCACCGACCCGGCGACCCCGATGACGAAGGGGGTCCGCTGCGCCCGTTCGCCGAGGAAGTCGCTCGTGGCCCGGTGCAGGTTGCGCGCGCCGGCGGCGTAGAGGTTCAGCAGACGGCTGAGCGGGACGTAGACGTCCTGCACCTCGCGCATGTCGAGTCGGTCGCCGAGTCCGCGCAGCTGCACGATCTCGGTCTCGGTCAGCGGGAGGCGCGTGGTCGGCGCGAGGTCGGCCCAGGCGTCGCGCCCGATCTCGACGAAGGGGCTCGCGTGCACGGTGGACGGCGCGGTCGTCGGGGTGGCTTCGGCCATGGGCACGAGGCTACCGGTCCGGCGGGTGCCCGGTGGGCGCGGCGGCGCGTCACGCCGTCGCGGGACGTCGGCACGGCCCGCCGGGCTCACGGACGACAGCCTCTAAGATCGAGCCCATGTGTGGAATCGTGGGATACGTCGGATCGGGCGACAAGAGCATCGAGGTGCTGCTGGGCGGCCTCACCCGCCTCGAGTACCGCGGTTACGACTCGGCCGGCGTCGCGGTCATCGACGCCGCGGGCGACCTGGGCACCCGCAAGAAGGCGGGCAAGCTGCAGATGCTCGTCGACGACCTCGAGGCCGTGCCCCTGACCGACGGCACGACCGGCATCGGTCACACCCGCTGGGCGACCCACGGCGGCCCGACCGACGCCAACGCGCACCCGCACCTGGCCGACGACGGCAAGCTCGCGCTGATCCACAACGGCATCATCGAGAACTTCTCCGAGCTCAAGGCCGAGCTGCTCGCCGAGGGCGTCGAGTTCCACAGCGAGACCGACTCCGAGGTCGCTGCGCACCTGGTGGCCCGGGCCTACCGCGCCACGGGCGACCTGACCGAGGCCCTGCGCACGGTCGTCAACACCCTCGACGGGGCCTTCACGCTGCTCGTCGTCCACGCCGACCGGCCCGGCGTCGTCGTCGGAGCCCGCCGCAACTCACCGCTGGTGATCGGCCTCGGCGACGGGGAGAACTTCCTCGGCAGCGACGTGGCGGCCTTCGTCGCGCACACCCGCCGGGCCATGTCGATCGGTCAGGACCAGCTCGTGACCATCCGCCCCGACTCGGTCGAGGTCGTCGACTTCTCGGGGGCACCCGTCGAGACCACCGAGTTCGAGGTCGACTGGGACGCCTCCGCCGCCGAGAAGGGCGGCTGGTCGAGCTTCATGGCGAAGGAGATCAGCGAAGAGCCCGAGGCGGTCGCCAAGACCCTGCTCGGTCGGGTCGCCGACGGCGCCGTCACCCTCACCGAGCTCGACGGCGTGCGCGACCGCCTGACGACCGTCGACCGCGTGATCGTCATCGCCTGCGGCACCGCGGCCTACGCCGGCATCCTCGGCAAGTACGCCATCGAGCAGTGGGCCCGGGTCCCCGTCGAGGTCGAGCTGGCCCACGAGTTCCGCTACCGCGACCCCGTGCTCGACGAGAAGACCCTCGTCGTGTCGATCAGCCAGTCGGGCGAGACGATGGACACCCTGATGGCCGTCAAGTACGCGCGCGAGCGGGGCGCCCAGGTGCTCTCGATCTGCAACACCCAGGGGTCGACGATCCCGCGCGAGTCCGACGCCGTGCTCTACACGCACGCCGGGCCCGAGGTCGCGGTCGCGTCCACCAAGGCCTTCGTCGCGCAGGGCACCGCGCTGTTCCTGCTGGGGCTGCACCTGGCGACCCTGCGGGGCACCCTGAGCGCCGAGGCCGTGGCCGAGCAGGTCGCCGACCTGGTCGAGATCCCGGGCAAGATCGAGCGCGTGCTCGAGTCCTCCGAGCGCATCAAGACCCTGGCGGGCTGGATGGCCGACACCCGCTCGGTGCTGTTCCTCGGCCGCCACGTCGGCTACCCGATCGCGCTCGAGGGGGCCCTCAAGCTCAAGGAGCTGGCGTACATCCACGCCGAGGGCTTCGCCGCTGGTGAGCTGAAGCACGGCCCGATCGCCCTGATCGAGCCCGGCCAGATCGTCTTCGTCATCGTCCCGAGCCCGCGCGACCCCCGCTCGCTGCACCCCAAGGTCGTCTCGAACATCCAAGAGATCCGTGCCCGGGGCGCCCGCGTCATCGCGATCGCCGAAGAAGGCGACGCCGCGGTGCTGCCGTTCGCCGACGAGGTGCTGCACATCCCCCTGGCGGCACCCCTGTTCGAGTCGCTGCTGTCGGTCGTGCCCCTGCACGTCTTCGGCATGGAGCTCGCGGCGGCCAAGGGCCTCGACGTCGACCAGCCCCGCAACCTGGCCAAGTCGGTCACCGTCGAGTAGCGGCCCGTGCAACCGCGACAGCGCAGCGAGCGGGCGTCGACGTGATCGTCGGCATCGGCGTCGACGTGGTCGACCTCGAGCGCTTCGACCGCACGCTCGAGCGCACGCCGGCGCTCGCCGCCCGGTTGTTCCGTGAGGGCGAGCTCGTCCTGCGGGACGGCAGCCCGCGGGGTCGCCACTCGCTGGCGGCCCGGTTCGCCGCCAAGGAGGCGCTGATCAAGTCCCTGGGCGGGTCCACCGGGGTCAGGTGGCACGACGTCGTCGTCGTCTCGGACGACGCCGGCGCCCCGTCGCTCGAACTGAGCGGGGGAGCACGGGCGCTGGCCGACTCGCGAGGCGTCTCGCGCCTCCACCTCTCCCTCAGCCACGACGGCGGGGTCGCCGTGGCGTACGTGGTCGCCGAGGGCGCCGACCGCCTGCCCTCCCCGCTCGGCGGGCCCCAGCACGAAGGGTCGGACCGATGACGCACGACGTCACCATCACCGTCGACACCACGGCCCTGCGGCACAACGTCCGGGTGCTGCGGGCTGCCGTCGCACCGGCGGCCGTCATGGCGGTCGTCAAGGCGAACGCCTACGGGCACGGGGCCGTCGAGTGCGCCCGCGTCTTCGTCGATGCCGGCGTCGACTGGCTGGGCGTGGCCGACCTGACCGAGGCGGTGGCCCTTCGCCGGGCCGGCGTCGAGGCCCCCGTCCTCGCCTGGCTGCACGCGCCCGGCGAGGACTTCGTCGAGGCCGCGGCGCTCGGCATCACCCCGGCGGTGTCGAGCGTCGACCAGCTCGAGGCGGCCGTGGCGGCCGGCGTCCGCGCCGTGCACCTCGCGATCGACACGGGGCTCAGCCGCAACGGGGCCGTCGAGTCCGAGTGGCCCGAGCTGTTCGACCGGGCGGCCGCACACGCCGCGACCGTGCCGGTCGAGGGGCTGATGAGCCACGTGTCGAACGCCTCGGCCGAAGAGGACGGCCTGCAGATGGCCCGCTTCGCCCGGGCGTCCCGGATGCTCGACGAGCACGGCGTGCGGCCCCCGCTGCTGCACCTCGCCGCCTCGGCGGCCGCCCTCGACTACGCGGGAGCACGGGCGACCATGGTGCGCTTCGGCCTGGCGAGCTACGGCCTGAGCCCCCACCCCGACCGCACCTCGGCCGACCTCGGGCTGCGACCGGCCATGACCCTCACGGCGCCGGTGACCACCGTCAAGCGCATCCCGGCGGGCGAAGGCGTGTCGTACGGCTACCTCTTCCGGCCCGAACGCGACACGTCGATCGCCATCGTCCCCGTCGGGTACGCGGACGGCGTCGACCGGGCCGCGAGCGAGCGGGCGTCCGTCACCATCGGTCGACGCACGTACCGGGTCCGCGGTCGGATCGCGATGAACGCCCTGGTGATCGACGTGGGCGACGACCCGGTCGAGGTGGGCGACGAGGTCGTCCTGTTCGGCGACCCGGCGCTCGGCCGTCGGTCCGCCGCCGACTGGGCCGAGGCGATCGACGGCATCACCTACGAGGTCGTCGCCTGCCTCGCCGCCGGCCTGGACCGGAGGTACACCGCGTGAGCGCCGCGACGCCGCTGCGCCGGGCGACGGTCGACCTGGCCGCGTACCGCGCCAACCTCGAGTCGTTGATCGCCCGACTCGACCCGGTCGAGATCCTGGCCATCGTCAAGGCGGACGCCTACTCGCACGGTGCCGACGTGCTCGTGCCCGAGGCCGTCGCCGCGGGCATCCGCTGGTTCGGCACCGTCGAGCTCGCGCCGGCCCTGCGGCTGCGGCGCCTCGGCATCGGCGGCGACGCGTCGTTCTTCGCCTGGCAGCTCAGCCCCTCCGACGACCTCGGGGCCGCCGTCGACCTGGCGGTCGACCTCGGCATCTCGACGCTCGACCAGCTCGAGGCCGTGGCCGACGCCGCACGGGCCCGTGCCGGCGTCGCCCTCGTGCACCTGACCATCGACACGGGGCTGCACCGCGAGGGCTGCCTGCCCTCGGACTGGCCGGCCTTCGTCACCCGGGCGGTCGCCCTGCGCGACGAGGGCGTCGTGCGGTTGCGCGGCATCTTCTCGCACGTCAGCGAGACGAGCGAGGCCGACGACCAGGCCGCCGCGCGGGTGTTCGAGCGGGCCGTGGCCGACGCCGAGGCGCTCGGCGCGACCGTCGAGAAGCGGCACATGTCGTCGAGTTCGGCCGCGCTCGAGCACCCCGAGAGGCGCTTCGACATGGTCCGCATGGGGTCGAACGGCCTGGGCATCCCCGTCACCGAGG
Source organism: Frigoribacterium sp. CF331 (assembly GCF_057787905.1). Taxonomy (NCBI): domain Bacteria; kingdom Bacillati; phylum Actinomycetota; class Actinomycetes; order Micrococcales; family Microbacteriaceae; genus Frigoribacterium; species Frigoribacterium sp. CF331. The sequence goes on along the minus strand of NZ_CM173545.1, from coordinate 1,149,416 downwards.
GCGTCACCGCCGCCGACCGGGGGCTGCGGCCGGTGCTGACCCTCTCGGCCTCGGTCGTGAAGGTCAAGCGCGTCGCCGCGGGCACAGGGGTGTCGTACGACCACACCTTCCGTGCCCCGACCGACACCACGATCGCCCTGGTGCCCCTGGGCTACGCCGACGGCGTGAGCCGCCGGGCCCAGGGGGCCGTCCACGTCGTCGTGGCCGGCGCCCCCCGGCCGATCGTGGGGCGGGTCGCGATGGACCAGTTCCTCGTCGACATGGGCGACGACCCCGTCGAGGTCGGCGACGAGGCCGTGCTCTTCGGCCCGGGCGACCGCGGCGAGATGACGATCGGCGAGTGGGCCGACGCGACCGGCACGATCCCGGAAGAGGTCGCCTGCCGGGTCGGTGCCCGGGTGCCGCGCGTCTACCTCGGCGGACGCCCGTGAGCACCCCGGCCTCGACGCCGGGGCCCGGTGCCCCCGGGCCCGGCGCTCCCGGCCGGGCGGGCGACCCGGTCGAGCTGTCCGTCGTCGACGCCGAGGCCATGGAGGCGCTGGGTCGCGAGCTCTCCGGCCTGCTGCGGGCGGGCGACCTGGTGGTGCTGACCGGCCCGCTGGGTGCGGGGAAGACGACCCTGACCCGGGGCCTGGGCGCCGGGCTCGAGGTGCGCGGTCAGGTCGCGAGCCCGACGTTCGTCCTGGCCCGGACTCATCCCACCGCGTCCGGCACCCCGCTCGTGCACGTCGACGCGTACCGGCTGTCGACCGAGGCCGAGCTCGACGACCTCGACCTCGACTACGAGGGCTCGATCGTCGTCGTCGAGTGGGGCGCCGGCCTGCTCGACGGGGTGGCCGACTCGTGGCTCGACGTCGTGATCGACCGACCGACGGGCGCCCGGGCGGAGGATGCCCCGGGCGATCCCACCGATCCCGTCGATCCGCCCGACGAGCCCCGCCGCGTGACGATCACCCCGCACGGCCCCCGCTGGTCCGGGGTCGACCTGCCGACCGGCTGAGCCCGCCGGGCCGTCGGCCGCCGCGCGAGCCGGTGCCCGCGCGCGTCGTCACGGCGGCGGGCGAGAGGGGGTGAGAGCGGGTGATCGACGGCACGGCCGGGCGGAGGCACCCCCGCCCGGGGGTCATGGGCCCGTGCCCGCTGCGGGTATGCTCGCCAGGTTCAGCCACTTAACCCGGGAGTGTCAGTTGGATCCTCAGCACTACTGGCGCGCGCTCGTGAAGAGCTGGCCCGTCATCCTCGTCCTCGCGTTGCTCGGCGGTGCGGCCGGCTACGGCTACGCGCAGACCCGTCCCGACAGCTTCCGGGCCACGAGCAGCGTCTTCGTGTCGGCGGCCGAGGGCTCCGACCCGAACGAACTGCTGCAGGGCTCGTCGTACACGCAGAACCTCGTGCAGAGCTACACCCGCCTGGCCACCTCGACGATCGTCCTCGAGCCCGTCATCTCGGACCTCGGCCTCGACGTGACGCCCGTGCAGCTCGCCCGTCAGATCACCGCCGAGAACCCCCTCAACACCGTCATCATCGACGTCGCGGTCGTCGACGGCGACCGTCAGCGCGCGGCCGACATCGCCAACGCCGTGACCCGGTCGCTCAGCGCCGAGGCCCGGTCGCTGTCGCCCGAGAGCGCGGCGGGCCTGTCGACCCTGAGCGTCGCCCCCATCGCCGAGGCCACCCCGCCGAACCAGCCGGTCGGCCCCAACCGCCGGCTCATCACGCTCACCGGCCTGGCGATCGGCCTCGCGCTCGGCGTCGTCCTCGCGCTCGTCCGGTCGGTCGTCGACACGCGCCTCCGCAGCACGGCCGACGTCGACGAGCTGCGGGTCGCCCCGGTGCTGGGCACCGTGGGGCGGCGCCGTCGGGGCAGCCTCGCGTTCGCCGACGAGCCCCAGGGGGCCGCGGCGGACGACTTCCGGCGCATCCGTGCGCAGCTGCAGTTCTCCGACGTCGACTCCGTGGCCCGGACCGTCACCGTCTCGTCGGTCAGCGCCGACGACCGCGAGAGCCGTGCGGCCGTCACGCTCGACCTCGCCCTCGCCTACGCCGAGCGCGGGCAGTCCGTCCTCGTCGTGGACGCCGACCTGCGCGGCGGCGGGCTCGCGGACCTCGCGGCCGTCTCGGACGAGGTCGGCCTGACCGACGTCGTCGTGGGACGGCTCGAGTTCGAGGACGCCGTCACCCCGTGGCGCGACCGGGTGGACGTCATCGCCACGGGCGAGGTGCCCCCGAACCCGAGCCCGCTGCTCAGTTCGAAGTCGATGGCGCTCTTCGTCGAGGCGGCGCGTGACCGGTACGACGTCGTCGTGGTCGACGCCCCCGGCGTGCTCACGTCGTCCGACACCCTCGAGCTCGGGCGCCTGACCGACGGCGTCGTGCTCGTCGCCACCGTGGGGCACTCGTCCCGGGGGCAGCTCGTCCAGGCGGTCCGGGCGCTCGGCGGCGTCCAGGTCCCGGTCATCGGCGTCATCCTCGACGGCCTCACCGAGGGCGGCCCCCGCTCCGGCGGGCAGCGGGTCGGCGCCTCGTCGGCCGGGGCCGTCGCGTCCGGCCGCGCGACCGTCCGTCGGGGCACCGACGCACCGTGACGGCGTCGCGGTCGTCCCGAGGGCGTGCCCCGCGCCTCCCGGCCGTCCGGCTGTACGAGTCGCTGCGGACGGCCCACCTCGAACGGGCCCACGAGCTCGCCCCGGCGAGCATCGTCTACCGGGTGACGCGCTACGACTTCGACGCCTCGCTCGCCGAGGGCCTCGACCTCGTGCCGGCGGGCCGCCTGCGTGCGGCCTGGCTCGTGGCGCGTTCGCGGGTCGAGACCCTCGAGGTCAACGAACCGCTGATGACCTCGAGCCTGCCCGCCACGGCGCTGGTGCTGGCCGCCCTCGCGGTGCGGCTGCGGGTCACGGGGCGACCGACCACCGTCGTGAGCTACCTGATCGGCAACGCCGACCCGTTCGCCGCGGCGACCGCGCCCCGGCTGCGCACCCGGCTCCGGCGGCGCGGCGAACGCGTGCTCGCGCGCGCGGTCTGGCGGCGGCTCGACCGGGTGGTCTACGGGACGGACGCCGCGCGTGAGACGTACGCGCGCCTCCTCGGCGAGCCCGCCGACCACGCGACCGTGACCACCGTGCCCGCGCTGCCGATCCGCCACCCCGAGGCCCGCGGCGGCGACGTCCGCCCGCCCGCCGTCACGTTCGTCGGCTCGTTCGTCGAGCGCAAGGGACTGCGCGTGCTCGCGGCGGCCTGGCCGCTCGTCGTGGCGGACCGCCCCGACGCGACGCTCGCCCTGCTCGGCAAGGGCGCCCTCGAGCAGGAGGCGCGGGCCCTGTCGGTCGCGCATCCCTCGGTCTCCGTCGAGGTCGACCCGCCGCGCCCGCGCATCCACTCGGTGCTCGACGGTTCGCGCGTGCTCGTGCTCTGGTCGCAACCGAGTCCGACCTGGCGTGAGCAGGTGGGGCTGCCGATCGTCGAGGGGCTGTCGCACGGCTGCACCGTCGTGACCACGACCGAGACGGGCCTCGCCGACTGGCTGACCGACCACGGGCACGTCGTCGCCGCCGACGCCGCGTCGCCCGAGGTGCTCGCCGCCGCGATCGTCCGGGCCCTCGACGCCGCCCGCCCGGCCGACGCCGTGCTGGCCGACCTGCCCACGCGGGACGGTCGGCTGGCGGCCGACGACCGGCTGTTCGGCCGCGACGCCGGGACCGGCGCCGGCCGTCCGCTCGACGGGGCGCGCTCGTGACCCGCGCGGCCACGGGACCGGCGGGACGGCCGAAGCGCGGCGGCGCCATGGCCGCGGTCGGGTCGACCGCCGCCGTGAAGGTGGTCGTGATGGGCCTGTCGGGCGTGCTCGGCATCATCACGAGCCGCATGATCATCCAGAACTTCGGCACCGACGCCTACGCCCAGTACGGCCTGCTGTCGACCTTCCCGACGCTGCTGCCGTTCGCCGACCTGGGCATCGCCGCGATCGTGATCAACGCCGTGGCCGGGTCGTCGTCGGTCCGCACCGACGACTTCGTGAAGCGGTCGATCGTGACGGCGTTCCGGGTGCTGCTCGTCTCGGGCGGCATCATGGTCGCGGTCGCGCTGCTCATCACGCTCGCCGGGTGGTGGCCCGTGCTGCTCGGCGAGGGGCTCCTGCCCGACGGCGGGTCGCTCGCGGCCGGCCTCTGCCTCGCGGTGTTCGGCCTGGTGATCCCGCTGACGGTGGGCCAGCGCATCCTCGTGGGTCTGAAGAAGACGAGCACGCAGGTCGCCAGCCAGGCGGTCGTGGCCCCCTTCATGTTGCTCGCGATCGGCTCGGCCGTCATGTTCAGCGTGCCGGTCGGCAGCTACCTCGCCGTCATCTCGTACGTCGCGAACAGCCTCGTCTCGGTGATCTGCCTGATCGTCGCAGCCAGGGCCCTGTCGCCGCAGATCGGTTCGGCCGTCAAGCTCGTGCCGCGCGTCCGCAGCTACCGCGGCGTGCCGGCGCTCGGCCTCGCCTGGCCGATGCTCGTGCAGATGATCGCCCTGCCGGTCGCGATGCAGACCGGTCGCCTGCTGCTCAGCCACCTGGCGGGGCCGGACGAGCTCGCCCAGTACAACCTCGCCTCGCAGCTCTTCGGCATCGTGCTGCAGACCGTGGCCGCGGCGGGCATCGCCCTCTGGCCGGTCTACGCGGCGGCCCGGTCGGCCGGGAGGGTCGAGTCGCCGACCGTGCCGACGCTCTGGTTCTTGCTCGGCGGCCTCGGGCTCGGCACGGCCCTCGCGGTGATCAGTCCGTTCCTGGCGCGCTTCGTGTCGGGCGGGGCGATCACGCTCGACGGCTGGATGCTCGTCGGCTTCGTCGTGTTCGTCGGCCTGCAGGCGGCGAAGTACCCGGTCGGCATGTACATGACCGACAAGACCGGGCTGGTCTTCCAGGTGCTGCCGATCGTGCTCATGGTGCCGCTGAACCTCGGGCTGTCGTGGTGGTTCATCGGTCTCGTCGGGGCGGCGGGCCCGGTGCTGGGGTCGGCGATCTCGGTGGCGCTCTGCCAGCTCGTGCCCAACCTCTGGTACGTCTCGCGCGACCTCGGACGGCGCCGGGCCGAGGCGGCCGCGGGGGTCGGACGGGACGCACCGTCCGACGCCGACGGGGCCACGGCCGCCGCGGGCCTCGACGTCGACGAGCAGCGCGGTGACGAGACCGCGACCGACCAGGCGATCGCCGAGCGGGCGGTGGCCGAGCGGGCCGCCGACGAGCGTTCCGGCGCCGACCACCGCACCGGTGACCACCACCGCGCCGGTGACGACGAGAAGGAGGCGCGGTGATCGAGGTCCTCTTCGCCCGCGAACGCGACGTGGCCGGCTGGGCCGCCGACCACGCGGCCGGTCGGCGCCCCGGCCTCTGGCCGTACGGCCTCGAGGCGCTGCGCGACACGGACCAGGAGGCACGCATCGCCTCGGTCACCGAACCCGGCCGCCTGCAGGTGCTGCGCGACCGGGTGGTGTCGCGCCGCGCCTCCTCGTCCGGGGTGCCGTCCGACGACGTCGGCGTGACCTGGGACGAGAACGTGGCCCGGCGGATGCTGCTCACCCGGCCGCACGAGCGGATGTACACCGGAGTCATCTGGGTGACCGACCGGGTCGACCGCGGACAGGACGTCGGACGCATGCGCGACGTGCTGCGGCGGATGAGCGGGCTCTGGGTGATCAGCCGCGGTCAGGTCGAGCCCCTGCGGCGGTTCGTCGGTGAGGACGGTCCGCCCGTCGGCTTCTTCACCTTCGGGGTCGACGAGCAGTTCTTCGCGGCGCGACCGTGGCCCGAGCGCCCCCTGGTGCTGAGCATCGGCGGCGACCGCGACCGCGACCCGGCGACCCTCTTCGCGGCGCTGCGGCAGGTGCACGCCGAGCGTCCGGACGTCGAGCTGGTCGTGCAGACGACGAGCGACGCGGAGCCCCCGGAGGGCGTGACCGTGGTGCCGCACGTGTCGCACCGCGAGCTGGCCGAGCTGTACGCACGCGCGTCGGTCGTGGCCGTCGCGACGCGCGACAACCTGCACGCGTCGGGCATGACGGTCAGCCTCGAGGCGATGGCCACGGGGCGTCCCGTCGTGATGACGGACACCCCGGGCATCGAGGACTACGTCGTGCACGAGCGCACGGGGTTGCTGGCACCGGTGGGGGACCCGTCGGCGCTCGCCGGGCACGTGCTGCGGCTGCTGGGCGACGAGGCCGAGGCGCGCGCGTTCGGTGCGGCCGGGCGGGCTCTCGTCGAGGAGCGCCTGACGACGCGGCACCTGGCGGCGTCGCTGGCGGAGTTCGTCCGCGCTGAGCCCGACGGGGGCTGAGCCCGACAGGGGCTGAGCCCGTCAGGGCTGAGCCTGACAGGGGCTGAGAACACCAGCCGGGCCCGTTCCGGGCGAGTTCGTCGAACACGGTCCGTCGAGGACGACCGGGTACGCCGAACACGCCCGTGTCAGGCCGGCCGTTCGTCGGGCCACCGTCCGTCTGCTTGGCTCTCGACATGACCGAAGACCTGCCGATCGTCGAGTTCGCGTTCCCCGGCCCGTTGCGTGACCGCATCGTCGCCGCCGTCGAGGCCGGTGACAAGACGGCGACCAGCTCGCTGCTGCGCGAGTACGAGCGGGCCGGTGAGCCACTGCCCAGCGAGGGCCGGCGAGAGGTGATGGTGGACTCGGAGGGGCGGCGCCGGGCGGTGCTCGAGACCACCGGCGTCGAGGCGGTCGCGCTCCGCGACGTGCCCCTCGGCCATGCGCTGGCCGAAGGCGAGGGCTACGAGTCGGTGGACGACTGGCGAGCGGGGCACGTCCGCTTCTGGACCTCGCCCGAGATGCGGGCCGAGCTCGGCGGAGGGTTCGTCGTGGACGACTCGACCGTGGTCGTCCTCGAGCGCTTCCGCGTCGTGCCCCCGTCGGGCGACGACCGCGACGACCGCGACCACCGCGACGACCGGGACGACCGCGACGACCGCGAGGCCGCCGAGCCACCGGACGCCCCGCCCGACGCCACGGCATGATCGTGGCCCGGGCGAGGTGCCCGGTGGTGACGCGCCGTCGGGGGCGCGCCTCCTTCGCCGTGGTCCGGCCGAGGAGGCCTCAGTCGTCGGGGAGGGCCAACTGCGAGCCGCGGCGGCCTTCTCGTGACGCGGCCGGTCGGACGGGCGGCGGTGCCGGCGGCGACGCCAGCGCCCGGTGTCGTGCCGCGTCGGCCCGGCCGAGTGCGACCACGGAGCCCAGGCACGTCGTCGCCTGGAGGAGGCCGAGCACCGCCGGCAGCACGAGCAGCGTCAGCTGGTCCTCGGAGGGGAGCCCCGAGACGACGACGGCCGTCCAGGCCACGAGCCACGCTGCGGGCAGCCAGACGGATCGGCTCACGACGGCCACGGACGTGCCGATCAGCCGTTCGGCCGCCGCGACGACCTCGTCGCGGTCCTCGGGTTCGATCGCGGGCGGACGCGCGGCGAACTGGCGCTCGATGCGTTCGCTGCGACGCCAGTCACCGCGCGGGACCCCGGTCGGGGGAGCAGCCGAGCGGTCGACCACCGGGCAGAGCGTCGCGACCAGGCAGCCCAGGGCGGCCGCGAAGAGCACGATCGCGACGGCGTCACGGGCGGGCGGCCCGTCGAGGAGGGCCCAGCAGGCGTCGGCGACGACGAGGAAGGCCCCGAGGGCCGCGGCGGCGAGGCCGCTCACGAGCGTCCTGCGGCGCAGCCTGGCGGCGTCGAGGAACTCCGCCCGGCGCGACCGGTGGACGCTCCAGCCGCGCCGCACCGCCCCCACGCCCATCATCCGATGATGCACCCCTTCGCGTCTCGGGGGAGGGGACGATTCGTCGGGGCTCAGTCCGTCCGGGGCCAGTCGGTCGTCAGGTACGCCTCGACGGCCCGGTTGCGGAACGAGTAGGGCTTGCCCCGGGTGACCACGCCGCGCACCGTGTCGAGCCGTTGTGAGGTGGGCCCGAGCTGCGCACCCGAGGCCAGCCCCATGCTCTCGGCGATCGCGTTCAGCGTGCGTTCCGCCGAAGGCAGGGACGCCATCGCCCGCAAGAAGTCGTGTTCGCGAGGGGGGAGGCGGTTCAGGATGCGCTCGACGTGGGCCGACGCCTCGCTCTCGGCTCCCCGCCAACCCGCTACGACGTCGTCTTCGGACACGATCGGTGCCGCTCCGACGTTCCACGCCCGTTGGCCGGCGAGTTGGAACAAGAAGGGCTCTCCGCAGCTGAGGGCCGCGATGGCCCGCGCCGCCGCGGGGTCCATGCGCACGGTCTCGACGACGCCGTCGTCGCCGGGGGTCTCCCACCCCGCGATCACGAAGGGCTGGAGCGCTTCGAGGATGTCGCCCTCGTCGAGGGCGCCGAGCGTGATCGTCCGGAACCGTCGGGCGAAGGTCGCCCCTTTCCGAGCGCCGGCCATGTCTTCGAAGTCGGGCAGGCCCGTGAGGTAGACGGCGATGGGCAGGTGGCGCGACACCGTGCCTCCGCCGGGGACGACGACCTCGACCTCGTGCGACAGGGCGTCGCCGAGGGCGATCAGGAGCTGCGAGAGCGCGGCCTCGTCACGGATGTTCTGCACCTCGTCGACGTGGATCATGACCACGGCGTCCTGTTCGATCGCCGCATGCCCGACTTCGACGAGGAGTTCGAAGAGCGCCGTGAAGGGCTCCGGGCCCTCGGCGCTTCGGGTCGTCACCGAGAAGCCCGTCACCGCGACCTGCTCGACCCGGGCGAGCAGGTCGAGCACGCCCTTCCGAGTCGATGCGCGGAGCCCGGCGCCGTCGGCCAGGCGCAGGACGGCGGAGGCGACGATCTTGAGCGGATCGGCACCGGTGGGCATGCGCAGTTGAGGCGTCACCCAGTCGCCGGCCTCGGCGGCGTCGCGGGCGATGCGGCGGACGAGGCTCGACTTGCCCGTGCCCGGCTCGCCGAGGATCGTGCGGCCGGTCTCGTACAGGCCCGCACGTCGGCGGGGTCGCAGCACCTGGTGCCAGTCGCCCAACTGCTCTGATCGGCCCGCCCAGACGTCGGGCACGACGTCGGAGCCGGCCTGGAACGGGTTGGTGAGGGGAGATCGCACGGTGATAAATTTATCACGCCCGTGACGCATCGCCGATAAATTTATCAGCGGTGGACGCGGCGGACGCATCCGGGACGGTGCGGGGGCCGTCGGGGGGCGTCAGCCCCGAGAGGCGGGCACCGGTTCCGACCGAGACGAGCGAGACGACTCCCGTCCGTCGAGCCTGGCCTTGAGGCCGGCGACCGGGCGCTCCACGAGCACCCAGCTCACGATGCCGGCCCCCACGGACAGCACGACCGTGGTGAACGGGACCTCAGGGGCACCGCTGTCGCGGAGCCACCAGCTGATCGGGTAGTTCCAGAGGTAGACCGCGTACGAGATGACGCCGAGCTTCACCAACGGGCCGAGACCTCGCGGCACCACCGTCCACTCCTTCACCTTCCACAGCACCAGGACCGTGCTGACGCCGACGGCCGCACCACCCACGAGGTACGTGACGAGGTGGTCCTTCGCGTCGGGCACGAGGGCCATCGCGACCAGGGCCACCGCGCCCACGACGGCGACGGGAGCAGCCCGCCGCCCACCGATCCAGGCGTCGAGGCGTGGCTCGCCGAGCTTCGCGGCGGCGCCGACGACCATCGAGATCGTCCAGGTCGTGGGATGGTTGTAGATCGTGCCGATGTCGTCCCGGTGCCACGCCACGCTCGCGACCAGCAGCACGACGAGGACGACGGCCGTCACCGCGACGAGGAGGCGCAGCTTGCGGTAGCGGACGCCGAGGAAGACGATCAGTGGCCAGACCAGGTAGAACTGCTCCTCGTTGGCCAGGGTCCACAGGTGGCTGAAGTTCGGGCTGCCGTGGTTGAACAGGGGGATGTTCATCGTGTAGGTCAGGGCGACGCCGATGGTGCGGGGCACGAAGCGACGGGTGTCCGAGACGTCGAGGAGCCCCTCCATGACGACGAGGCCCATGAGCACGAACAGCAGTGCGGGGATCAGTCGGAAGAACCGGTTCCGGTAGAAGCGCCCGTACCGGATGCGGCCGAACCGACGCACGTCATCGGCGAGGAGGCCCGTGATCAGGTAGCCGCTCAGCGTGAAGAACACGACGACGCCGACGATGCCCGCCCCGCCGAACAGGTCGGGCCAGGAGTGCCTCAGGAGCACGAGCAGGATGGCCGCGCCGCGCAGCAGGTCGAGTCCCTGGATGCGGCGGTGCACGGGAGCGGCAGGGAGGGGCGTCGTGGTCACGGCCGTCCTTTCGGGGAGGGGGTCCGTCGTCGTGCCGGCCAGGCGTAGAGTCCCCCGACCAGCCGCGATCGGCGCGCGAGACGCACCATGACCCACGGGGTCGCCAGACCGGCTGCGAGCAGGACGACGATCATGAGGGTGCCCTCGTGCAGTCCCACCGCACCGAGGACGTGGACGCCGAGCGTGACGACGATCCAGTGGGTCGTGTAGTAGACGATCGAGTCGCGTCCCATCGCACTCAGCCCCCTGCCCACCGGGGTCGACGCGACGCGGCTGCCGAGGGGGACGGCCACGAGGACCAGCCCCACCACGCCGACCGCGGCGACCAGGTCGTAGCGAAGGCCCGGCAGGTGCGTCGACGCCACGGCCGTGCCGAGGGCTGCGACGGCCCCGAGTGCGACGACGACGCGCCGTCTGGCGAGGGCCTCGAACGCGTCCCGGTGGCGGGCGGCCGCGTCGCCCAGGAAGAAGAAGGCGAGCAGGAACGTGACCCGGGTCCACCCGTCACCGTCGTGGACGACGACGCTCACGACGAGCAGCACCGGCACCGCCACCGAGCGCACCGCCGCCGGCACGACCAGCGCGACGACGTAGAACGCCAGCAGGTACGCCAGGTACCAGGTGTAGGTCGTGGGTGACAGCACCAGCTCGACCAGTCGGCCGGGCCCGTAGTTCCCGTCACCGGCCACCGAGCTGCCCGCCCAGAGGAACACCACGATGACGGTCGTCCACACCAGCCAGGGCCAGCCGATGTGCCGCAGCTTGCCCACGAGGTACGGCCGTGTCGGCTTCTCGAGGGACCGAGCCAACAGCAGGCCGGAACAGAACATGAGGGTCGGGATGCGGAAGGGGGCCAGTGCGTCGTTCAGCACGACGGCCCACGAGGGAGCCGCCACCGCGTCGACCTTGAGGGCGATCACGACGTGGTAGAAGACGACGAGCAGGACGGCGAGTCCCCGCGTCACGTCGACCCAGTGCAGCCGGCCCGGCACCGCCTGCGCCTTCGCGGTGCCCGCGGCCGCCGTCACGACCGGGCTCCCGGCGACGCGCCACGCCGCCGCAGCTCGGTCGCGACGATCCGGCGCCCCTCGAGCACGGCGCGCAGGCCGACGAGCAGCGTTCCCGGCGACCGCGTGAACTGTCTCCGGCCGCCCTGCAGCAGCACCTCCCACGCGATGCGCGGGGTCAGCCGCCGCCACCGGCGGAGGTCGTCGTCGTCGAGGTGCTTGGCGGCGAACAGGAGTCGGTTGCGGATGTTGTACCGGTAGTACCCGGCCGACTTCGCCTGCCCCGACCGGTCGGCCCCGCCCACGGTCTGCGTGCCGCCCTCCGCGTGGACGACGGTGACGTCGTCGAGCAGCCGCAACGCGCCTCCCGCGCCGACGACGCGGCGCGACAGGTCGACGTCCTCCCAGTACAGGAAGTAGTCGTCGTCGAAACCGCCGCAGAGCTGCCAGAGCTCGTCGCTCAGCACGAGGCAGGCGCCGCTCAGCCACTCCTCGACGCGGGCCCCGGGCACGCGACGTCGTCGCGACCGGATGCGTCCGTCGTCGAGGTACAGGTCGCTGCCGGCCGACCACAGGCTGCCGTCGGGGCGCAACACCGTCGGGGCGCTCATCGTCAGGGGTTCGGCCGAGGAGGCGCGGTGCAGGGCGGCGAGGGCGGCGGCGTCGGCCAGCGCGTCCGGGTTGAGCAGCACGTGGTGGCGGGCCCCGGCCGCGCGGGCCCTGGCCACGCCCAGGTTGACGCCCGTGCCGAACCCCTCGTTGCCGTCGGGGGCCACGAGCAGCCAGCCCTCGGCCGCGGCGAGCTCGCTCACGCGGGCGCGCTCGGCGGCACCCGACCAGTTGTCGACGACGACCACGACGAGGCCCTCGACCGCCCGCGAGACGGGCGCGAGGTTCTGCCGCAGCAGCTCGGTCGAGCCGTAGTTGACGACGACCACCGACAACCCGGCGAGCGACTCACCCACGGTTCGTCCCCCGTCCACCCGCAGGAGGCGCGGTGCGCGACCCGGGGTCGGTCACCGACCTGACATGCTGGGGGCCGTGACGACCGAGCCGACCGCACCGCGCCTCCTGACGATCGCCGTGCTGACCTTCCGCCGGCCCCGCGACCTCGACGCCGTGCTGCCGTCGCTCGTCGAGCAGGCCCGCGGCGTGCACGCCCTCGGCGTCGAGGCGCGGGTGCTCGTCGTTGACAACGACGCGGGCGGGTCGGGGCGCGGGCGCGTCGAGGCGGCGGCGCTCGCGGCGGCCGACCCGGTCGACGGCGTCCGGCCGGTCACCGTGGACTACGTGGTCGAGGCCACGCCCGGCATCGCCTCGGCCCGCAACCGGGCCCTGGCCGAGAGCGCCGACAGCGACCTGCTCGTCTTCATCGACGACGACGAGCGGCCCTCCGAGCAGTGGCTGGCCGCCCTGCTCGCGCTGCAGGCCGAGAGCGGCGCCGCGGCCGTCGTCGGGCCCGTGCGCAGCGAGTACGAGGTCGAGCCCGAGCCGTTCATCGTCGAGGGGCGGTTCTTCGTCCGGCGTCGCCTGGCGACCGGGACGCCCGTCGACGTCGCCGCCACGAACAACCTGCTGCTCGACCTGGCCGTGGTGCGCCGTCAGGGCCTCGCCTTCGACGTCGCCCTCGGGCAACTCGGCGGCGAGGACACGCTCTTCACCCGCAGCCTCGTGGCGGGAGGCGGCACCATCGTCTGGTGCGCCGAGGCCGTCGTCACCGACGTCGTCCCGGCCCACCGCGTCACGCGGCGCTGGGTCGTGCAGCGGGCCTACAGCAGCGGCAACGGCTGGAGCCTCACCTCGGTGATGCTGTCCGCGCGAGGGGCGTCGCGACTGGCCACGCGCCTCCGGCTCTCGGCGAAGGGCGGCGTGCGCGTCGCCGGCGGGCTGGGCCGCTACGCGGTCGGCACCGTGACCCGACCGCTCGGTCGACGGGCGTTGGGCCAGCGCGCCCGCGGCATCCGCACCATGGCCCGCGGCGCCGGCATGGTGGCGGGCGCGTGGGGCGCGGCGTACCGCGAGTACGGCCGCGTCGACGGCTGAGCTCACGAGCGGGTCCCGCGGCCGCTGCCCGACGCCCGACCGCCCACGGCGTCGATCGCCCGCCGGTAGGCCGCGACGTGTGCTTCTCCTGCGCGGTCCCAGTCACGGGCCGACAGGTCGGGGCGGGCGTCGTCGGTCAGGCGGGACGCCGCCTCGAGGGCTCGCTCGACGTCGTCGGACGCGAGTTCGTCCTCGTACTGACGCACCCAGGCGGGCCCGACCTCGTCGGCCAGGCGCGCGTTGACCTCGTTGGCCGGCACGAGCACGGGTCGCCCGAGCGACAGGGCCGTGAGCACCCCACCCGAGTTGTGCATCTCGCGGTAGGGCAGCACGACGAGCTCGGCCCGTCGCACGGTCTCGATCAGGGCCTCGTCGTCCAGGAACCGCAGGTCGAGGCTGACCCGGGGGTCGTCGGCGGCGAGCTGCTCGAGGCCCTGCGCCAGCTCGGGCGTCGAGGGCTTGCCGGCGGCGTGCAGCCGGCGGTCGTCGCCACGCACGCCGCGGAAGGCGCGGACGAGGCCGTCGACGCCCTTGTAGCGACGGATGAAGCCGAAGTACGAGACCCGACCGGTCTCACGGGCGGGCCACGGCCAGCGCGAGAACCAGTCGACGTAGTGGCCGTGGGGGATGAGCGCCCCGAGCGCGTCGGGGTGCTCGGGCGTCTCGTCGTTCAGCCGCACCCAGAGCGTGGTGCGTCGTTCGATCCAGCGCAGCAGCACCCGCTCGCGGCGCGAGATGCCGCTCGGCAGCTCGAGGTTGTGCTCGGTGCGGACGATCGGGGTGCGGGTCGCCGCCAGCTTCGCGACCAGGGCGACGGTCAGCGCCTGGCGGACGAGCGCCTTGAGCGGGCTCCGGCCCGAGACGAGGATCTCGGGCCAGTGCACGTGGAACACGTCGTAGCGGCCGAGCAGCGCACCCTTCCAGCTGAAGGTGCGCACCTCGACCCCGGGGACCGCACCGACGGCGTCCCGGAGCATCACGAGGTAGGGGTTCGTCGTCGGCCGCGGTCGGGGGAACGACTGCTGGACGACGAGCCCGCTCGGGTGCTCCGGGACGGCGCCGGTCACGGCTTGAAGACGCTCAGGTCGTCGAACGAGACCGTCTGCGGAGCGTTGGTGGTGCTGCCCGAGGCGTAGGCGCCGAGGGCGACCCAGCCGGGTGCCTGCAGCCCCGCGAAGGCGTCGGTGGTCGACACGGTCCAGCCCGACGGTTCGGCGGTGCCGTCCGCCCAGACCTTGGCGCGGATCGTCGTCGTGCCCGAGCCGCTCACCTCGAGCCGCACGTTGAGCTTCGCCCCGGGGGCCACCTTCGTCGGCACGAGCGTCTCGCCCACGAGGTTGGTGCCCGACGTCGAGCCCTTGAAGGCCGTCAGGGCCACGACGACCGAGCCGTCCGGACGATAGCGCAGTGCCGCGCGGTACTCGGTGTTCGCCGCGACCTTGCGTCCGGTCACGTACACGTACGTGCCGCCACCCGTCGCCGCCTTGTCGAGGCTCACGCTCGTGCGCAGGTCGGCGTCGGTCGTCGTGACGCCGGTGAGGGCCATCGAGGTGTTCCAGCCGGCGGCTCCCAGGTACTGGGTGCCGACGCCGTTCGCGACCGAGTACTGCGAGGCCTGACCGGTGCGCGTCCACGTACCGCCCACGTCGGCCGAGCCCCAGCCGTTCGTCGCCGAGCGGCCGAAGCCGTCCTGCACGACGGCGGTGGCCACCGGAGGTGCGGTGACCGTCACCGTGGAGGTGCGGGTCCCCGTGGCGCCCTTGTCGTCGGTGACGACGAGGGTCACGGTGTAGGTGCCGCCCGTGGCGTAGTCGTGCTTCGCCGTGCTGCCGGTCGCCGTGGCGCCGTCGCCGAAGTCCCAGGCGTACGAGGCCACGGTGCCGTCGCTGTCGGTCGAGGCGCGCCCGTCGGTGGTCACCGAGAGCTTGTCGGTCGCCGTGGTGAACGTCGCCGTCGGGGCGGCGTTCGGGATCGGTGCGACCGTGACGGTGCCCGTCGAGCTGCCGGTGGCGCCCTTGTCGTCGGTCACCGTGAGGGTCACGGTGTAGGTGCCGGCGGCGGCGTAGGTGTGCGACGCCGTCTTCCCGGTGGCCGTGCCGCCGTCGCCGAAGGTCCAGGCGTAGCCGGTCACCGTGCCGTCCGCGTCGGCCGAGGCCGAGGCGTCGGTCGACACCGCCAGACCCGTCGTCGAGCTGGTGAACGACGCCGTCGGGGCGACGTTGGCCGGCGGGGCCGGGGCGACGGTGACCGTGCCGGTCGAGGTGCCGGTGGCCCCTTCGCCGTCGGTCACGGTGAGCGTGACGGTGTACGTGCCGGCCGTGGCGTAGGTGTGGCCCGAGGTCGAACCGGTCACCGCGGCCGTGCCGTCACCGAAGTCCCAGCGGTAGGACGCGACCGTGCCGTCCGAGTCGGCCGAGGTGCGGCCGTCGACCGCGACGACCAGGTGGTCGACCGTCGAGGTGAACGAGGCGGTGGGGGCCGCGTTCACGCGGGGCGGCGTCACCGTCACGGTGGCGGTCGAGGTGCCCACGGCGCCCCGGTCGTCCGTCACGGTCAAGGTGACCGTGTAGGTGCCGCCGGTGGCGTAGGTGTGCGTGGGCTTCGCGCCCGAGGCCACGGCGGAACCGTCGCCGAAGTCCCAGGCGTACGAGGCGATCGAGCCGTCGGCGTCGGCCGAGGTGCTGCCGTCGAAGGCGACGTCGAGGCCGGTGGGGGCCGAGGCGAAGGCCGCCGTGGGTGCCGCGTTCGGCTTGTCCACGCCCAGGGCGTAGTGCTGCGCGACCGTGGCGGCGTCGAGCGGACGGGCGTAGACGGCCGCCTCGTCGAGGCTGCCGGCCCAGTAGCCCGAGCCCGAGTTCCACGAGCTGTCGCCGCCGAGGCGCCAGTACCCGCGGTAGCCGTCCGACGCGGTCGACGGGTTCGAGCCGACCTGGACGCCGTCGACGTACAGCTTCATGCCCTCGGAGCCCTGGGTGGCCACGACGTGGTGCCAGCGCCCGTCGTTGTAGCTCGCCGTGCTGCTGGCGAGGTTCATCTGGCCGGTCCAGTTGCCGAACTGCAGGCGACCGTCCTGCTCCATGTAGACGTGGCGGTCGTAGTTGCCGCTGTAACCCGTCTGCTGGTTGCCGAAGCCGATCAGCTTGCCGCCCGAGGTCGTGGTGGTGTTGAACCAGGTCTCGAGCGTGTAGCTGTTGGGGGTGTCGTACGAGGTGTTGGTCGAGATGCCGCCGGACGACCCGTCGAAGGTCGCCGAGTGACCCGATCCCGAGGCGACGGCGGGGGTGCCACCGGTCGCGACGCCACCGCTCACGAGGCCGTCGGTGCCGACGGGGGACGCGTCGGCCGCTACGGTCTGGCCGTCACCGTCGAGACGGAAGTACACCTCGGGGTCGTCCTGGAACACGCGGGCGCCGTACGAGTCGGCCGGAGCCTTCGGCAGCTTGCTGGTGCGACCGGAGGCGACCCACTGTCCGTCGACCTGCTTCGGGCTCAGGGCTGCGGGGTAGATCGACACGTCGTCGATGTCGCCCTGGAAGTACGGAGCACCGTCCCAGTTGTTGTCGCCGCCGATCCGCCAGTAGCCCGTGTAGTCCTGGGCGCCGGTGGTGCCGGTGTCGGTCGCGACCTTCTTGCCGTCGACGTAGAACGACTGGCCGGCCGAGCTGAGGGTGCCCACCACCTGGTGCCACTGACCGTCGTTCAGCGCGGTCGGGCTCGTGATGATGCGGCTGGCGTTCGGGTACACGCCGAACGACACTCGGCCGCGGGGGTCCATGTAGAGGTGGCGGTCGTACGAGCTCGAGCCGCCGGTTCGGCTGCTGCCGAAGCCGACGATCTTGCCGCCCGTCGTCGACGTCGTGCGGAACCAGGCCTCGACCGAGAACGTCTGCGGACCGGTGACGGCCGAGGCCGTCGACGAGGTGCCGGTGTCGGTGCCCGAGAACGTGCTCGAACCGTCGGCGTCCGAGGTGGTCTGCCCGGTGGCGCCACGCGTGACGCCGGACTGGGCCTGCTGGTCGTCGTAACCGACCCAGTCGTAGACCGTCGAGCCGCTCTTCTCGCCCAGTCGCCACAGCGAGGTGGCGCCGTCGGCGGCGACCTGCTTGGCGTAGGGCGAGACCTGGTCGGAGGTGACGGTCACGTTCACGCCGTCACCGAGGACGGTGTTGCCGAGGGGATCGGTGGCGCGGACCCGGTAGCTGTGGGTGCTGCCCGGTTCGAGGCCCTTGTCGACGAAGCCGAGCGCGGGGCGCTTCCAGAAGGTCGAGGCGGTGGTCGTCGTGTAGACGGGGTTCGTCAGGTCACCGTCGCGGTACACCGCGTAGCTCAGGTTCGCGTTGTCCTTGTCCCAGTTCGACTGCCAGCTGACCCGGACCGTGCCGGACGACAGCGAGACGAGGTTGGGGGTGAAGAGCGCTCCCGACGCCTCGGGTCCCATCTTGTTCGGGGCGATGCTCGACACCGCGAAGCGCACGAGGCCGTTCTGGGCCTTGCCGTTCACGGACGGGAACTCCCCGCCGTAGACCACGTACTTGTCGTTGGCCGCGACGCTCCACGGGCCCTGGCTCAGGCCCGTGTAGCTGCCGGTCGCGAAGTCGGGGAACCAGTTGAGGATGCTCGGGGCAGGGGTCCCGGCGAAGTTGTAGTAGCCGTAGGGGTCGTTGCCGACCGTGCCGGTCGCCGAGTCGCTGAAGGCCATGGCGCGCTGGAAGGTCCAGGGTTCCGTCTGCGGCTGGCCGCCGATGTTGCCGCAGTAGTGCGGGTGGCCGGCGACGAAGACGGCGGTGCTGTTCGCGGCGACCGAGTAGGTGTCGCCGTGGCAGTCCTCGACCCAGGCGAGGTCGCCGTTCCAGGTCGACTTGAAGGCGCCTTCGAGGCGGCCGCCGCCACCGAAGGTGTAACCCGAGCCGTAGAAGCCGTTGGCCGTGGCGCTCAGGCTGTAGATCGCGGCCTGACCGCCACCGTTGCGGACGACGTCGTTGGCCTGCAGGGGGAGGTTGGCCCCGGTCGCGTTGTCGACCATGGCCAGGCCGTAGCCCGGTTGCGACGAGCCGTTGACCGACCCGAACGACCCGCCGAGGACGATCTTCGAGCCGTCCGGGCTCGTCACCAGGCCGAGGACGTCACCGTCGGCGATCTTCGGAGCCCACGGCAGGTTGGTGCCGTTCGACGCGGTCACCGCGGCGGCCTTGACGCGGGTGTCCTTGCCGACGCTCGAGAACGCCCCGGCGAAGTAGACGTTGGGGCCGACGGCGGCGATGGCGTTGACCGAAGCGTTCGTCCCGGGGTTCCAGCCGCTGACGAGGGCGCCGGTGGTCGGGTCGAGCGCCGCCAGGCGGTACTTGTTCACGCCGTTGACCTTGGTGAACGCCCCGCCGATGTAGAGGCGCTTGCCGTCCGGCGACGCGGCGATGGCCTTGACCTGCTGGTCGATCACCGGGGCGAACGTGGTCGACAGGGCGCCGGTCGTGATGTCGTACGCGAGGAGGAAGCTGCGGGGCACCTCGGCGACCCCCGCGGCCGCGCCGGCCGGGCGCGCCTTCGTGAACTTGCCGGCGGCGTAGACCGTGTTGCCGACGATGACCTGCGTGAAGACCGAGCCGTCGATCTGCGGTGCGGGCAGCGCGTCCGCGGTCACGGTCGCCGGGGTCGACGGCGACGTCGGGTCGGCGGGGGCGGAGTCGGCCGTGGCGGGCTGGACTCCCACCAGGACGGACAGGAGCACGGCGGACGCGGCGACGATCGCGGGCAGGCGAAGGCGCGACGAGACGGTTCTTCCCATGGGGAGGCCTCATTCGGGTCGGGTAAGTGACGTCGGCATTCGGGTACCGACGGCTTGACGACTATAAGGTCCCCCCTAGGGGGGACAATGGCCCCCGTTGTGGGTACAGGGGTGTTACGAGGTCGACCCCTCGAAGACCAGCACGGGCACGTCGACCGAGTAGTCGAAGGTCAGGCGCAGGTCGCCCTGGTCGTCGGCGGGCACCGCGAAGACGTAGACGCCGCTGGCCGTGGCGCCGGCGTCGACGCTGCCCGGAAGTGAAGAAGTCCCGGTCGAGAACGTGTTGGCGGGTGTCCGGTCCGACCCGTAGGCCAGGTTGACGACGGCCGTCGAGAGGTCGACGGGCGCGGTCGACGAGTTCGTGACCTCGATCTCGGCGCGCACGGCCGGACCGGTCACCTCGCCGGGCAACGCGGCCTCGCCGTCGACCGCTGTGAGGCTTTTCACCCGGACCGTCACCCCGTCCACGACGGTGGGCGACTGGTCGAGGCCCACGGGTGGTGCCTCGGGTGTGTCGGGCCCCGCCGCAGGAGGCGCGGTGTCGGTCGGCGCCGCCGACCCGCCGCCCGAGGACGCGGAGTCCGAGGGGGAGTCCGATGCCGTCGCCGTCCCGCCGGTCCCGGGGCCCCCGTCCTCGCCGCCGGTGACGGCCGGCACGATGACGAGGGCGACGAGCAGCGCGAGCGCGACCACGACGACGCCGCCGACGATCACGAGGCGACGACGGGAGCGCGGGCCGGTCCGGTCGGTGGGCGTCTGGTCGTCTGACGACATGGCGTCTCCTCGGTCGGGTGGGCCCGTCCCGCCGAGCACCGGCGGGGTCCTGGGTCGCTGCTAGCATGCCAGCACTCCGGGCCCCCCGCACCCGACCCGTCGGCCCGGTCGCCCTCTCCCTCGCCCGAGGCGACGGCTCGCGGTCGGCCACGCGTGAGGACGGCCATGACCACCACCAGCCCGACGGCGACCCGACCGGCCGGGACCGCGGCGTCCCTGCTCCGGTCCCGCGCCTCCTCGGCCGCCGTCCCGATCGCGCTGGGCCTGGCGGGCACCGCCGTGGCACTGGTGGGCTCGTCGACCGTGTCGCTCTGGACCGACGAGGCCGCCACGATCTCGGCCGCCACGCGATCGCTGCCCGAGCTGTGGGCGTTGGTGCAGCGGATCGACGCCGTGCACGCCGCCTACTACCTCGTCATGCACCTGTGGACGAGCGTCGCGGGCATCTCGCCGTTCGCCCTGCGGCTGCCGAGCGCGGTGGCCGTCGGCGCCTCCGTCGTGGGGGTGCACCGCCTGCTCGTGGTCCTCGGCCGACCGGACGCGGCGGTGGCGGGGGCGGTCGTGGCGATCGTGCTGCCGCGCGTGACCTGGATGGGCATCGAGGCGCGCTCGTTCGGCCCGAGTGCGGCCTTCGCGGTCTGGGCGACCGTCCTGCTCGTCGTGGCCCTCCGCCGAGGAGGCGCGGCCCGGTGGGTCGGGTACGCGGCGCTCCTCGGGGTGGGGACGGCCCTCAACATCTACGTCGCGCTCCTCGCGGTCGCCCACGCCGTCACGGTCGCCGTCGCGCGCGACGTCACAGGACGACGGCGTCTCGCCTGGCTCGTCGCGGCCGCGGGCGGTGGTCTCGCGGCGTCGCCCGTGGTGCTGCTGGCGGCGGGGCAGCAGGGCCAGCTCGGGGACAACCGGCTGGGGCTGGTGCAGATCGCCCGGGGCGTGGTGGTGAACCAGTGGTTCCTCGGCGGCACCCCGACGCGCGTGACGTCGACCGCGTCGCCGACCGAGCCCTGGGCGCTCGCGTCGCTCGGCCTGGCCCTGGTCGGGTGGGCCCTCGTCGTGGTCGCGGTCGTGGCCGGTCGGCACCGCGGCGGGAGCACGGCGCTCCGCGTGCTCGTGCCCGTCCTCGTCGTGCCCACGGCCGTCGTCGTGGGGTACAGCCTCGCGGTGAGCCCTCTCTACAACCCGCGGTACTTCACCTTCGCCGCTCCCGTCTGCGCCGCCCTCGTCGGACTCGGCGTCGTGGCCCTCCGCCGACGGACGACCCGCGTGCTCGCCGTCGTCGTGGTCGTCGCGCTCTGCGCCCCGATCTACCTCTCGCAGCGTCAGGTCACGGGCAAGAGCGGGACGGACTGGGCCGAGGCCGCCGCCGAGGTCGACCGTCGGTCGGTCCCGGGCGACGGGGTCTACTTCGCCCCGCTCGACGCCGGGTCCCCGTCGGTCGTGCGACGGACGACCGACAACGTCGAGGTCACCTACCCCACCGACTTCGACGGACTGGTCGACGTGACCAGGCGGTCCGAGGCCGTCGACGAGGACAGTCTCCGGGGCACCTCGTGGCCCCTCGGTTCGGACGAGTCCCGTCTCGACGACGTCGACCGGGTCTGGGTCGTCGAACCAGAGGAGGCGCCCACGGCACGCGAGGACGACGACACCCTGGTCCGCGAGGGTTTCGGCCTCGTCAGTCGGTGGTCGGGCGGGATGACGGCCGTGGAGGAGTGGACGCGGCCGTGACGTCGTCGTGCGGCAGGGCGGGCGACACGTGGTCGTCCGCTTCTCGTCGTCGGACCACCGGGAGGAAGGCGAGGCCCAGGGCGAGGATCAGCGTCGTCAGGGCGCCGTAGAAGGGCGAGAAGAAGATGTTCCAGATGCTCTGGGCCGAGGCGTAGAGCATGATGCCGCTGGCCGTGCCGTCCGCGATGCGACGGGCCATGCCGACGGCCAGCACGACGAGCATGAACGCGACGAGCACGATGCCGACGACGCCTGACTGCGACCACAGGTTGCCGACGACCGAGTGCAACTCGAAGTTGCCGCCGAACATGAAACGTTCGACGTACCCGTTGTTGGGCTGGTAGCCGATGCTGCTCATGCCCTCCTTGGCGACGCGGATGTCGTCGGGTGTCGGGACGGCGCCGGCGCCGAAGCCCCAGGGGTGGTCGCGCATCAGGGCGAGGGTCGCGGCCAGTTCCGGACGCCCGCCGAGGATCAGCGAGCCCGAGACGCGGAGTTGCTCGACGCTGCGGGACTGGGCGGCCAGCCCGAGGTAGCCGTCGAGGATGAGGGCCTGGCCGAGCTGGAAGACGGCGAACCCGAGGGCCGCGAGCCCGATCAGCACCGCGACGGGCGAGGGCCGACGGTGCGGACGCACGATCGTCATCTGTGCGAACACGAGGATCGCGGCGAGCAGCAGCAGGCCGAAGGCCGAACGGAAGTCGCTGAGCGCCGCGACGACCGTCAGCACGAGGAGCGTCCCGAGCTCCCACTTCCGCCCCAGGCGCGCGGCGAGGGCCAGGGCGATCACCGTGGCGGGCAGGGCGAAGCCGAACTTCCACGGGTTGCTCGCGAACAACGCCGTCGAGGGCGTCAGCTGCAGGGCGAGGCCGACGCCGAAGAAGAGCGTGGCCCATTGCGGGCCCAGGACGTCTGCGGCCCAGACGAACAGTCCGACGCCCAGCAGGGCCCCGAGGAGCAGCACCGTCATCGGGACGGCCGACGAGGGGTCGACCTCGTGGTCCACCGCGTTGGCGACGCCGAGCCAGACGCCCGCGAGGGCCGCCAGGGCGCCGACGCCCATGAACGCGACCCCCCACCGGCGGCGTCGCACGGCACCCCACCACACGGGCAGGAGGGCGATCGAGACGGCGAAGCCGAGTTGGACTCCCTGGGGCAGCGGGTACCGCATGCCGAGGACGACGAGGGCTCCCGCGGCCATCACGCGCACCCAGGTGCGGGCTCCGGTCGTGGCCGTCCCCGGGTTCCAGGACGGTGAGCTCGTCCTGGGTCCCGGGTCGAGTCGAGCCTGCGTCATGCGTGAACTCTAGGCGACCCCGCAGGGGGCGAGGACACCAGTCCGGGTGCCCCTCGGACGGTTGCCACCCGATGGGGAGCCACCACGACGGGGGCTGACGGAGGGTTGCGGACTGCGCCTAGATGTAACAAGATCTCGTCTTGTCCTCGGAGGGCCCCCGATGCGCCTCTTCCGAACGGATTTCCGCAAGCCCCCATCCTGGGGGTGCCGCGACGGGATCATCAGTACTCCACCCCGACGAAAGGAGCGCCGATGTCCAGCGCCACCACGCCCCGGCTCGACCCGCCCACCCGTTCACGTTCCGTCGCCGGTGCCCTGGTGACCGCGGTGGCCTGTCTGGCCGCGGTCCTCGTGCCCGCCACCAGCGCCTCCTCGGCCCCGACCACCGTGGTGTCCGACACCCACGGCCGCACCGTGTCGGCGGGGTGGGGCAAGGCCAACGCGGGCGGTTCGTGGACCACCTGGTCCAGCCCGTCCGCGACCTTCTCCGTCGGGAAGGGCGTCTCGACGATCTCCGGCCTCCGTCCGGGTGCCTCGGCCACCGCGACCCTCAAGTCCGTGTCGGCCCAGGACGTCGAGGTGCGTGAGTTCGTCGCCCTGCCGAAGACGGCCGGCGCCCTCTACCAGGGGTGGGAGCTGCGCCGACAGGCCGACGGTTCGACCTACCGGGGTCGCCTCGAACTCGGCGCCTCGGGCAAGGCGGTCCTCGTCGTCACGAAGGTCTGGAAGGGCAAGGAGTCCTCGCTCGGCCGGACGGCCCTGCCGTCGTCGGTGACGACCGGGTCCACGGTCGCCGTCGCGTTCCGCGCGGTGGGCACCACCACCGTGTCGGTCCAGGGCAAGGCCTGGGTGCGCGGCACGGCCGAGCCCGGCTGGCAGGTGTCCGTCGACGACTCGTCGGCCACCCGCGTGGCCGCACCCGGTTCCGTGGGCATCTGGCAGTACGCCAGCGGCGGCAACAAGGCCCCCGTGACGACGAGCTTCGACGACCTCGTCGTCACGAGCTCGCCGCAGACCGCCGTGCCCGCCCCCGCGCCCGTCCCGGTGCCGACGCCCACGACGCCGGCGCCGGAGCCCACGTCCCCCGAGCCGACGACGCCGGAGCCCACGACGCCCGAGACGGTGCCGTCGGTTTCACAGGGCTCCGCCCCGGTCGGTGGCACCTCCTACGCCGTCCCGGCCGGCGCGGTCGTCGTCTCGCCCGGCGGCGACGACGCGGCGGCCGGCACGCAGGCGGCCCCGCTCCGCACCCTGGCGGCGGCGGTCGCGAAGGCCCGCACCGGCGGGACGATCGTGCTGCGCGCGGGTTCCTACAACGAGAGCGTCGTCGTCCCGTTCCAGAAGAAGCTGACGATCCAGTCCTTCCCCCGCGAGGCCGTGTGGCTCGACGGTTCCGTGCCGGTGTCGACGTGGCAGCGCTCGGGGTCCGGCTGGAGCACGCCGTGGTCGTTCTTCCCCTCCGCCGAGATCGGCGGATCGGTGGACAACCCCCGCTTCGTCTCGCCCTCGTTCCCCTACGCGGCGCGACCGGACCAGGTCTTCCTCGACGGCGTCCAGCTGACCCAGGTGGCGCCCTCGCAGCTCGCCCCCGGCACCTTCGCGCCCGACCCCGCCTCGGGTCGCGTGCTGATCGGCAGCGACCCCTCGGGTCACGAGCTCCGCATCAGCAACAAGCAGCAGGCCCTGTGGGTCCAGTCGCCCGACTCGACCGTCCGTGGCCTCGGCATCCGCCGGTACGCCACCCCCAACTCCGACAAGGGCGCCATCCGCTTCGGCAACACGGGCGGCACCGCCGAGAACCTGGTCATCCAGGACAACGCCATGATCGGCATCAACCTCGAGAACAACGGGGGCCGTCTCCGGCACCTGACGGTCGAGCGCAGCGGTCTGCTCGGCGTCGGCACGAACGCCTCGTACGACCTCCAGCTCACCGACTCGGTGATCCGTCAGAACAACTGGCAGCGCTTCAAGGAGGCACCGGTCTCGGGCGGGGTCAAGATCACCCGGTCGCGCGGCGTGACCGTCACGAACAACGACATCAGCCGCAACTACAGCTCGGGCCTGTGGCTCGACGAGTCGGTGTACGACAGCAAGGTCACCGGCAACACGGTCGACGGCAACGAGTGGACGGGCATTCAGCTCGAGCTCTCGAGCAAGGCCGTGGTGGCCGACAACGTGATCACCGGTGGCAAGGCCGGTCTGCAGATCATGGGCACGGACGACGTCCGCGTCTACAACAACTCGATCGGCGGCTTCAGCGAGTACGGCGTCAAGATCACCCAGGACGAGCGCCGTCAGGCGACCGCCCCGACCGGCCAGGACCGTCGTCGTCCGATCCCCGACCCGACCGTGACGTGGGTCACCGGCAAGATCACGCTCGCCAACAACGCGTTCGGCAGCGGCGGGCGCTACCAGGTGTTCGTGCTCGACAGCAAGACGAACCGGTCGGCCGACTCGATGGGCATCACCGTCACGGGCAACGCCTTCAACCAGCGGCGCACGTCGGCCCAGGCGACCCTCGTCGGGTGGGGCGGGGGCGACAACAGGACGGTCACCCGTCTCGACACCGTGTCGGCCCTGTCGGCGAAGAACTCGTCGTGGCGCAACGTCGAGACGCAGCAGGTGCTCGACCTCGGCGGCATGACCAGCCTGTTGGCCTCGTCGCTCGGCATCGTCTCGGCCCTGCCGTCCGACATCGCGGCACTGCTCGGCCAGCCCGGCACGGCGCGTCGCATCGGCGCGTTCTGACCGGCGTGACGGAGCCCGGCCCCGGCCGGGTTCCGTCACCCGTCAGGAGGCGCGGGTCGGCCTCCCGACACCGCCTACGATTGACCCCGTGATCCTGGCCATCGACACCTCCGCCGGCTCGTCCGTCGCCGTCGTCGACCGCGACGGCGGAGTCCTCGCCGAGCGCACGGTCGCCGACACCCGGCGGCACGCCGAGGTGATCGGCAGCCTGGTCGACGAGGCCCTGCGCGAGGCGGGCGTCGTCCCCTCCGACCTCTCGGCCGTGGTCGCCGGCCGTGGCCCCGGGCCCTTCACGGGCCTCCGCGTCGGCATCGCCGCCGCCCGCGCGTTCGCCTTCGGGGCCGGCGTGCCCTGTCTCTCGGTCGGCAGCCACGACGCGGTCGCGTTCGAGCGGCTCTCGGCCGAGGGCGGTCGGTCCGTCGCCACGGCGGGCGGGCGCCTCGACTCCCCCCTCGTCGTCGTCACCGACGCGCGGCGTCGCGAGGTGGCGTACAGCGCGTGGTCGGGTCTCGACGACGACGGCCTGCCCGTGCTCGTGGCCGGCCCCGCCCTGGTCCGGCCGGCCGACCTCGACGAGGCGACGGGCGCCTCCTCGTCCTGGCCCCGCACCGACCCCGACGCGACGACGGTCTCGGCGGCCGCCCTGGGCATGCTGGCCGAGCGGCTCTTCGAGCACGGTCGCCCGTTCGCCGACGCCGAGCCCCTCTACCTGCGCGAACCCGACGTGACCCCGTCGGCCGGTCCGAAGCCGGTGACCCGATGAGCGTCCTGTTGCGCACGGCCACCCTCGACGACCTCGACGGCATCATGGCGATCGAGACCACGACCTTCGCCTCCGACGCCTGGTCGCGGGCGAGCATGACGCACGAGCTCACGGCTCCCGGCGGCCGCTACCTGGTCGCCGCGGCCGAGGGCGACGACACCACCGTGATCGGTTACGCCGGCATGCTGGCGCCGAGGGGCGCCCCTCAGGCCGACGTCCAGACCATCGCCGTGCTCGCCGAGCACCGCGGGCGGGGGCTCGGCCGCGCGATGCTGACGCAGTTGCTCGGCGAGGCGCGTCAGGCCGGCGTCCACGAGGTGTTCCTCGAGGTGCGGGCCGACAACCCCGGGGCGCAGCACCTCTACGAGTCGCTCGGGTTCGAACCGATCGCCGTCCGCAAGCGCTACTACCAGCCCGACGGGGTCGACGCGGTCGTCATGCGGCTCACCGTGCCCGCCGCGGTCACCGGGACCACCCCGACCCGGGCCGAGCCGTTCGGCGACGCCCCCCTCGACCGGCAGGAGGATCTCGGGTGACCGCCGACCGTGAACCGCTCGTGCTCGGCATCGAGACCAGTTGCGACGAGACCGGCATCGGCATCGTCCGGGGGCGGACGCTGCTGGCCAACGTCATCTCGTCGTCGATGGACGAGCACGCCCGCTACGGAGGCGTCGTGCCCGAGGTCGCCGCCCGCGCGCACCTCGAGGCGCTCGAGCCGGCCCTCGCCGCGGCGCTCGCCGAGGCCGGGGTCACCGTGGCCGAGCTCGACGCCATCGCCGTGACCAGCGGCCCCGGGCTCGCCGGGGCGCTCATGGTCGGCGTCGGCGCGGCGAAGGCCCTGGCGCTCGCCACCGGCACGCCCCTCTACGCCGTGAACCACCTCGTCGGGCACGTCGGTGCCGACGTGCTGCGCGAGGACGGCAGCGAGCTCGAGCTGCCGACGATCGCGCTGCTCGTCTCGGGCGGACACACCTCGCTGTTGCACGTGCGCGACCTGGTCGACGACGTCGAGCTGCTCGGCGAGACCATCGACGACGCCGCGGGCGAGGCGTTCGACAAGGTCGCCCGGCTGCTCGGCCTGCCCTACCCGGGCGGTCCGCAGATCGACCGCGTCGCCGAGGGCGGCGACCCGCGGGCCGTCCGGTTCCCGCGCGGGCTGACCCTGCCGAAAGACCTGGCGAAGCACCGCTACGACTTCTCGTTCTCGGGGCTCAAGACGGCCGTCGCCCGATGGGTCGAGCAGCGTCGCGGCGAAGGAGGCGCGGTGCCGGTCGCCGACGTCGCCGCCAGCTTCCGCGAGGCGGTCGCCGACGTCCTGCTGACCAAGGCCCTCGCGGCCTGTGCCGACCGGGGCGTGCCGCGCCTGCTGCTCGGCGGGGGAGTCGTGGCGAACGCCCGTGTCCGGCAGCTCGCCGCAGAGCGCTGCGCGGCCGCCGGGGTCGAGCTGCGCGTGCCGCCCCTCTCGCTCTGCACCGACAACGGCGCGATGATCGCCGCGTTGGGCGCCGAGCTCGTCTCGCGTGGCCGGGCACCGTCGCCGCTCGACTTCGGTGCCGACTCGACGCTGCCCGTGACGATGGTGCAGGCCGTCTGAGCCCGCCCCGTCGGCGGCTCGGTCGCCCGGTGCCCGTCGCCGATAGCATGCAGGGGCTCGACCGACCGCGGCCGTCACCGGCCGAACCTCAGCAGAAGGACGTCCTCCGATGACCGACCACAACTCCGGGCCCCAGGGCCAGCCCTCGTCGCAGAACCCCTACCCGGGTCAGCCGCCGGCCCACCAGGGCCAACAGCCGGCCTACCAGGGCCAGCCCTACGGTGGCCAGCCCGCCTACCAGGGCCAGAACGGCGCACGCTCCGGCCAGCGCAACACGCTGGCCCTCGTGTCGCTGATCCTCGGCATCGTCGGTTTCGTCACCGGCGGCCTCGCCGGCATCGCGGCGATCGTCACGGGCCACATCTCGCTCAGCCAGATCAAGAAGACGGGTGAGGACGGCAGGGGCATGGCCCTGACCGGCACGATCCTGGGCTACGTGTCCGTGCTGATCGGCATCCTGCTCATCGTCCTGGTCTTCGTCGGGCTGGGGATCGTCGCGAGCGATCCCGCCCTCTACGACGGCAGCTACAACTCGTAGTCCGACGCAGCGTCGGGTGGCGGCTTCCCAGGGGCCGCTCATCGGCGTCGTCGCTAGCATGAAAGGGTCCGCGCCGACGGTGCGGACCCTTTCGTGATCCTCGGTCGCGACCGGCACGACCCTGACCGGACCGACCCTGACCGGACCGACCGACGACACGACCGACCCACCGCTCGCGAAAGGCAGCTCATGGCCACCGACGACACCACCCCCGAGAAGCCCTCCTCGACGCCGAGCGCGCCCTCGGCGTCCACCCCGCCCACGGCGACGGGTGCCCCGCCCGTGAGCCAGACCGAGGGCGCCCGGGGCCCGGCCGCCTCGTCGCCGCCCCTGCCGCCCACCGCCTTCCCCGGGGCGCCGTCGCAGCCGCCCGCCTCGTCGACCCACGGCGGAGCCGGCGTGCCGCCCACGGGCTCGGCACCGTACGGTGCGCCGCAGGGTGCTCCCGCCCACCCGCAGCCCGAACGGTCCCGCCCGGGGCAGGTTCCGCCCGGTGCCCCTCAGCCGCCCCGGCCGCCGTATGCGCAGCCCGGCACGCAGCCTCAGGCCGCGTACGGTCAGCCCGCCGGGCACGGGCAGGGTCTCGGCCAGCAACCGCAGGGCTACGGTCCGCCGCAGGGCTACCGTCCGCAGCAGGGCTACGGTCAACAGCAGGGCTACGGTCAACAACCGGCCCGCGCAGGACAGGCGCCCGGTCAGCCGCCCTACGGCCACCAGCCCCAGGGTCAGCAGGCGTACGGGCAGCAGCCCTACGGGCAGCAGTCGTACGCCCAGCAGCCGTACGGTCAGCAGTCGTACGGCAGCGCCCCGTACGGCCAGCAGCCCTACGGCTCGCCCTACCCGCCCTACGCCTCGGCCGGTGCGGCCCAGCCCCCGCGTCTGCTCAGCCTCTTGTCGATGATCGGGTCGATCGCCGGCCTCGTGCTGGCCCCGTTGACCTTCGGGCTCTCGATCGTCCTCTCGATCGCCGGCGTCGTCCTGGGCCACCTCGGCGCGTCACGCGAGCGTCATGCCCGCGGCTTCTGGCTGACCGGCCTCGTCGTGGGCTACGCCGGCGTGGTCCTGATCGTCCTGGGCTGGGTCCTCTTCGGCCTCTGGATCGCCGGGTTCTCGTCCGGCTCGGGCTACTACGGCGGTTACTGACCGTCGAGGCGTGTCCGACGGCGTGCTCCCGAGCCGCCGTCGGGTGGTGTCCGACGTCGTCCGCGCCGCAGCCTGCACGGGTGATGCCGGGGCGGAACGAGCGGGCACCGGCGCCGCCTCCGGTCCGATCCGGGTTATCGTGGCGTGCCACCCACCCGAACCGGCCTCCCCGGCACCCGACTGCGACACGGAGGATCGATGTCAGCGCCAGCCCGCGACCACGCCGCCGTCGACCCGGCGCGCCGTCCGTCGCGGCCCGACGCGCTCGGCGCCGTCCTCGACCCGCGGCGGAACGCCTACAACCTGATCCGCCTCGTCATGGCCGCGGCGGTCGTGGTCTGGCACTCGGTCCCCCTGACCGGGCACGACATCGGCTTCGAGCCGGCGCGTCAGCTCGCCGCTCGCCTTCCCGTGGACGTGTTCTTCGCGATCTCGGGCTACCTCATCGTCATGTCCTGGTCGAGGACCCCTCGGGTGGTCGCCTTCCTCCGGGCCCGCGTCCTCCGCATCTTCCCGGCGTTCTGGGTGTGTCTCGTCCTCACCGCCGCCGTGTTCGCCCCGGTGTCCTTGCTCCTCCGGGGCGCGCCCGTCCCCGACGGGTTCGTCGGCGACGCCGTGTCGTACGTCGTGCGCAACAGCCTCCTGCGCGTGTGGCAGTACGACATCGCGGGCACGCCCCTCGGCACCCCGGTCGAGGGAGCCTGGAACGGCTCGCTCTGGACCCTCGGCTGGGAGTTCGCCTGCTACCTCGGCGTCCTGCTGCTGGGCGTCGTCGGCCTCCTGCGGTCCCGCTGGGCCCTCCCCGCCGCCTACCTGCTGTGCACCCTCGGCGTGGTGGCCAGCACCTACGGCGGGGTGCACAACTGGTACCTGACGAACGGGTCGCGGTTCGGCATCGTCTTCGTCGCGGGCGCCCTCGTGTACCGCTGGCGTGACAGCATCCCCGTCCGGCCCTGGCTGCTCGTCCTCGCCGGGGTGGCCGTCCTGGCCTCGTCGGCCCTGCCCGACTACGGTCTCGTCGCCGCACTCCCGCTCGCCTACCTCGCCCTCGGGGTCGGTGCGTCGATCAAGAACCCGCGGGCATCCATCCGCACCGACATCTCGTACGGCACCTACATCTACGGCTTCCCGCTGCAGCAGTTGCTCGCGACCGCAGGAGCGGCGGCCTGGGGAGTCCCGCTCTTCGCCCTCGTCTCGCTCGCGGTCACCTTCGTCCTGGCGACGGCGAGCTGGCACCTGGTCGAACGGCCCTTGATGAAGTTCAAGCGGCGCAAGCCGCTGGCCGGGCCGACCGATCCGGTGGGCACCGTCGCCTGAGCCCGGCACGCCGACCGGCACCCGGGCGCGACCGGACCAGGACGCCGGGGGTCGGTCCCGTCCCGCCGCGCGTCAGGCCAGGCGCTCGCAGAGCAGGGCCGTGTGCCGGCCAGCGACGCGGGTCAGCACGAGCGTCGCCGACCCGGTGCCCTGCAGCGACAGGCGCTTGCGGAACGTCGCGGGGTCGACGTCGACCCCGCGCTTCTTGATCTCGAGTCGGCCGATGCCGCGGGCCCGCAGTTCGCGCTTCAGCGTCCGCTCGTCGAGCGGGAAGGTCTCGACGACCCGGAAGCCCTGGGCGAAGGGGGTCTCGACCCGCGCCTCCGTGGTCAACCAGGCGATGTCGCGACTGATCGTGCGGGCGTCCATCGACCGGGCGAGGTCGCCGATCAGGCGTGCCCTGATGACGGCACCGTCGGGCTCGTAGAGGTACTCGTCGAGGTCGCCGGGGTCCACGTCGTCGGAGTCGGCAGGCGCCGTCAGCTCGGACGCACCGGAGGCGCCGATCACGAGGGCGGACCGGCCCACCCCCGGCCGCGCCAGCGGTCCGAACCACACCCCCACCTCGACCACGTCGCGATCGACCGAGATCCACTGGCACTCGGCGTCGGTCGGCAGCAGTTCGCGGTCGACGCCCGGTCCGAGCTTGACGCCCGTGGGCAGCCGCTCGGCGAGACCGAACGCGACGTCCAGGCCGGGGGACCAGTCGGCGGGGTCGGCGAGGCGCTTCGTCGCGGAGTGGCCGGACGTCCGCCTGGCCGGGTCGAGGAACACGCCCTCGACCCCGCCGAGGTCGGTCGTCGCGGCGTCGCCGTGCTCGACCCGCGACGACGACCACGGTGCGAGGTTGTACGAGGCGACCGCGGCGGTGACCTCGTCGCGGTCGACCGCGAGCACGTCGAGGTCGAGCGCGGCGAAGGCGATCGCGTCGCCGCCGATGCCGCACCCGAGGTCGGCCACGCTGCCGAGGCCGGCGGCGGCGTAGCGGCCGGCGTGCCGGGCGGCCACCGGGAGGCGCGTGGCCTGCTCGAGGCCGGCCTCGGTGAAGAGCATGCGGCTCGCGAACTCACCGAACTTGGCGGCGGCCTTGCCCCGGAGCCTCGCCTGGGTCAGCACCGCGGACACCAGGGCGGGCGGATGCCCCTGCTTGCGGAGCGCGGCCACGGTGCCGACGACGTCGTCGCCGGTGCCACCGCCCGCCGGCAGCGAGTCGAGCAGCCGCAGCCCCTCGGGTGAGAGGACTTCGAGCAGCTCGGAGGAATCCATGTCGTCCAGTGTGACGCACGCGACCCGACCCGTTGGCACTCGGATTGACCGAGTGCCAGTCTCGTCCTACAGTTGTTCTGGCACTCGCCCCCGGCAAGTGCCAGCCCCCATGTTTTCGTAGCACCGAGAAAGAAGAGGTCACCCGTGTCGGTCAGCATCAAGCCGCTCGAAGATCGCATCGTCATTCGTCAGGTCGAAGCCGAGCAGACCACTGCTTCGGGCCTCGTGATCCCCGACACCGCCAAGGAGAAGCCCCAAGAGGGCGAAGTGGTGGCGGTGGGCCCGGGCCGCATCGACGACAACGGCAACCGCGTGCCGCTCGACGTCGCCGTCGGCGACAAGGTCATCTACAGCAAGTACGGCGGAACCGAGGTGAAGTACGGCGGCGAAGACCTGCTCGTGCTCTCGGCTCGCGACGTCCTGGCGGTCATCGTCCGCTAGTTCCCGGCGCGGCTCCGGCCGTCGCCCGCGACCACCGGTCGCCGCCCCGAAGGCCCCTGCCCAGGCAGGGGCCTTCGTCGTGTCCGCGGCCTCCCGGCGGACGATCGACCGTCCCCGGGCGTGATCGTCCGTCGATCGATCCACCGTGGCAGGACCTCGCGTTCCGTGCAGTGGGTGCAGCCACCTAGAGTCGCCAGGTGACCTCGACCCGCGCCTCCTCGTCCCCCGCCGCCCCGACCCCGGGGCTCGGCGTCGCCGGAGCCGGCGGTGCGGGGCTCGCCTACGCCCTGGGGGCCTACGGGCTCTGGGGCGTGCTGCCGGTGTACTTCCTGCTGCTGGCACCGGCCGGCCCGTTCGAGATCGTGGCCTGGCGCGTGCTCTTCTCGCTCGTCTTCTGCGCGGTGCTGCTCGTCGTCACGGGCGCCCTGCGCTCGTTCGGCGCGCTGCTGCGCCAGCCCCGCGTGGTGGGCACCATGGGGTTGGCCGGCGCGTTCATCGTCGTCAACTGGACGGTCTTCATCTCGGCGACCCTCAGCGGTCACGTGGTCGAGGCCGCCCTCGGGTACTTCATCAACCCCATCGTGACGGTGCTGCTCGGCGTGGTCGTGCTGCGCGAACGCCTGCGCACGACCCAGTGGGTGGCCGTCGGGCTGAGCGCCGTGGCCGTCCTCGTGATCGCGGTCGGCGCGGGGCGGCCACCGGTCATCTCGCTCGTGCTCGCGTTCTCGTTCGGGCTCTACGGGCTGGTCAAGAAGCAGGTCGGCGGTCGCGTCGACGCGGTCGGCGGGCTCACGCTCGAGACCCTGTGGATCGCCCCCTTCGCGGCCGCGACCCTGATCGTCCTGCACGTGACGGGCCTGGGCGGCGGCGTCGTGCTCGGCACGGTGGGCGTCGGGCACACGATCGCCACGGTGGGCACCGGCGTCATCACCGCCGTGCCCCTGCTGCTGTTCGCCGCGGCGACCCGTCGGCTGCCCCTGACCACCGTCGGCCTGACGCAGTACGTCGCGCCCGTGCTGCAGTTCGTCGTGGGCGTCGTCGTGCTCGGCGAGCACATGTCGCTCACGCGCTGGGTCGGCTTCGCGATCGTCTGGGTCGCCTCGATCGTGCTGACGGTCGACATGGTGCGCACCGGGCGGCGGTCGCGCCGTCCGGCCGCCGTAGCCCCCGCGGTCTAGAAGCGACCTTCCCTCGCAAAGTCACGAATGGCTAACGAAACGTCACTTTGACGCCGAGAACACACGCCAGAAACATTCGACCCCTAGTTTCGGACCAATCGCGGCAGGTTCGACCGCCACCGGTCGGGCTGCACTGCCGCTGTCCACGAAAGGGTTCCACGGATGATCCGATCCAGCACCGCCCTCCGAGCACTGGCACTCGCCGGCGCAGCCTCCGTGCTGCTCGCTGCCTGTTCGACGGCCTCCCCCTCCGACGACGCCTCGTCGTCGGCGTCCTCGTCGGCCAAGACCGACCCGGCCGCGAGCTGCGAGGCCGGCACGCCGAGCACCGATCCGTTCGCGATCGGCACGATGCTGCCCCTGACCGGCACCCTCGCCTACCTCGGCCCGCCCGCCATCGCCGGTGCGAACCAGGCCATCAGCGACATCAACGCCGCCGGTGGCGTCCTCGACCAGCCGGCCGAGATCTCGACCAGCACCGACTCGGGTGACAGCAACGACATGACCGTGTCGAGCAACGCGGCGACGCAGCTGATCGACGCCAAGGTGCCCGTCGTGCTCGGTGCCGAGTCGTCGAGCGTCACGCTCAACGTGGTCGACCAGCTCACCAGCAACTGCATCGTCGAGATCTCGCCCGCCAACACGGCGAGCTCGCTGAGCGGCTACTCGTCGTACTACTACCGCACCGCTCCGCCGGACTCGGTGCAGGGCTCGGCCCTCGGCCAGCAGATCACCGCCGACGGCAACGCCAACGTGGCCTTCCTCGTCTTCAACGACACCTACGGCACCGGCCTCCGCGACTCGACGCAGGAGTCGATCGAGAGCTCGGGCGGCACCGTCGTCTACGGCGGCACCGGTGAGGGCCAGGAGTTCCCCCCCGGTCAGACCACCTTCTCGTCCGAGGTCTCGGCAGCCATCGCCGCCGACCCCGACGCCATCGTGATCCTCGCCTTCGACGAGACCAAGTCGATCGTCCCCGAGCTGGTCGCCCAGGGCTGGGACATGAGCAAGGTCTACATGTCCGACGGCAACACGGCGGACTACAGCGCCGACTTCGAGCCCGGCACGTTGGAAGGCGCCAAGGGCACGATCCCCGGTGCCGACGCGAGCGCCGACTTCAAGGCCAAGCTCGCCGCCGGGTACCAGCAGAGCGAGGGACAGGCTCTGGCCGACTACTCGTACGCTGCCGAGTCGTACGACGCCGTCATCCTGACCGCTCTCGCGGCCCAGGCCGGTGGCGGCACCGACGCCGGGACGATCCAGGCCAACATGGCCGCGGTCTCCGGCGCGAACGGCGGCACCGAGTGCACCACCTTCGCGGACTGCAAGACCGCGCTCGACGCCGGTGACGACATCCACTACACCGGCCCCTCGGGCATCGGACCGTTCAACGACGACAACGACCCGTCGTCCGCCTCGATCGGCGTCTACCAGTTCGACGCCGACAACAAGCCCGTCTACCAGACCGGCATCGAGGGTTCGGTCGGCTAGTCCCACCACCCGCACCATCCGAGGGCCCGGCACGAGACATCGTGCCGGGCCCTTCGGCGTGCCCCGCACCGCATCGCACCGCGTCTCGTGCACGGCACCGCGTCGCCGGTGCGTCGCCGTCTTCGCACCACCTCTCGTGCACGGCACCGCGTAGAGACCGGGTGCGGTGCACGAAACGCGG
Source organism: Frigoribacterium sp. CF331 (assembly GCF_057787905.1). Taxonomy (NCBI): domain Bacteria; kingdom Bacillati; phylum Actinomycetota; class Actinomycetes; order Micrococcales; family Microbacteriaceae; genus Frigoribacterium; species Frigoribacterium sp. CF331. The sequence continues at coordinate 1,113,879 of NZ_CM173545.1, read as the reverse complement.
TGCGCCAGGCTCGCGCCTCTCGGCGCGGCGTCTCGAGGCCGGGAGGCGCGGCGGGCGACCCCAGGACGGTCGCGACGTCCGCGTCCCCGGTGCCGCGCCTCCTCGTCCCGGGCGGCCCGCCGGTGCGTCCCCGCCTTCGCACCGCGTCTCGTGCACGGCACCGCGTCGAGACCGGGTGCGGTGCACGACACGCGGTGCGCAGCCTCGGCACCCGCCGGGCGCACGCACGAGGCCCCGACCACGCCGGGGCGTGATCGGGGCCTCAGGGCGGCACAGGGGGCGTCAGGCGCCCTCGACGTCCTTCGCCAGGGTGCCGAGGTAGAGCTCGATGACCTTGGGGTCGTCCGCCAGCTCGCGGCCGGTGCCCGAGTAGGCGTTGCGGCCCTGGTCGAGGACGTAGCCGCGGTCGCAGATCTGCAGGCAGCGACGCGCGTTCTGCTCGACCATGATGACCGAGACGCCGGCCTTGTTGATGCGGCGGGTGCGGATGAACGTCTCGTCCTGGCGCACGGGCGACAGGCCGGCGGACGGCTCGTCGAGCAGCAGCACCTTGGGGTCCATCATCAGTGCCCTGGCCATGGCGACCGACTGGCGCTCGCCGCCCGAGAGCGACCCGGCGCGCTGGCCGCGACGGTCCGCGAGCACGGGGAAGAGGTCGTAGATGACCTCGAGGCGCTCGGCGAACTTCTTCGGCCGCAGGAACATGCCCATCTGCAGGTTCTCCTCGATGGTCAGCGAGGGGAACACGTTGTTGGTCTGCGGCACGAAGCCGACGCCCGCCTCGACCAGCTTGTTGGCCTTGAGGTTGGTGATGTCGGCGCCGCCGAGCGTGACCGAGCCCGAGTGGATCCTGACCTGCCCGAAGAGCGCCTTGAGCAGCGTCGACTTGCCGGCGCCGTTCGGGCCGATGATGCCGATCAGCTCGCCGGGGTAGCAGACCAGGTCGCACCCGTTGAGGATGTTCACGCCCGGCAGGTAGCCCGCGACGAGGTCGGTCGCGTTCATGACCGGCTCGACGCCGGCGAACTTCTCGGTGCCCGGGTGCTTGGGGGCCGTGGTGGCGCCCGCGCCGTCCTGTGCGGTGCTCATCGCTTGTCTCCGCTCTGCCGTCCGTCGGACAGCTGGTCGTCGGCCGCGTTCGTGGCCTGCGGGGTCGAGGGGTCGGGGTGGCCGGGCAGGTCGCGTCCCGCGACGCCGCCCGCGGACGAGGAGGCGCTGGTCGCCTCGGCCGCGCGGGCCGCGTCCTCGCGCGCCACCTCTTCTTCGAGCTGTTCGAGCGTGGCGTCGTCGAGCAGCGAGTCGTCGCCCAGGTCGGTGTCGTGGTGGGCGCCGAGGTAGGCGTCGATGACGGCCTGGTCGTCCATCACGGTGTCGGCCGGACCCTCGGCCACGATGCGGCCCTCGGCCATGACGATCACCCAGTCCGAGATGTGGCGGACCATGTGCATGTCGTGCTCGACGAAGAGCACCGTGGTGCCGTCGTCGCGCAGGCTCTGGATGTGCCCGAGCAGCGACTGGGTCAGGGCCGGGTTCACGCCGGCCATCGGCTCGTCGAGCATGATCATGGCCGGGTCGCTCATCAGCGCGCGGGCCATCTCGAGCAGCTTGCGCTGGCCGCCCGACAGGCTGCCGGCGAAGTCGTCCTTCTTCTCGAACAGCTTGAACCGCCTGAGCAGCTCCTCGGCCTTGAGCTCGATCTCTCGCTCACGCTTGCGCCAGAGGGGCGCGACGATCGCGACGAAGAAGTTCTCGCCGGGCTGGTCCTTCGCGCCGAGCAGCATGTTCTGCATGACGGTCAGGCGCGACAGCGCCTTGGTGAGCTGGAAGGTGCGCACCATGCCCGAGCGGGCGACCTTGGCGGCGCCCACGTTGCCCATGGCCTTGCCCTCGAAGACCCACTTCGCGACCCCCGCGCCGCTGCGCTTGAACGCGGTGGGGGCCGACGAGGCCTTGTCGAAGCCGGTCAGCAGGTTGAAGAACGTCGTCTTCCCGGCCCCGTTCGGGCCGATGAGCGCCGTGATGGCACCGCGCTGCACCTCGACGTGTCCGACGTCGACGGCGGTCATGCCGCCGAAGCGACGCACGACGTTGTCGACCGTCAGGATGGGGTCCGGCTTCGCCGAGCCCGGGATCTTCTCGACGGTGGCGAGCTTCGAGCGCAGCACCGTGCGGTCGTAGTCGTAGCCCTCGCGTCGGGGCCGGGTGCTGCCGCTGGCGGTGGTGCTCGTGGTGGTGCTCGAGGTGTCAGACACTGAACGCCAACTCCTTCTTCTTTCCGAGGATGCCCTGTGGCCTGAAGATGATCAGCAGCATGAGGGCGATGCCGACGAGGACGTACGAGAACTGCTCGGCCTGCTGGCCGTTCATGATGCTCGACGGGATGAAGTCGCCGGCGAGGGTGCGCACCAGCAGGCGGGTCACGAAGAACAGGATCGCTCCGAGCACCGGGCCGAAGACCGTCGCGGCGCCTCCCAGCAGCAGGGCCGTCCAGATGAAGAAGGTCATCGAGCGCCCCATGCTGTCCGGCTGCACCGAGCTCGGCAGCACGTAGATGATGCCGGCGAGCGATCCCATCAGGGCGCCGAGCACGAGTGCCTGCATCTTGTACGAGTAGACGTTCTTGCCGAGGCTGCGGACGGCGTCCTCGTCCTCGCGGATGCCCTTCAGCACGCGGCCCCACGGGCTGCGGCTGAGCAGGAACACCAGCAGGCAGAGCAGGGCGACGATGCTCCAGCCGACGATGCGGATCCACCAGCCGCTCACGCCGTTGTTGTCGTACGTGAACCAGAGGATGGTGGTCTGGCCGTCGGGCAACGGCGACAGGGCGGTGAACGCCTCGCGGTACGAGGCGCCCGGGATGCCGTTCGAGCCACCCGTGGTGTCGGTCAAGATGCTCGACCGGCCGACGTACCGGATGATCTCGGCCGAACAGATGGTCACGATCGCGAGGTAGTCCCCCCGCAGCTTTAGGGTCGGCACGCCGAGGATCAGCGCGAAGACGAGCGAGCAGACCAGGGCGATGATCACCGCGAGCCCGAGCGGCAGCCCGTTGCTGATCGAGATGGCGAAGCCGTAGGCGCCGAGCAGCAGGAAGGCCGCCTGGCCCATGTTGATGAGGCCGGTGAAGCCGAAGTGGATGTTCAGGCCGATCGCCGCGATGGCGAAGGCGGCCGTCGTGGGCGCGAGGGCCTCGGCGCTCAGCGCCCGCAGGAGTTCGATGAAGTACATGGTCGTTGCCCCTTAGCCCACTCGTTCTTTTCGACCGAAGATGCCCTGTGGCCTGAACACGAGGATCAGGATCAGGATCAGCAGGGCCGTCGCGTACTTGAAGTCGCCGGGCAGCCAGATGTTGGTCAGCTCGACGACGATGCCGATGATCAGCGAGCCGACGAGGGCTCCGAAGGCGGTGCCGAGCCCGCCCAGCGTGACGGCCGCGAAGATCAGCAGCAGGATCTGCAGGCCGGTCATCCAGTTGACGCCGTTCAGCACCAGGCCGAGCATGACGCCCGACAGGCCGGCGAGGCCCGCCGCCAGCGTCCAGACCAGGCGGATGATGCGGTCGACATCGATGCCCGAGGCCGCGGCCAGGGCCGGGTTGTCCGAGACCGCGCGGGTGGCGCGACCGGTGCGGGTCTTCAGCAGGAACAATCCGGTGCCGACGAGCACGACGACCGAGATGGCCATGGCGACGTACGACTGCACGGTCAGCGTGATGCCGAGGAAGGTCACGGTCGACGGGTTGTCGCGGTCGATCCGGACGGTGCCGGCGCCGTAGAAGTACTGGAACGCGTACTGCAGGGCGATCGAGAGGCCGATGGTGACGATCATGAGCTGCGTCAGGCTGAGCCGTCGCTTGCGCAGCGGCTTCCAGATCGCGAGGTCCTGCAGGTAGCCGGTCGCGGCGCAGATCACCGTGCTGAGCACCGCGGCGAGGATCAGCGGCACCCCGATCGAGGTGAACGAGTAGGCCAGCAGACCACCGAGGGTCACCTGCTCGCCGTGCGAGAAGCTGCTGAGGCCGGTCGTGCCGTAGATGAGCGAGAGGCCGATCGCGGCGAGGGCGAGCAGCAGGCCCAGTCGGATGCCCGAGGCGAACTGCTGGGCGAAGCGGTCCCAGTTGAAGGCCGAGGCGGTGGCGTCGCCGGTGACGGCGCCCTCCTCGGCGGTCAGGGCGAACAGTGCGCTCGCCGAGGCCCCCAGGTTGACGTTGACCGTGCGCTCGGCGTTGTCCGCGTTGACGAGGAACTGTCCGTCCGGCAGCGACTCGGTGTCGACCGTGACGCTGTAGGGGCCCGCCTCGGTGACGGCGATGCTCCAGCGGCCGGTGTCGTCGGTGGTGCCGGTCTCCTCGAAGTCGGACGCACCGGTGGCCACGACGTCGACGCCGACGGCGGGTTCGCCCTCGCTGTCGCGGATGGTGCCCTGGATGCAGCCGGTCGTGGGGCTCGTGGCGCAGGCGGCCTGGGCGGCCTGCGCCGACGTGGGGGCGACGGTCGCGGCGGCGAACGTGGCCATGAGCCCGAGCAGCACGGCGGAGGCCGTCACGATCAGGGACTGCCGCAGCCGGGGCCGCGACGCGATGGTCGTCGAGAGTCTCACAAAACCTCCTGGTGGGAAGCGCCCCGTCGAGATTCGGGCGGTCTCGTTCTGCTCCCGGGGCGTCGTCGTCGCTGACAGTAACTCCGCCGTGTGTCGAGCATGTTTCAGGTGCAAGACGGAGTGGAGTCGGTACAGAATCCCCCATGACGAGCGAGAATCACGAATCTTCCGTGTGTCGGATCGGTAACGGTGCACGATCGCCGCGTGCGCCGGGGGTCGCACCGCGCCTCCTCGTCGTCCCGGAGGGCGCCGGCGACAGGAATGCAGGAGGCGCGGGCTGGGTTAATATCGACTACCGGACTCGACGGCGACCCGGTGCCAACCCACCCACCCTCATCTCGCTCCTTCGAAGGGGACTCATGGACCAGCCGGACCCGTTCGGATTCATCGGACTCACCTACGACGACGTCATGCTGCTGCCGGGCCGCACCGACGTCATCCCCAGCGAGACCGACACCTCGTCGCAGCTCACCAAGCGCATCCGGGTCGCGGTGCCGCTGCTCTCGGCCGCGATGGACACCGTCACCGAGTCGCGCATGGCCATCGCCATGGCGCGTCAGGGCGGCATCGGCATCATCCACCGCAACCTCTCGATCGCCGACCAGGCGGCGCACGTCGACAAGGTCAAGCGCAGCGAGTCCGGCATGATCACGAACCCCGTCACGACGACGCCCGACGCCACGGTGGCCGAGGTCGACGCGTTGTGCGGGCAGTTCCGCGTCTCGGGCCTGCCGGTCGTCGAGGGCGACGGCACCCTCGTCGGCATCATCACCAACCGCGACATGCGCTTCGTGTCGCCGTTCGAGATGTCGACCACGCTCGTCCGCGACGTCATGACGGCGGCGCCGCTGATCACCGCACCCGAGGGCGTGGACCCCGATTCGGCGATCGCCATCTTCGCCCAGCACAAGATCGAGAAGCTGCCCCTGGTCGACGAGGCCGGCCACCTGCGCGGCCTCATCACCGTCAAGGACTTCGACAAGAGCGAGAAGTACCCCGACGCCACCAAGGACGACGAGGGTCGCCTGCGGGTCGGCGCCGCGATCGGCTTCTTCGGCGACGCGTGGGAGCGCGCCTGCGCCCTCCGCGACGCCGGCGTCGACGTGCTCGTGGTCGACACCGCCAACGGCGAGAGCTCGGGCGAGCTCGACATGATCCGTCGCATCAAGGCCGACCCGAGCTTCGCGCACGTCGACGTCATCGGCGGCAACGTCGCCACCCGCAGCGGTGCGCAGGCTCTGGTCGACGCCGGTGCCGACGCCATCAAGGTCGGCGTGGGCCCGGGCTCGATCTGCACCACCCGCGTGGTCGCCGGCGTGGGCGTGCCCCAGGTGACCGCCGTCTACGAGGCGTCGTTGGCCGCCCGCGAGGCGGGCGTGCCGGTCATCGCCGACGGCGGGTTGCAGTACTCGGGCGACATCGCGAAGGCCCTCGTGGCCGGCGCCGACACCGTCATGCTCGGCTCGCTGCTCGCGGGCTGCGACGAGAGCCCGGGCGACCTGGTCTTCGTGAACGGCAAGCAGTTCAAGAACTACCGCGGCATGGGGTCGCTCGGCGCGATGCAGACCCGCGGCAAGAACACCTCGTACTCGAAGGACCGCTACTTCCAGGCCGACGTGCCGAGCGACGACAAGCTCATCCCCGAGGGCGTCGAGGGCCAGGTGCCCTACCGCGGTGCCCTGAACAACGTGGTGTACCAGCTCAGCGGCGGCCTCCGTCAGTCGATGTTCTACGTCGGCGGGCGCACCGTGGCCGAGCTCAAGGCGAACGGCAAGTTCGTCCGCATCACCGCGGCCGGCCTGAAGGAGAGCCACCCGCACGACCTGCAGATGGTCGTCGAGGCCCCGAACTACCGTCGCTAGACGCACCGGGCCGGGGGCGCGTCCCCCGGCTCCGGTAGGGTGGCACGGTGACTGAGGTAGAGATCGGCGTCTCCAAGCGAGCCCGCCGCGCGTACGCGTTCGACGACATCGCCATCGTTCCGAGCCGGCGCACCCGCGACCCCCGAGACGTCTCGGTCGGTTGGTCGATCGACGCGTTCCAGTTCGAGTCGCCGGTCATCGCCGCGCCGATGGACTCCGTCGTCAGCCCCGCCACGGCCATCCGCATCGGTCAGCTCGGCGGTCTCGGCGTCCTCGACCTCGAGGGCGTGTGGACGCGGTACGACGACCCCGAAGAGGTCCTCGCCGAGATCCGCGACCTGCCCGAGCGCGACTCGGTCGCCCGCATGCAAGAGATCTACAGCGAACCGATCAAGCCCGAGCTCGTGCGCGACCGCCTCGCCGAGATCCGCGCCGCCGGCGTCACCGTCGCCGGCGCCCTCAGCCCGCAGCGCACCCAAGACCTCTACCAGACGGTCGTCGACGCCGGCGTCGACCTCTTCGTCATCCGCGGCACGACGGTCAGCGCCGAGCACGTCTCGAAGAACAGCGAGCCGCTGAACCTCAAGAAGTTCATCTACGAACTCGACGTCCCGGTCATCGTCGGCGGGGCCTCGACCTACACCGCCGCGCTGCACCTCATGCGGACGGGTGCGGCGGGCGTCCTCGTCGGGTTCGGGGGCGGCGCCGCCAGCACGACCCGCGCCTCCCTGGGCATCCACGCTCCCATGGCGAGCGCCGTGGCCGACGTCGCCGGCGCACGCCGCGACTACCTCGACGAGTCGGGTGGCCGCTACGTGCACGTCATCGCCGACGGGGGCCTCGGCACCTCGGGCGACCTGGTCAAGGCCATCGCCTGCGGTGCGGACGCCGTCATGCTCGGCGCCGCCCTGGCCCGGGCCGACGACGTGCCCGGCGGCGGCTACCACTGGGGCGCCGAGGCGCACCACCCCGAGCTGCCCCGGGGCCGCCGCATGCACGTCGGCACCATCGGCTCGCTCGAGAAGATCCTCTACGGCCCGGCCACGACGGTCGACGGCACGTCGAACATCATGGGCGCCCTGCGGCGCTCGATGGCGACCACCGGCTACAGCGACCTGAAGGAGTTCCAGCGGGTCGAGGTGGTTGTGGCCCCCTACCAGCCTCACTAGCGTTTGATGGGGTGGTCCGGTCGAGAGACCGGGCCGACCGAATCCAACGATGGAGGCTCGCATGGCCAAGTCCGCGTCCGTTTCGCTCTCCTCGAAGCTCGGCCCCGACGAACGGGCCGCAGCCGTCGAGGCGCTGAAGACGAAGGAACTCGACATCCTCGTCATCGGCGGTGGCATCGTCGGGGCGGGGTCCGCGCTCGACGCCGTGACGCGGGGGCTGAGCGTCGGCATCGTCGAGGCCCGCGACTGGGGCTCCGGCACGTCGAGCCGGTCGTCGAAGCTCGTCCACGGCGGCATCCGCTACCTCGAGCAGCTGAACTTCCGGCTCGTGCGCGAGGCCCTGATCGAACGCGGCCTGCTGCTGCAGCGACTCGCGCCGCACCTGGTGAAGCCCGTGCGGTTCCTCTACCCGCTGAGCAAGCCGGTCTACGAGCGCTTCTACATCGGCGCCGGCATGGCGCTCTACGACATCTTCAGCTGGACCGGCGGCCGCCCGCCCGGCGTGCCCCACCACCGCCACCTGAGCAAGTCGCAGGTGTTGCGCGCGATCCCGAGCCTGTCGAAGGACGCCGTCGTGGGCGGCCTGACCTACTACGACGCCCAGGTCGACGACGCCCGCTACGTGTCGTCGCTGGTGCGCACGGCGTCGAGCTACGGCGCCCACGCCGCGAGCCGCATCCGCGTCGAGGGCTTCGTCAAGGTGGGCGAGCGGGTCGTCGGCGTGAAGGCCCACGACTACCAGACCGGCGAGCACTTCGAGATCCGGGCGAAGCAGGTCGTCAACGCGACCGGCGTCTGGACCGACGACACCCAGGCCATGGTCGGCGAGCGGGGCCAGTTCAAGGTGCGGGCGTCCAAGGGCGTGCACCTCGTCGTGCCGCGCGACCGCATCCACTCCGACATGGGCATGATCTTCCGCACCGAGAAGAGCGTCCTGTTCGTCATCCCGTGGGGTCGCCACTGGCTGGTCGGCACGACCGACACCGACTGGGACCTCGACAAGGCGCACCCCGCGGCGACCGCGGCCGACATCGACTACATCCTCGAGCACGTGAACAAGGTCATGGCGGTGCCCCTCACGCGGGCCGACGTCGAGGGCGTCTACGCCGGACTCCGGCCGCTGCTCGCCGGCGAGAGCGACCAGACGTCGAAGCTGTCCCGTGAGCACATCGTGGCGCACACCGTGCCGGGCCTCGTCGTCGTGGCCGGCGGCAAGTGGACGACCTACCGGGTCATGGCCGAGGACGCCATCGACGAGGCCGTCGCGGCCCTCGACGGCCGGACCCCCGAGAGCACCACGATGGAGATCCCGCTGCTCGGCGCCGAGGGCTACCACGCGGCGTGGAACAAGCGCGGCAAGATCGCCAAGGCGTTCGGCGTGCACAAGGTGCGCATCGAGCACCTGCTGAACCGCTACGGCACGCTGACCGACGAGGTGCTCGACCTCATCCGCGACGACCCCTCGCTCGCCGAGCCGCTGCCCGGGGCCGACGACTACATCCGCGCCGAGGTCGTCTACGCCGCCAGCCACGAGAGCGCCCTGCACCTCGAGGACGTCCTCGCCCGGCGCACCCGCATCTCGATCGAGGCCTGGGACCGCGGCGAGTCCGCCGCCCCGGTCGCCGCCAAGCTCATGGCCGACGTGCTCGGCTGGAGCGACGACGAGGCCGAGGCCGAGGTCGCGAACTACCTCAAGCGCGTCGCGGCCGAGCGGGCCAGCCAGCTCGAGCCCGACGACGAGTCGGCCGACCGCGTGCGCCTCGAGGCGCCCGACATCACCTTCGGCTTCGACGAGGACGACATGGTCGTCGCGGGGGCCGACCAGGGAGGCGCGCCCAAACCGGGCGAGAAGGTCACCGAACCCGCGGGCACGCCGGGGGACGACACGTCGGCGAGCAGCCCGGGCGGCCGCCAGGGCTGATCCCCGGTCGCTCACGCGACCACCCGCAGGAGGCGCGGTGCCGGTTCGACCGGCACCGCGCCTCCTGCGTCCGCCGTCCGAGAACGTGGGAACACCTGTGGACGGCGACGGGTTGTCCCCAGCACGAGCAGCCCGGCTGCCGCGGCCGAACCCGCCGCTAGGCTGAGACGACTGCCCCCGAGTCCACTGGAGACGAACCATGGTTGACGTGCGTCGAGTCAAGCTCCCCGGCGTGGGTGTGCTGCACACCTTCATCACCGACGACGGCGGCAAGTGCGGTGTCATCACGCACCGTTCGGGGCACAGCGACCTCATCACGTTCAGCGACGACGTCGACGGCGACCACGTCAAGAAGGTCTCGTTGCGCCTCAGCGAAGACGAGGCGCACACGCTCGCCGAGCTGCTCGGCGGCACGCGCATCACCGAGTCGCTCTCGGCCCTCGACCAGATCCCCGGCCTCAGCATCGACTGGTTCACGGTCGACTACGACGACCACATCGCCGGGCAGCCGCTCGGCGACCTCGGCGCCAAGGGCGTCGTGGGCCTCACGGTGGTCGCGGTGGTCCGCGGTGACGCGGCCAACCCCGCGCCGTCGGGCGACTTCAAGGTGTTCCCCGGCGACACGCTCGTCGTGGCCGGTTCGCCCGAGAAGGTCGCCAAGGCGTTCTCGTTCTACCGCACCGGCGAGCTCAAGCACCGCTCGCCGGTCGACGCGCCGCCCGGGGGCTAGGTCCGATGCACCTGGGTGAAGAGCTGATCGTCCTCGGCATCCTGCTGCTGATCGCGTACGTGCTCGGTCGTGCCGGCAAGCTCGTCGGCCTGCCGTCGATCCCGATCTACATGATCGTCGGCCTGCTCGCCAGCACGAACACGGGCTGGTTCCCGTTGAGCTTCGAGTCCGACAACATCGAGTTGATCGCGATCTTCGGCCTGATCCTGCTGCTGTTCAACCTCGGCCTCGAGTTCGATCAAGACGAGTTCTTCTCGAACGCCGGGCGCCTGATCGTCTCGGGTGGCAGCTACATCGCCATCAACATGGGGGTGGGGCTGGTCTTCGGCTTCATGCTCGGCTGGGGCACGCGCGAGGCGCTGATCATCGCGGGCATGACGGCGACGTCCTCCAGCGCGATCGTCACGAAGCTGCTGATCGAGCTGAACCGCCTGGCGAACCGCGAGACGCCGATGATCCTCGGGGTCACGGTCGTCGAAGACATCTTCATCGCCGTCTACCTCGCGATCGTCTCGGTCGTGCTCAGCGGCGAGACCGACCCCGGGCCGGTCATCCTCAAGCTCGGCATCGCGTTCGCCTTCCTCGTCGTGATGTTCGGCGTCGCCCGGTGGGGCGGCCGGGTCGTGTCGCGGCTCATGCGCACCCGCGACGACGAACTCTTCACGGTGTTGTTCTTCGGCCTGGCCGTGCTCTTCGCGGGTCTCGGCGAGGTGCTCGGCGTCACCGACGCGATCGGTGCCTTCCTCATCGGCCTGATCATCGGGGCGACGAAGTTCCGCAACCGGGTCGAACAGTTCGCCCTGCCCATGCGCGACGTCTTCGGGGCGTTCTTCTTCCTGAACTTCGGCCTCGGGCTCAACCCGGCGCTCTTCCCGAGCGTGCTCGGGCCCGTCGCGATCGCCGTCGGCATGACGGTGCTGCTCAACGTCGGCGCGGGCCAGTTCGTCGCCTGGCTCAACAAGCTGGGGCCGCAGGCGGGCATCAACACCACCGTCATCCTCGTGAACCGGGGCGAGTTCGCGTTGATCCTCGCGACGCTCTCGGCCGGTGCCGGGCTCGACGAACGGTTGCAGCCCTTCGCCGGTCTCTACGTGCTGATCATGGCCGTGCTCGGCCCCGTCCTCGCTTCCAACAGCGAGCGCATCGGCTCGCTGGTGCTGCGATCGCGCAAGAAGGCCGAGCGGGCCGAGGCCGAGGCCCGTCGCCTCGAACGCGAGGCGCGCAGCGGCGACGAGATCGCCCTGATGGAGGCCGCGCTCGCCGGCGACGACCTCGACCAGACCGAGGTCACCGAGGACGACGACGAGCGCGAGACCGAGCGGGTGCGGACGGGTGCGGCACGGGCCGCCGCCGGGCGGGCCGGTTCGACCCGCGGCGGACGCGACGGCGACGGCGACGGCGACTCCGACGGCGGCCCGGACGGCGACGACGACCTCGACGACCTCGACGCGATGGACGCCGACGAGGCCCGGCTCTGGGCCGAGCAGGCCGGCCAGCAGAGCGACCAGCGGGCGGCGCGTCAGCGCGACCCCGAGTACTGAGCCCCGGCCCCGTCGGCTCGTCGTCCCGATCGGCTCGACGCCTCGATCCGCCCGTCGTCCCAGCGAGCTCGTCGACGACGAGAGGTACGATCGCCGACGTGACCCAGACCGCGCAGCGCCCCGTCCTCCTCGGAGTCGACGGCGATCCGCTGCCCGAGACCATGTGGCAGGTCGCCCGCCGCCCGCGGTGGATCGCCCTGCTCGGGCTCGCACTCGTGGTCGCCGCGATCTTCGCCTGGCTCGGCCACTGGCAGATCGAGCGCAGCGTCGAGAGCGTGCAGGTGGTCAACCCCGAGACCGAGACCACCAAGGTGCTGTCGTCGGTCGCCACGCCGCAGACCCCGTTCGCCGACTCGCTCGGCGCCCAGCGGGTGTCGGTCACGGGCGAGTTCGACCCCGACGACTTCGCCGTCGTCGGCGACCGGGTCAACGGCGGCGAGACCGGGTACTGGCTGATCGGTCGCTTCGTCGACGACGCCAACGGCGCCTCGCTGCCCGTGGGGCTCGGCTGGTCGGCCACGCGCGAGGGCGCCGAGGCGGCCGAGCCGTCCGTCGCCGCGACCTCGACCGTCACGGTCGAGGGGCGGTACTTCCCGTCCGAGTCCCCGACCGAGAGCGACTTCGAGAACGGCGCGCAGACCGTCGTGTCGGTGGCGGCCCTCATCAACGAGTGGCCCGGCTTCGACGGGCAGGTCTACGGCGGCTACGTCGTCGCCGACGACGCGCCCCGGTCGCTCGACGCGATCGACTCCGCGCCGCCCGCCTCCGACGTCCAGTTCAACTGGCTCAACGTCTTCTACGCGATCGAATGGGTCGTCTTCGCCGGCTTCGCCGTGTTCCTCTGGTTCCGGCTCGTGCGCGACGCGTTCGAGCGAGAGCACGAAGAAGCCGAGGAGGCGCGGGCCGAGGCGGACGCGCGCGGCGCGAGCCAGCCGACCCGCGCCTCCTGAGCCCGTCGCGGTCGCACGCCGGCGGCGTGGCCGACGGGCCTCGTTCGACGTCGACAGGTGCCGTCGTGGCGCGTCGGTGGGCGCGGCTAGAATCGAGTCCATGCCCCTGAAGCCCCGGCAACGCGACATCCCGAAGATCCCGGGTGCCGTCAGGTTCTACAAGATCTCTGCGTACGTCACCGGCGTCATGCTGTTGCTGCTCATCTTCGAGATGATCTTCAAGTACACGCCGCTGCAGCTCGAGATGCAGCTCGGCGGTCAGGGCGGGTTCCTCGTGCCGGTCGACTCGACCACGGGGTTCAACCTCTCGACGGCGATCCTCATCGCACACGGCTGGCTCTACGTCGTCTACCTCTTCGCCGACTTCCGCCTCTGGAGCCTCATGAGGTGGCCGTTCTCGCGGTTCTTCCTCATCGCGCTCGGCGGCGTCGTGCCCCTGCTCTCGTTCTTCGTCGAGAGCCACATGACCAAGCTCGCCACGCGGCAGTACGACGCGCTGACCGCCGAGACCACCCCCACGACCGAGGGAGCCCCCGCGTGACCGACGCACCCGAGACCGCCGAGGCGTCGGCGACGACCGCCGCCACGGCCCCCGCACCGGCCGAGCGTGCCCCCGAGACCGCCCAGAGCCCCGTGCTCGTGGTCGACTTCGGCGCCCAGTACGCGCAGCTGATCGCCCGCCGCGTGCGTGAGGCCAACGTCTACAGCGAGATCGTGCCGCACACGATCACCGCGGCCGAGATCGCCGAGAAGAACCCGGTGGGCATCGTGCTCAGCGGTGGCCCGTCGAGCGTCTACGAAGAGGGTGCCCCGAGCATCGACGCGGGCATCTTCGACCTCGACATCCCCGTGCTGGGCATCTGCTACGGCTTCCAGGCGATGGCCAAGGCCCTCGGCGGCGAGGTCTCGCACACCGGTCAGCGCGAGTACGGCGCGACCGACGTCACGCTCGCCGAGGGCGACAGCACCCTGCTCTCGGGTCAGCCCACCTCGCAGACGACGTGGATGAGCCACGGCGACTCGGTGTCGAAGGCCCCCGAGGGCTTCGACGTGCTGGCCTCGAGTGCGTCGACCCCTGTCGCCGCGTTCTCGAGCGACGCCCGCAAGCTCTACGGCGTGCAGTGGCACCCCGAGGTCAAGCACTCGTCGTACGGCCAGGCCGTCCTCGAGAACTTCCTGCACCGCGCCGCCGGCATCCCCGCCGACTGGAACAGCGGCAACGTCATCGCCGAGCAGGTCGCGCGCATCCGCGAGCAGGTCGGTGACGCGCGCGTCATCTGCGGCCTCTCGGGCGGCGTCGACTCGGCCGTCGCGGCGGCGATCGTGCACGAGGCCGTCGGTGACCAGCTGACCTGCGTCTTCGTCGACCACGGTCTGCTGCGTGCCGACGAGCGTCGCCAGGTCGAAGAGGACTACGTCGCCTCGACCGGCGTGCGGCTCGTGACGATCGACGCCGAGCAGCAGTTCCTCGACGCCCTCGCCGGGGTCACCGACCCCGAGCAGAAGCGCAAGATCATCGGCCGCGAGTTCATCCGCAGCTTCGAGGCGGCCGCCGAGGCCCTCGTGCTCGAGGCGGCGGCCGAGGGCGACTCGGCCGTGAAGTTCCTCGTGCAGGGCACGCTCTACCCCGACGTCGTCGAGAGCGGTGGCGGCACGGGCACGGCGAACATCAAGAGCCACCACAACGTGGGCGGGCTGCCCGAAGACCTGCAGTTCGAGCTCGTCGAGCCGCTGCGCACCCTGTTCAAGGACGAGGTCCGCGCGATCGGTCGCGAGCTCGGCCTGCCCGAGGTCATCGTGGGTCGTCAGCCGTTCCCGGGCCCCGGGCTCGGCATCCGCATCGTCGGCGAGGTCACGCACGAGCGTCTCGAGCTGCTGCGCGCGGCCGACGCGATCGCCCGCGCCGAGCTGACCGCGGCCGGCCTCGACGACGAGATCTGGCAGTGCCCCGTGGTGCTGCTCGCCGACGTCCGTTCGGTGGGCGTGCAGGGCGACGGCCGCACCTACGGTCACCCGATCGTGCTGCGCCCGGTGTCGTCCGAAGACGCGATGACCGCCGACTGGACGCGCCTGCCGTACGACGTGCTGGCCCGCATCTCGAACCGCATCACGAACGAGGTCGACGGCGTCAACCGCGTCGTGCTCGACGTCACCTCGAAGCCCCCGGGAACGATCGAATGGGAGTGACGCGAAGCGTCACTCTGGCGGCGCTCTGCGCCGTCAGTGCCCACCAGTAGCCGCGAACGTGGAGTGAGGGAGACCTCCCGCGAAGCGCAGTGATCGGGCCGTTTTCGGCGCGGAGCGCCGTGGCCTGATCATTCCGGGGGAGCCTGCGACCCCGGTGCCCACCAGTAGCGTGCGGCGTGCAGTGAGGGAGACCTCCCGCGAAGCGCAGTGAGGCGAAGCCCCCTCCGGCATACATCTGCCCGAGGGGGCTTCTCCGTTTCCGGCGTCAGGACGCCGGCGAGTGGGCAGAACATGCTCCCCATCCGCGCCCGATCGTCATCTTCTGCCCACTCGGCCGTCGGCCTCCACCCCACACGGAAGCGGGGCCCGTCCCTCTCGGAACGAGCCCCGCTTCGTGGTGGTGCTGGTGTCGCCGTGGTGGCTAGTCGCTGCCGCGCAGGATGGCGAGCATGCGCAGGATCTCGACGTACAGCCAGATGACCGTCATGACGATGCCGAAGGCCGCCGACCACGCGTAGATGCGGGGTGCGCCGCGTTCGACGCCGGTCTTGACCTGGTCGAAGTCGAGGACGAGCGAGTACGCCGCCATGATCACGACGAGGATGCCGAGGATGAAGCCGAGGGGGATGCCCGCGATCTCCATGCCCCGAAGGCCCCAGGGGTTGGTGTTGGCGCCGAAGACCATCAGGCCGAGGTTCAGCAACGAGAAGACGCCGTAGCCGATCATCGCGATCATGAAGATCTTGGTGGCCTTGGCCGAGGCACGGATCTTGCCGCTCTTGAACAGCAGCAGGGTCGTGACGAACACGGCCACGGTGCCGATCAGGGCCTGGGTGACGATGCCGTCCCACCGGCTCTCGAAGATCGACGAGATGCCTCCGACGAACAGACCCTGCGCGGCCGAGTAGGCGAGCACGAGGCCGGGGGACGGCTTCTTCTTGAAGATGTTCACGAGCGCCAGCACGAAGCCGGCGATGGCCCCGACGAAGGCGAGAGCGGGGACGAACCAACCCACGGCGGCGAAGACGAGGACGACGCCGAAGGCCAGCAGCGTCTTCGAGATCGTGTCTTCGTACGTCATGCGGTCGGTCTGCGTGGGGCCGGCGGCGGGCTGCGAGTAGAGCTGCTGCAGCTGCTCGGCGGTCATGCCGTTGTACTCGACCGGCTGGGCTGCGCCCTGCTGCTGACGGATGACGGGCCCGCCGTTCTTCGAGAAGGCCGGCGACTGACTGAAGCCGGGATTCGAGAATGCCAAGGGGTTCCTCTTCTTGATCGCTAGGGATGTGTGGACCGCCCGCGCAGGTGCGCGAGGGTGGTTCCGTACACACGAGGCTAACCGTGCCGTGCAACGAATGGCTGAAGATCTGCCTGATGAGAGCCGCATTCTCGCAGGGCGAACGTGCATGGCGTGCAGTCTTTTGCGTCTGCGGTGGGTGGGACGCCTCGGCCCCAGGGGGCCGCGCCTCCTCGTGGTCCACAGGGCGCCGGGCGGTTCGGGTCGTGCACGGACGGGCGGGTTAGCGTGACCGGGTGTCCACCTCGCCTCTCGTCATCGCCCACCGCGGCGCCAGCGGTCACCGACCCGAGCACGGCGAGGACGCCTACCGCCTCGCGATCGAGCTCGGGGCCGATGCGATCGAGCCCGACCTGGTCGCGTCGAGCGACGGCGTGCTCGTGCTGCGGCACGAGAACGAGATCTCGGGCACGACCGATGTCGCCGACCACGACGAGTTCCGGCACCGGCGCACCACCAAGACCATCGACGGCACGAAGGTGACGGGCTGGTTCACCGAGGACTTCACCTGGGACGAGCTCAGCACGCTGCGCATCCGTGAACGTCTGCCCGAGCTGCGGCCCGACAGCGCCGCGCACGACGGCGAGGGGCGCATCCAGCGGCTGGGCGACCTGCTCGACCTGCTCGACGCCGTCGATCGGCCCGTCGGGCTCGTCGCCGAGGTCAAGCACGCCACCTACTTCGACTCGATCGGGCTGCCGCTGGGCGAGCTGCTCGCCGACGAGCTGCGGCAGCGCCGGTGGGTCGACGACCCCCGCCTGACCATCGAGTCGTTCGAGCAGACCGTGCTCGGGCGGCTCGCCGACCAGCGACTCGGGGCCCGGCTCGTCTACCTGCTCGAGAAGGCCGGAACGGCGGCCGACCTCGTGGCGGCGGGTCGCGCCTCCGTGGGGTACCGCGACCAGCTGCACGCCGAGTCGCTCGAGTCGTTCGTCGACGCAGGGCTGCACGGCGTCAGCCTCGACAAGCACACGCTCGTCGACGCCCGCGGGGCGACCGACGGTCGGGTGGTCGACCGGGCCCACGCCGCGGGGCTCGACGTCTTCACCTGGACGCTGCGCGCCGAGAACGCGTTCCTGGCCCGCGCGAACCGCGGCCCCGGCGGCAAGGCCGCCTTCGGCGACTGGCGCACCGAGTTCACCTCGCTCATGGCTCTCGGCGTCGACGGCGTCTTCGCCGACCAGCCCGAGCTCGCCGAGGAGGCGCGGGTAGCCTTGGCGTCCCGCTGACCCCGCACCACGTCACCGCTGCCCGTGGTCGCCCCGCACCCCTCGCGATGTCGGTGGTCGCGCTTAGACTCGACGAGCCATGACGATCGTGCTCGAGCCCTCTGACGCTGCCGGCGGTTCCGGCGACCCCCTGACCGCCGGTCTAAACCCCCAGCAGAAAGAGGCGGTCGAGTACCGCGGGCAGTCGCTGCTGATCGTGGCCGGCGCCGGCTCGGGCAAGACCAGCGTGCTCACCCGCCGCATCGCCGGCCTGTTGGCGACGCGCGAAGCGTGGCCCAGTCAGATCCTCGCGATCACGTTCACCAACAAGGCCGCGGCCGAGATGCGCGAGCGCGTGGCGCACCTCGTCGGCCAGGCCGGTGAGGGCATGTGGATCAGCACGTTCCACTCGGCGTGCGTGCGCATCCTGCGGCGCGAGGCCGAGCAGTTCGGCTTCACCAAGAGCTTCACGATCTACGACTCGGCCGACTCGCGGGCGCTGCTCAAGCGCATCCTGAAAGAGCTCGACGCCGACCAGCTCGGCCTCACCGTCAGCATGGCGTCGGGCAAGATCTCGAAGCTCAAGAACGAGCTCAGCGACGTCGAGTCGTACTCGCGCCAGATCAACATGAACGACCCGCAAGAGGTCATGTTCCTCGAGATCTTCCGGCAGTACACCCGCGAGCTGCAGCGGGCCAACGCCTTCGACTTCGACGACCTCATCGCGCAGACCGTCTACCTCTTCCGGGCCTTCCCGCACGTCGCGGCGCAGTACCAGCGGCGGTTCCGGCACATCCTGGTCGACGAGTACCAAGACACCAACCACGCGCAGTACTCGCTCATCCGCGAGCTGACCCGGCCGGTGCAGTCCGACCTCGTCGACGAGCTCGAGCGGGGCGGCCAGTTCGTGCAGTCGATGCGTGACGGCAGCGGCGGCATCCCCGGGGCGTCGCTCACCGTGGTCGGCGACTCCGACCAGTCGATCTACGCCTTCCGCGGCGCCGACATCCGCAACATCGTCGAGTTCGAACGCGACTTCCCGAACTCGAAGGTCATCCTGCTCGAGCAGAACTACCGCTCGACGCAGAACATCCTCGACGCGGCCAACGCGGTCATCTCGAACAACTTCGACCGCCAGGCCAAGAACCTCTTCACCACGGTCGGCGCCGGCAGCAAGATCGTCGGCTTCACCGGGTACACCGGTCACGACGAGGCCCAGTTCGTGGCCGACGAGATCTCGGCACTGCACGAGTCCGGCACCGATTACAAAGACATGGCCGTCTTCTACCGCACCAACTCGCAGACGCGTGCGCTCGAAGAGATCTTCATCCGCTCGGCGATCCCGTACCGCGTGCTCGGCGGCACGAAGTTCTACGAGCGCGCCGAGATCAAGGACGCCATGGCGTACCTGATCACCGTCGCCAACCCGGCCGACCCGCTGGCGCTCCGCCGCATCATGAACGTGCCCAAGCGCGGCATCGGTCCGGCCACCGAGACCGCGATGCAGCGCTGGGCCGACACCAACGAGGCGCCGCTGCGTGACGCGATGCGCAACGCCGACCAGCTCGGCCTCGGTCCGAAGGTCACCGGTGCGATCACCGGCCTGGCGAAGCTGCTCGACGACGTGCAGGCGACGGCCGCGACGGCACCCGTCCACGAGATCCTGACCGCCCTCATCGAGGGCAGCGGCCTCGTCGAGGTGCTGCGCGCGTCACGTGACCCGCAAGACGAGGCCCGCGCCGAGAACATCGACGAGCTCGTCGCCGTCACCAGGGAGTTCCAGAAGAACAACCCCGACGGCACGTTGCTCGACTTCCTCACCGAGGTCACGCTCGTCGCGGCCGCCGACGACCTCGACGACACGAGCGGCACGGTGTCGCTGATGACGCTGCACACCGCGAAGGGGCTCGAGTACGAGGCCGTCTTCCTCACCGGAGTCGAAGAAGACCTGCTGCCGCACCGCATGTCGGCCAGCGAACCCGGTGGCCCGTCCGAAGAGCGGCGGTTGTTCTACGTTGGCATCACCCGGGCACGCCAGCGGCTCTTCCTGTCGCTCGCGATGACGCGGGCGCAGTTCGGCGAGGTGAACGTGGCGATGCCGTCGCGCTACCTGCAAGAGATCCCGGTCGAGCTGATCGACTGGAAGCAGTCGCCCGGCATGGCGACCAGTCGCGGGGGCACGCAGCCGCGGGCGCTCAACGCGCGTCGCGAGGGTGGTGACGGCAACCGGGGGGCGACCCCGCGGGCGTCGGGCGGTTACGGTTCGGGCAGCTACGACCGGGCGACGGCGGCGTCGAAGACGAAGCCGAAGACCGAGTGGGCGAACCGGGTCACGGGCACCGTGCGTGACAACGGCGACCTCGAGCTCGAGGCCGGCGACCGCATCTCGCACGTCGACTTCGGCGAGGGTCGCGTCATGGCCGTCACCGGCATCGGCGCCCGCCGCATCGCCGAGGTGCTCTTCGACGGCGCCGGCCGCAAGAAGCTGCTGATCAAGGTCGCACCGATCGAGAAGATCTAGCGCAGGCGACTCGTCGGCTCGGACCATCGCGGCTCGCGGCTCGCGGCTCGCGGCTCCACAATTGCCGTCAGCTCGGGTCGGAGCACGTGGTGGTGCTTGCCGTCGCCTGTCGGGCCGCCGCCTCACGCCTCGTCGCGAGTCCGGGCTTCCGGTCGGCGGCGGACGACGGTCACCGCGTGGTCGCCGATCGACAGCAGCGACCCGACCCTCACGCGGGTGGGGGTGTGCGCCTCGAGTTCGGTCACGTCGCCGGTCGTCGACACGAGGGTCGTGCCGTTGCCCGAGCCCAGGTCGGTCACCCAGACCCCGGCATCGGGACCGATGACGATCGAGACGTGATGGCGCGACAGCGACCGCCCCGGGTCGTCGAGCGCCACGACGCAGGCGCCGGCAGGTGGGGGCGGGGGTTGGTCCGTCCGGCGACCGACGACGACCGCCCGTGCCGTCAACGGCACGACGCTCTCGTCGGGGAGTCGCAGGCCGTAGTGCCTCGGACGCAGCGCCGTCGCCTCGAGATCGGGTGCTTCCGGTGGCCCTGCGTGATGCGGGTTGCCGGCGTCGGGCGGTGACGGCGGAGGCGGGGCCGCCGCTTCGACGGTCAGCGCAGGTAGTTCGGCAGGAGTCGCGGGCTCGACGAGCATCGTGCCGGGTGTGACGGGAGTCGCATCGGTCGGGCGACCCGGTCCGTCAGCGGGGGCGAAGCCCGAGGAGGCGCGGGGCGGGGGAGGAGCCGACGTCACGACGGTCTCGGGCGGTCGCAGCGGCAGGACGGTGATGCGCGAGAGCAGGCCTGCGGCTCGTAGCTCTCGGATGGACTGGGCGGTGACCACCGGAGGGTCCGCGGGGTGCTGCTCGCGCCTCCTGCTCGCGCCCTTCTTCCACCTCATGCCGACTCCGATCTGTGGGCAACCGTCACGCAACCTATCAGGCATGACATATTGGTCGTGATCGACCGACCGGTCGACGTCACAACGAGAGGGAGCACCTCATGGCCAATGTCACCGTCACCTACGACGACCTGCGCACGCAGGCCACGCAATTGCGCAACGGGCAGCGCGCGATCGAAGACCAACTCGGGCAGATGAAGTCGCAGATCGACAACCTCGTCGGCTCGGGCTACGTCACCGACAAGTCGTCCAAGGCGTTCGACTCGACGTACACCGAGTTCACGACCGGAGCGTCCAAGACCATCTCCGCGGTCGAGAGCATGGCGGCGTTCCTCGAGAACGCGGCCAGCACCCTCGAAGGTGCCGACCAGCAGCTGGCCAGCAGCCTGGGCTGACCGACGCACGACCGGGGGTCGAGGCGGGTCGTGCTGAAGCACGACGCGCCTCGGCCTCGCGACACGAGGGGAGGAACCTCATGGCTCGATCGAGCCTGAACATCGACGGGGCCGGTCTCGAGGCGTTGCTCGGCGACCTCGACCGGGTGCGGACCGACTTCGAGACGGCCGATTCGTCGGCACAGCTCACGGCCGAGGCCTGCGGGCACGCGCGGCTCGCAGCGAAGGTCACGTCGTTCGCGACGAACTGGAACGACCGGCGGGCGCAGCTCGCTCAGCAGATCACCGAGCTCGGCGAGGCCCTCTCGACGATCGACCAGACCTTCGCCGAGGTCGACGGCGAACTCGAGGGCACCCTCGTGGGTGGCGACCGGTGACGGCCGGCACGCTCGCCGGGGTGACGGCCAACTCGCTCGTGGGGGTCTCGGGGGACCCGGGGCTGGTGAACGCGATGGCTGACCATTACGAGTCGGTGGCGGCGTCGATCCGTGGGGCGGCCATGAAGCTGAGGTCGCTCGAAGCGGGGTCGTCGTCGAGCGACGCCCTCGACGCGTTCCTGGCCAAGGCCCAGCAGGTGTCGGCGAGCCTGGGCAAGGCCGAGGGGCGTTACGGCGAGACGGGTTCGGCGTTGAAGACGTACGCGTCCGAGCTCTCGCTCGCACAGGAGGCCGCCGCGCCGGCCCTGGCGAACCACCGAGACGCCGTCGACGACCTTGCCGCAGCCGAGAGGCTCGTCGAGCGGTACGACCAGCTGGCACTGGTGGCGACCGACGAGGTGACCAAGCAGGAGCACCTCGACCAGGCCGCAGCCCAGCGGGCCAAGGCCGACGACGCCCGGGGCCGCGTCGCCATCTATGCCAGGCGACTGGCCGACGCACACGCGTCCGTCGAGACCGCGGCGAACACTGCCATCGCCAGGATCGACGACGCCACGGACGACGGCCTCGACGACACCGTCTGGGACGACCTCGGCGCCGCCTGGGACGCCGGCTTCGCCGCCTTCCAGACCTGGATGGAGGAGAACGACTCGTGGATCAGCACCGTTGTGGACGCGCTCACAATCGTCGGTGGCCTCCTGGCCTTTGCCTCGCTCTTCATCCCGGGCCTCAACCTCGTCATCTTGGCGGTGATGGCAGTGTCTTTGGGGCTGGCTGTGGGGCGCTTCGCCGCAGGCACCGGAACCGCTCTTGATCTCGCCATGGCACTTGTCTCGGTCGCGACTCTTGGCATCGGGGGGACGCTAGTTGCATCGGCGAGGTCCTCCATCAAGGTGGTGAGCGCGAATCGCGTCGCTGGACTGGTGAGAAGCGGGAACACAAGAAGGCTCGCCACCTTGCGGGTGTCGACGAGTTGGAGCCGTGCCCAGCCCGGCCTCGGCGATCGATTCCTGCTGAAGAGCTTCGGTGACGAGGGGGTTGCCCAGGTGCTTCACTTTCTCCGCTCAACTCGGCCGGGGGCATTCGCCGACGATCCTGCCCAGATCGCAAGGACGCTAGCCAAGCTCAACTCAGCTCGGGTCATCCAGGCGGTTGACCAGGGCCGCAGCGTTGCCGAGGGTGCCGCTGCCTGGCTCGGTGTCGATCTTCCAGCCACGGTCTGGCGGAGGCTCAGCACTTCGAAAGGCTCGTTGTGACACCTATCGATCGTCATAGACGGAGGCGCCGTCAGTCGAAACTTGAGGGCGTCATCTTCAACGCGCTCGTCCTTTCGTCAGGCCTGATACCCGTGTGCGCCGCTCAAACGACCCGCCTAGTTCTCCAGTTCCGAGGTGGCGGACGGGGCGATGCGCGTCGATTGAACCCTGAGGGTGGTCCACTCTTCTCGACGGCGGAGAATTGGCCGCCGTTTGTGGGGTCCTCGGTACCGTTTTGGATTGCTTGTAGTTGTCTCGTGGCTGCCGTGATCTGGCTCTCTCGAAGAGGAGGTGGCAATGATCGCTTCCCTCTTGATTCGCCTCTGATTGCCTATGCTGCGTTTCTCGGAGGGGCGTGGAGCGTGATCATCGCCCTCCCCTTTCGCGGCCTCGATGCCTGGCCGCGGGACTCCGCAGTCGCGGGCGCCATCCAGATCCTCTGTGGCATCTGGGCGGCCGTCGGGATCATCCGGGGTCGGCGTCTTCGAAAACGACTGGCGCTTGACCAAGCGCGAATTACGGAGAGCACGGCCGGCCAACGCTGGAGACGGGAAGAGCCAGCCGGGGCCAGAGGTCGTTCAGAGGACAAATCGTGAGCGCCGCGGGGTACGTGAGGCGGACGGCTGGGACGGTGGCGGCGTCGTATTCGATCGTCGTGCCTCCCGGGTTCGTCCGGGTGCCGGGTGGGCTCGACGCTCGCGAGGCGGCCGCAGTCGTCGCCCCCCAGCTCGCTGAGCCGTCGGCCGCCGAGAAGATGTCGGCCCCCGAGGACTGGCGGCTGCGGTTCGGATCGGCGTTCGAACGAGCACTCGCCGCCGACGTCCACGGTCGGGTGCTCGACTCGTACCTCAGCGCGGGGCCGCTGCCGGGCACCGACATCGTCTGCTCCGTGGTCGTCGCCACGGTGCCCGTCACCCGGTCCAGACATGCCAATCTCGATCGGCTGTTGCTCCGGAGGGTCGCCACCCACGGGGCCGAACCGTTCGTCCTCGCCGGTGATCCCGCCGTCGTCTGGGACGACCCCGCGGGCGACACCTCGGCCCTCGACGGTGACACCGCGACGGCCGGCAGAGGTGACGGGGCTGACGAAGTGGCCAGCCTGACCCCGCTCCGGCGCCGCACCGTGCTGGCTCGAGTCGCAGGCCGAGACGACCGGTTGGTCACCCTCGTCCTCACCGTCGGATCGACCACCACAGCCGAGGCCGCGCGGAGCGACATCACCTCCGACGCGCAGCGCCGCATCGCCGACGCCCTCGCCGACGTCTTCGACGCGATGGTCAGCACCTTCCGCTGGCGCGACGCCGAGAGTCGCCTCGTCACCGACCGGCCCCTCGCCTGAACCCTCTCGACCGCCACAGAAAGCGACACCGAACCATGACCGACCACGACCACGACCACGACAGTGTTCGCGACCACGACCTCCTCATCGGACACGACCCCGACACCTGGGTGTCCCTGCCGACCACGTGGCCACACGACGGGCACCGAGCGCCACGCTCGTGGATCAGGGCCACCGTCCGTGCGGTCGCCGAGCGGTCCGAGGGCGCGACCCGCGCCTCCCGGTCCTGGCTCACAGAAGTGCTCTCGGCGCTGGCCCGCTGGTCGCCGGCCGACGAGCGCCGGTACCTCTACCTGCCCGACATCGCGACGCCGCCGAGCCTGCTGCGGGTGCAGTACGGCTCGGCCCGAGGGGACCGCGACGCCGCCCTGCGAACGATGGTCCTCGAGAGCGACCTCGCCCCGATCGAACCTCCCGTGGTCGAGGACGTCGAGACGGACGACCTCGGTCGGGGCCTGCGGGGTGTGCGGTACGCGGCCCTCGAGGGCGAGGACGGCCTCCACGCCACCCTCGTCTACGCCTTCCGCGCCGAGCCGTACGACGTCCGCGTCAGCTGTCAGGTCGGCGGCCCCGAAGCGGTGCCGGTCATGATCGCCGAAGTCGACCTCTTCGTCGACGGCATCAGCGTGGTGCCTGCCGCGTGAGACTGGCGCTCACCGTCCTGCACGTCCCCACGGGCCGCCGGGCCGACCGATCCGTCGTCGTCGATCCCGACGCCACCGTCGCCGAGGTCGCCGCACACCTCGCCGCGGCCCTCGGGCTGCCGACCGACGCCCACGATGCGGCTCCGTCCCACCTCTCGGTCGACGGCTTCCCCGTGGATACGGACGCCCGGCTCCGGTCGGGCGTCCTGCTCGACGGTGCCGTGCTCGGACTCGGCGGCCCCGCACCGCATCGTCGGCTCCCCGACGACTCGCCGACGATCCGCGTCATCGGAGGACGCGGCGCCGGCACGATCCACGTCGTCGACGTGGGCATCGTGCACGTGGGCACCGGACCGGACGCCGGCGTCCGACTGGACGACGACCGCGTGCCCCCGATCGTCGCGACGATCGAACTGGACGGTGCCGGGCGGTTCTCGCTGACCCCCACGGCGGATGCCTTCCCCGAGTCCGACGTCGACGCCCGCGGGCCGCTCGTCCTCGTCGACCGCATCCCCGTCCTCGGCACGGCCGCGATCGACGAGCACAGCGTCATCACCATCGGCGACACCCTCCTCGCCGTCGCCCCCGCCGGACACCCGTCCGCGGCCATCACCGTGAGCGACGGGGGAGGCACCCTCGACCACGCGCGTCCTCCGCGCCTCCTGCCGGAGCCCCCGACCACGACGTTCCGGTACCCCGCCGAGCCCCAGCAGGGCACGAAGCGGCCCCTGCCGATCGTGGCCGCGCTCGCACCCGTGGTGATGGCGGTCGTGATGGTCAGCGTGTTCGGCAACGTCGCCTTCCTCGCATTCGGGCTCATGTCGCCCGTCGTCATGATCGGCAACCACCTCTACGACAAGCGGAACGGCAAGGTGTCGCACCGGCGGCGCCTGGCCGACCACCAGGCCACCAAGGAGGCGGTGGCGGCGGACGCCGAGAGCGCCGTCCGACAGCTGCAGCGCGAGTTGCGACACCTCAGCCCCGACGCGGCGACCGTGCTCGACATCGCCGTCCGGCGTCGATCCCGGCTGTGGGAGCGCCGCCGGGACGACCCCGACCACCTGCGCGTGAGGATCGGCACCGCAGACCTGCCCTCGGGCGTCACCATCGAGGACCCCGCCGAGCTCGAGCACCGTCGGACGGTGGCCCGCCCCGCCGTCGACGTGCCCGTGACCGTCGACCTGGGCGACCACGGCGTCGTCGGCGTCGCCGGCAGGCCGGAGCACGCCCGACCGCTGGTCGCGTGGATGCTCGCCCAGCTCGCCGTCGCCCAGAGTCCCCGTGACGTGCGCTTCGTCGTCCTGACCGAACAGGCCGCGGTCGACCACTGGTCCTGGCTCGCCCATGTGCCCCACGCTCGGCCCGAGGAAGGACGACCCGCCGCCGTGTGGCTGGGCAACGACGCCGAGACCGTCGCCCGTCGGGTCGCCGAGCTGGGCGCCGAGATCGACGCCCGTCAGCGCGCGGCCCGCGAGTCGACGGGCGCGCTCCGCGCGGCGACCGACGTCGTGCTCGTGCTCGACGGGGCGAGACGACTGCGCACCCTGCCGGGGCTCGTCCGCGTCCTCCGGGACGGACCGTCCGTCGGCGTGCACGCGGTGTGCCTCGACACCGAACGTCGCTCGCTTCCCGAGGAGTGCGTCGCCGTCGTCACCTGTGGCACCACGAGGCACTCGCTCGACGTGCACCGGACCGCCGACGTGCGAGAGGTCAAGGCCGACCTGTTGCCCGACGGATGGTTCGAGGCCGTCGGACGGGCCGTCGCCCCGGTGGTCGACGTCGACGACGGTGACGGTGCCGCGGGGCTCCCGGCCCGTTCGCGCCTGCTCGACGTCCTGCAGCTCGACCCGCCGACGCCCGAGGCCGTCCTCGAACGGTGGTCCCGAACGGCCCCCACGACCGAGGTGGTGATCGGCGAAAGCCTCGACGGTCCGTTCTCGTTCGACCTGCGCCGCGACGGCCCGCACGGTCTGGTCGCGGGCACGACCGGCTCGGGCAAGTCCGAGTTGCTGCAGAGCATGGTCGCGTCGCTCGCCGCCGCCAACACGCCCGAGTCGATGACCTTCGTCCTCGTCGACTACAAGGGAGGGGCCGCTTTCCGGGACTTCGGGCCCCTGCCGCACACCGTCGGGATGGTCACCGACCTCGACACGCACCTGGTCGAGCGTGCCCTGCACTCGCTCGGGGCCGAACTGCGTCGCCGGGAGCACCTGCTGGCAGACGCCGGGGCCAAGGACCTCGAGGACTACGTCGAGGGCGCAAGCGGGCCGCGTGAACGGCCGCCGCTGCCGCGCCTCCTGATCGTCATCGACGAGTTCGCGAGCATGGTCCGCGAGCTGCCGGACTTCGTGACGGGCCTGGTGAACATCGCCCAGCGGGGACGATCGCTCGGCATCCACCTCGTTCTCGCGACCCAGCGGCCGACCGGCGTCGTCACCGGGGACATCCGGGCCAACACCAACCTGCGCATCGCCCTGAGGGTCACCGACGCAGGCGAGAGCACGGATGTCATCGACGCGGGCGACGCCGCCGGCATCGCGAAGTCGACGCCGGGGCGCGCGTTCGTCCGTCTGGGCGCGCGCGCCCTCGTTCCGTTCCAGGCGGGGCGCGTCGGGGGTCGCCGGCCGGGACTGGTCGCCGACGTCGTGCCGGAGGTGTGGTCGAGTCCGCTCGGTTGGGCGGACCTCGGCCGGGCCGCCCCCGAGCCGCCCGTGCGCACCTCGACCGAGTCGGTCGGTCGCACCGACCTGGTCGAGCTCGTCGCCGCTCTCGCCGCGGCGAGCGACCGCCTCGGCATCGCCCGCCCGCATCGTCCGTGGCTCGACGCGCTGCCCGAACGCATCGTGCTCGACGACCTCGACGCACCCGGGCCCGGCGTCGACGGAGAGGGGCCCCCCGACGGAGACCTGCCCGTCCTGCCGTTCGGTCGGCAGGACTTCCCGGCGGAACAGCGCCAGGCCGCGGCCGTCCTCGATCTTCAAGCCCTCGGCCACCTCTTCGTCGTGGGTGCCCCGCGCACCGGACGCTCGCAGGTGCTACGAACCGTCGCGGCAGCGATCGCCGACCGGACGAGCTGCGCCGACGTCCATCTCTTCGGCATCGACTGCGGAAGCGGGGCCCTCTTGCCGCTCGAGACCATGCCCCACGTCGGAGCCGTCGTCCAGCGCACCCAGCTCGACCGTGTGCGCCGCCTCCTGACGAAGCTCGTCGACGAGACCCACCGTCGCCAGCAGGTGCTCGCCACGGGTGGCCACGCCGGCGTCGTCGAACAACGCCGGGCGGCGCCCGAGGCCGACCGGCTGCCGCACCTCGTCGTCATGGTGGACCGGTGGGAGGGTTTCACCGGCAGCTTCGCCGAGATCGAACACGGCAAGCTCGTCGACCAGGTGGGGCTGCTGCTGCGTGAGGGCGCCGCGGCGGGGGTGCACGTGATCGTCACGGGCGACCGCCAGCTCGTCGCGGGCCGACTCGCCGCCCTCGTCGACGACAAACTGCTGCTGCGGTTGACGGACCGCGCGGACTACGCCCTCGCCGGGTTGACCCCCCGAGCCCTGCCCGACGTCGTGCCGCCGGGCAGGGGATTCACCGCCGAGAGCGCGATCGAGACGCAGGTCGCCCTGATCGACGCCGACCCCACGGGCCAGGCCCAGGCCGAGTCCCTGCGCCGGCGCGGGGTCGCGTCGTCGCATCGTGACCGCCACGTGCCCCCGGGTCGCCGGCCCTTCCGCGTCGACCAGTTGGCCGGCCCGATCACGTTCGACGAGGCCTGGTCCCGTCGCGACGAGCGCGACCCGACCGGACTGTTCGCCCTCGTCGGCGTCGGTGGCGACGACCTCGTGCCGATGGGCCCGGACCTCATCGAGGGGCCGGGCAGCTTCGTCGTCACCGGTCCGCCGAGGAGCGGGCGCAGCAGCGTCCTGGTCGCCATGGTCCGGTCGATCACCGCACAGGGCGTCGAGGTCGTCGTGGTCGCACCACGCCGCTCGCCGCTCCGTGCCCTCGAAGGGGCCCCGGGCGTCGTGGCGACGATCACCAGCCAGACCGTCGAGGCCTCGACGCTCGCGCCGCTCTTCTCGGCACCGCATGGTCCCCGCGTGCTCGTCGTCGATGACGGTGAACGCCTCAAGGACTGCCCCGCCGCCGAGTGGCTCGCTGACTTCCTGCGTTCGTGCCCCGAGACCGGTCGCGCTCTCGTCGTGGCGGGTACGACCGGCGAGGTGCTGACGGGGTGGTCCGGCTGGCACGTGGACGTGCGGAACAACCGTTGCGGTGCCGTGCTCGGCCCTCAGCTTCCGAACGAGGGCGAGCAGGTCGGCGTCCGTCTGACGAAGGCCGATCTCACCGATCGGCCCGTGCCGGGAGTCGCCTTCGTGGACGACGGGACCGGGCAGGCCGTGAGGGTGCAGGTGCCGTTCGATCCGGTCGGCTGACCCCCGCCCGTGTCGCGACACCTGCACCCGGGCGCTCATCGCGCGTCGCCCACCCCGAGGGCCGAGGGACGGTCGCCCGGCCGTGCGATGGACTCGGCGTCGATCGCGAGGCCCGGGCGCCGGCGCCTCCTGATGTGGAGCGCGCCCGCCGCCGCCACCAGGACGACCCCGGTCCCGAGGATGCCGAGGGCCACGAGCAACGCCTGCCCGGCTCCGTCGGACCCGGTGAAGGCGAGGCGTGCCGGTGGGACGGGTGCCTCGGTCGCGGCCGGCTGTCGGATGGTCGTCATCTCGCTCCGGTGCACCGTCGTGTCGGAGAAGGCAGGCACGACCTGGCTGCCGTCCTCCGCCACCGGTGATCCTGCGGACGAGAAGACGAAGACGTACGTGCCAGGGCGGTCGAGCGTGGTGCACGGGGTGTCGTAGGTGCCGTCCTCGCCGACGGTGACAGCTTCGCGTGCCACGACCAGGCTCGGGTCGATGCGGTCGACCGGCCCGAGATCACGTCCCTCGTCGGGGGCCTCGTCGAACGGCCCGACGAGCACCGACTCCACCTCGACCCCGCCGGGGACGTCGGGGTGGAGGTCGACGACCGTCAGGGCATCGCTGACACAGGTGCCGGGGTCGCCGTCGGCCTGCGACACCGTCGTCGAGAGGGACGGGGCCCACGGGACGAACGTGGTCTCGGTCGCGGCGCCGAAGGGCGAGCGCCACGAACCGACCCGGTCGCGGCCGGTCTCGACCGGGGTGTCGGCCGGGTCGATGGTCTCGACCCAGGTGAAGTACCCGCCGGACGGCAGTTCGCAACCCGGCGTCGAGTACGTGCCGGGCCCGTCGAGCACCTCGAGC
Organism: Frigoribacterium sp. CF331; assembly: GCF_057787905.1. Taxonomy (NCBI): domain Bacteria; kingdom Bacillati; phylum Actinomycetota; class Actinomycetes; order Micrococcales; family Microbacteriaceae; genus Frigoribacterium; species Frigoribacterium sp. CF331. The sequence goes on along the minus strand of NZ_CM173545.1, from coordinate 1,083,720 downwards.
GCGACCTCGCAGACGACCGGGGCGTCCGCCGGCCAGTCGTCGGTCTCGACGAGGGGAGCGAGGAAGGGCCCGAGCAGGCGGCTGCGGACGGTGACCGGCACGGCCCGCCACGTGCCCGAGTCGTCGTACCGACCCCATTCGGAGAGGAGCCCCTCTCCGGGCCGGACGTCGAGGGTCACCTGATCCGTCACGATCGTGCCGACCTCGGCGACCGTGTCGCTGGTCTCGGTCACGACCCGCGGTGCGAAGGGCAGTGGTGACAACTGCTCGACGCTGACCGATTCCGATGCCGACGCGGCCACGCCACCCGAGAACAAGATCATCTGCGACCCGGCAGGGCTGTTGCCCACCGTCGTGACCCTCCCGTAGGGCAGGTCGTCGAACCGGACCGTCGCGGTCACGGTCAGGCGGGCACGGTCACCGGTAGCCGTCACGGGCACCGGCTCGCCGTTGCGCACGGCGGCCGTCGTCGACCCGTCCGCGAAGACGGCCCCGTCGAGCGTGACGGTGCCCTCGTGCGACGGTTCGAGCACGGACGGGCCGCCCGTCACCCGGTCGACCGTGAGGTCGGGGCGGATGAGCCCCGTCCCGTCGGCTGCGAGCTCGACGGTGATCGAGGCCACGACCGACTTCGACGCGGCGGACGACGCCTCGGCGAGCATCTGATTCGCCCGCTCGAGCACGATCGGCCAGCGCTCGTTCGCGCGGCCCGCGTAGTAGCGCTGCGTGTGGCCGTTCAGCCCGGTGATCGTCCAGACGGCGAGCTGACCCGCGGCGGCCGTGTCGGCGTCGGTCGTTCCGCCCCAGGTGCGGGCGATGTAGGCGAGGCGGGCGTGGTCGTCGGTCGAGACGCCGATGACGTCACCGCCGGTGGTCGTGTCGTAGTGGTTGCCGACCGGCGAGGTCTTGCCGGCCTCGAGGCAGAAGGCCTGGGTGCCGTCGTCGAGCCGGTAGGTACCGAGCCACGAGACGCCATCGACCCGCCACAGGTGCCCGACGCCGCGACCGGTGCCGGTGACGGCGACAGCCGGGGCCTGGCCGAGGAGACCGGCGGCGACGGAGAACAAGAGGACGAGGGCGAGCGCGAGGCGTCGTCTGGGGGGCCCGAGGGCGCTGTGTCGTGATGTCATGCACCGACGATCGGGCAGGGGCCCCGGCTGCCGAGGCCGGCACCGCGCCTCCTGTGCACGGTTGTCGACGACGCAGGCCCGGGGGAGGAGCCGTCACGCGACGACGCCCCCGCCGCGAGGTGCGGCAGGGGCGTCGTCAGACGGGGAGGACCGAGGTCACTCGGTCTCGTCGAGGTCGATCTCGTCACCCTCGAGGTCGTTCGAGGCGTACTCGGGCGAGCCCTCGCGGGGTGCGCCGCCGGTCGGGCCGTCGTTGCCCTCGCCGACGCCGGGGAAGACCGTCTCGCCGGCGACCGCGTCGTTCGTCGCGATCTGCTCGGACTCGGCGAACTCGTCGGCCTGGTCGTAGGGCTGGTCGCCCGATGCTGCGGGGGTGTTCGTGTCGCTCATGGTGCGTCCTCTCGAAGGCGGTGCGGGGTGGTGGGGGGTCGTATCAGGCCAGGCCGAGTTGCTGCTTCAGGCCGGCCTCGTCGGTGGCGCCCCAGCGCTCGACCAGCAGGCCGTCCTCGTCGAAGCGTCCGACCTGGATGCCGCGCACCGTGAACGACTTGCCCGTGGGTTCGGCGCCCTGGAACGTGCCGGTGTGCGTTCCCGAGATCGTGAAGACGGCGGTGACGTTCTCGTCGTCGGCGACGAGCGTCTCGACCCCGAGGTCGGCGTCGGGGAAGGCCTCGAAGAACTCGGTCCAGAAGGCCTGGATGCCGGCGAGGCCGGCGGGTGCGTCGGGGGCCGGGTCGTGGTCGACGACGTCGGCGTGGAAGCCCTCGCCCAGTCGGTCGATCTCGCGGGCGGTCAGGATCTCGCCGATGCGCTGCTGGGTGGCGACGTTCTTCTCTTTCGACATGCGTGTCTCCGTTTCTCGTTCTGTCGGGATGCCTCTCGTCTACTCCCCAGGCCCGCGATCGCCGCCGATGCTCACAGCAGACGCGACGCTCGGCGTACCCCTCGGGTCGCCCGCTAGGCTGACCGCTGGCCCATTGTCTTCATGTCGAGATGGCTCGATGTCGAGACGGATCATGGTGAGACGACGCAGAGATGCGGATTGGAAGAACAGCGTGGATCTTTTCGAGTACCAGGCCAGAGACCTGTTCGAACAGTACGGCGTGCCCGTGCTGCCGGGCATCGTGGCCGACACCCCCGAGGAGGCGCGGGCAGCGTCCGAGAAGCTGGGTGGCGTCACCGTCGTCAAGGCCCAGGTCAAGGTCGGCGGCCGCGGCAAGGCCGGCGGCGTCAAGGTGGCGAAGACCCCCGACGACGCCGAGGCGGCGGCGAAGGACATCCTCGGGCTCGACATCAAGGGCCACGTCGTGAAGCGCGTGATGATCGCGGGCGGCGCCCAGATCGCGCAGGAGTTCTACTTCTCGGTGCTGCTCGACCGCGCCAACCGCTCGTACCTCTCGCTCTGCAGCGTCGAGGGCGGCATGGAGATCGAGCAGCTCGCCGTCGAGAAGCCCGACGCCCTCGCGCGCGTCGAGGTCGACCCCCGCTCGGGCATCGACCTGGCCAAGGCCACCGAGATCGCGAAGGCCGGCGGGTTCCCCGACGAGCTGATCGAGAAGGTCGCCCCCGTGCTGGTCAAGCTCTACGCGGTGTACGAGGGCGAGGACGCCACGCTCGTCGAGGTCAACCCGCTCGTCCTCACCGAGCAGGGCGACATCGTCGCCCTCGACGGCAAGGTGTCGATCGACGAGAACGCCGAGTTCCGTCACCCCGGCCACGCCGAGCTCGAGGACGCCGACGCGGCCGACCCGCTCGAGGCCAAGGCGAAGGCAGCCGGGCTCAACTACGTGAAGCTCGACGGCGAGGTCGGCATCATCGGCAACGGCGCCGGGCTCGTCATGTCGACGCTCGACGTCGTCGCCTACGCCGGCGAGGCGCACGGCGGGGTCAAGCCCGCCAACTTCCTCGACATCGGCGGCGGAGCGAGCGCCGAGGTCATGGCGGCCGGGCTCGACGTCATCCTGGGCGACGCCCAGGTCAAGAGCGTGTTCGTCAACGTCTTCGGTGGCATCACCGCCTGCGACGCGGTCGCCAACGGCATCGTCGCCGCCCTGGGCATCCTCGGCGACGCGGCCACCAAGCCGCTCGTCGTGCGCCTCGACGGCAACAACGTCGACGAGGGTCGACGCATCCTGGCGGAGGCGGCGCACCCGCTCGTCACCGTCGTCGCGACCATGGACGAGGCTGCCGACAAGGCCGCCGAGCTGGCTTCGAAGTAAGGACTGCACAGAACAATGTCGATCTTCCTCAACAAGGACAGCAAGGTCATCGTCCAGGGCATCACCGGCGGCGAGGGCACGAAGCACACCGCCCTGATGCTCAAGGCCGGCACGCAGGTCGTGGGCGGCGTCAACGCCCGCAAGGCCGGCACGACCGTCACCCACGGCGACGTCGAACTGCCCGTCTTCGGCACGGTCACCGAGGCCGTCGCCGAGACCGGCGCCGACGTCTCGATCGTCTTCGTGCCGCCGGCGTTCGCGAAGGACGCCGTCGTCGAGGCCATCGAGGCCGAGGTGCCGCTCGTCGTCGTCATCACCGAGGGCATCCCCGTGCAAGACAGCGCCGAGTTCTGGGCGCTCGCCAAGGCCAAGGGCGGCACGACGCGCATCATCGGGCCGAACTGCCCGGGCATCATCACGCCGGGCGAATCGCTGGTCGGCATCACGCCCGCCTCGATCTCGGGCTCCGGCCCGATCGGACTCGTGTCGAAGTCGGGCACCCTGACCTACCAGATGATGTTCGAGCTGCGTGACCTCGGCTTCTCGACCGCCATCGGCATCGGCGGCGACCCGGTCATCGGCACGACCCACATCGACGCCCTCGAGGCGTTCGAGGCCGACCCCGACACCAAGGCGATCGTCATGATCGGCGAGATCGGCGGAGACGCCGAAGAGCGGGCCGCCGACTACATCAAGGCGCACGTCACCAAGCCGGTCGTCGGCTACGTCGCGGGCTTCACCGCCCCCGAGGGCAAGACGATGGGCCACGCGGGCGCGATCGTGTCCGGCTCGGCCGGCACGGCCCAGGCCAAGAAAGAGGCGCTCGAGGCCGCCGGCGTCAAGGTCGGCAAGACGCCGAGCGAGACCGCGGCGCTGCTGCGCGAGGTCTACGCCTCCCTCTGAGGGATGACCCGCGCCTCCTCGACGGGCGTGTCCGTCGTGACGGGTCGTCTTCGGACGGCCGGCCATGACGGACACGCCCGTCGTCGTCCCCCCGGCGACCGGGCGTCGTCCGGGCGTCGTCCGGAGTGACGTCGAGGGCGTCGTCGTCGCGGGCGGCGGGGCAGCGGGCCGGCCCCGGTCGGCACCGGTACAGTCGCTCGCGATGAACCGCCCAGTCACCGCCCTCTTCGCCGCGCTCGAAGCCCTGCTCGTCGTGGGCGTCGGCGTCGGCATCCCCCTCGTCGTGCTGACCTCGCTCTGGGCGTTCCAGTACGGGCTGCAGATCGACTGGATCGTGTTCTGGCGGGCCGCCGTCGACTCGTGGCTCGTCGGCCACGGCGCGGACCTCACCCTGCAGCTCAGCGCCGAGGCCGCGGCCGCGACGGGCGTCACCGGAGCCGACGCCCCCATCGTCGTCTCGCTGGCGGCCATGGGCTTCGCCGTGCTCACCGTCCTGATGGGCATCCGCGCGGGTCGTGCCGCGGCCGAGACGGCGCACCGCGTGACGGGCGTGCTCGTGACCATCGGCACCGTCGCCGTGCTCTCGCTCGCGCTCACGGCCTCGGCCCAGCACGAGCTCGCCCGCCCGTCGCTGTGGCAGGGGACGCTGCTGCCCACGCTCGTCTACGCGGTGCCCGTCGTGGTCATGGCCGAGGTGACCCGGCGCCGTCGCGGCGAGGCCGCAGACCCCGTGACGGGTGCGATCGTCGGCGTGCTGACACGACTGCCCGGCCAGGTGACCGGCATCACCGCCACCGCGCTGCGTCTCGGCGCGACGTCGGCCGCCGCCGTGCTCGCCGCCTCGGCCCTGGTCGTCACGGTGCTCGTCGTGACGAGCTACGCCGAGGTGATCACCCTCTACGAAGGGGCGCACGGAGGGTTCCTGGGCGGGCTGGCGCTGACCGTCGGCCAGCTCGCCCTGATCCCCGACGTCGTCGTCTGGGCGGCGTCGTGGTTGGTCGGGCCCGGCTTCGCCATCGGCACGGGTTCGTCGATCTCTCCGCTCGGCACCGCGGTCGGACCGATGCCCGCGATCCCGCTGCTGGGGGCGCTGCCGACCGCCGACCTCACCTTCGGCTTCGTCGGTCTGCTCGTGCCGGTCGTCGCGGCCTACGTCTGCGCCACCGTGCTGAGGCCGCGGCTGCAGCGCGTGCTCTCCGGTCACGGCGTCGACGACGTGCTGCGCCGCATCGTGACCGCGGTCGTCGGTGGTCTCGTCGGGGGAGTCCTGCTCGGGCTGCTCGCCTGGGCCGCCTCGGGGTCGGCCGGGCCCGGCCGGCTGACCGACGTCGGCCCCGACCCGCTGCTGGTGGGTGGCTTCGCGGCGCTCGAGTTCGCCGTCGCGGCCGTGCTCGCGATGGTCGTCTCGCCCCCGAGGTTCGTGGGCGGCCCGGGCGTCGGGGCGGGGACGTCGTCCGACGAGGCGGCGGCCCGCGAGGCCCGACGTGACGCCGCGCCCGGGTCCGACGAGCGAGCCGATCCGGCGTCGGCCACGAGGTCCGACGGCGACGACACCGAGCGCATCGAGGGCCTCACGCGCTGAGCGGCCCGCGGGCGGATCGGCCGCCCGACGGCGTGCCCGCCGGGGCCGCTAGGCTTGCCGGGTGCTGAAGCTCGTGGTGCTCATCTCCGGTGGCGGCTCGAACCTCCGGGCGCTGCTCGAGGCCGCGAGCGACGCCGAGTACCCCGCTCGGGTCGTCGCCGTCGGGGCCGACCGCGAGGCCGACGGATTCGAGCACGCCGAGCACTTCGGGGTCCCGACGTTCTCGGTCTCGTTCTCGAACTTCGCCGACCGTGCCGCCTGGGGCGACGAGCTGCTGGCCCAGATCGAGCAGTGGCAGCCCGACCTCGTGGTGCTCAGCGGCTTCATGCGGCTCGTGCCTCCGCGGGTCGTCGCGGCACTCGCCCCGAACCTCATCAACACCCACCCCGCCTACCTGCCCGAGTTCCCCGGGGCCCACGGCGTGCGCGACGCGCTCGCCGCCGGCGTCGAGCAGACGGGTGCCAGCGTCATCGTCGTCGACGAGGGCGTCGACAGCGGCCCGATCCTTGCGCAGCGCCGCATCCCCGTGCTGCCCGGCGACGACGAGTCGTCGCTGCACGACCGCATCAAGGTCGTCGAGCGCGAACTGCTCGTGCAGACCGTGCTCGACATCGCCAACGGAACGACCACCCTCGAACAGGAGCCCACCGCATGAGCGGCCACGTCATCGACCCCAGCCTCTACCGCGACCGTGACGCCGTCCCCGTGCGCCGTGCGCTCCTCAGCGTCAGCGACAAGACCGGCCTGCTCGACCTCGCCGCGGCTCTCTCGGCCTCCGGCGTCGAGATCGTGTCGACCGGTTCGACGGCCCAGACCATCCGCGACGCCGGCCACGCCGTCACCGAGGTGAGCAGCGTCACCGGGTTCCCCGAGTCGCTCGACGGCCGGGTGAAGACGCTGCACCCCGCGGTGCACGCGGGCATCCTCGCCGACCTGCGGCTCGAGTCGCACGAGGCCCAGCTGGCCGAGCTCGACATCGCCGCGTTCGAGCTCGTCGTGGTCAACCTGTACCCGTTCGTCGAGACGGTGGCGTCGGGCGCCGACGCCGCGACCGTCATCGAGAACGTCGACATCGGCGGGCCCGCGATGGTGCGTGCCGCCGCGAAGAACCACGCCAACGTGGCGATCGTGGTGTCGCCGACGAGCTACCCGCAGGTCGTCGAGGCCCTCACGCTCGGTGGCACGACCCTGGCCCAGCGTCAGCGTCTCGCCGGCGAGGCCTTCGCCCACACGGCCGCGTACGACACGGCGGTGGCGGAGTACTTCGCCGCACACGTGGGCGCGGGCACCGAGGGTGACGCGTCCGCCGCGGCGACCGGCGCCTCCTCGTCCGTCGTCGACCCCGAGGAGGCGCGGGCCGGCTTCGAGCCCCGGGTCGAGGTCTCGGGTGAGCTGCAGCACACCCTCCGCTACGGCGAGAACGCCCACCAGGCCGCCGCGATCTACGCGACGCCCGGGGCGCACGGCATCGCGCAGGCGACGCAGCTGCACGGCAAGGAGATGTCGTACAACAACTACGTGGACGCCGACGCCGCCCTTCGCGCCGCCTTCGACTTCGACGAGCCCGCCGTGGCGATCATCAAGCACGCCAACCCGTGCGGCATCGCCGTCGCCTCGCCCGACGCCGTCGACGCCATCGCCGACGCGCACCAGCGTGCGCACGCCTGCGACCCCGTCTCGGCCTTCGGCGGCGTCATCGCGGCCAACCGCACCGTGACCCGCGCCATGGCCGAGACGGTCGCCGACATCTTCACCGAGGTCGTCATCGCCCCGGCGTTCGAGCCCGAGGCGGTCGAGGTGCTCAGCCGGAAGAAGAACGTCCGGTTGCTCACGCTGCCCGCCGGCTTCGCGCGCGAGGCCCGCGAGGTCAAGCAGATCTCGGGCGGCCTGCTGGTGCAGGACGCCGACGGGTTCGACGGCTTCACGTCCGCCGGGTGGACGCTCGTCGCGGGCGACGAGGCCGACGCCGCCACGCGGGCCGACCTGGAGTTCGCCTGGAAGGCGTCGCGGGCCGTCAAGTCGAACGCGATCCTGCTCGCCTCGGACGGCGCGTCGGTGGGCGTGGGCATGGGCCAGGTCAACCGGGTCGACTCGTGCCACCTCGCCGTCGATCGCGCCGGGACCCGTGCCGCCGGGTCGGTCGCCGCGTCCGACGCGTTCTTCCCCTTCGCCGACGGGCTGCAGGTGCTGCTCGACGCCGGGGTGACCGCCGTCGTCCAGCCCGGCGGCTCGATCCGCGACGACGAGGTCGTGGCCGCGGCCCAGGCGGCCGGCGTCACCATGTACTTCACGGGCGAGCGCCACTTCTTCCACTGAGCCACGCGCGGCGCCTGCGGCACGCCCCGCGACCCCGAGGGGCGCCGCCGGGTCGCGGGAGGCGCGGTGCGGGCCTGCCACGAATCCGAACGATTCCGTCTTGCGGCGGAGCCGACGGCTCACATATCCTGTAAGGCTGCTTGCAGCCGGTCGACCTCGACCGCGCGGACGGACGACGACACTCAGGAGGACATGATGACGACGACGACACTGACCACGGTGGGCACGGCCACCGACGGTGCTCGCGTGGGTCGCGCCTCCTCGGCGTCTCCGAGCCCGGCGCCGATCAGCTAGACGAGACGGCCCGCCGCCCACCGGCACCCCTCGCACACCCCCTCCCGGCGATCGTCCCCGGGCGGGGCCGCGCGTCGTCCCTAGCGACCGCGACGACATCTCCTCTCCACAACGGGTCACGGCTCGGCGCCGCACCCGTGCCAGATCACGACACTTGGATCACCCATGTCTCAGAAGTCCCCGTCCACCCGTCCGCCCGATGGTGCGGGCCGTCCCTCGACGGTCCGAGCCCTCGCGCGCCTCCACCCCTACGCGCGGCCCGCCTACCCGCGGTTGGTCCTCGGCCTCGTCGCGTCGTTGACCGCCGCCGTCGTCGCACTGCTCATCCCCCTCGTGCTGCAACTGCTGGTCGACGGCCCCCTGTCGAGCGGCGACCGGGCGCAGGTGTGGCCCGCGTTCGGCGTCGTCCTCGGCCTCGGCATCGTCGAGGCCCTGATGATCGGCACGCGTCGTCGCATGGTGCTCACGCCGAGCACCCGCGTCGAGGCGACCATGCGCAACGCGCTCTACGCGAAGCTGCAAGACCTGCCGGTGGCGTTCCACGACCGCTGGCAGAGCGGGCAGCTGCTCAGCCGGTCGGTCAGCGACCTCAGCCTGATCAGGCGGTGGATCGCCTTCGGGCTGCTGCTGCTGGTCGTCAACCTCGTCACGATCGTCGTCGGGTTCGTCGTGCTGTTCTGGTACAGCTGGGTGCTCGGGCTGATCTTCGTCGTGGCTTCGCTGCCGGTGTTCGTCGTCAGCTTCGCCTTCGAGAAGCGGTACTCGATCGTCGCCCGTCGCAGCCAGGACCAGGTCGGCGACCTCGCCACCAGCGTGGAAGAGAGCGTGCACGGCATCCGCGTGCTCAAGGCGTTCGGTCGGGGCAAGCACTCGCTGCGCGAGTTCGTCAAGCAGGCCGAAGACCTGCGCGGCACCGAGATCGAAAAGGCCAAGGCCATCTCGAAGCTGTGGCTCTGGCTGCTGCTCGTGCCCGACGTGGCGTTCGCCCTGTGCCTTCTCGGCGGCATCGGGCTGGCCGCCGACGGCCAGCTGACGGTCGGTCAGCTGTTCGCCTTCTTCGCGACGGCCACCGTGCTGCGCTGGCCGGTCGAGTCGATCGGGTTCCTGCTGTCGATGACCTTCGACACCCGCACCGCCGTCGACCGCTACTTCGAAGTCATGGACACCGAGAACGACGTGACCGACCCCGCCCGGCCGGCGACGATCGCCGAGCCGCACGGCCGGCTCGAGTTCGACTCCGTGCACTTCCGCTACCAGGACTCCCCGGCGCAGTACGACGACCTCGTCAACGGGGTCGACCTCGTGCTCGAGCCGGGCGAGACCATGGCGCTGGTGGGGCTCACCGGTTCGGGCAAGACGACGTTGCTCTCGCTCGTGTCGCGTCTCTACGACGTCACCGGCGGTCGCGTGCTGATCGACGGGGTCGACGTGCGCGACCTGACGAGAGAAGAGCTGCGTCGGCACATCGGCATGGCCTTCGAGGACGCCACGCTCTTCAGTGCGTCGGTGCGCGACAACGTCATGCTCGGCCGACCCGACCTCGTCGACGACCCGGTCGAGGCCGACCGCGTGATGCGCGAGGCCCTCGACATCGCCCAGGCCGACTTCGTCGAGCGTCTGCCCGACGGCGTCGACACGCGCGTCGGCGAAGAGGGGCTGAGCCTGTCCGGGGGTCAGCGTCAGCGTCTCGCCCTCGCCCGCGCCATCGCGGCCCGGCCCGCCGTCCTGGTGCTCGACGACCCGCTGTCGGCGCTCGACGTCGACACCGAGGCACGCGTCGAGGCCGGCCTGCGTCGGGTGCTCGCCTCGACGACGTCGCTGATCGTGGCCCACCGGCCGTCGACGGTGACCCTGGCCGACCGGGTCGCGCTGCTCGAGAACGGGCGCGTCACCGCGGTGGGGCGGCACTCCGACCTGCTCGCGGCCAACGAGCACTACCGCTACGTCATCTCGTCGCTCGACGACGACACGACCACCCGAGAAGAGGTGCTGGCATGATCGACGCGACCCTCGAGGACGACCGTCCCGACCGCCCCACGACCGCCGGCGACACGTCGGCGTCCGACCCCGCCGCACCCGTCGAGCACGAGGCCCTCGACGGCCGCACCCCGGCCGAGAAGCGTGCCGAGCAGGGCTCGACGACCGAGGGCGTCCGGTGCGAAGAGCGCCAGGACTTCACCGCGGCCGAGAGCAAGCGCCTCCGCCGGCGCTTGTTGCGGCTGCTCGGCTCGCTCGTGCATCCGCTCCGCTGGCGGCTGGCGCTCATGGGCGTCGTCGTCGTCATCAGCACGGCCTCGCAGGTCGCGGGGCCGGCGCTCATCGCGATCGGCATCGACCGGGCCCTGCCCGCCCTGATGGACCAGCAGGACTGGGTGCCCGCGATCATGGTCGTCGTGGTCTACCTGGTCACGGGCGTCATCGGTGCCGTGCTCATGGCGCAGTACACGGTGCTCTCGGCCCGGATCAGCCAGGCCATCCTGATCGACCTGCGCAAGCGGCTGTTCCTGCACACGCAGCGGCTCAGCCTCGAGTTCCACGAGACCTACACGTCGGGTCGCATCATCTCGCGGCAGACCAGCGATCTCGACTCGATCCGCGAGCTGCTCGACTCAGGCATCAACCAGCTCGTCTCCGGCCTGCTCTACATGGTCTTCACGGCCATCGCGTTGGTGAGCCTCGACGCCCAGAGCGGACTCGTGCTCGCGGTCGCGTTGGTGCCCCTGTTCGCGCTGACGCGCTGGTTCCAGGTGCGGTCGCAGAAGCTTTTCCGGGCCACGCGCGTCGCGAGCGCGCGGGTGATCGTGCACTTCGTCGAGACCATGACCGGCATGCGCGCCGTCCAGGCGTTCCGCAAGGAGAAGCGCAACGAGGACGAGTACGCCGGCCACGTCGAGGAGTACCGCCAGGCGAACGCGAAAGTCTTCACCCTGTTCGGCACGTTCGACCCCGGTCTCGTGCTGATCGGCAACGCGACCCTCGCCGTGGTCGTGCTCTGGGGTGGGTTCCGCGTGATCGACGGCTCGCTCGAGGTCGGCGCGCTGCTCGCGGTCGCGCTGTACGCCAAGCGGTTCTTCGACCCGGCCGAAGAGATGGCCATGTTCTACAACGGCTACCAGTCGGCGTCGGCCGCGCTCGAGAAGATCTCGGGCGTGCTGGAAGAGCAGCCCAGCGTGCCCGACCCGACGCGTCCGGTCGACCTGTGGGACGCCAAGGGGCAGGTGCACTTCGACGACGTCGAGTTCGCCTACAACGCCGACACGGTCGTGCTGCCCGGGTTCGACCTGCACGTGCCGGCGGGGCAGACCATCGCCCTCGTCGGCTCGACCGGGGCCGGCAAGTCGACCCTCGCCAAGCTCATCTCGCGCTTCTACGACCCGACGCGTGGCGCCGTCACGCTCGACGGCGTCGACCTGCGCGACCTGCACCCGAAAGACCTCCGTCGCGCCATCGTCATGGTCACGCAAGAGGCCTACCTCTTCTCGGGTTCGGTGGCCGACAACATCGCGCTGGGCAAGCCCGACGCGACGCGCGACGAGATCGTGCGGGCGGCGAAGGCGGTGGGAGCACACGAGTTCATCGAGGCCCTGCCCGACGGGTACGACACCGACGTGAACAAACGCGGCGGCCGGGTGTCGGCCGGGCAACGTCAGCTGCTCTCGTTCGCCCGAGCGTTCATCGCCGACCCGAGCGTGCTGATCCTGGACGAGGCGACGGCGTCGCTCGACATCCCGTCCGAGCGGATGGTGCAAGAGGCGCTGCAGACCCTGCTCGCCGATCGCACCGCGGTGATCATCGCGCACCGGCTGTCGACGGTCGCGATCGCCGACCGGGTGCTCGTCATGGAACACGGCAAGATCGTCGAGGACGGCACCCCCGACGACCTCATCGCGGGCACGGGCCGCTTCGCCCAGCTCCACGCGGCCTGGCGCGACTCGCTCGTGTGAGGTCGGCGGGGCCCGTCGCCGGTGGCGACGACGGGTGGGTTCCGACGAGGCGGCATCCGGGGCGGCGCCACCCTCGAGGCCTTCCGCCACCGCGGCAGCTACCGGGCGTCGACGGCGGCACGAGCCCGTTCGGCTCTCGCCGCGGGCAAGACGCTGGTGCACAGCGACTCGACCGAGGGTTCGCCTCCGATCCTCGAACGGTCGGGCCTGGTCGCCGTGTCGACGACGACCCCGTACGACTGGACCCGCTGAGGCCACCCGCGCGGGCGAGTTCGTAGGAGTCGGGCGGTCGTGACCGACCGTCCCCGACGAACTCGCCCGTTCCGGCTTCGAGCGTCGGCCCGGTCAGGGCAGGTGGGAGGCGCGCTCGAGGTCGACGCGGAAGGCGCCCGTCCGGCTCCACACCAGCGGGGTGCCCTCGACGCGGTACATCTCGAGGGCCCGCTGCTCGTGGTCGCGCGGGGCGTGGCCGGAGGCGCGGATCACCCGCCACCACGGGAGGTCGGCCCCGGCGTACGCCATGACCTGGCCGACGCGCCGCGATGCCCGCGACCCGAGGACGGCCGCGACCGAGCCGTAGGTCATGACGTGGCCGGGCGGGATCGACTCGACCACGGCGACGACCCGCGAGGCGAAGTCGTCCGGGTCCAGGTCCAGGTCCAGGTCCGGCTCGGGGCCGGGTCCTGCCTCGGGCCGGGACCCGACGTCGTGGCTCACGCCGTGGGGCCGACGTCGCCGCGGGTCACGCGGGCGACGACGCCAGCGTCAGGCCGGCGACGTGCTCGCCGTAGGGCGTCTCGCCGATGACCTCGAAGCCGATGTGGTGGAAGAACTCTTCGGGCCCGTCGTCGCCGGGCTCGTAGATGACGGTGACCCGGTCGAAGCCGCGGCTGCGGGCCTCGTCGGCGAGGGCGTGCACGGCGAAGCGCCCGATGCCCCGGCCCTGGGCGTCGGCCTCGACGTTGATGCGCCAGATGCAGCTGCGCAGCGCCTCGTCGTCGGCCTCGGCGTCGAAGTTGCCCATGATGAAGCCGACCACGGTGCCGTCGGCGTCGACGACGACCCGGGGCCAGGCGGTGGTCGGGTTCACGTAGGCCTCGGCGATCGAATGCGAGACGGGAGCGACGAACTGCTCTTGCCCCGGCTTGAGCGTGAGGTTGTTGGCCGCGACGACGGTGGCGGCGGACAGTTCTTCGAGGCGCAGACCAGACATGGGATCAGGGTATCGGCGTGCCCCCGGGGGCACCACCACCGGGGGGATGAGGCGCCCCGCGTGCACGCGGAGGCCTCCGGGTCGTGGATGATGACGAGAATGAACCGCGGGACGAACCTGCCGGCGATCGGCGGCTACAACCGATCCGTCGTGCTCGACGCGATCCGACGCGAGAGCGCCGGCCTCAGTCGCACCGAGATCGCCGGCCGCACGGGGCTGAGCCCGCAGACCGTGACGAACGTCTCGAGACGGCTGCTCGAGGCCGGCCTCATCCGCGAGAGCGGCACCGTGATCAGCGGCCCCGGCAAGCCCCGCACGATGCTCCAGCTCGAGTCGCGGGGGAGGTTCGCCGTGGGGGTCCACATCGATCCCGCCGTGCTCACCTTCGTGCTGCTCGACCTCGTGGGCACGGTCGTGGCGCACGCCCGCGAGCTGACCCCGTCCGCGAGCGAGCCCGACGAGGTCGTCGCCCTCATGGCCCGCAGCATCGACGGACTCGTGGTGGCGAGCGGCGTCGACCGCGAGCTGCTGCTCGGGGTGGGCATCGCCTCGCCCGGTCCGGTCGACATCGGCCCCGGGCTGGTGCTCGACCCGCCGATGATGCCGCTCTGGCGGCACGTCCCGCTCCGTCGGGCGCTCAGCGAGGCGACCGGCCTGCCGGTCCTGCTCGAGAAGGACGTCACGGCCTGCGCCGTCGCCGAGACCTGGCTGAGCGAAGGAGGCGCGGGTCGGCGGACCGACTTCGCCTTCGTCTACTACGGCACCGGTTACGGCACCGGGCTCGTGCTCGGCGGTGACGTGCTGCGCGGGGCCAGCGCCAACGCCGGCGACTCGGGTCACGTCATGGTCGACGACCACGGGCACCGCTGCACCTGCGGACGCATCGGCTGCGTGGGCGAGCTCATCACGCCGCACGCCCTCGTCCGCGAGGCCGTCGACGGGGCAGTCCTCGTCGCCGGCGACGTGTCGGACGACGCGCTCGCCGAGGCGGCCCGTCGCGGAGACGACGTCGACATGCGCCGCATCGACGAGGCGTTCGGCGCCCTCGTGGGCAAGGCCGACGCGGGCGACGCCGGGGCGCTCGCGGTGCTGCACGGCGCGGGCCGCCACCTGGCCAGGGCCCTCGTCACCATCGTCAACCTGCTCGACCTGGACGAGATCGTCTTCGGCGGACCGTTCTGGGCGCCCCTCTCGCGGCACGTCCTCGAGGTGCTCCCGGCGGCCGTGCGGGACGACCCCGCGCTGATCCCGAAGCACCCGGTCCGCATCGTCGAGTCGTCGATCGGCATCGACGTGGCGGCCGTCGGAGCGGCCTGCCTGGTGCTCGACCAGACGTTCTCGCCGCGACCGTCCGCCCTGCTGATCCGCGCCTGACGAAGCCGACCCGCGCCTCCGGGGGTGCTCGACCCGCGCCTCCCCGGCCGCTGGGTCGTTACCGGACCGTTGCCCGCCGAGTGCTTGACACGAGTTAGTCCATACGATGTAGTAATCGCATCGCGGTCGGGCAGAGCAGCCCGGCACCGACGCGGATGGAGCAAAGGAGCACCATGTCACGCACGTTCACCTCGGCCCGGGGGCGCAAGCGCGCACTGGCCGTCGCCGCCGCGGCAGTCGCCACGGCCCTGCTGGCCTCGGGATGCGCGGGGGGTGCCGGCGACGGCGACTCCGACACCATCAAGGTCGCATACCAGAAGTTCGGCACGTTCACGCAGATGGACGCCCACATGAAGGAGACGGCCAAGACCTTCGAGGCGGCCAACCCCGGCATGAAGGTCGAGTTCGTGCCCATCGCGGCGCAGAACGACGACTACTTCACCAAGCTCGCGCTGATGAACCGCTCGGCCGCCACCGCGCCCGACGTGATGTACGAGGACACCTTCAAGGTCAAGAGCGACGCGGCCGCGGGCTACCTGCTGCCGCTCGACGAGTACACCGCCGGGTGGGAGGACTGGGAGAAGTTCTACGACAACGCCAAGGAGGCCGGCGTCGGCGAGGACGGCAAGACCTACGGCATCCCGATGGGCACCGACACGCGGGCCCTCTGGTACAACAAGGACCTCTTCGCCCAGGCGGGCCTGCCCGTGCCGTGGCAGCCGAAGACCTGGCAGGACGTGCTCGACGCCGCCGAGACGGTCAAGGCGAAGGTGCCCGACGTCGTGCCGCTCAACGTCTACTCGGGCAAGCCGCAGGGCGAGGGGGCGACCATGCAGGGCTTCGAGATGCTGCTCTACGGCACGCCGACCGGCACGCTGTACGACGACGAGACCGGCAAGTGGCTGACCGACTCGCAGGGCTTCGTCGACTCCCTCGGCTTCATCGAGGACGTCTACCAGGGCGGCATCGGCCCGAAACCCGAGGAGGCGCTCGACACGAACATCGCCACCATCGTCGGTGGTGAGTGGCTTCCGCAGGGCAAGCTCGCGATCGCCCTCGACGGCTCGTGGATGAGCGGCACGTGGCTCGAGACCGGCACGAACCCGTGGCCCGAGTGGAACGACGTGATGGGCCAGGCGCCCATGCCCACGCAGGACGGCGCGAAGCCCGGGGCGACGAGCATGTCGGGCGGCTGGACGCTCGCCGTGGGCTCGAAGTCGAAGAACCCCGACAAGGCGTTCGAGTTCATCGCCGACGCCCTCGACAAGGACGGTTCGCAGAGCTACGACATCGCGGCCAGCCAGATCGCCGTGCGCAGCGACGTCGCCGAGGACCCGGAGTACGTCGACAGCAACCCGACCTTCGAGTTCTTCTCGTCGATCGTGCCCGTGACCCACTTCCGCCCCGCGACGACCGACTACAGCCGCATCTCGAACGAGATCACCGTCGCGATGGAGGCCGTCATGACGGGCCAGCAGAGCCCGGAGGAGGCCGCCGCCGCCTTCGACGACCAGCTGGTCGGCATCGTCGGCGAGGACCAGACGCAGAAGGCGGGGGACTAGCCGGATGGCGACCATCGCCCCCACCCCGGTCGGCCGCGAGAGCGGCCGGCCGGGGGCCCCCGGGCCCGGCCCCGGGCCCCACGGCGAGAAACCGGGTCGCCGGGCGGGTGCCTCGAAGGCCCGCGCGCTGCGCACCGGGGCCCGCACCCTGCCGCTAGTCCCGGCCTTCGTGCTGCTGGCCCTGTTCCTGCTGGGGCCGGTGATCTCGAGCTTCTACGGCTCCTTCACCGACGCCTCGTTGACCGGCTACGCCGCCGGCGGGTCGGAGTTCATCGGGTTCCGCAACTACACCGAGCTGTTCGCCGACCCGGACTTCCCGAAGTCGGTGCTGCTGACCCTCGCCTTCGTCTTCTTCTCGGCCGTCGTCGGTCAGAACGTCGTGGGCCTCGGGCTCGCCCTGCTGATGCGGAACGGCCACAAGGTCGTCCGTTCGATCGTCGGCACCTTCGTCATCGCCGCGTGGGTGCTGCCCGAGATCGTCGCCGCCTTCGCGGCGTACGCGTTCTTCAACGACGCGGGCACGCTCAACACCGTCCTGTCGTGGTTCGGCATCACGGGTGCCAACTGGCTCTACGCGCTGCCCATGCTCTCGGTGATCCTCGCCAACATCTGGCGCGGGGCCGCGTTCTCGATGCTCGTCTACTCGGCGGCCGTGCAGGAGGTGCCACCCGAGATCACCGAGTCGGCCGAGGTCGACGGCGCCACCGGCTGGCAGCGCCTCGTCTACATCACGCTGCCGGTGATCCGCCGCAGCATCTCGACCAACCTCATGCTCACCACGCTGCAGACGCTCTCGGTCTTCACGCTGATCTACGTGATGACCGGTGGCGGGCCCGGCACGAACAGCACGACGCTGCCGATCCTCGCCTACCAGGAGGCCTTCCAGTTCTCGCAGCTCGGCTTCGGCACGGCGATCGCCACGATCATGCTGCTCGTCGGCGCCGTCTTCTCGATCATCTACATCAGGGCCCTGAAACCGGAGGTCGACTGACCATGGCCATGACCTCACCCAGCGGCCGCAGCATGAAGGCCGTCTCGAACGTCGTGCTGATCGTCATCGCGATCTGCTTCGCGGTGCCGCTCGCCTGGCTGCTGCTCGCGTCGTTCGACCCCTCGGCCACGTTGTCGGCCAAGGTGCCGTCGCAGTTCACGCTCGACAACTTCACGGCCGTGCTCACGCCCGAGATCTCGTTCGTCCCGCTCGCCAACAGCCTGATCGTCTCGGGCGGCTGCGCCCTCGTGACGGTGGTGGTGGCGATCCTCGCCGCGTACCCGTTGTCGCGCTACCGGATGCGCATCAACAAGCCGTTCCTCTACGGCATCCTGTTCGGCACCGGCCTGCCGATCACCGCCATGATGGTGCCGGTCTACAGCCTGTTCGTCTCGCTGAACCTGATCGACTCGATCGGCGGCACGGTGTTCTTCCTGGCCGCGACCAGCCTGCCGATGGCGATTTGGATGGCCAAGAACTTCATGGACTCGGTGCCCATCTCGCTCGAGGAGGCCGCCTGGACCGACGGCGCCTCGATGTTCTCGACCCTGACGCGCATCGTCGTGCCGCTCATGCGGCCGGGCATCGCCGTCGTGTTCATCTTCGTGTTCATCCAGGCCTGGGGGAACTTCTTCGTCCCGTTCGTTCTGCTGCTCAGCCCCGACAAACAGCCCGCCGCGGTCAGCATCTTCAACTTCTTCGGGCAGTACGGCTCGGTCGCCTACGGCCAGCTCGCCGCGTTCTCGATCGTCTACTCGGTGCCGGTCATCGCGCTGTACGTGCTCGTCTCGCGGACCCTCGGCGGATCGAACGCGCTGGCCGGCGCCGTGAAGGGGTGACGCGCCTCCCCACCGATCAGCACACCGCTCTCGAGTTCCACAGAACCACCCGTCCCACCGCGCGCCCCGGCGCGCCCGTCAGGAGACTGATCCCATGCACGACAACACCGTCCTCGTCGAGGCCCGCATCGACCGCTTCGTCCGCGACCGCATCACGCCGGCGGTCTACCGCCGGGCCCTGCCGCTCACGATCACCGCGTGGGAGGCGCCGGGCGAGCCGGTGCCGTTCGCCGAGGCCGTCTCGAACGAGTTCGCACCCTTCGCGGTCGGTTCGCCGTGGAGCCGCCCCTGGGGCACCACGTGGTTCCACGTCACCGGCACGGTGCCCGACGACTTCGGCACCGACCCCGCGACGTCGCTCGAGCTGGTCGTCGACCTCGGCTTCAGCATCCGCCAGCCCGGGTTCCAGGCCGAGGGGCTCGTCTGGCGACCCGACGGCACGATCGTCAAGGCGATCGAGCCCTACAACGGGTACGTTCCCCTGACCGCGATCGGGGCGGGGGCCACGCCGGGCAGCACCATCGACGTCTACGTCGAGGCCGCCTCGAACCCCGACATCGGCGGCGACGACTTCCACGGCGAGACGCTGCTGGGCGACCCCGAGACCGCCGGCGACGCGCCGATCTACGCCCTGCGGGGCATCACCCTCGCCGAGCGTGACCAGGTGGTGGCCGAGCTCGACCGCGACGTCTGGACGCTCGTCGGGTTGATGCGCACCCTCGACCTCGCCTCGCCGCGGCGACACGAGATCCTGCGGGCCCTCGACCGGATGTGCGACGTCGTCGACCACGCCGACGTGGCGGGCTCCGCACGGTTCGGGCGCGAGGCCCTCGCCGGGGTGCTGGCCTCGCCGGCGAACGCGAGCGCACACCGCGTCGTGGCGACCGGTCACGCCCACATCGACTCGGCCTGGCTCTGGCCGGTGCGCGAGACGCAGCGCAAGGTCGCGCGCACCTTCTCGAACGTCGTCGCCCTGATGGACGACGACCCCGACTTCGTGTTCGCCGCCTCGAGCGCCCAGCAGTACGCCTGGCTGAAAGAGCGCTACCCCGAGTTGTTCGAGCGCGTCAAGCAGAAGGTCGCCGAAGGCCGCTTCGTGCCCGTCGGCGGCATGTGGGTCGAGTCCGACACGAACATGCCCGGCGGCGAGGCCCTCGCGCGCCAGTTCGTCGCCGGCAAGGGCTTCTTCCTCCGCGAGTTCGGCGTCGACGCCGACGAGGTCTGGCTGCCGGACTCGTTCGGCTACACGGGTGCGATGCCGCAGATCGCCCGGGCCGCGGGGGCGAACTCGTTCTTCACCCAGAAGGAGTCGTGGAACGAGACGAACCGCATGCCGCACCACACCTTCCTGTGGGAGGGCATCGACGGCAGCCGGGTGTTCACGCACTTCCCGCCGGTCGACACCTACAACTCCGACCTCTCGGCGGGCGAGCTGGCACACGCCGAGAGCGGCTACGCCGAGAAGGGGTTCTCGAACGTCTCCCTCGTGCCGTTCGGCTGGGGTGACGGTGGCGGCGGGCCGACCCGCGAGATGATGGCGGCCGCGCACCGGGCCGCCGACCTCGAGGGCTCGCCGCGCGTGACCGTCGGCACCCCCGCCTCCTTCTTCTCCCAGGCGCGGGCCGAGCTCTCCGACCCGGCCGTGTGGTCGGGCGAGATGTACCTCGAGTTCCACCGCGGCACCTACACGTCGCAGGCTCGGACGAAGCAGGGCAACCGCCGCAGCGAGCACCTGCTGCGCGAGGCCGAGTTGTGGAGCGCCACCGCCGCCGCACGAGGGCTGGTCGACTACCCCTACGACGAGCTCGAGCAGATCTGGCACGTCGTGCTGCTGCAGCAGTTCCACGACATCCTGCCCGGCTCGTCCATCGCCTGGGTGCACCACGAGGCCGAGCGCCACTACTCCCGCGTCGCCGAAGAGCTCGAGGCGATCATCGGCGCGGCCCAGCGGGCGCTCGCGGGGTCGGGGTCGGCGACGGTGACGTTCAACGCCGGGCCGGTCGCGGCGGCGGGCGTCGACGCCTCGTCGGGTTCGGCCGAGGGGCTCGCCCAGGAGGCGGGCGTCGGGTCGGTGGCACCGGTGGCCGACGGTGACGGCTGGGTGCTCGACAACGGGCTCGTCCGTGCGGTGTTCGACGGTGACGGCCTGGTCGTCTCGTTGGTCGACGCGTCGTCGGGCCGCGACCTCGTCGCCCCGAGCGAGAGGCTCGGCCTGCTGCAGCTCTTCCGCGACACCCCCAACCAGTGGGACGCGTGGGACGTCGACCAGGCCTACAAGAACGTCCGCACCGACCTGGTCGAGGCCGAGTCGGTGGTCGCCGACGGCGGGGCCCTCGTCGTGACCCGCCGCTTCGGCGGGTCCACGATCGTGCAGCGCTGGTGGCTCGACGACGGCGAGGCCGAGCTGCACGTGCAGACCGACGTCGACTGGCACGAGCGGCAGAAACTGCTGAAGCTGGCGTTCCCCCTCGACGTGCACGCCGACCGTGCGGCCTCCGAGGTGCAGTTCGGGCACGTGCAGCGCCCGACCCACCAGAACACCTCGTGGGACCACGCCCGGTTCGAGACCGTGGCCCATCGCTGGGTGCACGTCGCCGAGCCCGGCTTCGGCGTGGCCGTCGCGAACGACGCCACCTACGGGCACGACGTCACCCGCAGCACCCGCGACGCGGCCGACGGGGGTGACGGCGGCACCACGACGCTCGTCCGCCAGTCGCTGCTGCGGGCGCCGACCTTCCCCGATCCGTACGCCGACCAGGGGCGGCACGTGCTGCGCTCGTCGGTGCGGGTCGCACCCGACGTGCTCGAGGC
Source organism: Frigoribacterium sp. CF331 (assembly GCF_057787905.1). Lineage (NCBI taxonomy): Bacteria > Bacillati > Actinomycetota > Actinomycetes > Micrococcales > Microbacteriaceae > Frigoribacterium > Frigoribacterium sp. CF331. The sequence continues at coordinate 1,062,542 of NZ_CM173545.1, read as the reverse complement.
GGCGACCGCGGGCTACCGGCTGAACCTGCCCGTGCGACGGGTCGAGGGTGCGTCGGGTGCCCGGGTGGCCCCGCTCGTGACGTCGACGTCGCCGGCCGTCCTGGTCGAGGCGGTCAAGCTCGCCGAAGACCGGTCGGGCGACCTGATCGTCCGGTTGTACGAGGCTCGGGGCGCGCGGGCGACCACCACGGTCACGGTCGACGCCGACAGCGGGTTCGGCGGGGCGTGGCGCACCGACCTGATCGAGCGCGAGCTGGCCGAGGGCTCGGCCGGGGCGGGGCGGTGGGTCGACGGCTCGGCGATCGACCTGACCCTGCGCCCGTTCGAGATCGTGACGCTGCGGGTGGCCAGGGCGTAGCGCCGGCGAGTCCCCTCCAGAGGGCACCGCACCACGAGATGGTCACAGCACCAGGTCTTCTCCTGGCGTTGTGACCATTTTGTGGCGCCGTGGCGCCGTGGCGGGGTGGCACCGTCGTGCCGTGCCGTGGCGGCGTGGCGGTTCAGCTGTGCGGGGGACGCTGCGCTCCCGTCGCGCTCGTCAGAGCGCGGCGGCGACCGCGGCGCCGGGCCCGCGGGCTCCGACCGTCGCCGCGCCGACGGCGGCCACGGGGAACCCCGGCGGCAGCAGCTCGATGCGCGACGAGAGCTCGAGCGACGCCAGGAACGGTGACCCGGCCGCCCAGCGGTCGAGCACCCCCGCGACGTCGTCGAGCAGGGGGCGGCCGAGGTTGCTCAGCCCGCCGCCGATGACGACCGAATCGACGTCCGTCGTCAGGACGAGGAGGCGCACCGCGGCAGCGACGCCCGCCGCGAGGTCGGCACGCACGCGGACGGCCTCGGGGTCGCCCGCGTCGGCCGCCGCGAACAGGGCCACGGCCGGGTACGCGTCGTGGGTCGGCCAGTGGCGTGACACCGCGGCGCCGGCCGCCACGGTCTCGAGGCATCCGCGCTGACCGCAGGGGCAGAGCTCGCCGGACGGGTCGACCGGGACGTGACCGATCTCACCCGAGACCCCCCGTGACCCGCGCCAGAGCTCACCGTCGACGACGAGGCCCGCGGCGAGGCCGGTGCCGAGGTTCAGGTAGCCGACCGACCCGGACAACGACATGGCCAGGTAGGCGCCGAGGGCGGCCGCGTTGACGTCGTTCTCGACCCGCACCGGCACCCCGAGCCGGGCGCTCAGCGTCGGGCCCACCGCCACGTCGTCGAAGCCGATGTTCACCGCGTGCCGGACGCGACCCGTCGCGCCGTCGACCAGGCCGGGGATGCCGATGCCGACGGACTCGAAGGCGGTGACGTCGACGCCCGCGCGACCGGCCAGCGAGGTCACGGCCGCGATCGCGTTGGCCAGCACGGCGTCCGGGCCGAACCCCGTCGGCAGCCGGAGGCGGTGGACGGGTGCGCCGGTCGCGTCCACGACGACGGCGTCGATCTTGGTGCCGCCGATGTCGAGACCGACCCTCACGGCCGTCCCGTCGGGTCGGCTGCGGAGGGGCCCGCCGGGGCGTGGCCGAGCGCGCCGTGGGCCGCGACGACGGACGCGGTGGCGGGCGTGGACATGTTTGTTAGTAAAGCTTACGAACCCTGCCTCGGCAAGGGGCAGAGAGATCCACAGCCGATGTTTCGGGTGTTGACCGTCGGTGTTTCGTGTGCGTAAACTCGCCGCCACGCACCTTGACACGTGTTTGTAAGGCTCATTTACTAACGGCACGCCACCATGGCGTCGCCACCCCGGCGCCGCTGCCGACGGGCCTGCAGACCGGGCCACAGGTCGGCGACGATGCCGAGACGAGAGGACGCGCCCGTGACCAGCACGACGATCACCAGGCAGCAGCAAGCGCCCGTCCGCGCGCACAACCGGTCGCTCGTCCTGCAGGCGCTCTACCGCGACGGCTCGATGAGCCGGGCGGACCTCGCCCGTCGCTCGGGACTGACCCGTCCCACGGTCTCGGCCCTCGTCGCCGAGCTGATCGACGGCGGCGTCGCCCGCGAGCTCGGCGTCCGGGACGACTCCCGGGTCGGCAAGCCGGCGACGCTCGTCGGCATCGAGTCGGACGCCTTCCACATCGTCACGGTCGACCTGTCGAGCGCGGAGCGCTTCGTGGGGGCCGTCGTCGACCTGCGGGGCGGCGTCGTCGAGCGCGCGAGCGTCGACCTCGACGGCGCCGTCGGTGAAGCCGCGGTCGCCCTGGTCGAACGTCTCGTCGACGACCTCGGCGCGCTGACGACCCGCCCGGTGCTCGGCGTCGGCGTCGCGACGCCGGGCATCGTCGACCACGACGGGGTCGTCCGCACCGCCGTCCACCTCGGCTGGTACGACCTGCCCCTGCGAGCGCGCCTGTCCGACCACGCCGGGCTGCCGGTCCACGTCGGCAACGACTCGAACGCCGCCGCCGTGGGCATCCGCACCTTCGGCGAGACGACCGTACAGGCCGCGACCGCGCACCCCGCGACCCCGCACCCCGCGACCGCACGCGCCGCGACGGCCCAGAGCCTCATGGTGGTGACGATCGACCACGGCGTCGGCGTCGGGCTGGTCGTCGCCGGCGCCCTCGTCGAGGGCGACCAGTTCTCGGCCGGGGAGATCGGGCACGTGACGGTCGACGAGAACGGCGACGTGTGCGCGTGCGGGCGACGCGGGTGCCTCGAGGAGGTGCTGGCCGCCCCGCAACTGAGGGCGCGCCTCCGTCAGCACGACGAGGGTTCGCGGGGTGCCGTGCTGCACGACGCCGGTCGTGCGCTCGGGCTCGTCCTCGCGCCGATCGTCAGCGCCTTGAACATCGACGAGGTCGTGCTGTCGGGCCCCGCCGACCTGGTCGAGGGCGCCCTGCTGCGGGCCGCCCGCGAGACCGTGCGGCAGCGGACGCTGTCGGCCGTCAGCAACGGCCTCACCATGCGCATCGCGGGCAGCGGCACCGACCTCGCCCTGCGGGGCGCGGCCTCGTTCGTGCTGCAGGCCGAACTGGGGTTGACGTGAACCCCACCACAGACCTCGGGGGCCCACCCCCGGAGGCGGCCAGGGCCTCCGCCCGTGCCGCATTCCCGACCCGACGCTTGTGCGAGCGCGGGCCGGGACCACAGCGATGCGGCATCCCCGCTTCGAGAACGAGGAGATGAAATTGCGAATCCAACGCTACACGGCGGTCGGGGCCCTGGGCCTGGCCGCGGCACTCGCCCTGACCGCCTGCTCGAGCTCGGGCACGGGCGGCAGCTCGTCCGACTCGCCGCAGGCCGTCCCCACGAGCAAGGGCGACGGCAAGACCCTGACCGTCTGGGTCATGACCGGCGACTACACGCCCGAGACCATCGACGCGATCAACGAGGAGTTCACCGAGGAGACGGGCGCCGAGGTCGACGTCCAGATCCAGCAGTGGGACGGCATCACGACAAAGATCAGCACGGCGCTCGCGACGAGCACCCCGCCGGACGTGCTCGACCTCGGCAACACCCAGGTCGCCAGCTACGCCGCGAACGGCGCCCTGCTCGACCTGACCTCGTACCGCGACGACCTCGAGCAGGGCCAGACCTGGCTGACCGGTCTCGAGGAGCCCGCCACCGTCGACGACGCGCTCTACGCCGTGCCCGGCTTCGCCGGTGCCCGGGCCGTCATCTACAACAAGACGATGTGGGCACAGGCCGGCATCACCGAGGCGCCCACCACCTACGACGAGCTCACCGCCGACCTCGACAAGGTGAAGGCCGCCAACACCGCCTCCGACTTCTCGGCGTTCTACCTGCCCGGCCAGTACTGGTACGCGGGCATGCAGTTCGTCTGGGACGCCGGCGGCGAGATCGCCACCTCGAAGGACGGCACCTGGACGGCCGGCCTCGAGAGCGACGAGGCGCAGCAGGGCCTGGCCGACTTCAAGGAGTTCCAGAACGCCTACTCGACGCCCGCCTCGCAGACCCTCGACACCGACGCGCCCGACCAGACGCAGGTCTTCGCCGACGGCAAGACCGCGACGATCCTGCACACGAACGGCTCGATCGACCTCATCAAGAAGGCCAACCCCGCGCTGACCGACGACGACTTCGGCACCTTCCCGATGCCGGGCAAGTCGGGTGAGACGCAGCCGGTCATGCTCGGCGGCTCGGACTGGGGCATCGCGGCGAAGAGCCAGAACTCCGACCTGGCCCTGCAGTGGACCAAGATCGCCACCAGCCCGGACATCCAGAGCGAGTGGGTCGTCGGCAACGACGGCTGGATCCCGAACAGCGAAGAGGGCATCAAGGCGGCGGCCGACGTCATCACCCCGATCCAGAAGGGCTTCTTCGACGCCGCGCTGAACTCGAAGGCCACCCCGGCCAGCGCGAACTGGGCGGCCCTCGAGGGCGACAAGAGCATCAACCAGCTCTTCTCCTCGGTCGTCTCGGGCTCCAAGTCGGCCGAGGCCGCGGCGAAGTCCTTCGACGAAGCCACCGACAAGGCGTTGAACGACTAGCGACGCGGCGCCCCCGGCCGCCACCGAGCAGCCGGCAGCACCCCGGGGGCGTCGCGCGAGCACCTGATCGCGCGACGTCCCCGCCCCCTCGACCCGCACCTCCTGGACTCGAACCGAAAGAGGAACCGTGGCCCTCTCGATCGCTCCCGGTCTCACCGAGACCCCGCCCGACGCCGCGCCCGACCGGAAGGGCGGCAAGCGCCCGAAGGACGAGCGCGGGGCTCCGGTGCGACCGGGGAAGAAACGTCAGCTCGCGCCGCTCTGGCTGCTCTCGCCGGCCGGCATCGTGCTGCTGGCCGTGACCGTCGCGCCGATCGTCTTCCTGGTGTTCACGTCGTTCACCGACTACGACCAGCGCTCGCTCTTCACCGGCGCGTACGATTCGGTGGGCGTGCAGCAGTACGCGACCCTGCTCACCGACACCGCCTTCTGGTGGTCGCTCGTGCGCACGCTCGTCTTCACGGCCGCCATGGTCGGCGGCAGCGTGCTGATCGGCACCGGCGTCTCGCACCTGCTGACCCGGCTGGGCACGCCCATGCGCTACACCGTGACGGTCGTGCTGATCCTGGCCTGGGCGATGCCGAACGTGGCGTCGTCGATCGTCTGGAAGTGGCTCTTCCAGCCCGGCTACGGCGTCGTCAACTGGCTGCTCACCCAGACCGGCCTGGTCGGCGACATGACCGACGTCGACTGGTCGAACGACGCGGCCCTCGCCTACACGAGCATCTGGCTGCTCATCGTGTGGCAGGCCGTGCCCTTCATCGCGCTGACGATGTACGCCGCCGAGACGCAGATCCCGCTCGAGTACAAGGAGGCCGCACGACTCGACGGGGCGAGCGAGTGGCGTGTGTACCGGACGGTCACCCTGGTGTTCCTCAAGCCGACGCTGCTGCTGATCACGATCTTGTCGATCATCTGGGACTTCAACGTCTTCAACCAGATCTGGCTCGTCTCGGCCGGCGGCCCCGACGACGCGACCTCGACCCTGGGCGTCTTCACCTACGTCACCGCGTTCGTCGGCTTCGACATCGGGCAGGGCGCCGCCATCTCGGTGGTCACCACGCTGCTGCTCGTCGTGCTGACCGCGTTCTACGTCCGCAACCTCGTCCGATCCGGAGAAGACCTGTGACCACGACCGCACCCGCCGGCGTCGGCACCACGACGACCGAGACCGTCGCCCGCGACGAGAAGGCGAAGGAGGCGCGCCCGGGCCACGGCACCGGCCGCCCGTCGTCCGCCCGCCCGACCCGTCGACGCCGGAAGCCCCGCTGGGTCAGCAACGCGATCGCCGTCGTCTTCAGCCTCGTCTGGCTGTTCCCCGTCTACTGGATGGTGAACACGGCCTTTAAGCCGCGACCCGAGGTGATGACGGCGACCCCGCTGTTCTGGCCCCAGAACCCGACGCTCGACAACTTCGTCGTCGCCGTGACGCAGTCGGACTTCTTCACGAACCTGCGCAACAGCGTCATCGTCGTCGCGGGCGCGGTGATCTTCTCGATCGTGCTCGGCCTGTTCGCGTCGGCCGCCCTGTCGCGGTTCCGGTTCCGGGGGCGGCGCACGATCATGGTGTTCATCCTGATCGTGCAGATGCTGCCGGCGACGGCCCTGCTGATCCCGCAGTTCCTGATCTTCAACAGCCTCGGGCTGCTCGGCACCTACGGCGGGCTCATCCTGGCGTACGTCGCGTCGACCCTGCCGTTCTCGATCTGGGTGATGCGCGGGTTCTTCCTGGCGATCCCGGTCGAGGTCGAGGAGGCCGCCCAGCTCGACGGGGCGAGCACCTGGCAGGTGCTGACGCGCATCATGTTCCCGCTTGTGCTGCCCGGCATGATCGCGACGAGCATCTTCGCGTTCATCGCCGCCTGGAACGACTACCTCGTGGCCTACACGTTCATGAAGGACCAGTCGATGTACACGCTGCCCGTCTGGCTGGCCTCGTTCAGCACGCCGACCAGCGGCACCGACTTCGGCGGGCAGATGGCGGCCTCGGTGCTGTTCTCGCTGCCGGTCGTCGTCTTCTTCATGATCATCCAACGCAACCTGGTGACCGGCATGTCCGCCGGCGCCGTGAAGGGCTGACCCGTGACGCACGCACCCTCGACCACCTCGACGCCCGCTCGGCCCGGCGCCACGACGCCCGAGACCGCACCGGTCGCGATCGTGCCGCGTCCGGCTCGGCTGACCCGCGCCTCCGGGGCGTTCCGCCTCGATCCGGCCACGCGCGTCTCGGCGCCCGACGAGCTCGCGGGCGTCGTCGCCTGGCTGCAGCAGTCGCTGCGCCCGGCGACCGGGCTGCCGCTGCGCGAGGGCAGCGCCGACGGCACCGGCATCTCGTTCGACCTCGACGCCTCGCTCGGCGCCGAGGCCTACCGGCTGGAGGCGCGACCGGCCGGCGTGCGCATCACCGGTGGCGACGCGGCCGGGGCGTTCCACGGGGCCCAGGTGCTGCGTCAGCTGCTGCCCGCGGCCGTGTACCGGACGGCGCTCGTGACCGGCGTGGACTGGGTCGTGCCCGCGGTCGACGTCGAGGACCGCCCTCGCTTCGGGTGGCGCGGGACGCACCTCGACGTCGCCCGGCACTTCCTGCCGAAGCACGACGTGCTGCGCTTCGTCGACCTGATGGCGCTGCACCGGCTGAACACGCTGCACTGGCACCTCACCGAGGACCAGGGCTGGCGCATCGAGATCGCGAAGTACCCACGGTTGACCTCGGTGGGCGCCTGGCGCGGGTCGACGCAGGTCGGGGCGGGGCCGGACGCGACCCAGGACGGCCGACCGCACGGTGGGTTCTACACGCAGGACGACATCCGCGAGGTGGTCGCCTACGCCGCGGCGCGCCACATCACGGTCGTGCCCGAGGTCGACGTGCCGGGCCACTCGATGGCCGCGATCACGGCCTACCCGCACCTCGGCGTCGGCGCGGTCGAGGTCGACGGCACGCTCGTCGCGTCACCACGGCAGATCGCCGTCGGCACGGAATGGGGCATCTTCGAGGACGTGCTGAACACCGAGCAGTCGACGGTCGACTTCTACACGGACGTGCTCGACGAGGTGATGGAGCTGTTCCCGGGCACCTGGATCGGCATCGGCGGGGACGAGTGCCCCAAGGCGCAGTGGCGGTCCGACCCGCGGACGCAGCAGTTGATGCGCGAGCGCGGCCTCGCCGACGAGGAGGAGCTGCAGGCCTGGTTCATCGGCCGGCTCGACGCGCACCTGGCGGCGGCTGGGCGGCGCACCTTCGGCTGGGACGAGATCCTCGAGGGGAACGCCACGATGTCGCCCGGTGCGACGGTCGCGTCGTGGCGCGGCATGACCGGCGCTGTCACGGCGGCCCGGCGCGGTTACGACGTCGTCGCCTGTCCCGACGACCAGGTGTACCTCGACTACCGGCAGTCGGACGGGCCGGACGAGCCGATCCCCGTGTCGATCCCGCTCACCCTCGCCGACGTGTACGCCTTCGAGCCGGTGCCCGACGCACTCGACGAGACCGAGGCCCGCCACGTGCTGGGCGGCCAGGCCAACATCTGGACCGAGCACATGGACTCGCCCCGCACGATCGACTTCTTCGCGTTCCCCCGGTTGTGCGCCGTCGCCGAGGCGCTCTGGACGACCGAGCCGCGCGACTTCGACGACTTCTCCACACGGCTGGCCGTGCACCTGTCCCGCCTCGACGCGATCGGCGTCGAGTACCGGCACGAGTCCGGCCCGCTACCGTGGCAGCGACGACCGGGCGTGCCCGGGCGTCCGGCCTCGCGAGAAGAGCGCGAGGCGTACATCGAGTCGGTCGTGGCGAACATCCGCGCCGAGGCCTAGGAGGCGCGACGCGCGTCCCGGCACCAGCGCCGGTACGGGTGCCGGTGCCGGTGCCGGTGCCGGTGCCGGCACCGATGCCGGTGCCGGTGTCGGCCCCGCGTGGGCCCGCGCACTCGTCACGACCGGGGAGGAGCCCCATGGAGATCATCATCGTCCGCGACGCCGACGAGGTCGGCCGCGTCGCCGCCCGCAAGATCGCGTCGGTCGTCCAGCGCGACCCCGAGGCCGTGCTGGGCCTCGCGACCGGGTCGTCGCCCACCGGCATCTACGCCTCGCTCGCGGCCCGCGTCGAGGCCGGCGAGCTCGACTTCGGTCGTGCCTCGGGCTTCGCGCTCGACGAGTACGTCGGCATCCCGCTCGAGCACCCCGAGAGCTACGCGTCGGTCATCCACCGCGACGTCGTCGTGCCGCTGGGCATGGACGCCTCGCGGGTGCGCGTCCCCGACGGCCGGGCGAGCGACGTCGAGGCCGCGGTCGTCGACTACGAGCGGGCGATCGCCGACGCCGGCGGCATCGACGTCCAGATCCTCGGCATCGGGGCGAACGGGCACATCGGCTTCAACGAACCCACGTCGTCGTTCGCGTCGCGCACCCGCATCAAGACCCTGGCCCCGCAGACCAGGGCCGACAACGCGCGGTTCTTCGACGACCCCTCGCAGGTGCCGACGCACTGCCTGACGCAGGGGCTCGGCACGATCCTCGACGCGCACGAGGTCGTCCTCGTGGCCCAGGGGTCGGCCAAGGCCTCGGCGGTCGCGGGCATGGTCGAGGGGCCGCTCAGCGCGATGTGCCCGGGCAGCGCGCTCCAGCTGCACCGGCACGCCACGATCGTCGCCGACGAGGCCGCCGCGTCCGAGCTGCAGCTCGCCGACTACTACCGCTACACGTACGAGAACAAGCCCGAGTGGCAGCGGTTCGAGTAGATCGCGGTGCACTCGTGACGACCACGGTGCCGTCGTGACGACGCTGGTGCTGGTGGGCGGGACGGTCTGGGACGGTTCGGGAGGCGCGGGTCGCGTCGCGGACGTCGTGGTGCGCGACGGGGTGGTCGCGGCCGTCGGGGCCGGGGCGGCGGCGCTCCTCGGGGAGGGGCGCCGCGCCTCCTCGGCCGGGGCAGGCGGGGCGACCGGGGCAGGCGGGGCCGCCGCGCCCACGCGAGACGTCGAGGTGGTCGACGCGACGGGACTCGACGTGCTGCCCGGCTTCGTCGACGTGCACGCGCACGACGACGCCGCGCTGTTCCGCCCGGGCGGGGTCGACCCGAAGACCGGGCAGGGCGTCACGACCACCGTCGTCGGCAACTGCGGCCAGGGCGTGGCGCCGTCGCCGTCCGACCCCGCCGACCGCTCGCTCGCGGACTACTCACGGCCGGTGCTCGGGGACTTCCCCCGCCGCACGTGGCCGACCTTCGCCGACTACGTGCGGACGCTCGCCGAGGGCGACGCCGACGGGCGGTACGGCCTGCACGCCGCGACGCTCGTGCCGCACGCGCCCCTGCGGGCGGCCGTCGTCGGCTTCGAGCGACGCCCGGCCGATCCCGACGAGCGGTCACGCATCGCGGCGTCGGTGGGCGAGGCGCTCGACGCAGGCGCCCTGGGCGTCTCGATCGGTCTCATGTACGCGCCCGGCGACGCCGCCGACCGGCCCGAACTCGTCGCCCTCGCGCGGGAGTGCGCCGTGCGCGGAAAGCTGCTCGTCGCCCACGTCCGCAACGAGGCCGACGGGCTGCGCGCCTCCGTCGACGAACTGGCGTCCCTCGGGCGCGAGACCGGTGCGGCGGTGCACGTCAGCCACCTCAAGGTGACCGGGCCCCGCAACGTCGGAGGCATGCCCGCCGTCGTAGACCACCTCGACGCCCTTCGCCGCGACGGGGTCGACGTCAGCGCCGACGTCTACCCCTACGACGCGGGCAGCACGACGGTGGCGTCGCTCTTCCCGCCGGCGACCGCCGACCACGGGGTCGAGAGCCTGCTCGAGGCGCTGCGACCCGGCACGCTCTCGCGACGGCAGGTGCTCGACGGGCTGCTCGAGCCGTGGGCCGGCTCGACGCTCGAGAACCAGTACGCCGCGATCGGCCCGGCGCGCATCTCATTGGCCGGCTTCACGCGGCCCGAGCACGAGCCGTTCGAGGGGCGACCGCTGTCCGACATCGCGGCGGCCGTCGGGGCCGACCCCCGCGAGGTGCTCGCCGACCTCGTCCTCGCCGAACGCGGCGCGCTGACCGTCATCGTCTTCCACACCGACCTCGAGGGCATGCGGACGGCCCTCGCCTGGCCGCACGCCCTGGTCGGTTCGGACGGCCTGCCGCGTGAGACCGGCACCGTGCACCCACGGCTGTACGGCACCTTCTCACGCGTGCTCGACACGTACGCCGGCACGGGGCCGAGGGCCGTGCTGTCACGGGGCGAGGCGATCGCGCGCCTGTCGACCCGCGCCTCCTCGCGGTTCGGGCTGGGCGGCGGCCGCGCCGGCGGTCACGGAGGAGGCGCGCTCGGCATCGCTCCCGGAGCCGTCGCCGACCTGCAGCTGATCGACCCGGGGGCCTACGCCGACCGGGCCACCTACGCGACGCCCCGGCTCGGCCCGTCGGGGCTGGTCGGCCTCTGGGCAGCCGGCCGTCGCCTCCGCTGACCCGCCCCGTCGGGGGCAGTTCGGCTTCGGCACCGGTCGCGGGCTCGGGGCGGTGCGCGTCGGCGCTCCTCGGCGTGCGGGCGCCCGGCCGTCCAGGTGGTCGATCGGGTTCTCCCGGCCCCGCCCCGGCCGGACGGTGTTCGCTTCGGTGAACGACAGGAGGCGCGATGAAGGTTCTGGTGCTGGGAGCGACCGGGGGCACGGGCTCCCACGTGCTGCGAGTCGCCCTGTCGGCAGGGCACGACGTGACGGTGCTCGTCCGCGACGCCTCGTCTCTCGACGTGACCGACGGCGTGCGGGTGCTGACGGGAGACGCGACCTCGCCGGACGACGTCCGCGCCGCCGTGGCCGATCAGGACGCGGTGCTCAACACGGTCGGTTCGCGGAACATCCGGCACCCGGTCGAGGTCGAGGTCGGTCGGGCCCTGCTGCCGGCGATGCGCGAGGCGGGCGTCGACCGGCTGGTCGTCTGCTCGGCGTTCGGCGTCGGCGACAGCCAGGACGACGCGAACACGTTGCAGAAGGTGTTCTTCCACACCGTGCTCGGCAAGGTCTACGCCGCCAAGGAGGTCGCCGACGCCGAGGTGCGCGAGAGCGGCCTGGACTGGACCCTCGTCTACCCGACGCGTCTCACCCACGACCCGGCGACCGGATCGCTCGCCACGGGGGAGAGGCTGCCCCAGGGAGGCGGCATCCACGTCACCCGGGCCGACGTCGCGCGGTTCATGCTGGCCCAGCTGACCGACTCGACGTGGTCGCGGAAGACCGTGGTGGTGACGGGCGCGGGGGAGTGACCCGCGCCTCCTGCGGTGTGGTCGGGCGTCAGCCGAGGACGGCGAGGGCGTCGATCTCGACGAGCATGGCCTCGTTCGGCAGCTCGACGAAGACCGTGGTGCGGGTGGGGAAGACGCCGCTCGGCACGTTCTGCAGCAGGTAGGTCTCGTAGGCGGCGTTCATCTCGGCGAAGTCGTCTCGCGTGGTGAGGAAGACCCGCAACGAGACGACGTCGTCGAACGTGCCGCCGGCGCCCTCGACGACGGCCTTGACGTTGTCGAGGGTGCGGACCGTCTGCGACGTGAGGTCGCCGGGGTGCAGGTACTCGCTCGTGGCGGGGTCTTGCGGACCCTGGCCCGAGACGCTGAGGAACCCGTTCTTGAGCACGCCCTGCGAGAAGGTCGAGATGGGGGTCGGGGCGCCGCCGGTGCGGACTTCGGTCTTCTCGCTCACAGGTCTGCTCTTCTCTGCTCGATGGTCTGGGGAACCGACGTGATGTGTCGTGTGTCGGGGGTGACTGCCAAGCTACCGGCAGGCACCGACACACGGCCTGAGCGCTCCACCCTCCACCCGCCCCGTCGGAAGGCATCATGACCACGTCACCCCAGGCACCGTCGTCCCAGGGCCCGTCGACCGCGGCCCACCCGTCGACCAGCAAGGTCGGCTTCGGTCGCGAACCGCGGCCCGTGCCGCTGATCGACCTCGCGACCCCGTTGTTGACCCTCGACCTCGACGCCCTCGACCACAACGTCGCCACGATGGCCGCCTGGTGTCGAGAGGCCGGCGTCGACCTGGCGCCGCACGGCAAGACGACGATGGCACCCGAGATCTGGCGGCGGCAGCTCGACGCCGGGGCGTGGGGCATCACGCTCGCGACGGCCTTCCAGGTCGCCGTGGCGCGCGAGGCCGGGGTGCCGACCGTCGTCATGGCGGGCACCGCGTTCGCCCCGGCGACCCTGGCGGCGCTCTCCGCGCCCGGGGTCGACGTGCTGATGTGGGTCGACTCGGTCGAGACGGTGCGGCTGGTCGACGCCGGCCTGGCTCGGGGCGAGGCCGAGCGGCCGTTGGCCGTGCTGGTCGAGTTCGGGTCGCCGCTCGGGCGGACGGGGGCCCGCTCGGTGCGCGAGGCCCTGCTCGTGGCCGAGGCCGTGACCGCGGCTCCGCACCTGGTGTTGGCCGGCGTCGCCGGTTACGAGGGCGCCCTCACCCACGACGTCGACGACGCCGGCATCGCCGTGGTCGACGACTACCTCCAGGGCCTGCTCGAGGTGCTCGACGGCATCGGGGCCCCGGCGTTCGACGCCTGGCTGGCGTCCGGCCACGACGTCGTGCTCACCGCGGGCGGAAGCGTCTACTTCGACCGCGTCGTCGCCGTGCTCGGCGGCCGCCACGACCCCTCGGGGCTGCAGGGCCCACGCACGCGCGTCGTGCTGCGATCGGGCTCGTACGTGGCCCACGACCACGACCTGTACCGCCGGTTGACGCCCGCCGCCCGCGGCGCGACGCCCCTGGGGTCAGGAGGCGCGGGTGACGTCGACCGGGACGTCACGGTCGTCGTCGGCGACGGTTCGGCCGGGACGCAGGCCGATCGCGAGATGGGCGGGCCGACCGACGGCGAGCTGACCGGGCTCGACGGTCTCACCGAGGGGTTCGGTGCCGAGCCCGCGGGCGGGGCGCCCGCCGGGCTCGCGGCAGGGCCGGCGTTCCGACCGGCCCTCGAGCTGTGGGCGTCCGTGGTGTCGCGTCCCGAGCCCGGGCTGGCCCTGCTCAACGTCGGCCGGCGTGACACCTCCGACGACGAGGGGTTCCCGGTGGCGCTCGAGGCGTGGCGTCCCCAAGCGGCCGACCGGCGCCTCCCGGGCGTGCTCGACGGGTCGCACGTCTCGGCGCTGAACGACCAGCACGCCTTCTTGCGGCTCGACCCGTCGTCCGGCCTGCAGGTCGGCGACCTCGTGCGGCTCGGCGTCTCGCACCCCTGCACGACGATCGACAAGTGGGCCGAGATCGCCACGGTGCGGGGCGCGGCCGACCGCCGCGGCGTGCCGCCCGTGGTCGAGGGCGGCATCACCACGCGGTTCTGACGGGAGCCTGCGGTCCGGGCCGCAGGCCCGGGGCCGCAGGTCCGGGGCCGACCTACGAGCCCGAGCCCTCGTCGGTGTCGGGGGTCGGCGCGTCCGTGGGCGTCGGGGCGTCCGTGGGAGGGGTCGGAGCGTCGGTCGGCGGGGTCGGACGATCGGAGTCGTCTCCGCCGTCCGCGTCCTTCTCGGGTCCGCCCTTGCCGGGACCGTGGCCGGGGCCCTTCGGGCCGCCGTCGGCGGGGGTCGGCAGCGCCTTGCCGTCGGGGCCGGTGCCGGGGGTCGGCAGGGCCTCGCCGTCGGGGCCGGTGCCGGGTTCGGGCAGGGCCTTGCCGTCAGGCCCCGTGCCGGGTTCGGGCAGGGCTTCGCCGTCGGGGCCGGTGCCCGGGGTCGGCAGCGCCTTGCCGTCGGGACCGGTGCCCTCGGCGGGTCCGCTGCCGTCTGCCTCGTCACCGGGGGTCGGCGGGGTCGGGGCGTCCGTCGGAGCCCCGGTGGCGCCGTCGCCCGGCTTCGAGGCGTCGTCCTGGCCCGGGGTGGCGGTCGACGAGGCGCTGACGGTCGAGCCGCCGGCGTTCGAGACGGCGACGGCCGTGCTCGTGCCGACGAGGGCGAGGCCGGCCGCGGCGATGCCGATGCCGACGAGCAGGCCCTTCTTCGAACGGCGTCGCGTGGCCGGCTCGGCGCGGAACGCACTGCCCTCGGCAGGCAGTTCGCGGGTGCGCTGGTCGTCGGCGACGATCGGCGTGGTCGGTGCGGTCGGCTGGCCGGGTGCCGCGGCGGGCAGCTCGGTCGTCGCGCGGGCGTCCTCGTCCTCGTCCTCGCGGCGGAGGCGCTCGGCCCACGCGTCGTCCTGCGAGGGGGTGTCCTCGTCGCGACGGTCGTCGTCGCGGCCGCCGGGGGTGATGTCCTTCGCCATGGTGTCTCCAGATCTCGGTGCCGGGCCGGCCGTGGTGCGGCTGGCGGTCGGGTCGTTCCCTCCGGCAGGCACCACTCTCGGAAGCGAATCTGAAGCGGGGCTTAAGTCGTGCCGTCCACCACGACGCCGCGGGCCACGGTGCGTTCCCCCTCGAGCAGCGTCACCGGGTCACCGGGTGTGACGAGATCGCCGAGGTCGACCTGCGCCCAGAAGCGGAGCTCGACCCGGTCGCGGCCGTCCCCGTCCCCGTCCCCTGCTCGTGAGCAGATCGCCCCCACCAGGACTCCGTCGAGGGTCGCCTCGCCGGCAGAGAAGTCGGGGTGGCCGGAGCCGAGCCAGACGAGGGGCCGATAGCTGAGGCCGGGGCGGAGGCGGCTTCGGACGTCCGACGGCTCGAGCCCCCACGTGACCTCGACCAGGACAGGCGGGGGAGACACGCGCCTACCGGTGGGCGGAGCGGGAACGGGGCGCGGGTCGGACACCGAGGCGCCCCGGAGGACGAGCGACAGACGCGACGCCACCTCGTGGACCACCGCCTCGTCGAGTCCGGGCACGTCGGCTGCCGGCCGACCGGCCGGTGGCCCCGCCTGGGCCACGCGCCGGACCGCGTCTGCGACGAACCGGAGCTGGTCGACACGGACGGCGAACCACGGGTCCGGCGCCGCTCCGACCCCGACCGGGTCATCCTGCTCGAGGGCCCAGGCCGTCCAGCCGATGCGTCGCACCCCCACCGACCCGACACCCGGAGGACCCGGTGCGGGCGCATCCCGCGCGGCCCGATCCGCTCGGCGCGCCCAGGCGAGTGCCGTCGACGACGACACTCGGAGGAGCCCGTCCCGGTCGTCCGTGAAGGGGTCGACGACGACGGCCCGCAGGGCGCTCGACATCGTCACGAGATCTGCGGCCGTGAGTGCGACGACGACCTCGCGCTCGTCGCTGGTCGCGTCCTCGCCGCGATCCTGGGCGAGCAACAGGTCGAGGGCCTCGTCGACGCCGACCCGCCGCAGGACCGGGACGAAGGGAGGCTCTCGGAGCTGCCGCACCGGCCGGGCCGCGGGGTTCGTCGGCAGCACGGTCGTCGCCGTCGGCGGGCCGTCCCGCTCGGCGACGACCGTCAGGAAGAACCAGAGCGAGACCAGGAACGCCCCGAAGCTGACCGCCCCGACGACTCCCGATGCCGCCGGCCAGGCGGTCGACACCAGGCCTCCGGCGCCGAACGCCCCGAGGGAGACGGCCGCCGTCACCCCACCGGCGATCAGTTGGCGCCTTCGACGTTCCCTCGACATGAGGTGACCCTAGGGGAAACGGGCGGCTGCGAAGCGTCGACCCCGCCTGCCACCGTCCCGGGCTGCTACCGTCACCGCATGTCCGAGCGACGCGTCCTGGCACCCGAACCGCCCGCCGACGGCCAGGCCGTGAAGGGGCCGGCGTCGTACTTCCCGAGCATCGAGCGCACCTACGGTCGGCCGATGCAGGACTGGCTCGACCTGGTCGACGCACGCCTCGACGAGCACGCCCACATGCAGGTCGTGTCGTGGCTGAAGTCCGAGCACGGGCTGGGCCACGGGCACGCCAACGCGATCGTCGCGTACGTCCGCCACGCCCGCGGCTGACGCGAGCGGCGTCCGCGGCGCCGTCTTCCCGTGAGCCCGACCCCGGTGCCGCGGCTGGCCGTTCGCTGCGACGCACACCCGCCGCCCAGCCCGTCCATAGCCTCCGCCCACCCGCCGCACCTACCGTGCGTGGATGCTCAGCCCTGCCCGCGTCCTCGTGATCGACGACGACGAGACCATCCGCACCGCCGTCGTCACCGCGCTCGGTGCCGAGGGCTTCGCCGTGCACGGCCTGGCCGACGGCTCCGACCTGACCGAGCAGCTCGCCGCCTTCGTGCCCGACCTCGTCGTGCTCGACTGGATGCTGCCCGGGGCGAGCGGCATCCGCCTGGCGAGCACCATCCGCACCTCGTCGGACGCGGCCGTCGTGATGCTGACGGCGCGTGACGAGGTCGACGACCGGCTGCGCGGCTTCTCCGAGGGCGTCGACGACTACGTGGTCAAGCCGTTCGCCGTGGCCGAGCTGATCGCCCGGGTCACGGCCGTGCTGCGTCGTCGTGGTCGCATCCCCTCGGTGATCGAGATCGGCGACCTCGTGGTCGACCCCGAGGCGGCCCGCATCACGCGCGGCGGCGAAGCGCTCGACCTCACCGCGACCGAGTTCCGCCTGCTCGGCTTCCTCGCCGAGAGCCGTGGACGCACCGTCTCGAAGACGCAGATCCTCACCCAGGTCTGGGGCTACGACGACTACGACCCCAACCTCGTCGAGGTGCACCTCAGCGCGCTGCGCCGCAAGATGGAGAGCCGCGGCCCCCGCCTGATCCACACCGTCCGCGGTCTCGGTTACCGGATGAGCGCGTGACCCGCCCCCGCCGCGCCTCCCTGTCGACCGGCGAGCCGACCCGACCCCACGACGCCACGACCCGGCCCCACGACGCCCAGACCCACCCCCGAGGAGGCGCGGGTCGGGCCCCCGAGGCGACCGCACCCGGGCTGCGGACCGGCTCGTTGCGCGTCCGCACGGTCGTCGCCGTGCTGCTGCTGCTCGCCGTCCTGCTGACGGCGCTCGCCGTGACGGTCGAGCTGACCCTCGGCCAGCGCCTCCGCGCCCAGGTCGTCGACCGGCTCTCGGACCGGGCCGCGGCGGCCGCCGCCCTGGTCGGCACGGTGGACGGCGACGAACTCGCCGACCGCCTGTCGGCCCAGGGCCTGTCGGTCGTCATCCGCGACGCGGACGGCGACGCGATCGTCGCCGGCCCGAGCCCCGACGAGCTGCGCGAGGGCCCACCCTCGCTCGGCGAGGGCGGCCCCGGTCGCGGCGGTCCGGCCTCCGGCCTCTCCGACGGCCCGGGAGGCGCGGGCACCGGCGCCGACGGCGGCTCCGGTTCCGGCTCGTCGTCCGGCGGCGACCCGTCGACCGGCACCGACTCCGGGGACGCGACCGGCGCCTCCTCGTCCGACCCGGTCACGGTCAGCTCGTCCGAGGTGCGGAGCGACGACGAGGTCACGACCCTCGTCTCGCAGCTCAGCGACGGCTCGACGATCACGCTGACGACGGACTCGCGGTCGGTGGGCGAGACCCTGGTGCAGCTGCGCTGGGTGATGATCGGCGCCTCCGCGGCGTTCCTGCTCATCGCCGCGATCGGCCTGGCCCTCGTGGTCCGGGCGACGCTGCGACCGCTCGACCGGATGACGGGCGTGGCGCGGTCCATCGCGCACGGGGACCGGGGCCGACGCCTGCGCCCGGCTCGTCGCGACACCGAGATCGGCCGCGTCGCCGTCGCGTTCGACGAGATGCTCGACGGCGTCGAGGGGGCCGAGCGGGCCGCCCTCGACGCCGAGACGCGGGTGCGGGCCTTCGTCTCGGACGCCGCCCACGAGCTGCGCACCCCCGTGGCGGGGATGCGCGCCGCGGCCGACACCCTCGTGCGCTCGCCCGGCACGCTCGACGAACGGGAGCGCCTCGCGACGCACGTGGTGCGCGAGGCCGAGCGCGCCTCCCGGTTGATCGACGACATGCTGCTGATGGCTCGCGTCGACCAGGGCATCTCGCTCGACGTCGCACCCGTCGACCTCGGCGCGTCGCTGCTCGCCGACGTCGAACGCCAGCGGCTGCGACGGCCGTCGCTCGACCTGCGCGTGGTGCTGCCCGACGGACCGGTCGTGGTCGCCGCCGACGCGGGACGCGTCTCGCAGGTCGTCGGCAACCTGGTCGACAACGCGGCCCGCGCGACGGGCGGCACGGGGCAGGTCACGCTGTGGCTCGACGCGTCGCGGGCCGACGAGGTCTCGGTGCTGGTCTCGGACGACGGCCCGGGCGTGCCCGAGGGCGACCGCGAGCGGGTGTTCGACCGGCTGGTGCGACTCGACGAGGCCCGACGCTCCGGGGACGGAGGCGCGGGCCTCGGCCTGCCCATCGCCCGCGGCCTCGCCCGCGCCCACGGCGGCGACCTGGTCTGCGAGGCCCCCGGGTTCGGGCGGCCCGGCGCGGTGTTCCGGCTGACGTTGCCCGTCGCGGCGTCCGCGGTGCGGGACGGCTCGGAGGCCGCTGCCGTGGATCGCACCTCGTCGCCCACGGCCGCGCCCGCGCTGCGTCGCACCGCCGGCTGAACGTCGCACTGCCGGCTGAACGTCGCACTGCCGGCTGGTCGCTCCACGCTCGCGTCGTCGCACCACGCCCGTGGGTGGTTCGACGACGCGACGGTGGTGCGACCGGGGGAGGCGCGGGTCCGGACGACGCGCCGCCCGCGACCCCTGCCGCCCGGCTACAGCGCGACGAGCCGCTCGTAGGCGTCGTCGACCCAGGGGTCGACCGTGCGGCGGGACGCGTCGGCGTCGTGCCAGGCGACGATCTGGCGGGCTCCCTCGGCGAACGGCACCCGCGCCTCCCAGCCGGGCACCAACGCGCGGATCTTCGACGTGTCGAACACGGCCGGGTGGCTGCGGTCGCCGCAGAGGTCGGCCGTCCACTCGGGCACCTCGTCGGTCAGCACCTGCGTCGTGCGGTGGACGACGTGCAACGACGCGCCCGCGGCGTCGGCCAGGTCGCGGGCGATCATGTTCCAGGTGAGCAGCTCGGGCGACATGATGTGGAACGCCTCGCCGAGGGCTCCGGGGTGGCCGAGCAGGCCGACGAAGGCGCGGGCGAAGTCGGCCGAGTGGGTCAGCGCCCAGAGCGACGTGCCGTCCCCGTGCAGCACGACCGGGTCGCCGCGGCGCATCCGCTCGATCGTGGTCCAGCCGCCGAGCAGCGGCACGGCCGTCTCGTCGTACGTGTGCGAGGGGCGCACCACCGTCGCCTGCACCCGCCCGGCGAGGTGCTCGTCGCGCAGCAGGCGCTCGCAGGCGATCTTGTCGCGTGAGTACGACCACCACGGATTGAACAGGGGGGTCGCCTCGGTGATCGGCAACGTCACCGGGGGCTTCTGGTAGGCCGACGCCGAGCCGATGAACACGTACTGGTCGGTCAGCGGCGCCAGCACCCTCAGCATCGACGCGAGCTGGTCGGGCGTGAAGGTCAGGAAGTCGGCCACGGAGTCGAAGCGACGCCCCCTCAGGGCGGCGGCCAGCGCCTCCTCGTCGCGGACGTCGGCGACGAGCTGCTCGACGCCCGCGGGCACCGGCCTGATGGTGGTGCTGCCGCGGTTGAGCACGGTCACGGCGAGGCCGTCGCGCAGGGCCTGCTTCACGACCGAGGCGCTGATCTGCCCGGTGCCGCCGATCACGAGGAGGGACGTCGATGTCATCGCTCCACTGTGCACCCCTGCGACCCGTGGTGGTCGGCTCGCCGGCCCCGGGGTGTCGGGTCGGGGCCGTCGGGTCAGGCCCGGTCGAGGGCGTGGCGGGCGGCGCGGACCAGCTCGGGGTCGGTGCCGAACCACGAGTCGGTCGTCGCCTCGGTGCCGAGCGACACGGTCGTCCCCGACCGGGACGAGGAGGCGCGCACGGCCTGCGCCCGCTTCGCCGACAGGTGCACGGCGTCGACCCCCGCGGCCACGAGTGCCGGGACGTCGCCGAGCTGCACCCCGCCCCCGGCCATCACCTGCACGTCGCCCGCGACCTCGATCATGCGCGGCAGCACCCCCGTGGCGAGACCCGTCCCGACCGTGGACGCCCCGCCCGACGTCAGCACGCGCGTGACACCAAGCCCCGCGAGTGCCGCCACGGCCGCCACCGGGTCGGCCGCGCGGTCGACGGCCCGATGGACGGTGACCTCGAGCGCTGGGACACGGGCCGGCCCGGCGGCGTCGAGGGCGGCGTCGACGAACCAGCGGACGGCGTCGACGTCGAGCGAGCCGTCCTCACGCAGCGCGCCGACGACGACGCCGGCCACGCCCGACCGCACCAGCGCCCGGGTCTCGCGCACCATCACGTCGAGCTCGTCGGCGTCGTAGGTGAAGCCCCCGGGCCGGCACCGGACCAACGCGTGCACCGGCACGCCCGTCGCGACGGCCGCCTCGGCGAGACCCTGCGACGGGGTGACGCCGCCGAGCTCGAGGGCGCTGCACAGCTCGACGCGGTCCGCCCCGCCGTCGCGTGCCGTGACGGCCCCGGCCGCACTCGTCACCGCGATCTCGAGGGCAGGCCGCGAGCGGCCGGACGGGACGGCGGATGAGGAGGCGCGGGTCGCGTCGGTCGTCATGTCACGACCCTAGGCGAGCGGCCCGCGCCCCTGTCGGGCCCGGCACGGACGCGGGTGCATGATGGCGGGATGTCCGACGCATCCCGATCGCCCGACGCCCCCGCCGGGGTCCCTGCCGCCCCCGCCCCGCCCGTCGCTGACGCCCCGGCCACCGACGCCCCGGCCACCGCCGCGTACCGCGCCGCCCGCGACCACCTGCTCGGCCTCGGTCGCGACCTCGACCGGGCGAGCGACGAGTTCCGCTGGCCGGACGTCGGCGACCGCTTCAACTGGGCGACCGACTGGTTCGACGTCGTCGCCGACGGCAGCGACCGCACGGCGCTCTGGATCGTCGAGGAGGACGGCTCCGAGCAGAAGGTGTCGTTCGACGCGATGCGCCGACGCAGCGACCAGGTCGCCGCGTGGCTGCACGACCTCGGCGTCGCGAAGGGCGACCACGTCATGCTCATGCTCGGCAACCAGGTCGAGCTGTGGGAGGCCATGCTCGCCGTCATGAAGGTGGGCGCCGTCATCCTGCCGACCTCCACGGTGCTGGGCAGCGCCGACCTCGCCGACCGCGTCGACCGCGGGCTGGTGCGCCACGTGATCGCCAACGCGGGCGACGCCGCCGCGTTCGCCGGTGTCCAGGGGATCGAGGCCGTCACGCGCATCGCCGTCGTGCCCGCCGGCGAGGCGACCCCTGAGGGCTGGACGTCGTTCGGGGACTCGCACCGCGCCTCCTCGTCTCGTCCCGACGTCGTGACCGCGACGGGGGACCCGTGCCTCGTCTACTTCACCTCGGGCACCACGAGCAAGCCGAAGATGGTCGTGCACTCGCACGCGTCGTACCCGGTGGGCCACCTGACGACGACGTACTGGCTCGGCGTGCGACCGGGCGACGTGCACATGACCATCTCGTCGCCGGGGTGGGGCAAGCACGCCTGGAGCTGCTTCTTCGCGCCGTGGACCGCCGAGGCCACCGTCTTCGTCTACAACTACGGCCGGTTCCGCCCCGCCGAGCTGCGCGACCAGCTCGAGCGGGCCGGGGTCACCTCGTTCTGCGCGCCGCCGACGGTGTGGCGCATGCTGATCCAGTCGTCGCTGGGCTCGCGGCCGGGTGCGCTGCGCGAGGCGCTGTCGGCGGGGGAGCCGCTCAACCCCGAGGTGATCGGGAGGGTGCAGCAGGGCTGGGGCCTCGACATCCGCGACGGCTACGGGCAGACCGAGACGACGGCCATCGTCGCCAACGCGCCCGGCGGCACGATCAAGGCCGGCTCGATGGGACGTGCCCTGCCCGGCGTCGACGTCGTGCTGGTCGACCCCGTCACGGGCGTCGTCGGCGACGAGGGCGAGGTGTGCCTCGACCTGACGACGCGCCCGGTCAACCTGATGACGGGCTACCTCGGCGACGAGGCCCGGACCGAGTCGTCGATGCGCGACGGACTGTTCCACACCGGTGACGTCGCCGTGCGCGACGCCGACGGCATGATCACCTTCGTCGGCCGCACCGACGACGTCTTCAAGTCGTCGGACTACAAGATCTCGCCGTTCGAGGTCGAGAGCATGCTGATCGAGCACCCCGCGGTGGCCGAGTCGGCCGTCGTGCCGGCGCCCGACGACACCCGGCTGAACGTCGTCAAGGCCTACGTGACCCTGGCCGAGGGGTGGGCTCCCGACGCCGAGACCGCCCGCGCCGTGCTCGCGCACGCCCGGGCGTCGCTGCCCGCGTGGGAGCGCGTGCGGCGGGTCGAGTTCGCCGAGCTGCCGAAGACGATCTCGGGCAAGATCCGCCGCGTCGAGCTGCGCGACCGCGAGGAGGCGCTGGCCCGGTCGGGCGAGCGGGCTGCGGCCGAGTGGCGCGACGGGGACTTCCCCGACCTGAAGGGGTAGGGGCAGGGCCCGCGGCCCACGGGTGCGCCCCGTTGCACCGCGTTTCGTGCACGACACCGCGACTAGTCACGGTGTCGTGCACGAAACGCGGTGCAATGTCGTGAGGGCGGGGCCGGGCGGGGCGGGGCCAGGCGGTGCGGGGCGGGGTCAGGCGGTGCCGGGATCAGCCGATGGGCAGTTCGCGGCCGGCGGCCCAGACCCGGGCGACCGTCCAGTCGTCGTGCCAGGCCACGGCGTCGGCCGCATGGCCCGGGGCGAGGCGCCCGAGCGGCGGACGGGCCTCGGCCTGCCCGCGGCTCCGCGCGGTGTCCGGTGCCGGGGCCGCTCTTGGGCCCTGCGCCGTGCCCTGCGCCGTGGGCGCGTTGCCGGCCTGCGCTGCGCGCGTGCCCGTTCGTCGGCCCCCGGCGTCGAGTCCGAGCACGTGGGCCGGCACGAGCGTCAGCGCGGCGACCGCGTCGACGGGCGAGAGGCCGGCCGCCGTGACCGCGAGGCGCAGGGCGGCGTCCTGCGTGAGGGTCGACCCGGCGATCGTCGAGGTGCCCGTGAGCACGGCGACGCCGTGGTCGACGGTGACCGCGAGCTCGCCGATGCGGTAGTCGCCGTCCGACGCGCCCGCCGCGGCCATGGCGTCGGTGACGAGGGCGACCCGCCGCGGGGCCGACCGCAGCACGAGCTCGGCGACGGCCGGGTGGACGTGCACCCCGTCGAGGATCAGCTCGATCGTCACCCGCTCGTCGCCGACCGCCGCGACGAGCGGCCCCGGGTCGCGGTGGTGGATGCCGGCCATCGCGTTGAAGGCGTGCGTCACGAGCGAGGCGCCGCGGTCGAACGCTGCGCGCGCCAGGTCGAAGTCGGCGTCGGTGTGCCCGACGGCGGCGACCACGCCCGCGGCGACGAGCCGGTCGATGGCGTCGAGCCCGCCGGGCAGTTCGGGCGCGACCGTGACCTGCCGCACGACGCCGTCGCCCGCCTCGAGCAGGGCCTCGACCGTGGCCGCGTCGGGTTCGAGCAGGACGTGCGGCGCATGGGCGCCCCGCCGGTCGGGAGCCAGGAACGGCCCCTCGAGGTGCGCCC
This sequence comes from Frigoribacterium sp. CF331, assembly GCF_057787905.1. NCBI lineage: Bacteria > Bacillati > Actinomycetota > Actinomycetes > Micrococcales > Microbacteriaceae > Frigoribacterium > Frigoribacterium sp. CF331. Next base: position 1,038,753 of record NZ_CM173545.1, on the reverse strand, counting down.
CGAGCACGAGCGTGTCGCGCCGCATGAGGTCGCCGATCAACCCGAGCGACCGCGTCAGCACCGGCACCGGGTTCGCGACCAGGCTCACCAGCGACCGGGTCGTGCCGTGGCGTCGGTGCAGGGCGAGGCCGGCGTCGAGGTCGTCGGGCCCGCCGTCGAAGGCGTGACCGCCGCCGCCGTGCGTGTGCAGGTCGATCAGCCCCGGGGTGAGGGTCGCGCCCGCGAGGTCGACCGTGACGTCCGCCGGGGGCGGCACCGCGCCTCCCGGGGGTGTGGACCGGGTCGGAGTCGCGCCCGCGGGCGACGCCGAGGAGGCGCGGGTCGCGTCGACCCCGCCCCTCGCCCCGTCCGCCACCCGCGACCCCGGCACCCGCGACCCCGGCACCGTGGCGCCGGTGGCGACGATGAGGTCGCCGTCGACGAGCATCCAGAAGCCGTCGACCTCGCCGTCGGCGTCGACCTTGCGCGCGTCCGTGAAGAGGGTGGTGGTCATCGTCGGGCCCCGCCGCCCCGGCCCGGGGCACGGCCGGTGTCACGCCGCGCGTCGCGACGGAAGGCCAGCACGCCCGTGACCAGGGCGACGACGGCGAACACGGCGGCGACGACCGGGTGGCCGAGCATCGCCCAGGCCGCGACCACGGCCCCCATGATCGCGATCTCGACGAGGGCCTTGCCGACGGCGTCGGTGGCGATCGGGGCGCGGGGCGACCGGAACAGCCCCCACACGACGATGGCGAACAGGGGCGCGCCGATCATGAACGCCAACGACGGGAACGGGAACGGCCAGGCCAGGTAGCCCCAGAAGCCGAGGCTCAGGAACGCGAAGATCAGCGTGACGAACCGCACCACGTCGGGGGCGGCGACCGGGCCGCCGCGGGCCGGAGCGGGTGAGGGGGCGGAGTCGGTCGGAGTCACCCGCCCAGCGTACGGCGCGGGCTGTCACGGTGCGGCGTGTGCTGTTCGGGGTGTGCGGTGCGGCGTGCGTCCGATCCGGTGTGTGCCGTGCGGCCCCCGTCCTACCCGGCACTGCCGGATCGAGCTGCCGGGTGCCGAGTGGGCAGGAAGTGCTGGTCGCGGGCTCTGGAGCAGCGGCTTCTGCCCACTCGGTGCCCGAACCGGCCGAGCCGGGCCGGCCGGGTGGGCCGAGCGGGCCTAGCGGAAGACGATCGTGCGGGCGCCGTCGAGCAGCACCCGGTCCTCGGCGAACCAGCGGACGGCCTGGGTCAGGGTGCGGCTCTCTTCGTCCTGACCGATCGCCATCAGCTCGGGGGCGCTGCGGGTGTGGTCGACCCGGACGACGTTCTGCTCGATGATCGGCCCCTCGTCGAGGTCGCTCGTGACGAAGTGCGCCGTCGCGCCGATCAGCTTCACGCCGCGTGCGTGCGCCTGCCGGTAGGGGTTGGCCCCCTTGAACCCGGGCAGGAACGAGTGGTGGATGTTGATCGCGCGCCCCTCGAGCGCCGCGCACAGCTCGGGGCTGAGGATCTGCATGTACCGCGCCAGCACGACGAGTTCGACGTCGTAGCGGTCGACGACCTGCAGCACGCGCGCCTCGAACGCCGCCTTCGACGCGGGGTCGGTGACCGGGTGGTGCTCGAACCGCTTGCCGTAGAACTCGGCCAGCCCCGACAGGTCGTCGTGGTTGGCGAGGATCAGCGGCACCTCGATCGGCAGCTGCCCGGCGCGCTGGCGGAAGAGCAGGTCGTTGACGCAGTGCGCGGCCTTGCTCGCGAGCACGAGCGTGCGGGTCGGACGGCCGACCACGTCGAGCCGGTGCGTCATGCCGTAGTGCGCGACGACGGGGGCGAGGGCGCTCTCGAACGCGTCGCGCTCGCCGGGGGCCTCGACCTGCAGCCGCATGAAGAAGGTGCCCGTGTCGTGGCTCGAGAACTGGGCCGACTCGGTGATGTTGCCGCCGGCCTGCACGACCGCGCCGCTGATCGCGTGGACGATGCCGGGCCGGTCCTGGCAGACGAGGGTCAGCGTCCAGTGGGTCGTCGGGGCGGCGGGCCCCGAGCCGCCCGCCGCGGCGTCGGCGGGAGCGGAGGAGGCGCGGGTGGCGTCGGTCACCAGCCCAGGGTAGTGCGGCAGAAGTGACCAGACGGTCACATCGAGGGCGGGCCGGCAGGTCAGTACGACGAGACGAGCAGCGTGACGAGGGCGACGAACGGCAGGGCTCCCTGGGTGAGGGCGGCGCGGGTCTTGGTCCGGTCGGAGAAGAGCAGGACGAGCGCTGCCGCGAGCATCGACCCCGTGCCCGCCACCAGCAGCGCGGTGCCCGCCGGGGACGCCTCGGGGGCGCTGCCCGCGCCTCCTGCCCCTCCCGCCGCCACGAGGACGACGCCCACGATCGTGACGACGGCGAGGAACAGGTTGTAGAAGCCCTGGTTGAAGGCGAGGCCCCTGGTGTGCTCGGCCTGGGCGTCGCTCGTGACGCCGAAGGTGGCGCGGATTCGCGGGGTGGTCCAGAGGAAGGACTCCATCACGAAGACGTAGACGTGCAGCAGGGCGGCCAGCGAGGCCGCGACGAGCGAGACGATGAGCATGCCTCGACCCTAGGGTGTGCCCGTCCGCCGGGCGGTGGCGGTGACGGCGGGTCAGTAGCATCGTGGGGGCGCGGCGGACGCACACGGACGGCGGCACGGCTGAGGACGAGGAGGCGCGGCGTGGCAGAGCGGGTCACCATCGTCGAGGTCGCGGCCCGGGCGGGCGTCGCGATCAGCTCGGTCAGCAGCGCCCTCAACGGTCGCCCCGGCGTCTCGGAGCAGACCCGCGCGCGCATCCGCCAGGCCGCCGACGACCTCGGCTTCGTGCCGAGCGTGCGGGGGCGCAGCCTCAGCGCAAAGCGGGCCTTCACGGTCGGGCTGGTCGTCCACCGCGACCCGTTCGTGCTCGAGTCCGACCCGTTCTTCGGCGCCTTCATCGGCGGGCTCGAGTCGGTGCTCGACCCTCGCGGCTACGCGCTGATCCTGCAGATGGGGTCGGCCGCCGACGAGCCGCTCGAGCGCTACCGCCGGCTCGCGGCCGGGCGTCGGGTCGACGGCGTCTTCCTGGACGAGCTCACCGTGGACGACCCTCGCGTCGACCTCGTCCGCGAGCTCGACCTGCCCGCGGTCGGGGTCAACCCGGCCGCCGGCTTCCCGCTGCCCGCCGTGCGGCAGGACGACTCGGCCGGCATCGGCGAGCTCGTCGAGCACCTCGTGTCGCTCGGCCACCGACGCTTCGCGCACGTCGCCGGGCCCGACCGCTTCGTGCACTCGCGGCGTCGCGGCGCGGCCTGGCACGACGCCCTCGTGGCGGCCGGGCGCGACCCCGGGGTCGTCGTCGAGGCCGACTTCACCTACGACGGGGGAGCCCGCGCCGCGTCCCGGCTGTTCGGCCCGGGTGCGACGGGCGTCGGCGCCGGAGCGGGCGCGCCCGGCGACGACCGGCCGACCGCCGTGTTCTGCGCCAACGACCTGGCCGCGATCGGGTTCATGACCGAGGTGGACCGGCTCGGCCTCCGCGTCCCCGGCGACGTCAGCGTGGCGGGCTTCGACGGCATCGAGCTCGGGTCGTACGTGCGCCCCGGGCTGACCACGTTGACGACGGCTCCGCGGCTCGTCGGGGCCGAGGCGGCGCGCCTCCTGCTCTCGGCCGTCGAGGGCGAGGCCGTCACGGACGCCGAGATCGCTCCGGCCCGCCTGCTCGTCCGCTCGTCGACGGGGCCGGCCGCCCGCTGAGTCGGGTCGGCGGGCCGGGTCGGCGAGCCGGGCGCGGGCCCTGGGGCCCGCCACCGCCCCGGTCGCTCGGCGCCCGGGCGTCGGGGTCGCACCACCCTCGCGTCGTCGAACCACGTTCCGGGGTGGTTCGACGACGCGAGGGTGGTGCGACCTGCGGCAGGGGCCCGTCGCGTCAGGTCAGGAGGCGCGGTTCGGGCGACGACGCGGGCGGGGGTTCCGGTCGGGCCGTCTCCGTGCTAGCTTCTCGGTCTACCGAAACGTTTCGGTAGACCAGCGAGACCGCACACGACGAAGTGGGTGCCCCCCGATGACGACCACCGTTCCCCCGACCGTCGTCGACGCGGCCCGGGCCGCCTCGACGCCGTACCTCGTCCCGCTCACGCGCGAGCGCCTCCGGACGGTGCTCGACGAGGCCCTCGTGCACCGGAACGAGCTGACGGGCGCGCTCTCGCAGCTGACCTTCTCGAGCCCGGCCGCCTACGGCTCCGACCGCCCCGACTGGGCCGTCGGCCCCTTCGCCGCGGACCCGGCGTTCACGTTCACCCTCGACGGCCAGTGGCCCGACCCCGACGGCATCGGGTGGACGAGCGACTCCCTCTACAACCCCAGCCTGATCGAGCACGACGGCACGCTGCACCTCTTCTACCGAGCCTCGCCCCGCAAGGAGAGCCTCGGCAGCCGCATCGGCCACGCCACGCTCGCCCTCGCGCCCGACGGTCGGCCCGCCCCCGGGGCCGGCTGGGTCGACGACCCGGCCAACCCGGTCCTCCGCCCGACCCTCGACGACGAGCTCTACGGCACCGAGGACCCCAAGGTCTACCGGGCCGAGGGCCGCTTCTGGCTCTTCTACAACGGCGTCTTCCCGATCACCGAGGAGGCGCGGGTCGCGCACCCGAGCACCGGGTACCCCGTGCAGGCGGTCGGCATCGACGTGCTGCTGGCCGTCAGCGACGACCTCGTCACCTGGCAGAAGCTCGGGCCGATCGCGGACCACGAGCAGACGAGGCTCTGGGCCAAGGGCGCCGTCATCCCGCGCGACGAGCTCGGCGACGCCGTCCGGCTCGGCGGCACCGGCTCGGCCGACGACCCCGGGCAGTACCTCATGTTCGTCAGCGAGGGCTTCGACGGCGTGCTCCACGTCGGCCGCTCGGACGACCTGCGTCGGTGGACCTTCGAGCCCGTGCCCTACCTCGACCTGTCCGACGTCGGCGGGCACCTGCACGAGGTGGCCGCCGACGTCGTGACGGGCGACGGTCGGCTCGTGCTCGACGTGTTCCACGACGTCGACGGGGTCTTCGCCGCGAGCCAGGTCGTCTACGACGTCGCCAGGCCGTTCGACCAACTCGCCCTGACCCCGGGCGGCTCCCTCAGCTGGGGCGGCCTGCAGAGGGTCGGCGGGCGTTGGACCTTCGCGCAGGGCTGGGACGCCCCCGCCGGCCACCGCGACCTGTACTTCTACCGCACCGCACCCGAGACCACCCCACCCGAGACCACCCCCTAGCCGCACCGCAGCACCCACCCCCCACCCAAGGAGAACACCGTGCAACGACGCACACGCTTCACCCGCCGCGCCACCCTCGGCGCCACCGTCCTGGTCGCCGCCCTCGGCCTGACCGCCTGCTCGGGCGGAGGCGGCGCCTCGAGCGACGCCCTCACCGCCAAGGGCCCCATCACGATCTGGTACTCGAACAACGAGCAGGAGGTCAGCTGGGGCAAGGCCATGGTAGAGGCCTGGAACGCCGACCACCCCGACGAGCAGGTCAAGGGTCAGGAGATCCCCGCCGGCAAGTCGAGCGAGGAGGTCATCGGGGCGGCCATCACGGCCGGCAACGCGCCCTGCCTCGTCTACAACACCGCCCCGAGCGCGGTCGGGCAGTTCCAGAAGCAGGGCGGCCTCGTCGACCTGTCGAGCTTCCCCGACGGCGCCAGCTACATCGAGGAGCGCAGCGGCGACCTCGCGAAGCAGTACCAGGACGCCGACGGCAAGTACTACCAGCTGCCCTGGAAGTCCAACCCGGTGATGATCTTCTACAACAAGGACCTCTTCACGAAGGCCGGACTCGACGCCGAGAACCCGAGCCTGTCGACCTACGACGACTTCCTCGCGACCTCGAAGACCCTCGTCGACGCGGGCGTCTCGAAGTACGCCATCCACCCGGCCCCGACGAGCGAGTTCTTCCAGTCGCAGTTCGACTTCATGCCGCTCTACGCCGCCGAGACCGGGGGCACCGGCCTCGTCGAGGACGGCAAGGCCACCTTCGCCGACACCGCGGGCGAGGACGTCGCGACCTTCTGGCGTTCGCTCTACGAGCAGGGCCTGGCGGGTCAGGAGCAGTACACGGGCGACTCGTTCGCCGACGGAGAGGCCGCGATGTCGATCGTGGGGCCCTGGGCCGTGTCCGTGTACAAGGACGTCAACTGGGGTGCCGTGCCCGTCCCGACCAAGGACGGCACGAGTGCCGACGAGACCTACACGTTCAGCGACGCGAAGAACGTCGGGATGTACACCGCCTGCGAGAACCAGGGCACGGCGTGGGACTTCCTGAAGTTCTCGACCAGCAGCGACGAGGACCGCGCCCTGCTCGAGACCACGGGCCAGATGCCGATCCGCACCGACCTGGCCTCGACCTACGCCGACTACTTCTCGGCGAACCCGTCGTACCAGCTCTTCGGCGAACAGGCCGCCCGTACGGTCGAGGTGCCGGCGGGCCCGAACACGGTCGCCGAGCTGCAGGCCTTCCGCGACGCGTGGTCGAACAGCGTGATCTTCGGCAAGGGTGACGTCGACTCGTCGCTGAAGGACGCCGCGGACAAGATCGACGAGCTCGCGGCGCAGGGCTGATCGTGTCCACCGTGCACGAGGCGGCGGCAGCGTCGCCGACCGCCGGCCGCTCCGAGGAGGCGCACCGCGCCTCCTCGGGAGGCCCCGGTTCGGGGCACCGGGCGGGCCGTCGCCGAGGTGACGACCCGCGCGGGCGTCGCCGGGGCGGCCTGCTCGGCAAGAACCCGCTCGGCCTGCTGTTCAGCGCGCCGTACCTGGTGTTCGTGCTGGCGGTGTTCGCGTACCCGCTGGTCTACGCGGTCTACATCGCGTTCCACGACTACTTCTTCACCGCCCCCGGCGCGGTCGTCGCCCGCCCCTTCGTCGGCCTCGACAACTTCGTCACCGCGTTCACCGACCCGGCGGTCATCCGCTCGTTCGGCAACGTCGGCGTCTTCCTGGTGATCAACGTCCCGTTGACCGTCGTGCTGAGCATGGTGCTCGCCACGGCGCTCGACCGGGTCGTGCACTTCCGGGGCTTCCTGCGGGTGGCGTTCTACGTGCCGTACCTCACGGCGAGCGTCGCGGTGGTCGCCGTCTGGCTGTTCCTGTTCAACGGCGACGGACTCGTCAACCAGGTGCTCGGGCCGCTGGCCCCCACGCCGTCGTGGTTGATCAACTCGGCCTGGGCGATGCCCTCGATCGCGCTGTTCGTCACGTGGAAGCAGCTCGGCTTCTACATCCTGCTGTACCTCGCGGCACTGCAGAACGTGCCGAAGGAGCTGTACGAGGCGGCGTCGAGCGACGGTGCCGGCCCGATCCGGTCGTTCTTCACCGTCACGGTGCCGGGCGTCCGGCCCGCCACCGTGCTCGTGCTGCTCGTCTCGACCGTCACGGGTGCGAACCTCTTCACCGAGCCGTACCTGCTGACCGGGGGAGGCGGGCCGAACGGCGCGTCGACCTCGCCCGTGCTGCTGATGTACCAGAAGGGCATCGAGCAGGGGAACCCCGACCAGGCGGCCGCCATCGGCGTCGTGCTCGTGATCCTCGTGCTGGTCATCGCCCTGCTGCAGAACCGGTTCGCCGGTGGGAAGGACGAACGATGACGCTCGTCGACGACCACGCCCCGACCCCCGGGGCGAGCCCCGCCCGCACCCCGCGGGTGGCGAAGAAGCCACCGCTGACCCGTGCCCAGACGACGCTGCGGGGCGTCGTGCTCGCGATCGGCGCCCTGGCCTTCCTGTTCCCCTTCTACTACATGGTGATCGGGTCGCTGCAGACCAAGCCCGACCCGACCGTGGCGGGTGCCTTCCCGCACCCGTCGAACCTGACGGTCGAGAACTACGCCGCGATCGACAGCCGCATCGGACTGCTGACCGGCCTGGTCAACTCGGGCATCTTCACGGTCGGCGTGCTCGCCTGCACCCTCGTGTTCGGCGTGCTGGTCGGCTACGCGTTGGCCGTGCTGCAGTGGCGGGGCCGCGGGGTCACCTTCGCCCTGGCGCTCCTCGTGCAGGTGGTGCCGTTCCAGCTGCTGATCATCCCGCTGTACGTGCTGATCGCGCGCAACTACGGGTTGAGCGACAACTACCTCGGCATGATCCTGCCGTTCGCCATCAACTCGACGGCGGTGATCATCTTCCGGCAGTACTTCCTGCAGCTGCCGAAGGAGCTCTTCGAGGCGGCCCGCATCGACGGCACCGGCGAGTTCCGGCTGCTGTGGAACATCGCGCTGCCGCTCGTGCGCCCCGCGCTGGTCACGGCCCTGCTGCTGACCTTCATCGGCCCGTGGAACGAGTTCCTCTGGCCGTTCCTCATCACGAAGGAGGCCTCGATGCAGCCCCTGGCCGTCTCGCTGGCGAACTACATCAGCAACGTCGCGGCGACGGCGGCGAACCCGTTCGGCGCCACCCTCGCCGGTGCCGTCGTGCTGGCCGCGCCGGTCGTCCTGCTCTTCATCGTGTTCCAGCGCTACTTCATCTCGACCGACGTCGGTTCGAGCGTGAAGGGCTGACCGCCCTCGCACGCCGCCGTCCCGACCCCGTCGAGGAGGCGCGGTGCCGGCGCCCCGCGCCCCGCGCCTCCTCGGCTCCCTCCACCCGAAAGGCCCCCCATGGCTGACTTCCCCTACCGACTGACCCGCCTGGGCGTCGTGATGACCCCCGACCCCGATTCGCCCGACGAGGCCGAGGGGGTGCTCAACCCCGGCTCGGGGCGTGGGCCCGACGGCGAGCTGTACCTGCTGCCGCGACTCGTCGCCGCGGGCAACGTGTCGCGCGTCGGCCTGGCCCGGGTCGTCGTCGAGGACGGCGTGCCGGTCGGCGTGGCCCGCGAGGGCGTCGTCCTCGCACCCGACCGCGGGTGGGAACGGGGTGCCACGCACTCCGGCGTCGAGGACCCCCGCGTGACCTGGATCGCCGAGCTCGGCCTGCACGTCATGACCTACGTCGCCTACGGTCCGCTGGGGCCGCGCACGGCCGTGGCCGTCAGCGACGACCTGCGCGACTGGCGTCGGCTCGGCCCGGCGACGTTCGAGTACGTCGACGAGCTCGACACCGACCTCGGGCTCTTCCACAACAAGGACACCGTGTTCTTCCCCGAGGCCGTCACGGCACCCGACGGCGTGCGCAGCTTCGCCGTGCTGCACCGGCCCATGTGGCACATCGGGGCGACGGTGCCGGGCGAGGGCAGCCCGCTGCCGGCCGGCGTCACCGACGGGCGGCACTCGATCTGGATCAGCTACGTGCCGGTCGACGCCGTCGCGGCCGACCCCCGGGCGCTGGCCCGCTGGGGGCAGCACCGCTTCGTCGCCGGGCCGGCCTTCCCCTTCGAGGAGCTCAAGATCGGCGGCGGCCCGCCCCCGCTCCGCGTGCCCGAGGGCTGGCTGCTGCTGCACCACGGTGTCACCGGCGTGATCGACGACGCCTTCGCCCAGCAGCAGAACGTGAACTACGCCGCGGGCGGCATGATCCTCGACGCCGACGACCCGTCCCGCGTGGTCACCCGGTCGGAGGTGCCGCTGCTCGAGGCCGAGACCGCCGACGAGCGCGACGGCATCGTGCCGAACGTGGTTTTCCCCACGGCGATCGAGCAGATCGACGGCGTCGACGTCGTCTTCTACGGCATGGCCGACTCGAAGATCGGCGTCGCCCGCCTCGACCGGGCCTGACCCGCGCCCGGGTCCGCGCCGCCCGTCACCCCCAGAGACCAACGACAAGAAGGAGGCGGTCGACGATGATCGCACGCAACCCACGATGGACGGGCGCGGCACTGGCCGCGGCCCTGGCGACCGTGCTGGGGGTGACGGGGGCGCTGCCGGCTGCCGCCGCGCCTCCCGGGCCGGCGGCCGCGCCGACGACGGCACCGACCGCACCCGCCGTGCCGGGCGGTGCGCCCACGACGCCGGCCGTCGCGCCGCTGACGAACCTGGCGCACCTGGACTACCTGCTCGACCAGGCGACGCCCGCGCCCGAGGCCGGGCACTCGACGTACCGGCAGGACGTCGAGCCGACGCTCACCCTGCCGTGGACCTATGCCGACGCCCGGGACGGCGGCACCTTCGCCCGGGTGGGCGGCGGCCCGCTCGACCCCGCGACCGGCTACTGGGGGCAGGGCGCCTACAACAGCGACGACGTGTCGCGAGCGGCCGTCGTCTACCTGCGCGACTGGAAGCAGACCGGCTCGGAGGCGAGCCGTGAGAAGGCGTACGAGCTGCTGCGCGCGACCGCGTACTTCCAGACCACGACCGGCGACGCCGCCGGCAACGTCGTGCTCTGGATGCAGCCCGACGGCACGTTCAACCGCAGCCCCGTGCCGGTCGAGCTGCCCGACCCGTCCGACAGCGGCAACAGCTACTGGTTGGCCCGCAGCATCTGGGCCTTCGGCGAGGGCTACGCCGCCTTCGCGCAGAGCGACCCCGCGTTCGCCGCGTTCCTGCAGCAGCGGCTGCAGCTCGGCGTGACGGCCCTGAACCGCGACACGCTGTCGCACTACGGAGAGTACGACGTGGCCGACGGGGTGAAGGTGCCCGCGTGGCTGATCGTCGACGGGGCCGACGCCTCGTCCGAGGCCGTCCTCGGGCTGACCGCCTACTCGGCCGTCGCGCCGGGGGACGCGGCCGCGCGGACCGCCCTGACGCAGCTCGCCGAGGGAGTCGCGGCGATGTCGTCGGGCGACGGGCAGACCTGGCCGTACGGAGCCGTGCTGCCCTGGGCGAAGTCCCGCTCGATGTGGCACGCCTGGTCGTCGCAGATGCCCGTCGCCCTGGCCAGGGCCTCCACCCTGCTCGGTCGACCCGACCTGCTGAAGCCGGCCGTGCTCGACCAGACGTCGTTCACCACGACCCTGCTCACCGCGAGCGGGCCCGACAACGCCTGGTACCCGACCCCCGTCGACCAGACGCAGATCGCCTACGGGGCCGACTCGCGGCTGCAGTCGGCGCTCGCCGTGGCGTCGGCGTCGGGCTCGGGCTCCGGTGTCGGCCAGGGCTCCGGCCCGGGTGCGACGGGACCGGGTGCGAAGGGCCCTGACGCGAAGGGGTCGACGGCCCCGGGGCTGAGGCGCATCGCGGCAGTGGCCGCGAGCTGGTACTTCGGCACCAACCGCTCGGGCGCTCCCGTGTACGACCGCGCCACGGGCGTGACCTACGACGGCGTGCAGGCCGACGGCACGGTCAACCGCAACAGCGGCGCCGAGAGCACGATCCACGGTCTGCTGTCGATGATCGCGCTCGACGGCGCCCCCGACGTCTCGGCCGAGGCGCAGGGCCTGACGAGCGTCACCTCGCGTGACGGCCTCACCGTGGTCGAGGCCGAGACGGCGTCGACCACGACGGGCACCGTCGTCACGCCCGACTCGGCCTGGACGGGCGAGTCGCAGTACAGCGGTGGCTCGGCCCTGCGTCTCGAGCCCGGGCAGAGCGCGACGATCACGGTGCCCGCGGGCTCCGGGCTGCGGCACGTCGAGCCCGTGCTGCTGGCCGCAGAGGGCGTCCGGTCGACGTCGGTCTGGAAGTCGGGTCGCGTGCCCCTGGGGACGCTGACGACGCAGGCCGGCGCCCAGGGCGTGACCGCCGCCTCCGGGGCCCTGCTGCCCCAGACCCTGCCGGTGCCGATCGGTGCCGGGGCGACGACGATCACCGTGACCGCCGGGCGGAACGCGACCGTCGTCGACGGCCTGATCGTGCGCCCGCTCGTGCAGCGGCTGGTGCTCGCCGGCACGGCGGCCGACGGGCGGGCGACGACGACCGAACTGGTGTCGTCGACCTCGCGCCTGCCGCTGCCGACCTCGGTCGGCGTGCGGGGCAGCCGGTCGTCGCTGTCGTCGTACGACGCGCAGGGCCGCCTCGTGCAGCAGCGCGACGTCCAGGGCCGCAGCGTGGTGCTGGTCAAGCCCGGGGGCTTCGCCGTGCTCACCCGCTAGCGCGCCCCCCGAGACCCCAGGAACCCGCTCAGACCCCACGCCGCGCGCAAGGGTCTCGGCGACTTCCTGGGGTCTCGTCGCGCCGGGACCGCAGGAGGCGCGGGTACGGTCGGACGCATGAGCGACGACACCCAGGCCCCCGGTCCCGACGACGCCGACCGCGACACGAGCCCTGGGCACCCGGTCGACCACGACCCGACCGGCATGACCGACGACGAGAAGCGGCACGACCAGCTCACCCGGGCCCCGAAGTCGGACGAGTCGGACGCGGCCCCGCGCATCACGACCGAGGACCGCGGCGACGGCGTCACCCGCATCGACGTCGCCGACACCGCCAAGGTCCGCCCGGGCAAGGCCGACTGACGCGGGGTGGGGGTCGGCGGGCCGTCCGCGGCGGCCGACCCGCGCCTCCTCCCCACGCGCTTCGCAAACGGGACAGCACCCGTGCGCCCGCGTGCCCCCGGGCATACCGTGCACGCATGGTGTCCCAGGTCAGCGCAGAAACCAGTCCACCGAACGCGACGACGGGCACGGGTGCGAACCCGCCCGGCGTGCCCACCACGACGATCACGCTCGACGTCAACGGCAGCCCGCACCGGCTCGAGGTCGACAACCGCACGTCGCTGCTCGACGCCCTGCGCGAGCGACTCGACCTGACCGGCTCGAAGAAGGGTTGCGACCACGGCCAGTGCGGCGCCTGCACGGTGCTCGTCGACGGACGTCGCACCAACAGCTGTCTCGTCCTGGCCGTCAGCGCCGAGGGCAGCGACGTCACCACGGTCGAGGGCCTGGCCGACGGCGACGCCCTCCACCCGGTGCAGCAGGCGTTCCTCGACCGGGACGCCTACCAGTGCGGCTACTGCACGCCGGGCCAGATCTGCTCGACGGTCGGCATGCTCGAGGAGGCGCGGGCCGGCATGCCGAGCCACGTCACCACCGACATCACCGACGGAGAGATCGACCTCGACGACGAGGAGGTCCGCGAACGCCTCAGCGGCAACCTCTGCCGCTGCGGGGCCTACCTGAACATCGTCCCGGCCGTGCACGACGCGGCCTGCGCGCACGACGCCGCCACCGAGGGAGCCACCCGATGAAGACGTTCGAGTACGAGCGGGCGACCGACGTCGCCTCCGCGGTCGCCATCCTCGACCGCACCCCGAACGCCAAGGCCCTGGCCGGCGGCACCAACCTGGTCGACCTGATGAAGCTCGGCGTCGAGCGTCCGGACCTGCTGGTCGACGTCAGCCGCCTCGACTTCGGCGGCGTCGACGAGCTGCCCGACGGCGGGCTGCGCATCGGCGCGGGGGTCCGCAACAGCGACCTCGCCGCCCACCCGCTCGTCCGCACCCGCTACCCGGCCCTGACCCGTGCCCTGGTCAGCGCGGCCTCGGGTCAGCTGCGCAACCAGGCGACGACCGGCGGCAACCTGCTGCAGCGCACCCGGTGCACCTACTTCATGGACACCACGAAGCCCTGCAACAAGCGCGAACCCGGCACGGGGTGCGGCGCGATCGCCGGACTGTCGCGCGAGCTCGGCATCCTCGGCGTCAACGACCTCTGCATCGCGACGCACCCGGGCGACATGGCCGTCGCCCTGGCCGCCCTCGACGCCGTGGTCGTCTTCGAGACCGTCGACGGCGAGCAGCGCCTGCCGGTCGACGAGTTCTTCCGCGAGCCGGGAGACGACCCGACCCGCGACACGAACCTGCCGAGCGGGGCCCTGATCACGGCGGTCGAGCTGCCGGCACTGCCGGTCGCGACGAACTCGACCTACCGCAAGGCGCGCGACCGCCGGTCGTACGCCTTCGCCCTGGGCTCGGTCGCCGCCGCGCTGTCGGTCGACGACGCCGGCCTCGTGACCGACGTCCGCATCGCCCTGGGGGCCGCGTCGCCCGTGCCGTGGCGCGCCCGCAAGGCCGAGGAGGCGCTGGTCGGCTCGCCGGCGACGCCCGCCTCGTTCGCGGCCGCCGCGCAGCTCGAGCTGGCCGCCGCGACGACCACCGAGCAGAACGCCTTCAAGGTCGCGCTGCTGACCCGCCTCGTCGTCGGGGTGCTGAGCGAGCTCGCCGGCCTCGACCACGCGGCCGACGACACGGGAGAGGGCGTCGATCCCTCTCCGTTCCGCCCGACGGGAGCCAACGGGGCGCACCGGCACGTCGCGGCCGACGTCGAACCGGCGACCGACGACGGCACCGGCACCGGCTCCGAGGGGAGCGCCGCATGACCGCCGTCGACGTCGTCACGCCCGTCGACACGAGCGTCCCCACCGGTCTCGGCGCCCCCGTCGCCCGGCTCGAGGGCCGCGACAAGGTGACCGGTGCCGCCCGCTACACCTACGAGCACACGCCCGACGGCGTGCTCTACGGCTGGATCGTGCAGTCGACGGTGACGACCGGCACGATCACCGGCTCGAACCGCGACGAGGTGCTCGCCATGCCCGGCGTGCAGGACGTGATCACCCACGAGCAGGCCCCGCACCTCGAGGACGCCGAGGACGGCGAGCTGCTCGTGCTGCAGTCGGCCGCCGTCGCCTACCGCGGGCAGCCCGTCGCGCTCGTCGTGGCCGACACGTTCGACACGGCGCGCGAGGCGGCCTCGGCCCTGACCTTCGACTACGACGTGGGCCCCGGTGACGTCGTGCTCGGCACGGACCACCCGTCGCTCTACGCTCCCGAGACCGTCAACGCGGGCTTCGAGACCGACACCTCGCAGGGCGACGTCGACGCGGCGATGGCCGACTCGTCCGTCACCATCGACGAGACGTACGAGACCGCCGCCCTGTTCAACAGCCCGATGGAGCCGCACGCCACGGTCGCCACCTGGGTCGACGGCGAGCTCGACGTGCTCGACTCGAACCAGGGCACCAGCGGCGTGGCGACGACGCTCGCCACGCTCTTCTCGCTCGACCCGTCGGCCGTGCGCGTGCGGGCCGAGCACGTCGGCGGCGGCTTCGGCTCGAAGGGTTCGGCACGCCCCGTCGTGGTGCTCGCCTCGATCGGAGCGATGCGGACCGGTCGTCCGGTGAAGGTCGCCTACACGCGCCAGATGATGTTCGCGATCGCGGGTTACCGCACGCCGACGATCTCGCGCGTCCGGCTGGCCGCCGACTCCGAGGGGCACCTCTCGGCCCTGTCGCACGAGGCCTACTCGCACTCGTCGACGCTGCAGGAGTTCACCGAGCAGACCGCCGAGCCGACCCGTCACCTGTGGGCCGCGCCGAGCCGTCTCATGACGCACCGCCTGGCCCGACTCGACGTGCCGACGCCGCGCTGGATGCGCGCGCCGGGCGAGGCGCCGGGCGTCTACGCCGTCGAGTCGGCGATGGACGAACTGGCGTCGAAGCTCGACCTCGACCCGGTCGAGCTGCGCGTCCGCAACGAGCCCGAGGTCGACCCGCACACCGGCCAGCCGTTCAGCAGTCGGCACCTGGTCGACTGCCTGCGGCGCGGAGCCGAGCTGTTCGGCTGGGAGGGCCGCGACCCCCGCCAGGGCGTGCGCCGGGTCGGACGCTGGCTGGTCGGCACGGGCGTCGCCGCCGCGACCTACCCCGCGAGCGTCATGCCCGCGGGTGCCCGGGTGACCGCGTTGCCCGGCGGCCGGTTCGAGGTGGGCGTCAACGCGACCGACATCGGCCAGGGCGCCCGCACGGTCATGGCGCAGATCGCCGCCTCCGAGCTGGGCGTGCCGCTCGACCTGGTCGACCTGCACATCGCCGACAGCAGGCTGCCGACCGCCGGCGTGGCCGGCGGGTCGTCGGGCACGGCGTCGTGGGGGTGGGCGGTCACCAAGGCGAGCAGGCAGGTGACCGAGCTGCTGGCGCAGGGCCAGCCCGTGCCTCCCGAGGGCCTCGAGGTCGTCGTCGACATCGCCGAGGACATCGCGGCCATGAGCGACCACTCGCGGTTCGCGTACGGCGCCCAGTTCGTCGAGGCGCGCGTCGACCTCGACTCGGGCGAGATCGTCGTGCCGCGCATGGTCGGCGTCTTCGCGGCCGGGCGCATCATGAACGCGCGCACCGCCCGGTCGCAGTTCGTCGGCGGCATGACGATGGGCCTGTCGATGGCGCTGCACGAGCACGGCATGCTCGACCCGACCCAGGGCGACTACGGCAACCACGACTTCGCGACGTACCACGTGGCGGCCAACGCCGACGTGGGGTCGATCGAGGTCGAGTGGCTCGACGAGGAGGACCCGCACCTCGCCCCGATGGGCGGCAAAGGCATCGGCGAGATCGGCAACGTCGGGGCCGCGGCGGCCGTGGCGAACGCCGTCGCCCACGCGACCGGCATCCGGGTGCGCGACCTGCCGATCCAGCCCGACAAGCTGCTCGCCGAGCTGCCCACGCGGTACTGACCGTCCCCGCGGACGGGAGGCGCGGTGTCGGCGGACGCCGCGCCTCCTGCCCGTGGGCCGCGTCAGCCGATCAGGTGGATGCTGCCGTCGCGGTCGCGCAGCGGCGCCCGCGAGGCTCCCGAGCGTGCGGCGAGCACCTCGGCCAGGATCGACACGGCGGTCTCCTCGGGCGTGCTCGCGCCGAGGTCGAGCCCGATGGGCGAGTGCAGGCGGGCCAGCGCCTCGTCGCCGACCGACCGCTCGCGCAGGGCCGCCATGCGTCGGTCGTGGGTCACGCGTGACCCCATCGCCCCGACGTAGGCCGCCGGTGAGGCCAGCGCCGCGGCGACCAGGTCGGCGTCGAAGCGTTCGTCGTGCGAGAGCACGGCGACGACCGTGCGCTCGTCGACCTCGGTGCGCGCCAGGTAGTTCGGCGGCCACTCGACGACGACCTCGTCGGCCGAGGGGAACCGCTCAGGGGTCATGAAGACGGGTCGCGGGTCGCACACCGTCACCCGGTAGCCGAGCACGGCCCCGGCGTTGCAGAGGGCCACGGCGAACTCGACGGCTCCGAAGACGAGGAGGCGCGGCGGAGGCACCGAGCGCTCGCCGAAGACCCTCAGGCCGTCGCAGTCGTCGACGGTCGGCACGACCTCGCCGGTGCGGACCGGCCCGAGCACCACGTGGGCGGTGGCCTCACGACCGGCGGCGGCGTCGCGCAGGGCCGCGATCGTCACGGCGTCGTCGGGCGTGACGAGTCGGGCGAGCACCTCGATGCGTCCGCCACAGCTCAGGCCGACCTCGAACGCCGTCTCGTCGCTGAAGCCGAAGGTCTCGAGCTGGGCCACGCCGTCGTCGAGCACCTGGGTGCAGATCTCGTACACCGCGCCCTCGACGCAGCCGCCCGAGATGCTGCCGATCACGGTGCCGTCGGTCGTCACGGCCATCGAGGTGCCGACCGTGCGCGGGGCGCTGCCCACCACCGAGACGGCCGTCGCCACGGCCAGGCGCTCGCCCGCGTCGAGGCGGGCCAGCAGGCGGTCGGCGATCTCGAACACGGGACTCCTCGGGTCGGCGTCGGGCGGCGCCAGACCTCGATGCTGCCACGGCCCGGGGCCGGCGGCACGTCACGCCGCCGGACGTTCGCCGCGTGGACAGCCCGACCGAGCCCCCGGCTACCCTGACCCCATGCCCGACGACGCCCGCCCGACCCGCGCCGCCGGGGGCACCGGCCCGTCGCACGCGGACGCACCCGGCACGGGCGCATCCGGCGCGGGCGCACCTGGCACGGTCGCGCCCGGCGCGGACTCGTCGGAGGGAGGCGTGGTCGGCTTGCTGCTCGCGGCCGGGGCCGGGACGCGCATGGGCCGCCCGAAGGCGCTCGTGGTCGACGAGCACGGGCCCTGGCTGACCCGCACGGTGGCGACCCTGCTCGACGGGGGCTGCGACCGCGTCGTCGTCGTGCTCGGTGCGGGCGAGGACGAGGCGCGGCCGCTGCTGGCCGCCGACCCGCGCCTCCTCGGGTCAGACGCCCCGGCGCGCGTGTCGGTCGTCGTCGCGGACGACTGGGCCGACGGCCTCGCCGCCTCGCTCGCCACCGGGCTGACCGCGCTCGCCGCGTCCGACCCCGAGGAGGCGCGGCTCGCCGTCGTCACGCTCGTCGACTACCCGGGTCTGCCGACGGCCGCCGTCTCGCGGTTGCTGTCGCCCGCGGCCGCCGACGCGCCGCTCGGCCCGACCGTACTGCGGCGCTCGGTGTTCGGCGGACGCCCGGGTCACCCCGTCGTGGTCGGACGGTCCCACTGGGCCGACCTCGTGGCGTCCCTCACCGGAGATCGCGGGGCCGGTCCCTACCTGACGGCCCACGCCGCCGAACCGGTCGACTGCTCCGACCTCTGGGACGGCTGCGACGTCGACGCCCCCACCTGACCCCGCACCGGCCGAGCGTCAGTTGCACTTCCCGCTGCCGCTGAAGCACGGGGTGTAGTTCGCGGGCAGGGGCTCCTGGCGGGGGGTGGGGGACTCCCACCGGTCGCCGGGGACGGGCGCGCCGACCGCGCCGACCACGACCAGCCCGGCGACGACGACGGTCGCGACCACGGCGCCACGATGACCGGCGGTGATCGCGGCGAACAGCGCGACGACGAGACAGGCGAGGCAGGCGACGAGGGTCCTCAGCCAGCCGGCCGCGGCGTCGTCGCTGACGGTCGGAGGGTCGCCGAAGAGGCTGAACTCGGCCGAGAACCACTGCCCGGCCAGCGAGAGCATCAGCAGGGCGCCCGCCGCGAGGGCGAGGGCCTCGACGACGACGGCGACGCGGTGGACGGTGGAGCGGCCTTCGCGGGGACGGCTCACGCCGGCCGGGGGTGCCGCAGGCCCCGGGGAGGCCGCCGCGCCGACGGGGGTGGGTCCGGCCGATGCGGGTCCGACGGGTTCGGGTCCGACGGGTTCGGGTACTACCGGTTCGAGTCCTACCGGCCCGGGTCCGACCGGCCCGGGCGCGTCTCCGGGCGCGCGTGCGGCCGCAGGTGTGGCCTGGCCCGTCGACTCGCGATCGCCCCGTCCCGACCGTGCCGCGAGGACGACGAACGCCGCCAAGCCGACGGTGGCGGCGAACGGCAGGCTGACGAAGACCAGGGTGGGCAGGGTGTAAGGCGAGAAACCGGCCCGGATGCCCGACGTGACGCCCGACCCGACCGTCAGCTCGACGCCCGCCCGGGCGACGGCCGCCGCGGCGACGTAGAGCCAGGCCCGGCGCGACGGGGTGGCGTCCGACCACCGCCGGGCGACCAACACGGCGAGGAGGGCCCAGACGACGAACGGCACGAGCCCGACGCGGGCGAGCGCCTCGGGCAGCTCGAGCAGCGAGGCGACGGTGCGTCCGGCCGAGGCCGACACCGTGAACAGCACCCGTCCGGCGACGATCAGGGCCGCCGCGGTGCCGACCACCCAGGCGACCTCGTGCCGGTCGACCCGTCGGCGCGGGCTCGCCGCCGCCCCCGCCGGCCGGCCCCCGGGCTGAGTGTTCGTCATGGGTAGACGCTAGCGGCGGCTGGCCTGGCAGACGTCATCCCGACGACGGACGTCGGCCCCGTCCCGACCCGCCCCGCGCCTCCCCGTCCGCCCCATGAACCCGGTTTCGATCGATGAACCCGGAAGCTTCCGGGTTCATCCGTCGAAACCGGGTTCATCGTGGGCTCGGCGGATGACCGCCGCGGCACGCACGACGGCAGCATCTCGATGGCAGCCCCCGTGCCGCGCGCCCTAGCGTCGATCTCATGCCGATCACGCCCGACACGAAGAACTGGACCTGGGTGCTCGACCGCCCCTGCCCCGACTGCGGCTTCGACCCCGCCCGGGTCGCGTTCCGCGCCGTGCCGCGCCTGGTCCGCGAGAACGCCGCCGCCTGGCCCGCCGAACTCGCCCGACCCGACGCCCGCACGCGTCCGGACGACGCCACGTGGTCCCCCCTCGAGTACGGAGCGCACGTGCGCGACGTGTTCCGCACCTTCGACGCGCGCCTCCGGCTGATGCTCGCCGAGGACGCCCCGACCTTCGCGAACTGGGACCAGGACGCCACGGCGCTCGACGACGACTACGCCGCCCAGCAGCCTGCGGTCGTGGCCGACGAACTCGTGGCGGCGGCCGCCGTCGTCGCCGACGCGTTCGAGGCGGTGCGCGACGACCAGCTCGACCGGGTGGGCCTCCGCAGCGACGGCTCGGCCTTCACCGTCGACTCCCTCGCCCGCTACTTCGTGCACGACCCCGTGCACCACCTGCACGACGTCCGCCGCTGACGCCGGGCCCGCGGCCCTGTCCCACCGCTGACGGGGCGACAGCCGCCCGGTCTCGCCGCTCGCGTCACACGGCCGACGTGCAGGGTTCGACGTCCGGCCGACGGATCGACGTCCCGACCGGCACCCCGAGGAGGCGCGGCCAGGCTCGCGCCATGACCGAACGTTCCGCAGACGGCCGGCTGATCGTGCGTGTCGTCCCCGACCTCGCGGGCACGGTGCTGTGGTCCGACGGCGCCCTCGACCATGCCGACGCACGCCTGTCGCCCGGGCTCGAGGCCGACCTGCGGGCGTGGGAGGCCTGCCACCGGACGCGGCTCGACCCCGGCGTCCGGGTGCACGATCCCGCCGACGCCCGGGCCTTCGCCCGGACGGGCGCCGCCCTGGCCGATCGCCTGGCGGGCGAACTCGGCGACGGAGTCGAGGTGCACCTCGTCGTCGGGGGTCGCACGATCCACTGGTCGTCTGGACCCCCGACGAACCCGCGCGCCGCTCGAGCCCTGCACGACCGCGCCGCACAGGCGGAGGCCGAGGCGCGCGAGATCGCCGCCCGCCACCCTGACGGCGGCTGGTACGCCTACGCACCGCTCTCGGGCACCCGCTTCAGGCCGTCCCCGGGCGAGCACCCCTCGCCCGGCACCCACCGCCCGTCCGACTGAGGCCGACCCGTACCCGCCGCCGCTGTCGCACCGTCGAGTGGACGTCGAACCGCCACATTCGACGGTGCGACGTCCACTCGGCGGTGCGACCCCGGCCCCGACGCCTGACCCCGGCCCCGGCCCCGGCCCCGACGCCCGACCCCGGCCCCGGCCCTCGACCCCGGCGCTCGACCGGGGCAGACTGGGCCCCGTGACCCGCGCCTCCGTCCTCTCGGTCGGCCTCGACGACGCCCACCGGTTCAGCAAGCCGCGCGTCGAGCGGGTCACCCTGCTCGCCGGGCTCGGCGTCGAAGGGGACGCGCACCTCGGTCGCACGGTGCAGCACCGCTCACGCGTGGCCCGCGACCCCGACCAGCCCAACCTGCGGCAGGTGCACCTGATCCACGCCGAACTCTTCGCCGAGCTCGCCGACCTGGGGTACGACGTCGGCGCGGGCGACCTCGGCGAGAACGTCACCACGCTCGGGGTCGACCTGCTCGCCCTGCCCGTCGGCACCGTGCTCACCCTCGGTGAGGAGGCGCGGGTCGAGATCACCGGCTTGCGCAACCCGTGCCTGCAGATCGACCGCTTCGAGTCGGGCCTGCTCAAGGCCGTCGTCGGCAGGGACGAGGCGGGCGAGCTCGTCCGCAAGGCCGGGGTCATGGGGATCGTGCTCTCCGGGGGCGAGGTGCGGCCGGGTGACCCGATCGCGATCCACCTGCCGGCCGGCCCCGGGCGTCGCTGCAGCCGGTCTGAGCGACGCCGCACGACGTCGCGCTTCCGACCGGACGTCGCACCGCCGAGTGGACGTCGCACCGCCTCATTCGACGGTGCGACGTCCACTCGGCGGTGCGGCGCCGTCCGACCCCGACCCCGACCCCCGGCCCGGCTCGACCCGGACGCCGCCCGCGACCGGCGACCCCGGCGTCAGGCTCCCGCCGCCGCCGCCACCGGCGTGGCGAGGGGCACCTGCACCGTCGCCGCCTCGCCCGACCCCAGGTGCACCGTGGCGCGACCCGGCACGACGCGCGTCGACACCATCGAGCGGGTCACGCGCACGCCGATCAGGTCGCCGTCGATGGTGTTCTGCGGACTGAGCAGGGCACCCCTCCGGTTCTTCTTGGCGTCGACCTGCCACCCCGAGAACCCGGCGCAGAGCCCGGTCGTGTTGCCCCCGAGCAGCAGGGCCCGCCGGTGGTCGGCCGCGGACTGCACGTACGACCTCAGCCACTGCTTGGCGGGGGCGTCGATCAGCAGCTCGCCGTCGTCGACGACGAGGGCGACGGGGCGACCGTCGGGGTCGAGCAGCGGGCGCAGCTCGTCCTCGGTCAGGTCGACGCCGGTCAGCACCGCCCGGACGCCGTCGCGCCCCGCGAAGAGGCGGAGGGGCGACGGACGCGGGGCGGCGATGACGAGCTCGGTGCCCGCGCGCAACAGCGACTCGGCCATCGTGACGAGCATGGTGCTGCGTCCGCTCCTCGACGGGCCGGCGACGACGAAGGTCGGGGCGTCGGCCTCGAGGTCGATGCCCTGGGCGGTCATCTCGTCGCCCCCCACGCCGATGAGGGCCCAGAGCGGTCGTGCGGCGTCGGCCCCGGCCAGCTCGAGGGCGTCCTCGAGTCGGAGGTCGGTCGGCAGTCCGTCCACGCGCAACGGCCGCACGCGACGCGTCGCGAGGGGTTCGGCCGCGTCGAGCCGCGCGGCCAGCTCGCGCAGGGCCGTCGCCTGCCCCTGACCGCTGACGTCGTCGCCGAGCACGCCGACCTGCAGCTCGACGCCGCTGCCCGAGCGGAAGCCGCGCCCGGGGGCGATGTCGCCGGGGAGCTCTTTGTGGTTGATGCCCGCGAGGCTGTAGTCGAGGCGGTCGGTCAGCCGCAGGACGACCTTGTCGTCGGTCAGCACGGCCATCCGGCTGGTGAGCAGCGACCGGTCGCCGGCGATCACCACGTGGATGCCGGCACCGGCCCCGTCGCGCAGCAGGGCCTGCACCGAGTCGGTCAGCCGCCCGCCGTCCACCTCGCCGAGCGTCCCGACGAAGTTCTCCCACCGGTCGATCATCAGCAGCACGTGCGAGAGCCGCGCACCCGCGGGGGCGGTCGCGCGTTGCTCGCCCACGTTCGCGACGCCCGCCTCGGCGATGACGTCGTGACGGCGGCCCATCTCGGCCACCAGCCGGTCGATCAGCCGGGTCGACCGCTCGATCTGGGTGCGCTGCGTCACGGCCCCGCAGTGCGGGAACGCCGCCAGGGCCGACAGGGCGCCGTTGCCGCAGTCGACGCCGTAGAGGTGCAGGTCGTCGCTCGAGACGGCGGACGCGGCGGCGGCGGCGATGCTCCGCAGGGCCTGCGACCGCCCCGAGCCGGGCGCGCCGACGACGTACAGGTGGCCGAGGCGGTCGAGGTCGACGACGGCGTCGCGCTGCAGCTGGCGGTCGGGCAGGTCCTCGGTGCCCCAGGCGAAGGCGAGCGGGCCCGCCGAACCGGCCCGCGCCTCCGGGTCCACGGTCGTCAGCGGCACCTGCTCGGCCAACGGGTCGAGCCACGGGCTGCGCTGCGAGGGCACGGCCAGCAGCTCGTTCGCGTCGCGGAGGGCCTCGACGAGCGCGGCGAGGTCGGTGTCGGCGGCGGCCGTCCCGGTGGCCGGCCGGGTGGGGACCGTCAGGGCGAAGTCGCGCCAGCCCAGTCGTCGGACGAAGGGTTCGACCACGGCGCCGCCGACCTCGGTGGTGCTGCGGCCGCCGACGCGGGCGGACTGGAACGGCACGACCGAGGCGTGGCCGAGGCGGGCGTAGGCGCGCCCGGGCACGCTCTTGGCGATGCGGGCCGCGTCGGGGATGTCGATGACGTCCGAGCTCTCGCCCGTGTCGGTCATGCGCAGGGCCACGCGGAGGTTGGTGTTCGCGCGGATCTCGGGGCTGATGACGCCCGAGGGGCGCTGCGTGGCGAGGATGAGGTGCACGCCGAGCGAGCGCCCGCGCTGCGCGATGCCGACGAGCCCGGTCACGAAGTCGGGCAGCTCCTTCGCGAGTGCCGCGAACTCGTCGATGACGATCAGGAGGCGCGGCAACCGCTCGCCGGCGCCTCCCGTCGCGAGGTGGTCGCCGTAGTCCTCGACGTCCTTGGCGCCCGCGGCGGCCAGGACGTGCTCACGCCGGGTCAGCTCGGCGCGCAGCGAGCGGAGCGCCCGCTCGACCAGGTGGCTGTCGAGGTCGGTCACGAGGCCGACGGTGTGGGGCAGCTCGGCGCAGGCGGCGAACGCCGCGCCGCCCTTGTAGTCGACCAGGACGAAGGTCATCGCGTCGGGTCGGTTGGTGACGGCGAGCGAGGCCACGAGCGACTGGAGGAACTCCGACTTGCCCGAGCCCGTCGTGCCGGCCACGAGGCCGTGCGGGCCGTCCTTGACGAGGTCGAGCGAGAACGGGCCGTCGATCGAGACGCCGACGACCGCGGTGGTCGAGGCGCCGGCCGAGCTCCACCGGTCGGCGAGCTGCTCGCCCGTCGGCCGGCCGAGGTCGAGCACGTCGAGCAACGCCGCCGAGTCGGGCACCAGGCCCTCGGTGGCCGTCGAGCTGATGTCGCGGACGGGCGAGACGTCGCGGGCGACGTCGTCGTACCAGTCGGGCACGACCAGGTCGGTGAGCACGTGGTCGACGTCGAGGGTGTGCTGGCGGCGCAGGACGAGCTCGGAGTCGGAACGCTGCAGCACGGTGGCCGCGCATTCCTCGGGCAGCTGCCACTCCTCGGCGTCGAGGCAGAGGACCCGCACCCCGCAGGCCGGCCCCTCGCGGAGCAGGCCGACGACGCCGGGCATCGCCCGGAGCCGCCGGGCTCCGTCGAGCACGACGACGTACTCGGGCGAGAACCTCGTGGCGCGGGACTGCCGGGTCGCCAGGGTGGCCTGGCGCTCGGCCACGAGCTGCGTGAGCTCGGCGAGGCGCCGGCCGATCGACTCGGAGTCCGCCCCGATCAGCGAGAGCGCGTCGTCCCCGTCGGGGCGGACGTGCGGCAGCCAGTTCACCCACGCCCAGTCGTCGACCGCGGTCGTCGAGGTCAGGACGACCAGGCGGACGTCCAGCGGGCTCTGGGTGACGGCGAGCTGGCCCAGCATCCAGCGACCCATCTCGCGGGGCCAGGCGCCCGTGCCGGCCACGCCCACCACGCCGGCCGCGGCGAGCGACACGGTCACCGGCACCCGCTCGGTCGTGCCGGTCGCGACGCTGCGCGAGATGAGGTCGCGGTCGTCCTGGATCTCGACGGTGGCCGGCAGGTCGGCGACGCCCACCCGCACGGTCAGGTGGTCGGCGTCGGTCGACCGGCGTTCCCAGAGCCGCCGCGTCGGCACGCGGGCCGCCGTCCGCAGCTCGGCGGCGTCGCCCGCGTCGTGGCGGCGCCGGTCGCGCTCGGCGACCACGGCCTGGTCGACGCGCTCCTCGATGCGCCGGACGAGGTCGCGGTGGTCGGCGAGCATGCGAGCGTGGCTCTTCTTGCCCTGGCGCCGCGAGGTGACGGTCGTGCCGATCATCATGATCGGCGACATGAAGGCGAACATCAGGTAGAAGGGCTGGCGGAACAGGATCGCCATCGTGACGCCGAACACGGCGGGCACCGCGGCCATGATCCACGGCAGCGGGGAGCGCTGCGGGGGCACGGGCTCCTTCGGGATCGTGTAGCGGTCGACGACCGGGGGCGGCAGCAGCCGGGGCGGCCGGTTGAAGTCGAGCCAGCCGGAGTCCGGGGGGCGCAGCAGCACGACGTCGGACACCGTGACGGGGCGGGCGGCGAGCATCGAGTCGGCCACCCGGAGGATCTCGCCGTGGGTCCACGGCGTCCATTCCGGGCCGAGGTCGGCGCCCTCGAGCAGGACGACCGGCACCGCGCCTCCGCCGACGCGACGCAGGCGCACCGACGCGTCGAAGCCGACCTCGAGCTCGACGACGGCCTCGCCCGACGACGACTCGAGGCCGAACGACCCGTCGGGGCCGACGGCGAGCCGCGTGCTGCCGACCGTCAGGGGTTCGAGGCGCCCGCTGTCGCGCCCGCCCACCGCGCGCAGTTCGACGATGCCGGTCGGTCGGGGCGTCGGGGGCGTCGAGCCGAGGTGCAGGACCGTGCCGTCGAGCAGGCCGCTCGTGGCGAAGGTGACGCCGTGGTCGACGTCGACGGCCTCGCGGGGGACCGCACCCCACTCGCGGCCGAGGGCCTCGAAGATGCGCTCCATCGGGGTGTCGCCCGGGGCGTCGACGAGGACGTCGCCCGAACGGCCGACGAGGTCGTCGACGACGGTGACGACGACCCTCACCGGGTGCCGACCGGGGTGGGGGCGGCGGTCGCCGCGGCGTCGCCGTCCGGCGTGGCCGACGGCGCGGCCGTCGCGGACAGGGCGACGTCGACCCAGCGCAGCTCGCCGAACGGGCCGGCCTCGAGCCGACCGTCGCGCCGTGCGGTGAACGACCACCGCGCCTCGGCCGTCGCCGTCAGCACGACGACGCCCCAGAGCGAGTCGGGGCGTTCGAGGGCGGCCCGCAGGGCGGCCCAGGCGTCACGCCCGGGCACGTCGGCGAGCAGCAGGACCCCCGGGCGGCCGTTCTCGACGACCCGCGCCACGGCGTCGTCGAGCGAGAGGACGGCGCCGAGCGCGACCTCGTCGTGGGTCAGTCCGACCGTGGCGAGGGCCGTGGCCGACGACCAGGGCGACGTCGCCAGCTGGTCGGCGATGCGACGGGCGACGGCCACGACCGCCGCGCGGTCGCCCGACACGGCGACGGGGCCGCGGGCGTGGGCGAGTTCGACGTGCGTGCGACCGTCGGGCGACGAGCCGAGCGCGACGGTCGTCGAGAAGTGGCCGGACCTGTCGCCGGCGACCCCGTCCGCGTGCAGGGCGGCGAGCGAGGCGGACCAGGTGCGGCCGTCGACCGTCGTCGACCAGGGGGCCGGGGGCGCGACGGTCGGCGACGCGAGGTCGACGTCGACCCGGTCGAGTCCGACGACCAGGCGCACCATGCCGGGGAAGACCACGTGCTCGCGCTCGCACGAACCGATCAGCGCCCGCATCACGCGGTCGACGGTCCAGGTGCCCGCGGGGTCGGCGCGCACCTGGTCGGCCCAGTCGACGGCCACTGTGCTGCGGTCCTTGCGGGCGGCGACCACGAGGGGGAGCGTGAACGAGAGCGTGACCACGACCAGCAGCACGGCGATCGTCAGGGCGAGGTTGCCGAAGGGGTGGACGAACGGCGACAGCGTCGACGGCGACAGCGTCGACGGCGACAGCGTCGACGACGACAGCGCCGACGACGACAGCGCCGACGACGACAGCGCGAGGGCCGTCACGCGTCGACCTCGGCCAACCGCGTCTCGAGGTCGCCGGGCTCGACGCCGGGCACGTCCACCCAGCGGAGGGTCGTCACCAGGGCGTCGAACAGGTACACGAGGGCCTCGGCGAGTCGTTCGGTCGGTTCGTCCCCGTAGACGGCCGAGAAGTTCAGCACGAGCCAGCGGCCCGGGCGGTGCGGCACCGAGATGGTGTAGACCACGCGACGCGTCCACACGCGCTCCCACGACCCCTCGGCCTGGTCGTTCGTCAGCACGTCCTCGGTGCGGGCCGCGGCCGCCCCGTCGACGTCCCGCAGGCCGCCGTCGACCTGACCGGCGTCGGTCAGCAACCGGGCGATCACGGCCACCGGCTCGGTCTCGGACTCGTCCTCGACCTCCGACTCGACCAGCGAGGCGGGCAGCGTGAACCCGTCGACGGGTGCTCCCGGCAGGTACACGGCCGTCGCCCCGGCCTCGCCCGCCTCCTCCACCGTCCGGGCGAGCTGTCGGCGGAACTGCCGGCGGAGCGGTTCGGCGCTGTCGCGCGGCAGGTCGTCGGGCAGTGCGGCCGCGACGATCGCGTCGAGCTCGTGGCGGAGCTGTTCGGCCGCCTCGGGCCGGGCAGGCAGGCGCACCCACCCCGGGGGCAGGGCCATCACGAACGAGGTCGTCAGGTCGACGGTCATCGGTCGTCTCCGTCGATCTCGGTCTCGGTCTCGGTCACGGTCTCGGCGCGCACCGTGCCGAGGAGCCCCACGACACGGTCGCGGAACGGCTCCACGAGGCCGAGGTCGTTCGTGCGCCACAGGGCGACGACGTCGAGCCCGTCGCGTCGTCGGGCGCACGCCACCGTCGCCCAGACGTCGCGCTCGTCGTCGAGGTCGAAGCGCGTCACGACGATGCCGGGCCCGACGGCCTCGGGCAGGTCGTCCACGATCGGCGCCTCGACCGGGCGTCCTCCGCGGGCCAGGGCGAGGTCGAGCAGGTCCACGTCGTCGTCGGTCGGCTCCGCCGACACGATCACCGGCAGCGGCCAGCGGCCCGGCAGGCCGAACGACGCGACGAGTCGCGACGAGTCGTCGAGCGAGTCGGCCATGTCGAGCAGGTCGGACAGCGTGCGGTCCACGTCGAGGGCAGGAGGCGCGACCTCGTCCTCGAGGTCGAGTCGCGCCAGGTCGTCGAACAGGTCGATCATCACCTCGCACCACCCCTCCTCGTCGAAGTCGGCGTGGCGCGACCTGGCCGGGACGAGCAGCCCGGCGGGCAGCTCGACCCCGACGACCGCCTCGACCGCGCCCGGGCGGGGCCGCCCCGCCGGGGTCCCCGTCACAGGGGCGCCTCGGGGCGGGCGTTGCCGCCGGGGAAGTCGTACTTGACGTTCTCCCAGGTCTCCCACCGGCTGAGGTCGGTGCCGAGGCCGGTCGGGTTCGCGCCGAGGGCGAAGCCCATGCCCGCCCAGCCGTAGACCGAGCGGCCACCGTTGAAGAAGGTGAACGCGCGGGGCAGCTCCTTGGCGACGACGCCGGCCTCGGTCGCCGCCGCGCGGTACTTCTCGAAGCCGTTGACGCCGTCGGTGCCGAAGAGCTTGTCGAGGCGGTAGCCGCGGTAACCCTCCGACCCCTTCACGAACTGCTGCGTGACGGCCGTGACGTCCTTGCGGATGGTGGTCGGGATCTTCTTGAGGTTCCACCAGTTGGGGTCGATCTTCCCGATGGTGGTCGCCTGCTCGTGGTACGTCTTCGAGGCCGTGAGCAGGCGTGCCCTCTCGGCGGCGATCCGTCCGTCGACGTCCGCCCGCTCGACCCGCATCCCGTCGCGCTCGGCGCGGGCCGCGGCCCGGACGTCGGGGCGTTGCTGCGGTCGGATCTTGCTCTCGGCCACGCCCGCGCGGATCTTCGCGGTGAGTTCCTTCTGGCGGGCCTGCAGGGTCCTGGTGGCCGCGGCCGACGTGGTGCGGATCTCGGTGAACTTCGCGGCGTGCTTCGTCGCGACCCCGCTCTTCGCGACGCTGACCACCTTGGTGAGGGCGGCTCCCGCTCCGAGCAGCAGCACGCCGACTCCGGCGATGATCACGTCGATGAACGAGGCGTCACCCATCGCGGCCTGCGCGGCGGTCGCCGCGAAGGCGAGGCCGGTCACGATGGCCCCGGCGAGGGCGGCCATCCCGAGTCCGGGGATGATGAAGGCGAGGACCGCCAGCGCGACGCCGATCCAGGTGAGCACCTTGACCAAGATCTTGAGGAAGGCCTGGAAGGCGGCCTTCAACCGGTCCTTCCAGGAGTCCTTCAATCCGTCGTTCCACGCGTCGCGGATGGTCTCGGAGGCCTGTCGGCCGCGCGCGTCCAGTTCGGCGAGGGCGCCCTCGAGGCGGGCGATCGCGCGCGTGCCGCCCGACTCGGCCTCCGACACGGCGGCGTCCTTCTGGCGTCCGGCGGTCTCCTCCTCGGGCGTCAGCGGAGGGGCGTCCGACGGGCGTCCGACGCGGGGGTCGCTCATGCCCGTGGCGGACGACAGCGAGTCGCTCGCGACCTTCGCGTCGGCCAGGGCCGCCTCGGACTCGGTCAGGGCCGTCTGGAGGTGGGGCAGGTAGGCCTTCAACGCGTCGCGCACGGCCGAGTAGCGCCCGCTCATCTGGGTCAACTGCTCGCTGACCTGTTTGCTCTTCTCCCGGACGCGGTCGGCGCTCTGCCCCTTGAACTGCGACTCGTCGCCCTCGCCGATGCGCCGCAGCACGGTGGCCTGGTCCTCGATGTCCTTGGCCATGTTCGTGTAGTAGACCGTCAGCTGCTCGATCTGGTCGACGTCGGCCACCACCGGGTCGCGGTGACGGTTCAGCAGGTTCCACTCGCCGGGACGTTCGGGCATCAGACGGTCTCCGTCTTCAGGCCGTCGGCGATGTCGGCGTCGGCGCGCTCCCACTCGTCGTGCATCTGCTGCAGCTTGTCGTGCAGCTTCGACACGTTGTCCTTGATCTTGCCCCGGTGGATCTTCCAGTTGCCGCTGAAGTCGCGCATGGCCTTGTTCACCGTGGCCTGCCCGAAGATGTCCTTGTTCTCGTCCTTGCCCGAGGCCTGGTGCTCGAGTTCGTCCCGCACCCGGGCGAGGGCGTCGATCGAGGTCTTCAACGCCTCGCCGTCGACGATCAGGTCTGCCATGTCTCCGCGTCCGTTCTGACGATGTGTCGCTGTCGTGCCGAGGGGTGCCACCGGGCGGTGGCGGACGGGCGGTCCCGCCTCCCGGGGGTCGGGAGGCGGGACCGCGTCCGGCTACTTGAGGGCCTTGGCCAGCTCGGAGTCGGTCTGCTCGAGTGCCTCGGCGGCACTGTTCAGGTACTGGCTCATGCCTTCGAGCCCCTGGATCGTCTTGGTCGCGCCGTCGTTGAACTCCTGGTACGACGACCCGAACGCCACGGACGACTGGTCGGTCA
Organism: Frigoribacterium sp. CF331; assembly: GCF_057787905.1. Lineage (NCBI taxonomy): Bacteria > Bacillati > Actinomycetota > Actinomycetes > Micrococcales > Microbacteriaceae > Frigoribacterium > Frigoribacterium sp. CF331. Next base: position 1,008,350 of record NZ_CM173545.1, on the reverse strand, counting down.
CGTAGCCGCCGCTGATGAGGCTGTCGACCAGGGTCTTGAGCTCGCGCAGCTTCGACTCGATGTCCTGCTCGCCGTTGTTCAGACGGGTCGCGGCATCACGCATGTCGCCGTAGGTCACGTTCAGGTTGGGCATTCGGTGCTCCTTCGAACTGGGGGTGTCGTCGGTGTCGACGGTGTCCGCCGGCGGCGAACGTGAGACAACGTAACGGGACAGGACGGTCCCCTGACCCCCGAATCGGGGTCATCCATCTCGCGTTCACCCGTGCCGGGTTGTCGATACTCGACGGTATGGCGCCCGGATCGTTGCGCAAACCTCTTGCCCATCGGCATTTTTGTGCACTGCGTGAATCAAGGTGGTCCGAGTCGACCGGGGCGCAGAATTAACCTGTTCGAAACCGAACTCTTTTGTCCGGAGAACGAACCCCGGCGTGTCAGCACGGCCTCCGAGGTCACCGACCCGGCGCGGCGGGGCCCCCGGCGGGCGCCCGCAGCGACCGGTCGGACACCGTCAGCGCCGTCGCCACGACCGCGAGACCGATCACGACCGCGGCCAGCGTGTGGAGCCCGGTCGTGGTCGGTGCGTCGCCGTACACGCCGCCGATCAGGCTCGAGGCCCCGATGGCCCCGACGTAGATCGCGGTGCGCGACAGTCCTGCGGCCGTGCCGATCATCGACGACGGCACCTGCCGGTAGAGCGCGGCCTGGTTCGAGACCGAGGCGAGGCCCTGCGGCAGGCCGAACAGGGCCGGCACGAGCACGAGCGCCCAGACCGGGGACCCGGAGGCGGTGGCCAGCAGCAGCGCGCCTCCTGCGATCGGGACGGTCGCCGCCACGACCAGAGGCAGCCGCACGGCCGACCGCCGCGCGAAGACGAAGGACGCGACCCCGGCGACGATCGCACCCGGCAGCTGGATCAGCCCGGCCTGCGCGCTGCCGATGCCCCCGACCTGCTGCACCCACTGCGAGAAGCCGTAGGTGACCGTGTAGGCGATGCCGTAGACCAGGAAGAGCCGCAGGTAGGTGCGGGTGAGCGGCCCGTTCGCCGCGAGCACGCGCACGTCGACGAAAGGCGCGACGGCACGCAGCTCCCAGGCGATCAGACCGGCCAGGGCGGCGACGGCCACGCCGAGCAGCCACCACCAGCCCTGACGCAGGTCGAGCAAGAACACGAGCAGGGCGGCGATCGTGACGGCGAAGAGGGCGAGCCCCGGCAGGTCGACGGCGCGGGCGAACGAGAGCCGGGTGGCGGTGGAGTCACGGACCGGGCGCAGCGAGTCGCTCGGCATCCAGAGCAGCGAGAGCACGAGCCCGACGCCGGCGAGCGGCACGTTGACCAAGAAGATCGAGTGCCAGCCGAACAGGCCGATGAGCACCCCGGCGAGGGCCGGGCCGGCCGCCGCCGACGCGAGCGACGAGATGGACAGGCCGCCCAGCACGAGCGGGGGAGTCGCGACGCCGAGGCGGTCGGACTGGTTGCGGATCGCCGTCATCGCGGCGGGGTACGCGGCCGAGGTGCCGATGCCGATCAGCACCCGCGCGGTGACGGCTCCGCCGAAGGACGGCACCAGCTCGGGCAGCACGCCGGCCAGCATCACGACCACCATCCCACTGACGAACACCTTCTTGGGCCCGATCCGGTCGGCGAGCTTGCCCATCGTCGGTTGGCCGACGGCGCTCGCCAGGTAGAGCGCGGCGACGAGCCAGATCGCCTGGTCGGCGCCGATGCCGAGGTCGGTCGAGATCGGGGCCAGGGCGACCGCGATCATCGTGGTGTTGATCGGGTTCAGCAACGGGCCGAAGAGCAGCGGCACGACGAACCGCGGCCCGAACGGCCGGGCGTCGTGCGAGGTGCGGGCGATGCGCGAGGCCCGGGCGCCCTCTCGTCGGCTGTGGCCCGCGCCGCTCACGACCGGTGGCGGCGGATGCGGATCGGGCCCTTCGCCGTCGACGGGTCGACCACCGAGCCGCCCTGCGTGATGTCGACCTCACCCGCGGCGACCATCCGTCGGGCCGCGCGGCGGACGGGCTCCATCAGGTCGCGCCACGCGTCCTCGTCGTCGGGGTGCAGCGACCGGGCGACGTCGGACGGGCAGATGGTCGACGTGGCCGCCCGGGCCGCGAGCAGGTCGCGGATGCGCTGCTCGAGGGCGCGGTCCTGCGCCGTCACCTTGCGCTTGCGGCAGGCGTCGCTGCAGTACGCGACCTCGTCCCAGTTCGACGCCCACTTCTTGCGCCACTCGATGGTCCGTCCGCACGATCGGCAGGTCTTGGGGTCGGGGGTCGCGGCGCTCATGCTGACAGTCAACGCGGGAGGCGCGGTGAGCGTTCCCGACGAGGTGGTCGCCCCGCTCGTCCGTCGGTCGGGCGCTCTCGCCCGCTCGGGGGATGGAGGCGCGGGTGCGGTCCGCGTATCGTCGTCGGGATGAGCGGCGGCACGGCGACAGGCGCGACGCGGGGTGCGTGGACCGAGGTCGACCGGCAGCCGCTGCCCGGTGCGACCCCGATGCAGGCGCTGCGGCGGTTCGTGGGCAACGCGTACGTCGTGCACGCCCGGGCCGGCCGTGCCGAGTTCTGGTGGATCTGGCTGTTCCAGACCGCCCTGGGGCTCGCGTGGAACCTCGGCGTCGGGTCGCTCGTGCGGGGGGCCGGCGAGGCGTCGTGGTCCGTCGGCGCCTACGGCTCGTCGCTCTTCGCCTACTGGCAGGTCGTCTCGTCCGGCTCGGTCGGCCCCCTCGACACCGCCGCGTCCACAGGCGCCTCGCTCCACCTGGGGCAGTTCTCGATCGGGCCCCTCGGACCGGCCGGCGGTGCCCCAGGGGGGACCACCTGGGTCGGCATCGTCTGGGCGCTCTGGTGCCTGGCGACCCTCGTGCCCATGGCGACCCTGGCGATCCGACGTCTGCACGCCGCCGGGGTCTGGGGGTGGGGCTGGTTCTGGCTCGGCGCACTGCTGCCGTTCCTGCAGATCGTCGTCGTGCTGATGCTCGCCAGCGAGACCCGGCCGCCGAGCGCCCGCTTCCGCGAGCGCGACCGCGCCTCCTGACCCACCACGCCGCGTTTCGTGCACCGCACCGTGACCAGTCACGGTGCGGTGCACGAAACGCGGTGCGCTGCGGCCGCCGGCACACGGGCGCGACGGCCCTGGCCAGGCCGGGCGACAGCGGGTAGACTCGACCTCGGTCGGGCGGCACTCCCGGCCCCGGGCGTGCACGACAGCGCGCAGTCGGGATCACCATCCTCCCCGAGCCACCCACGGTCACGAGCGACACGAGTTGCGAGGGCCGTGCCGCCGGCAGGCCTGCTCGACCCTCGGGTCGAGGCGACCGGTCGGCCCGTGGCAGCCATCGGGTCGAGAGAACGGCGCCCGCCGACCACCTCAGGTTCCATGACACTCGCACCCCCGCGCCCTTCGGCGCCCTCGTCCACCCCGCCGGCCCGCTTCCCGTGGGCAGGCCTGATCGCCATCGCCGTCGCCACGTTCCTCTCGATCTCGGGCGAGATGCTGCCGACCGGCCTGCTGCCCGAGATGAGCGCCGACCTCGGCGTCACCGAGTCGAGCATCGGCCTGCTCGTCAGCGTCTTCGCCTTCACGGTCGTGCTGACCAGCACCGGCCTCACCCACCTCACCCGGCGGCTGCCCCGCCACCTGATCGTGGTCGGCCTGATCGTCGTCCTGGCGATCAGCGCCGCGCTCACCGCGATCGCCCCGACCTACGAGCTCGTCCTCGCGAGCCGTGTGCTCGGTGGTCTCGCCCACGGCATGTTCTGGGCCGTCGGCGGTGCCTACGCCGGGCACCTCGTGCCGCGGGCCCAGGTCGGCCGGGCGCTCGCCGTCGCCATGAGCGGGGGCACGCTCGCGTTCGTGCTGGGCGTCCCGCTCGGCACCGCGCTCGGTCAGGCCCTGGGCTGGCGCGAGGCGTTCGGCGTCCTCGCCGGGCTCATGGCGCTCGGCGCGGTCTTCGTCCACAAGTTCCTGCCGCCGGTGGGGCCGGGCACGGCGCACGAGTCGACGCCCGACCCGGTGACCGACGCGGTGCCGACGCTGGTCGACGGCGCCGCGCCTCCTGCGGTGCGGGACGGCGGGCGCGAGGGCCGACGCCGTCGCGCGCTGCCGAGGCCGAGCGTGCTCGGCGTCGTGCTGAGCTGTGTGATCACGGCGGTGTTCATGGTCGGCCACTACTCGTTCTTCACGTACATCACGCCGTACCTCGTGCGCTCGACCGGGGTGCCCGAGCAGGGCCTGGCCGGCTGGCTCTTCGCCTTCGGCGTCGCCGGGGCCGTGGGGCTGGGCATGGTCGGCTGGTTCCTGGGGGCGCGGCCGCGGGTCAGCATCCCGATCGGGGTGGCCGTCGTCGGCCTGGCCGTCGCGGGCATGCTGCTGTTCGAGGGCATGATCGTGCCGTCGCTCGTCGCGTTCGTGCTGTGGGGCGTGACCTTCGGGGCGCTGCCGCCGCTGTTCCAGACCCGCATGCTGCAGGTCGCTCCCGAACGGATGCGCGACCTCGCGAGTGCCTTCTACACGACCGGCTTCAACGCCGGCATCGGCGGCGGCGCGCTGATCGGCGCGCTCGTGCTCGACGGAGCCGGGCTCGACTCGTTGCCCGTGCTCTACGTCGTCGTGGCCGCGGTCGTGCTGGTCGCGGTGCTCCTGAGCGACCGCCTGCTCGCCCGTCGGTCGGCCCGCCCCGCCGCCTGACCCGGTCGCGCCGCCGCCTGACCCGGTCGGCCCGCCACCTGACCCGGTCGGCCGGGGCCGTCGCCCGGGCGTCGGCCCGGTCGTGCGGCGCTCACCCCCTGCCTAGGCGGATCGCTGACCGCCGCTGCAGGGGGTGGCTGACGCTGTGGCGTGCTCGGGTCGTGCCGTCCGGCTGCGTCACCCCGCGAAGCGGCGCTCACCACCTGCCTAGGCGGATCGCTGACCGCCGCTGCAGGGGGTGACGCGGCCGGGACGCACGAACGCGGGAGGCGCGACTCACGCGAGTCGCGCCTCCCGCGTTCGAGGCGGTGCGGGGCGGTGCGGGCGCCGGGTCAGCGACGCCGACCGGGCTGCTGGTAGCCGCCGGCCTGGCCGTTGCCGCCGCCACGGCGCTTGTTCATGATCTTCTTGAAGACGAACGTCGCGATCAGCGGGGCGAAACGTCGGAGCAGTGATGCCATGGGGTGCCTCCTGGGGCGATGGTGCACGGGTCGTGCGGTCGAGCCGGTCGGCTCGGTGGGGTGCGGCCCGCGGTGCTGCGGGAGACGATCGCGTCGGGACGACCGCCGCAGGTGTCAGTCAACTCTGTGTACTGAACTCCCTGCCTGCTGAAAGGGGCGCCTACTGGACTCGCTGCGAGGAGCCGTCGTCGTCCGAGTCGTCGTCCTGGCCGGCGATGAAGATGTCGCTGACCTCGATGTTGATCTCGACGACCTCGAGCCCGACGAGCTGCGTGATGGCGTCGCTCACGGCCCGACGGACGTCGTCCGCGACCTGCTGCACCGACAACGGGTAGTCGACGACGATGCTGAGGTCGGCCGCGGCCTGCGTCCGGCCGACCTCGACCTTGACGCCCTGACCGTGGTCCTGCTGGCCGACCGCGCTGCGCAGGGCGCCCACGGCACGCGACGCCCCGCCACCGATCGAGTGCACCCCGGGCACCTGACGGGCGGCGATGCCAGCGACCTTGGCGACGACGCCGTCGGCGATCTGCGTGGTGCCCGCGGCGTCGGACGAGACGGTCGAGGCGCCGTCGAGGCGCGAGACGCCGTCGACGCGCGATCCGGTGCTCGTGGCGGGGGTGGGCGTGGCGGCGTTCGACATCTCGGGTCCTCTTTCGGCTCGGTGGCTGGTGTGTCGATGAGACGCCCGACGCGCCCGGTTCGTCACGGTGAAGATGCTGACAACTCGCTGAGTGCGCACGCCTACTGTCGGGGCATGCAGCGCACCCGGTGGATCTTCCTCGACCAACTCGGCCCCCACTTCGACGACGGCGACCCGATGCTGTTGATCGAGAGTCGCTCGTCGTGGCGCGGGCGCACCCTGCACCGGGCGAAGCTGCAGCTGATCCTCTCGGCGATCCGGCACCGGGCGGCCGAGCTCGGCGACCGCGTCGACTTCCGACAGGTCGAGCACTACTCCGAGGCGCTCGAGGGCCGCGACGACCTGCAGGTGGTCGACCCCACCTCGTACCGGGCCCGACGACTCGTGCGGTCGGTCGGGGCCGACGTGCTGCCCAGCCGGGGCTTCGTCTCGAGCGAGGCCGAGTTCGCCGAGTGGGCGGCGGGTCGACAGGGCGGCCGCGGCGCGGGCCGGTCCGGGGGCGCGGCGGCGGACGCCGACGACGCCCGCCGAGGAGGCGCGGGTCGACCGACCGGCGCGTCCGGCGGTCGACCCGCACCGCGCCTCCTGATGGAGGACTGGTACCGGGCGGTCCGTCAGCGCACCGGCCTGCTGATGGAGGGCCCGCAGCCCGTCGGCGGCCAGTGGAACTACGACCACGACAACCGCGAGAAGCCGCCGAAGGGGGCCGCGACGCTGGGCCTCCCGCCGCAGGAGTGGCCCGCGGAGGACGACATCGACGCCGAGGTGCGGGCCGACCTCGACCGGTGGGAGCGCGAGGGCGTCGTCACGCTCGTCGGCGACGACGCCCCCCGTCGGTTCGCCGCCACCCGGGCCGAGGCGACCGCCGCCCTGGCGGACTTCGTCGAGGTGCGGCTGCCCGACTTCGGCCCGTTCGAGGACGCCACGCTGTCCGGCGACTGGACCATGGCGCACTCGCTGCTCAGCGCCCCGATGAACCTCGGACTGCTCGACCCGCGCGAGGTCGTCGAGGCCGCGATCGCGTCGTACCAGGCCGGTGACGCCCCCCTGCGCAGCGTCGAGGGCTTCACCCGGCAGATCGTCGGCTGGCGGGACTGGGTCTGGCACCTCTACTGGCACCTCGGCGAGGACTTCGCCACGACGAGCAACCACCTCGGCGCCGCGCAGCCCCTGCCCGAGGTGTTCGCCGGGCTCGACGCCGAGGCGGTCGAGGCCGAGTGCCTGAGCGACACCCTCGACGGGTTGCGACGCCACGGCTGGAACCACCACATCCAGCGGCTGATGATCCTCGGCAACTGGGCCCTGCAGCGCGGGGTCGACCCGGCGGCGCTCAACCAGTGGTTCGTCGACATGTACGTCGACGGCACGCCCTGGGTCATGCCCGCCAACGTCGTGGGCATGTCGCAGCACGGCGACGGCGGCATCGTCGCGACCAAGCCCTACGCGTCGGGCGGTGCGTACATCCACCGCATGACCGACCACTGCGGCTCGTGCCGGTTCGACCCGAAGAAACGGCTCGGCGAAGACGCCTGCCCGGTGACCGCCGGGTACTGGGCGTTCCTCGACCGGGTCGAGCCCGTGCTGTCGGGCAACCCGCGCATGGGCCAGCAGTTCGCCGGGCTGCGTGGGCTCGCCGACCGCGAGGCCGTCGTCGAGCAGGAGCGCACCCGCACGACCTGGTGACCCGGCGCCCGGCACCGACGGGGTCGGCGCCGTCGGGGGTCGCACCATGTGAGCGTCGTCGAACCACCCTCCGGCGTGGTTCGACGGCGCGACGATGGTGCGACCTCGGAGGCGTCCCTCGTTAGGGTGACGGGAGCGCCGGGCGCAGGGAGCCCGACGCAGATCACGAGGGAGCCCCGATGGCCACGTCCATGCGCAGAACGGCCGTGACGGCCGCCACCACGGGCGTGCTCGCCCTCGGCCTGCTGCTCGCCGGCTGCACGTCAGGAGGCGCGGCTGCCGACGACGACGCCGCGTCCGGCGGGTCGTCGGCCGGCTCCGGCGGCTCGGGGTCGACCGCGTCGGGCGAGGGCACCTTCGACGACCTCGCCAGCTGCGACGACGTCGGTGCGGCGCTCGGCGACGTCGTCGACGGCCTCGAGCCCCGCGACGACAGCACGTTCTCGGGCGACCAGGCGAACTGCCAGTGGGCGACCCCGACGACCGAGGCCACCGACGCGGCCGACGTGACGGCGATCGTCGTGCTGGCCCAGCGTCAGGAGTTCAGCGCCGACGACATCAGCTCGCAGACCTCGCAGATCGAGGGCACCGAGGGCGTCGAGACGGTCGACGACTCGCGCGTGGCGGCCTTCGGCGGGCAGGCGTTCTCGCAGACGGTGACCCAGCAGGGCATCACGGCGTCGGCCAGCACGATCCTCTCGCCGCACGGTCTGGTCGCCGTGACGGCGACGGGCGCGGGCGACGCCGCCCCGCTCAGCACCGACGAGACCCTCGACGCCGCCTACGGCCTCTTCGACTGAGCCCGCGCCGGGGCGGGCGTCGTCCTCGCGACGCGCCCGCGCCTCCTCGGCTCGTCAGCCGACGCTGATGCGGTCGAGCACGAAGTCGGCGATGACGCGTTGCCCGGCGTCGTTCGGGTGCACCCCGTCGGCCGAGAGCAGCGACGCGACGCCGTCGGCGGGCAACGCGTCCGCGAGGTCGACGTAGGCGCTGCCCGACTCGCTCGCGAGCCGTTCGACGACCCCGCGGTAGTCGTCGACGTCGCCGGCCAGCCCCCGCGTGAGGTTCGTGCCGGGCACGAACTCGCCGATGAGCATGATCGACGGCGGGTCGTCGAGACCCTGCAGGCCTTCGATCAGGGTGCGGTAGTCGTCCTCGAACTCGGCGGGCGTCCGGGTGAACGCGTCGTTGGCGCCGAGCGTGACGGTCACGAGGTCGGGGGCCGCGGCGGCGACCGAGTCGAGGAACCCGGGCAGGTCGGCCGTGAAGGTGCGAGCCGTCGCGCCCGAACGCGACGAGTCGAAGAGCGAGACGCCGCGGTCGCGGTCGCCGTCGTACGCCGTGAGGCCCTCGAGGTCGACGGCCGAGTGGGCGTTGATCGTCACGGTGTGCTCGCCCGCGTCGAGGCCGGTCACGGGGGTGATGCCGCTCGTCGCCGTCGAGTCGTGCGTGTCGACCTCGACCGCGTCGCCGTCGTCGATCGCGTAGCTGAAGGTGCCGCGGCCGCTGGTCCACCAGAGGTCGAGATCGGTGCCGGTGAACGGGTAGGTCGTGGTCGCCCCGGCTCCCAGGGTGACCGAGCGGTAGCCGAGGTCGGCGGTGCGGGCCGAGGCCGACACCGGCCCCTCGCTGCTCGTCGCCCAGCGCGCCCAGGTCGACGCCGGCGGGGCGACGGCGAACGCGGCGGGTCGGTAGCCGACCCCGCCCGGGACGTCGTCGGTCGGATAGCGCTCGCGCAGGCCGTCGAGGGTGAGGTCGATCCAGCGGGAGTCCACGGTCGAGGCACCCATGCCCTCGGTGATCGAGTCGCCGACGGCGACCCAGCGGGCGGGGTAGTCGTCACGGTCGTCGAGGGCGGTCGCCCAGTCGGCGAGCTCCGAGGAGGCGCGGGTCGGGCCGGCCGACGAGGTCCCGTCGACGGAGGCGCCGCCCGTGGGCTCGCTCGGGTCGGTCGGGTTCGCCGTGCAGCCCGTCAACAGGGCGAGGGCAGCGGCGACCGCGACCATTCGGGTGGTACGGGTCATGACGACGACGGTAGTCGAGCGGCTCGTCGCCCGTTCGCCGGGGCCGCGGGGGCCGGCACCGCGGGGCCGGCGCGGCGGCCGGCCTCCCGCGGGGTCACGACTCGGTGACGGTGCCGTTCTCGACGCGCCAGTGGCGGTCGAGCCGGACGGTCTCGAGCATGCGCCGGTCGTGGGTGACGAGCAGCAGGGTGCCGTCGTACGACTCGAGGGCCTGCTCGAGCTGCTCGATCGCGGCGAGGTCGAGGTGGTTCGTGGGCTCGTCGAGCACGAGCACGTTGACGCCGCGGGCCTGCAGCAGGGCGAGGCCGGCGCGCGTGCGCTCGCCCGGTGAGAGCTCGTCCACCGGACGTGAGACGTGGTCGGCCTTCAGCCCGAACTTGGCGAGCAGCGTGCGCACCTCGGCCTGTGGCCAGTCGGGCACGAGCGCCTCGAACGCGTCGGCCAGCGGCACGTCGCCGGCCAGGAGCGCCCGGGCCTGGTCGATCTCGCCGACGGCGATGCTGGCTCCGCGACTCGCGCCTCCTTCGCTCGGTGCCTGCCGGCCGAGCAGGCCGCGCAGCAGCGTCGACTTGCCGGCGCCGTTGGGGCCGGTGATGCCGATGCGGTCGCCGCCGTCCACCTGCAGCGAGACCGGACCGAGCACGAACTCGCCCGTCGCCGGGTCGCCCTGGCGGAAGACCGCGCCGCTGAGGGTCGAGACGACGGCGCTCGAGCGGGGCGCGGCGCCGATGGTGAACTCGAGCTGCCACTCTTTGCGGGGCTCGTCGACCTCGTCGAGCCGGGCGATGCGGCTCTCCATCTGGCGGACCTTCTGGGCCTGCTTCTCGCTCGACTCGGCCGAGGCCTTGCGGCGGATCTTGTCGTTGTCGGGCGCCTTCTTCATCGCGTTCCGGACGCCCTGGCTCGACCACTCGCGCTGGGTCCGGGCGCGGCCGACGAGGTCGGCCTTCTTCTCGGCGAACTCGTCGTAGGCCTCGCGGGCGTGCCGACGGGCGGTCTCGCGCTCGTCGAGGTAGGCGTCGTAGCCGCCCCCGAAGACGCGGTTCGACGACTGGGCCAGGTCGAGCTCGAGCACCTTCGTGACGCACCGCGCGAGGAACTCGCGGTCGTGGCTCACGAGGACGATGCCGCCGCGCTGACCCTGGACGAAGCGCTCGAGCCGCTCGAGGCCGTCGAGGTCGAGGTCGTTGGTGGGCTCGTCGAGCAGGGCCACGTCGAAGCGGCTGAGCAGCAGGGCGGCGAGACCGACGCGGGCCGCCTGGCCCCCGCTGAGGCCGGTCATCGGGCTGTCCGGGCCGACGGCCGCCTCGTCGTCGCCGGTGCGTCCGCCGGTCGCGAGGCCGAGGTCGGCGAGCACCTGCGGCAGGCGCTCGTCGAGGTCGGCGGCGCCGCTGGCGAGCCACCGGTCGAGGGCGGTCGAGTAGACGTCGGCGGGGTCGAGCCCGTCGGCGCGCGGGGCCGGGTCGGGGTCACCCAGGGCGGCGGCGGCCGCGTCCATCTCGGCGGTGGCCTGTGTGCTGCCGGTCCGACGGCCGATGTAGTCGGCGACGGTCTCGCCGGGCACGCGCTCGTGCTCTTGCGGCAACCAGCCGACGAAGGCGTCGCCCGGGTTCAGGGTGACCGTGCCGGCCTGCGGCTCGTCGACCCCGGCGAGGAGGCGCAGCAACGTCGACTTGCCGGCCCCGTTCACGCCCACGACGCCCACGACGTCCCCCGGCGCGACCGTCAGGTCGAGGTCGTCGAACAGGGTGCGGTGCCCGTGGCCGCCGGCCAGGCCCTTGGCCACGAGTGAAGCGCTCATCCGGCCATTCTCGCGCACCGGAGGTGTCGTGCACGGTCCGGCCACGGGCGGCGTGGTCGGGCGTCGTCCGGCCACGCCTGGCATGCTCGACGCATGGCCACCCTCACCCGCCCCCGCCGCGGCAAGATCATCGCCGGAGTCTGCGCCGCCCTCGCGAACCGCTTCGGCGTCAGCGCCTTCCTGGTGCGGCTCCTCTTCGTGCTGTCGATCGTCCTGCCCGGGCCGCAGGTGCTCGTGTACCTGGTCCTTTGGGTCGTCTTCCCGAAGGAGAACCGCTAGGACCACGCGACCCGGGGCGCCGGGTCAGCGCCTCGGGAGGGACCTCAGCAGCGCCTCCTGCAGGTAGCCCAGCCAGTCGAAGACGTGGCCCATCGCGCGCAGCTGCGGGTCGTCGCTCGGGGCGACGCCCTCGGCCGTGACGCCGAGGCGCTCGCCGAGGGTCAGCCGCAGGTCGTTCAGCGTCCGCAGCCACGACTGCTGCGCCGCCCGGTCGAGCGACGTGCCCGGTTCGTCGAGCCCGGCCAGCACCGCGCGCCCGTTCTCGACCTTGCGCCGGGTCAGGTCGTCGGCCGTGAACCGACGGAACTCCGCGGCCGCCTCGTCGTCGTCGTGGTACGCCGCGGGCAGGAGGCGCGCCAGGGCCGGATCGCCCTCGTCGCCCTTCTCGAGCAGCCCCAGCAGCTGGCCGACCAGGTCGGTGAGCAGGCCCCGCTCGTCGGCGTCGAGCCGCACGCGCACCTCGTCGCCGCCCCGGGCGCGGACGAACGGCACGAGCGTCACGCCTCGTCCTCCTTCGACAGGGTCGCCCACAGGCCGTAGTCGTGCATCGCCTCGACGTGGCGTTCCATGGCCTCGCGGTTGCCCGTCGCGACGACCGCACGGCCCTCGGTGTGCACCCGCATCATCAGGCGCTTCGCCTCGGCCCGGCCGAAGCCGAAGTAGGTCTCGAAGACGTGCGTCACGTACGTCATGAGGTTGACCGGGTCGTCCCAGACGAGCGTCACCCACGGGGTGTCGGGAGAGGTCAGGAGGCGCTGGTCGGCCTCCGTCCCCGTGCGGGTGTCGTCGAGGGTCGGGCTCACCCGACCAGGGTGTCACACGGGCCCCGTGAACGGGCCGTCGCCCGGGCCGTCGCGCGGCTTCCGGCCCCGGGGTGCGCTTGTTATGCTGGGCCGGTCGCGACTGGCGTTCAGATGGTCACCATCGGGGAGCGACTGACACACGTGCGTGGCCGTACGCCTGGGCCACGACATCCGACCCTCCGTCCGTCCCGTGTGCCAAGGAGTCCTCCGTGACCATCTCCGACCAGACCGCCCCCTCGACCGGCGCCGCCTCGACCGATCGCCAGCCCTCGACCTTCAACGAGCCGCTCTCGGTCGTCGACCCCGAGATCGCCGCCGTCCTCGAGCAGGAGCTCGGCCGTCAGCGCGACTACCTCGAGATGATCGCGTCCGAGAACTTCGTGCCGCGTGCCGTGCTCGAGTCGCAGGGCTCGGTGCTCACCAACAAGTACGCCGAGGGCTACCCCGGGCGCCGCTACTACGGCGGCTGCGAGTTCGTCGACGTCGCCGAGAACCTCGCCATCGAGCGGGCCAAGTCGCTGTTCGGCGCCGACTTCGCCAACGTGCAGCCCCACTCGGGCGCGCAGGCCAACGCCGCGGTGCTGGCCGCCATCGCCGACATCGGCGACACGATCCTCGGCCTCGAGCTGTCGCACGGCGGTCACCTCACCCACGGCATGAAGCTCAACTTCTCGGGCAAGATGTACCAGGCCGTGGCCTACGAGGTCGACCCCGAGACCTACCTGATCGACATGGACGTCGTCCGTCGCCAGGCGATCGAGCACCAGCCCAAGGTCATCATCGCCGGCTGGTCGGCCTACCCCCGCCAGCTCGACTTCGCCGCCTTCCGCGCCATCGCCGACGAGGTCGGCGCCTACCTCTGGGTCGACATGGCGCACTTCGCCGGCCTCGTCGCCGCGGGTCTGCACCCGTCACCCCTGCCGCACGCGCACGTCGTCTCGTCGACCGTGCACAAGACCCTCGCGGGCCCCCGCTCGGGCGTGATCCTCTCGAACCACGAGCCGCTGTTCAAGAAGCTCAACTCGGCCGTGTTCCCGGGCCAGCAGGGCGGCCCGCTGATGCACGTCATCGCGGCCAAGGCGACGGCGTTCAAGCTCGCCGCCGAGCCCGAGTTCAAGGACAGGCAGGAGCGCACCATCCGCGGCGCCCAGGCTCTCGCGGCACGCCTCACGGCCGACGACGCGAAGGCCGCCGGCATCGACGTCCTGACCGGGGGCACCGACGTGCACCTGGTGCTCGTCGACCTGCGGGCCAGCGAGGTCGACGGCAAGCAGGCCGAGAACCTGCTGCACGAGGTCGGCATCACGGTGAACCGCAACTCGGTGCCGTGGGACCCTCGTCCGCCCATGGTCACCTCGGGTGTGCGCATCGGCACCTCGGCCCTCGCCACGCGCGGCTTCTCGGACGCCGAGTTCGCCGAGGTGGCCGACATCATCGCGCTCACGCTGATGCCGTCGCCCGACGTCGAGGCCCTCGCGGCCCGCGTCAAGGCGCTGACCGACGCGTTCCCGCTCTACGCGTGAGCGCTGACGTCACGGCCGGCACGCCGGCGGGCGTCGCTGCGGGGTCGAGTGTCGGTGACGCCATCGGCGTCGGTGGCAGCGGCGGCAGCGCCGGCCTCGGTGGCAGCGGCGGCGGTGTCGGTGACGGCGTCGGGGCTCCGTCCGGAGGCGCGGTGACGATCGAGCGCACCCGGTTCGTCCCCGGCGACGAGACGTCCGCGGTGAAGATCGACGGCACCGCCCTGGCCGCGGCCGTGAAGGACGACCTGCGCCACAGGGTCGATGCCCTGAAGGCTCGTGGCATCGCGCCCGGGCTCGGCACGATCCTGGTCGGGGCGAACCCCGGCTCGCTCTCGTACGTCGCGGGCAAGCACCGGGACTGCGCCGAGGTCGGCATCGAGTCGATCCGCATCGACCTGCCCGACACGGCGACCGAGGCCGAGATCCGGCAGGCGATCGAGACGATGAACGCCGACCCGGCGGTGACCGCGTTCATCATCCAGCTGCCGCTGCCCGCGGGCATCGACCCGACGGCGATGCTCGAGCTGATGGACCCCGCCAAGGACGCCGACGGCCTGCACCCGGTCAACCTGGGCGAGCTCGTCCTGGCGGTGCCCGGGGGCAAGGGTTCGATCGACACGCCCCTGCCCTGCACCCCGCGCGGCATCGTCGAGATGCTGCGGGCCTACGAGATCCCGATCGCCGGCACCCACGTCACGATCATCGGCCAGGGGCTCACGGTCGGGCGCCCGCTCGGGTTGCTCCTGACCCGCCTCGAGGCGACGGCCACCCTGACGCACTCGAGAACGGTCGACGTCGCCGCCGAGGTCCGTCGTGCCGACATCGTCGTGGCCGCCGCCGGGGTCGCAGGGCTGGTCAAGCCGGACTGGGTGAAGCCCGGTGCGGCCGTCGTCGACGTGGGCATCACCCGCGTGCTGAACGAGGAGACCGGAAAGTACAAGCTGCGCGGAGACGTCGACCCGGCCGTCGCCTCGGTCGCGGGCTTCCAGTCACCCGTGCCGGGAGGCGTCGGCCCGATGACCCGCGCCATGTTGCTCAAGAACGTGGTCGAGGCCGCCGAGCGCCGCTGACGCCCCCGCACCACGTCAGAAGATGGGCACAGCGCCAGGTTTTCCCCTGGTGCCGTGCCCATCTCGTGGTGGCGTGGCCTTGCCCGTGGTGCTGCGTCGGGCCGTGCCCTCTTTCCGCCATGAGGTAAACACGCCGCCACGCAATGTCGTGGCGGCGTGTTTACCTCGTGGCGGGCTGTGCCGCTGGTGCATCCAGCACGCCAGAAGATGGGCACAGCGCCAGGCCTTCACCTGGTGCTGTGCCCATCTCGTGGTGCTGTGCCCATCTCGCGGTGGTGTGGCCGTCTCGCGGTCCCGACCACCTCCTCACGCCGCCCGGCTGCCCGACTGTCGGCCGTACGCCGCCCGGCGGCCCGGCCTCAGGCGTCGCGGCGGGCACCCTCGGCGGCGTGCACGGTGAAGACGGTCGGCGCCGTGTGGCCGGCCTCGGCGAAGGCGGCGAGGATCGCGGCCTCGACGTCGGCGCGGGCCTCGGTCGGGACGAGGGCGATGGCCGAACCGCCGAAGCCGCCGCCGGTCATGCGGGCGCCGACGGCGCCCGTGGCCTGGGCGGTCGCGACGGCGAGGTCGAGCTCGGGCACCGAGATCTCGAAGTCGTCGCGCATCGACACGTGAGACGCGTCGAGCAGGTGGCCGATCGCGCGGGGGCCGTCGGTGCGGAGCGTCCGGACGGTGTCGAGCACCCGCTGGTTCTCGGTGACGACGTGGCGGACGCGGCGGAACGTCTCGTCGTCGAGCAGCTCTTCGGCCCGACCGAGGTCGTCGGCGTCGAGGTCGCGCAGCGAGTCGACGCCGAGCGCGGCGGCGCCCTTCTCGCACGAGGTGCGGCGCTCGACGTAGCCCCCCGTGGCGTGGGCGTGTTCGACGTGGGTGTCGACGACCAGCACCTCGAGGCCGGCCGCGGCGAAGCCCAGGTCGACGACGTCGGCGTCGAGGCTGCGGCAGTCGAGGAACACCCCGGAGTCGGTGCGCCCGAGCAGCGAGGCGGACTGGTCCATGATGCCGGTGGGCGCACCCACGGCCTCGTTCTCGGCGAGCTGTCCGACCGCGGCCAGGGCCGAGCGGTTGACGTCGAGCGCCCACAGCTCGGCGAAGGCGACGGCCACCGAGCACTCGAGCGCGGCGGACGACGAGAGCCCGGCGCCGACGGGCACCTCGGATTCGACGAACAGGTCGAGCCCCGGGACGGCGGACAGGTCGATGGTCGACAGGTCGCCCCCGGCGGCGGCGAACGACGGCGAGTCGGCACGGTCGCGTGCCACGGAGAGTGCCCAGGCGATGCCGAGCGCGTACGCCGACCAGCCCGACATCGAGGCCGGGTCGAGGTCGTCGAGCGACATCTCGTGCACGCCCGCCTCGAACGACGACGCGACGCGCAGCAGGCGGTCGTCACGGCGGCCGACCGTGACGGTGGTGCGGCGGTCGATGGCGAACGGCAGCACGAAGCCGTCGTTGTAGTCGGTGTGCTCGCCGATCAGGTTCACCCGACCCGGGGCGGACCAGCGACCGGCGACCTCGGTGTCGAAGACGTCGGAGAACCGTGGGGGAGTGGTGGTGTCGGTCATGCTCGCTCGATCGCCTCTCGGATTCGGTCGGCCTGCACCTCGGGGACGAGGTCGCCCACCCAGGCTCCCATCGCCGCCTCGGAGCCTGCCAGGAACTTCAGCTTGCTCTCGGCCCGACGCGGCGACGTGATCTGCAGCATCAGCCGGACGGTGTCGCGGCCAGTGCCGACCGGTGCCTGGTGCCAGGCCGCGATGTAGGGGGTCGGGTCGTCGTACAGGGCGTCGACACCGCGCAGGAGGCGCCGGTACAGGAGCGCGAGCTCGTCGCGTTCGTCGCCGGTCAGCGCCGCGAAGTCGGGGACGTGACGGTGCGGCAGCAGGTGGATCTCGATCGGCCAGCGGGCGGCGAACGGCACGAACGCCGTGAAGTGCTCGCCGGCGAGGACGACGCGGGGGCCCGAGCGCTCGCGGTCGAGCAGGTCGGCGAACAGGGTCGGGCCGTAGGCCTCGATGCTGTCGAGCAGGCGGGTGGTGCGGGGCGTCACGTAGGGGTACGCGTAGATCTGGCCGTGAGGGTGGTGCAGCGTGACCCCGATGGCCTGGCCGCGGTTCTCGAACGGGAAGACCTGCTGGATGCCGGGCAGCGCCGACAGGGCCGCCGTGCGGTCGGCCCACGCCTCGACCACGGTGCGGGCGCGCGACTCGCTGAGGTCGGCGAACGAGCCGTGGGTCTCGGGGCTGAAGCAGACGACCTCGCAGCGACCGACGCTGCGCAGGGTGCGTTCGAGCCCGATGCGGCCGAGGTCGTCGAGGCCGGCGGGCGCGTCGTCGCTCTCGAGCAGGGGCCCGAACGACGGCGAGCGGTTCTCGAACACGGCGACGTCGTAGACGTCGGGGATCTCGGACGGGTTCGACTCGCTGGCCGGCGCGAGCGGGTCGAGCTCGGCCGGCGGCAGGAACACGCGGTTCTGCCGGGAGGCGGCGATCGACACCCATTCGCCGGTGAGGGCGTCCTGCCGCATGGTCGCCGTGTCGGGTCGGGGGTCGAGGGTGCGGGCGTCGACGCGTCGTTCGGCCGACAGGGTCGTGTCGGCGTCGTCGAAGTAGATGAGCTCGCGGCCGTCGGCCAGGACCGTCGCGCGCTTCGTGATGGACGACATCGCGCCTCCTCCTGTTCAGGGCACTCGCGACCGCGACTTGCAGTTGCGAAAGTACGTGAAAGCATACGAAACTGGCCGGGTGAACGCCAACTCGACCCCCCGGCCCGAGACACCGCCCGCGGTGCTGCCGGGCGAACGTCGGCGCGACCGCATCGCCGACCTCGTGGGGCGGCGCGGCTTCGTGCGCACGGCCGAGCTGGCGCGTGAGTTCCGGTTGTCCGAGGTGACCATCCGCACCGACCTCGAGAGCCTCGCGGCCGACGGCCTGCTGTCGCGCGTCCACGGCGGGGCCCTGTCGGTCGACCGACCGGCCGAGCGACCGTTCGAAGAAGAGAGCTCGGTGTCGACCGAGGCGAAGCGGGCCATCGGCGTCGAGGCCGCGTCGCTGGTGCGCTCGGGCGACTGCGTGGTGCTCGACGTCGGCACGACCACGACGCAGATCGCGTTGGCGCTGCTCGAACGTCACGAGCTCGAGGGCGTCGTCGTCGTGACGAACGGGCTCACCATCGCCTTGGCCCTCGAGCAGGCCGTGCCGCGGTTCACCGTCATCGTGTCGGGCGGCACGCTGCGTCCGTTGCAGCACTCGCTGGTCAACCCGTTGGCGACGAGCGTGTTCGCCGGCATCACCGCCGACCTGGCCTTCATCGGCTGCACCGGCGTGCACGCCACCCACGGCGTCACGAACGTGAACCTGCCCGAGACCGACCTCAAGCGCCTGATGACCCAGACGGCCCGCCGGTCGTACATCGTCGCCGACGGCAGCAAGCTCGGCGAGGCCCACCTCGGCGTGATCGGCCCGCTCGACACCTTCGAGGCGCTCGTCACGGCGGGCGCCGACGACGCCGCCGTCGCCGAGTTGCGGCGGGCGGGCCTCGACGTGGTGACCGCGCGAGGAACGACCGCAGGAGGCGCGGGCGAGGTCGACGCGCCTCCTCACGACCCGGCCCGTCGCGTCCCTGACCCCGGTCCCGGACGCGACGGAGGCCCGAGAGCGAGACTGGAGCGATGACGACGAGCAACCCGACCGGAGAACAGTACGAGCTCACCCTCGAGCGGGACGGTCACACCGTGACGGGCATCGTGACGCAGGTCGCGGCGGGCATCCGTGCCCTGGCCGTCGACGGCGTCGCGCTGACCGAGACGTTCGGCGCCGACGAGACGCCGCCCTCGGCGTGCGGCATCACGCTCGTGCCGTGGCCGAACCGCGTGGCCGGCGGCCGCTGGTCGCTCGACGGGCAGCAGCAGCAGCTCGACCTCACCGAGGCGGCCAAGGGCAACGCCAGCCACGGGTTGCTGAGGTACACCGCCTACCAGGTGGTCGAGCGTGAGCCGCACGCCGTGACGCTCGGCGCGACGGTGTTCCCGCAGCACGGCTGGCCCTTCCAGCTCGACACGACCGTCCGGCACGAGCTCGTCGCCGACGGCATGGTCGTCACGCACGCGATCACCAACGTCGGCTCCGGCCGGGCACCGTTCGCCGTGGGGTCGCATCCGTTCTTCCGGGTGGGTGACCACGACCCGGCGACCCTGAGGGTGACGCTCGCGGCCGCGACACGGTTCGAGGTGGACGAGAGCAGCATCCCGATCGCGACGTCGCCCGTGGCGGGCACGCCGTACGACCTCTCGCACGGGCCGCTCGTGGGGGACCTCGACCTCGACACGGGCTACCGCGGCGTCGAGCCTGACGCCGAGGGCGTCCGCACGACGACCTTCACCGCACCCGACGGCTCGGCGACCGAACTCTGGCAAGACCCGTCGTTCGAGTACGTGCAGGTCTTCACGCCGCGCAACTTCCCGCGTCACGGCGTGGAGGGGCTGGCGATCGCCGCCGAGCCGATGACGGCGCCGGCCAACGCCCTCGCCTCGGGTGAGGGGCTGCGCTGGCTCGACGAGGGCGAGACGTGGACGGGCAGCTGGGGCGTGCGGTACCGGGCGGCAGCCGTCACGACGTCGTAGGCCGCGGCCGACTCCGACGACGGTGGTGCCAGGGCGTGCGTGGATGCGGGGAGGCGCGGGGCCCGGTGGGGCAGCGAGGGTGCGGGCCCGGGAGCGCCGTTGCTCCCGGCCCCGCGTTCGGCCGGTGGCACCGTTTCGGGTCGGTGCCGTCCTCGCCCGAGGTCGCACCGCGCGCGAGGAGTGGGATGCGACCGTCGTCGTGGTCGACGGGCCCGAGGACACACAGAACCGCCGATCACAGCGGGGTCCGGGCCGATGCGGAGAATCTACGCCAGATGCGACGGCAAGACAAGAGGAAATCTCGTCTCTGGTCGCACGTCCCGTCGGTCCGGCCCTTGTCCGTTTTCCGTCGCCCTGGGACGGCACCCAGGGCGACGCGCGTACCGTTCACGGCTGTCTCCCCACGGCCCCCAGGCCGTGACGTACCCCGCGTGACATGCCCGACACCTGTCGCGGGGAGGCCGAGCGCCCTTCCCGACCCGAACCGGAAGGGCGCTTTCTCTCGCCGTCGACAGAACGGTCACCACACGACCCGCTCGAGGCGTATGGTCTCGGCTTAACAGGCGGCCAGGGACCGTCTGGAATCGGGGGACAGGATTCGGGTCCAGGTCTCTCGGGGTGGGGCCTCCGCATTCGGGTGCGACGTCGGCCCCGCCCTACCGGTCCGGCTGACGGACGCCAGAAGGCGCCGGGCCCGACGCGCCGGGTCGAAGGCGCCGGAGGTCGACCTGGAGGCCGTGCGAGAACAGGTGGGCCCCGTGGGGCTCGAACCCACGACCCGCGGATTAAAAGTCCGATGCTCTACCAACTGAGCTAGAGGCCCGTGCCCGTCCACTTTACGGGATGCCGCGGCCCGTGCTCGCCAGGCCGAGCCGCGCCTCCCGTGCGGTGTGGGGTGCAGGCCGAGCCGCGCCTCCCCGACGTCGCCGCCCGTCGGCGGTGGTGCCGTGGGCGAACGTCCGGGTCGGTGTCGGTGGGCACGCCTATCGTGGGTCCGGTGCCGAGACCTTTCCACCGCCCGACCCAGTTCTCGGGGTCCGAATTCGAAGCCTTCCAGGGCGGAGACGACCCCGCGACGATGAACCGCGTCGCCCACGAGTCGGCCTCGGCCCTCGTCGCCCGGGTCAAGCACGACCCGAGTCCCGAGATCCTCGACCGGCTCGTCACGTTCACCGACCAGCACGGCATCGACGCCGTCGCCGAGCTGTGGGCTCGTGCCAGCCCGCACAGCCTGCCCGGGGCGCTCTGGCGCATCTACCTCGTGCGGGCCGTCATCCGGCAGAACCCGGTCGAGGTCACCCAGCTCTTCGAGCGGGGGGTCGAGGTCGCCACCACGATCGACCCCGTCGTGGCGGGGGCACCGGCGCCGGCCAGCCCCGAAGAGATCCTCGAGCTCGCCGACCTGATCCTGCGCGGGGTGTTCGTGGGCGACTTCGCGATCGCCCTCGAGCGCGGTGCCGCGTTCTGCCGGCTCGCCGCCGCCGGGGCCACGTCGGTCGCCGACGACCAGGACGCCGCCGGCTCCGACCGGGCCGGCGAGCTCACCCGGCGGGCGCTCCGCTTCAGCGAGCTCGGGGTCGACCTCGTGGCGTGCGCCCACCTGTGGCGCGACGACAGCCTCGACTGAACGCCCGCGAGCGCGACACGCGCGAAGGGCGACCGCGTTCGCACGACGCGAACTCGTCGGCCCGTGCGGCGCGATGCGGGTAAAGTCTTCCAGGTCGGGCCGCAGTAACCCCGGGCTCCAAATTTAGCCGCTTCGAGCGGCCTCGCGCCGAGAGGCGTTTCTGCGGTCCGGCACCTCGTCCTCCCGAGTCCCGTCCACTCGGGCGAGAAGCCGGAGTGCCGCCCGGCCGCCTCCTCCCTCGCGAGGTGACGCGCGCCTCCTGCGGTCCGCCCGTCGGCCCCTCGGCGGCCCCGCCGTGGCCCACGTCGGCACGCCACGCGCTCGCCCGCCGTCACCGCGCGAATGTTCGCCCAATCCACCCGGGCCCCGGTGCCGAACCCTTGACGTGAGGATGCACGATCCCCCGCCGACTCCCGTCCTCCCTAAGCATCGGGCGTCGGCGGGCTGGTCTCCCTGCGATGCACCGGGCCTGAACGCCATCCCAGACGGCCGCATCGCAGGGAGTCCCGCTCGCACCACGAACACCGCAGCGCGGCACCACCGCACCAGCACCACCGCAACAGCACCACCAGCCCCACATCACGATCCGCCCCGGATCGTGCCCCACGACTCCACGAACAGTGCGACCGGAGGTGAACCCTGACATGCTCGAACTCGTGACCCGAGAGACAGAGACGCCCGAGACCGGGCACACCCTGCCGACTCCCGACGAACTGCTGCCGCGAGTCGCACAGGGCGACCAGACCGCCTTCGCCGAGCTGTACGACCAGACGGCGCCGCGCGTGCTCGGCCTGGTCAAGCGGCTCCTCAAGGACCACGCCCAGTCCGAAGAGGTGACCCAAGAGGTCTTCCTCGAGATCTGGCAGAACGCGACGCGCTTCGACTCCGCTCGGGGCAGCGCCGCCAGCTGGATGCTCACGATGGCGCACCGCCGCGCCGTCGACCGCATCCGCGCCTCCCAGGCCGGTCGCGACCGCGACCTGAAGATCGGCGTCCGCGACCTCGAGACCGACTACGACTCGGTCACCGAGTCCGTCGAGATCCGCATCGAGCACGAGCGGGTCGAGCGGGCCCTCGGACGCCTCACCGAACTGCAACGCCAGGCGGTCAAACTCGCCTACTACGGCGGCCTCAGCCACAGCGAGGTCGCGAAACTCCTCGACGTGCCGATCGGCACCGTCAAGACCAGACTGCGCGACGGCATGATCCGCCTGCGCGACGAGATGGGAGTGGCATCGTGAGCGATCACGACGAGCCCACGCGGGGCCGCCATGCGGACGACGCGGGCCCCACGAAGATCGACACCGACCACCTGTCCGGTGCCTACGTGCTCGACGCACTCGGCGACGACGAACGACACGCCTTCGAGGCGCTCCTCGACGACACATCAGACCAGTACGACGACACCAGGACGGAGGTGGCCGAATTGAGAGAGACAGCACTGTTGCTCGCCCACGCCGCTCGGCCCGTCACGCCCTCCGCCGAGCTGCGCACCAGCGTCCTCGGCCTCATCGCGTCGACGCCCCAACTGCCGGCGCTCACCCCGGCGGCCGACCACGACACCTCGACCGCAGGAGGCGCAGGTGACCGGGACCACGAGCGTCGCGTCGAGCGCACCCCGGCTCCCGAGATGGAACCGAGCGAGTCCGAGGGTGCCCGCGTCCTGACGGCCACCGGTGCCGCACACCGGCGCTGGTTCGCCCGGCCCGTCGCGATCCTCGGGGCCGCCGCGGCAGCCGCGGCGCTGTTCTTCGGCGGCGGAGCACTCGTCGAGGGGCTCGGTCAGACCGGTCAGCAGCAAGAACAGCAGGCGTCCGGCATCGACGAGATCTACGCGGCGAGCGACTTCCAGCGCTCGGTCGCCGACGTCAGCACCGGCGGCAAGGCGACGCTCATCTGGTCGGACGAGCTCGGCCGCTCGGCGGTCGTCGTCGACGGGATGACCTCGCTGCCCGGCGACCGGACCTACGAGCTCTGGTACATCGGCTCGGACGGTGCCGTCCCCGCGGGCACCTTCGACGCCTCGTCGAGCGCCCCGGCGACGCACCTGCTCAAGGGCGAGAAGAAGCCGGGCGACACGATCGGCATCACGGTCGAGCCCGCCGGTGGTTCGTCGACGCCGACCACCGACCCGGTCGTCGCGATCCCCAGCGCCTGACCCGCGTCACGGCTTCGAACGCCCGACCTGGCGGTCGAGGTCCCGCATCGCACACGAGAGGCGGTCCACCACCCGGTGGACCGCCTCTCGTGCTGCGCGGCGCCGTACGCCCGACGGAGCGCCCCCGAGGAGGCGCGGTGCCGGATCAGCCGAAGCGTCCCGACACGTAGTCCTCCGTCGCCTGCACGCTCGGGTTCGAGAACATCCTGGCGGTGTCGTCGAACTCGATGAGCTTGCCGGGCTTGCCGGTGCCCGCGATGTTGAAGAACGCGGTCTTGTCGCTGACGCGGCTGGCCTGCTGCATGTTGTGGGTGACGATGACGATCGTGTACTGCTGCTTGAGTTCCTCGATGAGGTCCTCGATGGCGAGGGTCGAGATCGGGTCGAGGGCCGAGCAGGGCTCGTCCATCAGCACGACGTCGGGCGAGACCGCGATGGCCCGCGCGATGCACAGGCGCTGCTGCTGGCCACCCGAGAGACCGGAGCCGGGCTTGTCGAGGCGGTCCTTGACCTCGTTCCAGAGGTTCGCGCCCTGCAGCGACTTCTCGACGAGGCCGTCCTGGTCGCCCTTCGACATGCGACGGTTGTTGAGCTTGACGCCGGCGAGCACGTTGTCGCGGATGCTCATCGTCGGGAACGGGTTGGGGCGCTGGAACACCATGCCGACCTGTCGGCGCACGAGCACCGGGTCGACGCCGGGGCTGTAGAGGTCGTTGCCGTCGATCAGCACCTCGCCCTCGACGTAGGCGCCGGGGATGACCTCGTGCATGCGGTTCAGCGTGCGCAGGAAGGTCGACTTGCCGCAGCCGGACGGGCCGATGAACGCGGTCACCGTGCGGGGCTCGATGGTGATGTTGACGTCTTCGACGGCCTTGAACTTGCCGTAGTAGACGTTGAGGTCGTTGACCTCGATGCGCTTGGACACGGTGATTCCTTCGGGGTGGGAGCCGGGCGGGAGCCGGGACGGGGTGTGGGTCGGGGTGGCCGGGTCAGCGGCCGAGCTTGGGCGCGAACAGGCGGGCGATCAGGCGCGCGAGGAGGTTGAGCGCCATCACCATGAGGATCAGCGTGAGCGCCGACGCCCAGGCCCGGTCGATGAACGCGGCCGCGTCGGTGCCCTGGCTGACGTACGAGCTGTACGCGAAGACCGGCAGCGACTGCATGCGGCCGTCGAAGAGGTCGTAGTTCATGCTCGCCGTGAAGCCCGCCGTGATCAGCAGGGGCGCCGTCTCGCCGATGATGCGGGCGATGGCGAGCATGACGCCGGTCGTGATGCCGGCCACCGAGGTCGGGATGACCACCTTGAGGATGGTCAGCCACTTCGGCACGCCCAGCGCGTACGACGCCTCGCGCAGCTCGTTCGGCACCAGCTTGAGCATCTCCTCGGTGCTGCGCACGACGACGGGGATCATCAACACGGCCAGGGCGACCGAGCCCGCCGCCCCCATCCGGACGCCTTCGCCGAAGAAGATCACGAACAGGGCGTAGGCGAACAGGCCGGCCACGATCGAGGGGATGCCCGTCATGACGTCGACGAAGAACGTGATCGCCCGGGCGAGGCGACCCTGCCCGTACTCGACGAGGTAGATGGCGGTCAGCAGGCCGATCGGCACCGAGATGACGGTGGCGAAGGCCGTGATGAGCAGGGTGCCCGTGATGGCGTGCAGCCCGCCGCCGCCGGCCCCGACGACGTTGCGCATCGACATCGAGAAGAAGTCGGCGTCGAAGCGGTTCGCCCCGGACGTCACGACGGTGACGAGCAACGACACCAGCGGCACGAGCGCGATGATGAACGCGGCGCTGACGAGGGTGGTGACGACGCGGTCCTTCGCGCGGCGGACGCCCTCGATCTGCATCGCGACGACGAAGACGAGCGCGGCGTAGAGCACGGTGCCGAGGATGATCGCCCCGACCCAGTTGAACGACTCGGTGACGCCGGCCGCGTTCAGCAGGGCGAAGACGACGCCCATGACGACCCAGCTGGCCAGCAGGATCACCAGCGGCGCGGCCTTGGGCAGGCGTCCCGTCGTGAGGGCGTTCACCGAGCGGTCGGACCGGCGCACGCCGGCGGTGGTGGTGGCCATCAGTTCGCTCCCGAGAAGGCCTTGCGGCGGTTGATGACGTAGCGGGCGATCGAGTTGACGATCAGCGTGATGACGAAGAGCACGAGGCCGGTCGCGATCAGGGTGTTGATGCCGATGTCGTGCGCCTCGGGGAACCGCAGGGCGATGTTCGCTGCGATGGTCGACGAGTTGGTCGAGGTGAGGATGGCCGGGTTGATCACGAGGGCGGGGGAGAGCACCAGCGCGACGGCCATGGTCTCGCCGAGGGCGCGGCCGAGGCCGAGCATGGCCGACGAGATGATGCCGGGGCGGCCGAACGGCAGCACGGCGATCTGGATCATCTCCCAGCGCGTCGCGCCGAGGGCGAGGGCGGCCTCCTCGTGCAGCACGGGGGTCTGCAGGAAGACCTCACGGCTGAGGGCGGTGATGATCGGCAGGATCATCACGGCGAGGACGATCGACGCGGTGAGCAACGTGCGGCCGGTGCCCGAGACGGGGCCGGCGAAGAGCGGGAACCACCCGAAGGTGTTCACCAGCCAGTCGTAGAAGGGCTGGATGGCCGGTGCGAGCACGATGCTGCCCCAGAGCCCGAAGACGACCGAGGGCACGGCGGCGAGCAGGTCGATGACGTAGCCGAGGCCCTGGGCCAGCTTGCGCGGTGCGTAGTGCGAGATGAAGAGGGCGATGCCGATCGCGACCGGCAGGGCCATCAGCAGCGCCAGGGCCGCGGCGTAGACCGTGCCGAACGCGAGCGGGCCCACGTACTGCCAGAACGAGCCGGGGTAGCCCGAGAGCGAGACGTCGCCGGGAGCGGCGGTCAGGGCCGGGATGCTCTGCACGACGAGGAAGAGCGCGACGGCGGCCAGGATCGCGAGGATGAGACCACCCGCGACGACGGTGCTGCCCGAGAAGATGCGGTCGGCGGGACGTCGCTTGGGCTTCGGGACGGCGGCGGGTGCCGAGGTCGTGGCGGGGGCGGTCATCGGACGGGGTCCTCCGGAGGCTCGGGTGGGGTTCGGGGTGGAGCGGTGCCTGTCAGGCCGATGGCCCGGGAACGCACGCGGTGCGTTCCCGGGCCCCCGGGGTGGTGCCGTGTTACTTGATGAGCGCGATGGCGTCGGCGACCTGACCCGAGAGCGTGCTCGAGATCGGGGCCGAGCCGGCGGCGTCGGCCGCGACCTTCTGGCCGTCCTCGCTGGTCACGTACGACAGGTACGACTTGACGAGCTCGCCCTTGGCGGCGTCCTCGTACGACTCGCAGGCGATCAGGTAGCTGACCAGGACGATCGGGTACACGCCGGACGCGGTCGAGGTGCGGTCGAGCGCGATGGCGATGTCGCCGTCGGTCCGGCCCTCTTCTTCGGGCGACTCGTCGACGATGGCGGCGGCGGCGTCGGCCGAGTAGCCGACGAAGTCGTCGCCGACCTTGACCTTGACGGTGCCGAGGTCACCGGCGCGCGAGGCGTCGGCGTAGCCGATGGTGCCGGTGCCGTTGGTGACGGCGTCGATCACGCCGGAGGTGCCCGAGGCGCCCTCGCCGCCGAAGGCGGTCGGCCAGGTGCCGTCGGCCTCTTCGGTCCAGGTGTCGCCCGCGGTGGCGTGCAGGTAGTCGGTGAAGTTCTCGGTGGTGCCCGAGTCGTCCGAGCGGTGGACCGCGGTGATGCCCGTGCTGGGCAGGTCGGCGTCGGGGTTGTCGGCCTTGATCTCGGCGGCGTCCCAGGTGGTGATCTTGCCGCTGAAGATGCCGGCGAGGGTGGCGGGCGTCAGGTCGAGCTCGTCGACGCCGTCGAGGTTGAAGACGACCGCGATGGGCGAGACGTAGGCGGGCAGCTCGACGATGCCGGTGTCGGGCGTGCAGCCGGCGAAGGTGCTCGACGAGATCTCGTCGGTGGTGAAGGCACGGTCGGAGCCGGCGAAGTCGGCGGCGCCCGAGATGAAGCTCTCACGTCCACCACCCGAGCCCTGGGGGTCGTAGTTGACGGTCACGTCGGGGTTGGCGGTCTGGAAACCGGCCACCCAGGCCTCTTGCGCGGCCTGCTGCGACGACGCGCCGATGCCCGAGATGGTGCCGGAGAGGTCGCTGGCCGAGGCGTCGCCGGAGGGCGTGGCGCCGCCTTCGTTGCTGGCGCAGGACGCGAGGAGCATGGTTCCGACCGCGGCGATCGCGACGATGCTGCCGGTGCGCTTGAAGTTCACAGGGGGGTCCTTTTCGGGATGTGATGGCTGGGTGCTGTGGGCCAGGTGCCGACCCGTGCGAGACGCTACGGCGGACGGTTAACCACGGTCGCCTGCCCCGGTGAACGGAAGGTGAACGAGGGGGGAACATCGGCCGGGACACGCGCGTCCCGACGGGTGTCGACCCCCGCCCGTCACGGGCGGGGGTCGACGACCA
This sequence comes from Frigoribacterium sp. CF331, assembly GCF_057787905.1. NCBI lineage: Bacteria > Bacillati > Actinomycetota > Actinomycetes > Micrococcales > Microbacteriaceae > Frigoribacterium > Frigoribacterium sp. CF331. The sequence goes on along the minus strand of NZ_CM173545.1, from coordinate 980,506 downwards.
CGGCGTCGGGCGGAGGCCGGGAGGCGCGGGTCAGGCAGCCGGGCCGTGCGTCTCGATCGCGACCAGCTTCGAGTCGTCGACCGAGACGTGCAGCACCGTGAACTCGGCCGTGCCGAGCGACGAGGCACGGCGCAGGTCGATGCGGTCGCCCCCCTTGGTGCCCAGCGAGATCTGCCGGATGACCTCGGGCAGCACGGGCCCGTGGCTGCAGATGACCGCGGCGACCTTCTTCTTGAGGCGCTTCTTGACGACCGCGGCGACGTCGTCGGTGCCCTGCTCGAAGGCGTCCTGGCTGATGGCGTCGGTCTGGCGCACGCCGACGCGGGTCAGGGCCGACAGCGGCTCGAGCGTGGCCAGGCACCGCGCGGCCGTGCTGCTGACGATGCGCGCCGGCGACCACGCGGCGATGACGGGGGCGACCGACCTCGCCTGACGCCGCCCCTGGGGCAGCAGCGGCCGCGTGGCGTCGGAGCCGTGCCAGTCGGACGGCGAGGTCGTCTTCGCGTGCCGGAGGGCGACGATCGGGAAGGTCCGAGCCGTGCCGGTCGAGACCCGGTCGGCGAAGCGTTGCAGCACGTCGGCGTCCCGGGCGTAGGTGAGCATCGCCCCGGCCTTCTCGAGCCCGACCCACTCGATGGCCGCCACCTCGTGGTTGGCCGTGAACGAACCGGCCTCGGCGAAGGCCTCGTCGGTCACCTCGGCCGACCAGTAGTAGACGACCTTGTCGCGGCCACCGGGCAGCAGGTACTCGGCCGTGCCGAGCGGGGCACCGAGCGTGACGCGGTAGCCGGTCTCCTCGTGGATCTCGCGGACGGCCGTCTGTGGCGTGGCCTCGCCGGGGTCGACCTTGCCCTTGGGCAGCGAGACGTCGCCGTGGTGGTCGCGGTGGATGAGCAGCACCCGCACCTTGCCGTCGACGAGGCGCCAGCAGACGGCACCGGCGGCGACGACCGTCGTCGAGGTGACGGTCATCGCTTGGAGCGCTTCCGGACGGTGATGGCCTTCATCTGGGCGTTCTGCAGGTCGGTCAGGGGCCGGCCCTCGGCGTCGCGGGCGTGGCGCGTCCAGGTGCCGTCGGCCTCGAGCCACCACGACGACGTGTCGTCCGACACGGCCTGGTCGAACAGGGCCGACACCTCGGCCAGGTGGTCGGCCTGCGTGAGGCGCACGAGGGCCTCGACCCGGCGGTCGAGGTTGCGGTGCATCATGTCGGCGCTGCCGATGAACACCTGCGGGTCGCCGTCGTTCGCGAACCAGAACAGTCGGCTGTGCTCGAGGTACCGCCCGAGGATCGACCTCACCCGGATGTTGTCGCTCAGTCCCGGCTCGCCCGGCTTGATCGTGCAGATGCCGCGCACCCAGACGTCGACCGGCACGCCGGCCTGGCTCGCCTTGTAGAGGGCGTCGATGATCTGCTCGTCGACGATCGAGTTGATCTTGATGCGGATGCCCGCCGGGCGGCCGGCCTGCGCGTTCTCGATCTCGTTCTGGATCTGCTTCAGCAGCCCCCGGCGCAGGTAGCGCGGGGCGACGAGCAGGCGCTTGAACTTCTTCTCGATGGCGTAACCCGAGAGCTCGTTGAACAGGCGGGTGAGGTCCTTGCCGACCTGGTCGTCCGAGGTGAAGAGCCCCATGTCTTCGTAGATGCGGCTGGTCTTGGGGTTGTAGTTGCCCGTGCCGATGTGCGTGTAGTGCTTGAGCGTGCCCTTCTCCTGACGGATGACCAGGGCGAGCTTGCAGTGGGTCTTCAGCCCGACCAGGCCGTAGACGACGTGCACGCCGGCCTTCTCGAGCTTGCGGGCCCACGTGATGTTGTTCTGCTCGTCGAAGCGCGCCTTGACCTCGACCAGGGCGAGCACCTGCTTGCCGGACTCGGCCGCGTCGATCAGCGCCTCGATGATGGGCGAGTCGCCGCTGGTGCGGTAGAGCGTCTGCTTGATGGCGAGCACGTTCGGGTCGGCCGCGGCCTGCTCGAGGAACGCCTGGACGCTGGTCGCGAACGACTCGTACGGGTGGTGCACCAGGATGTCTTGTCGGGCGATGCTGGCGAACATGTCGGGCTTCATGTTCGGCTCGGTCGGCTGCAGCTGCACGGCCGTGGTCGGCAGGTGCTTGGGGTACTTGAGGTCGGCGCGCGGCATCTTGGTGATCTCGAACAGGCCGGCCAGGTCGAGCGGCGCCGGCAGCTTGTAGACCTCTTGGTCGGTCACGTCGAGCTCGCGCACCAGCAGTTCGAGGGTGACCGGGTCCATGTCGTCGGTGATCTCGAGGCGGATCGGCGGACCGAAGCGACGACGCAGCAGCTCGCGCTCGAGCGCCTGGATGAGGTTCTCGGACTCGTCCTCGTCGACCTCGACGTCTTCGTTGCGCGTCACGCGGAACACGTGGTGCTCGACGACCTCCATGCCCGGGAACAGGTCTTGCAGGTGGTTCGCGATGAGGTCTTCGAGGGGGATGAACCGCACCCGCCCGCTGTCGTCGTCGGGCAGCTGCACGAAACGCGGCAGCATCTGCGGCACCTTGAGCCGCGCGAACTCCTGCCGCATCGTCTTGGGGTTGCGCACGCGGATCGAGAGGTTCAGCGACAGGCCCGAGATGTACGGGAACGGGTGGGCCGGGTCGACGGCCAGGGGCATGAGCACCGGGAAGATCTGCTCGGTGAAGATCTCGCGCATGCGCACGCGGTCGGCCTCTTCGAGGTCGGACCAGTTCTCGATGTGGATGCCCGCGTCGTCGAGGTCGGGCTTGACCAGGTCGAGGAACGCCCGGGCGTGGCGCTCCTGCAGCTCGTGGGCCTTCTTGCTGATGTCGGCCAGGACCTCGTTCGGCCCGCGCCCGACGTTCGTCGGCACGGCGAGCCCGGTCGCGATGCGGCGCTTGAGCCCGGCCACGCGCACCATGAAGAACTCGTCGAGGTTGCTGGCGAAGATCGCCAGGAAGTTCGCGCGTTCGAGCAGGGGCGTGGTGGGGTCTTCGGCCAGCTCGAGCACCCGCTGGTTGAACGCCAGCCAGCTCAGCTCGCGGTCGAGGTAGCGCTCGCCGGGCAGCGTGCCGTCCTCGAAGCTGACGATCTCGTCGAAGTCGTCGAGGAAGTCGGGGGTGACGCCGGCACCGTCGACGCGGGGTTCGCTGCTGTCCATCGCACCATCGTGCCACCCCGCGCGGCCTCGCCGCGTCGTCCCGTGGTGAACGCGAGGTGACGTGTGTATCCGCGACGCCCGGGGGAGGAGGCGCGGGTGCTGTCACCGGCGCACGCGACGACGCCCCCGCCGGTTCGGCGGGGGCGTCGTCATGTGCTGCCCCGGGCTACTTCTCTTCGTTCTTCAGGGCGAGGCCGAGGGCGAAGAACGTCGGCGCCCAGTGGCCGATGAAGATGCCCCAGCGGTCGGACTGCGCCTTGTCGGACGAGTCCTTGCCCTGCGAGGCGAGCCAGGCCACGAGGGCGATGACGATCGAGGCGAAGCCGCCCCAGTAGGCGTGCTTGCTCTGGAGGCCGAGGTCGGAAAGGAACTTGACGGGGTTCATGGTGTTCTCCTGTCGATGGGGATGCGTGCCGTGCGCGATTGCTCAATCCACTCCCCGGCGCTGTGAGTGCGATGGCAGCTCGGTCCGTGGGTCTGGAGTAGGGCTCGCGGTGGCGGTTCTGTACCCCGGGCCGTACCCCGCGGCCCGGCTGGTTCGTCCCGACGCGAGCGGGGCGGCGAGTGACGCCGGGTCAGCGTGACAGCGCGTACTGCACGTCGACCGCGTGGTCGGTGAAGCCCCGCGCCGCGTAGAGCCGCAGGGCGGCCGTGTTGTCGCCCTCGACGTAGAGCGCCGCGGTGTCGGCCCCGCGCTCGGCGAGGCGGGCGAACCCGGCGTCGACCACCGCGCCTCCCAGGCCCTCGCCCTGGTGGTCGGGCGACACGCCCACCGCGTAGAACTCGCCGGGCTGGCCGGCGTCGAGCTTCAGCCAGCAGAAGGCCAGCAGGTCGTCACCACGCCAGAGCAGGACGAAGTCGCCGGCGTCGAACCAGGCCTCGGCCCGGCGGGCGTCGAGGTCGGCCTGCACGAGCGAGCCCTGCTCGGGGTGGTCGGCGAACGCACGGGCGTTCAGGTCGAGCCAGGCCCGGTCGTCGACCCCGGGGCGGAAGGCGGCGACCCGGTCGCCGTCGCGCAACCGCGGCGGGCGGGGCGACGAGGGCACCGGCGCTCGCTGCTGCAGCAGGCGACGCGTCTCGTCGAGGCCGAAGCGAGCCGCGAGCACGCGGGAGCCCGGGTGGTCGCCGTGCGCCCAGAGCAGCAGGGGCCCGTCGGTCTCGTCGACCAGTCGCTGCAGCAGCTCGGCTCCGCGTCCCTGGCGACGGTCGTCGGGGTGCACGACGAGTTCGGCCTCGTCACCGCGCCGCACCGCCGCCGCGTGAGCGTCGCCGACGACGGTGGCGACACCCGACCGCACGTCGACGAGCGTCTGGTCGGAGAACGGCGGGCTGCCGTCGGCCTCGGCGGCCGCGTGGGCGAGCACGGGGACGAAGGAGGCGCTGGTCGCGTCGACCGCGCCCGTCACGACGTCACCGCGCCCGGTCGGGCCGTCGTGCTCACGAGACGACGGCCTGGGCGTCGTCGTCGTAGACGTTGAACCGGTAGCCGACGTTGCGGACGGTGCCGATCAGCGACTCGAGGTCGCCGAGCTTGGCGCGCAGGCGTCGGACGTGGACGTCGACCGTCCGCGTGCCGCCGAAGTAGTCGTAGCCCCAGACCTCGCTGAGCAACTGCTCGCGGGTGAAGACGCGGGACGGGTGGGTGGCGAAGAACCGCAGCAGCTCGAACTCCTTGAAGGTCAGGTCGAGGGGGCGGCCGTGCACCTTGGCCGAGTAGCTGGCCTCGTCGATGACGACGCCGGACGCGTGGATCTTCGAGCCCGTCTGCGACTGCGCGAGGCGTCCGGTGACCAGGCGGATGCGGGCGTCGACCTCGGCGGGCCCCGCGGTCTCGAGGATGACGTCGTCGACGCCCCACTCGTTGTTGACGGCGGTCAGGCCGCCCTCGGTGAGCACGAGGACGAGCGGCACCGTGACGCCCGTGGTGCGCAGGATCTTGCAGAGCGACTTGGCGCTGGCCAGGTCGGCCCGGGCGTCGACGAAGATGAGGTCGCTCGAGGGGGCGTTCACCAGTTGCGCGGGTTCGGCGGGGATCTGCCGGGTACGGTGGCTGAGCAGGGCGAGCGACGGCAGCACGTCGGGGCCGCCCGCAGAGGTCAGTACCAAGAGCTGCGCCACACGACCTCCAGTGAATGTACTGTCGAGCAGTCTAAAACATGAGACCCCGCCGCTCCGACCATCCGATGCTAGGGCAGGTCGGCAGAACGGCGGACACGAACGAGGGATGGACCGTGCAGGCAGGCGAACGAGACGTCGACGCGACGACGGCGCGGCTCAAGCCGATCACGGTCGTCCCGGTGTGGGTGGCCTCGCTCGTCGCCGCGGTGCTGATCGGGTTGTTCTCGCCCGCCGCAGAGTACTGGGACCACGTCGTGCTCGCCCTCGGCGGGGCCATCGTGCTGACCTTCGTCCTGCAGCTGGCCACCAGCCAGAAGGACGGCCTCGTGTCGCGCACCATGCTCAGCACCTGCGGCAGCCTGGTGATCCTGGCCGTCGTCACCGGCGTCCTCGCGGTCGTCTGAGCGGACGCCCCGAAGGACTGGGCACCCCGGTGGTCGCCGGGTAGGCTCGACGTCATGGATTCCCTGCTCGCACTCGAGGTGTTCTACATCGGGCTCCTCGGCCTCGCCACCCTCGCCATCGGCTTCGTCTCGGTCGTCGTCCTCCTCAAGCTGTTCAAGGGGCAGCGTTGACCGACGAGCGACGGCGCTGACCGCTCCATGATCGACATCCCCATCGACCTCCCGTCCGAGCTCGTCCCCCTCTCGTGGTTGATCGGCGTCTGGCAGGGCACCGGCGTCGTCGACTACAAGATCGGCGAGGGCGACCCCGACTCCGTGCCGGGCACCGAACGGCGCACCCACGAGTTCGGGCAGCGCATCAGCTTCAGCCACGACGGCCTGCCCTTCCTGAACTACAGCTCGTACACCTGGCTGCTCGACGACGAGCACACCCCCCTGACGAGCGAGACCGGCTACTGGCGACTCGAACGCCCCGCCGAGCCGGGCGACCGGGGCCCGGGCATGCTGCCGGGCGTCGGCGTGCAGCCGTTCACCTCGGCGCGCGCCGTCGAGATCCTGCGGACGCCCGACGACGGCTTCGGCCTCGAGGTGCAGATCGCCCACCCGACCGGCGTCAACGAGCTGTACCTCGGACGGGTGAAGGGGCCCCGCATCGACCTGGCCACCGACGCCGTCGTGCGGTCGAGCAACGCCAAGGAGTACTCGGCGGCCACCCGCATGTACGGTCTCGTCGACGGCAAGCTGTTCTGGGCGTGGGACATCGCGGCCCTCGGGCAAGAACTGCGCTCGCACGCGTCGGGGCAGTTGGCGCGCGTTGACTGACGCGGACGGCCCCACCACCGACGCCGCGCCTCCTGCGGTGTCGCCTTTCTCGGCGCGCGACGGCTTCGTCGACGACGGGTCGGGCGTGGCCGCCCACTACGGCAACCCGCTCGGCGAGCAGCGCCTGCTCGCCCGCGGCGCGGCCGTCGTCGACCTCTCCGACCGCGGCGTGCTCACGGTCTCCGGGCCCGACCGGCTCAGCTGGCTGAACTCGCTGACGAGCCAGGCGCTCGTCGGCCTCGCTCCCGGCGTCTCGACCGAGACCCTGCTGCTCGACGCGAACGGCCGGCTCGAGCACGCCGCGCGCATCGTCGACGACGGCGAGACGGCGTGGCTGCTCGTCGAGCGTTCCGAGGTCGAGCCCCTCGGCACCTGGCTCGACCGGATGCGCTTCATGCTGCGCGTCGAGGTGGCCGACCGCACGGGTGACGTGGCGACGATCGGTTCGATGCACGACCTGCTCGGCGGCACCGACCCGCTCGTCCCGGTCGTGACGTCGGGCGACACCCCGCTGGTCTGGGTCGACCCCTGGCGCGAGGTGACGCTCGGCGGGCACAGCTACGCCGAGTCCGACCACCACCCCGGTCACGACTGGACCTACCGCGAGAGCCTCGTGCGGCGCTCCGACCTCGACGCGCTCGCGGCCCTGCCCGCCGACCGTCTGGCCGTGGCGGGCACCCTCGCCCTCGAGGCCCTCCGCATCGAGGCCTGGCGCCCGCGCCTGGCGACCGAGGTCGACGAGCGGACCATCCCGCACGAGCTCGACTGGATGCGCAGCGCCGTGCACCTCGCCAAGGGCTGCTACCGCGGCCAGGAGACCGTCGCCAAGGTGCACAACATCGGCCACCCGCCGCGTCGGCTCGTCATGCTGCACCTCGACGGCAGCGACGGCGTGCTGCCCGGGCACGGTGCCGAGGTCGTGCTGGCACCGCCCGCCGGCGGCGCCGTCGAGGCCGAGACGCCAGGAGGCGCGGCCGGGGCCCCCGAGACCCCCGCGCGCAAGCCGGTGGGTCACGTCACGAGCGTCGCCCTGCACCACGAGCTCGGTCCGATCGCGCTGGCACTCGTCAAGCGCGGCACCGACGAGGCGGCGCCGCTCGCGGTCGTCGTCGACGACCTGCTCGTCGCCGCCGCCCAAGAGGTGGTCGTCCCCGCCTCGGCCGGCGCCGCCGCGGGCGTGCCGCGCCTGCCGCGCCTCGGCGCCGTCCGTCGCTGACCGCCCGGTGAGGCAGCGCACCCGGGCCCGGTCGTGACCGGGCCGACGCGCGGCGGCGGGCTGCGGCGCAGCTGGCACCGCGCCTCCTCGTCGTTCGACCTGAGGGACGCGACGGCCCGGACGATCGCGTCGGGGCCCGCCGTCGTCCAGATCGTGCTCGCGGTCGCGGGGGCCTACGCCATCACGCACTACGCCCTGGGCCACGCGATCCCGCTGCTGGCCGTGACCATCACCATCTCGTCGCTCGGCCTCGCCCGCGACGCCCGCCCGCGCCGCGTGCTCGAGAACGCGGTCGGCGTGCTGATCGGCATCGCCCTGAGCGAGGTGCTGCTGATGATCGTCGGCAAGGGGCTGTGGCAGATCGCGCTCGTCCTGTTCGTGACGTTGCTGGTCGCGCGGTTCTTCTCGTCGAGCAGTGCGTTCGCCGTCGCGGCCGCGACCCAGTCGATGCTCGTCATGTTGCTGCCCGACCCCGACGGCGGGGCCTTCGTCCGCAGCATCGACGGAGCCGTCGGGGGAGCGGTGGCCCTGCTCGTCACCGCCGTCGTGCCGCGCGACCCCGTCGGGCTCGCCCGGTACGACGCCCGGCGGCTGTTCGACGAGGTCGACCACGCCTTCACCGCGCTCGTCTCGGCGGTGCGCACCGACGACGCTCCGCGCGCCGACGACGCGCTCGGTCGCCTCCGCGGCACGCAGTCGGTGCTCGACGACTGGTCGTCGACCCTCGAGTCGGCGCAGTCCATCGCGCGGCTGTCGCCCTTCCTGCGGTCGCGACTGCCCGACCTGCGCCAGCAGGCGACGGTGCGGCGCTACGTCGACCTCGCGGTGCGCAACCTCCGGGTGGTCGCGAGGCGCCTCGACACCCAGCTCGGCGACGGCGTCGACCGGTCGGCGCTGGCCGACCTGCTCGACTCGACCGCGCGGGCCGTCGCGGTGCTCGGCCGGTCGGTGCACGACGTCGAACAGCGGCCGGTCGCCCGCGAGGCCCTGACGGCCGTGGCCCGACGGCTCGACCCGACCGTCGTGCTGCCCGGCGCGCCCGTCACCGAGGCCATCGTCGTGCTGATGATGCGCCCGCTGCTCGTCGACCTGCTGATGGCCACGGGGCTCGACCACGGCGAGGCCCGGGCCCGGCTCGCCCGCGTCTGACGCGTGGTGCCCGCGTCGCTCGGGCGCCTGACGCGTCGCCCGCCCGCCGCGCGCCCGCCGGGCACCCGTCCCGCGGCCGTCCGCGGGTCACGCCCGCGGTGCGACCGCCGCCCAGGGCACCGAGAGCTCGCCGAGCCGCCACCGCGTCCGGCCGCCCTGCACGGGCCAGCCCGCGTCGCGCAGCCCCTGCACCGTCGCGAGCCAGCGTTGCACCGGCCCGTAGACCGAGAGCGGGGCCGCGACGGCCCACTGGCGGTCGAGGTCGACGAGCAGGTCGTGCACGCGTTCTCCCGGCACGTTGCGGTGGATCAGGGCCTTGGGCAGTCGTTCGGCCACGACCGACGGCAGTTCGAGCCCGGCGAGCCGCAGCGAGATCGTGAACGTCGTCGGCCCCCGGGGTGTCACGTCGACCCAGCTCGCCACGCGGCCGACCTCGTTGCAGGTGCCCTCGACGAGCACGCCGCCGGGCTGCAGGCGCCCGGTCATCAGCGCCCACGCGTCGGCCACCTGCGACTCGTCGTACTGGCGCAGCACGTTGAACGCGCGGACCACCGCCGGTCGACGGTCGCCGTCGAGCGGCACCTCGAACCCGCCCCGGCGGAAGCTCACCCCGGGACGTGCCGACAGGCTCGCGAGCCGCACGCGTTCGGGCTCGATCTCGATGCCGACGACCTCGACGTCGTCGCGGACCCGCAGGAGGCGCTGGTGCAGTTCGAGGGGAGTCGTCGCGCTCGCGCCGTACCCCAGGTCGACGACCAGGGGGTCGTCCGCGCGCCGGAACGACGGGTGGGCGGCGATCCAGCGGTCGACGCGGCGCAGGCGGTTGGTGCCGGTCGTGCCGCGCGTGACGGAACCGATGGGCATGCACCGAGTCTGCCATCGGAGCGTCGCGATACGCTGGCGGCATGACTTCGACCCTCATCCTCCTGCGTCACGGCAACAGCGAATGGAACGCGAAGAACCTCTTCACCGGATGGGTCGACGTGCGGCTCACCGAGCAGGGCCGCGCCGAGGCCAAGCGTGCCGGCGAGCTGCTCCGCGAGGCCGACCTGCTGCCCGACATCCTCTACACGTCGCGCCTGACCCGGGCGATCCAGACCGCCGACATCGCCCTCGAAGAGGCCGACCGCCTCTGGATCGACGTCAAGCGCTCGTGGCGCCTCAACGAGCGCCACTACGGTGCGCTGCAGGGCAAGGACAAGGCGCAGACGCTCGAGCAGTACGGCCCCGAGCAGTTCCAGACCTGGCGCCGGTCGTTCGACGTGCCGCCGCCCCCGCTCGACGACGACAGCGAGTTCTCGCAGGCGCACGACAAGCGCTACGCCGAGCTCGGCATCGACGCCCCGCGCACCGAGTCGCTCGCCCTCGTCATCGAGCGCATGCTGCCGTACTGGCACAGCGACATCACCGAGAGCCTGGCCGCCGGTGACGTCACCCTCGTCGTCGCGCACGGCAACTCGCTGCGGGCGCTCGTGAAGCACCTCGACGGCATCGGCGACGACGAGATCGCCGAGCTGAACATCCCCACGGGCATCCCGCTCGTCTACGAGCTCGACGACGACTTCGTGCCGACCGGCCCGGCCCGCTACCTCGACCCCGAGGCCGCCGCCGCCGGTGCCGCCGCGGTCGCGAACCAGGGCAAGAAATAGCGCCTCCCGACGATCTGGCGCCCCGCGGCCCGTCCACCGGTCGCGGGGCGCCGTCGTCGGTGCGGGTCGGCACCACGAGGCGGCGGTCAGACGAACCGTGCGCTGATCTGCATCACGAGGTCGTCCATGTCGACGGGGGCACTCGTGTCGACGCGGATGACCGGCCACCCGCCGAGCGGCTCGGCACCGGCCGCCCACGTCGGCCAGGCGGCCCGGGTCGACTCGACCGTGCCGTGCGCCGGGTGCCGGCCGCCGGCCGCGAGCCGGTCGACCACGCGCTGCAGGGCCACCTCGGGGTCGACGTCGCACCACACCTCCACCGTGCGGGGCGATCCGGCGCGTTCGACGCCGGCGCGGGCGACGTCGAGATCGCGCTCCCGGTGCCAGAACGAGTCGACCACCACGCCCGCCTCGACCTCGCCCGCCATCGCCCAGACGGCGTCCATCGCGATGCCACCGAGGGCGTGCGGATCGATCATCGGCCCGGCCAGGTCGACCAGCGCCTCCTTGACGGGGTCCTTCGCGAGCAGCGGGCAGCCGAGCACGCCGGCGAGCGTGGCCGAGAGGGTGGTCTTGCCCGATCCGGGCAGACCGTTGACGAGGATCGCGACTGAAGCCATGCCCCCATCCTCGCGGACCGCGAGGCCGCGACCGGACGCAGGAGGCGCGGTGCCCGTCGACCGGGCACCGCGCCTCCTGCTCGTCAGAGGGTGGTCAGACCTCGGGGGCGACCCAGTCGCCGGTGGCGAGGTACTGGACCTTCTTGGCGATCGAGACCGCGTGGTCCGCGAACCGCTCGTGGTAGCGCGACGCGAGCGTGGAGTCGACCGTGTCGACGGCCGCGCCCTTCCAGGTCTCGCCGAGCACCTTGTCGAACACGCTGAGGTGCAGCTCGTCGATGCGGTCGTCGTCGTTGCGGATCTCCTCGGCCAGGCGCACGTCCTCGGTGGTCAGCAGCTCGGTGAGCTTGTTCGCGATGGCGACGTCGAGCTCGCCCAGCTCCTTGAAGGTCGGTCGCAGCGACTTCGGCACGACCTTCTCGGGGAACCGGTAGCGGGCCAGCTGGGCGATGTGCTCGGCCATGTCGCCCATGCGCTCGAGCGAGGCGCTGATGCGCAGGGCGCTGACGACGATGCGCAGGTCGCGGGCGACCGGGTTCTGGCGGGCCAGGATGTCGATCGCCAGCTCGTCGAGGGCGATGGCGCGCTCGTCGATCTTGTCGTCGTCGGCGATGACCTGCTCGGCCAACGAGACGTTCGACTCGTTGAAGGCCGTGGTCGCGTTCGCGATCGAGACGGCGACGAGGCCGGCGATCTCGACGAGACGCTCCTGCACCTCCAGGAGTTCCTGCTGGAATACCTCGCGCATGTCGTGTTCGACCCTCTCGTCGTGGGGGCTCGGTGGCCCTGGGAGCACGGTGGCTGCGAGCGGGGTGCGGGGCGCGCCCTCGGCTCGTGACGTGGGGGCGTGAGTCGCCCGCACAGTCCCGACGATGGTCTCCGGTGAAGGTTAACGACCGGTGATCGCCGCCTGAACTCTGACCAAAGTACAGCGGATGCGCCGACCTCCCGTTCATCGACGGGCCGGGGGGTCACTACTGTGAACGACATGGAATCCGCCTGGCTGGTGCCGTTGTCGCTGGCCTTCGGGGCCGTCGTCGGTGCCGCGATCGTGCTGGTGGTCGTCTCGGCCCACCGACGCGCCGTGCGAGCCGCGGCCCTCGTCGACGTCGCCCTGCCGGACGGCATCGACGCCGTGCTCGACGCGCTCGAGTCCGCGGGGCTCGTGGTCGACCCCTCGGGCAACGTGCTGAAGGCCTCGGTGGCGGCCCGGCAGCTCGGCCTGGTGTCGGCCCAGCAACACCTCGTACACCCCGAGCTCGAGACCATCGTCAACGACGTCCGCCGGCACGGCGACCCCGTCGTCGAAGAACTGACCCTGCCCCGGCTGCCCGGCAGCGAGGCCACCATCGCCGTCCACGTGCGGGCGGCCGCGCTCGGCGGTCGCTTCGTGCTGCTGCTCGCCGAGGACCGCACCGAGGGGCGCCGCCTCGACGACATGCGCCGGGACTTCGTCGCCAACATCAGCCACGAGCTCAAGACGCCGATCGGCGCCGTCGGGCTGCTGGCCGAGGCCCTCGAGTCCGCCTCGGCCGACCCCGAGCAGGTGCGGCACTTCGCCGCGCGCCTGACGCGCGAGGCCGGGCGGCTCGGCCGCCTCACACAGGACATCATCGAGCTCTCGCGCCTGCAGGCGACCGACGCGCTCGAGACCGCCGAGCCGATCGACGTGCGCGACGTGGTCGACACGGCCGTGGACCGCAACCGGGTGGGCGCCGAGGCACGTGGCATCGACCTCGTCGTGCGGGGCGGCAAGCACGCCCACGTCGTCGGCGACCAGGCGATGCTCGTCACGGCCGTGGACAACCTCGTGGCGAACGCCATCAACTACTCGCCCGACGGGTCGCGGGTCGGCATCGGCGCCACCGTCGACCAGGGCGGGGTCGTCGAGATCGCCGTCACCGACCAGGGCTACGGCATCCCCGACGACGAGCTCGACCGCGTCTTCGAGCGCTTCTACCGCGTCGACCCGGCCCGGTCCCGTCGCACCGGCGGCACGGGCCTCGGCCTCGCGATCGTCAAGCACGTCGTGCAGAACCACGGCGGTGACGTGCGCGTCTGGTCGCAGGTCGGCAAGGGGTCGACCTTCACGCTGCGCCTGCCGGCCGCCGACGTCGAACCCGTCACCCGATCGATCCCGACCACGGTCGCCCCGCGGCCGGAGCACCAGGAGACACGATGACCATGGAGACCCGATGACCCACATCTTGATCGTCGAGGACGAGGAGTCCCTCAGCGAGCCGCTCGCCTTCATCCTGCAGCGCGAGGGCTACCAGGTGACGGTGGCCGAGGACGGCCCGGGTGCCGTCGCCGCCTTCGACAAGACCGGCGCCGACCTCGTGCTGCTCGACCTGATGCTGCCGGGCATCCCGGGCACCGAGGTCTGCCGGATCATCCGGACCAGGTCGCAGGTGCCGATCGTCATGCTCACGGCCAAGGACAGCGAGGTCGACATCGTGGTCGGCCTCGAGCTCGGCGCCGACGACTACGTCACCAAGCCGTACTCGACCCGCGAGCTGCTCGCGCGCATCCGGGCCGTCCTGCGTCGTCGCGTCGACCCCGACGACCTGTCCGACTCGATGCTCGAGGCGGGCGAGATCCGCATGGACGTCGAGCGTCACGTCGTGTCGGTCCGCGGCACCGACGTCGCCATGCCCCTGAAGGAGTTCGAGCTGCTCGAACTGCTCATGCGCAACGCCGGCCGGGTGCTGACCCGGGGACAGCTGATCGACCGGGTCTGGGGCTCGGACTACTTCGGCGACACCAAGACCCTCGACGTGCACATCAAGCGCATCCGCTCGAAGATCGAGGCCGTGCCTTCCGAGCCGAAGGCCCTGGTCACGGTGCGCGGCCTCGGCTACCGCATCGAGGCCTGACCGGCGGGCAGGGCTCCCGCCCCGCCGGGAGCCCGGGAGGCGCCGGTCGCCTCACGCGCGAGAGGCCCGGCACCGCACACGGCGGGCCGGGCCTCTCGGCGGTCGGTGGGGTGGGGCTACGGCGTCGGCGACGAGGACGGTGCCTGCTCGGTCGCCTCGACGAGCGGCGTCGACTCGACGGTGGGCTCGGAGGACGGCGTGGGCGAGGGCAGCAGCGTGGCGTACTCGGACAGGGCACCCGTCAGGACGGGCACGTTGAACGACTTGCCCGTCTCGGTGCCGTACTGGACGAACACCGGCACGAGGGCGCCCGGGTCGGAGTCGAGCGAGTCGATGATGAACTGGTCCTGGCCGGGCTCGGTGCCCAGCTCGACCTTGGACGAGCCGTCGACCTCGATCGTCTGCGTCTCTTTGCCCGAGGTGGTGGGGTACTCGAACGAGACCTTCGCGGCCTCGTCGCTCGTGTTGAGGACGACCATGCTCAGGCTCGCCGTGCCGCCGTCGCCCTCGCGAGCCGTGAGGAGGATGGCGTTCCGCACCTGGATCGAGCCGACGTTGACGCTGTAGCCGTCGCTGGCGTCGTACTGCTTCGTCGTGGCCTGCGGGCTGATGAAGTTGCACCCGGCGGCGGTCAGGACGACCACGGCGCCGACGGCGGCGGCCGAGACGACTCGCGTCGCCAGTCCGCGAGACTTCAGGGATGGGGCTCGCACAGGTGTCCTCCAGGATCAGCGTCACGACAAGCGTCTGCCGCCCAGCTTATCCGCGCCCACGGGCGTCGGTTCGTTAGGGCAGCCTTACCAACGACTGCTTATGGTATCCTGGGTGTCGCAGAATGGAGCCTGATTCATGCAGTTCGAGGTCGGCGAGACCGTTGTATACCCGCACCACGGGGCAGCGACAATCTCAGAAGTCAAGAAGCGGATCATCAAGGGCGAAGAGAAGCTGTACCTCAAGCTTCGCGTCACCCAGGGTGATCTGACCATCGAAGTACCCGCAGACAACGTCGACCTGGTCGGCGTGCGAGACGTCATCGGCAAAGAGGGGTTGGACCGCGTCTTCGACGTGCTCCGCGCCCCCTTCACCGAAGAGCCGACCAACTGGTCGCGCCGCTACAAGGCGAACCTCGAGAAGCTCGCCAGCGGTGACGTCATCAAGGTGTCCGAGGTCGTGCGCGACCTCTGGCGTCGCGATCAGGACCGCGGCCTCTCGGCCGGTGAGAAGCGCATGCTCGCCAAGGCCCGCCAGATCCTGATCAGTGAGCTCGCGCTCGCCGAGAAGACCGACGAAGAGAAGGCGTCGAGCGTCCTCGACGAGGTCCTTGCGTCCTAGCACTCCCGACGACCGCTCGGTCGGTGACGGTGGGGTCCACACCCCGTCCGGCGCCGGTCGGGCGGTCGTCGTCGTTGCGGCGGGCAGCGGCACCCGACTCGCGCTCGGCCGCCCGAAGGCGTTCGTCGAGGTCGCGGGCCGCAGCATCCTCGAACGGTCCCTCGAGGCCGTCTTCGCGTCGGCCGTTCCGACGCAGGTCGTCGTCGTCGTCCCCGCGGCGCTCGTCGACGAGTCCCGCACGCTCGTGGACGCCGTCGCCGGTCCCGCCTGCGGCTACGCCTCGGTCGTCGTGGGCGGCGCCACGCGCCAGCAGTCCGTCGCGGCGGGCCTGACCGCCCTCGGCCCCGAGGTCGCGACCGTGCTGGTCCACGACTGCGCCCGGCCGTTCACCCCCACCGCGCAGTTCGACCTCGTGGCCGACACCGTCGAGGCCACCGGCGACGGCGTCGTGCCGGGCCTGCCGGTGACCGACACCGTCAAGCGCGTCGACGCCGACGCCGCCTTCGTCGTCGACACCGTCGACCGCAGCGAGCTCGTGGCGATGCAGACGCCGCAGGGGTTCCCCCGCGCCGCGCTCGCGCGCGCCTACGCCGGGGCCTCGGTCGAGCACACCGACGACGCGGCGCTCTTCGCCGCCGCCGGCCACCGCGTCCGCGTCGTCGCGGGCGACCCGGTGGCCTTCAAGATCACGACCCCGTGGGACTTGCGTCGGGCCGAGACGATCGTCGCCGAGGGCGAGGCGGGTGCGCCGGGGCGCGAGGCGACCGCTCGACCGGGCCCGCGCCTCCTGACCGGGGTCGGCACCGACGTCCACGCGTACGACGCGGCGCAGCCGATGCGCCTCGGGCTGCTGCACTTCGCCGACGAGGCGGGGCTCGCGGGGCACAGCGACGGCGACGCCGTCGCCCACGCGATCGTCGACGCCCTGCTGTCCGCCGCCGGCCTCGGCGACATCGGGTCGAGCTTCGGCACGGACGATCCCCGCTTCGCCGGGGCCTCGGGCGACGTGTTCCTCTCC
This sequence comes from Frigoribacterium sp. CF331, assembly GCF_057787905.1. NCBI lineage: Bacteria > Bacillati > Actinomycetota > Actinomycetes > Micrococcales > Microbacteriaceae > Frigoribacterium > Frigoribacterium sp. CF331. Next base: position 964,162 of record NZ_CM173545.1, on the reverse strand, counting down.
GCCACCCTCGACCTGCTCGCGGCCGCCGGCGCGGCCCCGGTGAACGTCGCCGTCCAGGTGATCGGCAACCGGCCCCGGCTCTCGTCGCGGCGCGTCGAGATGCAGGACGAGCTGACCCGCGTGGTCGGCGCCCCCGTCAGCGTCTCGGCGACCACGACCGACGGGCTCGGCTTCACGGGGCGTGGTGAGGGCGTCGCCGTCGTCGCGACGGCCCTCGTCACGAGCGAGGCCGCGAGCCCGGCGTCAAATAGGCTGATCACGTGACCATCAGGCTCTACGACTCCCGCCGGCAGGCGCTCGTCGACTTCGTCCCGCTCGTCCCCGGCCAGGTCGGGCTGTACGTCTGCGGCCCCACCGTGCAGTCGTCGCCCCACATCGGGCACCTGCGCTCGGCGCTCGTCTACGACCTCTGGCGTCGCTGGTTCACCTACCGCGGCCTCGACGTCACCCTGGTGCGCAACGTCACCGACATCGACGACAAGATCCTCGCCCTGGCGGCCGACACCAGCGAAGAGTGGTGGGCCCGCGCCTACCGGTACGAGCTCGAGTTCACCGCCGGGTACCAGGCGCTCGGCATCCTGCCGCCCACCTACGAACCACGGGCGACCGCCAGCGTCGGCGAGATGCAGCAGATCGTCACGACGCTGCTCGAGAAGGGGCACGCCTACGTCGCCCCCGACGGCTCGGGCGACGTGTACTTCGACACGACGAGCTGGCCCGCCTACGGCGCCCTCACGAACCAGTCGGTCGACGACATGGCGCCGGCCACCGACGCCGACCCCCGCGGCAAGCGCGACCCGCGCGACTTCGCCCTGTGGAAGGGCCACAAGGCCGACGAGCCCGAGTCCGCCTCGTGGGCGTCGCCCTGGGGCGAGGGGCGACCCGGGTGGCACATCGAGTGCTCGGCGATGTCGGCTCGCTACCTCGGCCGCGCCTTCGACATCCACGGCGGCGGCCTCGACCTGAGGTTCCCGCACCACGAGAACGAGCTCGCCCAGTCGACCGCCGCGGGCATGGGCTTCACCTCGTACTGGCTGCACAACGGCCTCGTCGCCGTCGAGGGCCAGAAGATGTCGAAGTCGCTCGGCAACTCGATCTTCGCCGCCGACTTCCTGGCCAGGGCCCGCCCGGTGGTCGTGCGCTACTTCTTCAGCGCCGCGCACTACCGCTCGACCATCGACTACCACGAGGGCGCGCTGCTCGAGGCCGAGGCGGCCCTCGACCGCGTCGAGACCTTCCTCGAACGGGCCCAGCGGCGCCTGGCCGACACCCGCTTCGCCGGGGTCGGCGCCCGCGTCGTGCCCGACGAGTTCGGCGAGGCGATGGACGACGACCTCAACGTGCCCCAGGCCGTGGCCGTGCTGCACGACACCGTGCGTGCCGGCAACGTCGCCCTCGACGACGGCGACCTCGACACCGCGGCCCGGGCCTGGCAGCACGTGGCCGCCATGGTGGCCGTGCTCGGCATCGACCCGACGGCGCCCGAGTGGCGGTCGGGCGACGAGGGCGACGCCCACCGCGCGCTCGGCACGCTGGTCGACGTACTCTTGGCCGAACGCCAGCAAGCCCGGGCCGATCGCGACTTCTCGCGGGCCGACGAGATCAGGGGCGTCCTGACGGGCGCCGGCATCACCATCGAAGACACCCCCAGCGGGTCGCATTGGAGCCTCGAACAGTGAAGAACACCAGCGGAGCACGCAAGGGCCGTCCCGGCAGCAGTGCCGTTCGCCAGGGCAGCAAGGGCAAGCAGGTCGGCAGCGGCGGGCAGGGGCGCCAGGCGCTCGAGGGCAAGAAGCCCACGCCGGCCGCCGAAGACCGCCCGTACCACCCCGCGGGCAAGGCGAAGGCGGCGCGCGAGCGCCTCGAGGCGGCTCGTGGTCGCGGCGGGGCCGGCCCGCGCGCCGGGTCGCCGATCGCCGGTCGCGGGGGGGCCGACGCCCCCCGGCGTCGCCCCAAGTCGGCCGACGACAGCGAGATGGTCACCGGTCGCAACTCGGTCGTCGAGGCGCTCCGGACGCGGGTCCCGGCGACGACGCTCTACATCGCCGCGCGCATCGAGATGGACGAGCGCACGAAAGAGATCCTGCAGCTCGCCACCCGCCGTGGCCTGCCGATCCTCGAGGTGATGCGCCCCGAGCTCGACCGCATCACGGGGCACGACTCCGTGCACCAGGGCGTCGCGCTCAAGGTGCCGCCGTACGAGTACGCCCACCCCGTCGACATGCTCGAGGCGGCGGTCAAGCGTCAGCAGAAGCCGCTCTTCGTGGCGCTCGACGGCATCACCGACCCGCGCAACCTCGGGGCGATCATCCGTTCGGTGGCCGCGTTCGGCGGGCAGGGCGTCATCGTCCCGCAGCGTCGGTCGGTCGGCCTCACCGCCTCGGCCTGGAAGACCTCGGCCGGCGCCGCGGCCCGCATCCCCGTCGCGATGGCCGCGAACCTCACGCAGACCCTCAAGTCGTACAAAGAGCAGGGCGTGTTCGTGATCGGCCTCGACGGTGACGGCGACGTCATGCTGCCCGGCCTCGAGCTGGCCGACCGCCCGATCGTCGTCGTCGTGGGCAGCGAGGGCAAGGGCCTGTCGCGCATCGTCGCCGAGACCTGCGACATGATCGTGTCGGTGCCCATCACCGGCGCCGTCGAGTCGCTGAACGCCGGCATCGCGGCGTCCGTCACGCTCTACGAGATCTCGAAGCTGCGCGCCGAGCGCTCGAAGAAGTAGCGCGGAACCCGCGAGGCGGGGCCTCGAGGAGGCGCGGGTCGGCCGGGTGCCGGCCCGCGCCTCCTGCGTCGTCAGACCTTCGCGCGCCAGTCCTCGTCGGAGCCGGCGTCGTCCGCCTCGAGCCGGTCGGCCTCGGGCAACGAGATCGACTCGGTCGCGGGTTCGATGACCATCTGCTCGTCGCGGCGGTGACGAAGCACGTCGTTGATGTACGAGGTGAGCGCCTCGGCGATCGGGACGTCGCGGTTCTCGGCCTGCGACTGGTACCAGCGGTGCTCGAGCAGCTGGTGGAACACCTCGGCCGGCTCGAGGCGTCCGCGCAGCTCGCGGGGGATCGAGCGGACCACGGGCTCGAAGACGCGCGAGGCCCATTCGTGGGCGATCATCTCCTCGTCGGAGTCCGACTGGTCGGTGCGCATGCGGTACGCGTCGAGGTCGTTGAGCAGGCGGCGTGCCTGGTTCTCCTCGACGTCGAGGCCCGTGAGCCGCAGCAGGCGGCGCGAGTGGTGGCCGGCGTCGACCACCTTGGGCTGGATCTTGACCTGGCTGCCGCCCTCGGCGGTCTTGATCGCCAGTTCTTCGATGTCGAAGCCGAGGTCGTTGAGCCGCTCGACGCGGTCGTTGATCCGCCAACGCTCCGAGCTGTCGAAGGTCTCGGCCCCGGTCAGCTCGGTCCAGAGGCTGCGGTACGCGGCGACGATGCCGTTGCTGACGTCGACGGGGTCGAGGTTGTCGTCGAGGCGACCGCCGGCCTCGAGGTCGAGCAGCTCGCCGGCGATGTTGACGCGGGCGACCTCGAGGTCGTTCTCGCGCTGGCCGTTCGACAGGCCGCCGGGGTAGAGCTTGCCCGTCTCGGCGTCGACCAGGTAGGCCGCGAACGCCCCCGCGTCACGACGGAACAGGGTGTTCGACAACGACACGTCGCCCCAGTAGAACCCGATGATGTGCAGCCGGACGAGCAGCAGGGCCAACGCGTCGACCAGGCGGCGGGCCGTGTCGGGGCGCAGGGTCTGCGAGTACAGCGCACGGTACGGCAGCGAGAACTTCAGGTGGCGGGTGACGAGCACCGGGTTGAGCGGCGAACCGTCGGCGTCCTGGCGGTTCGTGATGACGGCCAGCGGGTCGACGCAGGGGATGTCCATGCGCTGCAGCGTCCGCAGCATCTCGTACTCGCCGCGGGCCATCTCGCCCGACGTCTCTTTGATGGCGATGACGAAGCCGCTGAGGTGCGCGAACCGCACGAGGTGCCGCGAGATGCCCTTGGGCAGGGTGGCGATGGCCTCGTCGGGCCACTCGTCGAGCGGCAGGTCCCAGGGCAGGTCGAGCAGCGCCGGGTCGGCGGTGGCCGAGGTGATGTTCAGGGAGTCGGGCATGAGGGCCTCTCGTGCGTGGTGCGCCACCCTGACGGGACGGCGGGGGAGGTCGGGAGGCGCGGGGCCTGGACGCGGGACGGCCCGCCGTGTCGCCCGGAGTGGTGCTCCGGACGGACCCGACGGGCCGACTCGACCTGCTGCTACGCGCTGACGACGGCCTTGTCGCCGAGGCGCTCGCCGCTCTCGGTGTCGAAGACGTGCACGTGGTGCGCCTGCGGGGTGACGTGGATCGTGTCGCCCAGCTTGGGGTGGTTGCGGCCGTCGACCCGCACGACGACGTCGACGCGGTTGCCGTCGACCTCGGTGTGGCCGTAGAGGTAACCGTCGGCGCCGAGCTCTTCGACGACGTCGACGGTGACCGCGAGGCCCTCGCCGGTCGTGTTGACCACGACGTCCTCGGGGCGGACGCCCACGGTGACGCTCTTGCCGTTGGCCTGGCCGACCGTGTCGCGGTCGACCGCGGTGACGGCGGTGCCGAACTGGATGCCGCCGTCGACGACGTCGGCGGGCAGCAGGTTCATGGCGGGCGAGCCGATGAAGCCGGCGACGAAGACGTTCTGCGGCTTCTCGTACAGGTCGCGGGGGGTGCCGACCTGCTGCAGGACGCCGTCCTTGAGGACCGCGATGCGGTCGCCCATCGTCAGGGCCTCGGTCTGGTCGTGCGTGACGTAGACCGTGGTGACGCCGAGGCGGCGCTGGAGCGACGCGATCTGGGTGCGGGTCTGCACGCGCAGCTTGGCGTCGAGGTTCGACAGGGGCTCGTCCATGAGGAACACCTGGGGCTGACGCACGATGGCGCGACCCATGGCGACGCGCTGACGCTGACCACCCGAGAGGGCCTTGGGCTTGCGCGAGAGGTAGGGCTCGAGGTCGAGCAGCTTGGCCGCCTCGAGGACGCGGGTCGCGCGTTCTTCCTTGCCGACGCCGGCGATCTTCAGGGCGAAGCCCATGTTCTCGGCGACGGTCATGTGGGGGTACAGCGCGTAGTTCTGGAACACCATCGCGATGTCGCGGTCCTTCGGCGGCACGTCTGTGACGTTGCGGTCGCCGATGTAGATGTCGCCCGAGTTGACCTCTTCGAGGCCGGCGAGCATGCGCAGGGTGGTCGACTTGCCGCAGCCGGAGGGGCCGACGAGCACGAGGAACTCGCCGTCGGCGACCTCGAGGTCGATGCCGTCGACCGCGGCGCGCGTCGAGCCGGGGTAGAGGCGGGTTGCCTTGCTGAACGTGACCGAAGCCATGATCTTCTCCTTCACCGGCAGGTACGTGCCGGACGATCCGTTGTGAATGGACGGTGATCACCCTCAGGGATCTGCGGTGACCACCACCGGCCAGCATGCCAGGAAACGTGCCGGCCCGCCATGCGCGCACCCCTTCTCCACCCGCTCGTCGCCCGCGCTGGCGGACTTCTGCCAGGCTCTCCTCGTACCATGTTTCGTGGCCACGACTCGTGGCGACCGTCCCCACCACCCGCTCGACGCGACCATGCGAGGCCGTCGCGCACCGGAGCCCCATGACTGACCTGAACCCCGACGACCCGTCGTTGACCAAGAACCAGCGGCGCGCGGCGGCCCGCCAGAAGGCGCAGCTCGCGCGACAGAAGCAGAAGCGTCGCCAGCGTGCGGGCCGGTGGGCCCTGCAGGGCGGCCTCGCCCTGGTGGTGATCGCCATCGTCGTCGGCGTCGTCCTGGTCATCACGAACAGCATCCGTCCGGCCGGCCCCGGCCCTGCGAACATGGCGAGCGACGGAATCAAGATCGGCCAGGGCTTCGAGGCCGTGCAGACCGGTGCCCTCGGCCCCGACGACGAGCCCACCGCCTCGGCGACCACGGCGTCGAGCGACACGGTCGACATCGTGGTCTACCTCGACTACCTCTGCCCGATCTGCGGCGAGTTCGAGCAGGCCAACAACGACTACATCAGCGGGCTCGTCGAGTCGGGCGCGGCGACGGTCGAGTACCACCCCGTGGCCATCCTGACGAACCAGTCCCTCGGCACGAAGTACAGCAACCGGGCCGCCAACGCCGCCGCCTGCGTGGCGAACTACTCGCCGAACTCGTTCTTCGACTTCAACACCGCGATGTTCGAGCAGCAACCGGAAGAGGGCACCAGGGGCCTCGACGACTCGCAGCTCGCCGACATCGCGACGGGAGTCGACGGGGTGACGAACGCGAGCGACATCACGTCGTGCATCGACGACGACGAGTTCGGGTCGTGGGTGACGGCGGCGACCCAGCGCGCCATCGACGGGCCGATCCCGAACAGCGACCTGGACGCCTTGACCGGCACCCCGACGGTCCTCGTCAACGGTCAGAAGTACGACGGCAGCCGTCCCTTCACCGTGCAGGAGTTCCGCAGCTTCGTCGTCACCGCGGCCGGCAACAGCTACACCGAGTCGGGCACGGCCAGCCCGTCGCCGACCCCCACCGGGTCCGCGCCGGCCGAAGCCCCCGCCGAGACTCCCGCCGGCTAGGTCGTCATGCGCGGGTGCGGCAGCACGCCGGTGCGGTCGCGCGTCGCGACCGGCAGGTCGTGCAGCACCACGTCGCGCACCTCGCCGGCGTCGAGGGTCAGCGTCAGGTAGGTGGCGGCCGGCTGGCGTCGCCGGTCCGTGGGCGACCCCGGGTTCAGCAGGCGCAGGCCCGCCGGGGTGGTGGTGTCCCACGGGATGTGGCTGTGCCCGAAGAGCAGCAGGTCGGTCTCGGGGAACGCGCGGTCCATGCGGGCCTCGCGCCCCTCCTTCGCTCCGGTCTCGTGGACCACCGCCAGGCGCACGCCGTCGACCGTGTGGCGGGCCACCTCGGGCAGGCGGGCGCGCAACCCGTCGCCGTCGTTGTTGCCCCACACCCCGACCAGGAGGCGCGCGCGGGCCTCGAACTCGTCGAGCAGCGGTTCGCCGGTCCAGTCGCCCGCGTGCACGACGACGTCGGCGCGCTCGACCGCGGCCCACACGACCCCCGGTACGGCCTTCGCCTTCTGCGGGACGTGGGTGTCGGACACGACGAGGACGGAGGTCGGCATGCCCCCACGCTAGGCGCGAGTCGAACCGTCGGAGCGTCGATCCGGCCCGATATTCTCCTGACGGGGTTGGCTGGTCCGGTCGGGCCGATCACCCCCGACTCTCTCGCCCGCCCACCGGCGCCCGGCCGCGTGCGACCGCGCCCCGCCCGGCACCCCTCTCGACCCCCGCACCACCAGAAACGAGGACGACACCGTGGGACTCTTCCGCAGCCATGAAGCCGAGGTGGCCCGTGAGGACGCCGCCGTCCGGCACTCCCTCTGGGCCGACGCCTTCGGCACCCTCGCGACGCGCGCCGTCCAGATCATCGCCGTGCTGATCGTCGCGATCGGCGTCATCTACGTGTTCTTGAGCCTCAGCCTCGTCACCCTCCCGGTGCTGCTCGCGCTCATCTTCGCCTCGGCCATGCTGCCGGTCGTCGCGTTCCTGCGCCGTCACAAGGTGCCCTCGGTGCTCGCGACGCTGATCGCCCTGTTCGCCGTGCTGATCATCCTCGGCCTCGTCGCCTGGCTCATCGTGTGGGCGGTCGAGAACCAGGCGAGTTCGCTCGCCGAGTCGGCGACCTCGGGCTTCAACAAGCTGCAGGACTGGATCACGACCCTGCCCTTCTCGATCAGCGACCAGCAGATCGAGGACGCCCGCAACGCGGCCGTCGACTTCGTCACGAGTTCGCAGTTCGGCTCGGGTGCCCTGGCCGGCGCCTCGGCCGTCGGCAGCTTCGCCACGGGGCTCGTGCTGATGATCGTCGTCCTGTTCTTCTTCCTCAAGGACGGCCCCGCGATCTGGGAGTTCCTGCTGCGACCGTTCAAGGGTGAGCACTACGCCCGTGCCCGCCGCATCGGCGACAAGACGGTGTCGACCCTCGGCGGTTACGTGCGCGGGACGGCGACGGTCGCCGCGGTCGACGCCATCGGCATCGGCATCGGCCTCTTCGCCCTCGGCGTGCCCCTGGCCCTGCCGCTGGCCGTCGTGGTCTTCCTGACCGCCTTCATCCCCCTGGTCGGCGCGACCGCGGCCGGCATCCTGGCCGCCCTCGTGGCGCTCGTCGCGAACGGGCCCGGCACGGCCCTGGCCGTCGTCGCCGTCGTGGTGGTCGTCAACCAGCTCGAGGGCAACTTCCTGCAGCCGGTGCTCATGGGGCGCACGCTGCAGCTGCACGGCCTCGTCATCCTCGTCGCGCTGACCGCCGGCACGATCCTCGGTGGCGTCGTCGGCGCCGTCATCGCGGTGCCGCTGATGGCCGTCGTCTGGGGCATCACGCAGGTCTGGAACGGCGACCACGACCCCGCCGAGATGTTCCGGCAGAAACGGCCCGAAGAGGTCCGCTGAGCGGGACGACCCGAGGAGGCGCGGTGCGAGCAGGGCTCGCACCGCGCCTCCTGCGTCCCCGCTCCCTCCGGACCAGGTTCGAGAAAAAAGGTGCAGCAACTGCAGCCAGATGGTTGCAGATCGTCAACGAAAGCGTATGGTTGATTTTCGGCAACCAACGGACACGGCCAACGGCGATCGGTCCCCACCATCTCGAACCACCGGAGCGCACCTTGTCGCAGACCACGACCGCCGCGGGTACCAAGCCCGCTGCCCCGCACGAACCGGGTGAAGCCCCCGGCATGAGCCACCGCGAAGTCCTCACGGCCCTGTCGGGCCTGCTGATGGGCATGCTCGTGGCGATCCTGTCGTCGACCGTCGTGTCGACCTCGCTGCCGCGCATCGTCAGCGACCTGAACGGCAGCCAGACCTCGTACACCTGGGTCATCACCGCCACGTTGCTGGCCACCACCGTCAGCACCCCGCTCTGGGGCAAGTTCTCCGACCTCACGAACCGCAAGGTGCTGCTGCAGGTGGCGCTCGTGCTCTTCGTGCTCGCGTCGGTCGCGGCCGGCTTCTCGCAGAACACCGCGACGCTGATCACCTTCCGCGTCTTCCAGGGCCTCGGCGCCGGTGGCCTCACCGCCCTGGTGCAGGTCGTCATGAGCGACATCATCAGCCCGCGTGAGCGCGGCCGCTACATGGGTTACCTGGGCGCCGTCATGAGCGTCGGCACCATCGGCGGCCCGCTGCTCGGCGGCGTGCTCACCGACACGATCGGCTGGCGCTGGAACTTCTTCGTCGGCGTGCCCGTCGGCATCGCGGCCCTGATCGTCATCCAGCGGACGCTGCACCTGCCGGCCAAGCCGAAGAAGAAGGTCGTCGTCGACTACTGGGGCGCGGGCCTGATCGCCGGCGGCGTCTCGCTGCTGCTCATCTGGGTTTCGCTCGGCGGCAAGCAGTTCGAGTGGAACTCGGTGACCAGCTGGGTCATGGGCCTCGGAGCCGCCGCGCTGCTCGTGCTCGCCGTGGTCGTGGAGTTCCGTTCGAAGGAGCCGATCATCCCGCTGACGCTCTTCACGAACCGCACCTTCACCTTCGCCGTCATCGCCTCGCTCAGTGTCGGCGTCGCCATGTTCGGCACCAGCGTCTTCCTCGGCCAGTACATGCAGCTGGCCCGCGGCCAGTCGCCGACCATGGCCGGCATCCTGACGCTGCCGATGGTCCTCGGCCTGCTCATCTCGTCGATGGTCGCCGGTGCGCTCATCTCGAAGTACGGCAAGTGGAAGCCCTACATGATCGTCGGTTCGGTCCTGCTCGCCGCCGGGCTCTTCCTCATGTCGACGATCGAGTACGACACGAACTTCGTCATCGTCTCGGTCTTCATGGCGATGATGGGCCTCGGCATCGGCATGGTTATGCAGAACCTCGTGCTGGTCGTGCAGAACTCGGTCGACGTCGGCGTCGTCGGCGCGGCCTCGTCGAGCGTCGCGTTCTTCCGCAGCCTCGGCGGCACCATCGGCGTCTCGGTCATGGGCGCCGTGCTCGGCACCAAGGTGTCGGGCTACATCACCGACGGCCTGACCGACGCCGGCGTCGACCCCAGCGCCCTGGGCAGCGGCGAGTCGACCACCAGCATCCCGGATCTCAGCACCGTGCCCGGCCCGATCCGCACCATCATCGAGTCGGCCTACGGTCAGGGCGTCGCCGACGTGTTCCTCATCGCGGCGCCCCTGGCGATCATCACCATCGTCTTCGTCTGCCTGCTGCCGAACGTCGAGCTGGGCACCAAGACCGGCCTGCAGCGTGCCGCGGCGAAGGGTGAGGGCCCGACGGCCGGCTCGGCCTCGACCGACGGCGAAGGAGGCGCGGCCCCGGTCGACGGGAACGACGCTTCCCCTGCCGCCAAGGGCGCCGCGGCCACGGCCGGCCTGGCCCCCGCGGTGTCGAGCGCCCCGGCGACGGCGGCCGCACCCGCTCCGTCGGCACCCGCGTCGGCATCGACGAGCACGCTGACGACGGACTCGCCGGCCTCGAGCCTCTCCGGGTCGCCGGCTCCGGTCTCGCCGATCGACGAGGGGGCTGACCCGGTCGAGACGGGACGCCGCCACCACGGTCACGCGACGACCGCCACCGGTACCATCGACACGATCATCGCGACGGGTGCCGCCGAGGTGGCGGGCCACCCGGTGCCCGCCGACGAACTGGCCGAGAGCCCGGTGTTCTCGTCCCTGGTCGAGGAGAAGGATGTCGCAGCCGATCGTTGACGGCCAGCCCGAGGGCGCGGTGCTCGACGCGCCGCGTCCTGCGGGGGCCGAGGCCTCCGACCCGGCGGCACCGCGCCTCCTCGGGGTCGATGCCGACGCGCAGGTCGCACCGCGCCTCCCGAGCTCCGCCGACGACGGTCGCGAGGGCCACATGGCCAGCGTGGTCGACGAGATCGGCTCGATGATGGTCGAGGCCAAGCGCACGATCGCCGCGGCCGCGTCGCGGTTCGACCCCGACGTGCCGCCGACCGCGTTCTACGTGCTGCGCTACGTGATGAAGCACCAGCCGTGCAGCGCCGGCGACATCGTCAAGGCGATGGCGATGGACAAGAGCGCGGTCAGCCGGCAGGTCACCCTGCTGCGCGAGGCCGGGTTCGTGGACGTCGTGCCCGACACGGCCGACGGCCGCGTCATGACGCTGCGCAGCACCGATCGGGCCGAGGCCCGCATGCTCGAGGTGCGGCACGAGAACCGCGCCGTGTTCCGCACCCACGTCGAGGGCTGGACCGACGCCGAGCTCGCCGAGTTCGCCGGCTGGCTGCGCCGGTTCAACACCCCGGCCGGCTAGGTCGGCCGGCTTCGAGTCGGGTCCGCGTCGCACCCCGTCGATCGGCGCAGGACACCTGCCCAGGCGAATGGTCGAGCGCCGGTCGGCGGGGTGTCGAGGCGGGGACGGTGTCGCACCCCGTCGATCGGCGCAGGACACCTGCCTAGGCGAATGGTCGAGCGCCGCATGCCGGGGTCACACGGCGGACCGACGACGAAGGCCCCCTCCCGAGACGGGAGGGGGCCTTCGGGCGTCCGGCAGGTGCTAGATGGTGGCGGTGTCGATCACGAAGCGGTAGCGGACCTTGCTGGCGACGACGCGCTCGTAGGCCTCGTCGACCTCGTCGGCACCGATCGTCTCGATCTCGGCACCGATGTGGTGCTCGGCGCAGAAGTCCAGCATCTCCTGCGTCTCCGGGATGCCGCCGATGTTCGACCCGGCCAGGCTGCGACGGCCGCCGATGAGCGAGCCCGCGCCGAACGACTGCGGGTTCTCGGGCAGGCCCACGAACACCATCGTGCCGTTGAGGCGCAGGGTGCGGGCGTAGGCGTCGATGTCCATGTCGGCCGAGATCGTGTTGATGATCAGGTCGAACGAGCTGCGCAGCTTCGTGAAGGTCTCGGGGTCGCTCGAGGCGTAGTAGTGGTCGGCGCCGAGCTTCAGGCCGTCTTCCTGCTTGGAGAGCGTCTGGCTGATGACGGTGACCTCGGCGCCCAGGGCGTGCGCGATCTTGACGGCCATGTGGCCGAGCCCGCCCATGCCGACGACGGCGACCTTCTTGCCGGGGCCGGCGCCCCAGTGCTTGAGCGGCGAGTAGGTCGTGATGCCGGCGCAGAGCAGCGGTGCCGCCTCGTCGAGCGCGATGCCCTCGGGGATCGACAGCACGTAGTTCTCGTCGGCGACGATCTGCTTGGCGTAGCCGCCGTAGGTGGGCTCACCCGAGTACTGGCGGCCGTTGTAGGTCGCGACGTTGCCCTTGACGCAGAACTGCTGCTCGCCCGCGAGGCAGTTCTCGCACTCGCGGCAGCTGTCGACGAAGCAGCCGATGCCGACGCGGTCGCCGACCTTGTGCTTCGTGACGTCGGAGCCGACCTCGGTGACGATGCCGGCGATCTCGTGACCGGGCACCATCGGGAAGATGGCCTTGCCCCACTCTTCGCGGGCCTGGTGGATGTCGCTGTGGCAGATGCCGGCGAAGGCGATGTCGATCTGGACGTCGTTCGGGCCGACGTCGCGCAGCTCGACGGTGGAGTGCTCGAAGGGTGCGCCGGCGGACGGCGTGAGCAGGACGGGGACGGTGGTGGGCATGGGGGGACCTCCGTGTAGATGGCTGTGCGCACCTCGCGGGCGCGCCGAAATCCGACGACGTTGTGGGATGCAACCAGCCTAGGCCGGTCCGCCGACGACGGCTCCCAGCCCGGGGTCCGAGCGGCCGAGGCGCCGACGGCAGGAGGCGTGGGTCGGCCCCCCGAGGAGGCGCGCCTCAGCCGAGCAGTTCGGCCCGCCAGACGAGCGCGGCGGCCCCGACCAGGGGGCTCTCGTCGCTCAGCCCGGAGCGGACGACGCGGACGCGACGGGCGTACTCGTTGACCGGCGCCTCCTGGACGGTGGCCCGGACCAGGTCGAGGTAGTCCTCGCTGACGCGCGAGAACCCGCCGCCGATCGCGACGACGTCGAGGTCGAGCAGCGTGGTGACCGACGACACGGCCTCGCCCACGGCGTTCGCCGATCGTCGGACGGCGGCCACGGCGATCTCGTCGCCCGCCACGTAGCCGGCGGCCAGGTCTTCGCCGCGCTCGCCCTGCCAGCCCTGCGCGCGTGCCCAGGCGACGACGTTGGGGCCCGAGGCGATGACCTCGAGGGTGGCGGCCCAGGCGTTCTCGCCGGCGGGGCGGTCGGCGATCTGGATCTGACCGATGTGGCCGGCGTTGCCGGTGCCACCCGAGAGCAGTCGGCCGTTCACGATCAGCCCGCCGCCGACGCCGGTCGAGACCGTGATCGCCAACGCGTTGTCGACGCCCTGCGTCGCGCCCACCCAGTGCTCGGCGAGGGCCAGGCTGACGCCGTCGAGGCGCAGCGTGACGGGGGCGGCGTCGGGCAGGGTCGAGGCGGCGAGGGCCGCCACCTGTTCGCGCAACGGGTAGCCGCGCCAGGCGTGGAGGTTGATCGGCGACACCGTGCCGTGCACGAGGTCGACCGGGCCGGCGCTGCCGATGCCCGCACCGACGAGCGCGTCACCGTCGGGCAGGGCCGCGAGGGCGTGGGCGACGACCGCGCTGACCGCCTCGGCCAGTTCGTCGGACGTCGACCCGGCGCCGGTGGGGCGGCGGTCGCGGCTTCCGTCGAGCAGGGCTCCGTCGGAGGCGACCAGCGCCGCCTCGACCTTCGTTCCGCCCACGTCGACGGCCAGTGCGTAATCGGTCACGTCGGCCAGCGTAGCGGGGGCGTGCGACCGGGTCGGCCGCCGCACTAGGGTGGCTGCCGGCACGCTGACGAAAGGCACCCCATGCACACCACCGACGGTCGGGTCGCCGTTCTCGGCGACGCCCTCATCGACGAGATCCGCACCGACGAGGGGTCGACCGACCACGTCGGCGGAGCCGGCCTCAACGTCGCCGTCGGGCTCAGCCGCCTCGGCGTGCCGACCACGCTGCTCGCCTCGATCGGCGACGACGCCGACGGCGGGTCGATCCGCGCCTTCCTCGCCGAGCACGACGTCGAGCTGGTCGCGACGATCAACCCGCTCGGCACCGGCCGGGCCGTGTCGCTGCGGGTCGCCGGCGAACCGACCTACGTCTTCACCGACGCCGCGGTCGCCCGGGGCCTCGACTTCTCGGCCGAGCAGCTCGCCGTGCTCGAGGCCGCTCCGCTCGTCGCGGTCAGCTCGTACCCGTTCGACGACGCCGCCCTCACCGACCGTCTGCTGCGCGTCGTCGGCACCGACCCCGTGCGGTTGGTGGTCGACCCGAACCCGCGCCCCGGGTTCCTGCCCGGCGGGGCCGCCCAGATCGCCGACTTCGTCGCCGGCTTCGAACGCGTCGCGGCCTCGACGCTGCTCGTCAAGGTCGGCGACGACGACGCCGGGCTCGTCGCCGGTCGGTCGCTCGCCGACTGGCAGGAGGCGCTGCTCGCCTCGGGCACCGGGGGAGTCCTCGCCACGCGCGGCTCGGCCGGGGCGAGCCTGGTGCTCGCCGGGTCGGTGGACGGCGCCACGGACGGCGCCACGGACGCTGCCGCGGGCACGGCCCTGACGCGCGGCATCTCGTCGGCCGACGGCGAGGTCGTCGACACGATGGGTGCCGGCGACGCGACCTTCGCGTCGATCGTCGCCTCGCTGCTCGCCGAGCGGCGTGAGCCCGGGTCGGTCGAGTGGTCGGGGGCGCTCGACCGGGCCATGGACGTCGCGGCGGCGACGGTCAGGGCTCCGGGGGCGTTGCTGCGGCTGCCCCGCTGACGGCTGCGCGGTCGGCCGACCCGCGCCTCCTGCCCTCTGCCGTCGCCCGGACGCCGCCGAGTGGACACGACGCCGCGGCGTGCGGCGGCGTCCCGTCCGCTCGGCGGTGTGTCGGACGGTCGACGATGCGGCTCAGCCGAGCGACTCGGCGACCGCCCGTGCCTTGCCCGACAGGTACCAGTGCGAGCGGGCCCCGGTCTCGACGGGCTGCATGCCGACGACCACCTTGCCGCGGGAGTGCTGCTCGGCCAGGTCCTCGAAGGCCTGGGCGATGTAGTCGAACGGGTAGAAGCCCGAGACCAGCACGCGCAGCTTGTTCTCGGCGATGAGCTTCGCGAGGGCCGAGAGGATCATGGCCGGTTCGGTGTCGTCGCGCTCGGCGCCGATGAAGCGGATCTCGCGCTCGAGGCGGTCCTCGCTCGAGCTGAACCGCGACGGCAGGACGCCCAGGGCGGTGCTGAGGGCCGGGTTGTCGCCGCCGAAGTTGTCGATGAAGGCCGTGACCCCGCGGTCGGTCCCCGCCGCCTTGTCGATGCGCTCGCGCAGGCCCTCGCCGTAGTCGACCGGCACGACGCCGATCGACCGGAGGTAGTCGTGGTTGCCGGGGCTGCACGTGCCGATCACCTTGGCGCCGAGCTGCAGGGCGAGCTGGCACTCGATGTGGCCGACCCCGCCCGCCGCGGCCGTGATGACCACGACGTCGTCGGGCCCGAGGTGCAGGCTGCGGACGGTGTCGTACGCCGTGGCTCCCGCCAGGTAGAGGCCGCCGGCGACCTCCCACGGGACGTGCGGCGGCTTCGGCACGACGGCGCTCGCCGGCACCACGACGTAGGTCGCGTGCGCGCCCCCGCCGACCGCGTGGCCGACGACCTCGGCCCCGACCGAGAAGTCGCGCACGGCGGCGCCGCGCTTCTTGACGATGCCGGCGAAGCACGATCCCTCGCGGGCGGGGAACTCGAGGGGCAGCCGGTCGACGAAGTCGCCCCGCCGGATGAAGTTCTCGATGTGGTTGAGGCCCGCGCAGATGACCTCGACGACGACCTCGTCGTCGGCCGGCGTCGGCAGCGGCTGCTCGACGAAGTGCAGCTGGGCCACGTCTCCGTACCCGTCGAACTCGATGGCCTTGCCAGGTCGTGCCATGACGCGCCTCCACTGCTGTCGTCGCGGCGGCGCCTGTGCCGTCGCGAGGGTGAGTGAAGTGTGCGCCCTCCGGGCCCGCACCGACCGCAGGGGACGCTTCGAGTTGCCTGGGGAGCCGGGCCCGGTGGCCGTCGGCCACGGTCGGGAGGCGCGGGTCGGCCTCGTCGTCAGAGCTGGTCGGTCGGCACCGAGAACGTGTCGCACGCCGTCGCGCCCTGGCTGCGGCCGGTCTCGAACCACTTCTGGCGCTGGTCGGCCGAGCCGTGCGTCCAGGTGTCGGGGTCGACCTGGCCGCCGCCGGCGGACTGGATGCGGTCGTCGCCCACGGCCGCCGCGGCGTCGAGCGCGTCGGCGACCTGCTGGTCGGTGACCGGCTCGAGGAACGTGACGCCGTTCGCGTCCTGGACGGTCGAGGCGGCGCCGACCCAGGCGCCCGCGTAGCAGTCGGCCTGGACCTCGAGCCGGATGGTGTCGGAGCCCGGCCCGGTGTCGCTGCGGTCGGCGCGGTCGAAGGCGCCGGTCAGCTGCTGGATGTGGTGGCCCCACTCGTGACCCACGACGTACATCTGGGCGAGCGGGCCGCCGCTGGCGCCGAACTGCGAGCGGAGCTGCTCGAAGAAGTCGGTGTCGACGAAGAGGGCCTCGTCGGGCGGGCAGTAGAACGGGCCCGTGGCGCTCGTCGCGCCACCGCAGCCGGTGTCGGTCGACCCGCTGAAGAGGAAGAAGTCGGGCGTGCGGTAGTCGCTGACACCGAGGGCCGGTGCCTCGGTGGACCAGTAGGCGTCGAGCGAGTCGGCTGCTCCGACCATGCGGCAGTCGACGCTGTCGTTCGCCTGGGCGCCGGTGGTGCACTCGGACGACAGGTCGCCCTCGCTGACGGGCTGGGCGGCCCCGCCGCCCATGCCGCCGCCGAGCAGGCCCGAGACGTCGACGCCGGTGGCCTGGCTGATGAGGAACACAGCGATCACGCCGACGATGCCGAGACCGCCCCCGGCGATCCCCGCCGTGCGGCCGCGGCCACGCCGCTTGACCTTGCTGCCGTCGAGGCGCGCGTCGTCGTTGAATGACATGTCGCCGACGGTAGCGCAGCGCTGGCGTCAGCGCCCTTCGGCGGCCTCTTTCGCCTCGCGCTCCTTGCGGAGCACCTCGCGGCCGGCGTTGCGCTCCTTCACCCGCAGCTCTTCTTCGCGCACGTCGGCGTGGATGCCGCGCTCGGTGCGCAGCCAGTCGGGCATCTCGTCGAGCAGGGCGTGGATCTGGTCGGTCGTCATGACGTCGTCGACGCCGGCGCGGGCGAGGCCCGACGTCGAGATGCCGAGCTTCTGCGCGACCACCGGACGCGGGTGCGGGCCGGTGCGGCGCAGCTCGGACAACCACTCGGGCGGGTTCGTGCTGAGCTCGGCGAACGCCTCGCGCGTGACGGGGGAGGCCTGGAACTCGTCGGGCGTGGCCGGCAGGTACACCCCGAGCTTCTTGGCGGCCGTGAAGGGCTTGAGGGTCTGCGGCTGCTTGCCGGACGGCGCGTCGGAGGTCATCTGCCCAGGGTACCGGCCCGATACCCTCGACCCATGACGACCGAGCCGACCCGCGCCCCGTTCCGCATCGGGGTCGTGCCCGGGGTGACCCTGGCGAAGTGGTCGAGGCTCTGGGCCGAGCGCCGGCCCGAGACCCCGCTGGCCTTCGTGCCGGTGGCCGACGCCGATGCGGTCCCGGCGCTCGCCGCGGCCCGCGGCGACGACCGGGTCGACATGGTGCTGGCGCGGCTGCCGGTCGACGCCGAGGGGCTCTCGGTCATCCGCCTCTACGACGAGCGCGCCGTCGTCGTCGTGCCCAGGGACCACGTCGTGGCCGCGGCCGGCGCCGAGGACGAGGTCGAGGCGGCGGCGTTCGAGGGTGAGCACCGGCACGACCTCGACCCGACCCTCTCGGTCGCCGACGCCGTGGCGGTGGTCGCCACGGGGGCGGGCGTCGCCGTGATGCCGCAGTCGCTCGCGCGCCTCCACGCCCGGAAAGAGGTGACGTACCGTTACGTCGCCGACCTGCCGCCGACGACGATCGCGCTGGTCTGGCCCGAGGGCGACCTGACCGACGACCTCGACGACTTCATCGGCGTCGTGCGGGGCCGCACGGCCCGCAGCTCGAGGTCGAGGAGGCGCGACGAGCCCGAGCGCGAGGACCCGGCCCGCAAGGGGTCGGCTCCCGACCCGCGCGGGGCGAAGCCGGGGCGCACGCCTAAGGGTCGCGGGCCGCAGCGTGGCACGGGTCGCAGCCGGCCGCGCCGCGGTCGCTGACCCGCTCCGAACCGTTCGGCCTGACAAGCTGAGCGCATGTCGAAGAAGACCTGCCTCCTGACCGGCGCCGGCCGCACGTCCTCGATCGCGAACGGCATCGCCCGCGAGCTCGCCGCCGACGGGTGGGACCTCGCGCTGACCACCTGGGACGGTTACGACGCCTCCATGCCCTGGGGCCTGGCGGCGATGGACGTCGGCTCGCTCGTCACCGAGCTCGAGGAGGCGGGTGCGCACGTGGCCGTCTACCCGGCCGACCTGGCGGACCCGGGGACTCCCGCGCGCCTCCTCGGGGCGGTGAACGCCGACCTGGGGCCGGTCACGGCGCTCGTGCTGTCGCACTCGCACAGCGTCGACTCGTCGATCCTCGACACGAGCCTCGAGAGCTGGGACGCGCACTACGCCGTCAACGTGCGGGCGGCCTGGCTGGCGATCAAGGCGTTCGCCGAGCAGCTGCCGCCGGTCGACCGACTCGTCGAAGGCGCCCGGGTGGTGGCCCTGACCAGCGACCACGTCGTGCACAACCTGCCCTACGGCTCGAGCAAGGGGGCCCTCGACCGACTCGTGATCGCGGCGGCCCGCGAACTCGGCCACCTGGGCGTCTCGTCGAACGCGCTGAACCCCGGCCCCATCGACACCGGGTGGATGGACGACGCCACCCGCGCCAGCGGCACCGAGCAGCAGCCGACCGGGCGCCTCGGGACGCCCGCCGACATCGGCCAGGTGGTGCGCTTCTTGCTGTCGCCCGCCGGCCGCTGGATCTCGGGCCAGCTGATCAAGGCCGACGGCGGCTTCTCGGTCTGACCGGCATCGCACCCGCACCGCCGCACCGCACCGCGTTTCGTGCACCGCACCGCGACTAGGTGCGGTGCGGTGCACGAAACGCGGTGCGGTGGTGCCGAGGCGGGGGGCTCGCTAGCATCCGGGCATGACCGAACCCGTGACCTTCCGCACCACCATCGCCGAGGCCCGCGTCAACGCGACGGGCATCGTCGTGCCGCCCGAGGCCGTCGAGTCGCTGGCGTCGGGCAGGAAGCCCGCGGTCGTCGTCACGGTCGAGGGGTACACCTACCGCAGCACGGTCGCGAGCACGGGCGGGCGGTACCTGATCCCGGTCAGTGGCGCGCACCGGGCGGCGTCGGGCGTCGTCGGCGGGCAGGAGGTCGAGGTCACGCTGGCCCTCGACACCGAGCCGCGGGTGGTCGAGGTGCCGGCCGACCTGCGCGAGGCGCTCGACGCGGACGACGCGGCCCGCGCCTCCTACGAGTCCCTCTCGTACAGCCGTCAGCGCGCCCTCGTCGAACCGATCGGGGCGGCGAAGACCCCCGAGACCCGGGCCCGTCGCCTGGCCGCCGCGCTCGCCGCCCTGGCCGGCTGAGCCCGCTCCGGCGCTGTACCCCGCGACGCTGGGTGGGCCGTCGGCCCGGGCGGCGTACCGTCCACGCCACCACCGAGCGGCGACGGACGCCGCCGGCAGGACCACGCACCAAGGAGGCGCGATGTCGTTCAGCAAGGGAGACCACGTCACCTGGAACACCCCTCAGGGCGAGACCCACGGCACGGTCGTGGAGAAGCGCGTGAAGGAGTTCCAGCTCGACGGGCAGAAGTTCAAGGCGTCGGACGACGAGCCGTACTTCGTCGTCGAGAGCGACAAGAGCGGGGCGAAGGCGGCCCACAAGGGCTCGTCGCTCTCCGCGAAGAAGAAGTAGCAGCACCCCACCATCCACAGTCCCACCCCGCCCCACCCCGACGAGGAGAACACCATGGCCGACCTGAACGACGTGCGCTGGAACGACGAGGCCCGCGACAAGATCCTGACCGACGCCGACAACGTCCTGCGCGATGCCGTCCGCGACGCCGCGGCCGCCCACTCGGGCGAGTCGTGGGAGGAGTCCTTCAAGGCGATCAACGAGGCCGTCAAGGACCGCTTCATCGACTACGAGCCGGGCCCGGACGTGCGCAAGTACGCCGAGGCGATCGAGCGCGGCGAGTTCAGCTGACCCGCGCCTCCTGGCCGGCGTCGACCCGACGCACCCGTGAGCTGAGCGCCACGGCCACCGCGACGGCGACGACGAGTCCGGCCAGGGCGGCGAGCGTCGCCGGCGTGCCGATCAGCTCGGTGAGCGGGCCCACCGTGACCTCACCGACCGGCACGCCGGCGAGCGAGGCCAACGTCAGGCACGAGAACACCCGGCCGAGGTAGGCACCCGGCACCTGCCGCTGGACGACCACGTCGAGTGGCACGGTGAAGACCTCGAGCCCGACGCTGGCGGCGAAGAGCCCCAGGGCGATCCAGAAGAACCAGTGCAGCGGATCGAAGACCACGGGGTCGGTGCCGTAGGCGAACGAGAGCAGCACGAGCGGCAGGGCCAGCGCCGCCGCTCCGAGGCAGGCCGCCCAGAGCCGGAGGCGGCCGCGCAACGCCCCGGCCCAGAACGCCCCGACGATCAGGCCGAGCGTCTGCACGGCCCCGGCGAAGCCCCAGAACAGACGTCCGAACGACTGGTCGGCGACCAGGGGCCCGACGACCTGCACCCCGCCGGCGAACGCGAACTGGAACGTGAAGGCCAGGGCAGCCGTCGAGGCGAGCCAGCGGGTGCGCCACACGAAGCCGAGCCCGCTGCCGAGGTCGCTCAGCACCGACGTGCCCCCGGAGGCGCGGGCACCGTCCCGGGGCAACCCCACGAAGACGACGGCCGCCACCGCGAAGACCCCGGCCCCGAGGGCCAGGGCGACGCCCGAGCCGGCGGTGCCCACCACGGCGCCGCCCACCGCGGTGCCGACGACGAGGCCGACGTTCATGCCCACGCGGCTGAGGACGGTCGCGTCCCTCACGCGCTCGTCGGGCACCGTGTCGCGGAGCAGTGCGCTCGTGGCCGGGCCGAAGAAGGCGGCCGCGGCGCCGTTGACCGCGCCCACGGCGGCGAGGGTGACGAGGGTCTCGGTCTGCGTGAGCATGAGCGTCGCCGCCCCGACGAGCGACAGGGCCGACACCCACGACGACACGATCGCGACCGACCGCCTCGAGAACCGGTCGGCGAGGGCACCGCCGACCAGCACGAGCACGATGTTCGGCACCGAGCGGGCGACGACCACGAGCCCCAGGTCGACGGCGTCGGCCCCGAGGTCGACGGCCGCGAAGACGATGGCCAGGGGGGCCAGACCGCTGCCCAGCCACGAGGACAGCCGCCCGACCCAGAGGGCCCGGAAGGCGGGCGTTCTCAGCAGCGACCACGGCACCGCTCGACTCTATGCCGACGGCCCGTGCTCGGACGACGTGCCCGCGGCGTCGTCACGGGCGCTCGGGACGACCTAGGCTGACCCCGATGGACGCCTCCGAGCCCGACACGACCCGCGCCGACGTCAGCGACGTCGCCCCGGTCGGCGTGGTGCGCGAGCCGGGCCGGTACCGCAAGGGCATCGCCAAGCGCGAGGCGATCCTCGACGCGGCGCTGCCCGTCTTCGGCAAGGTCGGGTTCCACGGGGCGACCCTCCGCGAGATCGCCCGACGGTGCGGGGTCTCGCACCAGTCGCTGATGCACTACTTCCCGACCAAGGACGAACTGCTCATGGCCGTGCTGCGGCGG
This sequence comes from Frigoribacterium sp. CF331, assembly GCF_057787905.1. Taxonomy (NCBI): domain Bacteria; kingdom Bacillati; phylum Actinomycetota; class Actinomycetes; order Micrococcales; family Microbacteriaceae; genus Frigoribacterium; species Frigoribacterium sp. CF331. The sequence continues at coordinate 942,457 of NZ_CM173545.1, read as the reverse complement.
CGGGACGAACGCCTGCGGCGGCACTTCGACGACGACGGAGGCATGAGGGTCGACGAGCTGGTGGCGCTCGCCGAGTACAACGTCGACGTGCCCGTGGTGATCTCGCTGTTCATCACGGCGTCGGCCGAGGCCACCTCGCCCGACCACCCGGCACACCACTACTACGCCGACTACTACGAGCGCATCGTCTCGTCGACCTCGGCCTACCTCGGGCTCGCCCAGGCCCGGGGCTGGCTCCGGGACGGCTTCACGGCCGAGTCCGCCGCCCGCGTCGTGCTGGCGGTGCAGGACGGCCTGCAGCTGCAGTGGTTGTACGAGCGCGACGACGTGGACGTGCCCGCACTGATGCGCCTCGTGATCGGCAGCGTCCTCACGGTGCCGACGAGCGAACTCGACGCCGCCGTGCGGGACGCGGCCGGGCGCTCGCGCTGACCCGCGCCTCCTCGGGGCGTGACCGGCCGGGGCCGGTCACTTCGCGCTGATGCGCTGGAACTTCCGGATGCAGAGCGGGACGAAGACGACGAGCATGACCGCGATGCCGAGCAGGACGGTGGCGTAGGGGTGCTGCATCGTCCAGATGTCGGGCACCGGGGTGTCGCCGAGGTTGCCGAACGAGGTGCGGGCGGCCTGCACGAGCGACGACACCGGGTTCCACTCGGCGAACACCCTCAGCACGGTCGGCAGGGTGTCGCTCGGCACGAAGGCGTTCGACACGAACGTCAGCGGGAAGAGGATCATGAACGACGCGTTGTTGATCGTCTCGGGCGTCTTGACGCTCATGCCGAGCAGGGCCATGACCCAGCTGAACGAGTAGCTGAAGAGCAGCAGCAGGGCGACGCCGCCCACGAACGACGCCGGTGACGCGTTCACCCGCCAGCCGACCGCCAGGCCGGTGAGCATCATGATCACCATCGAGATCGTGTTGAGCACCAGGTCGCTGTTCGTGCGACCGATCAGCACGGCCGACGGGCTCATCGGCAGGGTGCGGAACCGGTCGATGATGCCCTCCTTCAGGTCTTGCGCCATGGCGGCGCCCGAGAAGGTCGAGCCGAAGACCACGGTCTGCGCGAAGATGCCGGCCATCAGGAACTGCGTGTAGTCGGTGCCCTGGACGGCGATCGCGCCGCCGTAGACCTGGCTGAACAGCAGCACGAACATGATGGGCTGCAGCACGGCGAAGATCAGCATGTCGGGCGAGCGCTTGACCTTGATCAGGTTGCGCTTGGTGACGGTCCAGCCGTCCGACGCCCAGGTGCCGAGGCCGGTGTCGGTCGACGGTCGCAGGGTCTGGGTGAGGGCGGCGGTCGTGCTCGTCGTGGTCATGCTCGTGCCTCTCTCTGCTTCGCGCCCCGGCGTCCGCGGCCTCGGCCACCACCCGCGTCGTCGTCGCCGGGCGACCCGTCGTCGGCGCCCGAGTCGTCGTCGGCCGCCCGGTGCCCGGTGAGCTGCAGGAACACGTCGTCGAGCGTCGGGCGCCGCATGCCGGCGTCGTGCAGCTCGATGCCGGCCGCGCCGAGGTCGGCCAGCGTGCGCTGCAGGGCGGTGGGGCCGTCGGTGACTGCGACCTCGAGCTGGCGGCCGTCGGCCCCGACGGTCGGTTCGGAGTCGCCGTGTCGTCGCAGCACCTCGACGGCCTGGTCGGCGCGGGCCTCGTCGACGAGGGCGACGACCAGGCGGTGGCCGCCGACCTGCGCCTTGAGCTGGTCGGCGGTGCCCTCGGCGATGACGGCCCCGCCGTCGATGACCGAGATGTCGTCGGCCAGCCGGTCGGCCTCCTCGAGGTACTGCGTCGTCAGCAGCACCGTCGTGCCGCCGTCGACCAGCCCCGTGATGATGTCCCACAGGGCGAGCCGGCTGCGCGGGTCGAGCCCGGTGGTCGGTTCGTCGAGGAAGAGCACGCGGGGGTTCGTGACGAGCGCCCCGGCGAGGTCGATGCGTCGTCGCATGCCGCCCGAGAACCCCTTGACCGGGCGGTCGCCGGCGGCGGTCAGGTCGAAGAGCTCGATCAGCTCGCGGGCCCGGTCGCGGCTGACCCGGCTGCCCAGGTGGTAGAGGCGGCCGATCATGTCGAGGTTCTCGAAGCCCGTGAGGTTCTCGTCGACCGCGGCGTACTGCCCCGAGACGCCGATCGAGCGGCGCACCGCCTGCGCGTCGTCGACCACATCGAGGCCGGCGATCGTGGCCGTGCCCGAGTCGGGTCGCTCGAGCGTGGTGAGCATCTTCACCCCGGTCGTCTTGCCGGCGCCGTTCGGGCCCAACAGGGCCTTCACCGTGCCCTCGGGCACCGTGAGGTCGAGACCGGTCAAGGCCCGGACCGGCCCGGACTTCGACCGGTAGGTCTTGGTCAGGCCGCGTGCTTCGATCATCGCCATGCGTGCTCCCGGGCTGGGGGTGGGCCTCCCGTCGGCGGACGGGTCGGTCCCGGCGGCCGCCGTGCACCGCCTGAACGCGCCCAAGGTAGCGCTGTCCGGCTCTCGCCGCCAGTGCCGATCCGCCCCCTGTGGACGAGGAGGCGCGGCGCACGACACGGTCTCGCCTCAAACCTTGCCAGGTGGCAAGTTCCGCCCTACATTCATCCCATGACCACCATCGACGAGACGGCGGGGCCGTCCACCGCTGAACAGCTCCTGCCCGTCGGCATCGGCGACGACGCCGTCGCCCTGGCCCGCCGCTGGGCGCACGAGGCGTCGAACGCCCCGAGCACCGGCTCGGCCCACCTGCTCGCCCAGGTGCTGAAGGACGAGTCGGGCCTCGCCTTCACCATCGGCTTCGTCGACCGGGTCGTCCGCCCCGAAGACCTCGGCGTCGCCGCCCGCAACCTGTCGACCCTCGCGAAGCAGGCTCCGGCCTTCCTGCCGTGGCACATGCGCGGTGCCGTCCGCCTCGGCGGCGTCCTGGCGCCCCTCCTGCCCGGCGTGGTCGTGCCGATCGCCCGCCGCGTCCTGCGCGGCATGGTCGGCCACCTCATCGCGGACGCCCGCCCCGCCAAGCTCGGTGCGGCCATCGCGAAGATCAAGAAGGACGAGACCAGGCTCAACCTCAACCTGCTCGGCGAGGCCGTCCTGGGCGACGCCGAGGCCGAGCACCGCCTCGCGGGCACCCGGGCGCTGCTCGCCCGCGACGACGTCGACTACGTGTCGATCAAGGTCTCGTCGATCGTCAGCCAGCTCTCGATGTGGGCCTTCGACGAGACCGTCGAGCGCGTCGTCGAGAAGCTCACCCCGCTGTACGAGCTCGCCGCCCGCTCGCCGAGGCCGAAGTTCATCAACCTCGACATGGAGGAGTACCGCGACCTCGACCTGACCATCGCGGTCTTCACGCGCCTCCTCGATCAGCCGCAGCTCAAGGGCCTCGAGGCGGGCATCGTCCTGCAGACCTACCTGCCCGACGCCCTGGGCGCCCTGCAGCACCTCACCACCTGGGCGACCGAGCGGGTGGACGCCGGCGGGGCCGCCATCAAGGTCCGCGTCGTCAAGGGCGCCAACCTCGCCATGGAGACCGTCGACTCCACGGTGCACGAGTGGCCCCTCGCGACCTACGACACCAAGCAGGGCAGCGACACGAACTACAAGCGGGTGCTCGCCTGGGCGTTTACCCCCGAGCGCACCCGGGCGGTGCGCGTCGGCGTCGCCGGCCACAACCTCTTCGACATCGCGTTCGCGCACCTGCTGGCCGAGGCCCGCGGGGTGGGCGACCGCGTCGAGTTCGAGATGCTGCTCGGCATGGCCGAGGGGCAGGCCGAGTTGGTCAAGGCCGACGTCGGCGGGCTGCTCCTCTACACGCCCGTCGTCCACCCCCGCGAGTTCGACGTCGCCATCAGCTACCTGATCCGCCGCCTCGAAGAGAACGCCTCGAGCGAGAACTTCATGTCGGCCGTCTTCGAGCTCGCCTCGAACGAGGCCATGTTCGAGCGCGAGAAGGGTCGCTTCCTGGCCTCGCTCGCCGACGTCGACGGCGACGCCCCGGCACCGCACCGCGTGCAGAGCCGCCTCGACGCGGCCCAGGCGCTCCAGCCCCGCCCGGCGGGCAGCGGCTTCGACAACGAGCCCGACACCGACCCCGCCCTCGCCGACAACCGGGCCTGGGGTCGCGAGATCGCCGCGCGCTCGGCCGACTCGCGACTCGGCGTCGAGCTGATCGAGTCCGCCAGGGTCACCGACGTCGCCACCCTCGACGCGATCGTCGCGGACGCCGTGGCGGCGTCCGCCAACTGGGCGGCCAGGGGAGGCGCGGGCCGGGCCGTCGTCCTGCGCGAGGCCGCGGCCACGCTGTCGGCCCGACGCGCCGACCTCATGGAGGTCGCGGCGAGCGAGACCGGCAAGACGGTCGCCGAGGGCGACGTCGAGGTCAGCGAGGCGATCGACTTCGCCAACTGGTACGCCCACCTCGCCGAAGAGCTCGACCGGGTCGACGGCGCGACGTTCGTGCCCGAGCGGCTGACCCTGATCACCCCGCCCTGGAACTTCCCCCTGGCGATCCCGGCCGGCTCGACCCTCGCGGCGCTCGCCGCGGGCAGCAGCGTCGTGGTCAAGCCGGCCGGCCAGGCGAAGCGCAGCGGCGCCGTCATGGTGCAGGCCCTCTGGGACGCCGGCGTGCCCCGCGAGGTGCTCAAGCTGGTCGACGTCGACGAGGGCGACCTCGGGCGCCACCTCGTGTCGCACCCCTCGGTCGACCGCGTGATCCTCACCGGCGCCTTCGAGACCGCCGCGCTCTTCACCAGCTGGCGCACCGACCTGCCCCTGCTCGCCGAGACCAGCGGTAAGAACGCGATCGTCGTCACCCCGAGCGCCGACCTCGACCTGGCCGCCTCCGACGTCATCAAGTCGGCCTTCGGCCACGCGGGGCAGAAGTGCTCGGCGGCGAGCCTCGTGATCCTCGTCGGCTCGGTCGCGACCTCGGAGCGCTTCCGCCGTCAGCTCGTCGACGCCGCGTCGACCCTGCGCGTCGGCCTCCCCTCCGACCCGACGACGCAGATGGGCCCCATCGTCGAGCCGGCCCACGGCAAGCTCGAGCGGGCCCTGACGACCCTCGGAGCAGGCGAGACCTGGTTGGTCGAGCCGAAGCTGCTCGACGAGACGGGCCGTCTCTGGTCGCCCGGCGTGCGCGCCGGCGTCGCGGCGGGCAGCGAGTTCCACCTGACCGAGTACTTCGGCCCGGTCCTCGGCATCATGACCGCGGCGACCCTCGACGAGGCGATCGAGTTGCAGAACGCGACCGACTACGGCCTGACCGCCGGCCTGCACACCCTCGACCCCGCCGAGCTGGCCACCTGGCTCGACCGCGTCGAGGCGGGCAACCTCTACGTGAACCGCGGCATCACCGGCGCGATCGTGCGGCGTCAGCCGTTCGGCGGCTGGAAGAAGTCGTCGGTCGGCGCGGGCGCCAAGGCCGGTGGCCCCAACTACCTCGTGCACCTCGGCTCGTGGCAGCCGACGGCGCTGACCGAGCCGCAGGAGGCGCGCCCGGGTCGGGCGGCCCTGGCCGCCCTCGAGGCCGCGTCGCCGCTGCTCGGGGCGTCGGGTGCGTCGGCCCACGACGACCTGCGCGCCGCCGCCGCCAGCGACGAGCACTTCTGGGCGACCGAGTTCGGCGTCGCCCGCGACGTGAGCGACCTCGGTCTCGAGCGCGACCTGCTGCGCTACCGCCCGCTGCCCGTCACCGTCCGTGCCGCCGACGGAGCCGCCCCGGCCGACGTGGTCCGCGTGCTGCTGGCCGGCCTCCGGTCGGGCGCCCCGCTCACGGTGTCGTCGTCGGTCGCCCTGCCCGGTGCCCTCGTCCGGGCACTCGGCCTCGCGGCCTCCGACGTGGTGCACGAGGACGACGCGGCCTGGCACCTCCGGGTGCGTGCGGGCCGGCTGTCGACCGAGCGCGTGCGGTTGGTGACGGGCGCGGGTGACGCGACCGGCGCCTCCTCGGCCCTGGCCGACGCCCTCGGCGGCGACCCGGCGGTCGCCGTGTTCGCCGCGGCCGTCACCCCGACCGGCCGCCTCGAGCTGCTGCCGTTCGTGCGCGAGCAGGCCGTGGCCATCACCGCCCACCGGTTCGGCAACCCCGACCCGTGGAGCGCCGACGTCATCTGACCCGGGTCACGAGAGACGACGTGCCGCTCACCCCGTCGGGTGGGCGGCACGTCGTGTCTCGTCCGTGGCGTCGCGCGGTCGGACTCAGCCGGCGACGACCTCGACCTTGGTCCAACCGGGCTCGCGGCGGTCGAACGCCTCGTAGGCCTCGATGGCCGAGCCGATGCCCTCGTGCTCGGTGATGAACGCGGTCGGGTCGAACTGGCCGGACGCGACCAGGTCGATCAGCGGCGGGGTCACCGAGTGGTGGTCGCAGTTGCCCATGCGGATGGTCAGGTTCTTGAGCATCGCCTCGCCGAACGGGAACGACGTGACGGTCGGCGAGTACACGCCGATGACGCCGATGCGGCCGTACTTCGCGACGACCTCGACGGCCCAGCGCAGGGCCTGGGTCGGGGCGTTGCCGGGCACCCACTGGTCGCCCTGCGGGTTCGCGTCGGGGGCGACCTGCTCGACCTCGGCCGCGAACTCGGCGGCCGTGTCGGCGTCGGGAGCAGCCGGGCCGTGGCTCGCGTGCTGGGCGTCGACGCCCACCGCGTCGATGACGGCGTCGACGCCGGCCCCGGCGGTGAGGCGCTTGATGGTCGCGACCGGGTCCTCCTCGTCGAAGTTCACGATCTCGGCGTTCTGGGCGAGGGCCTGCGCGAGGCGGGTCTCCTCGTGGTCGACGACGATCACGCGGCTCGCGCCCTGCTTGAACGCCGACGCGATCGCGAACTGGCCGACGACGCCGGCGCCGAACACGGCCACCACGTCACCCCGGGTCACGCCGGCGAGCTGGGCGCCGAACCACCCCGTGGGGAAGATGTCGCTCAGCAGGATCGCCTGCTCGTCGCTCACCGTGTCGGGCAGGCGGTGCATGGTGTTCTGGGCGAACGGCACGCGCACCGCCTCGGCCTGCAGGCCGTTCACCGGGCCGGTCGAGGCCGGGCCGCCGAAGAAGCAGGTGCCGGCGTCGGGGCCGTTGGGGTTCGCGACGTCGCACTGGGCCGTCTGGCCCTGACGGCAGTAGCGGCAGGTGCCGCACGAGACCGTCGAGTTGATGACGACGCGGTCGCCGGCGCTGAAGCCGCGCACGTCGTCGCCGACCGCGGTGACGACGCCGACCGCCTCGTGCCCGAGGATCGTGCCCTCGGCCATCGGGGCCATCGTGCCGCGCACGAAGTGCAGGTCGGTGCCGCAGATGGCGCTGCGGGTGATGCGGACGACCGCATCGGTGGGGTCGACGATCGTGGGGTCGGCGACCTCGTCGAGTCGGATGTCGCCGATGCCGTGCCAGACGACTGCCTTCATGGGGGTGGTCCTTCCGTCGAGTGAGGTGGGGGCTGCGGCCGGGCTCGTGCCCGACGGCTGCCGCCACCCGGGCGACGGTAGGCCCCGGCCGCGCGACGGGACGTGTGCCCTCGCACAGAGAACGGGGGACGCGGCCCTGACCCGTCGCCCCCCTAATCTCGCGGAGTCGGCGGGGCGGACGCCGGGCCTCGGGCGGCGGGCCTCGGACGCCGGGCTTCAGACGGCGGGCTGTCCGGCGGCGTACCAGGCGGCCAGCCGCCGCAGTCCCTCGTCGACGCTCACGGCCGGGGCCCAGCGGAGGTCCCGTTGCGTCCGCCGCTGGTCGAACCAGTGGGCGGTCGACAGCTGTTCGGCGAGGAACCTCGTCATCGGCGGTTCGTCGGCACCCGGGCGCACGGCCCAGACCCGTTCGACGAACGATCCCGCGGCGCGGGCGACCGCGGCGGGCACCCGGAGGCGCGGGGCGGGCACCCCGGCCGCCGCGCAGATCCCCGCCATCAGGTCGGCGACCGTGCGGGGTTCGCCGTTGCTGATGACGTAGGCCCCGCCGCTGACCTCGTCGACGCGCTCGAGCGCGGCGGCGATGCCCGACGCCGCGTTGTCGACGTAGGTCGAGTCGATCAGCGCGGCACCGTGGTCGAGCAGGGGCAGGCGGCCCGCGCGGGCGCGGTCGACGATGCGCTCGACGAGCTGCGTGTCACCCGGGCCCCAGACGAGGTGCGGGCGGACGGCCACCACGCGCAGGTCGGCGTCGGCCGCCCCGAGGGCGACGCGTTCGGCCGCGGCCTTGGTGCGGGCGTAGTCGCCGCGGGCGTGACCGGGCGAGGCGGGCAGGGCGTCGTCGCCCACGATCGACGAGCCGGCGTGTGCCACCGAGGGTGACGACACGAAGACCAGGCGTGACGCCGAGGAGGCGCGCATCGCCTCGACGAGGGAGCGCGTGCCCCCGACGTTCACGGCCTCGAACTCGGCCGCGTCACCGGTGAGCGACACCTTGGCGGCGAGATGGACGACGGCGTCCTGGTCGCGGACGCCCGCGGCGACCGCCTTCGGGTTCGTCACCGAGCCGAGGATGTCGCGGGCCCCGGGCACGCCCGACGGTCGTCGCTGGAGGGTCGTGACCTCGTGCCCGGCGGCGGCGACGGCCCGGGCGACGGCGCCGCCCAGCAGCCCGCTGGCGCCGGTGACCAGCACCCTCACGGCCGAGGCCCGGGCGCGACGTCGGGCGTGTTCGTCGTCGACGGTCGTGCGCGCCCGCCGGTGTCGGCCGAACCCGCCCGGCCCGGAGCGCCGCCGAGCCTCACGGGCGACGCATCCGTCCGCCCGACAGCACGGACGTGGCCCAGCTGGCGAGGCCGGTGCGGTCGATCTTGCTGTTGTGTCGCACGTCCGTCGGCAGCCGGGGCACGACGAGCACGGCGGCCACGGGTCGTCCCGACGCCTCGGCGACGGCCGAGCGGACCGAGGCCGCCAGGGCCGCGGGGGCCAGCCCGGGACGACGGGCCGGGGGGACGGTCTCGGCGACGACGACGACCTGCTGCGTGCCGGCCGGGCCGACGCCGACGACGGCGGCGCGGGCGATGCCGGCCAGCGCCTCCACGGCCTGTTCGGACGCCACCGGCGTCAGCACGCCCGTGGGGGTCGTGATCACGTGGGGGAGCCGGCCCTCGACCCAGAGGCGCCCCGCGGCGTCGAGGTGCCCGACGTCGCCCGTGCGGTGCCACCGGGTCTCGGCGGTCGACCCGAGGCGGCTGGCGCGGTGCGTCAGCCAGAGCCGGTCGTAGTGGTCCTCGACGTGCGGGGCCGAGACGACGATCTCGCCGGTCACGCCGGCGTCGTCGACGAAGGCCGAGGAGGCGCGGCCCGCCTCGTCGAGGGGAGCGATCCGCACCGTCGTGGTCGCGCCGGGCAGCCCGACGCAGACCCCGCCCGCGTCGGGCGCGCCCGCGGCGACGGCGGCCTCGCGGTCGGCCGTCGCGGAGCGCACGCCCTCGAGCGTGACGTCGGTCATCAGCAGGCCCTCGGTCATGCCGTAGGGGGTGTGGGGCGTCGCGTCCGGCATGAGGTCGCCGGCGGCCGCCAGCAGCGACTCCGAGACGGGGGCACCGGCCGAGAGGAACGTCCGGACGCCGGCCAGGGCGCGGTGGTCGTCGGCGTCGAGGTCGCCGGCGGTCGTGACGACGTTGGCGAGCGCGGCGGGGGAGAGGAAGACGACGGTGGCGTCGACCGCCGCCGTCGCGGCCGCCACCGCGCGGGCCGTCAGGGTGCGCGGCTTCGTGACGTCCATGTCGGGCGTGACGCTCGTCGCACCGAGGGCGGGCCCGAGCAACGCGAACGGCGCGAAGCCTGCGACGAGGCCGGTGCCCGGCCCGACGTCGTACCGCTCGGCGAGGGCGTCGCGCAGGGCGGTCAGCTGGCCGTGGCGGTAGACGACGCCCTTGGCGGGGCCGGTCGAGCCCGAGGTGAAGAGGATCGCGGCCTCGGCGTCCGAGGTCGGTGCCTCGGGCAGTTCGGCGAGGGCGTCGTGGGCCCGTCGGCCCAGGGCGGCGATCTCGGGCAGCGACGCCTCGACGCCGAGGGCCCGCGCGGCGACCGGCGACAGCTTCGTGGTCGAGATCTTGCGGCCGGGCCAGCCGAGGGCCGTGGCGGCGGTGAGGCCGGGCAGCTGTCCGACGACGTGGTCGGGCCAGGCTCCGCGGACCGCCCGCGTCAGGCCACGCACGCCGAGCCCCGCGTCGGCGACGACGACGACCGCGCCGATGCGCACGCACGCGTAGAGCACGGCGGTGAGGTCGGCGCCGGGCTGCACGAGCAGCGAGACCCGGTCGCCCGGTCGCACGCCGTGCTTCCGCAGGCCGAGGGCGATCTCGCGGACCCGGCGGGCGAGCAGGCTCCAGCTCACCGACCGCGGGCCGTCGGCACCCGCGGGAGCCATCTCGACGAGCGCGGTGGCCGGGCTGTCGGCCAGGGAGTCGAGGTGCGACCAGAGTGGGCGGTCCTGCGGGGACGCAGCCAGCGCCTCCTCGGGTCGGGAGGTGCCCGCGTCGGCGACACCGGTGCGAGCCGTACCGGTGCGGGACGTGCCGGTGCCGGTGCCGGGCGTGCCGTCGGGCAGGCGGTCGCCGAGCCAGGTCAGCAGGGCCCCGGCGTAGTCGACGTCCTCGGCGACGAGGTGGCCGGCGCCCTCGAAGCGGTGGACGTCGGCGTGCGGCAGCCGGTCGACGAGGTCGTCGAGGTACCGGTCGGAGAAGATCGGGTCGCGCGGGCCCCAGAGCATCAGGGCCGGCACGGAGAGGTCGCGCAGGCCCTCGGCGATGCGGTCGAGCTCGGGGCTGCTGACGTGCTCGTCGTCGACGGGGATGTCGGCGACGAAGCCGCCGATGCCCCCGCGGCGGTCGGCCTGCCGGTACGGGGCCCGGAAGCCGGCCTTGACCTCGGCCGACAGCGGTGGGTGCGCGAGGCCGAGGGTCACGTCGAGGAACCCGGTCGTGCCGACGGTCGCGCGACCCAGCACGCCGCGGGCGAGGGTGAGGCGCAACGGAGCCGGGATCTTCTCGCCTTCGGGCTGGTGCACCGCGGTGTTGAGCAGCATGAGCCCCGCGAGCTGGTCGGGATGGTCGACCGCCCAGCCCGACGAGACGACGCCGCCCCAGTCGTGGCCGAGCGTGACGACCGGTCCGGTGATCTCGAGCGCGTCGGTGAGGTCGCCCAGGTCGGCCACGCGACGGGCCAGGGTCTGGGGCGAGCCGGTGCGCTCCGAGAAGCCCATGTCGAGCTGGTCGACGGCGACGACCCGCCACGCCGTGCCCCCGGCCTCGGCGGCCTCGAGGGTGCGGGCGACCAGTCGGCGCCAGAGGTACGACCAGGTCGGGTTGCCGTGCACGCAGAGGATGGTGCCGACCGGTTCGAGGCCCCGGGCGGCCAGGGCCTCGCCGTTGTCGAGGACGTGCCAGGTGCGGGAGGCGCGGTGCGAGCCGAGCCCGTACGGCACGTCGACGAGGCGCGACCACGACGGGTCGAGCCCGTCGAGACCCGCGGGGGGACGTGACGCCGGCGCCGTGGCGGAGGCGGACCGCGGGAGGCGACTCACCAGGCGAGCTCCATCATCGCGGTGTTGATGCCCGAGCCGACGCCCATCAGCAGCACGCGGTCGCCCTTGCTGAGGGTCTTGCTCTCTTCGACCAGGGTGATCGGGATCGACGCCGGGCCGACGTTGCCGAGGGTCGGGTAGGTGAGCGGGACGAGCTTCTTGTCGATGCCCGCGGCCTTGACGAAGGCGCCGGTGTGCACGTCGCTGACCTGGTGCATGATGTAGCGGTCCATCCGCTGCCAGTTCCAGTCGCGCTTCGCTTCTTTCCAGGCCGAGACGACGAGCTCCATGCCGCGCTTCAGCAGGGCTTTCGCGTCGGTGAACATGCCGTCGACGCTGCCGACGCAGAGGTCGTAGTTCTCGGTGGCGGCGCGCGTGACGCCGCCGACGATGCGGTGGCCCTCGGGGTGCAGGTCGGCCCGGCCGATGACGGCGGCGGCGGCACCCGAGCCGAGGGTCAGGCTGGCGAACTCGCTCATGAAGTCGTCGCGGCCGTAGCCCTTGGTCAGCAGGCGGTCGATCGTGTTGACCTGCACGTCGTCGGCGTCCTCGCCGTCGATGATGACGGCGTAGTCGATCTGGCCGGCGTCGATGAGCTGCGCGGCGAGGGTCATGCCGTTGACGAAGCCGAGGCACGCGTTGGCGATGTCGAAGTTCGTGGCCGACGAGGGCAGGCCGAGGCCGTGGTGCAGGCGGACGGCGACCGAGGGCTCGAGGTGCGGGCGCGTGACCGACGTGTTGATCAGCAGTCCGACCTGGTCGGGGCGGATGCCCGCCTCGGCCATCGCGCGCTTGCCGGCGTCGATCGCGGCCGAGTCGAAGCTCTGCTCGGTGCTCCAGTTGCGGCGCTCGTACACGCCGGCGACGCGCTGCAGCAGGCCGGTGGGCAGCTTCAGGCGCTTGAGGACGGGCAGGAGCTTCTCGTCGATGCTCTCGGAGGTGGTGACCCGGTCGGCCATCGTGCTGGTGACCGACAGCAACGCGACGTTGCTGTGCCGGGTCGTAGCGTTTCCGTTCAACGGAACTCCCTGTCGAGTTGTGGCGGGGTGGGGCTGCACGCGCGCGCGGGTGGCGCGCGGAGCCGAACGTCGTGGGCACCGGTCCGGTGCACCCGTCAGTTTACGGCGACGGACGCTGGGTGGTTGCCAGGTTGACGGGGCACGTCCATGCCCTGGACGGCATGTGGCGCGCGGGTGGGTCGTCAGCCCTCGGGCCCGCGGGGCAGCCTGACGACGCGCCGCCGGTCGTCCCGCGACCACCAGACGAGGTCGGCGAGGGCCCAGGTCGCGGCGCCCAGCCCCGCGAGCACCACGACCACCGTGACGACCGTGACGCTGCCCCCGCCGACCGCCAGGGCGGCGACGATGCTCGCGATGACGACGAGCGCGCAGAACACGGTGACGAGGGGCAGGGCGATGCCGCCGCGCTTGGTCAGCAGCCAGTTCGGCACGTCGGGGTCGACGTGCACGTCGTGTCGTCGCACGGTGCCTCCTCGGCGGGTCGGGTCCCGGCGATCGTAGCCCGAGCACCTTGTACCCTCGGGTGCATGAGCGACCTGCGGCGACCCTGGTTCACCCTGACGAAGACGGGCGCCGTGGTGCCCGCCGTCTTCGAGGTGCTGATCGGCCTCTTCGGCCTCGTCGTCCAGGTGCTCAACATCGCGTCGGGCGTGCCGGTCCAGGCGTTGACCGTGATCATCCTCGTCGTGGCCCTGCTGCTGATCGCACAGGGCGTCGCCGACCTGGTCTGGTGGAGCAAGGACGGCCGTCGCGCCAGGGCCCGCCAGGTCTGACCCGCCGCCGGCCCACCCTGCCCGTGCCGCCCCGCCCGCGCCGCATCGTCGGCGGCGGCGGTCAGGCGGACGCCTCCGGCCGGGGCCGACGCAGTCGGTGCGTCGCGAGCAGCACGACGACGACCACGCCCACCCCGATCGCGGTGTCGGCCGTGCGGGCCGCCACGAGGGCGCCCACGTCGACCGGCGTGCCGCCGAGGGCGCGCATGCCGAGGGCCATCGGCGTGATGAACACGAGCGCGAGACCGTAGTTGCGGACGATCAGCAGCTCGGTCGCGAACTGCAGCACCCCGAAGGCGACGATCAGGGCGGCGACGCCCGGCTGCCAGGCGAGCAGCAGGGCGGCGAGGCCCACCCCGACGAGGGTGCCGAGGAGGCGGTGGCCGGCCCGCACGAGCTGCCCCGCGGTCGCGGTCCCCACCACGGGCACCACGGCCGACACCATCGCCCAGTACGGGCTCTGCACGCCGAGCGCCACGCTGAGCGACCCGGCCGCGATCGAGGCCACCAGGCAGACGGCGGCGTGGACGAGCGTCCGTCGGCCGTCCAGGGGTCTCGGCCCGCGCCTCCAGCGACGACCCTCGGCGGTGGCCAGCGCCCGGCGGCCGGAGGGCAGCAGGGCTCCCGCGAGCGAGGCGAGCAGCGCGACGGCGAGGCTCGCCGGGGCGACGACCGCGGCCGCGCCGACGGTCGAGGCGGTCGCGGGGACGAAGGCCGTCACACCGAGGCCGAAGACGAAGAAGAGCGGGCCGGGCGGGCTCCAGCGGCGCAGGTCCGACACGGCTGAAGCCAGGCCGGCCACGAGGCCGATCGCGACGACGGCCACCACCACCGGGGCGCCCGACGCCGCCAGGACCGTGCCCAGCACGACGCACGCGACCAGGCCGAGCCCCGCCTCGAGTTGCATCTCGAGGCGCTGGAACCTCGGCAGGCCGCGACCGAACGCCGAGGCGAAGGCCCCGAAGACCGCGTAGGGCGTCCACTCGACGTGACCGATCAGGGCGAGCACGACCATCGGCACGAGCACCGAGACGGCGACGCGTGCCGCGGGGCGGTGGGCTCCGTCGTGCGGACCGAGGCGGACGAGGTCTCGCGGATGCGGCAGCAGACGGTGGGCGGGGGCGGTGGTCGTGATGGCGGGTCCTCCGGTCGACGGGGCGTGGGCGCTCGTCGTCGAACTGCTTCACGGGTGAATGAACTGCATCCACTTTACCCGTGAAGCATCGGTACTCTCAAGGCATGAGCGACCACGGCCCGCGCGACGCGATCGACGACGTCCACGACCGGTGGCGCGAGCTGCGACCCGACCTCGACGTCTCGGCGATCCCCGTCGTCGGCCGGGTCAACCGCCTCGCCCGCATCGTGCAGCGCCGCAGCGACGACCTGCTCGCCGAGTTCGGCCTGGGGCGTGCCGACTTCGACCTGCTCGCCGCCCTGACCCGACGCGACGCCCCGACGACCCCCACGCAGCTCGCCGACGAGACGCTGCTGTCGCCGCCGGCCGTCACGAAGCGCGTCAAGGGCCTGCTCGCGGCCGGCCTCGTCGACCGGTCGGCGAACCCCGACGACCACCGCGGCTACTTCGTCGCCCCCACCGCCACCGGACGCCGGCTGATCGACCGGGTGCTCGAGGTCCAGCTCGCCGACGAACGGGCGATGCTCGCCGCCCTGCCCGAGGAGGCGCGCGCGGCCGTCGCGGACGGCCTGCGTCACCTGCTCGTCGCCCTCGAGGGCTGAGCGGGGCCGGACCGGTGCGATCGGGCCGCGTCATGGGGGAACAGAGCCGGCCACGGGACTCGAACCCGTAACCTTCCGATTACAAGTCGGATGCGCTACCAATTGCGCCAGGCCGGCGGAGCGTGCCCATCTTACCCAGGCCGCGCCTCCCGCCCCGGCGCGAAGGGTGCGGCCGGTGCAGGATTGGCGCTCCGAGGGCGAGAAGTGGTGAAGTAGACGGAGCGCACCGCGCCCGTTCGACGCACCGACCTGAGGAGCCCCCCTTGTCCACGATCTTGACCGCGCTCGGTTCGCTCGCCCTGCTCCTCGTCAGCTTCGCCCTGTTCGCCTACTCGTTCGGCACCGGCGAGCCCAACGCCTTCGTCTTCTTCGCGGGCATCGTGCTGATGACCGGGTCGTTCTGGCTGCCCATCACGGTCATCGGCAACAGCCACAAGACCTGGTGACCGGGTCGGCGTCCCGCACGGGGGCGCCGACGCGCCGGGGTCACCTCACGACGACGGCGTGCTGACGAACCGTTCGGGGTCGAGCAGCTTGCGCGGCTTGCCCTCGTCGTCGTCGCGACCGCCCACGTAGAGCCAGCCCAGCAGCTGCTCGCCGTCGCGCAGACCGTGCGCCGCGGCCACCTCGGGCGTGCGGGTCCACACGCCGGTGCGCCAGAAGACGCCCCAGCCCTCGTCGTCGAGCACGAGCGACAGCAGGTGGGCGACGCCCGAGGCCACGGATTCTTGCTCCCAGTACGGCACCTTGCGGCTCTCGCGCGGAGACACGACGACCGCGACGATCAGCGGGGCCCGCAACGCCTTCTGGGTCAGCTTGTCGCGGGCGTGCCCCTCGGCCCCGCTCGCCTCGGCGAGGGACCGACCGACGATCATGCGGTCGTCGCCCCGCAACTCGAGCAGGCGCCAGGGGCGCAGCTCGGAGTGGTCGGCCACCGTCGCCGCCGACCGCACGGCGTCGAGCAGCTGCTCGTGCGTCGGCGCGACGTCGGTGACCTTCGACCGCGACCGACGTCGCCGGGCGGCGTCGGCGACGGTGCTCACTACTCGGCGGCCTTGAAGTCGAGCGAGATGCTGTTCATGCAGTAACGGTCGCCGGTGGGCGTGCCGAAGCCGTCGGGGAACACGTGGCCCAGGTGCGAGCCGCAGTTCGCGCAACGCACCTCGGTTCGGGTCATGCCGAGGCTGTCGTCGTCGATCAGCTGCACGGCCTCGGGGTTCACCGACTCGTAGAAGCTGGGCCACCCGCACCCGCTGTCGAACTTGGTGCCGCTCTTGAACAGCTCGGCGCCGCAGGCGGCACACGCGTAGGTGCCGGCACGGCTCTCGTCGAGCAGCTCGCCGGTCCACGGACGCTCGGTGGCGGCCTCACGCAGGACGGAGTACTGGTCGGCGTCGAGCTCCTCGCGCCACTGCTCGTCGGTCTTCTCGATCTTGTACGCCACGATGATCTCCTCGCTTGTCGGGACTCCTCATCCAACACGATCCGGCGTCGCGCGATTCCCGGCGCCCACCGGGCTGCCAGACTCCGGGGGTGAGCACCTCCGAGCGCTTCCTGGCCGCTGCCCTCGCCTTCGAGCGCGAGGGCTCGCCCTCGCAGGCCGCCCTGGCCCGGGGCGTCGCCGGCGACCCGGCGGCGCTCGCCGTCGTCGACCGGGCCGAGGAGGCGCGGCGCCAGCCCGTCCTCGTCCTCGCGGTCTGTCGGTGGCTGGGCGCGCCGCCCGGGCCCTGGTCGACGCTGCGGCCCTGGTTGCTCGCCCGCTCCGACGACGTCGTGGCCGAACTCGGCCGGCGCCTCACCCAGACCAACGACGTGAGGCGCTGCGCCCCCCTGTCGATCGCGCTGGCCCGGGTGCCGGGCCCCGTCGCGCTGCTCGAGGTCGGTGCCTCGGCGGGGCTCTGCCTCGGCGTCGACCGGTACGGCTACCGCTCGGGCGACCACGCCTGGGGCGACCCGTCGAGCACGGTGCAGCTCGCGGTCGACGTCGTCGCCGGGGTCGACGCGCCGCCGCTCCCCGAGGGGCGGCTGCCCGAGGTCGTCTGGCGGGCGGGGCTCGACCTCGACCCCGTGGACGTCGACGACGCGGAGCAGGTCTCGTGGCTCGAGACGCTCCTGCCGCCCGAGCGCGTCGACCGGCACGACCTGCTCAGGCGGGCGGTGGCGCTCGCCCGCACCGCGCCTCCTCGGCTCGTCGCGGCGGACGCCGTCGACGGCCTCGCCGCCCTCGCCGCCGAGGCGCCGCAGGGGACGACGCTCGTCGTCGTGTCGACGGGCACGCTCGTCTACCTGCCGGGGCGGCGACGTCAGGCCTTCGTCGACGAGGTCGGCCGGCTGGGCGCGCGGTGGATCTCGTACGAGCGGCGCGACCTGCTGGCCGACGTCGTCGCCGAGGCGCCGCCGGGCGTGCCGGCCGGGGACGCCTTCGCCGCACTCGCGCTGGACGGGCGGGCGATCGGCGTCGGCGACGCGCACGGGACGCGCCTGCACCTCGTGTCGTGAGCCCCGTGGGTTGCCGGACCACGCGCCCGGCCTCCGCGATCGGCCACGGAGCCGCCCCTAGGATGGCCCGGAACCGAGGGGAGGGCTGCGAGGATGGACGAGAACGCGACGGGTGACGACGTGCGCGCGAGCGTGCTGTCCGAGCGTGACCGCGCCGTCCTCGACTTCGAACAGCGCGCTCCGGCGGCGGCCGGTGCCCGCGAGGCCGCGATCCGGCGCGAGCTGGGCCTCGGGGCCGTCCGCTACCAGCAGTTGCTCAACTCGCTCATAGACCGACCGGCTGCACTGGCCTACGCCCCCATGCTCGTCGGCCGCCTGCAGCGGCTGCGAGCCGCCCGCCGCGACGCCCGAGCGACCCGTTCGTTCGGTCCGACCCACTGATCCACGAGAGACCCACGCATGCCTGCATTCGACCGAGACCGGTTCGACGACGTCCCCGCCGACCTCGACCGCGTCGGGGCGCACCGGGCCGTGAAGCGCCCGGGCGGCGGCTGGATCGCCTTCGCCTGGGCCGCCCTGGCGACCGGCGTGCTGGTGGGGGCCGGGGTCGTCTACCTCGGCGTCGCCAACGACAGCTTCCAGTTCGTCAACCCCTCGTCGTCGAGCACGGCCGAGGCCGGGGCCGCCGAGACCGACACGGCCACCTCGACGCCCACCCCGTCGGCCAGCGAGTCGGTCGCACCGCTCACCGACCCGTCGCAGGTCGACCCCGCGGTCACCGTCACCGTCCTGAACGGCACGGCCACGGCGGGCCTCGCCGGAGCCGCCTCGGAGCGCCTCGAGGCCGAGGGCTGGGTCGTCGGCACGCAGGGCAACGCGAGCGAGCGGGTCTCGACCTCGACCGTCTACTACTCGTCGGCCGCCGACGAGGCCGTGGCGCTCGGGTTGGCCCAGCAGCTCGGCATCGCGGACGTCGAGCTGACCGACGCCTTCCCCGGCGCCTCGGTCACGATCGTCCTCGGGGCCGACTACAGCGCCTGACGACGGGCCGTCGAGGCGGCCCACCCGAGGAGGCGCGGGTGCCGTCGGGCCCTCGCCGCGCCTCCCGTGTTACGCCCGTGTTTAATCACGGGTTGATTCCTCACCTTTTGCGGGTGTTTCTCGGATGACCTGTTCATCTCGGCTTTTCTCGCCGCTAGCATCTGGGATTGGTCGCCCCTCACGGCTCGCCGACCTGGTGTTCTGCACGAGTGACGCTGCCCCGTCCGGGTGCGCAGGTCACTGCGTCGACGACCCGGCCCGGCAACACCGCACGTGCCGTACGTACACAGCAAGGGGAGCGACACCATGGCAAACGGGACCGTCAAGTGGTTCAACGCGGAGAAGGGCTACGGCTTCATCACCGTCGAGGAGGGCGGCCAGGACGTCTTCGTGCACTACTCGGCCATCGACATGAGCGGGTACAAGGTCCTCGAAGAGGGCCAGGCCGTCGTCTTCGAGGTCGGCACGGGCGACAAGGGCCCCCAGGCGGAGTCGGTCCGACTCGCCTGAACCCCGTCGGCGCGCCCCGACGCGTCGACACCCGCCGAGCACGCCGTCACGGTCCGCCGTGGCGGCGTGCTCGCGTCCGTAGGCCCCGGAACGTCACTTGCACTCTCATCGGGCGAGTGCCAGAATCGTTGCTGGCACTCGCGACACGTGAGTGCCAATGCTTCTGCTTCATGACGTCCGGGAGGGACGAAAAACACACATGGCTAAGATCATTGCTTTTGACGAAGAGGCCCGTCGCGGCCTCGAGCGTGGCCTGAACATCCTGGCCGACGCGGTGAAGGTCACGCTCGGCCCGCGTGGTCGCAACGTCGTGCTCGAGAAGAAGTGGGGCGCCCCCACCATCACGAACGACGGCGTCTCCATCGCGAAGGAGATCGAGCTCGACGACCCGTTCGAGAAGATCGGTGCCGAGCTCGTCAAAGAGGTCGCGAAGAAGACCGACGACGTCGCCGGTGACGGCACGACCACCGCGACGGTGCTGGCCCAGGCCCTCGTCCGCGAAGGCCTGCGCAACGTCGCGGCCGGCGCCGACCCCATCTCGCTGAAGCGCGGCATCGAGAAGGCCGCCCAGGCCGTCTCCGACCAGCTGCTCGCCGACGCGAAGGACATCGAGACCAAGGAGCAGATCGCCGCCACGGCGTCGATCTCGGCCGCCGACCCCACCATCGGCGCGCTCATCGCCGAGGCCATCGACAAGGTCGGCAAAGAGGGCGTCGTCACCGTCGAGGAGAGCAACACCTTCGGCACCGAGCTCGAGCTCACCGAGGGCATGCGCTTCGACAAGGGCTACCTGTCGCAGTACTTCGTCACCGACCCCGAGCGCCAGGAGGCCGTCTTCGAGGACGCCTACGTGCTCATCGTCAACTCGAAGATCTCGAACATCAAAGACCTCCTGCCGATCGTCGACAAGGTCATCCAGTCGGGCAAGCAGCTGCTGATCATCGCGGAAGACGTCGACGGCGAGGCCCTGGCCACGCTGGTCGTCAACAAGATCCGCGGCATCTTCAAGTCGGTCGCCGTCAAGGCCCCCGGCTTCGGCGACCGTCGCAAGGCCCAGCTGCAGGACATCGCGATCCTCACCGGTGGTCAGGTCATCGCCGAAGAGGTCGGTCTCAAGCTCGAGAACGCCACGCTCGACCTGCTCGGCCGTGCCCGCAAGGTCATCATCACCAAGGACGAGACGACCATCGTCGAGGGTGCCGGCGACGACGAGCAGATCGCCGGCCGCGTCCGTCAGATCCGCAGCGAGATCGAGGCGACCGACAGCGACTACGACCGCGAGAAGCTCCAGGAGCGCCTCGCGAAGCTCGCCGGCGGCGTGGCCGTCATCAAGGCGGGTGCCGCGACCGAGGTCGAGCTGAAGGAGCGCAAGCACCGCATCGAGGACGCCGTCCGCAACGCGAAGGCTGCCGTCGAAGAGGGCATCGTCGCCGGTGGTGGCGTCGCCCTCATCCAGGCCGGCAAGACCGCCCTGGCGAACCTGCAGCTCGAGGGCGACGAGGCGACGGGTGCGAACATCGTCCGCGTCGCGATCGACGCTCCGCTGAAGCAGATCGCCTTCAACGCGGGCATGGAGCCCGGCGTCGTCGCCGACAAGGTCCGCGGGCTCGACATCGGCTGGGGCCTCAACGCCGCGACCGGCGAGTACGTCGACATGCTGGCCGCCGGCATCATCGACCCCGCCAAGGTCACGCGTTCGGCTCTGCAGAACGCCGCGTCGATCGCCGGTCTGTTCCTCACGACCGAGGCCGTCGTCGCCGACAAGCCCGAGAAGAACCCGGCCCCGGCCGGCGACCCCTCGGGTGGCATGGACTTCTAGTCCGCACCGTCCGGCTCGCGCCGGGCACACGCACAAGGGCGGTTCCCCCTCGGGGGAGCCGCCCTTCGGCGTTCCGGGTGTGCGGCGTCGTGGGGTGGCCCGGATGCGCGACGCCGCGGGGAGACCAGGGTGCGACGTCCCGCTCGCCCGGTCCGACCCTCGCGTCCGGCGGTGGGCGATGTGCCTAGGCAGGGGTTCTGCGCCGACTGAGGGGGTGGGTTGGTGCGCGCGGGGTCGCACCCCCGCGTTCGGCGGTGAGCGATGTGCCTAGGCAGGGGTTCTGCGCCGGTCGAGGGGGTCGGCCGATGGGGCGAGCCGGGCCAGCTGCGAGATGCCGAGCCGCGAGGTGCCGCGAGGCGAGCCGGCTCGCAGTCAGGCGGTCGCGCTCGTGGTGACCGGCTCGGCGGGGGTGGAGACGTCGGCGGGCATGAGGGGCAGGGCGACGCGGAAGGTCGCTCCGCCGCCCGGGGTGTCGCCCACGTCGACCGAGCCGCCGTGGGCTGCGACGATGCCCGAGACGATGGCGAGGCCGAGACCGCTGCCGCCGGTGTCGCGGGTGCGCGACGAGTCGGCGCGCCAGAAGCGCTGGAAGATCTTCTCGCGGATCTGCGGCGGGATGCCCTCGCCGTGGTCGACGATGGCGACGGTGGCGACGCCGCGCGACGGGTCGGACTGCACGACGAGTTCGATCGGGCTGTCGTGTTCGGTGAAGCGCATCGCGTTGCCCATCAGGTTGGTGATCACCTGGCGGATCTTGTTCTCTTCACCGAGCACGATCGCCGGCGCCTCGAACCTCTGCACCTCGTCCTGCAGCTGGGCGGCGGTGGCGGTGTCGCCGTTGCGCACGGCCCGGGCCCGCAGGCTCCGGAGGCGCGCGAGGGTCGCGCCCGCGAACGAGATCGGCCCCGTCGCCCCCGGTGCGGCACCCCCGAGTGGCGTGCCCGCCGCGGGCGTCGTGACCGCGGCCGGGGGAGTGGCCTGGGGGAGGCGCCCGTCGGCCGTCGCCTCGTCACCCTCGACCGGTGCCTCGAACGGCGCGACGACCGGTTCGAGCACGATCACGTCGATGTCGCGGTCCGGGTTCGACGCCATCGTGTCGAGGGCCGAGTCCCTGGCGAGCTGCACGAGGTCGACCGGGCCGAGCTCGAGGGGCTTCGACTCGTCGAGGCGGGCCAGGGCGAGGAGGTCTTGCACCAGCACGCCCATGCGGATCGCCTCCTTCTCGATGCGGTCCATGGCCTGGGCG
Organism: Frigoribacterium sp. CF331; assembly: GCF_057787905.1. Lineage (NCBI taxonomy): Bacteria > Bacillati > Actinomycetota > Actinomycetes > Micrococcales > Microbacteriaceae > Frigoribacterium > Frigoribacterium sp. CF331. The sequence continues at coordinate 920,410 of NZ_CM173545.1, read as the reverse complement.
ACGTCCTCGGGCTTGGTGAGCGCCCCCATGCGGTAGAGCTCGGCGTACCCGCGCAACGACACGAGGGGCGTGCGCAGCTCGTGGCTCGCGTCGCCGACGAAGCGTCGCATCTGGTCGATCGTCTTGGCCCGGTCGTCGAAGGCGCTGTCGATGCGGCTGAGCATGGTGTTGAGCGACCGGTTGAGGCGGCCCACCTCGGTGTTGGGCGTGGTCGAGTCGAGGCGCTGGGTGAAGTCGCCGTCGGCGAACCGGGCGGCCGTGGCCTCGACGTCGCGCAACGGGGCGAAGGTCGACGTGACCAGGAGGCGCGTGAGGGCCGCCCCCAGGACGACCACCGAGAGTCCGAAGCCGAGGAAGATGCCGCCGAAGCGCCCGATCGTCGCGTTCGTGCTGGCCAGGTTCGTGCCCGCGACGATCGTCGCGGGCACGAGGGACACGGTGCCCTGGGCGTCGGTCGACTGCAGCTGCGTGGGGTGGGCGTAGAGGCGCCACTCGTTGTCGCGACTGGTGCTGTACCGGATGAACGCCTCGTCCATCGGGGCACCCGAGACGCCCAGTCCCGTCAGCACGGGGGCGTCCGTCGAGCTCGAGAGCTGGCTGCGGGTGTCGCAGATCAGGTCGCCGTCGGCGTCCAGGATGGCCACGTAGCTGCTGGTCAGGCCGCCGAAGTTCACGGTGCACGACCGAGAGTCGGACGCGTCGATCAACGCGCCGTTCAGGTTGCGGGCCGAGTTCTCGAGCGAGGTGTCGACCTGCCCCATCAGATAGGTGCTGAGCACGGTCATCGTGCCGAGGCCGGCGACGACGAGGCCGAGGGTGACCAGGGTCACCGTGATGCCGGTGATCTTGGTGCGGATGGAGATCTCGTTCCACCACTGCGAGAGGCGTGCGTGCATGGGGTCAGACGTTAGCGGAGCCGGCTGGGGGTCGACACGACGATGCCCGACCGCACGGGGCGGTCGGGCATCGTCGGTCGACGCGTGTCGGGCGAGGGCCGGTCAGGCCTTCGAGGCCTTGAGCATGTAGCCGAAGCCGCGCTTGGTCTGGATGATCGGCTCGGTCGAGAACTGGTCGAGCTTGCGACGCAGGTACGAGATGTAGCTCTCGACGATGCCGGCGTCGCCGTTGAAGTCGTACTCCCACACGTGGTCGAGGATCTGGGCCTTGGACAGCACCCGGTTGGGGTTCAGCATGAGGTACCGCAGCAGCTTGAACTCGGTGGGGCTGAGCTCGATCGCCGTCTCGCCGATGGTGACCTCGTGGGTGTCCTGGTCCATGGTGAGCTCGCCGGCGCGGATGATCGCGTCTTCGTCCTCGTTCATGGTGCGACGGAGGATCGCCTTGATGCGGGCCACGATCTCGTCGAGGCTGAACGGCTTGGTGACGTAGTCGTCGCCGCCGACGGTGAGGCCGGTGATCTTGTCCTCCGTGTCGTCCTTCGCCGTCAGGAAGAGGATCGGCGACGTGTAGCCCGACGACCGCAGTCGCTTGGTCACGCCGAACCCGTTCATGTCGGGGAGCATCACGTCGAGGATGATCAGGTCGGGTTCTTCTTCGAGGACCGCCGAGATCGCCTGGGCCCCGTTGCCGACCGCGCGCACGGCGAAGCCGGCGAAGCGCAGGCTGGTGGTCAACAGGTCGCGGATGTTCGGTTCGTCGTCGACGATCAGGATCTTGGGGCCGTCACTCATGCGCCCAATCATCTGCGCGCCTCCTCGGTGTTTCCTGTGAGCGGGAGGCACGTCTCCCGCGAGCAGGCGGAGCGTCGGCCCTCAGGCGGCCGAGACCGCAGCTGGCCGAGACCCTCGTCCGGCCGGGACGCCGGGCGGCCGTCGGGGTCAGGAGTCGGGGCCGGCCCACTCGACGTTCGGCACCAGGGCGACGCGCGTCGTGAGCTCGAGCAGCTCGTCGGGCACCGCCAAGGTGAAGTCGACGCCCTCGCGCCGCTCGAGCACGGCGGTGTAGCCCGAGGCGCGGGTGATCTGCCACCCGGGGAACTCCTCGACCGAGGCCGCGACGACCTGGGCCTCGGAGGCGTCGTCGGTGGCGCCGATCGCGCTCAGGCCGGCGAACAGGTGGTCCTTCACCGGCGAGCCGGCGAGCAGGTCGCTGCGCTCGATGACCTCGGGGTCGGGGCTCCAGGTCACGACGCTGAGGGTGGCGCCCGCGTGCAGCCCGCCCTGCACCTCGTACGTGCGCGCGACCGAGACGACCACCGACGGGTCCCACTCGGCGAAGCGGGCGACCTGACCGCGGAACTCCATGGCGTCGTGGTCGAGCGAGGCCACGAGGGGGCCGAACGTCGCGAACGGCGCCTGGTCGGCGGCGAAGACCCGGCGCAGGCTGTCACGCCAGAGCTCGTCGTCGCCCAGGGGCAGGTCGGTGGCCCCTCCGTCGCTCACGCCGCGACCACCGGCGAGTCGAGGATCGTGTAGCTGTAGCCCTGCTCGGCCAGGAAGCGCTGACGGTTCTGGGCGAAGTCCTGGTCGACCGTGTCCCGGCTGACGAGCGTGTAGAACGACGCGGGCAGCCCGGACTTCTTCGGCCGCAGCAGTCGGCCGAGTCGCTGGGCTTCTTCCTGCCGCGAACCGTACGAGCCGCTGACCTGGATCGCCACGGTCGCCTCGGGCAGGTCGACCGAGAAGTTCGCGACCTTCGAGACGACGAGCACCTTGAGGTCGCCGTCGCGGAACTGCTGGTAGAGCCGTTCGCGCTCGTCGACGGGCGTGCTGCCGGTGAGCGTCGGGGCCTCGAGCACCTCGGCGAGCTCGTCGAGCTGGTCGAGGTACTGGCCGATGACGAGGATCTGCTCGCCGTCGTGCCGCGCCACGAGGTGCTTGACCACGTCGAGCTTCGCCGGGGCCGTCGCGGCCAGCCGGTAGCGCTCGTCGTCGGGCGACGCGGCGTACTCGAGCCGCGCCTCCTGCGGCAGGTCGACCCGCACCTCGTAGCACGAGGCCGGCGAGATGAAGCCCTGGGCCTCGATCTCCTTCCACGGGGCGTCGAAGCGCTTGGGGCCGATCAGGCTGAAGACGTCGCTCTCGCGGCCGTCCTCGCGGACCAGGGTCGCGGTCAGGCCGAGCCGACGGCGGGCCTGCAGCTCGGCCGTGAGCTTGAAGACGGGCGCGGGCAGCAGGTGCACCTCGTCGTAGACCACGAGGCCCCAGTCGAGCGCGTCGAGCAGCGAGAGGTGCGTGTACTTGCCGCCGCGGCGGGCGGTGAGGATCTGGTACGTCGCGATGGTGACGGGCTTGACCTCTTTCACCGAGCCCGAGTACTCGCCGATCTCGTCCTCGGTCAACGAGGTGCGCTTGAGCAGCTCGTCGCGCCACTGCCGTGCCGAGACGGTGTTGGTGACGAGGATCAGCGTCGTGGTGCCGGCCGCCGCCATGGCCCCGGCGCCGACGAGGGTCTTGCCCGCGCCGCAGGGCAGGACGACGACGCCCGAACCACCCTCGAAGAAATTGTCGATGGCCTTCTGCTGGTAGTCGCGCAGGTGCCAGTCGCTCTCGTCGAGGTCGATCGTGTGCGGGGTGCCCGGCGTGTAGCCGGCGTGGTCCTCGGCGGGCCAGCCGAGCTTGACGAGCTGCTGCTTGACCTCGCCACGCGCCCAGGGCAGGAGCTCCCACAGGTCGTCGGCCCGCTTCACGCCGAGCAGCTCGCCGACCTTCTTGGCCCGGGTCACCTCGCTCAGCACCGAGCTGTCGGTGCCGCGCAGCAGCAACTGGTCGCCGTCGCGCTCGATGACGATGCGGCCGTAGCGCGCCACCGTCTCGGCGATGTCGACGCTGACGCTCTGCGGCACGGGGAACTTGCTGTACTTCTCGAGCGTGGCGAGCATGTCGTCGGCGGTGTGCCCGGCGGCCCGGGCGTTCCAGAGACCGAGCCGGGTGATGCGGTAGGTGTGCACGTGCTCGGGCGCGCGCTCGAGCTCGGCGAAGACGCTCAGGTCGTGCCGCGCGTCCTCGGCCTGCTCGTGCGCGACCTCGAGCAGGACGGTGCGATCGCTCTGCACGATCAGGGGTCCGGTCATGAGGGACGAGTCTAGGCGCGCCTCCTGCCCGCGCTCACAGCGGGGCACCGCCCGCGGGACGAGGAGGCGCGGCTCGGCCGACGGGGCCGCCCGCGTCAGTCGCGACTCGCGACCGCCACCACGTTCTTCAGCGGCAGCGTGCGCTCGACGTCGGACTTCTTGTCGCGACCGCGGACGCGTCCGCCGCCGATGCCGGTGGGCTCCATGTCGAGGGTGGTCGTGCTGCCGTCGGGCATCGCGACCGTGACGGTGACGGTCAGGCGTCCCTTGACGGCGGCGTCGAGCTGACGGGCGATCCAGGCGCGGTCGGTCGACTCGTCGCCGCCGGCGTCGTCCGTGTGCAACCGCGTGACCAGCTCGCGCAACGGGTCGCGCGTCTCGAGCGGGGCGGGGCGGCGCGGCCTGCGGCGTGACGGCGGCGCGACCTCGTCGCCCCCGTCGTCGACCACGACGACGGGGTAGCGCTCGTCGCTCAGCGACCAGAAGACCGTGTCGCGCTCGAACCGGCTCGCGACGGTCTTCTCGTCCACGCGGGTGAGGCCGAGGGGTGACAGCGACTGGTCGACCTCGAGGGTGTCGAGGCTCGCGCGGTCGTCGGCCACGACGAGCGACAGCGAATCGCCCGGTGCGCCCGCCGGAGCGCGCCCGGGGGCGACGGCGCGGACGCGGTACCGGCCGTGCCGTTCGGCGCTCTGCTGGATCAGGTAGTCGAGCGGCTGGGGGATGCCCGTCGACGAGATGCCGCCGAGGAAGTCCCGCAGCGTCTCGGCCGTCTCGCCCTCGCTCAGGGCGCGCTGCAGTCCGCCCTCGGTGATGCGGTACGTGGCCGCGAGGCCCGCGCTCTCGACGACCGCGATGACGCGCAGCCGGGCGTCGATGGCCGGCGAGAGCGGACCGGGCGAGACGACGCTGAGGTCGTGCTGCAGGTAGACCTGCTCGACCGCGTCGGGCAGCAGCGCGGCCACGCGGGCGCGGGCGGCGGCGGGACCCTCGCGGAAGAGCGCGACGGCCGCCGAGGTGGGGGTGTCGTCCGAGGTCAGCCCGAGCACCTCGGCGCTCCGCGAGAAGGCGGCGATGCGCTCGGTGATCCAGCTGCCGCCGGCGGGGTACGACCAGTCGGAGAACTCGCGCAGCGGCAGGCCCCACGACGTGTCGACGCGCTGCTCGAGCACGGTGAGGATCTCGCTCGGCAACGAGCCGAGCCACGCCCGCGTGAGCGTCTGCCAGCGGTCGGGCCAGGAGGCGCGGAGCCAGTCGGTCGCGTCGGCGGCCACCACCCAGCCGTCGGGGCTCGGGGCCGCGAGCCCGGCCCGCACGGCGATGGCGAGCACCGTCGCGACGTCGTCGACGTCGATGCGGGCCGCCTCGGCGAGTCGCCTCGTCTCGGGCAGGGCCAGCCCGCCCTTCGCGAGCTCGCGCGCCGGCGACTGCTCGAGGGCACGCAGGATCTCGGCCACCTCGATCACGACGGCGTAGAGGCGTTCGGCCGAGCGGGCGTCGGCCTCGTCGCGCGCCTGGTCGAGGACGGTCTCGAGGACGACCGGCGGTCGCTCGGCGGTCAGCACGTCGAGGGCCAGGGCGGGATCGTCGTCGAGCCGGTCGCCGACGGCGTCGAGGGTCGCGACGGACGTGCCCCGCCGCACCACGAGGAACGCCTGGACGAGCTGCTCGAGGGCGGCGTCGACGGCTTCGCGGTCGATCTCGAAGGCGGCGTCGACGCGGTCGTGCACGGCGTCGACGTCGCCCGGCACCCGGACGACCTGCAGCACGACGAGTGCCACCCGGTCGAGGTGGGCCAGGGCGTCGCGGACGCTGGCCGGCTCGAGCAGCACGTCGGCGAGGTCGAAGGCGTCGTGGACGCTCGACGCCCTGACCTGCCGGCGCGCGAGGCGGCGCAGCAGGTCGTCGTCGTCGACGGCGCGCAGGACGCCCGCGAGGTCGAGTGCACTAGCCATGGTCGAGGCCTCCAGCCGTCGTGCAGCCCGGGTCTGCGGTTACCGTCTGGTGCCCCGCGAGTCGCGGCTGCGACGCACGGCGCTCGCCACCACGAATGCCAGCAGCATCGCGACGGCGATCGGGAGCCCGATGAGGGGCAGGATCGTGAGGGCGGGCCAGACGCCGACGGTGAAGTCGGCGACCCCCATCGCCGTGCCGACGAGCCTCGTGAAGAACGCGAGGACCGAGACGACGACGATGGCGAGGATCATGAAGAGGAGGACGCGCTCTGTACGATTGACGTCAGAGGGCGCACTCGTCTCGATCTTCTTGGCCACGGGTCAACGATAGTGCGGTGCGGCCCTACCCGGCGATCTAAGCTGGGGCGACCCACCCCCAGGGTCACCCGTCTTCACGAGAGGTCCAGTCATGCCCACCGGCAAGGTCAAGTTCTACGACGACGAGAAGGGCTTCGGCTTCATCAGCAGCGATGACGGCCAAGAGGTCTTCCTCCACGCGTCGGCCCTGCCCGCCGGCACCGTGGGTGTCAAGGCGGGCACCCGCCTCGAGTACGGCATCGCCGACGGCAAGCGCGGCGCGCAGGCCCTGTCGGTCCGCGTCCTCGAGGCCGCCCCCAGCCTCGCCAAGATGAACCGTCGCTCGGCCGACGACATGGCCGTCATCGTCGAAGACCTCGTCAAGGTGCTCGACAAGGCCGGTGGCGACCTGCGTCACGGCCGGTACCCGCAGAACGGCGCCCGCATCGCCGTGCTTTTGCGCACCGTCGCGGACTCGTTCGATGCCTGAGGCCGCCCCGCGCACGCCCTGGTCCGAGCTCGCCCGTCGCGCCCTGACCGAGATCACGCCCGACGAGACCATCGGGGCCGAGGCCGACCCCGTCGACGACGAGGCCGGAGTCACCTCGGTGCGCTTCGCCACGCTGCTCCCCGGCTACCCGGGCTGGCACTGGACGGTCAGCGTCGCCCACCTCGACGGTGAGGACCCCTCGGTGCTCGAGGCCGAATTGCTGCCCGGTGACGGTGCCCTGCTCGCGCCGGACTGGGTGCCGTGGGCCGACCGCCTCGCCGAGATGAAGGCCCAGGAGGCGCGCGACGGCGACGAGGACGCCGACGACTCCGACGACGACGACGAGTCCGACGACGACGACGACGACTCGGACGACGACGACTCGGACGACGAGGACGACTCGGACGACGACGACTCGGACGACGACGAGCACGGTTCGATCGTGCACGGTGGCGACGTGGACGGGGTCGACATCGACGACCTCGTCGACGACGCTCCGGACGACGACGACGACGACTCGGACGACGACTCCTCGGACGACGACGACGCCGTGACGCCGGTCGTCCCGGCCGCGCACCCCGAGGCCGACCTCGACGACGAGTCGCACGACGACGACTGGGACGGCGAGGACGAAGACCCCCTGAGCAGACGACGGAAGTAGTCCGTCGACCCGACCCGCGCCTCCTGCGGTCGGTCGTCACGACGAAGCCCCCGACACGATCGTGTCGGGGGCTTCGTCGTGGTGCCGGCGGGGTCAGAGGGCGTCGACGACGTACTCGATGGAGCGGATGAGCTGGCGCACGTCGTCGGGCTCGACGGCCGTGAAGGTCGCGACGCGCAGCTGGTTGCGGCCGAGCTTGCGGTACGGCTCGGTGTCGACGATGCCGTTGGCGCGCAGCACCTTCGCGATCTCGGACGCGTCGATCGACTCGGCGAAGTCGATGGTCGCGACGACCTGCGAGCGGTGCGACGGGTCGACGACGAACGGGGTGGCGTACTCGGAGGCGGTGGCCCAGTCGTAGAGCGCCGACGACGACTCGCGCGTGCGGGCGTCGGCCCAGGCGAGACCGCCGGAGTCGAGCATCCAGCGGGTCTGGTCTTCGAGCAGCAGCAGGGTGGTGAGCGCGGGGGTGTTCAGCGTCTGGTCGAGCCGCGAGTTGTCGACGGCGTTCTTCAGGCTGAGGAACTCGGGGACGTACCGGCCGCTGGCGGCGATGCGCTCGACGCGCTCGACGGCGGCGGGGGAGAAGAGCGCGAACCACAGGCCGCCGTCGCTCGCGAAGTTCTTCTGCGGTGCGAAGTAGTAGACGTCGGCCTGCGAGGCGTCGAAGTCGATGCCGCCCGCGGCGCTCGTCGCGTCGACGACCGTCAGGGCGCCGGGGTCTCCGGCGACCCGGGTGACCGGGGCCATGACGCCCGTCGAGGTCTCGTTGTGCGGCCAGGCGTACACGTCGACGCCCTCGACGACCTCGACCTCGGCGAGCGATCCGCCCTCGGCCGTGACGACGTGGGGAGCCTCGAGCCACGGCGCCGCGTTCGCCTTGGCGAACTTCGAGCCGAACTCGCCGAACGACAGGTTCTCGGCGCGCTTCTCGACGAGGCCGAAGGCCGCGGCGTCCCAGAAGGCGGTCGAGCCGCCGTTGCCGAGCACGACCTCGTAGCCCTCGGGCAGGCGGAACAGCTCGCCGAGCTCGGCCCGGACGCGGCCGACGAGGCCCTTGACCGGTGCCTGGCGGTGCGAGGTGCCGAGGATCGACGCACCGGCGGTCACGAGGTGCTCGAGCTGGGCCGCCCGGACCTTCGAGGGGCCGCAGCCGAAACGGCCGTCGGTGGGCAAGAGGTCAGTGGGAATCCGGATGTCCGCCATGCGGTCGATCCTACTGACGCGGCGCGGGGCCCAGCGTGCAGCCGGTAGGCTTGCGGGGTAGTCCACGTGTTCCACCGGGAGGCCCCTGTTGACCGATCTCGTCGACACCACAGAGATGTACCTGCGCACGATCCTCGACCTCGAAGAAGAGAACATCGTGCCGCTGCGTGCGCGCATCTCCGAGCGTCTCGGCCACTCCGGTCCGACCGTGTCGCAGACCATCGCCCGCATGGAACGCGACGGCCTCGTCGTCGTGTCGGGTGACCGCCACCTCGAGCTGACGCACGACGGGCGCACCAAGGCCACCCACGTCATGCGCAAGCACCGGCTCGCCGAACGTCTCCTGGCCGACGTCATCGGCCTCGACTGGGCGTACGTGCACGACGAGGCCTGCCGGTGGGAGCACGTCATGAGCGAGCAGGTCGAACGCCGACTGCTCGACATGCTCGACCACCCGACCGAGTCGCCCTACGGCAACCCGATCCCCGGTCTCGACGAACTCGGCGACTCGCCCGCGGGGCGGTTCCTCGACGGCGTCGTCAACCTGGTCGCCGTCCTGGCCGAGAACCCCGAGGGCGTCACGCGTCCGATCCGGCGCCTGGCCGAGCCGGTGCAGTTCGAGCCCGAGCTGCTGCAGCAGTTGCAGGGTGCGGGCGTCCTGCCCGGCGGGGTCGCGACCGTCCGCTCGGCGGGGTCGTACGTGTTCGTCCAGGTCGACGGTCACGACGAGGGCCTCGAGCTGCCGACCGAGGTCGCCCAGCACATCTACGTCGGGCTCTGACCGCCCGTCCGGCCGGCGGGGTGGGGTGACGCGGGTTTCTTGCGTGCGTGCGCCGCGCCTCCTGCGTTCTGCTGCGGATCACGCAGGGCTTTACCGATTCGTTACAAATCTCCCTCTCAAGGATGATTTCACCGCGGCCCTCAGGTACAGTCGCTGAGTCCCCAGGCCGCTGAACCGGCCGTCGGACCCGTGGCAGGACGTCTCTCACGCCCGTCTCCTGCCGTGTGTCGTTGCGATCGAGACGAACGGACGGGGCAGCTTCCCTAGAGCTGCCGAGACGTAGGAGACCCACCCCCCGTGACGCTTCCCGGCTCAGACACCACCCCTGACGTGCGCCCGAACCGCACCGTCGCCACCCGCACCCCCGCCGACCTGCCGACCCGCTCGTCCCTGCGACGCGCCCAGGCCGCCGCGGCCGCACCCGCCGCCCGGTCGGGCCGCCCGTCGGTCAAGCGCAGCGTGGTCTCGGTGACCGTCATGACGCTCACCGCCGGCCTCATCGGCACCATGGCCCTGCCCGCCTTCGCCTCGAACCCCGGCGCGGCGGCCGGCCCGAGCGTCGGAGCCTCGTCGACGGCCGCCTCGACCAGCCACGCGCAGAGCGTCGCGGTGGGCGACGACGTCGCCCTGGCCGACGCCACGCGTGACGGCTACACGGCGACCTCGCAAGAAGACCTGAACGCGGCGGCCCTCGCCAGCCAGCGCGAGGCCGAGCGAGCAGCCCTGGCCGCGAGCTACGCCAGCTACACCGGCCCGACGGCGGCCGAGAACGTGGCCGCGGCGTCGTCGTCGGGTTCGGCCTCCGCCTCGGCGACGGGCACCGTCGCGACGCCCGGCGCGTTCAGCCTCAGTGCCGTCTACGACACGGCCCTGCAGTACGTCGGCACCCCGTACGTCTTCGGCGGCGCCACCCCCGCCGGCTTCGACTGCTCGGGCTTCGTGATGTACGTCTACTCGCAGTACGGCATCGCGCTGCCGCACTCGGTCACCCGCCAGGGGGCCATGGGCACGCCGATCTCGGCGGCCGAGGCCCAGCCCGGCGACGTGGTGATCTTCAACGACGGGTCGCACGACGGCTTCTACGCCGGCAACGGCATGATCCTCGACGCGCCGAAGCCCGGCGGGTTCGTCAGCGTGCGGCCGCTCTGGACGAGCGCCGTGCACTACGTGCGCTTCGGGGCCTAGGCGACCCGCGCCTCCTTCGCTCGGCCCGTCTCGCGACGGGCTCCGCGTGAACAACCTGTGAAGGGTCGTCTTGCCTATAGGCAAGACGGCCCTTCCGGGCTTAACCTGGCGCCCTCGGAGTTCCGCTGAGACCAGGAGCGTCACATGCCTCGTACGACCGCCACCCGCACCATGGGTGCGCTGTCGCACGAGCACATACGACACCCCGCCATGTGACAGAGCACCGTCCCCGTGACGGTGCTTTTTTCGTGTCGGCGGGCCTGCTGGGCCGGCGACGCCCCGAGAGATCGAATCCCTGGAAGCCGTCCAGGGTGCTTCGAAAGGGAAAGCATGCGCACTCTCGTCCTGAACGCCGGTTTCGAGCCCCTCGCCGTGGTGTCCGACCGGCGGGCCCTCGTCCTCGTCATGAGCCAGAAGGCGACCGTCGTCGCCGCCGACGCGGAGCACCCCGTGCTCGGGGCGGTGATGTCGTGGGATCGTCCGTCGGTCATCGTGCTGACGCGGTACGTGCGCATCCCGCACACGCGGCAGATCCCGGTCTCGCGCCGCGGGGTCATGCGGCGCGACGCGCACCGCTGCGCCTACTGCGGCCGGTCGGCGACCACCATCGACCACGTGCAGCCGCGGTCGCGTGGCGGGGCGGACAGCTGGGAGAACCTCGTCGCGTGCTGCCTCAAGTGCAACAATCTCAAGAGCGACCGGACGCCGCACGAGATGGGCTGGGAGCTCCGCTTCACGCCCAAGCCGCCGCACGGGGTCGGCTGGGTCGTGCGCGGCATGGAGCGCACGCAGGCGGACTGGGACGAGTACCTCGCCGCCGCGTGAGCGCGGCCTGCTCGGCGCGGAGCCGGCCCGGCGGGCGGGCGGCCGGGCGGGCTGCTCCGCACCGCGTTTCGTGCATCGCACCGTGACTAGTCGGGGTGCACTGCACGAAGGGCAATGCAGTGGTCTCGTGGGCCGGACGGCAGGAGGCGCGGGTTCGGTAGACTCGGACGGTCAGCCTCTGTAGCTCAATGGAAGAGCAGTTCCGTCCTAAGGAAAGGGTTGGGGGTTCGAGTCCCTCCAGGGGCACCTGACGCCGCTTCGCGGCGTTGCCCCCGGAGGGACTCGAACCCCGCGGCCCCGCGCTGCGCGCGCCCGTCCAGGGGCACCTGACGCCGCTTCGCGGCGTTGCCCCTGGAGGGACTCGAACCCCGCGGCCCCGCGCTGCGCGCGCCCGTCCAGGGGCACCCAGTCGTCGCCCGCCACGTGACGTAGCGTAAAAGGGGAGTCATGGCCACCCACTCGGACGAGCACCCCGCCCCGTCCGTCGGCTCCACCCGGTCGCCGTCCGGCGTCCTCGTCGGGTCCGTCACGTGTCCGAACTGCGCGACCGACCGCCGTCGCGGGCACGTGCACCGCTGTGCGGCGCCCGAGCTCGTCACGCTCCCGGCTGCCGCGGTCGAGCTGCTCGCGGCCGTCCGTGCCGCCGGCGGGCACCCGCTCGTCGTCGGCGGCGCCGTCCGCGACGCCCTCGCCGCCCGGTCCGCCCCGGGCCCCCTGGACGCCCGCGTCGCACCTCCTGCAGCGGTCGCCCCGAAGGACCTCGACATCGAGGTGTTCGGCGTCGAGACGCTCGACCGACTCCGCCCGCACCTCGCCGCCGTCGCCCGCGTCGACGACGTCGGTGCCTCGTTCGGAGTCCTCGTCGCCACCGTGGGCGGTCTCGACGTCGACGTCTCCGTCGCCGGTGAGCCGCCGACCCCGGCCGGCGAGGCGGCGGCGTTCGCGCGCCGCGACCTCACCGTCAACGCGCTGGGCTGGGACCCGGGCAGCGGAGAGCTGGTCGACGTGTGGGGCGGAGCGGCCGACGTCGCCCACGGCGTCCTGCGACACGTCGGGCCGTCGTTCTCCGACGACGCCCTGCGTCCCCTCCGGGCGGCACAGTTCGTCGCCCGCTTCGGGTGGACGCTCGCCGACGACACGGTCCTCGCCTGCCGGGAGCTCGCGCACCTCTACGACACGCTGCCGAGCAGCCGGGTCTGGGGCGAGTGGAAGAAGCTGGCCACCCGCGGCCTCCACATCTCCCGTGCGCTCACGGTGCTCGAGCGGACGGGGTGGCTCGACAACTTCCCCGCCTTGGCCGCCACGCGCGGGATCGAGCAAGACCCCGCCTGGCACCGGGAGGGTGACGTCCTCACGCACCTGGGCCTCTCCGCCGACGTCGCCGCGGCGGCGGCCGAAGCCGAGCGGCTGCCCGCGGAGCAGCGCCTCCTCGCCGTCCTCGGCGCTCTCGTCCACGACGTCGGCAAGCCCTACGTCACCACCGTCCACGACGACGGCCGCATCACCAGCCACGGCCACGAGTCGGTCGGCGACCCGGTGGCGCAGGACTTCCTGGCCGGCATCGGTTCACCGCACGTCGTCCGCGACCGCATCGGCGGGCTGGTCGCCGAGCACATGTGCCATGTCGGCGTCGGCGGCGAGCCGACGCCGTCCGCCGTGCGCCGTCTCGTCCGCCGCCTCGACGGACGGTCCGGGCTCACCATCCACGACTGGGCCCGCGTCGTCGACGCCGACGTCGCCGGCCGAGGCCCGTCCGCAGGCGCCCCCGTCTCAGGCCCCTGGGTGGCGCTGGCCGGCGACGTCGGCGCGAAGCCGCGGAGGAGCCTCCTGACCGGACGCCACCTGATGAGCCTCGGCTACGAGCCCGGCCCCGCGTTCACGGACATCATCCGGGCGGCCCTCGCCGCGCAGGACGACGGCGAGTTCGACGACGAGGCCGGAGCCGTCGCGTGGTTCGTCGCGCAGGAGGTGCCGCGGGTCTCGTGAGCGTGCGCCGGCGCGGCCGAACCTGGAGGTCCTGACCGGCCAGGGGCCAGGGTGGTCTCATGCCGACCTCCGCAGAGACCGCCCGTACGACCCGCCACGACCGGCAGATCGGTCGCCGTGACCTGACCGAGTGGCGGTCGGCCGCGGGCCGGCGGCTCGCCTCGCGCCACAAGACCGTCGCGCAGAAGGTCGGCGCCCGGCGCGCGCTCGTCGCGACCCTCGCCGTCGGGGGCGGCATCGCGGTCGCCGCGACCGCCGGGGCCGCGTACATCTACGACGGGGTGACGGGTCGCGACGGCATCCAGAGCCTCGACCGGCCGGCACTCGAGCGGGCGAAGCGGCTCCGCTCGCCGTTCACCAACGGCGCGGCGGCGACCATCGCCCACGTCTTCGGGCCCGTCGTCCTACCCGCCGTCACCGTCGGCGCCGCCGCGGCCTTCGGCATCCGTGACCGTCACCCCAGCCCCGTCACCCTCGTCGTGGCGGTCGGAGCGGGCTCGCTCGCGATGACGGTCGTGGGCAAGAAGCTCATCAAGCGCAACCGACCCGACCGCCACGAGGCCATCCCGCCCTACGAGGAGTCGCCGTCGTTCCCGTCCGGGCACACGCTGAACACCACCACGATCCTCGGCGTGCTCGCCTACCTGCTGGCGCTCCGGCAGCGCGACCAGGCGCCGCAGGTCGCGATCGTCGGAGCCGCCGCCGGGACGGCCGGCGTCGTGGGGCTGTCGCGCGTGCTGCTCGGGGCGCACTGGTTCACCGACGTCGCCGTCGGGTGGGTCACCGGCATCGGGTGGCTCTCGCTGATCGTCACCAGCCACCGCCTCTACCTGAGCACCCAGGACGACGACGACGTCCACGAGTGACGACGCGTCGGGCCGGCGTGACCTCCGAGGGGATCGTGCGCCGCGCCTCCTCGTCCCCGGTCCGGGTCGGAGGAGCCGCGCGTCACGCCCGGTCGTGCAACGTGACCTGGTAGCCGTCGGGGTCGACGAAGGTGAAGGTGTGGCCGAAGGGGCCCTCGACCGGTGCCGTCGCGATCTCGACGCCGGCGGCGACCAGGGCGTCGTGGGTGGACCGGGCCTCGGGATCGAGCAGCCAGAGGCCGACGCCGTGACCGAGCGGGGCCGCGTCGAGGTCGACGCCGGGCAGGGCGCCCCGCACGGCGAACGCGATCGGCTTCGTGGCGAAGACGACGGCGTGCGGCGGGCCGTCCTGCCGGGTGAGGCCGAGGTGCTGCTCGTAGAACGCGGCGGAGCGCTCGACGTCGCGGACCTGGAGCGAGATGAAGTCGGGGCCGGTGGCGGTCATGGGGTGCCTGCTCTCGTGTCGAAGATGTGTGTCAGTTAGCTGACATGGATCAACCTATGTCAGACTACTGACATGAGTCAAGGCGCGTCGGCGATCGACCTCGAGACCTCGGTGGGTTACCTGCTGAAGGAGGCGTCGAGTGCGCTCCGCGCCTCCATGGAGGCTGAACTCCGCCCGCTCGACATGACCATCACGCACTACTCGTGCCTCGAGCTGCTCGCGCAGCGGCCCGGGCTGTCGAACTCCGAGCTCGCCCGCGGCGCGTTCGTCACGCGTCAGTCGATGAACGTGCTGCTGCAGTCGCTCGAGCGCGACGGTCTCGTGCGACGGGCCGACCGAGCGCCGACGGGGCGGGCCCTGCCGACCGAGCTGACGGCGGCCGGGCGGCGACAACTGGCCGTGGCGAGCGCCGCCGTGCGGGCGGTCGAGGACAGGATGACGGCGGGGTTGACGCCGGCCGCGCGGCGGCAGCTGGCGGAGGCGCTGCGCGGGTGCGTGACCGCCCTGCGCTGACTCAGCTGGTGAGCGTGCGACCGAGCGACACCGTTCCCGCGTCGTCGGCGTAGTGGCCGTAGGCCGCGATGGGTCGGTACCCCGCCGACTCGTAGAGGCGGATCGCGGTGTCGTGGGCCACGTTGGTCTCGATCACCATCTCGGTGACGCCCGCGTCCGACGCCGACCGTTCGAGCCAGGTCAGCACCGCTCGGGACAGCCCGCGCCCGCGTCGGTCGGCCCGCACGTACATCCGCTTGAGCTCGGCGCGGCCGTCCGGCAGCAGCCGCCACGCGCCGAGGGCGACGGGCTCGCCCGACTCGTACGCCACCGCGAACGTGCCCCTCGGCAGCTCGAACTCGGAGCGGTCGATCGGGCTGTCGTCGCGTCCGCCGTAGATCTCGACGTAGAGCTGTTGCAGCCCCTCGACGAGCAGCTGCACGTCGGGGTGGTCGTAGGGGCGGGGCTCGATGCTCGTCGCGGGCGCCGGTGTCGTCACCCCACCATCTTGGTCGATCGCCGCGCGACCGGGGTGGCTCCCGCCCCGACGTCAGGCCGCGTCGCGCCCGGTCACCCGGTCGAGTCCGGACGAGGAGGCGCGGCGCGCGTCCCCCAGGTCGCATCCGAGGGCCACCAGCACGCGGGCCACCAGCTCGACCGACCACTCGGGGGTCACGAGCTCGGGGCTCGACCACCAGGTGTGCAGCCCGCCGAGGAGACTGCCGCCGACCAGGGACAGTGCCAGGTCGACGTCCAGCTCGGCGAACGACCCCGCGGCCTGTCCGGCCTCGACCAGGGCCCGTGCCTGCGGCACCAGCGCCGCCTCGGCGTCGAGCAGGCGCAGCCCGTTGCGCGCGACGACGACGGCCACCGCAGGGTCGCTCTCGGTGAGGCCGAGCACCACGTGCATCGCGATCGCCGCCGCCGTCGTCGGGGAGTCGCCCGCCCGACCGAGCGCCGTCATCCGGTCGGTCTGCGCCTCGAGCACGCTCTGGACGGCTTGGTCGAACAGCTCGTCCTTTCCGGCGAAGTGGTTGTAGAACGTGCCGAGGCCGACGTCCGCCAGCTGCGTGATCTCGGCGACGGGGACGGCGGCGTAGTCGGCCCGCCGCAGCAGGACGACACCGGCCTCGATCAGCTTGCGACGCGTGTCGCGGGTGCGGCGGGACGTCCTCGAGGGGTCGACCCGCACCTCCTCGTCGTCCGTTCTCACAGCGGCCTCTCACGTGTCCGGCGGGTTGTCTGGCTACATTCTGTCATGACTGACGAAATCGTCAGCTCTGACGAATCCCATCAGGAGGCATCGTGCCCGACGTGTCGATCACCGCCGCCCGCCCGGACCAGCTCGACGCGGCCGCCGCCGTGCTCGCGGAAGGGTTCCGAGACGACCCCGTCATGCGGGGGTTCGTCCCGCGGGGGCCGCGACGGCACGCCCGCCTGGTCGACCTCTTCGCGGCGATGATGCGGTCGATCCCCCGGGCCCGTCGCACGGTCGACGTGGCCGTCGTCGACGGTGACGTCGTGGGGGCGGCGGTCTGGGAGGCCCCGCGCACCCGGGCGTCGTCGCCGCTGAGCCTCCCGGTCTCGTGGGACGAGCTCGGGCAGCTGCCCCGCTACCTACGCGCCCTGGGCCTCGGCGGGCTCGTGCCGGCGGCCCGGCACCAGGCGACCCTCGCGGCACCGCGCCCCCGCCTGCCGCACTGGTACCTCGGCGAGATCGCCGTCGGCGACGCGGCCCGCGGGCTCGGCGTCGGCACCTCGTTGATCGAGCACCGCCTCGCCGCCGTCGACGAGGCGGGCGACGCCGCCTACCTCGAGTCGTCGACCGAGCGGAACCGGGCGCTCTACCGTCGGATGGGCTTCGTCGAGCTGGGGCCGATCCGTGGGCTGCCGGGGGCGACGCCCGCCGCGATGTGGCGTCCGGCTCGGACGGCGGCCGGGCCGGCGTGAGTCCCGGCACCCGGGCCGTCGGGGGTCGCACCACCGATGCGGTGTCGAACCACCCACGAGCGTGGTTCGACACCGCGACGGTGGTGCGACCTCGGCGGGGCCGGCGGACATGCGACCGTCGCGTCCGTGAGTCGCCGTGTGACGAGGCTGCTGGTGCATCGGCCGCGCCGGGAGGATCGTGTCGGCATGGTGAACGCGACGACCGCACCGGCCCCGGCAGCCGCCCTGCCCTCGGCGCCTGCCCTGCCTCCGGCTCCGGCCCTGCCCTCGGCACCCGCCGAGCAGCACCTCGCCCGCCTGCGCCGCGAGCGTTCGAGCATCAAGTGGACGCGATTCGCCGACGACGTGCTGCCGCTCTTCGTCGCCGAGATGGACTACGACCTCGCCGAGCCGGTCGTCGACGAGCTGGTCCGCCGCGTGCGCGCCTCGGACGTCGGCTACCTCGACGGCCCCGGGCCCCTCGCGCCCGCCTTCGCCCGCTTCGCGCTCGACCGGTGGAGCTGGCGCGTCGACGAGTCCCGCGTGCACATCGCGACCGACGTCAGCGTCGGCATCGTCGAGACCCTCCGCCTCGCCGTGCCCCGCGGTGGCCGCGTCGTCGTGACGCCGCCGGTCTACCCGCCGTTCTTCGAGCTCGTCGAGGAGGCCGGGGCCGAGGTCGTGTGCGTGCCGCTGCTGGTGGCGGGGGAGTCCG
This sequence comes from Frigoribacterium sp. CF331, assembly GCF_057787905.1. NCBI lineage: Bacteria > Bacillati > Actinomycetota > Actinomycetes > Micrococcales > Microbacteriaceae > Frigoribacterium > Frigoribacterium sp. CF331. The sequence goes on along the minus strand of NZ_CM173545.1, from coordinate 902,544 downwards.
TCGGCGACGCGACCCGCGCCTCCTCGGGGTCGCCGGCGCTCGCCGGTGACGGGCGGGCCCGCGCCGGCCTCGACCGCGCCGGCCTCGACCGCGCCGGCCTCGACCTTGCCGGCCTCGAGCGGGCGTTCGCCTCGGGCGTCGACGCGTTCGTGCTGTGCAACCCGCACAACCCGCTCGGCATCGTCCACGACGCGGCCGTGCTCGCCGAGGTGGCCCGGCTCGCCGCGCGGTACGACGTGCTCGTCGTGAGCGACGAGGTGCACGGCCCGCTGACCCACCCCGGCGTCGTCTTCACGCCGTTCTCACCGGTCGCGGAGGCGCAGGGGGCGCGGTCGGTCACGGTCACCTCGGCGAGCAAGGGGTGGAACCTCGCAGGGGCGAAGTGCTCGCTGGTGGTCGCGGGCGACGACCGGACGGCCGTGCTGCTCGACGGGCTCGTGGAGGAGGTCGCCTGTCGCACGAGCATCCTCGGCCTGCACGCCAACGTCGTCGCCTTCGGCTGTACCGACTGGCTCGACGACGCCGTCACCAAGATCGTCGCGAACGACGCCCTGCTGGCGTCCCTGCTCGCCGAGCACCTGCCCGGCGTCACGTACCACCGCCCGGCGGCCGGCTACCTCGCCTGGCTCGACCTCCGCCCGCTCGGGCTCGGCGACGACCCCGCCGCCGTCCTGCTCGCGGGTGCCCGCGTCGCCCTCAACGCCGGCCACACCTACGGACCGGGAGGCGCCGGTCACGCCCGCCTCAACCTCGCGTGCGACCCCGGGGTGCTGGTCGAGGCCGTGCGACGAATCGCCGCCCTCGTGGCCTCCCGCGCCTGAGCGGCCCGCCGCGCCGCTCGCCGCCCCGGGGTCGCCGCCTCGGGCGCCGCTGTGCCCTCCGGCTGTGCCTGCCCGGGACCCGGCCCGCTCGTCGCGTCAGGCGACGTCGCGCCGCAGCTGCCGCCACCAGCCGAGCCCCAGCGGGAGCGCGACCCAGATCACCAGCGAGGTCAGCGCCTGCCCTGCGCCCGGCACGTCCCCGGGGCCGATCCCCCAGGCAAGGTGCGGGTGCGCGAGCCAGGCGGAGAAAGCGAGCGTCGAGATCCAGGGGGCGACGGACGGAACGAGCAGCGCGGCGGCGACGTCGTACGTGATGGGCAGCAGCATGGTGACGACGATGGCCAGGGGCGTGTTCAGCAGCAGTGAGCCGACGGCTGTGCCGGTCAAGGCGGCTGCGACGGCCAGGGCCACGACCCCGCCCGCGGCGGTCGTCACGGCGGACCAGTCGGTCGCCGCGAGGAGGTCGGGGTGCAGCACGACGAACGCCAGGGCCGCGCCCGCGGCCGTGACGAGAGCGACCCCCAGGACGAGTGCGACGATCGCGACGACGCGTGCCGTCAGGACCAGCAGGCGCCGGGGCGTCTGGGTGAACGTCGCCAGGGCGGAGCGTCCGGTCCAGTCGCCGGTGACCGCGAGGACGGCCACGACGGGGAGGAGGGCGGTGAGGGGGAGGGCCACCCCGCCTACGAACGTCTCGAGCGACGTGTCCGCCGTCTGGGACAGGGCCACCGTGCCGACGCCGAGCAGGGCGATGGTGGCGAACAACACTCGCGCGGCGCGGGTGTCGGTGGCCTTTCGCAGCTCGATTCGCAAGAGGACGGACCAGGGGGTCATGAGGTCGCTTTCGGCGGGGACGTCGACGGGGGCGTCGTGGATGGGAGGCGCGCGGTGTGTTCGCCCGAGGTCTGGTCGAGGAAGAACGAACGGAGTGACGGACGGGACTCCGACAGATGGGTCAACGGGATGCCCAGGGTGAGGGACAGGCGTCCGACGTGATCGGCCGTGGTCGCGGCGGAGAGGATCGCCGGGTCGTCTCGCCCTCGCTCGACCGCCACCCCCTGACCGACGAGGGTGCGGGCGAACCGCTCGTCGTCCGCGCTGGTGAACGCGACGCTCGCCGGGGCACCACCGCGCGCCGGCCCGGTGTGGACCACGCGGCCACGATCGAGGATGACGACGTCGTCGGCGATCGTCTCGATGTCGGCGAGGTGGTGACTGGACAGCAGGACCGCGCCGCCGGCGCGGGCGAAGCCGACCATCAACTCGTCCAACCACCGCAGCCCTTCGGGGTCGAGGCCGTTGCCCGGCTCGTCGAGGATCAGCGTCGTCGGCTCGCCGAGCAAGGCGACGGCGAGGCCCAGGCGCTGTCGCATGCCGAGGCTGAGCGCCCCGATTCGACGGCCGCCCACGGTCGACAGGCCGACGAGGTCGAGACACTCGTCGACGCGTCGTGGAGGGACGCCGATCGCCAGGCCCGAGAGGCGGGCGGTCTCGCGGACGCTGCGCCCCCCGTGGCCGGCACTCGCGTCGAGCAGCACGCCGACCGTTCGGCCCGGTCGGTCGAGCTCGGCGAAGGGGCGGCCCCCGAAGAGTGCCGTCCCGCTCGTCGGTCGGACGAGTCCGAGCGCCGCCCGCAGCGTCGTCGACTTGCCGGCCCCGTTCGGCCCGAGCAGTGCGGTGACCCGACCCGCGCGCGAGTCGAAGCTGACGTCCCGGACGACGGCTCGTCGGCCGTAGGCCTTGGAGAGGCTGCGGACCGACACGGGGTACGGATCTGGGGAGGTCTGTCTCATGCTCTTCACCTCTGTCTCACGTAGCGGAGCAGCGAGGACTCCCGGACGGACACCGCGGCCACGACGACGCCGAGCAGCACGCCGACGGCGCCGGCGGCCAGGGTCCGTCCGGCGTCCAGGACGATGGGGATCGAGTCGTCCGGGCGGAGACCGGAGGTGACGGCCAGGACGACGGGCACGAGGCACAGCGACGCCACGGTCGTCCAGGCCGCTGCCTGCAACGATTGCGACCCGAGCTGGGCAGCCGTGGTGACCCCGACGTGTCGGTCGGAGGCGAGACGACTCCGTCGTCGCCAGACGCTGGCCGCCCCCGAGGCGACGCCGAGCCCGCAGGCCGCTGCTGCACCCCATCCGTCGAGAGGCACCGGAGGCGCGTGGAACGTGGCACCGAGGGTGGAGTTCAGTTGGCCCAGCACAGGGCGCGACTCGGTGTCGCCTCCGCCACCGGGCAGGACCGTCCGGCCGAGTGCTTCCACGACGTCGTCGCTGGCGGGCCACGACGTGACCCAGCAGGCGTCGAAGGGCCCGTCGTCGGCCCTGCTCGCCCCCAGCGCACTGTACGTGAGCGCCGGATCGCGCCCGTCGTCCGGGTACCCGAACACCCCCTGCACGGGCGCGTGCCCGTCTCGCGTCGCCAGGTCGCCCTGGCCGGTGAGTCCGAGGGCCCGCGAGCCCTCGTCGCTGACGACGAGACCGAGACCGTCGGTGGTGCCGTCGACCAGCAGCAGCGCCGCGAAACCCGGCGTGACGTCGTACGTCGGGACGCTCGCCCTCGGCAGAGCCGCGGGAGCCAGGTCGACGGTGGTGGCGCGGATGGCACCCGCGGCCTGCACGGTCGGCAGGGCGGACAGGGCGTCGCAGGCGCGTCCGTCCACTCGCGCCTCGGCGGTCTCGACCAGGGTCGCGGCCCCGCTCGCCAGCCATCGGTCGGCCGCGTCGACGGCGGATCGCGCACTCGTCGCCTGCGCCACGGCGACGGCCCCGACGGTCACGACGAACAGGGCGATCCAGATCGACGTCGTCGTGGTGCCCGAGACGAGGTCACGCAGGGCCTCGCGGGCGACCTCACGGGCCTTCACCGGTGCTCATCGAGATCGAGCACGTCGTCGCAGGCATCTCGCGTGGCGTCGTCGTGCGTGGCCACGAGCACCGCGGTGCCGTGGTCGGCGAGCGAACCGATGACACGGTTGACCTCGGCGGCCGTTGGACGGTCCAGCTGCGCGGTGGGTTCGTCGACGAGCAGGACGTCGGGCTCGGCAGCGATGCCGCGGGCCAGCATGAGGCGCTGGGCCTCGCCGCCCGACAGCTCGGCGAACCGAGCCCCCGCGCGCGGCGCGAGGTCGAAGCGGCCGAGGAGGGCCAGCGCCCGGCGGTCGGCCTCGACCCGAGACGCCCCGCTGGCCAGGAACGCGAGCGAGACGTGGTCGAGGGCGGTCCGCCGCGGCACCCCGTGAGGGTTCTGGAACACCCAGCCGACGCGTGTGCCCGCGGCTCGCACGACCCGCCCGAAGCGAGGCGTCACCATGCCCGCGACGACGGCGAGGAGCGTGGACTTGCCCGAACCGCTCGGACCCACGATGGCGCACACGGAGCCACGGTGCAGGGTGAGATCGACGTCGGTGAACAGCGGCGCGCCGTCACCGAACGCATGACCGACTCGATCCAAGGTCACCGGCATGTGAGGCTCCCGCCAGGACGAGGGACGACCGACGTCACGGGCGTGCCGTCGGGCGCGACGACGTAGGACTGACCCAGCTGCGAGCCGACGACGTCCACAAGGAGGGGCTGTCGGGGCTCACCCGAGTCGTCGACGGGCTGAAGGCACGCCGTGCCGTCGCGTACGTCGACGAGGGCGCTCGGAGGCACGACCGTGACCCGGACGGGTTCGGCGAGGGACCATCGGGCGGCGACGGCCGGTGCGTCGTCGTCGACGACGGACGCGTAATCGGGCGTCGAGGCCAGGCGAGCCAGATCGGTCGGGTCGGTCACGATCCCCTCGGCCGAGACGGCGGTCGTGACCCCGGCCACGGTGACCACCCGGTCGCCGGGGGAGGCGTCGAGTGGCAGCTTCTCGAGTCGGGCAGCCTGCAGATCGACGGGAAGACGGACGAGTTCGTCTCCCGAATCCACGGACGATCCGACCACGCCCTCGCACCCCTCGACCCGGACCCGGGGTGCCGGGAGCCACGTGACGGCGTCGACCGGGACGGCGTCGTCGGCCGCCACGGTGACTCCCCTCGTGGTCAAGAACGACCGGACGGCCCGTCGGGTGTCCGCACCGAACGTGCCGTCCGCGGCGACGGGGGCCCCCAACCGAGCCAACTCGGCCTGGAGGCCACGGACGTCGTCGCCGCGATCGCCCAGGTCGAGCCCTCGCCAGAGGGGCACGGCGGTCGCGAGTGCGACGACAGGACGGCCGTCCACGGTCGCGACGACGTCGCCGCTCGCGATCTCACCGCCCGTGGAGCACGACAGTCCGGTGAGGACGCCCGGTCGAGGCGAGACGATCCGTCGCGGTGACCCCGTCTGCAGCACCAGCTGGACCTGTCGTTCGTCGACGTCCTCACGCGTGTCGACGGGAACCGCCTCGGCGGGGGCCGGTGAGCGCAGGGCCGCGGGCTGGTCGGGTGGGATGGACAGGAGCACCGCGCCGGCACCGACGGCGAGTGCGGTGAGCGCCACGAGACCGACCACCGACGCGCTCGGGAGTCTCGTCGGCTTCATCGCCCGGACCACAGGCCGAGGGGGTCGCGGAGACAGGACTGGGCGGCCTCGGACTGGGTGTCGAACGGGAAGGTGCCCGACTCGTCGTCGGCCTCCCAGTCGTCCCGACCGTAGGACGGGTCGACCAGGCCGGCATCGGCCAGGCACCTGACCTGGATGGTCCCTTCGTCGAGGCGCTCGGGGTTGCGGCGAACTTGCTCGAAGAGGAAGGTCACCCAGCTGTCGAACCTGGTCTCGCAGGCCTGCAGTGCTGCATCCGACCGCTCGAAGGGCATGTCGGGGGCATCGCCGTCGAGGTCGGTGAGCTCGAACCCGCCGTCGGGTGAGTAATCGACGGCCAGGCCCGAGTCGGCGAGGCAGCGGCGGACGCCGTCGTGCGCCTGCTCGAGTTCTGTCGAGGTGACGACGCCGTCGGCCAGGATCTCTCTCTCGACGGCGCTCTCGCTCTCGTCGAGCGCCTCGGCGAAGACGTCGGCCCACGGCCCGGACAGCTCGAGGTCGGCGGCCTCGGGTCGAGAGGTGCCGGCCGGCTGAGGGTCGGCGCAGCCCACCAGGGCGACGAGCACGGCGGCGGCCGTGACAGCCGCCGCCGTGACCGTCGTCCTCACTTCGCGGTCATCCCGTACGACACCACGTCGGCCCAGCACTGCGACTGGCTCGACCATCCACCCCGGCCGACCCACGAGCCGTACTTCTCGATGAGCACGTGTGCTTCCTCCCTCTGACGAATCCGTTCCGTCAGGCGTCGAAGCTAACGTTAAAAAGGTCACCTATCAAGGGTGACATTCTGCCGATCGAAGGGCGGAAGGGTGGTGACCGTGCCCCCTGGCGACATCCCGCCACGACATGAACACCCCGCCACGAGAGGACGTGGCGGGGTGTTCATGTCGTGGCGGGATGGGCCGGGGGCGGGCCAGGACCCGCGCCCGGCTACACGCCGGCGGGCACCGCGGCGACGCGCTCGCGCGCGGCCCGGGTCGCGGCCACGAGGTTCTCGAGCGCCGCGACGGTCTCGGCGTAGCCGCGCGTCTTCAGGCCGCAGTCCGGGTTCACCCAGAGCTGGCGCACCGGCAGGGCGTCGAGCGCCGTGCGCAGCAGCTCGGACACCTCGTCCACGCTCGGCACCCGCGGCGAGTGGATGTCGTACACGCCCGGTCCGACGCCGCGCGAGAAGCCCCCGTCGCGCACCTCGGCCACGACCTCCATGCGTGAGCGCGCGGCCTCGATCGACGTCACGTCGGCGTCGAGAGCGTCGATCGCCTCGATGACCACGCCGAACTCCGAGTAACAGAGGTGCGTGTGGATCTGCGTCCGTGCTGCCACGCCGGCCGTCGCGAGTCGGAACGACCCCACCGACCAGTCCAGGTAGGCCGCCTGGTCCGCGACCTTCAGCGGCAGCAGCTCGCGCAGGGCCGGCTCGTCGACCTGCACGATGGGGATGCCCGCCGCCTCGAGATCGGCGATCTCGTCCCGCAGCGCCAACGCCACCTGGTCGGCCGTCTCGCCGAGCGGCTGGTCGTCTCGCACGAACGACCACGCGAGGATCGTCACCGGCCCGGTCAGCATGCCCTTGACCGGCTTGGTCGTCAGCGACTGCGTGAAGGTCGACCACTCGACGGTGATCGGCGCCGGACGCGACACGTCGCCCCAGAGGATCGACGGCCGCGTCGCCCGCGAGCCGTACGACTGCACCCAGCCGTGCTGCGTCACGGCGAACCCGTCGAGGTTCTCGGCGAAGTACTGCACCATGTCGTTGCGTTCGGGCTCGCCGTGCACCAGCACGTCGAGCCCGATCTCCTCCTGCAGCGCGACCACGCGGCGGATCTCGTCCTGCAGGAAGCCGCGGTACGCGTCGTCGTCGATCTCTCCGCGGGCATGACGGGCCCGGGCGACGCGGATGTCGCCGGTCTGGGGGAACGACCCGATCGTCGTGGTCGTGAGGGCGGGCAGCGAGAGGGCGGCCGCCTGCTCGGCGACCCGCGCCTCCTCATCCCCGCGGACGTAGTCGCCCGGCGTCAGGGCGGCGGCCCGGGCGCGCACGGCTCCGTCGCGGACGCCGGGCGCCGCGAGCCGGTCGGCGAGGGCCGAGGAGGCGCGGGTCAGCTCGTCGAGGACGGCCTCACGTCCCGCGGTCAGCCCGCGTGCGAGCACGGCCACCTGCCCGACCTTCTGGTCGGCGAAGGCGAGCCAGCTGCGCAGCCGGGCGTCGAGCTGCCGTTCGACCTCGACGTCGTGGGGCACGTGGAAGAGGTTGGTCGAGGTGCCCGCCGACACGACCGGCGACACCGCGCGCAGCGACTCGAGCGCCTCGAGCGCGGCGGCCAGGTCTCCGCGCCAGACGTTGTGGCCGTCGACGACCCCGCCGACCAGCACCTTGTCGGTCGTCACGCCGGTCGGCACCGAGCCCTCGACGAGGTCGAGCGCGACGCCGTCGACCGGGGCGTCGAGCAGCACGGGCAGGGCCTCGCCGAGGTCGCCGTAGGGTGCCGCGACGAGGATCGCCAGCGGACGGTCGCTGCCGAGCGACGCGTAGGCCGACGCCGCCGCGGCCCGCACGGTCGCGGCGTCGACGTCGAGCGACTCGCTGACCAGGGCGGGCTCGTCGAGCTGCACCCATTCGGCTCCGGCCGCGGCCAGGCGGGCGAGCAGTTCGCGGTAGACGGGCACGAGGTCGGCCAGGCGGTCGAGCGGCACGAAGCCCTCGGGCGCGTCCCCGTCGGCCTTGGCGAGGGCGAGCAGCGTGACCGGGCCGACGACCACCGGGCGGGTGCGGTACCCGGCCGCGCGCGCCTCCTCGACCTCGCGCACGAGGCGGTCGCCCGCGAGACGGAAGGTCGTCGACGGGCCGATCTCGGGCACGAGGTAGTGGTAGTTCGTGTCGAACCACTTCGTCATCTCGAGCGGGGCGCGCTCGGCGTCGCCGCGGGCGAGCGTGAAGTAGCCGTCGAGGTCGAGGTGCCCGTCGGCGTCGACGAGGTCGGCGAAGCGGGCGGGCACGGCACCGACGGTCACGGCCGCGTCGAGCACCTGGTCGTAGTACGAGAACGACTCGGGAACCGACGAGTCGTCGCGGCCGAGACCCAGCTCGACCAGGCGGGCGCGCGTCGTCGCACGGAGGTCCGCCGCGGTGGCCTCGAGTTCGTCGACGGTCGTGTCGCCGCGCCAGTGCGACTCGACGGCGCGCTTCAGTTCGCGGTCCGCGCCGATGCGCGGGTAGCCCAGGACGGTGCCGGCGGGGAAGGAGGGAGTGGTCATGCGGACGGTTCTCTCTGTGCGGGGTGCGGGGTGCGGATGGGTGGGTCGATCGGGGGTCGGGAGGCGCGGCGCGGCTCAGGACGACGGAGGCGACGCCGTCTCGAGGACGGGCGTCGCCTGGGGGAGGACGGTCGGGGCCGTGGGCGCCGGGGCTGGGGCCACGGGGGTCGACGGCACACAGTGGTCGAGCAGCCCGCAACCGCGGAGCACGGCGAGCGGTGCCTCGTGGCGGTTGAACGTGTAGAGGTGCAGGCCGGGGGCGCCGCCGGCGAGCAGGCGGCGACCGAGGTGGACGGCGTGGTCGACGCCGACGACGGTCGGCTGGTCGGCGGTCTCGAGCCGGCGCAGCAGGTCGGCGGGCAGCGTCTCTCCGGTCAGTTCGACGATGCGTCGCAGCTGGTTCGCCCCGAGGATCGGCATGAGACCCGGCAGGATGCGCATCGTGACGCCGGCCTCGCGCGCCCGGTCGACGAAGCCGAGGTAGTCGTCGGCATCGAAGAAGAGCTGCGTGATGGCGAGCGTCGCGCCGGCCGCCTGCTTGGCGAGCAACGTGTCGATGTCCTGTCGGCTCGACCGCGATCGGGGGTGCCCGTTCGGGAACGCCGCCACCGCGACGGTCGTCTTCGGCCCGCTGCTGAGGCGCGAAGCGAACGGGTTGCCGGGCACGGCGTTCTCGACGAACGGCACGCGCTCGGCCTGCACCCGGTGGATGAGCTGGACGAGCTCGCCGGCGCTGCCGAGGTCGCCGAGGAAGGCGTCCTGCTCGGTGAGGCCGGCCGGCGGGTCGCCGCGCAGCGCGAGGAACGCCGTCACCCCCGCGTCGAGGAACTCCCGGATCAGCCGCGACGCCTCGGCGTACGACGAACCCACGCAGGTCAGGTGTGCCATCGCCTGCACGTCGGTGTCGCGCAGCACCTCGGTCAGCACGGCCAGCGACTCGGCCCGCGACGACCCCGACGCGCCGTAGGTCACCGAGATGAACTCGGGCCCGGTCGCGGCCAGCTGCCGCAGCGACGCGTGCAGGGCGTCGGCGCTCGCCGGGGTGCGGGGCGGGTACATCTCGAACGAGAAGGTCGGCACGTCTGCTCCTGCCTTGGTCGGTCGCGTCGAGGGGGGTCGTGCGGGGTGGCAGTGACATTACGAGTGGCCAGGTCACGCGTCGAGGCCTGTGACGCCCTGTTTCGTCCGGTGACGCCGGGTGTCCGCCGCGCCTCCTGATCTTCGGAGTGCCGACCCCGAGGAGGCGCGGGTCAGCCGAACAGGTTGGCGCGCGTCCCGCCCGGGGCCAGTTCGTCGCGCAGGATGCCCCGGCGTCGCAGCACGGGGACGAGGTCGTCGAGCATGCGGTGCAGCGTCACGGGGTGCAGGTCGCCCGAGAAGAGCAGCCCGTCGTTGTCGCCGTCGTCGCCCAGCTCTTCGACGAAATCGGCGAACTCGTCGGCGGTGCCCACGAAGCCGGCCCGGTCGGTCACGAGACCCTTGCGCGCCTTGCGGGTGAGCAGCTCGCGCAGCGGGGCGTCGTCGGTGCCGCCGTAGAAGCCCGCGATGCTGCCGTGCGACACGTGCTCGCCGAACACCCCGCGGTCGACCGGGCGGTCGAGGTGGAGCCCGGTCAGGTCGGTCTCGAGGTCGCTCGACCAGCCGAGGGCGACCTGCGCGAGCACCTCGTCGGCCGGGTGGCGTGACGCCTCGACGACGCGTGACGCCTCGTCGTGGCTCGACACGATCTCGGGCTTGACGACGAACAGCACGCGCAGGTCGTCGGGGCCCCGACCGTGCTCGGTCGCGGCGGCCAGCACCTTCGCCCGGTAGTCGAGCACGGCCTGGGCCTGCAGCGGCGCGAGCGCGAGCTGCACGTCGGACTGCGTGCCCGCGAACGCCAGCCCCCGCGCCGACCCGCCCGGCGAGACGACGAGCGGGTCGCCGTGCTCGAACGGGATCGCGTTGAGCGGCCCGTCGACGGTGAAGTGCTCGCCCCGGTGCCGGAACGCGTCGATCTTCGTGCCGTCCGCGTACCGCCCCGTGGCCGGGTCGGCGACCAGGGCCCCCTCGCCCCAGCTGTGCCAGAGGCGCCGGACGACGGCCATCCACTCGTCCGCCCGGTCGTAGGCGGCGTCGTGGCCGAGCGGCTCGAGGCCGACGTGCCGGGCGCTGCCGACGTCGGTCACGAGGTTGATGCCGAACCGGTCCGAGCTGAGGTGCGCGAGCGTCGCCGCCTGCCGCGCCGCGAGGTACGGGGGAGTGATGCCCGCGTTGACCGTCGGCGCCAGCCCGATGCGCGAGGTCGCCGCGAACAGGTACGGAGCGAGCAGCAGCGGGTCGTGCTTCGGCCCGCCGTAGGCGCCGCGCACGCGCAGGTCGAGGGTGTCGGGCGAGCCGAGCGAGACGGCGTCCTCCATCACGATCAGCTCGAAGCCGGCCTGCTCGAGTTCTCGGGCGGACTGCTGGTAGAGCTCTGGCCGCGTCCAGTCGTGGTTCCACTCGCGGTACGGGTGGCCCCAGCCCTGCGGCCCGAAGCCCCGCGAGAAGAACCAGCCGAGGTGCTGACGGCGTGCCACGTCAGGCCTCCACGGGCTGGCGGGACGTGCGGCGGCCGGTGTCGACCGCGACGGCGTCGGGTCGGTCGGCGTCCGCCTCGGCGGCGGCCCCGAGGTCGGGACCGAGGAGGCGCGCTCGGCGACCCGCGCCTCCTGCGTCCGTCGTCCGTGCCGCGGCCTGCTCGCGGACCGCGGCGAGCCCGCGCTCGAGGTCGCGCAGCAGGTCGCCCAGGTCTTCGATGCCGATCGAGAGGCGCAGCAGGCCGGGCCAGATGCCGGCCGCGTCGCGCTCGGCCGGGGTGCGACCCGCGTGCGTCGTGGAGGCCGGGTGCAGCACGAGCGAGCGGACGTCGCCGAGGTGCGTCATGTGGCTGAACAGCTCGACGGCGTCGACGAAGGCCGCGGCGTCGGCCTCGCCGCCCGCGAGGGTGAACGAGAAGACGGAGCCCTGTCCGCGCGGCAGCTGACGCCGGGCGAGGGCGTACGAGGGGCTCGACTCGAGCCCGGAGTAGTCGACGCTCGACACCTCGGGGCGCGCCTCGAGCCAGCGGGCGATCGCGAGCGCGTTGCTCGAATGGCGCTCGACGCGCAGCGACAACGTCTCGATGCCCTGGCGCAGCAGGAAGGCGTGGAGCGGCGACGGCGTGGGGCCGAACCGCGAGACCACGATCTCGCGGGTGTACGAGGCGAACGCCCGACGGCCGTGCCGCTCCGCCCAGCTGCGGCCGCCGAACGAGCGCTCGGGCTGGTTCAGGTGCGGGAAGAGCTGGGGCCGCGCCGACCAGTCGAAGGTGCCCGCGTCGACGACGACCCCGCCGAGCGCCGTGCCGTGGCCGGCCAGGAACTTGCTCGTCGAGTGCACGACGACGTCGGCGCCGTGCTCGATCGGGCGCAACAGGTAGGGCGTCGCGAGCGTGTTGTCGACGACGAGCGGCAGGCCGTGGCGGTGGGCCACGTCGGCCAGGCCGGCGACGTCGAGCAGGTCGTTCTTGGGGTTGGGGATCGGTTCGCCGAAGAGCACGCGGGTGTCGGGGCCGATGCGGCGCTCCCACTCGGCGAGGTCGGTGGCGTCGTCCACGAAGTCCACGCCGATGCCCAGGCGGCCGAAGTTCTGCAGCAGCAGGCCGCGGTTGCCCTCGTAGATGCTGCGCGACGACAGCACCCGGTCGCCGGCCTGCACGATGCCGAGCAGGGCCGACGTCGTGGCCGCCTGACCGCTCGCGACGAGGATCGCCTCGGCCCCGCCCTCGAGGTCGGCGAGCCGACGTTCGACCTCGTCGGTGGTCGGGTTGCCGTTGCGCGTGTAGAGGTAGCCCTCGTCGTCGCCCGCGAAGCGCTCGCGGGCGTGCTCGAAGCTGTCGAACACGAAGCCGGCGCTGAAGTGGACCGGCGTGACCCGGGCGCCGTGCGGGGCCTCGGGCGAGGCGCCGGCGTGCACCTGACGCGTGGTGAAGCCGGCGGGCTCGCGCTGCGCGGTGCCGTGCGGTGCGGTGTGGGTCACGGGGGCCTCCTCGTCGCGGGTGGGTGCTGCGGTGCCGTGCAGCCTGGCACCGACCTCGCGGGGGGACCAAGGACCGTGACGCCCGGTTACCGGGCCGGCCCGCGCCTCCTGCGTCCTCGACCCGCGCCTCCTGCGGTCGACTCGTCCCCAGGGCCGGGCGCGGCGGGGTCGTCCAGACGGGGCATGTATCTTCATGTCGAGAGATCTCTGCGCGAGTAGCGTAGGGGCACGACCGAGCACACGCATGCCCGACAACGAGGGAGCACCTGCCGCATGGCGAAGATCATCTACACGCTCACGGACGAGGCGCCGATGCTGGCGACCTACTCGTTCCTGCCCATCATCCAGGCCTACGCCAAGACCGCGGGGGTCGACGTCGAGACCCGCGACATCTCGCTGGCCGGCCGCATCGTGAGCCAGTTCCCCGAGCGCCTCACCGACGAGCAGCGCCAGGGCGACGCGCTGGCCGAGCTGGGGGCCCTGGCGAAGACGCCCGAGGCCAACATCATCAAGCTGCCGAACATCTCGGCGTCCATGCCGCAGCTCAAGGCCGCGGTCGCCGAACTCCAGTCGCAGGGCTACGACCTGCCCGACTACCCCGACTCGCCCTCGACCGACGCCGAGCGCGACGTCAAGGCCCGCTACGACAAGGTCAAGGGCAGCGCGGTCAACCCGGTGCTGCGCGAGGGCAACAGCGACCGCCGCGCACCGCTCTCGGTCAAGAACTACGCGCGCAAGCACCCGCACCGCATGGGCGCCTGGACGGCCGAGTCGAAGACGAACGTCGCGACCATGGGCGTCGACGACTTCCGCTCGAACGAGAAGACCGTGGTCATCCCGGCCGACGACACCCTGCGCATCGAGTTCGTCGGCACCGACGGCACGACGAAGGTGCTGCGCGAGTCGATCCCCGTCCTGGCCGGCGAGGTCGTCGACGGCACCGTGCTGCACGTCGCCGCGCTGCACGAGTTCCTGGCCGCACAGATCGAGCGCGCCGAGGCCGAGGGCGTGCTGTTCTCGGTGCACCTCAAGGCGACGATGATGAAGATCAGCGACCCCATCCTGTTCGGCCACGTCATCCGCGCGTTCTTCTCGCGGGTGTTCGAGCGGTACGGGGCCGACCTGCAGGCCGCCGGGCTCGACCCGGCCAACGGCCTCAACGGCATCCTGCAGGGTCTCGCGGCGCTGCCGAACGGCGACGAGATCAAGGCCGCCTTCGACCAGGGGATCGCCGACGGGCCCGACCTGGCCATGGTCGACTCCGACAAGGGCGTCACCAACCTGCACGTGCCGAGCGACGTCATCGTCGACGCCTCGATGCCCGCGATGATCCGCACCTCGGGTCACATGTGGGGCCCCGACGGCGACGAGCACGACACCCTCGCGGTGATCCCCGACTCGAGCTACGCCGGCATCTACCAGGCCGTGCTCGACGACTGCCGCGCGAACGGCGCGTTCGACCCCGCCACCATGGGCTCGGTGCCGAACGTCGGCCTCATGGCCCAGGCCGCCGAAGAGTACGGCTCGCACGACAAGACCTTCGAGGTGCCGGGCGACGGCACGGTCCGCATCGTGGACCAGGCGGGCGAGACGCTCATCGAGCACGAGGTCGCCACGGGCGACATCTGGCGCGCCTGCCAGACGAAGGACGTCCCCATCCGCGACTGGGTCAAGCTCGCCGTCACGCGGGCCCGCGCCACCGGGACGCCGGCCGTGTTCTGGCTCGACGAGACCCGTGCCCACGACGCGACCCTGATCGGGCTCGTCCGCACCTACCTCGCCGAGCACGACACCGAGGGCCTGCAGATCGAGATCATGTCGCCGGTCGACGCGATGGCGTTCTCGCTCGAGCGCATCCGCCGTGGCGACGACACGATCTCGGTGACCGGCAACGTGCTGCGCGACTACCTGACCGACCTGTTCCCGATCATGGAGCTCGGCACCTCGGCCAAGATGCTCTCGGTCGTGCCGCTCATCAACGGCGGTGGCCTGTTCGAGACCGGCGCCGGCGGCTCGGCCCCGAAGCACGTGTCGCAGCTCGTCGAGCAGGACTACCTGCGGTGGGACAGCCTGGGTGAGTTCCTCGCCCTGGCGGTCAGCTTCGAGCACCTCGCGACCTCGACCGGCAACGCCCGGGCGCAGATCCTCGCCGACACGCTCGATCGTGCCACCGGCACCTTCCTCGACGAGAACAAGTCGCCCGGACGCAAGCTCGGCTCGATCGACAACCGCGGCAGCCACTTCTACCTGGCCAAGTACTGGGCCGACGAGCTCGCCGGGCAGACCGACGACGCCGAGCTGGCCGCCGCGTTCTCGGGTCTGGCGACGACGCTCGGCGGGTCCGAAGAGGCCATCGTCGCCGAGCTGATCGAGCCCCAGGGCACGGCGGTCGACATCGGGGGCTACTACCACCCCGACGCCGCCAAGACCGAGGCCGTCATGCGACCGTCGCACACGCTGAACGAGGCGCTCGCGACGCTGTAGGTCGCGAGGCGGCCGAGAACGGGAGGCGCGGTGCCGGTCGGCACCGCGCCTCCCGTCGTCCGTCGGCCGGGCCGCCGGGCCGTCGGCCCGTCGGTGTCGAGTGGTCCCGAATCGTCCTCGCGGGGCGCGGGAAGGACGATTCGGGACCACTCGACCAGCCGGAACGGGCGTCAGGGGTGCAGGGCGTGGCGGGCGGTGGCGCGGACGGCGTCGGTGACGGCGTCGAGCAGGGGGGAGGCCAGCGTCCAGCGTTGCCAGAAGAGCGGCACGTCGACGGGGTCGGCGGGGGCCAGCTCGACGAGGCGCCCGGCGTCGAGTTCAGGGTGCGCCTGTGCCTCGGGCAGCATGCCCCAGCCGAGGCCGAGCACGATGGCCCGGGCGAAGTCGGCCGACGCGGGCACGTGGTGCCGGGGCGAGAGCGGCTCGTGGCCGGTGAGGCGACGCGCGAAGTCGTGCTGCAGGTCGTCGGCGCGGTCGAAGACCACCATCGGAGCCCGGCCGAGCCGCGCGAGGTCGGGGCCGTCGGACGGACGAGCCCTCGTCGCTCCTGCCCCGTCGCCGCGGCCGGCGGGGTCGCTGCTCAGCCACCGCTCCACGAACCCCGGGCTGGCGACGGCGCGGTACCGCATGACGCCGAGCGGCTCCGAGCTGCACCCCTGGACGGGCTCACGGGTGGCGGTGACGGCGGCGAGTACGTCGCCCGACCGCAGCAGTTCGGCCGTGTGCTGCTGGTCGGCCCGGCGCAGGTCGAAGACGACGGGCGCGGTGGGCGGCACGGCGGCCAGCGCGTCGAGGAACCAGGTCGCCGTCGAGTCGGCATTGACCGCGATCGGCAGCGTCGTCGGCACGTGTTCGTCCGAGCCGGCCTCGGCACGGTGCGCGGGGTCGCCGCCCAGCCGGGCGAGAACGTCCGAGGCGAGCAGGTCGACCTGCCGCGCGTGACGCAGCAGCACGTCGCCGGCCTCGGTCGTGGTGACGGGTGTCGTCCGGCGCAGCAGCACCCGCCCCGCCGAGCGTTCGAGCTGCTTGACGCGTTGCGACACCGCCGACTGCGTCACGTGCAGGCGTCGCGCGGCCGCCTCGAAGGTGCCTTCGTCGACGATCGTCCGGAGCGTGTCGAGCTGGTCGAGGGGGAACCGAGTCATGAGCAGAGCTTATGCAGCATCGCGAACATGAGTTGGACCGATGCATCGCCATCGCCCTAGCGTGACCTCATGACCTTCGCGACCGTGCTGCCCGCCGTCCTGTTCGGCTTCGGCACGAGCCTGGCCCTGATCGTCGCGATCGGTGCCCAGAACGCCTACGTGCTGCGCATCGGACTGCGGGCGGTCACCCGTGTCGTCGCGCCGGTCGTCGTGGTCTGCGCCGTGAGCGACGCGGTGCTGATCAGCGCGGGGGTGGCCGGCGTCGGGGCCCTCGTCGAGGCGGCGCCCCAGGCGGTCGTCGTCGTGCAGCTCGTCGGCGCAGGGTTCTTGATCGTCTACGGCGCGTTCGCCGCGAAGCGCGCGATCCGACCGGTGGGGGCCCTGACCGTCGACGTCACGCCGGCGCCCGCCGTCGTCGACGCGAGCGAAGGAGGCGCGGTGTCGGCGGGCGGCGACACGTCCGCCCTGCAGATGCCCGGCTCCCCGGCACCGGCCGCTGCCGCAGCGAGCACAGCCGCGCCGGCTGCCGCCGCACCCGTCGCCCCGACCCGGGTCGTGCCCGCCGTCCTCGCGGCCCTGGCCTTCACCTGGCTCAACCCGCACACGTACCTCGACACGATCGTCTTCCTCGGGTCGGTCGCGAACCACCAGCCGCCCGAGCTGCGCTGGTGGTTCGCGGGCGGCGCGATCGCGGGCAGCCTCGTGTGGTTCTCGGCGCTGGGGTTCGGAGCGCGCCTCCTGCGTCCTCTGTTCGCGAAGCCCGCCGCCTGGCGGGTGCTCGACGCCGTCATCGCGGTGGTCATGATCGCCCTGGGGCTGAGGTTGCTGTTCGGCCTGTGACCGGGCCCGCGGGCCGCCCTCAGGCCGGGCGCTCGGCGATCGCGCGCTGCCAGCGGACGAGCATCACCCGCGCGTAGTGCACGGCCGTCACGTAGTGGAAGACGAGCCCGGCCAGGAACACCAGGTAGCCGACCCCGATCACGCTCGTCCACTCGGGGCCGTCGAGGGCGACGCCGAGCAGCAGCACGGCGAGCCCGACGAAGCAGAGCCCGGTCCGCAGTCGGCCCGCCCACCACACGGGCACGGCCGGGTCGCCCCGGAACGCCAGCACGGCGCCGACGGCGAGCAGCACGTCGGGCACCATCAGCAGCACGGCCTCCTGCCACCCGAAGACGTCCGCCGCCGCGAAGGCCACGGCCACGACGACGACGGTCAGCCGGTCGGCCACCGGGTCGAGCCACGACCCGAGCACCGAGACCGAGTCGGTCCGTCGCGCGACGAAGCCGTCGAGCCAGTCCGTCACGAACACGACCCCGACGACGGCGAGGGCCGCCCACCACAGCTCGGCGACCAGCAGGCCGGCGAACACCGGCAACAGCAGGAGGCGCGCGGCCGTGATCGCGTTGGGCACGGTCCGCCACTCGTCCACCTCGAAGAGGCGGTGCCTCAGGGCCGCGAGCCGACGGGAGGACAGGTGCTCCGCCACGAACTCGCCCGAGGCGGTCGCGCCCGC
Organism: Frigoribacterium sp. CF331; assembly: GCF_057787905.1. Lineage (NCBI taxonomy): Bacteria > Bacillati > Actinomycetota > Actinomycetes > Micrococcales > Microbacteriaceae > Frigoribacterium > Frigoribacterium sp. CF331. The sequence continues at coordinate 884,771 of NZ_CM173545.1, read as the reverse complement.
GACCACGGGATCGGCCACGGCGTGCCCGGCCGCGTGGACGGCCGACGAGACGGGCCCCCGGTCGTCGGCCCGCGCCTCCTCGTCCGCGTCGTCGGCCGCGGCGGTCTCGTCGACGGTGCCGGTCGAGGCACCCGGCGACGCGGCGGCCTCGGCGGCGGCGGCCCGGCGTCGGCGCACGAGCCGCACGACGAACACGATCGCCACGACGACGGCCGCCCCGACCAGCGCCCAGGACGAGAACTGACCGAGGTACCGCTGGGCCGCCTCGAGCGACGAGCGCAGCAGGAACCCGATGCCGACGTAGACCGCGGCCCAGGTCAGCGCCCCGCCGAACGACGCGGGCAGGAACGACCGGTAGGGCACCTTCGCGACCCCGGCCGCCGCGGGGGTGAGGGTGCGCACGACGGGGACGAGGCGCGTGAGGAACACCGCGGCGGCTCCGCGGCGCTCGAGCACGGCCACGGCGCGGTCCCAGCTGTCGACGCCGATCTTGCGGATGATGCGGGTGTCGCGGAACCCGGTGCCGAACCGGCGGCCGAGCAGGTAGCCGACGTGGTCTCCGAGCGAGCCGCCCACCGCGACGGCGACGAAGAAGGCGACCGCGGGCCAGGGGCTGTCGAAGGTCGCCGCGAGCAGCAGCACGATCGTCTCGCCCGGCACGAAGACACCGAGGCCGAGGCCGGACTCGGTGAACGAGAACAGGGCACCGAGCGCCCAGACGAGCGGGGTCGGCAGCGACGATCCGATGTCGGTGATCCACCCGATGAGGTCCATCCCGCCAGGCTAGGGGAGGCGTGCTGAGGGGGCGTCGTCCGGGGGACGGGGGCGGGTCGGTCGCGGGTCGGTAGGTTGGCGGCATGGTCAGCTTCGCCGACAAACCCGTGCTCGACGTGACGGTCGAGCAGTGGCAGGCGTACCTCGAGGGCGACCCCGACGTGCGCGGGGTGCGGCTGACGCTGCGCAAGGTGCGGTCGACGGCGACGGGCATGACCTGGTCCGAAGCGCTCGACGTGGCCCTCTGCCACGGCTGGATCGACGGGCAGACGAGCCGCCTCGACGACGACTTCACCCTCACCGCGTTCCAGCCCCGCCGCCGGGACAGCCCGTGGTCGCAGGTGAACCGTGAGCACGTCGCCCGCCTGACCGCCGAGGGGCGCATGACGCCGGCGGGGCAGGCCGAGGTCGACCGGGCGAAGGCCGACGGTCGCTGGGACGCCGCCTACCGGCAGAAGGACGCCGTGCCTCCCGACGACCTCCAGGCCGCGCTCGACGCCGACCCGGCGGCTGCCGCGCACTTCGCGTCGCTCACGAAGACCGAGCGCTTCCGCGTGTACTTCCGGCTGGCCGCGCTCAAACGTCCCGAGACCCGGGCGGCGCGCATCCGCGACGTGGTGGCCGCGGCGGCCCGGGGCGAGCAGCACTACCGCTGAGCCGCCCCGGGCTGCGCGCTGTCAGGCCGCGCTGCCGGGCCATCCGCCGTGGGGCTCGACGCCGCCACGAAGTGGACACCGCGCCACCTTTTTGCGTGGCGTCGTGTCCACTTCGTGGCGGGTTGGCGGGTGGCGGGGTCGGGGCCCGGGGGCCGGCGACGCGCGTCGAGCGCAGGAGGCGCGGGTCGCGTCAGCGGCGCGTGCGCTGCTTCCAGAAGCGGCCGGCCAGGCGCGCGAGGCCCACCAGGGCGACGGAGAGCACGGCGAGCGCGACGAGCAGCACCACCATGTAGACGGCCACGGGGCCGTAGCCGCCCAGCGCCTCCGGGTCGTAGAAGGGGTACGGGTAGAACGACGTGATCGCGCCGCGCACCAGCGAGTAGACGCTGTACAGCACGGGCACCACGAGCCCGATCGCCGCGGCCGCCCAGGGCAGGCGGCGCCCGGCGGGCAGCACGAGCCAGTCGACCAGCACGGCGATGGGCATCACGACGTGGACGATGACGTTCACCCAGGGCAGCACGGCGCCGCTCACCTCGGTCAACAGCACGTTGAAGACCAGGCCGACGAACACCATGTTCACGACCGAGATCAGCCGCACGACGTCCCAGGCGCGACTGCCGGGGCGACGGCGCAGGGTCCGGACGCCCCCGACGACGAACACGACGACGGCGAACAGGTTGCTGAGGTTCGTGAAGTACGAGAAGAAGTTCGCGATGCTGAAGTGGTTCTCGAGGTGCACGGCGAACTGCCCGCCGACGGCGACCAGGGAGGCCGCCGCGAACACGAACCGGTACGGGACCATCAGCTGAGCACGCGTCATGTCCTCACCCTAGTGAGGCGCGGCGGCCGGGTCGCCGCGTGCGATGCGGGCGTGTTCGTGCGTGACGGGCGCCGACGGACGCCCGTCACGCACGAACACGCCCGCGGGGTGCGGTGGTGCGTCCGGTCAGGCCTGTTCGATCTTCTCGATCAGGGCGGCCTTGGTGTACCGCGACACGTTCGTGACGCCCTTGGTGCGGGCCAGGGCACGTAGGGCGACGAGGGTCTGGGCGTGGAGGTCGACGTGGGCGTCGTGCCCGTCGGCCGTCTGCACGGTGGTCTCGTCGACCTCGGGCAGCGGCGGGGTGTAGATCGAGCGCGGCTCGGCCGGGGTGGCGGACGAGGTCGACGACGAGTCGCCCGCGGAGGCCGAGTCGTTCGCGGAGGCCGACGAGCCCTCCGACGAGCCCTCTCCCGACGTCGACGGTGCCTCGGACGCCTGCTTCGCCTTCTTGAGCTCCTTCTTCGCGCCGCCGAGACCGGCGGCCGCGGTGTCGAGCGCGTCCTCGAGCGGCGAGACCTTCGGGCGGGACTTCTTCGCCAGCTCCTTCGCGCGGCGTCGGGCCTCGTCGACCGCCTTGCGGGCGTCGGCGACGGCGTCCTCGGCCTTGTCGTAGGCCTTGAGGGCCTTCTTCTTGAGCTTCTTCTGGTCGGCCATGGTCGGGGGTCCCCTCCGGTCGGGCGTGTCGGGCGTGTCATGCGTGTGCCTCGACGCTGGCACGACGCCCTGGGACCGCGTCCAGGGGCACGCGACGACCGAGCCCCCGGGCACCGGCCGCTAGCGTGTCCGCATGACGCCCTCGACCCCGGACCACGCCCCCGTCATCGCCCTGCTGCGCGACCTCGTCGCGATCGACTCGACGAGCGGCACGCCCGGTGAGGCCGCCGTCCTGCGCCGCGTCGCCCGCGAGTTCGAGGCCGTCGGGGAGGCGCGGGTCACCTTCGCCCCCGGGGTCGACGGCGAGCCCGCGGCGCTGCTCGTCTCACCGGCGACCGTCGCCCTCGACGAGCCGCTGCTCGTCTTCGCGTCGCATGCCGACGTCGTGCCCGTGACCGACGCCTCGGCCTGGAGCCACGACCCGTTCGGCCCGGTCGTCGTGGGCGACCGGCTCCACGGGCGGGGGTCGTCCGACATGAAGTCCGGCCTGGCGGCGTCGGTGGTCGCCGTGCGTGACCTCCTGACGCGGGGCGCACCCGTGGCGCTCGCCGTCTCGACCGGCGAGGAGGTCGGCTGCCTCGGTGCCCCGGCCCTGGTCGACCTGCTCTCGGGCCACCGGGTCGGGGCCGTCGTCATCCCCGAGTCCACCGACGGGCAGGTCGTCCTCGGTCACCGCGGCGCCCTCTGGCTGACGGTGCGCACCTCGGGTCTCGCCGCCCACGGCAGCACGCCCGAGCGGGGCCACAACGCGATCCTCGACCTGGTGGCCGTGCTGGGGCGCCTGGGCGACCTCCCGCTCTCGGACCACGCCGACCTCGGCCGCGAGACCGTCAACGTGGGCGTCGTGTCGGGCGGCAGCGTGCCCAACATCGTGCCCGACGCCTGCGAGGCGCGCGTCGACCTGCGGGTGGTCCGGGACGACGTCGACGAGCTCGTGGCCTGGTGGCGCGCCCAGCCCGAGGTGACGGAGGTCCGCGTCGACCTCGACCTGTCCGCCGTGTGGACCCCGCGCGACCACCCGTGGCTCGGCGGGCTCGGCGCCCCGGTCTCGGCGTCGCCCGCGTCGTACTTCACGGACGCCTCGGTGCTCGTCCGCTCGCTCGACGCCGAGGTGCCCGTCGTCGTCTGGGGCCCGGGCGACCCGACCGTCGTGCACACGGTGGACGAGTCGGTGTCGGTCGCCGCGGTCGTCCGGGCGGTCGATCAGTTCCGCCGTGCCGGAGACCGCTGGGCCGCCGACCGCAGGGCGGCCGACCGCCGGGCCGGCGACCGCTGACGGCCACGCCGGCCGGGCGCGTGCTCAGCGCGTGCTCTGCCGCCGGACCAGCCTCGGGGCGAACGAGATGCGGGCTCCGCCACCCGCGCCTCCCGGGGTGCCGCGCAGCGACAACAACCGCAGGGCCTCGTCGGCCATGCGGTCGGTCGGTTGCGCCAGGGTCGTCAGCGCCGGGGTCACGTACGAGGCGAACACGATGTCGTCGAAGCCCGTGACCTGCAGCTCGTCGGGCACCCGGACGCCGAGTTCGCGGGCGGCGCGCAGCACGCCCATGGCGATGAGGTCGTCGGCGCAGACGATGGCGTCGGGTCGGTCGTCCGAGGCGAGCAGCCTCCGGGCGGCCGCGTCGCCGCTGTCGACCGTGTAGTCGCCGAGGACGACGCCGTCGCGGACCTCGCGGATGCCGAGCTCGGCCGACCAGTGCCGGAATCCCCGGAGGCGCAGGGTCGTCGACGAGTTCGTCAGCTCGGACGTGACGAACGCCGCCGACCGGGCGCCGGTGTCGGCCAGGTGCGTCAACACGAGCTTCATGGCCTCGGCGTCGTCGAGTCCGATCCAGTCGGTGTCGGGCACGTCGACCCGGCGGTCGAGCTGGACCAGCGGCACGGCACGGGCCGACGCGGCGACGGCGGCGGCGCTCTCGGTGTCGTGCACCGGGCTGACCACGATGCCGTCGACGTGACGCTCGATGAGGGAGCGCAGGTGGTCGGCCTCGACGGCGGGGTCCTGTCGCGAGTCGCAGAGGAACAGCTGCTTGCCCTCGCCGTGCAACGCGCTCTCGAGGCTGTCGACCAGCGTCGTGAAGAACGGGTTGAGGATGCTCGGCACCACCATGCCGACCGTGTCGGTGCGGCGGGTGCGCAGGGCGCGGGCGATGCCGTTGCCCGAGTAGCCGAGCTCGTCGGCCGCGAGCCGGACCCGCGCCTCGACCTCGGGCCCGACGGGACGCGAGGCGGACATCACGCGCGAGACCGTCGCCGGCGAGACGCCCGCGCGACGCGCGACGTCCGAGATGGTGACGGCGTTCATGGGCTCCTCGGGGGCTGCGGTCACGGGGACGACGGGGGAGGACACCATCGTAGCGGGTGCCCGAGGGAAACCGATTGCCGACCGCCGATCTCTTTTACACGTCGGAAACACAAAGGTGTTGACACTCGAAACACGGAGGCGTCACTCTTGACGCAGTTCCAGTGGGCAATCGATTGCCCACCGTTCTCGCCCCGACGAGACCGCCCCCGTCAGTCCCCGCATGCTCCACCTCGTCCTCCCCAGGAAGGCCCCTCATGCCCTCGACCCGCACCGTCCTCACCGCCCTCGCCGTGGGCGCCCTCGCGGTCGGCACCCTCGCCGGCTGCGACTCCACCGCGAGCACCACCTCCGGCGCCTCGCCCGGGGCCACCACCGCGACGCGCCCCGCACCGACCGGCGTCCCGCAGGCCTGTGCGCCCGACGGCGGCGGGACGCTGCAGCTCGGCATGGTGGACATCAACGAGCAGACCGCCTTCTTCACCCAGATGAACGAGGGCGTGCAGGACGTCGCCGACGAGGCCGGCGCCGACCTGCAGATCGTCAGCGGCGACAACGACAGCGCCACGCAGGTCTCGGGCGTCGAGAACCTCGTGGCGTCCGGCGTCGACGCGCTCATCGTCGACCCGGTCGACGCGACCGCGTTGATCCCCGCCCTCACGGCGGCGAAGGCGGCCGGCATCCCCGTCGTCGCGGCCGACGGCTCGGTCGAGGACGCCTCGGCCATCGACTCGTACGTCGGCACGGCGAACGAGGACGGCGGTGCCCAGCTCGGCGAGGCCTTCCTCGAGCTGACCGGTGGCGAAGGCGAGGTCGGCGTGGTCGGCGCGCTGAACAGCGCGATCCAGATCCAGCGCCAGAACGGCTTCACCGACGCGGTCGAGGCCGGCGGCATGACCATCGGCACGATCGTGGACGGCCAGAACGTCAACGAGGACGCCCAGGCGGCGGCCGAGAACCTGCTCACGGGCAACCCCGACCTCGAGTACATCTACGCCACGGGCGAGCCCGCCCTGAACGGCGCCATCGCCGCCGTCAAGAGCCAGGGCGCCCAGGACCGGGTCAGCATCGTCGGCTGGGACCTCTCGGCCTCGGCCGTCGAGGGGCTGCAGGACGGCTACGTCAAGGCGGTCATCCAGCAGGACACCTTCGGGTTCGGCTACGAGGCCGCGAAGGCCGCCATCAACCTGGCCTGCGGCACCGGCGACGTGCCGGCGACCGTCGACGTGCCGATCACGATCGTCACCCCCGACAACCTGGCCGACTTCTCGTACTACCTGGAGGGCTGATGACCGACGTCACGACGGACGACCTGCTCGTCGAGCTCGAGGGCATCCGCAAGTCGTACGGCGCCGTCGACGTCCTGCGCGGCGTCGACCTGCGTCTCGCCCGGGGCGAGGTGCTCGGCCTCGTCGGCGACAACGGTGCCGGCAAGTCCACCCTGATGAAGGTGCTCGCCGGGTCGGTCCAACACGACGGCGGACGGATCAGCATCAAGGGCAAGGAGGTGCGGTTCCAGTCCCCGAGCGACGCCCAGGCCGAGGACATCGGCATCGTCTACCAGGACCTCGCCCTGTGCGACAGCCTGAACGTCGCCGCGAACCTCTTCCTCGGCCGCGAGCCGCGGATCGGGCCGTTCCTCAAGGTCGGCGAGATGCACGCCGAGGCCACGGCCGTGCTGAAGGAGTTCGGCGTCCGGGTCACCTCGACCCACCAGCTCATCTCGCAGCTCTCGGGCGGGCAGCGCCAGTCGGTCGCCATCGCCCGCGCCGCCTCGGTCGACCCCGACGTGCTGATCCTCGACGAACCGACCGCGGCGCTCGCGGTCACCGAGGTCGAGTCGGTCCTCCGCCTGATCAAGGAGGTCGCGGCCCGCGGGGTCGGCGTCATCCTGATCACCCACCGGCTGCAGGACCTCTTCCGGGTCTGCGACCGCATCACCGTCATGTACGAGGGCCGCAGCGTCGACGACGCGCGCATCGACGACCTGACCATCGAGTCGCTCGTCGACATGATCACCCGAGAAGGGAGCGCCGCCGCATGACCGCGACGACCTCTGACCCCACCCGCACCGACGGCCCCGAGCCGGGCCGGGGCCACGGCCACGGCGCCGCCGCGGCCCGCGAGCGACGCTGGGAGGCCCTGCAACGCGTCAACAAGTCGACGCTGCTCATGCTCGTCGTGACGCTCGTCGTCATCGTCGTCTTCTCGGTGGCGACCCCGACCTTCCTCACCGGGACGAACCTGCGCAACGTCGCCGTGCAGGTCGCCCCGGCCGCCATCGTGGCCGTGGCGATGACCTTCGTCATCACGGCGGGCATGATCGACCTCTCGGTCGGGTCGACGCTCGCCCTCGTCTCGGTGATCGGCGCGGTGCTGCTGAGGGCCGGGCTCGAGTCGGTGCTCGTCATGGTGATCTGCCTCGCCGTCGGCGCCCTCTGCGGGCTGGTCAACGGCTGGTTCTCGAGCTACCAGGGCATCCCGTCGTTCATCGTCACGCTGGCCACCATGTCGATCGTGCGGGGCGTCGCGCTGCTGATCACGAAGGGCTACTCGATCGCGATCGGGTCGGGCCTGATCTTCGCGCAGGTCGGCCAGGGGCGCCTGTTCGGCCTCGGCTACCCCGCCTGGCTCGCCCTGATCATCGTCGGCGTCGGCATCGTCGGCCTGCAGCGCATGCGGTTCGGTCAGTACATCACCGGCATCGGCTCGAACGAGGAGTCGGTCCGTCGCGCCGGCGTCGACACCCGCTTCGTCAAGATGACGGCCCTCGTGCTGAGCGGCACGGCGGCCGGTGCCGCGGGCATCATCACGGCGGCCCGCCTCGGGTCGGGTGACGCGAACTCGGGCGTCGACTTCGCCATGACGGTCATCACGGCCGTCGTGATCGGCGGCACGAACCTGCTCGGCGGCAAGGGCAGCGTCATCGGCACCGCGATCGGCGCCATCTTGACCGGTGTCATCACGAACGGCCTCACGCTGCTCGGCCTCAGCCCCTACATCGTGCCGATCGTCACCGGCAGCCTGTTGATCGTCGTCATCTGGATCAACCTGCGCGGCGGCTCGTTCACCGACCTCGTGCGCAAGGTGGTGACCCGATGAGCCGCGTCGGGGGGTTCGGCGTCGAGACGACCGCCGTCGTCGACGTGCAGACGGTGACCGGCCCGGTGCCGAGCGACCGCCTCGGCTACACGCTGCCGCACGAGCACCTGATCAACAGCATCGAGGAGGGCGGCCTCGAACCCGACCCCGAGTTCCCCGAGCTGTTCGACGCCCCGGTCACCCCCGACATCGCCTGGCTGCTGCGCGACCGGCCGCTCGCCTGCCGCGACAACTGCGTGCTCGACGGCGACGACGACGCGGTCGACGAACTCGTGGCGTTCCGCGACCTCGGGGGCAGCACGGTGATCGAGCTGACCTCGGACGGCCAGGGTCGCGACCCCCGCCGGCTCGCCGAGATCTCGCGTCGCAGCGGGGTGAACGTCGTCACCGGCGGCGGCTGGTACCTCGAACGGTTCCACCCCGAGGCCACGGGTCGTGACGCCGTCGACGACCTGGCCGCCCGCCTGGTCGCGCAGTACCGGGCCGACCCGGCCGAGACCGGCCTGCCCCGCTCGGGCGTGATCGGCGAGATCGGCGTCTCGCCCGGCTTCACCGAACGCGAGGAGCGCTCGCTGCGGGCGGCCTGCCGCCTGCAGCGCGAGACCGGCCTGCCGATGTTCGTGCACCTGCCCGGCTTCGTCCGTCACGGCGGTCGCGTGCTCGACGTCGTGCTGCGCGACGAGGGCGTCGACCCGACCGCGGTCGTCCTCTGCCACATGGACCCCTCGGGCTCCGACCCCGACTACCAGCGCAGTCTCGCCGAGCGCGGCGTCTGGCTCGAGTTCGACATGATCGGCATGCCCTACCGCTTCTCGCTGCCAGGTGAGGGCCAGTCGCCGTCGCCCGTCGAGACGGCCGCGGCGATCGCCCGCCTCGTGTCCGCCGGGTTCGGTCGTCGCCTGCTCTTCAGCCACGACCTGTTCCTCAAGAGCATGCTGCGTCGGCACGGCGGCAACGGCCTCTCGTACATCCCCGCGGTGTTCCTCGACCGCCTCGTCGACCTCGGCGTCGACGCCGGCGTCGTGCACGGCGTCGGCACCCGCAACGTCCGCGACCTCTTCGAGGGCGCGGCCCTGACCCGCTGAGGGGCGACCGTGCGGCACCGAGCCGCGCGCGCCTCCTCGTCCCGTCCCGTCCCGTCCCGTCACCACCGGAAGGCACCACCATGTCCCGCATCCTCATCGCCGGCGAGAGCTGGATCACCGCGACCACCCACACCAAGGGCGTCGACGAGTTCACCGCCCACTCGTACACCGAGGGCGTCGCGCAGCTGCGGGCCGCCCTGCAGGCCGGTGGCCACGAGGTCGTCCACCTGCCCGCGCACCTCGTGCCGACCGAGTTCCCCGAGACCCGGGAGGCGCTGGACGCCTACGACGTCGTGGTGCTGTCCGACATCGGGGTCAACTCGCTGCAGCTCGCGCCCGCCGTCTTCGAGAAGAGCATCCCCGGTCGCGACCGCGTCCAGGAGCTCGCCCGCTGGGTCGAGGCGGGAGGCGCGCTGCTGATGATCGGCGGCTACCTGTCGTTCTCGGGCTGGCAGGGTCGCGCGGGCTACGCCCGGACCGAGATCGCCGACGTGCTGCCGGTCGAGCTGCTGATCGGCGACGACCGCGTCGAGCGCCCGGCCGGGGTGGTCGCGACCGTGCTCGACGCCGACCACCCCGCCCTCGGCGGTGCCGGCACCGAGTGGCCCCTGCTGCTCGGCTACAACCGCACGGTCGTCAAGCCGGGAGCCGTCGAACTGGCCCGGCTGGACGGCGACCCGCTCGTCGTCGTCGGCGAGGCCGGCGCCGGACGCACCGCGGTCTTCACGAGCGACTGCTCCCCGCACTGGGCGCCGCCGGCGTTCTGCGACGAGTGGAGCGGCTACGCCAAGGTGTTCCAGGGCATCGTCTCGTGGCTGACCAGCCGCTGACGCCGACCGGCCCCGCGGCGGGCTCGCGGGGCCCCGGGGGGCGGGCGGCCGCGCTCGTCGCGCGGTGCTCGGACGGGCTCGACGCGTCGGCGTCCGTGCCGCTGCTCGCCCGGATGGCCGACGGCACGATCGACGACGCCGACTTCGGACGCTACCTCGCCATCGAGCAGGCGTTCGTCCGGACCGCCGCCCGGCTGGCCGGGTACTGCCTCTGGCAGCAGTCCGAGTGGTCGCGGGCCGAGCGTCACGCCGACGCCGTCGCCGACCTCGTCGGTCCGCAGAGCCGGTACTTCGAGCGGCTGCTGGCGACGCGACCGGTCGACGACGCGACCTCGACCGACCTGCTGCGCCGCGCCTCCGTCCTCGAGGGGGCCGTGACGGCCGCTCTCGACGAGGGCGGCTACGCCGGGGTGGTCACGAGCCTCGCCGCGGCCGAGACCCTCTACCTGCGCTGGTGCACGCGAGCGGCCGAGCGCGAGGTGCCCCGACCGGGCGACGTGCAGCGGTGGATCGACCTGCACGTCACCGACGGCTTCCGCTCGCAGGTGGCGTTCCTGCACCAGCTGGTCGACGAGCTGCCCGACGACGTGACCGACGCACAGCTGGACCGCTGGTTCGCCGGCATGCTGCGGGCCGAGGACGCGTTCCACGCGAGCGCGCTCGTCGAGGTGGCCGCGTGACCGGCCCGGTCGTCGACCTGCGGGCCGTCGAGGCCCGCCTCTCGGCCGCGGGCATCCCCTTCGAACGCCTGGCCGTCGGCCCGGACGCCGTCGTGGTCGTCTCGTCGTACGGGGGTCGGGTCTACGGGCCGTTCTTCTCCGGAGGCCTGCCAGAGAACTGGCTGCCGGACGCCTTCGGCGACGACGCGTCGTTCGGGGCGCTGGTGGCCGGCGGCGACTGGAACGTCGGCGGCGACCGGGTCTGGATCGGGCCCGAGATCGCCTACATGATCCGCGACCGCAGCGACTACTGGGGCAGCTACGAGATGCCGCCCTCGCTCGACCCCGGCCGGCACGACCTCGAGCGCACGGGCGAGCACGTCACCATGACGCGGGTCGCCGAGCTCGAGGCCTTCACCGAGCCCACGGGGGCGGTCCGGGCCGAGCTGCGGCTGGTCGTCCGGCCCGCCGCGCACCCGTTGCGCCACCTGCGCGGGGCGTCGGTCGCGAGCCCCGGCGGGGCGTCCGTGGTCGACGGGGTCGAGTACGGCGGCTACGTGACCGAGGTCCGCCTCGGCATCACGTCGGACGGTGCCCACGAGGCCGAGTCGTGGGTGCTCGACCAGGTCCGCCCCGGCGGGACCGCGTTCGTCGCGGCCGTCCCCGGGGCCCAGGTGACCGACTACTACGAGCCGGTCGGCGACCTGCTCGCCGAGGTGCCGGGGGGCGTCGCCGTGTCGCTGACGGGGGCGGACCGCTTCAAGATCGGCTTCGCGGCGCCGCACGTCACCGGACGCATCGGCCACGTGCGGGCCGTGGGCACGCCCGCCGACGACCGCGCCGTGCTGTTCGTGCGCGGCAGTCACAGCGACCCGTCCGCCGAGTACTCCGAGGAGCCCGACCCGTCGCCCGGCGTCCGGGGCGACTCCCTGCACCTCTACGACGACGACGGCGGGCTCGGCGGGTTCGCCGAGATCGAGGCGCGGGGCACCCCCGTGCTCGGCCCGCGACCCGACGCCGTCACCGACCGGTTCTCGAGCTGGTGGTTCCGGGGGCGGACCGACGACGTCGCCCGCGTGGCCCAGCACCTGCTCGGGGTGCCGGCCGCGACGGTGGCGCGAGCCGCCCGGGGGGTCGAGCCGCGCCTCCTCGGGTCGTCGCCGACCCCGAGCAGCCCCCCGCCGGCGAGCAGCCCTCCGTCGCCGAGCGACACCGCGCCCTGGCGCGACACCACGCCCCCGAGAGGAACGACATGACCACCGACACCGACCCCGAGGCCGTCGACCGGGCCTACGACGACCTCGTCGCGCTCGTCGAGCACGGGCCGCGCTTCCACGGCACGCCGGGCATCGCGGCCGCGGCCGACTGGCTCGAGCAGCACCTCGGTGCGGTCGGCTGGCCGGTGGAACGACAGGCCGTGACGCTGCCCGGCTGGCAGCCGGGCTCCGTGCACCGCGTGGTCGTCCACGACCCGATCGTCCGCGAGCTGCCCGCCTGGCCGATGCTCTGGAGCGGCTCGACGGACGGCCCGCGTCGCGGCACGGTGGAGGCCGTCGGCCCCCAGGGGCTCTGGGGCGACTCGATGACCTGGCGCAAGTTCGTCGTGACCGACGACGACGGGCGCGTGCTCGCGTACCTCCACGCCCGCGACGACGGACCCGCCGCGCCCCAGCCCCTGCCGTCGGGGTCCGACCTCGAGGTCGCCCACCTGGCGATCGGCCGGCTCGACGGCCTGCAGCTGACCGAGTGGCTGGGTGACGGCAAGGCGCTCGTCGTCGAGGTCGAGGCCGACAGCGGTGCCGTCGCGGCGGCCACGAGCGACAACCTGATCGTCGACGTGCCGGGCACGGGCGAGGGCTCGGTGCTGCTCTGCGCCCACTACGACAGCTTCTTCAACACCGTCGGCGCCTACGACAACGGCAGCGGGACGATCGCCCTGCTTCACCTCGCCGAGAAGTGGGCGGCCGAGCCGCCGGTGCCGTCGGTGCGCCTCGTCTTCTTCACCGCCGAGGAGTGGCACCTGGGCGGGTCGCGACACTTCGTCGACACGGCGTCGACCGCCGACCTCGACGCGATCGACTACGTGCTGAACGTCGACGGGCTCGGCCGCGGCTCGTTCGTCGAGGCGTTCGGTGCGCCCGAGGCGTTCTCGACGGCGTTCCGCTCGGCCCTGCTGCAGCACGCGTCGGCGACCCGGCCCGACCTCGAACTCGTGACCCGGTTCCCGCCGACGACCGGCACCGACGACGCGTCGTTCTACCGCGCCGGGGTGCCGAGCGCGTTCCTGACCTTCAACGACCTGCACCGGTTGCACCAGCCCGACGACGAGCCGAACCGGGGCATCGCGGCGAACGTGGCCTGGACCGTGCCGCTCGTCGAGCACCTCGTGGCGACCCTGGCGCGGCCGACCCGCGCCGCGCCTCCCGGGGTGCTGTAGGCCGGGTCGGTCGAGTCGACGGCCCACCCGGCCGCCTGCTCGTCCGGCCCGCCCGGTCGCCCGTTCGCCCGGGCGCCCGGCGGCTCAGCCCATCGGTTCGGCGAAGACGATCCGGTTCTGGTCGTAGTGCCCCGACGAGCGGTCGAACACGCCGCCGCAGGTGATGAGCCGCAGTTGGTCGGTCGGCTGGGCGCCGAAGACCCGCCCGGTCGGGAACTCCGCCTTCGGCACGTCGAGCACCTCGGTCACGACGTAGCCGACGACGCCGCCCTCGACCGTCGTCACGTCGACGCGGTCTCCCGCGACGAGCTCGTCGAGTCGCGCGAAGACCGCGGGCCCGGAGGCCGAGTCGACGTGGGCGGCGATCACCGTGGGCCCGCGCCCGCCGGGTTTGCCTCCGCCGGTGAACCACCCGACGTCGTCCGCGTCGACGGGCACCTCCATGGCGCCGTCGTCGGCGATCCCGAGGTCGATCAGCGGGGCGTCGAGTCCGATCGCCGGCACCGAGACGGCCGCCGGGGCCACGCCTGCGCCGACCGTGGCGAGCGCGTCGACCGCAGGAGGCGCGGTGCCGGTCGCCGACGGAGCCGCGGTCGGCGAGGCGCCCGCCCCCGCCCCCGGGGTCGGCGCCGCCGTCGGCCCGACCACCCCGGGCGACGCGCACCCGGTCAGGGCCAGCACGACGACGGCGACGACCGCCGGCAGCAGGGGGCGGCGCACGTCAGGCCCGAGCCTGGCGGTGGCGACGGGTCAGGACGTACGCGCCCGCGCCGAGCAGGGCGAGCGCGCCGGCACCACCGGCGGCGAGGCCGAGGCCGGCCGTCCCGCCCTCGGTGGCCGCGCCTCCGAGTCCGGTGTCGACGCCGCCCACGGGCACCTGCGTCAGCTGGCCGCGGACCACGCCGGCCGCGAACGACGCGGTGTGCGAGTCGCCCGTGAAGCCGGCCGGGTTCGCCTCGAGCTGCTTCAGGCTGAAGCCGGTGCCCGTGTCGGACCCGGCGTCGCTCGTCACGCCCGTGGTGAACGGTCCCTGCAGGCAGCCGCTGCTCGTGCGCGTGCCGTCACCGCGGTCGACCGGGTTCGGGAACGCGATGCGCGGCGGGCCGGCCTGACCCTGCGCCGCCTCGTGGATGTGCGTCGCGGTCTTGGCCGGGCTCTGGTAGTCGCCGGTCACGCCGCGCAGCGTGATGTCGTAGCAGATGACCTCGGTGTCGCTGTTGACCCGGAAGTCGAACGTGCCGGTCGCGCCGGACTCGCCCGGGGTGGCGACCCCGTCGTTGTTGATGACCTGGTCGGGCGTCGCCATCACCGTGTAGGCGCTGGTGAAGCGGGACGGCTCGGGCACCTCGGTCTCGGCGAACGCGGGGGTCGCGGCGAACAGGGTGACGGCCGCGGCGGCGGCGCCGCCCACGGTCAGGGTGCGGATCGCGGTCTTCTTGGTCGTGCGCGTCATCTTCGGCATGCTCCGGGTCCTCTCGACGGGCGGCTCCCGGGCGGGTGCCGCTCGACAGGGCCTACGTCGAGGTCGGCTGATGCGTTCACCCGGGGTCCGAGAAAGTTCGTGCGCGTCCTGACGGACTTCTTGCGCGTCTCGACGAACTTCGTGCGCGTCCCGATGAACGGGGGAGGCGCGGCGGACGTACACCCCGTCGGCATCCGCGACCGGCGTGGATAGGCTGGAGGTCAGGCGGATGATCGCCGTCATGGGTCGCGCCGCTCCCGTCTCGGGCCGCACGACAGATCGGAGCCCGATGAGCGAGGGGTCGCCCGGGCTCGACGTCCGGGCCGCGTTCGTCGAGCACGGCTCGGCGCTGCTCGGCTTCGCCGTCAACGCCCTGCGCGACCGGGCCCTGGCCGAGGACTGCGTGCAAGAGACGTTCGTCCGCGCCTGGCGGGCCCGCGAGTCGTTCGACGCCGACCGCGGCAGCGTGCGCACCTGGCTCTTCGCCATCGAGCGGCGCGTGGTGCTCGACGTGCACCGTGCGCGGGGACGCACCCCGTCGCTCGTGCCGTTCGACCACGCGCCCGAACCGGTGGCGACCGTGGCCGACCCGCTCGAACGGCTGGGCATGGCCGAAGGGCTCGCCCGCCTCAGCGACGACCACCGGGCGGCCGTCGTGGCCGTCCACCTCGAGGGCCTCAGCTACCGCGAGGTGTCCGACCGCACGGGCGTGCCCGTCGCGACCCTGCGCACCCGCGTGTTCCACGCCCTGCGCGCCCTCCGCACCCACCTCGACGAAGGCGAGACGACCGATGACTGACCGAACGCCAGCTGCCGGTGGCGGCACCGGAGGGATCACCGGTCCCGGTGCTGCCGGCAGCGCCGGAGGGAGCGCCGGTGCCGAGGGCTCCCGTCGCGACGAACTGATCGCCGCGGCGCTCGCCGACGACCTCTCGCCGGCCGAACGCGCCGAGTTCGACGGGCTGCGGGCCGCCGACCCGGGCGTCGACGCCGAGCTCGCCTCGCTGGGAGTGGTCGTCGAGGGGCTCTCGGGCTTCGGGCGCTGGGACGACGTCGCCCCGAGCGACCGGCTGCGCGACCGGATCGACGCGATCGGCACCGGAGGGGACGCCCACGCCGCCGGTGCCGCCGGTGCTGCCGGCGGAGTCGGTGCCGCCGGTGCTGCCGGTGCTGCGGGCGCGGACGGCGAGCGTGAGGCCGACGCGGCCGTCACGCGGATCGGCCCGCACGTCGCCGCCGCCCGCTCGGGTCGTGGTCGACGCCCCCTGCTGATCGCCGTCGCGGCCGCCGCGTGCCTCGCGATCGGCGCCGGGGGAGGCGCCCTGCTCGCGTCGCCCCGCGACACCGTCGTCACCGGCCCGGCCGGCACCCTGGGAGCCACCGAGCACGTCGACTTCACCGGTCAACCGGCCGGCGTCGACCTCGACGGCGACCTCGTCGCCCACACCTGGGGCACCGAGACCGTGCTCAGCGTCGACGGCCTGCCGACGGGCTCGGCGTTCACCGTCGTCGTCGTCGGGGACGACGGGCGCGAGTACGAGTCCGGGGCCTTCCTCGGCTCGGACGTCCGCGTCGACTGCCGGCTGAACGCCGCCGTGCTGCGGCCCGACGTGGCCTCGGTCGAGATCCGCGCGGCCGACGGGCACGACATCGCCGTCGCGTCCGTGCCGCCCGTCGCCAGCTGAGCCGGCGCGCCCACCCCTGCCGGCCGGCCCGCGCCTCCCGTTCGCGAGCCGACCCGCGCCTCCCGTTCGCGAATCGACCCGCGCCTCCCGGGCTCGGAACCGACCCGCGTGCCCGCGGGTCAGACGACCGACAAGGAGGCGCGGGTCGCCTCGGTCGTCGCGAGCAGCGACCTCGAGTCGGCCAGCGAGTGCAGGGGCGAGTCGCGCAGCCCGGCGTCCACGTAGGACGCCAGCGCCGTGGCCTGGTAGGCGAGCCCCTGTCGGCCGGTCGGCACGGACGGGTCGCTCCAGACGGCCGACCCGGCGCCCGTGGTGAGCTCGAACGTCGCGGGGAAGACCAGGTTCTGCAGGGTGCGGATCGACCCGGTCGTGCCCGCGATCGTGCCGAGCCCGGGCGAGGTGGTGAGCAGGCTCGTGGCGGCGGTCGCGAGCACCCCGTCGGCCGTGCGGGTGACGACGGCCGCGTCGAGGTCGACCCCGTCCGCCCGGGTCGAGCCGGTCGCGTGCCACTCGACGGGGTGGCCGGTCGCGAACTGGGTGAACCAGAAGGCGTAGACGCCGATGTCGAGCAGGGCGCCGCCGCCGAGCGCCGGGTCGGCCATGCGCCCGCCGGCCGAGAGGTCGTTCGCCCAGGCGACGTCCGCGGTCGCGAGTCTCACGTCGCCGATCGCGCCGTCGGCGAGCAGCGAGGCGATGACGGTGGTGTGCGGCAGGTAGCGGGTCCAGAGCGCCTCCATGGCGAGGACGCCGGCGGCGCTCGCCGCGGCCGCGATCTCGTCGGCCTCGGCCGTGCTGGTGGCCATCGGCTTCTCGATCAGGACGTGCTTGCCGGCCCGGATCGCCGTCAGCGCGTCCGGCAGGTGACGGGTGTGGGGCGTGGCCACGTAGACGACGTCGACGTCCGGGGAGGCGACCAGCGCCTCCTCGTCTCCGTACGCCGCGTCGACGCCGTGGGCGCGGGCGAAGGCCTCGGCCCGGTCGAGGCTGCGCGACGCCACGGCGACCACGCGCTGGTCGGTGTGCGCGTGCAGCGCGTCGGTGAAGTCCCCGGCGATCTCTCCCGGGCCGATCACACCCCAGCGGAGGCTCGGCCCGCCGCGCAGCGGGACGGCCGTCGCGGCGGGGAAGCTCGGGGTGCTCGGGGTCTGCGTGGACATGCGGTCTCCTCGGGGTCACGTCGTCGTGCGTGCGTCCATCTTCGCCGGTGCCCCCGGTCTCCGGCCCGAGCAACCCGCGGCGAGCGGCGTCAGCCGGCGGCCCTCGGCCCTCGGCCAGCGGCCGCCAGCCTCGGCCCTCAGCCCTCAGCCCTGCTCGGCGAACCGCCCCGTGCCGATCACGTCGAGCAAGCGCAGCTTGGCGTCGTCGTCGGACCCGGGCGTCGCCGTCAGCACGAGCAGGGTCTGCGACTGGTCTTCGGTGAACAGCGCCTGGCAGTCGACCTCGATCCGGCCGAGCTCGGGGTGCAGCAGCGTCTTGCGGTCGTCGAAGCGCTGGTGCACCGCGTGCCGGCTCCAGAGCGTGGCGAACTCGTCGCTCGACGCGAGCAGCGCCTCCACGAGCTCTCGCGGTCGGCCGCCGCCGCCCGCCATGCTCAGGGCCGCCCGCAGCCCCGAGGCCTGCAGCTCGAGCTGGTGCGCATGGTCCTCGACCGGGTAGGAGGCGCGCTCGGCCGGGTCGGTGAACCACCGGTGGAACGCGCTGCGGGCCAGGCCCTCGAAGCGCATCTGGTCGCCGAGCAGGGCCACCGCGAGGCGGTTCTGCGCGAGCGTCTCGGCCAGGTCGCTGAGGACCAGCGCCGGCGTGTCGACGAGCCGGTCGAGCACCCGCAGCAGGGCCGGGCTGACGTGGTCGCCGCCCCGCGTCCGACGCGGCGGGTGGTGCCCCGTCAGGCGGTAGAGGTGGTCGCGCTCGTCCAGGCTGAGGCGGAGGGCACGCGTCAGGGCGACGACCATCTGCTCGGACGGCTGGGGGCCGCGCTGCTGCTCGAGGCGCGCGTAGTAGTCGGTCGACATGCCGACCAGCGACGCGACCTCTTCTCGGCGGAGACCCGCGGTGCGCCGGCGGACGCCCTCGGGCAGGCCGACGTCGGACGGGCGCAGCGCCTCTCGGCGGTGACGGAGGAAGTCGGCGAGCTCGGCACGGTCCATCGCCCCATGCTGTCAGCCGGGCCGTCGCCCAGCCAGGGACCGTCGATCCCTGGACGAGCGCTCTCTGCCGACCCGCGCCTCCTCGGGGCAGGGTGGGGTCAGCACCGACGGTCGTCTTCCCGGCGAGCGTCACCCGCCGCGCGGTGCACGGCACCCACGCCGCGCCGCGCGCGGCACCCACGCCGCGCCGCGCGCGGCACCCACGCCGCGCCGCGCGCGGCACCCCACGAAGGAGCGACCGTGAAGATCAGCGGCAACACCGTGTTCATCCCCGGAGCCACGTCCGGCATCGGCCTGGGCCTCGCCCTGCGCCTGCAGGCCGCGGGCAACACCGTCATCGTGGCGGGCCGCCGCCGGGCCCTGCTCGACGAGATCGTCCGGGACCACCCGGGCATCGAGGCCGTCGAACTAGACACCACCGACCCGCAGGCCGTCGTCGAGGTCTCGGCCGAGGTCCAGCGCCGCTGGCCCGAGACCGACGTCGTCGTCGCGATGGCCGGCATCATGCAGACCGAGGACGTCACGAGCGGCGACTTCCTCGCGACGGCCGAGGCGACGGTCACGACGAACCTGCTCGGGCCGATCCGGCTGCTGGCCGCGTGGACGTCGTTCCTGCAGACGCAGCCGGCCGCCTCGTTCGTGACCGTCTCGTCGGGGCTCGCGAGCGTGCCGCTGCCGATCACGCCGACCTACTCGGCGACCAAGGCCGCGATCCACTCGTTCAGCGAGGCCGTCCGCGTGCAGCTCGCGGGCACCAGCGTGCAGGTCGTCGAACTCGTGCCGCCGGCCGTCCAGACCACCCTGCTCGGGCAACAGGACGACCCCTCGGCCATGCCGCTCGACGAGTACCTCGACGAGACGATGGCCCTGCTCGAGGCGCAGCCCGACGCCCACGAGATCCTGGTCGAGCGCGTCAGGTTCTTGCGCGACGCCGAGGCCGAGGGGCGGTACGACGCGGTGCTGGCGCGGCTCAGCGGGCACTGAGCAGGGGTGGGGGGTCGGCGCCGGGTCGTGTGCGTGTGCCGGGTCGGCGGGTTGATGGATCGGCGGGCGCCGGGTCGACGGACGCCGGCTCGTGTCGGGCACCGCGCCCTAGGCTGAACGCATGAGTGCGTGGGGTGACTGGGGTCCGGCCGTGGTGGCGATCGTCGTCGCCGTCGTCTACCTCGTGATCGTCGTGAGCATCGTGCGAGCCGTGCGCCGTCGAGCCGACACGACCCAGCTCGAGCGCACCGTCTGGACGGTCGCGGCCGTCCTCTTCCCGATCGGCGCCGGGGCCGTCTGGCTGCTGCTCGGGCCGCACCCGCTCGGCCTGCGCATCGACCGCGAGCACGAATAGCCCCGGGTCGAGCGCGGCCCCGCCCCCGAGCGGCACGGCCCACCTCCGGGCGGGCACGGTCCCGCCTCCGGCCGGGTGCGGCCCCGCCCCCGAGCGGCACGGCCCACCTCCGGTCGGGCACGGTCCCGCCTCCGGGGTCGAGCCTGTCGGCGGTCGCGTCTAGCCTGCGGAGGTGACCAGCCCCACTTCCGAACCCGACGCCTGCCGAGGAGGCGCGGCTGGGCCCCTCGAGACCGCCTGCGGTCGCCCGGTCGACGCGTCGTCGCCCGTGCCGCTGTGCGACCGGCACCTGGCGGTCGCCGCCGACTGGGTGGCGGCACGCGAGGGCTCGGGCGACGGGGTGACCGACCTGCTGCCGTCGCCGTGCCTCGCCTGCGGCTCGCGGCTCGGCGTGCACTGGCCGTCGGGCTGGCTCTGCGCCGTCTGCGAGTGGCGCCAGGGCGACGTTCCCGACGCCGAGCTCGGGGTCGTGCGGGTCGACGTCGTCTACTACATCCGCTTCGACGACCGCATCAAGATCGGCACCTCGTCGAACCCGCGGCAGCGCCTGGGTACCCTCTGGCACGACGAACTCCTGGCCTTCGAGCGGGGCGACCGCGTGGTCGAACGCCGGAGGCACGGACAGTTCGCCGCGACCCGCTTCGGCCGCACCGAGTGGTTCGCACCGAGCGCCGAACTCGACGCGCACGTGACGGCGCTCGCCGCGGGCGTCGACGACCCCTGGCAGCGGTACGCCCGTTGGCGCAGCGAGGCCCTGGCCCTGCGCGGCTGACCCTGGCCCTGCGCGGCTGACCCTGGTCCGCGCCGGGCCCTGAGCCTCGTCGCACCGGGTTTCGTCCTTCGCACCGCGACTAGATCGGGTGCCGTGCACGAAACGCGGTGCAGTGTCGTGGCTGTGCCCGGTCGTTCGGGTGCGCGCCGGGGTCAGGGGCGCAGATAGGCGTCGACGAGCAGGGGGCCGCGGATGGCCCGCAGTTCGTCGAGCAGCAACGGCACCGTCTGCCGGGTCAGCCCCGAGAGCTGCAGGTCGTGCGGGCCGAGGGGCGGCAGCTTGCCCGTGCGCAGTCGCACGACCTGCCAGCCGGCCGCGCGGAGGGCCGCGTCCTTGCGCCGGTCGGCGGTCTCGCGGTGTCCGACGTGCTCGAGCCCGTGCCGCCCGGTCGAGTCGTACTCGATCGCGACCCGCAGCTCGCTCAGCACGATGTCCGGCCACACCTCGACGTGGTCGAAGAACGGACGCCCGACGCGCACGGCGTTGAGCCCGGGCTCGAACTCGAGCCGGGCGGTCAGTTCGGCCCGCAGCTCGGCCTCGACCGCCGACGCCGGCTTCGGCGCACACACGCTGGTGAACGGGGTGCCCGTCGGCAGCGCCGGCGTCTTGTCGCAGACCGGCCGCGAGGCACGGGTCGGCCGCGAGGCCCGACCGCCCCGGGAGGCGCGGGCCGGCTGGGCGGCGCGGGCCGGCTCGGAGGCGCGGGCCGGCTCGGAGGCGCGGGCCGGCTGGGAAGCGTCGGCGGGCTCGGAGGCGCGGCTCGGCTGGGCGGCGCGGGAGCCCGGACTGCCGGTCGCGTCCGCCCGTGGTGTCGTCGACGGCAGGCCGGTGCTCACGGAGCGACGACGCCGGGGCGGGGGTGGCGGGGTACCGGGCGCCGCGCCTCCTGACTTCTGAGCCTGCACCGTCGAGCCCGGCACCGACGACGTCGCGGTCGTCGGTGCGGGCGCCGGCAGGCCCGCACCCGTCTCGCCGGTGGCCAGGGCTGGTCCGCGGACGAGCGCGGCCGGCTCGTCCGTGACCGCGGCCTGCCGCCGGGCGGCCTCGGCCTGCGCCCGCACGACCGCCGCAGGAGCGATGGGCGGGCGCATCGGCAGCGCGTGTGGCACGGCCAGTTCGCTGCAGGTGGGGCACCACGACGACCGGCGTCGCTCGCGCCCCGGCCGGTGTCGCTGCTCGTCGGGAGTGGCGACGAACACGTGGCCGGCGTCGCAGAGCCAGCACAGCCACACGTCGGCCGCGGGCGGGATCTGGCTCAGCACGATGCCGGCGTTGTGCTCGGGGCGGTACTGGCGCACCAGCACCGGGTACGACGCCCACGCCTCGCGGTAGCTGCCCACCGCGTAGGGCACGGCGAGCCCGCGCGACGTCTGGCGTCGCGCCCACCAGGCGGCGATCGGCTCGGGCACGCGCACACGGTACGACGGGCCGCCGACATCCGCACCCGCCGCTCGGGGCACGAACCCCGTTCGCGAAGACGAACCACGAAGAAACGGGGTTCGGCTTCGTGAACGGGGTTCGGCGAGACGCGGCCCGGCCCGGCCGCCCCCGACCCCCGTAGCATCAACCGGATGCCCGACACCGCGCCTCCCGACGTGCCCACCCCCGCGACCGCCGCCGCGGCAGCAGCCCCTGGCGCCCCCGACGCACCAGCCCCCGCCGACGCCCCGACCGCCGCGGCCTCGGGCGACGCCCCGACCGCCGCGGCCCCCGCCGACCCCGCGACCGCCGCAGCCCCCGCGACCGCCGCAGCCCCCGCGACCGCCGCAGCCCCCGCGACCGCACCAGCCCCGGCCGACGTCCACGCCCGCGGCTTCGTCCGCGTCCGTGGTGCCCGCGAGAACAACCTGCGCGCGGTCGACATCGACGTGCCGCGCGACAGCATCGTCGCGTTCACGGGCGTCTCGGGCTCGGGCAAGTCGTCACTGGCGTTCGGCACGATCTTCGCCGAGGCGCAGCGCCGGTTCTTCGAGTCGGTGGCTCCCTACGCACGTAGGTTGATCGCGCAGGGCGGCACCCCGCACGTCGACGAGATCACGGGCCTGCCTCCGGCCGTCGCCCTGCAGCAGCGTCGGGGGGCGCCGAGCTCGCGGTCGACCGTCGGCACCCTGACCACCCTGTCGAACTCGATGCGGATGCTCTACTCGCGGGCCGGCAGCTACCCCGCCGGGGCCGACCGCCTCGAGTCCGACTCGTTCTCGCCCAACACCGTCGCCGGGGCCTGCCCGCGCTGCCACGGCCTCGGCGTCGCGCACGAGGTCACCGAGTCGTCGGCCGTCCACGACCCCTCCCTGAGCATCCGCGACGGCGCCATCACCGCCTGGCCGGGAGCCTGGCAGGGCAAGAACCTCCGCGACGTCACGAGCGTCCTCGGCTACGACATCGACCGCCCCTGGCGCGACCTGCCCCAGGCCGACCGCGACTGGCTGCTGTACACCGACGAGCAGCCCGTCGTCGAGGTGAACCCCCAGCGCGACCGGGTCGCGAAGCCGTACAAGGGCCGCTTCTGGAGCGCCCGCGCCTTCGTCATGCACACCCTCGCCGACTCGCAGAGCGAGACGCAGCGCACCAAGGTGCTGCGGTACGTCGAGAGCGGGCCGTGCTCGCTCTGCGGCGGCAGCGGGCTGACCCGGGCCGCGCTCGCGGTGACCTTCGCGGGCCGCACCATCGCCGAGCTGAACGCGCTGCCGATCGCCGAGCTGGGCGACGTCCTGCGGCCGACCGCCACCCTGACGAGCGCGTCGGCCGCCGTGTCGAACGCGTCGTCGGGTGAGGTCACCGAGGTCGCCGTCCGCCTCGCCGCCGACCTGCTGGCCCGCACGACCGTGCTCGACGACCTCGGGCTCGGCTACCTCAGCCTCGGCCGGGCGACGCCCACGCTGTCGCCGGGCGAGATGCAGCGGCTGCGCATCGCGACGCAGCTGCGGTCCGGCCTGTTCGGCGTCGTCTACGTGCTCGACGAGCCGAGCGCCGGCCTGCACCCGGCCGACGCCGAGTCCCTCGTCGAGGTGCTCGAACGCCTGCGGGCGAGCGGCAACTCCGTGTTCGTCGTCGAGCACGACATGAGCATCGTGCGCCGCGCCGACTGGGTCGTCGACGTCGGCCCGGGGGCCGGCAGCCAAGGAGGCGCGGTGCTCTACAGCGGTCCCGTCGCCGGGCTCGCCGGGGTCGCCGACTCGGTCACCCGACGCTTCCTCGAACCGTCCGACGCCGGTCGCGCCCAGGACGAGCCGCCCGTCCGCCGCGAACCGGTCGGCACCCTCGAGCTGCGGGGCGTCACCCGGCACAACCTCGTCGGCGTCGACGTCGACCTGCCGCTCGGCGTGCTGACCGCGGTGACGGGGGTGTCGGGTTCGGGCAAGTCGACGCTGGTGGGTGGGGTGCTGGCCGAGACCGCGACCGGGCACGAGCGGGTCGACCGCGTCGTGCAGGTCGACCAGAAGCCGATCGGCCGGACGCCGCGGTCGAACCTCACGACCTACACGGGCCTGTTCGACGCCGTGCGGCAGGCGTTCGCGGCGACCGACCTGGCACGAGAGCGCGGCTACGGTGCCGGACGCTTCTCGTTCAACGTCGTCGGCGGCCGCTGCGAGGTCTGCCAGGGCGAGGGGTTCGTCTCGGTCGAGCTCCTCTTCCTGCCCGGCAGCTACTCGCCCTGCCCCGAGTGCCACGGCGCCCGGTTCAACCCCGAGACCCTCGAGGTGACCTGGCACGGGGCGACGGTCGCGGACGTGCTCGCGATGACGGTCGACGAGGCCGCGACGTTCCTGACCGAGGTGACCAGCGCCTCGCGGGCCCTCGAGACCCTGCGGCAGGTGGGGCTCGGCTACCTCCGGCTCGGGCAGCCGGCGACCGAGCTGTCGGGCGGTGAGGCGCAGCGCATCAAGCTGGCGACCGAGCTGCAGCGGGCGCGCACCGGTCACACGCTCTACCTGCTCGACGAGCCGACGACGGGGCTCCACCCGGCCGACGTCGAGTTGCTCGTCGCCCAGCTGCAGCTGCTCGTCGACGCGGGCAACTCGGTCGTGGTGGTCGAGCACCACATGGGCGTCGTCGCCGCGTCCGACCACGTGATCGACCTCGGCCCCGGGGGAGGCGACGCCGGCGGTCGCGTGCTCGCCGTCGGCACGCCCGAGCAGGTCGCCGGGGCCGCGGGCAGCCGGACGGCGCCGTACCTCGCGGCGGCGCTGCCGGGCTGACCCGCCGAGAGCCGGGGAGGCGCGGTGCAGCCGAGCCGCGCCTCCCGCCTTCCCGACCAGCGCCTCCTGCCTTCTCGACCCGCGCCTCCCGGCCCTCGCGACCTGCGCCTCTCGCGACGCCCCGACGAGACACGACGTGCCGCCCACCGGTCGAGGGGGCGGCACGTCGTGTCGGAGCGGGTGGGGTCTACGGCGAGACCATGCCACCGTTCACGTTGAGCGTCTCGCCCGAGACGAAGCTCGACTCGCCCGACGCGAGGAACACGTAGGCCGGAGCCTGCTCGGCGGGCTGCCCTGCGCGGCCGAGCGGCGCCTCGCTCGAGCCGAACTCGGGCAGCGACTCGGGGTCGACGCCGTCGGTGACCTGCAGCACCGTCCAGGTCGGGCCCGGGGCGACGACGTTGACGCGGATGCCCTTCTTGATGAGCTGCTGCGCCATGCCCTTGGACAGGTTGTTGATCGCACCCTTGGTGGCGGCGTAGTCGAGGCGGTCGGGGGCCGGCGTGTGCGCCTCGGCCGACGCCGTGTTGATGATGGTCGAGCCGGGGGCCAGGTGCGGGACGGCCGCCTTGACGATCCAGAACGGCGCGTAGACGTTGGTGCGGAAGGTCAGGTCGAACTGCTCGTCGGTGATGTCGGCGATGTCCTCGTGCCAGACCTGCTTGCCGGCGACGTTGACGACGGCGTCCAGGCCGCCGAGCCCCTCGACGGCCTTCTCGACCAGTTCGCGACAGAAGGAGGCGCTGGTCAGGTCGCCGGGCAGGGCCACGGCCTTCTGCCCCGCGGACTCGATCATGGCGATGACGTGGTCGGCGTCTGACTGCTCGCTCGGGAGGTAGTTCAGGGCGACGTCGGCACCCTCGCGGGCGTAGGCGATGGCGACGGCGGCCCCGATGCCGGAGTCGGCACCCGTGATGAGCGCCTTGCGGCCGGTCAGGCGGCCGGTGCCGCGGTAGGTCTCCTCGCCGAGGTCGGGCACGGGCGTCATCTTCGACTGCAGGCCGGGCTCGTCCTGGTGCTGCACCTCGGGGCTGATCGTCGGGTAGAGCGAGCGCGGGTCGGCGAAGGTGTACTGGTCGCGGGTCATGCGGGGTCCTCTCGTGGTCGCGGTGCCCTGGACGGTACGCCGGGCGGACTGCGGGTCGTACCCCACGGGCGGGTTGCTGCCCCGGGGTACGGGCTCACACGGCGGGCGCGACCGGCGGGCGTAGGCAGGTCGGGTGCCGCGACGAGCGCGGCCGGGACGGAGTGGGCACCATGGCGACCGAGATCACCGAGGGCGGGCTGGCGACGATGGACGCCGTCGAGCGCATGCGCGACCAGGAACGCCCGCTCGACGAACGGTTCACCGACGACTTCACCGACCACGACCCGGCCGACGGGCAGCCCGAGGGCGGCGGCGGCATCGCCTGGTTCTGGGAGCAGTTCGGGGAGTCGTTCAGCGACGTGGACCGGACGGTGCTCGAGACGATTGTGACGCCGACGAAGTTCGTCACGATCAACGACATCTCGGGCACGCACACGGGTGAGTTCATGGGTCACGCGCCGACCGGGAAGCGGTTCACGGTGCGCAACGTGCAGGTGATCGGCTACCGCGACGGCAAGGCGTGCGACCGCTGGGGCTCGACCGATGTGCTGGGCATCCTGCAGCAGCTCGGTCTCGCCTGACGCTCGAGGCTGCTCGTCCGTCCGCCCGCCCGCCCGCGTTCGTCGCATCGGGCGTCGAGTGGTCCGAAAGTGTCCTTCGGCCGAGCGCGAGGGACGATTCGTGACCACTCGACCGGCCCCGGGGACGTCGGATAAGGGGTCGCGTCAGCGGGTGACGGCGAAGGCCGGGGGAGGCGCGTCCGACGTCGCCCCCGTTCCGCACGCCACGGCGCGGGCGATGCGTTCGACCAGCTCGTCCGGCACCGGGCGGCCCCAGCCGAAGGCGACCGTGTCCTTGGCGCGGCGGTGTGGCGAGACGTCGCCTTCGAGGGCGCCGTCGAAGCGGGGGACCGGGTAGATGCCGAGGTGACGGGTCCAGGCCGCGAAGTAGAGCGTGTGGCCGTCGTCGAAGCGGACGGCGGGCATGCCGTACCTGAGGCTCTCGATCCCGCCGGAGCACCCGGCGTGGATCGCCCGTCTCACCCGCTCGAGTGCTTCGCGCTTCTCGGGCGGGAACCCCGCGATGTACTGATGGACCACGCTGTCGCTCATGACGAGTCCTCTCGTTCGCTGGGCACCAGTGTGCGACGGAACGCCCCGCACCGCCAGCCCCTGGCGGCACCGCGAGGTCGTCAGGCCCGATCTCGCTGGTGTGCTCACAAGCTGCGGTGAACCCTCGCGCGATGGTCGGGCTGTGGTTGCGTTCGTAAGAGGGTCGTTCATCGGGACACCTGCTTGGGCCCGTTTTATCCGACTGGCATCAAGTGGCGCCTGGCCTGCGGATTCGCGTATGCCTGTCCCGCAAAAATGCCCGGTGACGGGGGGATGAACGCTACAGTCGTCGGATGCTCATCGGATACGCCCGCGTCTCGACGTCAGGACAAGATCTCGCAGCACAACGTGACGGTCTTGCAGCGCTTGGTGTTGACGATCAACACGTCCATGTTGACCACGGCTTGTCGGGCACTACTCGAGCCCGGCCGGGCCTGCGCGAGGCCCTCGCTGCGTGCCGTGCCGGCGACGTCCTGGTGGTGACGAAGCTCGACCGTCTTGCCCGCTCGCTGCGTGACGCGACCGACATCTCCGACGAGCTCACGAAGAAGGGCGTCGCCCTGAACCTCGGGGGAGCGGTCTACGACCCCACCGACCCAGTGGGCCGCCTGCTATTCAACGTCCTCGGAATGGTGGCTGAGTTCGAGGCCGACCTGATCCGTGCCCGCACGCGGGAGGGGATGGCGATCGCCAAGGCCGCTGGCAAGCTTCGCGGTCGCAAGCCCAAGCTCACCCCCTCACAGGAGAAGCACCTCGTGCAGCTGCACCGCACCGGCGCCCACACAACCAGCGAGATCGCCGAACTCTTCGGTGTTGCGCGTTCGACGGTCTACCGCGCAATCCAGCGAGCGGCGCCCTGATCCATCGATTCGTGGACGAGGCTCGGCGGATCAGGGGAACGTTCGGAACACGCACTCGGTCGAGCACCGCTCTGACCGGTCAGGGCACGCGGCTAGGCCGTGTTCGGCACGAGCGAGGCGTGACCGGAGCCGGTCGAGCCGGGCCTGCTTCTTCTCGATCTGACGCACCTGCTCTGCCAAGAGCGGCCGCAGCGCCTCCCGGACATCGGTGCAGGACGTCGACTCCATGGTGCTGAGGTGCGCGCCGATCTGATCAAGAGGCAATCCGAGTTCTTTGCTGGCTTCAATCAGGTCGAGGCGGCTGAGCAGGTCCGGGCTGTAGTCGCGGTACCCGTTGTGGGCCCTGGCCGGGGTCAAGAGCCCGATGGACTCGTAGTACCGGAGCGCCGTGGCGGAGACACCGCTGCGTTTACTGACTTCGGAGATTCGCACACCGCGACCCTAGAGCCGCCGGTGCCGCTTGACCTTCGAGCGGCTCGAACCTCTACGGTCACTGACGTGCCCTCTTCCCCCACACCTGTCCTGCCGTGAACGCGGTCGTTTCCTGGCGCGAACACCGGCAGATCGGTCTTTACCTGGTCGCTATCCTGGCTGCCGGCGTGGTCGGCCTCACCGTGCCGGGGGCACACCACCTAGAGGCCGCGATCGAGCCCGTGCTCGCGATGCTGCTGTTCGCGACGTTTCTCGGGGTGCCGTTCGCCGCGATCAGGAGGTCTCTCCGAGACGGGCGGTTCCTCGCCGCGGTCGGGGTGCTGAACTTCGTCGTCGTCCCCCTCGTCGCGTACGGGCTGTCCCGGTTCGTCGCGGACGAGCCGGCGCTGCTGTTCGGGGTGCTGCTGGTGCTGTTGACCCCGTGCATCGACTACGTGATCGTGTTCGCCGGTCTTGCCGGCGGCGCGTCAGAACGGCTCCTCGCTGCGGCACCGGTTCTGATGCTGGCGCAGATCCTTCTCCTGCCGCTGTACCTGCTGCTGTTCATCGGCCCCGAGGGCGTCGCCGTGGTCGAGGTCGGCCCCTTCGCACGGGCGTTCCTCCTCCTAATCGTCGTCCCGCTCACCGCGGCCGCGCTCGTGCAGGCCCTCGCCCGGCGACACCGGTCCGGTGTCGTGATCGAGCGGACGATGCTGGGCCTGATGGTGCCGCTGATGATGGCAACCCTGTTCACCGTCGTGGCCTCACAAGCCGGAGACGTCGGAGACGCCCTGGGGCAGCTCCTCGTGCTGGTGCCGATCTATGCCGCGTTCCTCGTCGTCATGGCAGCGCTCGGCATCGGCGTCGGACGCATCTTCCGGCTCGACGTGCCAGCAACACGGGCCCTGGTGTTCAGCGGTGCGACCAGGAACTCGCTCGTGGTCTTGCCGCTCGCACTCGCCCTCCCGGCGTCGCTGTCGCTTGCTCCGGTCGTCGTCGTCACCCAGACGCTCATCGAGCTCGTTGGCATGGTGATCTTCGTCCGCCTCGTCCCACGTCTCGTGCGGAGCGATTCAGAGACGGTTGCGTAGGTCTGCGACTCGAGAGCGAATGTCGTCTCGGACAAGGCGCATCCGCTCCATGCCTTCGATGCCCCGCTCGGAAGGTTCGTCTGTGATCCACGTCTCGAACCGGACTGTCGGGATCCCTTCAACTTTCGCCTCGGTACCGAGAGTCACGAGGACGTCAGCCGTGGCGATCATGTCTGCGGTGAGGGCCTTCGGGTGCTCGTCGCCAACGTCGATGCCCAGCTCTTGAAGAGACTGGACTGATTGGGCGTTGAGGGCAGCCCCGGGCTTGGTGCCGGCAGAGCGCACGGTGACCTCGTCGCCAGCGAGGTCGCGCATCAGAGCTGCGGCCATTTGCGACTTGCCCGCGTTCTTCTGACAGACGAAAACGACAGTGGGCTGATGAGTGGTCATGTGGCGAACCATACTGACGTCGAGAAACGAGTCACCGCGTTTGCGTCTCGATAGCCGATCCGCCACCGAGAGCGATTTCGGACCGATTTATCGAGACGATCTGGGCCCCGCAACTAAGAGGGAGTGGTCGCAGCCAACGAGCGTCCGGTGACCGACCGTCTAACGGGCGTCTCGTTCGGAGGTGCTCAGGTGTCTAGCCGAGCCAACGCGACCGTGGATCCCTGCAAGCGGATTTCTACACTCGTGATCTTCAGGCTGGGAATAGCCGTCGACGCAGACAGATCTGCGGCACGCGAGCCAGCTGCGTCCCACGTCGCGACGGTAAGCGTGGTGTTGTCCGTTTGTGTGACCACGAGCTCGTATCGGGAGTTGTCTGGCGCATCCGCGCCGTAGTCGCAGTTCCAATCGAGCCTCGTGCCCCAAGATTTCTCCTCGATCTGCAGACCGGCAGTAAGGGTGGTGGAGTCAGTTCCGGGGTCCATGGGCTGGAACGTCATTTGGGCCGTCGCTGGGCCGACGTCGTTTCTTGCGCCCACGGCGAGCCCCCCGAAGACGGCGGCAGCAACAGCAGCGGCAACTGCGAGAGCCATGACTCCTCGGCGGCGGCGTTGACTCTTGCGGAAGCGGTGGGCCATCAGCGACAACGTTTCTGATGGCGCCTGAGTTTCATCCATACCCAGAGGTGAATGGATGGCAAGGGCCTCTTCCGGCGAGATTCGGCTCAGGATGCCTGGGAGACCCGCAAGTTCCGTCACCGCTTCACGGCAGTTGGCGCAGGTACTGAGGTGCTGCTCGTATTCGCGACGTTCATCGGTGGGGAGCGCTCCGAGGACGTAGGACGCGTCCCAGTCTTGGTAACGGTCCTCGTTAGCTTGAAGATCGGGATGCTCAGTCATCGTGTGACGCCCCTTTCTTGGAGGGCTAGCCTCAGCCCGCGTAACCCATAGTGGAGCCGCGATTTCGCGGTTCCTTCTGGGATGCCAAGCCGTCTCGAAATTTCAGGAATGCTCTGACCAGCGAAGTACGCATCGATGACGATCTGACGGTGGTGGTCGGAGAGCGACGCCAGCGCGTCCGCAACGATGATGCTGTCCAGGACGGCATCAGTGCGATCGAGAGCAGTGCCTTCTACCTCGCCAAGGGCTGCCACTTCTCGTCGACTCCGGGCAGATCGTGCGTCGTCGATGACGAGGCGCCGAGCGACCGTGAACAGCCACGCTTGAGCCGCATCCTTGTCGAGCTCCAGCACCTTAGGACGCTGCCATGCTCTCAGCATCGTCTCTTGAACGATGTCCTCGGTCAGCGCCGCGTTCCGAGTGAGGCTGTGTGTGTAACGGCGAAGCGCCCCGCCGTGGCACTCGAACAATGTCGACAAAAGCTCGTCACTGGCTCGGGCCATGACCTTCACCGCCTCGCGCCAGTGAAGTCCGGCTAGTGCCTGATCCAGGACCGCCTCTTGTCGTGCCTGTATCGAGCGCACCGAGGAACGCCGATGCGCACCAGTGATCGAACCTCATGCCATCGACCAGGCCAGGACATGGGTTCACCGTCTGAGCGGAAGCAGTCGACGTATTCGCACCCACTGTCTCTGCCTTGATGTCGATGAGCACTGCCTTGTGGCTCCTTTGCTCGGGTGGGGTTGTGGAGCTGCGAGGGCCTGCAACCCGGAGAGTTCTGTCCGGCAGGCACGCGCGCGATCAGGAGGCTGGGGTCGCTGCGCCCTCAGTGGCTGCTTCCATGTTGATCGTGCCGTCCGGCTGGAGGACGTACCAGGCATCCTTCACGCCCTGTCCGTTGACCTGTCCAGGTTCGGTGTCCTTCGCGAACCGGTACACCGGCCAGCCGTCGACGGTCAGCTGGGTTGTCCCGTCCGTGCGGGTGAGGGAACCGATCTCGGCCGTGATGCCTTCTGGGGAGGACGTGTCGGAGGCTTCAACTGCCGGCCAGGTCGTGGCGCATTCGTCGTAGCAGTTGCTGGTGCCCGAGTCCTGCTCGTCCATCTTGAACGTGTAGATCGTGTACCCGGCGTCGTCGGTGATGATCTCGCCCAGGGGAGACGTTGCGGTGCCGAGGACTGCCGCTGCCGCGGTGGTCTCGGCGGGGGCCGGCTCGGTGGAGTCGGTCGTCGTGGATGATTCGGCAGATGTGGTGCACCCGGAGAGAGCGGCCGCCGCCAAAACGGCCGTCGTGAGGGTGATGGTCATTCGCTTGTGCATGATTCCTCCTGCTGGTACGCCGGCCCAGGTAGCCCGCTTACTACGAACACGATGCAGCTCATCCAGAAGTTCATCCGTGGCCGAAAAAGATTGGCGGTCGCAGGCAGCCGTCCTCACTCCCGGCGAAACGGGTGGCAGACGCGAGTGGCAACCCTGCACCGAGGGCACCGCTGTCACACATCATCACTCTGGGCCACTGTTCGCAGCTGCGGCGTCACGCCCTGCTGGACGACGTGACTATCCATGTTCACGACGTGATCTGGTCTCGAAACATCCCCCGGGACCGGATTACGGCGATCTCAGACGTCGGCCAGGTCGAGTACAAGGACGCCCGCGGCTACAGCAGCATGGGCGCCTTGGTCAACTTCCACGGCTCATTGGGCTTGACGGTCGCCAGTGTCGCCGGGCTGGTCCTGTCAGCCGAGCGTGATGGCGACGAGGCCACCGATGCCGACCGCGTAGAGCACGAGCACGACGAACGAGTCCACGCCCATGCCCACGATGCGTCGTCGCGGCCGAAAGAGCAGGCCGACGGCGTAGACGAGCGTGAGCAGCGCGGCGAGGGCGGTCAGGTAGACGTCGCTGGTGTTCGACCGGGGCAGGATCGCCTGCCCGGAGATGACCGTGGCGACGAGGAAGAGCACGGGCAGGAACGCGTTGCCGCCGAAGATATCGCTGACGGCCAGGTTGTCGTCGCCCTGCTTGACGGCCTGCAACCCGGTCGAGATCTCGGGCAGGCTCGTCGCCAGTGCCAGGACCGTCGCGCCGAACAGCACCCCCGACAACCCGATCTGCGACGCGGCCGCATCGCCCGCGCGTTCGAGCACGACGCCGGCGACGAGCGTGGCGAGGGCCGACAGGCCGAAGACGACCGCGGCCTTCTTCGTGCTCATGGTCGTCGGCGACGGGTTCGAGCGCGTCCGGTGTCCGCTCGGTCGAGGCGTCGACGTGTCGGGTGCCGCTCCGGCCTCGTGCCACGGCAGGCCCTTGCCGGCACGCCGGACGAGGAAGAGGCCCACGAGCCAGATGACGGCGATGAGGACGACGTCCGGCGTGAGGCGGGCCACCGTGAGCGACGTGGGCAGCTGGGTTCCGGCGATGACGACGGCGAGGACCGCCACCACGACCAGTGCCTCGAGCAGCAGCCCTAGGGAGGCCGCGCGATAGGTGAGGGGGTGGACACCCTTGCCGCGTTTCCCGAGGGCGTCCAGGACGACGAGGACGACCGTCTGAAGGGCGATGCCGTCGAGGATGTTGCCCGCGGCCACCTCGAGCGAGCCCGAGAGGGCGGCGCTGACCGTGATGGCGATCTCGGGCAGGTTGGTCGCCACCGCGAGGACGATGAGTCCGCCGAGCGCGCTACCGAGGTGGAGTCGGGAGTCGAGGACGTCGGTCGTTTTTCGACAGCTGGATGCCGGCGACCCAGATGACGGCGGCGCCGGCGACGAAGATGGCGGCTAACAGCCAGAGGGGAAGGGTGTCCATGCGTGCTATGCAACTCCTCGGGGTGCGCCTCTCGACGCGGGGCGATCGTCGAGACGGATGCCGGCGGCCCCCGGCCGGTCCAGGCGCCTTGCACTCGTCGGCAGCCGTCGCGGGCTGGGAATCGATCAACCGCCTCATCGACCCCAGGCCGATCGCGAATCCCTGGCTGCTGGTCGCCGCTGGGCTCATCGGCTTTGCAGACAACGAACTCGTCGCGATCTACCGCATCCGCGTCGGGCGACGGATCGGATCGGCAGCCCTCGTCGCTGACGGGGTCCACGCCCGCCTGGACGGCTTCACGTCCCTGTCTGTCGTGCTGGGCGCCATCGGGGTCCTCGCCGGGTTCCCGCTCGCGGACCCCATCATCGGCCTGCTCATCGCAGCCTCGATCATGGTCCTGCCCTGGGGGACGGTGAAATCCATCGGCCGACGGCTGATGGACGGCATCGACCCCGACCTCCACAAGCGAGCCGAACACGCCCTGGAACACGCCCTGGGCGTGCGGGGCGTCCACGATCTTTATCTCCGGTGGATCGGGCACCGTCTCACCGGCTCCGCAACCATCGAGGTCGACGCCGAAGACCTCCTGACGGCGTCCCAGACCGCCGACCAGGCCGAGGCGCATCTGCGCGCTGCGCTCGGCAACCTCGACGCGTTCACCGTTACACCGATACCACCGGTGCCGGCTCAGAGGCTCTCATCAGCCGTACGCGGCACGATACCTCCGGGGGGTATCTTTTTTTCGATTCTGATCCTGGAAGAACGACCATGAACCGCACCGCCACCATCTTCATCAGCGCAACTGCGACCATTGCTGCCCTCGCCCTCGCGGGGTGCGCCGAGGCGTCGTCGTCCGCAGGCGACACGTCGTCCGCGTCGTCGTCCCAGGCTGCTGCCTTCAACGATCAAGACGTCATGTTCGCCCAGATGATGCTCCCGCACCACACCCAGGCCGTCGAGATGAGCGACATGCTCCTCGCGAAAGACGGTATCGACGGGGACGTGATCACCCTTGCCGAGACGATCAAGGCCGAGCAGGCCCCGGAGATTGATCAGCTCACGACATGGCTCAAGGCTTGGGGGCAGGACACTGAGGCGTCCATGGATCACTCCATGGACGGCATGATGAGCGACTCCGACATGGACGCCCTCGAGAATGCTGACGGAACCGACGCGGCGCGGCTGTTCCTGGAACAGATGACGACACACCACGAGGGGGCTGTCGAGATGGCGCAGACCGAGATCGAGGGTGGGCAGAACCCGGACGCGGTCCAGCTGGCGACAGCGATCGTCTCCTCTCAGACTGACCAGATCGACACGATGGAAGACCTCCTCGCGGTAATCAAGTAGCCGTCCTCGTCGCAGGCCAGCGTGCCCCAAGACGGTCACCAGAATCTCGGTCTTGGTAATGCAGTCCCGGGATGGCTCGGGGAGCCACAAGCAGCGGAATTTTGGTCGCCACCTGGGGTGGCAGCGATACCGGTCGCCGGCCTCGTGGTCGACGTCGCTCCCGCAGTCCTGCTGGTGAGGATGTGACCCGTGCTGAAAACGTCCGCCTAGCAATCGGTCACCGGTTGAGGCAGCCCCAGGCATCATGAGGGGCATGAGAGCGGGGACAGCGACCTACGGGAAGACCCTCGCTGGTGTCTTGGCTGTTCTCAGCGATGTCGATCCGTATGGTCTCGAGCCTGGTCAGCCGGACGGTGCTCCGTCAGATGAGTGCGAGATGGAGGCGGTCGACCTGGTTCGCATTCTCCTCAGGGCCGATGCCGTCACGATCCTTGATGTCGAGGCGGTGTGGATGCGCTGGTTCTCGGAGTCGCTCGTCCTTCGACTCGGACCGCCCCGAATGGCGCAACTGGTTGATCGCTTGAACGCACTCGTGGACGGTGCCCGATAGAGGATCGCCCACTGGATCACTTGCTGTGGGGCGAGTGCACTCGGAGCGGACGCCGTCTTGGTCGTTCCGCGTCGTCGGTGAGCGTGGGCGGAAATGGTCCTCGACGTCGTAGCGTCTAGGGATGCAGCAGCCCAGGGGCCTCGATCAGCTCGTATCGGAATGGCGGAGCTTCGGACCAGGAGGTGCGCGCTTCGTGCCGGGCTTCGACCCATCAGGTGGAGGAGCAGCGGCGAAAGTTCTCGTGCTGATGGAATCACCCGGTCCTGCCACGATCAGGCAGGGCGAGGACGCGATCAGCAGTGAGGACAACCCGGGGCCGACGGCGTCAGCGTTCAGGCGAGCACGGATCGAGTCGGGTCTGGGCAGGAGCGTCTACCTGCGATGGAACATCGTCCCGTGGGCCCTGGGCCGGGCGCCGACCGTCACCGATCTCGAAGACGCACGCCCTGCCCTCGCTCAGCTGCTCGGTTCTCTGCCGCAGCTGCGAGCGATCGTGACCTTCGGCACTCCGGCCCTGACGGGCGTGATGAGGTACTTCACCCTGGAACCGCGTGCGAGGGTCGTGCCCGTGCTCGCAGCACCCCATCTGTCGCCGGCGAACGCCACCCGCGCCGGCGAGAAGCACCTGCGGGCCGTCACGGCCCTACGGCACGCTTCGCTTCTCTGATCATCTCGGCGAGGAGTCGGGGCTGTGCTGCAACGCGGCGATCACGGCCAGGAGATCCTGCGCCCCGGCGCTCAGACCGGCCGACCACACAGCGCGAAACGGGCGCCTCAGGTCGACGGCTGCCGGGACGGTGACGAGGCGCCCGGCACGGAGGTCGTCCTCGACCAGCAACGAGCTGATGACTCCCGGACCCACACCGCCGGCGATGGCCGCCCGGATGGCGCCCGTCGACGACAACTGCGCAGCGGGTTCTGCCATCAGGGCAGGGTCGATCCCCAGGGCGAGCTCGAGGGTCCGGCGGGTGCCCGAGCCCGACTCCCGAGACACGAGCGGTGTGGATGCGAGATCCGCTGCCGTCACGGGTTCGGACTTCGATGCCCATGCGTGCCTCGGCGAGACGACGACGAGCAGTTCGTCGACACCCAGGACGGTCGTGGCGAGCCCGTCGGCCTCATCAGGGGTCTCCGTGAACCCGAGGTGCGCGCGCCCCGAACGGACCTCGTCGACGACCCAGTCGCTGTTGCCCGATTCCAGGCGCACCCGGACACGATCCGCTGCCGCTGTCATCCAGCGTGGCATCAGCGCCTCTGACACCGTCTGACTCGCCGCGACGAGGAGAGCGTCGGAGGCGCCGGCCATCAGGGTGTGCAGCGATCGTTCGAAGGTGGTCGCCGCCTCGAGCACAGGTCGGCCCCACTCGCACACCAGGAGTCCGTGCTCGGTCAGCGCCGAGCCCGCCCGAGAGCGGACGAGCAACGTACGACCCAGCCGCCGCTCGGCGCCCGTGATGCGAGACGACGCCGCCTGCTGGCTGATGCCCACCGATGTCGCGGCCCGGCCCAGACTGCCCGATCTCGAGATCGCCTCCAGCAGTCGGAGCGTCTCGAGATCAACAGGGAGTCCGGTCACAAGGATCGATTGTGACACCACAAGCATCCGCCCGTATCGGCAGCCGGACGCACGTACGAAGATCGAGGCATGCCTGCCGCGATCACACCGACTGTCGCCCCTCCCCGCACGCACGGTCTGTTCCGCCAGCTCGAGCACCGCGGGCAGATCGTGTCGAACCTGACCCCGAACTGGTTCGCGTCGATCATGGGGACCGGCATCGTCGCCAACGCCGCGGCGACCCTGCCGTTGCAGTTCCCGGGGCTGCGCCCTGCCGCGACCATCGTCTGGGCACTGGCCAGCGTGTTGTTGGTCGCTCTCAGCACAGCGACCGTCATGCACTGGGTGCGTTACCGAGCCACCGCGCGGGGGCATCATCTCAATCCGGTGATGGCGCACTTCTACGGGGCACCGCCCATGGCGCTGCTGACCGTCGGCGCGGGCACCCTCCTCTTGGGCAAAGACGTCCTCGGTACGCCCCTGGCGGTCGGCATCGACTGGGTGTTGTGGACCATCGGTACGGTGCTCGGCCTCGTCAGCGCGATCGCGGTCCCGTACCTGACGTTCACCCGGCACGACACGGCCCCCGACAGTGCGTTCGGCGGCTGGCTCATGCCCGTGGTTCCCCCGATGGTGTCTGCCTCGACCGGTGCGCTGCTGCTGCCCTTCCTGCCCGCGGGGCAGGCGAGGCAGAACATGCTCTGGGGGTGCTACGCGATGTTCGGCTTGTCGTTGCTGGCGTCGATCGTGATCATCACGCTGATCTGGTCACGCCTGGCCCAGCACAAGATCGGCCCGGCCGGCATGGTCCCGACCCTCTGGATCGTCCTCGGCCCCCTGGGGCAGTCGATCACCGCAGCCAACCTGCTCGGTGGCAACGCCCACCTCGCCGTCGACCAGGGAACCTCTCACGCCCTGTTCGTCTTCGGGCTCGTCTACGGTGTGCCCACTCTGGGATTCGCCCTGATGTGGGCGGCACTGGCATCGGCCATCACCCTCCGCACCATCCGCCAGGGGCTCCCTTTCTCACTCACCTGGTGGTCGTTCACCTTCCCCGTCGGCACCTGCGTGACAGGCCTGAACGGTCTGGCCCTGCACACGGGACTCGTCGCGCTGCAGGTACTGGCGGTCGTGTTCTACATCGGGCTCGTCGGGGCCTGGATCACGGTCGCCGTGCGCACCTTCCACGGCAGCGTCATACGCGGAACGCTCCTCGCGCCTCCCCGTCCCCTGCCCTGACCGCGGACGACGAGGGTGCGTGGGGGAGTGGCTCAGATCGAACAGGCGTCGTTCCAGTCACGGCGATAGGCCTCGGGGTCACTGACGTCGACGATGGCCGAGGCGGCGCCCTTGGGCTCGTCACGCGACCGGTAGCTCTCGAACGCCACCGCACTGCGGTCGTTGCTCGCCGGATCACGCACCCCGGAGGCTTCGACCCACAGAGTCCAGTTCCACCGCGTCCGGACGCCAGGCTGCAACGCGCCTTCGCCGACGACCAACAGCACGTCCGTGCCGGCGGGTGAAGACTCGAAGTCTGCGCCCGTGAATGATCGGACCGACGACGTGAGGCCTCTCGCGCTGATCTCCCGAGCTAACTGACTGCCCATGTCCGAGAGATGCTCGCCAGCATCGCCATCCACAGCCACGATGCCTCCACCGGACGGAAGCTGACTCAGCATCTCGGAAACCAAGTCATGGATGACGGTGTTGCTCATGATGCTTTCTCCTGCTCACTCGTTCGTCGAAACGGAAAAGGGAGTCGGCGGCCGCCGACTGATGCGGCTGCACGAAGCGGTCGCGAACCTGATGCAACCACGAGCATGCGCCGACGTTCAGCCCTGTAGAAGCGCGTGCTTGGAGCGCCCGATAGGGGATCGCTCAACGGATCGCGTCGCTTGGCCATCGATGTCACTCATGAATGCGATCAGCTCGGGCGTTTCGAATAAAGAGCGTGGCGAGTGATCCCGCTGTGAAGATGACGGCGTAGGCGACGAAGGCAACCCACATGGGCGCCTTGACGCGGTCGATGAGGAACCAGAAAAGCCCACCGCCGACGAAGATCAAGACGAGGTTGAGGAGAACGGTTCTTGTCGGCAGCCACGGCGTCGGGCGCTCAGTCACTGCAGTTACGTCGACGGGGCGAGCATGCGGCAGTCCTTCTTCGTTGCTCATAGGACGAGCATGCCCCACAACGTGATCCGGCATCGGATATCGTCCCGATAGAGGATCGGTCAGCGGCCGGTCCAGGAGCTCGCCCCTCTCCCCGAGAAGATCGGCGCATGATCCTGCGGAACAGCACAGTCGCTCTGGAACCCATCACGCCAGC
Organism: Frigoribacterium sp. CF331; assembly: GCF_057787905.1. Lineage (NCBI taxonomy): Bacteria > Bacillati > Actinomycetota > Actinomycetes > Micrococcales > Microbacteriaceae > Frigoribacterium > Frigoribacterium sp. CF331. The sequence continues at coordinate 845,409 of NZ_CM173545.1, read as the reverse complement.
CCTCGCCCGGCGCATCGTGGCTCGTGACGAGCGACCCGGTGACCAGTGGCATGCCGAGTACCCGTTCCGTGACGAGATCGATCCTCTGAAATTGCTGGCCGCGTCGACGGCTCCTGACCCGGACTTCACGATGTACCTCGTCCGACGTACGTCGGACGGGATAGCGGTGGGTGGCTTAGGGTTTTTCGGTCCTCCGGACGCCGAAGGCCGAGTCGAGTTCGGGTACGGGCTCGTTCCATCGGCCCGGGGCGCGGGCCTTGCATCGTCGGCTGTCTCGCTCGCTCTTGATCACGCCGGTCTGCGCGGGGCGACGATCGCAGCGGCGGACACGGAAGCAGACAATGTCGCGTCCCGTCGCGTCCTCACAAAGGGCGGCCTCGCAGAAGTGGGACGAAGCGGCTCCCTCGTTCTCTACGAACGAGTCCTGACCGCCCGATAGACGATCGTCGACCGGACCGTCTGCGAGAGTGCTGGCATGCTCTCTCCGCAGTCACTGTCCGAGAATGATCGCCGTCTTGTCGCAGCGTGGGCTGCGGATTGCGCAGAGAGGGTCTTGCCTCTCTTTGAGGCCGAGGTGCCCGAGGACGACAGACCACGGGACGGGATTGCTCGAGCGCGAGCGTTCTCTCGCGGTGAGCTAAGTGCAGCAGGAGAGATTCGGCGTCGTTTCGTCGCGGGTCGGGCCGCGCAATCGACGGCCTCCCCGGCGGGCAAAGCAGCGGCGTGGTCCGCGGCGCAAGCTGCTGGCGTAGCGCACATGGGCGCTCACGCTCTTGGCGCAGCCGCCTATGCGGCGAAAGCGGCCGAGCTGGCGGCACCGGGTGGCGGGGAGGCTGAGGTCCGATGGCAGGTGCAGCACATGAGCCGCTCAGTACGGGCCGCGCTCCGAACCCTGCCGCTTCTCGGAGAGAACTCGTCGGGTCCTCTCGGTTCGGGGCTCCTGGCTTCTGGTGCGCTGGGACAAACGATCCACGCGTTGCAAGCCGCCCTCAGGAATGCCGAGCTGAACTGAGCTCTCACCATCGTCCCGTTCTGCGCTTCCCGATAGGAACTCTCTCCGCGGGCCCCGGCATGTCCTAGGTTCGGTTCCGCGCTGCATCATGCGCCTGGACTTCGGCTTGCTACTCGATGCCCCACGTGACGAATGGTTCGCGTGGAGTCGAGCCTGTACCGTCGGAGGACCTCGCTTCGACGAGTCATCAGTTGCTGAAAGCAGGGGCTTGATCCCGAGGGAGTTGGCTCCGTCGGTCACGGCGGGGCCAACGGCTCTCGATCGACGCCGGTCTCGTCCGCGGGGACGCCTCGATCCACAGGCCACCCGCCCGACAGACGGTCGTCGAATGAGACGCCACGGAGGCAGGCGGCTACTCGTGCGCCTGCGGCCGGGCACCGGGGGTTGCCACGTCAGTCCGACGTCGTGACCGGGGGCTGCCAGTTCGGAGTGACGATCGCGGCCTCCCACTGTGAGTCGACCGGACCGGATGCTTCGATCGTGACACCGGTGGTGTCGGTCACGACGGGCAGGCGAAGCGTGGCGCCGCAGGGGATGTCGGCCTCGGTGTAGGTCGTCGCGGGCTCGTGCGCCTCCGCGAACCGGACGATGCGCAGGTGGACGAGGTCGGCGTCGCGACACACGGCGAGTACGTCGTAGTCGCCGGCGGGGACGCTCCCGAGTGTGACCTGCGCTGGCGAGGTGCCTTGAGCGGAGTCGTCCGTCGTGATCTGCCCACCGGCTCCACCTTCTCCGGCGGGGTCGCTGAGCAGCTGCGTCATGCGGGCGGCCCACTCGTCGTCCTGGAGGGATGGCTCCGGTGTGGAACATCCCGCGAGAAGCAGTACTGAGAGCAGGACGGCGCCGGGTACCGGGAGCTTGAGCACGCAACGATTGTCCCGTACGAGAGCCCTTCTCGGTTTCCTCACCAGCGGATGCGGACATGCGCGTGTCGTCGGCCGGTCCCTGCGGCCATGGTCGATCTGGGCACTGATCTTCCTTCTGATCGATCGCGTCTGGACCTTCGGGCAACGGCGAGTATCCGGATCGACGGGCACGCGTCCGACTAGGCGTGGGCACTCGAGCGTCGAGGTCGGTCGCCGGGGTCGTCTTCTTCATCGGGCGGAAAGACTTCGCGCAGGCCGACGAGATGGGCGTTGCGCCGCCACCACCCGGCATGGTCGTCCCGCCGACTCGACAGATGGTCGTCCTGTCGGGAGATGTGCTCGACGAAGGCCGTGGGAAGTCGGACATCGTGGTCTCGGACGTAGTGAGCCAGGCCTTCAGGCCAGAGGAACGTGCCGTCCGTGAGCTCGAGGTTTCCGTTCTTCGGGTCACCGCAGATGCGACACCTCGACCAGCCCGTGTAGGCCCGGGCTACGAGACCGCGAGTGAGGTAGTCGACGACAGCGAGCCGTTCTTCTCGCGGTTGATCAGGGTCGACGAGTTCGTGTGGGTCTGGGTAGGGGCCGTGCGGATCGCCCTGCTCGGCCCAGTAGCCGATGACGATCAGAGGTTCGGACGGGTCCGTCGTCCCTGCTGTGACCACCTCGAAGTGCGTGCCACCGACGTCCTCGCACCGCGCAGGCAAGTCCTGTTCCATGACGGCAGCCTAGGGACAGCCCCCGCAGTCCCGTCCATGCCGGTTTCTCCCTCCGCCGTGAATGGCGGCCACACGTCGGACGTCGGCGTGCTCGACGAGCTGGACTCGATCCACGGGCTCCGGAAGGGACGCTGTTCCTGGATCGCCACGACCAGCTCGCGCGTCAGACGGCGTGACCGACTACGTCCCTGGCCCTGCTTGCGCGCTGGGTAGTGTCCGCCAGACCTCTTCCCACCGGGCGAGGTAGCGCTCGGTGGAGATGTGCCCCGCGTCGAGTTCTCGTTCCAGGGCGGACAGTCGCGCCGCGGTCGCACGCACGCACGTCGCGTCGCCCACGACGACGAGTCCGTCCGGGGTGCAGGTCGACGATGCGGACAGCTCTCGGGTCGACTCGCGCAGTCCACGCGTCGTCAGCTCGATGACCGCGAACCCGAGCACCCAGGCGACCAGGGCCGCGAGTCCGGTGACGTGCGGTGGTGCCCACGACGCCATGACGATCACGACCGACACGGCGAGGACGGCTCCTGCCAGGGGCCAGGGGCCAGGTCTGCCGGGCGTGCAGGAGGCGACGATCGTGCAGGGTCGTGCCCGGTCGGTACACCGTCAGGCTGATCTGCTGGACGACCGTCGACCGAGCCGGCGCCTGGTCCAGGCTGCCCCAGGAATGGGCGCCGTCGACCAGGTCGTGGACGGCGTGGCGCACGGAACGGGACGCTGAGGACGCACTCATCGGGCCTGGTGGCGTCGAACGCGCCCCACCGTGACGTCTCCGGGGCAGGGGACGGCGAGGAGGTCTCCGACCCGGAGGTCCGCGGGGAGGTCGACGACCGCGACGGACGGCCCCTCGTCGTCGAGCCCCACCACCACGGCCGTGTCGTGCACGGTCGAGATCCTCCCGATGAGCCGGAGCTCGCCGATGACGACGGGTGCCGAGCCGAGCCGGCCGTCGACCTGGACCACGGTCGCGCCGGACGTGTGACGGCTCACCGTCCGGACGCTGACCACGATCGCGGTCGCGTCGTCCACCGGGGACACGCGTCCGCCCGAGCGGGGGATCAGGGCCGCACCCGTGTGGACGCACGGGGTCTCGCAGATGCCGGCGAGGCGGACGAGGGAGACGCCACCGATGACGATGTCGTCCACCGTCGCGTGGGTCCTCGCGGGCCACGAATCGACGGTGAACGGATCGGCGATGACGCGCCGCATCGACGGCAGGATGTCGGTGAGGGTCACGAGCGATCCGCCGCGCCGACGGGACGGGACCGGAGGCGGTCCGTCACGGACCGAGCAGGGTGAGAGTGCATGAGACAGTCCTACGAGACCCGCTCGTCGCCCGAGGCGGGCCTGACGACATCCGTGCGCCCTCGACCGCCATCCTGACGGCACTCCTACGCCACACCCGGGACGACCGGGCCGACGACGTCGCGAGGAGTCGCCACCCCGCGCAGGGGAGGGGTCTAGTGTTCGAGGACTCGTCGATCCGCCCGCTCGTCTCCAGGAGGCACCGGATGTTCCAAGACCACATGTGGCTGGCCCAGGCCGACGCGCGGGCGATCGACCCGGCCGACTCGGTCAACGGCGGCGACCACCGGGGCGATCGACCCGGCGAGGAGAAGGCTCCCGTCCGTCACCCGTCGCCGTGGCAGCGTCTCGTGCGCGGATTCCCCTGGCAGCAGGAGCGGCAGCAGCGCTAGCCGACCCGCCGGGTCGGGCGCCCTCCGCGCCTCCCGGCACCGCGCCTCCTGAACGACCGACGTCCCCGCCCGCACGGCTCCTCGCGAGAGGGCCGGCGGACGGGGACGTCGTGGTGTCGGGCGCTACTCGGCGCGACGACCGCGGATCGGTCCGGTGACGCGGCGGCCGCGACGCGACAGCGCCAGGCCGATCGCGACCCCGAGCAGGGCCATCGCGGCGATGCCGAGGACGGAGGCGCTGCCCGTGAAGGCGAGCTGCGTCGCCGTCAGGATCATCGGGAACGTCACCGTGACGACGGCCTGGACGGTCACCCCGGCCGTGTCGGTCACGCGGTACTGGACCGAGGCCTTCGAGTCGAAGCCGGCCTCGGGGGTGAAGACGACGCTGCCGTCGACGACCGTCCAGGTGCCCGTGCCGGGCACGGTCAGCGTGCTGACCCCGTCACCGGTCGCCGGGTCCACGATCACGAGCGTGCCGCGGTCGAACGTCGCGCCCTGGGTCGGGGTGTCGTTCGTCGTGACGTCGACGGTGACGGCGTGGTCGGTCGTGCCGCGCTGCTCGTCGTCGACCGCGACCGCCGCACCGAGCACGGTGATGGTCACCGTCGCGCGGGACGTCTGCCCCGAGGCGTCGGTCGCCGTGTAGTCGAACGAGTCGACCCCGACGAAGCCGGCGTCCGGCAGGTACTCGTACGAGCCGTCGCGCTGCATCGTCACGGTGCCGTGCGCGGGCTTCGAGGCCAGGACGACCCACAGGGCCGACCCGTCGTCGTTGCCCAGCACGCCGCCGACCTTGCCGGTCACCAGGCGCTGTCCGGCGATCGTCGTGCCCTTGTCGTCGACGGCCTTGACGCCCACGGTGATGCGGACCGTGGCGGTGGCGGTGCCGCCGTCACGGTCGGTGACCGTGTAGGTCACGGCGTCCGGGCCGGAGTACCCGGCCGTCGGCGCGTAGACCAGGCGACCACCGGCGTCGATCGTGACCGTGCCGTGGGTGGCGGTGCCGGTCGCGGTGACGCGCAGCCCCGTGCCCAGGTCGTTGCCCAGCACGCCGGGGGCGGCCACGGTCAGCGTCGTGTCGGCCGGGGTCGCGGCCCTGTCGTCGACCGCCGTCGGCAGCACCGTGACGGTGACGGTGCCGGTGCGGGTCTGGCCCTCGCCGTCGGTGGCCGTGTAGGTGAAGGTGTCGACACCCGAGAACCCGGCCGACGGCGTGTAGACGTACGAACCGTCCTTCGCCAGGTCGACCGTGCCGTGGGCGGGGCGAGCGTCGAGCGTGGCGGTCAGCGAGCTGCCCGAGTCGTTCGAGAGCACGCCGCGCGCGGCGTCGACGGTCAGCGGGGTGCCGGCGCGGGTGGTGCCGGCGTCATCCACGGCGAGGGCGCCGACGACGATCGTGACGACGGCCGTCGTGCTGCGGCCCGACGCGTCGGTCGCGGTGTACTCGACGCGGTCGGTGCCCGAGAAGCCGGGCTGCGGCGTGTAGGTCGCCGAACCGTCCGGCCGGGTCGCGATCGTGCCGTGCGCCGGGGTGCCGACGCTCGTCACGGTCAGGCCGGTGCCGACGTCGTTGCCGAGCAGGCCGGGGGCCGGCACGGTGAGGGTGGTCGCGGCGGGCGTCGTGTAGCGGTCGTCGATCGCGCGGGGCGTGACGGTCACGGTGACCGTCGCGGTGCCCGTGCCGCCGTCGCGGTCGGTGACCGTGTAGACCACGATGTCGTCACCCGAGAACCCGGGTGCCGGGGTGTAGTCGAACGTGCCGTCCGGTGCGATCGTCACGGTGCCGTGCGACGCCGGGGTGACCGCGGTGACGGTCAGGCCGGTGCCCACGTCGTTGCCGAGCACGCCCGGGGCGGCGACCGTCACGTGACCGCCGGCCACGACGGTGGCGACGTCGTCGACGGCCTTCGGGGCGACCACGATCGTCACGGTGCCCGTGCCTTTCTGGCCGTTGCCGTCGGTGACCTCGTAGCCGAAGGTGTCCTTGCCCGAGGTGCCGGGCTCCGGCGTGTAGGTGTACGAACCGTCGGGGCCCATCGTCACGGTGCCGGCCTTCGGCTGGTCGGTGACCTTCGCCGTGAGGTCGGTGCCCGTGTCGTTCGAGAGCACGCCGTGAGCGGCGTCCACGACGAGGGGCTGGTCGGCGACCGTGCCGCCGACGGGTGAGTCGTCGACGACGATCGGACCGACGTGGACGGTGACGGTCGCGACGTCCGAGCCGCCCGAGGGGTCGGTGGCGCGGTAGGTCAGCTGGTCGGTGCCCGAGAAGCCGTCGCCGGGCGTGTAGGTGATGGTGCCGCCGGCCGCGATCGTCGCGGTGCCGTGGGCCGGGGCGTCGACGAGCTCGGCGCGCAGGTCGGTGCCGAGGTCGTTGCCGAGCACGCCGGGCGCGGCGACGGTGACCGGGGTGCCGGCCGTCGTCGAGGTCGTGTCGTCGACCGCGTCGGGCACGACGACGATCGTCACGATGCCCGTGCTCTTCTGCCCTTCGGCGTCGGTCGCCGTGTAGGTGAAGGAGTCGGTGCCCGAGAAGCCCGTCGCGGGGGTGTAGACGTACGACCCGTCCTTCGCGACGGTCACGTCACCGTGGCGGGGGGCGCCGTCGAGCACGGCGGTGAGGCCGGTGCCGCTGTCGTTCGACAGCAGGCCGTTCGCGGCGTCGACCGACAGGGGTCGGCCCGCCGTCGCGGTGCCCTGGTCGGCCACGGCGAGGTCGCCGACGATCACCCAGGCCTGGGCCGTCGTGGTCTGTCCCGACGCGTCGGTCACCTGGTACTCGAACGAGTCGGTGCCCGAGGTGCCGGCGTCCGGCGCGTAGCTCCAGGTGCCGTCGGCGTCCACCGTCACGGTGCCGTGCGAGGGGGTGCCGTGGTCGGTGACGCGGAGGCCCGTGCCGAGGTCGTTGCCGAGCAGGCCGGGCGCCGCGATCGTCACGGTGGTGCCGTTCGGGGTCGTGGCCTGGTCGTCGACGGCCACCGGCTTCACCGTGATCGTCACGGTCGCGGTCGAGGTGCGGCCCGCGGCGTCGGTGACCTGGTAGGTCACGGTGTCGGTGCCCGAGAACCCGGGGGCCGGCGTGTAGTCGAACTCGCCGTTCGGGGCGGTGGTCGCCGTGCCGTGCTGCGGCCCGGTCACGATCGCGGCGGTGAGGCCGGTGCCGAGGTCGTTGCCGAGCACGCCCGGTCCGTCGACGTGCGCGTTGCGACCCGCGAGCACGGTGACGGCGTCGTCGACGGCCTTCGGCGCGACGCCCACGGTGGCCGTCGCAGTGCTCGTGGTCCCGTTGCCGTCGGTCAGCGTGTACGTGAACGAGTCGGTGCCCGAGAAGCCCTTCTCCGGCGTGTAGACGAACGAGCCGTCCGGCGAGACCACCACGGTGCCGTGGGTGGGGGCGGTGGCGACCGCGGCGGTCAGGGGGCCGGTGCCGCCGTCGTTCGCGAGCAGGCCGCGGCCGGCCGGCACGTCGAGGGGTGCACCCGCGACGGCGTCGACCGAGTCGTCGGAGGCGCGGGGGGCCACCGTCACGGTGACCGTGGCGGTGTCGGTGCCGCCCTGGCCGTCGGTGACGGTGTAGTCGAAGGTGTCGGTGCCCGAGAAGTCGCCGGCGGGCGTGTAGGCGACGTCACCGGCGGGCGTCACCGAGGCGGTTCCGTGCCCGGGCGTCGAGACCGCGGTGACCGTCGTGTCGACGCCCCGGTCGTTGGCGGTGAGGTCGCTGCCCGCGATGGTCGTCGGCGTGCCCGAGACGGCGCTCGCCGTGTCGTCCGCGGCGGTGGGCAGGACCGTGACGGTGACGGTGCTCGTGGTCTGCGCCCCGTCGGCGTCGGTCGCCGTGTAGGTGAACGAGTCGGTGCCCGAGAACCCGTCGGCCGGCACGTAGCGGTACGAGCCGTCACGGCCGAGCACGAGGGAGCCGTGCGAGGGGCCGGTCGCGACCGCGGCGGTCAGGCCGCTGCCCGAGTCGTTCGACAGCACGCCCGAGGCGGCGTCCACGACGAGCGGCTGGCCGGCGCGGGCCGTCGCGACGTCGTCGCTGCTCGACGGGGTGACGGTGATCGTGACGGTCGAGGTCGACGTGCCACCGCCTCCGTCGGTCGTCGTGTACTGGAACGTGTCGGTGCCCGAGAACCCCTTCGCCGGCGTGTAGGCGTACGAGCCGTCCGCGGCCACGGTGGCCTTGCCGTTCGCGGGCTGCGTGTTCGAGGTGACGGTGAGGTCGGTGCCCGCGTCGTTCGCGAGCACGCCGGGCGCGTCGACGGTCAGCGTGGTCCCGGAGGCGGTGGTCGCCTGGTCGTCGCTGGCAGCGGCCGAGGTCGCGGCCACGGCGTTCGTGAAGGTGCAGACGACGTCGGTGCCGTCGGCGCTGCTCGCGGCCGGGAAGCTGAACCGGGCCGTGTTGCCCGAGCCCGAGGCCACCGACGTCGAGCTGTTGACGTTCGTGCAGTCGTAGGTCGTCGAGTAGTCCGCCAGGCGGGTCGAGGAGTTGCCCGCGGTCTGCGAGACCGTGTAGGTGCGGGCGGGGATCGCCAGGGCGGCGCCGGCCTTCTGGGCCTGGACGCCGGTCGCGTCGCCGGACGTCGTCGCGGTCGCGGGCGAGGCGAGGTTGCCGCCGTCGACCTTGAGGGCGAACTGGTCGCCGGACTTCCAGCGGCCCTTGACGTCGGCCTTGCCCGTCAGGGTGTTGGCGTAGTTGCAGCTCGCGAGGTCGGAGTACGCGGTGATGTTGCTGATGGCCGGGGTCGTCATGCGGCTGACCTCGGCACCCGAGCTCGAGTCGAGCTTGATGATCTGCATGCCCGACGAGACGTAGAGGTAGCCGTCCGACGAGAAGGCGATGCCGGGGCTGTTCGTGCCCGTGGGCAGGTCGGTCAGCTTGGTGGCGGCGAGCGAGGTGGTGCCGGCCGTCGTCGGGATGGTCTCGTCGTTCAGGCGGTAGACCGCGTTGCTGGCCACGACGAAGAGCAGCCCCTGCGTGCTGAAGGCGAAGTCGCCGTTGCCGGCCTGCAGCCCGGGGATGCGTCCGACGACGCCGATCTTCTCGCCGGTCTTCGGGTTGTAGGCCGAGATCGTGGCCGGGTCGCCGCCGGTCGCGTAGTAGTAGATGCCGGTGACGGGGTTGACGGCGCCGCGCAGCGTCGAGGCGGGGGCACCGGCCGGGTTCGCGTCGGCCACGGTGGTGACCGCTCCGCTCGCCGCGTCGTACCGGGCGAGGACGTTGCCGTTCGAGCCGTTCGCCGTGCCGTTCGTGAAGGCGTAGGCGTCGAGGCCGTTGCGTCCGACGCCGAGGCCGTTGTTGGCGGGTGAGAACGGGTTGGCCGTTCCGGCGATGACGTCGGACACCGTGTTGGCCGCGACGTTGATCGCGACGAACTGGCCCTGACCGGCGGTGGCGTAGATGGTGTTCTGGTCGCACGACAGGGCCGCGGCGGCCTGGGCGGGAGCCGGCGCGACGGCCTGGGTGACGGCGACGGCCGCCAGCAGGGAGGCGGTGGCGAAGGCCGCGAACGAGAGGGCGCGACGGCGTGGGCGCGCGGAGGCGCGGAGAAGCGACATGGGTGGTGGTGTCCTCGGGTGGGGGCGTCCGGCCGGGTCGGATCCGACCGGACGTCTGTCGTGCTCTCGGCACGCGGGGGTTCAGGGGCCCGCGTGTCGCCCCCACGGGTACGGGGGCACCACGGAAGTGGATGTTTCGACAATAAAGCTTCTCTGCTGTCGAGCGGAGTCCCCAGAGCGGGGGGTTTTCCGGTCCGCCTTGTGGGGGACACCGGGGTACGAGGAGGCGCGGGTCGCTTGGCCGAGGACGTGACCCGCGCCTCCTGGTCGCCTAGCGGCGGGGCCGACGCCCGCGGCGGTCCCGGCCGACCGTCGGGATCGACGTCGTGACGACGGCGACCGACGACGTGATGACCGCCAGCGACGAGGTCGACAGGGTGGCCTGCGCGTGGCCGACCAGGGGGAAGCCCCGGCGGCCCGCCACGATCACGGCGAGGCTGATCGCCACGATCGCGGCCGCCGCGAACGGCACGGTGGCCAGACCCGACAGGCCGTAGACCTGACCGCCGATGGCGGCCCCGGCAGCGATGCCGACGTTCGATCCGGCGTTGACCAGCGCGCCCGCGATGTCGGGGCTCACCCCGCCGGTGCGGATCGCCGCGGCCATGAAGAGGGTGCCGGTCGTGCCGTTGGCGGCCATCCACAGCCCGGCGACGACGAAGGTGCCGACGAGCGATCCGTGCACGAACGGCAGGGTGGCCAGGGCGCCGATCATCACGGCGACGGCCACGATCAGGGTCTGACGCGGGGCCCGGTCGACGAAGGCGCCGGCCGCCAGCAGGCCGATCACGCCGGCACCGCCCAGCACGAGCAGGGCGCCGCCGACGAGGTCCTCGCCGAGGCCGGCTCCCGTCAGGTAGGGGCCGACGAAGGTGTAGACGACGTAGTGGCCCGCGAACAGCATGAGGTCGGCCACGATGACCGCGAGCAGCCCCGACCGGGCCCACGAGCGCACCGATCCGACGTGCGGCGACGACTCGCCCTGCACGTGCGGCAGGAACACGGCGGCGACGACGGCAAGGGCCGCGGTGGCGACGGCGACGGCTCCGACGGCCGGGCGCCAGCCGAGCTGGTCGCCGACGGTGGTGGCGAGCGGCACGCCCACCACGAAGCCGAGCGAGCTGCCCGAGTAGACGAACGCGATCGCCCGACCGGCCAGGCGGGCCGGCACGATGCGCGTCGCGTAGGCCGAGGCCACGGAGAAGAACAGCGCGTGGGCGATGCCGCCGACCACGCGGCCGGTGAGCAGCACGCCGAAGCTCGGCGCGAGCGCGACCATCAGGTTCGAGACCGTGTAGCCGACCAGCGTGGTGACGAGCACGGCCTTGCGGGGGAACCGCGCGGTCGCCCAGGTGAGCGGCAGGGCGAGGGCGGCGACGGCCACGGCGTAGACCGTCACGACGACGCCGAGTCGGGCCTCGGTGACGCCGAGGTCGCGGCTCATCGTCGAGAGCAGCCCGACCGGGCTGAGCTCGGTCGTGATGGCGAAGAAGGTCGCGAGGCCGAGGACGGCGATGCCGACGACGCCCGACGGGGTCAGCCGGTGCGGCTGCGGCGTCGGACGGTCGTCACGCGGGTGCCCGGCCGCGACGCGTTCGCCGGGCGGGGCGGTCGGCCTGACGGCGGGCGTGCTCGCGGTCTCGGGTGGGCGCTGAAGGGTGTCGGTCACGGGGTACCTCCGGGCCCGTGACGCGTGCGCACGACGATGGTCTCGTCGGGGGGCACCGCGGACGTCGGCGGGTCGACTCGTGGTCGACCCCCGGTCTGCACGATGCGGCACACTCGTCGCGGGCCGTGCTGCTGGCGGGTGGATTGGGGGATTGCCACTCCACGACGAGGGCGCCCGTCCAGTGTGACATGCGACCCCCGGAGGCACGCAAGGCCCCCGAACGAGAACGAGGCGGCGTTCGCTCGCGGCGAGCGGGGCCCCGACCGTGGCGGCGCAGCTCGCCCGGGCGGTGCCCGTCGTCGACGGCGCCGGTCGGGACGAGGAGGCGCGGCGACCGTGCCCGACGCCCGTCACCCCGCGTACCCTGGTCGCCATGAGCACCGACACCGCCCCCGACCGCATCCTGATGTTCGGCGCCGAGTGGTGCCGCGACTGCCGCCGCTCGAAGGCGCTGCTCGACCGCGAGGGCGTGGCCTACGACTACGTCGACCTCGAGGCCGTCGCCGACGGGGCCGACCGCGCCTACGCCGTGAGCGGCCGGACGCAGATCCCCGTCGTGGTCTTCCCCGACGGCAGCCACCTGGTCGAGCCGACCGACGCCGAGCTCTCCGCCAAGCTCTGACCCGGCAGCGTCGCCGGCTGACCACCGCGCCCGCCCGCCGCGCGCAGGCCCGCCGCGCGCGGGCCCACCACCCCGCCACGATGTGAGAACTCCGCCACGCAAACGTGTGGCGGCGTGTTCACCTCGTGGCGGGATGCCCTGCGACGCGCTCGTACGTCGTGAGCGCGTCGTACGACTTGGCGGGTCCTCGCACCGTCCAGCGCTCGACGAACGACGTCGGCGAGAGCACCCGCGTCTCGACGAGATAGCTGTCCGGTGCGCACGGGTGGTGCGCCTCCCAGGCTCCCGACCGCAGGTCGAGGTCGACGAAGTGCCGGCCGTCGGCGAAGCGCACGTCGAGCACACCGTCGGCCCGGGCGGCGTAGCCGAGGCGCCGGGTGGCGGGCGTCCGCCGGTCGGCCACGACCAGCTCGCCCGTCTCGTCGTAGGTCGCGACGAGATCGCCGGCCGCCCGCGCCTCCACGACCGTCGCCGTCCCGTCGAAGCGGGCGTGCTCGCCCGTGCGGTGGTCGTCGATCTCGCGGACCACCGCCCAACGGCCGAGCAGCAGCGCGAGCGTCTCAGCCGGCATGGCGCTCGAGGAACTCGTAGACCTCGGTGTCCTCGACGCCGGGGAAGGTGCCCGAGGGCAGCGGGGCGAGCACGTGGGCGTGCAGCCGGGCGCTCGGCCACGCCGCGTCGCGCCACCGTGCGGCCAGGCCGGCCGGTGGACGACGGCAGCACGACTCGTCGGGACAGGTCGAGGTCTCCCGTCGCTCGGTGTCGCGACCGCGGAACCACTTCGCGTCGGCGAACGGCACCCCGACGGTGATCGAGAACTCGTCGTGCTCGGTCGTGCCGGTCTGCGAGGCCGACCAGAACGTGCCCGCGGGGGTGTCGTCGTACTGGTAGTGCTCGGTGGTGCGGTTGGTCCGGGCGAAGGCCGTGCGGGCGGCCCAGTGGCGGCACACCAGTTGACCCTCGACGGCGCCGGTGACGTCGGCGGGCAGGGGCAGGCCGTCGTTCTCGGCGGCCTTGGCGATGGCCCCGTCGCCCGTGACCCGCAAGAAGTGCATGCGGATGCCGAGGTGCGACGTGAGCAGGTTGGTCATTCGCATCGCCGCCGCCTCGTGGGTGACGCCGAAGCCGTCGCGGAAGTCCTCGACCGAGAGGTCGCGCTGCGCCTTGGCCTTCTGCAGCGAGTCCACCGCCGCGTCGAGCGGCATGAGGCAGGCCGACGAGAAGTAGTTGATCTCGAGTCGCTGCCGCAGGAACTCGGCGTAGGTCGAGGGGCGTTCGTGCCCGAGCAGGCGGTGCGCCATCGCCTGCAGCGCCAGTGCTCGCAGGCCGTGACCACCCGGGATCGACGCGGGCGGCAGGTAGATCCGCCCGTTGGCGAGGTCGATCACCGAGCGTGCCGAGTGCGGCAGGTCGGCGACGTGGATGATCTCGAGGCCCAGGCTGCGGGCCATGCGGCTCACGCTGCTGTGCGACAGGGCGCCCGCGGTGTGCCCGACCGTGCGGAGCAGGTCGGCCGCGACGTCCTCGACGTCCGGCAGGTGCGAGTCGCGCTCGCGCATCCAGAGCCGCAGTTCGGTGTTCGCCCGCCGCGCCTCCTCGGGGGTGGCGCTGGCCTCGCTGTGCCGACGCGCGAGCTCGCGGTGCAGCCCGAGGATGGTCTGGAGCGCCGGCGTGCTCAACCCTTTGTTCGCCTTGACGTCGGGCAGGCCGAGCGACCGGTACAGCGAGCCCCGCTGCGCCTGGGCCAGCTCGATCTCGAGCGCCGCGCGCTCGCTCGGCGGCTCGGCGGCGAGCAGGGTCGCCAGGGGCACGTCGAGGGCGCCGGCCAACGCCCTGACCAGACCGATCTTGGGCTCGCGACGCCCGGTCTCGATCAACGAGAGCTGGCTCGCGCTCACCTCGACGCGCGACGCGAGCTGGTCGAGGGTCAGGCCGCGGGCGGTGCGGGCGTGCCGCACGGCCTGGCCGAGCAGCAGGGGGTCGGCGTCGACCACGGGGCACCCCTCTCGGAGGCGTCTGTTTGACGAGAGCGAAAGAACACCCGATCTTTACGCATCACCGACCTGCAGATCAAGGTCGACGGCGGTCATCGTGGAGAAACACCCCTTTCGACGACAAGAGAAGACACGATGGCACCGACGCCCACCGCCCCCGGCCCGACCGACGACCCCGTCGTCCGGTACGACGAACGCCAGGACGACTGGGCCGGGCGCCTCGCGCTCGCCGAGGCGATGATCCCGGTGATCGGTCGGCTCTGGCGGCGCGACGGCGTGGTCGTGTCGATCCACGGGCGCAGCCTGCTCGACCGGTCGCCCGTCGGCGTCCTCAAGCTGCACCGCTTCGCCCGCCGGCTCGGCGACCACGCGCTCGACCCCGGCGAGACCCTGGCGGTGCTGCACCTGCTCGACGGGCTCGACCTCGGACCCGCGTCGATCGACCTGGCCCGGCTGAGCGCCCGGCTCCGTGCCGAGCGCCTCGGGCGACGAGGGGGCGGGGCCGCCGCGTCGGTGGCGGACGTCGTCCGGACCGAGCTCGCCGAGGTCGTCGGGCGTCGCGGTGACGACGGCGCCGCGACCCGCGACGTCGTCCTCTACGGCTTCGGGCGCATCGGGCGGCTCGTCGCGCGGCTGCTGATCGAGCACGCCGGGGGACGAGGAGGCGCGCGCCTCCGGGCGGTCGTCGTGCGTCGCGGCTCGGCCGACGACCTGGTCAAGCGTGCCAGCCTGCTCAGGCGCGACTCCATCCACGGCCCCTTCGCGGGCACCATCGTGGTCGACGAGGCCACCGACACGATCGTCGCGAACGGCACGACGATCCAGGTGATCTACTCGGACGACCCGGCGACGGTCGACTACGAGCGGTACGGCATCCACGACGCGATCGTCGTCGACAACACCGGCCGGTGGCGGGACGAGCCGTCCCTGCGACGACACCTGGAGGCGCGGGGCGCGTCGCGCGTGCTGCTCACGGCCCCGGGCCGGGGCGGCATCCCGAACGTCGTGTTCGGCGTGAACCATGAATCGGTCGGCGACGAGGCCGTGGTCGCCGCCGCGTCGTGCACGACGAACGCCATCACGCCGGTGCTGGCCGCCCTCGACGAGCGGTGGGGCGTCGAGTCGGGGCACATCGAGACCGTGCACGCGGTGACGAACGACCAGAACCTGACCGACAACTTCCACCCCGGCGACCGGCGGGGGCGCTCGGCCTCGCTCAACATGGTGCTGACCGAGACGGGCGCCGCGAAGGCGGTCGCCAAGGCGTTGCCGCAGCTCGCGGGACGCCTGACCGGCAGCGCCATCCGGGTGCCGACGGCCGACGTCTCGGTCGCGGTGCTGAACCTGCGGCTGCGGCAGCCGGTCGACCGGGACGAGCTCAACGCGCACCTGCGGCGTGCCTCGCTCGACTCGCCCCTGCGGCGACAGATCGACTACGTCGAGTCGCCCGAGGTCGCGTCGACCGACTTCGTCGGTTCGCGCCACGCGGGCGTCGTCGACGGGCTCGCGACCGTGGTGTCCGGCGACGGCGACGGCGTCGTCGGCAGCGGTGTCGCCGGCAGCGGTGCCGCCGGCGACGGTGCCGGCGGCGATTGGGGTCGCCGGGTCGTGCTCTACGTCTGGTACGACAACGAGTTCGGCTACAGCTGCCAGGTCGTCCGGCTGCTCGAGCACCTGGCCGGTGGCACGCCGCCCTCCCTGCCCCGAGCGCCGCGCGCCGTCTCCGCCTCCCCGGCCCCGCGCGAGGACGTCTCCCTCCCGACGCCCGATCCGGCACGGACCGGATCGGCCGGAGGTGGTCGCGTCCCCGCTCCCGACGCGGCACCGCTGCCCGTCCACCCCGACGACCGACTCGACCTGACCCTGGAGGCCACGCGATGATCACCACCCGACCCCACGACGACCGCGTCCTGCGCGACGCGACCCGCGCCTCCGCGGGTGACGCGACCCGCGCCTCCTCGGCCTCGCCGACCGCCCCGCCGACGGCCCCGCCGACGGACTGGGCGCGCGCGGCACGGCGGCGCCACGTCCCTGCCCCGTCGTGGGCTCCGCGCACGCTCGTCGCCTGGGTCGCCGAGCAGGTCGACCTGCTCGAACCCGACGCCGTGCAGTGGATCGACGGCTCGGACGCCGAGGCCGAGCGGCTGACCGCCGACCTCGTCGCGAGCGGCGCGTTGATCCCGCTCGACCCGGTGCTGCGTCCGGGCAGCCACCTGGCCCGGACCGACCCCGGCGACGTCGCCCGCGTCGAGGACCGCACCTTCATCTGCACCACCGACCCCGCGGGCGCCGGACCCACCAACAACTGGCGCGAGGCCGGGGCCATGAGGCGCGAGCTGCGACCCTGGTTCGCCGGGTCGATGCGGGGCCGCACGATGCTCGTCGTGCCGTTCAGCATGGGGCCCGTCGGCGGGCCGCTCTCGCAGCTCGGCGTCCAGCTCACCGACTCGGCCTACGCCGTGCTCAACCTGCGCATCATGGCTCGCGTGGGCTCCGAGCCGTTGGCCGCGTTCGGCGGGGCCGACGGCGAGGTGCCGTTCGTCCGCGGCGTGCACAGCGTCGGGTTCCCGCTGCGGGACGCGGACGGCACGACTCGCTCCGACGTCGCCTGGCCGTGCAACGACACGAAGTACGTCACCCAGTTCCCCGAGACGCGCGAGATCTGGTCGTTCGGCTCGGGCTACGGCGGCAACGCCCTGTTGGCGAAGAAGTGCTTCGCGCTGCGCATCGCGTCGACGATGGGGCGCGACGAGGGCTGGCTCGCCGAGCACATGCTGCTGATCAGGGTCACGAGCCCCGAGGGGCGGGCGTTCCACGTCGCCGCGGCGTTCCCGTCGGCCTGCGGCAAGACGAACCTCGCCATGATGCAGCCGACCCTGCCCGGCTGGCGGGTCGAGACCCTCGGCGACGACATCACCTGGATGAAGCCCGGACCCGACGGCCGGCTCTGGGCGATGAACCCCGAGACGGGCTTCTTCGGGGTCGCCCCGGGCACCGGCGAGACGTCGAACCCCGTCGCCGTCCGCACCCTGCACGCGAACACGATCTTCACGAACGTGGCGCTGACCGACGACGGCGACGTCTGGTGGGAGGGGCTGACCGACGACGCGCCCGAGCACCTGGTCGACTGGCGGGGCGAGGACTGGACCCCCGCCTCGTCGACCCCCGCGGCTCACCCGAACTCGCGCTTCACGGCCCCCGCCGAGCAGTGCCCGTCGCTCAGCCCCGACTGGGACGCGTTCGACGGCGTGCCCCTCGACGCGATCGTGTTCGGCGGGCGGCGCGCGACGAACGTGCCCCTCGTGACCGAGGCCCGGTCGTGGCAGCACGGCGTGTTCGTCGGTGCGACCGTGGCGTCCGAGCAGACCGCGGCGGCCGAGGGCGTCGTCGGCGAGCTGCGTCGCGACCCGTTCGCGATGCTGCCGTTCTGCGGCTACGACATGGGCGACTACTTCGCCCACTGGCTGCGGCTCGGCGCCGACCTCGGCGACCGGGCGCCGCAGGTCTTCCAGGTCAACTGGTTCCGCAAGGGGGCCGACGGGTCGTTCCTCTGGCCGGGCTTCGGCGAGAACTCCCGGGTGATCGCCTGGATCGCCGGACGCCTCGCGGGCACCGCCGACGCCGTCGAGACGCCGCTCGGCCTGGCTCCCGCCCCGGGAGCCCTCGACCTGGACGGCCTCGACCTCACCGAGGAGGCGCTGGCCGAGTCGTTCGCGGTGCCCACGGACGCCTGGCTCGCCGAGTGCGACCTCACCGCCGAGTTCTTCGACCGGTTCGGGTCGACCCTGCCCGACGCGCTGCGCGACGAGCTGGCCGCCCTGCGCACCCGGCTCGAGGTGGCCGCCGCCGCCGGCGGGCCGACCGCGGGCGCGGCCGTGCCGACCGCGGGTGCGGGCGTGCCGACCGCTGGTGCGGCCGTGCCGACCAGGGATGCGGCCGTGCCGACCGCGGGCGCGGCCATGCCGACCGCGGGCGCGGCCGTGCCGACCGCGGGCGCGGCCGTGCCGACCGCGGGCGCGGCCGTGCCGACCGCGGGCGCGGCAGGCACGCCGGCCGGCTGACGGGGCCGACGACTCCCGCCGCCCGTGATCAGCGGGTGACGGGCCCGGGGCTCCGCGTCGTGGGGACGCGGAGCCCCTCACACGACACCGCACCGCGTTTCGTGCACCGCACCCTGACTAGTCGGGGTGCCGTGCACGAAACGCGGTGCGGTGCCGCGTCGAGCCGGCCCGACGCCGAGGCCTAGTGGCGCGTGGGGTCGTCCGCGTCCTTGGCGACCGTGACCTTCTCGCCCTCGATCTCGTCGCGCTTGGCCTTCTGGGCGTCGCCGCGGGTCTTGGCGAGGCTGGCGATCGTGGCGACGGTGATGGTCGCGCCGATGAAGAGCAGCGAGAACCAGATCGGGATCTCGGGCACCCAGAGCAGCGGCTCGCCGCCGTTGATGAACGGCACCTCGTTGACGTGCAGGGCGTGGAAGACCAGCTTGACGCCGATGAAGGCGAGGATGATCGCGAGGCCCTGCGACAGGTAGACGAGGCGCTCGAGCAGGCCGCCGATCAAGAAGTACAGCTGACGCAGGCCCATGAGGGCGAAGGCGTTGGCGGTGAAGACGATGTACGCCTCGTTGGTCAGACCGTAGATCGCGGGGATCGAGTCGAGGGCGAACACCAGGTCGACGAAACCGATCGCGATGACGCAGAGCAGCAGCGGCGTGACGAAGCGCTTGCCACCCTTCTTGACGGTGAACTTGTCCTCGTGGAACTCGTCGTCGACGGGCAGGATGCGGCGGGCGATCTTGACGAAGGCGTTGTCGGCCGCGTTGCCGCCGTGGTCGCCCTTGATCTGCTGGTAGGCCAGCACGAAGAGCAGGGCGCCGAACAGGTAGAACACCCACGAGAAGTTCTCGATCAGCGCGGCGCCGGCGGCGATGAACCCGGCGCGCATGATCAGGGCGATGACGATGCCGATCATCAGCACCTTCTGCTGGTACATGCGTGGCACCGCGAACCCGGTCATGATCAGCAGGAAGACGAAGAGGTTGTCGATCGACAGCGCCTTCTCGGTCAGGTAGCCGGCGAAGTACTCACCGCCGTAGCCCCACCCGCTGACGAAGCCGATGCCGACACCGAACAGCAGCGCGAGCCCGATGTAGAACGCGGACCAGCGGGCGGACTCGCCGATCGTCGGCTCGTGCGGCTTGCGCACGTGGGTGAAGAACTCGAACACGAAGAACGCGATGGTGACCGCGATCGTGATGAGCCAGGTGGTCAGTGAGACGTCCACGGGGGTGCTCCGGGTGGGTCGGGCTGATGAGGCGGGTGGGACGTCGACGCGATCGGTCGACGACGGGCGGCAAGCTCCTAGAAGAACCGTACGTGGGTGCGTGCTGGGGGCGAGCCATCAAGCCACCGTGACCCTCCTGGGAAGGTGCAGGGAGCGCAAGAACTCGACGGCCCGGGAGGCGCGGTCCGGCGACCGCCTCACCGTCGCGTCAGGTGCACCCCGGCCAGCATGCAGCGCACCGATCCTCCGGCGAGCTCGATCGTCGGCACCTCGAGCGGCAGGGGCCTGGCGTGCCGCGACACGGCCAGCCGCTGCGTCCGGGTGAGCGCGGCCCAGCCGCGTGCGGAGATCGCCAGCACGGGTCCGTCGGCGCCGCGCAGCTCGAGGGCGTTGCCGGCGAACTCGCCGAGCTGGTCACGGCTCAGGGCGACCACCTCGCGTCCGGAGGCCGTCAGGCGCTCGACCACGCGCCTCCGTTCGCCCGTCGACGCGATCGACTCGAGGCCGACCAGGGCGAAGCGCGACGCCACGCTCATCATGACGTTGGTGTGGTAGATCGGCACGCCCTCGGCGTCGGTCGCCGTGAAGGCCAGCACGTCGAGGCCGAGGTCGGCGCAGACCACCGCGACGGCCGCCGGGTCGGCCCGCTGCGAGAGCGCGACGTAGGCGACGCGGTCGACGTGGTCGACGACGAGCGCTCCGGTGCCCTCGACGACGCGGCCGTCGCGTTCGAGCGACGAGTGGTCGAGCACGTCGGTGACGGCGTACCCGTCGCGCAGCAGGTCGACGACGTCGGCGCGGCGTTCACCCCGGCGGTTCGGCGAGTGCATCGGGTAGAGCACCACCCGGCCGTCGCCGTGGGTCGAGAACCAGTTGTTCGGGAACACCCCGTCGGGCCGGTCGGTCCGCTCGTCGTCGACGAGGTGCACCGTGACGCCCGCCCCGCGCAAGGCCGCCGCCGCCCGGGTGACCTCGGCGGCGGCCCGCGCGGCGAGCTCGCCCCGGGTCGCGTCGACGTCGGCGGGGTCGGTCTGGAACGCGTTGTCGGCGGCCGTCTGCGGGTTCGGCGTGAAGTGGTGCGGTCGCACCATCACGACCGCGGCGGGGGACTGCGTGGTCAGCCGCGCCTCCTCGTCGGCGCTTCGGGTGCGCGAGGAGGCACGGAGCTCGGGGGGCGACGCCGAGGAGGCGCGGGGCGGGCGGTCGAGGATCGTCACGACGGACTCGGCTCGGCGTTCGGGGCTCGGGGTTCCGGGTTCGACGTCGGACCGGGGTCAGACGCCGACGGGCCGACGGGCGGCGACGAGCCCGAAGAGGTCCTTCGGGTCGTCGGGGTCGGCGACGAGGTCGATCTCGACGGCGAGGTCGGTGCCGACGACGTCGTCGCGCAGGTACTTGAGGGCGCAGACGTCCTCGATGGCGAAGCCGACCGAGTCGAAGATCGTGATCTGCTCGTCGTCCGTGCGACCGGGACGCTGCCCGGCGACGACCTGCCACAGCTCGGTGACCGCGAAGTCGGCGGGCTGGTGCTGGATCTCGCCCTCGACGCGGGTCTGCTCGGGGTACTCGACGAACACGTCGGCCCGGCGCAGGGTGGCGGGGTCGAGCTCGGTCTTGCCGGGGCAGTCGCCGCCGATCGCGTTGACGTGGACGCCGGGGCGCACGGCCTCGTCGGGCAGGACGATCGCGTTCTGCTTGTCGGCGGTGCACGTCGTGATCACGTCGGCGCCCTCGGCCGCCTCGCCCGGGCTCGCGCACACCGTGATGTCGAAGCCGAGCGGTTCGAGGTTGCGGACGAACTTCGCGGTGGCGTGCGGGTCGACGTCGAACACGCGGACCGTCTCGAGCCCCAGGGAGGCGCGCATCGCCAGTGCCTGGAACTCGGCCTGCGACCCCGCCCCGATCAGGGCGAGGACGCGCGAGTCGTCCCGGGCGAGGCGCTTGGCGGCCATCGCGCTCGTGGCGGCCGTGCGCAGGGCGGTGAGGATCGTCATCTCGGCGAGGAAGGTCGGGTAGCCCGTGTCGACGTCGGCGAGCACCCCGAACGCCGTCACGGTCTGGTAGCCGCGGCCGGGGTTCGAGGGGTGGCCGTTGACGTACTTGAAGCCGTAGGTCTCGCTGTCGCTGGCGGGCATCAGCTCGATGACGCCGATCGGGCTGTGCGAGGCGACGCGGGGCGACTTGTCGAAAGCGGGCCAGCGGGCGAAGTCGCGTTCGAGGGCGGTCACCATGCCGCTGGTGATCGGGCCGACCCCCCGGTCGGTGACCCAGCGGATCATGTTCTGCACGTCCACGAAGTGCACCACGGCGGCCTCCTCCTGCTCGGCCCGGCTCGGTCTCGCGTCCGGGTGCCACCACGCTAGGACTGGGCGATGTGCAGCCACAATCACCATCGAGCGCCATTCCGCACGCCCGGACAGGCGATCTGCGCAGACGTGCTGTACTTTTCGTGTCATGGCGCATCTCGACGAACTCGACCGCCGCCTCCTGGCCGCCCTGCGGGTCGACGCCCGCGAGTCGGCGGCGAGCCTGGCGCGGCGACTGGGCGTGACCCGGGCGACGGTCACGTCACGGCTCGACCGCCTCGAGGCGTCGGGCACCGTGCTCGGCTACACGGTGCGGGTGCGCGAGGCCGACGACCCCGACCTGATCCGGGCCATCGGCTTCATAGAGATCGAGGGTCGCTCGACCGACCACGTCATCCGGCAGCTGCGGGGGTTCCCCGAGGTGGTGTCGCTGCACACCACGAACGGCGGGTGGGACCTCGTCGCCGAGCTGCGCACGTCGTCGCTCGGCGAGTTCGACCGCGTGCTCGCCCGCATCCGCAGCGTCGAGGGCGTCGTCAACAGCGAGACCAGCCTGCTGCTCAGCTCGGTGTTGCGCTGACCGTGCCCGCGCCCGCGACTGCTCAGGCCGTGCCCGCGCCCGCTCAGGCCGCGCCGCGCCTCCCGGCGACGATGCTCTTCAGCGCCTCGTCGAGGTGCGGGTGGACGAACTCGTAGCCGCCCTCGACCAGCCGTTCGGGCAGCACCCACCGGCTCTTGAGCACGAGCTCGGTCTCGGTGCGCAGCACGGCCGTGCCGAGCTCGAGCATCCAGCGCCAGGCGGGCAGGCCGACGGGCACGCCGAGCACGCGGCGCAGGGTGCGCATCATGCCTCGGTTGTCGCTCGGGTTAGGCGACGACAGGTTGAGCACGCCCTCGAGCGAGTCGTCGGCCCGGGCGAACCGGATCGCGCCGAGCACGTCGTCGACGTGGATCCAGCTGAACTTCTGCCGTCCGCCCCCTCGGCCCTCGCGGTGGTACGTGCCCGCGGCGAGCCGTGCCCGGGTCGCCGGCCACGGGCCGTCGAGCTGCGGGCCGCCGAGTCCCGCCCGGACGAGGCCCATCAGCGGCACGAGCGCGCTGCCGTCGCCCAGCACGATGGCCATGCGCAGGGCGACGCGGCGGGTCGAGGGCAGCTCGCCCGAGAAGAACTCGGCCTCCCACGACGTGGCCACGTCGACCGAGAACCCCGAACCGATCTCGCCGGTGGACTCGGTCATCGGGCGGTCCTCGGCGTGGCGGTAGATCGTCGCGGTCGACGAGTTCATCCAGACCCGGGGAGGCGCGGTGCAGGCGAGCACCGCCTCCTTCAGTTCGCGCGTCGTCTCGACCCGCGACCGCATGATCTCGGCCCGGTTCTCGGGGCCGTAGCGGCAGTTCACGCTCTTGCCGGCGAGGTTGACGAGGAGGTCGGCCCCCTCGAGCAGGGCGGTGATCCCGGCGGTGTCGCCCCACGAGGCGTCGGGGCCGTGGCGGCCGATCAGGCTGACACGGGCGCCCTCGGCGCGGAAGGCCTCGGCGAGGTGCTGTCCGATGAAGCCGCTGGCTCCGGCGAGGACGATGTGGTCGGTCATGGGCGTGGTCCTCGTCGGTGTGGTCGGTCGGGGTGGTCGTCGCCGGCGGGCCCGGTGGACGCGGCGGGTGCGGTGGGCCCGTCTGTCGGTGCGGGGTCGTCGGCGACGACCTCGTAGTCGAAGTGGCCGGTGTACTCGTACAGGCGGCCGAGGGCGGGGGAGTCGAGCACGACCGACACGCGCTGCCGACCCACCGACTCGTCGTAGCTCTCGTGCAGCGTCACGCGGGGCGCGACCGCGCGGGGCAGGCCCAGGCGCACCGGGCCGAGCCGGAGCGCCGTGCTCGTCGAGACCATGGTCAGCGCACCGTCGACGACCGTGGCCCGCAGTCGGGCCGACCAGCGGCGCCGGTGGCCGAGGTGGTCCTCGAGGCCGTCGCCCCGGGCCGCGATCTCGTCGACCATGCGGCGCGTCCCGTCCGCGAACGCGAAGGTGCGGACGGCGGTGACGGCCACCTCGCCGCTCGCGGCGGTCGCGGGTCGGTTCTCGACGCGGAACGGCACGTCGCGGCGGTCGACCGCGAACAGGACGCCCTGTCGGCCGAGCACCCACAGCACGGGCCAGAGCCATCGCCTCGGCGTGCCCACGACGGCGAACGTGCCCCGTCCCCGGCCGACCGAGCCGGCCGGCACGGCCGCGAAGTACGGCCGGAGGCGCGGGTGCAGCCGGTCGAGCCCGTCGCCCAGCGCGGCCTCGTACGGGGAGCGCGCCACGGTCATGACCTCACGCTAGGGGACCGACCGGTCCACCGTCCGGCGTTCCCTCGACGTCGAGAAGTCCTCATGTGCGAGTCGTGACGCAGCGCGATCGGGCCGCGCGCGCCTCCTCGGGGCAGGTCGGGGCCGCCGCGAGGAGGCGCGCGACGATTAGCCTCGTCGGAATGAGCCACCCCCTCGTCACCGTGACCGAGCTCGCCTCGACCCTCGAGCGTGGCGGCGTCGTCCGCCTGCTCGACGTGCGGTGGCGGCTCGACCGACCGGACGGCCGCCCGGCCCACCGCGAGGGGCACCTGCCCGGCGCCGTCTACGTCGACCTCGACGCCGAGCTGGCCCGACACGGCGACCCGATCGACGGGCGACACCCGCTGCCCGACCGGGCCGACCTGCAGGCGGCGGCCCGGCGGTGGGGCGTCGACGACGGCGACGCCGTCGTCGTCTACGACGACCTCGGCGGACAGTCGGCCGCGCGCGCCTGGTGGCTGCTGCGAGCCTCCGGCCTGGCCGACGTCCGGCTGCTCGACGGGGGACTGTCGGCCTGGCGCGAGGCGGGCCTCCCGCTCGAGCAGGGCGACGTGGTCGCGCGACCCGGCGGAGTCACGCTGGGCGACGACCCGTGGCCCGTCATCGACGCCGACGAGGCGGCGGCCTGGCCCCGCACCGGCGTGCTGGTCGACAGCCGCGCCGCCGAGCGGTACCGCGGCGACGTCGAACCCGTCGACCCCCGGGCCGGCCACGTCCCCGGTGCCGTCAACCTGCCGACCGCGGGCAACCTCGACGAGTCGGGTCGGTTCGTCGACGCGGCCCGGTTGCGGGCGCGTTTCGAGGAGGCGGGGGTCGGGCCCTCGACGCCCGTCGCCGTCTACTGCGGGTCGGGAATCACGGCGGCGCACAACGCCTTGGCGGCGACGATCGCGGGCTTCGAGCCCGTGCTCTTCGCGGGGTCGTGGAGCGCGTGGTCGAACGACCCGACCCGTCCCCTCGCGACGGGAGACGGCCCCGGGGGAGGCGACGCGGGTCGGCGGCGGACCGCAGCTCCGGCAGGCCCTTCACCCTTCAGGCAGGGCCCGCGGCAGCGCGTCGGGCTCAGTCGGCGTGGCCCGGCGTCGGCACGGCGGAGCGGTCGTCGACGACGGCGTCGACCGCGATGCTGCGCACGGCGTCGATGCCGTTCATGGCCGACCCCTTCTGCTTGTAGCCCTCGGACGACACGATGACCTCGCCGTTGCTCGCCGTCAACACGAAGCGGTACTCACCCGAGGCGTCCTGGGTGACGATGAACTTGCCTGCCATGGGTGACCCCTTGCCCGATGTGGTCCACGCGCTCTGCGTGGCGACAGCCTAGGGCCGGCGCCCCGCGACCGACCGACTCACCTCCGGCCCACGCGTCAGCCGGGTCGGAGACCTTTTGACATGTGACATTCCATGCGACAGACTGACGGAGTCGGTGCGACCGCCTCGAGCCCCGTTCCCCCCTCCGGGGATCGGCGGTCGCACCGACCCGTCTCGGCGGCCGGTCCGCCGGGCACACGAGAGCGCCCGGCCCCGGATGGCAGTCTCGGGGCCGGGCGCTCTCCGCGCGTCGGGCACCCGATCGGGCGCCCGTCGGGCGACTCCTCGGGCGGGTGTCGGCTCAGTCGGCCAGCAGGACGGCCATGGCGCTCTTCAGCGACTCACGGTCGCGACGGAGCTTGGCGACCTCGGCCTCGAGTTCCGCGACCCGCTCGGCCGTGGCGGCCGTGGCGGCCGAGCCCGACCCCGAGCCCGAGCCCGGCGGGCGGCCCCGGCGCGGGGTCGACGCCGGTGCGGCGGCCGCGTCGTCGTCCGCCTCGGCCTCGAGCTCGCGTTCGACCGCGTCGTCGGGTGCCGGCGTCGGTGCGATCGAGCGCTCGTGGGCTCGGATCCACCCGCGCAGCGACTGTTCCCCGACCTCGAACTCGGCGGCCGTCTCGCGGATGATGGCCCGGTTGCCGGGCTCGGCCTCACGACGCTCGAGCACCCGGGCGAGCGACTTCTCGCGGGTCTCGTCGCTGTACTTCTGTTCGAAAGGCATGTGCGCTCCTGGTGTCGAGACACGGTGTCGTGTCAGCTCATTGAATAGCCCCCGTGATGACCGTACTGCACGATGACGTCTCGCTGCGCGGTCATGACGTGATCTCACATAACCGAACGTGTCGCGCATGATGACAGCCCGTGTAACACGCCCCACGATGAACGACAGGTGCCGCCGAGTGGCCCGGGGCACCGCGCCGCGTCCGCCGCGGCGACGCGCGACGGATACGGCCGACCTCCGGGAGTTGCCGGGGCGGACCGCTTAAGGTGTCAGGGTGTGGCGAGCCGACAGACAGCATGACAACGACGACGACGAGAACGACTCCGTCGCCGTCCCGACCGGCGCGCCCACGGGCGTGATCGCTCCCCACGCCGTCAGCCTCGGTCACCCGGGGCAGTCCCTGGGCAACGTGGCCGAGCCCGTGTGGAACACCTGGCGCGAGTCGCTGAGGCGCGTGGGCGGCCCGTCCGCCCTGTTGCACTTCGGTGACTCACAGCGGTCCCGCATCGAGCTGAGCACCACGCACCCGGGTGGGCTCGCACAGTTCATCACCGGCAAGACGACCCTGCTCTCGAGCCTCATCCGCGACGACCTGGCCCTGCGGACGGCGCGCGCCGCCGCCGGCGAGATCGCGGCCAAGGGGCTCGAGCTGAGCACCGTCCGCGGCATCGACGCCGTCCACCTGGCCATCGGCATCGCCGCCTGGTCGTTCGCCGGCGAGGACTTCCGGGCCCCCGTGCTGCTGCGCCCCCTGGCGATCCGACGTCACGGTCGCGACTTCGAGGTGAAGCTGCTCGGCGAGCCCTTCCTCAACCCGGCGCTGGTCGACGCCCTGCACGACCAGTTCGGCATCACGCTCGACGCCGAGTCGTTCGTCTCGCTCGCCAGCCGCGAGGGGTCGTTCACGCCGAACCCGGTCATCGACCGCCTCCGCGGCCTGACCGCGCACCTCGAGTGGTTCACCGTGCAGCCGCGGCTCGTCGTCTCGACCTTCGCCGAGGTCTCGACCGAGATGGCCCTCGACGCCCGCGAGCTCGGCCACCCCGTGCTCGACGCCCTCGCCGGCAACCCCCTGGCCATCCGTCAGGTCGAGCAGGCCTACCGGCCGGCCACCGCGACCCCGCAGGACGAACGGAGCCCCGAGACCGACACGCTGCTGCTCGACGCCGACCCCGAGCAGGAGAACGTGGTCGCGCAGATCGCCGCCGGCAACTCGGTCGTCGTCAAGACCCTGCCCGGCACGGGCGGCACGCAGACCATCGTCAACGCCGTCGGGCGTCTCGTCTCGCAGAACAAGCGCGTCCTCGTCGTCAGCGCCCGTCGGGCCTCGCTCCGCGGCATCACCAGCCGTCTCGCCGACATCGGGCTGCCCGGCGTCGCCGTGAGCCCGACCACCCTGCGCCGCGACGTGATCCGGTCGATCTCGCGCAACGAGAAGGCCACGCACCCGCAGATGGGCGAGGTCGACGACGCCCTCGTGCGCCTCCGGAAGGTCCTCGTCGACTACCGGGGTGCGCTCAGCCGTCGCGACCCCGAGCTCGGCGTCTCGGTGCTCGACTGCCTGACCGAGCTGTCCCGCCTCGCGTTGCTGCCGTCCGCCCCCGCGACGACGGCGCGCCTCAGCCGTCGCAGCATCGCCGCCATGGTCGACGGTCGCGGCCGGGTGGCCGAGACGATGGTCGGTGCGGCCAACCTGGGCGAGTTCAAGTACGGGCCGGGCGACTCGCCCTGGTACGGCGCCCGCTTCACCGAGACGGTCGGGGCCGGTGACGCCCACCAGCTCGCGAAGAACCTGCACCACCGCGACCTGCCCCGGCTGCTCGAGCGCGCGACGGACGTCATCGGCAGCACCCGCATGCGGCCCTTCGAGAGCGTCGCCGAGCTCGGCGTCTACCTGCGCCTCCTCACCGAGATCCGCGACACCCTCGACAAGTTCATGCCGGTCGTGTTCGACCGGTCGGTCGCCGAACTGGTCGCCGCGACGGCACCCAAGCGCGAGGCCCCCGACATGTCGAGCGCCAACCGTCGTCGGCTGAAGAAGCTCGCCCGCGAGTACGTGCGCCCCGGCGTCCACGTCGCCGACCTGCACGGCGCCCTGCAGCGCATCCAGCAGCAGCGGATCGTCTGGCAGCGCTACGTGTCGGCGGGCACCCCGCCCGAGGTGCCCACGGGCATCGCCGACACGCACGTGCTGCACCAGCAGGTGTCGCAAGACCTCGAACGCCTCGACGGCCCCCTGGGGCTCTCGGGCGCCGACGGCCTCACCGAGATCGGCGTCGTCGAGCTGCAGCAGCGCCTCGAGGCCCTCGCCGCCGAGAGCGACGTGCTGCAGAACCTCCAAGAGCGCACCGAGCTCATGACGACGCTCCGCGACCTCGAGCTGACGCCGCTGATCACCGACCTGGCGAACCGACACGTCCCCGAGCACCAGGTCGCCGCCGAGCTCGAGCTCGCCTGGTGGCGTTCGGCCCTCGAGTCGCTGCTCGAGGCCGACCGGGCGTTGCTCGGGGCCAACACCGCGATGCTCGACCGGCTCGAGGCCGACTTCCGCCTCGTCGACGAGGCCCACGCCGCCGGCAGCGCCCAACTGCTCGCCTGGTTGCTGGCCGAGAACTGGAAGATCGGGCTGGTCGACTGGCCCGACGAGGCCTCTGCCCTCAAGGACCTGCTGCGACAGGGCCACCTGACCGCGCGCCTCCTGCACGACGCCGCGCCGCACCTGTCGCGTGCCGTCGCGCCGGTCTGGGTCGCCTCGCCCTACGAGGTGCACACGATCGCCGACACGGTGCCGTTCGACACCGTCGTGCTCGTCGACGCCGGGGCGACCACGCTCGCCGAGAACGTCGGGGCGATCCGTCGCGGCAAGCAGACCGTCGCGTTCGGCGACCCCGTCACGCAGACGCCCTCCGAGTTCGACATCGGCGTCCAGCCGGGCAAGCCCCCGGTCGACGCCGACGAGGAGAGCCTCGCCGCCTCGCACTCCGAGAGCGCCCTGGCCCGCCTGGCGACCCTGCTGCCGACCCTCTCGCTGACCCGCAGCTACCGCGCCGGTGGCGAAGACCTCGCCGAGCTGGTGAACCGTCGCTTCTACGGCGGGCGCATCGAGTCGCTGCCGTGGGCCGGCAGCTTCCTCGGCCACGGCAGCATCGCGCTCGACTACGTCTCGGGCGGCACCGCCGTGCCCGACCCCGAGTCGGGTGCCGTCGAGAGCGTCGACGCCGAGGTCGACCGTGTCGTCTCGCTCGTCCTCGAGCACGCCCGGACGCGCCCGAGCGAGTCGCTCATGGTGTTGACGGCCTCGGCCAAGCACGCCGTCCGCGTGCAGCAGGCGGTGCTGACGGCCGTCTCGGGCCACAAAGACCTGACCGAGTTCGTCGTCGGCGACCGCAGCGAGCCGTTCATGGTCGCCACGCTCGAGCAGAGCGTCGCCCAGAGCCGCGACCACGTGGTCTTCTCGATCGGCTACGGCCGCACGCCGCACGGCCGGGTGCTGAGCGACTTCGGTCCGCTCGGGCAGCCGGGCGGAGAACGCCTGCTGGCCGTCGCGATGACGCGCGCCCGCCGGTCGATGGTCATCGTCACGTGCTTCCAGCCGGGCGACATCGACTCGAGCCGCATGGGGCACGGCACGGTCGCCCTCAGCGAGATCCTCACCGAGGTGCAGGCTCGCACGACCGCCGAGCACGTCCCCGACGACAGCGAGCCGATGCTCGTCGACCTCGCGCGGCGACTCGAGGCGAAGGGCATCCCCGTCGCCCTCGGGCACCGCGGCAAGCTCGGGCTGGTCGCGGCGCACGACGGCGTCTGCGTCACCATCGAGACCGACACGACGCTGTCGCGGACGAGCCTGCGCGAGTCGCTGCGGTCCCGCCCCGAGGTGCTGCGCCGGCTCGGCTGGCACTACATCCGGGTGCACGCCTTCCAGCTCTTCACCGACCCCGACGTGGTGGCCGAGCGGGTCGCCGAGGTGCTCGGCATCGGTGACGCGCACACGCACGAGGTGCCGGCCCTCTCGGCCAGCCAGCACGTCAACCGACGATGAGCGCAGGAGGCGCGGCGTCCGACGACGACGCCTCCTCCGCCCTCGAGGCGGTCGAGCCGCGCCCCCTCGTGGTGCGACGACGGGCCGGTCGCCGCGTGACCACCGATCCGGTGCCGGGCAGCGACCCCACGCCGTCGCCCGAACCCGAGCGGCTGGGGTCGAGCGAGAACGAACAGCGCCTGCGCGCCGACGTCCCGCCCCACTGGGGCTGAGCGGTCGGCGTCCGGCCGAGCGACCGCCACGACGACGAACCCCGGAGGCGAAGACGGACCCCGTTCCGTTGGGGTCCGTCTTCGCATCCGGGGTTCAGGCGCGGTGGGCGCCCCGGGCGTCAGCGGCTGCCGAGCGGGCCGTTCTCGCTGTGCGGGTCGCGGGACTCGAGCACGGGGGCGGCGTGCAATCCGGTGCCGGCCGCGGGCGAGGCCTGGGCGCGCAGCAGGTCGCGGATCTCGCTGAGCAGCTCGACGTCGGTCGGCGGCACGTCGGCCGGGGTCTCCTCCGCCTTCTGCTTGGCGAAGGTGCGCTTCAGCAGGTTGTTCACGGGCAGCACGAGCACGAAGTAGACGACCGCGGCGATGATGAGGAACTGGATAGCCGAGCCGATGACGGCACCGAACTTCAGCTGCGCCTCGCCACCGCTCAGCGTCGGGATCGTGACGATCAGTGCCTTGTCGAGCATGGTCGCGTTGAACGCCGCACCGATCAACGGGTTGAACACGTTCGTCACGAGCGACGTCACGATGGCCGTGAAGGCCGCTCCGATGACGACCGCGACCGCGAGGTCGATGACGTTTCCGCGCAGGATGAACTCTTTGAAACCCTTCACGGGCGACTCCTTCTGATCCGTCGAGATGAGTTTCTCGACGTACAGCCAACCACGGAGGCGCGCGACGGCGGTCGCGGGCGTCGCCCCGGGTGGGTCAGGACGAGCCGGACGACCCGCTCGAGCCGGAGCCCGACGAGCCGGAGCCCGACGAGCCGGAGCCCGACGAGCCGGAGCCGGACGAACCCGACGCCGACGAACCGCTGCCGGACGAGGACGAACCCGACCCGCTGCCGGACGCGCCCGGCGAGGACGAGCCGCTCGCGCCTCCCGAGCCCTTGTCCGACGAGCTGGACGACGTGCCCTTGTCGCCCGAACCCGAGCCCGACGTGCCCTTCGAACGCGAGTCGGTGCGGTAGAAGCCCGATCCGTTGAAGGTGACGCCGACGGGGCTGAAGACCTTGCGCAGCTTGCCCTGGCAGACCGGGCAGACCGTGAGGGTGTCGTCGGTGAACGACTGCACGACGTCGAACGCGTTGTCGCACTCGGTGCAGCGGTACGAGTAGGTGGGCACGGAGGCGCTCCTGGGGGATGGCGAGTCTAGAACTCGTGGATGCCGGAGGGGGTGACGACGCCGTCGACGGGCTGGTCGTGCCGCTCTCGGGGCACCGACTCGACGTACTCGGGGTCGAACACCACAGCATAGACGGGCGGGCGACGCTCCATCGAGCCGAGGGTCTTGTCGAAGTAGCCCCGGCCCCAGCCCATGCGCATGCCGCCGTGGTCGATCGAGGCGGCGGGCACGACGATCAGGTCGACGTCGTTGATCGCCATCGGGCTGAGCACCTCGCCGACGGGTTCCGGCAGGTCGAACAGGCCCCGCCGCTCGCTCTCGCCGTCGCCGACCGCCCAGTCGAGCAGACCGTCGGCGCGCGTGATCGGGAACAGCACGCGGATGCCGTTCGCGAAGGCCCAGTTGAGGAACGGGCGCGTGTTGGGCTCGACGTCGGTCGAGAGGTAGGCGGCGATCGAGCGCACCGAGAGGCTCGTGGCGAGCTCGGTGAGGTGCTGCGTGATGCCCTCGGTCGTGGTCTCCCTCTCGTGCGCACCGAGGGTGCGACGCTTCTGGCGGATCTCGGCTCGCAGGGCGCGTTTGGCGTTGCCGACGTCGTCAGTCATGACGACGAGCTTAACCGTCCGACTATTAACCTCCGTGAAACGTCGGGGATGGTTACGCTGACCCGCATGGGCTTCACGATTTCTAAAGCAGTCATTCCCGCCGCGGGTCTGGGGACACGGTTCCTTCCCGCCACGAAAGCAATGCCGAAGGAGATGCTGCCGGTCGTCGACAAGCCGGCCATCCAGTACGTCGTCGAGGAGGCCGTCGCGGCCGGCCTCACCGACGTGTTGATGATCACGGGGCGCAACAAGAACGCGCTCGAGAACCACTTCGACCACGTCAGCGAGCTGGAGGAGACCCTCAAGAAGAAGGGCGACCACGACAAGCTCGCCAAGGTCAACCAGTCGACCGACCTCGCCGACATGCACTACGTCCGCCAGGGCGACCCGCTCGGCCTCGGCCACGCGGTGCTCCGGGCCAAGATGCACGTCGGCCGCGAGCCGTTCGCCGTGCTGCTCGGTGACGACATCATCGACGCCCGCGACCCGCTGCTCACGCGCATGGTCGAGGTGCAGGGGCAGAAGAACGCCACCGTCATCGCCCTGCTCGAGGTCGACCCCTCGCAGACCCACCTCTACGGCATCGCCACGGTCGAGAAGACCGACGAGGACGACGTCGTGAAGGTCACGGGCCTCGTCGAGAAGCCGGCACAGGGCGAGTCGCCCTCGAACCTCGCCATCATCGGTCGCTACGTCATCCGCCCCGAGGTCTTCGACGTCCTCGAGAAGCAGGAGCCCGGCAAGGGCGGCGAGATCCAGCTGACCGACGCCCTCATGAAGATGGCCGGGGCCGAGGAGTGGACCGGCGGCGTGTACGGCGTCGTCTTCCGCGGACGTCGGTACGACACGGGTGACAAACTCGACTACATCAAGGCCATCGTGCAGCTCGCCAGCGACCGCGACGACATCGGTGGCGAACTGCGCCCGTGGTTGCAGGAGTTCACCGCCGGGCTCGAGAAGTAAGCAGGCGACACGTTCCGTGACGAGCATCCCCACGTTGACGGAGGGGGCGGTGACCATCCGCCCCCTCCGGCTGCGTGACACCCGCGACCTCGACCAGGCCCTGACGGAGAACCGGTCGTGGCTGCGGCAATGGGAGGCCACGAACCCCAACGGCTTCACCAGCCACGACGTCCGCGGCAGCATCCGCTCGCTGCAGACGAACGCGCGTGCCGGCCTCGGCCTGCCCTTCGCGATCGAGCTCGACGGCCGCTTCGTCGGTCAGCTCAACGTCTCGGGCATCACCTACGGTTCGCTCGGTTCGGCCACCATCGGCTACTGGGTCACCCAGGGCGCGGCCGGTCACAACGCGACGCCGACCGCCGTGGCCCTGGCCACGGACCACTGCTTCCGCGCGCTGGGCCTGCACCGCATGGAGATCTGCATCCGGCCCGAGAACGCCCCGAGCCTGCGGGTGGTCGAGAAGCTCGGCTTCCGGTACGAGGGCCTGCGCCGCCGGTACATCCACATCAACGGCTCGTGGCGCGACCACTTCTGCTTCGCGCTGGTCGCCGAAGAGGTGCCCGAGGGCGTGCTGCGGCGCTGGACGACGGGCACCGTCCCGGTCGGCCAGGGCACCGTGCCCGCCGAGGCGCTGGCCGAGGCCGGACGCGCGCTACCGCTCTAGCCGGTCCGGACCCGCGAAGGTCGTGGGTCGGCTCCCCGAGTCGGATCCGCGACGCGACACGCGGACACACCTGTCGATCAGCGGCCCCCGGGCCCCGCCCGCTCATACCTTGGTCACCATGAACATCGAGTCGTGGGGTGGAGGCGTCGTCCTCGCCCTCGTCGCCGCGCTCTGGCTCGTCTACCTCGTGCCCACCTGGCAGCGTCGACGCGAGTACCTCGCGACCGAACGCAACGCCGTGCGGCTGCAGCAGACCCTGCGCATCCTCGCCCAGACGGCCGAGGTGCCCGACGAGGTGCGCGTCGAGGCGAACGCCCGCTCGGTGGCCGACGCCCAGAAGATCCTGCGACACGAGGAGGCGCGGCGCGAGGCCCTGCGACGGGCCCACGAGGCCGCACGGCAGCGTGCCGTCACCCGCGAGCTCGCCGCGGCCGCCCCCGTGCTCCGGGCCGCCGACCGCGACCCCGCCCTCGCCGCGCGTCGGCTGCGACGCTCCCGGCTGGTCTCCACCGTCGTGCTGGCCCTCAGCGTGGTCGCCGTCGTCGGGGGAGTCGCCGCCGGCCTCACGTCGTCCTGGGTGCTGGTCGTCGCCGGGCTCGTCTTCGGCGGCGGGTCGATCGCGATGCTGGCCCAGCTGGCCGCGGTCTCGCGCGCCCGCGCTCGTCGGGCCGTCGTGGCTCCCGTCGCTC
This sequence comes from Frigoribacterium sp. CF331, assembly GCF_057787905.1. Taxonomy (NCBI): domain Bacteria; kingdom Bacillati; phylum Actinomycetota; class Actinomycetes; order Micrococcales; family Microbacteriaceae; genus Frigoribacterium; species Frigoribacterium sp. CF331. The sequence continues at coordinate 811,033 of NZ_CM173545.1, read as the reverse complement.
AGCCGCTCAAGGACTTCTCCGGGGTGATGGGCGAGGGTGTCGTCGTCCGCGACGACGAGGCCGCGGCCGAGTCGCGTCTCTGGACGCCCGTGCCCGTGCCGAAGCCCCTCTACCTGCGCCGTGGGCGACAGCGTCCGACCGCGGTCGTGACGACGGCCGATCCCGCCGTCGAGCTGCAGCAGGACTCGCGTCGCTCGGTCGAGGCGCTGCGGGCGGCCCAGCACGACGCCCTGCGCGAGGCCGCTCGTGCCGAGGCCGCGCTGCAGTCCACGCGACGTCCGCGGGTGACCGATGCCGCGCCTCCCGCGTCGGCTGCGGCCGCCCCGGCCGCTCCCGCCCCCGCCGAGGAGGCGCGGGTCGAGCCGGTCGCGCCGCCCCGCCCCCCGAGCCGCTTCGCCCGCATGGGCATCATCGACGAGCTGCCGCCGTCGGCCTTCTCGCTCGACGAGGCACTGCAGCGGCGTCGCGCCGTCTGAGCGTCACGCGCACCCGCCGCCCGGGTTCGGTCGTCCGCCGACGAGGTGCTATCGTTGCAGAGCAGTTTCTGGGGCTATGGCGCAGTTGGTAGCGCGTCTCGTTCGCAATGAGAAGGTCAGGGGTTCGAATCCCCTTAGCTCCACCACACGAAGGCCCGGGTCGACCACGACCCGGGCCTTCTGCACGTCACGAGACCCCGATGCGACCGATCTGATGGATCCGCTGTGAGCCGGTGCGGCCGGGGCGGGCCGGTCGTAGCATCCCGACATGTCACTCGCAGTCAGCATCGTGCAGCACGAAGAGCACGACCACCCGGTCTGGTACCTGCAGTACTCGTACGCGCGCAGCCTCCCCGGTGCGCCGGCCCGCGGGCCGTACCACTCCCGACTCGACGCGGAAGAGGCGCTGCACCACCTCCGGGACGCCGCCCACATGTACGGCGAGTTCGAGTTCTCGGTGCTGCCCGCCTGATCCTCGTCGTGGCCGGCTAACGGACGCCGTCGGCGACCGGCGCCGCGCCTCCTGCACCATGATGGTCGGGTGCCTCCGACGACCCCGACCGACGCCCCGACGCCCCACCTGACGACCGACCCCGAGCTGCTGGCGCGGCTGCGGGCCGACCTGGCCGCGTCCGGGTTCACCGTCGAACGGCTGCAGGGCGCCGACGCCTGGGGCTCGCACGCCGGTGCCGCGCTCTTCCGCGGCGAACGGGTCGCCGCACGACGCGCTCTCGCCCGCAGCTCCGCCCGTGACGCCTCGCTGCGTCCCGCCGCCACGCTCGCGCTGCTGTTCGTCCTCGGCTACCCGCAGGCCGACGACGTGGTCGCCGAGGCGCTGCCGACCCTGGGCGTCGACGGCGCCGTCACCGCCGGGCTCGTCGCGCGAGAGGGCGACGCGGTCCGCGCGCTCGTCGACCTCCGCCCCTACGCGTTCGTGGACGCCTCGGGCGAGGCGAGCTGGTGGATCGCCTCCGACCTGGGCGAGCTCGTGGTCGAGGGGGCCCTGCGCGAGGACCACGTGCTCGGGGTCGGGGGAGCCTCGGCGACGCTGGCCGGCCTGATGGTCTCGCGGCAGGTCGACCGGGCCCTCGACCTCGGCACGGGCTGCGGCATCCAGGCGCTGCACGCGGCGCGTCATGCACGACACGTCGTCGCGACCGACATCTCGCGACGGGCCCTCGACTTCGCCGCCTTCAACGCCGCACTCAACCTGGTCGACGGCATCGAGCTGCGCCTCGGCAGCCTCTTCGAGCCCGTGGCCGGCGAGACCTTCGACCACATCGTCTCTAACCCTCCGTTCGTCATCACGCCGCGGGTCGAGGGCGTGCCCGAGTACGAGTACCGCGACGGCGGCATGGTGGGCGACGACCTCGTCGCCTCGGTCGTCGAGGGACTCGGCCGGCACCTCGCCCCGGGCGGCGTCGCGCAGCTGCTCGGCAACTGGGAGACCGGAGGCGCGGGCTCGGTCGACGGGAAGCGGGGCGCCTACGCGGTCGCGGACTGGGCGGCCCGCGGCGACGTGCCCGTCGACGTCTGGGTGGTCGAGCGCGAGGTGCAGGACCCCACCGCGTACGCCGAGACCTGGATCCGCGACGGCGGCACGCGACCCGGCACGGCGGACTTCGAACGGCTCTACGAGGCGTGGCTGGGCGACTTCGAGGCCCGGGGGATCGTCGAGGTCGGGTTCGGCTACGTCACCCTCAGGCGGCCGGCGGACGACGCGAGCGTCCCCGTGGTGCGCACGGAGCGCCTCCTCGGCGGCCTGGGACAGAACGACGTCGGGCTCGGAGCGCACCTGCTCGGCACGCTCGAGGCGGTCGACCTGTTGCGCGGGCTCGACGACGAGCAGCTGGCCGGCCGACGACTCGTCGTCGCGGGGGACGTCACCGAAGAGCGCCACTACTGGCCCGGCAACGACGATCCCACGGTGATCTCGCTCCGCCAGGGCGGGGGCTTCGCCCGGACGGTCGAGTCGGGCACGGCCCTCTCGGCGTTGGTCGGCGCCTGTGACGGCGAACTCAGCGTCGGTGCGATCGTCGGAGCCCTCGCGCAGCTGCTCGGGGCGGACGAGGCCGGGCTGCGGGCCGAGCTGCTGCCGCGGGTACGCGAGCTCGTGACGACGGGCGTGCTGCGCGCCTGACGGTGTCCGCCCGCGCCCGCCGGTGGGCGGCGGTGCGCGGGCGACGCCTCAGCCGCGGTGGTTGCCGGTGCGCTCGCCCCACTCGCGCCACGAGTACTCGGGCACGAAGCCGAGCAGGTCGCGGGCCTTGTCGCTGCTGAGCAGCGGCTCGACGCCCTCGACGGCCCGGCGCTTCTCGACCTGCGGCCAGTACTGCTCGGCGAGCACGGCCGTGGGCGTGTTCATCACGGTGTCCGACGCCGCGATGATGAACGCCTCGAAGCCGACCAGGTCGCTCTCGAGGGCCTTGCGGACGGCCTGGGCGCCGTCCCGGGCGTCGATGTACGAGAAGAGGTTGAAGGTGCGCTTCTCGGGGGTCTCGTCGAAGGGGTACTCCGAGTAGTCGCCGTCGTCCATCACGTTCGAGAAGCGCAGGCCGATCAGCTTGAGCTGACGGTCCCAGCGGGTGAAGTGCCGCGCCATCTCCTCCTCGACGGCCTTGCCGAGCGAGTACGACGACTCGGGGCGCACCGGGTACTCCTCGTCGAGGGGCAGGTACGGCGGGTCGATGTCGAACGGGATGCCCAGCAGCGTCTCGCTCGAGGCCCACACCACGTTGCGGATCTTCGCGGCGCGGGCCGCGGCGAACACGTTGTAGCTCGAGGTGACGTTGTTGGTGAACAACGCCGCGTTCGGCACGAGGCCGGGCGCGGGGATCGCGCCCAGGTGCACGACGGCGTCGACGTGGTCGTAGCGGTCGTCGACGCTCGTCAGGGCCTGGGCGACCTGGCCGTAGTCGGTCAGGTCGACCTTGACGAACACGACGCCCTCGACGGGGTCGGGGCTCGGGACGCGGTCGAGCAGGACGACCTCGTAGCCGTGCTCGGCGAGGTCGCGCACGACGGCGCGACCGAGCTTGCCGCTGCCGCCGGTGACGGCGACTCGGGTGGTGGGGGTGCGGGGAGACGACATCGTCGGCCCTTTCTGCCGGGCGCCCGGCGGGTCTGGAGGTGCGCTGGTCGGGCTGCGCGCCTCCTCTGTTTCTACTAGCCCGCGGGCGCCCGCGGTCGGTCCGCGCCGAGCGCGTCGCCGAGGAGGCGCGGTGCCGGCTCCCTCCCGCTGGGAGCCGTGTCGGAGGTGGCGGGTAGTTTCGGCCTGACCGGGGTCGACCGTCGGCCCCCGAGAGAGGCCCTCATGAGCACGCACACGAACCCCGCGCAGCACGACGCCGACGACCACGCCGACCCCGCCGCCGTGCACGGCGACAGCCCCGAGACCGTCGAGCTGCACGGCGACTCCGCCGCCGACGAGGCCGCGACCGAGGGCGCCGTCGAGCAGCTCGACGACCTGCTGGGTGGCCAGCAGCCCCTGCGCTGATCGCGGCGCCGCCGCGCCGACCCCTCGCTCAGCCGAGCGGCTGCAGCGAGTGGAAGGCCGTGTCGTGGTAGACGAGCGGTGAGGCCGTCCCGTCGACCTCGGCACCGAGCACCTGCAAGATGACGACGACGTGGTCGCCCGCGGGCACCTCCCGGTGCACGACGCACTCGAGGCGCAGCGGGGCACCCGTCACCAGGACGGCCCCGGCGGCGGTGGTCGTGTGGTCGACGCCGACGAAGCGCGTCGCGCGGGTCCGTGACGACAGCCGTCGGCACAACCCGCCCTGGTCGGCGGCGAGCACCGACACCCCGAGGGTCGGGGCGCCCCGCAGTCGCGCCCAGGTGGCGGAGTCGTCCCGGGCCGAGAAGGTGACCATGGGCGGGTCGAACGACGCCCCGACCGTGAAGCTCGAGACGACCATGCCGTCGGGCCCGTCGGCGCCGGTCGCGGCCAGCGCGGCGACCCCGCTCGGGAAGACGGCGAACGCCGAACGGTCGACCGGGGCGAGCGTCGTGGTGCGGGTCATCGGGGCTCCCGTCGACTGATGTGAACCGGTTGGTTCAACGTGACGTTAGCCCGCTGGTGTTTCGTCCGGATTACGCGTCCGGCCAATCACCTGGAAGTCACCCACCACGTCGGGCTCCGTCCGAGGTACGGTGTAGTGCGCTCACCGGCTGGTTACCGGGGCGCCCGTTCCCGACGAGCGGCCGTCGAACCCAGCGTGGTCTCCTGATCCGACTTCGTGAGGTCCTCGGCCGTGGGTCCGGTGGGCACGCCCTGGTCCGAGTTCTGCTCGTCGACCGGGGCGTGCCCTCTTCTCGTCGTCGGCGCCGGTGACCGGGGCGTTCTCGTCCCCGGGGTCGCGAGCCGCGCCTCCTCGTGTTTTACTTGAGATCCTCTCACCTCGTGGAGGTTCAGGACACGAGGCGGGGGACCGGCCGCGGGGGGCGACGCCCCGTCCCCCCCCGGCCGGGTGATCCGCCTGCCGTCGGCATCGACCGAGGACGTCGCCCGTGACCCGGCCGATGGTGCAGGGTTGAGTCATCATGTCGCCCGCTCCCGTCGCCCCCCTGGCCGCCCTGCTCCCGTCGACCCCGGGCGTCGACTCGTACGACGCCGACACGGCGTACACGGCCTTCGCCGAGTGGGCCGAGTCACGCGGGCTGCCGCTCTACCCGGCGCAGGACGAGGCGATGATGGAGCTCGTCGGCGGCGCCTCGGTGATCCTCAGCACGCCCACCGGCACCGGCAAGTCGCTCGTGGCGGCCGGCGCCCACTTCGTGGCCTTGAGCCAGGGCGGTCGGTCGTACTACACGGCGCCGATCAAGGCGCTGGTCAGCGAGAAGTTCTTCGCGCTCGTCGACCTCTTCGGGCCCGAGAACGTCGGCATGGTGACCGGTGACTCGTCGGTCAACGCCGACGCGCCGATCATCTGCTGCACCGCCGAGATCCTCGCGAACCTCGCCCTGCGGCACGGGGCCGACGCGGCCGTCGACCAGGTCGTCATGGACGAGTTCCACTTCTACGGCGACCAGTCGCGGGGCTGGGCCTGGCAGGTGCCGCTGTTGCTGCTGCCGCGAGCGCAGTTCCTGCTGATGTCGGCGACGCTCGGCGACGTGACCCGCATCACCGACGACCTCGCCCGTCGCACCGGTCGGCCCGTCGCCCGGGTCACGGGCGTCGAGCGCCCGGTGCCCCTGCACTACTCCTACGCCCAGACCCCCGTGCAAGAGACGGTCGAAGAGCTGCTCTCGACCGGCGAGGCCCCCGTGTACGTCGTGCACTTCTCGCAGGCGGCCGCACTCGAACGGGCGCAGGCGCTGTCGAGCATCAAGGTCGCCAGCCGCGAGCAGCGTGACGAGATCGCCGAGCTGATCGGCGGGTTCCGGTTCAGCACGGGGTTCGGCAAGACGCTCAACCGCCTCGTGCGCTCGGGCATCGGCGTGCACCACGCGGGCATGCTGCCGAAGTACCGCCGCCTGGTCGAGCAGCTCGCGCAGCGCGGACTGCTCCGCGTCATCTGCGGCACCGACACCCTGGGCGTCGGCATCAACGTACCGATCCGCACCGTGCTGTTGACGGCCCTGACCAAGTTCGACGGCACCCGCATGCGCCAGCTGAGCGCGCGCGAGTTCCACCAGATCGCCGGCCGGGCCGGTCGCGCCGGCTACGACACCTCGGGCACGGTCACGCTGCAGGCACCCGAGCACGAGATCGACAACCTGAAGCAGATCGAGAAGGCGGGCGACGACCCGAAGAAGAAGCGCAAGATCGTCCGCAAGAAGGCACCCGACGGCTTCGTGTCCTGGGGCGAGCCGAGCTTCACCAAGCTGATCGCGGCCGAGCCCGAGGCGCTGACGTCGCACATGCAGGTCACCCACGCGATGCTGCTCAACGTCATCGGTCGGGGCGGCGACGTGTTCGAGAACGTGCGGTCGCTGGTCTTCGACAACCACGAGCCGCTCGCGAAGCAGTACGCCATGGCCCGCCAGGCCATCTCGATCTACCGCACGCTCCGCACCGCCGAGGTGGTCGTGCAAGAACCCTCGCCCGACGGCGGTGCCCCGACGATCCGCCTGACGGTCGACCTCCAGGCGAACTTCGCGCTGAACCAGCCCCTGTCGCCCTTCGCCCTGGCGACCTTCGACGTGCTCGACGTCGAGTCGCCGACCTACGCCCTCGACATGGTCTCGGTCGTCGAGGCGACGCTCGATGACCCCCGGCCGATCCTTTCGCAGCAGCAGTTCAAGGCCAGGGGCGAGGCCGTCGCCGCGATGAAGTCCGAGGGCATCGAGTACGACCAGCGCATGGAGCTGCTCGAGGAGGTCACCTGGCCGAAGCCGCTCGACGAACTGTTGACCGCCCTGTTCGAGACGTACGCGGCCTCGCAGCCCTGGATCGGCGACTTTGCGCTCAGCCCCAAATCGGTCGTGCGCGACCTCTACGAGCGCGCCATGACGTTCGGCGACTTCGTGAACTTCTACGGCCTGGCCCGCTCCGAGGGGCTCGTGCTGCGCTACCTGTCGGACGCCTTCCGGGCCCTGCGGCAGACCGTGCCCGACGAGGCGAAGACCGACGAGCTGGTCGACGTGATCGAGTGGCTCGGCGAGCTGGTGCGCCAGGTCGACTCGAGCCTGCTCGACGAGTGGGAGGAGATGGTCAACCCCCGCGAGCTCGAGGCCCACGACGAGATCGTGCCCCCGACCCTGCGCACCCTGACCGCCAACGAGCGCGCGTTCCGCATCATGGTGCGCAACGAGCTGTTCCGCCGCGTCGAGCTGGCGGCGCGGGACGACGCCGACGCCCTCGGTGCCCTCGACGCCGGCTCGGGCTGGGACGCCGACCGGTGGGGCGAGGCGCTCGACCGGTACTACGACGAGTACGACTCGATCGGCACCGACGCCGCCGCGCGCGGGCCGCAGATGCTGCAGGTCGAGCAGCTGCCCACGGTCTGGCGCGTCCGGCAGATCCTCGCCGACCCCGAGGGCGACCACGACTTCGGCATCTCGGCCGTGGTCGACCTCGCCTCGAGCGACGAACGCGGCGAGGCCGTGGTCACCGTGACGGCCGTCGGCCCGGCGTCCGAGCGGAGCCGGCCGTCACCCGTCGAGGGGTAATCTCGTAGGGTCGTGCCACACCCCGGCCGCCGACCAGCATCGCCCGCGTTCCACCACGAAGAGGTCGCCATGTCCCGTCTGTCCGGCAAAGTCGCCATCGTCACCGGGGCCGCCTCGGGCATCGGCGAGGCGATCGTCCGCCGGTTCGCCGACGAGGGGGCTCGCGTCGTCGCGACCGACATCGTCGACGGGTCGACCGTCGCCGCCGAGACGGGGGCCGAGTACGTGCAGCACGACGTCGCCAACGGCGGCGACTGGAAGCGCGTCATGGACCACGTCGTCGAGCGGTACGGCCGGCTCGACGTGCTCGTCAACAACGCCGGCATCGTCTCGGGCCAGTCGATCGACGTCACTCAGCTCGAGAGCTGGAACCGCGTGTTCGCGGTCAACGTCACGGGCGTCATGCTCGGCACCCGATTCGCCATCGAGCAGATGCGCGCGAACCCCGACGGTGAGGGCGGGTCGATCATCAACCTCGCCCCGGCGACGTCGTTCCTCGGCTTCGGCGACGACGCGGCCTACACGGCGAGCAAGCACGCCCTGGTCGGCCTGACCCGTTCGAGCGCCGCGCACGCCGCCCAAGAGGGCTGGAACATCCGCATCAACTCGCTGCACCCGGGCCCGACCGACACGGCGCTGTTCCGTCGCCAGGTCGAGGCCCAGCCGCAGGTGCTCGAGGCGTTCCGCGCCATGAGCCCGCGCGGGCGCCTCGCCAAGCCCGACGAGGTCGCCGGGCTCGCGCTGCACCTCGCGAGCGACGACTCGGCCTTCTCGACGGGCGCGCAGTTCGTCGTCGACGGCGGCCTGTCCAGCACGCACCCCTCGATGTAGCTGCGCGGCGCTTCGCGGTACGGCACCGCGTTTCGTGCACGGCACCGCGTCTAGACCGGGTGCGGTGCACGATTCGCGGTGCGGTGCGGTGCGGTGCCTGCCGATCAGAACAGGGTCGCAGGAGGCGCGGGCGGGCTCGCCGGCGCGGCGATCGGAGCGGTGGTGGTCACCGGCGCCCCCGGCCACCCGGGCCCGGTCGGCACGTCGGTGCGGTTCTGGAACGCCGTGGCCGCGCCGCGGGCCCGCACGTCGGCGGCCTCGTTCATCTCGTGGCCGACGTGGCCGCGCACCCATTCGAAGCGCACCTTCCGCCCGGCCAGTGCGGCGTCGAGCTCCTTCAGGATCTCGACGTTCAGCACGGGCTTGCCGTCGGCCTTGCGCCAGCCCTTGCGCTTCCAGCCGGGCATCCACTCGGTGCAGGCCTTGATCGTGTACTGGCTGTCGCAGAGGATGTGCAGGTCGTCGTCGGTGCCGGCGGTGGCGCGCAGCAGCTCGAGCACGGCGGTCAGTTCGCCCTGGTTGTTCGTCGCGCGCGGCCAGCCGCCCGCGGCCCACCGCTCGTCGTCCACGTACCAGGCCCATCCGGCCGGGCCGGGGTTGCCGAGGGCCGATCCGTCTGCTGCGGCGGTGATGGTCATGCGGGGTGCTCCTTGCGTCGACGGGTTGCCGGTCCACGGTAACGTGCCGGGCGCGACCGACCGGACCCGCGCCTCCTGCGGGCGGCCCCCGCCCCACGACGACGCACCCCGGCGGCGCCGGGGCGGCGGTCCCGGGGCCCGCCGGACGAGTCCGCGTCAGCCGTTGTGGTCGGGGTGCGAACCGGTGCGCTCGCCGGTCTCGATGCCGGCGACGGCGGCGAGGTCGCTCGCGTCGAGCTCGAAGCCGAAGACGTCGAGGTTGGCGCGGATGCGCGACGGCGTGACCGACTTGGGGATGACCACGAGGCCCTGCTGCAGGTGCCAGCGGATGGTCACCTGGGCCGGGGTGACGCCGTGCTTCGCGCCGATGCGGACGAGGGCGGCGTTGTCGAGGATGCGTCCGCGGGCGAGCGGGGACCACGCCTCGGTGACGATGCCGTGCGCGGCGTCGAAGTCGCGCAGCTCGTGCTGCTGCAACCACGGGTGCACCTCGACCTGGTTGAGGGCGGGCACGACGTCGGTCTCGGCCATGAGGCGCTCGAGGTGGGCGACCTGGAAGTTGCTCACGCCGATCGAGCGCGCGCGTCCCTCGGCGCGGATCGTCTCGAGGGCGCGGTAGGTCTCGACGTACTTGTCCTGCTTCGGGGCCGGCCAGTGGATCAGGTAGAGGTCGACGTGGTCGGTGCCGAGCTTCGCCAGGCTCTCGTCGAACGAGCGCAGCGTCTCGTCGTAGCCGTGCGCGGTGTTCCAGACCTTCGTCGTGAGGAACACCTCGTCGCGGGGCAGGCCCGACGCGCGCAGGGCCCGGCCGACGCCGGTCTCGTTCGCGTAGAACTCGGCCGTGTCGAGGTGGCGGTACCCCTCGGCCAGGGCGGTCTCGACGACGCGCTCGGCCTCGTCGTCGGCGACCTTGTAGACGCCGAGGCCGAGTTGCGGGATCGTCCGGCCGTCGTTGAGGGTGATCAGGGGCACGTCGGGTGTGGGCATGCCCCCAACTCTGCCAGCCTCCGGCGGACACGTGTCGCCCGACGTCGCCGTCGGCGCCGCGGACGGTGCGTGCCGCGTCGGCACCCGGGGGGGCCGAGGAGGCGCGGGTCAGCTGGCCTGGATCGGCACCGGTTCGGTGTCGGGCAGCGGGCTCGCGTCGCGACCTCGCAGGTCGGGCAGCGCCTTGTGGAACACGGCACCGACGATCGTGCCCACGAGGGCGAAGCACGCGGCGACGATCAGGCCGCCCTGGCCGCCGACGTGGTCGATCGCGAAGCCGGCGATCGCCGAGCCGAGGGCGGAACCGATCAGCTGGCCGGTGCCGGCCCAGCCGTAGGCCTCGGCCGTGTCGCTGAACTTCACGCTCGACGACACGACGGCGAACATGACGGCGAGGGCCGGCGCGATGCCGACGCCCGCGATCAACAGGGTGATGCTGATCGGCCAGAGGCCCGTCGCGAAGATCGCGAGGGTCATGCCGACGAACACGATGGCGATGCGTCGGGCGAGGGCCCACGGGCCGACCGGCACGTGCCCGAGGGCGAGGCCGCCGACGAGCGAGCCCGCGGCGAAGATCGCGAGGGCGATGCCCGAGTCGGCGCTGCCCTCGCCGAAGAGCGCCACGACGCCGGCCTCGACCGCGGCGCAGGCCCCGATGAGCAGGAACCCGGCGACGGTCGCGAGCAGCACCGTCGGGCGGGCCAGCACCTTGCCGAAGGCACGCTTGCTGCGCGGGATGCGCACGCGCCCGACCTCGGGCGACGCGATGAACCAGATGCCGCCGCCGACCAGGAAGGCCGCGGCGAGCCAGATCGCCTCACGCGTGCCGATCTGCGTGCCCACGAAGGTCGTGATGACGGGGCCGGCCACCCAGATGATCTCTTGGGCGGACGCGTCGAGCGAGAAGAGCGGGGTCAGCTGGTTCGAGGTCACCATCTTGGGGTAGATCGTGCGGACGGCGGGCTGCACGGGCGGCACGCTGAGGCCCGTGACGAAGCCGAGCGCCATGAACACCGGCACCGAGAAGTCGTACAGGGTGAAGGTGACCATGGTGATCAGGCAGACCACCAGGGTGAGGGTGAGGACCGGGCGCATCGCCCACCGGCCCATCCAGCGGCTGGTGAGCGGCCCCGAGATCGCCTGGCCGATGCTCGTCGCCGCGAGCACGAGGCCGGCCGCGGCGTAGGAGTGGTGCACGTGTTCGACGTGCAGCAGGAACGCGAGCGACAGCATGCCGAACGGGAAGCGCGCGGTCAGCTGGGCCGCGATGATGCGCGAGACGCCGGGCGTCTTCAGCAGGGTCGAATAGGTGCTCACGAGGGGTCAAGTCTACGAGCGCGGTCGGCGGTCGCGACACGCCGGTGGCCCGAATTGGGGACACCGGCCCCGAATGTCGGAGGTGGGGAGAAAGATGTGCACAACCCCGCCAAGAACGGGGGAGAACCGGCCCCGATCTGTTCACAACCTGTGCATGGGCCTGTGGATAATTACAGCCGTGTAACACCGCATCTAGTTGTGCCCACCAGTGTCGGCCACAAGATGTAGTATCGAAGAGTCGCCACGGGCACCACGCCCCGCAGGCTCACGAACCACCGATCCGGCCTCAGGGGCCGGCCAGAACACAGGGGATCCCATGGCCATCACCGTCTACACCAAGCCGTCCTGCGTCCAGTGCACGGCCACCTACCGAGCCCTCGACAACAAGGGCATCGAGTACGACGTGCTCGACGTCACCGCCGACGACGCCGCCCTCGAGAAGGTCCGTGCCCTCGGCTACATGCAGGCCCCCGTGGTCATCGCCGACGACGACCACTGGAGCGGCTTCCGCCCCGACAAGATCGCCGCACTGGCCGCCAAAGTCGACTAGTCGACCGGGCGCCTCGCGCCCGCCCAGCAGCATCGTGACCCGGGGCCGTGCCCCACACCGCGTCGGAGGCGAGGACTCGTCGTGACGAACGAACTCGTCTACTTCTCGAGCGTCTCGGGCAACACCGACCGCTTCGTCACCAAGCTCGGGCTCCCGGCACGGCGCATCCCGCTGTTCCCGTCCGAGCCGCCGCTCCACGTCCGTGACCCCTACGTCCTCGTGCTGCCGACCTACGGCGGCGGCGAAGGGCGAGGCGCCGTCCCGAAGCAGGTCATCCGGTTCCTCAACGACGAGGGCAACCGGCGCCTCATCCGAGGCGTGATCGCGGCGGGCAACACCAACTTCGGAGAGGGCTACTGCCTGGCCGGCGACATCGTCGCGGCCAAGTGCGACGTTCCCCTTCTCTACCGTTTCGAAGTCTTCGGAACACCAGACGACGTACAAGCCGTACAGACAGGATTGGAAGAATTTTGGACACAGCAGTCGATGACCTCGAAGTGATCGCCGCACCGGGGCAGGGTCTGAGCTCCGGCATGGACTACCACTCCCTGAACGCGATGCTGAACCTCTACGGCCCGTCCGGCGAGATCCAGTTCGACAAGGACCGCGAGGCGGCCAAGCAGTACTTCCTGCAGCACGTCAACCAGAACACGGTGTTCTTCCACAACCTGCGCGAACGCCTCGACTACCTCGTCGAGAACGAGTACTACGAGGCCGCGACCATCGAGCAGTACGACTTCGCCTTCATCGAGAAGCTGAACGACCTCGCCTACTCGAAGAAGTTCCGGTTCCAGACCTTCCTCGGGGCGTTCAAGTACTACACCTCCTACACGCTCAAGACCTTCGACGGGAAGCGCTACCTCGAGCGCTTCGAAGACAGGGTGGTCATGACGGCACTGGGCCTGGCCCAGGGTGACGAGAAGCTCGCCGTCGACCTGGTCGAAGAGATCATCGCCGGCCGCTTCCAGCCGGCCACGCCGACCTTCCTCAACACGGCGAAGGCCCAGCGCGGCGAGCTCGTCAGCTGCTTCCTGCTGCGCATCGAAGACAACATGGAGTCGATCTCACGCGGCATCAACTCGTCGCTGCAGCTGTCGAAGCGTGGTGGCGGCGTCGCCCTGTCGCTGTCGAACATCCGCGAGGCCGGTGCGCCGATCAAGCAGATCGAGAACCAGTCGTCGGGCATCATCCCCGTCATGAAGCTGCTCGAAGACAGCTTCAGCTACGCGAACCAGCTCGGTGCCCGCCAGGGTGCCGGTGCCGTGTACCTCAGCGCCCACCACCCCGACATCATGCGGTTCCTCGACACCAAGCGTGAGAACGCCGACGAGAAGATCCGCATCAAGACGCTGTCGCTCGGCGTCGTCGTGCCCGACATCACGTTCGAGCTCGCCAAGAACAACGAAGACATGTACCTCTTCTCGCCGTACGACGTCGAGAAGGTCTACGGCGTCCCCTTCGGCGACGTCGCGATCAGCGAGAAGTACCGCGAGATGGTCGCCGACTCGCGCATCAAGAAGACCAAGATCAAGGCGCGCGACTTCTTCCAGACGATCGCCGAGATCCAGTTCGAGTCGGGCTACCCCTACATCGTGTTCGAAGACACGGTGAACAAGGCGAACCCGATCAAGGGCCGCATCAACATGTCGAACCTGTGCTCCGAGATCCTGCAGGTCAACACGCCCACCACGTTCAACGAAGACCTCTCGTACGACCAGATCGGCAAGGACATCAGCTGCAACCTCGGCTCGATGAACATCGCCCTGTCGATGGACGCCCCCGACCTCGGCAAGACCGTCGAGACCGCGATCCGCGGGCTCAGCGCGGTCAGCGACATGAGCCACATCGCGTCGGTGCGCTCGATCGAGGTCGGCAACGACCAGTCGCACGCCATCGGCCTGGGCCAGATGAACCTGCACGGCTACCTGGCCCGCGAGCGTGTGCACTACGGCACGCCCGAGGCGATCGACTTCACGAACATCTACTTCTACACGGTGCTGTTCCACGCCCTGCGGGCCTCGAACACCATCGCGATCGAGCGGGGCGTCACCTTCGGCGGCTTCGAGGACAGCACGTACGCGTCGGGCACCTTCTTCGACAAGTACACCGAGACCGAGTGGAAGCCCGAGACCGAGCGCGCGGCGGCGCTGTTCGCCGACGCCGGCGTGTCGATCCCCACGCAGGACGACTGGCTCGCGCTCAAGGCCAGCATCATGCAGCACGGCATCTACAACCAGAACCTGCAGGCCGTGCCGCCGACGGGCTCGATCTCGTACATCAACCACTCGACGTCGTCGATCCACCCGATCGCGTCGAAGATCGAGATCCGCAAAGAGGGCAAGCTCGGTCGCGTGTACTACCCGGCGCCGTTCATGACGAACGACAACCTCGAGTACTACACCGACGCGTACGAGATCGGCCCCGAGAAGATCATCGACACCTACGCCGCGGCGACGCAGCACGTCGACCAGGGCCTGTCGCTCACGCTGTTCTTCAAAGACACGGCGAGCACGCGCGACATCAACAAGGCCCAGATCTACGCATGGCGCAAGGGCATCAAGACGATCTACTACATCCGCCTCCGCCAGCTCGCGCTCGAGGGCACCGAGGTCGACGGCTGCGTCAGCTGCATGCTCTAGGCCCTGTGCCACCAGGCCTCGCGGCCACCGGCGCGGGCCGGCCTCGACAGCCGGCCCGCGCCTCCTGAACTCACGCTCTTCCTTCCGAAAGGCACGTCATGACCCTCACCGATCCGGTGCACGCCACCGGCAAGTCGGTCCCGCTGATCACGTCGGTCAGTGCGATCAACTGGAACCGCATCAACGACGACAAGGACGTCGAGGTGTGGAACAGGCTCGTCAACAACTTCTGGCTGCCCGAGAAGATCCCGCTGTCGAACGACGTCCAGTCGTGGAACACCCTGACGCCCGAAGAGCAGCAGATGACCATGCGGGTCTTCACCGGCCTGACGCTGCTCGACACGATCCAGGGCACCGTCGGTGCGATCAGCCTGATCCCTGATGCGATCACCCCGCACGAAGAGGCCGTCTACACGAACATCGCGTTCATGGAATCGGTGCACGCCAAGAGCTACTCGTCGATCTTCTCGACCCTCGCGTCGACGCCCGAGATCGACGACGCCTTCCGCTGGTCGACCGAGAACGTCAACCTGCAGAAGAAGGCCCAGATCGTCCTCGACTACTACACCGGTGACGACCCGCTGAAGCGCAAGGTCGCCTCGACGCTGCTCGAGTCGTTCTTGTTCTACAGCGGCTTCTACCTGCCGATGTACTGGTCGTCGCGCGCCAAGCTCACCAACACGGCCGACCTCATCCGCCTCATCATCCGCGACGAGGCCGTGCACGGGTACTACATCGGCTACAAGTTCCAGAAGGGTCTCGAGGGCGCCTCGGACGAGCGCAAGCAGGAGATCAAGGACTACACGTTCAACCTGCTGTTCGAGCTCTACGAGAACGAGATCCAGTACACGCAAGACCTCTACGACGGCGTCGGCCTCAGCGAGGACGTCAAGAAGTTCTTGCACTACAACGCCAACAAGGCGCTGATGAACCTCGGCTACGAGCCGATGTTCCCCAAAGAGACGACCGACGTGAACCCGGCCATCTTGTCCGCGCTCTCGCCGAACGCCGACGAGAACCACGACTTCTTCTCGGGGTCGGGCTCGTCGTACGTCATCGGCAAGGCCGTCAACACCGAAGACGAGGACTGGGACTTCTAGCCCACCCCCGCACCACCGACAGGCGCCGCCCACCCGGGCGGCGCCTGTCCTGCGTCCGACCCGTCTTCGCACCGCCCGGCCGCCGGCGTCGTCGATCCGCGAGAACACCGGGAAGTGGACGAGACACCGCCCCGTGCAGCGGTGTCCTGTCCACTCGACGGTGTGCTGGGTGAGCGCTCAGGCGTCGAGCAGCGCGGCCCGGATCGCCGCGATGCCGAGGCGCACCTCGGCGAACGAGGTGCTGAGCGGCGACAGCCCGATGCGCAGGGCGTCCGGGTTGCGGAAATCGGGCACGACGCCGCCCTCCCACAGCCGGGCGACGATCTCGCGGAACGACTCGTGGGTGATCGTGACGTGGCTGCCGCGCCGCGACGCCTCGCGTGGCGTCGCGACCGTCACCCCGAGCGGCACGAGCCAGGCGTCGACGAGCTCGAAGGCGTAGTCGGTCAGGGCGAGCGACTTCGTCCGGACGGCGTCGATGCCGGCTTCGTCGATCAGGTCGAGCATGTCGTGCATCGCGAGCATGCCCATCACCGGGGGAGTCCCGCTGACGAACCGCCGGATGCCGGCCGCCGGCTGGTACCCGTCGGCCATCGCGAACACGTCGGCCGCACCCATCCAGCCCTGGATCGGCTGGTCGAGCTCGGGCAGCAACGAGGCGCGGGCGTAGACGAACGCAGGGGCGCCCGGCCCGCCGTTGAGGTACTTGTACGTGCAGCCCACGGCGAGGTCGACGCCCCATTCGTCGAGCCGCATCGGCACGACGCCGACGCTGTGGCAGAGGTCGGCCAGCACGAGTCCGCCCGCCTCGTGGACGATCGCCGTGATCGCGGGCAGGTCGACCAGCCACCCCGAGCGGTACGAGACGTGGTTCACGAGCAGCAGGGCCGTGTCGGGCCCCACGACGTCGCGCACCTGCGGCACGGTCACGCCGGTCGCCTTGTCGACGGCGATCCAGCGGACGGTCGCGCCGTGCTCACGGGCGATGCCCTCGACGACGAAGCGGTCGGTCGGGAACTGGTCGTCGTCGATGACGATCTCGTGCCGGTCGGGCCGGGCTCGCAGCGCCGCCCGGATCGCCTTGTAGAGCAGCACGGTGGTCGAGTCGGCGACCACGGTCTGACCGGGCGCGGCCCCGAGGCAGGCGGCCGCGATGCGGTCGCCGAGCTCGGTCGGCAGGGCCATCCAGCGTTCGTCCCACGACCGGATCAGCCGGGTGCCCCAGGCGTCCTCGACGAACCCGGCCAGGCGGGCCGACGTCGCGGCGACCGGCCGGCCGAGCGAGTTGCCGTCGAGGTACGACACCACGTCGCCCGCCGACACGAACCGGTCGACGAAGGACGCGAGCGGGTCGGCGGCGTCGAGCGGTGCCGCGGGGTGCGCGGAGGCCTGCTCGTCGGGGTCGGTGGCGTCGACGGGGTAGGCGAGCGGGTCGGTCATCGGGTCTTCTCCTCGAGGGCGACGCCGAGCAGCTCGTCGGCGGTCAGGGCGGTGGCGCCGGCGAGCCAGGCGGCTCGCTCGTCGGAGGACGCGGAGGCGCGGGGCGCGTCGGCGATCCAGGTCACGCGGGCGAAGGGCAGGCGGGTGCCCGCGGCCGGCTCGGTCACGTCGGGGGCGAGGGCGGCGAGGAGCCCGGCGAGCCCGAAGCCGGCCCGACCCATCGCCCGCAGCTCGCGCTCGTTCACGCCGAGCGGCAGGTCGCCGTTGCCGAGGTCGGTGCCGTAGAGCACCCGGCCCCCCGCGGCACGGAAGCGCGACAGGTTGTCGACCGCCGTGAGGAATGCGGACCCACCCGGGACCTCGGTCGCAGGCTCCCTCGGCGCTGGGCTCGCGGATCGCGTCGCGACCCCCTGCGCTCCACCGCGCGGCCCGTGGATGTCGAGCGTGCTGATCCACGTCGTCGAGGCCGCCAGTCGGGCGACCAGGTCGTCGTCGAGCCGCTCACTGAACGGGGTGTGGGCGAAACGGTCGACGCCCGCGTCGAGTGCCCGTGCGGCCTGGCCCACCCCCTGGACGTGCGCGACGACGGGCAGGCCGAGCCCGTGGGCCGCGTCGACCACGGCCCGGAGCACGTCGTCGTCGAGCACGGGGCCGACGTCCGCGTTCAGTGCGACCTTCACGACCGAGGCGCCGAGGGCGTGCTGCTGTCCGACCACGCGGGCCGCACGCCGCAGCCGGGTCGAGGCCCGCAGGCCGCCGACGGCCAGGGCGGCCCGGGGCGGCGCCCAGCCCGACCGGCTGGGGTAACCACCCGGCACGGTGATCAACCCGCCGGCGACGGCCACCTCGGGCCACCCGTCGCGACCCGACCGGTCGAGCCACCCGCGGGCCGCGTCGGGCTCCCACCCGAGGTCGACGACGCGCGCGATGCCACCGGCCGGCAGGCGGGCGGCGTCGATCAGGCCGAGGTGGACGTGCGAGTCGGTGAAGGGGGCGAGCACGGTGCCGGGGACGTGCGGCAGCTCGGCCCCGGCGAGCACGTCGGAGTCGTGGGCGTCGGCCGGGCCCGCGAAGACGACGCCGTGCGCGTCGAGCCGCAGCAGGCTGCGACCGGACCACCTGCCCGACCAGGCGTGGTCGACCGTGACGAGCCGCGCCTCCTGGTCCATGCCCCCGACCCTATTCGCGCCCGCTGCCGGTGCCCTGCAGGCCCGGCCGCGTCCGGGACGACGAGGCGGGCCTGCAGGGTGGGGACGAGCCGAGGAGGCGCGAGCTACCCGGGCAGGACGGCCCGCGAGCACCTCGCCACGTACGGCAGCCGGATCAGGTCGAGGTCGCGGGTGTCGGGGTGCGTGTCGAGCAACCGCTCGACGTCGCGCAGCAGCGCCGCACGGTCGTCGGGCGACAGCGTGATGACGTAGCTGCGGGACGCGATCATGGCGAGGAACTCCTCGCGCCCGAGCTCGTGCACCCAGGCGACGTCGTGGCGCTCGACGGGACCGAAGGGTGCGCCGACGACCGGGGCGTCCGACCCCATGTCGCGCTCGCGGGGCTGGTGCATCACGCGGCTGAGCTCGGCCACCCACGGCACCGACTCGTCGCGGATGTTCCAGATCAGGCCGAGCGTCCCGCCGGGGCGAAGCACCCGGGCGATCTCGGGCACCGCACGCGCGGTGTCGACCCAGTGCCAGGCCTGCGCGACGAGCACGGCGTCGGCCGAGGCGTCGTCGAGCGGGAGGGCCTCGGCCGACCCCGCGACCGAGACGGCCCCGGGCACGACCTGCTCGAGGGTCGCCCGCATGCCGGGTGACGGCTCGACGGCGGTGACCGACGGGGCCCGGTCGAGCAGCAGGCGGGTGAGCTTGCCGGTGCCGGCCCCCAGGTCGACCACGTGACAGGCACCGTCGGGCAGCAGCCAGTCGACGGCCTCGAGCGGGTACGACGGGCGGCCCCTCTCGTAGACGTCGGCGGCCAGCCCGAACGAGGCGGCGAGATCGGAATCGGGTCGAGCGGGGTCGAAGCCGTGGGCGGCCGGGTCGGACCCCTGACGGGTTGGTCGATGTGTCACCGGAACACTGTCGCACGTCACGATCCGTCACACACCCTCTGTTACGTCGGTCGCGGGCGCAGCATGGTGGGGATGTCCTCCACGCCCGTCCCGTCCCCGTCGTCCGCCCGTCCGCCCCGGCCCCTGCGGGTCGTCGCCGTGTCGGGCACCCTCAGCACGCCGTCCAAGACCGACGCGCTCGTGCACGAGATCGTCACCGCTCTCGGCGACGTCCTGCCGATCGAGGCGCACGTGATCCGGGTCAGCGAGCTCGGTCCGCTGTTCGCCGGGGCGCTCACGCGCGACCAGCTCGACGAGCGGGTCGAGCGCGAGCTGGTCGCGATCGAGACCGCCGACCTGCTGATCGCGGCCTCGCCCGTCTACCGCGCCTCCTTCACCGGGCTCTTCAAGCACCTCTTCGACTTCGTCGAGCAGTACGCGCTGGTCGACGTGCCCGTCCTGCTGGCCGCGACGGGCGGCAGCGAACGCCACGCGCTGATCGTCGAGCACTCGCTGCGGCCGTTGTTCGGGTTCTTCCAGGCGCTCACGCTGCCCCTCGGCGTCTACGCCCACACGACCGACTTCACGGCGACCGGAGGCGCGGACAAGTACGCGGTCACGGCGCCCCTGCTGCAGGAGCGCATCCGCAACGCGATCCAGCGGGGACTGCCCCTGATCCGCTCGAGCATCCTCGAGAAGGACCGCATCGAGCAGGCCCTCGACCGGGGTGGCCCGGACGACGCGCCCACGGTCGACGACCTCCGGGCGGGCGGGTTCGAGGTCGCGACGCCCACGCGCCTGTTCAGCTGACCGGCCGGACGCCCGGACGTCGCGACCCGAAGGCGGGGCAGCCGCCCAGGATGCCCACCGGTATCGTGGTCGACGTGACCCCCGACCCGACACCTCGTGACCCGTCCGTCGCGCGGGCCGAGATCCGCGACAGCGAGGCCCAGCGCCGACTCGGCCTGCTGCCCCCCGGCGTCCTGCCGACGCGTGCCGCCCGCTGGGTGGCCGACGGCGTCGACGACGCCTCCGTGCACGAGCTCGCCCGGGCGCTCACGACGACGGACGACGCCCGCGAGGCCCTGCTGGCCCGTGCGGCCGCCGACCTCGACCTCGGCTTCGCGACGGTTCGCGAGGCGCGTGCCCACCACGGTCAGCGCGTCGTCGAGTCGATGACGGCCGCCTCCGCGCCGAACGACGCCCTGGGCTTCTCGAACGGCTTCACCGACACGATCGAGGAGTCGGTCCGCGACAGCATCGCGCGCCTCTTCAAGCCCCGCGGCTGACCGTCCCGCCCCACCTCGTCGGGGCGGCCCCTTGCACGTGCGGTCTCTCGGCGACGTCCGGGGGTGCCGCGTGACGCGACCACGCACAGGAGGCGCGGTGCCGGTCGATGCCGGCACCGCGCCTCCTCGGCTCCCTCGTCGGGTCAGGCCTTGCCGACCTCGAGTTCGACGACGGCCCACGACAGTGCCGGCAGGCGCAGGCGCGCAGTGCCCCCGTCGACCGTGACGCCGGTCAGCGGGACGAGCCCGACGGTGTCCTGTGCCTGCTCGGTGTTGGACGAGAACCGGTCGCCGCCCTCGGGCACGGCCAGCACCTCGGCGCGGGTGACGCGGCCACCGTCGAAGCCGCGCAGGGCGAGCTCGACGTCGGCCGTCTCGTCGAGACCGCGGTTGGCGAGGAAGAAGGCCAGCTTGCCGGTCTCCTCGTCGTAGGTCGCGCTGACGTCGACCAGGTCGGCGTCGCCGTACTTCTCGGTGTCGACCTTGTCGCTGGTGACGACGGTGCGCAGGATCTGCCCGGTGGCCAGGGCCGCCATGCGGGCGAACGGCCAGAAGATCGACTGGCGCCAGGCGGGGCCGCCGGCCTCGCTGCGGATCGGGGCGATGACGTTGACGAGCTGCGCCTGGTTGGCGATCTTGACCCGGTCGCCGTGACGCAGCAGCGAGTTCAGGAACGTGCCGACCACGACCGCGTCGGTGACGTTGTACTGGTCCTCGATCAGCCGGGGGTGCTCGCGCCAGCCCTTCGAGACGTTGTGCGGCTGGTCGTCGCTGTCGAGGCCGGTCTGGTACCAGACGTTCCACTCGTCGAACGAGATGTCGACCTGCTTCGCGTGCTTGCCGGCGGCCTTCACGCCGTCGATGGTCGACACGACCTCGTCGATGAACGCGTCCATGTCGACGGCCGTCGCGAGGAAGCTCTTCGCGTCGCCGTCGTGCTCCTGGTAGTAGGCGTGCATCGAGACGTAGTCGACCTCGTCGTAGGCGTGGGTGAGCACCTCGTGCTCCCAGGCGCCGAAGGTGGGCATGCCCCGGCCCGAGCTGCCGACGGCGACCAGCTCGATCGAGTCGTCGACGAACTTCATGGCCTTGGCGGCCTCCTGGGCGAGGCGGCCGTACTCGGTGGCCGTCTTGTGACCGATCTGCCACGGGCCGTCGAGCTCGTTGCCGAGGCACCAGAGCTTGATGTCGAACGGGTCCTTCGCACCGTTGGCGATGCGACGGTCGCTCAGTGCGGTGCCGCCGGGGTGGTTGGCGTACTCGACGAGCTCGCGGGCGGCGTCGACGCCGCGGGTGCCGAGGTTGACGGCCTCCATGACCTCCGTGCCGGCGAGCTTCGACCACGCGACGAACTCGTGCAGGCCGAAGGCGTTGGTCTCGACCGTGTGCCACGCGCCGTCGAGGCGGCGCGGGCGCTGGTCGACCGGCCCGACGCCGTCCTCCCAGTTGTAACCCGACACGAAGTTTCCGCCGGGGTAGCGGATGACGGTCGCGCCGAGCTCCTTGGTCAGGTCGAGGACGTCCTGACGGAAGCCGTTCTCGTCGGCGGTGGGGTGGCCGGGCTCGTAGATGCCGGTGTAGACACAACGGCCCATGTGCTCGACGAACGAGCCGAACAGGCGTCTCGGCACGGGGCCGACGGTGAACTCGCGGTCGACGGTGATGCGGGCGGTGGACATGGATCTCCTAGCGGGGGGAACGGCGTGTGATCGGTGGGTACGGGGATGCGGAGGCGCGGTGCGGCGGCGAGGTCGGGTCACTGACCTCCGAAGCCGGTGGTCGAGATGCCCTTGATGATCTGGCGTTGGAAGAACAGGAACACCAGGATCAGCGGCAGGGCCGCGAGGACGGCCGCCGCCATGTTCTGCGCGTACTGGATGCCGTAGGCGCTCTCGATGGTCTGCAGGCCGACCGGCAGGGTGAGCAGCGACGCGTCGTTCGTCACGATGAACGGCCAGAGGAAGTTGTTCCACGCGCCGATGAACACGAAGATCGACACGGCGCCGAGGATGGGCCGCGACAGCGGCAGCAGGATGGTGAAGAACACCCGGATGCGCCCGGCCCCGTCGACGCGGGCGGCGTCCTCGAGCTCGATCGGCACCTGGTCGAAGAACTTCTTCAGCACGAAGACCATGGCCGGGGCGATGGCCTGGGGCAGGATGATGCCCCAGTACGTGTCGACCATGTCGAAGGCGAGCATCTGGTAGAACAACGGCACGATCAGCACCTGCGGCGGGATGATGATCGACGCGATCGTCGCCACGTACAGCCACTTCTTGCCCCGGAAGTCGAGGCGCGAGAACGCGTAGGCGACGAGGGCCGAGGTGGCCACGACGATCAGCGTGATGACGATCGACGTGAAGAGGCTGTTGAACAGCCACACCGGGATGTTGCCCTGCTCGAGCACCCCGCGGTAGGCGTCGAGGGTGAAGCCGCCGGCCGGGATCCAGGTCTGCGGGGTGGCGGCGGCGTCGGCCTCGCTCTTGAACGACGTGGCCAGCGACCACAAGAAGGGCAGCAGCCACAGGACGGCCAGCACGACGAGGATCACCACGCTGAGCACGGCCATCGGGCCGAACGGCTTCTGGCCGGGCTTGTGGCCCCTGCGGCCGCGGTCGGCGGTGGGGGCGCGCAGGTCGGAGGTGGGGGCGACGGCCGGGGCGGTCATTTCTGGGCTCCCTTGCGGTTGCGGGCCGTGATGCCGAACTGGGCGATCGAGATGACGACGATGACCGCGAAGAAGATGTACGAGATCGCCGACGAGTAGCCGAAGCGGTACCCGGTGAAGCCGGTGTCGAAGATGTACTGCACGGCCGAGCGGGTGCTGCCCGCCGGGCCGCCGGTGGTCATCTGGTAGATCTGGTCGAAGACCTTGAGCGACGCGAGCACCTGCAGGATGACGATCAGGCCGGTGGTCGGTCCGAGCTGCGGGATGGTGATCGAGACGAGCGACCGCCAGCGGCCGGCACCGTCGAGCGACGCGGCCTCGTACTGCTGGTCGGGGATGTTCTGCAGGGCGGCGAGGTACAGCAGGAAGTTGAACCCGACCGTCCACCAGACGGTCGTCGCGACGACGGCGATCATGGCCGTGTCGGGGTCCTGCAGCCAGGCGGGCTGCGGCAGTCCGAGCGTGCCGAGGACGGTGTTGATCGGGCCGAGGGTCGGGCTGTAGAGCTGGATCCAGAACAGCGAGACGACGGTCGAGGCGAGCAGGTACGGCAGGAAGAAGCTCAGCCGCCAGAGCCACTGGCCCGGCAGGCCCGTGTTGACGAGGATCGCCAGCACGAGCGCGACGACGACGAGCGGGATCGTGCTGAGCACCGTGAACCAGAGCGTGTTGAGCATCGACCGCCACATGTCGCCGTCGGCGAAGGCCTCGGCGTAGTTCGCGACGCCGATCAGCTCGCCGCCCTGGCCGGTCAGGCTCTGACCGGTGAAGCTCAGGTAGAAGCCGTGCAGCAGGGGCCACACGAGGAAGACCGCGAACAGCACGGTGAACGGGGCCGCGAAGCCCCAGCCGATGCGGTTGTCGGACGGGCCGGTGCGCCCGCGGGAGGTGCGGGTGCGGTCGGCCGCGCGGGCGTCGGACCGCGAGCGGTCGGCGGTGGCCCGGGGGGCCTTGACCGTGGTGGAGGTCACAGATCGACTCCTTCGTCGTCGTGATGGTCGGGTCGTGCGGAGGAGGGGGTGGTCGCGGGGACGGACCACGGGCGAGCCGGGGTGGGGCGTGTCGGGCGGCGCGTGCCGGCGGGCGCGTCGTGCCGTCGACCGGTCACACGGGTGCCGGACGCGAGAGCTGCGTGTTCACGCGCGCGATGAACGCCCGCATGCCGGCGGCCGCGTCGTCCTTGGCGAGGATCACCGACTGGATCGAGTCGAGGAAGTACGTCTGGAAGTCCGACCCCGAGCCCGTGAACCAGGCCGGCGGGTCGTAGTTGAGGTAGTCGGCCGCCTCGGCGTAGTTGGCCTGGGGCCGGAGCTCGGCGTACTCGGGGCTCTCGACGATCGGCAGGTAGGCGGGGATGTGCCCGGCGGCCGCCCACGAGATCGAGTCCTTGAGGATCGTCGAGACCATCTTGTAGACGTCCTCGCGCTTCGTCTCGTCGACCACGCTCTGCCGGGGCAGCACGAACGCGTGCGAGTCGGCGTAGACGGCCGGCGTGCCGAAGAGCGTCGGGATGATGCTGCCGTCGAACGGGATGCCCGCGTTCTCGGCGCTGGGGACCTCCCACACGCCGGTGAACAGCATGCCGCTCTCGCCGCTGACGAACTGGGCGATGCCCGACTGGATGTCGCTCGCGGTGGCCATCGCGGTGCCGTCGGTCAGCTGCTGCATGAACTCGAGCGCCGTGACGGCGGCCTGTTCGTCGTACTCGACCGTGCCGCCCTCGCGGAGCACCATGTCGGCGCCCTGCTGCTTGTAGAACGTGTAGAACATGCGCCAGAGCTGGGCGCCGTCGTTCAGGTACCCCCACGAAGCCCCGTTCTTGCCCGTCACGCGCTGCATCGCGTTCGCGACCTCGAGGAACTGCTCGGGGCTCGTGATCTCGACGAGCTTGCCGTCGGCACCCAGGGCTCCGGCCTGCGCGGCGATGTCGGTGTTGTACAACAGGATGAACGGGTGCGAGTCGAGGGCGACCGAGTAGAGGTCGTCGCCGCTGAAGCCCTTCTTCCAGACCGCCTCGGCGAAGTCCTGCTCGCGGACCCCGTACGACGCGAGCTTCTCGACGTCCCACGGGTCGAGCAGGCCGCCGGGGGCGTAGCCGGGCACGCGCGAGGCGTGCATGATCGCGACGTCGGGCGCGCGACCGCCGGCCGAGGCCATGGCGAGCTTCGTGTAGTACGGCGTGCCCCAGGCGAGCACCGTCTGCGTCGCGTGGAACTCGGGGTTCTGGGCGTTGGCCTCGTCGATCAGGGCCGACATCTTGATGCCGTCGCCGCCGCTCAGCAGGTGCCAGAACTTCAGCTGGGCGACGTCCGTGCCCGAGCCGGTGACGGCGCCGGGGGCACAGCCCGCGAGGCCCGTGGCGACGAAGGCCCCGCCGACGAGGGCGGCCGAACCCAGCAGCATGCTGCGGCGGCTGAGGCCGTGGGAGGGGGTGCCCGGTCGGGGTGCCGGGGTCGTGCGATGGTTCTCGGTCATCTTCACTCCTTTGTGATGCGTGACGAGAGTGACTATTCCATCGTTGTAACGGATGCGCAAGTGACGCGGGACGGTGAGTCGCGCCTCCTGGGCTGCTGCCGGCGTGGCCGCCGCGCGGGTCGCCGTCGGGCGGGCTGCCGCACGGGCGGCCCCGTCACGCCGCCACGATGTGGGCATGCCGCCACGTTTTCTCGTGGCGTCGTGTTCACATCTTGGCGGGTTGGCGGGTTGGCGGGTTGGCGGGTCGCCGACGCGCGGGCTGGCGGGCTGGCGGCTCGGCGTCAGGCGCGGCCGCGGGTGCTGGCGCGCACGACGATCTCGTGGGGGACGAGCACGAGCTCGGCCGCGCCCTGCCGGTCGGCGATGCGGGCCGCGAGCAACTCGAGGGTGCGGTCGACGTAGTGTCGCTTGTCGAACGTGACCGTGGTCAGCGGGGGCACCGAGAAGCGGCCGTCGACGATGTCGTCGAAGCCCGCGACGGCCACGTCGTCGGGCACGCGCAGCCCCGCCGACGTGATCGCGCTGACGGCGCCGATCGCGAGCGAGTCGGTGAAGCAGAAGATCGCGTCGGGTCGGTCGCCGCGGTCGACCGCGGCCCGCACGACGGCGAAGGCGTCGGCCGAGGTCCACTCGGGGCACGAGTACTGCAGGGCCCGGTCGACCGGCAGGCCGGCCTCGGCCATGGCCAGTTCGAAGCCGCGGGTGCGGGCGCGCGCCGTGGCGGTGTCGAACTGGCCGGCCGAGTCGCCCAGGGTGGCGATGCGTCGGTGACCCGCCGCGATCAGGTGCGCGGTCATGTCGCGCGCGGCGGCGACGCTGTCGACGCGGACCTGGTCGACGAGGGTCTGCTCGACCTCGCCGATCACCACGACCGGGGGCAACGAGTCGGTGCCGGCGCCGGTCGCCGACGACAGCGCGCTGGCGTCCAGGGTGATCGGGTTGAGCACGAGGCCGTCGACGAGGTGCTCCTTGCCCCGCGAGAGCAGCTCGCCCTCGCGCTCGGGCCGTGACCCGGTCTGTTCGAGCTGGATCGACCAGCCGCGCTCGTGGGCGACCTCGACGAACCAGTGCGTCATCTCGGCGCTGTACGGCGTGCTCAGGTCGGGGAACGCCAGGGCGATCGACCCCGTCCGCCCGGTGCGGAGGCCCCTGGCGCTGAGGTTCGGCACGTAGTCGAGCTCGGCGAGGGCGGTCTCGACCCGGTGTCGGGTGTCGGGCCGCACGAACACGACGCCGTTGATGACGTTGGAGACGGTCTTCGGCGACACCCCGGCGAGTGCCGCCACGTCCTTCACCGTCGCGCGCATGCGTTCAGGCTAGTGCGAGCCGACGTTCAGACGGAGCCGAGCACCTTGACGATCCGCTGCAACGAGACGCTCTCGCTCGGGCGCAGGTCTTGCGCGAACAGGCTGAGGCGGAACTCCTCGAGCATCCACCGGGCGCGGACGATCGCAGGAGGCGCGGTGTCGGCAGGTGGGAACGTCCCGCCCGCGGCCTCGTACCGCTCGGTCGCCTGCTGCACCTCGCTCAGCCAGACGCGGTCGCGTCCGGGTGCCTCGAGCAGCTTGGCGGTGCGCTTCGTGATGCCCACGAGGTACACCGGCACGCGCTGCAACTGCTGCAGCCCGGTCTGCGACACGAAGCCCGGGCGGATCAGGCGGTCGCGCTGCTGTCGCATGTCGGTCAGCGCCGCGAGCAGCGTCATCGACGTCGCGCCCTTCATCGCCTTGTCGGCGTCGCGGGCGGCCGTCAACGTCCGGGCGACGAGCGACACGGTCTGGAACATCTGGTCCATCACGGCACCCGAGACCCGGTCCCGCGTCGAGAGGAACTCCTTCTTCGTCATGACCATGCCGTCGGGCTTCACCCGGAACAGCACGTCGTCGACGACGGCCACGAGACAGTCGGCGAAGAGAGCTGCCGTGTTCTGGTACGGGCTCGTCGCGAGGATGAGCTTCTCGGCGCTGGTCAGGTGCTGCTGCACGTAGGCCACGGGAGACGGGGTCGCCAGCATGAGCAGGCGTCGCACGCCCTTCGGCGTCGCGAGGGCCTGGTCGGCGGGCGTCGCCATCAGCGTGATCGACACGGAGTCGCCGTGGTCGACCAGCGCCGGGTAGGCGCGGATCACCGTGTCGCCGTGGCGGGTGTCGACGACGGCGGGGAGCTCGTCGAAGTCCCACGACGTCAGGCCCTCGCGCTCGATCGAGCTGGTGGGGCGAGGCGTCACGGGCGTGGCGTCGCCACCCGCGCCTCCTCGTCCGCGACCCCGGCCGCGGCCGCGCTCGCCCTGACCGCCGCCCTGGGTGACGCGGGCGACGCTGTCGCGCGTCGCGTCGCGCAGGCGGTGCTGCAGCGCGGGGAGGTCTTTGTCGGCTCCGACCGTGCGGCCGCGCTCGTCGACGACGGCGTACGTGACCCGCAGGTGGGCGGGCACGCGGTGCAGGTCGAAGTCGTCGGCGGTGACGGGCGCGTAGGTGAGCTTCTTGACGGCCGCCGCGACGGTCGCCGTGAAGGGCTCGGCGGCGTCGGCGGGCGGGGAGTCGGGCAGCTCGTCGGTGATCTTCGACGCCCAGTCGGCGGCGGGGACGACGTTCTTGCGGATCTGCTTGGGCAACGACTTGATCAGCGACGTGACGAGCTCGTCGCGCAGCCCCGGCACCTGCCAGTCGAACCCGACCGGACGGAGGCGCGGCAGCAGCGGCAGCGGGACGATCACGGTCACGCCGTCGTCGTCGGCTCCCGGCTCGAACTTGTAGCGCAGGGTGAGCGTCTGGTCGCCCTGCTGCCACGTGCTCGGGAACCCCTGTTCGTCGACGTCGGGTTCGTCGTCGCCGAGCAGATCGGCCGCGGTCATCGTGAGCAGGTCGGGGGTCTCGACCTTCGCCTTGCGCCACCAGCCCTCGAAGTCGCGCGTGCTGGCGACGTCCGACGGGATGCGGCGCTGGAAGAACTCGAACGCGGCGTCGCCGTCGACCAGGATGTCGCGGCGTCGCGTGCGCTCCTCGACCTCGGTCAGCTCGCGGATGAGCTGCCGGTTCTTCTGCTCGAAGGCCTGGCGCCCCTCCCAGTCGCCCTCGACGAGCGCGTGACGGATGAACAGCTCGCGGGCGTAGGCGGGGTCGATGCGCGAGAACTGGATGCGCCGCCGCTCGACGATCGGCACCCCGTAGAGCGTGACGCGCTCGTAGGCGACGACGGCTCCCTGCTTCTTCTCCCAGTGCGGTTCGCCGTAGCTGCGCTTGACCAGGTCGGGCGCGAGCGGTTCGGCCCACGCCGGGTCGATCGCCCCGGCCACCCGGGCGAACAACCGGCTCGTCTCGACCAGTTCGGCGGTCATCACGGCCGCCGGCGGCTTCTTCGCGAGGCTGCTGCCGGGGAAGATGAGGAACCTCGTCTGGCGGGCGCCGACGAAGTCCTTCTTCTGCGGGTCGAAGAGGCCGATCTGGCTGAGCAGGCCGGCGAGCAGGCTGCGGTGCACGCCGTCGGGGTTCGCGCTGCGCTCGCCGATGTGCAGGCCGAGGGGGCGGGCCGCCCGGCTGAGCTGCCGGTAGACGTCCTGCCACTCGCGGATGCGCAGGTAGTTGAGGAACTCGTCGCGGCACAGGCGCTTGAAGGCGTTGCCGCTGAGCTCGCGCTGCTTGTCTTCCAGGTACTCGAACAGGTTGAGCAGGGTGAGGAAGTCGCCCTTGGGGTCGCGGAAGCGCGAGTGCTTCTCGTCGGCCTGGGCGCGCTTCTCGAGCGGGCGCTCGCGGGGGTCCTGGATGCTCAGGGCCGAGACGATGGCGAGCACCTCGCGCGTCGTGCCCTGCGTCTTCGACTCGACCACCATGCGGGCCAGGCGGGGGTCGATCGGCAGGCGGGTGAGCTGCTTGCCGACGCGCGTGATCTGGCCGCCCTGCGTCACGGCACCGAGTTCGCGCAACAGGTCGAGGCCGTCCTTGATGCCGCGCGAGTCGGGCGGTTGCAGGAAGGGGAAGGCCGCGATGTCGCCCAGGTCCAACGAGATCATCTGCAGGATGACGGCGGCGAGGTTGGTCCGCAGGATCTCGGGCTCGGTGAACTCGGGACGCTTCTCGAAGTCGGTCTCGCTGTAGAGGCGTATCGCGATGCCGCTGCTGGTACGACCCGAGCGGCCCGACCGCTGGTTCGCGCTCGCCTGCGAGATGGCCTCGATCGGCAGGCGTTGCACCTTGGCCCGGGTCGAGTAGCGGCTGATGCGCGCGGTGCCGGCGTCGATCACGTACTTGATGCCGGGCACGGTCAGGCTGGTCTCGGCGACGTTGGTCGCGAGGACGATGCGCCTGCGGGTGCCGGCGGTCGTGCTGGGCTGGAAGACCCGGTGCTGGTCGGCGGCGCTCAGCCGGCCGTAGAGCGGCAGCACCTCGGTGTGCGGCAGGTTGCGGCCGCGGATGCTCTCTTCGGCGTCGCGGATCTCGTTCTCGCCGCTGAGGAAGACCAGGACGTCGCCGCTCGACTCGCGGGCGAGCTCGTCCAGTGCCTCGTCGATGCCCTGCAGGTAGTCCTTGTCGTCGGCGCGCTGCCTGCGGTCGCCGGCCCGCGCCTCCTGACGGTCGCCCGGACGGCCCGAGGGGCGGTCGTCGTCGTCGAGGTCGCCGTCGTCGTCGCCCGTGGTGTCGTCGGCGACGAGAGGCCGGTAGCGGACCTCGACCGGGTAGGTGCGACCCGAGACCTCGACGATGGGGGCGTCGCCGAAGTGCTTCGAGAACGACTCGGGGTCGATCGTGGCGCTCGTGATGATCAGCTTGAGGTCGGGGCGGCGGGGCAGCAGCTGCTTCAGGTAGCCGAGGAGGAAGTCGATCGTGAGGCTGCGCTCGTGCGCCTCGTCGATGATGATCGTGTCGTAGCGCTCGAGGTCGCGGTCGAAGTGGATCTCGTTGAGCAGGATGCCGTCGGTCATCAGCTTGATCTGCGTGTCGGCGCCGACCTTGTCGGTGAACCGCACCTGGTAGCCGACGACCCCGCCGACCTCGTCGCCGAGTTCTTCGGCGATCCGCTCGCTGATGGTGCGGGCGGCGATGCGCCGGGGCTGCGTGTGGCCGATCGCGGTGCGACCGAGCTCGAGGCAGATCTTCGGCAGCTGCGTGGTCTTGCCCGAGCCGGTGGCGCCCGCGACGATGACGACCTGGTTGTCACGGATCGCCGCGGCGATGTCGTCGCGCCTCTGGCTGACCGGCAGCTCGGCGGGATACGTGATGGTGGGGATCATGAGCCCTCCATCGTAAGCCGCCCGGGCTGGGCGGGTCGACGGGTGCCGCGTCGTAGGATCACGGCAGACTGCTCGTCAACGGAGACGGAGAAGACACGATGTCATCAGCACCCAGCCCCCGAGGCCACGCCACCGCGTCGGTCGCGGCCATCCTCGCCGAATCGGCCGCCCGTCACCCCGACGACGTCGCCGTGATCGTCGGGTCCACCTCGACCACCTACGCCGAGCTCTGGCAGCAGACCCTCGCCTACGCCGGTGCCCTCCGCGCCCGCGGCGTCGGGCCGGGCGACCGGGTCGCCATGCTCGTCCCGAACGTGGCCGACTTCCCCCGGGTGTACTACGCGACGCTCGCGCTCGGGGCGGTCGCCGTGCCCGTCCACGCACTACTGAAGCGTCACGAGATCGAGTACGTGCTGGCGGACAGCGGTTCGAAGCTGCTCGTCTGCGCCGCGCCCCTCCTCGGCGAGGGCGGTGCGGGAGCCCGGCTCGCCGGGGCCGACGTGCTGACCGTGCTCGCGCCTCCCGCGGGCGCGGCCACGGCGTCGGATGACGACGACGCGTCCGCCGCACCCGACCGCCTCGAA
The DNA here is from genome assembly GCF_057787905.1 of Frigoribacterium sp. CF331. Taxonomy (NCBI): domain Bacteria; kingdom Bacillati; phylum Actinomycetota; class Actinomycetes; order Micrococcales; family Microbacteriaceae; genus Frigoribacterium; species Frigoribacterium sp. CF331. The sequence goes on along the minus strand of NZ_CM173545.1, from coordinate 779,652 downwards.
GACCTGGCCGCCGTCGCCGAGCCCCTCGACACGTACGTGCCGCGCGACCCGTTCGACACGGCGACCATCCTGTACACGAGCGGCACCACCGGGCAGCCGAAGGGCGCCGAGGGGTCGCACCTCGCCCTGATCGAGCAGGTCAACACCAACCTGATGACGACCTTCGACATGCACCGCGGAGACGTGCTGCTCGGGGCGCTGCCGTTGTTCCACACCTTCGGGCAGACCTGCACGATGAACACCGGGTTCCGCGTCGGCGCGACCATCGTCATGCTGCCGAAGTTCGACGGCGACGCCGCACTGGCGGCGATGGTCGAGCACCGCTGCGAGGTCTTCATGGGGGTGCCGACGATGTACATGGCGCTCATCGCCGCCGCGGGTCGGAGCGAGGCGCGTCCGCCGCTGCGCTACGCCGTCTCGGGCGGGGCGTCGCTGCCGCTCGCCGTGCTCGAGAGGTTCCAGGAGGTTTACGACGCACCGATCCACGAGGGCTACGGGCTGACCGAGACCTCGCCCGTCGCCACCTTCAACCACGTCGGCGTGCCGCCGCGCCCCGGCACGATCGGCACGCCGATCTGGGGGGTCGACGTCGAGATCGCCGACCAGCACGTCGAGGACTCGATCGTCCTGCTGCCGCACGGCGAGATCGGCGAGCTCGTCATCCGCGGGCACAACCTGATGAACGGGTACCTCGACCGCCCCGACGACACCGCGAAGGCGATCGTCGACGGCTGGTTCCGCACCGGCGACCTGGGCACGAAGGACGACGACGGGTACCTCACCATCGTCGACCGCACGAAGGACATGATCATCCGCAACGGCTACAACGTGTACCCGCGTCAGGTCGAGGAGGTCCTCGCCCAGCACCCCGACGTCACGATGGCCGCCGTCTTCGGCGTGCCCCACGAGCTGCACGGACAAGAGATCGAGGCCGCCGTCGTCCTCCGCGAGGGCGCCGCCGCGACCCCCGACGAACTGGTCGCGTTCGTCGCCGACGAGATCGCGGCCTACAAGTTCCCCCGCGTCGTGCACGTGCTCGACGCCCTGCCCCTCGGGCCCAGCGGCAAGGTGCTGAAGCGCGAGCTGGTCGACCGGTTCGGCACCCCGCAGGAGGCGCGCTCGGGCAGCTGACCGGCGGTCGCCGTCGCGAGGCGGTCGCGCCGCTACGATGACCAGCCATGATCGCGATCGTGCTGGCCGCCCTGCTCTGGGGCACGACCGGCACGGTGGCGAGCACGCTCCCGTCCGACGTGGGCCCGCTCGCCGTCGGCGCCGCGACGATGTGCGTCGGCGGGCTGCTGCTGGCGCTGACCGCCCCCCGGCTCACGCGCGGCGTGCTGGGCGGTGGCATGACGTCGTGGCGGTGGCTCGTCCCGGGCGCGCTCGGCGTCGTCGTCTACCCGCTCGCGTTCTACTCGTCGATGTCGCTCGCCGGGGTCGCGGTCGGCAACGTCGTCTCGCTCGGCACGGCACCCGTCTTCGCGGCGCTGCTCGAGCGACTGCTCGACCCGCCCGGGCGTCGACGCCCCCTGGAGGCGCGGTGGGCGGCGAGCGCGGCCCTCGCGGTCGTCGGCGTCGCCCTGCTCGCCGGGACCGGCGGACACCCGCCGGGTCACGACGGGACCGTCCAGGCCGACGGAGGCGCGGCCGCGGCGTCCGCGTCGGTGCCGGCCGGCATCGCGCTCGGCGTGCTCGCGGGCCTCGCCTACGCGACCTACACGTACACCGCGGGGCGCCTGATCGCCGAGGGGCACCCGTCGCGCGGGGCCGTGTCGGCGCAGTTCGGCCTGGGCGCGGTGCTGCTGCTGCCGGTGCTGCTGGCGACCGGGGCTCCCTTGCTGCGGTCCGGCGCCTCCCTGGGGGCCGCGGCGTACCTCGCGCTCGGTCCGATGTTCGTCGCCTACCTGCTGTTCGGCCGGGGCCTGCGCACGGTGTCGAGCTCGCGGGCGACGACCGTGACGCTGCTCGAACCGTTCGTGGCGACCCTCCTCGCTGTGCTCGTGGTCGGCGAGCGGCTCGACCCGGTGGGCTGGCTCGGCCTCGGCCTGGTGCTCACCGGCGTCGTCTCGGTGGTGCTGGCCCGGCCCCCACGCCCCTCCCGCCCGGGGGTCGTCGCCACCTAGAGTGGAGCAACGACGCTCGTGCCGCGGCCCCGTGCCCGGCGCGACCGGTCCGCCGCGGCGGGCCCGCCTCATCACGAAGGAGTGACATGAGCGACACCATCACCGCACCCGCCCCGGCCGCCGCCGAGGGCCCCGAGATCCACAAGGGCCTGGCCGGCGTCACGGTCGACCGCACGGCGGTCTCGAAGGTCGACGCGGCCAGCAACTCGCTGCTCTACCGCGGCTACCCGGTCCAGCAGCTGGCCGCCGGGCGCGACGTCGAGGACGTCGCCTGGCTGCTGCTGCACGGCGAGCTGCCGACCGCCGCCGAACGCCACGACTTCGACGCCGAACTGCGGTCGCACCGCGCGCTCGCGCCGGGTCTGCAGCACCTGATCGACCTCGTCCCGACCTCGGCCCACCCGATGGACGTCGTCCGCACGGCGGTCAGCGCGATCGGCGCCGCCCGGCCCGAGCCGACGACGGGCGCGGGCGCCTACGACGCAGACGAGACGCGACGGCTCGCCACGCACCTCTTCGCCGTGCTGCCGGCCGTCATCGCGTACGACCAGCGTCGTCGCCGCGACCTGCCGCCGGTGCCTCCGCGGGACGACCTCGGCTACAGCGCCGACTTCCTCCACCAGGTCTTCGACCGCGAGCCCGACGCGCTCGACGTCGACGCCTTCGACACGTCGATGACGCTCTACGCCGAGCACTCGTTCAACGCCTCGACCTTCACCGCGCGGGTGGTCGCCTCGACGTTGTCCGACCTGCACTCGGCGATCGTCGGGGCGATCGGTGCCCTCAAGGGCCCCCTGCACGGTGGCGCGAACGAGGCGGCCCTCGAGCTGCTCGACCGGGTCGGCCCCGCCGACGGCGCGGCGGCCTGGCTCGACGACGCCTTCGCCCGCAAGGAGAAGATCATGGGCTTCGGGCACCGGGTCTACAAGAACGGCGACAGCCGCGTCCCCACGATGGAGGACGCCCTCGGGCGCCTCGTCGACCGGGCCCGCGAGCAGGGCGACGAGCGGGTCGACGGTCTCAAGGCGACCTACGACGTCGTCGCCGCGACGGTCTTCGAGCGCAAGGGCCTGAAGCCGAACGTCGACTACCCGTCGGGTCTCGCGTACCACCTGATGGGCTTCGAGACGCCGGTGTTCACGCCCCTGTTCGTCGCGTCCCGGGTGCTCGGCTGGAGCGCCCACGTCATCGAGCAGCGCGAGGCCAACTCGCTCATCCGGCCGCTCAGCGAGTACGACGGCGCCGCACCGAGGGACGTCCCCGCCCGCTGACGCCTACCCTGGCCCGCATGCCGAACCAGCTGCGAGACGCCGTCAGCCCGTACCTCAGGTCGCACGCCGACAACCCGGTCGAGTGGCGGGCGTGGGGACCGGCGCCGTTCGCCGAGGCCGCCGAGCGCGACGTGCCCGTGATGGTGTCGATCGGCTACTCGACCTGCCACTGGTGCCACGTCATGGCGCGCGAGAGCTTCTCCGACCCCGAGGTCGCGGCCCAGCTCTCGGCCGGGTTCGTCTCGGTCAAGGTCGACCGCGAGGAACACCCCGACGTCGACTCGAGCTACCTCGCGGCCGCGTCGGCGTTCACCGAGGGCCTCGGCTGGCCGCTGACCGTCTTCGTCACGCCCGAGGGCCGCCCGTTCTACGCGGGCACGTACTTCCCGCCGGTCCCGGTGCAGGGCCGACCGGCGTTCCGGCAGGTGCTCGACGCCGTCACCGACGCGTGGACGACCCGCCGCGGCGAGGTCGACGCGACCGCGTCGGCCGTCCAGGAGGCGCTGGCCGCGGGGGCGGCGTCGGTCACGGGCACCGCGCCTCCTCGCTCCGACGCCGGGGTCGCCCTGCCGGGACGGCCCGAGCTCGCCCACGCCGTCGCCCGCCTCGCCGCCCACGAGGACCGCGAGCACGGCGGCTTCGGCGGGGCGCCCAAGTTCCCCACGGCCCCGGCCCAGCTGGCGCTGCTCGCCCTCGGTGCTGGCGGAGACGACGGGGCGCTCGAGCTCGTGTCGCGCACCCTCGCCCGCATGGCCGCGTCGCCGCTGCGCGACCCGGTCGAGGGCGGGTTCTTCCGGTACGCGGTGCGCCGCGACTGGTCCGAGCCGCACTACGAGCGGATGCTCTACGACAACGCGCAGCTGCTGCTGGCGTACTCACGGCTGTCCGTGCTCGACCCGGCTCCCGTCGACGCGGGGCCTGCGGCCGACCCGGGCTCCGCGGCCGATCCGGGCTCCCGAGCCGGCGCGAGCCCCGCTGATGAACCGAACCCCGTTCCGAGGTCGGCAACTCAGGAGATCGTCGCCGCAGATCCGGTCCGAGTGGCCGCCGGCATCGCCGGTTTCCTGAGTTCGCGACTGCGGACGACCGACGGGGCCTTCGGCTCGGCGCAGGACAGCGAGAGCACGATCGACGGCGTCCGCGACGAGGGCGGCTACTACCGGCGCGACGCCGAGGGACGGGCGACGCTCGACCCTCCGCCCGTCGACGACAAGGTGCTGACCGGCTGGAACGGCCTGGCGATCTCCGCGCTCGCCGAGGCCGGCGCCCGGCACGACCGCCCCGAGTGGATCGACGCCGCGACCGCCGCGGCCGACCTGCTGCTCGCGCGGCACGTGACGGGCGACGGTCGACTGCTGCGCGCCTCCGTGGGGTCGGCCGTGTCGGCGGCGGTCGCGACCCTCGAGGACCACGGCCTGTTCGCCTCCGGCCTCCTGGCCCTGTCGTCGGCGACGGGCGAGGCCCGGTACGCGATCGCCGCTCGGGGGTTCGTCGACGCCTGCCTGCTCGACGAGGCCGACCCGCGAATCGTCGCGGCACCGTCGGGCGGCGACCCGGTGCTCGTCGCGCAGGGCGTCGCGCTCACGAGCGACCCGAGCGAGGGGGCCTACCCGTCGGGGCGCAGCGCGATCGCGGCGGCGGCCCTGACGCTGCACCAGCTCACGGGGGAGGCGCGGTACCGCTCGGTCGCCGAGAGGCTCGTCGCCGAGGTGGCCGGCTCGGCCCTCGACAACCCGCTCGCCCACGGAGCCGCGTTCGGACTGCTCGTCTCGCTCGACGCACCGCTGACGCAGCTGGTCGTCGTCGAGCCGTCGGGTGCCGCCGCGACCGGCGGCGACGACGGCCTCGCGCGGCGGGCGCGCGATCTCGTCCGGCCCGGCAGCATCGCCGCGGTGCTGGACGAGGAGGCGCTGGTCGCCTTCGCGCACGCGGGCTTCGAGCTGTTCGCCGGTCGCTCGGCCCCCGGGCGCGTGCCCACCGCCTACCTGTGCCGCGACTTCGTCTGCCGCCTGCCCGTCACCGACGTGCGGGCACTCGACGACCTCCTCGTGGTCGACTGAGCGGGTCGTCGGGGGAGGGCGCCGGCGGCGTCAGGCGGCGACGGGGACGAGGGGCGCCGCGGGGTCGGTGACCCACTCGGCCAGCGAGCCGTCGTAGACCGAGACGTCGTGGCGACCGAGGACGGCGAACGCGAGGGCGTCGACGCTGGCCGACACCCCGGAGGTGCAGTAGACGACCGTGCGCGGCTCGTCGGGCACGAGCGCCACGCGCTCGCGCAGCACGGAGTCGCGCACGAGGGTGCCGTCGTCGGCCAGGAGGGACCCGGACGGGACGCTGACGCTGCCGGGGATGTGCCCGGCGCGCGCCAGCGGGCCCGAGACGCCGTCGAACTCGTCGCGGGGCGACGCGCAGACGAGGGTCGCGCGTTCGTCACCGGCCACCACGGACTCGACGAAGGCCTTGTCGACCCAGTGCCCGGGCCGCTCGGTCGCCACGAACCGCGCGGGGGTCGGCCGGACGTCGCCCAGGTCGTAGGGCTTGCCCTGCGCCAGCCAGTGCGACCACCCGCCGTCGAGGACCGCCACGGCGTCGTGGCCGTAGGCGCGGAACAACCACCACAGTCGCGAGGCCCACCGGCCGTCGAGGGTGTCTTAGACGACGACGGTGCTGCCGTTCGAGATGCCGAGGGCGGAGGTCGCGGCCTGGAACCGGTCGACGCCCGGTCGGGCGAAGGGCAGGTCGGAGCCGGGGTCGCTGAAGTCGGCGAGGAGGTCGGCGAGCACGGCCCCCGGCACGTGCCCGTCGCGTTCGAACCGGTCGCGCCCGGTCGCGTACGAGACGGACGCGGGGTCGGCGCCCCCGTCGCCGCCGACCTCGGCGAGCACGGTGGCGTCGACGATCGTCAGGTCGTCGGCGCCGAGGTGGTCGGCGAGCCACTGCGTCGAGACGACGGGCGAGGTGAGGACGGGTGCCATGGCGCCCACGGTAACGGCGGCCGGTGACATCGACCAGTGCGCGAGCAATGAAGCGTCACAACGTCGACCGCGTCACCCGTGCCGGCGTACGCACCGGCGTCCGAGACGACGTCCGCACCCGCATCCGCACCGGCGTCCGCGTGCCCGTCGACGGTCGAGCCGGGGGGTCGGCTCAGCGACCGGCCTTCTTGGCGCTGATCACCCCGGTGTCGAAGCCCATCAGGTTGAGGCCCCCGTTGAACCGCGCGTGCTCGACCTTCATGCAGCGGTCCATCACGACGGTCAGGCCCTTCTCCTCGCCGTACCGCGCGGCCTCTTCGTCGTAGATGCCGAGCTGCACCCAGATCGTCTTCGCGCCGACGGCGAGCACGTCGTCGACGACCGACCGGATGTCGGACGCCTTGCGGAACACGTCGACGATGTCGGGCACCTCGGGCAGGGAGGCGAGGTCGGGGTAGGCCTTCTGGCCGAGGATCGTGTCGGCCCGGGGGTTGACGAAGTAGACGCGGAGGTCGGTGGACTGCTGCAGGTACGTGCCGACGAACGAGCTCGACCGGCTCGGGTTCGGCGAGGCGCCCACCACGGCGACGCTCTTCGCGCCCCGCAGGATCGCCTGGCGCTCACGCGCCGTGGGCCCCACCCACGTGCGCTGCGACCTCAGCAGCTTGGCGAGGGGCGACGACGAGGGCAGCTCGCAGGTCAGGCCGTTGGTCAGCTGGGTGGTGACGGTGTCGGTCACGTCGGGTCACTCGCCTCTCGTCGCCGCGGCCAGCGCCTGGTCGAGGTCGTGGATGATGTCGTCGGGGTCTTCGATGCCGACGCTGATGCGCACCGAGCCGGGCAGCACGCCGGCGTCGACGAGCTGCTGCTCGCTGAGCTGGGCGTGGGTGGTCGAGCCGGGGTGGATCACGAGCGTCTTGGCGTCGCCGATGTTGGCGAGGTGGCTGGCGAGCTCGACCGACTCGATGAAGGTCTTGCCGGCCGGACGACCGCCCTTCAGCTCGAACGTGAAGACCGAACCGGGGCCCTTCGGCAGGTACTTGGCCGCGCGCTCGTGGTGCGGGTGCCCGGGCAGCCCGGCCCACCGCACGCGCTCGATGCGCGGGTCGGCGTCGAGCCACTCGGCCACCTGCCGGGCGTTGTCGACGTGGGCCTGCATGCGGAACGGCAGGGTCTCGACGCCCTGCGCCAGCAGGAAGGCCGAGTGCGGGGCGAGGGCCGGGCCGATGTCGCGCAGCTGCTCGGCGCGCAGGCGGGTGAGGAAGGCGTACTCGCCGAAGTTGCCCGACCAGTTCAGCCCGCCGTAGCTCGGCACGGGCTGGTCGAAGAGGGGGAAGCGCTCGCTGTCCCAGCCGAAGCGGCCCGACTCGACCACGACGCCGCCGAGCGTGGTGCCGTGCCCGCCGAGGAACTTCGTGGCCGAGTGCACGACGACGTCGGCGCCCCACTCGATCGGCCGGTTGAGGTACGGCGTCGCGATCGTCGAGTCGACGATCAGGGGCAGGCCGTGCGCATGCGCGACGTCGGCGAGGCCCTCGAGGTCGGCGACCTCGCCCGACGGGTTGGCCACGGTCTCGACGAACAGCAGCTTCGTCTCGGGCGTGATCGCCGCGGCGTAGTCGGCCGGGTCGGAGGACTGCACGAAGGTCGTCTCGACGCCGAACCGGCGCAGGGTGACGTCGAGCTGGGTGATCGACCCGCCGTACAGGTTGGCGCTGGCGACGATGTGGTCGCCGGCGCCGGCGAGCGAGGCGAAGGTCACGAACTGGGCGCTGAGCCCGCTCGACGTGGCCACCGCGCCGAGTCCGCCCTCGAGGCTCGCGACGCGCTCTTCGAAGGAGGCGGTGGTCGGGTTGGCGAGGCGGCTGTAGATGTTGCCGTACTTCTGCAGGGCGAACCGCGCCGCGGCGTCTTCGGTGTCGTCGAACACGAACGCGCTCGACTGGTAGATGGGCAGCGCCCGAGCCCCCGTCGCCGCGTCGGGGATGTTGCCCGCGTGGATCGCCCGCGTGCGGAAGCCGTACTCACGATCTGCCATGTGCCCACGCTAGCCGCTGGTCGTCACGCGGGGACTCGCCGCGTCACACGGCGGAACAGAACCGGCCCGCGCCTCCCACCCGGGGACGAGACGTGGGGACCCCTCGGCGCCCCGATGCCGGGGCCGCTACTTCCAGCTGGGGATCCAGTAGTGCAGGCGGATGAACTCCCAGTCGGCGAGCTGGGCCGTCCAGAGCGGGTAGAAGAAGACCGAGACGGCGATCGCGGCCACGACGACGATCGCCGTCACGCCGATGCCGCTGAGTCGCCGCGACGGGTCGTCGGTGCGCCCGCCGAGGACGATGCCGAGCACGGCGGCGAGGCCGAGCACGAGGTAGGGCTCGAAGGCGATCGTGTAGAACTGGAACACCGTGCGGTCGGTGAACGCCAACCACGGCAGGTAGGCCGCCGCGACGCCGACCAGGATCGCCCCGTGCCGCCACTCGCGGTGGCGGGCGACGCGGTAGACGAGGTACAGGCAGGCCGCGACGGCCGCGTACCAGATCAACGGGTTGGCGATCGAGGTGATGGCCTCGCCGCAGCGGGCCACGTCGCACCCGCCCTGGCCCTCGTCGAACCCCTGGTAGTACATGCTCGTCGGTCGCAGCATGAGCAGCCAGGTGAGGGGGTTCGCCTGGTACGCGTGCGGCGTGTGCAGGCCCACGTTGAACCCGTAGACGCCCGCCTGGTAGTGCCAGAAGTTCTGCACCACGTCGGGCACCCAGGCCAGGGCGCCCGTCCAGCGGGTGCCGCCGTCCTCGACCCAGGTGCGGTAGTACCCGCCCGAGGTGACGAACCAGCCGGTCCAGCTCGCGAGGTAGGCCACCACGGCGATCGGCACGGTCAGCACGAAGCTCACCGGCGCCTGCTTGAACAGGGTGCCCGACAGCCAGAACTCGACCCCGGCGCGTCGACGCGCCAGCATGTCGACGACGACGGAGTAGACGGCGAAGAACGCCAGGAAGTACAGGCCGTTCCACTTGACGGCCGTCGCCAGGCCGCACAGGAGCCCGGCGGTCACCAACCAGGGACGCGACCACAGGGCGGGGCCCCAGGCGAGGTCGCGACCGGCGCCGCGCCTCCTCGCCCGCCAGGCCTCGAGCCGCCGGGCGCTCTGCCGACGGTCCAGCAGCACCGCACCGAACGCCAGCAGGCCGAAGAACATGACGAAGCCGTCGAGCAGCGCCACCCGCGACATGACGATCGCGTGCCCGTCGATCGCGAGGAAGAACCCGGCCAGCGTGCCGAGCAGCGTCGACCGCAGCAGCAGCGACCCGATGACCGCCACCAGCGCCACCGCCAGGATGCCGACGACCGCCGTGCTGATGCGCCAGCCCGCCGGGTCCTGGGGACCGACGGCGGCCATGCCCAGGCCGATCAGCCACTTGCCGAGCGGCGGGTGCGCCACGAACGACGGCGCCGCGAGGAACCCGTCGACCCCGCCCGCGGCGAACGTCGGGTCGTAGTCGGCCGGCCACGACCCCTCGTACCCGAGGTTGAACAACGACCAGGCGTCCTTGACGTAGTAGGTCTCGTCGAACACCAGGGTCGAGGGCGTGTTCAGGTGCCACAGCCGCAGCGCGGCGGCGAGCAGGGTGACCGCGAGCGGGCCCGCCCAGGCCCAGGCGCGCCTCCTGGCCGGGGTGCGCAGCACGCGACCCCACCAGGCGTCGAGCCGGGTCGCGGGAGCCGTGCGGACCGGGGGGCGCGACGGGTCGACGCCGGGCGCCTCGCCGGTCGTCTCACCGGGCGCCGCCGTGGTCGAGGTGCCGGACGCCGCGGCCGGCGCGCCGACCGTCGGACGGGCAGGAGGCGCGGTGTCGTCCTCGACGAGCGCGTCGAATTCGCGCTCGGCCCCGGTCGTCATCGGGCCATCGTAATTGTGCGGTCCGGTGCCGGGGGACAATGGTCGGGTGATCGTGCTCGCCGCCACCCCCATCGGCAACCTCGGCGACGCCAGCCGCCGTCTGGTCGAGACGCTCTCGAACGCCGAGGTCGTCGCCGCCGAGGACACCCGCACGGCCATCCACCTGATGCGTGCCCTGGGCGTCGAGAACCGGCCCCGCCTCATCGCGCTGCACGAGCACAACGAGCGCGAGAAGGCGGGCGAGATCGTCGAGTTGGCCCGCACCACCGACGTCGTCGTCCTGACCGACGCCGGCATGCCCGCCATCAGCGACCCGGGGTTCCCGCTCGTCGAGGCCGCGGCCGCGGCCGGCGTGACGGTGACGTCGATCCCCGGCCCGTCGGCCGTGCTGACGGCGCTCGCGGTGTCGGGGCTGCCGACCGACCGGTTCGGCTTCGAGGGCTTCCTGCCGCGCAAGCAGGGCGACCGGCTGCGCGTGCTCTCCGCCCTCGCCGACGAGCGCCGCACGATGGTGTTCTTCGAGTCGCCCCACCGCCTGGCGGACTCGCTGGGCGACCTCGTCACGGCCCTCGGCGCCACGCGTCGGGTGGTGGTCTGCCGTGAGCTGACCAAGCTGCACGAAGAGGTGCGTCGCGGCACCGCGGCCGAGCTCGCCTCGTGGGCCGCCGAGGGCGTCCGGGGCGAGATCTGCGTCGTGGTCGAGGGCGCCCCCGAGCGCGTCGTCGACCTCGCGGCCGGGCTCGCGCAGGTGCAGGCGCTCGTCGCCGACGGCACCCGCCTGAAAGAGGCCACCACCGACGTGGCCGCCGCCACGGGGCTGTCGAGGCGCGACCTCTACCAGGCCGCCCTCGCCGCCCGTCCGCCCCGCGCGTAGGGCGGGCCGTACCCCGTCCAGCGCGGCGGGTGCAAGCTCGACGCAGGTGCGCGCCCGCCGGAGGCGCGGCCCCCCACGAGCAGGAGGCACGGCATGAAGGCGGTCCGTTTCGAGCAGTACGGCGACATCGACGAGCTCAGGGTCGAGCAGGTGGCGAAGCCCGAGGCGGGCCCGGGTCAGGTCGTGGTCGCCGTCAAGGCGGCCGGACTCAACCCCGGCGAGGCGGCGATCCGCGCGGGGCTCATGCACGACGCGTTCCCCGCGGCGTTCCCGTCGGGGCAGGGCACGGACTTCGCCGGCGTCGTCGACGAGGTCGGGGCGGGCGTCGACGAGTGGTCGGTGGGCGACGAGGTCGTCGGTTGGGCGAACCGGTCCTCGCACGCCGAGTTCGTCGTCGTCGACCACGACGAGCTCGTGGCCAAGCCCGAGAACGTCCCGTGGGAGGTCGCCGGCAGCATCAGCGTGACCGGCCCCACCGCGTACGCCGCCCTGCGCGCCGTGCAGGCGACCGAGGGCGACACGCTGGTCGTGTCGGCCGCGGCCGGCGGGGTCGGCGTGATGGTGTCGCAGCTCGCCGTGCTCGGCGGCCTCACGGTGATCGGCACCGCCAGCGAGCGCAACCACGACTTCCTGCGCCAGCTCGGCGTGACGCCCGTCGAGTACGGCGACGGCGTCGTCGACCGCATCCGCGAGGCCGCGCCGCAGGGCGTCGACGCGTACGTCGACTGCTTCGGCCACGGCAACGTCGGGTACGCGCTCGAGCTCGGCGTCGCCCCCCGGCGCATCGACACGATCATCGACTTCGCCGCGGCGGAGGAGCACGGCGTCAAGGCCGAGGGCAGTGCCCAGGCCACGAGCCAGGCCGTCCTGTCCGAGCTGCTCGACCTCATCTCGACGAACAAGATCATGGTGCCGATCGACGGCATCTTCCCGCTCGACGAGGTCAAGGACGCCTACCGCGACCTCGAGGACGGCCACGCCCGCGGCAAGTACGTCCTCGGGCTCGACGTCGTCGAGTACCCGGGCGAGCGCTCGGGCGACCGCGCCGGGTCGGACGACCGCACCGACGACCACCCCGCGACCTGACCGGCCGGGGCGCACCCGCGACCCCGGCGGTCGACGCGACCCGCGCCTCCTCGTCCCGACGACGGACGCAGGAGGCGCGGGTCGCGTCACTCCGTCGGTGCCCCCACCTAAGATGGTCCCCATGCCCGCCGGCGACTCCTTCTTCATCGCAACGCCCATCTTCTACGTCAACGACGTGCCGCACATCGGTCACGCCTACACCGAGGTCGCGGCCGACGTGCTCGCCCGGTGGCACCGTCAGCGGGGCGACGACGCCTGGCTGCTGACCGGCACCGACGAGCACGGCCAGAAGATCCTGCGCACCGCCACGAGCCACGGCGTGACGCCGCAAGAGTGGGCCGACAAGCTCGTGACCGAGGCCTGGAAGCCCCTGCTCGAGACGGTCGACATCGCCAACGACGACTTCATCCGCACCACCGACGCCCGCCACGAGGCCGGCGTGCAGAAGTTCCTGCAGAAGCTGTACGACGACGGCTTCATCTACCAGGGCGAGTTCGAGGGCTTCTACTGCGTCGGCTGCGAAGAGTACAAGCAGCCGAGCGACCTCGTGCCCGGCACCGGCGCCTACGAGGGCGAGCAGGTCTGCGCGATCCACAGCATCCCGGTCGAGGTGCTGCAAGAGAGCAACTACTTCTTCCGCATGAGCGACTTCGAGCAGCGCCTGCTCGACCTCTACGAGTCGCAGCCCGACTTCGTGCAGCCCGACTCGGTGCGCAACGAGGTCGTCTCGTTCGTCAAGCAGGGCCTGCGCGACCTCTCCATCTCACGTCAGAGCTTCGACTGGGGCGTCAAGGTGCCCTGGGACGAGAAGCACGTCGTGTACGTCTGGTTCGACGCCCTGCTGAACTACGTCACCGCGATCGGCTACGGCGTCGACGACGACGAGTTCGCACGTCGCTGGCCGGCCGTGCAGCTGGTCGGCAAGGACATCGTGCGGTTCCACGCCGTCATCTGGCCCGCCATGCTCATGGCCGCCGGGCTGCCCGTGCCGAAGAACGTCTTCGGGCACGGCTGGCTGCTCGTCGGCGGCGAGAAGATGTCGAAGTCGAAGCTGACCGGCATCGCCCCGCAGCAGATCACCGACGTCTTCGGCGCCGACGCGTTCCGGTACTACTTCATGCGCGCCATCACCTTCGGTCAGGACGGCAACTTCAGCTGGGAGGACATCGCGGCCCGCTACCAGGCCGAGTTGGCCAACGGCTTCGGCAACCTCGCCTCGCGCGTCGTCGCCATGGTCACGCGCTACTTCGACGGCGTCGTCCCGGTCGCGGGCGACCTGACCGAGGCCGACCTCGCCGTCCGCGAGACCGAACTGCGGGTCACCGCCGAGGCCGACGCCGCGATCGACCGGTTCGCCATCAACGAGGCCCTCGCCTCGATCTGGCAGCTGGTCGACCAGCTGAACGGCTACATCACCGAGCAGGAGCCCTGGGCCATCGCGAAGGACGACTCGCAGCGCGAGCGCCTCGGCACCGTCCTCGCCACGGCCCTGCGGGGCCTCGGCACGCTGACGGTGCTGCTGTCGCCGTTCGTCCCGACGGCCACGCACACCCTGTGGCAGTCCATCGGGCAGGGCGAGCTGACCAGCCAGCCCGTCGACCGGGCCGCCGAGTGGTCGAGCGCTCCGACGGTCCAGCCGCTCGCCGCCGGGCTCTTCCCCCGCATCGACCAGCCCGAGCCGGCGAAATGAGCGGTGACACGCCCGCCGGCGAGCCCGCCAGCCACGTCCGGCACCGTTCGTCCGGCGGCGACCAGAAGCGCGACCTGACGTACCCCGCGCCTCCTCAGCCGCTGGTCGTCCCGGTCTACGACAACCACACGCACCTCGAGATCGCCGACGGCGTGGGGGACGACGGCGACGGCCCCCTCGACTACCGCGAGCACCTCGACCGCGCCTCGGCCGTCGGCGTGCGCGGCGTCGTCCAGGTCGGCACCGACCTCGAGACGTCACGGTGGTCGGCCGAGATCGCGAGCCGCGAGCCCCGCGTGCTGGCCGCCGTCGCGATCCACCCGAACGAGGCACCGGCCCTCGCCGCCGCGGGCACGCTCGACGAGGCCCTGGCCGAACTCGACGAGCTCGCCGCCCGGCCCCGGGTGCGCGCCGTCGGCGAGACCGGCCTCGACTTCTTCCGCACCGGCGACGACGGTCGTGCGGCCCAGCTCGAGGCGTTCCGTGGTCACGTCGAGATCGCGAAGCGGCACGGCCTCGCCCTGCAGATCCACGACCGCGACGCCCACGACGACGTGGTCGACCTGCTGCTCGAGGTGGGCGCGCCCGAACGCACCGTCTTCCACTGCTTCAGCGGCGGGCCCGAGCTGGCGAGCATCCTCGCCGAGAACGGCTGGTACGCATCCTTCGCGGGCACGGTGACGTTCAAGAACGCGCAGCCCCTGCGCGACGCGCTGGTGCAGCTGCCGCGCAACCTGATCATGGTCGAGACCGACGCGCCCTACCTGACCCCGGTGCCCTACCGGGGCCGGCCGAACGCGCCCTACCTGATCCCCTTCACGCTGCGCTCGATGGCCGAGACGATCGGCACCGACGTGTCGATGCTCGCCGCCCAGATCTCGTCGACGACCGAGCTCGTCTACGGCACCTGGGACAGCGAACCCGTGACGGTCGAGGGCTGATGTCGCGCGCCACCCTGCTCGGTCCCGCCGAGATCCGCGACCTCGCCGACCTGCTCGGCGTCCAGCCGACCAAGAAGCTCGGCCAGAACTTCGTCCACGACGCCAACACCGTGCGCCGCATCGTCGCGGCCTCGGGCGTCTCGGCCGGCATGACGGTGGTCGAGATCGGCCCCGGGCTCGGCTCGCTCACGCTGGGGTTGCTCGAGGCGGGTGCCCGGGTCGTCGCCGTCGAGATCGACAAGCGTCTCGCCGAGCAGCTGCCGAAGACGGTCGCGATGCTGCAGCCGGCGGCCGACCTCACGGTCGTGGTCGACGACGCCCTGCGGGTCACGACGCTGCCCGACCGACCGACGCACCTCGTCGCCAACCTGCCGTACAACGTCAGCGTGCCGGTGCTGCTGCACTTCCTCGAGCACTTCGACGGGCTCGAGCACGGCCTGGTCATGGTCCAGGCCGAGGTCGGCCTGCGGCTCGCCGCCGAGCCGGGGTCGAAGGTCTACGGCGGCCCGAGCATCAAGGCGGCCTGGTACGGCGAGTTCCGGGCCGCGGGCCAGGTCAGCCGGCAGGTCTTCTGGCCGGTGCCGAACGTCGACAGCATCCTCGTGGCCTTCGACCGCAAGCCGGCCCGCGGCAGCGAACTCGAACGCCGGGCGACCTTCGCCCTCGTGGACGCGGCCTTCCAGCAGCGACGCAAGATGCTCCGCCAGTCGCTGTCGTCGCTGTACGGGTCGTCGTCCGCCGCGTCCGAGGCGCTCGAACGTGCCGGCCTCGCGCCCACGCAGCGGGGCGAGCAGCTGACCGTCGACGACTTCCTCGCCGTGGCCCGCGCGAGCGACGTCGACGCCCTCGCCGGGGCGTCGGTCTCGGCCGTCCTGCACGTCGACGAGGTCGAGGCCGGCTGAGCCGTGCCCCGACGCAAGGACGATCGTGGTGCCGCGTCCGCCGGCCCGGGTCCGGGTCCGGGTCCTGCGTCGAGCCCTGCCGATCGGCGGCGTGGTGACCAGCGTCTCAGCGATGCGCGACTCGGCTCCGGCACGGGGCGCAGTGCGGCCGAGTGGTTCGCGCGGCTCGACGCCGCGGGGGCGACGCGACTGTCGCACGAACAGATCTCGCGCCTCCTGGTCGACGAGTTCGAGGTCGTGCCCTGGTGGGCCGAGGGCATCACGGTGCGGTACGAGCAAGAGCGCGGCGTCGAGCCGCCCGGGCGTCAGCCCGACGGCAGCTACGCGGTCACCGTGGGGCGGAGCCTGCGGGGTGCGCCCCTCGAGCTGCTCGACCTGGCGATCGACCGGTTCGCCGGGTACGCCGGCGGAGCCCCCGTCGCCGTGGTGCGGTCGGCGACCGGCCCGACCGCCGAGTGGGCCCTCGCGCACGGCGACACCCTGCACCTGCGCGTCGTGCCGACCGGGGGGCCGAAGTGCTCGGTCACCCTGACCCAGGGCGGCCTGCGCCTGCCCGAGCGCGTCCAGCCCGTGAAAGAGGGGTTGACGCGGGCCTTCGGGGTCATGGGCGATCGCCAGAACTGACTAGGTTGGAACCATGACGTCCGTGGCCGCCCCGACCGTGGTCCACACGCGTGCGCCGGGCAAGATCAACGTCTTCCTCGCCGTCGGCGACCTGCAGGACGACGGGTACCACGACCTCGCCACCGCGTACCAGGCCGTCTCGCTCTACGAAGACGTGCGGGCGCGTCACGCCGACGGGTTCACCGTCGCGGTCACGGGGGGCCCCTCGATCGACGTGTCCGGCGTGCCGACCGACGAGTCGAACCTCGCGATCAAGGCCGCCCGCCTGCTGGCCGAGACCACCGGCTACGCCGGGGGAGTCGCGCTGACCATCGACAAGGCCGTGCCCGTCGCCGGCGGCATGGGCGGCGGCTCGGCCGACGCGGCCGCCACCCTGCTCGCCTGCGACACCCTCTGGGGCACCGGCGTGGGCCGCGACGAACTGCTGCGGCTCTCGGCCCGGCTCGGGGCAGACGTCCCGTTCGCCTTCGCCGGCGGCACCGCGATCGGCACCGGCCGCGGAGACGAGCTCAGCCCGGCCCTGGCGAAGGGGCAGTTCCAGTGGGTGCTCGCCGTCGCCGACGTCGGCCTGTCCACGCCCCGCGTCTACGACGAGCTCGACGCACACCGCCGTCGCCACCAGGGCGAGATCCGGTCGGTGCGGCACCCCGTCGTCGACGCCGGCGTCCTGCACGCCCTGCGGGCCGGCGACCCCGGCATGCTCGCCGACGCGATGCACAACGACCTGCAGGCCCCGGCGTTGCACCTGCAGCCGGGCCTGGCCGAGGTGCTCGAGCTCGGCGAGGGCAACGGCGCGCTGGCCGGCGTCGTCTCGGGGTCCGGACCGACGGTGGCGTTCCTCGCGCCCGACCTCGACGGCGCCCTCGAGCTGCAGATCGCCCTCAGCGCCGCGCGCCTCACGGTCGTGCGGGCCACGGGGCCCGTGCACGGCGCCCGCGTCGTCACCGACTGACCCGCCGCGGCCGCGGAGGCTGCTGCCGCAGGCCCTGAGACCCCAGGAAGTCACCGAGACCCCCGCGCGCGCAGGGGGGTCTCGGCGCGTTTCCGGGGTCTCGGCGACGGGCGGCCGTCCGGTGGGGTCAGCGCTCGTACTTGAGCACGTTGGTGCGCGTGAGGTGCCACTCGTCCGCGACGTGGAACCCCTTCGCGGCGAGGTCGGCCGTGACGCGAGGGCGCCAGTCCTGCTTGTCGCTCGTGATCAGCCAGACGACGTCGAGGTCGTCGGTGCGGTCGATGACGTCCTCGAGCGGGTGCTGGGTCTCCCACAGGCCCCCGGTCTCGGCGGCGGGCGTCTCGAGCGTGAAGTCCGACATGCCCTCGAACGCGGCGGGGTAGGTGTTCTCGATGATGCGCGAGGTGGCCTTGGGGTGCCTCCGGACCGGGCCGAACACGACGCCCTCGGTGGTGCCGGCCGGTTCGAGCGCTCGCTGCTCGGTGACGAGGTCGGCGACCTGGTTCCACGCGGCGCTGTCCTTCGCTTCGGGCTGCCGTTGGCGCTCCCAGGTCGGTGCGGTGAGCACGAGGGCGATCAGCAGCACGAGGGCGACGACGCGTCGCCAGGGGATCGCCGCCACCGCGACCGCCATCATGATGGCGACCGCAGGAGTGCCGAACGTGAGGTAGCGCGGCGAGTAGAGGGGTTCGGTCACGAGCGAGACGCCGACGAGCCCGACGGTCGGCACGACCATCCAGGGCAGGACGACGGCGACGAGGCCGCGGGCCCGCGGCACGAGGCCGGCGCCGACGACGACGAGGCTCGCGACCACGAGCAGCCAGCCGAACACGGCGAAGCGGTCGTTCTGGTAGAACCACTGCGTCGTGAGCACCTGGTTGATCGTGGCGAAGCCCGGTCGGTCGAGCCAGCCGACCTGGCCGCTCTGCTCGGACGTGAAGTACACCACCGGCAGGCTGGCGAGACCGGCCACGGCGGCGCCGCAGAACCACCCGACGAACGCGCCCCGCGCCCCGTGCGGGCCCCGGTCGCCGAGGGGCGGGTGGGCCGCCGACCCGCCGGGTGCCGTGCCGGGCAGCCCGGCGTCGGCCCGACGGCGGCGTTCGCGCCGCCACTGCAGCAGCAGAGTGACGCCGTGGCCGACCACCACGAAGGCGACGTACAGGAAGAACAGCACCGACACGACGGCGAGCACCGCGTAGCCCACCCACCAGCGCACGGCCGACGCTCGGGTGCGCGTCTCGCCCACCTCGGCGGTGCGCCGGGCCGCCGTGACGAGCACGAGGGTGAGGGCGACGGCGAACATCGCCGAGAAGGCGTACGAGCGGCCCTCGCCGCCCATCCACGTCACACGGGGGATCAGGCAGAACAGCAGGCCGGCCACGACGGCCGTCCGGCGGTCGGCGAGCGACCGGGCCAGCACCACCGTGAGGGCGGCGGCGAGACCCGTGACGATGGTGCTCGGCACCCGCAAGGCGACGGGTGAGTAGGGGAACACGTCGAACCAGAGGTGCATGAAGGCGTAGTACGTGGCGTGGACGAGGTCGACGGTCTGCACCATCTGCCAGAGCTGGCCCCAGCTGCGCGTGGCCGAGATGACCGTCGCCGCCTCGTCGTACCAGACCGAGGGCACCCAGAGGAAGGCACCCGAGATCGCGGCCGCGAGCACGCCGACCAGCAGGGCGTCGAGACGACCCCCGTGCAGGAGGCGCGCGAGGGTCGTGCTCCGCCCGGTGTCGGGCGTCGTGGATACAGTGGGCGCGGTCGATCGACCGTCGGCCCGGTTCTGGAGGTTCGTCATGTCGTCTCTTCCCCCTCTCGGCGGATCTCGCGCGCGACACGGTGGTGACGCGCCCGGGGTGGCCGCGCGCGGCGATGGCGCGCGCGGTGCCGACGTGCGCGACGGTGGACACGGCGGCGACCCCGCCGAGGGCGAGCGCTACTCGCGCAGCGTGCGCCTGCCGGGGTTCGGTCTGGGCTCCCAGGGGCGTCTGGCGACGTCGAGGGTGCTCGTGGTCGGGGCCGGCGGGCTGGGCGCGCCGGTCATCCAATATCTCGCAGCCTCGGGTGTGGGAACCCTGGGAATCGTCGACGACGACGCCGTCGACCTGTCGAACCTACAACGGCAGGTGCTGTTCCGGCCCGACCAGGTGGGGTTCCCCAAGGCCCGAGCGGCCGCCGACTGGGTGCGCGCCGCGAACCCCGACGTGACCGTCGTCGCCCACCCGTTCCGACTGGGCGAGCGCACGGTCGACCTGCTCGACGACTACGACGTGGTGGTCGACGGCAGCGACTCGTTCGACACCTGCTACCTCGTCGCGGACGCCGCGGCAGCGCGCGGCCTGCCCGTCGTCTGGGGCAGCGTCAACCGCTGGGACGGCCAGTTCAGCGTCTTCTGGGACGACGCCCCCGACGGCCGCGCGGTCGACTACCGCGACCTGCACCCGGCTCCGCCCGCCTCGGGCTGGGACGAGTCCTGTGCCGACGTCGGCGTGCTGGGGCCGCTCTGCGGCACCGTCGGCACGGGCATGGCGAGCGAGGTGGTCAAGCTGTTGACCGGTCTCGGCGAGCCGCTGCTCGGCCGGGTCGTGACGGTCGACGCCCTGGGCGGCACCTGGCGCGAGAGCCGTCTGGCCCGTGCCCCGCACCGGGCCGAGGCCCGGGCCACGGTGAACGCCGCGCGCCGCGCCTCCTCGGCCTCGCCGTCGGCCCCGAGCGGCGACGGGGCCGTCGCCGCGACGACGACGGCCCACGGCGTGGGGCCCGACGTGGACGCCGACGGTCTTGCGGGCCTGCTGGAGGCGCGCGCGGCCGGTGGCACCGCCTTCACGCTGCTCGACGTGCGAGAGGTCGACGAGCACGACTTCGCGCACATCCCGGGCGACGTGCTCGCGGCCGGGTACGGCACCCGCACGCGTCAGCGGCCCGAGCTCGACCCGGGGCAGCCGGTAGTCGTGTACTGCGCGCGGGGTCCGCGGGCCCGGGCGGCCGCCGACCTGCTGGCCGGCGACGGCTACGACGTGTCGGTGCTGAACGGCGGCATGCTCGGGTGGCAGCTCGCGCAGGGCGCGCCGACGCCTCGCGCCTGACCCTTCGGGGCACCGTCGGCGGCACCGGCACCGGCACCGGCACCGGCACCGGCACCGGCACCGACCCTGGGTTCGCTCGGCCCCGGCGCCGAACCCGGGCCTGGGTCGGGGTCAGCCTCCGGCAAAGGGCGGCATGACGTCGATCACGGCGCCGTCGGGCACGAGCTGCTCGCGGTCGCGCGTGGTCAGGCCGTCGACCAAGAACGAGCAGCGCATCAGGACGTCACGGAAGTCCGCGGCCGAGGTGCCCTCGACGGGCCGGACCTCGGTCAGCAGGCGGCCGACCGTGGGGCGCTCGCCCGCGGGCACCTCGACGCGCTGCTCGTCGCGTCCCACGGCCGTGCGGGCGGCCGCGAAGAACCGCAGCGTCGCCGAGACGCCGGTGGCCGCGACGGAGGCCGCCGGGTCGTCGGCCGTCGCGACGGCCCCGGTGGTGGGGCGGGGGTCGGTGGTCGTCACGTCAGCCTCCGATGGCGCTCATGGTGCGTTCGGGTTGCACGAAGTCGGGGTCGTCGATGCCGTGGCCGGAGGGCTTGGCCCACATGGCTCCGCGCCAGGCGTCCGCGAGCTCGTCGTCGCTCGCGCCGCCGCGCAGCAGGTCGCGCAGCCCGGTCTCGCCGCCGCTGAACAGGCAGCTGCGGATGCCGCCCTCGGCGGTCATGCGCGTCCGCCGGCAGTCGGCGCAGAACGGCTCGCTGACCGAGGCGATGATGCCGACGCGGCCCGTCAGCCCGGCGTCGTCGCCGCGGCCCACGGCGTCGAACAGCTCGGCGGGCGCGCCGTCGCGGTCGACGTCGGCGGGGCTGAGGTCGAAGCGGGTGGCGATCAGCGAGTGGATGT
The DNA here is from genome assembly GCF_057787905.1 of Frigoribacterium sp. CF331. Classification (NCBI taxonomy): domain Bacteria; kingdom Bacillati; phylum Actinomycetota; class Actinomycetes; order Micrococcales; family Microbacteriaceae; genus Frigoribacterium; species Frigoribacterium sp. CF331. The sequence continues at coordinate 758,381 of NZ_CM173545.1, read as the reverse complement.
CGCGTGAGGTGACGAAGGAGGCGCGGTCCCAGCTCCGGTCGGCGTCCAACGGCATCTGCTCGATGAAGCGCAGCTCGTGGCCGCCGCGCAGCGCCCAGGCCAGCAGGTCGGGTGCCTCGTGGTCGTTGACGCCCGGCAGCAGGACGGCGTTGATCTTGACCGGCGTGAGACCGGCGGCCGCCGCGGCGTCGACGCCGGCGAGCACCTTGTCGAGGAACGGCCGACGCGACACCTTCATGAACGTCTCGGCGTGCAGCGAGTCGAGCGACACGTTGACCCGGTCGAGCCCGGCGTCGGCGAGGGCCTGCGCCCGGTGCGCCAGGCCGATGGCGTTGGTCGTCAACGAGACCTCGGGTCGCGGCTCGATCGCGGCGACGCGGCGCACGATGTCGATCAGGTCCGCGCGCAGCAGGGGCTCACCCCCGGTGAACCGCACCTGGCGGACGCCGAGCGACCGGACGCCGATGCCGACCAGCCGGACGATCTCGTCGGCGTCCAGCGCCTGCTCTCGCGGCAGGGCCGGCAGGCCCTCGGCGGGCATGCAGTAGGTGCAGCGCAGGTTGCACTTGTCGGTCAGCGAGACGCGCAGGTCGGTCGCGGTGCGGCCGAAGCGGTCGAGCAGGCCCGGGGCGGCGGTGCTCGACGGCCGGGGCGGCAGCAGGGCGTCGGCGGAGGCCCGGCCGGGCATGGTGGGCAGTCCGAGCGAGACGGTCATCTGACGAGGTTAAGCCCGCCGGGCCGAACGTGCGGTGTCCGGTTCGGACGACCCGCGCCTCCGTTCGTTCCGCGGCCCTCGGTCACCCGTCCGCGACGGGTCGAGGACGGCGTCGCACCAGTCGACGACCACCGGGTCGTGCGTGGCCACGACGACGGTCGTGCCGGCGTCGCGCAGCGTCGCCAGGGCGGCGAGGGCGAGGCCGCGGGCCCGGTCGTCGAGCGCCGAGGTCGGCTCGTCGGCGACGACGAGGCGGGGCCGTTGCGCGACGAGGCGGGCCAGGCCGACGCGTTGCCGTTCGCCCCCGCTCAGCGGCGCGACGAGGCTGCCCGCCCGGTCGTCGAGGTCGAGCATCGTCAGGGCCCGGTGCACGGCCGCGGCGCGGTCCCGTCGCGAGAGGCCGGCGGGGCGGACCACCCCCACGTTCTGGGCGACCGTCCAGTCGGGCACGAGCGTGCCGCGTTGCAGCAGCACGCCGCAGGTGGTCCGGAGGTACGCCCGCAGCCGGGCCCGCCCGAGCGAGGTCACGTCGGTCCCGCCGAAGGTCACCCGGCCCTCGTCGGGGGCTCGGAGGCCCGCGAGGCACGCCAGCAGGGTGGACTTGCCGCTGCCGTTCGGCCCCACGACGGCCAGGGCCGAGCCCGGGTCGAGCGTCGTCGAGACGTCCGTCCAGAGCGTGCGTCCGCCCACGGTGGTGCCGAGCCGGTGGAGCGTCAGTCGGTCGGTGTCGGTCATCCGTCTTCTCTCGGGGTCAGGAGGCGCGGGCGGGGTGCCCACGCGCGTCGCGTCCACGACAGGGTCGCGACCCGCGTGGTGAGGTCGGTCGCCGTCAGGCCCAGGACGAGCAGGGCCGCCGACGTCGGGGCCAGGGGGCTGACCACGAAGCCGGCGGGGACCACCGCGACCGCCATGAGGGCTGCGGCGGCGGTGAGGCCGGCGCCGACGGCGAGATCGGCTGCGGACGCCCGCCCGGGGCGGCGTCCGGCGAGGGCGAGGGCGTCGGCCCGCGGACGTCGTCGGGCTGCGGCGACCAGGGCCGTGGTGACGGTGCCGAGCACGAGCACGAGGCCCGTCGACGAGGCGACCACCACCGCGAGCAGGGTCTCCCGCCGGCTCGCTCGTAGGACGTCCTGTTGGTCGTCGGCGACGTTCTTCCAGGCGGAGACCAGCCCGCCGACCCCGGCCCGGGCGAGGTCGCGCTCGACGGCCCGGGGGTCGTCGAAGCCGATCCAGCCGTTGAAGGCCGAGACCGCGAGCATCTCGTCGGGCACGACGTCCAGCGGCAACTCGGCCTCGACCCGGACCGGGACGTCGATGCCGAACGGGCCCGAGGTGACGGGGCTCACCGGGGGCTCGTCCCCGGGCGGGTCGCGGAACTCGTACCGCCGGGCTGGTGCGGCCTGCCCGTCGACCGCCCAGTGCGTGTCGAGGACGAGGTCCAGCTCGGCCCGCGCCGCCTCACGGTCGGCCGGTCGGGCGTCGACGCGCACGAGAGGGGTGTCGGGGTCGGTGCCGCCGGTCGTGCTCGGCGGGGCCAGGTGGAGCACCATGCCGGGGACGATCGTGGGGTCGGCCAGCCGGGCGCGTCCGGTCGCGAGCTGGTGACGCGCGATCGGGCCGAGCTGCCGCGGGAACTCCTCCTCGGTGGCGCCGGCGACCCCGACCCACATCGACCACCACCGCGACGCGTCGGGGTCGGCCGCCACCGTTCGATCGATTTGCCGCGTCGCGTCGCGGGCGGTCGTGGCGACGCCGACGCCCGCGACGACGACCAGGACCAGGCCGACGTGCAGGGCGATCGGCAGCGCCTCGCGGCGGAGGGCGTCGAGGCGGCCGACCGTGGTCGCCACCAGACGCCGCGGGGCAGCGGCGGGCAGCGCGACCAGGTGGACGGCCAGCACCCCGGCCGTCGTGACGGCGGCGAGGGCGGACCACAGGGGCAGCACCACCTCGGGTCGACGGTGGTCGGCGACCACGACCCAGGCGCCGAGGACGACGCCGGTGGCCACGAGCACCACGGCGCCGGTCGCGACGGCGACGGGCGCGAGGTCGCGTCCCCGGGAGCGCCACGAGGGCCAACCGACGACGGTGCGGAGTGCGGTGGACGCTCGCCGTCGGTGTCCCTGGCGGGCGGCCGTCGCGAGCAGCAGGACGGCGACGCCCACGGTGACGAGGGCGACGGGCCTGCTGCGCAGGACGGCGGGCACCGTCCCGGCCAGGGACTGCCGCGCGTCCTGTGGCGCGAACCCGGCGTCGTCGAGGCGGTCGAGCAGCCTCGCGTAGTCGTCGCCCGTGGCGTCGGTCGTGTACGTGCCCCGCAGCTCGCGGTCGCCGAGGTCGGCGCCAGGGTGGACGACGTGCGACAACCAAGGGGTGACGGGCTGCTCGACGGCACCTCGGAGCGGGTACACGTGCGTCACGGTCTCGGGGGCCCACGGGTCGGCCTCGACGTGGGCGAGGTCGACGCCGAGTCCGTCGGCCACCCGACCCAGGGTGGCGGCGGGGTCGGGGTCGACGGTCAGGGGTGGCACGGCGGCCAGCACGAAGGCGTTGCCGAGGGGGCGCGACCCGAACGCCTCGCTCTCGGCGAGGGCGTGCAGCCCCACGACGGTCGCCGCGGCGACCGCCGCCACGACCCCGAGGACGGTTGTGGCGGCGAGCCGCGTGCTCAGCGGACGTTCCAGAACGCGGTGTTGCCGCCGGTGCTCTTGGTGCGCGTGGCGACGGCGAGGTAGCCCGGCGCCCTCCATCCCGACGAGAGGCAGCGACCCTGGCTCGCGCAGGCCGTGGCGCTGTGCTGACGCGAGGCGTGCTGGTACTTCGAGTACACCGTCGAGTTCGTGACGCCGTACTGCCAGTACCCGCCCCCGACGTACCCGGAGCCGCGGGTCGAGGGGCCGTCGGCCGGGGCCGAACCCGACGCGGCCGCCTCGTCGGAGGCCGAGGAGGCAGCCGCCGGTGCGGGGGCCGCCACCGCGGCCGGCGCGACGCCGATGCCGACGCCGACCACCGCGGCGACGGCGAGGCTCGCGGCCGCGACCGACAGGCGACCGAGCACAGGCGAGGGGTGGGGTGTGGACATGGTCGTTCTCCGTTCGTCATGATCGTCCGTCCGTCGGAAGATCACATGACGATGGCATTAAAAACGAACCATTGCAATACGACTGTTCGCATGCAGAATCCATGATACCGATATCCGATAACACGAGTGGCTCGCTTGTCATGTGACGCATGCGAGACCGCTCCTGCGGAGCTATGGTGGTCGCCATGTCGCAGATACGGATCAAGGACGCCGCAGCCTTCCTCGGCGTCAGTGACGACACCGTCCGACGCTGGGTCGACCTCGGCCTGCTCACGAGCGAGAAGGACGCGGCCGGCCGGGGCGTCGTCGACGGCGTGTCGCTCGCGCGCCTCGCCCGCGAGAACGCCGTCCTGCCCGCCGACCCCTCCGAGATCGGTCGCTCGGCACGCAACCGGCTCGTCGGAATCGTCACCGAGGTCACCGCCGACCGGGTGATGGCCCAGGTCGAGCTGCAGTGCGGCCCGCACCGCATCGTCTCGCTGATGAGCAGCGAGGCCGTCCGCGAGATGGGTCTCGAACCCGGCTCGGTGGCCGTCGCCGTCGTGAAGGCCACGACCGTCATCATCGAGACCCCCGGCGGGAAGGCCTGACCCGTGAGAAGACCCCCCACGATCGTCGCGACGCTCGCCGGAACCGTCGCGCTGGCGACCTCGCTCGCCCTGACGGGCTGCTCGGGCGCGACCGTCGACCCGGCGACCAGCGCGACCCCGACCGCCTCCGGCTCGGCGCTCGACGGGTCGATCACCGTCTACGCCGCTGCGTCGCTGAAGACCACGTTCACCGAGCTGGCCGACGACTTCGAGGAGGCGAACCCCGGCACGACGGTCGAGCTCACCTTCGCGGGCTCGTCCGACCTCGTCACGCAGATCACCGAGGGCGCCCCCGCCGACGTCTTCGCCTCGGCGGACGAGAAGAACATGACGAAGCTGACCGACGCCGGGCTCGTCGAGTCGTCCGCACCCGAGGACTTCGCGACCAACGTCCTCACCATCGCCGTGCCTCCGTCGAATCCGGCGGGCGTGACGAGCCTCGCCGACCTCGCGGAGCCCGACGTGAAGACCGTGGTCTGCGCCCCCCAGGTGCCCTGCGGCACGGCCACGGTCGCGGTCGAACGGGCCGCCGGCGTCACGATCTCGCCCGTCAGCGAAGAATCGTCGGTCACCGACGTGCTGGGCAAGGTCACCTCGGGCGAGGCCGACGCCGGACTGGTCTACGTGACCGACGTCGAGGCGGCCGGCGACAGCGTCGAGGGCGTCCCGTTCGCCGAGTCCGACCAGGCCGTCAACACGTACCCGATCGCCCCCGTGGCCGACGCGGCGGACCCCGAGGTCGCCCGGGCGTTCGTCGCCCTCGTCACGGGCGAGGTCGGCCAGGGCGTGCTGCGGGCCGCCGGTTTCGGCGCACCGTGACGACCTCGTCGTGACCCTCCGAGCACGGACGCCCCGGCCCGAGGTGACGCCGCACGGTGATGGGCGGCGGTCCCTCCGTCGGGGCCGTGGCCTGCCCGCGAGCGTCCCGGCCTGGGTCGTGGTCGTCGCCGCGTTCGGCGCCGCCTTCGTGCTGCTGCCCCTCGTCGCCATGGTGTCGCGGGTCGACTGGCCCGACTTCGTCCCGCTCGTCACGTCCGAGTCGTCGGTCGACGCCTTCTGGTTGAGCCTGCGCACGTCGGTCTCGGCGACCCTGATCTGCGTCGTGCTCGGGGTGCCCCTGGCCGTGGTGCTGGCCCGCACCGAGTTCTGGGGCCAGAAGGTGCTGCGCTCGCTCGTGCTGTTGCCGCTCGTGCTGCCGCCCGTCGTCGGCGGCATCGCGCTGCTCTACACGTTCGGGCGCCGGGGCCTGCTCGGTCGGGCCTTCGACGCGTTCGGCGTGACGATCGCGTTCTCGACGACGGCGGTCGTGCTGGCCCAGGCCTTCGTGGCCCTGCCCTTCCTGGTGCTGAGCCTCGAGGGTGCCCTGCGCACCGTGGGGACGCGCTACGAGGCCGTCGCGGCGACCCTCGGGGCCCCGCCAACGACCGTGCTGCGCCGGGTGACCCTGCCGCTCGTGCTGCCCGCGCTCGCCTCGGGGACCGTGCTGTCGTTCGCCCGGGCCCTCGGCGAGTTCGGCGCCACGCTGACCTTCGCCGGGTCGCTCCAAGGCGTCACGCGCACCCTGCCCCTCGAGATCTACCTCCAGCGCGAGACCGACCCCGACGCGGCCGTGGCGTTGTCGCTCGTGCTCGTCGTCCTGGCCGTCGTCGTGGTCGCGCTCGCGCACCGCGTCGGCGCACCGGGTGGCGCGGCCGAGCGGGCCGGGGCACCGTGGCCCGAGGCGCCGCGATCCGCCGCCCGCAGCCCCCTGACGACGAGGAGGCGCGGGTCGTGACCCTCGAGTTCGCCGCGGTCGTCGGGTCCCGCGGCTTCGACGTCGAGCTGACGGTGGCCGAGGGCGAGACGCTGGCCGTGCTCGGCCCGAACGGCGCCGGCAAGTCGACGGTGCTCGACCTCGTCGCCGGCCTCGTGCGTCCCGACCGCGGCACGGCCCGGCTCGGCGACCGCGTGCTGTTCGACGTCGACGGCCGGGGACGAGGGCCCGCGCTGCGTCCGCACGAGCGCGGCGTCGCGCTGCTCGCCCAGGACGCCCTGCTCTTCCCGCACCTCAGCGCCCGCGACAACGTCGCGTTCGGCCCGCGCAGCGCCGGCCTGTCGCGCCGCGAGGCCACCCGGCGGGCCGACGACTGGCTCGCCCGGGTCGACGCCACGGCGCTCGCCGGCCGGCGGCCGACGCAGCTCTCGGGCGGGCAGGCGCAGCGGATCGCCGTCGCGCGCGCCCTGGCGGCCGACCCCGACCTGCTGCTGCTCGACGAGCCGATGGCCGCCCTCGACGTGTCGGTCGCCCCCGCCCTGCGGCGCACGCTGCGCGACGTGCTCGCCGATCGGACGGCGATCGTGGTCACGCACGACGTCCTCGACGCCTTCACGCTGGCCGACCGGGTCGTCGTGCTCGACGCCGGGCGGGTCGTCGACGCCGGCCCCACGCGGGCCGTGCTCGAACGCCCGACCACGCCGTTCGCCGCCGGGCTCGCCGCCCTGAACCTGGTGACCGGCACGGTGACGCGCCGCGGGGGAGTCCTCCTCGACGACGGGTCGGTCGTGTCCGCTCGTCCCGCCTCCGACGTCGCGACCCGCCTCGAGTTCGGGACTGCCGCCGCCGTGGCGGTCCGACCCGCCGCCGTGCGGGTCACGACGGGCGCGCCGGTCGCTCCGACGCCCGGCTCGAACGTCCTCGACGTCGTCGTGTCCGACCTCGAACCGCGTGGCGACCTCGTCCGCGTCCGGGCGGGCGACGTCTCGGCCGACGTCCTGCCCGGCGTCGTGGCCGCCCTCGACCTCGTGCCGGGCACTCCGGTCCGTTTCTCGTTCGACGCCGACGACGCGGTCGCCTACCCCCTCTGACGGCGGGCCCCCGGCTCGACGGCGAGCCACGCCGACGCCCGTGGCCCGGCCGCCCGTCGCCGAGGCGTCAGGTGCGCTCCGCGGCCGGCGGTGACCCGCGCCTCCGCCCGGCGAGCGCGCGCACCCGCCGCAGGTCGCCGTCGAGCCCGTCGAGCAGGCGGTCGGCGAACCCGGGCCCGGCCCGCCAGAGCGTCCCGAGCAGGATGACCAGCACGGCCGCGGCGAGCGACGAGCGCTGCAGCGCCATGCCCGGTTCGAGCTGCCGCACGAGCAGCGCGAGCGGGATCGCCAGCCACTCGACGCGACCGGTCAGCGCGACGAACGGCACGAGCAGCAGGGCGTACCAGGGGTACCGCGGGCTGACGGCCACGAGCGTCACGCCGATCATCACGAGCTGCCCCAGCCACGGGTCGTGCGACGGGGTCTTGACCCAGACCAGCACGGCCGTCACCCCGACGATCAGCACGGCGGCGGGGGTCGTCCAGGCCTCGGGCAGGAACGCCGACAGGAAGACGAAGCGCGAACCGTCCTCGTAGCCCTCCTCGGTCAGGTAACCCGGCAGGTACCCGAGCACCTGCCACCCCGTCGTGGCCACGTACGGGACGTAGAGCACGGCGAACGTGACGACGGAGGCGCCGATCACCTTCCAGGGCTGCCCGCGCAGCAGGGCGGGCGCCGCGATCACCGGGATGAGCTTGGTCGCGATCGCGGCCCCGAGCGCGATGCCGCCCCGCCAGCGTCGGCCGGTGGCGACGAGCAGCGACGCGGCGACGACGAGCACGGCGCCCAGGAGGTCGACGTGCGAGTTCGTGATGCCTTCGCCGACGACCAGCGGGCACCAGCCCCAGAGCGCCGCCCACCGCGGGTCGAGTCCGCGACGACGCAGGGTGGCCAGCAGGGCGAGGGTCGTGCCGAGCACGAGCACGAAGCCGGTGGCCTGCAGCGGGAAGAACCCCGCGTCGGGCCCGACGACCGCCGACACGGCCCAGAAGTACAGCTCGGCGAGGGGCGGGTAGATGGTGGGCACGTCGGGCCGGTTGATCAGGGTGCAGACGACGTCGCCGGTCTGGCTGTCGTAGGCGCGGTGCACCTGGCGGTCGGGCTCGCCGCAGCGCTCGCCGATCGTGCCGTCGTCACGCGTGAACGGCGTCGACTCGGGGAAGAGCCACGTCGGCCGCAGGTCGCGGAGCTCACCCGCGTCGGGCGTGTACTCGTACGGCGAGATGCCGGCCGTCTGCACGATGCCGTCCCAGGCGTAGCGCGCCGGGTCGGTGCTCGTGTTGGGCACGCCGGTCAGGCCCGCACCCCCGACGAGCGCCGTGCCCGCGACGACCAGGGCGGTGACGTGTCGCACGGGCACCCGGCGCAACAGCACGACGGCCAGGGCGAAGAGCGCCCAGCAGATGCCGGTCCAGACGACGAAGTCGGTCCGCAGCTCTTTCATCAGGAAGCCGACGTTCACGACGCCCCAGGCGATCGTCCCGGCCAATCCGAGGACGGCAACGGCCGCGAACACAGTACGCACGTGACCAGTGTGGCGGAATCCGCCGGTGCAGTCCCCGAGTCGCGGCATATCTGAAATGATGCAGCCATGAGACGACTCCTGCACGACGCGCGACGAGCGGTCTCGTCACCGACGCGCAACGCCCGCTCGGCGACCGTCTTCGGCCGTCTCCTGGGCCTCGCCTTCGTCGTCTGCCTGCTGACGGGCCTCTACAGCCACGTCCTCCAAGAGCCGCTCGGGTGGATGCGCTTCCCGACGAGCCCGGTCTGGCTCTACCAGGTCAGCCAGGGCGTCCACATCACCGCCGGCATCGCGTGCGTCCCCCTGCTGCTCGCCAAGCTGCACTCGGTCTTCCCGCAGCTCTTCCAGCACCCGCCGATCAGGCACCCGGTCGACGTCCTCGAGCGCGCCTCCATCGCCCTCTTCGTCGCGACCTCGATCCTGCAGCTCGTCACCGGGCTGCTCAACACGTACCAGTACTACCCCTGGCCGTTCCCGTTCAAGCAGGTGCACTTCGCCCTGTCGTTCGTCATCGTCGGGTCGTTGGCCGTCCACATCGCCGTCAAGCTGCCGCTCATCACCCGCTACTGGCGGGCGCGCGACAGCTACGACGACGAGGGGCGCTTCGTCGAGCCGTCGGCCGGGCTCGACCCGGCCCGCGCCTCGTTCGTGGCCGAGACCGAGGCCACGGCCGAGCTCGCCCGGTTCCGTGCCGAGCGCGACGCCGACCCGACGCGACGCGACCGCGACCCGCACGCCGCGCCTCCTGCCCCCGCCCGCGGCCTCACCGGCCGCGTCATGCGCTGGATCGACACCGCCCACGAGGTCGACCGCGAACCGGGCCGTGCCCGGGTGTCGCGTCGGGGCTTCTTCACCGCCGCCGGGGTCGCCACCGGCGGGGTCGTCGTCCTCACCGCGGGTCAGTCGTTCGCCCCCCTGGCGCCGCTCAACGCCTTCGCGCCCCGGCAGCGCGGCCTCGGCCCGAACGACCTGCCGATCAACCGGACGGCCGCGGCCGCCCAGGTGCTCGAGACGGCGATGGACCCCGACTGGCGCCTCGACGTCGTGGTCGGCGGCGTCGCCACCGCGTTCACCCTCGACGCGCTGCGCGGGTTCGACGGCGCCGACGAACGCCTGCCCATCGCCTGCGTCGAGGGGTGGAGCCAGACCGGCGCCTGGCGCGGGGTGCGCCTCGTCGACCTGCTGGCCGCGGCCGGCGCCCCGACCGACCGACGCCTGCGACTGACGAGCCTCGAGAAGAAGGGCGGCTACCGCGTGACCGAGATGGGCCCCGAGTACGCCTCCGACCCCCGCACCCTCGTCGCCCTCGAGCTGAACGGCGAGCCGCTCAGCATCGACCACGGCTACCCGGCGCGCATGATCGCCCCGGGCCGACCCGGCGTCCTGCAGACGAAGTGGCTCAGCTCGATCGAGGTGCTCTCGTGACCGCGCGCGTCCCGTCGACGACGGCGGGTGCAGGAGGCGCGGGCACGTCGCGCGCCGTCCGCGTCGTGCGCGGTGTGCTGGTCGCCCTCGGCGTCGCCCTGATCGGCTTCGGCGGCTGGGTGCTCACCGACACCGTGAACCCGAACCGCTACGGGGGCCTCGTGGTCTGGTTGATCGGTTCGGTCGTCCTGCACGACGCCGTGCTCGCCCCGGTCGTGGCCGCGGTGTCGCTCGTCGTGCGACGGACGGGGCGGCGCGTGCGTCCGGCCGTCCTCTGGATCGTGCAGGGCGCCGTCGTCGTCGGCGCGATCTTCTCGCTGGTCGTCGTGCCCGAGATCGTCGCGAAGATGAAGGGGCCGAAGAACGACACGGTGCTGCCGTTCGACTACGGCGTTCGCCTCGCGGTGCTCTGGCTCGCGATCGCGGTGGTCGCCGCCGCGGTGGTGGCGCTCTACCTGGCGCGCAGCCGGCAGAAGGTGCGTCCGGCGACCGACCAGGTCTGAGCGACCCGCAGGCCCGAGCGTCGGGCGTGGCGGTGCAGGGCCTCGCGGCCGACCTCGGCCCAGGGGAAGGTCGCGCTGGCGTGCCCCAGGTCGTCGACCACGTGGGCCTCGTAGCTGTCGTCCAGCGAGGCGTCGGGAGCGGTCTCGACGACGACCGACCCGGTCGGGGTCAGGATCTCGGCACAGCGGGTGAGCAGGGCCGTCGGGTCGCCGCCGATGCCGACGTTGCCGTCGAGCAGCAGGGCGAGGTTCCACTCGCCCTCGCGGGGCAGCGGATCGAAGACGGAGCCGGCGGCCACGGGCAGGCCGGCCTCGCGGGCCATGGCCACGGCCGTCGGCGAGACGTCGAGCCCGAGCACCGTCAGGCCCCGGTCGACGGCGGCCCGCACCATGCGGGCGGGTCCGCAGCCGATGTCGAGCACCGGGCCCGTCTCGGCGTCGAGCGTCGTGAGGTCGGCGGCGTCGGCGTCCGCGCTCCAGCGGGCCACGTCGAACGGTTCGTCGGCGTCGCGGTCGCCGGCGGCGGGGGGCGAGGCGGGGCGGCCGACGGCACCGGCCGCCCGGACGAGCTGCAGCAGCCCCTCGTGACGCAGGGCGCGCGCGTACGGCTCCGCGCCTCCTGAACCGAAGGTGGCGGGCTGTTCGGGGGCGATGGTCATGAAGTGACCCCTTCTGTGGCGGGATCGGTCGTTCGGGTGACGCCGTTCGTGGTGGTCGTGCGGGTGGGGTTCGTGGTGGTGACGGTGGACTCGGCCTGCCGCAGGGCGGAGGCGAACCGGCTGTCCGGCGCCGCGCGGGCGACGAGGCGCGCGTCGTCGATGGTGTCGACGTCGACGAGCTCGGGCAGCATGCGGACGGTGAGGCCGGCGTCGGCGAGCCGGCGCAGCTGGTGGGCGCCCGTGTCGTCGCGCGACATCGGCACGCCCCGCAGCAGGTCGCCGGTCGGACGGGCGAGGCCGAGGGCCCAGAAGCCGCCGTCGTTCGCCGGGCCGAACCAGGCGTCGACGTCGTCGGTCCACGCGTCGAAGACCGGGGCGAGTGCCTCGACGGTCACCTGGGGGGTGTCCATGCCGATCAGCACCGTCTTGCCGTCGACCTCGTCGAACAGGGCGCCGAGTCGTGCGTCGAGGTCGCCACCGATCTGAGGGATCACGTCGAAGTCTTCGGAGCCGTCGGGCCTGCGGTTGCCGTCGAACAGCAGGACGCGTCGCGCCGCCGGCAGCCGGCGGGCCACGTCGAGGGTGTCCTGGATCGCCGCGGCCGCGACGTCGGCGGCCTGCTCGAGGCTGAGCGGCGGGTGCAGCCGGGTCTTCACCTTGCCCGGGATCGTCTCTTTGGCGATCACGACGAGGGTGGTCATCGGCCGGCCTCGCGCAGCAGGCGCGACATGTCCTTCACGGCCACCCAGGTGCCGCGGATGGTGCCGGTCACCTTGCTGCGCCCGACGCGCGGCGAGTACGGGGCGTCCCGTTCGACGATGCGCCAGCCGGCCTCGGATGCACGCAGCACCATCTCGAGCGGGTAGCCGCTGCGGCGGTCCTTCAGGTCGAGGTCGAGCAGGGCCTGGCGACGGGCGACGCGCATCGGGCCGAGGTCGTGCAGGGCGACCCCGCTGGCCCGCCGCATCAGGCGCGACAGGGCGAGGTTCGCCAGGCGGGCATGCACCGGCCAGGCACCCCGGGTGGTCGGGCGCCGACGGCCGAGCACCAGGTCGGCGTCATCGGCCATCACGGGCTCCGCGAGCGCGACGAGGTCGGCGGGGTCCATCGAGGCGTCGGCGTCGCAGAACGCGACGTAGGGCGCGGTGGCCGCCTCGAGACCGGCGTGGGCCGCGCTGCCGAAGCCGCGCCGCGCCTCCTGCACGACGGTCGCACCGTGCGCGGCCGCGACGCGCGCGGAGTCGTCGGTCGACCCGTTGTCGACGACGATCGCGTGCCAGCCCTCTGGCAGCCGCCCGAGCACCCACGGCAGCGCGCCTTCTTCGTCGAGACAGGGCAGCACGACGTCGACCACGGGATTGCTCATCCTCCCGACGATACGGATGCGATCCCATGAAGGTCATGGGAGCGGGCGATGCGCGCCCCGAACGGGGGGAGTGCTGTCGTTCTGCTAGCGTCGGTGATCGGAGGGGGCCAGGATGGCGACGTTGACGGTGCGGGGTCTCGACCCCGAGGTGATCGAGGGGCTCAAGGCCCTGAGTGCGAGCCACGGGCGGTCGATGGAGGCCGAGGTGCGGCTGATGGTGACGCGACTCGCCCGGGGGGCCGAGGGGCCGGTCGACGATCCGTCGGCCGTGGCGGCCGTCGGGGCGGCACCGACGCCCGAGAACTGGGTCCACGCCTTCCGTCGCCGGTTGGCGGAGAAGGGCTCCTTCCTCGACGACGAGTTCGTCGAGAGCCTCGACCGCGATCGGCGGGCGCAGGCCCCGGCGCGATCGGCCGAGTTCCGGTGATCGTCGTCGACACGAACGTCGTGTCGGAACTCGCGCGTCCCCGTCCCTGCCCCGAGGTGGTGAGATGGTTCGAGCGGCAACGGCTCGACGGGCTCTACCTGAGCGTCGTCACCGGTGCCGAGATGTTGGCCGGGCTGCTGGCCATGCCCGGGGGCCACCGCCGTGACCGCGTCGAGGACTGCGTCATCGACATCCTCGAGCACCAGTTCGACGGTCGTGTACTGGCGTTCGACGCGCACGCGGCGATCGAGTACGCGACGGTGCTGGCGCGGCGCAGGGCCGCCGGTCGACCGATCGCGACGGCCGACGCCATGATCGCGGCACACGCCCTCGTCGGCGGTGCCGCCCTGGCCACGCGCAACACGAGAGACTTCGAGGGCCTCGGTCTCGAGCTCGTCGACCCCTGGGCCCGGTGACCTCGAGGCGTCCGCCGTCGGGCACTCCGGACGTCGGACGCCCTGCCCGGTCAGCGCTTCGGGTCAGCGCCTCCGGTCGGCGGCTCGGGTCGGCGGCCCGGGTCAGCGCCTCCGGTCAGCGGACGACGGCGGCGCGCAACGGGGCCGTGGCGAACTCGTGCATGCCCTGCTCGAAGCTCACGCTCGGTCGCCAGCCCAGCTCGTCCTGCAGCCGGGCCGACGAGGCCGTGACGTGGCGCACGTCGCCCGCCCGGTACTCGCCCGTGACGACGGGTGCCGGCCCGCCGGCCTCGCGAGCCAGCGCCTCGGCCATCTCGCCGATCGTGTGCACCGTGCCGCTGCCGACGTTGAAGGCCCGGAACGCGTCGGCCGGCTGGTCGGCCGTCCAGTCGAGGGCCGCGAGGTTGGCCGAGGCGATGTCGCGGACGTGCACGAAGTCGCGGCGCTGGGCCCCGTCCTCGAACACCCGAGGCGCCTCGCCGCGTTCGAGCGCCGAGCGGAAGAGCGACGCCACGCCCGCGTACGGGGTGTTCTGCGGCATGCCCGGGCCGTAGACGTTGTGGTACCGCAGTGCCGCGGCGCGACCGCCCGTGCTGCGCGCCCACGAGGTCGAGAGGTGCTCCTGGGTCAGCTTGGTGATCGCGTAGACGTTGCGCGGGTCGAGGGGGGCCTCTTCGCCGATCAGCTGCGGTTCGAGCAGCTCGCCCGCCTCGTCGCGCGGGTCGAAGACGCCCGCGTCGAGGTCGGCGATGCGGCGGGGTGCCGGCCGTTCGGTCGCGCCGGTCGAGGTGCGGTAGCTGCCCTCGCCGTAGACGACCATCGACGACGCCACGACGAGCCGGTCGACGCCGGCCCGGTCCATCGCCGCCAGCACGACGGCCGTGCCGAGCTCGTTGGACGACACGTAGTCGGGTGCGTCCTGGAAGTCCACGCCGAGTCCGACCTTGGCCGCCTGGTGGCAGACCGCGTCGACGCCCACGAGGGCCCGGTCGACGGTCTCGGCGTCGCGGACGTCGCCGTGCACGAAGTCGACGCGGGGGTCGACGGTCGGCTCGCCGCCGTGCACGTCCGGCCGCAACGAGTCGAGCACGCGCACCGTCCAGCCGCGCTCGAGCGCGAGGTCGACGATCGCCGAGCCGATGAAGCCGGCACCACCCGTGACGAGCAGCAGGCCGGGGCCGGCGGACTCGGCGGCGGTCGCGGCCGCGGCCGCGTCGGTGGCGGGGGACGAGGAGGCGCGGGTGGCGCTCACAGCGCGGCCCTCCGCCCCGAGACGGGCCGGGCGAGCACCTCGGCCACCGCCTCGGGCGACATCAGCTCGCGCGGGGCGTAGTCGTCCGGCATCGCGGCGACGATCGACTCGATGGCCCCGACGATGCGCGGCTGGGCGGCGGCGAGCCGCTCGAAGACGAGCGAGGCGCTGACGGCGTCGGCGTCGGGGGCGTCGCCCTCGGCCGGGGCGAGGCCGGCGTCGCTGTCGGTCACGTACGAGAGGTTGACGGCCCCCATGCCGAGCTCGAGCGTGAGCGGGATCTCGGGGTACATCGTCATGTTGACCGTGTGCGCCCCCGCGGCCCGGAACCAGAGCGACTCGGCCCGGGTCGAGAACCGCGGCCCCTGGATCACGACGCAGGTGCCGGTCGGGGCGAACGGCTCGCCCTGCGCCTCGAGGGCCTCGATCGCCGCGGCCCGCAGCACCGGGTCGAACGGGTCGGCGGCAATCAGGTGCTGCACCTGGCCCTCGACGTCGAAGAAGGTGTCGCGACGGCCCCAGGTGCGGTCGACGAACTGGTCGGTGACGACCATCGTGCCCGGGGCGACGTCAGGACTGACCCCGCCGACCGCCGACGACGACACGATCGCCTTCGCGCCGAGGGACGCCAGCGCCCACACGTTCGCCCGGTAGTCGATCAGGTGCGGTGCGACCGCGTGGCCCGCGCCGTGCCGGGTGAGGAACGCCACGCGCTTGCCGCCCAGCTCGCCGATCGTCACCTCGCTCGAGGTCGGGCCGTACGGCGTCTCGACGACGTGCCGGGTCGCCTCGCCCTCGGAGAACAGCGAGTAGAGCCCCGAGCCGCCGATGACGGCGACGTCGACGGGCGGTGGCCCCGAGGAGGCGCGGGTGGGCTGGGGGACGTCGGTCTCGGTCACGGGGTCGGTCACCCCCGATACGCTACTGACGATCGCCCGAGAGGAACCGCGTGCGCACCATCGAGACCCACCTCGCCGAGGTCACGGCGCTCGTCGAGGCCGCCGCCCGGTCGCGCCCCGTCGAGCCCCTCGTCGTCACGCCCGAGGCGCTCGCCGCGCGGCCCGACCGCTACCGCGACCGCGTGCTCGCGGCCGACGTCGTCGCCCCGATCGACCTGCCGCCCTTCGCCAACTCGCAGATGGACGGCTACGCCGTCTCGACCCCGGGGCTCGACGCGACCGGGCCAACCGCGCTCCGGGTCGCCGAGCGCATCCCGGCCGGCCGGGCCGCCCCCGACCTGGTGCCGGGCACCGCGGCCCCGATCATGACCGGTGCCGCCGTGCCCGACGGCGCCGACGCGATCGTGCCGATCGAGAAGGTCACGCCCGACGCGTTCCCGCCCGCCGGCGTCGACGCCGTCGTCGAGGTGCCCGCCGGCGTGGCCTCCGGCGCCTTCGTCCGAGCCGCGGGCAGCGACGTCGGCGCGGGGTCGGTGCTCTTCGCGGCCGGGACGCGACTGACGCCCGCCCGGTGGGGCGTGCTCGCCGCCTCCGGCATCGACGCGGTCGAGGTGCGCAGCCGCCCGCGCCTCCTGCTGGTCTCGACGGGCGAAGAGCTCGCCGCCCCCGGTGCCCCGCTCGGGCCCGGCCAGATCCACGACGCGAACGGGGCCACGCTCGCCGCCGCGCTCGCCGAGGTCGGCGTCGACGTGACGGTCGCCCGGGTGACCGACGACGCGGCCGCCCTGCTCGCGGTCGTCGCCCGCCACGCCGACGCCGTCGACCTGGTGCTGACCAGCGGCGGGGTGAGCGCTGGCGCCTACGAGGTCGTCCGCGACGCGTTCGAGGGGGTCGGCGTCACGTTCGGCTCGGTCGCGATGCAGCCCGGCGGGCCCCAGGGCTGGGGTGCGGTGCGCGTCCACGACCGCGACCTGCCCGTCGTGTGCTTCCCCGGCAACCCGGTCAGCTCGCTCGTGTCGTTCGAGGCCTTCCTCCGGCCCGCCCTGCAGGCCGTCACCGGCGTCGGCACGCCCCGCGCCCGGTGGACCGTCCCCATGGCCCACGCCGCCGACTCACCGGTCGGCAAGCACCAGCTGCGTCGCGGGCGGGTCGACGTCGACGGCCGCGCCCACCTCGTCGGTGGGCCGAGCTCGCACCTGCTCGCGGCCCACGCCGAGGCCACCGTGCTCGTCTCGATCCCCGTCGGCGTCGACCGCGTCGACGAGGGCGACGAGGTCGAGGTCTGGGCGCTCGACGACCCCGCCCGCCACGAGAAGGCCGACCGATGACCGACACGCCCGCGACCGACGCCCCGCCCTCGACCGGCGTCCCGCCCGCCGACGCCACGCCCGCGACCGACGCCCCGCTCTCGCACGTCCGGGCGGACGGCACCGCCCACATGGTCGACGTGACCGGCAAGTCCGAGACGAAGCGGATCGCGACGGCGCAGGCCGTGCTGACCACCCGGCCCGACGTGATCGCGCGACTGGTCGACGGCTCGCTGCCGAAGGGCGAGGCGCTCGGCACCGCCCGCATCGCCGGCATCCTCGCCGCCAAGCAGACCCCGACCCTCATCCCGCTGTGTCATCCGCTGCCGCTCGGGGCGATCACGGTCGACTTCGAGACGACCGAGGCGCAGGTCACCGTGATCGCGCGCGTCTCGACCCGCGGCGTCACCGGGGTCGAGATGGAGGCCCTCACCGCCGCGTCGGTCGCGGCCCTGACCCTGTTCGACATGATCAAGGCGGTCGACGCGCTCGCCGTGATCGGCGAGATCAAGGTGCTCGACAAGCAGGGCGGCAAGTCGGGGGACTGGTCTCGATGAGCGACGCCACGTCCGAGCCGGGCCCCGTCGCCGCGGCCGGCACGCACCCGACGGACGCGCCCGGCCGGCGCCGCGCCGTCGTCGTCGTGGCCTCGACCCGGGCGGCCGCCGGCACGGCCGACGACACGACCGGGCCGGTGATCCGCGACTGGTTCGTGGCACGTGGGTGGCTGGTCGAGGGCCCCGTCGTCGTGGCCGACGGCGAACCCGTCGGCGCCGTGCTCGAGGCAGCACTCGAGTGGGGCGTGGACGCCGTCGTCACCACGGGCGGCACGGGCGTCTCGCCGACCGACGCCACGCCCGAGACGACCCTGCCCCTGCTCGACCGCGAGCTGCCCGGCATCGCCGAGGAGCTCAGGAGGCGCGGTGCGGCCTCGACGCCCCTGGCCGTGCTCTCGAGGGGGCTCGCCGGGGTCGCCGGCGCGACCTTCGTCGTCAACCTGCCCGGCTCGCGGGGCGGGGTGCGCGACGGGCTCGCCGTGCTCGACGACGTCCTCGACCACGTGGTCGACCAGCTGCACGGGGTCGACCACGCCCAGAACCGCCACCCTGACCCCGGAGGGGCAGCATGACCTGGAACGACGACCCGACCCACCTGCCCGGCGGTCCCCAGGCCGGTGCCTCCGGCGGTGCCGCGGGCGCCGCGCCCGACGGTGGGTCCGGCTCCGGTGCGACGACACCCGCCGACCCCGCACCGGCCGCCGATCGCGTGCTGCTCGCCCGGGTCGTCGACGTGACCGTGTCGGTGGCCGAGTGCTCCGCGCTCGTGACGAGCCGCGCCTCCGGGGCGGTCGTGACGTTCGAGGGGGTCGTCCGCGACCACGACGAGGGGCGTGGGGTCGAGGCGCTGCACTACGAGGCGCACCCGACGGCGACCGACGTGATCCGCGAGGTCGCGCTGAGCGTGGCCGAGGCGCACCCCGAGGTCGCGATCGCGGTCGAGCACCGGTACGGCGACCTCGTCGTCGGCGACGTCGCCCTGGCCTGCGCCGTGGCGTCCGCCCACCGCGCCGAGGCGTTCGCGGCCTGCGCCGCGCTCGTCGACGAGGTCAAGGCCCGCACCCCCATCTGGAAGCGCCAGGAGTTCACCGACGGCTCGGACGAGTGGGTGGCGTCGCTGGGCTGACGTCGGCCGCGCACGGCCGGGTCGGGCGCCCAGCCCGTGCCGTCTACGCTTCTCGGGTGGCTCATCTACTCGGCGCTGAAAACCTCCGTCTCGAATTCCCGACCAAGGTCGTCCTCGACGGGGTGACCCTCGGCATCGACGAAGGCTCCCGCATCGGGGTCGTCGGCCGCAACGGCGACGGCAAGTCGACGCTGATGTCGGTGCTCGCCGGCCGGCTCGAACCCGACGACGGTCGCGTGACGACCCGCCGTGGCCTCACGATCGGCATGCTCGACCAGCGCGACGTCCTGCCAGAGGGCTCCACGGTCGGCAGCCTCATCGTGGGCGACCGGGACGAGCACGAGTGGGCCGGCGACGCGCGCATCCGCGACGTCATCTCGGGGCTCGCCACCGACATCCCGTGGGAGGCGCGGGTCGAGGACCTCTCGGGCGGCCAGCGTCGGCGCGTGGCCCTCGCCACCCTGCTGGTCGGCGACTGGGACGTCCTGTTCCTCGACGAGCCCACCAACCACCTCGACGTCGAGGGCGTCGCCTGGCTGGCCCAGCACCTCTCGCGCCGGTGGTCCACGAACTCGGGCGCGCTCGTGGTCGTGACACACGACCGGTGGTTCCTCGACGAGGTCTCGACCGACACGTGGGAGGTCCACGACGGCATCGTCGAGCCCTTCGAGGGCGGCTACGCGGCGTACGTGCTGCAGCGCGTCGAACGCGACCGCATGGCGTCGGCCTCCGAGGCCAAGCGCCAGAACCTCATGCGCAAAGAGCTCGCCTGGCTGCGTCGCGGTGCCCCGGCGCGGTCGACCAAGCCCAAGTTCCGCATCGACGCGGCCAACGAGCTCATCGCCGACGAACCGCCCGTCCGCGACGCCGTGCAGCTGTCGCAGATGGCGACCGCCCGGCTCGGCAAGGACGTCGTCGACCTCGTCGAGGTCGGCGTCTCGTTCGGCGACAAGCGGGTGCTGCAGGGCGTCGAGTGGCGCATCGCCCCGGGCGAGCGCACCGGGGTGCTCGGCGTCAACGGTGCCGGCAAGTCGACGCTGCTGAAGGTCGTCACCGGGGCGATCGCGCCGACCGAGGGGCGGGTCAAGCAGGGCAAGACGGTCAAGTTCGCCATCCTCGACCAGCAGCTCGCCGACCTGCACGAGGTCGCACACGAGCGGGTGAACGACGTCATCGGTCGTCAGCGCACCTCGTACGTGACCGGCGGCAAGGAGATGACGCCGGGGCAGCTGCTCGAGCGCCTCGGGTTCACGAGCGCCCAGCTGCAGACCCCGATCAAGGACCTGTCGGGTGGGCAGAAGCGTCGCCTGCAGTTCTTGCTGATCCTGTTGAACGAGCCGAACGTGCTCATCCTCGACGAGCCCACCAACGACCTCGACACCGACATGCTCGCCGCGATGGAGGACCTCCTCGACGGCTGGCCCGGCACCCTGCTCGTCGTGTCGCACGACCGCTACCTGCTCGAGCGCGTCACCGACCAGCAGTACGCCGTGCTCGAGGGCCGCTTCCGCCACCTGCCCGGCGGCGTCGACCAGTACCTCCAGCTGCGTCGCGAGGCGACCCAGAACCAGGGAGGCGCGACCGACCGCCCGACGGCCGTCCAGGGGGCGTCGGCGTCGGTGGCCGCCTCGGCCGCCGCCTCGGGGCTGTCCGGTGCCGAGAAGCGCAACGCCGAGAAGGAGCTCGGCTCGATCGACCGCAAGCTCGCCAAGGCGGCGGGCGAGCGCGAGTCGTTGCTGGCGCAGTTCGCCTCGTTCGACCAGTCCGACTTCGACGGCCTGGCTGCGCTGCAGGCGAAGCTCACCGCGCTCGACCACAAGACGGGCGAGCTCGAGGTGCGCTGGCTCGAGTTGAGCGAGCTGCTGGCGTAGGGCTCGGGTGCGGCTCGCCGGCCCGGCCTGCCCGGCCTGTCCGCACCGCACCGCGTCTCGTTCACGGCACCCCGTCTCGTCCGGGTGTGATGCACGGAACGCGGTGCGGTGCGTCCGGTCAGCCGCCGAGCGTCAGGCTGAGCGTGCGCAGCAGGTCGGCCAGGCGGCGACGGTCGTCGTCGCTGAGGTCGCTGAGCAGCGCGTCCTCGGCCGTGACGAGTCGTTCGATGGCGGCGTCGACCGCTCGGCGGCCCTCGCCGGTCATCGTGACGAGGATGCCCCGGCCGTCGTTCGGGTCGGTGCGACGCTCGACCAGGTCGCGGGTCACGAGCCGGTCGATGCGGTTGGTCATCGCGCCGCTCGAGACGAGGGTCTGCTGCAGCAACGTCTTCGGGCTGAGCTGGTAGGGATCGCCGGCCCGACGGAGGGCCGAGAGCACGTCGAACTCCCACGACTCGAGGTCGCTGGCGTGGAACGCCTCGCGTCGGGCGCGGTCCAGGTGCTTCGACAGTCGTCCCACGCGCGAGAGCACGTGCAGGGGCGCGAAGTCGAGGTCGGGTCGCTCGTGGCGCCACGCCTCGACGATCCGGTCGACCTCGTCCTGCTCGGGCATCCGCCCATCATGCCCGAGGGCTGGTCCGGACGGGGGAGGCGCGGTGCCGCACCCGGCGTGCCCGCGCCTCCTCGGGGCACGGCGGCTCGGCCGCGGTCTGGCAGAATGGTGCGGCGCGCACGCGCGGTCCGCCATGGTGTAACGGCAGCACGACAGCCTTTGGAGCTGTTAGGTCTAGGTTCGAATCCTGGTGGCGGAGCCCCGACCGTCTCGAGTCACGATCGTTCCGACGGCCCCGCCCCGCCCCGACCGTGGCGCCCCGGCGTCCGCCCGACGACGAGGACCCTGCCATGTCGACCACCACCTCCCTGCCGCCGCTCGTCCGCGCCGCCCTGCTCGGCGCGCTCGGCGGTTCACGTTCGGCGACGCCCCTGGCCGTGCTCGCCGTGAACCAGGGCGCCGACGAGGCGCGCGGCTCGTGGCAGCACTGGCGTGCGTTCCGGTCGCCGGTCGGTCGCGCCGCCTTCGTGGCTGCCGGCCTCGGCGAGCTCGTGGGCGACAAGCTGCCCGCCACGCCGAGCCGGCTCGCTCCCGGGCCCCTCGTCGGGCGCGTCGTCTCGGGCGCCGTGGCCGGCGTCGCGATGGGCGGAACGGGGCGCGGGGGTCGGCCCGTGGCCGGTGCCGTCGCGGGTGCCCTCGGTGCCCTCGCCGGCAGCTGGCTGTTCGCCGGGGCCCGCGGGGCCCTCGTCGAGAAGACCGGCCTGCCCGACGTGGTCGTCGCGCTCGTCGAGGACGCCGTCGCGGTCGGTGGCTCGGTCGCGGTCGTCCGGTCGCGCTGAGTCGTCTCGTCCCCAGGCGAGACGTCCCCCCGGGCGTTCCCACGCCGGGTCGGTGTCCCACGGTCGCGCCACCCCTCGTGGGAGGATCGGCGGAGTTCACGCGCCACCCCTCACCAAGGAGCACCATGCCCGAACGCCAGCTCGCCGTCGTCGTCCTCGCCGCAGGGCAGGGCACGCGCATGAAGTCCTCGACCCCGAAGGTGCTGCACCGGCTGGCCGGGTTGCCGCTGATCCAGCACGTGCTCGAGACCGCCGGCGCGCTGCAGCCCGACCACCTGGTCACCGTGGTGCGGCACGAACGCGACCTCGTCGTGGCGAGCGTCCTCGACACCGCCCCGCACGCGCTCGTCGTCGACCAGGACGACGTGCCCGGCACGGGTCGCGCCGTCGAACAGGCCGTGGAGGCGCTGCCCGCCGAGTTCACCGGCGACGTCGTCGTCGTCAGCGCGGACGTGCCCTTCCTCGACCACGAGACCCTCGCCGCCCTGCTCGACCAGCACCGCGCCGCGTCCGCCTCGGCCACCCTGCTCAGCGCCGTGCTGCCCGACGCCACCGGGTACGGCCGGGTCGTCCGGCGCGACTCGGGCGACGTCGACCGCATCGTCGAGCACAAGGACGCCACCGACGACGAGCGTGCCGTGCGCGAGATCAACTCGGGCACCTACGCGTTCACGGTCGCCGCCCTGCGCACCCACCTGCCGCGCATCGGGTCGGCCAACGCCCAGAACGAGAAGTACGTCACCGACGTGGTGGGCCTGCTGACCACGGCCGGCGAGGTCGTCGCCGCCCGCGCGATCGACGAGACCTGGCGCCTCGAGGGCATCAACGACCGCGTGCAGCTCGCCGCCGCCGCCCGCCGGCTCAACGACCGCATCGTCGAGCACTGGCAGCGTGAAGGGGTCTCGATCGTCGACCCGCAGACCACCTGGATCGACCGCGACGTCTCGCTCAGCCCCGACGTCGAACTGCTGCCCGGCACGCAGCTGCGGGGTGCGACGTACGTCGCCGCGGGCGCGGTGGTCGGCCCCGACACCACCCTCGTCGACACCGAGGTGGGCGAGGGGGCGACGGTGAAGCGCACCGACGCGACCCTCGCGGTCATCGGTGCCCGCGCCTCCGTGGGTCCGTTCGCGTACCTCCGGCCGAACACGCTCCTCTCGGCCGACGGCAAGATCGGCACCTTCGTCGAGACGAAGAACGTCCAGATCGGCGAAGGGTCGAAGGTGCCCCACCTCAGCTACGTCGGCGACACCGAGGTCGGCGAGGGGTCGAACATCGGCGCCGGCACCATCACGGCCAACTACGACGGGGTGGCCAAGCACCGCACCGAGGTCGGGTCGCACGTCCGCACCGGGTCGCACAACGTCTTCGTCGCCCCCGTTAGGATTGGCGACGGAGCGTACACAGGCGCCGGCACCATCGTCCGAAAGGACGTGCCGGCCGGTGCCCTGGCCTTGAGCATCGCTCCACAGCGCAATGCGAGCGGATGGGTCGAGGCGAACCGCCCCGGCTCGGCGGCTGCCGAGGCCGCCGCTCGCGCCGAACGAACGACCGACTGAACCCGGTCGGGTTGGCCCCTCGGGGCCGGAGAGCGAGTGACGTGTCCGGAATCAAGATCACCGGCGAGAACCGACTCGTCTTGATCTCGGGGCGTGCGCACCCCGAACTGGCCAACCAGATCGCCGCCGAGCTCGGCAGCGAGTTGATCCCGACCGACGCCCGCACCTTCGCCAACGGCGAGCTCTACGCCCGGTTCGACGAGAGCGTCCGCGGCTCCGACGCGTTCGTCATCCAGTCGCACTCGGCCCCCATCAACGAGTGGTTGATGGAGCAGCTCATCATGGTCGACGCGCTCAAGCGCGCATCGGCCAAGCGCATCACCGTCGTGGCGCCGTTCTACCCGTACGCCCGGCAAGACAAGAAGGGCCGCGGCCGCGAGCCCATCTCGGCCCGCCTCGTCGCCGACCTCTTCAAGGCCGCCGGCGCCCACCGCATCATGAGCGTCGACCTGCACGCCCCGCAGATCCAGGGCTTCTTCGACGGCCCGGTCGATCACCTCTTCGCCATGCCGGTGCTGCTCGAGCACTTCCGCGCCAAGCTCGACAACACGACGCTGACGGTCGTCTCGCCCGACATGGGCCGCGTCCGCGTCGCCGACATCTGGAGCGAGAAGCTCGACGCCCCCCTGGCCATCATCCACAAGCGCCGCGACCCGCTCGTGCCGAACCAGGTCACCGTGCACGAGATCGTCGGCGACGTGTCGGGCCGCGTCTGCCTGCTCGTCGACGACCTCATCGACACCGGCCGCACGATCGTCAAGGCCGCCGAGGCCCTCAAGGCGAACGGCGCGATCGGCGTCGTGGTGGCCGCGACCCACGCGGTGTTCAGCGACCCGGCCCCCGAGATCCTCAACAGCGACTTCATCGACTCGGTGGTCGTCACCGACACGCTGCCGCTCACCGAGCACCAGAAGTTCGACAAGCTCGAGATCCTGCCGATCGCCCCGCTCATCGCGCGCGCCATCCACGAGGTCTTCGACAACGGCTCGGTCACCTCGATGTTCGACGGCGCCGCCTAGCCCCCCCAGCGGCCCTGCTGCCGCGGCGCTGCTCCCGCTGCGCTGCCCCTGCCAAGCTGACCTGCTCCCGCCGCCCTGCCGCCGCCGCGCTGACCTCGCCGCGCTCCTGTAGCTGCACTGACCTCGTCGTGCTGCTCCGCCGCCCTGTGCCCGGCACCCCCTGCCCGCGCCCTGCGCCTGCGGTCGGCAACTCAGGAGATCGGCTGCACCGCGCCTCCTCCGGGCTGCGACGGGTGCCGTTCTCCTGACTTGCCGACGGGGCGGGCGGGTCCGGCGGCAGTGTCAGGGGTGCTCGTGTGAACACCGTCTGCGCATGTCGGCCCTGCTCGCGCCGCGCACGGTCGGCAACTCAGGAGATCGGCTGCACCGTGCCTCCTCGGGGCTGTTGCGGGTGCCGTTTTCCTGAGTTGCCCGAGGTGAGGTGCGGGGTTGCTCGGTGGTGCGAGGGGTGCGGGTACGGATGTCTGCCCGTCTGCGGATGTCGATCCCCTGTTCGCGCCGCGCACGGTCGGCAACTCAGGGGATCGGCTGCACCGCGCCTCCTCGGGGCTGTTGCGGGTGCCGTTTTCCTGAGTTGCCCGAGGTGAGGTGCGGGGTTGCTCGGTGGTGCGAGGGATGCGGGTACGAACGTCTGCCCGTCTGCCCGTCTGCCCGTCTGCGCATGTCGGCCCTGTTCCCGCCGCGCACGGTCGGCAATCCAGGGGATCGGCTGCACCGCGCTTCCTCCAGGCCGTTCCGGCTGTTCTTCTCCGGAGTTGCCGACACCACGGGCAGGGCGGGTCGGCGGTGCGATCATTCGCGGCGGCCGACGTCGAACGGGCGCGCCCGCCGACGCGGCCCGCCGAGGGGCGACGCGTCGACGGGCGCGCCCGTCAGGGCCCGGAGGCGCGACAGCGCTCCGGGGGAGTGCCTCAGTGGGTCGAGGGCTCCGTCTCGATCTCGGACCGGTCCCCGGACCAGAGGGTGTGGAACGTGCCCTCGTCGCCGACCCGCTGATAGGTGTGCGCGCCGAAGAAGTCGCGCTGCCCCTGGATGAGCGAGGCGGGCAGGCGTTCGGACGCGAGCGAGTCGTAGTACGACAGCGCCGACGCGAAACCGGGGACGGGGATGCCCGAGAGTGCCGCCTTGGCGACGATGCGGCGCCAGGCGTCCTCGCCGTCGCGGACGGCCGCCGCGAAGTAGTCGTCCTCGAGCAGGGTCGCGATCGACGCGTCCTTCTCGTAGGCGTCGACGATGCGGTTGAGGAACTGCGCCCGGATGATGCAGCCGCCGCGCCAGATCTTGGCGATGGCGCCCTTGTCGATGTCCCAGTCGTACTCGTCGGCACCGGCGATGATCGCGTCGAAGCCCTGGGCGTAGGCCACGATCTTCGAGGCGTAGAGCGCCTTCTGCACGTCGTCCTCGAAGCCCTCGCCGGCCTCCTGCACCTCGGGTCGACCCTGCAGGGTCCCCTGCACCGCCGCGCGCTGCGTGGGCTTCGACGACACAGCCCGGGCGAAGACGGCCTCGGCGATGCCGCCGACGGGCACGCCCAGACCGACGCTGTTCTGCACGGTCCAGACGCCGGTCCCCTTCGAGCCGGCCTGGTCGACGATCGAGTCGACGAGCGGTCCGCCCGTCTTGGCGTCGGTCTGCCGCAGCACCTCGGCCGTGATCTCGATCAGGTACGACTCGAGCTCGCCCTCGTTCCACTTCTCGAAGACCGAGGCGATGGCGGCGGGCTCGTGGCCGCCGACCCGGCGCAGCAGGTCGTACGACTCGGCGATCAACTGCATGTCGGCGTACTCGATGCCGTTGTGGATCATCTTGACGAAGTGGCCCGCACCGTCGGCGCCGACGTGCGTCACGCAGGGCTCGCCCTCGGCCACCGCCGCGATCGACGCCAGGATCGGGCCGAGGGTCTCGTAGGCCTCCTTCGAACCGCCGGGCATGATGGACGGGCCCTTCAGGGCGCCCTCCTCGCCGCCCGAGATGCCGGCGCCCACGAAGTTGAGACCCCGCTCCTTCAGGGCCGCCTCGCGACGGCGGGTGTCCTGGAAGTTCGCGTTGCCGCCGTCGACGATGATGTCGCCCTCGTCGAACACGTCGGCGAGCTGGTCGATCACGGCGTCGGTGCCGCGGCCGGCCTGCACCATGATGATCGCGGTGCGCGGCTTCTGCAGTGAGGCCGCGAAGTCCTCGATCGACTTCGACGGGATGAAGCCGGCGTCGCCGTGCTCGTCCATCAGGGTGTCGGTGCGCTCGGGGGAGCGGTTGTAGACCGCGACGGTGTTGCCCTCGCGGCTGGCGAGGTTGCGTGCCAGGTTCGAGCCCATGACGGCCAGGCCGACGACTCCGATGTTTGCCTGTGGTCCTCCGTGTTCAGCCACGGTGCCTCCTTGTCGGTAGGGAACGGACCGACCATATGCCGCCCGGCCCGGGGGTCGCCCAGGTGGTGCCTCGGAGGTCGTGGGTAGGGTCGTGGAGACCCGCGCTCGCCCTGCGCCCCGCCCCGAGACGACCCGAGGACCCCGTGACCGAAGCCGCCCCCTTCCCGCCCGTCGTCGTGATGGGGGTGTCCGGTTCGGGCAAGTCGACCGTGGGCGAGCTCCTCGCCGAGACCCTCGGCGTGCCCTTCGTCGACGCGGACGACCTGCACCCCGAGGCCAACCGCCTCAAGATGGCCGAGGGGCACGCGCTAAACGACGACGACCGGTGGCCGTGGCTGCGCATCGTGGCCGACCGCATCGCCGCAGCGGGCGACGAGTCGGTCGTCGTGGCGTGCTCGTCGCTCAAGCGGGCGTACCGCGACGTCCTGCGCGACGGTGACCCGCGCCTCCTCTTCGTCCACCTGACGGGCGTGCGCGACCTCGTCGCCCGCCGGCAGCGCGAGCGCAAGGGCCACTTCATGCCGTCCGGGTTGATGGAGTCGCAGTTCGCGACCCTCGAGCCGCTCGCCGACGACGAGGCAGGCTTCGAGGTGGACGTGCGACCCGGCCCCGACGACATCGTCGCCGCCGTCGTCGCGCACCTGGGGGCGGTGCGACGCGGCGAGCTCGAGCACTGACCGGTCGCCCTGCGGGCGCTCGACCCCGGGAGGCGCGGGTTGGCGACGCGCCCGGCCCCCGTGTAACCTGGGCAGCTGAACCTCGGCGAGGGGTGCTCCGGCACCCGTGATCGACGCGGTAGGCAGGCGCTCGGTGCTCAGGCACCACTCGTGCAGCGGTGACCGTCCTCGGGCGACACCCCTCGGGTTGCGGGTCCTTCCTCACGCGATGCGCGTTCGAGTTGACACCGACCACACACCCCCGGGCCCTCGCGGGCCCCTGCAAGGAGACGACATGTCCGACCAGAACTCCCTCAGCGCCCTCGTGCGCACCAGCTTCGGCAAGGGCGCGGCCCGCAAGATCCGCGCGAAGGACCAGATCCCCGCGGTCATCTACGGCCACGGCACCGACCCCCAGCACGTCACGCTGCCCGGTCACGAGACGATGCTCATCACGCGTCGCGCGAACGCCGTCATCACGCTCGACATCGAGGGCACGAACCAGCTCGCCCTCGTCAAGGACATCCAGCGCGACCCGGTCAAGCAGACCATCGAGCACATCGACCTCATCGTCGTCCGCCAGGGCGAGAAGGTCACCGTCGAGGTGCCCGTGCACGTCGAGGGCGAGTCGGCTCCCGGCACGATCCACGTCGTCGAGCTCAACGCCGTCGAGCTCGAGGTCGAGGCCACGCACATCCCGCAGAACGTCGTCGTCTCGATCGAGGGCCTCGAAGAGGGCGCCCAGGTCTCGGCCGCCGACCTCGTCCTGCCGAAGGGTGCGACGCTGGTCAGCGAGCCCGAGACCCTCGTGCTCGCGGTCTCGGTGCCCCAGCTCGACCTCACGACCGACGCCGTCTCGGACGAGGACGGCGAAGCCGCCGAGGCCGAGGGCGACGTCGAGTCGATCGAGGACGAAGAGCGCTCCGAGTAACACCCCGCACCCCGAACACCCTGCCGGCGCAGAACCACCGAGAGAGCGACGACCACGACGATGGCACTCGACGACCGGTGGCTCGTGGTCGGGCTCGGCAACCCCGGGCCCGGCTACGCCGGCAACAGGCACAACGTCGGGCAGATGGTGCTGGCCGAACTGGCCGACCGTCTGTCCGCCGGCTTCAAGAGCCACCGCACGAACGCGACGGTCGCCGAGGGGCGCACAGCCCCCGGCGGCCCTCGCTTCGTGCTGGCCAAGCCCGCGACCTACATGAACGTCTCGGGCGGTCCGACGCAGGCCCTGTTGCGCTACTACGACCTCGACGTGTCGCGCTTGATCGTCGTCCACGACGAACTCGACATCGACTTCGACACCGTCAAGCTCAAGCACGGCGGAGGTCACGGCGGGCACAACGGACTCCGCGACATCATCGCCGCCACCGGCTCGAACGAGTTCACCCGGGTGCGGGTCGGCATCGGCCGACCCCCCGGCAGGCAGGACGCCGCCGACTTCGTCCTCAAGGACTTCTCGTCGACCGAACGCAGGGAGCTCCCGTTCTTGCTCGGCGACGCCGCCGACGCCGTCGAGATGATCGCGACGGACGGGCTGACGGCGGCACAGCTCAAGTTCCACACCGCCAAGGGCTGAGCGTTCCGAGCGTGACCGACCACGGACGTGGTCGGCGCTGGCGTCGCGGGATCGCTTCGCGATCCTCTGAGCTCCAGCGCGCAACTGAAGTTCCACACCGCCAAGGGCTGAGCAGACCCTTCACCCGGCCAGGTGTCGCCGACAGCGAACCCCGGCCACGGTGTCGGTGGTGCCGCGTAACATCGTGCGGGTGATACTCGCGGGTTTGATCAAGGCGCTCTCGCGCGCCTCCACGTTCTCCGGCGCCCTCGACCGCGCCGCACGCAGCACCGACTTCTCGGTCGTCGACGGCCTCCGCGTGCCGCTGCTGGCCGGCTTGCTCGACCGCCGCCAGGGGCCGCAGGCGATGCTCGTCGTCACGGCGACCGGCCGCGAGTCCGAGGCGGTGCGGGGTTCGCTCGCCAGCTACCTGCCCGAGGCCGAGATCATCGAGTTCCCCGCGTGGGAGACCCTGCCGCACGAACGCCTCAGCCCGAGCGCCGAGACCGTCGGTCGACGCATCCACGCCCTCCGCCGTCTAGCGACCTGGCAGGTCGAGGCGGCCGACTCGCCCGAGACGGTCCGCCCGATCGTCGTCGTGGCCGGGGTCCGGGCCGCCCTCCAGCCCCTCAGCGACAACCTGGCCGAGCTCGACCCGGTGCAGCTGACGGTCGGCGAGCGGGGCCACGACCTCTCGGGCATCGCCGTGCACCTGGTCGACCTGGCGTACGCCCGGGTCGACATGGTGACCCGACGCGGCGAGTTCGCCGTCCGCGGTGGCATCCTCGACGTCTTCCCGCCCACGGCCGAGCACCCGGTCCGCGTCGACTTCTTCGGAGACGAGGTCGACCAGATCCGCCGCTTCTCGGTGGCCGACCAGCGAAGCCTCGACGGTGAGGTCACCTCGGTCGAACTGCCGCCGAGCCGCGAGATGCTGCTGACCGAGGCCGTTCGTCAGCGTGCGCGCGAGATGCAGCACGAGTTCCCGAGCCTGTCCCAGATGCTCGCGAAGATCGCCGAGGGAATCCCCGTCGAGGGCATGGAGAGCCTCGCGCCGGCCCTCGTGCACCGGCTGGTGCCGGTGACGCATTACCTGCCGGCGGGCGCCTCCATCGCGGTGCTCTCGCCCGAGCGCGTCGTGTCACGGGCCCAGAGCCTCGCCGAGACGAACCGCGAGTTCCTCTCCGCCGCGTGGAACGCCGCGACGGCCGGGGCCGAGGCCCCGATCGACCTCGACTCGGGTGACTTCCTCAGCCTGCGCGACCTCCGAGAGGCCGCGGGTGACCGGGCCTGGTTCACCATGAGCGGCTTCGACTCGGGTGAGGTGCTGTCCGACGACGAGGCGGTCGCCTCGGCCGGCGACTACGTGCGCGTCGACGCAGCCGTCGTGCCGAGCTTCAGCGGTCACGCCGAAGGTGCGCTCGAGCACGTCGTCCAGCGCGTCCGCGACGGGTGGAGCGTCGTCGTCACGGCCCGTGGCGTCGGCCTCGTCGAGCGGGCACGGGACGTCCTCGCCGAGCGTGAGGTCGCGGCCCGCCTCGAGGACGCCCTGCCCGAGACCCTCGAACCCGGGGTCGTGCACCTCGTTGCCGGCGGCGTCGAGGCCGGGTTCGAACTGATGGAATCCAAGATCGCCGTCCTCGGCGAGTCCGACTTCTACGGTCGGTCGGCCAACTACGACTCCCGCCAGGTCAAGAAGCTCGCGACGCGGCGCAAGAACGTCGTCGACCCGCTGCAGCTCAAGCCGGGCGACGTGGTCGTGCACTCCACGCACGGCATCGGCAAGTTCCTCGAGCTCACCAGCCGCGAGGTGTCGAGCGGCGGCAAGAACGCCGTGAAGCACTCGCGCGAGTACCTCGTCCTCGAGTACGCGCCCTCGAAGCGCGGCTATCCCGGCGACAAGCTCTACGTGCCGACCGACCAGCTCGACCTGCTCAGCCGGTACGTCGGCGGCGAGGCGCCCTCGCTCAGCAAGATGGGCGGCGGCGACTGGGCGGCCGCGAAGGGCAAGGCCCGCAGGGCCGTCCGCGACATCGCGGTCGAGCTCGTGAAGCTCTACTCCGCCCGCATGGCGAGCAAGGGTCACGCGTTCCCGCCCGACACCCCCTGGCAGCGCGAGCTCGAAGAGGCCTTCCCGTTCGCCGAGACGCCCGACCAGCTCACGACCATCGACGAGATCAAGGCCGACATGGAGCGCCCGATCCCCATGGACCGCCTCCTCTCGGGCGACGTGGGTTACGGCAAGACCGAGGTCGCCGTCCGGGCCGCGTTCAAGGCCATCCAGGACGGCAAGCAGGTCGTCATGCTCGTGCCGACGACCCTGCTGGTCAAGCAGCACTTCGACACCTTCAGCGACCGTTTCGCCGGGTTCCCCGTGCACCTGCGCAGCCTGAGCCGGTTCCAGACCGCGAAGGAGTCGAAAGAGACCATCGCGGGCCTCGGCGACGGCACCGTCGACATGGTCATCGGCACGCACCGGCTGCTCAGCGAGGGCATCTCGTACAAGGACGTCGGGCTGGTCATCATCGACGAAGAACAGCGCTTCGGCGTCGAGCACAAGGACGCGCTGAAGAAGCTCAAGACCAACGTCGACATCCTCGCGATGTCGGCCACGCCGATCCCGAGGTCGCTCGAGATGGCGGTCACGGGCATCCGCGAGATGTCGACGCTCGCCACGCCGCCCGAAGACCGGCATCCGATCCTCACCTTCGTCGGCCCCGAGAGCGACCGTCAGAAGGCCGCCGCGATCCGACGCGAACTGCTGCGCGAGGGGCAGGTGTTCTACGTCCACAACCGGGTGTCGAGCATCAACCGCATCGCCGCGCAGATCGCCGAGCTCGTGCCCGAGGCCCGTGTCGCGGTCGCCCACGGCCAGATGGCCGAGTCGACGCTCGAACAGGTCATGGTCGACTTCTGGGAGCGCAAGTTCGACGTGCTGGTCTCCACCACC
Organism: Frigoribacterium sp. CF331; assembly: GCF_057787905.1. Lineage (NCBI taxonomy): Bacteria > Bacillati > Actinomycetota > Actinomycetes > Micrococcales > Microbacteriaceae > Frigoribacterium > Frigoribacterium sp. CF331. Next base: position 726,311 of record NZ_CM173545.1, on the reverse strand, counting down.
ATCATCGAGACCGGCCTCGACATCGCGAACGCCAACACGTTGATCATCGACCGGGCCGACAAGTACGGTCTGAGCCAGCTGCACCAGCTGCGTGGTCGCGTGGGTCGCGGTCGCGAACGTGGCTACGCGTACTTCCTCTACGACGCCGACAAGCCGTTGAGCGAGACCGCCCAGGACCGGCTCGAGACCATCGCGGCCAACAACGAGCTCGGTGCGGGCATGCAGGTGGCCCTGAAAGACCTCGAGATCCGCGGGGCCGGCAACCTGCTCGGTGGCGAGCAGTCCGGCCACATCGCCGGCGTCGGCTTCGACCTCTACCTCCGCATGATCGGCGAGGCCGTCAGCTCGTTCCGCGGCGACGTGGCCGAGGGGCAGACCGAGCTGCGACTCGAGTTGCCGGTCGACGCCCACGTGCCCGAAGAGTACGTCGAGAGCGAGCGCCTGCGTCTCGAGGCGTACCAGAAGCTCTCGACGGCGAGCTCGCCCACCTCGACCGACGACCAGATCGACGCCGTCCTCGACGAGCTCACCGACCGGTACGGCGAGCCCCCGGCACCCGTCCTGGCGCTGATCGAGGTGTCTCGCCTCCGACGTGCCGCCCAGAAGGCCGGGCTCAGCGAGGTCGTGGTCATGGGCAGCAACCTGCGGGTCGCCGGCGTCGACCTGCCCGACAGCATGCAGGTGCGGCTGCAGCGCATGTACCCGGGCGCCCGCTGGTTCGCCCAGGCGAACGCCGTCAGCGTGCCCTTGCCCAGGGCGCACGGGCAGGCGCCGACCGACGACGAGCTGATCGTCTGGGTCGAACAGCTGCTGTCGGCGATCTACTCGGCCCCGGTCGCGCGCCCCGCGACCGACACGGCGGCGGCGAACTGAGCGTGCCGGTCGGGCGGGGTCCGGGCTCCACACCCCAGGAGGCGCGAGGCGGTCGCGAGCCCGGGGCGGGTGCCGCGATCGACGAACTCGTCGGCGTGGTCGACGCCCTCCTCGCCGACGAGGGCGGTTGCGCCTGGAACCGGGCCCAGACGGCCGAGTCCCTCGTGGCCTACCTCGTGGAGGAGACCTACGAACTCGTCGAGGCGATCGAGGACGGCACCCCCGACGACGTGCGGGAAGAGCTCGGGGACGTGCTCTATCAGGTGGTCTTGCACAGCGCCCTCGCCGCGCGCGCCTCCTCGGGCTCGTTCGACCTCGGCGACGTCGTCCGTGACGTGAGCGCGAAGACGGTGCGGCGGCACCCGCACGTGTTCGGAGCCGACCAGGCCGCCGACCTCGACGACATCGTCCGCCTGTACTCGGCGGCCAAGGCGCGGGAGAAGGCCCGGCGGACGAGTGCGTACGACGGCCTGCCCCCGGGGCAGCCGGCTCTCGCGCGGGCCCAGAAGCTCGATGCGAAGCGGGCGGCGACCGGTGCGGCCCGGCCGTCGCCCGCCGTCCCGAACGCACCCGTCTCGCCGTCCACCGACGACGGCGAGGGGGCGGTGCGGTCGGTGCCGGCGACCGAGCTCGCCTGGGGGCGTGCCCTGCTCGCTCAGGTGGACGAGGCCGGCGACCGTGGCATCGACGCCGAGCGTGCGCTGCGGGCGGCGGTCCGGGAGCGCGAGGCGATGCTGCGCCGCGACGAGCGCGACGAGCGCGGCGAGCACGGCGAGTCTGGGGAGCGCGGCGCCGCGACCGCACCGAGCGAAGGAGACACGACGGACGAGGTCGCGGCGGGTCGCTCTGACCGGGACGAGCAGGTGCCCCCTCAACCCGAATGAGGGGGCACCCCGGCGCCGCCTGCTCAACCCGAATGAGCGGCGAGCCGTCGCTCGACCACCGGACCACGAGGCCCAGGGGCGTCGTCCCGGCCGGTGTGCGAGTGGTGTTCTCAATGTAGAGGACGAGTGTTGACATGTCAAAGGCCGACATGTCGGTCCACCGTCGAGGTGACCCGTGAGGTGCCCGTCGAGGTGCCCGACGAGGCGTCGGTGCGGGGTGTCGGAGCCGTCACGGATCGGCCGGTCGGCCACGACAGACGTCTGTTATGGTCCACTACGACGACGGCGATCGCGCAGGGCGAGTCCGAGTCGTCGGCACGAAGGAGCGGCATCATGCCTCGCAAACCCGACCCCACCCGCAAGCCCGAACTCCTCGGGCAGATCCTCGAACACCTCCGAGGTCGCTCGCTCGCCACCGTGTCGTTCCGGACCCTGGCCGAGGCCCTCGGGGTCAGCACCTACGTCTTCGTCTACCACTTCGGCAACCGCGCCGAGCTCATCGCCGAGATCGTCCGAGCGGTCGTGGCCCGCAACGACGCGCTCCTGGCCGTCGAGGTCGCCGATCTCGACTCGGAGGCGTTCTCGAAGCACCTCGCGAAGGTGTGGCACGACGTGTCCACCGAGCGCGGTCGTGACCTCCACCGGCTCGAGCTCGAAGCCGCTCTGCTCGAGACCGTCGCCGGTGAGACGGGAGGCACCGCGCAGAAGGCGGTCGGGCGCTGGGTCGACCACGTCGCCGCCTGGGCGACGGCGAGGGGTTCGGCGACGGCGGATGCGAAGGTCGCGGCCCGCGTCTTCGTCGACGCCCTGTTCGGACTGCAGTACGACGCCATCGTCTCGGGCGAGGGTCGTCGGACGTCGGCCGCCTACAAGCACGCCGTCGAGACGTTCGTCACGAGCGTCCCTCAGGGTTGACCCCTTCAGGTCCCGCCACCCGTCGCTCGTCGCTCGGGTCGATCGCTGCGGGCCCCGCCACGTGTCGCTCGAGGCGGAACCGGGCCGAGCGCCATGCGCCCGGCCCGGCCCGGGCCCTCGCCGCAGGGAAGGGAGGGCCTCGAGGTGGGATCGACACGCAACCCGATTCGCGTCGACCACCCAGGAAGACCATAACGTAGAATGTGACATGCCCGCAACTCCGCTCGCGTGTTCGAGGGCGGGTCTCTCTGGGAGGATGTCTCCATGCCGAATCCCGTCACCCCGCCGCGCGGCATGCGCGATCACCTCCCTGCCGACAAGAGGCGTCGTGAGGGCGTCCTCTCGGTCATCCGCGGCGTCTACCGTTCGTACGGCTTCGACGAGATCGAGACGCCCGTGGTCGAAGAGAGCTCGCGCCTCCACTCGGGTCTCGGCGGCGACAACGAGAAGCAGGTCTTCGCGGTCCTGAAGCGGGGGCTCGACCTCGACGACGTCCGGTCGGCCGAGAGCGTCCTCGGGCTCGCCGACCTCGGTCTCCGCTTCGACCTGACGGTTCCCCTCGCGCGGTTCTACGCCTCGCACCGGGCCGAGCTCCCCGCGGTGTTCCGGTCCGTGCAGATCGCGCCGGTGTGGCGGGCCGAGCGGCCGCAGAAAGGGCGTTACCGCCAGTTCGTCCAGTGCGACATCGACGTGCTCGGCGAGGCGGGTCCGCTGGCCGAGATCGAGCTGATCCAGGCGACGACCGCCGTGCTCGACGCCCTGGGCCTCACCGGCACGACGATCCGCGTGAACGACCGGCGCATCCTGCTGACCCTGCTCGCGCACTGGTCCGTGCCCGCGGCGCTCACCGACCAGGCGCTGATCGTGGTCGACAAGCTCGACAAGATCGGCGTCGACGGCGTCGTCGCCGAGCTCGTCGCGCTCGGCGTGACCACCCCCGATCTCGCCGAGGCGCTCGCGGGCCTGGCCGACGCGTCGTGGCAGACCGGCGAGGGCGACGCCGCCCCGTGGCTCGACCGTGCGGCCTTCGCCGACCTGGTGGCCCTCCGCGACGCCCTGCCCGGAGCCACCCTCGAGTTCGACCCGACCCTCGTCCGCGGCATGGGCTACTACACCGGCACGATCTTCGAGATCGCCCACCCCGACGTCCCGTACTCGCTGGGGGGCGGGGGTCGCTACGACGGCATGATCGGGCGCTTCCTCGGCAGCGACGTGCCCGCGGCCGGCTTCTCGCTGGGCTTCGAGCGCCTCGTCGACCTGGTGACGCTCGCGACCGACGACGACGAGGGCCTCGCGCTGGTCTACGACAAGAAGGTCGAGCCGGTCGAGCTGCTCGCCCTGCAGCGCGACCTGCTGGCGGGCGGCGAGCGACGCGTCCGCCTCGAGAAGCGGGCCAAGAACTTCACCAACCAGCTCGACGGCCTGGCTGCCGCCGGCTTCGGTCGGTTCGTGACCGTCCGGGGTGGCGAGTCGGTCGCCGACCTCGAGGTCCGCACCATCGGCTGACCACCGCCGTCGGCTCCCCGCCACGAACCAGGGCAGGAGGCGCGGCTAAGCTGGGCCGCGGACCTCGCGTCCCCAGACGAACGACTACTAAGGAGCTCTCCAGTGGCAGCAATCGACGCCGTAGGCGCCCGCGAAATCCTCGACTCGCGGGGCAACCCCACCGTCGAGGTCGAGGTCTTGCTCGAAGACGGGACGGTGTCGCGTGCGGCCGTCCCCTCCGGTGCATCGACCGGGGCCTTCGAGGCCTACGAGCTGCGCGACGGCGACGAGAGCCGGTACCTCGGCAAGGGCGTGCTCAAGGCCGTCGCCGCGGTCATCGACGAGATCGGCCCCGAGGTCGAGGGCCTCGACGCCACCGACCAGCGCCTGATCGACCAGGCCATGATCGAGCTCGACGGCACCGACAACAAGAAGCGCCTCGGCGCGAACGCCATCCTCGGCGTCTCGCTGGCCGTCGCCCGCGCCGCGGCCGACTCGGCCGACCTGCCGCTCTTCCGCTACATCGGCGGGCCGAACGCGCACACCCTGCCGGTGCCGATGCTGAACGTGATCAACGGCGGCTCGCACGCCGACAGCAACGTCGACATCCAGGAGTTCATGATCCTGCCCGTCGGCGCGTCGTCGTTCGCCGAGGCCCTGCAGTGGGGTGCCGAGACCTACCACGCCCTCAAGAGCGAGCTGAAGGCCAAGGGCCTGTCGACCGGCCTGGGTGACGAGGGCGGCTTCGCGCCGAACCTCGACAGCAACCGTGCCGCCCTCGACCTCCTCGTCGAGGCCATCACCAAGGCCGGCTTCACCCCCGGCAAGGACCTCGCCCTGGGCCTCGACGTGGCCTCGAGCGAGTTCTACGCCGACGGCAGCTACACCTTCGAGGGCGAGAAGCGCGACTCGGCGTTCCTCGCGAACTACTACGCCGACCTCGTCGCGTCGTACCCCCTCGTCACCATCGAGGACCCCCTCGACGAAGACGACTGGGAGGGCTGGGCCCACCTCACGAGCGAGATCGGGTCGAAGACGCAGATCGTCGGCGACGACCTGTTCGTCACCAACCCCGAGCGTCTCGCCAAGGGCATCTCGGCCGGGGCCGCGAACTCGATCCTCGTCAAGGTCAACCAGATCGGCACGCTGACCGAGTCGCTCGACGCCGTGGCGCTCGCGCAGCGCAGCGGCTACACGACGGTGCTCTCGCACCGTTCGGGCGAGACCGAGGACACCACGATCGCCGACCTCGCCGTCGCGACCGACGCCGGCCAGATCAAGACCGGCGCTCCGGCCCGCAGCGAGCGCGTCGCGAAGTACAACCAGCTCCTCCGCATCGAAGAAGAACTGGGCGACGCCGCCGTGTACGCCGGGTACGGCGCCTTCCCGCGCTTCTCCGCCTGACGCCACCCGCGCCTCCTCGGGGCCCGTCCCGCTCGTGCGGGGCGGGCCTCCGTCGTTCCCCCAGAGACGTCGTTTAGGCTCGTGGCATGCCCCGTGAGACCTGGAACCGCCGTGTGCCGGTGACCCTGCCGGCCAGCGAGACGCCGACGGGCCACTGGCTGCGCAGCATCCGGTTCTCGGGCTTCAGCGTGCTGATGCTGGTGATCCTCGTCATGTTCGTCGTCATCCTGGCGCCGTCGTTGCGCACCCTGATCCAGCAGCAGCAGCAGATCGCCGCCCTGCAGGACGACGTGCGGCAGCAAGAGCAGTCGGTGGACGAGCTCAAACAAGACGTGGCCCGGTGGAGCGACCCGGCGTACATCGAGGCGCAGGCCCGAGACCGCCTGCTCTACGTCTACCCGGGCGAGTACAGCTACCTCGTCATGGGCGACGACGCGACGGAGGCGCCGGGCACGGCTCCCGGCACCGGCACGACGATCAGCGATTCGCTCCAGACGCCCCAGGTCGACTGGGTCGCGGCGATGACCTCCTCGGTCCTCGACGCGGGCCTGAGCGACGAACCCGCGACCGAGCTCGTCGCCCCCGACATCAGCGGCAGCCAGGTGCCCGCCCCGACCTCCGACCAGACAGGCGGCACGCCGTGACCAGGCCACCCTTCGACCCCGTGACCGACGACGACGTCCGTGCGGTGACGGCCCAGCTCGGCCGTCCGGCGCGCGACGTCATCGGCATCGCCGCCCGCTGTGCCTGCGGTGCGCCGACGGTCGTCGCCACCAAGCCGCGGCTGACCGACGGCACGCCGTTCCCCACGCTGTACTATCTGTGCCATCCCGGTGCCACCGCCGCCGTGTCGACCCTCGAGGCCACCGGCGTGATGGCCGAGTTCACGGCCCTGCTCGAGAGCGACCCCGACCTGCGGGCGCGCTACCTCGCCGCCCACGAGTCCTACCTCGCCGACCGCGAGAGCATCGAGCACGTCGACGAGATCGACCACGTGACGGCCGGGGGCATGCCCGAGCGGATCAAGTGCCTGCACGCCCTCGTCGGCCACGCACTGGCCGCCGGGCCGGGCGTCAACCCGTTCGGCGACCTGGCCCTCGAGCGCGCGGCGTGGAGCCCCGACGTGTGCCGTTGCCCCGACCGCTCCGCGGGTGAGCCGGCGACGGCGGTCGTCGACGTCGCGGGTGGGGGAGCCTGACGCTCGTGCGTCGCTCCGGGGGGTTCGTCGCGTTCGTGGTGCTGGGGGCGCTCGTGGCGGCCGTCGTACCGGCCGCGTCGGCCTCGGCCGACCAGGTGCGTGACGCCGAGTACTGGCTCTCCGACTACGGCATCGAGCGGGCCTGGCAGACGACGCGGGGCGCGGGGACGACCGTTGCCGTGATCGACACGGGCGTCGACTCGTCCGTGACAGAACTGCAGGGCGCCGTCGTCGGGGGCACGGATGTGTCGGGGCTCGGCTCGGCCGACGGTCAGACACCGGTCGGCGACGACCCGAACCACGGCACCCTGGTCGGGTCGATGGTCGCCGGCCGTGGCACGGGTCCCGGCGACGGCGTCATCGGGGTCGCACCCGAGGCCGACCTGCTCTCGGTCTCGGTCGGCTTCGGAGCGTCGGCGGTCGACTCCGACGACCAGATCGCCCGGGCCGTCCGCTGGGCGGTCGACGCCGGGGCGGACGTCATCAACATGTCGCTGACCCGGAACACCCTCGACTGGCCGACCAGCTGGGACGACGCCTTCCTCTACGCCATGGACCACGACGTCGTCGTCGTCGCGGCGGCCGGCAACCGGGGGAGCGGGACGACCGAGGTCGGCGCACCGGCGACGATGCCGGGCGTGCTGACGGTCGCCGGCGTCGACCGAGCGGGCACGGCGAGCTTCGACGCCTCGAGCCAGGGCATCACGATCGGCGTGGCCGCCCCGAGCGAGGACCTCGTCGGAGTGGGCCCCGGCGACGTGCACTACAGCTGGAGCGGCACGAGCGGCGCGACGCCCCTGGTGGCCGGCATCGTGGCCCTCGTCCGCAGCGCCCACCCCGAACTCGACGCCGACGACGTCATCAACAGGGTCGTGGCCACGGCCACCCCCAAGGGAGACTCGACCCCCGACCCCCTGTACGGCTACGGGCTGGTCGACGCCGCCGCCGCCGTGACGGCCTCGGTGCCCGCCGTCGACGCCAACCCGATGGGCGACCTGTCCGAATGGATCAGGGTGCACCGTCGCGCCGACGTGCCCGCGCCCTCGGCCCAGGCGACGAACCCGACGGACGAGGCCCCCGTCCCGACGCCGGTGCCCGATCCGGGTCAGCCCCTGGCCGTGTTGCTGCCCACCGTCGAGACCATGCGGTCGACGGGCATCCCCCTCATCGTCCTCGCGGTCTTCGGCGGGGCGGCGACCCTGGTCGTCCTCGGTGCGGTCCGTCAGTTCAGGCGGGCGCGGCGCTCGGGGTAAGGTCGTCTGCGACACCCCCACCTCAAGGAGACATTCGCCGTGCCCAAAATCCTGATCGTCGGCGGCGGCTACGCCGGTTTCTACACCGCCTGGAAGCTCGAGAAGTGGCTGCGCGCGGGCGAGGCCGAGGTCACGATCGTCGACCCGCTGCCCTACATGACGTACCAGCCCTTCCTGCCCGAGGTGGCGGCCGGGTCGATCGAGCCGCGTCACGCCGTCGTGGCCCTCCGTCGTCACCTCAAGAAGACGAACGTGGTCACGGCCAAGGTCACGGGCGTGGACCACGCCTCGAGGACCGCCACCATCACCCCCGAGGTGGGCGATGCGTGGACTATGGAGTACGACCAGATCGTCATGACGGCGGGCGCCGTGTCGCGCACGTTCCCGATCCCGGGCGTAGCCGACGAGGCCATCGGCCTCAAGACCATCGAAGAGGCCGCGGCGATCCGCGACAAGGTCCTCACGAACTTCCAGAAGGCCGCCAACCTGCCCGCCGGTCCCGAGCGGGACCGCCTGCTGACCGTCGTCGTCGTGGGTGGCGGCTTCGCCGGCATCGAGGTGTTCGCCGAGCTCCGCAGCTTCGCCAGCGACCTGCTGAAGAACTACCCCGACCTCACCATCGACGACACGCACTTCCACCTCGTCGAGGCGATGGGCCGCATCATGCCCGAGGTCTCGCTCGAGACCAGCCACTGGGTGCTCAAGAACCTCGCCGAACGTGCCGCCACCGTGCACCTCGACACGCAGCTGCAGTCGGCGGTGGGCGGCAAGATCGAGCTCTCGACCGGAGAATCGTTCGAGTCCGACCTCATCGTCTGGACGGCCGGGGTCATGGCCAACCCGATGGTCCGGGGCACCGACTTCCCGCTCGAGCAGCGTGGACGCATCACCGTGAAGGCCGACCTCCGCATCGTCGACGGCGAGACCGTCGTCCCCGACGCCTGGGCCTGCGGCGACGTCGCGGCCACCCCCGACCTCACCGGCAAGGGCGTCGGCGGCTTCTGCGTGCCGAACGCCCAGCACGCCGTCCGCATGGGCAAGCGCCTCGCCAAGAACATCGTCGCATCGCTCCGCGGCGAGGGGCTCGTGGACTACAAGCACGAGAACCTCGGCGCCGTCGCCGGTCTGGGCCTGAACGTCGGTGTCTTCCAGAGCGGAAAGTTCGCCATGAAGGGCTTCCCGGCCTGGGCGGCCCACCGCGGCTACCACGGAATGGCCATGCCGTCCTTCGAGCGGAAGTTCCGCGTCGTGGGCGGTTGGTGGAACAACTTCTGGCTGGGACGCGACATCGTCTCGCTCGACAACCGCGAGCGCCCTCGTGCGGCGTTCGAGGAGTTCGCCTCGCGGCCGAAGCCGGCCGTCGAGACGCCGGCCGGGGCTCCGGCCGCGGCTGTGGACGCCGGCGCGGGTCAGCCGGCCGGCGAGGCCGGACCCGCCTACGCGAACCCGGTCGAGGACGACGGCACGGCGAAGAAGGGCACGGCCGAGGGGGGCGACGCCGCCTCGAAGCCCGCCCGCAAGGCGCCGGCCCGGAAGCCTGCCGCCGAGTAGGTCCTCGCCGACCGACGGTCGAACGTCACGACGACGCCCGCTCGCTGCCCTGCAGCGGGCGGGCGTCCGTGTCTCGTAGGCTGGTCGTTCCGGGCCCCCGTAGCCCAATCGGCAGAGGCAGGCGACTTAAAATCGCTTCAGTCAGGGTTCGAGTCCCTGCGGGGGCACGCCCTCCGACGCGACGCGACGTGAGGGGCGGGGTCACCGCCCCACCCACCGCCCGTGGACGTCGGCAATTCCGGAATCCGACGCGCTCGTGTGGCGGATCTCGGGCGGGGTGCGTCGATCTCCGGAGTCGCCGACGGCCGCGGCACCCGTCTGCCGCGCCACGATCAGCTGACGGGCGTCAGGCGCCCGCCGCATCGTCCTCGACGAAGGTCGTCCAGAGCCAGACCGCGAGGCAGAGGCCGGCGAGCACGACGGCGGCCACGACCGCCCCGCCCACCGGGAAGGACGACGAGGGACCGCCCGCCAGCACCGCTGCCGCCGTGCCCACGCCGACCACCGTCACGCCCACGTGCACGGGCCGGGACCAGTCCCAGAGGTGTCGGCCCGGCAGCGTCCCCAGCGGGACCAGGGCGAGGACGAGCGAACCCAGTCCGGTCAGGCACACGGTCGCACTGATCTCGAGGCCCAGCTCGGTCGCGAATCCGCCGCTGCCCGGCAGGGCTCCGTGGACCGCCCAGGCCACGGCCGACAGGACCACCAGGGCTCCGACCTGCACGAGGGCCGACAGCCCGTCCTCGCGAGCGTCGGGCTCGGCGGCCCGACCGTGGCGCGACGTCGGCGACGCCACGAGGCCACCGACGAGCACCACCCCGAGCACGAGGGGCGGGTCGAGGCCGAGCACCCGGGTGACGGCGCACGCGACCACGGCGACGAGGAGGAGGTGTGGCGAGATCCGCACGCGAGGCACGCGCCCCAGCAGCCGGGACGTCACGAGGGTCGGCAGCACGACGGCGAGGACGTTGACCAGGGCGACCCCGACGAGGATGCCGGCGAGGAGGCGTGCGGAGCGGACCTCGCCGTCGAGGCCTGCGGCGAGTCCCACGACGGCCGCGCCGGCGGCGACGGTGAGCGCGGCGGTCAGGCGGGGGTCGACCTGCCCGGTCGAGAACGAGGTGGGCGGCTCCAGGCGCCTGTTCCGGCCCGTGAGGCGCAGGCCGCGACTCGGGAGCCGACCTCGCAGGGCGGTCGCGAGCAGTCGTGCGGGCCCCACGACGAGGAGGACGAACGCCACGGCGAGCCCGACGGCGAGCAACCAGCCGGTGCCGGCCGTGGCCTGCCCGACGGTCGGCAGATCACGGCCGAACGTCGTCGCCGCGGCCCACGATCCTGCTCCGGCCGGGGTGTCGGCCTGCCCTGAGTCGCCCCCGCCCGGGCTGCCGCCACCCGGCGCGTCGGCGTCGCCGTCCCCTGGAACGGGCGCCACGGTCGACCCGGCCCCCGGGTCCGACGGCACACCCGGACCCGCCGTCGCCCCCGGCCCGGTCGGCGGCGCCGGGGAGGCCGACGGACCGGGAGGCGCGGGTGACGACGCCGAGGACGCCACGGTGACCGAGACACCCGCGCTGGGCGGCCCCACGTTGACCGCCGCGTCGATCTGGGCGGCCTGCACGAGATGCGTGCCCTCGGCCAGGGCGGGGTCGGACGACGTGCACCGCCACGAACCGCCGACCACCGACGCCTGACAGACGGGGGTGCTGTCGACGTACGCGGTGACCGTGGCTCCGTCTTCTCCCGTCCCGGCGACGACGAGGGGCTGGGTCGTGACGCGGTCGCCGTCGCGCGGGGTGACGACGACGGGTGCGGCCGGGGCGTCACGGTCGATCGTGACGGTGGCGTCGGCCGAGGACGCCGAGTGCGGGACCGCCGGCACGGACGCGGAGCTCTGCGTCGCCCGCAGCGTGTAGCGCCCGGTGGGCCAGGTCGAGGCGGGGAGCACCACCGACCAGGCGCCTGTTCCGTCGGCCGACGCCGAGACCGCTGTCGCGCCTCCTTCGATCGTGACCCGGGCACCGGGGTGGGCGGCTCCGCCGACCTTGCCGCCCAGGGCGGGCCCGCCCCGGACGGTCGGGGGACCGAGCACCGAGAACGGGGCGCTCACCCCGTCGCCGACCACGGTGGAGTGGGTGACGTCGCGGACCGTGAGGGTCTGGTCGGCGCCGTTCTCGAGCGTCACCGGGCACGACCACGCGGCGGGACTCGTGGCGTCGGCGGGCACGGCGACCTCGCACAAGGCACGGCTGGGGACGCGCGGGTCGAGCACCCGCAGGGTGGCGCCGGGCGTGCCCGTGCCACCGACCACGACGTCGTTGACGTCCTGGTCGCCGACGTCGCGGATGGTCGGGGCGACCGGCTGCGGCCCGGGCTGGCCGAGCGACGGCTCGGGCGTCGGCGTGCCCGAGGGGTCGCTCGCCGCCCGGGCGACCGCGCCCGCCGACAGGGTCATCGAGAGGCCGAGCAGGACGGCGGCGATCGTCGACAGGGCACGTCGCCCCCGGCGGGGCGCACGCACGGAGCGTCCGACGACGGGGGCCGGCGGACGCATCGATGGCGGGGTCGGTGACTCGAACACTGTCACCCATTCAGCACGGTCACGGGGTACAAGTCAATCGGTCGCGGGGAGGAGGTGTCGTGACGCGGCCTCGTCGTGAGTTCGCTCGGAGAAGTCCCGGACGACAGGGACCCCCCATGCGGCCCATTTATAGTGTCCCTCGGACCCCCGACCACCCGAACCAGGTGGCGGGCGACCATCGGGCGCCTCGTCGCCACCGGTCCACACCCTAGGAGTGACACGTCATGCAACCGGCCACGATCGGCATCCTGGTAGCAGCAGGCATCATCGTCCTGCTCGCGGTCATCATCGGCATCTACCTCTGGGCCACCTACAACTCGTTGGTGACGCTCAAGGTGCGCGTCGACGAGGCCTGGAGCGACATCACGGTCCAGCTCAAACGCCGCGCCGACCTCATCCCCAACATCATCGAGGCCGTCAAGGGCTACGCGTCTCACGAGTCGTCGGTGTTCCAGAACGTGACCGCGGCCCGCGCCGAGACGATCGGTGCCGGCACCCCCGCCGAGGCGTCGGCTGCCGAGGGGCACATGCAGACGGCGCTGAAGAGCATCTTCGCCGTCGCCGAGGCGTACCCGCAGCTGCAGGCGAGCCAGAACTTCTTGCAGTTGCAGTCCGAGCTCGTCGACACCGAGGACAAGATCCAGGCCGCCCGCCGCTTCTACAACGGCGGGGTGCGAGAGTTCAACACGAAGAACAGGGTCTTCCCCAACTCGCTCTTCGCCAAGAGGCTCGGGTTCACCGAGCGCGACTTCTTCGAGGTCTCCGAACCCTCGGCCATCGCCGAACCGCCCCGCGTCCAGTTCTGACCGGTCCTCGCAGGATCTCGTCGAGACCATGTACTCAGCGATCTCACGCAACAAACGCAACACCGTCCTCATCGTCCTGATCTTCCTCGTGATCGTGGGGGCCCTCGGCTTCGCCGCGAGCGCGATCTGGAACAACGGATCGATCGGGTTCCTCGTCCTCGGGGGCGCGGCCGTGTACGCGCTCGTCCAGTACTTCGCCGCGAGCGGCCAGGCCCTGTCGATGAGCAACGCCCAGCAGGTGGACGGCACGACCGCCCCGCGCCTGTACCGGACGGTCGAGAACCTCAGCATCACCATGGGCATGCCGATGCCGAAGGTGTACGTGGTGGTCGATCCCGCCCCCAACGCGTTCGCCACGGGGCGCGACCCCGAACACGCCGTCGTGGCGGCCACGACGGGCTTGCTCGAGATCATGGACGACGCCGAGCTGCAGGGTGTGATGGCCCACGAGCTCGGTCACGTCAAGAACTACGACATCCGCGTCTCGACCATGGTCTTCGGCCTCGTGGTCGCCGTCGGGTTTCTCGCCGACGTGCTGCTGCGCATGTCGTTCTTCACCTCCCTGACCGGCGGCAACCGCAACTCGAACGCCGGCGGTGGCGGAGGGGGCAACCCGGTGTTCCTCGTGCTCGGCCTCGTGGCCGTGATCATCGCCCCCCTCGCGGCGGCAGGCGTCCAAGCCGCCGTCTCACGCCAGCGCGAGTACCTGGCCGACGCCACCGGCGCCCTCACGACGCGGTACCCCGAGGGTCTCGCGCGAGCCCTCGAGAAGCTCGGGGCGGCCGGTCGGCCCATGCGCCAGCAGAACACGTCGATGTCGCACCTCTGGATCAGCGACCCGATGAGACCCGGCGTGATGGACCGCCTCTTCAGCACCCACCCGCCGCTGAACGACCGCATCGAACGGCTGCGACGGAACGCCGGGACGTTCTAGTCGGAATCGTCGCCCTCGACGGGACCGGAGGCGGCCGGTCGGAGGGCGTCGGCCAGGTCGCCGCGCTCCTCGACCTCGATCGAGGTGAGCCCCTGCCACGCTGCGGCACGGCGGAGGGTGGTCGCGAGCAGGTCGACGTCGATCGCGAGGTCGCGCTCACGCCAGGCGGACCGGACCCGGAGGACGCCCGCCTGCCGGTCGCTCTTGAGGTCGACGCGCCCGACGAGCTGGTCACCCTGGAGGACGGGCAGCACGTAATAGCCGTGGACGCGTCTCTCGCGGGGCGTGTAGATCTCGATGCGGTAGTGGAACCCGAAGAGCCTCTCGGCTCGTGGTCGGTGCCACACGACCGGGTCGAACGGCGACAGCACGGCGTCGGACTCGAGCCGCCGGGGCACGCGCGCGTCACGGTGCAGCCACGCCGTCGAGCCCCAGCCGGGGACGACGACGGGCTCGACCACGCCCTCGTCGTGCAGCTCGCGGAGCGCGGGCACGACGTCGGCCGTCTTGAGACGGAAGTAGTCGGCGAGATCGGACGTCGTGGCGACCCCGGAGGCGCGGGCGGCGTGGGCCACGAGTCGCCGGTGGGATTCGTGGCGGTCGACGTCGACGGCCAACACCTCGTCGGGGAGCACCTGCTCGGGCAGGGCGTAGACCCGCTCGAACCGTCGCCGCCCCGCGCTCACCAGGGCACCCGTGCGGAACAGCGACTCGAGGCCGCGCTTCACGTCGCCCCAGCCCCACCACGGGCCGGTGCGGTCGGGCCGGGGGAAAACCGCGGCGTCTGCCTCGACGAGGCTGGCCGGAAGGGGGCCCTTGTCGCGGATCTCGTCGAGCAGCCAGCGCTCCATGCGGGGACTCGTCGACAACCACGACGAGGCGTCACCCCGCCACTTCGCGTCGTGGTCGCGCATCCTGAAGCGGAACAAGGGCCAGGTCGCGACCGGCACGATCGCCGCCTCGTGCGCCCAGTACTCGACGTACCGGCCGCGGGGAGCGAAGGTCAGGCGGTCGAGGGTCGCTCGGTCGTACGAACCGAGACGCGCCAGGGCCGGCAGGTAGTGGCTGCGTTCGAACACGTTCACCGAGTCGATCTGCAGCAACCCCAGTCGATCGACGAGGGAGTTCAGCTGGCGGGTGCCCGGGCGCACCCCGGCGTCGACGGGGCGACCGAACCCCTGCGCCGCGAGGGCGACACGACGGGCCTGGGCGGGGGAGAGCTGCTGACGGGGCACGCGGACGACTGTACCGACGGCCACCGACGGGGCCGCGCCTCCTGGTCGTCGTCTCGTCCCCGGGGGCTGCATGCCCTCAGCGGCATGTGGACGGGTAGGTGGGGCGGCTCCGAGGGCCATAAACTGACGCGATGATCTGGCGGAACCGCCCTTCGAGCGGCGACGAGACGCGGGGCGACGCGGCGGGCGGGCGCCCGCCCGGCCCCGTCGCCGACCCGTCGGTGCCCCGGGGCATGGTCGTCGCCGGTGCCTGGTCGTGGCGCATCCTGCTGATCGTGGCCGTGGTCGGCGTGCTCGTCTGGCTGGTCACCCAGTTGCGCGTCATCGTCATCCCGTTCCTGGTCGCGCTGCTCGTCTCGGCCCTGCTCGTGCCGCTGTCCGCCTGGCTGCAGCGCCACCGGTGGCCCAAGGGGCTCGCGATCGTGACCGTCCTGGTCGGGTTCCTCGTCGTCGTCTCCGGCCTGGTCGTGCTCGTGGTGCTCCAGATCGTCGACGGGTGGCCGTCGTTGCGAGACCGGTCGGTCGCCTCGTACGGCGAGTTCGAGGACTTCCTGCTCACCTCGCCGTTGCACCTGACGGAAGGGCAGATCAACGGCTACCTGTCCGACGCGGTGGCCGCCGTCCAGCAAGACAGTCAGCCCCTGGTGAGGGGCGCCCTGTCGGTGGGGTCCACCGCGGGTCACGTCGGCGCCGGGCTCGTGCTCGCCCTGTTCGCGACCATCTTCGTGCTGGTCGGGGGGGCCGAGATCTGGCGCTGGGTGGTGCGGCTGTTCCCCCGCGCGTCGCGTCCCGCCGTCGACGGTGCCGGGCGTGCCGGGTGGCTCACCCTGACGAACTTCGTTAAGGTCCAGGTCTTCGTCGCGTTCGTCGACGCCGTCGGCATCGGGCTCGGCGCCTTCTTCCTCGGCCTGCCGCTCGTCGTCCCGATCGCGATCGCGGTGTTCCTGGGTTCGTTCGTCCCCGTCGTCGGTGCCGTGGCGACGGGTGCGGTCGCGGTCGTCATCGCGCTCGTCTACAACGGCTGGGTCGTCGCCCTGGGCATGCTGGCCGTGGTCGTCGTCGTGCAGCAGATCGAAGGTCACCTGTTGCAGCCGTTCGTCATGGGCAGCGCCGTCAAGGTGCACCCGCTGGCCGTCGTCTTCGCCGTCGCGGCCGGCACCCTGGTCGCCGGCATCCCCGGAGCCCTCTTTGCGGTGCCGTTCGTGGCCGTGCTGAACGTCATGATCACCTACGTCGCGAGGGGCAGCTGGCGCGAGACGCCCCGGCCCGTCGAGGACGACGTCACCCGAGCCGGAGGCCTCACCGATGTCTGACCGCACCCTGGCAGGACCCACCCTCACCGAGATCGAGGAGGCGCGTGAACGCGTCTCGCAGGTCGTGCGCGTCACCCCGATGGAGACCTCGCAGTACCTCGCCGACGTGCTCGGCTCACGAGTCCACCTCAAGTGCGAGAACCTGCAACGAACCGGGTCGTACAAGATCCGTGGCGCCTACAACCGCCTGACGCAGTTGTCCGACGACGAGAAGGCCCGCGGGGTCGTGGCCGCCTCGGCGGGCAACCACGCCCAGGGAGTCGCCCTCGCCGCCCGCGAACTCGGCATCAAGGCGACGATCTTCATGCCCGTCGGCGTCGCCCTCCCCAAGCTGCAGGCGACCCGGCACTACGGTGCCGACGTCGTGCTGCACGGCCACGCGGTCGAACAGTCCCTCCGGGCGGCGCAAGAGTTCGCCGACACCACCGGCGCGGTGTTCATCCCGCCGTTCGACCACGCCGACGTCGTCGCCGGCCAGGGCACGCTGGGTCTCGAGATCCTCGAGCAGGTCCCCGACGTCGACACGGTCATCGTTCCCGTCGGCGGAGGCGGGCTCGCGGCCGGCGTGGCCAGCGCCCTGAAACAGAGTGCCGCGCTCACCGGCCGTGACGTCCGCATCATCGGCGTGCAGGCGGCCAACGCGGCCCCGTACGCCGTCTCGATGAAGCTCGGCGTCCGCACCGACATCGACGCGCAGCCGACGATCGCCGACGGCATCGCCGTCGCGAGGCCCGGCGTGCTGAACTTCGAGATCATCCGCGAGACGGTCGACGAGATCGTGACGGTCAGCGACGACGACACCGCGCGGGCGATGCTCGTGCTGCTCGAGCGCGCGAAGCTCGTCGTCGAGGCGGCCGGAGCGGTGGGCATCGCCGCCATCCTCACCGAACAGGTGCGAGACCTCGGCACCACCGTGGTGATCCTGAGCGGCGGCAACATCGACCCGTTGATGATGGAGCGCGTCATCGGCCGAGGCCTCGCCGCCGCCGCCCGGTACGTCAAGCTGCGCATCGGCATGCCCGACCGTCCGGGTCAGCTGACCCGGGTGAGCGAGGTGCTGTCCGACGCCAACGCCAACGTGGTCGAGGTGCTGCACACCCGCCACGGCCGGGGGCTGCAGATCAGCGAGGTCGAACTCGAGCTCAGCGTCGAGACCCGCGGTCCCGACCACGTCGACGAGGTGTTGCAACGACTGCGCGACGCCGGGTACGAACCCAACGTCGATTTCTGAGTCGCGTCTGCGTGACCCCGCCCGCGTCTCCTGACGCTGCCCGTGCCTCGTGACGCTGCTGCGCCTCGTGACGCTGCTGCGCCTCGTGACGCTGCTGCGCCTCGTGACGCTGCTGCGCCTCGCGACGCTGCTGCGCCTCGTGACGCTGCTGCGCCTCGTGGCCGAGTCCGCGCCTCCTGACGCTGCCCGCGCCTCCGGCTGCTGGCGCCCCCTGCGATGCATGCCGACGTCGGCTACGTCGGCTACGTCGGCAACTCAGGCGAACGACGTGCTCCGGATGTCGTGAGGCCGGCCGCAGCGTCGTTCTCCTGAGTTGCCGGGCGGGCCCGGCGCGAGCGTGCCGGGGACGGCGCCTCACCAGGCCGGACCCCACCGGTGTTGCGCCGACGTCGGCTACGTCGGCAACTCAGGTGAACGACGTGCTCCGGGCGTCGTGAGGCCGGCCGCAGCGTCGTTTTCCTGACTTGCCGGGCGGGCCCGGCGCGAGCGTGCCAGGGCCACTCGTCACCACGCGGCGTGGAACGAGGTCGGCGGCCCGTCGCCGGGTACGGCCCGCGGTACGACGGAGGCCCCTGCTCGAGTCGAGCAGGGGCCTCCGACGTGCGACCTACGGCTGGTAGGTCTCGACCTTGGTGACCGTGACCGAGATGTCCTTGCCGTTCGGGGCGGTGTAGCTGGTCGTGGTGCCGACCTTCAGCCCGTTGATGGCCTGCCCGAGCGGGCTGGTCTCGCTGTAGACCGAGAGGTCGCTGCCGGCGGCGATGATCTCGCGGTTGCCGAGCAGGAACGTGCTCTCGTCGCCGGCGATGGTCGCCGTGACCACGGTGCCGGGCCCGACGATGCCGTCGGCGGCCGTGGAGTCGCCGACGGTCGCGTGCTTCAGCAGGTTGGTCAGCGTGCGGATGCGGGCCTCCATCTTGCCCTGCTCGTCCTTGGCGGCGTGGTAGCCGCCGTTCTCCTTCAGGTCGCCCTCTTCGCGTGCGGCCTCGATGCGCGACGCGATCTCTCGACGACCCTCGCCACTGAGGGTGTCGAGCTCGGCTCGAAGACGGTCGCGGGCGTCGGTGGTGAGCCAGGTGGTCTCGTTGTCAGTGCTCATGGTGTCTCCGTTTCGTGCGGCGGTCGTACCCGGACGGGCGGGTCGAGCCGAGGAGGCGCGGTGCCGGGAGCCGGGGCGAGGTCGCCCACCGAAAAAAGGAGACCGGCCGAGTGGCCGGTCTCGTCGTGCGATTCCGAGCAGTCTAGGGAAGCCAGCACCGGTAGATCAAGCCCGTGACCGCCCGCTCGGACGTGGCGAGCGAGGTCGTGTAGGTCACCGACCGCCGCTCGGAGGCGGGCAGGTGGACGATCTTCCACCCGACGACGGCGAAGCCGCTGTTCTGGGCCTCGACGGCGCAGTCGACGGCCCGACCCGTGTCGGCGGTCACGGTGTACTGCACCTCGACGGCGCGGTCGGAGGTCACCTGGTAGCCGACGTCCGCCGACTCGAGCTGCGACGAGGTGCCGTCGAACGCGGCGAAGACGACCCAGGCCGCGAACACCACCGCGAAGGCCACGGCGACCGAGAGGCCGACCACCAGGCGCCGACGCCGCCCGCGCGGGGAACGCCCGTACCGGGCGTCGAGGCGCGCAGCGGGTGGGGTGACACGGGGCGTGGACGTCACGCGGATCTCCGTCCGATTAAGCTGTCCTCAGGGTAGCAACGTCTGCCCGGCACACATTGCGAGGAAGAATTGACCCTGCGCCTGCTGGCGGTCCACGCCCACCCCGACGACGAGTCCAGCAAGGGCTCGGCGACCTACGCCTACTACCGCAGCCTCGGCGTCGACGTGCTCGTCGTCAGCTGCACGGGTGGCGAGCAGGGGTCGATCCTCAACGAGCAGCTCGAGGCCCGCCACCACGCCGAACGCGACATCGCCGGCCTCCGGGTGCACGAGATGGCGGCGGCGAAGGCGGCCATGGGCATCGACCACCTCTGGCTCGGGTACGCCGACTCCGGACTGCCCGCCGAGGGTGAGTCGGTCGCGGTCAACTCGTTCGCGACCATCCCGCTCGAGATCAGCGCCGAGCCGCTCGTCGCGATCATCCGTCGCTTCAAGCCCCAGGTGCTGGTGACGTACGACGAGAACGGCGGGTACCCGCACCCCGACCACATCCGCACCCACGAGATCTCGATGGCCGCCTACCGCGACGCCTCCGACCCCGCGCGCTACCCGGCCACGGGTGACGCCTGGCAGATCGAGAAGGTCTACTACGACCGCATGTTCAGCGCCGGTCGCATCGGCGCCATGATCACGCACCTGCGCGAGAGCGACCCCGAGTCGCCGTTGATCGAGTCCCTGACCGAGATGCTGGCCCGGTTCAGCGACCGTCCCGACCTCGCCACGACCCGGGTGCCGGTGTCCGACTTCTTCCCCGTGCGTGACGCGGCCCTGCGGGCCCACGCCAGCCAGGTGCCGCTCGACAGCGCGTTCTTCTTCTGGCCGCACGAGTTGCAGGTCGCCGCCTGGCCCACCGAGGACTTCCAGCTGGTCGAGTCGACGGTCGAGTCCGACCTGCCCGAGGACGACCTGTTCGCCGGGGTCGTCGACCCCGAGACCGGTCTCGTGGGCGTGCAGCGATGAGCGCCCTGACCGACTCGGTCCTGACGGTCACGACGCGCCTGCTGGCCCAGCCCCAGACGCCCGACCCGACCCTGCCGCCGTCGACCATCCCCGACGACGCCGTCACGCCGGGCGTGTGGGGCTTCGTGGCCATCGCCTTCGTGGCCGTCGCCACCGTGCTGATCGTCGTCGACATGACCCGTCGCGTCCGCCGCACCCGGTACCGCGGAGAGGTGCGCGAGCGCATCCAGGCCGAGCGTGACGAGGCGGCCCTCGCCGCCGCGGCACTCGACGACGAAGAACTGCCCGGCGACGCCGACCGTCGCGCCCGTCGCGTCGACGGCGACCTCGACGACGACGCCGACCGCAGGAGGCGCGAGCGCGACTCGTGACCGGGGTGACCGGTGCCGGGGTGGCGACCCGCGCCTCCTGGGCTCGGGTGGCCTCGGCCTAGAAGGTCGGCGGGTCGAGGGCCACGAGCAGGATGCCCGTCCAGTGGCAGAGGTACGCGAGCACGGTCATCGTGTGGAACAACTCGTGGAACCCGAAGTGCCCGGGGACGGGGTTCGGCTTCTTGATGCCGTAGAACACGGCCCCGGCGATGTACAGCGCACCGCCGACGAGCACGAGCACCATCATCGCGACGTTCGCCTGCAGCAGGTCGACGACGAAGCCCAGCGCGCCCACGCCCAGCAGGACGTACAGCGGCACGTACAGCCACCGCGGCGCGTTGAGGAAGAACACCCGGAAGAGGATGCCCAGCACGGCGCCCGTCCAGACCAGCACGAGCAGGGTCACGCCCTTCGAGGGCGGCAACGCGATGACCGCGATCGGCGTGTAGGTGCCGGCGATCAGCAGGAAGATGTTGGCGTGGTCGAGCCTCTTGAGGAAGCGCTTGGCGTCCGGGCTCCACGGGAAGCGGTGGTAGGTCGCCGAGATGCCGAAGAGCAGCAGCGACGTCGCCATGAACACGGCACAGGCCCAGGTCGCCGCCGTGCCCTGGGCGAGCACGACGAGGACCACGCCCGTCGCGATCGCCACCGGGAACGTGGCCGCGTGGATCCAGCCGCGCCACGTCGGCTTGCGCTCGATCGAGGCGTAGGCGAGGGCGTCGTCGAGCAGCGGGAGGTTCGGGATCTCGGGCTCGTCGGCCCCGAGGGTCGTGCGATCGCCGTCGGCGGGGCTGCTCATGGGGCCGAGCCTAGGGGAGCGGCCGAGGGGGCTGGCTGAGAATCGAGGGCTCGGTGGAGGGCCGACCGTGGGCTACCGTAGCCCTGTGAAAAAGCGCCGTCCCTCCCCCCTCGCCAGGGGAGTCCTGTACGGCCTGTACCAGAACCGCATCCGCCGCAGCCTCGACGGTCAAGAGCTGCCGCACCACGTCGCGATGATCGTCGACGGCAACCGCCGCTGGGCCAAGCAGCGCATGCTCGAGACGGCGGCGCACGGGCACCGGGCCGGCGCGGCGAAGATCAGCGAGTTCCTCACCTGGTGCGACGACCTCGGCATCAAGGTCGTGACGCTCTACCTGCTCTCGGCCGACAACCTGGGCAACCGGCAGTCCGACGAGCTGACCGAGCTCTTCGGCATCATCGGCGACGTCGCCGACGAGCTCTCGCACCAGCGGGACTGGCGCGTGCAGCACGTCGGCGCGACCGACGACCTGCCCCCGGCGCTCTGCTCGGCGTTGCGCGAGGCGCAGGCCCGGACGGCCGACAAGGGCGGGCTGCACGTCAACCTCGCGGTCGGCTACGGCGGACGCCGCGAGATCGCCGACGCCATGCGCAGCATCGTGCGGGCCCACGACGCCGCCGGGGGCACCCTCGACGCGCTGGCCGACGTGCTCACCCCCGAACTCATCGCCGACCACCTCTACACCGGCGGCCAGCCCGACCCCGACCTGGTCATCCGCACGTCGGGCGAACAGCGGTTGAGCGACTTCATGCTGTGGCAGAGCGCCCACAGCGAGTTCTACTTCGTCGAGGCCTTCTACCCCGACCTCCGCGAGGTTGACTTCCTCCGCGCGGTGCGCGACTTCGCGCTGCGGCACCGCCGCTACGGCAGCTGACGTCGACGCGGGCGACGCGGGCGATCCCCGCGGCCCGGGCGGCCCGGGTGGTCGCTCGCCCGAGCGCGTCGTGCCCGACACGTCCGTCGTGCCGACTCGTCCCGCGGGGTGACCGTGCTGGGTCGGCGACTCCGGAGTCCGGCCGCACCCGCGCCTCCTGACGGGGTCGAGGCGTGCCGTCCTCCGGAGCCACCGACCGCCCGAGACCGGGAGGCGCGGGTCGCCGACCCGCGGACGGCACTACGGTGGGTGCAGTCACCGCCGCCTAGGAGAACACCGTGAAGACCATCGACGACCTCGCCTCGGGGTACTCCGACGAACCCGGATACTTCGACTTCGCGAAGTGGGGCCCGATCTCGACCGCCGTCGCCGACGAGCAGCGCTCGCTGGTCGAGGTCCAGGCCAGGGCGCGGTTCGGCTCCGAGATCGCCCTCACCGAGCAGTCGGGGCGGGTGAGCCGCGCGATCTCGTCGCTCGTCGGGTTCGCACCCGACCACGTGGTCTTCCAGCCCAACACGAGCGAGGGGCTGACGCACGCGTTCTTCGGCCTGACCGGACAGGTGCTGATGTCGCCCCGCGACTATCCGAGCATGCCGGTCGCCGCGACCCGCTCGGCGGAGGCCCTCCGCGTGCTCGAGCCCGTGTGGATGGACCTCGACCACGACGTCGTCACGCCCGCCGTGGTGCAGCGGCACCTGACCGACTCGGTCACGGCCGTGGCCGTCAGCCTCGTCGACTACCGGACGGGCTACCTCGTCGACCTCGAGGGCATCCGCCAGGTCATCGGCGACCGACTGCTGATCGTGGACGCGATCCAGGGGTTCGGCGTGGTTGACGCGCCCTACGCCGTGGCCGACGTCGTCGCCTCGGGCGGCCAGAAGTGGGTCCGCGCGGGGTGGGGCACGGGGTTCCTGGCGCTGAGCGACCGGGCCCTGTCGGCCCTGACGCCCGTCTTCAGCGGCGTCGCAGGCAGCGACCTCGTCCTCGGTGGGTGGTACCACGACCGTCAGCCGACGCGGCCCGGCGCCGCCGCCTTCCAGGTGACCAACCCCGACCCCATCGCCCAGGCCCGCTTCGCCACCGCACTCGAGGACCTCGCCGAGGTCGGCGTCGCCGCCGTCTCACGAGCGGTCGCCGAGCGGGCGACCCGCGTCATCGACCTCGCCGACGAGTTCGCGGTGCCGGTCGTCTCACCCCGTGACGTGTCCGAACGCGCCGGGATCGTCGTGCTCGAACCCGCGCTCGACCAGATGACGACCTTGACGGCCGCCCTCATCAACCACGGCGTCACCGCGACCGTGCGCGACACGACCGTGCGGCTGAGCGTCCACGTCTCGACCGGAGACGAGTCGTTCGAGATGCTGCGAGGGGCGTTCACCTCGTTCGGGACGAGCGTCTTCTACTGACGGCCCGCCGTGGCGGTGCCGCCGTGGCGGTGCCGCCTTGGCGGTCCGGTGCGGCGGTGCGGTGCGGTGCCCGGTGCCCGGTGCCGGCTCGACCTTCGACGACCACCTGAGGGTCGTTCACCTGATCGTCACACGACACGGCCGCGCCGGTGGTGCGGATGTCGGAGGGGCGTCGTAGGTTCGTCACATCGGGCAAGGCGCCCGATCGAGCCGGCCACGAAAGTTCGCCTCGCAACTGCTCCGCGGCCGTCTCTGCCGAAGGTACCCGGGTGCCCAGCCGCCCGAGGACGGAGTGGTCGTGACCGCGTCGAACATCACCTCAACCGCACGCAACACCGCGACAGCCACGGGGGGTGAGCAGGCGGTCACCCAGCGCACCTACGTGCTCGACACCTCGGTGCTGTTGTCCGACCCGCAGGCGCTCTTCCGGTTCGCCGAACACGACGTCGTGCTGCCCGTCGTGGTCGTCAGCGAGCTCGAGGGCAAACGTCACGACCCCGAGCTCGGGTACTTCGCCCGCCAGGCCCTCCGTCTGCTCGACGATCTCAGGGTGAAGCACGACCGACTCGACTTCCCCGTGGCCGTCGGCGACGGGGGCTCGCTGCGCGTCGAGCTGAACCACTCGAACATGTCCGTGCTGCCCTCCGGCCTCCAGCTCAACGACGCCGACTCGCGCATCCTCGCGGTCGCGTCGAACCTCGCGGCCGACGGCCTCGCGGTCACCGTGGTCTCGAAAGACCTGCCCCTGCGGGTCAAGGCCGCCTCGATCGGCCTGGCCGCCGAAGAGTACCGGGCCGAGCAGGCCGTCGACAGCGGGTACACCGGTCAGACCTCGATCGACGTCTCGAGCGAGCAGATGGCCTCGTTCTACGAGTCCGAGAGGCTGTCGAGCCGGGCCCTCGGCGACGTGCCCGTGAACACGGGCGTCGTCGTGCACTCCGAGCGCGGCTCGGCACTCGCCCGCGTCGTCGCGCGGGGCGAGGCACGTCTCGTCCGCGGCGACCGCGACGTGTTTGGCCTGCACGGCCGCTCGGCCGAGCAACGCCTGGCCATCGACCTGCTGCTCGACCACGAGGTCGGCATCGTGTCGCTCGGCGGCAGCGCGGGCACCGGCAAGTCGGCCCTGGCACTCTGCGCGGGGCTCGAGGCGGTGCTCGAGAAGCAGCAGCACAAGAAGATCATGGTGTTCCGTCCGCTCTACGCCGTCGGCGGTCAAGACCTCGGGTTCCTGCCGGGTGACGCCGGCGAGAAGATGAACCCCTGGGCGCAGGCCGTCTTCGACACCCTGGGGGCGATCGTGTCCCAGAACGTCCTCGACGAGGTCGTCGAGCGGGGCATCCTCGAGGTGCTGCCGTTGACGCACATCCGCGGTCGATCGCTGCACGACGCCTTCGTCATCGTCGACGAGGCCCAGTCGCTCGAGCGCAACGTCCTGCTGACCGTGCTCAGCCGCATCGGCCAGAACTCCCGCGTGGTGCTGACCCACGACGTGGCCCAGCGCGACAACCTCCGCGTCGGACGCCACGACGGGGTCGCCTCCGTCATCGAGACGCTGAAGGGCCACCCGCTCTTCGGTCACGTCACGTTGACCCGCTCCGAGCGGTCGGCCATCGCGGCACTGGTCACCGAGATGCTCGAGTCGAACGAACTGGCTTGACCGGCCCGGTCTGAGGCGCGGGTCACCCGACCCGCGCCTCCGGCGTCCCGAGGCGCGCGGGTCACGTGAGCCGCGCCTCCGGCCGACGGGAGGCGCGCGCGTTGAGCGAGCCGCGCCACCTGCTGGCGGGAGGCGCGCGCGTCGCGTGAGCCGCGCCTCCGGCCGACGGGAGGCGCGCGGGTCACGTGAGCCGCGCCACCTGCTGGCGTGAGGCGCGCGTTGAGTGAGGCGCGCCTCCGGCCAACGGGAGGCGCGCGCGTTGCGTGAGCCGTGCCTCCGGCCGACGGGAGGCGGGCGCGTTGAGTGACCCGTGCGTCCGGCGTCCGTCCCTCCGGTGCGTGACGCCGGCCTCCGTGTGCGTCCGCGGCCCCTGGCGGGGCCTGCAGCCCGGACGCATGCGCCCCTCGACCCGCGTCGCTGCACCTCGACTGTCGGCAACTCCGGAGATCGGCGTGCTCGTCGCGTTCATAGGCCCTCCGGACTGCTGATTTCCTGAGTTCTCGGTTCTGGCCCTCGCGCAAGCATCCGTCTGCTCGCGCGGTGCCCTGACCGGCGTCGCCGTCCCCCGAGTTGTCGGCAACTCCGGAGATCGGCGTGCTTGTCGAGTTCATCGCCCCAGCGAAATGCCGATTTCCTGAGTTCTCGCACTGGTCCGCGCAGAGATGTCCGTCTGCTCGCGCGATGCCCGGACCCACGTCGCCGACCCCTGGGTTGTCGGCGACTCCGGACATCGGCGTGCTCGTAGCGTCCAGCCGTCCTGCGGACTGCTGATGTCGGGAGTTCTCGGCGCCGGGGCGAGCTCGCGCCTCGGGTGGCGTTCCAGGGTCGGCTCACCGGGCGCCCAGCGCACGGCACCGGCACAGGCCACCGCCGATCCGCCGACCGAGAGTCGACGGCACGACTCTCGAGAGCCCCGACGTGCGCTCCGTCGGCACGTCAGGGGATCGACGTCATCCGTGCTCGGCGAGCCTCCGGACTCGGTCGAACCCCGGATGTGTCCACAGATTCGGCTGCCCCGGCACCGCGGACGACAGGGCGCCGGGGTGACGACGGATTTCCCCCTATGCGACGGGGACGGGCCGTGGGTGGCGTTCGGGGACCTGTGTTCCCGCCATGAGCCGCAGGCGTCACGACTCGTCCTCAGGCCGCGGTGAATCGCGGTTCTCCACGATGCGATGACGGGGGCCCCGGGGGAGGCGCGGGTCGGGGCATCGTGTCGCCATGCAGCAGATCGCCACCCACGTCGGACAGGCAGGCGGAGTCCTCCACAAGCGCGACCTGGTCGCCCTCGGGGCCACCGACCGGATGCTGACCGCCGCCGTGCGGTCCGGTCACGTGCACCGTCCTCGGCGAGGTTGGTACTCGACCTTCCCCCCGGGGGACGCTCGATACGAGGCCGTGCGCATCGGCGGGAGATTGACCGGTGCGGCGCTCCTGGCGCTGCTGGGGGCCTGGCTGTGGGCGGTGCCGCCCGTCACCGTCGTCGTGGCCCCGACGGCGTCGCGGCTGAGGCCTCGGCGAGGGGCGACCGTCGTCTGGCGTGCCGACGGGCTCGTGCCACCGCGTCCGTCATCCGGGCAGGCCCCGCACCCCGATGACGGCGACGAGCGCGCTGCGGAGGATGCCCGGAGGTCGACCTGGGCCGTGCCGCTGCAGACCGCGCTGGTCGACGCCGTCACGGCGGCGTCCTTCGAAGAGGCGGTTGCCCTCTTGGACTGGGCCCTCGCGACGGGGCAGTTCTCGCTGCCCGGTCTGCACGCCGCCTTCGCTCGGGCGCCTTCTGACGTCCGGGGCGTCGTCGACTGGGCGGACCCTCGCTGTGAGAGCTTCATCGAGAGCATCGTCCGGACGATGTTCGTCCGCCTGGGGCATCACGTCGACAGCCAGGTGCGGGTCGGCCCGGGGGACCGCCGTCGCATCGACCTCGTCGTCGACGGCGTCGTCGCACTCGAACTGGACGGTCGCAGCTGGCACGGTGACACGTTCGACGCCGACCGGCTGAAGGACCTCGCCATCACCGTCCGGGGGCGAACGGCCCTCCGCGCGAGCTACGAGATGGTGCGCGATCACCGACCGCTCCTCGTCGCCGCCGTCCGGGCTGTACTCGACGAGGCGAGATGCCCCCGGAGGCGCGCGCTGGTGTTCCGCGGGCGGGTGGAGCACCCCGGCGTCCGGCGTGCACGAGGACGACGTCCGTGGCACCTGGCCAGACCCGCCGGGTCGACGTCCACCCGAGCCGTGTCGACGGCCGTCGGAGGTGCGTCGTCGGTGGGCGGGGGCCGTGAGTCGGGCGAGTGGGCGGTACGGACGCCCGAGGCCCCGTGACCGTCTCGAGCGAGCCGGCGGACGAGGCGTTCGGCACAGGTGCGGCGGCGGACGAGGTGCCCGGGGCGGGGATGCAGCCACCCGCCCACAGGACGGTCCGGGACGCACGCGAGGCGCCTCGACGAGTCAGCCCCGTGACGGAGCGGGAGCAGGCTCGCGACGCCCTGACGATCGCGGTGCTGACGGCGTCGGCCGTCGCCGCGTCGACGGCGACCCCGGGTGGCGTCACCCCGGTCCACGTCGACGTCGCCCTGGTTCCGCATCCGGCGGTGGCGACACTCGTGGGGTGCCTCGGTGTCGCCACCGTGACGCCGGCCCTGGTCCGGATCGACGTCGAGCGACGACGTCTTCCGAACGTCCTCGTGGGCGTCGTCGCGGTGGCGTGGGTCGCGTCGCTCGTCGTGTTCGTCGTCCAGGGCGGTGTCGTCGCCGCGACGACGAGCTTCGGGTGCGTGATCGCCACGGCCGTGGCGGGGCTCGTGGTCGCGCTCGCCGGTGGGGTGGGGATGGGCGACGTCAAGCTCGGCGCCCTTCTGAGCGGCCTCGTCTCCCCCTGGGGCAGCATGGCATTGCTCAGCCTGTGGGGCCTTGCCGGTGCGTCAGCCCTCGCGCTGGCCGCGATGCGGAGGGCGGACGCCAGCTCGCGGCACACCAGGCGACGAGCCCGTCCGGCCCGTCTCGTCGCCGATGTGCCGTTCGGGCCCTGCCTGCTCGGGGCGTTCTGGGCCATCGTCGTCGGTCGTCCGGTGCTGGCCGCCCTGGTCGACGTCTCGTCGACGTTCTGACGCCGGGCACGTGACGACACGGCACAGGGACGACGTCGAGGTGGGGCACGGCGGCATCGACGATCTGACGTCGAGATGGCGGCGACGTGGCAGCGGAGCGATGTCACCGAGGCACAGACGAGACGCGAGAGCGGCGTCGACGGAACGCGTCCTCTCTGTCACCGAGGCATCCGCGGGAGGCGCGCGACCGTCAGCGACGGAGCGCGCCTCCCCGACCGCTGGGTGA
Organism: Frigoribacterium sp. CF331; assembly: GCF_057787905.1. Lineage (NCBI taxonomy): Bacteria > Bacillati > Actinomycetota > Actinomycetes > Micrococcales > Microbacteriaceae > Frigoribacterium > Frigoribacterium sp. CF331. The sequence goes on along the minus strand of NZ_CM173545.1, from coordinate 697,584 downwards.
TCGCGTCCTCGACGGAGTGCCGGAGGTGCGCTCGGCCCCGGCGTGGGCCGGTCGGGTGGACTCAGCCCGGGTGGGCTCAGGCGGGTGGGTTCAGCCCGGGTGGGCTCAGCCCGGGTGGGCTCAGCCCGGGTGGGTCATGCTGAGCACGTCGAGCGCCGTGTCGAGCTGCTCGTCGGTGACCTCGCCCCGCTCGACGAACCCGAGGTCGACGACGGCTTCGCGGACGGTCAGCTTCTGGGCGACCGCGTGCTTCGCGACCTTCGCCGCGGCCTCGTAGCCGATGACCCGGTTGAGGGGCGTGACGATCGACGGCGAGGACTCGGCCAGGGCACGGGCGTGCTCGACGTTGGCCTCGAGCCCCTCGACGGTCTTGTCGGCCAGGGCGCGCGTGGCGTTCGAGAGCAGGCGGATCGACTCGAGCAGGGCCGTTCCCATCACGGGGATCGCGACGTTGAGTTCGAAGGCACCGGAGGCACCGGCCCAGGCGATGGTCGCATCGTTGCCGATGACGCGGGCCGAGACCATCAGCACGGCTTCGGGGATGACCGGGTTGACCTTGCCCGGCATGATCGACGACCCGGGCTGCAGGTCGGGGATGTGCAGTTCGCCCAGGCCGGTGTTGGGGCCGGAGCCCATCCACCGGATGTCGTTGTTGATCTTGGTCAGGCTCACGGCGAGCACCCGCAGGGCACCGGAGGCCTCGACGAGTCCGTCGCGCGCCCCCTGGGCCTCGAAGTGGTCGAGCGCCTCGGTGACCGGCAGACCGCTGTCGGCGGCCAGGGCGGCGATGACCCTCTGGGGGAAACCGAGCGGCGTGTTGATGCCGGTGCCGGTGGCCGTCCCGCCCAGGGGGACCTCGGCGACGCGCGGCAGTGCGCTCTGCACCCGCTCGATGGCGAGGCGGATCTGACGCGCGTAGCCGCCGAACTCCTGGCCGAGGGTGACGGGTGTGGCGTCCATCAGGTGCGTCCGGCCGGCCTTGACGACGTCCGACCAGGCGGAGGCCTTGGCCTCGAGGGCGACGGCCAGGTGGTCGAGGGCCGGCACGAGGTCGTGCAGCAGGGCCCCGGTGACGGCGACGTGGACGGACGTCGGGAACACGTCGTTGGACGACTGCGACGCGTTGACGTGGTCGTTGGGGTGGACCGCGACGCCGTCGACCGTGCCCGCGAGGGTGGCGAGCACCTCGTTCATGTTCATGTTGGACGACGTGCCGCTGCCGGTCTGGTAGACGTCGACCGGGAACTGGTCGTGGTGGCTGCCGCCGATGATCTGGTCCGCGGCCGCGACGATCGCCTCGGCGACGGGCTGCTCGATGATGCCCATCTCGCCGTTGACGAGGGCCGCCGCCCGTTTGATGCGGGCCAGGGCGACGATCTGGGCCGGCTCGAGCCCGGCCCCGCTGATCGGGAAGTTCTCGACGGCACGCTGCGTCTGGGCACGGTAGAGGGCCGATGCGGGCACCCGCACCTCGCCCATGGTGTCGTGCTCGATGCGGTAGTCGGTCTCGGATGTGGTCACGACGTCGTGGTCCTTTCCTCGGGCCCTGCCGGGCTGCTGCGCCCGACGGGGGCGCGGGGCGTCGGAGCGTGCGCCCCGACTCGGTTCAGAGTCGGCCGACGAGCACCGAACGGTCGACCCGCCCGTTGGCGAGGTCGTAGTTCGCGCCGACCACGGCCAACCTACCGTCCTCGACGGCGGACGAGATCAGGGTGGACCTGTCGACGAGCGTGCGCACCGAGGCCTCGATGTGCAGCCGCCCTACGGCTCGGGGGTCGAGGTCGGAACCGCCCTCGAGATCGTGCTGGGCGCGCTCGACCGAGGGCATGATCATGTCGATCAATCCGCCGAGGAAGGCCGACCCGGGGGCCGCGTCCGAGCCGATGGAGTCGATCGCGGTCGCGACCGCACCGCAGCTGTCGTGGCCGAGCACCACGATCAGCGGGACGTGCAGCACCGAGACGGCGTACTCGAGCGAGGCGATGACCGTGTCGCCGACGACCTGCCCGGCGTTGCGGACGACGAAGAGGTCGCCCAGGCCGACGTCGAAGATGATCTCGGCGGCGAGGCGCGAGTCGGCGCACCCGAACAGGGCGGCCACGGGTTCTTGTCCGGCGGCGAGGGACGACCGGCGATCACTGTCTTGGTGCGGGTGGCGAGGTGCCCCGTCGACGAAGCGGTGGTTCCCCTCGACCATCCGGTCCCAGGCGACGCCCGGTGCCGAGTCGTCGGTGCGCGGGGAGGGATCGGTCGAGGTGGGCGTGGGGGCCGTGGAGTCGGCGGCCGAGTCGTGTCGGGTCACGTCACTCGCTTTCTTGACTGGCGATCTGGGCGGCCAGGGAGGTGGCCAGGACGTCGAACTCGGAGTCGTCGGCCGTGCCGTAGAGCACGTACGAGCTGCGGCCGACGGTGGTGGTCAGGGCATAGGCGTAGTTGCCCGGGTCGTCGGCGTCGCGTCGGTCGTAGACGTCCCAGGTGAGACCGGCGATGGATCGCGTCGACGTCGCCGCCGCGTTCTGGACCTGCAGGCTGACCCAGGTCGGATTGGCGTCGATGCCCTGCTCGAGCCCGATGAACTGCTGGTCGGGGGTGATGAGCCCGACGTACCAGGTGGGCACGTCGTCTCGGGTCGACGACCGCACCTCGGCGGCGTTGGAGGTCCACCCGTCGGGCAGGGGAGGCGCGGCGAGGGGGACGTCGACGCTCGCCTGGGCCTGCGACGCCACCTGGACGTAGTCGATCTCTTGGCGGTTCACGGTGCCGTTCGGGCGGACGACGACGAGCACGAGGAAGAGCACGATGCCGAGGGAGGCGACGATCGACAGGGTCAGGTTGATCGCGGTCTGGTTGGCGTAGTGCTTGCGGGTGTTCTCGGCCTTGCGGGCCGCGGTCTCTTCGGGTGTCTCGGGCCGCCCGAGTTCGGCGACGACCCGGGGTTCGCGGGGGCGTCGCGCCCCGCGGGGACCGCCGTCGGAGGGTTCGGAGGGGGTGGTCATTCGGCCGGCCCCTGACGGCGTGCCGCCTCGAGCCGTTCGCGCGCGCCCATCAGCCACTCTTCACAGCGGCGGGCGAGGGCCTCGCCGCGTTCCCACAGCGCGAGCGATCGTTCGAGGGTCGACGCGCCTTGCTCGAGCTCGGACACGACGGAGACCAGCTCGTCGCGAGCCTGCTCGTAGCTGAGCGAGGCGACGTCGGGCGGGGTGCTGGTCGAGGTGCTGTCCACGGGTCGATCCTAACGAGGGGTGCTGACAGGGGTCGCGGCGGGGCTCGCGGCCGGGGGCGGGTCGGACGGGGCGGAGCCTGGGGAGGAGGCGCCGGTGCTGACGGCGCCCACCGCGCCTCCGTCGGTGGTCACGAGCAGGCGCGTCTCGGCCGGCGCCTCGTCGGGGGAGCGCAGCACGCTGCCGGACGGCAGCTGCACGATCGCGTAGCCCCGGCGCAAGGTGCCCTGTGGCGACAGGGCGCGGAGCTGGGCCGTCAGCTCGGACACCCGCGTGTGCGCCCGTTCGACGGCTCGCCCGACGAGTTCTTCGCCACGCGCGACGGCCCGGACGACCTCGTCCGCCCGGACGTCGACCAGCGTCTGGGGGGACGCGAGCACGGGGCGGCTGCGGATCTGTTCGAGTCGGTCGATCTCGGTCGCGACCAGCGACGTCAGGCGGACGCCGATGCGCGTGCGGGCCTGCTGGACCCGCGACAGTTCTTCGGTGACGTCGGGGACGACCCGTTTGGCGGCGTCGGTCGGCGTCGACGCGCGGAGGTCGGCGACGTCGTCGAGCAGGGGCCGGTCGGCCTCGTGCCCGATGGCACTGACCACCGGGGTGGTGCAGGCCGCGACGGTGCGGACGAGGCCCTCGTCGCTGAAGCCGAGCAGGTTCTGGAAGTCTCCGCCGCCCCGGGCGACGATGATGACGTCGACCTCGTCGTCGGCGTCGAGTCGCTGGATCGCCGCCGTGACCTCGCCCACCATGCGGTCGCCCTGCACCGCCGCGTGCACGACCCGGAACGAGACGGACGGCCACCGCAGCTGCGCGTTGCGCAGCACGTCTTTCTCGGCGTCGCTGTCCTTGCCGGTGACGAGGCCGATGCACCCGGGCAGGAACGGCAGGGCCCGTTTTCGGTCGGGCGAGAAGAGCCCCTCGGACGTCAGTTGCCGACGGAGCCGTTCGAGCCGCTCGAGCAGGTCGCCGAGGCCCACGTGGCGCATGTCGAACACCTGCATCGTGAGGCTGCCGCCCTTGACCCAGTAGTTGGGCTTGACGGCGGCGATGACCCGGTCGCCCTGCTTCAGGTCGGCCGGGACGCGCGACTTGACGCTCGACCAGATGGAGAACGAGACGGTGGCGTCCTGCTCGAGGTCGCGGAGCTTGCCGTAGACGTTGCCGCCCGAGACGTTCCACTGCGTGATCTCGCCCTCGACCCAGGCCGTGCCGAGCCGGTCGATCCAGTCGCGCACCTTGCTGGCGAGCAGTCCGACCGGCCACGGGGCCTCGGCGGTGGGCGGTGGGGGAACGATCGTCATGGGGCTCCGTTCGTGGTGGGCGTCGTCGACGGTCGGCTCGCCGGGCCGGCGTGGTCCTCGGCCCTCGCGGCGGCTCTCAGTACGCGACCAGTCCGTCGCACCTAGACTCGTCGGGTGAGCCACATCACCAACGGCGCCCTCGCCATCGACCTGCCGACACCGCGTGTTCCTGCGGTGCGGAACAGGCTAAAGGATACCCCCGTCACCGGACGCAAGCGGGTGCTGCTCGCGGCACCCCGCGGTTACTGCGCGGGCGTCGACCGCGCCGTGATCGCCGTCGAGAAGGCGCTCGAGCACTACGGCGCGCCCGTCTACGTGCGCAAGCAGATCGTGCACAACGTCCACGTCGTGGCGACGCTCGAGAGCCAGGGGGCGATCTTCGTCGACGAGGTCGACGAGGTCCCCGAGGGCTCGCACATCGTCTTCAGCGCGCACGGCGTCTCGCCGGCGGTCGTGAAGGGTGCGGCCGACCGCGAGCTGCAGGCCATCGACGCGACCTGCCCCCTCGTCACGAAGGTGCACCGCGAGGCCGTGCGCTTCGGCGCCCAGGGTCGTCACATCATCCTGATCGGCCACGCCGGGCACGAAGAGGTCGAGGGCACCATGGGTCACGCGCTCGACCGGACCACCCTCGTCCAGAACCCGGGTGAGGTCGACGACCTCGTGATCGACGACCCCGAGAACCTCGTCTGGCTGTCGCAGACGACCCTCAGCGTCGACGAGACGATGGAGACCGTGCGCCGCCTGCGCGAACGTTTCCCGAGCATCCAGAACCCGCCGAGCGACGACATCTGCTACGCGACGCAGAACCGCCAGGTGGCCATCAAGAAGGTCGCCCAGGGTGCCGACCTCGTGATCGTCGTCGGGTCGGCGAACAGCTCGAACAGCGTCCGCCTGGTCGAGGTCGCCCTCGAACACGGTGCCAAGGCCGCCTACCGGGTCGACTACACGAACGAGATCCGCCAGGAGTGGCTCGACGGCGTCGAGACGGTCGGCGTCACCTCGGGTGCATCCGTGCCCGAGGTCCTCGTCGACGAGGTGCTGGCCGACCTGTCCGACGCCGGGTACGTCGACGTCGAAGAGGTCGTCACGGCTGAAGAAGACCTGATGTTCTCGCTGCCGAAAGAGCTGCGCAAGGACGCCACGGGCCAGGTCGACGCGCGTGGCCTCGGCGGCCGCACCCGATGAGCGACGACCGGCCCAGGCCTCGCTACGGCGAGTACGCGCCCGAGGGGTGGGTCAACCCCGTCGCCACCGACGACGCCGCCCAGGAGGCGCGGGTCGCCGAACAGGACGCGCGGCCCACGACCACGGCCGACGGGCGCTCCGGTGACGGCACCCTCACCGCGCCTCCCCCCCTCACCACCGGGCGCCGCGTCGACCGGGTGGCGACGTTCGCCCTCATCGGGCTCGGAGCCTTCGGAGCGATCCAGGCCGTCGCCCGGGCGCCTCGCTACGCCGAGGACCAGCTCGCGCAGTTCGCGCAGTTCGACGCCGACCTGTCGGGGTTCTCGTCGACGGGCGCCTTGCAGACCTTCGGCGTCGTGATGGCCGTCTTCGCCGTCGCGCTCTTCGCCTTCTCGACCTGGTGGACGCTCCGGCGCCTCCGGGCGGGTCGGCTCGGCTTCGTCGTGCCCCTCGTCGCGGGCGTGGTCTTCAGCCTCGTGCAGGGGTTCGGAGCCGCTGCGGTGTTGATGTCCGACCCGGCGTTCGCCGCGTCCATGCAGAAGATCACCGACAGCTTCTTCTCGTAGCAGGTTCCGGCAGGGGGCACGCCACGACGTACGAGACCCCCGGGCCGTCGCCCGGGGGTCTCGTCGTACCTGCAGGAGGCGCGGGTCAGCTGGCCGACTGACCGTACGACCCGAGCTGCTTCGTCGCCTCGACGACGCGCGCGGCCATGGCCGTCTCGGCGACCTTGCCCCAGGCGCGGGGGTCGTACTGCTTCTTGTTGCCGACCTCGCCGTCGACCTTGAGGAACCCGTCGTAGTTCTTCAGCACGGTGTCGGCGATGGACCGGCTGAAGGCGTACTGCGTGTCGGTGTCGAGGTTCATCTTGACCACGCCGTTCGAGACCGCCTCGGCGATCTCGGCGTCGGACGACCCCGAGCCGCCGTGGAAGACGAGTTCGAGGGGCTTCTCGGCGGTGCCGAACTTCTCGCGGATGCCCTGCTGGATCTCGCCGAGCAGTTCCGGGCGCAGCTTGACGTTGCCGGGCTTGTAGACGCCGTGCACGTTGCCGAAGGTCAGGGCGGCGATGTAGCGGCCGTGCTCGCCGAGTCCGAGAGCCTCGACGACGCGGGTGACGTCTCCGACCGTGGTGTACAGCGCGTCGTTGGTGCCCTCGTGCTGGACCCCGTCCTCTTCGCCTCCGACGACTCCGATCTCGACCTCGAGGATGGCGTTGATGGCCTTGGTGCGCTTCAGCATGTCCTGCGCGATCGAGATGTTCTCGTCGAGGGGGACGGCCGAGCCGTCCCACATGTGGGACTGGAACAAGGGGTTGCGACCGGCACGGACCTCTTCTTCGGAGGCGGCGATCAGCGGCAGGACGAACCCGTCGAGGGCGTCCTTCGGGCAGTGGTCGGTGTGGAGGGCGACCGTGACGGGGTAGTTCTTGGCGACCTCGGTCGCGAACTTGGCGAACGCGATGGCGCCGGCGGCTCGGTTCTTGACGGTGTGGCCCGCGAAGTAGTCGGCACCGCCGGTGGTCACCTGGATGATGCCGTCGCTGCCCGCTTCGGTGAGGCCCTGCAGGACGGAGTTGATCGTCTGCGACGACGACACGTTGACGGCGGGGTAGGCGAAGCCCTTGGTCTTCGCCTTGTCGAGCATCTCTGCGTACTGCTCGGGGGTTGCGACGGGCATGGCATCTCCTTCGATCACGACTGCGGTCTGCTCCGTTCAGCCTAGTCAGGGCTCGACGGGCGCGTGCCGAGAGGACGGGGCCGTCCACGGACGGCCCCGTCCCCTCGTCAGTCGGTGCCGGGATCGCCCGGGTGCGGAGACCCGGGGGCAGGGACGACGGTGCCGTCGAGCCGGCGTCGCCGCCGCACCAGCACGATGCCGAGGGTGAGCGCGGCGAGGGCGGCAGCCACGGCGGCGGCCGGGGCCGCGCCGGTGAAGGCGAGACGCGGGCGACCGTCGGAGGTGCTCGCCGCAGGGTCGGTGCCCTGGTCACCGCCCGGCGTCGAGGCGTCGTCGAACGGCGGATCGACCGTCTCGACGGGCGGGTCGACGACCTCGGGGGCCGGCAAGGCGCCCGCGTCGACGTCGTCGAGGTCGGAGACGCCCACGAGAGCCCCTGCGGCGTCCGTGACGCGCGTCACCTCGACCTCGGCATCACCGCCGGCGTGGGCATCGGAGTCGCGCGTCGGGTCGTCGCCGACGTGCGGAGTCGTCCACCCGCCCGCCACGCTGCCGAAGTGGACGACGTAGTCGCCCGGTCGGAGCGAATCGAACCGGTACCTGCCGTCGGCGTCGGTGTCGGTCTCCGCCTCGACCGTCGCGCCACGATCGTCCGTGCCGGACAGGCGCACGGCGTGGTCGGACAGGCCGGCCTCGTCGTCCTGGCGCAGCCCGTCGGAGTTCGCGTCCTGCCAGACGATCCGCCCGATGCTTCCCCCGACGGCCGTCGTCCGCGCGACGGGGGAGTGCGCGGTCCAGTCGATGTTCGCCGCCCGGAGGCCGAAGGAGGACGCCCAGACGTCGCCGGCCTGATCGCCGTCGCCTGCCGAGAGTGCGAGCTCGTGGCTCACCGTCGTACCGGACGAGACGGGTGAGGTGCGGTCGACGCGGACACCGGTCACCTCGCCGAGGTCGGCGGGGCAGCCTGCCGTGCCGAAGTCGGCCTGCGCGCACCACCGGGTCGAACCGCCCGGCTCGTTCGTGGCGTCAGCGGGGTCGTCGACGAGGGAAGCCGGGGCGACGTTCGTGTACCGGACCGTCTCGGAGGCGTCGGCCGCCGCGACCGGTTCGGTCAACACCGGTCGGGTCGCCGCCTCGGTGCCTCGGTCGTCGCCGTCGTGAGGCAGGGACGTCACGAGCGAGGTGTCGGCCAGCGACTCGGACCCGTTGTTGGTGTAGATCAATCGGAACACCGACTGGTCACCCACGACGCGCACGTCGTGGTCGACCTGTTCGTCGACGTCGAAACCGCTGCCGGCCAGGACGTGCACCGCGCGGTCGGTCACGCGCCTGTCGGGAGAGGACACGTCGCGCAGCGACTCGATGGTCGCCGAGTTCGTGGCGTCGGTGCCGGGTGACGCCGAGGTGAACCGGGCCGCGAACGTGATCGGGGCCAGTGCGTCGTTGACCTGGACGGGGTCGAGGACCCACGTCAGGCGCTGGTGCGTCGCACCGTCGACCTCGATCTCGTCGACCGCGGGCTCGGCCGAGGCAGAGCCCGCGACGTAGACGGCACCGAGAGGCAGGACGTCGCGGATCGTCAACTTCTCGGGGAGGTCGTCGTCCGACGCGTTGGTGAGGGTCGGGTAGAGGGCGTAAGTCAGGGACCCGCCCGCCGTGACGTAGGCCGTCTCGTCGGGGGTGTCGGAGGCGTCGTGCCCCGGGTCGACGACGGCACTGGTGACGCGGGCCGCGTTGCTCGTCACGCTGAGGAAGTCGGACCAGGTTCCGTTCGCCGCGACCGGGTCGCCGGGAGAGTGGGTCCACGCGCTCGTCGCGTCTCGACGGATGCTCGTGAAGGTCCGGAGGTGCGTGTGGTTGGCGAGGCGGTCGACGGCGGTGAGATGGACGGTGAACGAGATGCTCGTGTTGCCCGGGTGATCGTAGTTCCAGCGGACCGCACCGACCGCCGAGGGCCCACCGGGGACGTCGCGAGGGTCGTCGTGCCACCCGAGATCGTCGTCACAGGTCGCGTCACGCGCGTCCTCGGGGTCGGAGGCGTCGAAAGCCGCGTACTGCGGGCGCCCCGTGTCGGCGACCCGGTTCGAGGACGCCCACGAACCCGGTGCGTTCTCTCGCAGGGTCTGGGTCGTGTTGTCGAACACGGCGCAGACGGTCGAGCCCGACCACGAGGTGGTGCCGCGGTTGGCGAGGCTCGTGCTGCTGATCAGCGTCTGGGCCGGCGTGACGTACGGGTCGTCGTACTTGCCGGACAGCGGGAACGACGTCTTGGTCTCGTCGTTCCAGCCCGCGTAGCGGGTCGCGCCGGTCACGCCGGCCGAGTAGAGGATGTTGCGATCCGCCGAATTGTCGTCCAGGGGTTCGGACGCCCCTGCGTAGTTGGCCTGCCCGCTGACCGACGTGGCGACGAGGTCACGATAGGTGTTGCGGGTCAGGAGGGACTCGCCGAACGGAGGGTTCGGAACCCACAGGCTGACGTAGGCCGAGACGACGTAGGGCGACACGCCGCCGGCGATCTGCCCGCCCGTGACGCTGCGACTCGGGATCGACGTCAGGCTCGTGTCGGCCCCCGAGATGGTGATGCTGACAGGCTCGCCCGGAGCCGTCTGCGAGCAGGTGATCGTTCCTGAGTCGACGACGTTGCGCTCGCCGCCCCCGACACCACCGGGCGCCCCCGGGATCTGGCCGGTGTTGACCCCGCACGCGTCGTCGGTGTCGGTGGGCAGCAGGACGGCAGGGCTCGGCTTGCCGCCGAACATGGCCGAGACGTCGTCGACCAGCGAGATGTCGCCGCTCAAGCCCTCGTAGCCGAGGAGCCCGTCACCCGCCACGAGGGACTGCCAGTCGATCTGCAACGGGTAGACGATGCGGAAGCCCGGCGTCGAGCCGTCCGGCCCGACGGTGGCGGCGAACGATGTGACCGTGCGGTTCATGGAGACGTTGAAGCGTGGCACGGCCGAGACCCGGACGTCGGGTACGGGGGCGGTGACGGGTGCCCGCTCGGGCGCGTGGAGCTCGACCGAGGGCTGCAGGGAGCTGCCGGCGTGGACGTCACGGTCGACGGTCGCGACGATGCTGAGGGTGCGGACGCCGGTCGAGAGGGGGGCCAGCAAACAACGAAGCGTGTCGCCCGACACGCTCGAACCGGTGAGGCACTCGTCGGGCAGGGTCGACCAGGTCAACCCGTCGGGAGCCGAGGCGACGACCTCGCCGCCCGACGCGTCGCCGGTGGTCGTGCCGACGGTGATGCCGTAGACCAGGGAGTCGTTCGTCCGGACGATGCCGTTCTGTGGACCGCTGTCGCCGCCGGGCGCGTCGTCCGGGGTGAACGGGCCGACGCCGTCGGAGGCCAGTCGCACCGACAGGCTGAGGGCGTCGGGCGCGGGGGCGTCGGGTGCGGCGTGGGCGGCGTCGACGGCCAGGGTGGAGAGGCTCGCGCCGAGTGCCAGGGCGACAGCCACGGGGCGGCGCAGACGTGTGGTTGGTTTCATGAGCACCTTTCTCCGTGCATATATGCACTGTGATCAATGAAACATATCGCATGACATCCGTCTGGACAACCCCGGGGACTAAGCTCGTGGACATGGCCGATTCGTCTTCTGGAACCCTGTACGCGCACCCCGACCGCAACCTCGGCATGGAGCTGGTGAGGGCCACCGAAGCCGCGGCCATCCGGTCGGCGCCCTTCATCGGCAAGGGCGACAAGAACGCCGCCGACAAGGCCGCGGTCGACGCCATGCGGAAGTTCCTCGGGACGGTCGCCTTCGACGGGGTCGTCGTGATCGGCGAGGGCGAGAAGGACGAAGCCCCGATGCTGTTCAACGGCGAACACGTCGGCAACGGTTTCGGCCCGGCCTGCGACATCGCCGTCGACCCCATCGACGGCACGAGCCTCACCGCGGCCGGCCGCATGAACGCGCTCTCGGTCATCGCGGTCAGCGACCGGGGCAGCATGTACGACCCCAGCGCCGTCTTCTACATGGACAAGATCGTCACGGGCCCCGAGGGCAAGGGGGTCGTCGACCTCGACCGTCCGATCGGCGAGAACATCACCGCCCTGGCGGCCGCCAAGGGCATCGCCGTCGAGGACATGCAGATCGCGGTGCTCGACCGCCCGCGTCACGCCGATCTGATCGCCGAGATCCGGGCCGTGGGCGCCTCGACCCGTCTCTTGCTCGACGGCGACGTCGCCGGCGGCATCAACGCGGCCCGCCCCGACTCGCGCATCGACATGTGCGTCGGCGTCGGCGGCACCCCCGAGGGCATCATCACCGCCTGCGCGGTCAAGGCCCTCGACGGCCTCATCCTCGCCCGTCTGGCACCCAAGGACGACGCCGAGCGCCAGAAGGCGGTCGACGCCGGCCACGACCTCGACCGCGTGCTCGACCAGGACGACCTCGTCACGGGTGACAACGCCTACTTCGTCGCCACCGGCGTCACCGACGGTGCTCTCGTCGCCGGCGTCACGCGCAAGCAGGGCATGATCCGAACCTCGAGCATCGTGTTGCGCTCGCACTCGGGCACCATCCGCCGGGTCGAAGCCGACCACCTCGTCTCGAAGTGGTACGGCGAACAGGCCTGACCCGCAGGTGACGACGAATGCCCGGCCCTGGCCGGGCATTCGTCGTCATGCGAGCTCGCCGAGGGTCTCGGCGCGTCAGCCGACCCGGCCCTCGCCGTCGGTCAACGCAGCGGTGAGTTCGGGCGCGGTGATGTCACGGGGGGTCTCGTCGACCGTCGTGGGACTCGACAGGACCTTGGAGTCGTCGAGCATGCTCAGGCGTCGGGCGGAGGGCAGGACCGTCCGCTCGAGTGAGCCGACGAACCGGTTGTAGTCGGTCACGCCGGCCCGGAGCGACCGGCCGAGCTTGTCGACATGGCCGGCCATGGTCGACAGGCGGCCGTACAACTCGCGGCTGAGGTCGAAGAGTTCTTTGGCCTCGGCGGTGACGACGTCCTGTTGCCAGCTGAAGGCGACGGTCTTCAACACCGACCACAGGGTCACGGGCGAGGCGAGGGCGACTCGTTTCTGGAAGGCGTAGTCCATCAGGGACGGGTCGGCCTCGAGCGCCGACGAGACGAGCGACTCGCTCGGGATGAACGCGATGACCAGCTCGGGGGACGAGTCGAGCCCTGCCCAGTACGTCTTGCCGGCCAGGGCGTCGACGTGCGCCCGGAGGGCCTTGACGTGCTGACGGACGAGCAGGTCGCGTCGAGCCCCTTCGTCGCCCGTGGCCGACGCGGGGATGGCGCTGGCCTCGAGGTAGGCGGAGAAGGGCACCTTGGCATCGACCGCGATGTTCTTGCCGCCCGGCAGGTGGACGACCATGTCGGGTCGGCCCGAGCCGGCGTCGGACGAGATCGACGTCTGGACGTCGAAGTCGACCCGCTCGACGAGGCCGGCGGCCTGCACCACGTTGCGGAGCTGGGTCTCGCCCCAGACCCCTCGCGTGCTGTTCGACTTCAGGGCAGAGGCCAGCATCTCGGCCGTGCCCCGCAGGCGCTCGCCCGACTCGGCCGTGTGTCGCAACTGTTCGCTGATCGCCCCGTACTGGCGGGTGCGTTCTGCCTCGAGTTCGGCCACCTTCTGCTGGACCGCCTGGAGGCTCTCAGCGACGGGACTCAGGGCGACGAGCACCTGGCCGTCGCCCCGCGCACGTTCGGCCTCGGCGATGCGGACGTCGCGCAGCCGGTCTTGGAACTCGCGGAGGCGGTCTTCTTGCTGGGCGATCTGCCGGCGGTACTGGTCGTCCTGGCCGTCCAGGCGCTCGCGGGCCGCGTCGGCCACGGCTCGGGCGGCGGCGAGCTCGGCGGTCAGGTGCGAGGACGCCTCGGTAGCACGCGAGCGGGCGAGCAGCCCGCCGACGACGGCTCCGACGACGAGGCCGAGCAGGAGGGCGAGGAACAGGGCCACGGGTGACGACATGGGGCGAGTGTGGCAGCGACCGCCGACAGCCCCGGCCTCGACGAGCTGACGTCGTGCGTCAGCGTCAGCCGAGGGCCATGGGTCGGCGGTCGACTCGCGGCGAGTCGTGTGCGGTCGAGGCCCCCGCGGGCTGCAGCACCTTGACCTTGACCGACGCGATCGTCGCGAGTTCGGCGACGTCGGCCGCGCCGTGGAAGAGGGCCGCGTGGGCGACGATGGCCGCGCACGCCTCGGCGTCGGCGAGGGCGTCGTGGTGCGAGAAGGAGTCGAAGCCGGCGGCCGTCGCGGCGACGGGCAGCCGGTACGAGTCGAGCGAGTAGGTCTTGCGGGCCACCTGCAGGCTGCACAGGTACGACCACGGGGGAGGGGTGAGCCCCGTCGCCGCGCAGGCGGCCTTGATGACGCCCATGTCGAAGCCCGCGTTGTGCGCGACGAAGACATCGTCGCCGGCGAAGTCGGCGAGCAGTTCGAACTGCTCGGCCCAGCCGAAGGCCCCGACGACGTCGCTCGCGACGATGCCGTGGATGCGGGTGTTCCACTCGGAGAACTCGTCGTGCCCGGCCGGGGGAGAGATCAACCAGCCGACCTTGTCGACGACGACGCCGTCGCGGACCTTGACGAGGCCGACGGAGCAGGCGCTGGCACTGCTCGAGTTCGCGGTCTCGAAGTCGATCGCGGTGAAGTCGATGGGCATTGACTCATGCTCTCACGCGCCTCCGACACCGCCTCCACAGGCCGGCCGGGCACCCGTCCGTCCCCAGGCGACCCGGCCCCGACGGTGCGACTCGACAGGCCCGGTACGCTTGACTCTCGTGGCTCTCACTATCGCGATCGTCGGACTGCCCAACGTCGGCAAGTCCACCCTGTTCAACGCCCTGACCAAGAACCAGGTGCTGGCGGCGAACTATCCGTTCGCGACCATCGAACCCAACGTGGGCATCGTCAACCTGCCCGACCCGCGCCTCCAGGTCCTGGCGGGCCTGTTCGGCAGCGAGAAGACGCTGCCGGCGCCGGTGTCGTTCGTCGACATCGCCGGCATCGTCAAGGGCGCGAGCGAGGGCGAGGGGCTCGGCAACAAGTTCTTGGCGAACATCCGCGAGGCCGACGCCATCGCCGAGGTCGTCCGCGGCTTCGACGACCCCGACGTCGTGCACGTCGACGGCAAGGTCGACCCCGAGAGCGACATGGGCACGATCAACACCGAGCTCATCCTCGCCGACCTCGAGACCGTCGAGAAGGCGCTCGTCCGCTACGAGAAAGAGCTGCGTCTCAAGCGCGTCGAGCCGATCGTGCACGAGACGGCAGTGGCCGCCAAGGAGGCGCTCGAACGAGGCGAGGCGCTCTCGGCCACGAGCATCGACCTCGAGCCGATCCGCGAACTCGGGCTGCTCACCGCGAAGCCCTTCATCTACGTCTTCAACGTCGACGAGGCCGTGCTGACCGACGAGGCGCGCAAGGCCGAGCTGCAGGCGCTGGTCTCGCCGGCCGAGGCGATCTTCCTCGACGCGCAGGTCGAGTCCGAGCTGATCGGCCTCGACGACGACGACGCCGCCGAACTGCTCGCCTCGCTCGGGCAGGACGAGTCGGGCCTCGACCAGCTCGCCCGCATCGGCTTCGAGACGCTCGGCCTGCAGACCTACCTGACGGCCGGCCCGAAAGAGACCCGCGCCTGGACGATCGGCAAGGGCTGGAAGGCCCCGCAGGCCGCCGGGGTCATCCACACCGACTTCGAGAAGGGCTTCATCAAGGCCGAGGTCATCTCGTACGACGACCTGGTCGAGACCGGCTCCATCGCCGAGGCGCGCTCGGCCGGCAAGGCCCGCATCGAGGGCAAGGAGTACGTCATGCAAGACGGCGACGTGGTGGAGTTCCGCTTCAACAACTAGGCGTTCTTCGCGGCGTGGACGAAGGCTCTCAGGGCACCTGTGAACTTCTAGTCCGCGGTGCTTCACTGGGTCATGGCCGTCTCACCGATGTTCCCGCTGGGATCAGTGCTGTTCCCATTCGTGCCCATCCAGCTGCGCATCTTCGAGCCCCGGTACCTCACGTTGGTCGGCCGCTTGCTCGACGAGGATGAACCCGAGTTCGGCGTCGTCCTCATCGAGCGCGGATCAGAAGCCGGGGGTGGCGACCAGCGCGCCTCGGTCGGGACCATGGCGCGTCTCGTGAGCGCCGCCGCGGGCGCCGACGACCTGTTCATCGTCGGCCTGGGGACCCGGCGGTTCACGGTCGAACGTTGGGTCGACGAGGATCCGTTCCCGCGGGCCGAGCTTTCGATCCTGCCGGATCTCGAGTGGTCCGAGAAGCTCGCACCCCTTCGGGACCAGGCCGAAGCAGCTGTCCGCCGCTTGATCGTTCGCGCCGCGGGGCCCCAGTCGGATGACGACATCGAGCTGTCGGACGATCCAGTCGCGGCCGTCTGGCAACTGGCGGCGATCGCCCCGCTGGGTGATTACGACAGTTACACCCTGTTGAGGTCGACGACCTTGGAGGGTCTCCTGCGTCAACTGATCGATCTGGTCCTCGAGGCCGAGGAGCTCTGGTCCGCCGAGTGAGGCTTCTCACCACCGTTCACCACCTCTGGGTTCCGCGGCAACTCATGCTGGTCGGCCCAGGTGTCCATGCTTCGCAAGGAGATTCAAAGGTCATGCTTCGGATGGTCGGAACTCGGTGGAGTTCCGCTTCGACGACTGGTGGGGGCCGCTGGCTGACTTCTCGGGCTTCGTCATGAAACGACCGGGTGGCGCTCAGCCGATCCGATAGACCAGGCCGTTGCCCGCTTCCGCCTGGCGTGCCGTGAACTCTTGTGCCGTCGCAAGGTAGTGCCCGACGTAGTTCACGTCGCTCCTGAGTCTCTCGTCGGTGCGGCCGCCGGCGATGTAGAGAGCCAGGACGTCGGCCTTGTCGAATCGCGCTATCTGTCTCGCCACGACGTCGACCCGGTTCGGATCGAGCACCTGGTAGTGGCATTCGTACCCGTGCATCATGCCCCTCGGATGATGAACGTCTCCTCTCACGAGGTCGAGACCCATCTCGGCCGGTGACTGGTTCGGCATGACGAAGAGTCGCTGCAGATCACGCCACGACTTGTCGAGGTCGAGCCAGGAACGGGTCCACGACGGGTCGTCCCACGGTGCGTCGGGACCGTGTTCGTTCATGTACGCGAGAGGAGCGGCGCGAGCGAGTTCGAGATCCGCGGGTGCTACCGGACAGGCGCTGTATCTGATTCCCATGAAGACGATCCTCGCGACACGACACCGCGGTTCGTCCCGCGGAACCCGAGGCTGGGGAGAACGGCACCGACCCGCAACGTGGGGAGAACACTTCCGACGGTCACCACCGGCATCGCCCTCGTCCTCGCGATCTCGACGTCAGCAGTTCCGTGGCTCGGCGGCACCGCTCAGGCGCCGCCGCCGAGCCTCACGAGGAGTCCGGCCGCGAGGGCGGTTCGTTCGACCATGCCGTCGATCGAGATCCATTCGTGGCGTGCGTGGGCTCCGTCGCCGACGGCCCCCAGGCCGTCCAGGACGGGCAGCCCCAGGGCTGCGGCGAAGTTGCCGTCGCTGGCGCCTCCGACCGAGGTCTCGGCGACGGTGAACCCCTGCTCTGCGGCGACCTCCCGGGCGACGGCGAAGAGCGCGGCCGTACCGGGTCCGCGCGACATGACGGGCCGGTTCCAGCCCCCGTCGACCTTGATCCCCGCGGCCTCGCGGCGAGGTGTCAGAGCCGCGAAGGTGGCGTCCATCCGGCGCATCTCGTCGACGTCGGTGACGCGGACGTCGACCAGCGCCCTGGCGTGGCCCGCCGTCACGTTCGCCCGGGAGCCGCCCGACATGGTGCCGACGTTGACGCTCGTCCCGGCGGCCAGGTCCGCCGAGTCGTGCAGCGCGACGATCACCCGGGCCATCTCGTCGACGGCGCTCACGCCGTTCTCGGGATCGAGCCCGGCGTGCCCCTCGACGCCCTCGGTGGTGACCGTGAAGAGACCGACGCCCTTCCGCGCGGTCTTGAGCGCGCCTCCTGCGCTCGCCTCGAAGACGAGGACGGCGTCGCGGCCGGCGACCGACGCCTCGATGACGGGACGTGACGCGGGTGAGCCGATCTCTTCGTCGCCGTTGAGGACGAAGCGCACGGCCGGCAGGGGCAGACCTCGCTCGCGGGCGACGGCGAGGGCGTGCACCACCTGCACGAGGCCCGCCTTCATGTCGAAGGCACCCGGTCCGGTCAACCGGTCGCCGTCGACGGAGACCGGCCAGTCGGCCAGGGTGCCGAGGGGCCAGACCGTGTCGTAGTGGCAGAGCACGGCGACGGCTCCGGTCCCGCCGTTGACCGCGGCCCAGTCCAGCACCGCGACGTCGCCGTACGGGTCACCGTCGACGGTGGACGCGGTCTCGGGCGCGCCCAGGTGCGTGTCGAGGTAGCCGCGCACCCAGGCCAACCCCGCGGCGAGGGCCGAACGGTCGTCGGACGGCGTCTCGAGCTGCACGTAGGTGGTCAGGTCGTCGACCAGTGCACGGCGGCGAGCCTCGGCCGCCTCGACCAGGCGGTTCACGCGGCTGCCCGGCGGTCGAGCTCGACGAGGTGGTCCTCGCTCATGCCGATCCGCCCTGTCTCGAGTTCGACGATCGACTCGACCAGCCACCGGGTCAGGGGTGCGGGCAGGTCGTGACGCTCGGCTGCGGCGAGCACCGGGGCGTACTGGGTCGGCACCTCGGTGCGACGCCCGCGGACGGCGACGTCACGCCAGATGCCCGACCGCTTCTTCGTCTGACGACCGAGCCACGCGACGAGTCCGTCGGTGGCCGCGTGGGCGGCGTCGGCCGCGTCGGCGGCGTCGGCCCCGTCGGCGGCGTCGGCCCCGTCCGGCGTCGCAGGAAGGTAGGCGTTCGGCGTGAAGGCGTCGAAGCCCTCGAGGGTGACGCCTTCGGCGCGGGCGACCGTGAGCACCTCGCGGACCAGTGCGTGCATCCCCACCCGGTGTCGATCGATCAGGTCGCCCATGTCGTCGTCGGCCAGGGCGGACGCGACGAGCATCGCGCCGAAACCGAGCTTCGACCAGAGGAAGCCCTGGACGTTGTCGGAGACCACCGGGCGGCCCCAGTGCCGGAGGTCGTCGGCGAGCGTGCGCACGCGCTCGCTGCTGCCGCCGGCGTACTCGCCGAGGGCGATGTCGCCGAAGCCGCCGTCCTTGACGACGCCCGGGGCGACGACGTCGGCGAACAGGTCGACGAAGGCCGCGACGGTGCGTCCGTCGCCGACGTGACGGGCGATGGTGGCCTCGTTCAGGCCGTTCTGCATCGAGGCGACCCAGCCGTCGTCGGTCAACCGCCCCGCGATCCAGGCGGCGGCGTCCTCGGTCGCCTGCGCCTTGACGGCGAGCAGGACGCCTCCCAGCCGCTCGGGAGCCTCGTCGGGGGTCGAGATCGGCACTCTCGCGACGAGGTCGCCTGCCGGCTGCTCGATCCGCAGGCCCGCCTCGCGGACGGCCGCGACGTGCTCGGGGTCGGTGTCGACCAGGTGGACGTCGGCCCCGCCGAGGTGGAGGTGGGCGGCGAGGGTGCCGCCGATCGCTCCGGCGCCGACGACGGTGTAGGTCGGGATCATGGGGTGCTCCATTCGTCAGGTGGCGGGGCCGTCGACGTCGGTCGAGGCGCTCCAGTGGAGGGGCAGGTTCCAGGCTCCCGTGGACGAGCCGCCGTCCACGCGCAGCACCTCGCCCGTGATCCACCCGGCGTCGTCGCCGGCGATCCAGGCGACGGCGCGGGCGATGTCCGCCGGGCTGCCGCGACGGCCCAGGGGGTTGTCGCCGACCGCGTCCGCGTACTCGTCGGTGACCGGGTTGACGCTCGAGTCGACCGTCACGAAACCGGGCGCGACGGCGTTGACGCGGATGCCGTGGCGGCCGAGTTCGAGCGCGGAGGCGCGGGTCGCGGCCTCGAGGGCGGCCTTCGACGTCGAGTAGGGGGCCGCGCCCGGGCGGGCTCGGAGCGCGGCACCGGACGAGATGTTGACGACGCTCGCCCCTCGACCCGCCGCGACGGCGCGGCGGGCCAGGGCGACGGTGAGCAGCACGGGCGCCCTCGTGTTGACGTCGAGGACGAGGTCCCAGGTCGTGGCGTCGAGGTCGAGGAAGGGCGTCGCCGGGTAGACGCCGGCGCTCGACACCAGGACGTCGACGGGGGCGGTCGCCCAGGCGGCCGCCACGAGGGTCTCGTGCGCGTCGTCCCGCCGGAGGTCGATCGTCACCGTGTCGCAGCTGGCGGCGCCGGCCGACCGGGCGAGGGAGGCCGTCTGCTCGAGCGGGTCGGCGTGGAGGTCGGCGAGGGTGAGCGCGTCGCCGGCCCGGGCGAAGGTGAGCGCGACCTCCCGGCCGATGCCGGACCCGGCGCCCGTCACGAGCACGTGCCGCATCAGTCGAGCACCTTGCCCTTGGTCTCGGGCATCGTCAGGTAGACGACGAGGCCGACGGCTGCGGCCGCCGCGGCGTAGGCCCAGACCCACCCGCCGAGGCCGCTGGTGTTCATCCAGGTCGTGATGTACGGCGCGGTGCCGCCGAAGAGGGCGACCGCCAGGGCGTAGGGCAGGCCGATCCCGGTGGCGCGCACCTCGGGCGGGAACTGCTCGGCCATGATGACGGCGCAGTTCGCCGAGTAACCCACCAGCAGGACGATGCCGACGAGCTCGATGGCGAGCAGCGTCCAGAAGTTGCCGTTCAGCAGGGTGAAGGCCGGCCAGGCGAAGAGGAGGAACCCGCCGGCGAAGGCCGCCATGGTCGGCTTGCGGCCGATCGTGTCCGAGAGGATGCCGCCGAAGGGCAGCAGGCAGATGAAGACCACCATCGCGATGACGTTCGCCAGCAGGGCGAGGTTCAGCGGGATGCCCGTCGTCACCGCCGCGTAGGTGGGCATGAAGTTGACCCACAGGTAGTACAGCAACGTGCCGGCGATCGTGATGCCGAAGACCCGGAGGGTCGCCCGCGGGTGGTCCTTGACCATGCGGACGAACGCGTTGCGGCGGGCGGCAAGGTCGGAGCCCTCGACGCGGTCCTTGCCGGTGGCGAACGACGTCGTCTCCTCGACCGAGCGTCGGAGCCACAAGCCGACGAAGCCGAGCGAGGCGGCGAAGACGAAGGCCAGTCGCCAACCCCAGCTGTCCACGGCGTCGTCGGGCAGGGCCGTCGTGATGACGAACCCGAGCGCCGAGGCGATGAGGACGCCGGCGGCGACCGACACCTGCTGCCACGATCCGGCGAACGCCCGGCGACGAGGGGCGGCGGACTCGACGAGGAACGCTGACGCCGAACCGAACTCGCCACCGGCCGCGAACCCCTGGACGAGGCGGGCGAGCACGAGGATCACCGGTGCGAGGTAACCGACCTGCTGGAAGGTCGGCGAGATGCCGATCACCAGGGTCGCCACGGCCATGAGGGTGATGGTGAGCAGCAGGCCCTTCTTGCGTCCGTGCCGGTCGGCGTAGCTGCCCATGACGGCGGCGCCGACGGGCCGCATGACGAACCCGACGGCGAAGATCGCGAGGGTCGACAGCAGGGCTGCGACGTCGTCACCGGGCGGGAAGAAGTGGTGGGCGAAGATCGACGAGAACGTCGAGTACAACGCCCAGTCGACGAACTCGACGGCGTTGCCGATGCTCCCGGCGACGATGGCCTTGCGGCCCTTGGTGCTGAGCTTCGTGGCGTGGACGGTCTCAGGGGCGGTTGTGCTCATGTGCTGGCTCTCTCGAGGTGGACGTGAGTGGTGCGGGGGCGGGAGGCGCGGTGAGGGGCAGGAGGTGCGGCGAGGGGAAGGAGGCGCGTCAGAGGAGGCGACGGACGTGCGCGGCGAGGTCGGCGTGGGTGCCGAACCAGACGTCGTCGACCGAGCGGATGTGGGCCAGCAGGTCGTCGAGGACCCGGAGCCGCGACCGGTGGCCGATGATGTGCGGGTGCAGCGTGAGCTGGAAGAGTCCGCCCTCGGCGCGGGCGGCGTCGAACTCGTCGATCCAGATCTGCAGCAGGTCCCGCGGCGGCATGTGGGGCCGGAGTCCGCCGAAGCGATCCATCATCAGGTAGGGCGCGTCGTCGCGGATCCACTCGACGGGGATCTCGACGACGCCGGTGCGCTCGCCGCGTTCGAGCAGCTCGTAGGGCTCGGTGTCGGCCATGAGGGACGAGTCGTAGGCGAACCCGAGTTCGCGGACGACGGACAGGGTCGACCCCGAGAAGTCCCACGACGGCGTCCGGATGCCGACCGGGCGACGGCCCACCTGTCGCTCGAGCACGTCCAGTGCTCGCGCGGTGAGCTCGAGCTCGTCGTCGCGCCCGAGGGCGGTGTTGCGTTCGTGAATCCACCCGTGGACGGCCACCTCGTGACCCGCGGCCGCGTACGTGGGCGCCTCGTCGGGCCGGAGCAGGGCACAGACGGCCGGCATGAAGAAGGACGCCGGCACCTCGTGTCGGGCCAGGAGGTCGAGGATGCGGGGGACGGCGTGACGCGCACCGAACTCGCCCTGGGCCATCCGGCCGGGCGAGGTCTCGCCGTCGCGGAGGGCGGGCGTCTCGTGGTCGGAGTCGAACGAGATGGCGACCGCGACGGCGGCGCCGCCGGGCCAGCGTGCGGCCGGGTCATCGTCGACCAGGGACCGGCCCGCTCGCACGAACTCGACGTGGCCCCGCCACTCGGCCTCGCTCCACTGCCACGGTTGCTGGTCGTCCATGGGGTTCCTCCCGGCGTCGTCCGCGACCTCGATGTCACCGACACGTGCCACTGTAGAAAGAAATACAAGCAGACTCAAGCCAAATGGTTGTTTCGATCGCATTTCGACCCTCGAACGGTTGTATGAAGCAATCCATCGGGACGGGTCGGCGCCCCTCGGCGCGAACGCCCGTATCCTGATGCCGTGCCACGCCTCGTGCCTCCCGCCGGTCAGCCCCTCCTCGACGAGACCGACCTCGACATCGCCGCGGCCATGCACATCGCGCCTCGCGTCCCGACCGCCGCCCTCGCCGAGATCCTGGGGTTGCCCGTGAGCACGCTGAGTCGTCGCCTCGTCCGCCTGCAGGAGGAGCGCCTCCTGCGGGTGGTCGGCCGCTACGCCTGGGAGCTCATCACCTCCAGCAACCCGTACGAACTCTGGATCACCTCGGCGCCCGGGCGGTCGAGGGCGGTGCTGGCCGAGCTGCTGCGCATCCCGGACGTCCAGTTCGTCCTGCAGACCAGTGGTCCGGCCGACCTGTACGCCAACCTCTTCCCGCTCCGCGGCTCGGACCAGGAAGAACTGCTCGGAAGCGTCATCCCCTCGATCCCCGGCGTCCGGGCCGTCGACAGCCGAATGATCCTCGAGCCGGCGAAGGTCGGGCAGGCCTGGCGCTACCCGCGCCTCGACGACGAGCGCGTCGAACGCCTCGAGGGGCACGCGGCCGTGGCCGCCCACCCGCCGCTCGACGACCTCGCGCAGCTCAGCGACCTCGAGTTCGAGACGATGCGGATGCTCGGGGCCAACGCTCGCGTCACGGCGGCGGAGGTGGGCCGGACGCTCGGGGTGTCGTCCTCGACCGCCGCGCGGGCCATCCGGCTGCTGCTGCAGAGCGGGGCCGTCTCACCGCGGGTCGAGATGCAGTCCGACCTGCTCGGCTACCCGCTGCACGCCATCGTGACCATCGACGTGCAGCCGCGCGACGTCTCGAACACGCTCGAACGCGTCGCCGTGCACCCCAGCGTCCGCCTCCTGTCGACCGTGACCGGCTCGGCGCCGATCAGCCTCTCCGGTGTGTTCCACGGCCCGGCCGACCTCGCCACGTTCATCCGGGACGACTTGGGCGCCCTGCCCTGGGTCCGGTCGATCCAGAGCGTGACCGGCTTGCGGCTGCAGCGACGGTACTGGATCGACCGCGACGGCCTGCGCCTCGGTGCCCAGGTGGCCGACGTGTTGCGGCGCTGAGCACCCGCCCGTCTAAGGTCAGGCATGAGCCAAACGGATTCTCCGCCCACCGGCACCACCCCCGGCACCCCCGCCCTGCTGCGCCTCGGGGTGCTCGCCACCTCGCGGAAGCCCGACGAGCGCCGCCTGCCGATCCACCCCGCGCACCTCGACCGCATCGACGCGGACCTGCGCGCGGAGATGACCCTCGAGCGCGGCTACGGCCTGCGGTTCGGCATCCCCGACGCCGACCTCGAGCCCCTGGTGGCGATGGCCGACCGTGAGCAGATCGTCGCCGACAGCGACGTCGTCCTGCTGCCCAAGCCCCAGGCCGCCGACCTCGAGGGCCTGCGCGACGGTCAGACCCTCTGGGGCTGGCCGCACTGCGTCCAGGACCGCGAGATCACCCAGCTCGCCATCGACAAGCACCTCACCCTCATCGCGTGGGAGGCCATGAACCACTGGCAGTCCGACGGTGGCTACGGACTACACGTCTTCCACAAGAACAACGAGCTCGCCGGTTACTGCTCGGTGCTGCACGCCCTCCAGCTCTGCGGGTCGACGGGCGACTACGGCCGCCGACTCAGCGCCGTCGTCATCGGCTTCGGGGCCACGGCACGGGGTGCCGTCACGGCTCTCAACGCCCACGGCATCCACGACGTGCGCGTCCTGACGAACCGCAACATCGCCGCTGTCGGCTCGCCCATCCCGTCGGTCGACATCTTCCAGTTCGAGCACGACGCCGAGACGCCCGGCGCCAGCACGGTCAACACCCCCGACGGTCCGGTCGCCCTCGCGCCCTTCCTCGCCGCCGCCGACATCGTCGTCAACTGCACCCTGCAAGATCCGAACGCCCCGCTCACGTACCTGCGCGAGAGCGACCTCGGAGCGTTCCGGCCCGGCAGCCTCATCGTCGACGTCTCGGTCGACGAGGGCATGGGCTTCGACTGGGCCCGGGCCACGACCTTCGCCGACCCGTTGGTCACGGTCGGTGACACGACGAACTACTACGCCGTCGACCACAGCCCGTCCCTGCTCTGGAACTCGACCACGTGGGAGATCAGCGAGGCGCTCATGCCCTTCCTGCGCACCGTCATGGAGGGCCCGACCTCGTGGGCGGCGTCCGACACCATCCGCCGCGCCGTCGAGATCGCGGAGGGGCGGGTCGAGAACCCGGCGATCCTCGAGTTCCAGCACCGCGCCTCCTCGTACCCGCACGCACCGCTCGCCTGACGAGCCGCCCGGTACGAGGCGCCGCCGAGTGGACTGCGCGCCGCCGCAGGCCGCGGCGTCCTGTCCACTCGGCGGTGTTCGTGGGGGCCCAGGGACTCCACGACGACGAAGCCCGCCACCCGGGCCGCCCTGGACGCGCCGGGCGAGCCTCAGACGCCGACCGGCACCGCCGCCGGCGTGACCTTCACCAGCACCGCCTTCGACACCGGGGTGTTGCTGCCGATGGCCGCGCTGTCGAGCGGCACGAGCACGTTCGCCTCGGGGAAGTACGCCGCGGCGCAGCCCCGGGCCGTCGGGTAGGCGACGATCCGGTAGTCGCGCAGCACGCGCTCGACGTCGTCGGTCCAGACCGTCGACACGTCGACCTTCTGCCCGTCGACCAGCCCGAGGTCGTCGAGGTCGAGCGGGTTGACGAAGACGACGTGCCGACCCTTCTTGATGCCGCGGTACCGGTCGTTCAGGCTGTAGATCGTGGTGTTGTACTGGTCGTGCGAGCGCAGGGTCTGCAGCAGCAGCGTGCCCTCGGGTCGTTCGACGTGCTCGAGGTCGTTGACCGTGATCATCGCCTTGCCGACCTCGGTCGGGAACGTCCGCGAGTCACGCGGCCCGTTCGGCAGCACGAACCCCTCGCGGCTGCGCACCCGTTCGCTGTAGCGCTCGAAGCCGGGCACGACGCGGCTGATGTGGTCGCGCAGCGTGTCGTAGTCGTCCTCGAAGGCCTGCCAGTCGATCTCGAGGTCGGCCCGGTCGCCGAGCGTCGCCCGCGCGAGCCGGCTGACGATCGCGACCTCGCTGAGCAGGTCGGGCGCGACGGGCGGCACCTGGCCGTGGCTGCCGTGCACCGAGCACACCGTGTCCTCGACCGAGACGAACTGCGGTCCGGCCGCCTGCACGTCGATCTCGGTGCGGCCGAGGGTCGGCAGGATGAGCGCCTCGGCGCCGACGACGGCGTGCGACCGGTTGAGCTTCGTCGACACCTGGACGGTCATGTCGGTGCCGCGCATCGCGGCCTCGGCGAGCTGGGTGTCCGAGATGGCGGCGACGAGGTTGCCGCCCATGCCCATCCAGAACTTGATGCGGCCCTCTCGCATGGCCTTGATGCCCTTGAGGGCGTCGACGCCGTGCTCGCGCGGCGGGTCGAAGCGGAACTCCTTCTGCAGGGCGTCGAGGAACTCGTCCGAGACCTGCTCCCAGATGCCCATCGTGCGGTCGCCCTGCACGTTGCTGTGCCCGCGGATGGGCGACGCCCCGGCGCCGGGCTTGCCGATGTTGCCGCGCAGCAGCAGCAGGTTGATGATCTCCTTGATCGTGTCGACGGCCTTGCGGTGCTGGGTGATGCCCATCGCCCAGGTGATGATGACCCGGTCGGAGTGCAGGTAGCGGTCGGCGAGCTCGTCGATCTCGGCCCGGTCGAGCCCGGTCGCCAGCAGCACCTCGTCGTCGTCGACCTGCGCGATGTGCTCGCGGAAGGCGTCGAGGCCCACGGTGTGCTCGGCGAGGAACTCGTGGTCGAGCACCGTGCCGGGTGCGGCGTCCTCGGCCTCGAGCACGCGCTTGGCGACGGCCTGCAGCAGGGCCATGTCGCCGCCGAGCCGGATCTGCAGGAACTGGTCGGCGATGTCGGTGCCGCGACCCGCCACGCCGCGGGGCAGCTGCGGGTTCTTGTAGCGGCGCAGGCCGGCCTCGGGCAGCGGGTTGACCGCGACGATCTTGGCGCCCTTGAGCTTGGCGTCCTCGAGGGCGGTGAGCATGCGAGGGTGGTTCGTCCCGGGGTTCTGGCCCAGGATGACGATCAGGTCGGCCTGCTCGAAGTCGTCGTACGCGATGGTCGACTTGCCGACGCCGACGACCTCGGCCATGGCGAGGCTCGTCGACTCGTGGCACATGTTCGAGCAGTCGGGCAGGTTGTTCGTGCCGAACGCGCGGACGAAGAGCTGGTAGACGAAGGCGGCTTCGTTCGAGGTGCGGCCCGACGTGTAGAACGACGCCTCGTCGGGGCTGTCGAGCGACCTGAGCTTGTCGCCGACGATGCGGAAGGCTTCGTCCCACGACACCTCGCGGTAGTGGTCGCTGCCGGCCGGCTTGTGCACCGGCTTCGTGATGCGCCCCTGCATGCCGAGCCAGTACTCGGTCTTGTCGAGCAGGTCGGTGACGGAGTGCTCGGCCCAGAACGTGTCGGGCACGAGCACCGGGTTGGCCTCCCACGTGACCGCCTTGGCGCCGTTCTCGCAGAACTCGGCGACCTTGCGGTGGTGCGGGTCGGGCCAGGCGCAGCTCATGCAGTCGAAGCCGTCCTTCTGGTTCAGCGACGTCATGAGCTTGACGGTCCGCGCCAGCCCGAGCTGCTTGACCGCAGGCTCCATCGAGTGCAACACGCCGGGCACGCCGGCCGCCCACTCGCGCGGGGGCCCGACCTCGATGTCGGCGTCGGTCACGTCGGAGACGGGGGGTTTCTCGGTCACGGTCTTGGTCCGATCGTCAGGGGGACGGGGGTCGACGCGCGCGTCGCGCCGTCGGGGGAGTCGGGGGACGAGGAGGCGCGGGTCGCGTCACCAGCACCGCCGGCGCGGGCCGCCGGCTCGGTGCCGTCGGGCTCGCCGAGCCGGTCGGGTCGCGAGTACACGACCATCGACCGCCCGCGGAGGAAGCCCACGATCGTCACGCCCAGTTCGTTCGCGAGGTCGACGGCGAGCGACGACGGTGCCGACACGGCGGCCAGCACGGGGATGCCCGCCATCGAGGCCTTCTGCGTCAGCTCGAACGAGGCGCGACCCGAGACCATCAGGACGGTCGAGGTCAACGGCAGCCGCGCCTCCTTGACGGCCCAGCCGACGACCTTGTCGACGGCGTTGTGCCGTCCGACGTCTTCGCGCAGCACGAGCAGCTCGCCGGTGCGGCCGTCGAAGAGGGCGGCGGCGTGCAGCCCGCCGGTCTTCTCGAAGACGTCCTGCCCCTCGCGGAGGCGGTCGGGGAAGGTCGCGAGCAGGGCCGGTTCGAGCACGAGCGGGTCGTGCAGCACCTCGTGCTGCGACTTCGTGCGCACGGCGTCGATCGAGGCCTTGCCGCACAGCCCGCACGAGCTCGTCGTGTAGAACGCCCGCTCGAGGCTGGGGTCGGGGGCGGGCACCCCCGGCGCGAGCGTGACGTCGAGCACGTTGTAGGTGTTGAGGCCCTCGGCCGTGGCCCCGGCGCAGTACCGCGCCGCGAAGAACTCGTCGCCCGTCGAGATGACGCCCTCGGAGACGAGGAAGCCCGCGGCGAGGTCGAAGTCGTGGCCGGGCGTGCGCATCGTGATGGCGAGCGACGAGCCGCCGACGCGGATCTCGAGGGGTTCTTCGACCGCCAGGGTGTCCATCGTCTTCCGGACGCCCGCCCCCTCGTCGCCGACGGTCATGCGGGTCACCGGTCGCCGTGCCGTGATTCGTGCCATGGCTCAGGTCTACCCCCGATCGGCCTCCACCGAAAGTCGGCACGCGTCCGGTGGACAGCGCCGCCCTGCACCCGGCCCTGGGGAGGAGTCGAGACCGAGCCCCGGCCGGTCGCCGGTCACCACGGCAGGGCGAGCGCCGGCACGACGTCCCCGGCCCGCGCACCGCCCTCGGGCACGACCAGGAGGCCCTCGGCGTCGGCCAGTCCGCGCAGCATCGCCGACGACTGACGCGCGGTGGGCACGGCGCCGTCCTCCGTCACGCGGTACGCCTGCACGAGGACGCCCGGCCGCGGGTGGGCCACGTCGACCGCGAGGGTGACGACGCCGGGAGGCGCGGCTCGCCGACCCAGCAGCCCGTCGACGACCGCGGTCCCCACGACCACGAGCCCCACGTAGGCGGCCATCGGGTTGCCCGGCAGGCACAGGTACAGCGTCCCGCCCCGCCGCGCGACGATCAGGGGCTGGCCCGGGCGCATCGCGAGACCGTCGACGACCAGTTCGGCTCCGAGCCGGTCGAGGGCGGCGCGGACGTGGTCGGTGCGGCCGTGGGCGGTCCCCCCGGTCGTCACGACGAGGCGACGGTCCGGGCGGTCGAGGGCCGCGACCGTCGCGTCGAGCTGGTCGGGCACCCGCGTCGTCGACGTGTGCGCGACGCCGAGGGAGCCGAGGAGGCGCGGCACCGGCACCGAGAACACGTCGCGGACGGTGCCGGGCTCGGGCACGCCCTCGGCCACGACCTCGTCGCCGAGGACTGCCAGCGCGACCGTCGGCCGGACGACGACGGGCACGGCGTCGTGCCCCCCGAGGGCCAGCACGGCGAGGCGGGGCGGGGTGAGGAGCGTGCCCGCGGCGAGCAGGACGTCGCCGTGGTCGATCTCTTCTCCGGCACGACGGACGTGCGACGGGCGCCGCGGGTCGGGGTCCGCCGTCAGGACGCCGTCGGCCACGTGACCGGCCTCCGACCGCAGCACCCGCTCGGTCCCGGTCGGCACGACGGCCCCGGTGGTGACGGGGCGTGCGGTCCCCGGTGGCAACGGTTCGACGCCGTCGCCGACCCGGCCCGCGACGATCGACCGACCGAGGCGCCACGGTCCGTCGCCGGCGACCGCCCAACCGTCCATCGCCGAGACGTCGGAACCGGGCACCCGCGCGAGGCTCACGACCTCGCGGGCCAGGGTGCGTCCCGCCGCCTCGCCGAGAACGACCGTCTCGACGGACCGGGGCAGCGCCCGGGCGACGTCGGCCGCCTCGGTCCGGGCGACGCGCCAGTCGGCCCGCCGGACCGTCACGCCGGGTCGGCCGTGGCGAGCGCGGTGGCGGTCGCGACCGCGCGGTCGAGTTCGGCGCGCGAACCCCCGGCGAGCCCCGCGGCGTAGCCGACGAGGAAGGTCGTCAGCGGGGCGGCGGGCCGGGCGACGCCGTGCGCCGCGTCGCGGGCGAGGTCGAGCACCTCGGGGACGTCGACCACGAAGTCGTCGGGCAGCCCCAGGGCCCGGGCGAGTCGTTCGGCCCAGGCGTCGAGGTCGGCAGGTGTGTCGGTCATGCCAGTCACTCAACCAGTCGGGTGGGACTCGTGCCGGACGACACCCAGGCGGTCGGCGTCGTCCACGGTGTCGACGTCGGCGCAGAGCTCGTCGGGCACCGGCACCTCGAGCAGGTCGAGGCCGTCCAGCAGCCGCCGGAGCGACAGGCCGACGAGGGGCCCCTCGGCCCGCAGCGCTTCGAGTCGGGCCCGCAGGGACCCGGTCCGGTAGACGCCGAGCAGCGGTTGGCGACGCCCGCCCGAGTCGACGGCCAGCAGGCCGTCGCGGCGCTCGCCGTCGCCGTCGTGACGGCCACCGTCCTCGAGCAGCGCCCGGACGGCCTCGGGCGCCCGCGGCAGGTCGCAGGCGAGCACGAGGGTCCACGGGGCCGGTCGCGGGACGACGTCCAGGCCGGCCGCCAGCGCGGTGACGGGCCCGGACCAGGCGGGTCGCTCGCGGGTCAGCAGCGCCCCGGTCGGCGGCACCCGCCCCTCACGCAGGCCGACCACGACGAGGGCGCGGGCGCCGGCCGACGCCTCGACGGCCCGGTCGAGCAGCGTCGCGTCCCCGCTCGTGAACGCCGTCTTGTCGACCCCCTCGACCCGGGAGGCGCGACCCCCCGCCAGCAGGACGGCGTCGAAGGCGAGCGGAGTGTCTCTGCGCATGCCCACAGGCTAGGGCGCGCGAGACCGGACGGACGCAGGAGGCGCGGTGCCGGTCGGACCGGCACCGCGCCTCCTGTGGGCTCTCGCGGGGCGTCAGCCCGCGGCGACCTGCTGGTCGCGCTTCGGCAGCACCCAGCCCGGGCGCACGAAGTGGCAGGTGTAGCCGTAGGGGTCCTTCTCGAGGTAGTCCTGGTGCTCCTCTTCGGCCTGCCAGAAGTCGCCGGCGGGCGAGACCTCGGTGACGACCTTGCCGGGCCAGAGGCCCGACGCGTCGACGTCGGCGATGGTGTCGAGCGCCGTCGCCCGCTGCTCGTCGTTCGTGTAGAAGATCGCCGAGCGGTAGCTGTCGCCGACGTCGTTGCCCTGGCGGTCCTTCGTCGACGGGTCGTGGATCTGGAAGAAGAACTCGAGGATCTCGCGGTACGAGGTCAGGCCCGGGTCGAAGACGATCTCGACGGCCTCGGCGTGGCCTCGGTGGTTGCGGTACGTGGCGTTCGGCACGCTGCCGCCCGAGTAGCCGACGCGCGTCGAGACGATGCCCGGTCGACGGCGCAGCAGCTGCTGGGCGCCCCAGAAGCAGCCTCCGGCGAGGATGGCGGTCTCGGTCGTGCCGCTGGGGGCGGGGGTGGATTCGGGGGAGAAGAGCGTCATGTAGGCACCGTATCCTTCGGTTTCGAGTGAGGCGTGGGGGACGAAGCGGAGGGCCGCCGAGTTGATGCAGTAGCGCAGGCCGCCGGTGGCGGCGGGACCGTCGCCGAACACGTGGCCGAGGTGGCTGTCGCCCGCGGCGGACCGCACCTCGGTGCGCTTGAAGAACAGGCCCTCGCGCTTCTCGACGACGTGATCGGCGTCGATCGGGCGGGTGAAGCTCGGCCAGCCGGTCCGGCTGTCGAACTTGTCGACCGAGGCGAACAGGGGCTCGCCCGAGACGACGTCCACGTAGATGCCGACGTCCTTCGAGTCCCAGAACTCGTTGCGGAACGCCGGTTCGGTGCCGCCGCCCTGGGTGACTCGACGCTGGGTCGAGGTGAGACGGGCGACCGCCTCGGGGTCTTTCCGGTACTGGTTCGACATGATGCCTCCTGTTCGTCGGCGCCGGTGCGATCGGATGGGGTCGGGTGCCCGCGATCGCGTCGATGCCTCTCACGACAACAACCGGGCGGTGCCGGGTGTTCCGAAGGCCTGCGAGGATCGACGCATGAGCCTCATCCGACTGAACGACGTGACCGTCCGCTTCGACGGCACCCCGGTGGTGCGCGAGGCGTTCTTCCGCCTCGACGAGAAGGAGCGCGTGGGGCTGATCGGTCGCAACGGCAGCGGCAAGTCGACCCTGCTCAAGCTGATGCTCGACCAGGTGCGGCCCGACGTGGGCACGGTCACGCTCGAGCAGGGCGTGCGGGTGGGCTACTTCTCGCAGTTCTCCGAGCTCGACGGCACGCAGACGATCGTCGAGGTGCTGACCGGGCTCTTCGCCCACGAGCGGGCGATCGAGGCCGACCTGGCGCAGATCGACGCCGACATCGCGGTCGCGGCCGTGGACCCCGACGGCGGGGACGCCCTCGACCAGCTGATCCACCGGCAGTCCGAGCTGTTCGCCGAGATGGACCGGGTCGACGGCTGGGAGTACCCGCGCCGCATCGACACCGCCCTCAGCGTGCTGGGGTTCGGCGACGCGCACCGCAGCAGCCCGATCGACGACCTCAGCGGCGGCTGGCGCAACCGGGCGGCCCTCGCGAAGATCGTCCTCGAGGACCCCGACGTGCTGCTGCTCGACGAGCCCACGAACTTCCTCGACGTGGCGGGCGTCGAATGGCTCGAGGCGTGGTTCCGCGACTTCCACGGGGCCGCGGTCGTCGTGTCGCACGACCGCAGCTTCCTCGACGCGGTCGTCACGCGCATCGTCGAGGTCGAGAACTTCCACCTGCACGACTACCCGGGCGACTTCGCCGAGTACGTCGTGCAGAAGCAGTTCCGGCTGAAGAGCCTCGAGCAGCAGTTCGTGCACGAGTCCGAACTCCTGGCGTTCGAGGCCGAGGGCATCTCGGACCGCCGCGACGCCGCCAAGGCCGCCAAGCGGCAGGACGGTGGCGACCTGCTCAAGCAGCTCGCCAAGGTCAAGAAGTCGCGGGCCCCGCGCCCTGTCGACCAGATCATCACCGAGATCTACTCGGGCCTGCACGTCAAGGACGTCCTCTGCCGCGTCGACGGCCTCGGCAAGGCGCGCGACGACCGCACGCTCTTCGACGACCTGACCTTCGAGCTGCGCCGCGGTGACCGCCTCGTCGTCACCGGTGCGAACGGCAGCGGCAAGAGCACCCTGCTGCGGGTGCTGACCGGCGAGGAGCGCGCCGACGCGGGGCGGGCGGCCTGGGCCGGCGGCGTCAAGGTGGTCTCGTACGACCAGGTGCTCGCCGAGCTCGACGACGACGACACCGTGACGCACTCGGTCAACGCCCTGCCCGACAGCCTCGCGCTGACCGCGACCCGCAAGTCGGTCGGTCGGTTCCTCGCCATGTTCCAGTTCAGCGAGGCCGACCTCAAGAAGCGCATCGGCTCGCTCTCGGGCGGTCAGCGGGCCCGCGTGGCGATGGCGCAGTGCCTGCTCTCGGGGGCCTCGGTGCTGTTGCTCGACGAGCCGACCAACCACCTCGACGTGCCGAGCGCCCAGGTCATGGAGCGGGCGCTGCAGCACTTCCCCGGCGCCGTCGTCGTGGTCAGCCACGACCGGTTCTTCGCCGACAAGGTCGCCACCCGGCGGCTGGTGTTCGGGGCGGACGCCGAGCGGCCCGAGCGCGTGGCGGTCACCGCCGCTTGAGCCGTCGGTCCGCCCGGCGTCGGACCCCGGTCGTCGGCCCCGGGTCGTCGGCCCCGGGTCGTCGGGCCGCGGTCGTCGCCCCGGATCGTCGGGCCGCGGTCGTCGCCCCGGGTCGTCAGTCCGCGGTCGGCAGGCCTCGGTCGTCAGCCCTCGGTCGTCAACGGTGGGACCACCTCGGCCACGCCCGAGACGACCAGCCCGTCCGCGTCGTGGTCGAGGGCGGA
The DNA here is from genome assembly GCF_057787905.1 of Frigoribacterium sp. CF331. Taxonomy (NCBI): domain Bacteria; kingdom Bacillati; phylum Actinomycetota; class Actinomycetes; order Micrococcales; family Microbacteriaceae; genus Frigoribacterium; species Frigoribacterium sp. CF331. The sequence goes on along the minus strand of NZ_CM173545.1, from coordinate 664,463 downwards.
GTACGCCGCGTCGAGGTCGGGCACGATGTGGCCGTAGACCGGCTTGCCGGTCGCGGCGAGGGTGGCCCAGGTCGTGGCGGGCGCCTGCCAGTCGAGGCCCAGCAGGCTCCAGCTCGACGAGGTGCGGCTCAGCAGCCCGGGGTCCTCCGCGAGCTCGCCGGCGTAGTAGTAGCCCCAGGTCTCGCACCCCCGGGCGGTCGCGAGGTCGCCCCACTCGGTCTGCGTGCAGTAGCCCTTGGCGACGAGGGTCTGCGTCAGGTCGGCCGTGCCGAGCTGCGTCCGGGCGATCTCGAACAGCTCGGGGTAGAAGTCGGCGCCGACGTACTTCGGGTCGACGAAGAGCGCGTGGTCGTGGCCGAACTCGAGGACGATCTCGTCGAAGCGGGCGTAGGGCTGGTCCGACTGGTCGGGGTCGCTCGTCCCCGCCGCCGAGATGCGGTAGCGCTGCACCTCGGCCCAGGTGTGCTCGGCGGCGACGAAGCCGGTCGTGCCCGAGGTGCGGTCGAGGGTCTCGTCGTGCAGGCCGAACCAGACGCCGTCCGAGGTGCGGGCGAGCGACATCTCGAGCGCGTCCACCCCTGCCGCGACCGACTGCCGGTACGCGAACAGCGACATCTCGGGCCAGTCGAGCGACCCGCCGCGGTGCGCGACGGTCGCCGTGCCCGCGGCCAGCAGGGCGTCGACGGGCCGAGGAGGCGCGGTCGGCGTGACCCGCGCCTCCTCGGTCACGCGGTCGGCCCGCAGGGCGACGCCCGCACCGAGCGTGCCGAGGACGGCGAGTCCGCCCGCGCCGAGCAGCGCGGTGCGGCGGGACACGCGGGGTCGCGGACGCGGGGCGGAGGGCATGGCTCAATCTTGGGGGTCGCCGGGCCCGGGGCGCGACGCCCGGGGCCCGGTTCACCCGGCGGTCGCCCGCGTCAGTCGGCTTCGTACTCGTCGAGGGCGGGCAAGGGGCGACCGTCGGGGTCCCACATCGCCTGGTCCTCCCACGCGTTGCCCGAGGCCGGGTCGTCGGGGTCCCAGCCGGCACCCTCGACCGCGGTCCACGCGGGCTCCCACGCGACGACGCCGATGCCGCGGCCGCCGGGGGCGGATGCCACCGCGTCCTGGATCGCCCGGAAGTTCGCGGCCTGGCCCTCGGGCGTCGCAGGATAGCCGGCGACCAGCTGCGACGGGGCGACGATCACGTTCTCCCAGGCGTGGTCGGGGTCGTCCTCGAGCGTCCACGGGTACGAGGTCTCGACGATCAGCACGTCGCGGCTCTCGGGGTGGGGTGCAGGAGGCGCGGTGCCGGTCTCGACACCGGCACCGCGCCTCCTGCGATCGCCTCGCGTCGCGGCTCAGCCTCGCGGGCCGCTGACGACGCGCACCGCACCGGCGGGCACGGCGAGACGGCCGTCGACGGGGTCGCCGGTGATCAGTTCGGTGCCCCGCCCGGTGACGACGTCGGCCTCGGCGTCGCCGTGGTTGACGAAGAACGTGAAGTCGACGTCGTCGCCGTGACGGACGACGACCTCGAGCCCCGCGGGGTGCTCGACCGGCACGGCGACCCCGGCGTCGTCGAGCACGGCCCGGACGAGACCGTCCAGGTCGGCGCCGGAGGTGCGGGTGGAGACGTACCAGGCCGACCCGTCGCCTCGCTCGTTGCGGGTGACGGCGGGCCCGCCGGCGGCTGGACCGTCGACGTAGCGCGAGACCGCGTCGGCGCCCTCGAGCACGATGTCGTCCGACCAGCCCGTGCCCGTCGTGCCGTCGTCCAGGGTGACCACCTGGTCGGCGTACAGGGGCAGGAACTCGGGCACCGAGAGGCCGAGCGTCCGTCGCAGGGCACCGGGAGCGCCACCCTCGTGGACGGCGTCGTCCTCGTCGACGACCCCCGAGAAGTACGACGCCACGAAGGTGCCGCCGGCCCGGACGAACGCGTCGATCGCCTCCGACGTCGCCTCGTCGGCGAGGTAGAGCGACGGGGCGACGACGAGGTCGTACCCCGTGAGGTCGTCGTGCGGGTGCCGGAAGTCCACCGTGACGCCGAGCTGCCACAGGGCCGCGTACCAGGCCACGACGCGCTCGCGGTGGTCGAGTTCGACGGAGGGGCGCCACTCGAGGTCGTGCGCCCAGAACGACTCGACGTCCCAGAGGACGGCGACCCGCGCCTCCACCCGGCTGCCGCGGACGGCCGCGAGGCGACCCAGGTCGGCGCCGAAGTCGACGACCTCGCGCCAGGTGCGGGTCGCGACGCCGGCGTGCGGCAGCATCGCCGAGTGGAACTTCTCGGCGCCGTAGCGTGACGCGCGGAACTGGAAGAACAGGATGGCGTCGGCGCCGCGGGCGAGGTGGCTGGCCGCGTTGCGGGCCAGTTCACCGGGCCGCTTGGCGATGTTGCGTGGCTGCCAGTTGACGGCCGAGGTCGAGTGTTCCATCAGCATCCACGGCGCACCGCCGGCGAGCGACCGGGTGAGGTCGGCGTCCATGGCGAGCAGCACGTGGTTGTCGTGGCGTTCGGCCACCAGGTAGTGGTCGTTCGCGACCACGTCGACCTCGCGGGCCCACTTCCAGTAGTCGATCGAGGGGCAGTTGGTCGCCATGAAGTTCGTGGTGACCGGGAGGTGCGGTGCATGGCGCTTGATCGCGTCGCGTTCGGCGGTGAAGCAGGCCAACAGGGCGTCCGAGGTGAACCGGGCGAAGTCCAGGCGCGACGTCTGGTTCACGACCGTGGCCGAGGTGCGTGGCACGTCGATCTCGTCCCACTCGCCGTAGGTCTGGCCCCAGAACCGGGTGCCCCACGCGGCGTTCAGCGCGTCGAGGCTGACGTACTTCTCCTCGAGCCAGGTGCGGAAGGCGAGCACCGAGTGGGGGCCGTAGTCCTCGCTGATCGGGGCGCCGTACTCGTTGTGGACGTGCCAGAGGACGACCGCGGGGTGGTTCGCGTACCGCTCGGCCAGCCGCTCGGTGATGGCCAGCGCGGCCCGACGGTAGTCGGGGCTGCTCGGGCTGACCATGCCGCGCGAGCCGCGGCCCAGCGTGACGCCGTCGCGGGTGACGGGGTGCGAGTCGGGGTAGGCCTTCCAGAACCACGCGGGAGGCACGGTCGTCGGGGTGGCGAGGTCGACGTCGATGCCGGCGTCGTGGAGCAGGCCGAGGACGTCGTCGAGGAAGCCGAAGTCGTACTCGCCCTCACGGGGCTCGAGCAGGGCCCACGAGAAGATGCCGACGCTGACCAGGTTGACGCCCGCCTGCTTCATCAGCGCGATGTCCTCGAGCCAGACCTCGCGCGGCCACTGTTCGGGGTTGTAGTCCCCGCCGTAGCGGAGGTCGGCGCGACCGGGCAGCCAGGTCGTGGTGGCCTGGGGCGTGGGCCGGGCGTCGAGCTCGAGTGACATGCGGTGATCTCCTTTGACTGTGTGCGCTCCCAGTTGTAACACACCGGTATCGACTGCCGAAAGCGTCTATTTCGGTGTTGACAAGCCAAAAGTGCTGTGCATAACTGTAACCGCTCACAGGCACAGCGACGTGGTTCTCCGAGGCCCGCGCTGTCCCCCCACCACAGCTCTTGCTTTCCTCAAGGAGGACGAATGCGCAGCTCATCCCGCCGTCTCGGTGTCGCCACGATCGCGACCGCCGCCCTACTGCTCACCGCCGGATGCTCCGGCGCCGGGGGAGGCTCGGCCGACGACGGCCCCGTCGAGCTCAGCTACTGGGCCTGGGCCCCGAACCTCGACAAGGTCGTCGACCTCTGGAACCAGGACAACCCCGACATCCAGGTCACCGTCAACAAGCAGGACGGCGGAGACCCGGCCATCACCAAGCTGCTCACGGCCATCAAGGCCGGCAGCGGTGCTCCCGACCTGATCCAGGCCGAGTACCAGAAGATCCCGACCCTCGTGTCGTCGGACGCGCTCGCCGACATCTCTGACCTGGGCGCCGCCGACCTTAAGGGCGACTTCTCGGAGGGCACCTGGTCGTCGGTGACCCTCGGCGGCGACGCCGTCTACGCCATCCCGCAGGACTCCGGCCCGATGATGGCCTACTACCGCACCGACATCCTCGACCAGTACGGCCTGAGCGTCCCGACCACGTGGGACGAGTACGCCGACGTGGCCACGAAGCTGCACGCCGCCGACCCGTCGAAGTACCTCGGCACCTTCTCGGCCAACGACGCCGGCTGGTTCGCCGGCCTCACGCAGCAGGCCGGGGCCTCCTGGTGGTCGATCGACGGCGACAGCTGGGGCGTCGACATCGCCGACGGCCCGACGGAGGAGGTCGCCTCGTACTGGGGCGGGCTCGTCGAGAGCGGTGCCATCGACAACAAGCCCATGTACACGCCCGAGTGGAACGCCGGGCTGAACGACGGCAGCCAGGTCGGCTGGATCAGCTCGGTGTGGGCGCCAGGCGTGCTGGGCGGCAACGCCCCCGACACCGCCGGCAAGTGGACCGCGGCCCTCCTGCCGCAGTGGGACGCCTCGAAGCCCGCGGACGGCAACTGGGGCGGCTCGACCACGGCCGTCACGACGCAGTCCGAGCACAAGGAGGCGGCGGTCGAGTTCGCCACCTGGCTGAACACCGACCCGACGGCCGTGGCCGCACTCGCCGACGTCGCAGGCGTCTACCCGGCGGCGACCGACGCCGCCGCGGACGCGCTGACGACCAGCCCCGACTTCTTCAGTCAGCAGGACGACTTCTACGACATCGCCGCGCAGGCGTCCGAGTCGGTGAACCCGTTCACCTACGGCCCCAACGTCAACGTCGCCTTCAGCGCGTACAACGACGAGTTCGCCAAGGCGGCCGACGCGAAGACGCGGACGGCCTTCGAGGACGCGGTCGAGGCCATGCAGGAGATCACCGTCGACGACCTGACCAAGAGCGGCTTCTCGGTCGAGTAGCGACACCGGGCGGGGCAGCCGGGGTCACCCCGGCCGCCCCGCCACCCCTCCGTCACACCCGTCTCGACCCAAGGACACGGCATGGCCGACACCCTCACCCCTCTCAGCCCTCGCACCGACGGCACCGGGCCGACCCGGTCGACGAGCGATCGCGAGGCACCCCGACCCGCGACCCGCCGGGGCAACGGCAGCTTCCGCACCCGAGTGCTGACCCCCTACGCCATGCTGGCCCCCGGCATCGTCCTCTTCGTGCTGTTCATGGCGGCGCCCATCGTCTACACGCTCTTCCTCAGCTTCCAGAAGAAACAGGTCGTCGGTCTCGGGCTCGGCTCGGGCGGCGAGAGCCAGGTGTTCGCCGGCTTCGAGAACTACGTCGGTTCGCTGACCGACCCCGAGTTCGCCGCCAGCGTCGGACGCGTCCTGCTCTACGGCGTCGTGCTCATCCCGTGCATGCTCGGCCTCGCGCTGCTCTTCGCGCTGCTGCTCGACTCGAAGCGCACCCGGGCCACGGCCTTCTCGCGCGTCTCGATCTTCATGCCCTACGCCGTGCCCGCCGTGATCAGCTCGTTGCTCTGGGGGTTCCTGTACCTGCCCGCCGTCAGCCCCTTCTACTACGTGTTCGACCGGCTCGGCTGGGACGTGGACGGGGTGCTCGGCTCGGGCACCGTGCTGTTCGCGATCGCCAACATCGCCCTCTGGGGCGGCGTCGGCTTCAACATGATCGTCATCTACACGTCGCTCAAGGCCGTGCCGACCGACGTCTACGAGGCCGCGCGCCTCGACGGTGCCAGCGAGGTGCAGATCGCCCTGCGCATCAAGATCCCCATGGTGGCACCCGCGCTCGTCATGACCGCCCTGTTCTCGATGGTGGCCACCCTGCAGGTGTTCGCCGAGCCGACGACCCTCCGCCCGCTCACGAACAGCCTGTCGACCAGCTGGTCGCCGCTCATGCTCGTCTATCGCGACGCCTTCACCCGCGACGACATCTACTCCGCGGCGGCGACCTCGGTCGTCATCGCGCTCGCCACCTTCATCGTCAGCTTCTTCTTCCTCCGGGTCGTCCAGAAGCGCGCGTTCGGCCAGGAGGACTGACCATGACCACGATCCACCTCGACGGCTCCCGTGACGCGGCGGCCCCGGTGCCCGACCCGACCCGCGCCTCCTCGGGTGGCCGACGCGCCTCGGACGAGCTGCCGCGCGACCCGAGCACCCCGCGACTGCACGCCGAACGGCCGAGCATCGTCTCGACCGTGCTGCTGTTGATCGGCGCCGTCTACTGTCTGTTCCCGGTGCTCTGGGTCGTCACGGCCTCCACCAAGGACGGCGGCGAGCTCTTCTCGACCTTCACCCTGGCCCCGAGCGGGCACCTGCTCGACAACGTCGTCGCCCTGACGCAGTACCGCGACGGGCTGTTCTGGCGCTGGATGCTCAACACCGCGCTCTACGCCGGCCTCGGCGCGATCGCGTCGACCTTCGTCTCGGCGCTCTCGGGCTACGTGCTCGCGAAGTTCGAGTTCCCGGGCAAGAAGGTCGTCTTCAACGTGCTGCTCATGGGCGTGCTCGTGCCCGGCGTCATCCTGGCGATCCCGCAGTACTTCCTGCTCGCGAACGTCGGCCTGACCAACACCTTCTGGGGCGTGCTGCTGCCGCAGATCATCAGCCCGTACGGCATCTACCTCGCCCGCATCTACGCCGCGGCCGCCGTGCCGACCGACGTCATCGAGGCCGCCCGCACCGAGGGGGCCCGAGAGATGGGCATCTTCGGCCGCATCGCCGTGCCCATGCTGCTGCCCGGGCTCGTGACCATCTTCCTGTTCCAGTTCGTCGCCATCTGGAACAACTTCATGCTGCCGTACATCATGCTCGGCGACGACTCGTTGTTCCCCCTCACGGTCGGCCTCAACGGTCTGCTCAACCAGGGTGCCTCGGCCCCGGCGTTGTACACGCTCGTCATCACCGGGGCGCTGCTGTCGGTCATCCCGCTGATCGCGATCTTCCTGGTGCTGCAACGGTTCTGGAAGGTCGACCTCGCGGCCGGTGCGGTCAAGTAGTGCCGGCTCGACGGTGGGCCGTCCCGGTGGGTCGGATCGCACCGTCGATCCGAGGGCCGCTGCCCCCTAGGCTGGCCGCGTGAGCAGCGCGACCGGCCGTGGCCGACCGACCATCGACGACGTCGCCACGGCGGCCGGCGTCTCGCGAGGCACGGTGTCGCGGGCGCTCAACGGCGGACGGTGGGTCAGCCCGGAGGCCAAGACCGCCGTGGACGCCGCCATCAAGGCGACCGGCTACCGGGTCAACCCGCACGCGCGCAGCCTCGCGACGAACCGCACCGGGTCGGTCGCCTTCCTGCTGACCGAGGACCACCAGCAGCTCTTCGAAGACCCCAACTTCTCGATCCTGCTCCGCGGCACGGCTGCGGCACTCGCCGAACGCGACGTCTCGCTCGTGCTGATCATGGCCGGCTCGGCCGCCGAACAGCAGCGGGCGCTCGCCTACATCGGGGCCGGTCACGTCGACGGCGTCCTCCTCGTCTCCGCGCACAGCGGGGGGCGGTTGTTGACCGACGTGGTCGACTCGGGCGTGCCCGCCATCGCCTGCGGCATCCCCCTCGGGCACGAGAAGAAGATGGGCTGGGTCGCCGCAGACGATCGCGAGGGCGCCCGCGAGATCGTCGCCTACCTCCGCGGCCTCGGCCGCCGACGCATCGCCACGATCGCCGGCCCCGCCGACACCCCCGGTGGCATCACGCGCCTCGAGGGCTACCGGGACGAACTGGGGGACGACGCCGACGACTCCCTCGTCCGGCACGGCGACTACGGGCGCGAGAGCGGGCGCGTCGCCATGGAGGCGCTCCTGGCAGAGCACGCGGACCTCGACGCCGTGTTCGCCGCCAACGACCGCATGGCCGCGGGGGCGATCGACGCCCTGACGGCCGCCGGGCGGCGTGTGCCCGACGACGTGGCGGTCGCCGGGTTCGACGACTCGAGCGTCGCTGCCGAGACGACTCCGGCCCTCACGACCATGCGTCAGCCCTTCGACCGCATCAGCAGCGAGATGGTCCGCCTGCTGCTGCAGGTCATCGACGGCGAGAAGCCCGCGGCCATGACGCTCCCGACCGAGCTGGTGGTGCGCGCGTCCGCGTGACGCGACCCGCGCCTCCTGCGGTTCGCCGCCCCGGCGTCGGACCGGGCCGCGCGCGTAGGGTCGGCCGCATGACCGATCTCGACGGAGCCGTGGTGCTCGTGGCCGGTGCGTCCGGCGGACTGGGGCAGCGTCTCGCCGCCATGCTCGAAGACGAGGGGGCCGTGGTGGTCCGCGCCGCCCGGCGGCCCGAGTCGTTGTCGGGGCCCGGTGCGTACCTCGCCGACCTGCGGGAGCGGTCGGGAGGCGCGGCGCTGGTCCGTTCGGCGCTCAACGAGCACGGCCGGCTCGACGGCGTCGTGGTCGCCGCGGGCGTCGTCGCCTTCGGGGCGGCGAAGGACCTCGACGACGACACGCTCGACGAACTCGTCGAGACGAACGCGCTCGGGCCGATCCGGCTGCTGCGGGCCGCGCACCCCGCGCTCGCCGAGAGCGCCGCCGCCGGTCGCGAACCGTTCGTCGTCACCCTGAGCGGCGTGGTGTCCGAGGCGCCGACCGTCGGCATGGCGGCCTACTCGGCGTCGAAGGCCGCGCTCGCCGCCTTCGTCACGGCGGCCGGCCGGGAGTACCGGCGCGACGGCATCCGGGTGCTCGACGCGCGCCCCGGTCACACCGACACCGGTCTCGCCACCCGGGCGGTGGCGGGCGAGGCCCCGGCGTTCGGCGCGGCGCTCGACCCCGACGCGGTGGCCGAGCGCATCGTGCGGGCGATCGCCGAGGGCGCGAAGGACCTGCCGAGTTCGGCGTTCACCGACTGACGCCGGTGGGGCCGTCGGCCCTAGCTGAACTCGTCGCCGACGAGGCGCAGCAGGTCGGCGAGCTGGGCCTGCTGGGCGGGTGACAGCGAGTGCAGCCGGGCGCTCTCGGCGTCGACCAGGCTGAGCATCGCGGCGTCGACCCGGGCGATGCCGTCGGCGGTCACCCTCACGAGGACGCCGCGACCGTCGCTCGGGTCACCTCGGCGCTCGACCAACCCGCGTTCGACGAGTCGGTCGAGGCGGTTCGTCATGGTGCCGCTGGTGACCATGGTCGCCGTGACGAGGTGCTTCGGGCTGAGCTGGAACGGGTCGCCGGCCCGGCGCAGGGCCGACAGGACGTCGAACTCCCAGTTCTCGAGTTCGGCGTGGGCGAAGGCCTCGCTGCGGATGCGGTCGAGCCGTCGCGACAGGCGCCGCAGTCGCGAGAAGACGTCGAGGGGTGCGAAGTCGATGTCGGGGCGTTCGCGTGCCCAGGCGTCGATGATCAGGTCGACTTCGTCGTTCGTGGCCACGGTGCTGCGTTCCAATCGGTCGGGTCGTACCTGTCATCTTCGTCCACCCGTCGGAGAATCGGCCACACGGGCCCGTGGTCGGCAGCACGGGCGGGTTCGCCCTCGACGGTCCACCGCGACGGTCCGCTCTGCAGGAACCTGCCCGGCTGGCCTCCGGCGCGGTCGCCTCGGCGGTCGCGCTCGGCTACTGGTACGTCACGAGGTCGGGCGTGGGCGAGACGTCGGCCATGGTCTGCTCGGGGCTGAGCATCGGGGCGTCCTCGTCGTAGAAGTTCTTCCAGCCCCAGGCCACCCCCGCCGGTGCCCCGTCGTGCAGGGTGCGCCAGGTGGCCTGCTTGTCGGGCTGCGAGCCCTGGCCGTCGACGTGGACCAGCGTCTCGAGTTCGGGGTGCGACGTGTCGATCGACGACCGATCGCGCAGCATGTCGAGCCGGAACTGGTGCAGCACGAACATCTTCGGCGGCAGGCCCCTCGACGCCACGAGGTCGGCCAGCCAGCTCGAGACGGCGTTCACCTCGCTCGCCTCGACCCCGCCGATCTGCCGCAGGGGCACCTGGTCGGCCTCGAGCCGCCACTCGGGGTCGAGGGCCAGGCCCACGTTCGGCCGCGACAGCAGCGACTCGTAGCGCTTCGCCTGGCTGAGGAAGTCCGCCCGCCCCGGCTGCAGGTCGATCACGACGTACTGGCCGGCCGCGGCGGCCGCGTCGACGTAGGGCAAGATGCTCTCGGGTGAGAGCTCGTTCGAGTAGTCGCCGTCGGCCCCGGCCGCACCGGAGGCCACGGTGGCGATGATCTCGAGCAGCGGGACGACGGGACGGTCGCTCACCGCGTCGTAGCTCGCCGCGACGGCGGCGGCCCGCTGCACGGTGGCGGCGACGTCCTGCTCGCCGAGCACGCCGAGCGCTCCCGTGCCGGGGGCGCCGTAGAGCGCCACGAACCGTCGGTCGGGGAAGAACCGCTGACCACCGCCCGGCAGCTGTGCGCCCGAGCGGGCCGCCGCGACCGACCAGTCGGGGTCGGGGACCGTCGAGAACGAGGCGCCGACCAACAGGGTGGCGGTCGTCGACGAGGCGTGCAGCGCGTCGATCACCTCGCCGGACGCCTGCAGGTCGACGACCCCGTCGGGCAGGGCCTCGACCTCGGCGCCCGCGGCCCGTGCCGTGGCCGTCGCCGCGGCGTCGTCGCCACCGGCCACGACGGCGAGGACGTCGTGGCGTGCGGTGCCCGCCTCGGGGACGTCGACCGAGGAGGCGCTGGTCACGACCTCGACACCCGTCGCGCCGAGCGCCCCCACGTCACCGACGCCCAGCACCGTCTCGACGCCGAGTCGGTCGAGCTCGGCCCCGAGCCCCGTGGACGAGTCGGTCGCGAGTCCCGACGAGGAGGGGACCGGTGACGCCGATCCGCCGGTGGACCCCGCCGCGGGCGCCAGCAGCATCGGCACCCGCAGTCGTCGCGCCTCGTCGGCGGCCACCGCCTGGGCCTCGGGATCGCCGTCCGGGGCGACGACCGCGACGGGGCTCGAGGTGAACAGCGCCCGGCTCGCCTCGACGGCCCTCTCGGGTGCCCCGGCCGCGCCGACGACGGTGACCCGCGCCTCCTGCCCCCGGGTGACGACGGCCGTCCGGTCGTCGACCGCGGTCGACGTGCAGCCGGCGGTCGCCACGAGCACCGCAGCCGCGAACGCGGCGGCGACCGTGAAGCGGACGCGACGAGGTGGGCCCGGGACGAGGCGGGGTCGAACGGGTCGGGTCGGAGCGGGGCCGGGTCGGAGGAGCACCGATCAACGGTAACCGCGACCACCGACCCCGGCGCACCGGGGGATCAGCTCAGGACGTCCTTCGTCGTGAAGCGGCCGAGTGCGAGGGCGCCGAACACGGCGACGTAGCCCGCCTGCAGCAGGGCGTTGGCGGCGAAGGAGTCCCACGAGATCGGATCGCGCATCAGGTCGGCGAAGCCCAGCCAGTGGTGGGTGAACAGCCACGGGTCGAGGGCGTCCAGCTGCGGCAGCGCGTCGACGATCTGGGCGACGGTCGAGAGCACGATGGTGGCGGCCATGGCGCCGACGGGCACGCTCGTCAGGGTCGAGGCGAACAGGCCGATCGCACTGAGGCCCAGCAACGAGAGCGTGACGTAGAGCGCCATCAGCAGCAGCCTCAGGGCGTAGTCGCCGAGGCCGACGGTCTGGCCCGAGAGCAGGGTCACCGGCCCGATCGGGAACAGCGCGGCCCCGGCGATGGCCCCGAACACGACCACCACGAGGGTCGCTGCGAGACAGAACGCGGCCGCGGCCACGTACTTGACGAGCAGGAGGCGCACCCGGCCCACCGGGGTCACCAGCAGGTACCGCAGGGTGCCGAGGCTCGCTTCTCCGGCGATCGTGTCGCCGGCGACGACGCCCACGGTCAGGGGGAGGAAGAGCGGGATCGCCACCGTGAGCGCGGTGAGGGAGACGAAGAGGCCGTTCTGGGTGATGTCGCCGAGGAATGCCGGCCCGCGGCCTCCGCCGCCGTCGGCCGTCGTGACGCGGACCGCGACGGCCAGCAGCACGGGGATCAGCGCCAGGGCACCGAGCAGCGCGATGGTCCGCACGCGGCGGAAGAGCATCGCGAGCTCGCTGCCGAGCAGGGCGAGGCCGAGTCCGTGCCGGGGCCGGTCGGCCGGGCCGTCCACGGCCCGGTCGTCGGGGTGGGCGTCCCTGGGCTCAGCCGGCGACATCGAAGCCCTCTCCGGTCAGGTCGACGAAGCGGTCCTCGAGGCTCGCGCCCGCCACCTCGAAGCCCCGCACCCGGACGTCGGCCGCGACGAGCGCGGACACGATCGACTCGGGTGACAGGCCTTCGACGGCCAGGTCGGCCTCGACGCGGACCGAGCCGCCCGCGGTGGCGGGCGTCGCGTCCGAGCGGGCCGGCGCCTCCGGGGTGAGCCCGAGGCGGGTCAGCACGTCACGGGCGACGTCGGGGTCGGGGGTGAGCAGTCGGACACGGTGTGCGCCGAGGGCTCGCAGGTCGTCGAGCGTGCCCTGGGTGAGCAGCCGCCCTGCGCTCATGACGCCGATGTGCGTGCACATCTGCTCGACCTCGCTCAGCAGGTGGCTCGAGACGAGGACCGTCGTGCCCTCGTCGGCCAGCGAGCGGATCAGGCCGCGGACCTCGCGGGTGCCCTGCGGATCGAGGCCGTTGCTCGGCTCGTCGAGCACCAGCAGGTCGCGGGGCATGAGCAGGGCGGTGGCGATGCCCAGGCGCTGCTTCATGCCGAGCGAGTACGCGTGCGCCTTCTTCGAGGCGGCGTGCCCGAGGCCGACGCGGTCGAGCGCCGCGTCGACGCGGGCCCGGCGGGTGGCCGCCGGTGCCCGACGGTCGCCCGAGTCGAGGCGGTGCAGGTTGGCCCGACCCGAGAGGAAGGGGTAGAAGGCCGGACCCTCGACCAGGGCGCCCACCCGGGGCAGGACCCGTCGGAGGTCGTCGGGCATCGAGCCGCCCAGCACGCGGATCTCGCCGCTCGTCGCCGAGGTCAGCCCGAGCAGCATGCGGATCGTGCTCGTCTTGCCCGATCCGTTCGGGCCGAGGAACCCGTAGACGCTGCCGTGCGGCACGGCGAGGTCGACGCCGTCGACGGCCTGCTGGTGGCCGAAGCGCTTGGTCAGGCCGCTCGTCTCGACGGCGAACGCGCCGCGCGGCCCGGCGTCGTCGCGCGACGACCGGACCGCGGTGGTGTCGTGGCTCACCGGCCGGGGGTCACTGGCCGGCCGCGGCGGCCTGGAGGGCCTCGGCGTCGACGGCTCCGGCGAACACCCGGCCGTCGTCGGTGAGCAGCACCGAGACGAGCGAGGTCTCGAGCACGCGCCCGCCGTCGACCTTCGTGGTCAGCTGGTCGAGCAGGCCGCTCGTGTCGGACGACGAGGCACGGTCGGTCGATCCGGGTGCCGGGGTCACGCCGACGACGGTGCTCCAGCCCGAGCCGACGACGGTCTTCTCGGCGTGGGTCCCCTCGACCTTCGCCCGGCCGGAGACGCGGCCGGGCGCCGTCGCCTCGGTCACGGTCGCGTCGGCCGGGGGAGTGAAGGCGAAGACGCTCGCCGCCGGGGCGTCGAAGTCGATCGAGGTGAACCCGGCCGAGAGGGCCGGGTCGGCTTGACCCTTGGCGTCGACGACCACCTTGAGCGGGACGCCGGTCGCGGCGTCGACGGTGAGCGTCGCCCGGGCGACGAGGGTCGACGAGTCCTTCGGCGTGAGGACGACCTGGTACGCGTCGCGTCCGGCGACGTTCACGTCGGACTCGGCCGTGACGGTGGTCGTCGGCTCGACGTTCGCCAGGACGAGGTCGGCGAGCTCGGCGGGCGTCTGCGGCACGGCGGTGCCGTCCGGCAGGACGGAGGGGCGTTGGGCACGGCTCTCGTCGGGCAGGGTGGCGTGGGTGGCCTCCTTCGTCTTCGAGTCGTAGGTCCACACGCTCGAACCGTCGCGGATCACGTTGCGCTCGGCCAGGTCGTCGATGACCTGCACCCGCTGCTTGGACGTGCCGTCGGCGTAGACCTCGGCCGTGTGGCTGCCGGTCAGCAGCTCGAGGGCACCCGCGACGTCGGACGACGCCGAGCCGCCGGAGGCCTGGGCCGAGACGTCGGGCAGCCCCAGGTCGGAGGTCTGCTCGACGGTGCCCGAGTACGACGCACCCGAACTCGAGGCGGCCAGCGCCAGCACCTGCCGGGGCGACTTGTCGGGCAGGTCGACGTCGGCGGTGGCCGAGACGGCGGGGACCACGATGCTCGCGGCGATGACGGCCACGGGCACGGCGGCGGCGGTGGCCCAGCGGGTGGACTTCTTCATGACGATCGCGACCTCTCACGCCGGGCCCCGAGCGGGTCGACGACAGGGCAGGAGACTACGCGCGAACCCTGGAGAACGCTGTCACCCGGGCGGTCGGTCGCTCGACGTCGACAGAGCCCGGCCGCGACCCGTCCGGTCGGGCTCGGCGGACACGGGCGTCAGAGCTCGACGACCTCGAACTCGAGCAGGTCGGCACCGGTCGCGACGGGGCCGCGCGGGGCGTCCGCCGCACCGGCCGGGCGGGCGTGCGCGGCCTTCACCCCCTCGGCCGACCAGGCCCGGAAGTCCTCTTCGCTGCGCCAGGTGGTGACGACGAAGTAGCGGTCCTCGCCGGCGACGGGGCGAAGCAGCTGGAAGCCCTCGAACCCCTCGGCCCCGTCGACCGAGTGCTTGCGCGCGGCGAAGCGCTTCTCGAGCTCGGGGCCGGACCCCTGGGGGACGTGGATGGCGTTGATCTTGACGACGGACACGGCGGGGCCTTTCGATGGGTGGTCGGTGGTCGGGGTGCGGCCTCGACGGGACGGGGCCCGGGAGGCGCGGTGCGGGTCGTCGGGACGCCCTCGCGTCAGGCGGTCTTCATGACGTTCGCCGTGAAGCCCCGGACGCGCTCGGTCAACCCGACCGAGCGCCGCTCGATCTGCTCGGGCGGGTTGAGGTGCGGCGGCGCGACGCGGATGAGCAGCGAGCAGGCGAGGTCCTCGCAGATGTAGGTGCCGAGGGTGTTGCCGTTCAACCCGGCCTCGCCGGCCTTCGGAGCGGTGAAGAGGCGCACCTGGGTGGCCGGCTGCGGCGAGTGGCAGAGCGAGCACATGGCCGCGATGCCGGGGCGGAGCGAACTGCTCGACGACCGCACGACGAGGCCGACCGGCCGGTCGTCCATCCAGTGCACGATGTACCCGCGGTGGTGGGCCTGCGGGTCGCGCCAGCCCAGGAACTCGCGGTCCTCCCAGAGCATCTCGTGCAGCCCGGGGATCGGCAGCCGCTCGAGGTCGCCCGGCAGGGCGTTGACGAACGACTCGCGGATGTCGGTCTCGGTCAGCGGCTTCATGTTCTCCCTCGTGCCGTCGGGTCTCGTCAGCCTACGCGTCGGTCTAGCGTGGACGCGTGACGATCCCCGGGGCCGAGCGCGAACGACTCGTCACGCGTCGCCTGCGGGCCGCGGGCTGCGTCTTCGCCGAGGACGAGGCGCGGGTGCTGCTCGGCGAGGCCCCCGACGACGAGGCGCTCGAGTCGATGGTGGCCGACCGCGTCGCGGGTCGGCCGCTCGAGCAGGTCGTGGGCTGGGCGGCGTTCGCCGGACTGCGGATCGTCGTCGAGCCGGGCGTCTTCGTGCCCCGCCGCCGCACCGAGCTGGTCCTCCACCAGGCCTCCGCGGCGCTCGCGGCCGCCGACCCGACCGGCCGTCCCGCGGCCCCCGGCGGCCCCGTGCTCGAACTCTGCTGCGGTGCCGCCGCCGTGGCCACCGCCCTCGCCGTCGAGCACCCGGGTCTCGAGCTGTGGGCCACCGACCTCGACCCGGCGGCCGTGCACTGCGCGCGGCGCAACCTCGCCGACCAGGGCACGGTCGTCGAGGGCGACCTCTTCGGCGGCCTGCCCGCGTCGCTGCGCGGCCGCCTGCGCGTCGTCGCCGCGAACGCCCCGTACGTGCCGACCGACGCGATCGCGTCCCTGCCCCCCGAGGCGCGCCTCCACGAGCCGTCGCTCGCCCTCGACGGCGGCGCCGACGGGCTCGACCTGCACCGGCGCATCGCCGCCGAGGTCGGTGCGTGGCTGGCGCCGGGCGGCACGCTCGTCCTCGAGACGAGCGTGGGTCAGGCGGACGACACCCGGGAGGCGCTGGTCACCGCGGGCCTCCGGGCCCGGGTCGTCCGCGACGACGAGGTCGACGGCACGGTCGTCGTCGCCGTCGCGTCGTCGGTCAGAGGTCGGCCGGGGTGACCGAGTCGACGACGGGGGACTCGGGGGTGCCCGAGATGCGGCACGTCCACTCGGTGGCGGGACGACCGTCCGAGAGGTGACCCATGGTGACGGTGGCGACCGCGCCCGTGGCGCTGTCCTGGACGTCGTCGGCCTCGTAGGCCCAGACGTCGTCGAGGAAGGGAAGGTCGGGGTTCTGGTCGCCGATCGCCGTGACGCACGCGTGCCACGCGGGGGGCGCCTCCTGGGCCTCGGCCGTGGCGGGGGCGGGCGGCTCGGTCTCGGGCAGGGCGGTGGCGTCGGGCAGGGCCGTCGCGATGTCGGACGCCGTGGCCGAGGGCTCCGCCTGCCGCGTGGCCGACGGGCCGGGACTCGAGCTCGAGGCGGGCGTGGCGCCGGCGCAGCCCGTGACGAGCAGGGCGACGGCGAGGCCGACGACGGTGAGGGCCGCGGGCACGCCCGCTCGACGGGACGGTCGGGGGGTGCGGGGCACGGGGGCTCCTCGGGACGGTGCTGCGCGACGGGGTGCTGCACAGGGTAGCGAGCGGCACGGCCGCGCACCACGCCGACACGGAGGCGACACGGAGGTTGGCCCGGCACCCTGGAGCGATGACCGCAACGGACAACCGCGAAAAGACCGCACTCGAGCAGGCCATCAGCAAGGGGCAGGCGGGTGAGGGCGACATGAACAGCGTGCTCGCCGAGTTCGTCAACGCCCAGGTCGTCGTCGCGACGGCCACCGACGCGCAGGAGTCGTTGAACGACCTGCAGCCCGTGCTCTTCGACCGCGAGGGCGTGCCCATGCTCGCGGCCTTCACCCACGTCGACATGATCGGCGAGCAGGTCAAGGGCGTCGCGCGGTACTCGGCCACGCTGCCGGCCGCCGAGCTCGTGCAGGCGATCCCGGCCGAGACCGGCCTCGTCGTGAACCCGGGCAACCACGAGGGCTTCGAGATGCTGCCCGAGGGCGTCAGCCAGCTCGCCGACGACGTGCGCAAGCTCGTCGCCGCCCACGAGGCCGCCGGCTCGCCCGAGCCCGGAGAGCCGTCGCGCGCCGTCTAGGCCCCCTCCGTCGCACCCGCACCACCCGACGCCCCGACCGCCGCCCGGTCGGGGCGTCCGTCGTCCGGGCCGTCGTGCCGCGGCCGATGCCCTCCCGATCCGACGGGATCTCGAAACCTGCGTGTCACACGACGGCGCTAGGCTGACGCCACAACCGAACATCGGGCCACGAACACGTCGCGGGAGAGCTCCGGTGCGCAGAGACTGCGCCGACCGGGCACCGAAGGAGCAAGCTCCCCGCCAATCTCTCAGGTACGCGTACCGCGACGGACTGGCCACTCTGAAAAGCAGGAGGCGCGAGGCGGTCCACAGACCCCTCGCCGGTCCTCGCCCACGGTGAAAGCCGGCCTCGGCCGGTGAAGCTCTCAGGCCCATGACAGAGGGGGAGTCCGCACCGGCGACCACCGGTGCGCACTGCCCCGTCGTGCCCGACCCGCACGACACCGTTCCCGGCCGAGACACCTGGCGGCCGGTCCGTCCCTCCAGGAGCACGATGTCCGACGCAGCCTCGAACCTGCCCGCCGCCCCCGGGCCCGACGACGACGACCTCACGGACGTCGACGCGGCCGCCACGCCCGGAGGCGACGTCGTCCTGTCCGACGACGGCACCGAGGGCATCGCCACGGGGCCCGGCGACGCCGACGACCCGACCGGCTCCGACGAGCCGGACGAGCCGGACGAGCGCTTCAGCCCGCTGCACGAGGTGCACGTCGCAGCGGGGGCCGTCTTCACCGACTTCGCCGGCTGGCAGATGCCGGTCCGCTACGACTCGGACCTCGCCGAGCACCACGCCGTCCGCACGGCCGCCGGCCTCTTCGACCTCTCGCACATGGCCGAGATCGCGGTCGTCGGGCCCGACGCCGGGGCGTTCCTCGACCACGCGCTCGCCGGCACGCTGTCGACCATCGCGGTCGGGCGGGCCAAGTACTCGCTGCTGCTCGCCGCCGAGGGGGGCATCGTCGACGACCTCGTCGTGTACCGCCTCGACGACCACGACTTCCTCGTGGTGGCCAACGCGGGCAATCGCGAGGCGGCCTTCGCGGCGCTGGCGACCCGCGCCTCCGGGTTCGACGTCACGGTCGACGACGAGAGCGACGACACCGCGTTGATCGCCGTGCAGGGCCCCGAGAGCGAGGGCGTGCTCGACGAACTGGTCACGGCCGACCGGCTGCAACCCGACGCGCCGCTGTCGACGCTGCGCTACTACCGCGTGCTGCAGGGCACCTTCGACGACGCTCCCGTGCTCATCGCCCGCACCGGCTACACGGGCGAGGACGGCTTCGAGCTCTACGTCGACCCCGAGACCGCCCCCGTGCTCTGGGCCGCGATCGCCGAGGCCGGCGGCCCCCGTGGGCTCGTGCCCGCGGGCCTGGCGAGTCGCGACACGTTGCGCCTCGAGGCCGGCATGCCCCTCTACGGCCACGAGCTCGGCCTCGACGTGCGCCCCGACCAGGCGGGTCTCGGTCGCGTCGTCGACACCTCGAAGGACTTCGTCGGGCGTCAGGGCGTCGAACCGGCCGCGGGGGCGCGCGTCCTCGTCGGCCTCACGCTGACCGGCCGCCGGGCCGCGCGGGCCGGCTACCCGGTGGTCACCGACGACGGCACCGTCGTCGGCGAGGTCACGAGCGGCGCCCTGTCGCCGACCCTCGGCCACCCGGTCGCGATGGCCTACGTCGACCCCGACGTGGTCGACCGCGGCCCCGCGCTCGCCGTCGACGTCCGGGGCACCGCGGTCGCCGCGACCGTCGTCCCGCTGCCCTTCTACAAGCGCTCCTAGGCACACCACCCCGAAAGGACCGGCCATGACCGATCTCACCGCACTGAAGTACACCGCCGAGCACGAGTGGCTCCTCATCGACGGCGACACCGCGACCGTGGGCATCACCGACTACGCGGCCGACAAGCTCGGCGACGTCGTGTACGTCGACCTGCCCGCCGAGGGCACCGAGGTCGAGACCGGCACGGTCGTCGGCGAGATCGAGTCGACGAAGTCGGTCGGCGAACTCTTCGCCCCGGCCCTGGGCACGGTGCTCGAGGCCAACCAGGCCGTGGTCGACAGTCCCGACCTGGTCAACAGCGACCCGTTCGGCGAGGGCTGGCTCATCAAGATCACCCTGTCGTCGACCGACGGCCAGGGCCTGCTCTCGCGCGACGAGTACGTCGCGCTGACCGCCGAATGAGCACCGGGCAGCCCGGCGGGTCGGTCTTCGGCGGCTGGTCCGACCAGGTGGCCACCGGCTTCGTCGACCGCCACGTCGGCACCACCCCCGACGACCAGGCGACCATGCTCGCCGCGGTCGGCCACGACAGCGTCGAGTCGCTCGTCGCGGCCGCCGTGCCCGACGCCATCCACGCCACGCCCCTCGAGCACAGCGTGCTGCCCGAGCCGATCGGCGAAGAAGAGGCGCTCGCCGAGTTGCGTGCCCTCGCGGGGCGCAACCGCGTGTCGCGCAGCCTCCTCGGCCTCGGGTACTACGACACGGTCACGCCCGCCGTCATCCAGCGCAACGTGCTCGAGAACCCGAGCTGGTACACCGCCTACACGCCGTACCAGCCCGAGATCTCGCAGGGCCGGCTCGAGGCCCTGATCAACTTCCAGACCATGGTGGCCGAGCTCACCGGCCTGACGACGGCCAACGCCTCGATGCTCGACGAGGGCACCGCCGTCGTCGAGGGCATGCTGCTGGCGCGCCGGGCGTCGAAGGCGAAGACCGACGTCTTCGTCGTCGACAGCGACACCTTCCCGCAGACCAAGGCCCTGTTGGCCGGCCGTGCCGAGGCCGTCGGCATCGAGCTCGTCGAGCTCGACCTGTCGGTGCTCGACCCCGCCGAGCTGCCCGCGTCGTTCGGCGTCTTCGTGCAGTACCCGTCGGCCTCGGGCTCCGTCTGGAGTCCCCGTGCCGTCGTCGAGGCCGCCCACGCCCACGGCGGCCTGGCCGTCGTCGCCGCCGACCTGCTGGCGCTGACGCTCGTCGAGGCGCCCGGCGAGTTCGGGGCCGACGTCGCCGTCGGCACCAGCCAGCGCTTCGGCGTGCCGATGGGCTTCGGAGGTCCGCACGCGGGCTACATGGCCGTGCGCACGGGCCTCGAACGCCAGCTGCCCGGCCGGCTGGTCGGCGTCTCGCAGGACGCCGTGGGCCAGCCCGCCTACCGGCTCAGCCTGCAGACCCGCGAGCAGCACATCCGCCGCGAGAAGGCCACGTCGAACATCTGCACCGCCCAGGTGCTGCTCGCCGTCATGGCGTCGATGTACGCGGTCTACCACGGCCCCTGGGGCCTGCGGCACATCGCGACGCGCGTGCACGGTCACGCCTCCGACCTCGCGGCGGCGATCGGCGCCAGCGAGCTCGAGCTCGAGAACGACTCGTTCTTCGACACGCTGCAGGTCTTCGTCCCCGGTCGCGCGGCCGAGATCGTCACCGCGGCCCACGACCGCGGCTACCTGGTGCACGCCGTCGACGGCGACTGCATCCGGCTCTCGTTCGACGAGACCACGACGCGGGACGACGTGCGCGTCGTCGCCGAGGTCCTCGGCGTCGACCTGCTCGAGGGCGAGGCCGGGTCGGGCCTCCAGGAGGCGCTGCTGCGGACGAGCGACTACCTCACGCACCCGGTCTTCCGCACCCACCGCAGCGAGACCAGCATGATGCGCTACCTCAAGCACCTCGCCGACAAGGACTACGCGCTCGACCGCGGCATGATCCCGCTCGGCAGCTGCACGATGAAGCTCAACGCGGCGACCGAGATGGCCGCCGTCACCTGGCCCGAGTTCGCCGGCGTGCACCCGTTCGCCCCGGCCGACGACGTCGCGGGGTACCTCGACCTGATCGGTCAGCTCGAGGGCTGGCTGGCCGAGGTGACCGGGTACGACACCGTCTCGCTGCAGCCGAACGCGGGCAGCCAGGGCGAGCTCGCCGGCCTGCTGGCGATCCGCGGCTACCACCTCGCGAACGGCGACGCCGACCGCACGGTGTGCCTGATCCCGCAGAGCGCGCACGGCACGAACGCGGCCAGCGCCGTGCTCGCCGGCATGCGCGTCGTCGTGGTCGCCTGCGACGAGGGCGGCAACGTCGACCTCGACGACCTGCGCGCGAAGGTCGAGCAGCACGCGGCCCAGCTCGCGGCGCTCATGATCACCTACCCGTCGACCCACGGCGTCTACGAGCACGACATCGTCGCGCTCACCGACGCGGTGCACGCCGCGGGCGGCCAGGTCTACGTCGACGGGGCGAACCTCAACGCCCTGCTCGGGGTGGCGCGCTTCGGCGACTTCGGCGGCGACGTGTCGCACCTCAACCTGCACAAGACCTTCTGCATCCCCCACGGTGGTGGTGGTCCGGGCGTCGGACCGGTGGCGGCCAAGGCGCACCTCGCGCCCTTCCTGCCCGGTCACCCGATGGCGCAGCAGGCCGACCGCCGCACGGGTGCCGTCGCCTCGGCCGACGGCGATCGCCTCGCCCACGCCGGAGTGCCGGTCTCGAGTGCCCCGTACGGGTCGCCGAGCATCCTGCCGATCAGCTGGGCCTACGTCCGCATGATGGGCACCGAGGGCCTCACCCGCGCGACCGGCGCGGCCGTCCTGTCGGCGAACTACGTCGCCGCCCGCCTGCGCGAGCACTTCCCGGTGCTCTACGCCGGCGAGAACGGCCTCGTGGCGCACGAGTGCATCCTCGACCTGCGTCCGTTGCGCGACGCGACCGGCGTGACCGTCGACGACGTGGCCAAGCGCCTCATCGACTACGGCTTCCACGCCCCGACGATGTCGTTCCCCGTCGCGGGCACGCTCATGGTCGAGCCGACCGAGAGCGAGGACCTCGCCGAGATCGACCGCTTCGTCGACGCGATGATCGCCATCAAGGGCGAGGCCGACCAGGTCGCGGCCGGCCGGTACACGGCCGAGTCGAGCCCCCTGCGCGGTGCTCCGCACACGGCCGAGTCGGTCGTTGTGGGCGAGTGGACGGCCGAGTACGGCCGCGAAGAGGCCGTGTACCCGGTGCGCTCGCTCGTCCGCGGCAAGTACTGGCCGCCGGTGCGTCGCATCGACCAGGCCTACGGCGACCGCAACCTGTTCTGCAACTGCCCGCCGGCCGAGGCGTTCGCCTAGGTCGCGTCCGGCGCCGACCGCGCCTCGGACGGGAAACCGCCAGCACCCGATCCCGTCGAGTGCTGGCGGTTCCCTCTTGGTCCCTCGGACGTCGGCCGCCGAGTGTCGCGGAGGGCGTTCACGTAGCGGCGACCGTCCCGATCGACGCCCGGGGGACAGCTCACGCTGTTCGGCTAGCGCGGATCGCGACGACCCGTGGGTACATCAGACTCGCCCCCCGAACGGGTGTCAAGACCCAGTTTCGTCGGGCCGGCCCGCGTGCGCTCGACGCCGCGGGGTCAGGACGGCAGGCCGAAGAGGGCCGGGAACGCCGTCGCGGCCCACGGGTAGCCGACGAAGACGGCGGCGTCCATCACGAAGTGCGCGATCACCAGGGGCAGCACCCGGCCGAAGCGCACGTAGAGCCAGCCGAAGGCGACCCCCATCACGACGTTGCCGACGAAGGCCCCGAAGCCCTGGTAGAGGTGGTAGCTGCCGCGCAGCAGGGCGGCGGTGACGATGATCGACCAGGTCCGCCAGCCGAGGTCGCGCAGGCGCGCGAACAGGTAGGCGACGACGATCACCTCCTCGGTGACGCCGGCCCGCAGCGCCGACAGCAGCAGCACGGGCACGGTCCACCAGTGCTCGCCGAGGTTCGTCGGGACCACCGTGACGGTCAGGTCGAGCGCCTTGCCGACCAGGTAGAGCCCGATGCCCGGGATTCCGATGGCCAGCGCGAGACCGACGCCCCCCAGGGTGTCGCGCCCGGCGCGCGAGAAGTCGACGCCCAGGCGGCCCAGGTGCGGGCGCTCCCGTCGCCACAGCAGGAAGGCCACGAGCAGCACCGGCACGAGGTCGACCGCGATGCCGAGCACCTGGTAGGCGAGGTCGAAGAACTCGCGGCTGCTCAACGGCGAGTTGAGGGTGGCCGTCTGCTGCGAGAGCGCGGTCTGCTGCGTGAGCCGGTTGACGATCGACAGGACCGAGTACACGGCCGAGGCGCCGAGCGAGAGCCCTAGGACGATCGCGATCTCGACCCGGAGGCGTGCGCGGGTCATCGGGGCCGGGTACGGTGCGAGGACCACGGGTGGTGTCGCGTCGGAGGCAGGGGCGTCGGGGCGGCTCACGGGGGTGATCGTACGCGGCGGACGTGAGCGGGCCGACCCGCGCCTCCCGGGTGGCGGAGAACAATACCTGCCAGGTGGCGGATTTCCCGCAGCCGATTCCTGCGAACTTCAGGTCTTCCGCGCAACGAACTGCATGCCGACGCAATGATCCCGCGAGTTGGTTTCCGTCGTGTAACCGTTGTCGCGGTGGTTTGGTGATGCCGGAACGGGGTGCTTAGGCTCACTGCATCCAACGCGGCACGGCCCCTGGGCACAGTGCTGCGTCCTTTCCCGCATCAGGAGGAACATTGAAGAAGACGCGCATGGGCCTGTCGGCCGTCGCCGTCGTGGGGACGGCAGCACTCGTCCTCACCGGTTGCGCCAGCGGCAGCGGGGACGACTCGTCGTCCGGTGACGCTTCCGCGGTGATCACGACGAACGGCAACGAGCCGCAGAACCCGTTGATCCCCTCGAACACCACCGAGGTCGGCGGTGGCAAGATCATCGACTCGATCTTCGCCGGTCTGATCAGCTACGACGCCAAGGGTGCGTCGGTCAACGACGTCGCCGACAGCATCACCTCGGACGACAACCAGAACTGGGACGTCAAGATCCGCGAGGGCCTGAAGTTCACCGACGGCACCGACGTGACCGCCGAGTCGTTCACCAAGGCCTGGAACTGGGCTGCGCAGCTCAGCAACGCCCAGGGTGGCAGCTACTTCTTCGACGACATCCAGGGCTTCAGCTACGACGCCGACAGCGACCTCGCCCTCGAGGTCGTCAGCCCGACCGAGTTCACCGTCCAGCTGACGGCCCCCGAGGCCGACTGGCCGCTGCGCCTCGGCTACTCGGCGTTCTCCCCGCTGCCCGAGGCGTTCTACGCCGACACGGCGGCCTTCGGCGAGAACCCGATCGGCAACGGCCCGTACAAGCTCGACGGCGAAGGCGCCTGGACCCACAACCAGGACATCAAGCTCGTCACCAACTCGGACTACGACGGCCCCCGCACGCCCAAGAACGGTGGTCTGACGATCAAGTTCTACACGACGCAGGACGCCGCCTACGCGGACGCCCAGTCGGGCAACCTCGACATCCTCGACGCCGTCCCCGACAGCGCGTTCGAGACGTACAAGGACGACTTCCCGGACCGCAACGTCAACCAGGCGGCCGCGATCTTCCAGTCGTTCACCATCCCCCAGTACCTCGAGCACTTCGACGGCACGACCGACGAGGGCAAACTCCGTCGTCAGGCCATCTCGATGGCCGTCAACCGCGACGAGATCACCAAGGTGATCTTCCAGGGCACCCGCACCCCCGCCAAGGACTTCACCTCGCCCGTCATCGACGGCTACTCCGAAGACCTCGAGGGTTCGGACGTCCTGACGTACAACGAGAGCGAGGCCAAGAAGCTCTGGGCCGAGGCCGACGCCATCTCGCCCTACGGTGACACGACGTTCAGCATCGCCTACAACGCCGACGGTGGCCACCAGGCCTGGGTCGACGCCGCGGCGAACAGCATCTCGAGCACGCTCGGCATCAAGGCCGAGGGCAAGTCGTACCCCGACTTCAAGGGTCTGCTCGACGAAGAGTCGAACGACGCCATGACCGGTGCGTTCCGCTCGGGTTGGCAGGCGGACTACCCGTCGCTGTACAACTTCCTCGCCCCGCTCTACCAGACCGGTGCCGGTTCGAACTACGGCCGCTACAGCAGCGACCAGTTCGACACCCTCGTCAAGGAAGGCAGCCAGGCCGGTTCGGTCGAGGACGCCAACGCGAAGTTCCAGGACGCCCAGGAAGTCCTCTTCAAGGACCTCCCCGCGATCCCGCTGTGGTACTCGAACGTGACCGGCGTCTGGGCCGACACGGTGGACAACGTCGAGTTCGGCTGGAACTCGGTGCCCCTCTACTACGAGGTCACGAAGAACTAGCTGCACCCGCGCCGAGGCACTAGCCTCGATCAGCGCTCGAGAGGGGGCTCGGAGCAGACACGATCTGGTCCGGGCCCCCTCGACGGGCGTCCGCCACTTCCCGACACGATTGCGAATCGCGATGCTCCCGCTCCACACCGAGGAGGACTGATGCTCTGGTACACCGGTCGACGACTCCTCCAACTGATCCCCGTGTTCTTCGGGGCCACCTTCTTGATCTACTTCATGGTCTTCGCCGTCCCGGGCGACCCCGTGGCGGCGCTCTTCGGCGACAAGCAGCCGAGTCCTCAGGTCCTCGAGCAGATCCGAGCGCAGTACAACCTCGACAAGCCGTTCATCGTGCAGTACCTGCTCTACATCGGCGGTCTCTTCACGGGTGACCTGGGCACCACCTTCTCCGGTCGCCCCGTCATCGACGAGCTCGTCCGGGCCTTCCCCATCACGTTCCGACTCGCCATGCTCGCCCTCGTCTTCGAGGCCGTCGCCGGCATCGTCGTCGGTCTCGTGGCCGGCCTCCGCAAGGGCAAGCTCTTCGACACCAGCGCCCTCGTGGTGAGCCTCCTGCTCATCTCGGTGCCCATCTTCGTCGTCGGCTTCGTGCTGCAGTACGTCTTCGCGATCAACCTCGGCATCTTCCGCACCACGGTCAGCTCGCAGGCTCCCTGGAGCGAACTCGTCCTGCCGGCGATCGTGCTGGCCAGCGTCTCGTTCGCCTACATCGTGCGCCTCACGCGCGCGTCGGTCTCCGAGAACATGAGCGCCGACTTCGTCCGCACCGCCACCGCCAAGGGCCTCACCCGCAACCGCGTCGTGACGGTGCACATCCTGCGCAACTCCCTCGTCCCGGTCGTCACCTACCTCGGTGTCGACATCGGCTCGCTGATGGTCGGTGCGATCGTCACCGAGGGCATCTTCAACATCCAGGGAGTGGGTGGCACGGTGTACCGCGCCATCCAGCTCGGCGAGGGCCCGACGGTCGTGTCGTTCGTGGCCGTCATGGTGATCATCTTCATGCTCGCCAACCTGCTCGTCGACCTGCTCTACGCCGTTCTCGACCCGAGGATCCGCTATGCCAAGTAACGACAACCCCCGACTGTCGAGCGGACACTTCGTCGCCGACCTCGACGAGACGCCCATCAAGGCCGTCGACGCCGTCGACGAGTCCGAGAAGCCTCGTTCCAGCTGGAACGACGCCTGGGACTCGATGAAGACCCGCCCGCTGTTCTGGATCTCGGCAGCGCTCATCGTCCTGGTCATCGTCGTCGCACTCGCGCCCGGGCTCTTCACGAGCGTCGTGCCCACGGCCGCCGACCTCTCGAAGAGCAACCAGGGGTCGCAGAGCGGCCACATCATGGGCTTCACGCGGCAGGGCACCGACGTGTTCTCGCGCGTCGTCTACGGCACCCGCGCCTCCTTGACCGTCGGCCTGCTGGCGACGGTGCTGGTCACGCTGATCGGTTTGATCATCGGTTCGCTCGCCGGCTTCTACGGCGGCTGGCTCGACGCCGTCGTCTCGCGCATCGGCGACATCTTCTTCGCGATCCCCACCGTGCTCGGCGCCATCGTGCTGATGTCCGTGCTGCCCTCGCGCACGCCGCTGACCGTGGCCCTCGTGCTCTCGCTCTTCGCCTGGCCGCAGATCGCGCGCATCATGCGCGGTTCGGTGCTCGGCGCGAAGAACAGCGACTACGTCACGGCGAGCCTCGCACTCGGCGTCTCGCGGTTCCGCATCCTCATCCGTCACGTCGTCCCCAACGCGATCACCCCGGTCATCGTGGTCG
The DNA here is from genome assembly GCF_057787905.1 of Frigoribacterium sp. CF331. Taxonomy (NCBI): domain Bacteria; kingdom Bacillati; phylum Actinomycetota; class Actinomycetes; order Micrococcales; family Microbacteriaceae; genus Frigoribacterium; species Frigoribacterium sp. CF331. The sequence continues at coordinate 637,469 of NZ_CM173545.1, read as the reverse complement.
CCACCGTCTCGCTGGGCACGTTCATCGTCGCCGAGGCGACCCTGTCGTTCCTCGGCATCGGCCTGCCGAGCGGCACGATGTCGTGGGGCAACGACATCAGCCAGGCGAGCGTGTCGATCCGCACCGCGCCGATGACCCTGTTCTGGCCCGCGGCCGCGCTGTCGATCACGGTGCTGTCGTTCCTCATGATGGGCGACGTCGTGCGCGACGCCCTCGACCCGAAGGCGAGGGCCCGTCGATGACGTCCACCTCCACGCGTCCCGAGCAGGCGAACCGCGCCTCCTCGGCCGTCCCCCTCCTGCAGATCAAGAACCTGCAGATCGGCTTCAAGACCCAGGCCGGCTACGTCGACGCCGTCCGTGGCGTCGACATCACGATGAACCAGGGCGAGACCCTGGCCATCGTCGGCGAGTCCGGCTCGGGCAAGTCCACGTCGGCCACGTCGATCATCGACCTGCTGCCGGGCACCGGCCGGGTGACCGGCGGTGAGATCCTGTTCGAGGGTCGCGACCTCGTCAAGGCCAGCGCCGCCGAGATGCAGTCGATCCGCGGCCGCGAGATCGGCTACGTCCCGCAGGACCCCATGTCGAACCTCAACCCGGTCTGGAGCATCGGCTTCCAGGTCGAGGAGGCGATCCGCGCCAACGGCATCGCCACCGGCAAGCGCGAGATCCGCGAACGCGCGATCGAGGTGCTGAAAGAGGCCGGGTTGTCCGACGCGGGCGACCGTCTCAAGCAGTTCCCGCACCAGTTCTCCGGGGGCATGCGGCAGCGCGTGCTGATCGGCATCGGCCTCTCGTCGAGGCCGAAGCTGCTGATCGCCGACGAGCCGACCTCGGCCCTCGACGTCACGGTCCAGCGCCGCATCCTCGACCACCTCGAGACCCTGACCCGCGACTACGGCACCTCGGTGCTCTTCATCACGCACGACCTCGGCCTCGCCGCCGAGCGGGCCGAGAAGCTCGTGGTCATGTACAAGGGCCAGGTCGTCGAGTCGGGCCCCTCGAAGGAGATCCTGGCCAACCCGCGGCACCCGTACACGCAGCGACTCGTCGCCGCGGCCCCGAGCCTGGCCAGCCAGCGCATCCAGTCGAGCATCGCCCCGACCCACGCGCACGCCGTCGCCATCTCGGACGAGGGCGCGGACGACGCCGAGCTCATCGCCCGAGCTCGTCAGCGCGAGGAGGCGGGCAAGAAGAACGCCGAGTACATCAAGGTCGACAACCTGTCGAAGGTCTACAAGATCCGCCAGGGCGGCTTCAAGACCACCGAGCTGCGGGCCGTGGACGACGTGTCGTTCGCCATCCCGCGGGGGACGACGATGGCCCTGGTCGGCGAGTCCGGTTCGGGCAAGTCGACCGTGGCCAAGCTCGTCCTGCAGCTCGAGTCGATCACCTCGGGCACCGTGGCGATCGACGGCCAGAGCATCGGCGCCCTGACGGGCAAGGACCTCTTCGACTTCCGTCGTCGGGTGCAGCCGGTCTTCCAGGACCCCTACGGTTCGCTCGACCCGATGTACAGCGTCGGCAACACCATCGCCGAGCCGCTCGTCACGCACGGCATCGGCGACCGGGCGAGTCGCCAGGCCCGCGTGCGCGAGCTGCTCGACCAGGTGTCGTTGCCCGCGTCGACGGTCAACCGCTACCCGAACGAGTTGTCGGGTGGTCAGCGCCAACGCATCGCCGTGGCGCGGGCGCTCGCGCTCAAGCCCGACGTGATCGTGCTCGACGAGGCCGTCTCGGCGCTCGACGTGCTCGTCCAGGGCCAGGTGCTCGACCTGCTGACCGACCTGCAGACCGAACTCGGCCTGACCTACCTCTTCATCACGCACGACCTGGCGGTGGTCCGGCTGATCGCCGACAACGTCAGCGTCATGCAGAAGGGGCGCGTCGTCGAGGCGGGCACGACCGACGAGATCTTCGCCAACCCGACGCAGCAGTACACGCGTGAGCTGCTCGAGGCGATCCCCGGCGCGAACTTCGAGTTCGGCCGGTAGTCGACCCGCGCCTCCTGGCGTCCGAGGGGCCCCTGCGCCGTGCCGCGAGCACGGCGGAGGGGCCCCTTTACCACGTGCCGTAGACTGTCCTGGCCGGGCTCTGACCCGACCACTTCCCCCTCTCTCTTCTCGTAAGGAACACATCCATGGCGACTGCCATCCGCAGCGACCTGCGCAACGTGGCGATCGTGGCCCACGTCGACCACGGCAAGACGACCCTCGTCGACGCCATGCTCAAGCAGACCAACTCCTTCGACGCGCACTTCGACACCGAAGACCGCATGATGGACTCGAACGAGCTCGAGCGCGAAAAGGGCATCACGATCCTCGCGAAGAACACCGCGGTGCTCTACAACGGCGCGCACGCGACCGACGGCCCGATCACCATCAACGTGATCGACACCCCCGGCCACGCCGACTTCGGTGGCGAGGTCGAGCGCGGCCTCTCGATGGTCGACGGCGTCGTGCTGCTCGTCGACGCGTCCGAGGGCCCCCTGCCCCAGACGCGCTTCGTGCTGCGCAAGGCCCTCGCGGCCAAGCTGCCCGTCATCCTGCTGGTCAACAAGACCGACCGCCCCGACGCGCGCATCGACGAGGTCGTCGCCGAGTCGCAAGACCTCCTGCTCGGCCTCGCCAGCGACCTGAGCGAAGAAGTCGACGACCTCGACCTCGACGCCATCCTCAACGTGCCCGTCGTCTACGCCTCGGGCCGCAACGGTGCCGCGTCGACGAACAAGCCCGCCGACGGCTCGCTGCCCGACAACGACGACCTCGAGCCATTGTTCGACGCGATCCTCACGCACGTGCCCGCGCCGACCTACGACGACGAGCACCCCCTGCAGGCGCACGTCACCAACCTCGACGCCTCGCCGTTCCTCGGTCGCCTCGCCCTGCTGCGCGTCTTCCACGGCACGCTGAAGAAGGGCCAGACGGTCGCCTGGGTCAAGGCCGACGGCTCCGTCGTCAACGCCCGCATCACCGAGCTGCTGATCACGAAGGCGCTCGACCGCTACCCGGCCGAGAGCGCGGGCCCCGGCGACATCGTCGCCGTCGCCGGCTTCGACACCATCACCATCGGCGAGACGCTGTCCGACCCCGAGGACGTCCGGCCGCTGCCGACCATCACGGTCGACGACCCCGCGATCTCGATGACCATCGGCACCAACACCTCGCCGCTCATCGGCAAGGTCAAGGGCCACAAGCTCACCGCCCGCATGGTGAAGGACCGCCTCGACCGCGAACTGATCGGCAACGTCAGCCTCAAGGTCGTCGACATCGGACGCCCCGACGCGTGGGAAGTCCAGGGTCGTGGCGAGCTCGCGCTGGCCATCCTCGTCGAGCAGATGCGTCGCGAGGGCTTCGAGCTCACCGTCGGCAAGCCGCAGGTCGTCACCCGTCGTGACGAGAACGGCAAGCTGCAAGAGCCCTTCGAGCACATGACCATCGACGTGCCCGACGAGTACCTCGGGGCCATCACGCAGCTCATGGCCGCCCGCAAGGGCCGCATGGAGAACATGGCGAACCACGGCTCGGGCTGGGTGCGCATGGAGTTCATCGTCCCCTCGCGCGGCCTGATCGGGTTCCGCACGCAGTTCCTCACCGACACGCGCGGCACCGGCATCGCCAACGGCATCAGCCACGGCTACGGCCCGTGGGCCGGCGAGATCTCGACCCGCACGAACGGTTCGATCATCGCCGACCGCTCGGGTGTCGTCACCCCCTTCGCGATCATCAACCTGCAAGAGCGCATGTCGTTCTTCGTGCAGCCGACCGAAGAGGTCTACGAGGGCATGGTCGTGGGCGAGAACTCGCGCGCCGACGACATGGACGTCAACATCACCAAAGAGAAGAAGCTGACCAACATGCGTCAGTCGACGGCCGACAACTTCGAGTCGATGACGCCCTCCAAGGTGCTGTCGCTCGAGGAGTCCCTCGAGTTCGCCGGTGACGACGAGTGCGTCGAGGTCACCCCCGACGCCATCCGCATCCGCAAGGTCGAGCTCGACGCGTCGGCCCGCCAGCGCAGCACGGCCCGCCTGAAGAAGCAGAACGCGTAGGCACCGCAGCACCACAGCACCACAGCACCACACGCCGAGGAGGCGGTCCGCACCACCGCGGGCCGCCTCCTTCGTGCACCGCCCGCACGTTCTGCGCCTGCCCCCAGCGTGCGCGGCTAACCTCGCGAGGTGCCGACCCAGAAGAACACCCTGACCCGCTCCGCCGCCACCCTCGCGCTGGCCGTCGGCCTCGTCGCGGGGCTCACCGCCTGCGGCGAGGGCTCGCCCGTCGACAACATCGTCGGCGGTGCGGTCGACAGCGGCGTCGAGAGCCTGAAGGGCACGGCCCAGAAGGCCGTCGAGGACGCCGCGGGCGAGGCGCTGAACGGCGCGGGCATCACGACCGACGGCACCCTGCCGGCGAGCTTCCCGGCCGACGTGCCGCTCGTCGAGGGCACCACCCGCGGCGGGGGAGCAGGCCCCGACGGCACCGGCTGGGTCGCCCAGATCGCCGTCTCGGGTGCGGACCGGTTCGCGGTCGCCCAGCAGCAGCTCGAGGCCGCGGGCTACACCTCGTCAGGCGTCGACACGGACGCCGACAGCGGCTTCGGCACCTTCACCGGCGCCACGCACCGCGTGGTGCTCACCGTGTCGACCGACAGCGACGGCCAGGTGCTCGCCACCTACGTCGTGACGCCCGTCTGACGCCGCTCCGTCCGGCGAGGTCCGCGGCTCACGCGAAGAGCGTCTCGCCCACCCAGCCGCCCTGCGAGGCCCCCGGGGGCACGGCGAAGATCGCCGAGCCGACGTGCGTGACGTACTCGTTCATCCGGTCGTTCCGTGACAGCGCCTGCTGGATCGGCACGTACTGCCGCCGCGGGTCGCGGTTGAACGCGATGAAGAACAGCCCGGCGGCCAGTCGGCCGAGTTCGTCGTTGCCGTCGACGAAGTTGTAGCCCCGGCGCAACAGGGTCGCCCCGTCGTTGTTCTGCGGGTGGGCGAGGGCGACGTGCGAGTCGGGCGCGATCGCCGGCCCCGTGCCGGTCGCGGCGGCTGCGGTGAAGTCCGGGGCCGTGAACTCGGTGCCGCCCGACAGCGGGGCCCCCTCGCCCTTGTCGCGGCCGACGACCGTCTGCTGCTCGCCGAGCGAGGCACGGTCCCACGTCTCGATGGTCATGCGGATCTTCCGCGCGACGAGGTACGAGCCGCCGTCCATCCACCCGGCGCCGTCCGACGCGGTCGCCCAGACGCCGTCCGCCACAGCGGCGACGTCCTCGGCCTTGACGTTGGCCGTGCCGTCCTTGAACCCGAAGAGGTTGCGCGGCGTCGTCTGACCGCGGGTCGTCGACGAGGTGCGGCCGAAGCCCAGCTGCGACCACCGCAGGGAGGCGCGGCCGAAGGCGATCCGCGAGAGGTTCCGGATCGCGTGCACCGCGACCTGCGGGTCGTCGCTGCAGGCCTGGACGCAGAGGTCGCCTCCGCTCGCGGCCGCCACGAGCTGGTCGCCCGGGAAGTGGGGCAGGTCGACGAGGGCCGGCGGCCGCTTCGAGGCGAGCCCGAAGCGGTCGGTGCCGTCGGCTGTCGTGAACAGGGTCGGCCCGAAGCCGATCGTGATCGTCAGCCCGGCCGCGGGCAGGCCCGAGGCCTCGCCCGTGTCGTCGGGTGGGGCCAGCAACTCGCCGCCCGTCGCGCCGGTGGGGCTCACGTCGAGCCCGGCGGTCAGGCGAGAGGCCGCGTGGCTCCAGTCCTGCAGCAGCTCGACGAGCTCGGCACGCGTGACGCCGTCCCCGACGTCGAACGACGCGAAGTGCAGGCGGTCCTGGGCGGCGGTCACGATGCCCGACTGGTGGACGCCGAAGAACGGGTACGAGGCGGACGCGCCCGACGACCCCTCGGCGTGCGCCTGCACGGCGCGGTCGGTGCCGACCCCGACGCCGAGTCCGAGCACCCCCGCCCCGACGCCCGTGCCGACGAGCCCCAGCAGACCGCGGCGCGAGAGGCCGCCTCCGTCCGTCACGGTCAGGCGATCAGCGCCGAGGTCAGCCTGCTCAGCGGCTCGCTGAGGGCGTTGACGGCGTCCGACAGCTTCCTCTTGTCGGAGTCGGTCAGCTCGGTGTACGAGGGGTAGCCCGCGTCGAGGCTGCCGTGGCCCGCGAGCAGCGTCTCGACCTTCGTCAGTTGGGTGTCGATCTCGGTCGCCAGCTCGGGGTCCTTCCGGTCGACCACGTCGCGCACCCCGTCGAACGCCACCCGCGCGCCCTCGAGGTTGCCCTGGAAGTCGTAGAGGTCGGTGTGCGACCAGATCTCCTCCTCGCCGGTGATCTTGCCGGTGGCGACCTCGTCCATCAGGCCGACCGCGCCGTTGGCGATCGTGTCGATGCCGAGGGTGAAGTCGCTCGCCGTGACCTCGTCGTACAGGTCCTTCGTGTCGCTGGTGAGCAGACCGGCGTAGTGCGCGCGCTCGTCGGCCGTCAGGGGGACGTATGCCGCGCCTCCGTTCTCGGCCGCCGTGGGTTGCCAGAGGTCCTTCTCGATGCGGTGCCAGCCCGTCCACTCGGTGCCGGGTTCGACGTCGGCCTCGCGGAAGTCGATCTTCGGGTCGAGGTCGCCGAACGACTCGGCCACGGGCTCGATGCGCTCGTAGTGCGCCCGAGCCGACGGGTAGAGCGACCGGGCCCTCTCGTCGTCGCCGGCGGTGTACGCGGCGAGGAACTCGTCGGTGGCCGTGACGAGCTGCCCGGTCTGGTCCTCGACGTAGCCCAGGTAGGCGGTCGCCGCCGCGTCGACCTGCTGCTTCTCGCTGCCGGTCGGCTCGACGGCGGTGCCCGAGTCGGTCACCGTGAAGGAGGCGCGCACGCCTTCGCCCACGAGCCCCGGCACGCAGGCGGTGTAGTAGTCGCCGGCCGGGACCGAGACGGTCATCGAGCCCGACGTGCCGGGGCCGATGTTCTCCTTCTCGCTGACGATGCGCAGGCCGTCCTCGGCGAGCAGCTCGAACTCGCTGTTGTCGCTGCCCGTGTTGGTCATGGTGAAGGTCACCGGGCCGCTCGGCACCGTCGTCGTCGAGAGCCGACACGTGTCGTCGGACCCCTCCACGGTCACGGCGGTGGCCGCGGACGACCCCGCGGGGGCGTTCGCGACGCAGCCGGTCAGGGCCAGCACGAGGGCGGCGGCACCCGAGGCGGCGGCGAGGGGGCGGAGGGGGCTGGCGGTCATCGAGGTGCTCCTGTGCTGCGGGGGGACGGGGTGGTCGAGAGGGCGGGCGCGCGGTGGTCCGGCGTCGCCGGGGCGACCGTCGAGGACTCGCCCGACGCGTCCGACGCACCCGCCACGTCGGCGGGGCCGGGTCGGCGTCTCCGGGTCGAGCGCACGAAGAGCGGCACGACGACGGCGAGGTACGCGAGCCAGACGACGACCTGCAGTCGGCTCGGCGTCGGCGTGAAGTTGACGAGGCCCTGCAGCAGCGTGCCGTACCAGCTGGTCGGCGGCACGGCCGCGCTGACGTCGAAGGCCAGGGAGGCGCGGCCCGGCAGCACGGACGCCTCCTGCAGGTCGCCGACCCCGTAGGCGAGGACGCCGGCGGCCACGACGACGAGGAAGCACCCGGTGACCCGGAAGAACCGCGCGACGTCGAGGCGCACGACGCCGTGGTAGATCGCGAGCTGGATCGCCACCGCGGTCAGGATGCCCAGCACGGCCCCGACCAGGGGCGCGGCGCCGCCGCCGGTGGACTGCACCGTCGCCCAGACGAAGAGGGCGGTCTCGATCCCCTCGCGCCCGACCGAGAGGAACGCCAGGGCCACGACGGCCCAGGCCCCGCCGACGAGGGCGCGCTCGAGGCCCGACTCGAGCTCGCCCCGCAGGCCCCGCGCGGTGCGGGCCATCCAGAAGACCATCCAGGTGACGAACCCGACGGCGACGATCGAGAGTCCGCCGCCGATGACCTCCTGTGCCTGGAAGGTCAGGCCGTACGTGCCGAAGGTCAGGACGGCACCGATGCCGAGCGACAGCACGACGGCGGCGCCCACGCCCAGCCAGAGGCGGGGGAGCACGTCGCGACGGCCGACCCGGACGACGTAGGCGACGAGGATGCCGACCACGAGGGCGGCCTCGAGGCCCTCTCGGAGTCCGATGAGGTAGTTCGCGAGCACGGTGACGGCTTTCTCGGAAGGGGAGCGGAGCTCGTCGTCGAGCAGGAACGGGAGGCGCGGGGCGGCCTCGACGCAGAGGCACCGAACCCACCGAACGCGTCGGTATGGTTAGGCTAACCTCACTTAGGGCACCCTGAGCCAGGACGACAGTAGTGCGGCTCGGCATATCCTGTCCAGTGATGAACTCCTCCGCCTCGCCGACGCCCGCGTCGCCCTCGACCGCCGGCGACCCGCGGCTCGAGCGCGTGCTCTTCGTCCACGCCCACCCCGACGACGAGACCATCACCACGGGTGGCACGATCGCCGCCCTGGTCGAGGCGGGGGCGGGCGTCACGGTCGTGACCTGCACGCGCGGCGAGCTGGGCGAGGTGATCCCCGACGACCTCGCGGCCCTCCGAGACGACCAGGCAGCCCTCGCCGTGCACCGCGAGGGCGAGATCGCCGCCGCCATGCGCGACCTCGGCGTCGACGACCACCGGTTCCTGGGTTCGGCGGGCGCGCGCACGACCGGCCTGCCGGAGCGCGCCTACCGCGACAGCGGCATGGTGTGGCGCTCCGACGGCGTCGCCGGGCCCACTCCCGACCTGCACCCCGCGGCGTTCTGCGCCGCCGAGTTCGGCGAGGTCGTCAGCGACCTGTCCGCCGTCGTGCAGTCCGTCCGCCCCACCGCGATCGTCAGCTACGACGAGGACGGCGGCTACCACCACCCCGACCACGTGCGGGCCAACCGGGTCGCCGTGCGCGCCGCGCGCCTCGTCGGCGTGCCCTACTTCGCGATCGTGGCCGGCGCCGAGGCGGCCGAGGGAGCCGAGGCCGAGGCCCTGGCCGACGACGACACCGTGGTCACGATGGACGCCCGCCACGTCGCTCCGCGCAAGCTCGCCGCGTTGCGCGACCACCGCAGCCAGGTCGAGGTGGTCGACCTGCCGGGTGGCCGGGCCGGCATCCGGTTCCCGCACGGTGCCGTCGAGCCCGTCACCCTTCGCGAGTCGTTCCGCTTCGTCCCCGAGCCGCTCGTCGACGAGGGCGCCTCCGAGATGGCGCGCATGACGACGGGCGGCCGCGTCGCGGCCCTCGTGCTGGCCCTCGCCGCGGGGGCGGTGTTCGGCGCGATCGGCACCGTGATGCACCAGTCGACGATCACCGTCGGCGGCGTGCCCCTCTGGTCGGGGCTCGTGCTCGCGCTCCTGATGAGCCTGGCGCTGCTCGCCGGGCTCCGCTCCCTGTTCGGCTCGCGCGCGGTGGCGGGCGTGGCCGCCGTCGGGCTCGTCGGCACGCTCGTCGTGCTCTGGCAGGCCAGCCCGGGGGGATCGGTGCTGCTGCCCGCCAACACGCCCGCCTACGTCTGGCTCGTGGGGGTCGTCGTGGTCGTCACGCTCGTGCTCGGATGGCCGCGCCTGCGGGGCGGCGGCGGAGGGGGCGTGACGCCTCCCGGCGACGCGACCCGCGCCTCCTCGGTCGGGGCGCAGCCGGCAGGCGATAGGCTGGACGCCCTGCCCGACGCGAAGGGAACACCCCAGACGTGACGTACGTGATCGCACTGCCCTGTGTCGATGTCAAAGACCGTGCCTGCATCGACGAATGCCCCGTCGACTGCATCTACGAGGGCGAACGCTCGCTCTACATCCACCCCGACGAATGCGTCGACTGCGGTGCGTGCGAGCCCGTGTGCCCGGTCGAGGCCATCTACTACGAAGACGACCTGCCCGACAAGTGGGCCGAGTACTACAAGGCCAACGTCGAGTTCTTCGACGAGATCGGCTCGCCCGGCGGCGCGGCCAAGGTCGGTGTCATCGCGAAGGACCACCCCGTGATCTCGGCGCTGCCCCCTCAGGGCGCCGGCGCCTAGGTCGACTTCCGTGGCGCTCGACCTGCCCGAGTTCCCCTGGGACGCCCTCGTGCCGTACGCGGCGACCGCCCGGCGTCACCCCGGTGGCATCGTCGACCTCAGCGTCGGCTCGCCGGTCGACCCGACGCCCGACGTGGTCCGCGAGGCCCTGGCCGTCGCGACGGATGCGCACTCGTACCCCCAGGTCGCCGGCACCCCGGCGCTCCGCTCGGCGATCGCCGAGTGGTACGCGCGCCGTCGGGGCGTCGCGGGCCTCGGTGACGAGAACGTCCTGCCGACCATCGGTTCGAAAGAGCTCATCGCGGGCATGGCGCTCTGGCTCGGCATCGGCCCGGGCGACACGGTGGTCTACCCGACGAACGCGTACCCGACCTACGCCCTCGGGGCGGCTCTCGTCGGCGCGACCGCCCTCGCGTCCGACGACCCGGCCGAGTGGCCCGCCTCGACGAAGCTGGTCTGGCTGAACAGCCCGGGCAACCCCGACGGGGCCGTGCTCGGCGTCGAGGCCCTGCGGGCCGCCGTCGCCCGGGCGCGCGAACTCGGCGCCGTGATCGCCGGCGACGAGTGCTACGCCGAACTCGGGTGGACGGGCGACTGGGCCGACCGGCCCACGCCCTGCATCCTCGACCGGCGCGTGGTCGGCGACGATCTCCGGGGCGTCGTCTCGGTCTACTCGCTCAGCAAGCAGTCCAACCTCGCCGGGTACCGCGCGGGCTTCGTGGCCGGCTGCGACCACGTCCTCGGCCAGTTGCTCGCCGTGCGGAAGCACGCCGGCCTCATGCCGCCCGCGCCGGTCCAGCAGGCGATGGTCGTCGCCCTGGCCGACGAGGCGCACGTGGCCGAGCAGAAGCAGCGCTACGCGGTCCGGCGGACGCGCCTCCTGACCGCCCTCGAGGGGGCCGGGTTCCGCATCGACCGCAGCGAGGCCGGGCTCTACCTCTGGGCCACCCGCGACGAGGACGCCTGGTCGACCGTGGCGTGGCTCGCCGACCGCGGGGTGCTCGTCGCTCCGGGGTCGTTCTACGGGCCGGCCGGCGACCGCCACGTGCGCGTCGCCCTCACGACGACCGACGAGCGCGTCGACGCCGCCGTGGAGCGTCTCGGCAGCTGACCGCTAGGCTGATCGGGTGACTGACACTGCCAACGACGCCCAGAAGGCCACGCTGCAGTTCCCGGGGGGAACAGCCGAGTTCCCGATCGTCGCGAGCACCGAGGGTGCCTCGTCGATCGACATCTCGACGTTCACCAAGCAGACCGGTTACACGACCCTCGACACGGGTTTCGTGAACACCTCCAACGCCCGCAGCACGATCACCTACATCGATGGTGACCAGGGCATCCTGCGCTACCGGGGCTACCCGATCGAACAAGTCGCCGCGAACTCGACCTACCTCGAGACCGCCTGGCTGTTGATCTACGGCGAACTGCCCACCCCCGACCAGCTCGCCGACTTCGACGCGCGCATCCGGCGGCACACGCTGCTGCACGAAGACCTGCGACGCTTCTTCGACGCCCTGCCGCACAACGCGCACCCGATGTCGGTGCTCTCGAGCGCGGTCGGCGCCCTGTCGACGTTCTACGAAGACAGCATGAGCGTCCACGACCCCGAGCAGGTCGAGCTGCAGACGGTGCGACTGCTGGCGAAGCTGCCGGTCATCGCCGCCTACGCGCACAAGAAGAGCCTCGGCCAGGCCTTCCTCTACCCGGACAACTCGCTCAGCTTCGTCGACAACTTCCTCAAGCTGAACTTCGGCACGATGGCCGAACCGTACGAAGTGAACCCGGTGCTGTCGAAGGCGCTCGAGCGCCTCCTGATCTTGCACGAGGACCACGAGCAGAACGCCTCGACCTCGACCGTGCGCCTGGTCGGCTCGACCCAGGCCAACATGTTCTCGTCGATCTCGGCCGGCATCAGCGCCCTGTACGGGCCGTTGCACGGCGGGGCCAACGAGGCGGTGCTGAAGATGCTCGCCGAGATCCGCGACAGCGGTCAGGGCGTCGAGCGCTTCGTCGAGCGCGTCAAGAACAAAGAAGCGGGCGTCAAGCTGATGGGCTTCGGTCACCGCGTCTACAAGAACTACGATCCGCGCGCCAAGCTGGTCAAGGAGAGCGCCACCGAGGTGCTCGAGTCGCTCGGCGTGAAGGACGACCTGCTCGACATCGCGATGGAGCTCGAGGGCATCGCCCTCGCCGACGACTACTTCGTCGAGCGCAAGCTCTACCCGAACGTCGACTTCTACACCGGGGTCATCTACAAGGCGATGGGGTTCCCGCCGCGCATGTTCACGGTGCTCTTCGCCATCGGGCGGCTGCCCGGGTGGATCGCCCACTGGCGCGAGATGAACACCGACCCCACGACCAAGATCGGCCGCCCGCAGCAGTTGTACCTGGGCGCCACCGAGCGCGACTGGCCGCAGCGCTAGGCCGTCGGCCCGCCGGGCCGTCCGGCTACGACGCCAGGAGACGGGCACGGCGCCAGGATCACTCCTGGAGTCGTGCCCGTCTTCTGTCGTTCGGGCACCGAGCGGCCTCGGCCTCGGCCGACGGGAGCCGGCCTAGGCGTGCAGCTGCGAGTTCAGGGTGATGCCGTGGCCCTTGCGGGGGAGCACCTCGACGGCACCGGTCAGCGAGTTGCGGCGGAAGAGCAGACCGGGCTGACCGGAGAGCTCGACCGCCTTGACGGTCTGGGGCGAGCCGTCGTTGGTCGGGGTGCCGCCGACGACGACGACCTTGGTGCCGGCCGTGACGTAGAGGCCGGCCTCGACGACGGTGTCGTCGCCGATCGAGATGCCGATGCCGGCGTTCGCGCCGAGCAGGGCGCGGGCACCGATGGTGACGCGCTGGGTGCCGCCGCCGGACAGGGTGCCCATGATCGACGCGCCGCCGCCGATGTCGGACCCGTCACCCACGACGACGCCCTGCGAGATGCGCCCTTCGACCATCGACGAGCCCACCGTGCCCGCGTTGAAGTTGACGAACCCCTCGTGCATGACCGTGGTGCCCGGTGCCAGGTGCGCGCCCAGGCGCACGCGCGACGCGTCGGCGATGCGGACGCGGTCGGGCGACACGTAGTCGAGCATGCGCGGGAACTTGTCGATGCCGGTCGCGACGATGCCCGCACGCTGAAGCGACGGACGCAGCCGCGCGAAGTCGTCGGGGTGCACGGGCCCGGCGTTCGTCCACGTGACGATCGGCAGGTGTCCGAAGAGGCCGTCGAGGTTGATCGAGTTGGGCTTCACGAGCAGGTGGCTGAGCAGGTGCAGGCGCAGGTACGCGTCGGGGGTGGACGCAGGAGGCGCGCTCAGGTCGACCTCGACGGTCACCGGGACGAGCTCGACGGCACGGCGCTCGTCGGGGCCGGCCGCGTCGGCCAGCTCGGCCGGGGCGATCTCGGGGTCGCGGTCGGCGGGCAGCGTGCCGAGCCGGGGGGAGGGGAACCAGGCGTCGAGGGTGGTGCCGTCGTGCGAGACGGTCGCGAGGCCGTACCCGTAGGCGTGGGTCGGGGCGGTGGCGGTGGCGTCGGAGGTCATGGACCGAGCGTATCGGCAGCCGCCGACGACCCGGCTCGGAGGCGACCCGGGCCGTCGGCCCGTAAACTCGCCCGCATGGCACCGATCGACCTCTCCGTCTCGCCCGTCGACGTCACGAGGCAGCTCTGCGACATCCGTTCCGAGTCGGGCGACGAGCGCACGATCGCCGACGAGATCTGGGCCACCCTCGAGGGGTGCGACCACCTCGACCTCTTCCGCGACGGGGACGCGATCGTCGCCCGGACGCAGCTGGGTCGGGCCTCGCGGGTCGTCGTCGCCGGCCACGTCGACACGGTGCCGATCAACGACAACGTGCCCACCCGCCACGAGACCGACGGCGGCGTCGAGTACCTCTGGGGTCGGGGGACCGTCGACATGAAGGCCGGCTGCGCCGTGCACCTGCGGCTCGCGGTCGAGCTGACCGAGCCGAACGTCGACGTGACGTGGGTCTGGTACGACCACGAAGAGGTCTCCGACGCGCTGAACGGCCTGGGGCGGCTCGCCCGCCTGCGGCCCGACCTGCTGGCGGGTGACTTCGCCGTGTTGGGCGAGCCGAGCAACAGCGGGGTCGAGGGCGGTTGCAACGGCAACCTCCGTGCCGAGATCCGCACCTTCGGCGCCCGGTCGCACAGCGCCCGGTCGTGGGTGGGCGACAACGCCATCCACCGGGCCGCACCGATCCTCGACGTCCTGGCCGCCTACGAGGCGCGCGAGGTCGAGGTCGACGGCCTCGTCTACCGCGAGGGCCTCAACGCCGTCGGGATCACCGGCGGCGTGGCCGGCAACGTCATCCCCGACGAGTGCATGGTCCACGTGAACTACCGGTTCGCGCCGAGCCGCAGCGCCGACGAGGCGGTCGCGCACGTGCGCGAGCTCTTCGAGGGCTTCGACGTCACGATCGTCGACCTCGCGCCGGGCGCCCGGCCCGGCCTCGACGCGCCCCTGGCGCAGCAGTTCCTGAAGGCGGTCGGCGGCGAGGCGAAGCCCAAGTACGGCTGGACGGACGTCGCCCGCTTCTCGGCGCTGGGTGTCCCGGCCGTCAACTACGGGCCCGGCGACCCGATGCTCGCCCACCACGACGACGAGCGGGTGCCCGTGCAGCAGATCCTCGAGAACGAGCGCGGACTGCGGGCGTGGCTGACGGCCTGACCGTCGACGAGGTGGGTCGCGCCTCCTCGTCCCCGCCGCCTCGTCGCGACCCACGACGCCCGACGTCGTGGTCGTGGCGGCTGATGCTGCGCTACCGGCTGACGCCCTGGTGGGCCAGGGTGCTGGTCGTCTTCGCGCTGTCGCGGGTGTTCAGCACGGTGGCGCTGCTGACCTTCGCGGGTGCGCAGCAGGCGAACGCCTGGACGCTCGCCGGCCCCGACTACGGCAGCTTCGCCACCATCTGGGACGGCCACTGGTACTACATCATCGCCGTGGTCGGGTACCCGAGCGACCTGCCGGTGACGGCCGACGGCCACGTGGGCGAGAACGCCTGGGCGTTCATGCCCGCCTACCCGTTCGTCGTCCGCGGTCTCATGGCCCTGACGGGGCTGCCGTTCGCCACCCTGGCGGTCGTCGTGTCGGTCGCCTGCGCGGCCGCCACCGCGCTGGTCTTCTACCGTCTGATGCGCCACTCGCTGTCGGAGTCGACCTCGCTCTTCGCCGTCGTGCTGTTCTGCGTCGCCCCGCTCTCGCCCCTGCTGCAGGTGGCCTACGCCGAGTCCATGTTCCTGCTGCTGCTGTGCGCGAGCCTGCTGATGCTCGTCCGACGGCAGTACCTGGCGATGCTGCCCGTCGTGCTCGTGATGTCGTTCACCCGACCCGGGGCGCTGCCCCTGGCCCTGGCGATCGGACTGCACGGACTGCTGCGCTGGTGGCACCGGTACGACGACCCCTTCCCGACGCGCGAGCGCGTGCGGGTGGCGGTCTCGGCCGGCGCCACGGCCGTCCTCGGCGTCGCCTGGCTCGTGGTCGCCGGGGCCGTGACGGGCGTGCCGGGGGCCTACACCGAGACCGAGCTCGCCTGGCGGGCGCCGTACATCGGCTACGGGCCGCTCGTGCCCTTCACCCCGTGGGTCGACGGGGCGAACTGGTGGTTTCCGGGTGGTTCCGGCATCGCCCTGCTCGCCGTGGCCGTGCTCGCCTTCGCCGCCCTGATCCTCTCGCCCTGGGCACGTCGGACCAGCGTCGACCTGCGGCTGTGGGGGGTCGCCTACGCGCTCTACCTGCTCGCCGTGTTCTTCCCGCAGTCCAGCACCTGGCGGCTCCTGATGCCGTTGTTCCCCCTGCTGGGCGTGCTCGCGGTGCCGCGGTCGAAGGTCTACCGGGCCCTGGTCGTGGCGGCCTTCCTGGCGGGCCAGTGGGTGTGGCTCTACTACTGCTGGTGGGTGAACGGGTACGACTGGACGCCACCGTGATCGGCGGTCGGGGGCGGTCGTTTAGGTCGAGGGCAAGAAATCACGGATAATAGGACCAGCAACTCGCGAAAGGGGACTATCTGATGGCAGCCATGAAGCCGAGGACCGGCGACGGGCCTATGGAGGCCGTTAAGGAGGGTCGTCTCATCATCGTGCGTGTCCCGCTCGAGGGTGGGGGGCGCCTCGTGGTGTCGGTCAACGACGACGAAGCCAAAGAGTTGCACGACGCCCTCGCCGGCGTCGTGAACGCCTAGTCGGCCACCTCCTTAACAACCCCGGACGCCCCGCCCGTCGCACCTGCGACGGGCGGGGCGTCCGTGCGTCCGGGCCCGCGAGGGGCGTCCGGCGCAGACGCCGGAACGGCGCTCAGCGCTTGACGAGCGAGAGCAGGCCGTCGCCGGCGGTCGAGAGCGAACTGATCACGGCGGGTGACGTCGAAACCTCGGTGAGCAACGTCCGGAACCCCGTCGTCGTGGGGTCGCGGACGGCCGGGTTGGCCACCTTGCCGTGCCAGAGCGCATGGGCGACGAGCACGATGCCCCCGGGGCGGGCCAGCCTCAGGCCGTGTTCGACGTACTCGATGACCGACCCGGGGTCGGCGTCCACGAAGACGATGTCGTACGAGTTCTCGTTCATCCGCGGCAGCACGTCGGTGGCGCGGCCGGCGATGAGGCGGAACCGACCGGCCGGCACGCCCGCCCGCAGGTAGGCGTCGCGAGCGGCCTGCTGGTGCTCGATCTCACGGTCGATGGTCGTCAGGACGGCCCCGGGTGCGCCGGACAGCAGCCAGAGGCCGCTGACGCCCAGGCCCGTGCCGACCTCGATGATCGACGTCGCGTTCGAGGCGGCCGCCACGACGGCCAGCTGGGCACCGACCGCCGACGAGACGGCCTCGACCCCGACCTCGAGCGAGTGCTGTCGAGCTTCGGCGATGGCGTCGCTCTCGGTGACGAGTTCTTCCGCGAACTTCCAACTTGACTCTATCTGCGACACACCCACTCCTCGAAAGGCCAACTCTAGGGGGTTCCCCGAGTCGTCACCGGTTAGTCTGCATGCGTGTCCATGTTCGGTCTGACGTTCGACAAGCTGCTCATCATCGGTGTGCTCGCGGTCTTCCTGCTCGGGCCCGAACGCCTGCCCGGTTACGCCTCGAAGCTCGCCCAGCTCGTCCGCACGGTGCGCGACATGGCCGACGGGGCGAAGACCCGCATGCGCGACGAGATGGGCCCCGAGTTCGACGACGTCGAGTGGCAGAAGCTCGACCCCCGCCAGTACGACCCGCGTCGCATCATCCGTGACGCGTTGCTCGACGGGCCCGACGGTGCTCCGAAGCCCTCGGCTCCGAGCATGGCGACCGCCGGTGCCGCGGCCGCGGCGGTGTCCGCGGGGTTGCCCGGCGGCCGGTCGTCGGGGTCGGTCGTGCCCCTCGCCGTGGGCGAGGTGCCGCCGTACGACTCCGAGGCGACCTGACCCGGTAGAGGGACGACACGACCCGGTGACGGGGCGACCCGACCCGGTCGCGTGGGCGCGCCTCCTGACGGTGGCGGGAACGCGCGGCGAGGTGGCGTCCGCTCAGACGCCGCCGTGGACGGCCGCGACGCGTGAGGCCTCGGCTCGCAGGGCGTCGACCACCCGGCGGACCGACGGGCGCTCGGCCCGGTCGCGTCGCAGCAGGGCCGACACCCACCGCACGGCCCGGATGCTCTCGAGGGGGATGAGCACCATGTCGTCGCGGGCGTCCCTGGCCGTGAAGCGGGGCAGCACGGCGATGCCGAGACCGGCCCCGACGAGCGACTCCGTCACCTTGGTGTCGCTGAAGCGCTGGGCGACCCGCACGGGGCTGCCGGTCACGCGCTCGATCTCGCGGTAGACCCACTCGAACGGGAAGTCGTGCGGCACGCCGATCCAGTTCTCGCCCTCGAGATCGCCGGGCGCCAGCGAGGCGCGTCCGGCGAGGCGGTGGTCGGCCGGCAGCGCGATGTCGAGGGGCTCGGTGAGCAGCGGCACCGTGACGAGGCCTCGACCCGGCCAGGGCTTGTCGTCGGACGAGTGCGCGATCACGACGTCGTGGTCGGCGGCCAGTTCGGGGAACTCGCGGATCGACGGGTCGTGGTCGCTCGCGACGACGACGAGGCCCGGCGTCTCGGCCACCGTCCGCAGCAGGCCGGGCAGCAGCATCTGCCCGCCGGTGGGGAAGGTCGCGAGGGTGACCTCGCCCTGGGGGGTCGCCACGAAGTCGTCCCAGACGGCCTGGGCGCGCTCGAGGGCCACCGCCACGTCGGTCGCCGTCTGCGCGAGCACGCGACCCGAACCCGTGAGCACGATGCCGCGGCCGACGCGTTCGGTGAGGGCGACCCCGGCCTCGCGCTCGAGCACCTTCAACTGCTGCGAGACGGCACTCGGGGTGCGGTGCGTGGCCCGCGCGACGGCGGCCACGCTGCCGCGTTCGGCGAGCTCCCTGAGCAGTTCGAGGCGCTTGACATCCATGTAGCAAAACTACTCTGTTTCGGTAGAAACGTGAGATTGATCTAACGCTTCGTCGGGCGCATCATTGAAGAGTCCCCGGAGCGCGCCGTAGCGCTCCCGAGCTCCGGTCGACCTGGTCCCGGGCTCGGTGGCGAATCCCATCACACCACGCAGAACCGCGCGTCCACCCGCGCCAGAAAAGAGTGCATCATGCTCACCGGAATCATCGTCCTCGTCATCGCCGCCGTCGTCGGCATCGCCGGCTCGCTCGTCTCGGTCGCCCGTGACGGCTTCCGGGCCATCCCGACCAAGACCTACAACCGCTGGTCGTAGTCGACTCCGCGTCGGCCGGCTCGTCTCCCTCCTGAGCGAGCCACCGTCGCGTGTGCCGCCCCTGTGCTGGGGTGCGGCACGAGCACGTCAGGGCCCTCCGGGCCGGACGCTGTGACGAAAGGGCACCTCGCCGCGCGAGGTGCCCTTTCTGCACGTCCGGACCCGGCGCCCACGGTCAGGCGGCAGCGAGCCGGGTCAACTGACGCTGAGCCCCAGCTTGCGGCCGGCCAGGCCCCGGGCCCGGACGGCCAGGCTGCCCGCCAGCGCGTCGATCGCGGCCGCCGCGGGGTCGCCGGGGGACGCGACGACGACGGGCACGCCGTCGTCTCCGCCCTGCCGCAGACCCAGGCTGAGCGGCAGGCTCGCGAGCAGCGGCACCTCGGCCTCCTGCCCCGCCGACAGGCGTCGAGCCGTCTCGGCACCGCCACCCGAGCCGAAGAGCTCGAGGACGCTGCCGTCCGCCTGCGGCAGTCCCGCCATGTTCTCGACGACGCCGAGCAGGCGCTGGCCGGTCTGCCGGGCCACGAGGCCGCTGCGTTCGGCGACGTCGGCGGCGGCGGGCTGGGGCGTCGTGACCACGAGCACCTCGGCGTGCGGCAGCAGCTGCCCCACCGAGATGGCGACGTCGCCCGTGCCGGGCGGCAGGTCGAGCAGCAGCACGTCGAGGTCGCCGAAGTACACGTCGGTCAAGAACTGCTGGATCGTCCGGTGCAGCATCGGCCCCCGCCAGGCGACCGCCGTCGAGGCGTCCTCGACGAACATGCCGATCGAGATGACCTTCACGCCGTGCGCGACCGGGGGCAGGATCATGTCGTCGACCCGCGTCGGCTTGACCGAGGCGCCGTCCGGGCCGACGAGACCGAGCAGCCCGGGGATGCTGAAGCCGTAGACGTCGGCGTCGACGATGCCGACGGCGAGGCCGCGGGCCGCCAGCGCGACGGCGAGGTTCGCGGTGACGGTGGACTTGCCGACACCCCCCTTGCCGCTGGTCACGGCGTAGACCCGGGTCAACGTCTCGGGGCCGAACTGCATGCCCCGGGCGGCCCGCCCGGCCCGCAGCTTCTCGGTGAGGGCGTGCCGCTCGTCCTTGGTCATCACCGTCACGTCGACGGTGACGTCCGTGACGCCCGGCACCGAGGCGGTCGCCTCGCGGACGTCGCGCTCGATGGTGTCGGCGGCGGGGCAGCCCACGATCGTGAGCTTGACGCCCACCGTGGCCGCGCCTCCCGGGCCGACGACGACGTCGCCGATCATGTCGAGCTCGGTGACGGGCTTGCGGATCTCGGGGTCGAGCACGCGACCGAGCGCGCGACGCACGTCGTCGGACGTCGGGGCGGACGGGCGGTCGGGCGTGACCGGCTCAGCCACGGTGGCCGTCGTGCCGGGCGTCACGCCGTGCGGACGACGAGGAGGCGCGGGCCGGCTCGGCGGCGGAGCCGTCGTCGTCGTCGCGTCGGTCGAGCTCGTCGAGCAGCGACCGCAGCTCGGCTCGGATGAAGTCCTTGCTGGCCATGTCGCGGATGGCGATGCGGAGGGCGACGACCTCGCGGGCGAGGTACTCGGTGTCGGCGAGGTTGCGCTCTGCCCGCTGGCGGTCCTGTTCGAACTGCACGCGGTCGCGGTCGTCCTGACGGTTCTGCGCGAGCAGGATGAGCGGGGCGGCGTAGGACGCCTGCAGGGACAGGATCAGCGTCAGCGCGGTGAAGCCGATGGCGGCGCTGTCGAACCGGATGCCCTCGGGGGCGACCGTGTTGTAGATCATCCAGACGACGCAGAAGAGGGTCAGCGCGATCAGGAAGTACGGGGTGCCCATGCCGCGGGCGATCGACTCGGTGGCGCGGCCGAACCGGTCGCTGCTCACGCGCTTGCGTCCGGGCAGCACCCGGGTGCGCAGGCCCTTCGGGGCGTCGAGGCGGACGTCGTTGCGGTTATCGCGTGCCATCGTCGCTCCTCGTGGCCTGGCCGATCGCGGGGCGGCGGGCGCGACCACGTGATCGGGTGGCGGTCAGCGGCTGGTCGGGGTCTTGACTGCGCCAGTCGTCCGGCAGCACGTGGTCGAGGACGTCGTCGATCGTGACCACCCCGACCAGTCGGTGGGCGGAGTCGACCACGGGCACCGAGACGAGGTTGTAGGTGGCCATGACCCGGGTCACCTCGAGGGCCGTCGCGTCGACGCGCACCGGTTCGGTCGTCTGGTCGAGGATCGTGCCGAGGCGTTCGTTGGGCGGGTAGCGGAGCATCCGCTGGAAGTGCACCATGCCCAGGAACCTGCCGGTGGGGGGTTCGTAGGGCGGCAGGACGACGCAGACGGCGGCACCAAGGGCCGGGGCCAGCTCGTGGCGGCGGATCAACGCGAGCCCTTCGGCCACGGTCGCGTCGGCCGACACGATGACCGGTTCGGTCGTCATCAGGCCGCCGGCCGTGTCGGAGTCGTAGCTGAGCAGCATGCGCACGTCGTCGGCCTCGTCGGGCTCCATCAGCGTCAGCAGCTGTTCGGTGCGCTCGTCGGGCAGCTGGGCGATGAGGTCCGCGGCGTCGTCGGGCTGCATCTGGTCGAGGACGCTCGCGGCCCGGTGGTCGTCGAGGCCGGTGAAGATCTCGACCTGCTCGGCCTCGGGCAGTTCTTCGAGCACGTCGGCGAGGCGGTCGTCCGACAGCTCGCCGGCCACCTCGAGCCGTCGCTCGGGCGTCAGGTCGAGCAGCGTGTTCGCGAGGTCGGCGGGCACCAGATCGGAGTACGCCGCGATGAGGTGCTCGGCGCTCTGCGACTCGCCCGGGCCCGACTCTTCGACGACGTCGTCCCACGCGGCGAACGCCGTCGGTGCCTTGACGAACGGTGACGGTGACGCCTTCGGCTTGCGCAGGAAGAGCTGGCCGACCTCCCAGTCGCCCTCGCTCACCTCGTCGATCGCGACGTCCTCGATGGTCGCGTGACCGCCGCCGTGCCGGAACGACACCCGGCGGCCGAGCAGGTCGGCGATGACCCTGGTCTCGCCGCCCCGTTGTTCGAAGCGACGCAACGTGATGACCCCGTTGGTGATGATCTGACCCGAGCCGATGCTCGTCACGCGGCCGATGCCGACGAAGACGCGTCGCTTGCCGGGGACCTCGACGACGAGGCCCACCACGCGGGGTGCGCCCGAGCGGCGGTAGACCACGAGCACGTCGCGGACCTTGCCGACCTTGTCGCCGGCGGGGTCGAAGACGGAGCAACCGGCCAGCCGGGCGACGAAGACTCTGGTTGCACTCACGCGTCCAATTTAGTCGCTCGCACCGCCGCCGCCGTCGGGGGCTCGGCGGGGGCACCGTGTTTAATGGCCTGATGACGAACCCGGGCCCCGTGGGGCGACGTCCGCCGCTGGTGCCCACCCTGCCGCGGGGCGACGTCCTCGGCACCTACGACACGTATCCCGACGCCCAGCGCGTGGTCGACCGTCTGTCGCAGGCCGAGTTCCCGATCAAGCGCCTGGCCATCATCGGCAACGACCTCAAGACCGTCGAGCGGGTCACCGGACGGTTGAGCTACGGCCGTGCCGCGCTGGCGGGCGCCGTCACGGGCCTGTGGCTCGGCGTCTTCTTCGGACTCGTCATGCTCGTCTTCGCGACCGAGACCGCCACCGCGGCGACGGTCGGCGCGGCCGCCCTGCTCGGTGCGGGCTTCGGCATGCTCTACGGCATCGTCAGCTTCGCGATCACCCGACGTCGTCGGGACTTCACCTCGACCCACCAGGTCCTCGCCTCGAACTACCAGATCGTGGTCGACCCCGAGGTCTCCGGTCAGGCGCGCGAGATCCTCGCCCGTCCCGAGACCTCGCGCCGCTGACGTACCCTGGTGTCGACATGGCACGCCACGACCCCACCACGACGGCCACCCGCGCCGAGCGCTTCGCGCGGGGCTGGCTGACGGCCGGGGCGTCCACGGTCGTCGCGGCCTTCTCGCACGTGGCCGGTGGCGGCATGCAGCCGGGCCTGCTGGGGGTCGTCCTCGCGCTCGCCGTGGCCGTGCCGGTCTCGATCGCCCTGGCGGGCGTGCACCTCTCGACCGTGCGGCTCGCGGTCGCGGTCGCCCTCAGCCAGGTCGCGTTCCACCTGCTCTTCTCCCTCGGGGCGTCGGACGTCGGCGGGGCCTCGGCCTCGGGCGGCCACCACACCGCACTCGTGGTCTCGGCTGCCGCCGACGGGGCGGCGTCGGGCGGCGTCGCGCCGGGCATGGTGATGGGCGGTCCGGCGATGTGGCTGGCCCACGCCCTGGCCGCGGTCGTCACGATCGTCGCGCTGCGGCGGGGCGAAGGCGCCGCGTGGGGCCTCGTCCGACTGGCCGTCCGCGGGCTGACCGTGGCGCGCCTCCTGATCACCGGGCAGCGCCCGGACTCCACGGTCGTCCGCCGCGCGCCCCGCCCCACGGGCGTCCTCGCGCGCCCACCGGGGCGACGACACCTCACGGCCCTGCCCCGTCGCGGCCCGCCCTGCCCTGCCTGACACCCACCCCGTCGACTCCCGTCGACGTCCCACCCGTCGAGCGCACGTCGCGCCGTCGGGCCCCTCGTCATGCACCGCAGACCGATCGCCTCGGCGATCCGAAGGACCAGAACCGTGAACCACCGCACCCTTTCCGCATCCACCACCACCCGACGACCGACCGCCGTCGTCGCCCGGTCGGCCGCCGCCCTCGGAGCCGCCGCGCTCCTCGCCCTGGCCGCGCCCCTCGCGGCGTCGGCCCATGTCCACGTCGAGCCCGGCCAGGCCGACGCCGGCTCGTACGCCACGCTCACCTTCAAGGTGCCGAACGAGTCGGCGACCGCCGGCACCGTCGGCGTCGTCGTCGACCTGCCCACCGACACCCCGTTCACGTCGGTGTCGTACCAGCCGACGCCGGGCTGGACGACCGAGGTGACCACGAGCACGCTGCCCGAGCCGGTCGAGCTCGACGGCACGACGATCACCGAGGCGCCCACGCAGGTGACCTGGACGGCCGAGGGCGACACGCAGATCGCTCCCGGGCAGTTCCAGCAGTTCGTCGTGTCGGCCGGAGCCGTGCCCGACACCGGGTCGATCGCGCTGCCCACCCACCAGCGGTACTCGGACGGCACCGTCGTCGACTGGGCCGACGCGACGCCGGCCTCCGGCGAGGAGCCGGAGCACCCGGCGCCCACGCTGTACGTGAACGACGCCCCGCCGACCGACGAGCACGCCGGCCACTCCTCGGACGACGACGCGACGACCGCCGGGGTCAGCACGTCGGACGACTCGGCGTCCGGTGCGGGCGACGGCACCGTCGGTCCGCTCTCGATCGGCCTCGGCATCGGCGGTCTCGCCCTCGGCGCCCTCGCCCTCGTGGTCTCGGTCGTGGCGCTGACCCGTCGGCCCCAGGCGACGGCGACCGGCGGCACGAGCCGTGGCGGGGTGGACGCGTGACGGCCGCGCGCCGGCGGGCACCGCGCCTCCTCGGGGTCCTCGCGGTGGTCGGGCTCGGCGCGGCGACCGCGGCACTCGCCCTGGCGCCCGCGGGGTCGGCCTCGGCCCACGACTACGTGGTGAGCAGCAGCCCCTCCGCCGGGTCGACCGTCGACGCGGCACCGGCGACGGTGTCCATCACCTTCAACGACGTCATCCTCGACCTCTCGGGCACCGGCAGCTCGAACGTGCTCGAGGTGACCGACGCCTCGGGTCTGCACTACGAGGACGGCTGCTCGACCACGTCGGGTCCGACCCTGACGACCGGCGTCGCGCTCGGTGCCGCCGGCGACTACACGATGACCTACCAGGCGGTCTCGGCCGACGGTCACACCGTGTCGGACGCCGTCCCGTTCACCTACGCCCCCGCGGCGGGCGCGACCGAGGCATCCGGTTCTCCGACCCGCCCCGCGTGCGACGGCACGGCAGGCTCGGGAGGCGCGGGTGGCGCCACCGAGGCACCCACCGCCGACGAGACCGACGCGGCCTCGCCGTCGGCGTCGCCCGAGCCCGAGATGACGACCCTGGCCGCCCCGGGTGACGACTCCGGGGCGACGTCCGCCGCCGCGCCCGAGTCGGGCTCGGTGAACGCCGGTCTCGTCATCGGCATCGCCGTCGCCATCGTCGTGCTGGCCGCGGCCGGCGTCGCGATCGCGATCGTCACGGGACGCCGACGGGACGCCTCGCCCGCCGAGGACGAGTCCGACGCCGACACCGACACCGACACCGACGAGGCGTCACGGTCGGGCGGCTCGACCGGCCGACCGTGACGCCGGTCGGCTGATCGCGTCGGACACGGACCGAGGGCCCCGGGTGCGTCGCACCCGGGGCCCTCGCTCGTCTCCGGTCAGTCGCGCGAGATCCACGCCTCGACGTCGGCGACCGAGCGCGGGATGCCGACCGAGAGGTTCTCGGCCCCGTCGGCGGTGACCAGGATGTCGTCCTCGATGCGGACGCCGATGCCCCGGAACTCCTCGGGCACGGTCAGGTCGTCGGGCTGGAAGTACAGGCCCGGTTCGATCGTGAACACCATGCCGGGCTCGAGCACCCCGTCGAGGTAGAGGTCGCGGCGGGCGGCGGCGCAGTCGTGCACGTCGATGCCGAGGTGGTGGCTCGTGCCGTGGACCATGTAGCGACGGTGGTACTGGTGGTCGGGCTGCAGCGACTCGTCGGCCGAGACCGGCAGGAAGCCCCACTCGGCCGTGCGCTCGGCGATGACCTTCATGGCCGTCGCGTGGATCTCGCGGAAGGCGATGCCCGGGCGGACGATCGCGAACGCGGCGTCGGCCGCCTCGAGCACGGCCTCGTAGACGAGGCGCTGCACGTCGGTGAACCGCCCCGACACCGGGAGCGTGCGGGTGATGTCGGCCGTGTACAGGCTGTCGAGCTCGATGCCCGCGTCGATCAGGATGAGGTCGCCGTCACGGACGACGCCGTCGTTGCGCGTCCAGTGCAGGACGCAGGCGTGCTCGCCCGAGGCCGCGATGGTGTCGTAGCCGACCGTGTTGCCGTCGGCCCGGGCACGGCGGTTGAACGTGCCCTCGACGAGGCGTTCGCCGCGCGGGTGGGCGACGATGTCGTCGAAGTCGGCGATCACGTCGGTGAAGCCCTTGCCGGTGACCGTGACGGCCTCGCGCATCTGGGCGACCTCGTAGGCGTCCTTGACGAGTCGGAGCTCGCTCAGGTCGCGGGCGAGGTCGGCCGACGTCGCGCGCGCGGGGGAGCCCTCGGCGTCGGCACCCTCGGCGTCGCCGGTGGACGCGGTGACGGGGGACCGTTCGGCGGCGGCCTCGACCACGGCGTCGAGGCGGCGGGTCAGGTCGGGGTCGGCGTCACGGACGACGAGGGTCTCGGCGTCGGTCGTGCTGACGACGGCCTCGAAGTCGGCGAGGTCGCGGGTCGCGAGGCCCAGGTCGGCGGCGACCTGGGTGAGCGAGGGGCGGGCACCGATCCAGAACTCGCCGATCTCGGGGTTGGCGTAGAACTCGTCGGAGTCACGCCCGGCGCTCGCGCGCAGGTAGAGGGTGGCCTCGTGACCGTCGGCGGTGGGCTCGAGCACGAGCACCGAGCCGGGCACCGTGTCGGAGCCCCAGCCGGTCAGGTGCGAGAAGGCCGAGTGGGCGCGGAAGGGGTAGTCGCAGTCGTTCGAGCGGACCTTCGCCGAACCGGCCGGCACGACGAGACGGGTGCCGGGGTGCAGCGCCGACAGGCGGGCGCGACGGTCGGCGGCGAAGGGCGCCTGTTCGCGCGGCTCGGGCAGCACGTCGGGGCGGTCGGCCCACTGCGACGAGATGTAGTCCTTGAACGTGTCCGACCCGGGGGTGGTGGAGCGGTTGGTGGTCGCGCGCGGCGCCTTCTGATCAGCCATGCCCCCATTGTCCCGCTGAACGGGCGTCACGCCCAGTCGGAGGGTCAGGCTCCGGTGCGGCTGAGCTGTGCGACGACGGGCCGGTGGTCGCTGCCGGCGTCGTCGAGGTCGGTCACCACGCGGAAACCCGTGGTCAGCCACTGGTCGGTGGCCATGACGTGGTCGATCGGTGCGCCGAGCAGCGGGGGCACGTCGGTCGGCCAGGTGCCGACCCCGGCGTTGGCCGTCGCCGCGGCCGCGTCGCGGCAGGCGCCGAGGTCGCCGCCGTCGGAGCCGAGGCCGGCGAGGTGGTCGAGCGTGGCGTTGAAGTCGCCGGCCATGACGACGTCACCCGAGCGGCAGACCTCCGCCAGGTAGCCGAGCCCGGCCCGCCACTGGTCCATGTGGTCGGGGGTGGGCGAGACGGGGTGGGCGGCGACGATCGTCGGCCCCTCGCCCGAGACGGGGGTCGCGACCACCGTCGGCAGCACCGGGGTCGTCCGGTCGTCGGTCACGCCGTCGCCGCCGATCTCGACCTGGTAGTCGCCGAGCGCCGCGCTGATGAGCAGGGTCGTCGACCGGCCGCTCGCGACCTCGTCGTACGCGACCGTGTGGACCCACATCGGCTTGCCGGCCGCACCCATCGCCTCGGCCACGGCGACGCCGACCTCCTGTCGGGTCTCGGGCAGGGCGATGACGTCGGCGCCGACCTCGGTGGCGAGGGCGACGACGGCGTCGGCCCCGGTGGCCGCGCCGAGCGTGTTCCACGACAGGACCGTGAGGTCGGTCGGGGTCTTCTCCACGAAGTCGGTGCGACCGAGCCCCCGCGCCGTCACGACGCCTGCCGAGAGGGCGCCGAAGACCAGCAGCAGCACGGCCGCGCTGGCCGTCAGCGACCGGATCGGGCGCGCGACGAGACCGAGCACGAGCAACAGCACCATCAGGACGACGGCCACGGCGGCGGCCACGAGTCGGAAGGACACCACCTGGCTGACCGGCAACGTGCGCTGCAGGTCGACGGCCTGGGGCCAGAGGGCGACCAGCAGTGCGGCGGCGACCGCGAGGACGATGACGAGGGCGACGAGACGACGGATCATGGCCCTTGGAGCCTAAGGGACGGCCGGCGCCGGTCGGCCACCGCACGGTCGGCTCGGATGCGCGCCGCCTACGATGGGAGGATGCCCACGCGCCTGGTCGACCTGCACACTCACTCGAGCGTGTCGGACGGCACCGAGACCCCGGCCGACCTCGTCGCCTCGGCGGTCCGGGCGGGACTCGACACGGTCGCCCTGACCGACCACGACAGCACGGCGGGCTGGGCCGAGGCTTCGGCCGCCGCGGTGGGCACGGGTCTGACGCTCGTGCCCGGCATGGAGCTCAGCACCCGCCTCGGGTTGAACAGCGTGCACATGCTCGGCTACCTCTTCGACCCGACGCACCCCGGACTCGTGGCCGAGACGGCCCGCCTGCGCGACAGCCGGCTGCACCGGGCCGAACGCATCGTCGAGCGCATCGCCGCCGACTACGACCTCACCTGGGGCGACGTGCTCGCGCAGGCCAGCTCGGGCGCGACCCTCGGCAGGCCGCACATCGCCGACGCCCTCGTCGCCAAGGGCTACGCCCCCGACCGCAGCGCCGCCTTCGCGGGCATCCTGCACTGGCGGTCCGGGTACTACGAGCCGCACGAGGCACCGAGCCCGTTGATCGGGGTCCGCTTGATCCGCGAGGCCGGGGGAGTCCCCGTGATCGCCCACCCGGCCACCCGGGGCCGCGAGCCCAACGTGTCGAGCGAGGGCTTCGAGGCGCTCGTCGACGCCGGCCTGCTCGGCGTCGAGGTCGACCACCGCGAGAACACGCCCGCCGGTCGGGCCCGCCTCCTCGAACTCGCCGAACGGCACGACCTCATCGTGACCGGGTCGAGCGACTACCACGGCGACGGCAAGCCGAACCGGCTGGGCGAGAACACCACCGACCCCGGGCAACTCGAGCGGATCGTCGACGCGGCGACCGGGTGGGTGCCCGTCCGCGGCTGACGCGACCGGCGCCTCCTCGGCCTCGGGGCGTGACGTACGAGACCCCCTCGACGTGGACGTCGGGGGGGTCTCGTGGTGGCTCCGACTCAGCCCTGGGGCTGCGACGACGCGTCGCCCGCGGGCCGGCGGCGGCGGTTGCGGCTGCGCTTGCGCGGTGCCTCGCCCGCCCCCTCGGCGGCCGGGGCCGTGGTGTCGGACGCCTGCGCGGCGCCGCGGCCCGTGGCCGACGGCTCGCCCGACGTGCGGACGGGGGCGTCGCCACGACCACGGCCACGACCGCGGCCCTGGTCGCCTTGGGGGCCGCCGGTGCGCTCGCGTGAGCCGGTCGAACCCGACTTGACCGCCGACAGCGAGGTCGCGCGCAGGCGCCCCTTGGTGCCGGCGGGGATGTCGAGGTCGGTGAAGAGGTGAGGGCTCGACGAGTAGGTCTCGACGGGCTCGGGCTGACCCATGTCGAGGGCCCGGTTGATCAGGGCCCACTTGTGCAGGTCGTCCCAGTCGACGAAGGTGACCGCGATGCCGGTCTTGCCCGCACGGCCCGTACGACCGGCGCGGTGCAGGTAGGTGTCGTGGTCGTCGGGCACGGTGTGGTTGATCACGTGCGTGACGTCGTTCACGTCGATGCCTCGTGCCGCGACGTCCGTCGCGATGAGGATGTCCTTCTTGCCGGCCTTGAAGGCGGCCATGGCGCGCTCGCGCTGCTCTTGGTTGAGGTCGCCGTGCACGGCGGCCGCGTTGAAGCCGCGGTCGTTGAGCTCTTCGACGAGCTTGGCGGCGGCACGCTTGGTGCGCGTGAAGACCACGGTCTTGCCGCGACCCTCGGCCTGCAGGATGCGGGCGATGACCTCGTCCTTGTCGAGCGAGTGCGCCCGGTAGACGACGTGCTTGATGTTCGCCTGGGTCAGGCCCTCGTCGGGGTCGGTCGCCCGGATGTGGATCGGCTTCGACATGAAGCGACGGGCCAGCGCCACGATCGGGCCGGGCATCGTCGCAGAGAACAGCATGGTGTGACGCGTGGCGGGCACCTGCTGGAAGATCTTCTCGATGTCGCTCAGGAACCCCAGGTCGAGCATCTTGTCGGCCTCGTCGAGGACGACCTCTTGCACCTCTTTGAGGTTCAGGAGGCGCTGGCCGGCCAGGTCGAGGAGGCGCCCGGGAGTGCCGACCACGATCTGCGCGCCGGCCTTGAGCTGTTCGACCTGGCCCTCGTAGGCCTTGCCGCCGTAGATGCTGACGATCTTCGTCGCGCGGTTCGAGGTGGCGAGCTCGAGGTCGTCGGCCACCTGGACGCAGAGCTCGCGGGTGGGGACCACGACGAGCACCTTGACGCCGGGTGCCGGGTCGAGGCCGATGCGCTGGATGATCGGGAGGCCGAAGCCGAAGGTCTTGCCGGTGCCCGTCTTGGCCTGGCCGATGATGTCTTGGCCGGCGAGGGCGAGGGGGATGGTCTGGGTCTGGATGGGGAAAGGTTCGAGGATCCCCTTCGACGCCAGAGCGTCGACCATGTCGGGGTCGATCGCGAGGTCAGTGAATGTCAAAGTGTTGCCCTGTCTCATATAGGGGGATGCGTCGAGTTTAGCCCGTCGCGACGGGCGGCCTCTCGGACCCCGTAAGATGTGGGCGTGGTGTCCTGGCCCGGTCGAGGTGCGAAGCGCGGCGTCCCGTCCCTGCAGTGGCCGCGGCCCGCCGCGAAGCCGACCCCCGTGGCCCGCGTCGAACTCGACCAGTTCACGCCCGACCTCCTGGTCTTCCTGGGCCACGCGGCCTACCTCGAACTCGCCCTGTTCGAGACCCTCGGGCGGTCGTCGGCGTTCGCCCCCGACGTGCGGGCCAAAGAGACGACCGGCCGCATCGCCGAGACCACCCTGGCCCGCCATCGCGGGTTGGTGGCCGAGATCGAACGCTCGGGGCACGACGCCACCGAGTCGATGGAGCCCCACATCGCCGCGATCGACGAGTTCCGGGCCCGCACCGAGGGCACCGACTGGTACGAGGCCATCGTCGCCGACTACGTCGCGGCGGGACTGCTCAACGACGTCTTCGTGCGGCTGGCGGCGGGGCTCTCGTCCGACCACCACAAACGCATCGTCTCGGTGCTCGAGGCACACGACGACGCCCCCCTCGTGGTGCGGGAGCTGTCGGCGGCCATCGAGGCCGATCCGCGCCTCGCCTCGCGACTGGCCCTCTGGGGTCGACGCCTGGTGGGCGACACGCTCCTCGTCGCCCGGGCCGCCGTCGCCGCGTCGCACGTCTCGGCCGACGACGAACGCCTCGAGCCGGTGTTCACCGAACTGATCGCCGCCCACACCCGCCGCATGGACGCGCTCGGCCTGACCGCCTGAGGCCCGGCCGGTGGCGCGGGCACCCGCCGGCCTGGCCGACCGGGAGGTCCGGGTCAGGCCGTGGTGCGCAGCAGTCGGGCGAACTGCTCGGTGTCGCGAGCACGACGGCGGGTCGCCGCGGCGCGGCACGCGACGATCGCCGCGACGCCGGGCACCACGAGAGCGACCACCCAGATCCAGCCACCGTCGGCGGGCCACCCGGCCCAGGTCAGAGCCTCCCACACGATCGCCGCCACGACGGCGCCGACGGCCGGAGCGAGCAGGACCCCGCGCGTGTCGGCTGCGGGGAGGGCGTAGTGCAGGACGAACCCGAGGATCGCACCCCCGAGGACGATGAAGAGGAGTTCCACGATCAGCTCACGAAGCCGACCTTGCGGCTCTCCTCGCTGCCGACCTCGACGTAGGCGAGCGACGCCGTGGGCACGAGGTACGTCTTGCCCTTCGAGTCCGCGAGCGTGACGAACGACTTGCCGCCGTCGAGGGCGTCGCCGACGACCTTCTCGACCTCGGCCGCGGTCTGCGACGTCTCGAAGCTGATCTCACGGGGGCTGTTGGTGATGCCGATGCGAATGTCCACGACGTAAAGATATCCGACGGGCCGGTCGCCACGGCCCCGCGTTCACTGACGGCGCACAACCCGCCCCCGGTCGGCCCTCCGCTCCCGGGTCCGCCGTCGATGTCGGTCGGAGCCGATAGCGTCGAGCACATGGCCCCGACCGTCCCACCGCCCGCCTCGGGCCCGGTGCGCGCCGTGGCGCCCCCGGCGCTCGACGACTCGCAGCGGGCGGTGCTCGACCTGCCCGACGGGCGGTCGGCCGCGGTCGTCGGCGCACCGGGGTCGGGCAAGACCCGCACCCTGGTCGAGTTCGTGGTCGACCGGGTCGAGGGTCGCGGCTGGGGTCCGACGGCCGTCCTGGCCCTCGCTCCCACCCGGTCGACGGCCACGACGCTCCGCGACGTCATCGCCTCGAGGCTCACGGTCCCCACCCCGGGGCCCCTCGCGCGGACGGTCTCGTCCGTGGCGTTCGACGTCGTGGGTCATGCGGCGCGGCTCGCGGGCCAGCCGGTGCCCACCCTGCTGACCGGCGGCGACCAAGACACCGTCGTCCGGTCGTTGCTCGAGGGGCACGAGGCCGACGGC
Organism: Frigoribacterium sp. CF331; assembly: GCF_057787905.1. NCBI lineage: Bacteria > Bacillati > Actinomycetota > Actinomycetes > Micrococcales > Microbacteriaceae > Frigoribacterium > Frigoribacterium sp. CF331. The sequence goes on along the minus strand of NZ_CM173545.1, from coordinate 605,425 downwards.
ACCGGTCCGACCTGGCCCGACGACCTGGGCCCCACGGTGCGCCGGCTCCGCGGGTTCCGCACCGAGCTGCGCGAGGTCCTCATGCGGTCGACGGAACACCGCATCGGCTCGGACGGCCTGCGCCTCGCCGCCGAGCGGGCCGGTCGGCCCGAGTGGGCCGCCGTCGCCGACTTCCGTGACGAGTACCTCGCCGTGCTCGACGCGTCCCGTGGCCGCCACCTCGACTCGGCCGAGCTGGTCGACTACGCCGTCGCCGCCCTCGACCGGGGCGAGACCGCCCCCGTCGTCGACGGCCTGCGGGTCGTCCTCGTCGACGACGCGCACGAGGCGACCGAGTCCACGCTCGCGCTGCTGCGTGCCCTGGTCCGACGGGGCGTCGCGGTCGTCGCCTTCGGCGACCCCGACCTCTCGACGAGCGCGTTCCGGGGCGGCACCCCCGACGCCCTCGGTCGTCTCGGCCCGCGCCTCCGGCTGTCGGACGTCGAGACCCTCTACCTGTCGACGGCCCACCGCCACGGGCCGCCGCTCCGAGACCTCGTGCGACGGGTGACCGCCCGCATCGGCACGGCCGGGGCCGGTCGCCAACACGCCGCGGCTCCCGCCGACGTCGGGCGCGAGCCCGGTGCCGACGTCGGCCACGACGCCGCGGCACCGGCCGTCGTCACGGTGCGGGCCGACAGCCCGACGCACGAGGTCGCCTCGGTGGCGCGCCTGCTGCGCGAGCACCACCTCGTCCGGCGGGTGCCCTGGTCGCGCATGATGGTCGTGGTGCGCAGCGGCGGCCAGGTCGCCGGCGTCGCCCGCGGCCTGCAACTCGCCGAGGTGCCCACCCGCACGTCGGTCGCCGGCCGGGCCGTTCGCGACGAGCACGCGGCACGCCACCTGTTGCTCGCCGCCTCGGTGGCGGTCGGACGTGACGACCTCACGGTCGAGCTGGCCACCGAGCTGCTGCTGGGGCCGCTCGCCGGTTTCGACCCGCTCTCGCTGCGGCGCCTCCGGCTCGCGCTGCGCGCGGACGAACTCGCCTCGGGCGGCGTGCGTCCGGCCGACGACCTCCTCGTCGAGGCGCTGGACGGGCCGGGGCGGTTCGTCACGATCGACTCGCGGTTCGCGGCCCGCGCCGGGCGTTTCTCGTCGAGCCTCGACGCGGCGCGCCGGGCCGCGGCCGCGGGCGGCAGCATCGAAGAGGTCCTCTGGGGGTTGTGGGAGCGCAGCGGCCTCGCGGCCGAGTGGTCGGCCCAGAGCGCGGGTCGGGGCATCGTCGCCGCCGAGGCCGACCGCCACCTCGACGGGGTCGTCGCGCTCTTCACCGCCGCGAAGCGCTTCGTCGAACGGACGCCCGAGGCCGCGCCCGGGGCGTTCCTCGACGCGCTCCTCGGCGCCGAGGTCCCCGAAGACACGCTCTCGCCCCAGGCGACGACCGACACCGTGCTGGTCTGCACCCCGTCCGCCGCCGTGGGCGTCGAGGTCGACGTCGTCGTGGCCGCCCGCCTCCAGGACGGCGTGTGGCCGAACCTCCGCGTCCGCGGGGGACTGCTCGGCCCCGACGACCTGGTCTCCCTGGCCGAGCGGGGTCTGCTCGAGCGCGGCCCGTTCGACGGCGTGCCGGGCGGTCCCGGCGCGGTCGACGAGCGCGACGACGAGCCGGCCGCCCCGTCCGACGCCCGAGCCGCGGTGTTGTCCGACGAGCTGCGGATGTTCGCCCTCACGGTGTCGCGGGCCACCCGACAGGTCGTGCTCTCGTGCACCTCGAACGACGACGAGGGGCCCTCGCCGTTCTTCCGCCTGCTGCCCGACGACTGCCCCGAGGCCCCCGCGGGCCACCCGCTGTCGCTGCGGGGCCTCGTCGGACACCTTCGGCACGTGCTCGTCTCGGCGCCGCAGGGCCCACGCGCCGACGAGGCGACCGAGGCCCTGGCCCGCCTCGCCACCGAGGGAGTCGCGGGTGCCTCGCCCGCCGACTGGTACGGGCTCCTCGCGCCGAGCACGACCGAGCCGCTGATCGACCTCGACGACCCCGAGGCCCACGTGCCCGTCTCCCCCTCCCAGCTCGGCTCGTTCGAAGAATGCCCCCTGCACTGGTTCGTCGACCGCTTCGGCGGGTCGGCACCCAACGCCGCGATGGGTCTCGGCACGGTCCTGCACGACGTCATGGAACACGCCGAGGGCACCGACGTCGACTCGCTGTGGCAGGCGGTCGAAGGACGCTGGCCCGAACTCGAGTTCGAGTCGGCGTGGATCGCCGAGTCCGAGAAGCGCCGTGCCCGAGCCATGACCGAGAGCCTGTCCGCCTACCTGCGCGACTTCGAGGCGTCGGGGGGCAGCCTGCTCGGAGCCGAGTCCACCTTCACGCTCGACGTCGGGCCGGCCCGGCTCCGTGGCTCGATCGACCGGGTCGAGCGCACCCGTGACGGTGCGGCGGTCATCGTCGACCTCAAGACGGGCCGGTCGGCCCCGACGTCGGCGCAGGCCGTGGCCGAGCACCCGCAGCTGGGCAGCTACCAGGTCGCCCTGGCCGACGGTGCGGTGGACGCCGTGCCCGAGGGCACGCCACCCGGCGGGGCGAAGCTCGTCATCGTGTCGTCCGGCGTCCGGGGCAAGCTCTACCGCGAGCCGGCCCAGGTGGCCTTCGACGACGAGCAACTGGCGGCGTTCCGGGCGCGGGTCGTCGACGCGGCCGAGCACATGGCCGGTCGGGTGTTCGTGGCCCGACTCGACGACCACTGCGAGGGGCGCCACGGCGGCTCGTGCCGCATCCACGTGGTCGGAGAGGTGAGCGGCTCGTGACCGACCCGATCCGGCACGACGGCCCGGCGGGGGGTCTCGGTCCGACCGACGTGCGAGGCGACGGGGACGCGACCCGCGCCTCCTCGTCCCTGCTCGGCGCCGCCGAGATCGCCGAGGCACTGGGTCTGCCGACCCCGACCCCCGAGCAGCAGGCGGTCATCGAGGCCCCGCTCGAACCCGCGCTCGTCGTGGCGGGCGCCGGCAGCGGCAAGACCGAGACGATGGCCAACCGCGTGGTGTGGTTGCTCGCGAACCGGCTCGTCGGCGTCTCGCAGGTGCTCGGGCTGACCTTCACGCGGAAGGCCGCCGGCGAGCTCGGTGAACGCATCGAGCGACGCGTCGCCCAGCTCGCCACCGTCGGTCTGCTCGGCGACGAGGTCGATCCCTTCGACGTCCCGACGGTCTCGACCTACAACGCCTTCGCCAACGCGATCTTCCGCGACAACGCCCTGCGGGTCGGTCGCGAGAGCGAGTCGCAGGTGCTCGGCGACGCCTCGGCCTGGCAACTGGCGCGCTCGCTGGTCGTCGCCAGCCACGACGAGCGTCTCGCCGGGCTCGGCCGGAGCGTCGACGGCATCACCGAGGCCGTCCTCCGCCTCAGCCACGCGTTGAGCGAGAACGTGACCGGCCCCGAGCCCGTGGCGCGCCTGGCCGACCGGTTCCTCGACCTGGCAGGTCTGCCGTCGACGAAGGGCAGCGCCTACAAGTCGGTCGTCGACGCCGTCGGCGCGGTCTCGGCCCTGCCTCCGCTGCTCGAGCTCGCGACGGCCTTCGCCGACGAGAAGGCCCGCCGCGGACTGGTCGAGTACTCCGACCAGGTGGCCCTGGCACTCGAGGTGTGCGACACCGCTCCCGGCGTCGTGGCCGAGCTGCGCGACCGGTACCGCATCGTCCTGCTCGACGAGTACCAGGACACCAGCGTCGTGCAGACCACCCTGCTCTCACGCCTCTTCGAGGGCACCGGCGTCATGGCGGTCGGCGACCCGCACCAGTCGATCTACGGCTTCCGGGGTGCCAGTGCCGCCAACCTCGGTCGCTTCCCCGTCGACTTCGGGGCCCGACCCGACGCGGTGTTCAGCCTCTCGACCAGTTGGCGCAACGCTTCGCGCGTGCTCGACGCCGCCAACACCGTCGTCGCCGAGCTCGCCCGGTCGTCGGAGGCGGTGGTGGGCGAACTCCGTGCTCGGCCCGGTGCCCCCGAGGGGCGGGTCGAGCTGCTCTTCGACCAGACGCTGCCGGGCGAGGCCGACCAGGTGGCCGCCTGGCTGCACGACGAGCTGGCCGTGCCGACGGTCGTCGACGGCGAGCCGGCCCGCCGCACGGCCGCGTTGCTCTTCCGGTCGAAGAAGACCATGCCGGTGTTCGTCGAGGCCCTCGCCGCGCGCGGGGTCCGATACCACGTGCTCGGCGTCGGCGGGCTGCTGCAACGACCCGAGGTGGTCGACCTCGTGGCGTGTCTGCGGGTGCTGCACGACCCGTCGGCGGGCTCTGAGGCGATCAGGCTGATGGCCGGGGCGCGGTGGCGCGTGGGGGTGCGCGACATCGCCCGGTTGCGCGAGGTCGCCTCGTGGCTGTTCTCCCACGACCACGCCCAGCAGCGTCTCGACGACGAGGTCGCCGCCGGGTTCCGGGCGTCGGTCGCGGTCGGCGAGCACGGCTCGATCGTCGACGCCCTCGACTTCGTCGCCACTGCGCCCCTCACCCACCGGCAGCTCTCGGGCTTCAGCGACGAGGGTCTGGGACGTCTGCGGCGGCTGGGTTCGCATCTCGCGTTCCTGCGGGGGCGCACCGGCCTCGACCTGGTCGACCTCGTCACCCTGGTCGAGCACGAGATGCTGCTCGACGTCGAGGTCGCGGCGGCCACCGGGGCGCCGTCGGGCGGGGCCTGGCTGCAGGCGTTCGAAGACGAGCTGGCCGGCTACGTGGCCACCGACGAGAACGCGGGCCTCGGCGGCTTCCTGTCGTGGCTCGAGGCCGCCGAACGCCGTGACGACATGGGGCCCCGGTCCGAGCAGGCCGAGCGGGGGACGGTCCAGCTCTTGACCATCCACGGGTCGAAGGGGCTCGAGTGGGACGTCGTCGCGGTGCCGCGACTGGTCGAGGGCGAGCTGCCCGGCACCTCCCGCGAGGGGGTGGGGTGGCTCGGTTTCGGCGAACTTCCGTACGAGTTCCGGGGCGACGCGGCCGAACTGCCGGTGCTCGGCTGGCGCGGGGTGGCCGACCAGAAGGAGTTCGACCAGGCGCTGAAGGCCTTCAAGGACGAGCTCGTCCTGCGTCACCAGGCCGAAGAACGACGACTGGCGTACGTCGCCCTCACCCGGGCTCGGGACGCCCTCCTCGTCAGCGGATCGTTCTGGACGGGCGCCGTCCGGCCGCGCCCGGCGAGTCGGTTCGTCGTCGAGCTCGCCGAGCGGGGGCTCGTGCCGCCAGGCGACCTCCCCGAGCGGCCCGACGACGACGAGAACCCGCTGGCCGCGGCGTCGCGAGAGCTGACGTGGCCCCTCGACCCGCTGGGCTCGCGACGGGCCACCGTCGAGTACGCCGCCGCCCGGGTCGACGAGGCCGTCGACCGCCGGACGCGGGCCCTGAGCGCGCGGCTCGACGTCGGGGAGGCCGCCCCGGGCCCGGACGCGGGCGAGCGTCCCGAGACGGGCGACCCGACGCGGTCGGCGAGGTCGAGGTGGTCGTCCGACATCGACCTGCTGTTGCTCGAACGCGACGCCGCTCGGGCGGGTGCCGGTGCGACGCCGCTGCCCCAGCGCATCCCGGCCTCACGCTTCAAGGACTACGTCGACGACCCTGCTGCGGTCGCCGCCGCGTTGCGACGGCCCCTGCCCGAACGCCCCTACCGGGCCACCCGCCTCGGCACGCTGTTCCACGAGTGGGTCGAGGAGCGGTTCCGGCCGACGGGGCGCTCCGAGACGCTGGACGCCTGGGGCGACGAGAGCGACCTCGACGACGAGCGCGTCGGCTCGCCGGGGTCCGGTCCGGTCGACCCCGACGACGCGCGACGGTTCGAGCAGCTGATCGCGACCTTCGAACGCTCCGCCTGGGCCACGCTCGAACCGACCGACGTCGAGCTCGAGATCCACCTCCCGCTCGGCAGCCGCACCGTCATCTGCAAGATCGACGCGGTCTTCGAGCGCGACGGTCGGTTCGAGGTCGTCGACTGGAAGACCGGCAAGGCACCGACCGACGACGCCGACCTCGAGCTCAAACAGCTGCAGCTCGCCCTGTACCGCGAGGCCTACGCGCAGTTCAGGGGCGTGCCGGCCGACGACATCGACGCGGTCTTCTACTTCGTGGCCGACGACGTCGTGCTGCGGCCCCGGCACGTCGCCGACCGCGGCGAGCTGGTCGAGCTGTGGCGTCGGGTCGAGCACGAGGCGTCGCCCGGGACGTGACGGCCCGGACGTGACGACCCGGGCGCCACGACCCGGACGTGGTGGTTCAGACGTGTCGGCGTTCGGTGGCCTCGAGCAGGTCCTCGACCCCGTCGACGTCGAGGGCGGCGGTCGAGCCCGAGCCGATGCCCGCGCGACGGTCGCCCGGCAGCGAGTCGACGAGCTTCGTCATCATGTCGACGGCGTCGTCGACGACCGAGGTGTTCTTCGTCGCCGTGCCGTGCAGCAGCCACTTGGCCAGGTCGAGTTCGCGGTACAGGGTCGCGCGGTGTCGCAGCTGGTGGTCGCTCGTTCCCCGGGCGGTGTTGTAGGCCACGAAGGCGTCGTCGACGGCCCTCGGCGTCGGGGCGCCCAGCAACCAGGCCAGGTCGCGGGCCGGGTCGCCGACCTGCAGGTCGTGCCACCCGAGGACGCCGCTGACGGTGTCGCCGACGACGAGCACGGAACCCGCGTCGAGCGAGCCGTTCACGACGGTCGGCTGGAACTGCCAGAGCACCGAGTCCTGGATGGCGGCCTCCCACCGTTCGAGGAGGGCGGCAGGCAGGAGGCGCGTGGACGCGGCACGGTCGACCAGGGCCGCCGACGAACGCATGTCCTCGAACGGGGTGTGGCTCGTCAGGCCGGCGTCGGTGACGAAGCTCGTGGGCAGGGAGTGGATGGCGGCGACGGCGCGGCCCAGTGCCGTCGGCAGGTCGCCGGTCTCGGTGACGCGGGAGATCGACAGGTGCTCGCCCGGGACGACGTCGTAGACGATGCCGCGCGTCCGGCCGAGGGGCGCCTGGCCGCGGTACAGCGGCACGTCGAACGAGAGCCGACCTCGAACGCCGGCGCTCAGGGCCCGCAGGGCGACCAGGTCGGCTGACTGCTCCGCCTCGGCCCGCTGCGACCGCGGCACGCGCACGATGCAGTGCTCGCCCGCCCGTCCGACGACGAGCGCCGAGTCGAAGTCGCCACCCGTCTCGCTGCCGTGTCGGGACGCGCGCGTGACGTCCAGGTCCGCGACGGCGGCCGTGGCCAGCGCGGCTAGAGTGAGATGAGATCTGGCCATGCCCTCAGGGTAGGCCGCCGCACGCGGTGCCCTGCCGTGCGCCACGCTGTCAACTCGCGATGATTGGTCGTCCGATGTCCTCGCCGCTCACGTCCCGCCTCCCGCTCGCCCGCCACCAGGTCGACCGGGACTACCTCACCCGAGAGCGTGACGGCGTCGTCGACGAGCTGCTCGCCTCGACGGCCACGCGGGTCCTGCCGGTCTGGCGGGGGCGCACGCTGATGGCCTCGACCGGTGCGCTGGCGTTGCTGCCGGCCGCGTCGGTCCCCGCCGCCGACGACTACGTCTACCTGGGGGTCTCGAAAGACCCGTCGGCCGTCGAACCGGTGGGCACGCCGGTGCTGGCTGCCCTGCTCGACGACGAGCGTGCCCGGTCGATCGCCCCCGACGACGCGGCCTGGGGCAGCCCCCGGGTGTCCGGCTCCGAGCTCAGCGCCCGTGACGCCGGCCTCGCGGTCGAGGCCGTCGCCGTGGCGAACTGGCACGACTCCCACCGGTTCTCGCCCCGCACCGGGCGTCCTCTGGTGACCGACAAGGCGGGCTGGGTCCGGCGCGACCCCGACGACGGCCACGAGGTCTTCCCGCGGACCGACCCCGCGATCATCGTCGGCGTCACGGATGCCGACGACCGCCTCCTGCTGGGCTCGAACGCCCTGTGGGAGAAGAACCGTTACTCGTTGCTGGCGGGCTTCGTCGAGCCCGGTGAATCGCTCGAACACGCCGTGCAGCGCGAGATCTTCGAAGAATCCGGCATCAACGTGGTCTCCCCGCGCTACGTCGGTTCGCAGCCCTGGCCGTTCCCGGCCAGCCTGATGGTGGGGTTCCGGGCCGAGGTCGACGCCTACGACCCCGGCACGCTGACCCCCGACGGCGCCGAGATCCTCGAGTTGCGGTGGTTCAGCCGCGACGACCTGGTCGCCGGCCTCGGCGAGATCGTCCTGCCGGGGCGCACGTCCATCGCGCGAGCCATCATCGAGGACTGGTTCGGCGGCGAGATCGACCAGTGACCGAGGCCGCCGATCTGATCGCGGGCCTCGACGAGCAGCAGCGCCGGGCGGCGTCGAAGCTGCTAGGGCCCGTGTGCCTGCTCGCAGGTGCGGGCACGGGCAAGACGCGAGCCATCACGCACCGCATCGCCTACGGGGTCGCGACGGGCGTGTACGCGCCGAACCGCGTCATGGCGCTCACCTTCACCTCGCGCGCGGCGGCCGAGCTGCGGGGGCGCCTCCGTCACCTGGGTGCCGGGGGAGTCTCGGCCCGGACCTTCCACGCCTCGGCCCTGTCGCAGCTCTCGTACTTCTGGCCCCAGACGATGGGCGGCCAGATGCCGCGTCTGCTCGACAGCAAGGCCAAGGCCCTCGCCCACGCCGCCGAGTCGCTGAGGCTCAAGATCGACACGGCGGCCCTTCGCGACCTCGCCGCCGAGATCGAGTGGCGGAAGGTCTCGCGACTGACGCTCGAGGAGTACGCGAAGGCCCTGCCCAGCCGGACGCTGCCGCCGTCCATCGGCGTCGAGAAGGCCGTCGACCTGCACCGTGCCTACGAGGCCGTCAAGGACGAGCGACGCCAGCTCGACTTCGAGGACGTCCTGCTCGCGACGGTCGGCATGCTCGAGCTCGAGCCCCGCGTCGCGCAGCAGGTGCACGAGCAGTACCGTTTCTTCGTCGTGGACGAGTACCAGGACGTCTCGCCGCTTCAGCAGGACCTCCTCGACCTGTGGCTCGGCGGTCGCAACGACCTGTGCGTCGTCGGTGACGCCAGCCAGACCATCTACTCGTTCGCGGGTGCGTCCTCGGACTACCTGCTCGGCTTCGGGTCGCGCTACGACGACGCCACGGTCGTCCGTCTCGAGCAGAACTACCGCTCGTCGAGGCAGATCGTCGACACGGCCAACCAGCTCATGAGGGGTCGGCCGGGTGCCCTGCACCTCCATCCCGCGGTCGAGACGACGGGCCCCGTGCCACCGGTCACCGAGTACCCGAGCGACTCGGCCGAGGCCAGGGGCATCGCCGAGACGATCGCCGACGAGATCCGCTCCGGCATCGCGCCCGAGGAGATCGCGGTGCTCTACCGGGTCAACGTCCAGGCCGCGGCGATCGAGCGCGCCCTCGCCGACGTCGGCGTCTCGACCCGCATCCACGGTGCCACGCGCTTCTTCGAGCTGCGGGAGGTCAAGGAGGCGCTGATGATGATGAAGGGCGCTGCGGTGAGCATCGTCGGTGAACCGCTCTTCAAGACCGTGAGCGACGTGTTGCGCTCGCTCGGCTGGACGCAGGAGGCCCCCGAGCAGCGCGGGGCCGTCCGGGACCGGTGGGAGTCCCTCAACACGATCATGGGCCTGGCCGAGTCCTCGGCACCCGGCACGACGCTCCGCCAGTTCGTCGACGAGCTCTTCGCGAGACAGGCCGGGCAGCACGAGCCGACCATGTCCGCGGTCACGCTGGCCACGATGCACTCGGCCAAGGGGCTCGAGTGGCGGAGCGTCTACCTCGTGGGCCTCAGCGAGGGGCTGGTGCCGATCAGCTACGCGAAGGACGACGCGGCGATCGACGAAGAGCGCAGGCTGCTGTACGTCGGCGTCACGAGGGCCCGCGAACGGCTGCGGCTGTCGTGGAGCCGGTCCGGTCAGGGGCGGAGCGGCGAGCGACGGGCGAGTCGCTTCGTGGAAGAGCTGCGCACCCGCACTCCGGGTGCGGCCGGACGCTCGCGCGGGTGACGAGCCCGTCGGCGATCGAGATCGACTCGACCTCGTCGTCCGGTGCGACGCCGGCACCGTCGAGGCGTGACCACAGGCGGCGGGCGGCCCGCGACGCGATCTCGTGGACCGAGAGCGACGGAGGCGCGGTGAGGGCCCGGCGGCTCAGCTGACCGGCGATGGCAGGCCAGGCGCGATCGGCCTCACCCGCGTGGAGGTCGAGGCATCGCGCACAGGCGGTGGCCCCCGGCACCGTCACGGGGCCGACCAGGGCCCGACGGTCCCCGACGCGCACGAGCAGGTGGGTGACGTCGCTCCGGACCCACTCGCGCCGCAGCCCGGGGTCGACGACGTGCCCGCCGACGAGGACTCCCGTGGCCCCTCGCGGCGGACGGGCGTCGGGTGCGGGGCGCCGCACGTCGACACCGCACGAGCCGAGGAGGTGCGCCACGGCGTCGGCCACCGGGCCCGGCCCCGCGACGAGGACGACGTCCGACGGGGCGATCGACGACGGCTCGGCCACCAGCGCCGGCCGCAACCGCCCGACCGAGGCCGCCACCGCGGCCGGGTCGGCGCCGAGGTGTGCCACGAGCGTGGGCAGGCCACCCGCGCCGTGGCCCGCGGCGACGGCGGCGACGACCCGCTCGTCGAGCCTGCTGACGGGACTCAGGACCAGGGACGGGCGGTCGACGCCGAACTGGAGGGTGTCCGTGTCGCGCCAGACGACGGGTGCACGCGGATCGAGGACGAGGCTCATCGTCCGATCATGCCGGGGCGGTCGAGCCGACGAGTGGTTGTCCACAGGGGGTCGGTCGACCGCCCGTCGACGGACGGATCAGGAGCGGGGTGCGTCCGTGTCGGGGCCCGGGTCGCCCGGCTCGGTCGCCGAACCGTCCTCGGCCTCGCGGGGTCGGTCGTCGGTCGTGTCGTCCAACAGGTCGCGGATGGCCTGGTCGACGTCGTCGAACGCGGGCTCGTTCGACGTGAGGCGGGTGACGAGCCCCTGGGGGTCGTCGATGTCGGCACTGGTGGGCACGATGTCGGGGTGGGACCAGAGGTCGTCGCGGCGCTCCGCACCGACGGCGTCGGACACCGTCTGCCAGAGGACGGCCGCCTCGCGCAGCCGTCGGGGACGCAGCTCGAGGCCCACGAGGGTCGAGAACGCCGACTCGGCGGGGCCGCCCGCGGCACGGCGGCGCCGGACGGTCTCGGCGATGGCGGCGGACTTCGGGAGGCGCGCGGTGGCCTGGGCGGTCACGACGTCGACCCAGCCCTCGATGAGCGCCAGGGTCGTCTCGAGGCGGGCCAGGGCGGCGAGTTGCTCGTCGGTCTTCGGCGGGATGAGTGCCCCGCTCTTCATGGCCTCTTGCAGTTCGCCGGGGTTCGAGGGGTCGAAGTCGCCGGCGAGCTCTTCGAGGCGGGACGTGTCGATGCGGATGCCCTGCGCGAACTCGCGGATGGACGAGATGAGGTGCAGTCGCAGCCAGCGGGCGTGACGGAAGAGGCGGGCGTGCGCCAGCTCGCGGACCGCGAGGTAGAGCTGCACCTGGTCGGCCTCGATGTCGAGGCCCTCGCCGAAGGCGGCGACGTTCTGGGGCACGAGTGCCGCCTGCTGGTCGTCGAGCAGCGGGATGCCCACGTCGCCGCCGGACACCACCTCGGTCGAGAGCTGGCCCACCACCTGCCCGAGCTGCATCGCGAAGAGCGTGCCGCCGACGCTGCGCATGACCTCGCTCGCACCGGCCAGCATCGACCGCATCTCTTCGGGGGCCTGCTCACCGAGCACCCCCGTGAGCGAATCGGCGATCGAGGTGGCGACGGGCTCGGCGAGCTGGCTCCAGACCGGCATGGTGAGGCGGGCCCACTCGGCCCGGGTGACCAGGCGGGGCGTGACGGTCAGCTCGGCCACGTAGGTGACGTCGTCGAGCCAGAGGGCGGCGACGTGGAAGGCCTGCTCGAGCGCGGCGGTCTCGGCAGCCGTCGCGGCGACGGCCGTCTGCGAACCGACCGCGACGGCCTGGTCGGTCGCCACCGTCCAGTCGATGCCCTGGCCGCTGCGGGCGACCGCGTTCTGCAGCTGGCTCATGAGGCGGGCGACGAACGCGGGGTCGTCGGGGAGCCCCGCGGCCCCGGCGAGCTGCGACGGATCGATCTCGGACCCGCCGGACAGGAACTGCCGCAGCATGTCGCGGAACTCGTCCTCAGGCCCGCGCGGGGAATCATCGGTCATGCTGACTACGCTAGCTGCTGGCCGCACGAAGATCCTGGGATTCGGCCACCGCCCCCGGGCCGCCGCTCCGCTCGTGGCGAACGCGACCCGCGCCTCCCCGGCCGATCCCGAAAGGACCGCAGTGGCCTTCTTCTCGCCCCCGCGCACCGCCCCCTCGTCCGAACGCCGTGCAGGCCGCTGGGGCTGGCCGCTGCTGGGAGCGGCCGCCGTCTCGGCGGTCGCCCTGAGCCTCCTGCCGTCGCCGTACCTCATCGAGCAGCCGGGGCCCGTGTTCGACACCCTCGGGAGCGCCGACTACGAGGGGAAGTCGCAGCCCCTCATCACGGTGTCGGGCCACGAGACGTATCCCACCTCGGGCACCCTCGACCTCCTGACCGTGAGCGTCCAGGGCAACCAGGACGTCCGCCCCGGGTGGGTCGACGTCGTCGGGGCCTGGGCGGACCGCAGTCGCTCGGTGATCCCCGTCGAGGCCGTCTACCCGTCGGGGGTGTCGAACGACCAGGTCGACGAGCAGAACGCCGTCGACATGCAGAACTCGCAGAAGTCGGCCGTCGCCGCGGCGCTCATCCACGAGGGGTACTCCGTCCCGAGCGCCGTGACCGTGAGCCAGGTGTCCGAGGGCAGCCCGGCCGAGGGCGTGCTGCGCGAGGGCGACGTGCTGGTCAGCGTGAACGGCACGAGCCTGGCGACCGACGCCGACGTGGACGTTCTGCGCGGTCTCGTCGCGGCGAACGGGGCGTCCTCGCCGGCCGAGGTCGTCGTCGACCGGGCGGGCACGACGGTGACCGAGCAGGTCACCCCGGAGGAGGTGTCCGGCACGCCCCTGCTCGGGGTGGGCGTGAGCGTCGACTACACCTACCCGTTCGACGTCACGTTGAAGCTCGACCAGGTCGGCGGCCCGAGCGCGGGCATGATGTTCGCCCTCGGCATCATCGACAAGACGACGCCCGGTGAGCTCAACGGCGGTGAGGCCGTGGCGGGCACCGGGACGATCACGGCCTCGGGCGAGGTCGGTGCCATCGGCGGCATCCGCCAGAAGCTCTACGGCGCCCGCAACGCCGGCGCGACGGTCTTCCTCGCGCCGGCCTCGAACTGCTCCGAGGTGGTGGGCAACGTGCCGGCCGGCCTCGACGTCTACTCGGTCGCCACGCTGGACGACGCCGTCACCGCGCTCGAGACGATCGCGGACGGCGGCGACACCGGCTCGCTGCCCACCTGCACTGCTGCTCGATAGCGTTCGTGCAGCCCGCGCAAAGCTGGGAAGGGGACGCTGGGTCGGCCAGGCTCGACCCGTAGGATGGCGGTCCACGTCCCCGTCAGCCAGGAGCCCACCCTTGACGTCACCCGCATCGTCGCGAACCGCACGACGCTCGCCCCGACTGCCCGTCCTCGTCACGGTGGCCGTCCTCGCCGCCCTGGTCATCGCCTTCTTCATCTTCTCGTCGCTGCTGACCGACTACCTCTGGTACCAGCAGCTCGGCTTCACCGGCGTCCTGACCACCCAGTGGATCTCGCGTCTGGTCATGTTCGCGGTCGGCTTCGTCGCGATGGCCGTGCCGGTCTACGTCAGCATCGAGGTCGCGTTCCGGTTCCGACCCGTCTACGCCAAGTTGAACTCGCAGCTCGACCGGTACCAGCAGGTCATCGAGCCCCTGCGCCGTGCCGTCGTCATCGGCGTCCCCGTCGTGCTCGGCCTCTTCGCGGGCCTCGCGACCTCGACGCAGTGGCAGACGGTCCTCGAGTGGATCAACCGCACGCCCTTCGGTCAGACCGACGCGCAGTTCGGGCTCGACATCGGCTTCTACGTCTTCGAGCTGCCGCTGTACCAGGCCGCCGTCGGCTTCGCCTCCGCCGTCGTGCTCATCGCGGGCATCGCCGCGGTCGCGACCAGCTACCTCTACGGCGCGTTGCGCTTCACCGGTCGTGAGGTGCGCATCTCGAAGGTGGCGCGCATCCAGCTGGCGGTCACCGCCGCCGTCTACCTCCTGCTGCAGGGCGTCAGCCTGTGGCTCGACCAGTACGCGACCCTGTCCGACGGGACGAACAAGCTGCTGACCGGTGCCACGTACACCGACGTCAACGCCGGCATCCCCGGCAAGCAGATCCTCGCGGGCATCGCGGTCGTCGTCGCGATCCTCTTCGTCGTGACCGCCGTCGTCGGTCGGTGGCGGCTGCCGGTGATCGGCACGGCCGCGCTCATCATCATCAGCATCATCGTCGGCGGCATCTACCCCTGGATCGTGCAGCGCTTCACGGTCGAGCCCAGCGAGCGGACGGTCGAGTCGCCGTACATCGAACGCAACATCCAGGCCACGCGCGAGGCCTACGGCGTGGCCGACGTCCAAGAGCAGACTTACGACGCGAAGTCGGACGCCGAAGCGGGTGCCCTGGCAGGCGACGCCGTGACCACCGCCAACATCCGCATCATCGACCCGGCGCTCGTCACCGACGCGTTCGCGCAGCTGCAGCAGTACCGCCAGTACTACAGCTTCCCCGAGCAGCTCGCGGTCGACCGCTACACGATCGACGGCAACGTGCAAGACACCGTGATCGCGGTCCGCGAGCTGAACACCTCGCAGCTCGGCAACTCGGCCACCCCCTACAACACGACGTTCGTCTACACGCACGGCTACGGGGTCGTCGCGGCCTACGGCAACCAGCGCTCGGCGGACGGTCAGCCCGTCTTCCTCGAGTCGGGCATCCCGGTGACGGGCGCGCTCGGCGACGCCGGCGACTACGAACCGCGCATCTACTTCGGCCAGGAGTCGCCGACCTACTCGATCGTCGGCGGCACCGGTCAGAACGACATCGAGCTCGACTACCCGTCGGGCAGCAACGACAACGGCACGAACGAGACGACGACCTTCGAGGGCGACGGCGGGCCGAAGCTCGACAACGTCTTCAAGAAGCTCATCTACGCGATCAAGTTCCAGTCCGAGCAGATCGTCCTGTCGGACGCGGTGAACGACCAGTCGCAGATCCTCTACGACCGCGACCCCACCGAGCGCGTCCAGAAGGTGGCTCCGTACCTCACCATCGACAGCGCGCCGTACCCCTCGGTGGTCGACGGCAGGGTCGTCTGGATCGTGGACGGCTACACGACGACGAACGAGTACCCGTACTCGAAGCCGCAGGCCCTGTCCGACGCCATCGCGGACACGTACAACGACCGGCCCGTCTACGCGTCGAACAACATCAACTACATCCGCAACTCGGTGAAGGCCACGGTCGACGCCTACGACGGTTCGGTCAAGCTCTACGCGTGGGACACCAGCGATCCGATCCTGAAGACCTACCAGAAGATCTTCCCGTCGACGCTGTCACCGCTGAGCGACATGTCGTCCGAGCTGCTGCAGCACGTGCGCTACCCGCAGGACATGTTCAAGGTCCAGAGGGCCATCCTGGGCACGTACCACGTGACCGACGCCGACTCGTTCTACTCGAGCGACGACGCCTGGGTCACGCCCAACGAGCCGACGAGCAACGCGCAGAACCCGCCGTTGCAGCCGCCGTACTACCTGACGCTGCAGCTGCCCGACCAGGACCCCGCCTTCTCGATCTACTCGACGTACATCCCGCAGCAGTCGGGCGAGAACGCCCGGAACGTCCTGACGGGCTACCTGGCGGCGAACGCGGACGCGGGGTCGACGCCGGGCGAGATCTCGTCGGACTACGGCAAGTTGACCTTGCTGGCGTTGCCACGGACCGACACGCTGCCCGGCCCCGGACAGGTGCAGAACAACTTCAACACCGACACGGCCGTGGCGAACCAGCTGGCGCTCCTCACCCGCGGTGACACGAGCGTCGTCCGCGGCAACCTGCTGACCCTTCCGGTCGGTGGCGGTCTGCTCTACGTCCAGCCGATCTACGTCAAGTCGAACTCCGAGACGTCGTACCCGGTCCTCCAGCGCATCCTGGTCTCGTTCGGCGACAAGATCGCCTTCGAGGACACCCTCGACGGCGCGCTCGACTCGCTGTTCGGCGGCAACTCGGGAGCGACGGCCGGCGACAACGGAGTGCCCACGACGGGCGACGGCAGCACCGACGGCGGGGCCGACTCCGGCGCGACCGACGGGGGTGCCACCGACGGCGGCACGTCGACCCCCGACACCGGCGGCACGGGGACGGGCACCGACAACGCGGCCCTCGACCAGGCGCTCGCCGACGCGCAGCAGGCGTTGAACGACCGTGCGGCGGCCTATGCCGACAACGACCTGGTCCAGGCGGCCGAAGCCGACGCGCGCCTCCAGACCGCCCTCGAGGACGCCGTGGCGGCCAGCGGACAGTAGACGCCGGCATCGTGCTCGCGAGACCCCCTCCCCGCTCGCGGGGAGGGGGTCTCGTGGTTCCCCCGTGACGGGATGCGACGGGCCCCGAGGTCGGGCGCGACCCGGTCGCGGGCCCGATTGGACGGTGCGCTGTCGACGTGCTACAGTCATCTCTTGTGCCGCGGGGTGGAGCAGTTCGGTAGCTCGCTGGGCTCATAACCCAGAGGTCGTAGGTTCAAATCCTGCCCCCGCAACAAAGAAGACGAAGGCCCCGGTCGAAAGACCGGGGCCTTCGTCGTGTCGGCGGAGGTGCCGGGCGTGCCAAGGTTGAGGCATGTCGAGACTCCGGGTGGTCGTCGCGCCCGATTCGTTCAAGGGCAGCGTGGCGGCGTCCCGTGTCGCCGAGGCGATCGCCGCGGGCTGGTCGCGCTCCCGGCCGGGCGACGAGATCGTCCTGCTCCCCCTCGCCGACGGTGGCGAGGGCACCCTCGACGCCTTCGAGCGGGCCGTCCCCGGGAGCATCCGGCACGAGGTCGCCGTCGAGGGCCCCGACGGCCGTTCCGTCGACGCCCCGTGGCTCGCCCTGCCCGACGGCACGGCCGTCGTCGAACTGGCCTCGTCGTGTGGACTCGGCCTCCTCGCCGTCCCCGCCCCGCACGATGCACACACGCGCGGGCTCGGCGGGGTCATCCGGGCGGCCGTCGAGTCCGGTGCCGAACGTCTGCTCGTCGGCCTCGGCGGCAGTGCGTCGACCGACGGGGGAGCGGGGGCGCTCACGGGCCTCGGCGCCCGCGTCGTCGACTCGCTCGGCGAGCCCGTGATCGACGGCAACCACGGTCTGACCACGGCGGTCCGGGTCGACCTCACGACCGCCGTGCCGCCGCCACGCGGCGGCGTGACCCTGCTGGTCGACGTCGACAGTCCGTTGCTCGGATCACGCGGTGCGGCCGCGGTCTTCGGGCCGCAGAAGGGGGCGACGGCCGACGACGTCCTGGCGCTGGACCGGGGCCTCGCGTGCTTCGCCGACCTCGTCGACGTGGACCCCGCGACCCCCGGTGCCGGCGCGGCCGGCGGGACGGCGTTCGGCCTCCTCGCCTGGGGTGCCCGACTGGTGCCCGGCGCGGACGCCGTCGCGCGGGCCGTCGGCCTGCCCAAGGCCCTGGCCTCGGCCGACCTCGTCGTCACGGGCGAGGGGCGCTTCGACGACCAGACCGCCGCGGGCAAGACGGTGTCCCTGGTGACGCGACTGGCCGGCGAGCACGGCGTCCCGGTGATCCTGGTCGCGGGTGACGTGGTCGCTCCCGTCGACGGGTTCGCCGACGTGGTGTCGACCCTGCAGCTGGCCGGTGGCGTCGACGAGTCGACGACCCGCGCCTCCTTCTGGCTCGACGAGGCGGCCGCCCTGGTGGCCGCGAGGTGGGCACGATGACGGACGGCGCCGGCGTCGGCACGGGCGCGGGCGACGTCGTCGTCGCGGTGGCGCAGACGGCGCCCGGTGACGACCCGGCGCGCAACCGGCGGACCGTCGAACGCCTGGCCGTGGAGGCCGCCCGTCGCGGGGCGCAGGTGGTGGTCTTCCCCGAGTACTCGTCGTACTTCACCGCGGAGCTCGGCCCCGTCTACCTCGAGGCCGCCGAGCCCGTCGACGGGCCCTTCGTGGAACACCTGCGGCGCGTGGCCGACCGCCTGGACGTCGTGCTCGTGGCCGGACTGGTCGCCGTCTCGCCGGACCCGTCGCGCTTCGAGAACCTGCTGGTGGCGGTCGCGCCCGGTCGCGGGGTCGTGGCGACCTACTCGAAACAGCACCTCTACGACGCGTTCGGCGGACAGGAGTCCCGGTGGATCGTCCCGGGCCCCCTCGCCGTCGCCGCGACCTTCGAGGCCCACGGGCTCGTCTTCGGGTTGCAGACCTGTTACGACCTGAGGTTCCCCGAGGTCACCCGCACGCTCGTCGACGCCGGTGCGGACGTCGTCCTCATGCCCGCCGAGTGGGTTCGCGGGCCCCTGAAGCAGCACCACTGGACGACGCTCGTGACGGCCAGGGCGCTCGAGAACACGATCTACGTCGCCGCGGCGGACCACGCCCCACCGGTCGGCGTGGGCTGCAGCACCGTCGTCGACCCGACGGGGGTGGCCCTGGCGTCCGTCGGCGACGAGGTCGACGTCCTCGCGCTCGCGCGGGTGTCGGCCGTGCGGATCGCCGACGTGCGCCGGACGAACCCCTCGCTGGCCCTGCGGCGGTACGACGTCGTCCCGCGCCGCGGCGGTGGAGCGGCGTCGGGCGGGCCGGGGTCAGACCGAGAGTGACGCGAGCTGGTCCGAGGCCCGTTCGAGCACCTCGAGGCGCTTGCAGAAGGCGAAGCGCACGAGCGAGGACTGTTCGGCGGCGAAGGCGGGGTGGCAGAAGGCGCTGATCGGGACCCCGACGACTCCGGCGAGCCCGGGCAGGCGACGGCACAGGTCGGCGGCGTCGTCGAAGCCGAGGGGCGCCGCGTCGGCGACGACGAAGTACGTGCCGACGCTCGGCCGGACGGCGAACCCCGCTCGTCGCAGGCCGGCCGAGAGCACGTCCCTCTTGTGGCCGAGCGCGCGGGCGATGCCGTCGAAGTAGGCGTCCGGCAGCCCGAGGCCGACGGCGACGGCGGGTTGGAAGACCGAGCCGTTCACGAACGTCAGGTACTGCTTGACCGCGACTACGCGGTCGACGAGCTCGGCCGGCCCGGTCAGCCACCCGATCTTCCACCCGGTGGTGTTGAAGGTCTTGCCGCCCGATGAGATCGACAGGGTGCGGTCGGCCGCGCCGGGCAGCGTGGCGAACGGCACGTGGGTTCTTCCGTCGAAGAGCAGGTGCTCGTAGACCTCGTCGGTGACGACGAGGGCGTCGTGCTCCACGGCCAGGTCGAGCAGGAGGCGCCTGGTGGCGTCGTCGAGGACGCTGCCGGTCGGGTTGTGGGGGTCGTTGAGCACCACGAGACGGGTGCGGGGCCCGAAGGCCCGGCGGAGTTCGTCGGGGTCGACGACCGAGTCGGGACCCCGGAGCGGCACGGTGACGTGCACGCCGCCCGCGAGCCCGACGAGGGCACCGTACGCGTCGTAGAACGGCTCGAGGGTCACCACCTCGTCTCCCCGGTCGACGAAGGCCAGGATGGTCGCGGCCAGGGCCTCGGTCGCTCCCGCCGTCACCAGGACCTCGCGCCGTGGGTCGAGGTCGATCCCGTAGAAGCGTCGCTGGTGGGCGGCGACGGCGTCGAGCAGCACGGGCATGCCGCGGCCCGGCGGGTACTGGTTGAGTCCGGACCGCATCGCCTCGTGGGCGGCGGCCAGGACCTCGTCCGGACCGTCCTC
Source organism: Frigoribacterium sp. CF331 (assembly GCF_057787905.1). Lineage (NCBI taxonomy): Bacteria > Bacillati > Actinomycetota > Actinomycetes > Micrococcales > Microbacteriaceae > Frigoribacterium > Frigoribacterium sp. CF331. The sequence continues at coordinate 585,648 of NZ_CM173545.1, read as the reverse complement.
GTCGGGGAACCCCTGGCCGAGGTTGATGCTGTCGGTCGCGGTCGCGAGGGCCGACATCTCGGCGAAGATCGTGGGGGCGAGTCGACCGTCGTGGTCGAGGAGCATGGCGCCGCTCGCGGCGCGTTGCCAGGGTGCCTGGTGGGTCATGATCCCGTCACCGTACCGCCGCGGGACGGATGCCGGGGTCGGTTCGTCCAGGGGCCGCATAAGGTGGGCGCAGTCCGCTCACAGGCTCGCCTTATGATCCGCCCAGCTTGGGCGACCAGGCTGTCAGGGCTTGGAAGGAGCACCATGACCGACACCCCCCGCCGTGACGACGACACCGACGACGGCGCGCCCCGCGCGTCCGACGGCAGCGCCGACGGTTCGCAGGGCACCCCTGGCGATCACCGGGTCGGACCCGACGACGCCCGGCCCACGACATCGGACCCGGCGGACCAGGGGGTCACGTACGGTGCCCCGCCCCTCCCCGGCAGCACGCCGCAGGCCGGGGCGTTCGGGGCGCGCCCCGACGACTCGGTGCAGCACCCCTCGCCGGACGGCCAGCACGACCAGGCCCGACCGCACGACGGGTCGTACCAACAGCCGGGCTCGTACCAGCAGCCGGGTTCGTACCAGCAGCCCGGGTCGTACCAGCAGCCCGGGTCGTACCAGCAGCCGGGTTCGTACCAGCAGACCGGGTCGTACCAGCAGTCGGGTCCGTACCAGCAGCCGGGTTCGTACCAGCAGCCCGGTTCGTACCAGCAACCGGGCTCGTACCAGCAGCCCGGGTCGTACCAGCAGCCCTCCGCCGATGCCCACCAGCAGCCCACGTCGGGATCGTCGGCGTTCGCCTACGACACCACGAACTCGTACGCCGCGGCGGGGTGGCAGGCTCCCACGCCGCAGCCCAAGAAGAACAGACGGGGCGTGGGCACCCTCGCCGCGGCCCTGCTCGTCGGGGTCCTCGTGGGTGGTGCGGCCGGTGGTGGCGTGGCGGCGGTGCTCTCTCGTGACTCCGGGGCCGGCGTCTCGGCGACGGGTCAGTCGCGCGACCTCACGGTGAACGACTACGACGACGCCACGGTCGTGACCGCGGTGGCCGCCAAGGCGACCGAGTCGGTCGTCACGATCAACGTGACGGCGGGGGAGTCCGGTGGCACGGGCTCCGGCGTCATCCTGAGTGCCGACGGCTACATCGTCACCAACACGCACGTCGTCACGCTCGACGGCGCGAGCGCGTCGGGCACCATCACCGTGACCCTCAGCGACGGCAGCATCCTGCCGGCCGAGGTGGTCGGCCTCGACCCCACGGTCGACCTCGCCGTGCTGAAGATCGACGCGAGCGGCCTCACGCCCATCGACTTCGCCGACTCGTCGAAGCTCAACGTCGGCGACACGGCCGTGGCGATCGGCGCCCCGCTCGGGCTCTCGAACACGGTCACCGACGGCATCGTGTCGACGCTCAACCGCAGCATCACCGTGCAGTCCTCGGCCGCGCCGAGCGACGGCAGCGACCAGGGTCAGCAGAACGACAACAACGGTCAGGGCCCCTTCTCGTTCAACAACGGTGACGGCAACACGCAGAACCAGGCCAGCTCGGTCATCTCGCTCCCGGTCATCCAGACCGACGCGTCGATCAACCCGGGCAACTCGGGCGGTGCGTTGCTCAACTCGCAGGGCGAGCTCATCGGGCTCAACGTCGCCATCGCCAGCTCGGGTGACTCGTCGGGCAGCATCGGCGTCGGCTTCTCGGTGCCGTCGAACCTCGTCCAACGCGTCGCGAAAGAGATCATGGCGAACGGTTCGGCCAGCCACGGCCTCCTCGGGGCCAGCGTCAACGACGCCACGAGCGACGCGAACGCGAGCCGGGTCGGTGCCCTGATCGTCCAGCTCAGCCCCGGAGGCGCGGCGCAGAACGCCGGGCTGCGGCAGGGCGACGTCGTGACCGAGTTCAACGGCGTGCCGATCAGCGACCGCACCGACCTCACCGCGCAGGTCCGGTTCCTCGCCGGCGGCGCGACCGCGAAGCTGACCTACGTCCGAGACGGGCAGACGGCGACGACGGACGTGACGCTCGACACGCTGACCAGCTGATCACACGCCCCGGTCGACGCGACGGGGGTCGGGACGCGACGGCGTCCCGGCCCCCGTCGTCGTGTTGCTAAGCTCGCCACGATCCCTGCGGTCGTCCCGCAGCACCGACCCGCGCCTCCCCGGCGCTCACGAGCCCGAGGAACGCGATCCATGCCAGCAGGCGACAGCACCCGACCCGGTGTCTCGTACGTCATGCCCGTCCTGAACGAAGAGCGCGAGATCCGGGCGGCGGTCGAGAGCCTGCTCGGCCAGGACTACGAGGGCCCCTTCGAGGTGATCCTGGCCCTCGGCCCGAGCGTCGACCGCACGAACGAGGTCGTCGCCGAGATGTCGGCCGCCGACCCGCGCGTCCGCAGCATCCCCAACCCCGTGGGGTCGACCCCCGCCGGGCTCAACGTGGCCATCCGGGCCTCGGTGCACCCGATCACCGTCCGCGTCGACGCGCACTCGGTGCTGCCGAGCGACTACACCCGCGTCGCGGTCGAGACCCTCGAGCGCAGCGGGGCCGACAACGTCGGCGGCATCATGGCCGCCGTCGGCCGCACCCCCTTCGAGAAGGCCGTCGCCCGCGCCTACGGCAGCCGGGTCGGTCTCGGGGGGACGCCGCACCACGTGGGCGGTGCCGAAGGCCCCACCGACACGGCCTACCTCGGGGTCTTCCTGCGGCACCGCCTGATCGAGGTCGGCCTCTTCGACGAGGGCGTCAAGCGGGGCCAGGACTGGGAGCTCAACCGCAGGCTCCGGGCCACGGGCGGAACGGTCTGGTTCACCCCCCGACTCGTCGTCACGTACCGTCCTCGACCGAGCCTGCGGAAGCTCGCCCGGCAGTTCGTCGCCACGGGACTGTGGCGCGGCGAACTCGCGAGGCGGTTCCCCAAGGCCAACACGCTGCGGTACCTCGTGCCGCCGGCCATGGTGCTGGCCGTCGCCCTCGGCCTCGTCGTGGGGCTCGCGGGGGTGGTCGGCCTCGTGCTCGGCGGACCGCTCGGCTGGGCGACCCTCGCCCTCGTCGTGCCCGGCGTCTACGTCGTCTTCGTGCTCGCCGCCGCGGTCGTCGCCGCCCGGGGCGACGACCTCCGCACCCGTGCCTGGTTTCTCGTAGTCTTGCCTTCCATCCACTTCGGGTGGGGCGTCGGCTTCGTGCTCGGCTTCCTCGACCTCACGAAGAACATCACCGCCCAGACCGGAAGGTAGCCGCCGATGACCGCGCTGCCCACGAGACCGAGCTCGATCGCCGAGTTGCGACGCGTCGCCCAGCCCCCCGAGGTCCGCAGCCGGGCGAACGCCGAGCACTGGACGGCGTCGTTGTACCTGCGCGACGTCTCGCCCTACCTGACCTGGTGGCTGCTCAAGACGAGCGTCTCGGCGAACGGCGTCACCGGGCTGATGATCCTGGTCGGTTGGTGCACGGCCCTGTCGCTCCTCGTGCCGGGCATCACGGGCGCCCTGCTCGCACTCGTCCTCGGCCAGCTGCAGATGCTCGTCGACTGCTGCGACGGCGAGGTCGCCCGGTGGCGGGGCACGAGTTCGCCCGCCGGGGTGTTCCTCGACAAGGTCGGCCACTACTCGACCGAGGCCCTCATCCCGATCGTCCTGGGCATCCGGGCCGCCGGCTTCCCGTTCGAGACCCCGGCCGACTTCGCCTGGACGACCGCCGGCTTCGCCCTCGCCCTCGTCATCGTGCTGAACAAGGCCCTCAACGACATGGTCCACGTCGCGCGTGCCAACGCCGGTCTCGACCGGCTCGAAGACAAACGAGGAGGCGCGACGCAACCGAGCGGGCGCCTCCTGTCCCGACTGCGCAGCGCCGCGAGGTTCGTGCCGTTCCATCGGCTGTACCACTCGGTCGAACTGACCATGCTGGTCTTCGCCGCCGCGATCGTCGGCCTCGTGGTCGGCGGGGCCACCGCCGACCGGGTGCTGCTCGTCGCCCTGCTGCCCTTGTCGGTGCTGGCGCTCGTCGGTCACTTCGTCGCGATCATGGCCTCGAAGCGGGTGCGCTCCTGAGCGAGGGCGTGGCTCGCGTCGGCGTCGTCAGCCTGACGCAGGGGCGCCGGCCCGACGACCTGCGTCGCGGACTCGCGTCGCTGCTGGCCCAACGCGACGTCGAGCTCGACGTCGTCTGCGTCGTCAACGGGCGTGACGAGGCGACCCCGCCCGTCGAGGTGCCCGCCGGCGTCCGCCTGCTCGAGCTCGACGAGAACGTGGGCATCCCCGCCGGTCGGAACCGCGGCGCCGAGACGGTCTCGGGCGACTGGATCTTCTTCCTCGACGACGACGCCGGCCTGCCCTCCGAGCGGTTCCTCGCCGATGCCGTCGCGGTCATGCGGGCCCGACCCGAGATCGGCCTGCTGCAACCTCGCGTGGTGGACCCCGACGGCGCCGCCAACCCCCGTCGCTGGACGCCACGGTTGCGCAAGGGAGACCCTCGTCGGTCGAGCGACGTCTTCTCGGTGTGGGAAGGAGCGACGCTGCTGCCGCGGGACGTCTTCGACGCCTGCGCCGGGTGGGGCGAACCGTACTTCTACGCGCACGAGGGCATCGAGCTGGCCTGGCGGGTGTGGGCCCAGGGCCGCCGTGTCCGGTACGAGGGTTCCCTCGTGGCGAACCACCCGGCCGTCGACCCGACCCGGCACGCCGAGTACTACCGTCTCAACGCCCGCAACCGCGTCTGGCTGGCCAAGCGCAACCTGCCCTGGCCGCTGGTGCCCGTGTACGTCGGGTCGTGGACGGCGGTCCAGGTGCTGCGATGGGCGCGGACGCCCGCCCGCCTGCGTCCGTGGTTCTCCGGGTGGGTCGAGGGCTGGCGCGAGGCACCGGGGGGTCGACGGTCCATCGGTTGGGTAACGGTCCTGAGGATGTCCAGGGCCGGCCGACCTCCGGTCCTCTAGGCTTTCCGGGGTCCGGCGCCGATCGGGGTGACGGACCAGATCCGAGGAGTCCGTGTGCCGCTGACCCGTGACCTGGGGCTCGCCTGGAGCCTCGCCCGCCGAGCCGTCCGCTCGCGGAGCAGCCGCCGCCGACTCGAGCGCGACCCCAGGGCCGCTCGGACCCCGGAACCGGGCACCGTCCGGGTGGCGGTCTACTTCGCCGACACGACCGTCAACATGTACCAGATCAGGCAGTGGTACGCGCCGTTGGCCCACCTGGCCGAGACGTACCCCGTCGCCGTGGTCGTCCGCTCGCCCGGCACGATGGTGACGATGCTCGACGAGTGCCCGGTGCCGCTCGTCTACGCCCGCAAGGTGGCCGACCTCGAGGACTTCGTCGCGGCCCAGCCCCTCGCGCTCACGTTGTACGTCAACCAGAACGCCAAGAACTTCCAGATGATGCGGTACGGCCGCATGTGGCACGTCTTCGTCAACCACGGCGAGAGCGACAAGATGTACATGACGACCAACCAGTTCAAGGCGTACGACTACGCCTTCGTCGCCGGTGACGCCGCCCGGGGCCGTCTGGCGGCCAAGCTCTGGGACTACGACCTCGACAAGCGTGCCCTGCCCGTCGGCCGGCCCCAGGCCGACCACTTCGCCGGGGACGTGCCGTACCCGGACGACGACCGCCTCGTCGTGCTCTACGCCCCGACCTGGGAGGGCGATCGGCCCGCGGCCGCCTACGGGTCGATCGCCACGCACGGGCTCGCCCTCGTCGAGGCGCTCCTCGCCACCGGGCGTCACCGGGTCGTCTACCGGGCCCATCCGCGCAGCGGCGTGCTCGACGCCGACTACAAGCGAGCACACGAGGCCGTCATCCGCGCCATCGCCGAGGCGAACACCCGTGATCCGGCCGCGCACCACGTCCACGACACGGGGCCCGAGCTGGGCTGGCAACTGGCGTCGGCCGACGTCGCCGTGACCGACATCTCGGCGATGGTCTACGACCGGCTCGCGACGGGGCGACCGCTCGTCGTGACGAGACCGGTGGCGGCCGAGGCCGACGTCGACGAGTCGGGCTACCTCGGCGACGCCGAGTGGCTGACGGCCGAAGGGGCCGGTGACATCGTCGGGCTCGTCGACCGGGTCGTGGGCGACCCGGAGGCGCGGGGCCGTCTCGACCACTGGGTCCGGCACCACTTCGGTGACACGTCGCCCGGTGCCGCCACGCGGCGCTTCGAGACTGCGGTGGGCGACCTCGTCCGACTGCGTGACGAGTACGCCGCCCGTCACCCCGCGGCGGACGAGCGTCGCGCGGCCGGAGCGACGGGAGGCGCGGACCCCGAGGCCGGCGACCCGGAGGTGGCCGACCTCTGAGCCGGTGGCACCAGCCGTCCAGGCGAGCACGCGTCGAGGCATTCGTGCACAGGGCATGGATGTCCCGGTGCCGTGGACTCTGGATCTCAGACGCTGAGCCGCGTATCCATGAGGCATGCCTGAACCGACGTCAGCCGCCGCACGACTCTTCGGTGAGCGCATCCGTGACCAGCGCCTCCGACTCGGGCTGAGCCAGGACGAGGTCGCACACCTGGCCGGGATGAACGTCTCGAACTACGGCAAGATCGAGCGGGGCATCGGCAACCCCGTGCTGCACACGATCGTGCGGCTGGCCGTGGTGCTCGGGGTCGACCCGGCGACGCTCGTCGGCGGTCTCGGCGTCGAACACCTGCCGCCCCTGGTCGAGGCTTTCACGGCCGCCGACTACGTGGCCGAGCGGCGGGCCCGCCGCTCGAGCTGACGGGGTCGCGGCGATCGGCCGGCTGCTCAGAAGCTGAACCGCCAGAGGTACTCGGTGCCGTCGGGGCGGAACCACCGGACGACGGCGATCGCGCTGCGGGCGAGTTCGACGCCGAGCACGCAGAGGTCGACCGACGCGCCCGGATCGAGGCGGGTGGTCGCCACCGGGACCAGGAGCCCCGTGCCCACGAGGGTGACGCGGACGCCGGAGACGGTCTCGGGGGAGTCGTTGACGAGTCGGTACACCCGGGGGGCACGACGGCGGTCGAGGGTGAACGGGACGGTGTAGGCGGGGGTCGTCGTGGTCATGGGCCCGACGATAGGTGCGGCCACCGCTGCCCGTCCCGCGGCCCTGTGGACGGCGGGTGATCGGGGACGAGGCGTCCATGCACCCTGCCCCGGCCGGCCGGCGCCTCGCGCAGCCGCCCGGTCGTTCGGCCGTTCAGCCGTTCAGGACGTCAGCGTCTCGGGGAACTCGGCGGGGGGCGCGCCGAAGGCCGTCCGGGCGGTCGTGACCACCTTGCGTCCGAGCAGGTGGTTGCCCGTGCCGCCCACGACCGCTCCGATGCCGAACGGGATGGCCCGGCCGAGGACGGAGGCGCCCTGGGAAGCGGCGAACCGCCTCACGAACTGCTTGCGGATGGTGTCGGTCAGGCCGCTCATGGCCGCCTTGGGGAGCTTGTCCGTCACCAATTCGCCCCAGAACGCGGTGCGGGCCGGGGCGGTGCCCATGGCCTCGCCGGCGAACTGGCGGACCAGGCTGGCCCCCGGGCCTCCGAGCAGCATGGCCATGACCAGCGCACGCGCCCGGTCGGGGTCCGAGACGGCGATGCCGTGGACCTCGGTCACCGACTGGGCGAAGAGGGCGCTCGCCTCGAGGAAGCCGGCGGTCTCGACGCCGGACAGGGCGAGCGAGACGCCCCAGCCGACACCGGGGATGACCGCGCTGGCCCCGACGGCCGCGCCGCCCGTGGTCACGGCAGCGAGGTACTCGCGCTCGAGGACGGCGATCAGCTTCTGCGGCGTGGCCTTCTTGTGGCGACGGCGCAGCATGGCGACGTGCTTGACGACGACCGGTCGCTGGACGGCGAGGAGCTTGTCGAGGCGTCGGACCCACGCGGCGTCGTCCGACCGCTCGGGCGTCGAGGTGGTCTCGTAGTGGTACTCGGGCGACGCGTCCTCGTCGCGCGGGGTCAGCGCGCTGCCCGACGGGGAGGGTTCGCGGTCGTGGTCGGGGCTCTGGGGGTGACGACGGAAGGGCACCCGTCGACCCTACGCCGAGGGCCGGGGAGGGTGGTCGGAGGCGTATCGGGCGAGCGCCTCGTCGAGCGGCCCGTCGAAGGCCAGCCGCCCTCCGTCGAGGTACAGGCCCCGGCGGCAGAAACGCCTCAGGTCGCGTTCGTTGTGCGAGACCAGGAAGAGCGTGCGACCGTCGGCCAGCATCTCGCCGATCCGGGCGTAGCACTTCTCGCGGAACGCCTTGTCGCCGACCGCCAGCACCTCGTCGACGAGGACGACGGGTTCTTCGAGTCGGGAGATGACGGCGAAGGCGATGCGGACCTTCATGCCGCTGGAGAGGTGTTTGTAGGGCGTGTCGACGAAGTCGGCGATCTCGGCGAACTCGATGATCTCGTCGAAGCGTTCGTCGATCTCGGTGCGGTGCATGCCGTGCAGGCCGGCCGTCAGGTAGACGTTCTCGCGGACCGTCAGGTCGGCGACGAAGCCACCCGTGATCTCGATCAGGGGTGCGACGCCACCCGAGACCACCACGCTGCCCGTGTCGGGCAGGATCACCTCGGCCACCAGCTTGAGGAGCGTGGACTTGCCCTGGCCGTTGCGCCCCACCACGCCGATGGCCTCGCCCGGGTGGACCTCGAAGCTCACGTCGCGCAGGGCCCAGAACTCGCCGGGACGCGAACGGCGACCGCTGTCGGCGAAGAGGTCCTTGAACGACCGGCGTCCGCGGCGGTTGCGGCGGAACCGGATGCCGACGCCGTCGACCCGGATGACGGGGCCCTGCACGGTGGGGGTCATCAGATCTCCTTCAGCACGGCGCGCTCGCTCGCGCGGAAGACCAGCAGCCCGACAACCAGGACCACGAGGCACACGCCTCCGCCGACGAGGACCTCGGTGAGGTCGAACTGCTCGGGGAAGAACGCCGACCGGTACAGGCCGAAGATGCCGCTGAGGGGGTTGAACGCCGCCAGCAGGTGCAGGTCGTCGGGGAGGTCCTGGGTGCCGTAGATGACGGGGGAGGCGTAGAACGTGAAGCGGAGCGCGAGCTTGGTCGCGCGCTCGAGGTCGCGGAAGAACACGACGAGCGGGGCGACGACGAGCCCGACGCCGGCGACGAGCAGCGTCTGCATGACCATGGCCAGGGGGAAGAACACGACCTGCCAGTGCAGGTGGGCTCCGCCGGCGATCGCGAAGACGGCCAGGACGGGCAGGCTGAGGGCGAACTCGATGCCCTTGGACCCGACCAACCGGAAGACCCAGATCGTGCGCGGGATCTTGGTCGACCGCACGAGCTTGGCCTCGCGGATGAAGGCCCGCGTGCTGTCCGACACGGCACCGTTGAACCACATCCAGGGCAGGAGGCCCGACAGCAGGAAGACGATGTAGGGCTCGTCACCGACCGAGCGCTTGAAGACGACCGAGAAGACGAAGAAGTAGATGCCCGACATGACGAGCGGATCGAGGATCGACCAGACGTAGCCGAGCTTCGACGTCGAGTAGCGGACCTTGAGGTCGCGACTCGTCAGCAGCCAGAGCGTCTGACGGTATCGGGCGGCACCGCTGCGACGGGGCCGTTCGGCCAGGTCAGTGCTCACGGACGTCCTTCACGGTCAGGACATCAGGCCCGACCGCGCGACCGTCGATGACGGCCCGGTTCAGACGAACAGGTTCGCGCGCTCGAGGTCTTCGGCGAAGTCGACCTCGACGGCGTAGAGGTCGGAGATGTCCACGGGCTCAAAGCGTAGCCCGTCCTGACCGATGGCCAGTTCGATGCCGCGTTCGAAGTAGTCCTGGTTGTCGACCTTGGACAGGTGGTGGACGAGGGTGGCCTTGTCGGCCTTCGACACGTAGTTGATGCCGACGGCCTCGCCGAGGCCGCCCTTGACCTGTTTGGAGAGTTCGGCGATGTAGCCCTCGGCGTCGGTCGTGTACTTGACCTCTTCGTCGGACACCTTGGACGTGTTGACCGTGACGAACGACTGGTCGTCGCGCACCAGGCGAGCCGCGCGGGTGAGGGCGGTCGGGTCGAAGACGACGTCGCCGTTCATCCAGAGGACCCCCCCGGAGGCGCTGGCCCGGAGGGCGCGGAGCAGGCTCTTCGAGGTGTTGGTCTGGTCGTACATCTCGTTGTAGACGAACGACGCCGACGGGAAGGCCTCGACGATGTGCTCGAACTTGTAGCCGACCACGACGGTGACCCGGGCGTCGGGGCCGAAGGCCTCGCGGATGTTGTCGAACTGCTGCTGCATGATGGAGCGGCCGTCGTTCAGTTCGGTCAGCGCCTTCGGCAGCGAGCGGCCGAGACGGCTGCCGAGCCCGGCGGCCAGGATGACGATCTGCTGGCGGTGGTTCGTGTCGTTCTTGCTCACGGGGGTCTCCTCACAAGGGGCGAGCTCGTGCGGGACGGGCTCTGCGGCGGCCCCGGCGGTGCGGACCGGACCCGTCTCTGGGTGCGATTCGCCTCGTGTTCGAGCGGCGTTCACCGCGGAGCATCGATCTGGACACGTCGTCGTGCTCTCGCAGACTACCCGACGAGGCCTCCGGCGGCCAGGGAAGGCGCCCGAAGCGTGTCCGTTTCGTGATATGCGACTCCCGTCGTCCGAGGCGTGTCGAGGCCTTGGTACGGTGGGGCGATGGCTGGACGGCGCGAGGACGACGTGGGTGACGACGCCCCCGACTCGACGGCGGGTGACGACACGGTCCGAGCGGTGGGCACCGCCGACCAGGGGGAGAACACAGTGGACGACGACGCGACGACCGCGGGGGACGTGGCAGGCGAGGCGACCGTGACGACCGGGGAGGGCACGCCTCCGACGGCGGCGGCCGCTCCGGCGAAGGCCCCGGCGGCCCGCAAGCCCACGTCCCCCCGCAAGCCCGCGACGCCCCGCAAGCCCTCCCAGCGCACCGCGGCCGACCGGTCCGCCGCAGCCAAGAAGGCCGCGGCCACCCGGGCGGCGAACGCCCGGGCCCGGGCCGAGGCGGCCGCCAGGGCCGCCGAGGAGGAACTGGTCGTCGAGCTCGCCGACGCGGGCGTCACGACCGACGGCACCGTCGTCGTTCCGGTCTCCGCCGACGACTACTTCGGCGACGCCCTGAACGCCGAGGAGGCGTCCGCGGCGGCCCTCGAGGACGCCCTGACCGACGACGACCGGGCCGCCGAGGCCCCCGAGGTCGGTGGGGCCGGCGACGGCGCGACCGACGACGGCGGGCCCGACGACGACGCCGCGACCGGCGACGCCGCGACCGGCGACGCCGCGACCGGCGACGCCGCGACCGGCGACGTCGCGACCGGCGACGCCGAGGTGTCGTCCGACGACGCCGGGACCGCCGCCCCCACGTCGGTCGCCGGGCGGAGCGCGCGCGAGGTCGACGCCGAGGCGCCGGTCGTGCTGGCGATCTCCGGCCTCATGAAGCGCTACGGCGGCACCGTCGCCGTCGAGAACGTCGACCTCGAGGTGCGGGCCGGCTCGTTCTACGGCATCGTCGGACCGAACGGCGCCGGCAAGACGACGACCCTCTCGATCGTCACGGGTCTGCTCCGACCCGACGCCGGCACGGTCACCGTCCTGGGTGCCGACGTGTGGCGTGACCCGGCGGCGGCGAAGCGGTCGCTCGGCGTCCTGCCCGACCGTCTTCGACTGTTCGACCGCCTGACCGGGGCCCAGCTGCTCTACTACTCCGCGACCCTCCGCGGCCTGGACGGCGTGACGGCGCGCAAGCGGTCGTCCGACCTGGCCACGGCCTTCGGCCTGCACGACGCCTTGGGGCGCCTCGTGAGCGACTACTCGGTCGGCATGACCAAGAAGATCGCGCTGGCGGCCGCCATCATCCACTCGCCGAGGGTCCTCGTGCTCGACGAACCGTTCGAGTCGGTCGACCCCGTCTCGGCCGCCACGGTCACCGACGTCCTGCAGCGCTACGTGGCCGGAGGCGGCACCGTGCTGCTGTCGAGCCACAGCATGGACCTCGTCGAGCGCATCTGCGACAGCGTCGCGGTGATCGTCGACGGGCACGTCCTCGCCAGCGGCACGGTCGACGAGGTCCGCGCCGGGCGCTCCCTCGAACAGCGGTTCGTCGAGCTCGCCGGCGGGCGCGCGGTCACGGAGGGCATGGAATGGTTGCAGAACTTCTCCGACTGAGGCTGCAGACGATCGGCAACACGGTCCGCTTCGGGCCCCGCCGCCTCACGATCGCGGTCGGCTCGGTCCTCGCCGTCCTGGTCGTCACCATCGCCGTCGCGAGCCTCGTCAGCGGGCTGCGCGACGCCCCGCTCGACGACGTCCGTGCCGTGGTGGTGGGAGGCGGCGCCCTGTTGCTGGTGGGCTTCGCCGTCGTCCCCTTCGCGACCGTGCGTCCCGCCTGGAGCGATCCCCGCCGGCTCGCCGTCCTGGGCGTCCCCGAGGGGCGCGCGTCCGTCGGACTGGCCCTCGGTTCGCTCGTCGGCCTGCCCACGCTCGCCCTGCTCGTGCTCTCGACGGGGTACGTCCGGGCCTGGGCCGAGGGATCGGGCGTCGCGGCCGTCGCTGTGTTCGCCGCCCTGGTCGCCGGGCTCACGGCCCTGCTGCTGGCCCTCGTGGCGTCGACGCTCAACAGCGTCGTCCTCACCTCTCGGCGCGGGCGTGAGCTCGCCCTAGTCGGGGCCGTCCTCGTGGTCCTGCTGGCCGTCCCCGTGATCGTCGACCTCGTCCGGCTGTCGCTGCCCGGCCGCTCGGGCACGGGCGTCGTCGCGGACGCGCTCGCCTGGACGCCGTTCGGCGCCGCCCTCGCCCTGCCCGGTCACGTCGCCGCCGGCGAGACGGGCCGTGTCGCGTCCGACGTCGTCATCGCCGCGATCACGGTGGCGGCCCTCTGGTACGCGTGGCGGGCGCTCGTGGCGCGCGCGTTCGTCGACCGACCCGAGCCGGAAGAGGTCGACGAGGGCGACGGGCTCGGCTGGTTCGAGTACGTCCGCGCGTCGCCGACCGGGGCCGTCGCGGGCCGCAGCCTCACCTACTGGATGCGCGACGCGCGGTACCGCATGTCGCTCGTCATCATCCCGTTCCTGCCGCTGCTCGTCGTCCCGCTGGGCATCGCCGGCGTGAGCTGGAACTGGCTGGCACTCGTCCCGGTGCCGATCATGTGCCTGATCCTCGGCTTCCTGCCGCACAACGACGTGGCCTACGACAGCACCGCGCTGTGGATGCACGTGGCCTCCGACACGCGTGGTCTGGCCGACCGCGTGGGGCGACTGGCGCCTCCTCTGCTGATCGGGGTGCCGCTGGTCGCCCTCGGGTCGGTGGTCGCCACCTGGTTGTTCGGCGACTGGCAGGCGCTGCCGTCCGAACTCGGCGTGAGCGCCGGGTTCCTGCTCAGCGGCCTCGGGCTGTCGAGCGTCGTCTCGGCCCTCCTGCCCTACGCCACGGTCCGACCGCACGACGACCCCTTCCAGCAGCCCCAGTCGAACGGCGCGACCGCGGCCTGGGCCCAGAGCGTGATGATCGGCGGGGCCGTGCTGGCGACCGCCCCGGCCCTGTGGTTCGCGGGGCGTGGGCTCATCACGGGGTACCCCTCCGGCGGCACCTGGGCCCTCGTGTCGGGCGTCGGCGTGGGGGTCGTGGTCCTGGTCGCGGGGGTCGCCCTGGGTGCGCGCGTGTTCTCGCGCCGGGCCCCCGAGCTGCTGGCGTTCGCCCTGCGCAGCTGACCCGAGGTCGACGTACGATGTCGGCATGACTGACACGCAGACGGGCGGCGGCCTCGACGTCCTGGACCGCGAGCTCGAGAAGCTCCTGAACGACGAGGCGATCGACCCCGGCGACCACGAGCGCTTCTCGCACTACGTCAAGAAGGACAAGATCATGGAGTCCGCGCTGAGCGGCAAGCCGGTCAAGGCGCTCTGCGGCAAGAAGTGGACCCCGGGCCGCGACCCCGAGAAGTTCCCGGTGTGCCCGACCTGCAAAGAGATCTACGAGAAGATGACCTCGGAGTGACCCGGGCCGGGCGTCACGCGTAGACGGTCGGCACGACCGGCTCACCGCGACCGAGCCGCAGCGCCTGGTCGGGCAGTTCGGCCACGGCCGCGGCCCGGTGGAGGCGCGCCCTGGCCACGCCCTGGGCGCCCGTGTGCCGGACGTCGATCTCGCCCGCCGTCACGAGCGGGACGTGCAGCGGACGCTCCCCGGCCGCGTGCTCGTCCGAGCCGACGCGGATGAGCTCTCTCGTGGCGACCCCGTCGACGACCACCCGGACCGGTGACTTGCGGCCGCCGACCGTGGCCTTGTCGGCCGATTTCTTGGCCACCGAGACCCAGGCGCCGTCGTCTCCCCGTCGGGCCACGAGCTTGAACACCATGCCCGCGGCCGGATGCCCCGAGCCCGAGACGACCGAGGTCCCGACGCCGAAGGAGTCGACCGGGGCGGCCCGCAGGGCGGCGATCGTGTACTCGTCGAGGTCGTTCGTGACCGTGATCTTCGCCCCGGTCGCACCGAGGTCGTCGAGCTGCGCACGGACCTGGGCCACGAGCGACGGCAGGTCGCCGCTGTCGATGCGCACGGCCCCGAGCCCGGCGCCGGCGACCCGGACGGCGGTGGCCACGGCCTCGGGGACGTCGTAGGTGTCGACGAGCAACGTCGTGCCGGGGCCGAGGGTGTCGACCTGGGCGCGGAAGGCGGCCTCCTCGCTGTCGTGCAACAGCGTGAAGGCGTGCGCGGCGGTGCCCATGGTGGGCACGCCCCACGAACGGCCGGCCTCGAGGTTGCTCGTCGCGCCGAATCCGGCGATGTAGGCGGCGCGGGCGGCCGCGACGGCGCTGCGCTCGCCCGTCCGGCGCGAACCCATCTCGGCGAGGGGGCGGCCGTCGGCGGCGGACACCATGCGGGCGGCGGCGCTGGCCACGGCCGAGTCGTAGTTGAAGACGCTGAGCGCCAGGGTCTCGAGCAGGACCGCCTCGGCGAAGGTCGACTCGATGACGAGCAGCGGCGAGCCGGGCAGGTAGACCTCGCCCTCGGCGTAACCCCAGATGTCGCCCGAGAACCGGTAGTCGGCCAGCCAGTCCGCCGTCGTCCGGTCGACGACGCCGGCCTCGCGGAGCCACCGCAGCTCGTCGTCGCCGAACCGGAAGTCGGCGAGCAGCTCGAGGAACCGCCCGGTGCCCGCGACGATGCCGTAGCGTCGCCCCTCGGGCAGGCGTCGGGCGAACACCTCGAACACGCTGTCGCGGTGGGCCGTCCCCGCCTTGAGGGCGGCCTCCACCATGGTGAGCTCGTACCGGTCGGTCAACAGTGCGCTGGTCACCCCTGCAGCCTAGGCTCGCCGGATCGTCCCGGGGGTCGCGGCTCGCGACGGGTAGGCTTCGTGGTCGTGACGGACGCACCCATCGGAGTCTTCGACAGCGGCGTCGGCGGTCTCACCGTGTCGCGGGCGATCATCGACCAGCTGCCCCACGAGTCGATCCGCTACGTGGGCGACACCGCCCACTCGCCCTACGGGCCGAAGCCCATCGCCCTCGTCCGCGAGTACGCGCTCGCCGTCATGGACGACCTCGTCGCGCAGGGCGTCAAGCTGCTGGTCATCGCCTGCAACACGGCCTCGTCCGCGGTGTTGCGCGACGCCCGCGAGCGGTACACGATCGGCGCGGGCATCCCCGTCGTCGAGGTGATCCAGCCGGCCGTGCGCGCGGCGGTCCAGCAGACGCGCAACGGCCGCATCGGCGTCATCGGCACCGAGGGCACGATCAACTCGCGCGCCTACGAGGACGCCTTCGCGGCGGCGGCGGGTCTCGAGCTGTTCACCCGGGCCTGTCCGCGCTTCGTCGAGTTCGTCGAGGCGGGCGACACGTCGAGCCCCGAGCTGCGGGCCGTCGCCGAGGGGTACCTCGCGCCGCTCCGCGAGGCCGGCATCGACACGCTGGTCCTCGGCTGCACCCACTACCCGCTCATGTCGGCCGCGGTGCAGTACGTCGTGGGGCCCGACGTCCGGCTCGTGTCCAGCGCCGAGGAGACCGCGGCCGACGTCTACCGGACGCTCGTCCAGCACGGGCTGGAGCGGACCGACCGCGGCGCCCCGCACCACGAGTTCGAGGCCACGGGCCCCGACGAGAAGTCGTTCCTGCGCCTGGCCCGTCGCTTCCTGGGGCCCGAGGTCTCGCGCGTCGGCCACCTCGAGACGGGCGCCATCGAGCTGCCCACGGGCCTCCGCCCCGCCGAACGGACCTGATCCGCGCCTCCTCGGCCCCTCGGGGTCGTCGACCCGTCCGCCCATCGCCCCCCACCGCCGAGAGAAGGCACCATGACCGACACCACGAGCACGACCGTCCGCGCCGACGGGCGCAGCACCACCGACCTGCGACCCGTCACCATCGAGACGGGCTGGAGCGCCCACGCCGAGGGCAGCGCCCTCATCACGTTCGGCGGCACGAAGGTGCTCTGCACCGCCTCGTTCACGAACGGCGTGCCCCGCTGGCTGACCGGCAAGGGCAAGGGCTGGGTCACGGCCGAGTACGCGATGCTGCCCCGGGCCACCAACTCGCGCAACGACCGGGAGAGCGTCAAGGGCAAGATCGGCGGTCGCACGCACGAGATCTCGCGCCTGATCGGGCGCAGCCTGCGGGCCGTGGTCGACACGAAGGCCCTCGGCGAGAACACGATCGTGCTCGACTGCGACGTCCTGCAGGCCGACGGCGGGACCCGCACCGCCGCCATCACGGGCGCCTACGTCGCCCTGGCCCAGGCGATCGAGTGGGGTCGCGAGAAGAAGTTCCTGGGACAGAAGGCCACGCCGCTGACCGACAGCGTCTCGGCCGTGTCGGTCGGCATCATCGACGGCGAGCCGATGCTCGACCTGGCCTACGTCGAGGACGTCCGTGCCGAGACCGACATGAACGTGGTCGTCACCGGCAGCGGCTCGTTCGTCGAGGTGCAGGGCACCGCCGAGGGGGCGCCGTTCGACCGCCGTGAGCTCGACTCGCTGCTCGACCTCGCCGTGTCCGGTGCCGTCGACCTGAGCCGCTTCCAGCGCGAGGCCCTCGGCCGATGACCCGGGTCGTCATCGCGACGCACAACCAGGGCAAGGTCGCCGAGCTGCGGTCGCTGCTCGCCGAGACGGCCCCGGGCGTCGAGCTCGTCGCCTACGACGGCCCCGAGCCGGTCGAGGACGGCGAGACGTTCGCGGCCAACGCGCTGATCAAGGCCCGCGCGGCCGCACGGCACACGGGCCTGCCGGCGCTGGCGGACGACAGCGGCATCTCGGCGGCGGCCCTCGGCGGGGCCCCGGGCATCCACTCGGCCCGTTACGCCGGCACGCGCGACGCGGACGACAACATCGACAAGCTGCTCGCCGAACTCGACGGGGCCGGCGACCGGTCGGCGTGGTTCTCGTGCGTCGCGGCCCTCGTCGTGCCCCCGCCCGCCGGCGCCGAGGGCCCCGACGGTCGGCCCGAGGCGAGCGGGTGGGACGAACACGTCGAGCACGGCGAATGGCACGGCGAGATCCTGGAGGCGCGGGTCGGCTCGAACGGTCACGGGTACGACCCCGTGTTCCGGCCCGAGGGCGAGCGCCGCAGCGCGGCCGAGCTCACGACCGACGAGAAGAACGCGGTCAGCCACCGTTCGCGGGCGTTCCGGGCGATCGCGCCCCGGGTGGCCGCGCTCGCGGACTGAGGCGACCCGCGCCTCCTGCGGGCCGTGGCGTCGGGTCGACGGGGCGGGAGGGTCAGGCGTCGTGGGGGGCGGACGAGACGTGGGGCGTCTCGACCTCGCCCGACTGCTCGGCCTTCTTGGCCTGGTGCACCCCGTGGAGGTAGTGGATCGCGATCGGGATCACCGTCGCCAGGACGGCACCGAGCAGGATGAGGTCGATGTACGAGCTGACGAAGTCGGCGACGGGCGGGATGTGCCCGATGCCGAAGCCCGCCAGGGTGATGCCCATGCCCCAGACGACGGCACCGATGGCGTTGAAGAGCGAGTACCGCCGGTAGCTCATGTGCCCGACCCCGGCCATGATCGGGGCGAAGGTGCGGACGACGGGCACGAAGCGGGCGATGATGACCGCCATCGGGCCGAAGCGCTCGAAGAACGCGTTCGTGCGGTTGACGTTGGCGACGCTGAAGAGCCCGCTCTGCTTCCGTTCGAAGATGCGGGGCCCGACCTTGTGGCCGATCAGGTAGCCGAGCTCGCCACCGGCGAACGCGGCGATGCTGATGAGGATCGCGATCAGCCAGATCGGCATGCCGAGGGCACCGGGGTTCGTGGCCGCGAGGATGCCCGTGATGATCAGTAGCGTGTCGCCCGGGAACAGGAAGCCGACGAGCAGACCCGTCTCGGCGAACACGAGCAGGCAGACGCCGAGGACGGCCCAGGGGCCGAAGGCCGAGAGCAGGTACTCGGGGTTCAGCCAGGGGATGGAGACGAGGGGCAGCATCGGGTGTTCTCCGGTCGTGGTCGCCGGCGTGCCGGGGCCCTCTGATGGGTCGTGCGGGAGAAGGGACTTGAACCCTCACGCTCGAAAGCACAGGAACCTAAATCCTGCGTGTCTGCCAATTCCACCACTCCCGCGGCAGGACCGAGTGTACCGACGCCGGCCCCGGGCCGGAACGACGGACGTGGAGGCGCTAGCGCTTCGCGCGGGGGACGTGCGGTGAGTACCGCGGCACGTAGCGCACGAGGATCGCGGCACCGACGAGGCCGAGGACGCCCATCACCCCGCTGGCGATCGAGATCGACACGAGCGCCGTCACGCCCGAGATGAGCAGGGGCGCCGCCGCGCTGCCCGCGTCGCCCGTGAACCGCCAGGCGCCGAGGAAGGGGGCGGGGTCGCCCTCGTCGGCCAGGTCGGCGCCGAGCGTCATGAGGATGCCGCTGCCGACGCCGTTGGCGAGCGACATGAGGATCGCCACCGCGACGAACCAGCCGACCTTCGCGTCGAGGTCGTGCGTGACCGACAGGGCGAGGTACGACAGGCCCAGCCCGACCATGCAGGGCACGGCGCTCCAGAGGCGTCCGAAGCGGTCCATGATCTGGCCGCTCGTGTAGAACAGCGCGAAGTCGACCGCCCCCGCGATGCCGATGATGATCGCGGTCTCGGAGGCGCCGAGGCCGATGCTGACGGCCCAGAGCGGCAGCATCACCTGGCGACCGGACCGCATGGCGCCGATCAGGGCCGCGCCGCTGCCGAGCTTGACCAGGACGCCGCGGTGACGCCAGAGGGTGCCGAAGAGCCCCTGCGCCTCCTTCGCGACGAGCTCGGCGCCGTCGTCGGTGCCCCGGCCCGGTCGGACGCCGAACGCGGCCGACGGGTCGCGCAGCACCAGCAGGGCGATCGCGGCGCCGAGGCAGCCGACGATGTGGACGACGAAGGCCGACTGGACCGACCCCGTCAGCTCGATGACCCCCGCCGACAGGAACGGGCCGACGAAGTAGCCGAGCCGGAACACGCCGCCGAGGCTCGACAGGGCCCTGGCGCGGATCTCGATCGGGACGAAGCTCGTCATGAAGGCGTGCCGCGCCAGGGCGAACACGGCCGTCGCGAGGCCGATGACGAGGACGCCGACCGCGAGGACGATCTCGTTCGGCGCCAGCATGCAGGTGACGAGGCCGCCGATGCTGACCAGCGAGGCGCCGATCATCGCGGTGCGCTCGCCGATGCGGCTGACCAGCCAGCCGCTCGGGATGTCGCCGATCAGCTCGCCGACCAGGATGAGCGCGGCGACGAAGCCGGCGAACGGCAACGACGCCCCGAGCTCGCTCGCCACGACGGGGATGATCGGGATGATCGCGCCCTCGCCGATGGCGAACAGGGCGGCGGGCAGGAACGCCGCGAGGGCCACCGACCGCATGCTGAAGGCGGGGGAGGAAGAAGACATGTCGCTCGCCACCCTAGGCCCGCTGCGTACACTTGTCGGATGAAGGTCTTGGCAGCGATGAGTGGTGGCGTCGACTCGGCGGTCGCCGCAGCGAGGGCGGTCGAGGCCGGCCACGACGTGGTGGGGGTCCACCTGGCCCTCAGCCGGATGCCCGGCACGCTCCGCACGGGCAGCCGTGGCTGCTGCACCGTCGAGGACTCGATGGACGCCCAGCGCGCGGCCAACAAGATCGGCATCCCGTACTACGTGTGGGACTTCTCCGAGCGCTTCAAGCTCGACGTCGTCGACGACTTCGTCGCCGAGTACAGCGCCGGTCGCACGCCCAACCCGTGCATGCGCTGCAACGAGCGCATCAAGTTCGCGGCACTGCTCGAGAAGGCCCTCGCGCTCGGCTTCGACGCGGTGTGCACCGGGCACTACGCGACCATCGTCACGGACGACCAGGGCCACCGTGAACTGCACCGCGCCTCCGCGTGGGCCAAGGACCAGTCGTACGTGCTGGGCGTGCTCACCGCCGAGCAGCTCGCCCACTCGATGTTCCCCCTCGGGGCGACGCCGTCCAAGGCCGAGGTGCGGGCCGAGGCGGCCGAGCGCGGCTTCAGCGTGGCGTCGAAGCCCGACAGCCACGACATCTGCTTCATCCCGGACGGCGACACCCGGGGCTGGCTGGCCGAGCGCGTCGGCGCCGAGACGGGCGAGATCCTCGACCGCAGCGGCACCGTCGTCGGATCGCACGAGGGCGCCCACGCGTTCACCGTCGGCCAGCGCAAGGGGTTGAACATCGGGTTCCCGTCGGACGACGGCAAGCCGCGCTTCGTGCTCGAGGTGCGGCCCGTCGACAACACCGTCGTCGTCGGGCCGAAGGAGGCCCTCGACATCGCCGAGATCGCCGGCGGTTCGTACACCTGGGCGGGGCGGGCACCCGCCGATCCCACGACGGCGTTCGACTGCGACGTGCAGATCCGCGCCCACGCCGACCCGGTGCCCGCGGTCGCGCGGGTGTCGGTGGTCGAGGGTAGGAAAGAACTCGTGATCACACCTCGCGAACCCCTCAACGGCGTCGCCCCCGGGCAGACCGCCGTCGTCTACGTCGGCACCCGGGTGCTCGGCCAGTGCACCATCGACCGCACGGTCTCGGCCGTGCCGGTCCCCGCCGCTCCGGTTCGTGCCGGCGCGTCCGTCTGAGCCGACCGACGATGAGCGACACCGGAACCGAGGGCGCACCCGAGGCGGCGGTCGAGGTCGACGGCGTGCCCGTCGACCTGGCCGAGGCCCGCGACGAGGCCGAACGGCTGACCACCCGAATCCTCGAGCTGCGCGACCAGTACTACGAGGGCAACGGCTCGACCGTCGCCGACGCGGACTACGACGCCCTCGTCCGGCGCCTCGACGCCCTCGAGCGCACCCACCCCGAGCTGCAGAAGCCCGACAGCCCGACGCAGACCGTCGGCGGGCGGGCCGAGACGACGCAGTTCGCACCGGTCGAGCACGCCGAGCGCATGCTCAGCCTCGACAACGTGTTCAGCGACGACGAGCTCGCCGAGTGGGCCGGCAAGGTGCAGCGCGACGCGGGGGCCGAACGCGTGCGGTTCCTCACCGAGCTCAAGATCGACGGCCTGGCGATCAACCTCCGCTACGAAGACGGGGTGCTCGTCACGGCCGCCACCCGCGGCGACGGCGTCGTCGGTGAGGACGTCACCGGCAACGTGCTCGCCATGGGCACGATCCCCGAGCGGCTCGAGGGCACGGGCCACCCGCCGCTGGTCGAGGTCCGCGGTGAGATCTTCTTCCCGGTGAGCGAGTTCGACGAGCTCAACGCGCAGCAGCGCGAGGCAGGCGAACGCGTCTTCGCGAACCCCCGCAACGCCGCGGCCGGCTCGCTCCGTCAGAAGGAAGAGGGCAAGACGCCCGCCAAGCGTGACCTGATGCACGCGCGCCTCCGGCGGTTGCGCATGCTCGTGCACGGCATCGGCGCCTGGCCGGTGCGCGAGCTCGAGCGCGCCACCGAGGTGCGCTCGCAGTCCGAGGTCTACGACCTGCTGGGCCGGTGGGGCCTGCCGATCTCGACCCACCACCGCGTCTTCGACACGATCGGCGAGGTCGAGGCGTTCATCCACGACTACGGCGTCCGACGCTCGTCCGTCGAGCACCAGATCGACGGCATCGTGGTCAAGGTCGACGACCTGGCCCTGCACGAAGAACTCGGGGCCACGAGCCGGGCGCCGCGGTGGGCGACGGCGTTCAAGTACCCGCCGGAAGAGGTCAACACGACGCTGCTCGACATCGTCGTCAGCGTCGGTCGCACCGGGCGCGCCACGCCGTTCGCGGTGATGGAGAAGGTCGAGGTCGCCGGCAGCGAGGTGCGTCAGGCGACCCTGCACAACCAGCAGGTGGTCAAGGCCAAGGGCGTGCTGATCGGTGACACCGTCGTGCTGCGGAAGGCGGGCGACGTCATCCCCGAGGTCCTCGGCCCGGTCATCGAGCTGCGCGACGGTACCGAGCGCGAGTTCGTGATGCCCTCCGACTGTCCCGAGTGCGGCACTCCGCTGAAGCCCGCGAAAGAGGGCGACGTCGACCTGCGCTGCCCGAACGCCGAGAGCTGCCCCGCCCAGGTGCGCGGCCGCGTCGAACACATCGCCTCGCGAGGCTCGCTCGACGTCGAGGGGTTGGGCGAGGTCGCCGCGGCGGCCCTGACGCAACCCGTCGAGCCGGCCTCGCCGCCCCTCCGCACCGAGGCCGGCCTCTTCGGCCTCACCATGGCCGACATCTTCCCCGTGCGCGTCGTCGTGCGTGACGCCGAGACGGGCATGCAGAAGATCGAGGCCGACGGCCGGCCCAAGCTCGTGACGCCCTTCCGCCGGAAGCGTGCGAAGCGCGACGGCGACTTCGACCCGTCCTCGCCGGAGTTCTCGGGCGACGAGACCTCGGTGCCCTCGAAGACGGCGATCGAGATGCTCGCCAACCTCGAGAAGGCGAAGACCAGCCCGCTCTGGCGCATCCTCGTCGGGCTGAGCATCCGGCACGTCGGTCCGGTGGCCGCCCGGGCGCTCGCGAACCACTTCGGTTCGATCGACGCCATGCGGGCCGCCTCGCGGGACGACCTCGCGGCGGTCGACGGCGTGGGCGGCATCATCGCCGACGCCCTGCTCGCCTGGTTCGACGTCGACTGGCACGTCGAGATCATCGACCGCTGGGCGGCGGCGGGGGTCCAGTTCACGACCCCCGGCCACCCCGGCCCGGGTGCGGCCGAGGCCGCCGGCGGCGTGCTCTCGGGCGTGACCGTCGTCGCGACCGGCAGCCTCGAGGGCTTCACCCGAGAGGGCGCGCTCGAGGCGATCGTCGAGGCCGGCGGCAAGGCCGCGAGCAGCGTCAGCAAGAAGACCGACTTCGTGGCGGCCGGACCGGGCGCGGGGTCGAAGCTGACGAAAGCCGAACAACTCGGGGTACGGATCATCGACGCGGGTCAGTTCGCTGTCCTCCTTAAGGAGGGCCCGGCTGCTCTGGCTGACCCCCAGATGGGGGACGCCGACTCGTCGGATTCGTGATTTCCCTGGTCAGAGGGCACTTCTCCTTCCTAAGATGTGAGGACGTGTCGTTCTCGGGCTGTAGGGGGCCGGGGTACAGGCACGTGACGAGGGGGAAGACCCGACGTGCTGTTGCTCGCCGCAGCCATGCTCTCTGCCTCGGTGCACCTCGCCGGGGTGGCCGAGGCTCCGACCGTGCCCGCCGCACCGGTCTCGACGGACGTCCGTGTCGCGTCGGCGGTGCTCGTCGAGGCGCCCGTGCGGGTCGTCCCCGGGCCGGCGCCGGTGCGGGACGCGCCGGCCGAGCCCGAACTCGACGGGTGCCGGGCGCCCGAGGCGACCACCTTCTCGGCCGCGGCTTGCCTCGACCAGCTGGCCGGCGCCTCCTCGGCCGGGGTCGAACGGTACGCGTCGTCCCTCGACGACGACGGTGACGACGCGGCGTCGCTCGTGGCGGCCGTCGGCCGGCAGGTCTCGGCCCGGACCACGGCGACCTGGTGGGCCGGTCTCGACGACGGGCGGCGGACGCTGCTCGCGCAGGCCGCTCCCGGCGTCGTCGGCAACCTCGAGGGCGTGCCCTACGCGGTCCGCGACACCGCCAACCGCCAGTTCTTGCGTCACGCGACCGTCGCCGTCACGGCACGCCTCGGTTCCGACGTCGAGGAGCCGGACGACGCGCGCCGCCTCGCGATGCTGCAGCAGGTGCGGGCGACGCTCGACGGCGCCACGCACGACGTGCCCTTCGCCGGGACGTCCGACCGGCACCTGGTGGCCCTCGACACGGCGCTGCCGGGACGGGCGGCCGTCACCGTCGGCGACCTCGACACCGCCGACGACGTGAGCGTCCTCGTCCCGGGCATGCTCTTCACCGTGTCGGACCAGCTCGTGGACTGGACCAACACGGCGGGGGCCCTGCACGACGAGCAGGCCACCTGGGCGACGTTGCTCGGACGCGACGGCCCCGGGCCGGTGCCGACCGTGGCGGTCGTGGCGTGGATGGGCTACCAGACGCCCGACCTGACGAACTTCTACGACCTGCGCCTCGCCCAGCGGGGCGCGGCGCACCTCGAGGACGCCCTCGCCGGCTTGGACGCGACGCGTGCGGGCCATGCGCCGCGCGTGTCGGTGATGGCGCACTCGTACGGCTCGACGACGGCGACGATCGCCCTGTCGTCGGGACGGGTCTCGGTCGACTCGCTCGTGCTGCTGGGCTCGCCCGGCAGCGTCGTGCCCGACGCGGGGGGCCTCGCGGTGCGCGGCGACGACGTGTACGCCGCGGCCGGCAGCTTCGACCCCGTGGCCGGCAGCGGCTTCTTCGGCGCCGACCCGGCGACCGCGGCCTTCGGGGCGGTGGTGCTGCACCTGGGCGGCGGGGCCGACACCGTCACGGGACGCGCCCTCGCCGCGGCTCTCGGCCACAACGACTACTTCCGCGCCGGGACCGAGTCGATGCGCAGCCTCGCCCTGATCGGGTTGGGGCACGGCGACCTCGTCGACGGCCGTGCGGGCGACCCCGGCCAGGGTGGCCCCGAGGCGCCGACCCTGGCGTTGGTCCGGCCGCAGGACGTCTACTTCAGGGACTGACGGACCACGGGGCCGACGGCGCCGACGAGCGGTGCGCGCTGGCCCCGGGCACCGGTGCCGCCCCGTAGAATCGTCCGGTACCCCCGCCGCGGCACCCCCGCACGAGCACGTGAGAGAGAAGCATGTCCGAAATCACGCGTGAGCAGGTGCAGCACCTCGCCGGTCTCGCCCGCATCGCCCTCACCGAGGCCGAGATCGACACGATGACGAGCGAGCTCGGCCACATCGTCGACAGCGTCGCGAAGGTCCGAGAGGTCGCGACCGACGACGTCCCGGCGACCAGCCACCCGATCCCGCTCGTGAACGTGTTCCGGCCCGACGTCGTGGGCGAGACGCTCACGGCCGAACAGGCGCTGTCCGGCGCCCCCGACCACGACGGCTCGCGCTTCCGGGTGAGCGCGATCCTGGGAGAAGAGCAGTAGCCATGACCGACACCACCTCGCTCGTCCACCTGTCCGCCGCCGACCTGTCGACGCGCCTCGCGGCCGGCGACGTGTCGTCGGTCGACGTCACGCGCGCCCACCTCGACCGCATCGAGGCGGTCGACGGCGACGTCCACGCCTTCCTCCACGTCAGCGCCGCCGCCCTCGACACCGCCGCCGACGTCGACCGTCGACGCGCCGCGGGCGAGCCGCTGGGGCCGCTCGCCGGCGTCCCGATCGCCATCAAGGACGTCCTGTGCACGATCGACATGCCGTCGACCTCGGGCAGCAAGATCCTCGAGGGGTGGGTGCCGCCCTACGACGCGACCGTCGTCGCGAAGCTGCGCGCGGCCGATCTCGTGCCGCTCGGCAAGACCAACATGGACGAGTTCGCGATGGGCTCGTCGACCGAGTTCTCGGCGTACGGGCCGACGCACAACCCGTGGTCGCTCGACCGCATCCCCGGCGGGTCGGGCGGTGGGTCCGCGGCCGCCGTCGCCGCCTTCGAGGCACCCCTAGCGCTCGGCAGCGACACCGGTGGCTCGATCCGGCAGCCGGGTGCGGTCACGGGCACGGTGGGGGTCAAGCCGACCTACGGCTCGGTCAGCCGCTACGGCGCGATCGCGCTGGCGAGCTCGCTCGACCAGGTCGGCCCGGTCAGCCGCACCGTGCTCGACAGCGCGATGCTGCACGACGTCATCACGGGGCACGACCCCCGCGACTCGACCTCGCTGCGCGACGCCTGGCCGTCGTTCACCGAGGCGGCTCGGACGGGCCTGGCCGGCGGTGCCCTGCAGGGCGTCCGGGTGGGCGTCGTCCGCGAACTGAACGGCGAGGGCTTCCAGGCCGGCGTCAAGACCCGCTTCGCCGAGGCGCTCGAGCTGATGAGCGCCGCCGGCGCCGAGATCGTCGACATCTCGGCCCCGAGCTTCGAGCACGCGATCAGCGCCTACTACCTGATCCTCCCGGCCGAGGCCTCGAGCAACCTCGCCAAGTTCGACTCGGTGCGCTTCGGCCTGCGGGTCGTCCCCGAGGGCGGCGGCACCGTCGAGGACGTCATGGCCGCGACGCGCGAGGCCGGGTTCGGCCCCGAGGTCAAGCGCCGCATCATCCTCGGCACCTACGCCCTCAGCGCGGGGTACTACGACGCCTACTACGGCAGCGCCCAGAAGGTGCGGACCCTCGTGCAGCGCGACTTCGCGGCCGCCTTCGAGCAGGTCGACGTGCTGGTCTCGCCGTCCGCCCCCACGACGGCGTTCCCGCTCGGCGAGAAGATCGACGACCCGCTCGCGATGTACCTCAACGACATCACGACGATCCCCGCCAACCTCGCCGGCATCCCCGGCATCACCGTGCCGATGGGCCTCGCCGACGAAGACGGCCTGCCGACGGGCCTGCAGTTCATGGCGCCCGCCCGCGGCGACGCCCGCCTGTACACCTACGGCGCCGCCCTCGAGCAGCTGCTCGAGCAGGGCTGGGGCCACACGCTCATCTCGCGGGCGCCCGACCTGAGCGCCTCCGAGCAGACCGCCGCCACCGAGGGAGTCATCTGATGGCCAAGGCAGACCTGATGGACTACGACGAGGCCCTCGAGAAGTACGAGGTCGTCCTCGGCTTCGAGGTGCACGTCGAACTCGCGACCAAGACCAAGATGTTCTCGGACGCCCCGAACTTCTTCGGCGGCGAGCCCAACACCAACGTCACGCCGGTCGACCTGGGCCTGCCCGGCTCCCTGCCGGTGGTCAACGAACAGGCCGTGCGCTACTCGATCAGCCTCGGGCTGGCCCTGGGCTGCTCGATCGCCGAGAGCTCGCGGTTCGCACGCAAGAACTACTTCTACCCCGACAACCCCAAGAACTACCAGGTCAGCCAGTTCGACGAGCCGATCGCGTTCGAGGGCGAGGTCGAGGTCGAACTGCCGGACGGGACGATCTTCGCGATCCCGATCGAGCGTGCCCACATGGAAGAGGACGCGGGCAAGCTGACGCACGTCGGCGGGTCGACCGGGCGCATCCAGGGCGCCGACCACTCGCTCGTCGACTACAACCGTGCGGGCATCCCGCTCGTCGAGATCGTCACCAAGCCGATCATCGGCGCCGGCGCCAAGGGCCCCGAGCTCGGCGCGGCCTACGTGTCGACCATCCGCGACATCGTGCGGGCCCTGGGCGTCAGCGAGGCCCGCATGGAGCGCGGCAACCTGCGTTGCGACGCGAACGTCTCCCTGCGCCCGCACGGGCAAGAGAAGCTCGGCACCCGCACCGAGACCAAGAACGTCAACTCGTTCCGCTCGGTCGAGCGGGCGGTCCGCCACGAGATCCAGCGTCAGGCCGCCATCCTCGCGGCGGGCGGCACCATCACGCAAGAGACGCGCCACTGGCACGAGGACACCGGCCGGACCTCGGCGGGTCGGCCCAAGAGCGACGCGGACGACTACCGGTACTTCCCCGAGCCCGACCTGCTGCCCGTCGTCCCGCCCCGCGAGCTCGTCGAAGAACTGCGCCTGGCCCTGCCCGAGGCGCCGGTCGCCCAGCGCCGCCGGCTCAAGGCCGAGTGGGGCTTCGCCGACCTCGAGTTCCAGGACGTCGTCAACTCGGGGCTGCTGACCGAACTCGTCGAGACCGTCGGCGCCGGTGCCTCACCCCAGGCGGCGCGCAAGTGGTGGACCGGCGAGATCGCTCGCCTCGCCAACGCGCAGGGCGTCGAGGCGTCCAGCCTCGTGTCGCCGCTGCACGTGAGCGAGCTCATCGCCCTGGTCGAGGGCGGCGAGCTGACCGACCGGCTGGCCCGTCAGGTGCTCGAGGGCGTCGTCGCGGGCGAGGGCAGCCCGTCCGAGGTCGTCGAGGCCCGCGGCCTGAAGGTCGTCTCCGACGACGATGCGCTGATCGCCGCCATCGACGAGGCCCTGGCCGGCCAACCCGACGTGCTCGCGAAGATCCGTGACGGCAAGGTGCAGGCCGCCGGTGCCGTCATCGGTGCCGTGATGAAGGCCATGAAGGGCCAGGCGGACGCCGCACGCGTCCGCGAGCTGGTCCTCGAGCGGGCGCAGGCCTGACCGAGGTGACCACGGCCGCGGCAGGGCGTGGCGCACGATGAACCTCGTCGCGCGCCTCCGCCCCGCCCTGCCCGTGGCCGTCGCCCTGGCGGGCGTCCTCGCGGCCCTCGCCGTCGCCTCGCGCCTGCTGCCGCGCCGGGTGGTCCTGGTCCACCTCAGCGAGACGGGTGGGACGGCGTTCGCCGCGAGTCGCAGCGACCTCGGCCTGCTGGGACTGCTGCTCGTGGTCGGCATCGTGCTCGTCTGGCTCGTCGCGGCGGCCTTCCTCGCCGTGACGCCGGCCCGCCACCTGCTCGTGCCGCACGCCGCCTTCTGGAAGCAGCCCGCGAACCGGGCCGAGATGAGGCGCCGGTACGCGCGGTACCTCGCCGTGGCGACCAGCGCCTCTTTGTGGTTCGTGGCGGTGCTGTTCGTGCTGGCGATCGTGTCCCAAGAGGGCCCGCTCGCCGTGTGGTGGCTGCCCGCGGTGATCTCGACGGCCTACGTGCTGTTCGTCCTGGTCGGCCTGGTCTGGGTCCCCACGGCCGGGTTCACGCCGTCGTCGTCGGCGGGGGCCACCGCGCAGGCGCCTGCTCGCACGTCGGGCGGGACCGCCACGACGCCCGGCCCGCGGTCGAGGCCCGGTCCGGGGACGACGCCCGGTGCTCGTCCGGCGTCCGGGGCCTCACGACCGGCAGCCGTGCCCCCGGTGGCGAGCTCCACCCCGCGTCGAGGGCCCGGCGGGCCGACCGCGCCGTCCGGCGACGGTCCCCGCCAGGGTCCGCCCCGCCCCTACCAACCCCGACCCCGCTCAGGAGGCCCCCGTGGATGACGACCGGTACGGTGCCGACGTGCTCGCCGGTGACTGGAAGCGTTCGTCCAAGCCGGCTCCGACGCCGACCGACGCCGTGCGCGACCTCGTGGTCGAGGAGGCGCGGTCGGGCTTCACGGGCGCCATCGTGCGGGTCGAGGCCGGCACGGTCGAGCTCGAGGACTGGAAGGGCCGTGTCCGGGCCTTCCCGCTGACCGGTTCGTTCCTCATCGACGGTGCCGCCGTCGCCCTGCGGGTGCCGAGGGCGGCGCCGCAGGGGCGGGCGCGGACCGCGTCGGGGTCGTTCGCCGTCGAGGGTGCGAAGGCCCGGGTCGCCCGACAGAGCCGCATCTTCGTCGAGGGCCGTCACGACGCCGAGCTCGTCGAGAAGGTCTGGGGCTCCGACCTGCGCGTCGAGGGCGTCGTCGTCGAGTACCTCGAGGGCGTCGACCACCTGGCCGACGTGCTGCGCGACTTCCGGCCGGGGCCCGAGCGGCGCGTCGGCGTGCTCGTCGACCACCTCGTGCCGGGCTCGAAGGAGAGCCGCGTGGCGGAGGGCATCGCCCGCAGTCCGCTCGGGCCTCACGTGCTCGTGGTCGGGCACCCGTTCGTCGACGTCTGGCAGGCCGTCAAGCCGGCCCGTCTCGGCGTCGACGCCTGGCCCGTCGTGCCCCGCACGGTCGAGTGGAAGCACGGCGTCTGCGAGGCGATGGGCTGGCCGCACGACGACCAGGCCGACATCGCGCGGGCCTGGCAGCACATCCTGTCGCGGGTGCGCAGCTACGCCGACCTCGAGCCGTCGGTGCTGGGGCGGGTCGAAGAACTGATCGACTTCGTCACGTCGGGCTGACCCGGGTCTCGCCGGGGCGTCGTCCGCGGCGAGGACGACCCGTGCGCCCTCGGGCCCCGAGAACGCCTCCGTCGCCGCGAATCGCCCGGGCGTGTCGGCACGGCGGCCCGGTTTCGCCCTAGATTCGACCTCATGGCCGAGCAGATCGAGGGACGTGTCAGCTCGGCCGTGGACGCGTGGCTGCGGTGGCTGCCGCGGTGGCACGTCGGCACCGCCCGCGGGCGGACCCGACCGTGCCGGGTGTGCCTCGGCTCGCCCGTCGCCACCGCCGCCGGCTTCGACCACGACGTGCCGCACGCGGTCCAGCACGCGCTGCTGAACCGCCTGCGGCAGATCGTCGACGACGACGTCGACGAGTACACGGCCCGCAACCTGCCGCTGGTCACCCGCGAGCTGCGGCTCGCCGAGGCCCAGGAGGCGCGGGGCTACCGACCCGACCAGGGTCTCGATCCCGAGTTCCAGGGTCTCGACCTCGACCCCGAGCCCGAACCGGGCCAGCCGTTCCTCTTCACGCTCGCCGGCCTCGCGGGGGCACCCTCGGACGACGGCGTGGTCCCGCCCGACCCGATCGTCGCCGGCGCGGAGGGCCCTCGGGCGACGTCCCGGTCCGACCACGCCGACGCCGAGGCGCCGTTCGACCCGGACGACCTGGACGGCTGGCTCCTGCCCCCGGACTCTCCGGCGTCGCCCGTGACGCCCGAGTCGGGTTCGATCGCACCCGGACCGGCCGCCGACGAGCCCTCGGGGCGTCCGGGGGAGCGGGCCGACGCCGGGTCCGACGCACGGCCGAAGGCCGAGCCCGCGGCCGAGACCGAGTACTCGGACGAGGCCAAGGCCGCCCTGCGACGCGAGCTGACCCTGGCCGGCGACCACGCCGAAGCCGTCGGCACCAGTCTGTGCCTGGCCCTCGTCGAGCACCGTCCGCGCATCGCCGAGGCCATCGACCGTCTGGTGGTCCCACAGGTCGACGAACTCCTGGCAGAGTTGTCGCGCGCACTCGAGCAGCCGCGGTCCCGCTGAGGCGGGCGTCCGCCGGGCGGCCCCGGGTGCCGACGCCCCGAGAGGACCCGACATGACCCGCCAGACCCCGAGCCCCGCTCCGAGCCCTGGTCCGGCCCGCCGAGCGCCGGCCGCCCCGGCCTGGTGGCCGGTCGTCGTCGACCTCGTCGTCGTGCTGGCCTTCGTCGTGATCGGGCGTCGCAGTCACGCGGAGGGGCTCGACCTGCCCGGCCTGCTCGGCACGCTGTGGCCGTTCGTCGTCGGCGCGGTCGTCGGCTGGGCGAGCGTGACCGGCGTCCGCTGGCCGCTGGCCGACCTGCGCTCGGGTGCGGTCGTCTGGGTGTCGACCGCGGTGATCGGGGTGCTGCTGCGGGTGGTCGCAGGTCAAGGGGTGCAGCTCAGCTTCGTGATCGTCACGATCGTGGTGCTCGGTGTCTTCGTCGTGGGCTGGCGGGCCGTCGTCGCCCTGGTGCGACGGATGCGGGCACGTCGGGGCTGAGCCCGCCCCGGACCCGGGCGGATCAGCGGCGCTTGGCGCTGTTGTCGAGGCTGGGTTCGTCGGTCAGCACGAGGCCGGACGAGCTGTTCGACGAGGCCGTCAGCTCGGTGAGCCAGTCCCGGTTGATCGAGGGCACGCGTCCGCCCGAGTACTTGAAGTAGAGCGGGATGCCCGCGTCGAGCCAGATGCTGCTGCGGCCGTCACCGACCTTCTGCGTGTCGCGCCACGAGAAGAAGAACGACTCACGACGACGCAGCTTGGTGGCGATGACGATCTGGAGGTGTTCGAGCACGCGGTCCTCGAACTCGACCTCGATGCCCGACGTGCCGTAGATGAGCGATCCCATGGGGGTCCTGTTTCGTGTGGGTGTCCGATGCCGACGACGAGGCCGACTCAGGTCAATGTACCGTGCGATCAGGCATTCCCCGACCCGGGGTGTGGCGACGGGTCCTCGCCGGGTGGGACGGCCGTCGCCAGGGCGGCCCACGCCCGGCGTCGAGTCTTGCCGGTGTCGCCGCGCACGGGGTCGTGGACCACGCGCACCGAGGCCGGCCGTCGCGACGCGTCGAGTCGGTCGCGGGCCCAGGCCACGACGTCGTCGGGGTCGACGGCGGCCCCGTCGACGTCGACCACGGCCTCGATGCGCTGTCCGAGGTCGTCGTCCGCGACCCCGAACGCGACGGCGCTGCGGACGGCCGGATGCGACTCCAGCACCCGCTCCACCTCGGCCGGGTGCACGTTGACGCCTCCGCGGAGGATGACGTCGTCGGCCCGGTCCACGACGACGAGGTACCCGTCGGCGTCCAGGTGGCCGAGGTCGCCGAGGGTGTCCCACCCGTCCGCCGTGCGCGCCGAGCGGCCCCCGAGGTAGCGGTAGGTGGGGTCGCCCCCGCGGTGCAGCCAGACGTGGCCGACCTCACCCGGCGGCAGGTCGACGCCCGCGGGCGACCGCACGGCCACCCGCGTGCCGTCGGTCGGCCGACCGACGCTGCCCGGGTGCTCGAGCCAGTCGTCGCCGCGGATGGTCAGCACGCCGTTCGACTCGCTGCCGGCGTAGACCTCGACCACCCGTTCGGGCCCGACCCACTCGAGGAAGCGCCGCTTGAGCCCGGGGGCGCACGGGGCGCCGAGGTGGACGACGGTCTCGAGGGACGACAGGTCGGCCGCGGACCGTTCCGCCTCGGGCAGGCGAAGCAGTCGGTGCATCATGGTCGGCACGAGCATCGTCCAGGTGACGCGGTGGTCGGCGATCGCCCGGAGCACGCGCCGCTCGTCGAAGCGGGGCAGCAGCACGAGCTCGTGACCCGTCAGCAGGCCGCGGAAGGCGTACGTGAAGACGGCCGAATGGGTCAGGGGCCCGGTGACGAGCTGCACCTGCTCGCGGGGCAGGAACGACGTCACGGGCAGGTCGGGATCGAGCAGGGCCGGCGCGGTGGCCAGGACGATCTTGGGGCGGCCGGTCGAGCCCGACGAGGCCGGCGCCTTCCAGCTCGTGGCCCAGGCGTCGGGCAGGGGCGCCGCCGGGTCGGCGTCGACGACCGGCGGGGGCGTCCAGGCCTCCGGCAGCCAAGGGACGTCGGCCGACGCCGACCGGACGCCGACCACGAGGGCCGGGCGTGCCAGCGACTCCAGCTCGGCCCGTTCGTCGTCGTCGAGCCCGCCGGGGACCGGGTGCGGCGTGGCGCCGCACTTCCAGACGGCCGCGCAGACGACGATCATCTCGAGCGTGTTCGGCAACGAGACCGTCACGAGCGAGTCCCGTCGCACGCCGAGGTCCAGGTAGGCGCGGGCCAGGACCCGGGAGGCGCGGTCCAGTTCGCCCGCCGTCAGCGTCCCCGTGTCGTCGCGGGCCACCACGCGGTCCGGGTCGGCGTCAGCGAGACCCGTGACGATGCGCGAGATCGACTGCCTGACCATGGTCGCCCTCCTCTCCGACGGCGGCGTAGAAGCGTTCGTGCAGCCGGGCGACGTCGTCCCAGTCGTGCGACGCGGCGAGGGTGCGACCGGCACCGGCCGGGGGACCGGAGCCGTCCAGGGCCGCGACCAGCGCCTCCTCGATCGACGGGACGTCGGTCGCGTAGGCGACCGTGCCGCCGAAGACCTCGCGCAGGACGGGCAGGTCGCGGGCGACGACGGGCACGCCCGCCGCGAGGGCCTCCATCGCGGCGAGTCCGAAGCCCTCCTTCGTCGACACGAAGGCGAGCGCCCCGGCCGCCGCGACGAGCGAGGGCAGCTCGTCGTCGTCGACCACCCCGAGCAGCACCGGGTCGAGGCCGAGCTCGGCGACGCGGGCGTCGACGGCGGCCCGGTACTCCCGGTAGTCGAACAGGGTCTCGCCGCCACCGAAGACGAGGCGGACGTCGGGCCGGCCACGTCGCAACCGGGCGTACGCCTCGACGAGGTCGAGGCTGCCCTTGCGGGGTTCGATGCCCCCGAGGGCCAGCACGTACCGGCCGAGTCGTCCGTGCCACCGTTCGCGGGCGGCTGCTCCCGCGGGCCCCGAGGCGGCGGCGAAGCGGGCCGAGTCGACGCCGTTGGGGATCACCGTGGGAGTCAGCCCCCACCCGGCCTCGACGTCGGCGGCGACGGCGGTCGAGACGCAGAGGCGGGCGAGGGGCCGGCGGACGGCCTCGTCGTGGCAACGCACGAGCTGGGGTGTCGTGAACTCGTCGAGGTGGTGGATCGTCCGGACGCACGGGCCGACGGCGTTCGCCGAGATGCAGTCCTGGGCGTGCACCACGTCGTACGGCTCGTCCTCGCGAGCGCGGGCGAAGGCGGCACGCATGGTCTCGATCGACCGCTGGATGCGGTCGCCGACCGACTCGTCGTCGCGTGCCTCGAACGGCACGACCCTGATCGAGACCGCGGCGTCGACCCGGCGGAAGAACGCCTGGTCACCGCCTCGCCCGAGGGTCCACACCGTCACGTCGTGGCCCCGTCGGGCGAGGGCCTCGGACAGCGCGAGCGCGTGCACGACGCCGCCCCGCGGTTTCGTCGAGTAGGTGACCTGGGCGATGCGCACGGAGCTCCTCGGGGTCGTGGGCCGGATCAGCGGGGGTCGACGGCGTACGTGCTCGGTGCGCGCTGCCGCAGGTGGTCCATCGTCCGGCGGGCCCGGGAGACGTCGCCGGTCACGTCGGCCGTGGCGACGGCGAGACCGCCCTTCGCCCACGTCTTGGCGACGATCTCGCCGGCCGGGTCGACGACCTTGGCCTGGCCGAGGAACCGCAGGCCGCCCAGCACCCCCGTCTGGTTCGACGAGACGAGGTAGAGCTGGTTCTCGGCTGCCCGGGCGCAGTCGTACAGGTCGAACAGGTGGGCCTGCCGGTCGTTGCGCAGGCGGTCGGAGCGATCGGTGACGCTGGCCGGCCACGCGCTGAGGCAGGCGAGGATCTCGGCACCGCCGAGGGCGAGGGTCCGCGACGACTCGGGGAAGGTCTTGTCGAAGTCGATCATCATGCCCAGCCGACCGACGGGGGTGTCGAAGGGCTCGAAGGAGGACCCCGCGCGGTAGGCCTCCGACTCGCCGAGCGGCAGGTGCACCTTGCGGTGCGTGCCGAGGACGCGGCCACCCTGGACGCACACGGCGCTGTTGTAGCGCACCTCCGCGCCGTCGGCGAGCTCCCGTTCCGCGACGCCGAAGCAGACGGTCATGTCCCCGGCCAGTTCGGCCACGGCACGGACCTCGGGCCCGTCCATCTCGACCGCGGGCGGCAACGCCTCGGGCCCGGGGTGCACGAGGTCGAGCAGGTACCCGCCGACGGTCGCGTCGGGCAGCACGAGCAGGTCGACGCCGCGCTCGCGGGCCTGTCCGATCATGCCGGGCAGCTTCGCGAGGGTGCGCTCGACGTCGCGACCGAAGTGGGCGGCGACGGCACCCATCGTGATCTCGGCCATGGGCACAGGCTAGCCCGGCACCGCCGGGTCACCGGACGACGGCGTCCTCGGGCACCGCACCGTCGAGCACGGGTGGGTGTCCCGCCCGTGCGGCGATGCCGTCGGCCACGTGCTCGGCGTCCCGGGCGATCGCCTCGAACCGGCCGGAACCCCAGGTGTGGAGCCAGGGCAGCCCGAGGAAGTACAACCCCGGCGACGTGGTCGTCCCCCGCTGGTGGGTGGGGTGACCGGCTCCGTCGAAGACCCCGACCTGCACCCACGAGTAGTCGCTGCGGAACCCTGCCGACCACACGATGCTCGTGATGCCCGACCCGCGCAGGTCGAGTTCGGTGACCTCGGCCTCGGGCCGCCAGACGGGCACGTACCGCGGTTCCGTCGGAGCGTCGACGCCGGTCCGGTCGATGTGGCGGTCGATGTCGTCCTTGATGGACTCCATCACCGAGTCGGCGTGGTCGAGCGAGGCCTCGGCCGTGGGGCTGAAGGTCAGGCTCGTGCCGTCCGCCCCGGTGAGCCGGCCGTAGAGCCGCATGCCCTGGAGGGCGAAGGCGCGCAGGTCGATGTCGCGGCCGCCGTCACGGCCGGTCATGTAGTGGTTCGTCGACTCGCGCTTCGTCAGCCCGCCGACCTGGGCGTGCACCGGCACGTCGTAGACGCCCATGTCGCTCAGCCAGGCGATGCAGTCGCGGCCGCGGTAGGACCGGGCGCAGCGCGGGGCCGAGCCCAGGGCGAGGTGGACGCGACGGCCGGCGAGGTGCAGGTCCTCGGCGATCTGGGCGCCCGACTGGCCGGAGCCCACCACGAGCACGTCGCCGTCGGGCAGGGCGTCGGGTGACCGGTAGTCGGCGGAGTGCAGCTGGACGACGTCCGCCGAGACCCCGGCGGCCACGGCGGGCAGCACGGGGCGGTGGTACCCGCCGGTGGCGACGACGACCTGGTCGGCGAACAGGGTGCCCTGGTCGGTCACCACCTCGTAGCCGCCCGAGACCGCGTCGCGCAACCGCGTCACGAGCACGCCCTCGACGACGGGGGCGTGGGACTCGTCGGCGTACCGACGGAGCCAGGCGTGCACCTCGTCGCGGCGCATGAACCCGTGCGGGTCGTCGCCGTCGTACGCCTGGCCGGGCAGCACGCACTGCCAGTTCGGCGTCACCAGGGTGAAGGCGTCCCAACGGCGGTCGAGCCAGTCGTGCGCGACCGTGTCGCGCTCGAGCACGACGTGGTCGACGCCCCGCCGGGTGAGGTGCCAGCTGACCGACAGGCCCGCCTGTCCGCCGCCGACGACGGCCACGGACACGTGCGTCCCGTCGACGACGCGGCGCGGCGCCGTCACGAGGCGGCCCCCGTCGAGGCGTCGGACGCAGGAGGCGCGGGCGCGGTCGCGAGCGTCGGCAGCGGTGGGTGCATCTCGAGGACCCGCACCGCGCCTCCTCGGTGCGTCGCCGCCGTGGCGACGATCTCGGCCTCCTGCTGCATCGCGGACGTGCAGGCGAAGCCGTAGGCGGCGGAGACCCGCTCGCTCGCGAGCCGGAGGGCCGTCGTCGAGCGGTCGACGAACTCGGCGAGCGGGTACTCGGCGCCGGTGACGAGGTGGTCGTGCACCACGAGGCTGGGCGAGTAGCACGAGGTCTCGCTGCCGTCGGGCCAGCGCACCCGGAACGTCATCTCAGGCACGGGTCAGGCTCCTCTCGGGTGCGGCTTCGGCCTCGCCGGTGCGGTAGGCGTCGGGACGGCGGTCGCGCAGGTGGAACATGCCGCCGCGCATCGCCCGGAAGGTGCCCTCGACGTCGATCTCGGCGACGGCGAGGCCCGCGTCGAGCAGGGTCGTGGCCAGCACGTTGCCCCCGGGGTCGACGACCTTGGCGTTGCCGACGTAGCGGAGCGAGCCGAAGGTGCCGGCCTGGTTCGAGGCGATCCAGAAGACCTGGTTGTCGAGGGCGCGGGCCTGGTCGAACAGGTTGAACCGGTACGTCCAGCGGTCGTCCTGGAGGTTCTCGGCGGTGGCCGTGCGCGCGACCGGCCAGGCCGACATGCTGACGATGATCTCGGCGCCGTCCATCGCCGACGAACGGGCTGCCTCGGGGAAGGCCTTGTCGTAGCAGATTTGCAGGCCGAGGCGGCCGACCGGGGTGTCGAAGGCCTCGTAGACGTCACCCGCCGAGTACGACATGGCCTCGCCCAGCGGCTGGTGCACCTTGCGGTACGAGCCGTAGATGCGTGAGCCGTCGAGGCAGACGGCGGCGTTGTAGCGCGTCTCGCCGTCGTCGGCCAGCTCGCAGAAGCCGATGCAGACGACCATGTCGCCGACGATCTGCTGCACGCGGCGCAGCTCGGGGCCGTCGAGGGCGATCGCCGGGGGCAGCGACCGCGAGGTGGTCTTCAGGGTGTCGCCGTGGTTGCCGAGCGACGAGAGGTACCCGCCGATCGCGGCCTCGGGGAAGGCGAGCAGCTGGACGCCGGCCTCACGGGCCTCGCGGACGAGGCTCTCGATGAGCGCGAAGTTCTGGTCGAGGTCTCGGGTGAAGTTCGCCGAGACGGCCGCGACGGTCGTTGCCATCGTGTCTCCTTGCGGTGCGTCGGTGGGACGGGGTGCGCAGGGGCCTGCGGTGCATCAAGTGAACGTCAGGACGTGTTTCGGATTGGTTACCGCCGGAATAAGAGATCGTTTCGCCGACCGGGGTCGCAATAGAGAGGTGCGCCGAGCCGCGCCGAAACAAAACGACGATCTTTCGTAATCCATCGGCAACACGACGACCGAAGACTCGTGCCAGATCGACCGGCAGTTCCTCATCCGACCCCGCAAGGAGCCCGCACCATGAGCGACATCGACTTCGACCAACAGATCCTCGACAACATCGAGACCAGCCGCGACGAGATCGCGCACCCGTCGCTGCCGAAGGGCAGCACCCTCTACGGATCGACGAAGATCTTCCCCGACTACACCGCCACGAAGGACGAGTACTACTTCCAGCTCGTCCACGGCATCGCCCACGAGTCGTCGGTGAGCTTCGTCGCCGTGCTCCAGGCGACCAGGGCCCTGCGGAAGGGCTTCACGAGCGTGCTGTACTTCTACGGCCCCGGCTCGATGAACTGCATCGCGAACCGGGGGTTCCCCACGACCGGCGCGGACGGGTTCCCCGGCGAGAACAACATCAACAACGCCCTCGAGACCTTCATCGCCGAGGGGGGCACCGTCTTCTGCTGCCGCTTCGGCCTGGCCCTGCACGGCAACCGCGAAGAGGACCTCATCGCCGGGGTCATCCCCTGTCACCCGCTCGACGTGCAGGACGCCGTGATCCACTACGCCCGCAAGGGCGCCATCATCAACAGCACCTACATGGTCTGAGCCGGTGCGCCCGTGACCATCACCAACGCCGGCGCCCTCTCGACCCGGGTCGACGTCGCCATCCGCGGCATCCGCGTCGCCGCGCCGGTGAACCGACAGGGAGGCGCGGGGCCGAGCGACGACGGACACGTCCTGTTCCAGGGGCTGCAGTCCGCGATCCCGCAGAACCAGGACAGCCCGTACCTCGTCGACGACGGCAGGCTGCTGCTGGACGGCGAGGACACCGGCATCGAGGTGTCCCCGGTCGACCGACCGCGGTTCTACGACCTCGCGACCGCCGACGGGGTGTCGTACGAGAAGATCGCGCGCCTCCACGGGGCCAAGGTGCTGGCGACCACCGTGGTGCAGACCTGCGTGCGGTACGACGAGGCCGAGCGCTGCCGCTTCTGCTCGATCGAGGAGTCGCTGAACTCGGGGTCGACCGTCGCCGTCAAGACCCCGGCGATGATCGCCGAGGTGGCCGAGGCCGCCTGGCGGCTCGACGGCGTCGAGCAGATGGTGATGACCACGGGCACGTCGAAGGGTCGCGACCGGGGGGCCACGCACCTCGCCCGCTGCGTCCGGGCGATCAAGGCCGCCGTGCCCGGGCTCGAGATCCAGGTGCAGTGCGAACCGCCCGGGAACCTCTCGACGATCACCGACCTGTACGAGGCCGGTGCCCGCTCGATCGGCATCCACGTCGAGTCGATGGACGACGCGGTGCGGCAGCGCTGGATGCCCGGCAAGTCGCGGGTGTCGCTCGACGAGTACCGTGCCGCCTGGCGCGAAGCCGTCCGCGTGTTCGGACGCAACCAGGTGTCGACGTACCTGCTCGTCGGCCTCGGCGAGGACCCCGACGAGATGGTCGCCGGGGCGCAGGAGCTGATCGAGATGGGCGTCTACCCGTTCGTCGTGCCGTTCCGCCCGTTGCGCGGCACGCTCGCGACCGACGTCGACGGGGCCACGGCACCGCACGGCTCCGTGCTGCACGACGTCACGTTCCGCGTCTCGCAGGCCCTCATCGCCGCCGGCATGAAGGGCTCGGACCAGACCGCCGGCTGCGCGGCGTGCGGAGCCTGCTCGGCGTTGCAGACGGCGGGCGGCTGACGTGGCGCTGCTCGACGTGCCCGCCCTGATGGGACCCCGGGTCGTGGCCCCGGCCGCGGAGTTCCTCGTGGTGCAGGCCGACGTGCGCGACCTCGACGCCTACCGGGCGCTGCGCCGCGCCGCGTTCGTCGACGAACAGGGCCTCTTCCCCGGCACCGACCGCGACGACCTCGACGACGATCCACGAACCGTCGTGCTCGTCGCCCGGGCGGGCACCGAGGTCGTCGGCGGCGTCCGCCTGGCGCCGGTGGGCGCCCGTGACATCGGATGGTGGACGGGTTCGCGACTCGTCGTGGCGCCCGCGGCCCGCAGCGGACCCGGCGTCGGGTCGGCCCTCGTCCGGGCCGCGTCGGCACTCGCCGAGCAGCTCGGCGTCATCCGCTTCGACGCCACCGTCCAGGAGCGGTCGTCGGTGCTGTTCCGCCGACTCGGGTGGCAGGTGACGGGTCGGTGCGTGACGGGCGGGGTCGACCACCTGCGCATGCGCTGGCCGATCGACCGGTACCGACGCCTCGTCGACGCGACGAAGTCGATGCTCGAGACGGTGCTCGAACCGCAGACCGCCTGGGCCTCGTCACCCACCGGTGCCCTCGGGGGGAGCGGCTGGGTCGGCGACGACGGGGCACCCGTCCCCGGCACCGACGTCATCGCCGCCTGCGACGCGATCCTCCCGTCGATGGTCGAACGCGATCCCGAGTGGGCCGGCTGGTGCGGCGTGCTCGTCAACGTCAACGACCTCAGCGCGATGGGCGCGACCCCCGTCGGCCTGCTGGACGCGGTCGGCGGCCGTGACGCGGCGTTCGTCCGTCGCGTGCTGGCCGGACTGCGCCGCGGGGCCGAGGCCTGGGGCGTCCCGCTGCTCGGCGGCCACACGCAGGTGGGGGTGCCGGCCGCGCTCGGCGTGACCGCGCTCGGGCGGACCGACCACCCCGTGCCGGGTGGCGGGGGCCGCTACGGCGACGCCCTGAGCCTCACGGTCGACGTGTCCGGTTCGTGGCGCGACGGGCACCACGGCACCCAGTGGAATTCCACCGAGGGGCGTCGTGGCCCCGAGCTCCGCGACCTCGCCGGCACCGTCGCCCGGGCGAGGCCCGCCGCGGCCAAGGACGTCAGCATGGCGGGCATCGTGGGCACGGTCGGCATGCTCGCCGAGGCGAGCGGCTACGGGGCGGTCGTCGACGTCGCCTCGGTGCCGACACCGGGAGGCGCGGGTGGGGAGGCCGCCGACGTCACCATGGGTGACTGGCTGGGTTGCTTCCCGGGGTTCGGCATGCTCACCGCCGACCGGCCGGGCACCTCGCGTATGCACTCGCCGCACGCGGTGACGGCGGAGGTCGGCTCCCTCTCGCTCGAACGCGGAGTCCGGCTGCGCTGGCCCGACGGGGTCACCACGACCGCCGTGGGAGGTGCGGTCACGGGGCTCGGTCCGGCCGGTCCCGCCGTCCCCGCCGACTGACGTCGGGCCGACCCGTCCAGGCTGCGGGGGAGGAGTGTCCGGCGCCGGCGGGGCGTTGTGGGCGGACGTGCAGGCTGCCGAGCCATACTCGGCACTGCCGATCCGCTGCGCCCCCGAGCGCCCGACCGACCACCTGGGACCCATGACCTCGACAGCCCCCGTCCTCCGCGCCTCCTCGTCCTCGAGCCAGGACGTCGTCGCCGACCTCGACGGCCTCGTCGGGTTCGCCGCCCGCGTCATCGACGCCCTGGGCGAGTGGGGCGTCGCCCTGCTGACGTTC
Source organism: Frigoribacterium sp. CF331 (assembly GCF_057787905.1). Taxonomy (NCBI): domain Bacteria; kingdom Bacillati; phylum Actinomycetota; class Actinomycetes; order Micrococcales; family Microbacteriaceae; genus Frigoribacterium; species Frigoribacterium sp. CF331. Next base: position 544,051 of record NZ_CM173545.1, on the reverse strand, counting down.
GTCGAGACGGTGTTCCCCCCGATCCCGAGCGAGGTCATCCTGCCGTTGGCCGGGTTCCTCGCGGGGGCCGGGTCGATGGACATCGTGCTGCTCGTCGTGCTGAGCACCCTCGGCGCGTACCTCGGCGCCCTCGTGCTCTACGGCCTCGGCGCGGGGCTCGGCCTCGACCGCAGCATCCGATGGCTGGCCAAGCTGCCGCTCGTCGACCGTCACGACTTCGAGAAGGCGGCCGGCTGGTTCGAGCGGCACGGGCGGTCGGCGGTGTTCTTCGGCCGGTTCATCCCGGGGGTGCGCAGCCTCATCTCGCTGCCCGCGGGCGCCGAGCGCATGCCCCTGCTCGTCTTCTCCCTGTTCACGATCATCGGCAGCGGCATCTGGAACGGCCTGCTGATCGGCCTGGGTGCGGCACTTGGCACCCAGTACGAGCTCATCGACCGGTACGCGAAGTACCTCGACTACGCGGTCTACGCGGCGATCGCGGGCGTCGTGGTGTTCCTCGTCGTGCGGTCGGTGCGTCGCCGACGGGCCGGCGTCGACGACGCGTCCCGTGACGCGGTCGATCAGGACGTTCGCGGCTGACGCCCCGGCCGCGTCCAGGCGGCGGGTCGGGTCGGTCCGTAGCGTGGGCCCCAGACCGACGTCGCACCACGCGTGCGTCCCCGAGCACACGAACCGACAGGACACCGCCATGGGATTCCTCGACCGACTCCTCGGCCGCGAGCCGAAGCAGGGCCAGCCGCAGCAAGGCCAGCAGCAGGCCTACCCGCAGGGCTACCAGTACGGGCAGCAGAGCTACGAGCAGCCCGCCGCCCCGCAGCAGGGTCAGGCACCGCAGGGCTACGCCCAGCAGCAGGGCTACGGCCAGGCCCAGGGCTACGCCCAGCAGCAGGGCTACGGCCAGCAGCCCACGGGAGCGCCCGCCGGCGGGCCCGCTCGCAGCGACGACGAGATCGCCGTCGAGCGCTACCGCTACCTGCTCAAGACCGCCCCGCCCGAGACGATCGAGCAGGTGCACGCCGAGGCGTTCGCGAAGCTCAGCCCCGAGCAACGCCGCCTCGTCTTCGACCAGCTGACGGCCGAGTCGAGCCCCGGCGAGGCGCCACGCGGCGACGACGCCGGCTCGCTCGCCCAGGCCGCGACCCGGTCCGAGCTGCGCCGACCGGGCAGCCTCGAGCGCACCCTCGGCGGAGGCCCGAACGGCCAGCAGCAGGCGGGCCAGAACGGTCAGCCGATGCGTCAGGGCCCCGGCATGGGGTCGATCATCGGCGGGTCGATCCTCGGCACCGTCGCCGGCTACGTCATCGGGTCCACCCTGATGAGCGCGTTCCTGCCCGACGCCGGCGCGACGGCCGACGGAGGCGCGGGTGACGACGCCGGCGCCGACCAGGGTGCCGACGGCGACGGGGGAGCGGACGGCGGTGCCGACGCCGGCACCGAGACGGCGAGCGACGGCGGCGGCGACTTCGGCGCCGACACCGGCGGCGACTTCGGCGGCGGCGACTTCGGTGGGGGCTTCGGCGACTTCGGCGGCGGCGACTTCGACATCTGAGACCCACCGTCCCCCGCGGTGACGGCGGCGTCCCCGACCTGGACGTCGGCCCGGGCCGGGCCCCTCGTCGCGGACTAGCGTCGAGGGTCCGCCCACCACCCGCCGTCAGGCCCCAGGGAGCACCATGACCAGCACCAGAGTCGCCGTCGTCACCGGAGGATCGGCCGGCCTCGGCCGGGCCACCGTCCGAGAGCTCGCCTCGCGGGGTTGGGACGTCGCGGTCCTGGCGCGGGGCCAGGACGGCCTCGACGGTGCCGTCCGCGACGTCGAGGCCGCCGGGCGCCGTGCCCTGGGCATCTCGACCGACGTGGCCGACCGGGCACAGGTCGAGTCGGCCGCCGACCGGGTCGAGGCCGAGCTCGGCCCCATCGACCTGTGGGTCAACGACGCCATGGTCGGCGTGTTCGGGGAGTTCCTCGAGACCGACCCCGACGACTTCGAGCGCGCCACGGCCGTCAACTACTTCGGTTTCGTCAACGGCACGCGTGCGGCCCTCTCGCGCATGGTGCCCCGCGACCGCGGCCACGTGATCCAGGTCGGCTCGGCCCTCGCGCACCGTGGCATCCCGCTGCAGGCGTCGTACTGCGGGGCGAAGCACGCCGTGCAGGGCTTCACCGAGTCGGTGACCACCGAGCTGATCCACGCGAAGAGCGCGGTGCGCATCAGCACGGTGGACATGCCGGCCCTCAACACGATCCAGTTCAACTGGGTGCGGTCGCGTCTGCCCGAGCACCCCCAGCCCGTCCCGCCGATCTTCGAGCCCGAGGTCGGGGCGCACGCCATCGCCGACGTGGCCGACAAGCCGCGTCGTCGCACCTGGCTCGGCGAGCCCACCGTCATGACGGTGCTCGGCAACCGGTTCGTCGCGAACGTCCTCGACGTCTACCTCGCGAAGAGCGGGTACTCGGGTCAGCAGGCGCCCGACAAGACCGAGCCCATGCTGCCCGACAACCTCTACGAACCCACGGCCGGCGACCAGGGGGCCCGCGGCATCTTCAGCGACCGCGCCCGCAGCATGAGCCCCCAGGTCTGGTACACCCGTCACCGTGCCCTCACCGTGGGCGCCGGGCTCGGCGCCGCCGTGGCTGCCACCGCCGCCGTCGTGGGCCGGGTGACACGGGGCGGTCGCGCGTGAGCGCCGCGCCCGAGGTCGACGCCGTCGTCGTCGGCGCGGGCCCGAACGGGCTCGCGGCGGCCGTCGTGCTCGCCCGGGCGGGCCTGCGCGTCGAGGTCGTCGAGCGGGCCGACACCATCGGCGGCGGCGCCCGCACCCAGGAGGCCACGCTGCCGGGCTTCCGTCACGACATCTGCTCGGCGGTGCACCCCATGGCGCTCGCGTCGGGCTTCTTCCAGCGCTTCCAGCTCGACCGGCGCATCGAGCTGAGGGTGCCCGAGATCTCGTACGCGCACCCGCTCGACGGCGGTCGGGCCGGCATCGCCTACCGTGACCTCGAGCGGACGGCCGACGGGCTCGGCGCCGACGGGGCCGCGTGGACGCGCCTCCTGAGGGGGCTCGTCGAGCGTGAGCCGCGCATGGCGAAGTTCACGATGCGCGAGCTCGTCCGCGTGCCCGACGACCCGGTGACCCTCGCCCGCTTCGGGCTCGCCGCGCTGTCGCAGAGCGGGCCGTGGTGGAACGCGGACTTCTCGGGCGACGAGGCCCCCGCCATGCTCGCCGGGGTCATGGCCCACGCCATCCGCCCGATGCCCAGCCTGTCGACCGCGGCCGCCGGGCTCGTCCTGGCCGTGCACGCCCACGCACGCGGCTGGCCGGTGCCCACGGGTGGCAGCCAGGCGATCGTCGACGCGATGGCGGACGACGTCCGAGCCCACGGAGGCACGATCACGACGGGCGTGGACGTCACGTCGATCGACGAGCTGCCCCGTGCCCGTGCCACGATCTTCGACACGAGCGCCCGGGCCCTGGCCGACATCGCCGGCAGCCGTCTGCCCGCCGGGTACGAACGGGCGCTGCGGCGCTTCCGGTACGGCAACGCCGCGGCCAAGGTCGACTTCGCCCTGTCGGGTCCCGTGCCCTGGGCGAACGACGAGGCCCGCCGCAGCCCCACCCTGCACCTCGGGGGCACGAGGGCCGAGATCGCCTCGGGCGAGCACGACGTCGCGTCGGGCCGTCACGCCCGCACGCCCTACGTCCTCGTGGCCCAGGCCGGCGTGGTCGACGGCACGAGGGCACCCGAGGGGCAGCAGGCCCTCTGGGCCTACACCCACGTGCCCCGTGGTTCGACGGTCGACCAGACCGAGACCGTCATCGCGGGCATCGAGCGCTTCGCCCCGGGGTTCCGCGACACCATCCTCGCGACGCACAGCCGGACGGCCGTCGAGCTCGAACGGCACGACCCGAACTACGTCGGCGGCGACATCGCCTCGGGGGCGCCGAGCGTGTGGCAGCTCGCCGCCCGGCCGACGCTGTCCCGCGAGCCGTGGCGGACGCCCACCCCCGGCATCTACCTGTGCTCGTCGTCGACGCCCCCCGGTCCGTCGGTGCACGGCCTCGGCGGGGCCTACGCCGCGCGCAGTGCGCTGAAGCACGAGTTCGGCATCGACCGTCTGCCCCACCTGGGCGTCGACGCCTGATCGTGGGCGCGCGCTGCGCGCGGATCGACCCGTTCACTGCCAGGATCGACGGATGAGCACGACGCACCGATTCATCGAGGCTTCTCCCCACGACGTCTTCGACGTGCTGAGCGACGGCTGGCTGTTCCCGAGCTGGGTCGTCGGTTCCGCGCGCATCCGCGAGGTCGACCTGACCTGGCCGAGCGTCGAGGCGACCATCCACCACTCCTTCGGCGTCTGGCCGCTCGTCATCGACGACGTGACGACGATCCTCGAGTGGGACCCCCCGGTCCGTGCCGTGTTCCACGCGAAGGGCTGGCCGATGGGCGAGGCCCGGGTCGAGATCGACGTCCGCAACCGCATGGGCGGGTGCTTCGTCACGATGGTCGAGTACGCCGTCGCCGGCCCCGGCCGCCTCGTCCCGAAGCCCCTGCTCGATCCTCCGTTGCACTGGCGCAACAAGGAGGCGCTGCAACGCCTGGCCTGGTTGGCCGAGGGGCGCGTGACCGACCGCGTCTCGCCCAGCTGACCCGCGCCTCCCGGACCTTCGTCCGCCGGCCGCACCCGCGCCTCGGCCCGCACGGCGGGGGAGGCGCGGGTGCGGTGTCAGCGCTCGGCGAGCGAGTCGCGCACCTTGCGCCGCAGCACCTTGCCGATCAGCGACTTGGGCAGGTCGTCGACCACGACGATGCGGCGCGGCACCTTGTAGGGCGTGAGGTGCCCGCGCGCGAAGGTGCGGAGGGCCGCGACGTCGACGTGGGCGCCGGGCTTGGTGACGATCGCGGCGGCCACCTGCTCGCCGCCCGGGGTCGGCAGCCCGACGACGGCCGCCTCGGCGACGCCCTCGAACCGGGTCAGCACCTCTTCGACCTCGGAGGGCGAGACGTTGAACCCGCCGGTGATGATGAGCTCCTTGATGCGGTCGACGATGCGCACGAAGCCGTCGTCGTCGATCGTCACGATGTCGCCGGTGCGGAACCAGTCGCCGTCGACGAAGACCTCGCCCGACTCCTTCGGCTTGCGGTAGTAGCCGCTGAAGACCTGCGGGCCCCGCACGATCAGCTCACCGCGGTCGCCCGCGGGCACGTCGACCGTGGGGTTCTCGGGGTCGACGACGCGGACCTCGGTGCCCGGCAGGGGCAGGCCGACCGTGCCGGCGCGTCGCGTGGGCCCCACGGGGTTGGCCATCAGCACGGGCGAGCACTCGGAGAGCCCGTAGCCCTCGACGAGCCACCCACCGGACTCGGCCTCCCACGGCTCGACGACGTCGGCCGAGAGCGGCATCGCGCCCGAGATCGCGACGTCGACGCCCTTCAGCGAGACGCCGGCGTCGTCCGCGGCCTTCTGGAGGCGGGCGTAGATCGGCGGCACGGCGGGCAGGAAGGTCGGGGGGTGCTTCTTCATCACCTTGAGCACGAGGGCCGGGTCGAAGGCCGGGAACAGCACGAGGCGCGCGCCCATGCTCATCGCGAAGGTCAGACAGAGCGTCAGGCCGTAGGCGTGGAACATCGGCAGCACCGCGTAGACCACGCAGGTGCCGCGCTCGATGGTGGGCACCCAGGCCTGTGCCTGGGCGGCGTTGGAGAGCAGGTTGTGGTGCGTCAGCTGGGCGCCCTTCGGCGTGCCGGTCGTGCCGCTCGTGTACTGGATGACCGCGAGGTCGTCGGTGGTCGGTCGCGGGTGCTTCGCCTTGATGCGGGACGAGCCCACGACCTTCTCCCACGGGGTGGTGCCCGACACCGTGGTCGTCAGGCGCTCGCGCGATTCGCGGGCCTTCTTGACCGGCAGGGCGAGGGCGACCCGCGTGGTGAGGGGCATGGCCCGGGTGACGTCGACCGAGACGAGGTGCTCGACGGCGACGTCGGCCGGGAACGCCTGGATCGTCTCGACCACCTTGTTCCAGGCGATGGCGACCTTCGCGCCGTGGTCCTCGAACTGGTGGCGCAGCTCGCGGGGCGTGTAGAGCGGGTTGTGCTCGACGACGATCGCGCCGAGACGGAGCACCGCGTAGAAGGCGACGACGTGCTGCGGGCCGTTCGGCAGCACGATGGCGACGGTGTCGCCGTGCCCGACGCCGAGCTTGCGCAGGCCCTCGGCGGCCCGGGCGATCTGGTCCACGAGCTCGGAGTAGGTCGTGGTCGACCCGAAGAACTCGAGCGCCACCGCCTTCGGGTAGCGCGCCGCCGAGGCCTCGACCAGGTCGAGCAGCGAGCCGTCGACCGGTTCGAGGTCGTGCGGCACGCCGGGTGCGTAGGAGTCGAGCCAGGGACGAGCGCTGTCGGTGGTCACCGGCCCACTCTATCGACCCGCCGGGCGTACCCCGTCGGCTCGGTGCGCGCTGGCAACCTGACCCAGGCCGGGAGGCGCGGCGCAGCATGGTCATCGACATCACGAAGAGAGGAACGACACATCGTGAGCAAGGTCTGGTTCATCACCGGTGCATCCAAGGGCTTCGGCCGCGAGTGGGCCGAGGCGGCCCTCGAACGCGGCGACAAGGTCGCGGGCACCGCACGCAAGATCGACGACGTCACCCCGCTGGTGGAGGCGTACGGCGACGCCTTCCTGCCCGTCCAGCTCGACGTGAACGACCGCGAGGCCGACGTCGCGGCCGTCCAGCAGGCTGCCGAGCACTTCGGTCGCCTCGACGTCGTCGTCAACAACGCGGGCTTCGGCCACTTCGGCATGATCGAGGAGATCACCGAGGACGAGGCCCGCGCCCAGCTCGAGACGAACCTGTTCGGCGCCCTCTGGGTGTCGCAGGCCGCGCTGCCGATCATGCGCGAGCAGGGTTCGGGGCACATCGTCCAGGTCTCGAGCATCGGCGGCATCAGCGCCTTCCCGACGGTCGGCATCTACCACGCGTCGAAGTGGGCCCTCGAGGGCTTCAGCCAGTCGATGGCGCAAGAGGTCGCCGGCTTCGGCATCAAGGTGACCCTGGTCGAGCCCGGTGGGTTCTCGACCGACTGGTCGGGGCCGTCCGCCTCTCGCAGCGACGAGCTCGAGGCCTACGCCGAGGTGCGCGAGGCCGCGTCGAAGCGTCCGTCGGCCGCCGACCCGGGAGACCCGAAGGCCACCCGCGCGGCGATCCTCAAGGTCGTCGACGCCGACGAGCCGCCGCTGCGCATCTTCTTCGGCAAGGCTCCGCTCGAGATCGCGACGAAGGACTACGAGTCGCGTCTGAAGACGTGGAACGAGTGGCAGCCCGTCTCGGTCGAGGCGCACGGGAACTGACGCCCGTCGTCGCCACGCACGCCGCGCCTCCTGCCCCCGCTCCGGGGTGCGGGAGGCGCGGCGTCCGTCTGCCGGGACGGCCCGCCCCGCCTGCCGCGAGCGTCCAGCTTCGGCGGCGCATGATCGAGGCATGCCCGCACTGACCGAACCGCTCCGCGCCCGCCTGCAGTACACCTTCAACGGGCAGTACACGGGCACGCCCGCGTGGGTCACCGACCTCGAGAAGGGCGACGATGAGGGGTTCTTCCTGCCCGGCTCGGCGGTCTGGGCCGTGCACGGCGCCATGTCGACGATCCCGGCCGGCGTCCGCGCCCTGCTCGTGCAGGCCCTGCACCCGGGGGCGCTCGCCGGCGTGCACGACCACTCGCGCTTCCGCGAGGACCCGCTCGGGCGCCTGGCCGGCACGATCCGCTGGATCTACACCGTCTCGTACGGCAGCCGTGAGGCCGCCACCCACGCGTCGAACTGGGTCTCGCGCCTGCACACGAAGGTGGTCGGCAGCTACGAGGACCGGAACGGCGTGAGCCACGACTACGCGGCGAACGACCCCGAGCTGCTCAGCTGGGTGCACATGGCGTTCGCCGACTCGTTCCTGGCCGCCTACCTCGAGTGGGGTCGCGAGCCCGTCCCCGGCGGGCCCGACGCGTACGTCCGCGAGTGGGCGACGGCGGGCGAGTTGATGGGCGTGCCGAACCCGCCGCGCACCGTCGCAGAGATGCAGCAGCAGCTGATGGACTTCGACCGCCGGGGCGTGCTCGAACGGACGGCCCGCACCGACGACGTCGTGAGGTTCATCAAGCGGCCGCCGCTCTTCCCCGCCCTGAAGGTCGGCTACCCGGTGCTGTTCAACGGCGCGGTCGGCACGCTGCAGCCGCGCTTCCGCGAGCTGCTCGGCCTGCGGACACCGCACGTCGGGCCGGTCGACCTGCCGACCCGGGCGCCCGCCCAGGCCATGCTCGCGGGCGTCGGGGGAGTCCTCGGCAAGCGCCCGGTCGCCGAGGAGCACGCCCTCGCCCGACTCGACCGCATCGGCTGGTCGGCCTCCTGAGCCCGGCCCGGCGGGCCGTGCGTCCCTGGGCGCCGACCGGCGGGGTCGCGTGGCGGTGTCGCACGGCCCCCTGACCGGGGAGGGCGGGGGCGGACGGCCGCTGGCAGGATGAGCCGGTGACCGGAGCCCACCCCCTCGCCGACGCGACCGACGCCGGTGACTCGACCCGCGCCTCCTCGGCCCGCGCGACGAGACGGTGGCTGCTCGAGCTGCTGGCGATCGTGCTCGTGGGGCTGCTGCTGTCGTGGGGCGTCCGGTCGTTCCTGGTGCGCAGCTTCTCGATCCCCTCGGGGTCGATGGAACGGACGCTGATGATCGGCGACCGCATCCTCGTGAACGAGCTCGCCCCGCGCTTCCTGCCGCTGCACCGGGGCGACGTGGTCGTCTTCGAGGACCCGGGCGGGTGGCTCGGCTACGGCGACGCCGCCGGGCAGGACCTCGTCAAGCGCGTCGTCGGGCTGCCGGGCGACCACGTCAGCTGCTGCGACGCCGACGGGCACGTGCTGGTGAACGGCGAACCGCTCGACGAGCCCTACCTCACGCTCGTCGACGGCGGCCCGCGGGCCTCGGCCACCGACTTCGACGTGACCGTGCCCGAGGGGGCGCTGTGGGTGCTCGGCGACAACCGCGACCGGTCGGCCGACTCGCGTGCGCACCAGACCGGGCCCTACGAGGGGTTCGTCCCCGTGGACGACGTCATCGGCCGCGCCTTCGTCGTCGCGTGGCCGGTCGACCGGTGGCAGCGGCTCTGACGCGGCCGACCCACCCGCCCCGCCGAGCAGCCCGCCCGACCAGCCCGCACCGCCGACCGTCCGGCCCGCCGGAGCGGGCTCAGCCGGCAGCGATGAGACGGTCGCGCACCTCGCGGCGCAGCACCTTGCCGATCAGCGACTTCGGCAACTCGTCGAGCCGCACGACCCGACGCGGCACCTTGTAGGCGGCGAGCTGGCCGCGGGAGGCGTCGCGGATCGCCTCGGCGTCGAACGTCGCCCCCGGTTCGAGGACGACGGCCGCCACGACGTCCTCGCCACCGCCCGGGCGGGGCAGGCCGACCACGGCGACCTCGGCCACGCCGGGTGCGTTCCGGACGGCCTCCTCGACCTCGGACGGTGCGACGTTGAAGCCTCCGGTGACGATGAGCTCCTTGATGCGGTCGACGATCGTGACGTAGCCGTCGGTGCTCATGGTGACGATGTCGCCGGTGCGGAACCAGCCCCCCTCGAGGAAGGCCTCGGCGGTCTCGTCGGGACGGTTCCAGTAGCCGCGGAAGACCTGGGGCCCCCGCAGCAGGAGCTCGCCCGCGGCTCCGGCGACGACCGGGCGGCTCGGGTCGGGGTCGTCGCGGTCGACGACCATCGCCTCGGTCGAGGGGAACGGCACGCCCACCGTGCCGACGCGTCGGGTCGGGCCGATCGGGTTGCCGAGGGCGACGGGCGAGGTCTCGGTCAGCCCGAAGCCCTCGACGAGCAGACCGCCCGTGACGCCCTCCCAGGCCTGGACGACCGCGGTGGGCAGGTTCATGGCACCCGAGATGGCGAACCGGGCGCTCGACAGGTCGACGCCGCGCTCGCGCGCCGCGTCGGCCAGGCGCTGGTAGATGGGCGGCACGGCCGGCAGGAAGGTCGGCGGGTGCTTCTTCGCCGCCTTGAGCACGAGGTCGACGTCGAACTTCGGGAACAGCACCAGGCGCGCCCCGATGCTCATCGCGAAGGTGAGGCAGAGGGTCAGGCCGTAGGCGTGGAAGAACGGCAGGACGCCGTAGACGGTCTCGTCGCCGTCCACCAGGCCGGGCACCCAGGCCCGCCCCTGGGCGGCGTTGCTGCGCAGGTTGCGGTGCGTCAGGATCGCCCCCTTGGGCGAGCCGGTCGTCCCGCTCGTGTACTGCAGCAGGGCGATGTCGTCGACGTCGGGCCGGGGGTGCTTCTTGCGCAACGGGCGGTTCGACAGCAGGCCCTGCCACGTGACGTCGCCCTCTGCGCCGTCGGTGAGGGCGGCCCGGCTCTTCTTCGCCGCGGGCACCGGCAGCTTGAGGGCCAGGCGCGTGCCGAGCGGCATGCCCTTCGTCACGTCGACCGACACGACGGTCGAGAACCCGATGTCGGCGGGCAGGGCGCGCAGGCGGTCGACCAGCTTGTCCCACGCGATGGCGATCGTGGCGCCGTGGTCCTCGAAGAGGTGCCGCAGCTCACGGTCGGTGTAGAGCGGGTTGTGCTCGACCACGACGGCGCCGAGGCGCAGCACCGCGTAGAACGCCACGACGTGCTGCGGGCTGTTGGGCAGGATCAAGGCGACCCGGTCGCCGCGACCCACGCCGAGCCTCCTGAGGCCCTCGGCCGCCCGGGCGACCTGGTCGCCCAGGTCGCGGTAGCTGGTCTCGCGTCCGAAGAACTCGAGCGCCGGCTTCTGCCGGTACGTCGACACGGCGTCGTCGATCAGGTCGACGAGGCTGCCCGTGACGGGCTCGATGTCGGCGGGGACGTCGGGGGCGTAGCTGTGCAGCCACGGGCGGGCGATCGGGTCGGTCATGGCACCACTGTGGCAGGGCCGGGTGATGAACCCCCGGGAGGCGCGGGTGGCGTGGTCGACGGGACGCGCGCCGGGGTGCCGGTCGGCTCAGCGGGCGTCGCGCCCGGTGAGCGCGAGCAACCGGACGCGCAGCGGGGCGTCGTCGTCGACGGGGACCGGCGACGCGAACAGCCCGGAGGCCTCGAGGGCGTCCTTCTGCGGTGCGAAGACGCCCCAGACGGCCTCGACGAGGTCGTCGTCGAGCTCTTCGTCGGTGCCGACGGCGCGCGCGAGGTCCCACGTGTGGATGGTCACGTCGGCGACCTGCTCGGCGAGGTACTCGTGGGCCGGCACGACGTCGGCGCTCAGCCGGACCTCGGCGTCGGGGTCGGCCCCACGCCAGGCGGCGGTGGCGGCACCCGACCAGCGGTGCCACGCCTCGACGAGGTCGTCGCCGAGCGGCTCGATCGAGTTCTCGGCCTCGGCGGGGTCGCCGCCCTCGAGCAGCAGGGGCACCCACTGCTGCCCGCGCGTGACGTGGCGCACGAGGTCGCGCACCGTCCACTCGGTGTCGGGCGTGGGGGCGTCCCAGTCGGCCACGGCCTCGACCCGGCGGGCGAACTCGTCGTGGGCGGTCTTCTGCAGGGTGATCCAGTCGACGGTCATCGGGGGTCCTCTCGGGTGGGGCGGTGTCATCGGGCGACAACCACGGGCCGCGCCGGGTTGTTCCTCGGGCCGGTGCGCTCGCCGTGGTCGTCCCGAGGCGCCCCGCCGCCCTCGTGGAGGGGGGTGACGCGGGGTAGTGTCAGGACATGACCCTCGGCCTCTCGATGCTCGCACCGCTCGTGGCGTTCGTCGAGGCCGTCCTTTCGTCCGGCGGGGCCCCGCTGTCCGCGGTCGTGCTCGTCGGCCTGCTCGGCGCCGCGACCGCCGTGGTCGCGCTGGGCGTCGCCCGTGTCGTGTCGACCCTCTGCGGGCTGGCGGCGGCGGTGCCCGAGGTGACGCTCCGCGAAGGGGCCGACACGCGCCTCCTCGTCTGGCGCCGCGACCCCGACGCCCGCGGGCACGTGCGGTCACGAGCGCCGGGGCGGGCCGTCCCGGCCGCCTGAGCGCCTCCGCGCCCGCGTCGTCCCGACGCCCTCGGCGGCCAGAAGACACCCACCGTCTCTCTGACCGAGGAGTCCGCATGGACCTGTCCACCCTCCACCCGATCGCCGTCGTCCTCGACGGCCTGCAGTCGCTCGTCACCACCCTCGGCGTTCTCGTCGAGCCCGTCGCAGGGGCGTCCGCCGCCGCCCTCGGCGTCGTGCTGTTCACCCTGCTCGTGCGTCTCGTGCTCGTGCCGGTCGGCGTCTCTCAGGTGCGCGCCGAGATCGCCCGACGCCGCCTGGCCCCGGCGATCGCCGACCTGAACCGGCGCATCGCCGACCCCGAGGCGCGGTCCAGGGCGCTCATGGCGCTCTACGCCTCCGAGAAGGTCTCGCCGTTGGCCGGGTGCCTGCCGACGCTCGCGCAGGCGCCCGTCCTCACTGCGGTGTACTCGCTCTTCGCGCACTCCGAGATCGCCGGTCACGCGAACGCCCTGCTGTCGCACACCCTCGGGGGCGCGGCCCTCGGCGCCAACCTCGTCGTCACCCTCGGGACGGGCCTCACGGCGATCTGGCCGTACCTCGTCCTGCTCGTGCTGCTCGCGATCGTCGTCGAGCTGAGCCGGCGCGCCACCCTGCGCTTCACGGGCGCCGGGGCGAGCCCGTCGGCGGGTCGGGGGCGAGGGCAGGAGGCGCCGGCCGGCACGGCGGGCATGGTGCGCTGGTTGCCGTTCGTCAGCGTGGCCTTCGCCGCGTTCGCGCCGCTGGCCGCCGGCCTCTACCTCGTGACGAGCGCGGCGTGGACGCTGGGGGAGCGGGCCGTGCTGCGCCGGGTGCTCGCGACGGACTGATCGGCGGGCGGGCCCGGCCCGTGACCCGCCGCACGCGGAAGGGCCCGCCCTCGCCGTGCGAGAGCGGGCCCTTCCCGGTGCCGTGGCTGCCTACGCGGCGAGCGTGAACTGGATCTCGAGCGTGACGGTGACGTCGTTGCCGAGGGTGAACCCGCCGGCCTCGAGGGCGGCGTTCCAGGTGACGCCGAACTCGGTGCGGTCGATCTTGGTGGTGGCCGAGAAGCCGAGCTTGGTCTGGCCGTAGCCGTCGACGACGAGGCCGCCGAACTCGCTCTTCAGGGTGACCGGCTTGGTGACGCCGCGGAGGGTCAGGTCGCCGTGCACGAGGAACGAGTCGTCGCCCTTCTCCTCGATGCTGGTCGACACGAAGGTCATCTTGGGGTGCTCTTCGGCGAGGAAGAAGTCGCCGGTCTGCAGGTGACCGTCGCGGTCTTTCTGGTTGGTGTTGACCGACGCCACGTCGATCGACGCGGTGACCTTCGAGGCGGTGTGGTCCTCGGCGGTGACGAGCGAGGCGTCGAACGACTCGAACGAGCCCTTGACCTTGCTGATGGCCAGGTGACGGACGCTGAACGAGACCTCGCTGTGGGTGGGGTCGAGGTTCCAGGTGCCGGCGGGGATCTTCTCTGCGGTGATGCTCATGGTGTTCTCCTGAGGGTGTGAGGTCGAGGTCGATGACGTGTCATCGAAGCTGGTACGAGTATATGCAAGCGCATCCAGTAGGACAACATTCCCGTCGTGTCGGGAGGTGTCCGACCGGGGTCGGAGGTGCCGTGCTCAGGCCGGGCGACGTTCGGGCGAGACGGTCTTCGAGGGGTCCTTCTCCGCCAGGTCGCCGAGGGCGTCGTCGATCCGGGCCATGACGTCGGCGGGCAGGGTGACGCCCGCCGCCTTGACGTTGTCGGCGACCTGCTCGGGGCGGGACGCCCCGATGATGGCCGAGGCCACGTTGTCGTTCTGCAGCACCCAGGCGATGGCGAGCTGCGCCATCGACAGCCCCAGGTCGGCCGCGACGGGTTCGAGCTTCGCGACCCCGGTGAGGACCTCGTCCGTGAGGAAGCGCTTGATGGAGTCCGCGCCTCCCTTGTCGTCGGTGGCCCGGCTGCCCGCGGGCAGCTCGGCGCCCGGCTTGTACTTGCCGGTCAGGACGCCCTGCGCGACGGGCGACCAGACGATCTGCCCCACGCCGTGGCGCTTGCTCGCGGGCACGACGTCGGCTTCGATGACGCGCCAGAGCATCGAGTACTGCGGCTGGTTCGAGATGAGCTGGATGCCGTGCTCCACCGCGAGCTCGTGCCCGGCGCGGATCTGCTCGGCCGTCCACTCGCTGACCCCGACGTAGAGCGCCTTGCCGGCCCGGACCACGTCGGCGAACGCCTGCATGGTCTCTTCGAGCGGGGTCTCGTGGTCGTACCGGTGGGCCTGGTAGAGGTCGACGTAGTCGGTGCCGAGCCGACGGAGCGACCCGTCGATCGACTCGAGGACGTGCTTGCGGCTGAGGCCGACGTCGTTGTGGCCGCGGGGCCCGGTCGGCCAGTAGACCTTCGTGAAGATCTCGAGGCTCTCGCGACGCTCGCCCTTGAGCGCGTCGCCGAGCACCTGCTCCGCCGCCGTGTTCGCGTACGCGTCGGCGGTGTCGAAGGTCGAGATGCCGGCGTCGAGGGCGGCACGGACGCACTGCGTCGCCACGTCGTTCTCGACCTGGGACGCGTGCGTCAGCCAGTTGCCGTAGGTGATCTCCGAGATCTTGAGTCCGCTGTCGCCGAGGTGTCTGAATTCCATGGCCCCACGCTACGCGCCCCGGTGGTCGGGGTGAGGGGGTGTGCGGTCGACTCTCGTGGCGTACAGTGACGATTCATCAGGTCGTGTCCCCCGCCTGGGGGACACGACCAGTCGGACGCCGCCGTCCCACCCCGGGGCAGGCATCCGAGGCTCCTGCAGACCCGACCCCGACTGGAGCACCACCGTGACCTCCGACCCGACCCTGGCGGCGCCCGGCCCCGTGCTGACGCCGACGCTGCCGGCGACCCCGACGCCCTTCGCGCCGAACCGCGGCGGCTCGCCCACGGGCTCGGTCGACGGCGTGGCGGCGACCCTGCCGTGGGCGGACTGGTCGAGCGTGCAATGGGTCGGCGTCGTCGTGCTCGCCGTCCTCGTCGCCCTCGCGGTCGTGCTGTCGCTCCGCCGCACGGCCCGACGGCTGTACCTCGTCCGCGAGCAGGAGGAGCTCGGCCACCGTGACCTCGACGGGCCCGTGCTGCCCGCCGCCCACTCGTTCACGGCCCTCGTGCCCGCGCTCGGGCCGGCCGGCCTGGCCGTGACCCTCGACCTGCTGGCGCGGCAGCAGCACCCCGACGTGCACGTCCTCGTGGCGGTCGACCCCGACGACCGCCTGACGCACGACGTCGCCACGTCGGCCGTCCGTCGTCACCCGGGACGGGTCCGGATCGTCGCCGCGCGACGCTCGGCCGGCCCGTCCCCGACCGTGGCGTCGTCGCTGGCCGACGCACTCGCCGCGGTGGGTGACGGGGTCGTGGGCGTCTTCTCGCCCGGGGACCGCCCGCACCCCCGACTCTTTGCCCTCGTCGACTCGGTCCTGACCCGCACCGACGCCGACGCGGTGCAGCACGCCAGCCGCCCGGCCCTCGAACCGTCGCCGTGGTGGTCGCCCCGGTCGGCGGTCGACCGCTGGTGGTGGGCCCGGTCGGTCGTCCGCTCCCACGGACGCGCCGGTTTCGTCCCGTTGTCGGACAGCACGCTCTTCGTCCGCCACTCGTGGCTCGCCTGGGCGGGTGGGTGGGATGCGTCCTGCGTCGAGGCGGGGCTCGACCTCGGCGTCCGCATGACCGTCGCCGGAGCCCGCGTCGTCGTCGCCACGTCGCCAGGCACGACCACCGTCGAGCGGGCGCCCGGGGGTCTCGGCGACCTGTTCCGTGCCCGGACGAGAGCGGTCAGGGGGTGTCTGCAGGTGCTCGGCAAGGGTGACTGGCGACGGCTGCGGCCCAAGGCGAGGCGCCGGGCCCTCGGCGTGCTCACCGACCCCCTGCTGGACGCCGCCACGACCGTCGTGGGCGCGGCGGTCCTCGCGTCGACCGTCGCGGTCGGGGCGCCGGCCCTCGTCGTCGCCCTCGCCCTCGTGCCCGTGCTGCCGGCCGCCCTGGCCCAGCTGCTGGACGTGGGCGCGACCACCGAGGTGGCCGCCGAGCAGGGGAGGCGCGCGACGGCCCGGGAGCGCCTCCTCGTGGTCGTCGGCACCGTGCCCGGCCGACTGGTGACCCTGGCCGCCGTCGTCGCGGCGATCGCGGCCGAACTCGGGGGCACGGGTGCGCGGGCGACCGAGGCGGCACCCCTGCCGGCGCCCGGACCGGAGCCGGCGACGGCCCCGGCGGCGACGGCCGCGGCGCTGGGCGTCCGGCCCGGCCGGGTCGACGAGCCCGTGACGAGATGAACGGCAGATGTCGCCCACCTGGCAGTTGACCCAGACGGGCGTACCCCGACCAAACCGATCTGCCGACGCCCCCCGAACCGGTGACATGCCCGAAACCGAGTACCCCGTCCGGGGGGCGCGTCCCGACCGTGCCGCCTCGACGAACCCGACACCACCCCTGCGCCTCGTCGCCCGGGTGAAGGAGCTCGCGACCTTCGGCGCCGTGGGCGGCATCGCCTTCGTCGTCGACGTCGGCGTCTACAACCTGTTGCGCTCGACCCTGCTCGACGACAAGCCGATCGGGGCCAAGGTCCTGTCGGTGGTCGTCGCGACGGTCGTCGCCTGGTTGGGCAACCGGTACCTCACCTTCCGCGGGGGCCGCAACCAGGCCGTCGTCCGCGAGGCGATCACCTTCGGCCTCGTCAACGTGGGCGGCCTGCTGGTCGCCTCGGCCTGCCTGTTCGTCTCGCACTACGTGCTGGGCTTCACGAGCCAGCTCGCGGACAACGTCGCGGCGAACGGCGTCGGGCTCGTGCTCGGCACCGTGTTCCGGTACCTCGCGTACCGCCACCTCGTCTTCCGCGGCTCGCCCGCGGTCGCCTCCTCGACCGACGCCCCCGAAGCGTCGGCCGCGCTCGCCACCGTCGTCGGCCCCGTGCCGATCGACGACCCCACCCGACAGAACACCCCGCAGGGCCACCTGCACCCGACCCACTGACTGGAGAGTGATCCTGTGTCGACTGACCCGACCCAGATCCCGACATCACATCTCGCAGCGGGCGAACCCGCCCCGTTGCTCACCCCGCAAGCCCCCTCCGACCCGTCGCAGTTCGTGCCGAACCGTGGCACGACCGGCGCGACCGAGTCGATGATCGGCTTCCAGCTGCCCGACTGGTCGCCGCTCGAATGGATCGGCTACTCGTCGCTCATCGTCGTCACGATCCTGCTGACCGCGGTCGCCGTGTCGACCCTGTGGTGGATGCTGCACGCCTGGCGCTCGAAGGACAACCTCGAGGACAGCCAGTTCAGCGCGAACCCCCTCGACCCCGCCCACTCGTTCACCCTCCTGGTGCCCGGGCGGCACGAGGAGGAGGTCATGGGCCAGACCCTCGACCGCCTCGCGATGCAGGACCACCCCGACTTCGAGATCATCGCGATCGTCGGCCACGACGACCCCGGCACCGAGCGGGTCGCCCGCGAGGCCGCCGCTCGTCACCCCGAGCTGATCCGCGTGATCGTCGACTCGAGCGTGCCGAAGAACAAGCCCAAGGCGCTCAACCTCGCCCTGCAGACCTCGCGCGGCGAGATCGTCGGCGTGTTCGACGCCGAGGACGAGGTGCACCCCCGCCTGCTGACCCTGGTCGACTCGCGGTTCACCGAGACCGACGCCGACGTGGTGCAGGGCGGCGTGCAGCTCATGAACTTCCAGTCGAGCTGGTGGAGCCTCCGCAACGTGCTCGAGTACTACTTCTGGTTCCGCTCGCGCCTGCACTTCCACGCCAAGGAGAAGTTCATCCCGCTCGGCGGCAACACGGTCTTCGTCCGCAAGGACTGGCTCGACTGGTCGCAGGGCTGGGACGCCGAGTGCCTCGCCGAGGACTGCGAGCTCGGGGTCCGCCTCTCGAGCGCCGGCGCCAAGGTCGTCGTGGCCTACAGCCCCGAGGTCGTCACCCGCGAGGAGACCCCCGGCACCTTCGTCTCGCTGCTCAAGCAGCGCACGCGCTGGAACCAGGGCTTCATGCAGGTCTACGGCAAGGGCGAGTGGAAGAAGCTGCCCCGCCTGCGTCAGCGCCTGATGGCCCGCTACCTGCTCACGATGCCGTTCATCCAGGCGGCCACGGGCCTGCTCATCCCCATCTCGGTGATCCTCATCCTGACCACCAAGGTGCCGACGGCCATCGCGCTCGTCTCGTTCGTGCCCCTGGCGCCGACCCTGGTGCTGCTGGCCGTCGAGTTCACGGGCCTCCGCGAGTTCGGCCGGGTCTACGGCCAGAAGGTCCGTGCCCGCGACTACTTCCGCCTCGTCTGGGGTCTGCTGCCCTACCAGATCTTCCTCGCGCTCGCCGCGGTCCGGGCGGTCTTCCGCCAGCTGCGCGGCCTCAACGCCTGGGAGAAGACCGAGCACACCGGTGCCCACCGCGACGAGGTCGCGACCGAACCGCAGGAGGCGCCCCGCGCCTCCCAGCAGGAGCCCGCCATGGCCATGACCGGAGGTGACCGATGACGTCGACGCTGAACCGCCCCCGCGCGGCCGACACCACCGTGTCGAACAGCCCGGGTGCCCCCGTGGTGCCCACGAAGGACCTCCGTGGCGCCAAGCCCGCCTCGTGGCTCCGCCGGCACGGCGCGAGCCTCGCCTGGCTGCTGCCCGTCCTCGCGATCGCCGCGGTCGTCCAGGCCTTCAACATGGACGGCTCGCCGCAGCGCATCGACGACGAGGGCACCTACACCGCCCAGGCGTGGGCCATCCAGAACCTCGGCGAGATCGCCCACTACACCTACTGGTACGACCACCCGCCCGTCGGCTGGCTGCAGATCTCGGCCTACACGGCCTTGACCGGAGCCTTCTCGCGGTACGACGTGGCCGTGCTGGCGGCCCGTGAGGCGATGCTGTTCTTCACGATCGTCTCGGTCGTCCTCGTCTGGCTGCTCGGACGCAAGCTCGGCCTGAGCCGCCCCGCGGCCGCCGTCGCGGGCCTCGTGTTCGCCGTGTCGCCGCTGGCCCTGCAGTTCCACCGCACGGTGTACCTCGACAACGTCGCCACCCCCTGGCTGCTCGCCGCGTTCGTCTTCGCCCTGAGCCGTCGCTACCAGCTCGCCGAATTCGCAGCCGCCTCGCTGTCGTTCGGCATCGCGGTGCTCTCGAAGGAGACGTACCTGCTGGCGCTGCCCTTCCTGGCCTGGATGATGTGGCGCGGTGCCGACAAGGCGACGCGTCGCTACACCCTGTCGATCGCGGCCAGCCTGCTCGTGCTCGTCGGCCTCGGCTACGTCGCGCTCGCCGCGGTCAAGGGCGAGCTGCTGCCGGGTGCCGGCCGGGTGAGCCTGCTCGAGGGCATCCAGTTCCAGCTCGCGACCCGTGAGGCCAGCGGTTCGGTGTTCGACACCGGCAGCCTGTTCTTCGCGACCGTGTCGCAGTGGTGGCAGCTCGACCAGGTGCTCATCGTGCTGGGCACCATCGCCTCGATCGTCGCGGTGTTCGTGAAGAAGCTGCGTCCGCTCGGCGTGATGATGGTGTTCCTGATCGCGTTCATGTTCCGCCCCGGCGGGTACCTGCCGGTGCCCTACGTGATCATGCTGCTGCCCTTCGCGGCGCTGCTCGTCGCGGCGGTCACCGACCACGCGGTGAAGGCGTTCCGGGCCCGTCGGTCCGGCGCCCTCTCGACCGCGGCCACCCGCACCGGTTCGGTCGCGTGGCTGGCCCTCACCCTGGCCGCGATCGTCGCCGTCGTGCCGCTCTGGGCCGTCCAGCTGCGCGGGTTCCTCGACAGCGACCTCGACGCGCCGATGCGCAACGCCGAGACCTGGGTCGAGACCAACGTGCCGAAGGACAGCCGCCTGCTGGTCGACGACGCCGTGTGGGTCGACCTGGTCAAGGCCGGCTTCTCCCGCGAGAACGTCATCTGGTTCTACAAGATCGACACCGACGGTGCCGTCCAGGCGCAGTCGCCGAACGGCTGGCGCGACTCGGACTACCTGTTCGAGACCGAGTCGGTGCGCACCTCGGGGGCGGCCTCGGCCGACATCCGCGACGCGCTCGCCAACTCGACGGTCGTCGCCACCTTCGGCGAGGGCGACCAGCAGGTGAACGTCCGCCAGATCGACAGCCAGGGCGAGGCCCAGGCGCAGACCGAGGCGGACGACGCCGCGTCGGCCCGGTCGCAGGCCGGTGCCGAGCTCGCGCAGAACCCGAACCTGCAGATCTCGTCGACGCTCCGCACCGCGCTCTCGGACGGCCGCCTCGACCCGCGGGCCATCATCGTGCTCGGGCAGCTGGCCGCCATGGGTCCGATCTCGGTCGCCGACCCGCAGGCGCTGCCGGGCGAGCAAGAAGCGCTGTTCCGTCGGTTCGACGTCACCCCGCAGGGCGGCCAGTCCGTCGACCAGCTCCGGTCGACGCTCGAAGGGCTGGGCAGCGTCTACGTGCCCGAGTCGGTCGTCCCCTCGGGCGACGGGCTCCAGGTCACCTTCTCGGCCGTCGCGCCGAGTGGAGTGCTCAGCAACTGATCGCCACGCCGGTGCCCGCCCCCGCGGCGGGCACCGGCATCTCCTCACCGCGTCCCACCCCCGGGTGGGACACCCGACCGGAAAGGACCAGCCACATGGCTTCCCTCTCACGCACCACCGGCGCCCTCGCCGCCACCGCTCCCGGACAGCCCGTCCGGCGTCGTCGCCTCGCGACGGTGCTCGCCCTCACCGCCGCGGCGGGCGTCGCCCTCGCCGGCTCGCTCGTCGGCGTCTCGCCGGCGAACGCCGCCGACGGCGACGGCTGGGTGCGCGTCGGCCACCTGTCGCCCGACACCAAGGCCGTCGACGTCACCCTGACCTCGCTCAAGGGCGGGCAGGTCGTCATGGACCTCGACGACGTCACCTACGGTCAGGTCAGCCCGTACCAGGCGCTGGCCGCCGGGACGTACGTCGTCTCGATGACCGCCGCGGACGCGCCCACCGACGCCAAGCCGGTCATCACGTCGAACATCACGGTCGACAGCGGCCAGCCGATCACCGCCGTCGCCTACGGACCGAACGACGACCTCAAGACGCAGGTCTTCAAGGACGACCTGACGGCACCGGCCGAGGGCCAGGCGAAGGTCCGTCTCGTGCAGGCGGCCAACGTCAGCAAGACCGTGACCGTCGCCACCAGCACGGGCACCACCATCGCCGAGGACGCGCCCTTCGGCAGCGCCAGCGGCTACGCCCAGGTGGCCGCCGGTCCGTGGACCCTCGACCTCACCGGCCAGAAGGTCACGGGCACCAGCGACGTCGACCTCGCCGCGGGCAGCATCAACACGCTGTTCGTGCTCGACAACTCGACCGGTGGCATCACCATCGTCCCCGTGGTCGACAGCGCCGCCACGGCGCAGGCACCCGTCGGCGGCGTCCAGACGGGTGGCGGCTACCTCGCCGAGCACCCCCAGAAGAGCGAGTCGAAGGGCCTCTGGGCCACCGTGCTCGGCTGGTTCGGCATCTGACGCCGAGCACGCTCCCGGCCGGACGGGGAGGCGCGGTGGACGACCGCGTGCACCGCGCCTCCCCGGCCCCCACGGCCCCGCACGACGGCCCGCCCCGGCGGTCCGCCCACGGCATCGAGACGAAGAAGAAGAGAACGACATGACGAAGAAGACGAAGGCGCTGCTCGCAGCGGCCGTCGTGGTGGCCCTCGCCGTCACGGCCGGCATCGCCTCCCTCGTCGTCGGAGGGTCTGGCGGCCCGTCGACGGACCAGGCAGGCGCCGGCGCGGACGCGACCGGCACCCCCGGCACGGGCACCCCGACCCCGCAGGCCCGCACCGCCACCGAGATCGGCCAGGACTTCCTCGACGACTACGTCGACGACGACGGTCGGGTCGTCCGACGCGACCAGGGCGACGACACGGTCAGCGAGGGGCAGGCCTACGGCATGCTCGTCGCGGTCGCCGTGGGCGACGAGAAGCGCTTCGACGCCATCTGGACCTGGACGCAGGACGAGCTCGTCCGCCCCGACGGCCTGCTCGCCTGGCAGTGGAAGGACGGCGCGGTCGTCGACGACATGCCCGCCAGCGACGCCGACGTCGACGCCGCCCGGGCCCTCGTGCTCGCCGGCTCGACCTTCGACCGCCCCGACCTCACCACCTCGGGCGTCGACCTCGGCACCGACGTGCTCGACGAGATGACCGTCTCGACCGACGTCGGCCGCATCCTGCTGCCGGGCCCCTGGGCCATGGGCCCCGGCCCCTGGTCGTACAACCCCTCGTACGCGTCGCCCGCCACCTTCGCCCAGCTCGGCGAGGCCAGCGGCGACCCCCGCTGGGCCGAGCTCGAGGCCGGGTCACGAGCCGTGACCACGAACATCCTCGCCTCGACCGCGCTGCCGAGCGACTGGGCGCAGGTGCGGCAGGACGGCACGACCGTGCCGCTGCCGAGCGCCGACGGGTCGTCGGGCAGCGTGCAGTACAGCTACGACGCCGGCCGTCTCGCCCTGCGCTACGCCGAGTCGTGCCAGCCCGAGGACGTGGCCCTGGCCGCGTCGATGGCCGGCGTGCTGCAGCGGTACGACGAACTGCCCATGCAGCTCGACCTCGGCGGGCAGTCGGTCGGCTCGGATCAGAGCCCGCTCGCCTACGCCGCCCGCGCGGCGGCCGAGGCCAGCGCCGGCCAGGACGACCGTGCGTCCGCCGACCTGCGGACCGCCGACGACCTCTCGCAGTCGACCCCCACCTATTACGGCTCCGCCTGGGCGGCGCTCGCCGCCCTGCAACTCGAGGGCACGAGCCTCGGTGCCTGCTCACCCCTGGCGGTGGCCCGATGAGCCTCGCGACCTTCGTGGCGGGCCACCGTGCGGCCGTCCTCGCGGCCGGAGCGGCCGTGGTGCTCGTGGCCGGCGGCGTGACCGTGGCAGCCGTGGCCGCACAGCCCGACGGCACCTCGACCTCGGCCACGCCCTCGCCCACCTCGACGCCGGACGCCGCCCGCGGGTCGGCCGGTGCGTTCCAGGACCCGGCGGCACCGTCGTACACGGCGCCCCCGGCGGACGCCACCCCCGTCCGCGTCCAGATCCCGTCGATCGGCGTGGACTCGGGCCTCGAAGACCTCGGCCTCGGCGCCCAGGGCGAGCTCGACCCGCCGAAGGCGTGGCAGTCGGCGGGCTGGTACCAGGACGGCGTCGTGCCCGGCGCCGTCGGCCCCGCCGTCATCGCCGGCCACGTCGACTCGGGCAGCGGCCCGGCCGTCTTCGTCGACCTGGCGAAGCTCACGACGGGCGACGAGGTCATGGTGACGCTCTCGACCGGCTCGGTCGAGACCTTCCGCGTCACCGGCAGCGAGCGCACCCCGAAGGCGACGTTCCCGACGAGCGACGTCTACGGGGCGAGCCCGACGCCCGGCCTCCGGTTGATCACCTGCGACGGCACCTTCGACCGGTCGACCGGGCACTACGTCGACAACCTCATCGTGTTCGCCGACCTGGTCACCTCGTGACCCGGCGCCGCCCCGCCGGCCCCCGCCGCGCCTCCTGAACCCGACGCACCCACCGACACCCGACACCTCCGACTCCCACCCGACGGGAAAGGACCCCACCATGAACGACGCACTCGTCATCATCCCGACCTTCAACGAGCGCGAGAACCTCGACTGGATCGTGGGGCGCACCCTGGCCTCCGGCGCCTCGGTCGACGTCCTCGTCGTCGACGACGGCTCGCCCGACGGCACCGGCGAGCTCGCCGACGCCTACGCCGCCCGCGACCCGCGCGTGCACGTGATGCACCGCACCGAGAAGGCCGGCCTCGGCGCCGCCTACCTGGCGGGCTTCGCCTGGGGCCTCGAGCGCGGCTACGACGCCCTCGTCGAGATGGACGCCGACGGCTCGCACCACCCCGAGTACCTGCCCGGCATGCTCGAGCTGCTGCGCGAGAACGACCTGGTGCTCGGCTCGCGCTGGGTGCCCGGCGGGGCCGTCGAGAACTGGCCGCTGCGGCGCGAGCTGCTCAGCCGCGGCGGCAGCTGGTACACCCGCGGCGCCCTCGGCATCCGGGTGGCCGACACGACCGGCGGGTTCCGGGTGTTCCGGTCGTCGGCGCTGCGTCGCATCGACCTCGACCGGGTCGAGTCACGCGGGTACTGCTTCCAGGTCGACCTGCTCTGGCGCGCGCTGCAAGCGGGCCTGCGGGTCGTCGAGACTCCGATCACGTTCACCGAGCGCATCCACGGTGCCTCGAAGATGAGCGGCTCGATCGTCAGGGAGTCGCTGACCAAGGTGACCCTCTGGGGTCTGCGACGACGGACCCGTGCCGTCGTCGAGTTGGTCGTGCGACACCGTCGCCTGCCGAGCGTCCGCGCCACCTCGCACCGGGTCGGGCCCGTGCGGGGCGGCGTGTCGACGCGCTAGCAGGGAGGCGGCACACAGCGCGCGCGCCCGGGGTGGTCAGCCCCGGGCGCGCGCGTCGTGCGTGGTGCGGCGTCAGCGGACGATCGCGACCGAGTGCGCCGGCAGCAGCAGGCTCGACCCGGGGGTGATCGACCCGTCGCTGGCGAACAGGACGGTCTCGGCGCTCACCGCGACCCGCGCCTCCTGGTCGGCGAGGTTGATCGCGATCTTGAGGTCACCGCGCGTCAGCACGAGCCAGCGGGCGTCGCCGTCGTACTCGACGCTCGTCTCGCCGAAGCGCGGGTCGGTGAGCGCGGGCTCGCTGCGACGCAGGGCGCCCAGGCGTCGGTAGGCGTCGAGCAGGACCGCGTGCCGACCCGTCTCGAGCTCGGACCAGTCGAGCTTGCTGTTATCGAAGGTCGAGGGGTCCTGCGGGTCGGGCACCGACGACTCGTCCCAGCCCATCTTGGCGAACTCCTCGATCCGGCCCTTCGCCGTGGCCTCGCCGAGGTCGTGCTCGGGGTGCGAGGTGAAGAACTGCCACGGGGTCGAGGCGGCCCACTCCTCACCCATGAAGAGCATCGGCGTGTAGGGTCCCGCGAGGGTCAGGGTCGCGGCGATGACGAGCTGGCCGTCGTCGAGCGTCGCCGCGAGGCGGTCGCCGATCGCCCGGTTGCCGATCTGGTCGTGGTTCTGGTTCGCCACGACGAGCCGCCAGGTCGGCATGTGCTCGGTGTCGACCGGGTACCCGTGCTCGGCCTCGCGGAAAGACGACCACGTGCCGTCGTGGAAGAACCCCCTGGTCAGCACCTTGGCGAGGGCGCCGAGCGGTTCGAAGTCGGCGTAGTAGCCGGTCGTCTCGCCGGTCAGCGCGACGTGCACGGCGTGGTGGAAGTCGTCGCTCCACTGCGCGTCGAGGCCGTAGCCCTGACGGTGGTCGGGGCCGAAGCCGCCGCCGTCGCGCGGGGTGATCAGCCGGGGGTCGTTGAGGTCGCTCTCGGCGATGAGCGAGAGCGGGCGGCGGAGGTGGCTGCTCAGGGCGGCGGTCCGCTCGGCCAGCTCCTGCAGCAGGTGCACTTCGCTGTCGTCCTTGAGCGCGTGCACGGCGTCCAAGCGCAGGCCGTCGACGTGGTAGTCGTCGAGCCACATCGCCGTGTTGTCGAGGATGAACTCGCGCACCTCGTGGGCGCCGTCGTCGTCGAGGTTGACGTTGTCGCCCCAGGTGTTGGCGTGCTTGCTCGACAGGTAGGGGCCGAACAGCGGCAAGTAATTGCCCGAGGGGCCGAGGTGGTTGTAGACGACGTCCTGCACGACGCCCAGGCCGGCCGAGTGAGCGGCGTCGACGAAGCGCTGGTAGGCCTCCGGTCCGCCGTAGTTGTCGGTGACCGTGAACCAGTCGACGCCGTCGTAGCCCCAGTTCCAGCGGCCGTTCACGCCGTTCACCGGCAGCAGCTCGACGAGGTCGACGCCCAGGTCGACGAGGTGCGGCAGCTTCTCGATCGCCGAGTCGAGCGTGCCGTCGGGCGTGAACGTGCCGACGTGCAGCTCGTAGACGACCGACCCGGCCAGCTGACGCCCGGTCCAGGCGTCGTCGGTCCAGGCGAAGGCCGACGGGTCGTAGGTCTCGCTGAGGCCGTGCACGCCGTCGGGCTGGCGGCGCGATCGCGGGTCGGGCAGCGGCGTCTCGCCCTCGGGGGAGTCGCCGCCGTCGAGCACGAAGCCGTAGCGGTGGCCCGGCCCGCGGTCGAGGTCGGCAGGGGCCCGCCACCAGCCGGTCTCGGGTTCGGCCGTCAGCGGCAGCAGCTCGCCGTCGACGTGCAGGTGCACGGTGGTCGCTTCAGGGGCCCAGACGTCGTAGACGCTCATCGGTCTCCTCGGGTTCGGAACGGGTGGGGGAGGGGGCGAGGAGCCACGACGTGCCGCCCACGTCGGGACGTGGGCGGCACGGTGATCGCTCGACTGGGGCCGACGCTAGTCGGGCGCGACGCGGAGCGACCCGGCGGGGTCAGTCCTCTGCGGGGATCAGCAGGGCGACGGGGTACGTCTCGAGCACGTCGGCCAGGCGGAGGCGACCGCCCTCGTGCCGTCGGCCGGTGAAGACGTCGCGGTACGCGCCTCCCGCGGTCAGCACGACGGTGTCGTCCCAGCCGCCGGCCTGCTCGAGGGCGACGGGCAGGCGGGTCGCGATCGCGAGCGCGCCGCCACGGTCGACGGCGACCGCCGACGCGGCCTGCTCGCCGAACACCGGCAGCGCGGCGTACCGCGTGAAGAGGTCGGGACGGTCGCGGCGCAGCGTCAGCGCGTGGTGCGTGACGACGAGCTTGGCCGCACCGGTGTCGTCGACCGCGGGCGTCGCGCCGCCACGGACCTCGTCCAGGAGGCGCCGGCGCAGTCCGAAGTCGACCTCGCGTCGGTTGTCGGGGTCGACGAGCGAGAAGTCCCACAGCTCGCCGCCCTGGTAGACGTCGGGGCTGCCCGGCCCGGTCAGCTGCATCAACGCGACGCCGAGCGAGTTGCTGTAGCCCGGGGCGCGCAGGACGTCGACGATGCGCTCGACCTCGTGGCGCACCTCGTCGTCGTCGAAGGCCGCGTCGACCGCCGCGTGCATGCGCTCCTCGAAGGCCTCGGCCTCGTCGGTGCGGTCGGTCCACGTGGTGGACGTGCTCGCCTCACGGGACGCCTTCTCGGCGTAGTCGTGCAGGCGTTCGCGAGACGTCGGCCACGAGCCGACGATCGTCTGCCAGAGGATGTTCTCGAACGGGCCGTCGCCGACCGGGGCGAGTTCGCGCAGGCGTTCGAGGGTCGCGGCCCATTCGGTGGCCACCTCGGCCAGCACCGAGATGCGCGCCCGGACGTCCGCGCTGCGCTTGGTGTCGTGGGTCGACAGGGTGGTCATGCCGAACGGGCGCTCGGCCAGGCGCACCTGCTGACGGGCGTGGAACTCGTCGGGGGTGAGGGCGAACTCGCTCGGGTCGGCTCCGACCTCGGTCAGCGTCGCGAGACGGCTGTAGCGGTAGAAGGCCGTGTCCTCGACGCCCTTCGCCATCACCATGCCGCTCGTCTGCTGGAACCGCACGGACGCCGGGTGCGTCTCGTCCCGCAGCACGGCGACGACCTCGTCGATCGCGTCGGTCAGCTCGGGCCGGTGCGACATCGCGACCTCGGCGGCCTCGGTGAGCCAGGCGGCACCCTGCGGCAGGTAGCTGCGGTACACCGGGAACGCCGCGGCGAGTTCGGCCAGGGCGTCGACCACGGCGGGGTCGACGGTGCCGCCGCCCGCGACCAGGCGGGCGAGGCGGTTGATCTCGCTGCCGAGGATGCCGTCCGCGATGCCGCGCTTCGTGCCGAGGATCATCTCGTGCCAGTCGGCGGGCTCGTCGCCGGTGGTCTCGTCGGCCCCTGCGGCCTGCTCGTCGGCGTCGACGCCGCGTGCCCGACGGAGGCGGGCGTCGAGGGCGTCGAGGGCCGGCGCCCCGTGGGGGTCGACGAAGAGGCGGTCGAGGTCGGCGAGGGCGTCGTAGCCCGTGGTGCCGGCGGTCGCCCAGTCCTCCGGGAGGCGCTCGTCGCCCTCGAGGATCTTCTCGACGAGGACGTGGGCGTCACCCGTGAGGGTCGCGAGCCGGTCGAGGTAGCCCTTCGGGTCGGCGAGTCCGTCCGGGTGGTCGACGCGCAGGCCGTCGACGAGCCCCTCGGCGAACCAGCGGCCGATCTCGGCGTGCGACTCGTCGAAGACCCGCTCGTCTTCGACGCGGATGCCCGCGAGCGTGTTGACGGCAAAGAAGCGGCGGTAGTTCAGGTCGGTGTCGGCGCGCTTCCAGTGCACGAGCTCGTAGGCCTGTCGCGCGTGCACCGCGGTCGCGTCGTCGCCGGGCGCGCTCGTGCCCGGGGCGATCGGGTAGACGTTGTCGTAGTAGTGCAGTTCGTCGCCGTCGACGCTCAGGCCCTCGATCGAGCCGTCGGCCGCGGCGGGCTCGCCGAGCACGGGCAGCAGCACCTTGCCGCCGCCGGCCGCCCAGTCCACGTCGAACGCGTCGGCGTACTGCGACTCGCGACCGTGGGTCAGCAGGTCCCACCACCAGACGCTCGCCTTCGGCGTGGCGACGCCGACGTGGTTCGGGACGATGTCGACCAGCACGCCGAGTCCCGCGGCGTGGGCCCGGGTCGACAGCTCGTCGAGCCCCTCGGCGCCGCCGCGCTCGGGGTCGACCAGGCTGTGGTCGACGACGTCGTAGCCGTGGTCGCTGCCCGGCTCGGCGGCGAGGATCGGCGAGAGGTAGACCCAGTCCGCGCCGAGGTCGTGCAGGTACGGCACCAGCTCGGCGGCGGCCTCCAGGTCGAAGGAGGCGCGCACCTGCAGGCGGTACGTCGAGCGCGGGTGCATGGTCGGTTCGTGTCGGGTCACAGTTCTTCCTCGGCCGTGGCACGCAGGACGACGAGCGAGCGACCCACCACGGGGAGTCGGTCACCGGCCCGCAGGGCCGCGGGGGCCTGCGGTGTCGAGGGCGGTTGGGGGGTGGTGGCGGCCCGGGTGGCCGTCGGGGTGCGGGGGGCGGCGTTCGCCGGCGGCGGGGGAGCGGTCACGGTGCTGTCGACGACGACCTCCCAGCCCTGGGCGTACTCGTCGGGCGGCAGGACGAACGTGACCGTCTCGGCGCTGGCGTTGAAGTAGAGCACGAAATTGACGTCGGTGATCCGGCCGCCACGGGCGTCGCGCCCCCGGATGCCGTTGCCGTTCAAGAACATGCCGATCGCCTTGGCGTACGACTCGTTCCACTCGCCCTCGTGCATGGCGTCGCCCTCGGTGGTCAACCACACGATGTCGGGCAGGGGCTCGCCTTCTCCCCGCGTGACGGGTCGGCCGTTGAAGTAGCGCTGACGACGGAAGGTCGGGTGGTCGTGGCGCAGCTTGATGACCTCGGCGACGAACTCGATCAGTTCGCGGTCGGCGTTCGGCCAGTCGATCCAGCTGATCGAGTTGTCCTGCGCGTAGGTGTTGTTGTTGCCGCCCTGGGTGCGGCCCAGTTCGTCGCCGTGCAGCAGCATCGGGACGCCCTGGCTGAGCAACAGGGTGGCCAGGAAGCTGCGCTGACGCTGTTCGCGCAGCGCACGGATCTCGCCGTCGTCGGTCTCGCCCTCGACGCCGGAGTTCCACGAACGGTTGTGGCTCTCGCCGTCGTTGCCGTTCTCGCCGTTGGCGTCGTTGCGCTTGTCGTTATAGCTGACCAGGTCGCGCATCGTGAAGCCGTCGTGGGCCGTGACGAAGTTGATGCTCGCCACAGGGCGACGCCCGTCGCGTTCGTACAGGTCGGCCGAGCCCGTGATGCGGCTGGCGAACTCGCCGAGGGTCGAGGGCTCGCCGCGCCAGAAGTCGCGCACGGTGTCGCGGTACTTGCCGTTCCACTCGGTCCACTGCGGCGGGAAGTTGCCGACCTGGTAGCCGCCGGGCCCGACGTCCCACGGCTCGGCGATCAGCTTGACCTGCGAGACGATCGGGTCCTGCTGCACGAGTTCGAAGAAGGTCGAGAGGCGGTCGACCTCGTAGAACTCGCGGGCGAGCGAGGCGGCGAGGTCGAAGCGGAACCCGTCGACGTGCATCTCGGTGACCCAGTAGCGCAGGCTGTCCATGATCAGCTGCAACGAGTGCGGGTGCCGCACGTTCAGGCTGTTGCCGGTGCCCGTGTAGTCCATGTAGTGCTGCTGGTCGCCGTCCATCAGCCGGTAGTACGCGGCGTTGTCGATGCCCTTGAACGACAGCGTGGGCCCCAGGTGGTTGCCCTCGGCGGTGTGGTTGTAGACGACGTCGATGATGACCTCGATGCCGGCCTCGTGCAGCACGCGCACCATCGTCTTGAACTCCTGCACCTGCTGGCCGATGTCGCCGGTCGCCGAGTAGGCGGCGTGCGGGGCGAAGAAGCCGATGGTGTTGTAGCCCCAGTAGTTGCTGAGGCCCTTCTCGAGCAGGGTGTTGTCCTGCACGAACTGGTGCACCGGCATGAGCTCGAGCGTGGTGATGCCGAGCTTCTTGAGGTGCTCGATGATCGCCGGGTTCGCGACGCCGGCGTAGGTGCCGCGCTCTTCTTCGGGGATGTCGGGGTGCGTCTCGGTGAGGCCCTTGACGTGGGCCTCGTAGATGACGGTCTCGTCGTAGCTGTACTTGGGGGCGCGGTCGCCCTGCCAGTCGAAGAACGGGTTGATGACGACGCCCAGCATCATGTGCGGGCCGCTGTCCTTGTCGTTGCGCGAGTCGGGGTCGCCGAAGGTGTAGGCGAACAGCGCCTCGTCCCAGTCGATCTCGCCGCAGGTCGCCTTGGCGTAGGGGTCGAGCAGCAGCTTGTTCGGGTTGGCCCGGACGCCGTTCGCGGGGTCGTAGTCGCCGTGCACCCGGTAGCCGTACCGCTGGCCGGGCTGGACGGTGGGCAGGTAGGCGTGCCAGACGTAGGCGTCGACCTCGGTGAACTCGACCCTCGTCTCGGTTCCGTGGTCGTCGAACAGGCACAACTCGACCTTGCTGGCTGCTTCGCTGAAGATCGCGAAGTTGGTGCCGCTGCCGTCGTAGGTCGCGCCGAGGGGGTAGGGGTTGCCGGGCCAGGTGTGCATCGAACCTCCGATTGGGACTCGTTCAGCCTAGGGGCGAACGGGCGCGCCGTCCGCGCGAGGACGGGGCGCCCGACCGGCCGCTCGGGCCGGACGGACGCCCCGTCGTGGGCGGTGCCCGCTACTTCGTGACGGCCGCCAGGGCGTCGACGATCCCCTCGCCGAACCAGCCGTTGTCCGCGGCCGAGCCCGTGCAGGTCGTCGTGCCGGTCGGGCACGGGGTGTCGGTCGCCTGCCGCTCGAGCAGGCCGGTGAGGGCGGCGCCGCTCAGGCGCGGGTGGGTGGACTTCAGCAGGGCCAGCACGCCGGCGACGTGCGGCGAGGCCATCGAGGTGCCCGACTTGGTGCCGTAGCCCCCACCGGTCACGGTCGACAGGATCGCCGAGCCGGGGGCCGCGACGTCGATCACGCCGTCGCCGTAGTTCGAGAAGCTCGACTTCGCCCCGGCCGACGTGGTCGACGACACGGTGACGACGCCGTCGAGTTCGGTCGGGATGTCCAGGCAGCGCGAGTCGATCGGCCGGGTGACCGGCGTGGTGTCGTTCGGGCTGTCGGTGTCGACGGTCTTGTTCGCGAGGTCGATGGACGAGTTGCCGGCCGCCGCCACGTTGACGATGCCCTTCTTCTGCGTGAACTGGACGGCCCGGTCGACCGCGGTCAGCACGGCCGCCTGGTCGACGTCCGTACCGCACCAGAACTGCCACGGGTCGACGTAGTAGCTGTTGTTCGTGACGTCGGCCCCGGTCGCCGCGGCCTGCATGAAGCCGCAGATGGCGGCCTCGGGGTAGATGAAGCCGTCGTCGTTGACGACCTTGACGGCCGACATCGTGACGCCGGGGGCGACGCCGACGATGCCGACGCCGTTGCGGGCGGCGGCGATCGTGCCGGCGACGTGGGTGCCGTGGTCGCTCGTGGTGGGCTGCCAGGCGGCGTAGCTCGAGTCGGGGGTCCCGGTCAGGCAGCTCGCCGAGGCCGCGACGTCGATGTTGGGCTGCAGGTCGGGGTGGTCGCCCTGGATGCCCGAGTCGAGGACGGCGACGAGCACGTCGCGGCTGCCGTCGGTGACCTGGTGCGCCCGGTCGGCCCCGATCGCGGCGAGGTCCCACTGCTGGGCCTCGAGGGGGTCGGCGACGACGGTCGTGGTCTCCTCCAGCCGCTGCTCGGGCGAGGTCGCGGCCCGCGGTCCGCCGGGGTGTCCCGGGCCGCCGGGCGTGCCGGGCCCGCCCGGGGTGCCGGGCTTCACGGGCTTGCCCGGGCCGGGGGCCGTCGTGCCCACGCCGTAGGTCGGGTCGGTCTCGGCGACCGCGGCGGTGCGGGTGGCTCCGGCCGAGAGGACGGCCTTGTCGCCGCGCACCGAGGCCGCGAAGTTCACGTTGCTCGACTGGGCCACGACGACGCCGAGGTCGGCGTACGCGGCGATGACGCTGCCACCGGCCGCGGCGACCGCGCGCTCGACCTGCTTCGTCGCGCCCGGGTTCGCCTTGGTCGCGTTGACGGCGTAGTTCATCACCGGTCCCTCGACGACGGGCAGTGCGGGGCCCGGTCGGCCGGGCGCGGCCGGAGCCGACGGGCCGGCACCGGGAGGCGCGGCGACGGCGGCACCGGAGCCCACGGCGACGAGTCCCAGGGTCAGGGCGGCCGCGAGACAGACGGTCGCGGCGCGGCGGCGGGTGCCGCGCGGGCGGGGATCGGTGAAGGTCATGGTTCTCCTCGTCGGGTGGCGCGTGCCGGGTGGGACGCGCGGAGCGGGTGGCTCGTCGCGGGCCGTGCCCGGTGATCCGACGAGCCGCCGTGCCCCTCACAGGAAGTCTGAAGAATCTTCGGCCCGGGCACAGTGGGCACTTGGGGGGACGCCTCGTGACCCCCGGACGGGGTACGCCCGTCGGGGGTGGGCCGGGTAGCGTCGGCTCATGTCCTCCGCTGCCGCTCGACGAGCCGCCACCCCGCCTCCCTGCCGCGCCCTCCCGACGATCTCGGGCTCGGCCTCGTGAAGATCGTCGTCATCGGGTCCACCGGCCACGTGGGTGGCTTCCTCGTCCCGCGACTGGTCGAGGCCGGCCACGAGGTGGTCGCCGTCAGCCGCGGCGCGTCCGAGCCGTACCGACCGCACGCCGCGTGGTCACGCGTGACGCGCCTCCTGCTCGACCGCGAGGCGGGCGACGCCGACGGCACGTTCGCGCGCGAGATCGCCGGCCTCGGCGCCGACGTCGTCATCGACATGATCTGCTTCACGGTCTCGTCCGCGCGCAAGATGGTCGACGCGTTGCAGGGCACGGGCACCGTGCTCGTCCACTGCGGCACCGTGTGGGTGCACGGCCCCTCGCGCGAGGTCCCGATCACCGAAGAGGCCGAGCGCACGCCGTTCGGCGAGTACGGCACGCAGAAGGCCGCGATCGAAGAACTGCTGCTGCGCGAGTCGCGGAGGCCGGGCGGGGTGCGCTCCGTCGTGCTGCACCCGGGTCACATCACGGGCCCGGGCTGGCCGATGATCAACGCCGTCGGCAACCTGGACCTCGCGGTGTGGGAGGCCCTGGCCACGGGTGGCGAGGTCGCCGTGCCGGGCCTCGGCCTCGAGACCGTCCACCACGTCCACGCCGACGACGTCGCGCAGGCCTTCCAGCTCGCCGCCGAGCGGCACTCGCAGGTCGCGGGCGAGGCGTTCCACGTCGTCAGCGACCGCGCGATCACGCTGCGCGGCCTCGCCGAGGCGATCGCCCGCCACTACGGCCAGGAGGCGCGGCTGCGGTTCGTCTCGTGGGCCGAGTTCCGAGACCAGACGACCGCCGAGCACGCCGACGCCTCGTGGCAGCACGCGTCGCGCAGCCACTCGATGAGCATCGCCAAGGCGCGCCGCCTGCTCGGCTACGCGCCGCGGTACACCTCGGTGCAGGCCGTGGTCGAGGGCCTCGAGTGGCTCGAGGCCGACGGGCAGGTGACCCTGGCCTGAGCCGGACGCCGTGCCCCCGGGCCGGAAACCGCACCGTCATGCGCGGACCGCGCCCGGGCGCGGTCGACGGTGCAGTGTCGAGGCATGACCGAACGAGACGACAGCTTCACCGCCCTGACCGTCCAGCGTGCGCAGCAGAACGTCGACGAGGGCGGCAAGCCCTTCGCCTGCCTGCTGGTCCGCGACGGCGAGATCGTCGCCGAGGCGACCAACCACGTCGCGCAGACCGGCGACCCCACGGCGCACGCCGAGATCCTGGCGATCCGGCTCGCCGCCGAGCAGGGCATCACCGACCTCCGCGGCATCGACGCCTACGTCACCGCCTACCCGTGCCCGATGTGCCTCGGCGCCCTGTACTACGCGCAACCGGACCGCGTCGTCTACGCGGTGTCGCGCGAGCAGGAGGGCGAGCACTACGAGGACGGCAACCGGCTCATGACCCTGGGCACCTTCTACGACGAGTACGCCAAGCCGATCGACGAGCGCACCCTGCGGTCCGAGCACGGGCACGCCGAGGACGCGACGGCCCCCTTCGCCGACTGGACGGCCCGACACGCGTCGTGAGGCCGAGCGCGTCGTCCCCGCTCAGGCCTCGGCCTCGCCCGCCGTGGTCGTCAGGAGCGGGGCCAGCACGATGATGCCGGCTCCGAGCAGGCTCACGGCCGAACCGACGTAGTCCCACGTCGTCGGCTTGAACCCGTCGACCACGATGCCCCAGGAGAGCGAGCCCGCGACGAAGACCCCGCCGTAGGCCGCGAGCACCCGACCGAAGTTCGCGTCGGGTTGGAACGCGGCGACGAAACCGTAGGCGCCCAGCGAGACGATGCCGAGCAGGGCGAAGAGCCAGCCCCGGTTCTCGCGCACGGCCTGCCAGACCAGCCAGGCACCGCCGATCTCGGCGACGGCCGCGACGGCGAACAGCAGGACGATCCGGACGACGGTCATGCTGCATCTTGGCAGGCCTCCGTGCTCGGGTGGCCCGGTGGTCGAGGCGGGCGCGCCTCCTCGGGGCCTCGGGGCGTAGCGTCACGGGCGTGGATGCTCCGGCCCTCGGCGCATCCCTCGATCGAGGGAGCGCGTCATGAAGGTCGTCATCACGGGGTCACGCGGCAAGGTCGGCCGCGCGGCCGTCCGCCGGTTCGTCGAGGCCGGCCACGACGTCCTCGGCGTCGACCTGGCTCGGCCCGTCTTCGACACGGGCGTCGACGAACCCGGCCGCTACGTGATGGGCGACCTGACCGACGCCGGCACCGCCTTCTCGGTCGTGGCGGGTGCCGACGCCGTCGTGCACGTCGCGGCCATCCCGCAGCCGACCGCGAACCCGGCGCACGTCGTCTTCCACACCAACCTCATGTCGACGTTCAACCTGGTCGAGGCGGCCGTCCGGTTCGGCGTTCCCCGCTTCGTCAACGTGTCGAGCGAGAGCATCGTCGGCAACTTCTTCCCCGAGCGGCCCTTCCTGCCCGACTACGTCCCGGTCGACGAAGAGCACCCCTTGTACCCGCAGGACCCCTACGCCCTCTCGAAGGCCTTCGGCGAGCAGCTGATGGACGCCGCCGTCCGGCGCTCCGACCTGCGGGCGATCTCGATCCGCCCGAGCACCGTCCACGACGAGACGAACTACGAGGCGAACCTCGGGCCGCAGGTGCGCCGAGCCGACCCCGACAGTGCGAACTTCGGCAGCTACGTCGACGCCGACGACCTCGCCGACGCCCTCCTGCTCGCCGCCGAGAGCGACCTGCCCGGTCACGAGGTCTTCTACGTCGCCGCGGCCGACAACGCGGGCGGCCACGACCTCGCCGCCACCCTGCGCGAGCACCACGGCGACCGCATCGCACTCCGGCAGCTCGACCGGGTCGACGCGTCCGGCATCTCGACGGCGAAGGCCCGTCGGCTGCTCGGCTGGACGGCGACGCGGTCGTGGCGGGACCACCTGGACGCCGACGGACGCGCCCTGCCGAGAGCCTGACCGGCCGCCGGCCGCCGTCCGTCAGAGCAGCTCGGCGAGCATCGCGAACGTGCGGTCCGGGGCCTCGAGCTGCATGTCGTGGTGCACGCCCGGCAGGCGGCGGACCTGCCACCCCACCCTCTGGTAGTCGGACACGAGGCGTTCCGGCACGACCGCGGGCGAGTCGTCCGACAGCACGACGACCGACGGCACGGCCGGCGCCGTCGCCGCCACCGGGTGGAACGCCACGTCGCGGAACACCCCGATCGCCATGCTCGAGTCGAACCGGGCACGGGCGTCGTCCAGGGAGGTGCGGGTCGCGTCGTCGTACCCGGCGCGCAGCCGGGCGCCCTTCCGCGCCTGGGCGAGCGCCGCGACGCCCATCGTCACGGTCGGCGCGGCCCAGAACAGCCGCCCGGCGAGCCCCGTCGTCGGCAGGGCCAGCGAGAACCCGGGGTCGAGGTAGACGGCGGTGCGGGGCTGCAGCCGGTCGACGGCACGGACGAGCACCGACCCGCCCAGCGAGTGTCCGACGACGCCGTGCAGACCCCGGGGCAGGGCCGAGGCGACGTCGTCGGCGAAGTCGCCCAGCCGGTACGACGACGCCCGGTCGCTCTCGCCGTGGCCCCTCAGGTCGACGGTGGTGACGGTGTACGACCCGGTCGCGACGAACCGGTCGACGATCGGCCGCCAGGTCGCCCCGTCGGCACCGAGCCCGTGGACGAGGGCGACGTGGCGCTCGCCGTCGCCGGTGGTCGTGGTGTGGAGGTGCATGACGACCATCCTGCCTGTCATCATGGGGCCCATGCCGACCCGACCGGGCCGACCCACATCACGCAGGCACGAGAAGGGCACGACCATGGCGGACGCCGGGTTCAGCACGGAAGAGAAGGCCGCGATGAAGCAGCGTGCGGCCGAGCTGCGGGCCGAGGCGAAGCGTCAGAAGGCCGCCGACAAGTCGGCCGCCGAGGCCCAGGACGCCGTGGACGCCATCGCGGCGATGACCGACGCCGAACGGCCCATCGCGCAGATGGTGCACGAGGTCGTCGCCGAGCACGCGCCGGACCTCGCCCCCAAGACCTGGTACGGCTTCCCGTCGTACGCGAACGGCGACGGCAAGGTCGTCGTGTTCTTCCAGCCGGGCGCCAAGTTCGGCACGCGGTACTCGACGCTCGGCTTCCAGGACGCCGCCCGGCTCGACGACGGGTCGATCTGGGCCACCTCGTACGCGGTGACCGACGTCGACGACGCGACCCGCGCCTCCGTGGCCGCGCTCGTCCGCAAGGCCGCCGGGCTCTGACCCGCCCGGGGGCGGCGCTATGATCGTCCCCACGACACACGGGAGTCCGGTGAGCCGGGCTGAGAGGAAGCGAACCACGCTTCGACCGTCGAACCTGATCTGGGTCATGCCAGCGCAGGGAGGAGAAGAACAGATGTCCACGTCCACGCCCGAAAACCGTTCCACGGCGGCTCGCGACAGTTCGACCGGCTTCACGCCGAAGCCCCGCACCACCCCCACCCGACGCTGGCGCGTCGTCGACATCGTCGTCGCCAGCGTCATCGGCGTCGCCGCCGGCGTCGTCTTCTGGGCCTGGGGGCTCGCCTACACGCCCATCGACAGCGTCCTGAGCTTCTCGGGCGGCTTCGAGGGCGTCCTCAACGGCGGCTGGCTCTTCGCCGGCGTTCTCGGCGGCATCGTCATCCGCAAGCCCGGCGCCGCGGTCTACACCGAGGTGGTCGCCGCCGTCGTCTCGATGCTCATCGGCACGCAGTGGGGCTTCTCGGTGCTCATCTGGGGCATCGTCCAGGGGCTCGGCGCCGAGATCGTGCTCGCGGTCTTCCTGTACAAGTCGTGGCGGCTCGGCACGGTGCTGCTCGCCGGTGCCGTCGCCGGCCTCGCCGTCGGCCTGATGGACACCAGCTTCGCCTCGGCCGCCGCCTACGCGAGCGGGTCGAAGGCGATCTACGTCGTGACCTCGATCGTCTCGGGCACCGTCATCGCCGGCCTGCTCTCGTGGCTCGCCGCCCGTGGCCTGGCCCGCACCGGCGCGCTGTCCCGGTTCGCCTCGGGGCGCTCGGCGGACGCCCGGGTCTAGGCGCGCCTCCCCGTGTCCTCGGTGTCCCCGGGGCGGGCCGGCGCCGGCGGAGGGCGAGGCGTCGTCCGCGGCGCCCGCGTCACCGCCCGCGGCTGGGGCTGGCGTCACGCCGGCCGCCGCCGGCCCGCCGTGTCGCAGCTCGACCTCGACGTCGCCCCCGGAGAACGCGTGCTGCTGCTCGGTGCCTCCGGTGCCGGCAAGTCGACGCTGCTCGCCGGGCTCGCCGGCGTGCTCGGCGGCGACGACGAGGGCGACGAGGCCGGCGACCTGCTGGTCGACGGGCGCGAGCCCGCCGACCAGCGGGGCCGGGTCGGGCTCGTCCTGCAGGACCCCGACTCGCAGGTCGTCCTCGCCCGAGTGGGCGACGACGTCGCGTTCGGCTGCGAGAACCTCGGCGTTCCTCGCGACGAGATCTGGCGCCGCGTCGGTCACGCCCTCGACGCCGTCGGGCTCGACCTGCCGCTGTCGGCGGCGACCTCCGAGCTGAGCGGTGGACAGAAGCAGCGCCTCGCCCTCGCCGGTGCCCTCGCCATGCGGCCCGGACTGCTGCTGCTCGACGAACCGACCGCCGCCCTCGACCCCGAGGGCGTCGTCGAGGTGCGGGACGCCGTGGCCCGCGTCGTGGCCGCCACCGAGGCGACGCTGGTCGTCGTGGAGCACCGGGTCTCGGTGTGGCTCCCCGTCGTCGACCGGGTGGTCGTGCTCGACGCGGGCGGGGGAGTGCTGGCCGACGGCCGCCCCGACGACGTGCTGAGGGCCGAACGCGACCGCCTCGTCGACGCGGGGGTGTGGGTCCCGGGCGCCGCGCCTCCTGCGCCCGCCCGGTCGCGCACGACCGGAGACCGGCTGATGACGGCGTCCGGTCTCGGGGTGGGACGCCGGGGCGCCGGGGGCCGTGCGGTCGCGGCGGGCATCGACCTCACCGTCACCGAGGGGCGCGCGCTCGCGGTGACCGGCACGAACGGCTCGGGCAAGTCGACGCTCGCCCTCACCGTCGCGGGGCTGCTCGCTCCCGTCGCGGGCACCCTCGAGGCCACCCCGTCGTTCGCCGACGGGGCCGGTGCGTCCCCGATCCGGTGGAAGCCCCGACAGCTGCTGACCCGCGTCGGCACGGTCTTCCAGGACCCCGAGCACCAGTTCCTGACGGCGACCGTCCGGCGCGAGCTGGCGGTGGGTCCGGAGGCGCTGGGCGGGTCCCCGACGGAGGTCGCCTCGCGCGTCGACCACCTCCTCGACCGGCTGCGCCTCGACCACCTCGCCGGGGCCAACCCGTTCACGCTCTCGGGCGGCGAGAAGCGCCGGCTCTCGGTCGCGACCGTGCTCGCGTCGCGCCCGTCGCTGCTCGTGCTCGACGAGCCGACCTTCGGGCAGGACGCCCGCACCTGGCGCGAACTCGTCGCCCTGCTCACGGAGCTGCTCGACGAGGGACGCGCGGTCGTCGCCGTCACCCACGACGCCGAGTTCGTCGACGCCCTCGCCGACGACGTCCTCGACCTGAGCGCCCACGCCCGGCGCGTCGACGCCACCGGGACGCCCCGGTGAGCGTGCTGACGCCCGTCGTCGCCACCGGGGTGGTCGGGCGCGTCAACCCGGTCGCCAAGCTGCTCGCCGCGGTCGTGCTCGCGGTCGCCCTGCTGCTCTCGATCGACTGGGTCTCGGCGGGCACGGCCCTGCTGCTCGAGGCCCTGCTGCTGCCCTTCGCGGGCCTCTCGGCCCGGCAGTTGCTCGCCCGCACCGCGCCGCTCTGGGTCGCCGCCCCCACGTCGGTGGTCGCGATCGCGCTCTACGGTCGCGACGGGGGTGCGGCGGTGGTCGACTGGGGGCTCGTCACGGTGACCGAGGGCTCGCTCGCCCTCGCCGGGGCGATCGGGTTGCGCATCCTGGCCGTGGGGGTGCCGGGCATCGTGCTCTTCGCGACGACCGATCCGACCGACCTCGCCGACGGTCTCGGCCAGGTGCTGCGGCTGCCGGCGCGGTTCGTGCTCGGCGGGCTCGCCGGGCTGCGACTGGTGGGCCTGTTCATGGACGACTGGCGGCAGCTCGCCCTGGCCCGCCGTGCCCGGGGCGTCGCCGACTCGGGCGGCCCGGTCGGCGCCCTGCGGCGCTTCGGGCAGCAGGCCTTCTCGTTGCTCGTGCTGTCGGTGCGACGAGGCAGCAAGCTCGCGACGGCCATGGAGGCCAAGGGCTTCGGCACCGACACCCCGCGCACGTGGGCACGCCCCTCGACCTTCGGTCTGCGCGACGGCGTGCTGGTCGCCCTCGGCGTCGTCATCGCCGGGGCAGCCGTCACGGCGGCCGTGCTCGCCGGGACGTGGGAGTTCGTCCTTGCCTGAGCGGGTCGCCGTCGACGACGCCGTCGGCGTCCTGCTGCGGCGGGCCGAGGAGGCGCGGGCCGGGTCTCACCGCGTGGTCCTGCTGATCGACGGTCGCTCGGGTTCGGGCAAGACCACGCTCGGCCGTGCGGTGGCCGCCGCGTGGCCCGCCGACCGGCTGGGCCCCGTGCGTCTGGTGCACCTCGACGACGTCTACCCGGGCTGGCACGGTCTGGCCGCCGCGTCACGGACGGTCGAGACGACGCTGCTCCGGCCCGTCGACCCCGGCTGGCGGCGATGGGACTGGACCGCGGAGCGTGCGGGCGGGTGGGAGGCGCTCGACCCGGCCGTCTCGCTGATCGTGGAGGGGGCCGGGGCGGTGACCCGCGCCTCCTCGGCTCTGGCTGACGTGCGCGTGTGGCTCGAGCTCGACGCCGGGTCGAGGCGGGCGCGGGCGCTCGCCCGCGACGGGGCGACGTACGAACCGTGGTGGGGCGTCTGGTCCGACCAGGAGGAGGTGCACCTGGCGAGCGAGGAGCCGCGCTCGCTGGCCGACGTGGTGGTCGACGCCTAGGGCGCGAACCCGGTCCGGTCCGGCGGGTGCGGTCGTCCGGGGCCGCCGGGGCACGTCGTATTCGCCCGGGTGTGGGTCAGGCCCAGCCGAGTTCGTGCAGCTGGTCGTCGTCGAGGCCGTAGAAGTGGGCGATCTCGTGGACGAGGGTGACGTGGATCTCGTCGGCCAGCTGGTCGAGGTCGTCGACGGCGGCGAGGTGCGGTTCGCGGTAGAGGATGATGCGGTCGGGCAGTTCGCCGAAGCCGTACTGGCCGCGTTCGGTGAGGGCGACGCCGTCGTAGAGGCCGAGCAGGTCGAGTGAACCGTCTTCCGGTCGGTCCTCGGTGACGAAGACGACGTTGTCGAGACCGTCGACCATGTCGTCGGGCAGCAGGTCGAGCTGGTCGACGACCATGGCGTCGAACGCCTCGGCGCTCACCAGGCCCGGCTCGACGCCCTTCGGTCCGGCGTCGGCAGCGGGCGCGTCGTCGTCGTTCGCGGGGGAGTGGTCCACTCCCTCACTCTCGCACGCCCACGCGGCCTGTCGCTGGACATTGCCCCGACCGTGACGAGCGCCGGGGGTCCCCTGCGATGCCCCGAACGTGACGAGCGCATCGAAGTCTCCCCCCGCGACGTCTCGGATGCGCTCGCGCATCCGAGACCACAAGGCGCTGAACCCGAAAACGGCCCTGCCCCAGCAGGGCAGAGCCGTTTCATTCGGGTGAGTAACGGGGCTTGAACCCGCGGCCTCCTAGACCACAACCAGGCGCTCTACCAGCTGAGCTATACCCACCATGTGTGACCACCGAGGCGATCGCAACGAGAAGACTCTACTACAGCCTGGGGGCCCATTCGTCCACGACGGCCTTCGAGATCGCCTGGACGTCTTCGGTGGTGGGGCCGGGGTCGGCGACGAAGCCGGCGCGGCGGTAGTACTCGAGTTCGCGGATGGATTCGAGGATGTCGGCGAGGGCGCGGTGGCCGCCGTGCTTCTGGGGGGCGTTGAAGTACACG
The DNA here is from genome assembly GCF_057787905.1 of Frigoribacterium sp. CF331. Lineage (NCBI taxonomy): Bacteria > Bacillati > Actinomycetota > Actinomycetes > Micrococcales > Microbacteriaceae > Frigoribacterium > Frigoribacterium sp. CF331. Next base: position 502,253 of record NZ_CM173545.1, on the reverse strand, counting down.
CGGGGGAACCACCGGCGGGCGAGCTCCTTGATGGACGAGACGTCGACGCTGCGGTAGTGGAGGTGGCCGTCGACGCGGGGCATGTACTTGGCGAGGAAGGCCCGGTCGGTGCCGATGGTGTTGCCGGCGAGGGGGGCGTGCTGTTCGGTGGGCACGTACTTGAGGATGTACTCGAGCACCTCGAACTCGGCCTCGGCAAGGCTGACGCCGTCGGGGATCTCGTCGATGAGGCCTGACGAGCGGTGCATCTCGGTGACGAACTCGCCCATGTTGTCGAGTGCCGACTGGTCGGGCTTGATGACGATGGTGAAGCCCGGGTGCACGGGCGTGAGGTCGAAATCGGTGACGACCACGGCCACTTCGACGAGTTCGTCGACCGTGAGGTCGAGCCCGGTCATCTCGCAGTCGATCCAGACCAGTCGGTCGTTGCTCGTAGCCATTGGGCGAGTCTAGTCCGGTGCCCGTCCGCGGCCGCGCCTCCTGGGCTCGTCCGACGCTCGGACCAGGAGGCGCGGCTGCGGACGCGCCGGACGTCCGGTCTACAGGGCCTCGCCGGCTCCGATGGCCTCGGCCTCGACGCGGGCCGGTTCGGGGCCGTCGTCGACGCGGCGGAGGGCTCCGCGGGCGGCGACCACGACGACGAACGCGACGGCGACGCTGGCGGCGGCGAACACGTAGGCGGCGCTCGGCGCGATGGTGTCGGCCAGCAGGGTCGCGACGGGTGGGGCGACGGCGCCGCCGAGGAACCGCACGCCCGAGTAGGCGCTGGACGCGACCGAGCGGGGCAGGTCGGTGGCCTCCATGACGGACTCGGTCAGCACGGTGTTGAGCACGCCGAGCACGAGGCCGCCGACGACGACACAGACCACCAGGGCGGCCGGGGTGCCCACGAACACGGCCGCGGCGACCAGGTCGAGTGCCAGGAGCGGCAGGGCGATCCGCAACACGGTCGTCCGCCGGAGGCGCGCGGTCAGCAGGGGCGCGACCCACACCGACGTGACGGCGAGTCCGACGCCCCAGCCGAAGAACGTGAACCCGATGCCGAGCGCACCGAAGCCCAGTGGGTAGGGCGTGTAGGCGAGCAGGACGAAGAAGCCGATGTTGTAGAAGAGTGCGGTCGCGGCGAGGGCGCCGAGGGCAGGGCGGCCCAGGGCGCGGAACGGGGCCGAGAGATCGGTCGGGGCGACCTTCTCGGTCGCGCCGCCCTTGAGGAACAGCACGATCGCGATGAAGGCGATCGCCATCAGGGTCGTGACGCCGAAGAACGGTCCGCGCCAGCTGACCGACCCGAGCAGGCCGCCGATCAAGGGGCCGATGGCGATGCCGAGGCCCAGGGCGGCCTCGTAGAGGATGATCGCCGAGGCGGTCCCCCCGGACGCGGCACCCACGATGGTGGCGAGGGCGGTCGAGATGAAGAGGGCGTTGCCGAGGCCCCACCCGGCTCGGAAGCCGATGATCGACCAGACGTCGCCGCTGGTGGCGGCGAACAGGGCGAAGACGACGATCAGGGCGAGCCCGATCAGCAGGGTGCGCTTGGCGCCGAGTCGGCTCGAGACCCAGCTGGTGAAGAACATGGCCACGCCCGTGACCGCGAGGTAGCTGGTGAAGAGCAGTTCGGTCTGGGTGGGGCTGGCCTGCAGCGACTCGGCGATGGCCGGCAGGATCGGGTCGACGAGCCCGATGCCCATGAAGGCGACGACGCAGGCGAAGGCGATGGCCCAGACGGCCGTCGGCTGCTTGAGGATGCTGGGTGCCGGCTCGTGCGCGGTCGGGGTCGCGGCGCTCATGCGAACACCGCCTCGGTGTCGGCGCGGACGTCTGTGCGGCTGCTGAAGCGTGAGGCCAGCAGGCTGGTGGCTCGGTCGAGCACGGCCCAGTCGTCGTCGTCGAGGTCGGCGAACAGGTCGCCGAGCGAGTCGGCGAGCTGACCTCGCCACTCGGTGAGGGCGACCGTGCCCTTCGGGGTGATGGCGATGAGCCAGGCGCGCGAGTCGTCGGTGTCGGCGATGCGCTTGACCAGCTCGTCCTCGGCGAGGCCGCGCACGAGCTTCGTCATGGTGGGCTGCGAGACGCGGCTGGCCCTGGCGAGGTCGCCGACGCGCAGGTCGCCGTCGGTCGTCAGGATCGAGAGCGTGCGCCAGACGGCGGGGGAGGTGGTGCGGCCGGTCTCCTGCGCGGCGATCCGCGTGAGGCGATGGGTCGACGTCAGGAGGGATTCCAAGATGTCTGTCGGCTGGGACGTCATCGCACCAGTGTATAGCCAAGCTATATAGCTTGGCTATACTTTTGGGGAATCGCTCGGAGGCGGCAGGGCGGTGAGAAGACTGGACGCCGACTCCGCGCCTCCTGGTAGACCTGTGGGCATGACAGACAGCAAGCCCACCGTGGCCGAGGGTTCCGAGTACGTCGTCTTCTTCGACGGCGGTCCGAGCGACGGCTCCACCGACACCCGCATCAGCACCGATGGCTCGTACGACGAGCAGATCACCGACTTCGTGCTGATCGACGGCATGGAGACGGGCATCGTCTACACGGCCACCGAAGCGAAGATGGTCGGCGAGCAGCTGCAGGTGCACTACTCGCTCGACGCCGCGGACAGCGACCCGGTCGACGATCCCGAGGACCGCAACGACGACCGAGACAACTGACGCCCGCGGCCTCGGCCGCGACGACGCACGAGACCGCAGGAGGCGCGGGGGAAGATTCCCCCGCGCCTCCTCGTTGTTCCCCACATGAAGCTCGAGCTGTACACGTCCGCCTTCTGCGGCCCCTGCCACGCGGCTCGAGCGGTCGTGGCCGAGGCCCGGGCGCTCGTCCCGTCACTCGTGGTCGACGAAGCCGACGTCGCCGCCCGGCCGGAGCAGGCCGAACGGCGCGACGTCCGCAGCACGCCGACCCTCGTGGTGACGCGCGACGACGGTGAGGTCGTCTTCCGCTCACCCGGCGTTCCGACGCTCGACCGACTGCTCGGGGCCCTGGCGCTGGCGGTCTGATCGTCGGCCCGACGTGACGGGCCATCGCCGAACCCGGCAGGCGCCCCGTGTCGCACCGCGTTTCGTGCACCGCACCGCGACTAGTCCGGGCGACGTGCACGAGACGCGATGCCGAGCCGGGCTCGGCCGCTGCGGGGCCGCGCGACTCGGCACGGTATCGTGGGCGAGTCCGCCCCCGTAGCTCAGCGGATAGAGCAGGAGCCTTCTAATCTCTTGGTCGCAGGTTCGATTCCTGCCGGGGGCACCAGATCTCGCGGTGCTTCTCATCTCTTGGTCGCAGGTTCGATTCCTGCCGGGGGCACCAGGCGTCCGATGATCCACGCGGTGCTTCTCATCTCTTGGTCGCAGGTTCGATTCCTGCCGGGGGCACCAGGCGCCCGATGATCCACGCGGTGCTTCTCATCTCTTGGTCGCAGGTTCGTGGTGTCGATGGCGCAGCCTGCCGGGGGCACCAGGCCTCATCCACCGCCCGACACGACGACGCGCCCCCGACCGAGGTCGGGGGCGCGTCGTCGTCACGGGGTCAGTCGTCTGCGCGGTCGGGGGCGATCCTGCGCCGGACCTGGCTGGCACTGACCGGCTGCTCGTAGCGCTCGTCGTCCATCGGGTCGTCACGTGTGTCGTCGTCGTCCGAACCTGACGCCGACGCCGAAGCCGAGGCGGCCGGTGCCTCGGGAGCCGAGACGGGCGGCGGGCCGGCCAGAGGCGGCGTCAGGGGCCCACGCCGGGCATCGCCACCCGGGGCCGGGGCCGGGGCGTCGCCGAGGACGGATGGTCGGAGCGGGGTCGCGGCGTCGGGCCCGCCCTCGGAGCCGCTGCCGCGTCGGACGTCGGCGGCCGCCGCGGCACGGTGCTCGGCCTCCCAGGCCTTCTGGCGCTCGGCGGCCTCACGGTCGACGTCGGCTTCTTCGTACTTCCAGCGGGCGAGGTCGTCGCGGAACAGCTTCTTCGCCCGACCGGGGCGGCGCTGCCACTCGACGAGGCGGTCGGTCATCTCACCCAGCGACCGGTCGGCCTGGAAGCTGAAGGACGCGGAGTTGCGCTTGATCTCGGCGAGTTCGTGCGCCGCCCAGTCCGCGGCGAGCGTGCTCCCCGTGGACGGCAGCAGGCGCAGGCGGACGTCGGCCTCGTGACCGAGGTGGTCGACGTACGTCCGTTCTTCGGTGCCGAGGGAGCTGTACACGGCACCCTTGCGCGCTGCCGAGACGGCCCCCGCGATGGCCGCCGCCCGGGCGGCGTCGTCGTGCGCCGAGAGGACGCGTCGGGTGGCCCCGCGACCGATCAGGGCTGCGACGACGCCGGCGACGACGATGGCGACGAACGGGACCGCCGCATCCGTGACGACGCGCTGACCGTTGTCGGACGAGAGCCAGTCGACGAAGGTGTTCCACCAGTTCATGGGGCGAACACTACAGCTGAGGTCGAAGGTTGCCGCGGTGCGACATGCGAGCGCGCCCGGCCCCTCGACGGTCGCGCTCAGGCGAACCGGAAGCAGTCGGTGGCGTCGTCGCGGCTCCAGAACTCGCCGATCTCGACGAACTTGCGCTGTCGAGGAAGGAAGCGCTTCGCGCGGTAGCGGTCACCCTGCGGGTCGTCGAAGCGTTCGACGTACCCGACGACCTCACCGCCGGGACGCGTCACGCGCGCGAGGTCGTCGTGCACCTGCACGAGCCTCAGGCCGCCGCGTGTCGTTCGCAGGGCGGGGCGCGTCGCATCCGCGAGGGCGTGCGCGTGCGGGGCGGGGGAGGTGAGGACGGAGGTGCTGGTGGTCATGAGGTGCTCCTGAGGTCATCCGGCCGATGCTGTCGAGAACACCCCCGACGCTAGGGGGCGCCACCGACATCGCCGCGGGACGACCTCGGGGGGTGCGGTGCCCGACCGGCACCGCACCTCCTCGGGGTCAGCGACCGGTGCCGTCGACCGCGAGCGGTTCGATGGCGGCGAGCTCGTCCTCGGTGAGCTCGGCTCCGTCGAGGGCGTCGAGGCTGTCGTCCAGTTGGGCCACCGACGACGCCCCGATCAGGGCACTGGTCACCGCGGGCTGCCGCAGCACCCAGCTGAGCGAGAGCTGCGCGAGCGACTGACCCCGCGCCTGTGCGATCTCGTCGAGGGCCCGGACGCGCGAGAGGTAGGTCTCGTCGAAGGCGTCCTCCGAGAACCAGCGGCCCTCGGCCGCGCGAGAGCCGGCCGGTGCCTTGCCCGAGAGGTAACGGTTCGTCAGCAGGCCGCCGGCCAGCGGAGAGAACACGATCGACCCGACGCCGTGCGTGAGCAGGGTGTCGAAGAGTCCTCGCTCGGGCCGTCGGTCGAACATGTTGTAGCGCGGCTGGTGGATCAACAGCGGCACGCCCTCGGCGGCCAGGGCGTCGATCGCGGCCTCGGTCTGCGCCGGGTCGTAGTTCGAGATGCCCGCGTAGAGCGCCTTGCCCTGCCGCACGGCCGTCGCGAGCGCCCCCATGGTCTCGTCGATCGGGGTCTCGGGGTCGGGACGGTGCGAGTAGAAGATGTCGACGTGGTCCATGCCGAGGCGCCCGAGGCTGGCCTCGAGCGAGTTCAGCAGGTACTTGCGCGACCCGCCGTCGCCGTAGGGCCCCGGGGTCATGTCGTAGCCCGCTTTCGACGAGACGACGATCTCGTCGCGGTAGGGCCGCAGGTCGGCCGCGGCGATGCGCCCGAACTGCTCTTCGGCCGAACCGTACGGAGGGCCGTAGTTGTTCGCCAGGTCGAAGTGGGTGACGCCGCGGTCGAAGGCGCGCAGCACGATGTCGCGCTGGGTCTCGAGGCCGCGGTCCGAGCCGAAGTTGTTCCAGAAGCCGAGCGAGATGCGGGGCAGCTTGAGCCCGCTGCGACCCGTGCGGACGTAGTCGAGTCGCGAGTACCGTGCGTCGTCGGCGACGTAGGGGGTGAAGGGTGATCTCATGCGGTCAGCCTAGGGCTGGGCCCCGGGCGCAGGAGTAGGTTCACGGGCATGACGACGTTCGTTCTGGCCGGTGGCTGCTTCTGGTGTCTCGACGCGGTCTACCGCACCCTCGACGGCGTGCTCGAGGTGGTGTCCGGCTACACGGGCGGGCACACCGCCGACCCCGACTACGACGACGTCTGCACCGGCCGCACGGGGCACGCCGAAGCGGTCGCGGTCACCTTCGACCCCGAGAAGATCCCGGCTGACGTCGTCCTCGACGTGTTCTTCACCCTGCACGATCCGCGTCAGCTGAACCGGCAGGGTGCCGACGTCGGCACCCAGTACCGGTCGGCGATGTTCGCGGCCGACGACGACCAGACCGAGCTCTTCGAGGCCGCCCGCGAGCGCGCCTCCGAGGCCTGGGACGGCGGCGTGGTCACGACGATCGAGCCGCTGTCGACCTGGTACGACGCCGAGCCGTACCACCAGGACTTCTTCGCCAAGAACCCCGGTCAGGGCTACTGCCTGGCCGTCGCGCTTCCGAAGGTCAACAAGATCCGCAAGTCGTACGCGAAGTACGTGCTCGCCTCGTAGACGGGTCGCGTCGTCCGACGCGACCGACCGAGAAGGACGAAAGGGGCGCTCGACGATGAGTGACCAGAACACGATGCACCGCCAGACCTGGGTGGCCGTGGGGCCGGCCGGGGCGGTCGGTTCCATCCTGCGGACCGACGACGGCTTTGAGGTCCGCCTGCCGGGCAAGGCGCCGGAAGGCGGACTCTACCCGACCCTCGCCGTGGCCAAGAGCGCCCTGTTCGCGGCTCTCGGGCCGGGGGCGGACTACCCCGAGTTCCACGAGCACTGACCTGCCCGCCGTCGGCCGACGCCGCCGACGACGTGTCGTCCCCAGGTCGGCCCCGCGCCTCCTCGTGCACAAGGAGGCGCGGGTGCCATCCCCGGGGCGCCCCGCCTTCGCGAGACTCCCGTCATGACAGACACCATCACCCTCACGGGCATCATCGCCACCGACCCCCGGGCCCTCGTCACGCAGTCCGGCCTCTCCATCACGAGCTTCCGCCTCGCCTCGACCCAGCGCCGGTACGACCGGGTCAAGGGCGAGTGGCTCGACGGTGAGACCAACTGGTACACGGTGACGGCCTTCCGCCAGCTGGCCGAGAACGTCGTCGGCAGCCTCCGCAAGGGTCAACGCGTCGTCGTGACCGGGCGACTCCGCATCCGGTCGTGGGAGTCCGGCGACCGGAGCGGCCTGACGGTCGAGGTCGACGCCGACGCGATCGGTCACGATCTCACCTGGGGCACCTCCTCGTTCGAGCGCCGGGTCGCGTCGGCGCCGGCGGGTGACCGGGCGGCGACGCCAGCCGACGGCGGCGACACCGTGACGTCCGACGCGACCGAGGCGTCCCCGGCGGAGGCGTCGCCTCCCGGAAGCGGCCCCGAGGGCGACGCTCGCGGGCGGTCCACGGACGCCGGGTCGGGGGCGGACGGTGCCTCACCGGTCGACGGCTCGTCCGGTTCCCCGGCCGGAAGGGCGACGTCCGGCTCGGCCGAGGCCTCCGACTGGGGTGCCCCGGCGCCGCTCGGAGCGGACGAGGTGCTCGCGCCGTTCTGACCGAGCGGGCACCGTCCGGGGCGGGGCGTGGTGATGTCGTCCTCCCGGGTCGTGGGCGGGTGCGCCCTAGAATCGAGGCGGCTCGCCGACCCGCGGCGACGCCGACGACGAAGGACACCCGTGACCGGTTCGAGATTCCTGCGAGGCCCCGCGCTCGCCGCGATCCTGCTCGCGGCGTCGGGCTCCCTGGTCGGCTGCACGTCGTCGCCCGACGTCGAGCCGACGACACCGCCGAGCGCGGCGTCGACGGAGGCGGCCCCGTTCTCGTCGGATTCGTCGACGAGCGACGCGGCCGCTCACTTCGACGAGGTCGCCAGGGCCACCGTCGCCGCGAACGCGCGCCCGGGCGGCCGCGCGCTGGTCGACGCGCTGGTCGCGGCGGGCTTCGACAAGTCGACGATGCAGGTCACGGCCGACACGACCTCGATCGGGCGCGACGCCGACAGCGTCCAGTTCTCGGTGCGCTGGCGTGACGACTGCCTGATCGGGCAGGTCTCCGACGCGGGCTACTCGAGCCAGACGGCGCCGGTGCTCGGCACGGGCGCCTGTCTCGTCGGGTCCACGCGGGCCATCGACTGGTGACCTCGGGCGCGGGCCGCCGCCCGATAGACTCGCTCCCATGGCCGAATACATTTACTCGATGGTGCGCGCCCGCAAGGCGGTCGGCGACAAGCTGATCCTCGACGACGTCACCATGTCGTTCATCCCGGGGGCGAAGATCGGCGTCGTGGGGCCGAACGGCGCCGGCAAGTCGACGATCCTCAAGATCATGGCGGGGCTCGACACCCCCAGCAACGGCGAGGCGAAGCTGAGCCCCGGCTACACCGTCGGCATCCTCATGCAAGAGCCCGAGCTCGACGAGACCAAGACGGTCCTCGAGAACGTCCAAGAGGGCGTGGGGCCGATCAAGCAGAAGCTCGACCGGTTCAACGAGGTCTCGGCCGCCATGGCCGAACCCGACGCCGACTTCGACGCGCTGCTCGCCGAGATGGGCACCCTGCAAGAAGAGATCGACGCCGCCGACGCGTGGGACCTCGACTCCCAGCTCGAGCAGGCCATGTCGGCTCTGCGGACGCCGCCCGGTGACGCCGAGGTCGCCAACCTCTCCGGCGGTGAGAAGCGCCGCGTCGCCCTCTGCAAGTTGCTGTTGCAGAAGCCCGACCTGCTGCTGCTCGACGAGCCCACCAACCACCTCGACGCCGAGAGCGTGCTCTGGCTCGAGCAGCACCTCAGCAAGTACCCCGGCGCCGTGCTCGCCGTGACCCACGACCGGTACTTCCTCGACCACGTGGCCGAGTGGATCGCCGAGGTCGACCGCGGGCGCCTCTACCCCTACGAGGGCAACTACTCGACGTACCTCGAGAAGAAGGGCGAGCGCCTGCAGGTCCAGGGCAAGAAGGACGCCAAGCTGGCCAAGCGCCTCGCCTCCGAGCTCGAGTGGGTGCGCAGCAACGCCAAGGGCCGCCAGGCCAAGTCGAAGGCGCGCCTGGCTCGCTACGAAGAGATGGCGAACGAGGCCGAGCGCACGCGCACCCTCGACTTCGAGGAGATCGTGATCCCCGTGGGCCCGCGCCTCGGATCGCAGGTCATCGACGCCAAGAAGCTGCACAAGTCGTTCGGTGAGCGGGTGCTCATCGACGACCTGTCGTTCACCCTGCCCCGCAACGGCATCGTCGGCGTCATCGGCCCGAACGGCGTCGGCAAGACGACGCTCTTCAAGACCGTCGTCGGCCTCGAGCCGCTCGACGGCGGCGAGCTGAAGGTCGGCGAGACCGTCGACATCTCGTACGTCGACCAGAGCCGGGGTGGCATCGACCCCAACAAGAACCTGTGGGAGGTCGTGTCCGAGGGGCACGACTACATCCAGGTCGGCAAGACCGAGATCCCGTCGCGCGCCTACGTGTCGCAGTTCGGCTTCAAGGGCCCCGACCAGCAGAAGAAGGCCGGCGTCCTGTCCGGTGGCGAGCGCAACCGGCTCAACCTCGCGCTGACCCTGAAGCAGGGCGGCAACCTGCTGCTGCTCGACGAGCCCACCAACGACCTCGACGTCGAGACGCTGGGCAGCCTCGAGAACGCACTGCTCGAGTTCCCCGGCTGCGCCGTCGTCATCACCCACGACCGCTGGTTCCTCGACCGCATCGCGACGCACATCCTCTCGTGGGAGGGGCTGAACGACGACGGCACCCCGAACTGGTACTGGTTCGAGGGCAACTTCGAGGCGTACGAAGAGAACAAGGTCGAGCGTCTGGGCGCCGACGCGGCCAAGCCCAGCTCGGCCACGTACCGCAAGCTGACGCGCGACTGACCGGCACCCCACCGTCATGACCCGCCTGCACGTGCCGACCCGAGTGCGCTGGAGCGACCTCGACGGGTACCGGCACGTGAACAACGCGTCGATGCTGCGCCTCCTCGAGGAGGCGCGCATCGACGCGTTCTGGTCGGCCGAGGGTGCGGTCGACGAGCGATCGTCGGCCGCCGTGCTCGACGGCAGCCCGGACGCCGCGACCATGACGCTCATCGCGCGTCAAGAGCTCGAGTACCTGATCCCGATCCCGTACCTCCGGGCACCCCTCGACGTGCAGATCTGGGTGGGGCGCCTGGGCGGGGCGAGCCTCGAGGTCTGTTACGAGGTGTGGTCGCCCGAGGGCGTCGAACCGCGACAGCTGTTCACCAAGGCCGCGACCACCATCGTGTTGGTCGACTCCGCGACGAACCAGCCGCGGCGCATCTCCGGCGTCGAACGCGACGCCTGGGCTCCGTACGTCGAAGAGCCCCTGACCTTCCGCCGCCGATGACGGCTCGTCAGCTGCGGGGCACCCGCACCATGCCCTCTTGCGCGACGCTCGCCACGAGGGTGCCCGCGCGGTCGTAGATGCGACCGAGCGACAGCCCCCGACCGCCGACGGCGTTCGGGCTCTCCTGCACGTACAGCAGCCACTCGTCGACCCGGGCCGGACGGTGCCACCACATGGCGTGGTCGAGGCTCGCGGCCTTCAGGCCGGGGGTGACGAAGGCGATGCCGTGCCGTCGGTAGATCGGCTCGAGCAGCGTGTAGTCGCTGGCGTACAGCAGCGCGGCGCGGTGCAGGTCGGCATCGTCGGGCATCGGGCCGGTGGCCCGGAGCCAGACGGCCTGGTGGGCCACGTGGTCGCCCTCGACGCTGAAGTACACGGGTGAGGGCACGTGCCGCATGTCGAAGGGGCGTCGGGCCCACGAGCGCGCGACCGGGTTGTCGACGGCCGACAGCAGCTCGGCGTCGCTGGGCACGTCGTCGGGCTCGGGCAGGCCGGACGGCATGTCGACCTGGTGGTCGAGGCCCTCGTCGGGGGTCTGGAACGAGGCGATCATCGAGAAGATCGGCACGCCGTCCTGAGACGCCTGCGTGCGCCGCGTCGCGAACGAGCGGCCGTCGTGGATGCGGTCGACCGTGAAGGTGATGGGGATCGTCAGGTCGCCGGGCCGCAGGAAGTACGAGTGCAGCGAGTGGACGTCGCGACCGCCGCCGACCGTGCGCTGGGCCGCGACGAGGGCCTGGGCGGCGACCTGCCCGCCGAACACGCGCCCCAGGGGCTCGGGCTGCGACCCGCCGGTGAACACGTCCTGCCCGCCGACGATGCCGGCCGGTGCCAGGTCGAGGGTGGACAGCAGGCTCTGCAGCGGATCGTCGGTCACCCGATGTAGTTTAGGGGGCCGATGAACGACGCATTCACCCTCCCCGACTCCCTGTCCCTCAGCGATCTCGCGACCTATCTCGGGCGGGCCGGCCGGGTCGAGGACGGCTCCGTGCGGCTCATCGCCGGTTCGGGCGTGCTCGCCGTCTACGTGGCGGTGTTCTACCCGATGGGCCTGCTCGACGCGAGCCCCACGGTGCTCGGCCTCCGGACCTTCCAGCTCGACGACCGCCCCGAGTTCGACGCCGTCGTGCCGGTGCGTTCCCTGAAGGAGCGCCTCGTGCGCCTCCAGAACGACGTCGTCGATCCCACCGCGGCGGTCACGGTGTCCGTGCCGGCAACGGTCAACACGGTGACCTGGGCGGCCATCTCGCCGCCTCGCGGGGGATGGGCGAGGCTCGACGCGATCGAGGCGGCCCGCCTGCGGACGACCGCCGAGGCCGGCATCGCCCGGGTGGCCGAGGCCATCCCGGCCGGCACGGGTGAGCAGATCGTGCACCGGGTGCGGGCCGACGTGTGGTCGGCGCCCGTCGAAGGTGCCGAGGCGGTCCCGGCCGGAGCGGGTTTCGGGGCGCTCAGCCTGGGGTTCCTCGACGGCGAGGACGAGGTCGCCGTCTTCGAGACCGGCACCTGGACGCGCCTCACGACGCCCAAGGGGCACGTCCTCGTCAAGCGCCGTTCGTCCCTGCTCTGAGGCGCGGCCCGAGGCACTCACGGCCCGGAGGCCGCACGACGTGCGGCCCGGCCGCTCGGCCCGCCGGTCCGGCCCGTCAGCGCTCGAACGTGTTGACCATGGCCTGGGCGGCGCGGTCGAGGTAGCCCCAGAGCATGGCGTCGTCCAGAGGTGCGAGCTCGAGCTCGTCGACGGCCACCCGCATGTGCCGGAGCCACCGGTCCCGAGCCTCGGGGGTCACGCGGAACGGCATGTGCCTCATGCGCAGGCGCGGGTGCCCGCGCTCCTCGCTGTAGGTCGTCGGGCCTCCCCAGTACTGCTCGAGGAACCCGGTCAGCCGTTGGATCGCCCCCTCGAGGTCCGCCTCGGGGTACATCGGCCACAGCACGTCGTCGGTGCGGACGCCCTCGTAGAACCGACGCACCAGCTTCTCGAAGGTCGGGCGCCCGCCAATCTGGTGCCAGAAGTTGCCCTGGGCCGAGTCGTCGCCGAGCCCGCGTCGCACGGTGACCGGCACGGCCGTGGGCAGGGCCGGTGGCGTCGACGGAGTCGGCGGGCGACCGTCGGACGCACCGGACGCACCGGACGCACCGGACGCACCGGACGCGTCCGACGGCCGCGGCGTCAGCGGCAGGTCGTTCACTTGCGCTTCCCCCGGGGGACGTGGGGCGTCGGCACGGTGCGCGGCGCCCGGGCACCCTGCACCGAGGAGGCGCTGTCGAAGCCGGTCAGGACGACGCTCGTCAGCGACGGCAGGACGATGTCCATGCCGTCGAGCGTCTTCTTGAGCCGCGACCGCAGTTCGCGGTCGACGTTGTCGCGGTCCGCGGATCGGGTCTTGGCGACGATGCGGATGATCACGTGCTCGTCCGCGATGGACTGGATGCCCCACACCTCTGGCTGGTCGATGATCGCTCGCTTCCACTTGGGGATCGCCGCGAGCTCGTTCGCCGTGTTCAGCATCGCGTCCTGCACCTGGTCGACGTCGGCCGAGTAGGGCACGGCGAGGTCGATCACGACGCGCGTCCAGCCCTGGGACATGTTGCCCACCCGCAGGATCTCGCCGTTGCGGACGAACCACAGCACGCCGTTGACGTCGCGGATCTGCGTGACCCGGATGCCGACGGCCTCGACGACGCCGGCGGCGGGGCCGACGTCGACGACGTCGCCCACCCCGAGCTGGTCCTCGGCCACCATGAAGATGCCGTTGAGCATGTCCTTCACGATGTTCTGGGCGCCGAACGCGAGGCCCGCGCCGACGACGCCCGCGGCGCTGACGATGGCGACGACGTTGAAGTCGAGCTCGCCGAGGATCAGCACGAGGGCGATCGCGGCGACGACGACCGTGACGACGTTGTTGAGCACGCTGCCCAGCGTCCGGGTGCGCTGGACGACCCGGACCGCCTGCAGCGGCGAGGCGATGAGCGCCTGCGTGTCGTCGACGTTCTGCTTGCGCTTGATGCCGTTGACCACCTGGTCGACCACCCGGCGGATGGTGAAGTGCAGCGCGACGCGCAGCAGCACCGCGATCAGCAGGATGGCCGCGATGCGGATGGGCACGCGCCACATGTTCCAGAAGGCGTCCCAGTCGAACGACAGGGGGGCGGCAGGGTCGGTGGCGGCAGCGAGGAGGAGGTCCATATGGGCATCAAGTGAAGCACGCCTCGGGCGGCGCACCCGTGAGGCGCCTGGACGCACGGACGGCGGACCCTGTGACAGGGCCCGCCGTCCGCACGGTCCGCCGGGTCGACGGGCGACCGGTGCCGCGACTACTGCCGGTCGACCGCCTGCACGCGCAGTGCCCGCTCGACGCCCGCGACGCTCTCGCTGACGATCCGTCGGAGGGCCGGCGTCTCGGGGTTCGCCTCGAGCCACGCGTACGACGCGTCGACCAGGGCCTGGTCGGCGAGGCCGGCCGGGTACAGCCCCGAGACGAGCGTGTCGGCGATGTGGTAGCTGCGCGACTCCCAGATGCCGGTGAGCGACGCGAAGTAGCGCTCGACGAGCGGCTGCAGGACCGCCGGGTCGTTCGTGTGCTGGAACCCGAGCGTGGTCGCCCGGACGATGGCGTTCGGCTGCTCGGCGCTGTCGACGACCGACGCGAAGGCGGCGAGCTTGCCCTCGGTCGTCGGGATGGTCGCGCGCGCGCGTGCGGCCGCCTGGGCGCCGTTCGCCGTGTTGTCGTCGGCGAGCGCGGCGTCGATCTCGGCCTCGCCGGCTCCGCCGACGAGCACGAGGCCCTCGAGCAGCTGCCAGCGCAGGTCGGTGTCGACGGTGAGGCCGTCGAGGACGCGTGATCCGTCGAGCAGGCCGGCCAGCGCCTCCCGGTGCTCGTCGGTCGAGGCGATCGCCGCGAAGAACGTGACGAACTGGAACTGGGCGTCCGACCCGGCCTCGGCGTTCTGGGCGAGCGCCCAGAGGCCGTCGCCGACCTCGGTGACCGTGGAGGCGCGGCGCGCGGGGGCGACGTAGCTGCGGGCGGTCTGCAGCAGCTGCGAGAGCGTCGTGCGGATGGTCGTCGACTCGGTCTCGGTGGCGATGTTGTCGAGCACCAGGCGGACGTAGTCGGACGGCGAGGTCTCGGCGTCGCGCGTGGCGTCCCAGACCGAGCCCCACACCAGGGCGCGGGCGAGCGGGTTCGAGATCTTCGACAGGTGGGCGATCGCCGTGGCGAGCGAGACCTCGTCGAGGCGGATCTTCGCGTAGGCGAGGTCGTCGTCGTTGATCAGCACGAGGTCGCCGCGCGTCAGGCCGACCAGCTCGGGCACCTCGGTGCGCGTGCCGTCGACGTCGATCTCGACGCGGTCGGTGCGCACCAGGGAGTCGCCCTCGAGGGCGTAGAGGCCGATGGCGAGGCGGTGCGGGCGGATGGTGGGGTGGTCGGCGGGTGCCTCCTGCAGCACGGCGAAGGACGTGATGACGCCGTTCTCGTCGACCTCGAGCTCGGGACGCAACGTGTTGACGCCCGCGGTCTCGAGCCACGCCTCGGACCAGCTGGTCAGCTCGCGGCCCGAGGTCGCCTCGAGCTCGACGAGCAGGTCGCTCAGCTCGGTGTTGGAGTGGTGGTGCTTCTTGAAGTACGCCGCGACGCCGGCGTAGAACGCGTCGATGCCGACCCAGGCGACGAGCTGCTTCAGCACCGACCCGCCCTTGGCGTAGGTGATGCCGTCGAAGTTCACCTGGACGTCTTCGAGGTCGGTGATCGTGGCGACGACCGGGTGGGTCGAGGGCAGCTGGTCCTGGCGGTAGGCCCAGCTCTTCTCCATGGCCTGGAAGGTCGTCCACGCCTCGGTCCACTCGGTGGCCTCGGCCGTCGAGATGGTCGACGCCCACTCGGCGAACGACTCGTTGAGCCACAGGTCGTTCCACCACTTCATGGTGACGAGGTCGCCGAACCACATGTGGGCGAGCTCGTGGAGGATCGTGACGACGCGACGCTCCTTGATGGCGTCGGTGACCTTGCTGCGGAAGACGTAGGTCTCGACGAAGGTGACGGCGCCCGCGTTCTCCATCGCACCGGCGTTGAACTCGGGCACGAAGAGCTGGTCGTACTTCTCGAACGGGTACGCGTAGTCGAACTTGTCCTCGTAGTAGGCGAAGCCCTGACGGGTCTTCTCGAAGATGTAGTCGGCGTCGAGGTACTCGGTCAGCGAGCGGCGCGTGAAGATGCCGAGCGGGATGGTGCGGCCGTCGGCGCTGGTGAGGTCGCTGCGGACGACGTCGTACGGGCCCGCCACGATCGCGGTGACGTAGCTCGAGAGCACCGGCGTGGGCGAGAAGGACCAGGTGCCGACCTCGCCGTCGACGACGGGCTCGGGGGTGGTCTGGTTGCTGACGACCTGCCAGCGGGCGGGTGCGGTGACCGTGAACCGGAACGTCGCCTTGAGGTCGGGCTGCTCGAAGACCGCGAAGACGCGGCGGCTGTCGGGCACCTCGAACTGCGAGTAGAGGTAGACCTCGCCGTCGACCGGGTCGACGAAGCGGTGCAGGCCCTCGCCCGTGTTGGTGTACTCGGCGTCGGCGACGACCTCGAGGACGTTCTCGGCCGCCAGGTCGGCGAGCTGGATGCGCACGCCGTCCGACACCTCGTCGACGTCGAGTGCGGTGCCGTTCAGCGTCACCGAGTGGACGGTGCGGGTGAGCGCGTCGATGAAGGTCGAGGCGCCGGGGGTGGCGGTGAAGCGCACGGTGGTCGAGCTGCCGAACACCTCGTCGCCGCGGGTCAGGTCGAGGGCGATCTCGTACGACTGCACGTCGACGACGCTCTTGCGCTCCTGCGCTTCGACGCGGGTGAGGTTCTCTCCGGGCACGCTTGCTCCATCCGTCTGGGGTGAGTGGGGGGACTCGTGGTCCGCTGAGAGCCTAGACCGGCTGTACGACACCGGGGTGTTGACTGTGCGCATGACCGACACCACCGCGCCCGCCCCGGCCCCCGCCTCCCACACCGTCGTCGACTTCTGGTTCGACCCCTCGTGCCCCTGGGCCTGGATGACCAGCCGGTGGGTCGACGAGGTCGCGAGGCACCGGGACCTCGACGTCACGTTCCACGTCATGAGCCTCGCGGTGCTCAACGAGGAGAACGACGTCAGCGACGAGTACAAGGCGAACTTCGCGCGCATGCTGCGGTACACGCGACTCGTCACGGCGGCCGGCGAGCTCCACGGCCAGCAGATCGTGAAGCCCCTCTACGACGCGCTCGGCACCCGCATCCACCACGACGGCGAGAAGGACGGCGACGTCGTGATCGCCGGCGCGGTCGCCGAGGTCGGCCTGCCCGCCGACTTCGCGCGCCACGCCGACACCGACGAGTACGACGCGCAGATGCGCGCGAGCCACTTCGACGGCATCGGGCGCGTCGGCCAGGACGTCGGCACGCCCGTGATCGCCGTCGACGGCGTCGCGTTCTTCGGCCCCGTCATCTCGCCCGCACCGAAGGGCGAGGAGGCGCTGCGCCTGTGGGACGGAGTCGTCGCCGTGGCCTCGTACCCCGGCTTCTTCGAGATCAAGCGCACCCGCACGGTCGGGCCGATCTTCGACTGACCGGGGCACGGGGTCGAGGGCGGCCGGGCTTAAGATCGAGACCATGCGCATCCACGTGGCGACCGATCACGCCGGCCTCGACTTCAGCAAGACCGTCATCCAGCACCTCACCGACGCGGGCCACGACGTGACCGACCACGGTCCGACGAGCTACGAGCCGCTCGACGACTACCCGTCGTTCTGCATCGCGGCGGCGCGTGCCACCGTGCGCGACCAGCGTGCCGGTCACGAGGCGCTGGGCGTCGTCTTCGGCGGGTCGGGCAACGGCGAGCAGATCGCCGCGAACAAGGTCGAGGGCATCCGTGCCGCCCTGGTCTGGAACGACTCGACGGCGAAGCTCGCCCGTCAGCACAACGACGCCAACGTCATCGCCATCGGCGCCCGCCAGCACACCGAGGCCGAGGCCCTGGCCTTCATCGACGCCTTCGTCGCCGAGCCGTTCAGCCACGACGAGCGCCACGTCCGCCGCATCGCGCAGGTCGGCGAGTACGAGACCACGGGCGCCATCGCCGGGCACCCGGTCGACTGATCGCCGGGCACCCGGTCGACTGACGACGTAACGTCGAGAGCGGCGAGACCCCGACCGGGGGCTCGCCGCTCCGTCGTCTCCGCCCCCGCGCGCGAGACCGTCACACCGTCCCACCGAGAGAGGTGCCGCCGTGCCCGAGGGCCATTCCGTCCACCGCATCGCCAACCAGTTCCAGCAGAGCTTCGTCGGCCACCGCGTCGAGGTCAGTTCGCCGCAGGGGCGCTTCGCCGCCGGGGCCGAGAGGCTCGACGGCGCCACGATGGTGGACTCGAAGGCCGTCGGCAAGCAGATGTTCCTCGAGTTCGACAACGGGCTCTGGTTGCACGTGCACCTCGGGCTCTACGGCGCCTGGGACTTCGCCGGCGAGATCGCGACGGGCCACTCGATGGCCGAGTCGCGCACGCGCCGGTCGGCCACCCGGAAGGCCGAGGCCGCCCCCGACGACGACGGCGAGCACTCGATGTCGAGCATCGGCGCCCCCCGCAAGACCAGGGTGCGCATGGCCGAGCAGGAGAAGACCGAGGACGACGTCGAGTCGTTCCCGCCCGACCCCGTCGGTCAGGTGCGCGTCCGCCTGCTCACCGACACCGCCGTGGGCGACCTCCGCGGCCCGACGAAGTGCGAGGTGCTCGACGCGGCCGGCGTCGACCTGGCGATCTCGAAGCTCGGCCCCGACCCCCTCGTCGACTCGCCGAAGAAGGGGGCCGACCGCTTCGTGTCCATCGCGGGCAAGAAGCGCACCCCGATCGGCCTGCTGCTGATGGACCAGAGCGTGGTCAGCGGCATCGGCAACATCTACCGCGCCGAGCTGCTGTTCCGAGCACGGCTCGACCCGCACACCCCCGGCAACCAGGTGCCGGAGGACGTGTTGCGCGCCCTCTACAAGGACTGGACGAAGCTGCTCAAGAGCGGTGTCGAGCTCGGCCAGATGATGACGATGGACGGCCTCACGAAGGCCCAGCACGCCAAGGCCCTGCGCAGTCGGGCCGACCGCCATTGGGTGTACCACCGCGAGGGCCTGCCCTGCCGGGTCTGCGGGACGAACATCGTGATGGAGATGGCCGCGGGTCGCAAGCTCTACTGGTGCCCGACCGACCAGACTTGAGTGCATGCGGCACACCCCCACGTTCGTCCTGTCCGACGTCGACGAGGTCAAGCGGCTGGTCCGTGAGAACCCGTGGGCCACGATCGTCTCGCACACGGCCGCGGGGCTCGGTGCCTCGCACTACCCCGTCGTTCTCGAGGAGGACGCCGCCGACCCCGACGCGATCGTGCTCGTCAGCCACGTCGGCCGCCCCGACGAGCGCTCGCACGAGCTGGGCGAGCACGAGGTCATGGTCATCGTCCAGGGCCCGCACGGTTACGTCTCGCCCGGCTGGTACCCCGCCGAGCAGATCATCCCGACCTGGAACCACGTCACCGCGCACCTCTGGGGCACCCCCGAGATCCTCTCGGACGACGAGAACTTCCGCGTGCTGGGCGAGCTCGTCGACCACTTCGAGCGCGTCATGCCCGAGCCGTCGACGCTCACCCTCGACGAGGCGGGTTCGCGCCGGGTCGCGAAGGGCACCGTCGGCATCCGCCTGCGCGTGACCCGGTTCGACGCCCGCGCCAAGCTCAGCCAGAACAAGGCGCCCGAGGTCGTCGACCGCATCGTCGACGAGCTCGAGCACGGCGAGCACTACGCGCAGCCCGCGCTCGCCGCCGAGATGCGCCGGGTGCGCGACCGATGACGGTCGTCGGCGCCCCCGGAGGCGAGGAGGCGCGGCGCACGCTCCTGCGCGACGTCCGCCTGGTCGGTGGCGGGCCCGCCCCCGTGGACGCCCTGCTCGACGGTGGCCGGGTCGTCGCGCTCGCGTCCGGCCTCGCCCCCGACGGTGCCGAGGTGCACGACCTCGACGGCCGCTGGCTCGCCCCCGGCCTGTGGGACCCGCACGTGCACATGGACCAGTGGGCGCTCGTCCGTCGCCGCCTCGACCTGTCGGGGGCGCGCTCCGCCGCCGAGGCGGCGACGCTCGTGGGGGAGCGGCTGCGGTCCCGACCGGTCGAGGCGGGGTCGACCCTGGTCGGCTACGGCTTCCAGGACGCGCTCTGGCCCGACGCCCCGAGCCGGGCGCTGCTCGACTCGGTGGCCGGCGACGTGCCGGTCGTCCTGGTCAGCAACGACCTGCACTCCGTCTGGCTCGACTCGGCCGCCCTCGCCCGGCACGATCACGCCGACCACCCGACGGGCCTGCTTCGCGAGCAGCCGGCCTTCGACGTCAGCGCCGCGGTGAGCGTCGTCCCCGACGACCTGCTCGACTCGTGGGTCGACGAGGCCGTCGACGCGGCCGCCGCCCGAGGGGTCGTCGGCGTCGTCGACCTCGAGATGACGCTGGGCCTCGACCGCTGGGCGCGACGGGTGGCCGGCGGGACGCGCGGGCTGCGCATCCGTGCCGGGGTGTACCCGCGCGGTCTCGACACCGTCGTCGCCCGGGGCCTGCGAACCGGAGACGTCGTCCCCGGCACCGACGGCCTCGTGACGACGGGGCCGTTCAAGATCATCACCGACGGCTCCCTCGGCACCCGCACCGCGTGGTGCCACGACCCGTACCCCGGGCTCGAGGGCGACCCCGCGGCCCGGGGGCTGCGCATCTACGAGACCGACGAACTCGTCGGGTGGCTGCGCCGCGCCTCCTCGGCCGGGCTGGTGCCGGCCGTGCACGCCATCGGGGACGCCGCCAACGCCCAGGCGCTCGACGCCTTCGAGCAGGTCGGCTGCGGCGGCAGCATCGAGCACGCCCAGCTGCTCGACCTGCGCGACGTCGAACGGTTCGCCCGGCTCGGCATCGTGGCCAGCGTGCAGCCGGAACACGCCATGGACGACCGTGACGTGGCCGACCGCTACTGGGCGGGCCGCACCGGGCGCGCGTACGCCTTCGAGAGCCTGGTCGCGGCCGGCGTCCGGCTGCAGCTCGGGTCGGACGCCCCCGTGGCACCGCTCGACCCGTGGGTGGCGATGGCCGCGGCGATCTCCCGCTCGCGTGACGGGCGCGAGCCGTGGCACCCCGAGCAGCGCGTGGTCGCCTCGGCGGCGCTCGCCGCGTCGACCGGCGGTCGGTCGACGGTCGAGGTGGACTCGGTCGCCGACCTCGTCGTCACCGAGCTCGACCCGCTCGCCGCGTCCGACGTCGAGCTGAGGGGCATGCCCGTCTCGGGCACGCTGCTCGGCGGCCGCTGGACCCACGCCGACCTCTGAGCCGGGGCCCGGACGGCGGAGGCCGCCACCCCGTGCGGGGTGGCGGCCTTCGTCCGTCTGGCGGGTGGCTCAGCCGGCGACGTGCGCGGCGAGGAACCAGCGGTCCTTCTCGAGGCCGCGCGAGATCTCGATGGCGACGTCCTGGCTCGAGGCGTCGAGTTCGCCGAGCTCGTCGATGGCCTCGCGGACGGCGACGAGCGAGGCGTCGATCTGGGCGACCAGCTCGGCGACGGTGACGTCGATCTGGTTGAAGCCGGGCGAGGTCGGGGGGATGACGGTCTTCGCGGCGACGGTCTCGATGCGGCCGTCGACGGGCAGTCCGAGGGCGACGACGCGCTCGGCCGCGAGGTCGGCCCATTCGCGGGCGTGGTCGACGACCACGTCGATGAGTTCGTGGACGGCGACGAACGCGATGCCGCGCACGTGCCAGTGCGCCTGCTTGCCGTTGACCGACAGCGCCGTCATGTCGGTGACGATCTGGCTGAGGAACTGGGCGACGCCGGCGGCGACGTCGGGGTCGACGGAACCCTGGGGGACGGTGCGGGTGATGTCGGTCATGACGTGGTCCTTTCCTAGACGATGGAGGCAACGCTAGACGCCTGTGAGGATTCCGCAAGCAAGCTGAGGCTCGGCTCACCAAGGGCAGGCTCGCCTGATCCGTCGGCTCGGCGGGCCCGGTGGGGGGATAACCCCACCGACGTTCCGGGCGCTGGCACCATGGGGTCGACGCGTCGGGCCGACCAGGCTCGAAGCATGATCCAGGAGACCCCCATCACCGCCGCGAACCCCTACCTCTCACCACCGTCCCGCCCCGGCGGGTACCGACGACGCTGGCGCGAGCTGCCGCGAGAGCTCGGCTACGTCGCGCTCTCGGCCGTCCTCGTCGTCATCGTCTCGGCGGCGGCCTCGCTGTTCCTGCACGCGGTCAACGGATCGAGCGACTCGCTGGGGACGCTCGTGTTCCTCGCCGTCGTCGTGTTCGGCGCCCTCTGGGTCGCCCGCTGGTTCGGCACCTTCGAGGTGCTGCGTCTGCGGTGGGCGAGCGACCGGCCGATCCGACCGGTCGACTGGACGCCGAACACCGCCTGGGGGCGGTCGACGAACCGCTTCGTGCGGGCCGTCTCGGTCTTCGCCAACCCGCACTACTGGCTGTACCTGCTCTACGGGGTCGTGGTCTTCCCGATCGTGGCGGGGTTCAGCACGTTCGTGCTGGTGTCGCTGCTGGCCGGCCCGATCGTGTTCGTCGTCGGGGCGTCCCTGCTCTTCGGCATCGTGCCCTCGATCCAGCCCGGCGACTGGATCTCGTTCGTGGGCAACGGGGCCGGCGTGGCCCTGACGCTCATCGCACTGGCGCTCTTCGCCGGCGTCGTCCTCCTCTACCCGTACGTCGTCCACGCCGCCGTCGTCATGCACCAGGCGATCGCCGCCGCCATGCTCGGCGGGTTCCGCAGTGAACAGCTCGAGGTCGAGCTCGCCGACCGCGAGATCTCGCGCACGGCCGCCCTCTCCGCCGAGGGCACGGCTCTCCGACGCCTCGAGCGCGACATCCACGACGGGCCGCAGCAGCGCCTGGTGCGCCTCCAGATGGACCTCGCCGCGGCCTCCCGGGCCGTCGACGCCGACCCCGAGAAGAGCAGGGCCCTCATCGAGGAGGCGCGGGTGCAGTCGCGCGAGGCCCTCGAGGAGTTGCGCGCCCTGTCCCGCGGCTTCGCGCCTCCGTTGCTCCTCGACCGCGGCCTCGTCGCGGCCCTCGAGTCGCTCGTCGACCGCTCGGTCGTGCCGACGACCCTGCTCGACCGGGTGCCCGCGCACGTGGTCGTGCCGAGCGACATCGAGCGCAACGCCTACTTCATCGCGTCCGAGCTGGTGACGAACACGGGCAAGCACGCCCAGGCGGCGAGTGCCGACCTCGTGCTGCGCACGCGGCAGGCGCCGGACGGCGTCGGCACCCTGCTCGAGCTCGTCGTCACCGACGACGGCCGGGGCGGCGCCGGGCTCCGCGACGGCCACGGTCTCGCCGGCGTGCAAGAGCGCCTCGTGGGGCTCGGCGGGTTCCTCGACATCAGCAGCCCGCAGGGCGGGCCCACCATCGTCACGGTGAGCATCCCGATGGCGGTCGACGTGCCCAGCAGCCTCACGCTGCCCCTGCCGACCGAGCCGCTGCCGCCGTTCTCGGCGACGGCCGTCACCGAGCCGCTGCCCGACGGCCCGCTCGACCCGCCCGCGACGCGTCCGGGCGGTCCACTGGACCCGCCCGCCGGGCCGGCCCCTCGGTCGTAGACCCCCGGCCCGCCCCTAGTCTGGTCGGGTGAGTCTCCAGAGCCCCTCCCGTCAGCCGCTCCGCGTCGTCGTCGCCGACGACTCGGTGCTGCTGCGGGAGGGGCTCGTCCGGTTGCTCGACGAGATCGGGGTCGAGGTCGTCGGGGCGTACGGCGACGCCGACTCGCTGCTGGCCGACCTCGCCGAGGTGCGACCCGACATCGCCGTGCTCGACGTGCGCATGCCCCCGACCCACACCGACGAAGGCGTCCGGGCCGCGATCGAGGCCCGCCGCCGACGACCCGACCTCGGCATCCTGCTGCTGTCGCAGTACGTCGAGGTGGCGTACGCGCGCGACCTGCTCGAGGCCGGCTCGGGCGGGGTCGGTTACCTGCTGAAGGACCGCATCGCCTCGATCGACGAGTTCCGTGACGCGCTCGCGCGGGTCTCCGACGGCGGGACGGTCCTCGACCCCCAGGTCGTGTCGCAGTTGCTCGGTCGACGCAGCGACCCGCTCGCGGCGCTCACCCCGCGCGAGCGCGAGGTGCTGACCCTCATGGCCGAGGGGCGGACGAACGCCGCCATCGCGGCCGAACTGGTGATCGGCACCGGGGCGGTCGAGAAGAACGTGACCTCGATCTTCCAGAAGCTGTTGCTCGAGGACAGCGGCAGCGACCACCGCCGCGTGTTGGCCGTCCTCGCGTTCCTGCAGCGCTGAGCCCGCCGGCGCCGGGTCGACGCACGGGTGCGACCACCGCGCGCCGTCCTCACGACGCCACCCGCGCCTCCTCGGGGCGTCAGCTGCCCGACTGCGAGCCGTCGGCGTCCGGGTCGGTGGGGGAGTCGGCCTGCGGGGCGCCGGCACGCGCGCCCGCGACGTCGAGGACGACGTCGCGCAGTTCGTGGCCGATGGTCTCGTAGCCGGCCGTCGTCGGGTGGATGCCGTCGAGGCTCGTGCCGGGTGCGTAGACCTCGCCGGCCCGGGCGAAGCCCCACGGATCGGTGAACGTCCACCCCTCGTCGACGACGTAGCGCTCGAGTTCGGCCTCGTACCGCGCGGCGGCGGCCGGGTCGCGGTCGTACGGCGGGATGGCCGCGACGACGACGTGCTTCGGTCGGATGGTGTCGACGATCGCGTCGTACGACGCCGCGGACTCGGCGAATCCCAGCCCGAGCCGCACGTCGTTGGTGCCGGACATCAGCACGAGGACGTCGACGTCGGCGACGGGCCGGACGGCGGCGGCCTGTTCTTGCACGGTGGACCCGCCCTTGGCGTAGCCCCCGACGTAGTCGAAGCCGTCGCCCTGCGCGTAGGTCATCCAGGTGTCGGCGGTCAGCCCGTCGCTCAGCAGGCGACCTCCGCCTGCGGTCAACGAGTCGCCGACGACGGCGACGCGCACGCCGCCCGAGGCGGACGCCACGGCCCTGCCGGGTGCGGCGGCGGCCTGCACCGTCGTCGACCCGGACCCGGAGGCGCCGGTCGCGTGGGTCGTGGGGGCGGCGCACCCGGCCGCGAGGGTGGTCACGATCGCACCCGTCAGTGCGATCCGTGCGAGCGTCGCGTGTCTCATACGGTCATCTTGGGCCACGCCGCGTCGCGAGAAATCATCCCGCAGCAGGAGTTCTCGATGAACCCGCCGCGAACCACCTGAGTGCCCCGAGCAGCGCCGGGCGCCCGCGGGAGAGGAGCGGGGCACGTTCGTCCACGGCACCTCCGGCGCCGGACGCCTCCGTGCAAGTAGTGGAGGAGATTCATTCACGGCGCCCTGGCGCCGGACGCCGGAGGCGTCGAACAAACACGAGGGGATGACGGGAATCGAACCCGCGTGATCAGTTTGGAAGACTGAGGCTCTACCATTGAGCTACATCCCCGTGAGCGGCCTGGCCGCGCGGGTGAGACAAGCATAAGGCATCGGTCGAGGTCGCTCCGTCACGGGCCCCCGGCGTCGGCTAGACTCGACGCGGCCTTCACGCACCCGACCTCAACGGGGACCACGTGTGGCGGCCGGTTCCAGGCTGAATCACGGGGCGTAGCGTAGTGGCTAGCGCGTCCGTTTTGGGGGCGGAAGATCGCAGGTTCGAGTCCTGTCGCCCCGACGATCGTCTACCTGCTGTCTCGGATGTGAGATCAGCGCCACCAACACAGGAGAAGCCCCACATTGGTCCAGACCACGGTTGAGAAGCTCAGCCCCACGCGCGTCAAGCTCAACATCGTCGTCACCCCCGACGAGCTCAAGCCCAGCGTCACGCACGCCTACGGTCACATCGCCGAGTCGGTCAACATCCCCGGGTTCCGCAAGGGCAAGGTGCCGCCGCCCATCATCGACCAGCGGGTCGGTCGTGAAGAGGTGCTCAACCACGCCGTCAGCGAGAGCCTCGACAAGTTCTACCGCGAGGCCGTGACCGAGACCGAGATCCGCGTCCTCGGCCGTCCCGAGGCCGACGTGGTCGAGTGGCCGGACGTCAAGGACTTCTCGGGCGACCTGAAGATCGCCGTCGAGGTCGACGTGCGTCCCGACTTCGACCTGCCCGACTACGACGGCCTCGAGTTGACGGTCGACACGGTCGACGTCACCGACGACGAGATCGCCGAAGAGCTCACGAACTTGCGCACCCGTTTCGGCACGCTGGTCACCGTCGACCGTCCGGCCACCTCGGGTGACTTCGCGCAGATCGACCTGACCGCCACCATCGGCGACGACGTCGTCGACACGGCCAAGGGCATCTCGTACGAGCTGGGTTCGGGCGAGCTGATCGAGGGCATCGACGAGGCCCTCGAGTCGCTGACCGCCGGTGAGAGCACCACGTTCGAGTCGAAGCTGCTCGGCGGTGACCGCGAGGGCGAGACCGCCCTCATCGCGGTCGACGTCACGGCCGTCAAGGAGCGCGAGCTGCCCGAGGCCGACGACGACTTCGCCCAGATCGCCAGCCAGTTCGACACCATCGACGAGCTCAAGGGCGACCTGAAAGAGCAGCTCGCCAAGTCGAAGACCTTCGGTCAGGGCGCGCAGGCGCGTGACCAGGTCGTCGAGAAGCTGCTCGAGTCCGTCGAGATCCCCGTCCCCGAGAAGCTCGTCGAGGACGAGGTGCACCGTCACCTCGAGCAGGAGAACCGCCTCGAGGACGACGAGCACCGTGCCGAGGTGAAGGAGAGCAGCGAGAAGGCCTTCCGCAACCAGATCCTCCTCGACGCCATCGCCGAGAAAGAGGCCGTCAAGGTCGAGCAGGACGAACTGACGCAGTACCTGATCCAGGGCGCAGCGCAGTACGGCATGGAGCCCGGCGAGTTCATCAAGGTCCTCGACCAGAACGGCCAGATCCCCGCCATGGTCGGCGAGGTCGCCCGCAGCAAGGCCCTCGCGGTCGTGCTCAGCAAGGCGAAGGTCGTCGACGGCGAGGGCGCCCCGGTCGACCTGTCCGCCTTCACCGCCACCGCGGGCGTCGGTGACGACGACGACCACGAGGGTCACGACCACGCGTAGTCGACGGGGTCGGGTCGTGTGACCCGTCACGTCGAGAGGGCCGGGTGCGGATGCGCACCCGGCCCTCCGTCGTCTGCGGTGCCGCGCCTCCCGGGGCGTCGGGCGAGGCCCCGCGGGGCCCGCGGGGCCCGGTATCTGCCGTGGGCGAACAGCCCGGAACCCGCGCGTCGGCTCCGATAGATTCGACGACAAGCGACAACGAATGGGAGCTCCACCATGGCCGACGTGACACTGCCCAACAGTGTTTTTGACCGACTGCTCAAAGACCGGATCATCTGGCTCGGCTCTGAGGTCCGCGACGAGAACGCCAACGAGATCGCCGCGAAACTGCTGCTGCTCGCTGCGGAAGACAGCGAGAAGGACATCTACCTCTACATCAACTCGCCCGGCGGGTCGATCACGGCGGGCATGGCGATCTACGACGCCATGGAGTTCGTGCCGAACGACATCGTCACGGTCGGCATCGGCATGGCCGCGTCGATGGGCCAGCTGCTGCTGACCGCCGGCACGAAGGGCAAGCGGTACATCACGCCCAACGCGCGCGTCCTGCTGCACCAGCCGCACGGTGGGTTCGGCGGCACGTCGTCCGACATCCAGACGCAGGCCCAGCTGATCCTGTCGATGAAGCGTCGACTGGCCGAGATCACCGCGGCGCAGACGGGCAAGACCGTCGAGCAGATCAACGAGGACGGCGACCGCGACCGCTGGTTCACCGCCGAAGAGGCCCTCGAGTACGGCTTCGTCGACCACATCCGCGGGTCGGCCACCGACGTCGTCGGCGGTGCCGGCACCGACCAGGCCTAGGCCTCCGCCCCTTCGTCAGAACGAGAAAGAGAAGAACTCATGGAACTCCCGATGATGGGTGGCGCGGGTCGAGTGCAGACCCCCGACTCCCGGTACATCCTGCCCAGCTTCGAAGAGCGCACGGCCTACGGCTACAAGCGCCAGGACCCCTACGCCAAGCTCTTCGAAGACCGCATCGTCTTCCTCGGCGTGCAGGTCGACGACGCCTCGGCGGACGACATCATGGCCCAGCTGCTCGTGCTCGAGAGCATGGACCCCGACCGCGACATCACGCTCTACATCAACTCTCCGGGTGGCTCGTTCACGGCCATGACGGCCATCTACGACACGATGCAGTACATCCGTCCCGAGATCCAGACGGTCTGCCTCGGTCAGGCGGCCTCGGCCGCAGCCGTGCTGCTCGCCGCCGGGCAGCCCGGCAAGCGCCTCGCGCTGCCGAACGCCCGCGTGCTGATCCACCAGCCCGCGACCGGTGGCAGCAGCGGTGGCCAGGCCTCCGACATCGAGATCCAGGCCGCCGAGGTGCTCCGCATGCGCACCTGGCTCGAAGAGACGCTGTCGAAGCACTCGAACAAGACGCCCGAGCAGGTCAACCGCGACATCGAGCGTGACAACATCCTCGGTGCGCAGGAGGCCCTCGAGTACGGCCTGGTCGACCAGGTCCTCGGTTCCCGCAAGAACCAGCCGGCCGCCCTCACGCGCTGACCACCGCATGACCACGAAGGCCCCGGGCGCCAGCCCGGGGCCTTCGTCGTGCCGACCATCCGTCGCACGACCGGCGGGGCGCGGCGGATGTGCGCGAACCACCCGGGTCGGTCCGTGGGCGTCGGTGGTTCGGGTTAGGCTCGTGGACACGACGACCGGTCCCGGTCGATGACCTCAGCCAACCAGGGAGGCCGAGCATGGCGCGCATAGGTGAGAGTGCCGATCTGCTCAAATGCTCGTTCTGCGGCAAGAGCCAGAAGCAGGTCCAGCAGTTGATCGCCGGTCCGGGCGTCTACATCTGCGACGAGTGCGTCGAGCTCTGCAACGAGATCATCGAAGAGCGCCTCGCCGAGGCGGGTGACGAGCCCACGAGCGAGTTCGACCTGCCCAAGCCGCGCGAGATCTACTCGTTCCTCGAAGAGTACGTGATCGGTCAGGACGCCGCGAAGCGCGCCCTGTCGGTGGCCGTCTACAACCACTACAAGCGCATCCGTGCCGCGTCGACCCTCACGGCCGCCGAGTCGCTGGCCGACGAGGTCGAGATCTCGAAGTCGAACATCCTGCTGATCGGCCCCACGGGCTGCGGCAAGACGTATCTCGCGCAGACCCTGGCGAAGCGGCTCAACGTGCCCTTCGCCGTGGCCGACGCCACGGCACTGACCGAGGCCGGCTACGTCGGGGAAGACGTCGAGAACATCCTGCTGAAGCTGATCCAGGCCGCCGACTACGACGTCAAGCGTGCTGAGACCGGCATCATCTACATCGACGAGATCGACAAGATCGCGCGCAAGGCCGAGAACCCGTCCATCACCCGTGACGTCTCGGGCGAGGGCGTGCAGCAGGCGCTGCTCAAGATCCTCGAGGGGACGGTCGCCTCGGTGCCGCCGCAGGGTGGCCGCAAGCACCCCCACCAAGAGTTCATCCAGGTCGACACGACGAACGTGCTCTTCATCGTCGCCGGGGCGTTCGCCGGGCTCGAGGACATCATCTCGAACCGCGCGGGCAAGCGCGGCATCGGCTTCGGTGCCCCGCTGCACAGCAAAGAAGACGAGGCGGCCCTGTTCAGCGAGGTCCTGCCCGAAGACCTGCACAAGTTCGGGCTGATCCCCGAGTTCATCGGGCGTCTCCCCGTCGTCACCACGGTCACGCAGCTCGACCAGCCCGCTCTGATGCAGATCCTCACCGAGCCGAAGAACGCGCTCGTGCGCCAGTACCAGCGCATGTTCGAGATCGACGGGGTCGAGCTCGAGTTCGACCGCGGTGCCCTCGAGGCCATCGCCGATCTCGCGGTCCTGCGGCAGACGGGTGCCCGCGGGCTCCGTGCCATCCTCGAAGAGGTGCTGGGGCCGATCATGTTCGACGTGCCCTCCGACGAGACGGTCGGTCGTGTGGTCGTCACCCGCGCCTCCGTCCTCGAGAACGCCGCGCCGACCATCGTCCCGCGGCTCGTCGAGCACCGCACCGAGAAGTCCGCCTGACACCGGCTCGCAGGCCGCACGGCACGACGAACGCCCCCGCTCCACGAGTGGGGGCGTTCGCCGTCCAGAGGGCGCGTCCTGGTGTGCGGGGCCTGGATTCGGGCAGCGGCGGGCCGGGCGCCACGACACCGCGTTTCGTGCATGGCACCCGGACTAGTCCGGGTGCCATGCACGAAACGCGGTGCGGTGCGATGCGATGCGATGCGCGCCGAACCTGAGCCTGAGCCCGAGCATCAGCCCGCAGCCAGCCCGCCGTCAGGCGAGCCCGCGGCGGGCGAGCAGCGGCTCGACCCGGGCGTCGCGCCCGCGGAAGTCGCGGTACGCCTCGAGGGGGTCCTTCGAGCCGCCGACGCCGAGCAGGCGCGACCGGAAACGGTCGCCGTTCTCGCGCACGAGCCCGCCGTTCTGCTCGAACCACTCGACGGTGTCGGCGTCGAGCACCTCGCTCCAGATGTACGAGTAGTAGCCGGCGTCGTAGCCCCCGGCGAAGGTGTGGGCGAAGTAGGTGCTCGAGTAGCGGGTGGGGACCGACGCGAGGTCGAGGCCGACCGCGGCCAGCGCCTCCTGCTCGAAGGCCTCGACGTCGGTGACGGCCGCCGCCTCGGCCGCCGACAGCGCGTGCCAGGCCTGGTCGAGCAGGGCGGCGGCGAGGTACTCGCTCGTCTCGAAGCCCTGGTTGAAGTCCTGCGAGGCGAGGAGGGCGTCGACGAGGTGCCGGGGCAGCCGCTCGCCGGTCTCGTGGTGGACGGCGTAGTGGGCCAGCACCTCGGGCCAGAGCATCCACATCTCGTTCACCTGGCTCGGGAACTCCACGAAGTCGCGGAAGACGTTGGTGCCCGAGAACGACGGGTAGGTGACCCGGGCGACCAGCCCGTGCAGTGCGTGCCCGAACTCGTGGAAGAACGTGGTGACCTCGTCGAGCGTCAGCAGGGTCGGCCGGCCGGCCGACGGCTTCGGCACGTTCAGGTTGTTGACCACGACGGTCGGCAGGCCGGTCAGCGACGACTGCGAGACGAGCGGGTTCATCCAGGCGCCACCGCGCTTGCTGTCGCGCGTGTACAGGTCGAGCACGTAGAGGCCGACCTCGCCGCCGTCCGCGTCGGTGACCTCGAAGACGCGGGCCTCGGGGTGGTAGGCGACGAGGTCGTGGCGTTCGGCGAAGTGCAGGCCGTAGAGCGACTCCGCCGCGAAGAAGACGCCGTCGTGCAGCACGCGCTCGGCCTCGAAGTACGGGCGCATCGCGGCGGTGTCGACGTCGTGTTCGTCGGCGCGGACGCGCTCGGTGTAGAAAGCCCAGTCCGAGGCGCGGACCGGTCGGCCGGCGACGCGTTCGAGCGCGGCCTGCTCTGCACGGGCGTTGCGGGCCGCCGGCGGCGCGAGGCGGCCGAGCAGGTCGGCCACCGCCTCGGGGGTGCCGGCGGTCTCGCCCGCGGTGACGTAGGCGGCGTGCGAGGCGAAGCCGAGCAGTTCGGCGCGCTCGGCCCGCAGGCGGGCGATCTCGAGCACGAGGCCGCGGTTGTCGTGGTCGCCGCCGCGGCGTCCGCGGGACAGCGACGCCTGCATGATGCGCTCGCGCAGCGACTCGCTCGTCAGGCTCGCCAGGTAGGGGTGGCCGCTGAACAGCACGAGGGTGATGACGTACCGGCCGTCGAGCCCCCGCTCGCGCGCGGCCTCGGCGGCGGCGTCGATCGCCCCCTGGTCGAGGCCGTCGAGCTCGGCGACGTCGTCGACCACGACGGCGAGGTCGTTCGTGTCGGCCAGCAGGTTCTTCTCGAAGCGGGTGGTCAGGGTCGAGAGCCTGCCGTTGAGCTCGCGGAGGCGCCCCTTCTCGTCGGCGCCGAGGGCGGCGCCCGAGCGGGTCGCCTCGTCGACGAGTCGTTCGACGAGGTAGCGCTGCTCGGCGGTCAGGTCGAGGTCGTCACGGCGCTCGTGGACGGCGCGCAGCCGGGCGAACAGGCGCGGGTCGAGGCGGATGGCGTCGGCGTGGGCCGCCAGCCTGGGGGCGAGGTCGAGCTCGAGGGCGTCGGTCGCCTCGGTCGAGTCCGACGAGGTCTTGTTGAAGAACACGTGCTCGACCCGGGTCAGCGTGGCTCCGCTGCGTTCGAGGGCGGCGACGGTGTTCTCGAAGGTCGGCTCGGCCGGGTCGGTGGCGATCCGCTCGACCTCGGCCAGCTGCTCGGCGAATCCGGCCTCGAACGCCGGGCCGTAGTCGTCGTCGGTGATGTCCGCGAACGGCGGCAGCGAGTACGGCAGCGTGCTGGGGGTGAGGAACGGGTTCGTCATCAGCCCACCCTAGGAGGCGCGCTAGGGTCGCGACATGAGCGACCGCCCCGAGACGCCCGCCCGTTACACCCACGGCCACCACGAGAGCGTGCTGCGCAGCCACTCGTGGCGCACGGTCGAGAACTCGGCCGCGTACCTCGAGCCGCACCTGGTGCCCGGCGTGAGCGTGCTCGACGTCGGCTCGGGCCCCGGCACCATCACCGTCGACATCGCCGGACGCGTCGCGCCGGGGCGGGTGGTCGGCGTCGACGCCGCCGCCGGCATCGTCGAGCAGGCGACGGCCCTCGCGGTCCGGTCCGGCCTGCACAACGTCCGCTTCGAGACGGCCGACCTCTTCGCGCTGCCCTTCGACGACGACACGTTCGACGTCGTGCACGCACACCAGGTGCTGCAGCACGTCGGCGACCCGGTCGCGGCCCTCCGCGAGATGCGCCGGGTGACCCGGCCCGGGGGAGTCGTGGCCGTCCGCGACGTCGACTACCACGGCTGCGTCTGGGCTCCCGAGAACCGCGGTCTCGATCGCTGGATGACCGTCTACCAGGCGGTGCACCGGGGCAACGGCGGTGAACCCGACGCGGGGAGGCGCCTCAAGGGCTGGGCGCTCGAGGCGGGCTTCGTCGACGTGGCGAGCAGCGCCTCCGTGTGGTGCTTCGCCTCGGACGAGGACCGCACCTGGTGGGGCGACAGCTGGGCGGCCCGGGCGACGGAGTCGGCGTTCCACGCCGACGCGATCGAGAAGGGCGCCGCCACCGACGGCGAGCTGCACGCGATCGCCGACGCCTGGCGCGCCTGGAGCGACGCCCCCGACGGCTGGCTGATCATGCCCCACGGCGAGGTGCTCGCCCGTGCCTGATCTAGGCCCCAGGCATCCGCACCCCCCAATCGTTTTGGAGATCTAACCCTTGCCGGTATCAGACGACATCGAGCGAGGAAAGCTCATGGCTTACTATTCCTACATGGGGACTCAAGTAGAAAAACTCGACTTAATGCGCATGAGCAGGGGGCGGCTTCACGTTGCGCTCGAGGCTTTTGAGTCAGATATGCGCAGGCTTATCGCTGATCATCTTCTCGGGCACAGCACGGAGCAAGAAGCGTTGGGGGCATCCTACGATTCAGCCAAAGCTCGTCTGGAACGGGACCCAGCCGGGTCCGAAGCGAGCATCCTCGACTACCTCGATTTTCAGCCAGCTTATGAAGTTCTAACGCGCGGCAGGCAGGAGCTTCCTCACCAGCTGGCGGAGGAGATTCTGGCGGGTGTAACGGCTGCCGGAACCTTGACCGGTATTCGCAACCGCGTTGCCCATGGGCGGCCCCTTCTTCCGGACGACCCAGAGGAAGCACTTCGCCTCTTAAGTTTTTTCCAATCGCGACATTGGAGCGAGACTCAAAGTGTCGTCAAGCGCCTCAGAGATGAGCCGGCTTGGGAACCAGTTGTTCTCCGCCAGCAGGCACCCGACGAGGCCGTCATTCATAACCTTCCTGAGCCTGACTATGACGAGACAGGATTCGTTGGTCGTGGTGCCGAGTCTCGAAGAATCATTGATGCGCTCGAACGAGGGCG
Source organism: Frigoribacterium sp. CF331 (assembly GCF_057787905.1). NCBI lineage: Bacteria > Bacillati > Actinomycetota > Actinomycetes > Micrococcales > Microbacteriaceae > Frigoribacterium > Frigoribacterium sp. CF331. The sequence goes on along the minus strand of NZ_CM173545.1, from coordinate 469,005 downwards.
GGAAGCCGTGAGCACGATCACCGGGGAGGGAGGTATCGGAAAGACTGCCCTGGCTCTCGATGTCGCGTATCGTCTTCTCGATAGCCCGACAAATCCATACGAAGCCATCCTTTGGGTATCCCTAAAGACTGAGCGGCTCACTGCCTATGGTGTTGAAGAACTGAAGTCAGCCATCCGTGGAATGTCGGGAACTGTTGATGAATTAGGTCGCGGGCTTGTAGATGACTTCCGTGGGGGTTTAAAGGACCTCGCTGAACACTTGGCCGGGATCCGAACACTTATTATAATTGATAATCTCGAGTCCGCACAGGGTGCGGAGATCCTCGAGATGTACGAAACTCTGCCCGACACTGTTAACTACCTTTTCACCAGCCGCATCGGCATCGGCCAGCTGGAGAAGAGGTACCCGCTGCCTGCCCTAACAGAGGCAGAAAGTAAGAAGCTATTTCGGAAATTTGCATCGAAGCGCGGTCAGAGAGACATGGCTGCCACGTCTGAAGAGACACTTTCCCGCGTGGTCTCGTCTTTGCGCTATAGCCCGCTTGCGATCAGATGGTACGTCCTCTCCGGTGAAGCGGGCAGAGTTCCTCTTGACATTCTTCGTTCCCAAGACGAACTCTTGGATTTCTGCGTCCGTAACGTTTACGACGTTTTATCCGACGATTCCAAATCAGTGCTGGCAATCCTTCGTGCCCTCGATCGCAGCATTGGCTTCGAAGAATTCGCTGTGTTCTCTGACATGGACATCGACGCACTTCGCTCTGCCACGCAAGAACTCACGCGGGGTTCGCTCGTTGTGATTGAGGCGGACAAATCGGGTGAAGTTTCTGGTCGCCTGGCCCTAACACCTACGGCGCGTGCATTTCTCCCGGGGCCCGATAGAGGGGATGCCAAACTACTTGCAGTCCTGCAAAGAGAACGGCAGTTTAAGGCGAGCCTCGAGAACAGCATCGCCCAACAGGACAAACGCATGGACTTGCGCCGCGTCCTAGCGCGCGACTCGGCTGATGGCCCTGTCGTACACCTTTTGGCAACAGCCATAAATTTCGCAAGCCGCGGAAACTACCTGAAGGCCCGTGAACAGGTAGAGCGCGCCCGCAATTTCAGTCCTGAATACAGCGAGGTATACCGCGTATCTGGCGACCTAAGGGTGGCTGAAGGACAGTTCGAGGCTGCAGTTCCCTACTACCACGCGTCTCTTAAGTATGCCTCCGAACCTAAGGCGAAAGCTGTGTCAAGTTATGGATTGGCAGTAGTTCTTGGCCGGGAATTGCATGATGTTGCGCTTGCAGTTCCCGCTGCTACCCAGGCTTACGACTGCTGGCCCAACCAGGACACGGCATTCTTGCTGGGTACATTTCGTGTTTGGGCCGGTGAGTATGCCGAGGGGCAGGAATACATTGAAGAGGCTTTAGAGACTGCCTCAGGAAAGCAAAGGCAGAGAATAGTTACAGCTCATGTCGACAGCTGGAAACGATGGGCCGAGGAAGACCTGAAAGACGGGGCGCTCTCTTCCGCTTTTAATCGTGCACTGGCGGGCTTTCATTCCGGAAAAACCTTGGGGGAGAAGTCTCACGACTTGAAGTTCACTGAAACAGTTGCTGAGTGTTGCGGAATCGCCTTCCGTTCCGCGGCACGCATGGGAGGAAGCGTCTGGGAAGATGCAAGATTACGGCCTCTTGCTGCCTTTTTTGCCGAAAACGCTGACAAGATCGCTGGCACCAAAAAAGGTTCTTTGCTGCGGGATGCTATGCGAACGGGCGTGAAAACAAGTACCTTACCTCCGGAGATTCAGGCCGACATTAACAGGGGCCTTTCGGCTCTAGACGGAAACCACCTGCGTCGCCTCTCAACAAAGTATTAGAAACATATACAGTCCGTCATGGCTTTGTCAGTTATCGGCGATGTATACCTATGTAGTTCTAAATGCAGGCGTCGATTTATTTTCTAAGATTGACAGCTGACGCTACAGGGTAAGTATGTGTGGCCCAGGGAGGTTGCATTGATCCTGGTCTGCGGCGGCGGCCTGTATGAGTATGAAGAGTGAAGGCCAGGTTCGCTCCGCGGTGCAGCATGGGCCGCTCACCCCGAGGGGGAGCGGCCCATCTTGCCGTCGCAGCGCAGGCCCGGCTAGTCGTCGTCGCCCTCGGCATCGACGGGCTCGTGGACGTGGGCCTCGCCGGTGACGGCGTCGACGCGGATGACCGTGCCGTCGTCGAGCTCGACGACGGGGCGGCGCTCGAGCCAGGTCAGCGTCCAGCGCCACGACGTCGCGTCGACGCCCTGGTCGGAGAGCTCACGCTCGACCTGGGCGACCGCCCCGAGGACGGGAGCGGGCAGTTCGGCCGGAGCCGCGCCTCCCACGCTCCACCGCGTGCCGAGCTGCATCAGGCACCCGCCGTCGGAGCGGGGGCGGCAGCAGGGGCGGTCGCGCCGTCGGCCGGCTGCTCGGCGAACACGATGTCGCCGACCGCGAGTTCGTCGCCCTCGGCGAACGACAGCTCGGCGATCTTGCCGACCGCCGCGAGGTCATCCGCCGCGAGCCGGACGAGGTCGAGCTGGGCGGCCGGGCCCGTGATGACGGCCGAGGCCACCGGGGTCTTCTGCGAGGCCTTCGCGTCGGACTTCGCCCGACGGACGAAGATCAGCGCCTGGCCCACGAGCCCGACGAGGCCCGACGAGCGCTCGCCCTCGGCGAGGCCGAGCTCGCCGACCGTCGGCCACGCGGCCCGGTGCACGGAGTCGTCGTGGGTCCACGACCAGACCTCTTCGGTCGCGAACGGCAGGTACGGCGCCAGCAGGCGCAGCAGGCCCTCGAGGACCGTCCGCAGCGCGAGCACGGCCGAGGCCTGCTCGGCCGGGGTGGTCGCCCCGTAGGCGCGCTCCTTGACGAGCTCGAGGTAGTCGTCGCAGAAGGCCCAGAAGAACTTCTCGGTCGTCTCGAGCGCGCGAGCGTGGTCGTAGCCCTCGAGCGCCTCGGTCGCGGTCTCGACCACGGCGGCGAACGACGCGAGCAGGTCGCGGTCGAGCGGCTGCGTGATCTCGAACTCACCGGAGGGCAGCTCGAACGAGTACACGAACTTCGCCGCGTTCAGCACCTTGATCGCCAGGCGACGACCGATCTTGATCTGCTTCGGGTTCTGCGGGTCGAACGCGGCGTCGGTGCCCAGTCGGCTCGACGCCGCCCAGTAGCGCACCGAGTCGGAGCCGTGCTCGTCGAGCATGGCGGCCGGCGTGACGACGTTGCCCTTCGACTTCGACATCTTCTTGCGGTCGGGATCGACGATGAAGCCCGAGATCGAGGCGTTCTTCCAGGGCACGGTGCCCGACTCGAGCTGCGACCGGAGCATCGTCGAGAACAACCAGGTGCGGATGATGTCCTGCCCCTGCGGACGAACGTCGTACGGGAACACCAGGTCGAACAGTTCGGGGTCGCGCTCCCACCCGCCGGCCAGCTGGGGCGTGAGCGACGAGGTCGCCCAGGTGTCCATCACGTCGACCTCGCCCTGGAACCCGCCGGGCACGCCGCGCTGCGACTCGTCGTAGCCGGGCGCCGTGTCGGACGCCGGGTCGATCGGCAGCTGGTCCTCGGACGGGACGATCACCCGGTCGAACACGGGGTTGCCGTCACCGTCGAGCGGGTACCAGACCGGGATCGGCACGCCGAAGAAGCGCTGACGCGAGATCAGCCAGTCGCCGTTCAGGCCGTTGACCCAGTTGTCGTACCGCACGCGCATGAAGTCGGGGTGGAAGGCCACCTGGGCGCCGCGCTCGAGCAGCGAGCCCTTGAGCTGCTCGTCGCGGGCTCCGTTGACCACGTACCACTGCCGGGTCGACACGATCTCGAGGGGCTTGTCGCCCTTCTCGAAGAACTTCACCGGGTGCGAGATCTTGCGGATCTCGCCCACGAGCTCGCCAGAGGCCGTGAGCTGCTCGACCACCGACTGCTTGGCGCTGAACACCGTCTTGCCGGCCAGCTGGGCGTACGAGGCGCGACCAGCCTCGGACGTGATCGCCTCGGGCGCCTCGCTGACGAACCGTCCGTCGAAGCCGATCACGGCTCGGTTCGGCAGCTGCAGCTCACGCCACCACACCACGTCGTTCGTGTCGCCGAAGGTGCAGACCATGGCGATGCCCGATCCCTTGTCGGGCTGGGCCAGGTGGTGCGCGACCACGGGCACCTCGACGTCGAACAGGGGCGAGCGGACGGTCGTGCCGAACAGCGCCTGGTAGCGCTCGTCGTCGGGGTGCGCCACGAGGGCCACGCAGGCCGGCAGCAATTCGGGGCGCGTCGTGTCGATCAGCACGTCGCCCTCGCCGTCGGTGCGGTGGAAGGCGAGCTTGTGGTACGCACCGGGCATCTCTTTGTCTTCGAGCTCGGCCTGGGCGACGGCCGTGCGGAAGGTGACGTCCCAGAGGGTGGGGGCGTCGGCCTGGTAGGCCTCGCCGCGCGCCAGGTTGCGGAGGAACGCCTTCTGGGCGATGGCCTGCGACCCGTCGTCGATGGTGCGGTAGCTCTGGGTCCAGTCGACCGAGAGGCCGAGCTTCCGCCAGACGTCCTCGAACTGCTTCTCGTCCTCGACGGTCAGGCGCTCGCAGAGCTCGATGAAGTTGCGGCGCGAGATCGGCACCTGGTCGGCGGCCTTCGACGACTTGTTGTCGCCGCCCTCGAAGGGCGGGGTGAAGCCGGCGTCGTAGGGCAGCGACGGGTCGCAGCGCACGCCGTAGAAGTTCTGGACGCGACGCTCGGTGGGCAGGCCGTTGTCGTCCCAGCCCATCGGGTAGAACACGCTCTTGCCGCGCATGCGTTCGAACCGGGCCTTGACGTCGGTGTGCGTGTAGCTGAACACGTGGCCGATGTGCAGGCTGCCCGAGGCCGTGGGCGGGGGCGTGTCGACCGAGAACACGGAGGCGCGGGTCGCGCCGGTGCGGTCGAAGCGGTAGGTGCCGCGGCCCTCCCAGACCTGACCCCAACGGGCCTCGAGTCCTTCGAGGGCGGGCTTCTCGGGCATCGCTGACGGCATGGTCTTCTCCGGTTCTGTGGACGGCACCGTGTCGGTGGGGAGGTGCCTGGTTGTGGGACTCCGACCAGTGTACGCACCCTCGCGAGGCGTCCTCGGGGACCGTCGCCGCGCCTCCCGGGCGGTGCGGTCGCTGCACCGATGCAGTCGCTGAACTGGTACTGACATGGCAGCCCTGGTAGGCTCGACGGGTTTTTGCCGACACCGGGGTCGACGTCCACCGCCCGACGACCTGGAGGCCTCACCTGATGTCAGCCAAGAAGCACGACAGCAAGAAGTCCGCCCGCCGCACGCTCACCACCGACGACGTCACCGTCGTCGAGGAGGGTCTGCTCAAGCGCGCGGTGAGCGCCGCGGCGCTCGGCAACGCCATGGAGTGGTTCGACTTCGGCGTCTACGCCTACATCACGACGACCATCGCGCAGGTGTTCTTCCCGCCGGGCGACGACGCGCTGAACATCCTCTTCACCTTCGGCACGTTCACCGCCGCGTTCGTCGTGCGCCCGATCGGTGGCGCGTTCTTCGGTCCACTCGGCGACCGCATCGGCCGGCAGAAGGTGCTGGCGCTGACGATGATCCTGATGGCCGCCGGCACGCTGGCCATCGGGCTCATCCCGTCGTACGCGACGATCGGCCTCTGGGCGCCCGTGCTGCTGCTGCTGGCCCGCCTGCTGCAGGGCTTCTCGACCGGCGGCGAGTACGGAGGCGCGGCCACGTTCATCGCCGAGTACTCGCCCGACAAGCGCCGCGGCTTCATGGGCTCGTGGCTCGAGTTCGGCACGCTCGCCGGCTACGTGCTCGGTGCCTCGCTGGTCACCGGCCTCCAGCTCGGCATGAGCGAGGAGGCGCTGCTCGCCTGGGGCTGGCGCATCCCGTTCCTGATCGCCGGGCCCCTCGGCCTCATCGGGCTCTACCTGCGGCTCAAGCTCGAGGAGACGCCCGCGTTCCAGAAGCAGCAGGAGGAAGCCGCCGGACGCGAGCACGCGAAGGTGCCGTTCGTGAAGCTGTTCGCCGAGAACTGGCGTGCGCTGATCGTCTGCATCGGCCTCGTGCTGGTGTTCAACGTGACCGACTACATGCTGCTGTCGTACATGCCGACCTACCTGACCAACACGCTCGGTCGCAGCGCGACCTCGGGGCTGCTGCTCGTCATCGTCGTGATGGTGCTGATGATGATCGTCATCACGTTCAGCGGGCGCCTCAGCGACCGGTTCGGCCGCCGACCGGTGCTCTTCGCCGGCTGCGTCGGGTTCCTGGTGCTGTCGTGGCCGGCGCTCAAGCTCGTGCAGTCCGAGAGCACGCCGCTCGTCTTCGTGGGCCTGCTGGTGCTCGGCCTCGTGCTCGTCACGTTCACCTCGACGATGCCCTCGACGCTGCCAGCGCTGTTCCCGACGATCATCCGCTACGGCGCCCTGGCCATCGCGTTCAACGTGTCGGTCTCGCTGTTCGGCGGCACCACCCCGCTCGCGACCGAGGCGCTCGTCGTCTGGGCCGAGGGTCGTGGCTTCTCGTGGGCCCACGACATCCCGGCCTTCTACCTGATGGCCGCGGCCGTGATCGGCCTCGTCGCCGTCTGGTTCACGAAGGAGACCGCCAACGAGCCGCTGCTCGGTTCGGGCCCGTCGGTCGCCACCGACGACGAGGCGCGCGAACTGGTCGAGGCCTACGCCGACGAGTCGAGCGAGGTCGCGAAGTCGGACTGGGCGCTCGAGTGGGCCCAGTCCGGGCTGATCGACGTCGTCGACCCGAAGGCCGCCGAGGCCGACGCCGCCCGCCGGGGCTGAGCCGACCCCGCCGTCCGGGGCCGGACCGACCCGTCGTCCGGGCCGACTACGGCCGGGCGGCGAGCAGGGCCCGCGTGTGGGCGTGCTGCGGGCGACCGAAGACGTCGGCCGTGGCGCCCTGCTCGACGACCCGCCCCTCGTGCAGCACGGCGACGCGGTCGGACACGTGCTCGACCACGTCCAGGTCGTGCGAGATGAAGAGGTACGCCAGGCCGTCCTGACGCTGCAGGTCGTCGAGCAGGTCGAGCACCTGTGCCTGCACCGAGAGGTCGAGAGCCGAGACGGGCTCGTCGCAGACGATCACCCGGGGTCTCGGGGCGAGGGCCCTGGCGATCGCGACCCTCTGGCGCTGGCCGCCCGACAACGTGTCGGGGCGGCGCCCGACCGTGTCGGCCGGGAGCCCGACCCGGCCCAGCAGGGCGACGACCTCGGCCTCGACCGGTCGGAGGCGCGTCCGGCGACCGGACGTCAGGGCGTCCGCGAGCACCCGGCCCACCGTGAAGCGCGGGTCGAACGAACTCGAGGGGTCCTGGTAGATCGCGCCGAGGTCGGCCCGGCGCGGACGCCGGTCCCGCTCGCGCAGCGGAGCCCACCGGGCGCCGAGCAGGTCCACCGTCCCGTCGTCGGGTTCGTCGAGGCCGAGCAGCAGGCGCGCGGTCGTGGTCTTGCCCGAGCCCGAGGCGCCGACCAGGCCGAGGGTCTCGCCGGCGTGAAGCGTGAGCGAGACGCCGTCGACGGCGACCCGGTCGGGGCCGCGGCGGCCGGCGAAGACCCGGCGGAGGTCCGTGGCGACGAGGACCGGCGGGGCCGTGACATCCGTCGCCGAACCGCGCGCGCCTCCTGACGGGGGAGGGGTGCTCGCGGGGTCCGGGGCCGAGCCGCGCGCGCCTCCCGCCGCCCGGGTGCCGGGCGTCGACAGACGGCGCCCGCGCGGCACCCCGCCGGGCAGGGCGGCGACGAGCATCCGCGTGTGGTCGGCCTCGGGGGAGTCGAGCACGCGCGCCGTGGGCCCCTGCTCGACCACGACTCCGTCGCGCAGGACGACGACCCGGTCGGCCAGGCGACGCACCACGCCGAGGTCGTGACTGATGGCGAGGACGGCCGTCCCGTCGTCGCGCAGGGCGGCGAGCCGGTCGACGACGACGCGCTGCACCTCGGAGTCGAGCGCCGTCGTGGGCTCGTCGGCGACGATCAGGCCGGGGCGCAGCGCGAGGGCCGCCGCGATGAGTGCCCTCTGACGCAGGCCCCCCGACAGCTCGCCCGAGCGGAGCCCCCGACGCGTCTCGGGGTCGGGCATCCCGACCTCGGTCAGCACCTCGAGCACGCGGGCCCGACGCTCGGCGGCCGACAGCCGGGTGTGCAGCCGCAGCGCGTCGTCGATCTCACGCCCGACGGGGCGCAGCGGGTCGAGCGAGACCAGGGCGTCCTGCAGGACGAGACCGACGCGCGGGCCGCGCAGCCGTCGCCAGCCCCGCTCGGTCAGCGTCAGCAGGTCGTCGTCGCCCAGCCGGAGCACGTCGGCGCCCACCGTGCCTCCGGTCAGTCCCAGCAGGGCCCTGGCGGTCACGCTCTTGCCCGACCCGGACTCGCCGACGAGGGCCACGCACTCGCCGGGGCGGAGCGAGAACGACACGTCGTCGACGGCCGTGACCCCGTCGAAGGCGACGTGCAGGTGCTCGACGACGAGGTCGTCCGAGGAGGCGCGGCGCCCGTCGCCGTGCGGGGCCGCGGGGCCCGAGGGGGTCGCGGTCACGGCCGACCTCCCCGGCCGCGACGGGCGAGCCCACGACCGAGCACGGTCGCGGAGGCGGCCGTCACGACCACGGCGAGACCCGGGAAGACGGTCATCCACCAGGCGATCGCGAGGTAGGTGCGGCCGGCCGACAGCATGGCTCCCCATTCCGGCGCCGGCGGAGGCGACCCGAGACCGAGGTAGCTCAGCGACGACGCCCAGACGACGGCCTGGCCGAGGCCCAGCGTCGCGAGCACGACGACCGGCGCCAGCGCGTTCGGCAGCACGTGGCGCACGAGCACGACGGCCGGTCGTCGGCCGAGCACGGTCGCGGCCTCGACCATCGGCGACCGGCGGACGGCGGCCACCTGGCTGCGCACGATGCGGGCGTACCCCGGCGCCGTGGCGAGGCCCACGGCGATCGTCGCGGGCACGGCGCCCGGGCCGGTGAAGGCGATGACGACGAGCGCGAGCAGCAGGCCGGGAAGGGCGAAGAGCACCTCGAGCACCCGGCTGACGCCGGCGTCGGTCGCGCGCCCGGCCCACCCGCGGCCCCCGAGACCCGCCAGCACCCCGAGCGCCGTGCCGAGGCCGGTGCCGACGACCGTGGCGACCAGCCCGATGGTGAGCGAGGCGCCGGCTCCGTGCACGACGCGGGTCCACACGCCGCGCCCCGACTCGTCGGTGCCGAAAGGGTGGGCGAGCGACGGGCCGGCGAAGGCGTCGCCCGGGGACACCGCGAGCGGGTCGGCGGGGGCCAGCAGTCCCGGCGCGACGGCCATCAGGACGACGAGCAGCAACAGGGCCGCGGCCACCGTCTCGGCCGCGCCGAGGGGTGGGCGCCGCCGGCGGGTGCGGGACGAGGAGGCGCGGGTCGGCCCGTCACCCCGGGGCAGGTCGGGCAGCACGGTCACGTCGCACGCCCCCGGGGGTCGACGGCCCGCTCGGCCAGGTCGCCGAGCGCGACGACCACGACGTAGGCCAGGGCCGAGACGAGGGCGACCCCGGTGACGAGCGGGATGTCGCGCAGGGTGACCGCGCCCAGCAGGGTGCGGCCGAGGCCCGGGCGGGCGAACACCGACTCGACGACGACGGCGCCGCTCAGCAACGAGCCGAACGCCCACCCCGACAGGGCGAGTCCGGGCAGGGCGGCGTGGCGCAGCAGGTGGCGGGAGAACAGCCCGGACGGGCTCTCGCCCCGCGCCCGTGCCGAGATCGCGAACGGCGTCGCGGCCGCGTCGAGCAGCGAGTCGCGGGTGACCTGGCCGAGGAACCCGGCGACGGGGATCGCGAGGGTGACGACCGGCAGCACGAGCCCGGCGGGCGTGCCCGTGCTCACCGGGGGCAGCAAGCCGAGGCCGGTGCTGAAGACGAGGATCAGCAGGCTCGCCAGCCAGAAGTGCGGCACCGCCGAGGCGACCACCTCGAGCCCGGACGAGACCGTCGCGGCGACCCGGCCGCTGAGGGTCGCCCACCAGGCCGTGCCGATCGCCAGGAGCCAGGCCACGACGAGCGACAGCAGCGCGAGGCCGATCGTGCCGGGCAGTTGGTCGAGCAGCAGTCGGCCGACGTCGGTCCGCAGCGAGTACGAGGTGCCCAGGTCGCCGGTCGCGAGCCTGCCGAGCTGCGCGAGGTACTGCACCAGCAGGGGCTGGTCGAGACCGTACTGCCGGCGCACCGTGTCGAGCGCCTCGGCCGACGCCTGGGACCCCGGCCCGCCGAGGATGGCCTCGGCGGGGTCGCCCGGCACGAGGCGGATCGCGAAGAAGATCAGGGTGGCGACCGCCCAGAGCACGAAGACCGCACCCAGCAGGCGGCCGACCAGCCACCGCCCGGCCCGTCGCCACCGCCCCGGCCGCACCCCGGTCAGCTCGCCTTGTAGGCGTCGTACATGGTCGGGGCCTGGACGGTCGGGAGGGCGCGGACCCCCTGGACCTCCGAGCGCACGAGGTAGTGGTTCTGCTGGTCGTAGAGCGGCAACACGTGCCACCCCTCGAGGATGGTCTGCTGGGCCTGCTGGTAGAGGTCGGCCCGTTCGTCGGCGTCACTGGTCTCGGAGGCGCGGGTCAGCAGGTCGTCGAGGGCCGGGTCGTCCGTCTGGGACAGGTTGGCGAAGTAGCCGCTCGGGGCCGGGGTGATGCCGGCGCTGTCGTAGAGGATGCGCAGGACGTCGGGACCGACCTTCGTGTACGGCGCGCTGACCAGGTCGTACTCGTTCGCGGCGAGGGCGCCGTACCAGCTCGACAGGTCGAGGGGCTCGAGGGTGACGGCGAAGCCGAGGTCCTTCGCGCCGGCCTGCACCTGTTCGAAGAGCGACTGCTCGGCGGGGATCGACTGGTTCGTGCTGACCGGGAAGGTCGCGGCGAGGCGCACGCCGTCCTTCGTGCGGTACCCGTCCGCGTCGCGGGTGGTCCAGCCGGCCTGGTCGAGCAGGTCGTTCGCCGCGTCGGCGTCGACGTCGAAGAGTGACTCGTCCGAGAACGCCAGGGGTTCGACGCTCGAGAGCGGGCTGTAGGACCGCTTCGCCGTGCCGAAGAAGAGCGAGTCGATGCCGGAGTCGACGTCGACGCCCCGGATGAACGCTTCGCGGACGGCCGGGTCGTCGAACGGTGCCTTGCCGGCGTTGAGCTCGATGCGGTTGGAGGCGCCGGGCCGGGGGGCGTCGATCTCGTCCAGCGAGTCGTCCTTCGCGGCGGCGACGAGGGTGTCGGGCTGGGCGTTGTCGATCACGTCGACCTGGCCGGCCTGGAGGGCGGCGTAGCGGGACGCCGAGTCGGGGATGAATCGCCAGACGATCTCGTCGAGGTAGGCCGGACCCTGGTGCCCGGCGTCGGCCGGTGGCGACGTGTAGTCGTCGTTGCGGGTGAGCACCACCTGTTGCTGCTTCGTCCACGAGTCGACGACGAACGGCCCGGTGCCGACCGGCGACTCGCAGTTGACCTCCTGCGTGCGGGTCAGGGCCTCGGGGGACTCCATGGCGAGCCACGGCTGCGAGAGCGACTCGAGCAGTGCGCTGTCGGGCGCGCTCAGGTCGAAGCGGGCCGTCCGGTCGTCGACCGCCTCGACGCCCGTGACCTTGCCGAGGGCGAGGTACCCGGTGGACGAGAGGGTCGTGGGGTCCTGCAGGTGGGCGACGTTGGCGGCCACGGCTGCGGCGTCGAACGGGGTGCCGTCGGTGAAGGTGACGCCGTCCTTGAGCGTGAAGGTCCAGCTCAGGCCGTCGTCGGCCTCTTCCCACGAGTCGGCCAGCCACGGCACGACGTCGCCGTTCGCGTCCTTCGAGACGAGGGACTCGAGGTACTGGGTCGACACGAGCGCCTGCGGGTAGTTGCCCCCGACGTGCGGATCGAGGCAGGTGGGCTCGGCGTCCCCCGACGCGTAGGTGAGCGTCCCGCCCGCGACCGGTGTGGACGAGGCGTCGGGATCGCCCCCGCTGGTGCACCCGGCGAGCACGAGGCCCGCCGCGGCGGTGGCGGCGATCAGGGCGGGCAGGCGACTGCGCATGGGACTCCGGGCGTGGGGATCGGGTGCGTACGGGACGGGGAGGTCGGGGGCGGTCCGAGGCGCCCCGGTGCGGGGCGGCATTCGTGGACCGGGTGCAACAAGTGCGCCGTCGAGTCTAGCGGCATGATGGTCTCCATGTCCGATGGCCCAGGTACCCGCCCGCGGCGGCCGGTCGGTCGACCGCGACGGTCGTCGGCCGAGATGCTGGCCGACGCCGCCGCCGAGCTGTTCCTCGAGAACGGCTACGCCCGTACGACCGTCGACGACATCGCTCGGCGCGCCGGCGTCAGCCGGGGCACGTTCTTCAACTACTTCGAAGCGAAGTCCGACCTCTTCTGGCTCGACCTCGACCAGAGCCTGGCCGACCTCGGCGACCTGTTGCGCGCCTCCTCGTCGCTCTCGCCGGTGCGCGCCGTCGAGGCCGCGCTCGTCGCCCTCGCCGAGGCGCACGACCCCGAGCGCGTGCCCTGGGCCCTGACCCAGTCCGAGGCCATGGCCCTCGGCGACGACCTCGTCGCCTCGGCGGCCGTCCGCTTCGTCCGGCAGCAGGCCGTCGTCGCGTCGTACGTGGCCGAGCGCACCGGCCGCGACCGGCCGGACCTGTCGGCCCAGGTGGTGGGGTCGGCCCTGATCGCCGCCGCGTCGGCGGCCGTGGCCACCTGGGCCAGGGCCGGGGTGTCGCGGGGTGACCTGGGGTCGGTCGTCGCCGCTGCCGTCGGACCGGTGGCCGACGGACTGGCGGCCCGGGAGGCGCGCTCGGCCTAGACCGTCGGCGTCGGTGACGTCGACGGCGACGTGGGCGAGAGCACGTCGGCGATCTCGGCCCGCTTCGGGAAGACCCACTTGTTCATGGCCCAGTAGCGGAAGACCATGGCGAACAGCGTGCCGATGACCGGGCCGCTGACGAAGTCCGCGATCTCCTGGGTCGCGCGGGAGACGTTCGGCACCTCGAGGCCGAGCCCGTAACGGGACAGGTAGGCGGGCGCCGAGTTGATGGCGACGCCGACGAGGCTGACCACGACGAACAGCAGCATCTCGTGGGCGGTGTGCCTCTCACCGCGGTCGTCGAACGACCACTTCTTGTTCATCCAGTACGAGACGATCGTCGCGACGACGATGCCCAGTGCGAGAGCCGTGACCGGGTGCTGCGGGATGACGAACAGCTTGAGCCCGTAGTTGATCGCCATCGTGATCACGAAGCCGATGCCCCCGACGACGAGGAACCTCGCCGCGGACGGGTGCTCTCTCACGAGCTTGATGACTGCATGCACCGCCTCACGGTATCCGAGGGGGCCAAGAAACGGCTGCGAACGACGCAGGAACGGTCGTGATTCACCCCCCGAACGAGTGGATGACCCGACGGGGTCGTCCGGGGGTGGAGGCGCGCTCATCACAGCGGATGATCTCGCGCAACGAACGGGTCACGGAGTGAGGGAAGCTCGGTACGAGCCGATAGCGTCGAACTCGTCGGTTCGGATCACCAGGCCGACGATCGGGCGTCCGGGGTGGGTCGGGGCGGGCCGGTCCTCTCTGACTCACGAAGAGGAAGTCACGCATGAAGAAGACCGTGTCGAGCGCCGCCGCGTTGTCGACGGCCATCGCCATCGCCCTGGGGGGCGTCGCCCTGAGCGGACAGGCCGCGATCGCGGCCCCTGCGCCGCTCGGACACGAGACGGCGTCGCCGTCGACCGACGCCGTGGACCCGGCAGCGGGTGGGACACCGGGCGCCGACGCGGCGACCGGCGACACGGCGACCGGCGACGCGGCGGCCGACGACGCGTCGGTCACCGACGAGGTCCCCGTGGCCGAGACGGCTCCATCAGCCGAGCCGGACGCCGGCACCGCGGACGACACGGGGGACGCGACGGATGCCGTCGGTGCGGCCGGGGTCGGCGAGGAGGTGCCGATGCCCGAGGCGGCCGTGCCGGCGACCCCTGGGCCGACGACCGAGCCCGCGCCGGTCGCGGCGCTCGCCGCGACGCCGGCCGCTCCGGTGATCACGTCTCCGGCCGACGGGCAGTCGCTCGAGGTGACGGCGGCGGACGGGGCGACCGAGGGTGACGTGCCCGTCGCCCTCGCGGGCACCGGGCAGCCGGGTGCCGAAGTCGCCCTGTCGTTCGTCCGCGACGACGCCGCGGCAGACGTCTCCACCGAGGCGGACGTGAGCACCGTGGTCGGATCGGACGGCACCTGGACGGTCACGGTCGGCTTCGAGGGCGGTCGGTGGGCCGCGACGGCCACGCAGCGCTCACTCGACGCCGACGGCCTCGCCGACAGCGACCCCTCGGCCGAGTCGTCCGTGACGCGCTTCGAGGCGATCGCGCAGGTCCTGCCGCAGTGGGCCGTCGTCGACCAGGCCGGCGACGAGGTCTACGTCGCCGACGCGGAGGTCGACGGAGAGCAGCGCGCGACCGTCTTCACGACCGGTACGACCGGCACGCTGTACCGGGCCGAACTGACCTTGGTCAGCGAGGACGGCACGCGGGTCCTCGCGCCCGTCGTCGCGGACGAGTTCCGTGACGGCGGATTCGCGACCGAGCTGTCGGTGCCCGTGGGCGTCTGGCGCATCGCGGCGAAGCAGGTCGACCTCGAGGCTTATCCCACGCACCCCGGCATCAAGTCGGCGTCCTCCGCCGCCAACCTCTCGCCCCTCATCACCGTCCTGCCGAGTGAGGCGGGCGTCGTGGACGCACCGGTGGTCACCTCGCCGGGCGCCGGTGCGACGATCACGGGACGACCCGACCCGCGGCCTGGTGCCGAGGGCTACCTGGAGTTCGACATCACGGGCACCGGTACGCCGGGGGCGTCCATCGCGCTCTACGGCTTCTTCGACGACGGGACGAGCGGCATCGAACGGTACGCCGCAGCCCTGCGCGGAGAGATCCCGGTCACCGAGGTGGAGCGCCCCTCGGCCGGACTGGACCCGGTCGTCGTCGGATCGGACGGTCGCTGGAGCACGACCGCCTCGTTGCGGCCCGGCACCTGGTCGTTCGCCGCTTTCCAGCTCGACGACCGCCTGGGCGTCGAGCTGATCTCGGACGCGAGCGTGCCGGTGACCTTCACGCTGGCCGCCCCGGTGGTGCCCGCCGTGTCGACGACCGTGCGGGGCACCTCCCCGACGTCGTTGGCCTACACGGGGTCGTCGGACTCGGCACCGCTCGCGGGGCTGGCCGGCATGCTGCTGGTGGGTCTCGGGGCGGCGGCCGTCGTCGTCTCGCGGCGCCGCGCCTCCCGGGGCTGACCCCGGTCGCGCGAGCGTCCCTCACGGGCCGGGCCCGACACCTCTCGAGGTGTCGGGCCCGGCTTCGTCGTACGCGGTCGACGCGCCCGAGACCGCACCCGGAGGTGCGTCACGACGTGCCCCGAGGAGGAGACCGCGACCGACCGCGCCGTCCGGCGGACGAGGGGGCCTCACCCCTGCGGATGACCTTCGGTCACGGACCGGTCACGGCGTGAGGATTCGTCGTCATGGGTCGCTAGCGTCACTGGTGTCGGACCGGAACGCCGGGCCGACGGCCGGTGGCCCGGGGTGGGTCAGGGCGACCGGCCCACCCTGACTCACTGACAAGGACAACACTCATGAAGAAGACCGTGTCGACCGCCACCGCGCTGTCGACGGCCATCGTCATCGCCCTGGGGGGCATCGCACTGAGCGGGCAGGCGGCACTCGCCCAGCCGGCCGTCGAGTCGGGGGGCGACCTCGCCCGCCCGCAGGGAGACCTCGTCTCGACCGACGGGGGCGAGGAGGCTCAGGCTCCGGTCGCCGTCACGCCGACCCCGGAGGCGTCCGAGGCCGCCGAGGAGGCGCCCGCGACGGCCCCGGAGGCGTCCGCGCCGGCCGAGGAGGCGCCTGCGACGGCCCCGGAGGCACCCGTGGCGACCGAGGAGCCCGCCGTGCCCGCCGACGAGGTGCCGGCGTCCGAGGGGCAGGCCGACGTCGAGGCCGACGAGCAGGCGGCCCTCGTCGCACCCGAGGCCCCCGTCGTGGAGTCTCCGGCACCCGACGCCTTCGTCTCGGTCTCGACGGCCGAGGGAGCCCAGGGGTCCACGCTCCCCGTGACGGTCGCGGGGACCGCCGCCCCGAGCGCCGTCGTCACGATCACCTTCGAGCGCCTCGAGGCGGACGGCGCCTCGGCCGGTCCGGTCACGGTCGGCACCGACGACGCCGGCCGGTGGACCGCGACCACGAGGCTGGCGAGCGGGGACTGGTCGGTGACGACCACGCAGCACCTCGTCGACCCCGCCGGTGAGCGCGCCAGCGAGGACTCGCCCGCGTCGACTCCGGTCGAGTTCCGGGCCGTCGCCGTGACGCTCCCGGCACCCACGCTCGACGGACCGGCGGCCGGCGACCGGTTCGCGGCCCTCGGGGGAGGAGAGGCCGCCGTCGCCGTGACCGGGGGTGGTGAGCCGGGTGCCCGCGTGCGGCTGGCGGCCGTCGCCGCGGACGGGACCGACGTCGACTACGACGGATCCGTCCCGGTCGACGAGGCCGGCCGGTGGGCCGCCACCGTCCGGGTGCCCGTCGGGACCTGGACCCTCGGTGCGATCCAGGACGTCGTGGTCGACGCGGTCACCACGCGGACGTCGCCGAACGCCCTGGGGGGGACCTTCGTCGTCGAGGCCCGCGACCGCCTCGCGGCGCCCGTCGTCCTGTCGCCCCGGGCAGGCGACCGGTTCGAGCAGGCGTCCGACCTGGCTCCCGGCTACGTCGACACCGTCTTCGAGGGCACCGGGGAGCCCGGCGCGTTCCTGCTGCCCTTCTCGGGCACCCGTGCCGAGGTCGACGACTTCCTCGCCGTCGTCGCGACCGAGCCGATCCCGGGCTACGACTTCCCGATCGTGGTCGGCGCGGACGGGACCTGGAAGATCTACGGAGCCGAGCTGCCGGGTGACTACGTCTTCACGGCGGTGCAGTACGACCCGGCCTTCACGGCCCCGGTGGTCTCGGCCGGCGCGGACACGGTCGCCTACTCGGTCGGTGCGCCGGCCGAGGTGCCGGCCGGGACGGGTGGCCCGGGCGTGACGCCGGTCGTGGTGGCGACCGGCTCCGGGCTGCCGGTCCGTGCCGTGACGAGCGCCACGGGCCTGGCCTACACGGGCGCGTCCGAGTCGGCGCCGTGGGCGGGCCTGGCCGGGCTGGTGCTGGTGGGCCTCGGGGCCGCGACCGTCCTCGTCACCCGGCGTCGCGCCTCCCGGGGCTGAGCCGCCGCGCGACCGTCAACGACGAGCCGGGTCGGACGCCCCCGCGGGCGTCAGGCTCGGCTCGTCCGGCGTGGAGAGGGTCAGCACGGCCTCCTCGACGGCGTCGTGGTCCTCGAGCTCCCGCTCGACCCGCCGCAGTGCCACGGCGACGTGCTCCTCGCGATCGTCGCCGGTCATGTCGACCGCGGCGACCAGGTAGAGCCGGCCGGGGCCGACGAACTCGGTGTGCAGGTAGGTCACGCGGGCGATCTCGGGGCGGGCCAGGAGGCGCTCGAGGACGGTCGACTCGAGTTCGTCCGACGGACTCTCGCCGACGAGGAACCTGCGGTTGCGGTCGACCAGCACGAGGGCGACGACGCCCAGCAGCACGCCGACGGCGATCGACCCCACGGCGTCGAACACCGCCGATCCGGTGATCTGGTGCAGGAAGATGCCGAGGAACGCGATGAGCAGTCCGACCAGGGCGGCCGCGTCCTCGGCGAAGACGGCCCGCAGGGTCGAGTTCGAGCTGCGCAGGACGAAGCGGAGGGTCGGGGTGCGCCGCTCGCGGGCCGAACCCCTGGCCTGTCGGAAGGCCTGCAGGAAGGACGTGCCCTCGAGCGCGAACGCGATCGCGAGCACGACGTAGTTGATCAGGTAGTCCTCGGCCTCTTCGTCGGCGGTGAGCTGCGAGATGCCGTGCTGGATCGAGACGACGGCGCCCACGGTGAACAGGCCGAAGGCCGCGAACATCGACCAGACGTACGTCTCCTTGCCGTAGCCGAGCGGGTGGGCGTCGTCGCGGCGCTTGACGCCGCGCTTGTCGGCGATGAACAGGAAGATCTCGTTGCCGGTGTCCGCCCACGAGTGCGCGGATTCGGCGACCATCGAGGCCGACCCCGTCAGGAACGCGGCGACCGTCTTGGCGACGGCGATCAGCAGGTTGGCGAGGAACGCCACGATCACGGTGACCGTGCTCTCGGGCTTGGCCGGCGGGGCGGACGGGGTGGAGGACATGGCCTCGATCCTGCTCCTCGCGTCGGCCTCGCGCCTCCTCGGCTCTGACGGTAGGATCGGACACGCGTCGATCCGGCCATCACCGGGGAGCACCCGGAAGAAAGCGACCGGCGGGCCACGGCCCGGTGGTCGTCGGTAGAACCGGGCGGGGCAGGCCCGTCACAGCCGGAGCAGAGCGGTCACGGTCACCGTCCGAGAGGGCGGGGTCGGTGACAAGCGGGGTGGTACCGCGCCCCCGGGTCACGCACCCGGACGGCGTCCTCGTGGTCAGAAGGTCCCTCGGCCGGAACAGCGGGGGCGACCCACCGCACGACCTGGAGAACCGATGACCTACCCCAAGGGTTCCGACGCCACCGGCGTCCCCGCCTCGCCGCGATTCCCCGAGATCGAGACCGGAGTCCTCGCGGCCTGGAAGCGCGACGACACCTTCGCCGAGTCGGTCCGCGCCCGCGAGGGGTGCACCGAGTGGGTCTTCTACGACGGCCCGCCGTTCGCCAACGGCCTGCCGCACTACGGCCACCTGCTGACCGGCTACGCCAAGGACGTCTTCCCGCGGTACCAGACGATGCGCGGCAAGCAGGTGCACCGACGCTTCGGCTGGGACACCCACGGGCTGCCCGCCGAGCTCGAGGCCATGCGCCAGCTCGGGCTGACCGAGAAGCACGAGATCGTCGACATGGGCATCGACGTGTTCAACGCCGCCGCCCGCCGCTCGGTGCTGCAGTACACCGACGAGTGGCAGCGGTACGTCACCCGGCAGGCCCGCTGGGTCGACTTCGAGAACGACTACAAGACCCTCGACGTCGACTACATGGAGAGCGTCGTCTGGGCCTTCAAGCAGCTGCACGACAAGGGCCTGGCCTACGAGGGGTTCCGGGTGCTGCCCTACTGCTGGCACGACCAGACCCCCCTGTCGACCCACGAGTTGCGCATGGACGACGACGTCTACAAGACGCGCCAGGACCAGACCGTCACCGTCGCGTTCCCGTTGGTCGGGGCCAAGGCCGAGGCGCTCGGCCTGACCGGCGTCGAGGCGCTCGCCTGGACCACCACCCCGTGGACCCTGCCGACCAACCTGGCGCTCGCCGTGGGGCCCGGCATCGAGTACGTCGCCGTCCCGCACGCCCTGCTGCCCGGTGAACGCACCGGAGACCAAGAGCTGTTGACGGGCAGCGTGTTCCTGCTCGCGGCCGACACGCTCGCCGCCTACGCACGAGACCTCGGTTACGACACTCCCGAGGCCGCCGCAGCCGCCGTGACCGCGACCTTCACGGGAGCCGAGCTCGAGGGCGTCGAGTACGACCGCATCTGGGACGTCTACGCCGACACGGACGCCTGGGGCACCGAGAACGCCTGGCGCGTGCTGGTCGCCGACTACGTGGCGACGGGCGAAGGCACCGGCATCGTGCACCAGGCCCCCGCCTACGGCGAGGACGACCAGCTGGTCTGCGCGGCCGCCGGCATCCCCGTGATCGTCTCGGTCGACGACGGCGGGCGATTCCTGCCGATGTTCGACGAGCTGGGCGTGGCCGGGGTGCAGGTGTTCGACGCCAACAAGACCCTCGTGCAGCGCCTGCGGGCCGACGGCCGCCTGGTGCGCCTCGCCAGCTACGAGCACAGCTACCCGCACTGCTGGCGCTGCCGCAACCCGCTCATCTACAAGGCGGTGTCGAGCTGGTTCGTGCGCGTCACCGAGTTCCGCGACCGCATGGTCGACCTCAACCAGCAGGTCACCTGGGTGCCCGACAACGTGAAGGACGGCCAGTTCGGCAAGTGGCTGGCCGGTGCCCGCGACTGGTCCATCTCGCGCAACCGCTTCTGGGGTTCGCCGATCCCGGTGTGGAAGAGCGACGACCCCGCCTACCCGCGCGTCGACGTCTACGGGTCACTCGCCGAGATGGAGGCCGACTTCGGCCGCCTGCCGACGAACGCCGACGGCGAACCGGACCTGCACCGCCCCTACATCGACGAGCTCACGCGGCCGAACCCCGACGACCCGACGGGGCAGAGCACCATGCGCCGCATCGAGGACGTGCTCGACGTGTGGTTCGACAGCGGATCGATGCCGTTCGCGCAGGTCCACTACCCGTTCGAGAACGAGCGGTGGTTCGACGAGCACAGCCCCGCAGACTTCATCGTCGAGTACATCGGCCAGACCCGCGGCTGGTTCTACACGCTGCACACCCTGTCGACGGCGTTGTTCGACCGTCCGGCCTTCTCGAACGTGGTCAGCCACGGCATCGTGCTCGGCTCCGACGGCCAGAAGATGTCGAAGAGCCTGCGCAACTACCCCGACGTCAGCGAGGTCTTCGACCGCGACGGGGCCGACGCCATGCGGTGGTTCCTCATGTCGAGCTCGGTCATCCGCGGGGGCAACCTCGTCGTCACCGAAGAGGGCATCCGCGAGGGCGTCCGGCAGTTCCTGCTGCCGCTCTGGAGCACCTGGTACTTCTTCTCGCTCTACGCCAACGCCGCGTCAGGAGGCGCGGGTCGCCACGCCGCCGCGGGGTACGACGCGCAGTGGCGCACCGACTCGAGCGACGTCCTCGACCGGTACCTGCTGGCGAAGACGCGCCTCCTGGTCACCGACGTGCAGGCGGCGCTGGACGCCCTCGACACGCCCCTCGCCACGGCGACGCTGCGCGACTTCGCCGACGTGCTCACCAACTGGTACGTCCGTCGGTCGCGTGAACGCTTCTGGTCGGGCGACGACCCGGACGCCTTCGACACCCTGTACACGGTGCTCGAGACGCTCACCCGGGTCGCGGCGCCCCTCGCCCCGCTCGTCGCGGACGAGGTCTACACGGGCCTCACCGGCGGGCGCTCGGTCCACCTGACCGACTGGCCCGACGCCTCGGCGTTCCCCGCCGACGACGCCCTCGTCGACGCGATGGACGCCGTGCGTGCCGTCGCCTCGAGCGGACTGGCGCTGCGCAAGGCCCAGGGGCTGCGGGTGCGCTTGCCGTTGGCGAGGCTGACGGTGGTCACGCCCGACCCGGCCGCCCTCGAGGCGTTCGCCGACATCGTGCGCGACGAGCTGAACGTCAAGGAGGTCGTGGTGACCCAGCTGACGGAAGAGAGCCTCGGCGAGTACGGGGTCACCCGCAAGCTCACGGTCAACGCGCGGGCCGCCGGTCCGCGCATCGGCCGGCAGGTCCAACAGGTCATCCCCGCCGCGAAGAAGGGCGACTGGCAGCCCGCGGGCGAGAACGTCGTCGTCGGCGGGGTCGAACTGCTGCCGGGCGAGTTCAGCCTCGAACTGGCCGTCGCCGACTCGTCGAGCGCGCTCTCGTTCGTCGGTGACGGCGGCTTCGTGCTGCTCGACACCGCGACGACGCCCGAGCTCGAGGCCGAGGGGCTGGCGCGAGACGTCGTCCGGGCCGTCCAGCAGGCCCGCAAGGTCGCCGACCTCGACGTGTCCGACCGCATCGCGACCAGGCTGACGACCGACGCCGCGGCGGCCGAGGCCGTCGAGGCCCACCGCGGGCTGATCTCTCGCGAGACCCTGACCACCGAGCTGACCGTCGACGTCCACGAGGGCGTGGGCGACCGGCCCGAGAAGACCGTCGTCGGATCGGGCCCCGGCTCGGCCGTCGTCGTGGAGGTGCGACGCGCATGACCCCGAAGAACGACGACCGGGCCGCCGACGCGGGCGACGAGTTCGCCGAGGGCGCCCGTCGCGTGTACGACGAGCTGCTCGCGCGGATCGGCGAGCAGGCGCCCCAGCCGCGACTCGAGCCGACCCGACGCGCCGTCGAGCTGCTGGGCGACCCGCAGCGGGCGTACCCCGTCATCCACCTCACGGGGACGAACGGCAAGACGTCGACCAGCCGCATGATCGAGAGCATCCTGCGGGCGCACGGCCTGCGCACCGGGCTCATGACGAGCCCGCACCTGGTGCGCCTGAACGAGCGAATCGTCGTCGACGGCGAGCCGATCAGCGACGAGCGTCTGGTCGCCAACTGGGACGACATCCAGCCCTACCTGACGATGGTCGACACCGACCTCGAGTCCTCCGGGGAGCCGGCCCTGACCTTCTTCGAGGCCCTGACGGTGCTGGCGTTCGCGTGCTTCGCCGACGCCCCCGCCGACGTCGTCGTGCTCGAGGTCGGCATGGGTGGCGAGTGGGACAGCACCAACGTCGCCGACGGGCAGGTCGCGGTCTTCACCCCGATCGCCCTCGACCACCAGGCCCGGCTCGGGTCGACCGTGGCCGAGATCGCCCGGACCAAGGCCGGCATCGTCAAGCCGACCGCGGCCGTCGTGTCGGCCTCGCAGACACCGGAGGCGCTGGCCGAGATCGAACGCGCCGTCGAGTTGAGCGAGGGGTCGCTGAGCGTCGAGGGCACGGCCTTCGGCGTCGAGTCGACGACCGTCGCCGTCGGCGGCCAGGTCGTGACGATCCGCGGGCTCGCGGGTCGGTACGACGACCTGCTGCTGCCGCAGTTCGGCGACCACCAGGCCCAGAACGCGGCCGTGGCCGTCGCCGCGGTCGAGTCCTTCCTCGGCGGAGGGTCGCAGCCGCTCGACCACGACGTCCTCGCCGAGGGCCTCGCGAGCGCGACCTCACCCGGCCGGCTGCAGATCGTGGCCAACGAACCCACCATCCTCGTCGACGCCGCGCACAACCCGCACGGCGCCCGCGCCCTCGCGAAGGCGCTCGACGACTACTTCCAGTTCGGGGGCGTCGTCGCCGTGCTCGGCGTGCTCGCCGACAAGGACGCGGCGGGCATCGTGCGCGCCCTGGCGCCCACGGTCACCCAGTTCGTCGTGACCAGTTCGCAGTCCGACCGGTCGATCGACGCCGACGAGCTCGCCGCCATCGCGGTGGGCGTCGTGGGGGCCGACCGCGTCGTGGTCGAGACCGACCTCGTGGCCGCGCTTCGCACCGCCCGCGACCTGGCCGACGAGGTCGAGGGCGACGAGCCCGGCGGCGTCGTCGTCACGGGGTCGATCACCCTGGTCGGTGACGTCATCGCCCTGTCGCAGCAGCCCGAGGGCCTGTCGTGACGACGGCGCCGCCCCCCGCGGGCGCCGGTGCGACCGGTCGGCCCCCGCGTCCTCGCCGGCGTCGGGGAGCCGTCGAGAGCCTGCTCTCGATCGTCCTGGTGCTCGAGGCCATGACCCTGTTCTTCGTCACGCTCGTCGTGTTCGGACGACAGCTGCTGCCCGCCGGCGTGGCCTGGGGCTGCGGCTTCGGTGCCATCGTGCTGACGCTGCTGATCTCGCAGACCCTGCGCTGGCGCTGGGGCGTCGCCCTGGGGTGGCTCGTTCAGCTCGGCCTCGTCGCGTGCGGGTTCCTCGACCCGGTCATGTTCGTCGTCGCCGCCCTCTTCGTCGCGATCTGGACCTACTGCCTCGTCAAGGGCACGCAGCTCGACCGCATGAACGCGGCCCGACTGCGTGAGACGCCCGGCGACGCGGCCTGACCGCGCCTCGCACCACCCGCCCGCCGGGTCACCCTCCCGGCAGCCATCCGCCACCCACCGAAAGAGGAGCAATGTCCGATCTCGAAGAAACCCTCGTCCTCGTCAAGCCCGACGGCGTCGCCCGCGGCCTGACCGGCGAGATCCTCCGCCGCATCGAGGCCAAGGGGTACTCGCTCGTCGACGTCCGCCTCGTGCAGGCCGACCGCGACCTGCTCGCGAAGCACTACGAAGAACACGTCGGCAAGCCCTTCTACGAGCCGCTCGTCGAGTTCATGCAGAGCGGCCCGACCGTCGCGCTGCGCATCGCCGGCGACTCCGTCATCGCGGGCTTCCGCTCGTTGGCCGGCACGACCGACCCGACGACCGCGGCCCCCGGCACCATCCGCGGTGACCTCGGGCGCGACTGGGGCCTCAAGGTGCAGCAGAACCTCGTGCACGGCAGCGACGGCGTCGAGAGCGCCGCGCGCGAGCTGGCCCTCTGGTTCTGAGCCGGGAGTGACCGACCGAGCCCGCGCCTCCTGAGTCGATCAGGAGGCGCGGGCTCGGTCGTCCGCGCCGGTCGCGCGCTCAGGGGGTCGGCGTCGCCGTCGACCCCTCGGTCTCGCCGGTGCTGGTGTCGTCGGTCGGCTGGCCGCCCTGGACCTCGGCGACGAACTGGGCGAACGCGCTCGCGTCGGTGAGCGATCCCTGGTACTGCTGGCCGTTCACGAGGACGAGCGGCGTGCTCGACAGCTTCGCGAGCGACGAGTTCGGGATGGGGTCGTTGAGGGCGCGCTGGGTGGCCGAGGCGACCCAGTCCTCGAAGTCGCCACCCGTGATGCACGAGGCGATCTGGTCGTCGGTCGCCCCGGCGCCCTGCACCAGCGTGACGAGTTCGTCGTTCGTCAGGCCCCGCGTGTTCTCTTCGGGTTGCTGCGCGAACAGGGCGGTGTTGACGTCGAGGGCCTTGTCGGGCTCGTAGTTCGCCACGCACGCGAAGGCGTTGGCCGCCCGCGTCGAGTACCGGCTGCCCTGCGAGGCGTTGTCGAGGAACCCGATGGGGTGGATCGCCAGCGTGGCGGCACCGCTCGAGACGGCCTCTTCGAGCTGGGCGGCGTTCGTCGTGTCGAACTGGCCGCAGTAGGGGCACATGTAGTCGAGGTAGACCACGATCGACGGGACGTCGCCCGAGGCGCTCGGGGCGGGCGTCGGGGTCGCGTCGGCGGCGAGGGCGCTGCTCGACACGGCCTTGACCGCCCCGTTCGACCCTTCGAGGAGCAGGCCGTCGCTCGCCATGTTGGCCGGACCGGGGCCGGCCGGCTTGATCGACTGCGAGATGACGAGCCCCACGATCGCGAGCACCGCCACGACGCCGAGGACGAGGCCGCCCTGCACCAGCCACTTGTTGCGCCGGCGCCGACGGGCCTCGGCCTCGCGCGTGATGCGGGCCTTCTCTCGGGCCGCCTCTCGGCGCTCCTTCTTGGTGGCGGGGGAGTCGTTGGGTGGAGTCATCAGTCCTCGTCGTGGTCCGGGGGTCGTCAGGACAGGGTGCCGAGGTCGTCCTTGATTCCGCTGAGAACGACCTGGGTGCGCCGGGCGACGGCGGGTGGAGGCATCACGGGGGACGAGGGGAGGCGCGAGGCGGCCAGGCGGCGTCAGCCGGCCGTCGTCAGCCGAACAGCGTCGGCAGCAGCAGGGGGAACACCACGACGATCGTCGTGGCGACGACGACGTAGTTCAGCACCGGCAGCACCCACGAGTACGGCAGGAACCTCGCGGCGACCCGCTGGAGCCCGCCCTCGCGGACGGTCACGCCCCGGGCGGCCGCCCAGACCGTGAAGACCCAGAAGAGCGGGATGGTGACGAGCCAGACGAGCATGCACCACGGGCAGAGGGCGCCGATGACGAACACCGTCTGGGTGAACAGCCACGTGACGAAGACCCAGGCGAGCAGCAGGCCGACGTTGAAGGCCCACCAGAACCACCGGGCGAAGCGGGCGCCGGCGAGCAGCCCGAGGCCCACGGCGACGGGAGCGGCGAAGCCGACGAGGCCGAGGATCGGGTTCGGGAAGCCGAAGAGGGACGCCTGCCAGCTCGCGATGACCGGTGAGCAGCCCACGAACGGGTTGACGTCGCAGCCGAGCGCCGCGCCCGGGTTCTCGAGCAGCCGGAACTTGTCGAGCGTGAGGGCGAACGCCCCGAGCAGGCCGCCGAGACCGGCGACGACGAGCAGGACGGCCGTGACGAACGGGGTGCGGCCGGTGGGCAGGGTCACGGCCCGGGGCGTCTCGACGGTCACGGTCAGCAGTATCGCACGGCCCGACTCGACCTCGGCTCGACCCAGAGGGCCCCCGGGCGTGCGATAATCGAGCCAGTCGTGGGGCCCAGGCCCCGAGATCCAGGCTTACCGGGCAGTGCCGGCCGCCGTCGTCACGCGAGAGATCGCGGTGTCGACCAGGTCGAGCGGAAACCGGGCCAGAGCGCAGGCGCTCACCGTCGGATGGCCAGTTCCGAACCAGCAAGGCGACACGAAGAACAGCACGTCGACGAACGACATCGAGGGCGACGACCGCAGGTCGGTCGACACCCCGGGTGACCGAACGTGACGTGTCCGACAAGGCGCGCCGTGAGAGGGCGCGGTGGTCAGGGGCAGGTGCGACGTCACCGCCAGGCCACGACACGAGAATTCCTGCCGACGGCATGGCCTCGGCGGGGCGAGGAGCGCACCGCAAGTGGTGAACGACAACACAGACAACGACGGACGTCCGAAGAAGAGAAGGGGATTGTTCGCAGGCCTCAGGGCACGCCAGGCGGCGCTGGACGCCGCCCCGGCGGCCGCCCCCGACGCTCAGCGACGAGAACCCACCCCACCCGTCCGGACGACAGACGACGCCCAGGAGGCATCACCCGTGACCCACGAGACCGTGACCACCGACGAGCAGGTCGCGGCCCAGGCCCCGACCGCCGAGCAGACCGCGACCGACGCCGTCGCCCAGGCGTTCGTCGCCGGGGCGGCCCGGCCGTCCGCGGACGACGAGGCGACGGGTGACGAGGCGTCCGCGTCGCCGATCCCGGCGAACCTGACGACCACGTCGCTCATCTTCCACGCGCCCGAGATCACCGTCCTCCCGGCTCGTCCCGGTCGACGCCAGCGCGACGACCGCGACGACCGCTACGACCGTGACGACTCGTGGGACGACGACCGTGAGGGCGACGACCGCGACGACCGTGACGACCGCGACGACCGCGACCAGCAGCCCGCCTCGCGACGCCGCCAGCGCGGCCGCTCGCAAGACCGGGAGGAGCGCGACGCCGAGCCCCGGGGTCGCGACCGCGACCGGGCCCCTCGTCAGGCCGAGCTCATCACCGAGCCGCAGCGCATCAAGGGCTCGACCCGGCTCGAGGCCAAGAAGCAGCGTCGTCGTGACGGGCGCGACGCCGGTCGTCGACGCACGGTCATCACCGAGGCCGAGTTCCTCGCGCGCCGCGAGAGCGTCGACCGCAAGATGATCGTCCGCTCGTCGGGCGACCGCATCGAGATCGGCGTGATGGAGGACGGCACCCTGGCCGAGCACTACGTCGCCAAGGCCCAGAACGTCTCGCTCATCGGCAACGTGTACCTCGGTCGCGTGCAGAACGTGCTGCCCAGCATGGAGGCGGCCTTCGTCGACATCGGACGCGGCCGCAACGCCGTCCTGTACTCGGGCGAGGTCGACTGGGACTCCCTGTCGACGGGCAACCAGCCCCGCCGCATCGAGCTGGCCCTCAAGCCCGGCGACCGCGTGCTCGTCCAGGTCACGAAGGACCCCGTCGGCCACAAGGGCGCCCGGCTGACCAGCCAGATCTCGCTGCCGGGCCGCTACCTCGTGTACGTGCCCAACGGGTCGATGAACGGCATCAGCCGCAAGCTGCCCGACACCGAGCGTGCGCGCCTGAAGAAGATCCTCAAGGAGGCCCTGCCCGAGAACACCGGCGTCATCGTGCGCACGGCGGCCGAGGGCGCGACCGAAGAGCAGTTGACCCTCGACGTCAAGCGCCTGACCAACCAGTGGGCCGACATCGAGAAGAAGGTCGCGGCGGGCAACGCCCCGAACCAGCTGCACTCCGAGCCCGACCTCCTCATCAAGATCGTCCGCGACGTCTTCAACGAGGACTTCCACGAGATGGTCATCGACGGCGACGAGGCGTTCGAGACGCTGCAGTCCTATCTCTCTGCCGTGGCCCCCGACCTCATGGACCGCGTCAAGCGCTACGAGGGCGACAAGGACGCGTTCGACGAGTACCGACTCAACGAGCAGATCGAGAAGGCGCTCGACCGCAAGGTCTGGCTGCCGTCCGGCGGCTCGCTCGTCATCGACCGCACCGAGGCCATGACCGTCGTCGACGTCAACACCGGCAAGTTCGTCGGCTCGGGCGGCAACCTCGAAGAGACCGTCACGAAGAACAACCTCGAGGCCGCGGAAGAGATCGTCCGCCAGCTGCGCCTCCGCGACATCGGCGGCATCATCGTCGTCGACTTCATCGACATGGTGCTCGAGTCCAACCGCGACCTCGTGCTCCGTCGCCTGGTCGAGTGCCTCAGCCGCGACCGCACCAAGCACCAGGTGGCCGAGGTCACCTCGCTCGGGCTGGTGCAGATGACGCGCAAGAAGCTGGGCCTCGGCCTGGCCGAGTCCTTCTCCGAGGCCGGCAGCGCGGCGCGCGTGCAAGAGCAGCAGCCCCGCAAGGGCGGCCAGCAGGGCGATCGTCGACGCGGCGGTCAGGCCGGCGGGCCGGGTAAGTCCGGCGGCAACGGCCACAACACGGGCGCCGGTGCCGGCACCGCGCCGCAGTCCGGTCGAGGCGGCCCCGCCTCGCCCGCCGGCGGCTCGCACCCCACGACCGGCACCCACGCCATCACCGACGACGTGAAGAACGCCCTCTCGCGCATCGCGGCGAGCACCATCGCCCACGCCGAGGACGGCGGCGCGAAGGACGACGACGCGGCCAGCCAGGCCGCCGCCGCCGTCGAGGCCGCCATCGACGCCGCCGCGGCGAGCGCCGCGAAGGCCGAGCCGGCCGCGGAGGCACCCGTCGACGCCGGTGACGAGGGTCGCCGTGGTCGCTCGGGACGCAAGGGCCGTCGTGGCTCGTCGCGCGCCCAGCGCGAGGCCGGTGAGGGCACCGACGGGTCGGCACCCGCCGAGGCGCCCGCGTCCGAGCAGGGCGTCGGGGTGATCGAGGTCCCGGCCGCGGCTCCGGCCGAGCGCACGGCTCCGGCCGAGCCCGCCGCCCCCGCCGCGAGTGCGCCCGTGGACGAACCCACGGAGGCGCGGGTCGAGAAGACCACGGAACGTCGCCGCTCGTCCGCCACGGTCTCGACCCCGGACGCGACGGTCGCGATCCTCGACATCCCGGTCGCCACGACCCGTCGCGAGCCCCGTCGCATCAGCAGCCAGGACGCCGAGCAGCTGCTCGACTCCGTCCTGGGCGCACTGCCCGAGCCGAAGCAGCCCGGCCAGGGTCGTTCGCGCTCGCGCCGCGCCTCCAGCCAGGGCACGACCGCGGCGGCCCCCGTCGAGCCGACGGCAGCCGGCGAGTCCGGTCCGTTCATCCTCGGCGTGGGGGTCAGCTCCGACGATCTGTGAGTCGTCTAGGGTGACTTCGTGCCCCTGACCCAGCCCGGAACCACGACCGTCAGGTCGAGGCTCCGGGCTGTGTCCGTCGCGGTCTCCGGGCCCGAGGGGCGCGAGCGCGTGCTCACCGCGGGCACGGCCCTCGTGGTGGTGCTGGTCGCCCGCTTCGCCCTGGGGCTCGTCGCGCTCGTCGGTTCGGCGGTCGGCTTCTCGGTGACGGCCTTCCCCAGCGGGTTCGTCGCGACGCCCGTCGGGCAGTTCCTCGGCAGCTTCGCGTTCTACCCGTTCCCGTTCTACGTCGCCTCGTTCGTGGTGCTCGTCGCCGTCCGACCGCTGACGCCGCGGTCCGACCTGCGCACCGTGGTGCGTCACGCCGCGTTCGCGGGCGGTGTCGGCACCGTCGCCCTGGCGGTCGTCGGCATCGTGCCGGGCATCGTCCTCTCGATCAGCGGCGGCACCTGGGTCAACCTCGCGCTCTACCTCACGACCATCCCGCTCTCGGCCGGCATCGTCGACACGGCACTCCTCGTCGCCGGTGCGGTCCTCGCCCGGCTGTGGACCGGTGGCGGCGACGGCGACGAGGTGTGGGCGGTCGAACCCGTGGCCCGGGTCGACGAGGGCGAGGCGGACGCCGCCGCGACGGTCCTCGACCACGACGTCGCGCCTCCCGTCGTGGACGACGACCGGTTCACCCGCGTCCCGACCGTCCGCGCCGCGGGTCCTTCGACCCCCGTCGTCCCGCCCGAGCATCCCGTCGTCCCCGCACACCCCGCCCCCGCGCCCGAGGACTGGTCGCGCTTCGCGCCCCCGGCCGCGCCGCGCGAGGACGACCGGTGAGCGCTCCCGTCCGCGAACGGACCGACCACGCCGGGCACGGCGCCGGTCGGCGCGCCCGTCGCGCACCGTCGCGCGCCCCGCTGCTCGTCGCCGGTGGGCTCGTGCTCGCCGTGCTCGTGGCCGTCCGGCTCGCGTCGTCGCTGCTCGGCCCGGGGCTGCTGCCGAACGCGCTGCAGGACTTCGTCACGCTGACCATCAGCGTCATCGTCGAGTCGATGCCGTTCGTGCTGCTCGGCATCGTGTTGTCGATCGTCGTGCAGGAGTGGCTGCCGCAGGCGTTCTTCTCGTCGTGGCTGCCGAAGAGCGGTCTGCCGCGTCGGGCCGTCATCTCGTTCCTCGGGATGTTCCTGCCGGTCTGCGAGTGCGGCAACGTGCCGCTGGCGCGCGGTCTCGTGCTCAAGGGCTTCACGGTCTCGGAGTCGATGACCTTCCTGCTCGCGGCGCCCATCCTGAACCCGATCACGATCATCACGACGCACCAGGCGTTCGGGTGGGACGGCGGCATCCTGGTCGCGCGGTTGATCGGTGGCTTCGTCATCGCGAACCTGATCGGATGGCTGTTCAGCAAGCACCCGAACCAAGAGAGCCTGCTCACGCCGTCGTTCGCGGCCGAGTGCCGGGTGGACGACGGGCACGGTCACGGCCGTGGTCGCACCGCCAAGAGCGTCGACCTGTTCCGTCGCGAGATGTCGACGATGATGCCCGCGCTCTTCGTCGGCGCCGCCGTCGCGGGCGCGATCCAGACGATCGTGCCGCGATCCGTGCTCGTGACCCTCGGCAGCAACCCGGTGTGGTCGGTGCTGGCGATGATGGTGCTGGCGTTCGTCATCTCGATCTGCTCCAACGTCGACGCCTTCTTCGTGCTGCCGTTCGCCTCGACCTTCATGCCCGGCGGCATCGCCGCCTTCCTCGTCTTCGGCCCGATCATCGACGTCAAGATGCTCGCCCTGCTGCGGACGACGTACACGCCCAAGGTGCTCGGTCAGGTCACCCTCGTGGTGGCGCTGACGAGCGCCGCGATCGGACTGGTGGTCAACTATGTCGCCTAGCCCCGCCCACGGCCCCCTGCGCCGTCTCCTCGACCGGTGGCAGGGGGTGCTGCTGACGCTCGTCGTCGGCGTCGCCACCCTCTGGCTCGCCGCGACCGGGCAGCTCGTGCTCTACATCCACCCGCGCTACGACGTCTTCACGGTCGTGATGATCGTCGTCGGCATGCTGCTGTCACTTGCCACGCTCGCCCTCTCGCCCGCCCGCGGCGACGACGGGCACGACCACGCCGACCACGCCGACCACGCCGACCACGACGGGCCTCGTCACGACGCCCGCCTCGAGGCCGCCACGGTCCCCGCCGCCGAAGACGGACCGCGCCCCCCGCGAGGTCGCCCGGTGGCCTCCGGGCTCCGACGCGTCGCCTTCTCGGCAGGCGTCGTCGTCACGACGGCGATCGCGATCGCCGTCGTCGCCCTGCCCCCGGCGACCCTCACGAGCGCCACGGCCGGCCAGCGCGACGTGAACTCGTCGACCGCGGCGCTGGACCGGACGACCGTCGCGGACGCGGAGGGCGCCTCCTCGGACGCCTACCGGTCGTTCAGCGTCCTCGACTGGGCGGGCCTGCTGCGGCAGACGACCGACCTCGCGTTCTACCAGGGCAAGACCGCCGACGTCGTCGGGTTCGTCACGCCGTCGGACGCCGATCCGGACGACGTGTTCTACGTGTCGCGCTTCGTCGTCACGTGCTGTGCCGTCGACGCCCAGCCCGTCGGCGTGCCGGTGTACCTGCCGGGCTGGCAGGACCAGGTCGCCGCCGACGACTGGGTCGAGGTCACGGGCGGCTTCGACACGAACCGCAGCCGTGCGAGCCAGGACCCGATCGCCCTCGTGCCCGACGAGGTCACCACCGTGGGACAGCCCAGTGACCCGTACCTCTACTGAGGACGGGCGGGGCCGGGCTGCGACGGGCGGTGTGACGCCCGACCCGTTCGCGTCCGACCCGGTCTTCCTCACCGGGCAGGACGCGCGCGAGGCCCAGGCCCGCTGGCGCACCCGCTGGATCGCCGTCGTCACCGTGCTCGCTCTCGTCTGCGCCGCCTTCGTAGGGCTCACGTACTTCCAGGGGCCGAGGGTGAGCGACACCCAGGTCGACGCGGCGGCGACCGTCGAGCGCCCGGGGCAACAGCTGAGGGTGTTCGCGAACCAGGCCGTCTCTCACGTCGACCCGTCACAGGTCGTCGTCTCGCCGGCGACCGCGTTCACGGTCCAGACCTCGGGTGACGTCATCGCCGTGACCTTCACCGACCGGCTCGACCACGACACCGACTACCGGGTCGTCATCGACGGCGTCTCGAGCGTCTACCAGCGGCAGACGTCGACCCTGGAGGCGCGGTTCAGCACGCCCCCGGCGACGCTCTGGCGGCTCGTGCGAGGCACGGGCGGGGCCGACGACCGCATCGAACGGGCCGGGCTGCGCGGCTCGGACCGCACGACGGTGTGGTCGGCACCGCGCATCCAGGCCTACGAGGTCTTCGACTCGGCCGTCGCGGTGGTCACCGACGACGGGGCCCAGAGCGTCCTCAGCCTCGTGTCGCTCGACGGCGCGGCGGTGGAGACGCTCCCGGTGCCCGACCAACCGGGGTTGATCACGCGCTTCGCGGCCGACGCCGCGACCACGACGTTGGCCTTCTCGTTCCGGCCGACGGGTTCCGACGTCGAGACGCTCTACACGCTGCCCCTGCAGGGGCAGCGGGCGGTGGCCCCGGTGCTGTCCCTCGCCGGTCAGCCCGTCGAGCCGGCCGACTGGGCGTTCGTCCCGGGCGAGGACGACGTCGTCGTGCAGGCCCTCGACGACTCCGTCAGCCTCATCGACCTCTCGGGCGTCGATCCCGTCCGGCCGTTGGGCACCTACTCGCTGCTGCAAGGCGTCTCGCTCGACGGGACGACCGTGATCGCCGCGTCGAGCATCGCGTCCATGGTCGTCGACCTCGCCACGGGTGACGAGCGCCCTCGTGCCCCCGCCCCCGTCGACGGCGTGCTGCCCTTCGCCGGGCCGCTCGTCGCCCTCGATGCCGACCACGTCGTCCAGCAGGTCTCGGTGCCGTCGGACGACGGCCTGACCTACCGCACGCTCGTCGTGGCCGACGACGGCGCGACGTCCCGGACGCTCTGGCAGCCGCCGAGCGCGTCGGGCGTCGTCGAGGGGTTCGGCGTCTCGCCCAACGGCCAGTACCTGGCGGTCCAGTCGGTCGGCGAGGCGACGGCGCCGACCGACTACTCGTACACGATCGACCCGGTGGCCGACGGGGTGACGACGACCATCGTCGACATCGCCTCGGGGGCGGTGCTGGCCAGCTACGACGGGTTCGACACCGCCTGGTGAGGGGACCGGGCGGCCGATCGCCCGGGCGGCCGGGCGGCCGGGCGGTCGGTCGGCTGGTCAGGCCGTCAGGCCCCGCTTGACGCGCTGCGAGACCCTCAGGCCGCTGCGTTCGAGGCGCCGGGCGAGCTCGAGGCCCGTGACGGCGACCGCGCCCCCGTCGATCAGGTCGGCCCGCCGGGACTCGGGGACGTCGTAGTGGTCGTGGTCGAAGCCGCGCCGCGGGATGCCGTGCCGTGCGGCGAACTCGTGCAGCTCGTCGTACGAGGCGTCGCTCACCAGGTGCGCCCACAGGGTGTCGTGGGCCGGCCACACGGCCTCGTCGATCAGGATCACGCCCTGGATGCTAGTCGCCGACCGGGTCCGGGTGCCGGGCTGGTCCGCGATCGGGGCGACCGCCTGGGCGCCGGGCGCGTTGACGGCCCGAGAGGCCCCCTGTACGATGGGCGGTTGGTGCGTGCCGGTCCAGGGCCGCGATGTGCCGCACACCCCAACTCTTAAGGAACAGACATGGTCTACGCAGTCGTGCGCGCCGGTGGTCGGCAGGAGAAGGTCGAGGTCGGCACGATCGTCACCCTCGACCGCCTCAAGGCCGCCGAGGGCGACTCCATCACCCTCCCCGCCGTGCTGCACGTCGACGGCGACACCGTGACCTCGGCGGCGGACGCCCTCGCGGGCGTCACCGTGACGGCCGAGGTGCTGAACGACCTGCGCGGCCCGAAGATCGTCATCCAGAACTACAAGAACAAGACCGGCTACAAGCGTCGCATGGGCTTCCGTGCCGACCTGACCCGCGTCAAGATCACCTCGATCGACTGAGCAAGGGGCTGAGAACACATGGCACACAAAAAAGGCGCATCGTCCACCCGCAACGGCCGTGACTCGAACGCACAGCGCCTCGGCGTGAAGCGCTTCGGCGGCCAGGTCGTGCTCGCCGGCGAGATCATCGTCCGCCAGCGCGGCACCCACTTCCACCCCGGCGTCAACGTCGGCCGCGGCGGCGACGACACGCTCTTCGCCCTCGCCCCCGGCTCGGTCCAGTTCGGAGCCAAGGGCGGCCGCAAGGTCGTCAACATCGTCGCGGCCGAGACGGCGACGGTCTAGCACGACCACGCGGCGTCGACACCCGGCCCGCATCGGCGACCCCTCGAGGGTCGCTCCGTCTGGGGCGAGCATCCTGCTCGCCCCAGACGTGTTTGACCCGGGCAGCTCGCACCGGCACGCACAGACAAAGAGATCAAGCACCCCATGGCCACATTCGTCGACCAAGTGACCCTCCACCTCCGCGCCGGCAACGGCGGCAACGGCTGCGTGTCGGTCAAGCGCGAGAAGTTCAAGCCGCTCGCCGGCCCCGACGGCGGCAACGGCGGTCACGGCGGTGACGTCGTCATCGTCAGCGACACCGGCGTCACGACGCTGCTCGGGTTCCACCGGGCGCCCCACCGCTCCAGTGACAACGGCGGCTTCGGCATGGGCGACCACCGGGCCGGCACGAACGGCGAGACCCTCGAGCTCGTCGTGCCCGTCGGCACGGTCGTCAAGTCC
This sequence comes from Frigoribacterium sp. CF331, assembly GCF_057787905.1. Lineage (NCBI taxonomy): Bacteria > Bacillati > Actinomycetota > Actinomycetes > Micrococcales > Microbacteriaceae > Frigoribacterium > Frigoribacterium sp. CF331. The sequence continues at coordinate 433,991 of NZ_CM173545.1, read as the reverse complement.
GCCGACGGCGTCGAGCTCATCGACATGGTCGAGCCGGGCATGCGCTACGTCGCCGCCGAGGGCGGCATCGGCGGCCTCGGCAACGCGGCCCTCTCGTCCACGAAGCGCAAGGCCCCCGGCTTCGCCCTGCTGGGCACCCCCGGCTGGGCCGGCGACGTCCTGCTCGAGCTCAAGGTCGTCGCCGACGTGGCCCTGGTCGGCTACCCCTCGGCCGGAAAGTCGAGCCTCGTCGCCGCCCTCTCGGCCGCGAAGCCGAAGATCGCGGACTACCCGTTCACGACCCTGCACCCCAACCTCGGCGTGGTGGAGTCGGGCGACACCCGCTACACCGTCGCCGACGTCCCGGGTCTCATCGAGGGCGCCAGCGAGGGCAAGGGGCTCGGGCTCGAGTTCCTCCGCCACGTCGAGCGCTGCTCGGCCCTGCTGCACGTGCTCGACTGCGCGACCCTCGACCCCGGCCGCGACCCGTTGACCGACCTCGACGTGATCCTCCGCGAGCTCGAGGCCTACCCGGTCCCCGACGGGCAGAAGCCCCTGCTCGAGCGCCCGCAGCTGATCGCCCTCAACAAGGTCGACGTGCCCGACGGGCGCGAGCTGGCCGACTTCGTCACGCCCGAGCTCGAGGCCCGCGGGTACCGCGTGTTCGAGATCTCGGCCGTCAGCCACGAGGGGCTGCGCAACCTGTCGTTCGCCCTGGCCGAGGTCGTCGAGGCCAGCCGGGCCGAGATCGCCGCCCGACCCGCGCCTCCTCGCATCGTCATGCGCCCGCGCGCCGTCAACGAGAAGCCCTTCGTCATCCGCGTCGAGGGCGGCACGTACGGCAACGTGTACCGCATCCTCGGCCAGAAGCCCGAGCGCTGGGTCGTGCAGACCGACTTCAACAACGAGGAGGCCGTGGGCTACCTCGCCGACCGGCTCAACGCCATCGGCGTCGAGGACGCGTTGTTCAAGGCCGGGGCGCAGGCCGGTTCGACGGTCGTCATCGGCCCCGAGGGCGGCATCGTCTTCGACTGGGAGCCCACCCTGACGTCGACGGCCGAACTGATGACCAGTGCCCGCGGCACCGACCCCCGACTCGTCCAGAACGACCGTCCGACCCGCAACCAGCGTCGCGAGGAGTACTTCGAGCGCATGGACGCCAAGGCCGAGGCCCGCGCCGAGCTGCAGCGTGAGCGGGCCGCCGGCCTCTGGACCGACGACGAGGGGTTCCTCGTGAAAGAGGGCGACGAGGTCGAAGGCGACGAGCGGGCGTGACCGGGGGCGTCCTCGACCGCGCCGGCATCGCCGGGGCCCGCCGCATCGTCGTCAAGGTCGGCTCGTCGTCGATCAGCGGCGAGAACGCGGGGCAGATCGAACCACTGGTCGACGCCCTGGCCTCGGCCTACGGACGCGGCGCCCAGGTCGTCCTCGTGTCGTCCGGCGCCATCGCCACCGGTCTGCCGCACCTGCGGCTCGACGCGCGTCCGACCGATCTCGCGACCCAGCAGGCGGCCGCCGCGGTCGGGCAGAACGTCCTCATCTACCGGTACCAGCAGAGCCTGCGGCGGTACGACATCGTCGCCGGCCAGGTGCTCCTCACGGCCGGCGACATGCAGAACGCGACCCACCGCAGCAACGCGCAGCGTGCCATGGAGCGCCTGCTAGACCTGCGCATCCTGCCGATCGTCAACGAGAACGACACGGTCGCCACCCACGAGATCCGGTTCGGTGACAACGACCGGCTCGCGGCGTTGGTGTCGCAGTTGATCGGTGCCGACGCCCTCGTGCTGCTCAGCGACGTCGACGCGCTCTACACCCGGCCGCCGCACGAGCCGGGCGCGGTCAAGATCGTCGACGTGCCCTTCGGCGACGACCTCGACGGCGTCACCTTCGGCGCCGCGGGTGCGGCCGGGGTCGGCACGGGAGGCGCGGGCACGAAGGTCGCGGCGGCCCGGTTCGCGGCCGAGGCGGGCACCCCCGTCCTCGTGACCAGCACGGGCAACGTCGCCAGGGCCCTCGCCGGCGAGCACGTCGGCACGTTCTTCGAGGCGGCGGACGCCGGGTCGACGGTCGAACGCTCGGCCTGACCCGCGCCTCCCGGGCCGGCCGCCGGTCCGATCGACCGGCGACGAGAGGGGAGGGCCTCGCGGGACGGGGGAGCGGCGGCATAGGCTTCGACCATGTCGCTCATCGCCGCACCGGCCCCGTCGCTCACCGACAAGTTGACCGCGGCCAAGGCCGCCTCCCGCGTGCTCGCGACGGCGACCGCCGACCGCAAGGACGAGGGGCTGCGGGCGATCGCCGCCGCCCTCGTCGCGAACGCCGACCGCATCGTCGAGGCCAACGAGCTCGACCTCGCGAACGCCCGCGAGAACGGCGTCGGCGCCTCGCTGCAGGACCGCCTGCGGCTCGACGCCGTCCGTCTGGCCGGGCTCGCCGAGGCCACCGAGCTGGTGGCCTCGCTCGTCGACCCGGTGGGTGAGTCGGTGCGGGGCAAGGTGCTGCCGAACGGGCTGCGACTCGACCAGATCCGGGTGCCGTTCGGCGTGGTGGGCGCGATCTACGAGGCCCGGCCCAACGTGACGGTCGACATCGCGGCGCTGGCGCTCAAGAGCGGCAACGCGGCCGTCCTGCGGGGCGGTAGCGCGGCCCAGCAGTCGAACCGCGTGCTGGTCGAGGTCATGCGCGAGGCGCTGACCGGGGTCGGCCTGCCCGCCGACGCCGTCGTCACCGTCGACGAGTTCGGCCGAGACGGGGCGGGTGAGCTGATGCGCGCGAGGGGACTGGTCGACGTGCTGATCCCGCGCGGCAGCGCCGAGCTGATCGACACGGTCGTCCGCGAGTCGAAGGTGCCGGTCATCGAGACGGGGGCGGGGGTGGTCCACGTCTTCCTCGACGCCAGCGCCGACGAGACCTGGGCCGTCGACATCGTCCGGAACGCCAAGGTGCAGCGGCCGAGCGTGTGCAACGCGCTCGAGACGCTGCTCGTGCACCGTGACGCGGCCGAGCGCCTGCTGCCGCCGGTGCTGGGTGCCCTGCGCGCCTCCGGGGTGACGATCCACGGTGACGAGCGCACCCTCGAGGTGTTCCCCGACGGCGTTCCCGCGACCGACGACGACTGGGCGACCGAGTACATGGGGCTCGACCTCGCCGTGCGCGTCGTGGCGGACGTCGACGAGGCCATGGAGCACATCGCCCGGTGGTCGACCCATCACACCGAGTCCATCGTGACCGCCGACCTCGCGACCGCCGAGAGGTTCCTGGCCGAGGTCGACAGCGCCGTCGTCATGGTGAACGCGTCGACCCGCTTCACCGACGGTGGCGAGTTCGGCTTCGGGGCCGAGGTGGGCATCTCGACCCAGAAGCTGCACGCCCGCGGCCCCATGGGGCTCGCCGAGCTCACGAGCAGCAAATGGGTCGTGCGGGGCCAGGGGCAGGTCCGCGGGTAGACTGGGCGTCGATCGTCATCGCCTGAACGGGAGAACCCATGCTCGACGCCTCGCTGCTGCTCGCCGGAGCCCACGAAGAACTCGCACCGCTGATCGCCCCGGCCCCGGTCATCGCCGGCGTGTTCGCCGTCGCGTTCCTCGCGCTGGGCTACGTGGTCTTCAGCTACCGCGACGTCGCGAACCGGTCGCTGCGCAAGGCGAACAAGCTCGACCACCACGACGGCCCGATCGACGAGTTCGGTCACCCCGAGCAGCACTGACCGCCGGGGCCACCGAGATGGTCGTTGCGGGCACGACCGTGCCCGACGGCGAGGGGGTCAGGCGACCCCGCGTCGGCATCATGGGCGGCACGTTCGACCCCATCCACCACGGGCACCTGGTCGCCGCGAGCGAGGTCGCGCAGTCGTTCCACCTCGACGAGGTCGTGTTCGTGCCGACCGGTCAGCCGTGGATGAAACCCGAGGTCAGCGAGGCGGAGCACCGCTACCTCATGACGGTCATCGCGACGGCGTCCAACCCGACCTTCACGGTCAGCCGGGTCGACGTCGACCGCGAGGGGCCCACCTACACGATCGACACCCTGCGCGACATCCGCCGGCTGCGCCCGACGGCCGAGCTGTTCTTCATCACCGGGGCCGACGCCGTCGCGCAGATCCTCGACTGGAAGGACGTCCAAGAGCTCTGGGACCTCGCCCACTTCGTGGCCGTCTCGCGGCCGGGGCACGACCTCAGCGTTAGCGGTTTGCCCGAGAGCGACGTAAGCTTGCTCGAAGTCCCCGCACTGGCCATCTCGTCGACCGATTGCCGCGCCCGGGTGGGTCGAGACTTTCCGGTGTGGTACTTGGTCCCCGACGGCGTCGTCCAGTACATCTCCAAGCACCATCTGTATCGGAGCGTTTCATGAGCACGTCCGACGGTCAGCCGCCCCTCACCAGGCGACAGATCCGCGACCTCGAGCGAGCCCGCGAGGCCGGCCAGGCCGTCACCGGTGCCGTGCCGGTGGCATCCGCCTCGACGTCCGCGCCCGAACCGACGTCCACGCCCGGTGCCGTGTCGACGCCCGCACCCGCCTCGGCCCCCGAGCCCACGCCGGCCCCGCGGTCGGCCGTCGCCTCGACGGGCGACGCGCCCCTGCCCGCGCCCGTCCCGTCGGCGCAGTCTCGCACCGACGTCCCTCCCCCCGCTCCGGGGTCGGTGGTCGACCCCGGCACCGGCCTCACCCGTCGTCAGATGCGTGCCCTGCGTGACGCCGACCAGAGCCGCGGCGCCTCGCCGGTGCCCCTGCAGGCCCCGGCCCCCGAGCCCCGCCGTCCCCTCGCGGACGCCCTGAACACGGTGGACGAGATCGCTCCGGCAGCGGCCCGGCCCTCGTCGGCGCCGTCGGGCTCGCCGTCGGCCGGCGCTCGTCCCGCGTCGGCGCCCGCACCTCGACCGTCGTCGGCCGACGACGCGTCGGACGTCGACGCCTCGGAGGTCGTGCCCGGTCCCCGTCGAACGGGGCAGGCCCCGGTCGCACCGCCGGTCACCTCGGCACCCGCCCCGACGTCGACACCCACCGTGTTCCCCTTCGCGCTCACCGACGAGCAGGGCCGCGGGCCGCAGTCGTCGCCGAGCGCGCCTCCCGCGCCGTCGCGTCCGACGACGTCGGCGCCTCGCCCGTCGGCCGGGGCGTCCGGCGCGGCCTCGGGCTCCGCCTCGGACGACCGTCGCGACGGCTCGTCCGACGCCGTGCCCGTCGTGCCGCCCGGCCACTGGTCGGCCCAGTCCGACGAGCCCGACGCACAGTCCGTCCCGGGTCGTCAGCTCGGCACGAGCACGGGGCAGCAGAACGCCCTCATCCTCACCGACGCCCAGGTCGCGGACGTCACCGGTGCCCTCAACGCCACCGGCGAGATCATCATCACGGGGTCCATCGACCTGCCCCGCAGCCTGGCGTCGACCGGCTCGCAGGCCCGCATCGACAACTCCGACATGGACCGCATCCTCGAGCAGGGCGATGCCGAGCAGGCCTCGAGCGACGCCGAACCGGTCCGCGCCAGCCGGGCGATCAGCACGCACACGTCCACCCGGGCGGTCGTGCTGGCCGCCTCGCAGCCCAAGGGCAACCACCTGCCGCTGATCCTGGGCATCTCGGGCGGCGTGCTCGGCCTGGGTATCATCGGTCTGATCATCGGCGGCTTCGCCACCGGGGTGCTGGGCTGACGCCCGACCCACCCGAACCGACCCCGGTCGGCCCTCACCCGCACCACCGACCCCCTAAGGAACACGTGACAGCCACCCCTCGTGCCATCGAGCTGCTGCAGATCGCCGCACGCGCGGCCGACGACAAGCAGGCCGACGACCTCGTCGCCCTCGACGTCTCGGGCCCCCTGCCCCTGACCGACGTGTTCCTCCTGGCCACGGGCCGCAGCGAACGCAACGTGGTCGCCATCGCCGGCGAGATCGAGGACAAGATGCTCGAGGCCGGCGTCAAGACCCTCCGTCGCGAGGGCCGGGCCGAGGGCCGCTGGGTGCTGCTCGACTTCGGCGACGTCGTCGCGCACGTCTTCCACGACGAGGACCGTCAGTACTACGCGCTCGAGCGACTCTGGAGCGACTGCCCGACGATCCCTCTCGACGTGCTGACCGAGTCGGCCACCGCGCCGGCCGAGGTCGCCGCCGACGCGCCGGCCGAGGCTTAGTCGGCCCGCGCCTCCTCTGTTTCGCCGCATCGGCGAGACGTCACGACATGCCGCTCACCTCTCGAGGTGAGCGGCATGTCGCGTCTCCAGGGTCGGATGCCGAGAGTCGCGCGCCGAGCGAGCCGGTGTCGGTGGTGGCTGACAGGCTGAGGCCGTGATAGTCGAGCGCCTGCGGGTCCCCGAGGCACTCGTCCCCGACCGCGACGAGTGGCCCTTCACGGTGCCCGTCGTGCGGTCGCTGATCGGCGAGGGGCTCGCTCTCGACCGCCCGGTTACGTTCGTCGTCGGCGAGAACGGCAGCGGCAAGTCGACCGTCGTCGAGGCGCTGGCCGAGGCCTGGGGCGTCGACGTGCGGGGAGGCCGCGGCGATTCGCGTTGGTCGTCGCCGCTCGAGAAGTCCGCGCTCGGCCGCGTGCTGAGGGTCGACCGGACGCCGGTGGGGGCCCGGCTGACGGGCACGGCGGCCCGGGGATTCTTCCTGCGATCCGAGACTGCTCTCGACATGTTCGGGCGGTTCGAGCCCGGTGATCCGGCGTTCCGTGACGTCAGCCACGGTGAGAGCTTCCTCCAGGCATTCGACAGCCACTTCGACGGTCGGGGGCTGTACCTTCTCGACGAGCCCGAGGCTGCGTTGTCCTTCAGCTCGTGCCTTCGCCTGATGGGCACGCTGGCCGACGTCGTCGAGACCGGCGGGCAGGTCGTCTGCGCCACGCACTCACCCGTCCTGACGGCCTGGCCCGGGGCACGCATCCTCGAGGTGGGCGACCACGGGGTACGGGCGGTCGAGTGGGCCGACCTCGACCTCGTGCGCCACTGGCGGTCGTTCCTCGAGGGGCCCGAGGGGTACCTGCGTCACCTCTGACGTCGGGGTGAACTTGCGGTCCGAAAAAATGTAGTAATGTAGACGAGTTGCTTCCGACGGGGTGAAAGCCTCACACGAGCAGCAGTTCTGGGTCTGTGGCGCAGCTGGTAGCGCACCTGCATGGCATGCAGGGGGTCAGGGGTTCGAGTCCCCTCAGATCCACCAGAACGGGTTCGCCAGAACCACACGAAGGCCCCTCCTCGGGAGGGGCCTTCGTCATTCGTGGGCCATCTGTCGGGGCGTCGGCCCCTACGCCGCCACGAACTAAACACCCCGCCACGAGAACTCGTGGCGGGGTGTTTAGTTCGTGGCGTGAGAGCGGGCCGGGTGGAGCGGACGGCCACGGGACCCACGCCGACGGGCGCAGGAGGCGCGGGTCGCGCAGGAGGCGCGGGTCGGCTCAGACGCGCGAGCGCAGATCCGCCGACGCCCGGGCCGCACCCTCGGCGAGCAGCCCCTGGTCGGCGTGCACGAGCTCGCCGTCCGCGACGACGGAGTCGCCACCGACCCACAGGCGAGCCAACGGAGGCATCGAGGCCAGTCCGGGCGCGGCCACCGGGTCGGCGATGCCGGCGAACTCGACGCCGTCCACCCGCCAGAGGGCGAGGTCGGCGAGCTTGCCGACCTCGATCGAGCCGAGGTCGGCGTCCCGCCCGAGCACCCGGGCACCGCCGATCGTCGCGAGGCGCAGGCCCTGCCGCACCGAGAACGCGTCGGCCCCCGAACGCAACCGCCCGAAGAGCACCGCCTGGCGGATCTCGGTGCCCAGTTGCCCCGACTCGTTCGAGGCGGCACCGTCGACGCCCAGGCCCACGGGCGCCCCGGCCGCCAGCAGTGACGCGATCGGCGCGATGCCCGCGGCCAGGCGTCCGTTCGACGACGGGCAGTGCGCCACTCCCGTCCCGGTCGCCGCGAAGCGTCCGATCGCGTGGTCGTCGAGGTGGACGCAGTGGGCCATCCAGACGTCGTCGCCGAGCCAGCCGAGGTCCTCGAGGTACTGGGTCGGCGTGCGGCCGAAGCGCTCGAGGCAGAACGCGTCCTCCTCGACGGTCTCCGAGCCGTGGGTGTGCAGCCGGACCCCGAGCTGCCGGCCGAGCACCGCGGCCTCGCGCAGCAGGTCGGGCGTGACCGAGAACGGCGAGCACGGCGCGATCGCGATCTGGACCCGCGCGTCACCGGACGGGTCGTGGAACCGGGCCACCGCCTCCTGGCTGGCGTGCAGCGCGGCGTCCGTCGTCTCGACCGCGAAGTCGGGGGGCAGGCCGCCCTGGGACCGGCCGAGGTCCATCGAGCCCCGGGTGGCGTGCAGGCGCACGCCGACCGTGTCGGCGGCCCGGACGATGCCGCCCAGCAGGTCGCCGGCACCGGCCGGGAAGACGTAGTGGTGGTCGCCGACGGTCGTGCAGCCCGATCGAGCGAGGACGGCGATCGCGGCGGCGGCTCCGGCCTCGACGAGCGGCTCGTCGATGCGGGCCCAGGTCGGGTAGAGCGCGACGAGCCAGTCGAAGAGGATGGCGTCCTGCGCGATGCCGCGGGTCAGCCACTGGTACAGGTGGTGGTGCGTGTTGACGAGCCCCGGGGTGAGCAGGTGGCCGCGGCCGTCGACGTGCTCGACCGGGATCGGCGCGGCACCCGGTGCGGTCGACCGGGGCTCCGCCCCCGGCACCGCCCGCCCGTCGCGGGCCCAGGCGGGGGCGGGCCCCGGCCCGACGGCGACGATGCGCGACCCGTCGACGACGACGTGCCCGCCGACGTGTTCGGTGTCGAGGGCGTCGACAGTCGCGACGTGGGCGCCCTCGACGACGAGTCGCCGGACGGGTACGGCCGGAGTCGCGGACGCCGCCGCGGCCACGCCGGGAGCCGTCACGCCGCCAGCCACGCCGCGATCTCGCCGGCGGCCCGCGCCTTCAGCTCGTCGCTCGCCCCCGAGCACTCGATCGAGCTCAGCGCGCACGCGGCGAGCTGATCGTCCGACAAGCCGAGGGTCGTGCGGGCCAGCTCGTACTCGGCGAGCACGCCGGGCCCGAACAGGATCGGGTCGTCGGCGTTGATCGAGCACCGCACGCCGGCCTCGACCAGGCGCTTCAGCGGGTGGTCCTCGATCGTCGGGATCACCGACAGCAGCACGTTCGAGGTGAGGCACACGTCGAGGCAGACGCCCTCGGCGGCGAGGCGGGCCGTGAGCGGCTCGCTCTGCACGGCCGTCACGCCGTGCAGCACGCGGTCGGCACAGAGGACGTCCAGCGCCTCCTCGATCTGGTCCGGCCCGGCGAGCTCGCCCGCGTGCGGCGTCGAGAGCAGCCCCGCGTGCTTGGCGATGCGGAACGCCTCCTCGTAGCGTGCCGCCGGGTTGCCGCGTTCGTCGTTGGCGAGGCCGAGCGAGACCACGCCGCGGTCGGCGTAGGCCGCGGCCAGGTGGGCCAGCTCGTTCGCGGCCTCGACGCTCTCGGTGCGGTCGACCGTGATCATCAGGCCGACCTCGACGCCCCACCGCTCGCCGCTCTCGGCGCAGGCCGCGAGCATCGCGCGCAGCGAGGCGTCGAGCGACCCGAAGGTGGCGACGTAGAACTGCGGGCTCGCCCCGAACTCGACGTAGGCGACGCCCTCGTCGGCGCAGTCCTCGACCGCCTCGTCGATCAGGCGGAAGAGGTTCTCGCTCTCGGCGAGGACGACGAGCATGCCCTGGTAGGTCGCGCTGAACTCGCTGAAGTCGCCGAAGCTGGTGGGCATCGGCACGACGACCCCCGACGCCGCCGCCATGTCGGCCAGCGAGTCCGGTCGGATCGCCGCCTCCATGTGCAGGTGCAGGTGCCCCTTGGGCAGGGCGCGCAGGTCTCGTGCGGCGTCGTCGGCCGGCGAGGGCGACGGGGTCGAGGAGGCGCGGGTGCCGTCGGCGGGGGAGGTGGTGGTCACGAGCGGGCTCCGTGGATCAGGGCGTCGACGAACGACGGCAGGAAGAGGTCGGTGCGGACGGCGGTGACCGCCGTCGTGCGGGTCGTGGGGTCGTCGTCCGGCGCCGACCCCTCGGGGTGCCAGTCCGTCGCGCGGCCGTCGGCCGTGAGCAGCACCCGGCCCCGGGTGGCGAAGCCGTCGTGGGTGATGCCGACCGGGCCGGTGACGCTGTCGGCGATCCACTCGGGGTGCACCATCAGGGCGGCGGCGAGGCCGTCGTGCACGGGGCTGACCCGGCGGCCCCAGGCGTTCCGGTAGAAGTCGAGGTAGGTCGCGAGGACGTCGGCGGCGAACGTGCCGGTCGGCGTGCCCGAGTCGCGGAGCGCGGCGACGTGCGACTCGTCGGTGATCACCTGCGACGTCGCGTTCACGCCGACCATGAGGCGCGAGGTCGCGGGGGCGGCGAAGACCTCGCGGGCGGCCTGGCCGTCGTTCTGGACGTTGGCGTCGACCATGTCGGTCCGGCCGAGCTCGGGGAACGGCCCGCTGCCGCCCATGATCGTCACCGAGCGGAACAGCGTCAGGAGGCGCGGCTCGGCCCTCAGCGCCAGGGCCACGTTCGTGAGCGGCCCCAGGGTGAGCAGGTCGATCTCGCCCGGGGACGCCCGGGCGACCTCGACGAGCCGGTCGGCCGCCGGGGTCTCGAGCAGCACGCGGGGGAGCGGCCGGTCGGCGACGACGTCGCCGAGGCCGTCGTGACCGTGAACGTAGTGGGCGATGTGCGCCTCCGCCTCGAGGGGCCCCTCGGCGCCGCGGGCGACCGGGACGTCGTCGAGACCGACGAGCCCCAGCACGTGCCCGACGTTGCGCAGGGCGTCGTCGACGACGCAGTTGCCGTAGACGGCCGTGATGCCGACGATCTCGACGTCGGGCTGCGCGGCGAGCCAGAGCAGGGCCAGGGCGTCGTCGATCCCGGTGTCGGTGTCGATCAGCACGCGGCGGGTCATGCGGTGCCCGTCACGACGCGGTCGCCTTGCCGGCGTTCGGGCCCCACTTCGCGAGCACCGCCGTCTCGACGAACGTGGTGATCGTGTAGAGCACGATCGAGACGAGGGTGATGAGCACGACGATCGCCCAGATCTCGCCGTACTGCGACTGCGACTTCGCCGCCGTGATCGCGGCGCCGAGGCCCTCGTAGGTGAAGAGCCACTCGTAGAGCATCGCGCCGGTGATGGCTCCGGGCACGGCGATGCGCATCGACGCGAAGAAGTACGGCAGGGCCGTCGGGATCGCCACCTTGCGCATGATCGTCCAGCGGCTGCCGCCGTAGACGCGGACGAGGTCGACCGACTGCGCGCTGACCGACCGGAACCCCAGCGTCAGGTTGACGAGCAGCGGGAAGAACACGACGACGCCGCCGATGAAGCCGGCGGTGACGATGCCGTTGCCCAGCACGAGGTAGATGACGGGGGCCATGGCGAGCAGCGGCACGGTGCGCAGCAGCATGGCGATCGGCATGAACATGAACTCGACCGGCCGGATGAGCGTGAAGACGACGGCCACGACGAGCGACCCGCCGACGCCGAAGACGAACCCGATGGCCGCGTGCCACAGGGTCACGCCCAGCAGGCCGGCGATGTGCCCGCGGTTCTCGGCCGCCGTGGTCCGGCTGAGCTCGGAGTCGACGAAGAACCAGCGGAACACGTCGGCCGGGGTCTTCGCGATGAACGCGTTGGCCTGCAGCACGACGATGGCGAGGTTCCAGAGGATGCCGAGGATGATCGCCGAGATCGCGATGGTCAGCACCGTGCGGCCGATCCGCCGCAGGACGAACCGGGCCGTCGAGGAGGCGCTGGTCGACATCTCAGGAGCGGTGACGCGGGTGCCGGTGCCCGTGGGCAGGGTGGTGGCCATCAGAAGCCCTCTCCGGCACGGCTGTCGCCGGCCGACCAGGGCGTGACCAGTCGGCTGATCCGCCCGATGACGAAGTAGGCGATCCCCGCGATGCCGCCCGAGATCAGGGCCAGGGCCCAGAGCTTGACCGACGCCGCCGTGGCCTGTGCCGCGAGCAATAGGATGCCGAGGCCCTGGTCGACGCCGATGAGGAAGTACTCGCCGAGGACCGCCCCGAGGAACGCGGCGGGTGCCGCGAGCTTCAGGGCGGCGAGGATGCTGGGCAGCGCGGCGATGAGACGGACCTTGACCAGCTGCGTCCAGCGGGAGCCGCCGTAGGCCGTGATCACGTCGAGCTGGGTCTCGCTCGCGGCGCGGAGGCCGAGCAGCGTGCCGACGACGGTCGTGAAGATCACGCTGAGCGCCGCGAGGAAGATCGAGGTCGTCCGGCCGCCGGCGGGCGACATGAGGGTGACGATCGGTGCGATGGCGGTCAGCGGGATGCACGAGCAGACCACGGCGAGCTGGGTCGACAGGCCCTCGAACCACGGCACGAGCAGCACGGCGAAGGCCAGCGCGAAGGCGATGAGGTTGCCCCAGAGGAAGCCCCAGGCCGCGCTGCCGGCGGTCGCGGCGATGGCGCGCCAGTAGACCAGGTCGCTGAGGTCGGTGACGAGCTGGACGAGCACCTGGCCGGGAGGGGGCACCGAGCCCGTGACCGAGAACAGCGTGACGGCCACGACCTGCCAGACCGCGACGATGAGCACGATGCCGACGAGGGCGCCGACCCACGGCGGTGCCGCCGCCATCGAGCCGAGCACCGACCGGCGCTCGCCCCCTCGGGCGGTCTCGGCCTGGAGCGCCACGCTCTGGCCCAGTTCGGCCTCGATCTCGCGCTCGGCCGTCTCGCGCGGCGACGTGTGGAGGTCAGTCATCGGCTGCCGCCCCGTGCGAACCGAACAGGATCTCGGAGATGCGGTCGACGTACGCGTGGAACTCGGGCGTCCGGGTCAGCTCGGGCAGGCGCGGGCGGGGCAGGTCGATCTCGACGACCTCGGCGATGCGGCCCGGCCGGGCGCTCATCACGGCGACGACGTCGGACAGGAACACGGCCTCGCTGATGCCGTGCGTCACCATCAACGTGGTGGCCGGCTTCTCGCCCCAGATGCGCAGCAGCTCGACGTTCATGCGTTGCCGGGTCATGTCGTCGAGCGCGCCGAACGGTTCGTCGAGCAGCATGATGGTCGGCTGGACGACGAGGCAGCGGGCGATCGAGACGCGCTGCCGCATGCCGCCCGACAGCTGCGCCGGCTTGGCCTTTTCGAACCCCCTGAGCCCGACGAGGTCGATCAGGTCGTCGATCAGGCCGGCCGGGGGAGTCAGCCCCGCGACCTCGAGCGGCAGCCGGATGTTGTTCTCGACGCTGCGCCAGGGCAGCAGGGCCGAGTCCTGGAACGCGATGCCCGTCTCGTGGCCGCGCTGCACCTCGGCCGCGGTCTTGCCGTTGATCACGACGGTGCCCGACGTGGGCGTCTCGAGCCCGGCCAGGATGCGCAGGATGGTCGACTTGCCGCAGCCCGAGGGCCCGAGCAGGCTGAGGAACGAGTCCTTCTTGGTGCCCAGGTCGATCTGCGTGAGGGCCTGCACGCTCTTCCGGCCGAGCTGGAACGACTTGGTCAGCCCCTGGATGTTGATGCCCGTGGCGAGCTCGGGTCGACCGGCGGGGTCGCCCGTGGCGGTGGTGAGCGCGGTCGTGGTGCCGTCCGTCATGGTCATGCCGTGGGGATCGTGAAGGTCGTGACGAGGTCGGGGTTCTCCTCGTAGACCTCTTTGATGAGGCTGAGGTCGAACAGGTCGTCGGCCGACACGTCGGTGCCCATCGCCTTCAGCGAGGCGATGTTCTCGGCGACCAGCTCGTCCGTCATCGTGAACAGGCCGTTGGCGTTGACGTCCTCGGTGAGGATCAGCGTGTTCTGCGCCTCGGCCTCGGCCGTCTGCTCCTCGACGTCGAGGTCCTGGTCCTTGCCGTACTTCTCGGCGGCGTACTTCGCGCTCTGCCCGGGGTCCTTGACCGCGTCGGTCCACCCCTTGATCTCGGCCACGAGGAAGGCCTTGAGCATGTCGCGCTCGTTGTCGATGGTCTCCTGCGTGACGGTGAAGGTCTCGGCGACGAACGGCAGCCCGTTGTCGGCGAAGCCCAGCACGACGGGGGTGAAGCCGTCCATCTCGGCGAGGATCGGCTCGTTCGTGATGTACGACATGTGCGCGTCGTACGCGTTCGTCTCGAGCGGGGCGATGTCGTACTGCGTGGCGACGAGCTCGACGTCGTCGAGCGTCATGTCGTTCGCCTTGAGGAACCCCTCGAAGATGGTCTGGTTGCCGCCGGACTGGACCCCGATCTTCTTGCCCTTGAGGTCGGCGAGGGTGCGGATCGGGTTGCCCTCCTCGAGCGACAGGAGGCAGAACGGGTTCTTCTGGAAGGTCGTGCCGATGATCTTCAGCGCCGCGCCCTGGGCGACCGACGGGCCGGTGAGCGACGCCGACGACAAACCGACCTTGGCCTGTCCGGCGAGCAGCGCTTCCTCGGCTCCGGTCTGTCCACCACCGGCGAGCAGCGTCACCTCGCTGAAGCCCGCGTCGGTGTAGTAGCCCTTCTCGGTGGCGAAGTACTCACCCGCGAACTCGATGTTCTTGATCCACGAGAGCTGCACGGCGATGGTGCCGAACGCTCCGCCCGACGCCGCTCCGCCGGTGGCCGCACCCGTGCCGGCCGACGAGTCGGTGCAGGCGGCGAGCAGGGCGGTCGTGCCGACGACGAGGGCGGCCGAACCGCCCAGGCGCAGGAACCCGCGGCGGTCGAGGGAGGTGTTGCGGAACGCGGCAGGTACGGAGAGGGGGCTCATGTGGGTCTCCTGGGGTAGGCGAGGCGCTGACGCTCGCGGTTCGGGGTGCGGCCCGCGGTGCCCGGAGTCGTGCGCCGCCGTGGAAGAGGCGGGTCGATCGGTACACGCGACGTGGTCGGTGTCGAAAAGCTAGACCCGGACTGTTTCATCGTCGTTTCGGACGTGTTGCCGTCGTCGGCGACCTCGGGACGCGTTAGTTTCGGGGTCATGACCACGCGTGAGTCCTCGGACAAGAGGGCCGAGCTGCTCGAACGCGTCGTCGACCACGTCCTCGCGAACGGCGTCGGCCAGCTCACGCTGCGCGGCCTCGCGACCGCCGTGGGCTCGAACAACCGCATGCTGCTCTACTACTTCGGCAGCCGCGAGGAGCTGGTCGTCGCGGCCCTGCACGGCGCCGAGCGGCGGTTCCCGGGCATCGTGGGGGTCGTGGACCACCTGGCCGGGCCCGACCTGCCGCTCGACCAGCGCCTCCTCGCCGTCTGGCGGACCGTGTCCGATCCGGTCAACCAGCCCTTCAACCGACTGTTCTTCGAGGTCTTCGGTCTCGCGAGCTTCGACCGCGAGCGCTACGCCACGCTGCTCGGCGACATCGGCACCGAATGGGTGGGCCAGGTCGCGGCGGCGTACCGTGCCGAGGGCGTCGAGGAGGCGCGGGCCGAGTCCCTCGCGCACGAGACGGTCGCGCTCTGGCGCGGCTTCCAGGCGACGCTGCTCAGCGCCGGGTCGAGCCGGGCCGTCGACCGCGCCGCGGTGGAGGCCACGGAGGCGCTGGTCGCCCGGGTCCGCGCAGCCGCCGACGGGACCCGCTGACCGCTCGACGTGTTAAGAGTTCGTTTCGTCGCTGGACTCGCGGTGAACCATCCGGTTCACTGACGGCATGAAGCAGATCCGTCTCGGTGTGTTCGAAGTCGCCGGCCCCCAGGTCGGCGGCACCCTCAGCTGGTCCCACCCCCGCAGCGACTCGCTCGGCTACCACGGGCTCGACCTGTGGATCGGCATGGCGAAGCTGCTCGACCGGGCCGGCTTCGACTTCCTGTTCTTCGCCGACGGCTTCGGCTACCCGTCCATCGACGGCGACCTGCCCGAGACGGCGGCCCGCGGCGGCATCAACTTCCCCGGGATGGACCCGGCGCTGCTGATCCCGACCCTCGCGCGCGAGACCGAACGTCTCGGCTTCGTCGTCACCTCGTCGACCGGCCTGGACCACCCCGTGCAGTCCGCCCGCCGCTTCGCCACCCTCGACCACCTGACCGGCGGACGCATCGGCTGGAACATCGTCACGGGCGCCTCGCAGAACACCGTCGCCGAGCTGTTCGGCCACGACGAGATGCGCGGGCACGACGCCCGCTACGACCAGGCCGACGAGTACGTCGACCTGGCGATGACCCTGTGGGAGGGCTGCTGGGAGGACGGCGCGTTCCGCGGGGACGCCGAGGCCGGCGTCCTCGCCGACCGCGACCGCATCCACCGCGTCGAGTTCGCCGGCGAGCACTTCCGGTCGTCGGGCTACTTCACGGTCGCCCCCTCTCCGCAGCGCACGCCCGTGCTGTTCCAGGCCGGGACGTCCGACCGGGGCCGTGCCTACGCCGCGCGCAACGCCGAGTGCGTCTTCGTGCAGGGCACCACGGTGCCCAAGACGGCCGCGAACGTCGCCGACATCCGGGCCAAGGCGGCCGCCCTCGGTCGCGACCCCGGGTCGGTCAAGATCATGGTGGGGCTGACCGTGACGGTCGCCCCGACCCACGACGAGGCCGTCGCCCTGCGGAAGGAGTTCGACGACCTGCAGACGGACGAGGTCGTCGCCGTCCTCTACGCGGGCAACACGGGCATCGACCTGCTCTCGCTCGACCCCTCGCGCGACCTGACGCAGCTGCAGGACGACGGCGGACCCGTCGGTCAGATGGGTCAGAGCAACATCGACCGGTTCCTGCCGAAGGACGGCTCACCGGCACCGACGGTGCGCGAGATCCTCGACGACCTGCGCGGCAAGGGCACGCGCGGCCTGCAGCTGGTCGGCGACCCGGTCGAGGTCGCGGACGAGCTCGAGCGGCTGGTCGACGAGACCGACCTCGACGGCTTCTTGCTCGAGCCGATCTTCGGCACGGCCGACCTGGCCGACTTCGCCGAGCTCGTCGTGCCCGAACTGCGCCGCCGCGGCCGCATGCCGGCCGAGCCCGCCACGGGGACGCTCCGCGAGCAGATGCTCGGTCGCCCCGGCCCGCACCTCTCGGCCGACCACCCCGGCGCACGCTTCGCGGTGGTGCCGGCGACGGTCTGAGGTCGTCCTCGCCCCGGGAGGCACGGTGCGGCTCAGGAGGCGCCGGTCGCCCAGGCGCGGATCGCCGGGTACAGCTCGGGCAGCGTCGTCGCCCGGTGCGTCGGTCGGGCGTCCGGGGCGGCGAAGCGTTCGACCAGGGCCGTCGGCGACCCCTGTGCCGCGGCCGGCTCGAGGTCGTTCGGCCAGATGTCGCCCACGCTGAGCAGGCGGTCGGGCCGGTCGCCGAGGCCCGCCTCGGCCCGGAGCCGGTCGAGCACGGCCGGCAGGCCCGACGGTTTGCGGGCGTCGGTGACGATCTCGTCGACGCGGTCGGCGAGCCCCAGCCGTTCGAGCGGCTGCACCACGCCGTGCTCGGGGGAGTTCGTCACGAGCACGACCCGCACGCCCTCGGGCAGCGCGTCGAGGAACCCGGCGAGCCCGTCGGGTGCGGAGATGTCGAGGCGTCCCTCGGCGAGGGCGGCGCGGGCCCCCGCGTAGGCGGCCGAGCGGGCCGCGTCGTCGACGCCGAGTGCCCGCGAGACCCGCTCGGCGACGACGTACCCGTCGGGAGAACCCTGGGCGTGCGCGAGGGCCTCGTCGACCCCCTCGGGCTCGTCGTCGAGCGGACTGCCGACGAAGCGTGCCAGGACGGCCTCGACCACCCGACGCGGGTGCCCGTCGTCGGTCGCCGCGAGGGCGTCGTCGAGGAGGCACCCGTACGTCAGGACGGCGCCGTCGCCCAGGCAGACGGTCCCGTCGAAGTCGAGCACGAGGACGTGGGTGGTGGTCATCCGTCGATCCTGCCGCACCGTGCCGGTGTCGGCACGGAGTCCACGTCTGGGAGCCGGCCAAGGCTTGCTGTGGGGCATCTGTGCATTCCCTCCGCATGGACGCGGGCAGGATAGAACGGGAGCATGAGCAACGAGCAGGACACCACGCCCACCCCCGACGACCGCCCGCGTCCCGCGTACGGCGAGTACGCACCACAGGGCGCGGGGCCGCAGGCCACGCCCGAGCAGGCGCCGAACGCGGGCCCCGTCCCCGGGCAGCAGGCTCCCGGCCAGCAGGTGCCGCCGCAGGGGGCGCCGTACGGTCAGCCCGGCTACGCCCAGCCCGGCCCGCAGGCGACCCCGACCTCCGGCACGCCCGGCCCCGGCGGCATCGGCGCGTTCGCCGGAGCCGGCTACCCCCAGGTGCTCGCCTCGTTCACCGAGTACGAGGACGCCCAGTCCGCCGTCGACCTGCTCTCGGACGAGGGGTTCCCCGTCGAGAGCGTGTCGATCGTGGGGCACGACATCCGCACCGTCGAGAACGTCTCGGGTCGCCTGACCTCGGGCAAGGCCGCCGGCCGTGGCGCCGGTGGTGGGGCCTGGTTCGGTCTGCTGCTCGGCCTGCTCTTCGGCATCTTCGCCCCGACCGGCGCCTGGATCGGCGTCCTGCTCGTGGCCGTCGGCCTCGGTGCGCTGTGGGGGGCCCTGTGGGGCTTCGTCGGCCACAAGATGCTGCGCGGCCGCCGCGACTTCTCGTCCGTGCGCACCATGGAGGCCGGACGCTACGAGGTGCTGGTCCGCGGCGAACTCGCCGCCCGGGCACACCAGACGCTCGCGCAGGGACGCACGGCGGCCTGACCGGCGTCACCCGCGCCTCCTCGGCTCGACCGATCCGCGCCCGTCCCGTTCGTCGGGTCGGGCGCGGTCGTCCGTCCGGGGGCACCGGGCTGTAGCCGACGAGGGGAGTGGTTCCGCCATTGCTTGGTGTACCAATGGTTGGTACACTCAGGATCATGACGAGACCCGAGCGGCACCACGAACACGGCAGCAGGTTCGGCGACCTGGTCGAGCGCATGAACGCCCGACTGCGGCCCTACATCGGCGGCGCCCAGCTGGGGGTGAAGAACGAGGCTCCCGCGGTCGCGCCGCAGCACGGTGGGGCCTGTCCGCTCTGCGGCGCGCCGATGGACGAGCACGTCGTCGACCGGACGGGCGTCCGCACCATGGTGCACTGCCCGGTGCCGCGGGCATGAGCGCCGCCGGCGTGAGCGGCGTCGGCATCGTGGGTTCTGGCGCGCCCCGGGCCGCGGACCCGCTCGACCTCGAGAGCCAGATCTGCTTCGCGCTGTCGGTGGCGTCACGAGGCGTCGTCGCGGCCTACCGTCCCGTGCTCGAGCCGCTCGGGCTGACGCACCCGCAGTACCTCGTGATGCTGGCCCTGTGGCAACACGCCCCGCTGTCGGGTCGCCAACTCAGTCGTCTGCTGCGGCTCGACCCGGGCACACTCAGCCCGCTGCTCAAGCGGCTCGAGGCCCAGGGGCTGCTGACCCGAGGGCGGCGGGCCGACGACGAGCGAGCGTTGTCGATCGAGCTGACCCCCGAGGGCGCCGCGTTGAGGCGCGAGGCCGAGAGCATCCCCGCGCGCATGATGGCGCGGCTCGGGGTGACGCACGACGAACTCGTCGTGCTGCACCGCACGATGACGAAGCTGATCGACGCCGCCGACGCCGAGGGCGACTGACCCCGTCGGTCTCCGCTGCGCCTCAGCGCAGCGGCGCCGGCACGGTCGCGGAGCGGGACCACACGACGTCGACGGTACGGCCCAGCACGCGCGTCGCGATCTCGCCGGCGAGGGCTTCGCGGAAGTGCGAGGCGGCCCGCTCGTCCGAGACGACGACGTCGACGCGCAGGCCCGCGAGCTCGTCGGTCACGAGGGCGGGGCCGTCGGCGAACCGGACGAGGTACTGGTGGTCCCGGACGGGCACGTTCTCGTAGTGGTCGCGGAGGCTCTTCTCGAGCAGGCGGACCGAGTGGATTCCGTCCTTAGGCTTCACGAGGGCGCTGAGCGAGATCATGCGTCGATGCTCCACCCCGCGGGCGACCGGTGCGTGAACGGGACGTGACGGACGCCTGTGCGTTCGCCGCGCCTCCTCGGCGTGCCGGCCGACGAGGACGGGAGGCGCGGGTCAGGGGGTCGTGGAGCCGCCGGCCTCGGCGACGAACTCGTCGACGGTCGTGTCGATCAGTCGCCAGGCGCGCGAGAAGGCGTCGTCGGCGTCGCCGGACCGGATCGCGAGGGCCAGGTCGAGGTGGAGCTCGGCCGCCGCCGGCGTGTACCCGGTGATGGTGAAGCGGCGTTCCTCGGTGCGGGTGCGCAGCAGCGCCTCGACGGTCGTGGCGAAGTGGCCGATGACGTCGTTGCCCGAACCCCGCAGCACCGCGGTGTGGAACGCGACGTCGGCCTCGAGGTAGGCGCGCCCGTCGCCGGCCGCGGCGGCCGCGACCATCGTGCGTGCCGCCTCCTCGACGGCGGACGCCTGGTCCGGCGTGACGGCCAGCGCGCTCAGCCGGGCCGCGACCGGCTCGAGGCCGAGCCGCAGTTCGAGCAGCTCGCGCATCTGGACGAAGTACTCGGGGCTGCGACCCCGCCACAGGATGATCTGCGGGTTCATGAGGTCCCACGAGGTGCGGGGCAGCACCTGCGTGCCGATCCGCTGGCGGGGTTCGACCAGACCGAGGGACTGCAGCACCCGCAGGGCCTCGCGCAGCACCGAGCGCGAGACGGTGAAGCGGACGGCGAGCTCGTCGAGGTTCAGGGTGGAACCCACCGCGAGCCGACCGTCGACGATCTCGGTGCCGAGGACGTCGACCACGCGGGCGTGCAGGCCGCGTTCTCGTGATGCTGCGAGGCCGGGGATCATCGTCGACTCCTTGCGAGGGGGTGGGGTGGGCACGGGTGGCGCGGTCGTGCCGACTGTGGCACACTCCATAAGTCTGATTATTCACACTAATCAGATTCGTTCGTCAGACCAGACTGCCAGACATCCGTCGGGCCCCGGCGATCGACAACCCCCGGGCCTCGGCCCACGACGAAGAGGTCGCAGTGACGCGTCCTCGGAAGGACGCGACCGGATGCACCTCCTCGCCGCGGCGACCGCCGCCCCCACGCCCTCGGGCACCGACGCGCAGTTGATCATCGCGGCCCTCGCGGGCATCGTGGTGATCGTCGGCCTCATCACCTGGCTGAAGGTCCATCCCTTCCTCGCGCTGCTCCTCGGCGCGGTCGGGGTCGGCATCGGCGCGGGCCTCGCGCCGGGCGACGCCGTCACGAGCTTCGGCACCGGCTTCGGCTCGACCATGACGAGCGTCGGCATCCTCATCGGCCTCGGGGCCATGTTCGGCAAGCTGCTGAGCGACTCCGGCGGGGCCGACCGCATCGTCGACACGCTCATCTCCCGGTCGTCGCAGAAGGCGCTGCCGTGGGTGAT
The DNA here is from genome assembly GCF_057787905.1 of Frigoribacterium sp. CF331. NCBI lineage: Bacteria > Bacillati > Actinomycetota > Actinomycetes > Micrococcales > Microbacteriaceae > Frigoribacterium > Frigoribacterium sp. CF331. Next base: position 412,817 of record NZ_CM173545.1, on the reverse strand, counting down.
GGCCCTGATCGGCGCCCTGATCGGGCTGCCGATGTTCTTCGAGGTCGGCCTCGTGCTGCTGATCCCGGTCATCGTGCTCGTCGCCCGCCGGTCGGGCCTGCCGCTCATGCGCATCGCCATCCCGGCGCTCGCCGGCCTCTCGGCCATGCACGCGCTCGTGCCGCCGCACCCCGGCCCGTTGCTCGCCGTCTCGACCGTCGGCGCCGACCTCGGCCTCACCCTCGGCCTCGGCGTGCTCGTGGCCGTCCCCACCGTCATCGTCGCCGGGCCGCTGTTCTCGACGCTCGCCGCGAGGTGGGCGCCCGTGCCCGTGCCCGACCTCTTCGTCTCGAAGGAGGAGGACGGCGGCGAGGGCTCGGTCCGCAAGCGCCCCAGCTTCGCGAACGCCCTGGTCGGCATCCTGCTGCCCGTCGTGCTGATGCTCGCCCGCTCGATCCGCGAGGCGGCGCTCCCGGCCGCGACGGGTGCCTGGGTCGACCTGCTCGAGTTCCTCGGCACGCCGATGGTCGCGCTGACGGTGGCCGTGCTCTACGCGATGGTCTTCTACGCTCGCGCCGGGGGCATGGACAAGGCGGCCGTGTCGAAGACGCTCGGTTCGTCGCTGCCCGACGTCGCGGGCATCCTGCTCATCGTCGGCGCCGGCGGCGGGTTCAAGCAGGTGCTGATCGACACCGGCATCGGCACCGTGATCGGCGACGCCGTCTCGGAGTCGGGCGTCAGCGTGCTGCTCGTCGCCTGGGTCGTCGCCGCGCTGGTGCGCGTCGCCACCGGCTCGGCCACCGTCGCCACGGTCACGGCCGCCGGCATCATGGCCCCGCTCGCCGCCGACCTGTCGACCCCCGAGGCGTCGCTGCTCGTGCTCGCCATCGGAGCGGGCTCGGTGTTCCTGTCCCACGTGAACGACGCCGGCTTCTGGCTCATCAAGGAGTACCTCGGCACCACCGTCGGCCAGAACTTCAGGACCTGGAGCCTGATGGAGTGCGTCCTCAGCCTCACGGCCCTGGCCGGCGTCATGCTCGCGAGCGTCTTCATCTGATGGGCGTCCTCGAGGGCGTCGACCGCGCCTCCTCGGCCGTGGCCGTCGGGAGCGCAGGAGGCGCGGTGCCGGCCCGAGGGCCGTACGCCACCGACCCCGTGCTCGTCGTCATGGGCGTGTCGGGTTCGGGCAAGTCGACGGTCGCGGCGCTGCTCGCCGAGCGGCTCGGCTGGGACTCGTACGAGGGCGACGACCTGCACCCCGACGAGAACGTCGCGAAGATGGCCGCGGGCCGGCCGCTCGACGACGACGACCGGGCCCCGTGGCTCGACACGGTCTCGTCGTGGATCGTCGAGCACGCGATGGCCGGGGTGCCGGGCGTGATCACCTGCTCGGCGCTCAAGCGGACGTACCGCGACGTGCTGCGCGAGCACAACGTCGTCTTCGTCTACCTGCGGGGCAGCCGCGACCTGCTCGGCGACCGGATGGCCGCCCGAGAGGGGCACTTCATGCCGACGTCGCTGCTCGACTCGCAGGTCGCGACGCTGGAACCGCCCGAGGCCGACGAGCGACACGTCGTCGTCGACGCCGGGCGGTCGCCCGAGGACGAGGTCGACGAGGTGATCCGCGCGCTGGGGCTCGTGCCGGTCGACTGACCCGACCCGCGCCTCCCGTGCTGCCGTGGGTGCTCGTGAGCGGTGCTCGAGTGGGCAGGAGACGCTGGTCACGAGGTGGGCGACGGCATCTCCTGCCCACTCGACGGATCGCAGCGTTCACCGGGTGGACGCCGGGGGTTCGCCCGCCCGCCACCCGCGCTGCCTAGGGTCGTGGCGTGCGCCGGAGGCCGGGCGCGAGGGGCGGGGACGATGTCGAGGGCGACGCAGGCGGGGCGGCTGCGGGCCGACCCGATGCGTCCGGTGCTCGACGGTCGCGACGTGTGCCTCGACTCGCCGGCGACGGCCCAGGTCTGGCTCGGCCCGGGCGCGGGGGGCGGGAGCGGCGTGGGGGTCGGGACCGGCGGGCGAGGCGGTGCGGGCTTCAGCGAGATCGCGGTGCCCGGCGTGCGGCTCGCGCGCGGGGACGCCCTGGTCGCCGTCGAGCTCGCGGTCGCCGGGGCGGACGAGGTCGACGTGGTGAGCGGGCGGGCGGGCGTGCCGGCACCGGTCGTGCTCGGCGGCTCGGCCGTGGGGCGCGTGGTCGAGGCCGACGAGCACGCGCGGGCCCACGACGGTCGGCGGCTGCGGCCGGGCATGCGCGTCGTCTGGTCACGCACCGTGACCTGCGGCCGGTGTGCCGCCTGCCATCGCGGCCTGGGCGCGGCGTGCACGTCGCTCGAGGGGTACGGGCGCGAGCGCACGCGACGCAGCTGGCAGCTCTCCGGGGCGTTCGCGAGCCACGTGCACCTGCGCCGGGGCACCGCCGTGCTGGTCGTCTCCGACGACGTGCCCGCGGCCGTGCTCGCGCCGGTGGCCGGGGCGACCGCGACGGCCGCCGAGATGCTGGACCGCGCCTCCTCGGTGCTCGGGCTCTCCGGCCTGCCGTCCGTCGCCGGCCAGGTCGTCGTCGTGTCGGGGGCCGGCACCCTCGGACTGGTCGCGACGGCGATGGCGACCGACTCGGGTGCCCGCGTCGTGGTCGTCGACCCGCAGGAGGCGCGGCGCGAGCGGTCGCGCGCGTTCGGCGCCGTCGCCGTGGTCGACCCCGCGGCGACGGCCGGGCCGCACGCCCTGTCGCGGGTGCTCGCGGCCGTCGACCGGTCGGGGCGCCACCGCACGGTCGGGCTCGCGGTCGACGGGGCCGGGGCGTCGACCTTGGTCGAACAGGTCGCGGTCGGGGGAGTCGTCGTGCTCGCGCGAGGGACGGTGCGCGGGGACGACGTCGTCGTCGCGGGCGCGCGACTCGTCGAGGGGCTCGTCACGGTCACGGGAGCGGGCGACACCGGGCCCGAGAGGCTCGCGTGGGCCGTCGCGTGGGCGTCCGAGGCCTGGCGACGGTGGCCGCTGGGGTCGCTCGTCGGCGAGACGGTGCATCTGACCGACGTGGGGGCGGCCCTGACCGCGGCGGGTCCGGGTGACGGCCTGATCGGAGTCGAGCCCGCCCCCGCGGTGCGGTGAACCCCGTCGCCCCGTGAGGCCCGTGTCGTCGCGGTCGGCCGCACGGGACGGCGTCGGCGGACCGGTCAGGAGGCGCGGCGCAGCCGGTGGAGGACGTGCGGCCGCAGCTCGTGGCCGGGTGGCAGCGCCGGGTGCTCGAAGTCGTCGGCCGGGTCGTGCGTCATGCCGATGCGGCGCATCACGCGGCGGGACGGTTCGTTGATCGCGGCGGTGAAGCTGATGAGGGCGGGCAGGTCGGCACCGGCCGGGTCGAACGCGAAGCGGACGACCTCGCGCGCGGCCTCGGTCGCGAAGCCGCGGCCCCACGCGTCCCGGGCGAGCCGCCAGCCGATCTCGACCTGCTGGTCGAGCACGGGGTCGAACGACGGACGCGACAGCCCGACGAAGCCGACGAAGGCCCCCGTGTCGCGACGTTCGACGGCCCAGAGCCCGAACCCGTCGGACTCGATCGCGGCGTCGAGCCGGTTGACCATCGCGTCGCTCTCGGCGCGCGTGCGCGTCGAGGGGAAGTAGCGCATCACCTCGGGGTCGGCGTTCAGGGCGGCGAACGGCTGCCGGTCGGAGTCACGCCAGCGGCGCAGCAGCAGGCGGTCGGTGGTGAGCACCCGGCGACGCTAGCAGCCCGGAGGCGCCGGGGCAGGGGAGGGGGCGGGGCGGACGAGCAGAGGTGCCGGAGAACCCCGTTCCGAACGACGCACCCGGAAGACAGGGGGTGCATCGTTCGAAGCGGGGTTCAGGGGCGTGTCGTGGCCTGGCGTGGCGATCCCGGTTGACTCAGCCGTGGTCGCGCGGGCGACGCAGTCGCAGGGCCACCCCGAGCGCCATGATCAGGAACGCCGCGACGGCGATGCCGATCCACTCGCCCGAGCCCGTCCAGGCGAGCCCGGCCGGCGAGGCGACGACGGTGCCGCCCGAGCCGGTCCCCGAGCCCGAGCCGCCACCCGGCGTCCCCGCACCCGGCGTCCCGGCACCGGGGGTGCCGGCACCGGGGGTGCCGTCACCCGGCGTGCCGCCCCCGGGGGTTCCGGGGTCGCCGGGACCGGCCGTCGCGAGCACCGTCAGCGTGGCCCGCGCGATCTGCCCGGACCCTTCGAGCTCGACGACGTGCGCCCCGGGCTCGAGGTCGGCCGGCACGACGAACCGCAGCACGCCGACTCCGGCCGCCGTGGCGTCGGTGCCACCGATCGACTGCGGCTCCGAGAACACCGTGCCCGCCAGGGCCTCGCCGCCGACGAAGCCCGTCGCCGTGATCGACACCGTGTCGCCCGGTCGTGCGGTCGCGGGGTCGAGCGTGCCGGGCACGACGACCTTCGTCGGCTCGACGACGCCCAGCTCGATGCCGAGGACCGTCGCGAACCGCGCGAGGGCCACGTCGGGCAGTCCGCGTTGCAGGGCGTTCTCGGCGTCGGCCGTCAGGGCGGCCGACCCGTCGACCGCCGAGCCGTCGACCATCGCCGCCTGGGCCAGGTCGCGGGCGATGGACACGAGGTCGTCGGCCGTGGCCATCGTGCCGAGGTCGGTGCCGCCGAACGGCGTCACGGCCGCGAGCAGGAGGCGCAGGGCCGTGGCCGCGTCGGTCACCGTCCCGTCGGCGTCCCACACGTCGGCGTCGAGCACGTCCTGCACCGCCTCACGGGCCGCGCCCTCGGGCAGGGAGGCGACCAGCGCCTCCAGACGCTCGCGCGCCCCGTCGGTGCGCAAGCCCCAGCCGTACGGGTAGAGCGGTTCGTAGTCGGCGTCGCCGACGTTGATCGGCACCTGGTCGGCGCTTGCCGCCCAGGTCACGGGCAGGCGTCCGGTGAACGGCCGGTCGCCGAACAGCACGTCGGCGACGCCGGCGCCCTCCGAGCCCGGTAGCGAGGACGCGACGACCGCGTCGGCCGCGCTCACGACGTCGCCGAGCAGCTGCGGACGGCCCGAGACGACGAGCACGACGCACGAGGCGGTCGCCGCGCACACCTCGTCGACGATCGCCTGGTCGGACGCCGTCAGCGACAGGCTCGAGCCGTTGTTGGGCACGTCGCCCTGACCCTCGGCGTACGGACGCTCGCCGACGACGACGACACCGGTCTGACCGGCGCCGATCGGGGCCGACGCGTCGGGGCTCAGCGTGACCGAGGCTCCCGGGGCGACCTCGCGGATGCCCTCGGCGATGCTCGTGCCGGTCGTCGTGTCGCCCGAACCGCCCTGCCAGCTGATGGTCCAGCCGCCCATCTGGCGGCCGAGGTCGTCGGCGGTGGAGCCGGCGACGTAGAGGTCGGCGTCCGCGGCCAACGGCAGCGCGCCTCCCGCGTTCTTCAGCAGCACCTGCGACTCGCCGGCGGCCTGACGGGCCACGGCACGGTTCTCGGCCGAGCCGACCCCGTCGACGTTGGTGCGGTCGGCGAACGGCTGCTCGAAGAGGTTCAGGTCGAACTTCTGGGTGAGGATGCGCCGCACGGCGTCGTCGACCCTCGACTCGGCGACGTCGCCCGAGCGCACCGCCGCCACGATCGCGTCGATGAACGCACCGTAGTTGTAGGGCGCCATCGCCATGTCGAGCCCGGCGTTCACCGAACGGACGGCCTTGTCGGCGTAGCTGCCGCCCGGCAGCTTGTCGATGCCCTCCCAGTCGCTGATGAGGAACCCCCGGAAGCCCAGGTCGCCCTTCAGCAGGCCGGTGTTGAGCGCCGCGTTCTCGTGCATGCGCACCGGGCCGTCGCCGAGGTCGACCGCCGAGTACGACGGCATGATCGTGCCCACGCCCGCCTGGAGGGCCGGCAGGTACGGGTCGACGTGCAGCCGGGTGAAGTCCTCGAGCGAGTCGGCGTTCGTGACGCCCTGGTCGATCGGGTACGCGCCCGTGCCCGCGACCGACTCGTCGTAGCTCGTGCCGCCGTCACCGGCCCAGTGCTTGGCGGTGGCGAGCACCTCGTCGGCTCCACCGATGTCGGTGGGGTCGTCGCCCTGCAGGCCGACCACCGACGGGGCGGCGAAGGTGCGGACCAGGTCGGGGTCCTCGCCGAACGACTCGTAGCTGCGACCCCAGCGCTCGTCACGCGAGACGCAGAGGCACGGGGCGAACGTCCACGGCACGCCGGTCGCGCGCACCTCGGTCGCCGTCACGCGGGCGATCTCCTCGACGAGGGCCGGGTCGCGGGCCGCGCCGAGGCCGGTGTTGTGCGGGAAGATCGTCGCGCCCACGACGTTGCTGTGGCCGTGGACGGCGTCGACGCCGTAGACCATCGGGATCTGCAGGCGGGTCGACAGGGCCTCGCGCTGGTACGCGTCGACCATGTCGGCCCACGCGACCGCGGTGTTGCCCTCGGGCACCGAACCGCCACCGCTCAGCAGCGAGCCGAGCGCGCGACCGCTGATGTCCTGCGGCGACGACAGGCCGAGCCGCTCGGCCTGCGCCATCTGGCCCACCTTCTCGTCGAGCGTCATGCGTCCGATCAGGTCGGCCACGCGGTCGGCCGTCGGCAGCGAGGCGTCGAGGTACGGCAGGTCGTGCGCACCGATCACGACGCGCGGGCCGTCGCCGACCTTGGCCGTGGTCGACGCCAGCGACACCGAGAACTCCTTCGACTCGGCGGCCCCCGAGGAGGCGCGGGTCGACACGGTCACGGGCTGGGCCGTCCCCGAGGCGGTTCCCGCCGCGAAGGTCACCGTGCCGGACGCGGCGTCGTAGTCGGTGCCCTCGGCGGCGGTGCCGTCGGCGGTCGTCCAGTCGACCGACACGTCCGACGCGAGCGGTTCGTCGCCCGCCGTCGTCACCGTCAACGGGATCTCGACCGAGCCGCCGGCGTCGACCAGGTAGACGTCCTGCGACGGGTCGACCGTGACGGACGCGGCGCTCGCCGGGGTGCCGTACAGCTGCGTGTCGTCGATCGCGTAGCCGACCGGGGCAGGGGTGCCCGGGGTGAAGGTGAACGAGTAGCCGAAGGCACTCGTCAGGTCGAGCGTGCCGTTCGTCGTCGCCGCGTCGCCCGGCTGGTAGCCCGACGGGGTGAACGACGAGAAGGGCAGTTCGACGAGCTTCCAGCGGCTGGTGCTGCTGCCCCAGTTGTCCTTGAAGGTGGTCGCCCAGAGTTCGCTCGTCTCGGCCGTGCTGCCACCGGTCGGGTTGCCGTCCTTGACCTCGACCTTGATGTCGGCGCCCGCGGTCGGCGAGGCCGGGTTGTTGGACTGCGACGCGTACCACCAGAACCTCAGGCCCTGGTAGCTCGACCAGTCCTGGCTGTCGGCCAGGTTGTGGCTGAGGCCGCCGTAGCCGCCCGCCGGGATCGCGAAGTCGCCGCTCATCACGTGGTTGTCGGCACGGCCGTCGCGCTCCTGCACGGTGACGTCACGGCTGATCGTGGGCTCGAGCGGTGCGGGGGAGCCCCAGGTGAAGAAGCCGACCGGGTCGGTCGTCGTGCCGAGCGGCACGTCGCCCTCGAAGTCCTCGATCGTCGTCGCGCGCTCGAAGAGGGCGACGTCGTCGAACTGCCACGAGCCCGCGCCGAGTCCGGTCAGGGTGACGGCGAAGCCGGTCGAGGCCGAGGGGTCGAAGCGCAGGTCGCTCGACGGCTGGCCCTTCTGCCGCAGGTCGGCGAACAGCACGCTGACCTGCTTCCAGTCGGCGCTGTCGTCGACGACGGTCTGCTCGAACAGGGCCGCGTTGCCGTTCTTGAGCTCGTAGTGCAGGGGCAGGCCCGAGGCGGTGCCCTGGAACCAGAACGAGAAGCCGTCCGCGTCGCTCCAGTCGGTGGCGGGGGTGTCGTGCGAGAAGCCGAACCAGCTCTCGGCGGTGGTGGGGCCGGCGACGGTGGCACGCAGGGCCTGGCCGCCCGTCGCTCCCTCGCGCTGCGCCTCCACGGTGTCGAGGACGGGGGTGACCTCGGGGCTCTGGCCCCAGCCGAAGTAGCCGGCGGGCACGCCGCCCTCGAAGTCGTCGAGCACGGTCGTCGCACCCGCGTTGGGCAGGGTGCCCGTCGGGGTGAGGGCCACGGTCAGGGTCGCCCGCGTGCCGAGCACGGTCGGGTCGCTGGGCTCGGACGCGGTCAGCTCGATGGTCTTGCGCGGGCTGAGCGCGCCGGTCGACGTCGTCACGAGGTCGACGGAGGCGCTGGTCGCGCCGGGCGCGAAGGTCACGGTCTCGTCGAGGGCCGCGTAGTCGGTGACCGCGGTCGCCGTGCCGCCGGTGGAGCGCACGCGCACGGTGACCGGCTCGTCGCTCGGGCCGGTGAGGCTGAGGCCGGCGGTGAGGGTCTGACCGGCCGCGACGGTGGCGGTCGATCGGTCGAAGGTGACCGAGCGCGTCTGCGCCTCGCCGAAGACCTGGAGGCCGTAGGCCGAGTAGCCGTAGAAGTGCTCGCGGGTCGCGTCCCAGGTGGCGGCGGCGCGCTTCAGCATGCTCACGCGCACGTAGCGGGCGTCGGTCGGGGTCGAGAGGGTGACGTCGTCACGCCCGCCGTCGCTCGTGACCGTCTGCGCCGTGGTCCAGCTCTCGGCCAGCGTCGGGTCGCCCGACGTGACGTCGACGGTGTAGTCGGTGGCGTACGAGGTCTCCCAGTCGAGGCCGATCGCGTCGACGCGGGCGGTGCCGCCGAGGTCGACGATCACCGACGCGGTGAACTCGACGTCCTCGTCGGGGCCGTTGCCGCTGGCCCAGCGCGTGGCGGGGTCGCCGTCGATCAGGGCCTCGGCGGGGAACGTGCCGTCGCCGTCGGCCTGGCTCGCCGAGGCGGTGACCGTGCCGAAACGGGCGAGGTCGACGGGGGCGGCCTGGGCGGCGATCGCCGGCAGGCCGCTCAGCAGCAGGGCCGCGGCGGCGGTCCCGGCGGCGAGCGCGAGACCGCGGCGTCGACGACGTGCGGGACGCGACCGAGGGGTCGAGGAGGAGCGGGCAGGGGCAGCGGACACGATTACTCCCTTGTAATCACGGCTGTCTCACGACAGAGCTGGAGCCACCCCCGAACGAGGGCGGCTCACGTCTGGCTCATCGTAGGGTCACAGGCGCTTCGAGGGCAATGGGGGCGGGTCCGCGTTCCGCGGTGGTCCCTCCCCGGGTGACAGCGCACCGCGTCTCGTGCACCGCGCCTCGTCTCGACCGGGTGTGGTGCACGAAACGCGGTGCAGCGCTGCTCGACGCTGCCGGGCGCGACCCGGTTCAGGAGGCGCGGGTGCGGGCGCGCAGGCCGACGAACGACACCAGCGCGCTCGTCACGAGCAGCACGGCGACGACGACGACGACGCGGTGGAACCCGCCCACCGTGAGCGCGCCTCCGGCGATGACGCCGAGGAAGGCGACGGCGACCAGCCCGGCCACCCTCGAGATGGCGTTGTTGACCGCCGAGGCGATGCCCGACTGCCCTGACGGGATCTGCGACAGCACCGTGGAGGTCAGCGGGGCGACGGTCACCGACAGGCCGAAGCCGAACAGGACCACGCCGGGCACGATCTGCCACCAGACGTCGATCGGGTCGCGGACGAGGAGCATCCAGAGGAACCCGCTCGCGGTGATCAGCGGCCCGACCGTCATGAAGGGGCGGGGCCCGTGCGTGGCGGCGAGCGTGCCGAAGAGCGTCGAGAACAGCAACGAGACGATCGTCGTGGGCAGGGTGACGAGACCGGCCAGCGTCGCCGGCAGCCCGGCCAGCTCTTGCACGACGAGGGGGATCGTCAGGGTGCCGAGGCTGAGCGCCGAGTAGATGCCGACGGTGGCCAGGTTGCCGACCGTGAAGGTGCGGGTGCGGAACAGGCCGAGCGGCATCATCGGGGCGGTCGTGCGGCGCTCCCACCAGACGAAGGCGGCGAGCGCGGCGAGCCCGACCACGAGCGGCGTGACGACGAACCAGGCGCCGAACCCGACGCGCTGCCCCTCGATGAGCGCGAAGACGGGTCCGGCCAGGCCGACGGCGGCCAGCACCGCGCCGACGACGTCGACCCGTGGGGGAGACCCCTCGCCACCCCGGTGGGCGTCGCCGGGCAGGCGGCTCATCAGCCCGAGCGTGAGGACGACGGGCACGACGACGACGGCGAACACCCAGCGCCAGCCGAGCGTGTCGACGAGCGCGCCGCCGGTCAGCGGGCCGATCAGGAAGGCGACTCCGGTCCAGGCGGTCCAGCTGCCGATGGCCTTGCCCTGGGCCGGACCGCTGAAGGTCGAGGTGATCAGCGCGAGGCTGCTCGGCACGAGCAGGGCTGCGGTGACGCCCTGCAGCGCGCGGGCGGCGATCAAGAGGCCCGGGTCGGGGGCGAGGGCGGCGAGCAGGCTCGTCACGGCGAAGCCGACGAGCCCCGCGCGCAGCACGCGCACCCGGCCGAACGTGTCGCTGAGCGAGCCGGCCACGAGCATGAGCGATCCCAGCGTCAGGAGGTAGGCGTCGACGACCCACTGCTGCAGGGCGAGGCCGGCTCCGTCGTCGGCGGTCGCGGCGCCGCCGGCCGTGCCGCTGCCGAGCTCACGGGCGATCGCGGGCAGGGCGACCGTGACGATGGACCCGTCGAGGAACGCCACGAACGAGGCCAGCACGGCGACGACGAGCACGACCCGCCGCCCTCGGAGACCGACAGCAGTATTTACTCCACCACCCCCTGACATCATGCTTCATGTTGGCTTGACGGCGGGGCCTTTTTAATGATGTCTATCTCAGCCCTCACGAGCCCAGGAAGATCGACTGCCTCCAGGTCGAGTCCTAGAACCAATTCTGTAACTTGATCGCGTGAAAGGTTGTCAACGAGCACTTGCTCAGATAGGGCAACGGCAGCGAACCTGCTGAGACCAATTGACATAAGCGACACCTGAGTCCCGGAATTGACGCCTAGTTCGAGCATCATTGCTATGTCGGGAGCGTCTAGTGCGGTCTCACCATCTTTCTCCAGCCGGACACGAATGAGATCTGAGTAGCAAGCCAAGTATTTGGGGGCCTTGAATCGCGCTACCTGCTCGATGTCACCCATTACTTCGCGAATGACCGTGCTTAGCGAGGGGGGCTTCGTACGATTTCTTGCTCGCTGCATACGGTCGTCGATCAGACGCCTCAGCGGGTGGCCTAACATCCAGCCCTGTAGGAGGAAGGTCAACTGCCAGCTGCGACTGTCCCCGCCAAAGTCGCCACCCAGATAACGGCTGCACTGGTCTAGCGCCTCCTTATACCTAGCTGCGGAGCCGGATTCCCACGGGTAGGGAATCTGCATGCTCCTCACTGCGTCAGCGGAAAGACCATCGAGAATATTGCTCATCTGCTGCAGCCGCAAGCCCGGTATCCCGGTGTGACGAGCTAAAACACTTGCCGGTAGCGTGATAGAAGCCGAAGCGGCGGCGAGAGCATTACGCACACTGGCGGAAACGTTGTCAGGGTGCAGCCCGGTCAAGTCTTCCAATGAACGGCCCTGTCTCGCTCGAGCCAAAAGATAGCTTGCGGCGGCAGTGGACTGTAAGTCGATCGGGTCGGGCGACGCAGCCGCTTCACGCAAAGACGAAACGATCAGATCCTCGGCTTGCAAGGCTTTGTCAAGTGCGCGGACGATTGGGCGCCTTTCTCGAACGCGTGGCAAATTTGGCCATGCACTCGGTGCCTCGGTGCGGAGGCATATCACGTTGCCTTGAAATTCTTTTCCCCAGCGACCAGCACGGCCGGCCAAGTTCCAAAAATCGGCTACGCTCATGGGGTTTTTTTGTCCCTTGCGCGGATTCATGACAAACAAGTTCTGGCAAGGAAGATTGACGCCCTCTAGCAGCGTGGAAGTGCATACAAGATAGCGTATGGTTCCCTTCCGAAAAAGTTCTTCCACGGCAAGTTTGACTTGCATGGGCATGTTTCCGTAATGGAAGGCGATGCCATGCTCAAGAGCGGCAATGAGACTGTATTTCGGATGGATCGAGGTTGCTATGAACTCCTGCAGCCGCGCTAGGTCTTCCAGCTGTTCGCTGCTGTGCGGATAATTTGTACCTTGAGCAATTAGCAGTGCAATGGCCTCAGCCTCGGCCGCCCCATTCGCATAGATAACATTCCCGCTACTTGACTCACCAAGCTTGAGGCCCACGAGAGCAAGAGCTTTAGGCACTGTATTCGGATTTGTTTCGAGTTCGAATGAGCCAACGGGTAATGCAACACCGTCAACGAGAGTCTCCAGGAGCCAACTACGCGGCTTGCCTCGAGCGGGGTTGGCCCAAATCAAGTTCTGGTTTACCGTGACCGAGCTGCTATCTATCACCTGACTTCTTTTTGGTCCTCCTCGCAGAAGCTCCTCGGGGTTGCTGGAAAGAGGACTTGCAAAAATGACCTTTGCTTGGGCATCTCTGCTTGCGTTCTCGTCAATGACCTGCTGCAGGAGAATCCCGCGAGGCCCGTCTGAAACCTTTTGTGCTTCATCTATGAACAGAAGGTGCGGAACGATTTCCGGTTCCATCTGCTGAAGTAGGTGGAAGCGTTCTTGCGTGAGGACAAACACCATTGAGCGAGTGCGGGCCCAAGTCTGCTCCCACGGCATTGTCGAGACGTCACTAAGCCCCGCTAGATCTCGCCGCAAATCCGCGCTTACTTCTTCCACGAGTGCCCTGGTGGGAACAATGTAAACCCCCAGGAAGGCTCGGCCTGCATCGTGACTTAGGAGGCGCTCGCGAAACCACTGACGGACGATCCTCGATTTCCCTGCGGAGGTTGGCGCGCTAACGGATAGCCATGCTGCGTTGCTTGCCGAAGCCCAGAATGACGTCTGAAATTCATTCGCCTCAAACGAGCTGCCATCGAACTGGTCGATTGTGAGGGCTAGTCTCTTTCGGATCACATCAAGAACAAGTGGACCCTCGCGATGCAGATAATTGTTTGGTCCAAGCAACTGACGACTTATGGCAAGCCGAAGGGCCAATCTGTTCCCGCTACGTTCTAGGAGAATAGCCGCGGCATCAGCCATCGATGGGTTACTGGAAGCATCCATCAAGGCGCTGATAGCGACACGAAGAACGGTGTCTTGACTTGCTTCTGTCTTTTCGCTGGTGAGTCCGCTAGCGCAGAAAAGTAGGTAGGGCCAGTCTGGTTCGAACGATGACGCTGGCGTCAGACCTGCTAGAGCTTGCGCAACGGACCTCACACGGACGTTGCGTATCTCACGAACAAAGCGTTCAGATAGAAGGAGCGAATCAAGCAGGGACAGTAGCACGTTGGACTCCTATCGCCTTAAGCATCTCCGCGCGGAAGTCAGCAACGTCGGGGAATGGAATGCAGAAGAACTCCGTGCTGAAACTACTGAGTGCTGCGGCATGTGTTTCACTTTTCACGTCTTCTCGCCACTCTGCCACTTCTATTTCTATCGCTTTCTTTACGTCGTCCTCGGCAGCCTGCAGGTTAGGGTAGTTCGACTGATCGAAGCCAATGAGTATGGCTGCGCGGACCTCAACATCGGTTGATTTAGGCGACTCGTCGTCGAAGTAATGAAAGAGTTTCTTGGCAAGGAGTCTTCCTCCGACGTCGAGATTGTCTCGAATGAGCAAAACGTCTCTCGACTGGTGGCTTGACAAGGAAGCTGCCAGTAGAGGTTTTACGCTATCAAGGGCCTCGCGAATGGCCGATCGGCGATTCTTGTACAACTTTGCTTCACCCCAGTACAGCGCGAGCCTGCCGCCTTCGAGGCCGATGGCGTGAACGCCATCGGCCCCATGAATGTGCATTCTCTCGTTGGTCTTCAGGCTCATTTTGCAAAGAATCTGAGGTACACCAAGCCACGATTCCATCAGCGCGTAGAGAAGTAATTCTCCGCCCTCGCCGGTCTTGACAAGGTCGGTGAAGGCCTCTCGAGCTTCGGTATTGAGCCTGTTCAGGGCCCGAATCCGTTGCTCCGGAGGCTGGTTTTGAGCCAAACGGATACGGCTGCGCGGAATGCAGTACGACGTGATGTCTTGAGCCAAGTTTCGCGCCAACTTGCCAACCATGGGCATGCCGGAAGCGTCGTGGGCTAGAAAATGGCACCTTACCGTAGTTCTTGTGTCCTCGATATGGACAACAGAGTGTTCTACTAGAAGTTTAGGTAAGCGGCTGTTGGCACGACGGGACTGCTTACTCAGAGCTCGAACGAACCAACGGTCAATACCAGCATCTAGCAGTTCACGCACAAAGGATGACTTCAATACCTTGTCCCCGACCTTGCCTCATAGTTTGAGGGTAAGTCGACAATAGAGGTTATTCCTCACCCCTCGCGGACGACGTCGCCCGGCGACTTGTCGGGGCGCCACCCGCGCCAGCTCGGCTGCCGCAGCCGGCCGGTCGCGGTCCACTCGGCGATCGACACCTCGCCCACCCGCGACGGGGTGACCCAGTGCGCGTCGCGCGCGTCGACCGCGGGCACGCCGACCAGCGGGCTGGTCTTCCGCTCGGCCGCTCGCAACGACGGCAGCAGCTCGTCGAGCTCGCGGTCGGTGAACCCCGTGCCGACCCGGCCCACGTAGCGCAGCCCGTCGTCGCCGGGCACGCCCATCAGCAGCGAGCCGACGCCGTCCGCCCGTCGACCGGCCCCGGGGCGCCAGCCGGCGATCACGACCTCCTGCGTCTGGTGGTGCTTCATCTTGATCCAGGCCCGCGACCGTCGGCCGGCGCTGTAGGTCGCGTCGCGGCGCTTGGCGACCACGCCCTCGAGCCGGAGGCGCTTCGAGGTCGCGACCGCCGCCTCCAGGTCGCCGTCGAACGCCGGGGGCACGTCGATCGCGCCGCCGCTCTCGATGATCCGCTCGAGCACCTCGCGCCGGTCGTCGTACCCGTCCTTCACGAGCGAGCGCCCCTCGGCCCGCATGACGTCGAAGAGCAACAGCTTGACGGGTGCACCCTTGGTGGCCCGGGCCACGTCGCGCGGCCGCGTCAGCCCCATGCGGGTCTGCAGCAACCCGAAGTCGGGGCGACCCTTCTCGTCGACGGCCACGATCTCGCCGTCGAGCACCGCGCCTCCGTCGCCGTCGACCCGCTGGGCCAGCACCTGCAGCTCGGGGTAGGCCGGCGTCAGGTCGTTGCCGTTGCGGCTGGTCAACGTGACCGCGCCGTCGTGGACGACCGCCACCGCGCGGATGCCGTCCCACTTCATCTCGAACGCCCACCCGCCCTCGGCGACGTCGTGCGCGTCGCCCGTCGTCGCCAGCATCGGGGCGACCGGGTCGGGTGCGGGCATCTCCTCCTTCGTGCCACGAGCCGAGGAGGCGCGGCCCGCCTTCCCGGGGGAGCCGTCGGCCGTGCGCGACGTGCGTGAGGACTTGCCGACGTCCGACCTCCCGGCGTGCGCACTCGCGTGGCCGCCACCGTCACCCGACTCGTCCTTCATGCGGTGGATGAGCCAGTTCGACTCGGCCCGTCCGCCGCCGTGCCCGGTGTGGATCAGCGCCACACGTCGCGTGCCCCGCTGCTCGCCGTGCAGCACGACGATGACCTCCTTGCCGTCGCGCCACTTCTCGAGGTCGTACTCGCCCGAGTCCCAGATCGTGACCTCGCCGGCGCCGTACTCGCCCTTCGCGATGGTGCCCTCGAAGGTGCCGTACTCGAGCGGGTGGTCCTCGGTCTGCACGGCGAGGTGGTTGGTGCCGGGATCGTCGGGCTCGCCCTTGGGCAGCGCCCAGCTGACGAGGACGCCGTCGTGCTCGAGCCGGAAGTCCCAGTGCAACGAGCTCGCGTGGTGCTCCTGGATGACGAAGCTCGTGCCGTCGGTCGAGGCGGGTGCGCCGGCCGGCACCGGTTCGGCGGTCTTCGAGGCGTCCCGCTTCGACCGGTAGACCTCGAGGCGGTCCCGGGTCTTCTCGGACGGGTCGTGGTCCGCGGCCTCCGTGTTGCGGAAGTCCTCGCCCAGTTCCCCCGGCGGCACCGGCACGTGCGCGGAGACGTCGGCCAGGGGGTCGCCACGCCGCTTCAGACGCGAGAGCACGTCGGTGTACTCGAGCTGCACGAGCGTCTTCGAGGCGAGCTCGCGCCAGGTGCGCGGCATCGCCACGGTCGGCCGGGTCCGCCCCCGCAGCGAGTACGGCGCGACCGTCGTCTTGGCGCCGTTGTTCTGCGACCAGTCGAGCAGCACCTTGCCCCGGCGGTCGGCCTTGCCCATCGTGCTGAGGACGAGCTCGGGGTGGTCGGCCTCCATCGCACGGGCCAGTTCGTGGGCGACCTCGCCGACCTGGGCGCTCGTCTGCCGCCCGTCGAGCCGCGCGTAGAGGTGGACGCCCTTGCTGCCGCTCGTGACGGGCATCAGCTCGAGCCCCATGCCCTCGACGATCGGGCGCAGCAGCGTCGCCACGGCCACGCACTCGGCGAGGCCGACGCCCTCACCCGGGTCGAGGTCGAGCACCAGCCGGTCGGGGTTGCGTTGCGCCCCCTTCGGGCCGAACCGCCACTGCGGGACGTGCACCTCGAGGGCGGCGACCTGCGCCAGCCAGGTGAGCGTCGCCAGGTCGTTGACCATCGGGTAGACGTTCGCGTGGTCCTTGTGCTCGATGGTGTGCCGGGCGACCCAGTCGGGTGCCGAGTCGGGCAGGTTCTTCTCGAAGAACACCTGGCCGTCGACGCCGTCGACCCAGCGCTTGCGGGTGGCCGGGCGGCCCTCGACGTGCGGCAGCATCCATTCGGCGACGGCGGCGTAGTAGCCCAGCACGTCGGCCTTGGTCGTGCCCGTATCGGGGTAGAGCACCTTGTCGAGGTTCGTCAGCTGCAGCCGGTGCCCGCCCACCTCGACGGTCTCGCCGCGTCCCTTGCCCGCCATCGCGCGCCTCCCTGCCTCGTGTGCTTCTCGTTCTACCCGGGTCTCGTCCTCGCCGGGTCTCGTCACCGCCTCTCGGCCACGGGGACGACCGCGGCCCGCCGCCCCGCGCGAGCCGGACGACGGGCCGGGGTGTCGTCAGGACGACCGAGCCGAGGAGGCGCGGGTCAGACCGCGGGCATCGCTCCGGCGATCGTGATGGTCGCGCCCGAGGTGTAGCTCGACTCGGGGCTCACGAGGTGCACGTAGGCCGCGGCCAGTTCGGCGGGTTGACCGGGACGACCGAACGGCGCCTGGCCGCCGAACTCCGACACCGTCTCGGCGTCGTCGGAGCCGGGCTGCAGGGGAGTCCACACCGGGCCGGGCGAGACCTGGTTGACGCGGATGCCCTTGGGCGCGAGCTGCTGGGCGAGACCCGAGGTGAAGACGCCGATCGCACCCTTGGTGAGGGCGTAGTCGATCTTGTCGGGGCTGGGCTGCGTGCCCTGCACCGACCCGGTCGTCACGATCGACGAACCGGGCTCGAGGTGGGGGATGGCGGCCTGGGTCAGCCAGAAGAGCGAGTAGACGTTGGTCTTGATCGTCGAGTCGATGTCCTCGGTGGTGAGCGTGAGGATGTCGTCGTTGCTCTTCATGCGGCCGGCGACCATGACGAGGGTGTCGAGTCCGCCGAACTCGTCGACGGCCTTCTGCACCAGGTCGTGGCAGTACTGCTCGTCCGAGATGTCGCCGGGGACGAGGACGGCCTTGCGACCCTCGCCCTCGAGCAGGTCGCGCACCTCTTCGGCGTCCTTCTGCTCGCTGGGAAGGTAGCTGAGCACGAGGTCCGCGCCCTCGCGGCTGAGCGCGATCGCGGCGGCACGGCCGATGCCCGAGTCCGCCCCGGTGACGACGCCGCGGAAGCCGGTGAGGCGCTCCTTGCCGACGTAGCTGGTCTCGCCGTGGTCCGGCTTCGGGTCCATCTTCCACGCCTCGCCGGGCAACGACTGCTCCTGCTTCGGGAACGGCGGTGCGGGGTAGAGGTCGACCGGGTTCTTCTTGTCGTATTGGCTCATGCGTCCACGGTGCCCGCACCGCGCCTCCCGCGGTCGGGGCCTGTACCCCGCGAACGGTCATTCGGAGCGCACGCGGAGAAAGATGAGTGTCATGCGATCGATCTGGAAGGGCGCGATCACGTTCGGGCTCGTCAACGTGCCCGTCAAGCTGTACAGCGCCACCGAGGACCACGACGTGTCGCTGCACCAGGTGCACGACGCGGACGGCGGGCGCATCCGCTACCAACGGAAGTGCGAGATCTGCGGCAAGGTCGTCGACTACGAGCACATCGACAAGGCCTACGACGACGGCGACCGCACCGTGGTCATCACGGGCGACGACCTGAAGTCGCTGCCCGAGGAGCGCTCGCGCGAGATCGACGTGCTCGAGTTCGTGCCGAGCGACCAGATCGATCCGATCATGCTCGACCGCAGCTACTTCCTCGAGCCGGACGGCACCTCGCCGAAGGCTTACGTGCTGCTGCGCCGCACCCTCGAGGAGACGGACCGCACGGCGATCGTGCACTTCTCGCTGAGGCAGAAGACCCGGCTCGCCGCCCTGCGCGTGCGGGGCGACGTGCTCATGCTGCAGACGCTGTTGTGGGACGACGAGGTGCGCGAGGCGAGGTTCCCCGCCCTCGAGAAGAAGACCCGCATCACGGACAAGGAGCTCGACATGTCGTCGTCGCTCGTCGACTCGCTGAGCGACGACTTCGAGCCGGCCGACTTCAGCGACGACTACCAGGAGGAGCTGCGGCAGCTCATCGACGCCAAGCTGGAGGAGGGCGAGTCAATCGACACGGACGCCACCTTCGGTGAGAAGCCGGACGACGACGACGGTGAGGGCGGCGAGGTCATCGACCTGATGGATGCGCTGCGTCAGTCGGTCGAGAAGAACCGGTCGGGCGGGCACCGCAAGCCGGCGAAGAAGCCGGCCGCGTCGGGGACGGGCTCTTCCACTGGTGCGAAGGAGCCGGCCGCGAAGAAGCCTGCCGCGAAGAAGCGTGCGGCGAAGAAGCCTGCGGCGAAGTCGTCGACCACGACGTCGTCTCGTTCAGGAGGCGCGGGGACCGCCGCGAAGGAGGAGCCCGCGTCGTCCGCTCGGAAGAAGAGGGCGGCCCCCGAGAAGAAGGCCAGTTGACGGCTCGACGGACGAGTCGCCGCCCGGTCGTCGCCTGAGGCGCGGATACCCACGGCGGACGGCGACCCACACGGTCAGTGCTCGCGGAGCGCCTCGACCAGGTCGGCCTTCTTCAGGTCGGAGTAGCCCGTCAGGCCGAGTTCCTTCGCTCTCGCCTTGAGGTCGTCGACGGTCCAGTCGTCGTACGACCCGGCCTTGCCCCCCTTGGCCGCGACCTTCTTCTCGCTGTTGCCCTTCTGGGCGGCGGCGTTCGAGATGCGCGCTGCCTTCTCTTTGGAGGCGCCCTCGTCGCGGAGCGCCTCGTACATGTCGGGGTTCTTCAGCTGCGGGGGAGTGTCGTCCTTCGGCGTCATGCGCCCGACCGTACGCCCGCGACGGCGACCTGTCGCACGCCTCAGGCCCCGAACTGCCAGCCGGTGACGTCCGGGTGGTCCTCGCCGTGCTCGTAGGCGTACGCCCGGGCGGCCTCGCGTCGCGACTCGACGTCGGCGACCAGCTCGGGGTTCTCGTCGGCCAGCCCGGGCACCCGGTGCAGCACGTCGAGCACCAGGCGGTACCGGTCGATGTCGTTGAGCATGGCCATGTCGAAGGGCGTCGTGGTCGTGCCCTTCTCCTGGAACCCTCGCACGTGCAGGTTGTCGTGGTTCGTGCGCCGGTAGGTCAGTTGGTGCACGAGCGACGGGTAGCCGTGGAAGTCGAAGACGACCGGCTTCGAGGTGGTGAAGAGCGCGTCGAAGTCGTCGCTCGTGAGGCCGTGCGAGTGCTCGGTGACGTCCTGCAGGCGCATCAGGTCGACGACGTTGACCACCCGGGTGGTCAGCGACGGCAGCATCTGGCGCAACAGGTCGGCCGCCGCGACCGTCTCGAGGGTCGGCACGTCGCCGGCGCAGGCCAGCACGACGTCGGGGTCGACGCCGTCGACGGGCGTGCCCTCGGTGCCGGCCCACTCCCAGATGCCGGCGCCGCGCCGGACGTGCTCCTCGGCTTCGGCCAGGGACAGCCAGGCCGGTGACTCCTGCTTGCCGGCGACGATGACGTTGACGGTGTCGGTCGTGCGGAAGGCGTGGTCCGCCACCGCGAGCAGCGTGTTGGCGTCGGGCGCGAGGTAGATGCGCACGAGGTGCGCCTGCTTGTTGACGACGACGTCGAGGAACCCGGGGTCTTGATGGGAGAACCCGTTGTGGTCCTGTCGCCAGACGTGCGACGAGAGCAGATAGGTGAACGACGAGATGGGCGCGCGCCACTCGATCTCGTCGGCGCTCTCGAGCCACTTGGCGTGCTGGTTGAACATCGAGTCGACGATGTGCACGAACGCCTCGTAGGTGTTGAGCAGGCCGTGGCGCCCGGTCAGCAGGTACCCCTCCATCAGGCCCTGCAGGAGGTGTTCGCTGAGGACCTCCATGACGCGACCGCTGCGGGCGACGTGTTCGTCCTCGGGCCAGATGTCGGCCGACCAGACCCGTTCGGTCACGTCGAACACGCCGTCGAGCCGGTTCGACACCGTCTCGTCCGGCCCGAAGAGCCGGAAGGTCGACGGGTTGTCGCGCACGATCTCGGCGAGCCACCGGCCGAGCACGCGGGTGGCCTCGGCCTGCGTGCGCCGGTCGTCCGACGTCTCGACCGCGTGCGCCCGGTAGTCGCTCAGGGACAGGTCGCGTCGGACCAGGCCGCCGTTCGACGCCGGGATCGCGCTCATCCGCTTCGCGCCCCGTGGCCGCAGTCCGTCGAGCCACGCCACGGGTCGACCCGTCTCGTCGAAGAGTTCGTCGGCCCGGTAGGAGCGCATCCAGTCGTTCAGCTGCGTGCGGTGGGCGTCGTCGTCGCGGACGCCGCTGAGCGGCACCTGGTGGGCCCGCCAGGTGCCTTCGATGCGCTCGCCGTCGACGACCTTCGGGCCGGTCCAGCCCTTCGGGGTGCGGAGCACGATCATCGGCCAGCGTGGCCGCTCGGTGCCGTCGCCGGTCCGGGCCGCTCGCTGCAGCTCGTCGATGCGCGCGAACGCGTGGTCGAGGGTCGTCGCCATGCGCTCGTGCACGCGCATCGGGTCTTCGCCGTCGAAGCCTCCCGCCACCACCAGCGGGTCGTAGCCGTAGCCCCGCATGAGGTCGAGCAGCTCGGACTCGGGGATGCGCGAGAGCACCGTCGGGTTGGCGATCTTGTACCCGTTGAGGTTCAGGATGGGCAGGACGGCTCCGTCGTGCCGGGCGTCGAGCAGCTTGTTCGCGTGCCAACTCGTCGCCAGCGGACCGGTCTCGGCCTCACCGTCGCCGATGACGCACACTGCGACCAGGTCGGGGTCGTCGAGCACGGCGCCGTAGGCGTGGCTCAGCGAGTAACCGAGTTCTCCGCCCTCGTTGATCGAGCCCGGGGTCTCGGGAGCGGCGTGCGAGGGGATGCCTCCGGGGAACGAGAACTGCTTGAACAGCTTCTGCATCCCCGCGGCGTCCTGCGACACCTCGGGGAACAGCTCGCTGTAGGTGCCCTCGAGATAGGTGTTGGCGACCATGGCCGGCCCGCCGTGCCCCGGGCCGCAGACGTACAGCAGGTCACGGTCGTCGCGGCGGATCACCCGGTTCAGGTGGGCGTAGACGAAACTCAACGCGGGCGACGTGCCCCAGTGGCCGAGGAGGCGCGGCTTGACGTCGTCGCGTGCCACCGGTCGCGAGAGCAGCGGGTTCTCCATCAGGTAGATCTGCCCGACGGTCAGGTAGTTCGCGGCCCGCCACCAGGCGTCGACGAGGGAGAGGTCGTCGGTCGTCACCGGCGTGGGCGGCGTCGCGTCGCGGTTCATCACTGACCCTCCAGGTCGTCGGTCGTGCCTTCGCGGCCCATCTCGTCGATGGTGATCGCCGCGTTGACGAGCGCGAGGTGGCTGAGGCCCTGAGGCAGGTTGCCGAGGAACTGTCCGTCGTCGGCGCTGATCATCTCGGTCAGCAGGCCGACGTCGTTCGGCTGCCGGACGAGCTCGTCCATCAGCTCGACCGCCTCGTCCTGTCGGCCCACGCAGGCCAGTGCGCTGGCGAGCCAGAAGGCGCAGGCCACGAACGTGCCTTCCTCCTGGTCGACCTCGCTGTAGCGGAACACGAGAGGGCCGGCGCTGAGTTCGCGCCGGATGGCGTCGATGGTTCTCGACATGCGCTCGCCGCGGTCGAAGCCGCTCGGGGCGTGCAACAGCACCGAGGCGTCGAGCTTCTCGCTGCCCGGGTACATGACGTACGAGCCGATCTCGTCGTTCCACCCGTGTTCGGCGACCCAGTCGACGATCAGGTCGCGGTTCTTCTTCCAGAACACGACGTCGTCGGGGTCGGGGTGCATCTGGCCGACCTCGGTGAGGTGCAGGGCGGCGTCGATGGCCTGCCAGCAGCCCATCTTGCTGCTGACGTAGTGCTGCTCGTCGCCGAGCTCCCACATGCCCGAGTCCTTCTCCTGCCAGCGACGGCAGGCGTCGTCGGCGAAGCCGGCCAGCAGGTCGCCGGTCGACTCGTCGAGGATGTTGCCGTCGGCGGCGTACTGGCTCATGATCGCCAGGATGTCGGCGTAGGTGCCGAGCTGCAGCTGCTCGCCCGCCGGGTTGCCCTTGTAGACCGGGCCGATGCCCCGCCAGCCCTCGGAGCCCGTCTCGTGCGTGCCGTCCGGCACCGTCCCGTCGAGGTTCAAGAAGATGTGCATCGTGCGGCCGTTGGCCTTCAGTGCCGACAGCAGCCACGACACGGCCGCCTGAGTCTCTTCGCGCAGGCCGAAGCGGACCAGCGCGTTGACCGTGTAGGCCAGGTCGCGGACCCAGGCGAAGCGGTAGTCCCAGTTCTTGTCGCCCGTGAAGTTCTCGGGCAGGGCGGCGGTCGCCGCCGCGGCGATCGCGCCCGTGGGGCTGAAGATCAGCAGCTTGAGTGCCAGGGCGCTGCGCTGCACGGCGTCGGACCACGGGCCGTCCCAGTTGAACTCGTCCGACCAGGTCTGCCAGTTGCGCACCGTGCGGTCGATGCCCTGGTCGACCACGTGCGGGTCGGGCAGGTGCAGCGGCTCGTCCTCGACGCCGCACAGGCAGATCAGCGAGCGCGACCCCTCGTGCGTCGTGAACTCGCCCCAGAACCGGTGCGGCCCACCGTGCGACTCGCCGTCGCCCGGCTCGATCGAGTCGAGTCGGCCGTGGTCGAAGCCGACGAGCGCGAGGTTGATGTCGGCGGCGCGCAGCACGGGGCCGTGCAGGGTCTCGACCCGGCGGATCGGGTGCGTGCCGAAGGTGTTGCCGGGGATCACGGCCCAGCGCATGTCGACCGAGCCCGTGACGCCCTCGACGCGTCGGGCGAGTTCGGCCCAGGGGAGGCGCCCGGCGATGCCCGTGACCAGGGCGTCGGTGATCTGCACCACGCCCGAGGAGGTGCGGAACCGCGTGACGAGGACGTTCGTGTTCTCGACGTACTCGCGCTGCACCTCGAAGTCGTCGTCGACGGGGCGCAGTTCGATGCGCCCGCCCTTGCCCGCGTCGACGATGCCCGAGAAGACGGGGTCGCTGTCCATGTCGGGCATGGGCAGCCAGTCGATCTGGCCGTCGCGGGCGATGAGGGCCACCGTGCGTCCGTCGCCGATGGCGCCGTACGACCGCAGCGGCACGTACCCGTCGTCGCGCGGGTCGGGCCGGTGCCACTCACCGGCGGCGCCGATCGTCGCGCCGTGGTGGTCGGCCTGGGTGTCGTCTGGGGTCTCGAGGGTGTCCGTCACCCGTCCTACGGTGGCCCGTCGCGCCTCCCGGTGTCCGTCCCTCGCAGTGTTCTGTGTGGCGGGGGAGGTCGCCGTACCCCTGTGGGCGAGGCGTGGAGCCGGTGGACATGCCGGGCGCGTAGACCAGTGCGATGTCCCTACCGACCGGAACCACGTCCGAACCCCGACTCTTCCTCGACGCCAGGGCCACGCTCGGCGAGAGCCCCGTCTGGGACGTCGACGCCCACGAGCTCGTCTGGACCGACATCACGAACGGCCTGCTGCACCGCACCTCGGCCGACGGCACGCGCGACACGACGGTCCTCGTCGACCCGCCCCTGCCGAGCTTCCAGCGACGCCGCGGCGGGGGCCTGATCGCGGCCCTCGACGACACGGTCGTCGTCATGCGCGACGACGGCACCGATCAGCGGACGATCGCCACGGTCGACCACGCCGACGACCGGCTGCGGCTGAACGAGGGCAAGTGCGACCCGTTCGGCGCCTTCGTCGTCGGGGCCACCGACCCCGAGGGCAGCCCGGTCGCCGGCCTCTACCGCGTCGCACCCGACGGCACGCTCACGCAGCTGCGTGACGACTTCGCGACGACGAACGGCTTCGAGTGGAACGACGACGGCAGTGAGATCTACCTGGCCGACACCGGTGACGACACGATCTACCGGGCGTCGTGGGACGCCGAGGGGACCCTGGGCGAGCTCGTCCCGTTCTCGTCGCAGGGCGCCCACGACGGCCTGGCCCGCGACGAGCGCGGCGAGTTCTGGGGGGCCATCTACGGTGAGGGGACGGTCGTGCACCTCGACGCCGAGGGCGGCCTCGTCGACGAGATCGCCTTCCCCGTGCCGAACCTCACCGGCATCGGGTTCGGCGGCGACGACCTGCGGACGCTGTTCGTCCTGTCGGCCCGTGAGGGGCTGAGCGACGAGCAGCTCGAGGAGTTCCCGCTCAGCGGCGGCATCTTCGCCCTCGAGCTCGACCGGGCCGCCCGACCGCCGTTCCTGTTCGGGTGAGGTGACGCCGTCCGGGGCCCACACCCCGGACGACGTCGGCCGACGGCAGACAGGACGACGCCCGCCCGATCTCGTGATCGGACGGGCGTCGTCGCGTCGGTGGCGGAAGGGCCTCAGATGCGCCCGGCCAGCTCGTCACGCGGCACGGCGCCGGCGGCGATGACCTCCCGGGCGGCGTCCCGGGCCTCCTCGACGTTCCAGAGCAGCACGCCCTCGACCGTCCCGCCGTCGCCGAGGTAGTAGGCGACCGCGCGGTCGCCGTCCTTCTCGTCGACGACCGTCTCGAGCGACGCGTCGAGCGTGCCGACGGCCTCGTACGAGATGTCGAACACCTTCGAGTAGTAGTACGGCGTGTGGTCGTAGACCTCGTCGGCGCCGGTCATGTTGCGACCGACGACGGGGCCCTGCGACTTGGCGTTGTCGACGTGCTCGACGCGGCGGCGGCCGAGGATCGCGTCCGGGTACGACGCGACGTCGCCGGCGGCGAACACGTTCGGGTCGCTCGTCCGCAGGTGCTCGTCGACGACGATGCCGTCGTCGGTCGCCAGGCCCGAGTCGGCGGCGAGGTGGTCGTCCACCGAGATGCCGAGGCCGACGACGACCGCGTCGGCGTCCAGGGTCGACCCGTCGTCGAGCCGGAGGTGCACGCCGGCGTCGTCGGCCGTGCCGCCCTCGACGCGACGTCCGCGGGCCAGCTCGACCCGCGCCTCCTCGAAGGCCTTCTCGAACGTCGACGCGATCGACGGCGGGAAGACCGAACCGCCGAGCACGTCGTCGGGGAAGACCAGGGTCACGCGGGTGTCGTTCTGCACGAGCGCCGCGGCGAGCTCGGTGCCGATGTAGCTCCCGCCCACGACGGCGACGTGGCGGCCCGAGCCCGAGAGCGACCGCAGCCGCCGGTAGTCCTCGGCCGTGCGGAAGTACACGACGCGCTCGTCGTCGGGCAGGTCGAGGGCCGTGGGGCTGCCGCCGGTGGCGAGGAGCAGGGCTCCGTAGCCGATGACGTCGCCGTCGCTCGTGGTGACCGTGCGCGCCTCGCGGTCGATCGACTCGACGAGGGTGCGCAGGCGGAGCTCGGCACCCGAGTCGGACACCGTGCCGAGGTCGTTGTCGGCCTCGGTGTACTCGGGGTCGGTCCAGAGCTTCTTCGACAGCGCGGGGCGCGTGTACGGCGCGTCGACGTCGGCACTGACGATCAGCACGGACGCGTCGGGGGTGGTCTCGTGGATCGCCTTCGCGGCGGCGTCGGCGGTCATGCCGCCGCCCACGATGACGTGGTCGAACGATTCGGTCATGGGGTCGTCCCTTCGACGAAAGAGGGCACCGCCCGGGAGGCGCGGATCGCGCGGCCTCGGACGGTGCCCTGCTGAGGTGGTGGGGTCAGTTGGCGACGGCGCCGACGCGGTCGAGGCCCTCGGCCATCGCGTCCTCGTCACGCTGACGCGTGGCGTCCTGGCGGGCGTCCTGCTCGGGGTGGCGGTTCTCGGCACCGGTCATCCAGGCCAGCTGCTCGAGGCGCTCGAGGATGCTGTGCAGGATGTCGGCCGTCGTGGGGTCCTCGTCGTCGACGTCGTCGTGGACGGTGCGCATCGTGCCCGTGACGGCGTACATGCGGTCGACGATCAGGTCGACGACGGCGTTCGTCTCGACCGGGCCCGCGGGGAACTCGGGCAGGCTGGTCTCGCGGGTGACGGTCGAGGTGCGGCCGTCGGGCACGAGGTAGACCGCGCGCATGCGCTCGGCGACCTCGTCCGAGAAGCCGCGGGCGGCGTCGACGATCTCGTCGAGCTGCAGGTGCAGGTCGCGGAAGTTCGAGCCGAGCAGGTTCCAGTGCGCCTGCTTGCCCTGGACGTGCAGTTCGATGAGGTCGACGAGGACCTTCTGCATGTTGTCGCGGAGTTGGTCGGTTCCCTGGAACATGTTGTCTCCCGTTCGTCGTGGGTGTCGTGCGGAGTCGTCGCACCGGAGGGTGCGTCGTGGACGGTAGACCGCGGGCCCGGGCGGCGGCTCAGCCTTCGGGGGACAGGTGGGCCCGAGACGCGTCGTGACGGCCGCCGACCGCCGTGACCGACTCGTGATCGGCGGGCCTGGAGCCCGGACCGTACCGGATGGTATGTTCGCCTGCATCGGCATCGCTGCCGACGCCCGGCCGCGGGTACCCGATCCGTGGCCATGCTCTGAGGGGGGCTGACATGGCACGAGCGGTACCCGGACGCGCCGACCGTCGAGGTTTCGACGCGGCGGAGATCACCCGGCTGCGGCGCGAGATCGAGAGCGCCTGGGGGGCGTTCGACGACATCGAGCAGATGGACTTCGCGCACCGCGTCCGCGTCGTCCACGGGCTCGCCGACACCCTGCCCGACGCGGCCAGCGCGGCGGCTCGAGCGGGCCTCGGCGACCTGGCCACGGCGCTGCTCGACGACGCCGCGGCCTTCCCGCCGCCGTGGGCGTCGATCTGCGGCCGGTGGGACCTCACCCTCGAGATGGCGAGGGCCGCGGTCGAGTCGATCGCCTGGCCCGAGGGCGAGCCCTGGGGCGAGGTGCCCCTCGTCGGCACGGCGGCCTGACGTCGCGGTCGCCGTCGACCCGGTCCGCCTAGCCTGACGGGATGGGTTCCACACCGTCGCGTGGGCGCGGCAGGCGCCGGGTCGGCCTCTGGCGGTTCGTCCGGACGCTCGTGTTCGACTACCGCTACGTCTGGTGGGTCCACCTCGTGACCCGGTCCGGTCGGGTCGTCCCGCGGCGCTACCGCGACGGTGACCGTGAGCCGGTGCTGCTGCTGCCGGGCGTCTACGAGACCTGGCGGTTCCTGCGCCCGGTGGCCGACCGTCTGAACGACCTGGGCCACCCGGTGGTCGTCGTGCCGGGCATGGGCCACAACCGTCGGCCGATCGCCGCCACGGCCGAGGTCGCCCAGCGCATCCTCGACGCGCACGACCTGCGCGACGTCGTCGTCCTCGCGCACAGCAAGGGTGGTCTGGTCGGCAAGACGATGATGGTCTCGACCGACCGCGAGGGCCGCATCGCCCGGATGGTCGCCGTGAACAGCCCCTTCTCGGGCACGCGGTGGTCGACGGTCCTGCCGAACAAGGCGCTCCGGGTCTTCTCGCCGCGCGACGCCGACCTGCTCAGGCTCGCCGGGCAGCGCGACGCGAACCGCACGATCACGACGATGGCGTCGCCCTTCGACGCCCACGTCACCGAGGGCAGCGTGCTGCCCGGGGCGGTCAACCTCGAGTTCCCGGTCGACGGGCACTTCCGGCCGCTCGGCCACCCGCGGTGCGTCGCGATGATCGTCCGCGAGGTCGAGGGCGGGGCGGGGTCCCGACCGCGTGGCGACGGCGGCCGCTAGCCCTCGACCCAGCCCAACGCCCGCAGGGTCTCGTGGGGCCGCTCGACGTGGGCGAAGTGGCCGCAGTCGTCGAGCAGCGTCGTGCGGGCGTGGCGCACCACCGTCGAGAGGAGGTCGAGGTCTGAGGGGCGTGCGAACACGTCGCCGGTCCCGCCCACGGCCGACACGTCGCAGTCGATGCCGCGCCAGCGCGTCGCGTCGTAGTCGCGTCCCGAGCGTGACGCGGCGAGGAATCCCCGGGGTCGCAACTCGGCGACGAACGCCTCGAGCACCGATCGGGGGACGCGCTCGACGTGGCGGAACACCGGCGCGGAGAGCGCGCGCAGCAGACCGATGCGGGCGGCCCCGCGCAGCAGCGTCACGGAGGCGCGGGGCAACAGTCCGAAACCCGCCCGCAGCAGGGTGAAGGCCGGCAACGCGACGAGACCGCGCACCGGGTGCGAGACGGCGTCGATCGCCGAGAACGAGGTGGCCGACACGACCGAGACGCTCAGGACGAGGTCGGGGCGGGTCGCGGCGAGGTGCAGGGCGATGAACGCACCCATCGAGTGGCCCACCAGGTCGAACTCGGTGACCCCGAGCGCCTCGGCGACCTCGACCACGACGGCGGCGGCGGACTCGACGTCGAGGCCGGGGTCGGGCTCGGGTGAGTCCCCCCAGCCGGGCAGGTCGATCAGCACGGGCCGCGAGACGAGGGCGTCGACCTCGCGGGCGGCCTGGAGCAGGGGAGTCCACGTGGTCCACGACCCGGCCGCCCCGTGCAGCATCACGGTGGCCCGGCGTCGCGCGGACGGGTCGGTCGCCGACGCGGCGTGGTGCACGATCGTCCGGCCGTGGGCGGTCTCGACCGTCTCACGGGCGAGCCCGAGGAGGGCCGGTTCGGTGACGAGGTCGAACGGGGCGTAGCCGTCGACGGTCGGTGCGACCACCCCTGTCGCCCGGCCCCGTCGCATCGTCGGATGCTACCCGATGATCTCTTCGCGCACGCGTCTCAGGTCTTCGAGCAGGGAGCCGACCAGCACCCAGTTGTCCGGGTCGGGACGCAGCACGCTGACCGGCGAGGTCAGGGCCGGACCGTCGACGACGCCCGCGCCGGCGTGCCCACCGGGGGCGTCGGTGGCCGAGGAGGCGCGCCCGGCCGGATGCGCCTCCTCGGTCGTCCGCGCCAGCAGGCGCACGTCGTGGGCCGCCCGCCGCAGGTCTTCGGCGATGCGCTGCACCACGGGGTCGTCGGCCAGCCCGGCGTCGTAGTTGTCGTGCACCGACCGGACCATGCCGACCACGCGGTTGACGAGCACCGTCAGTCGGCCGAGCAGGGCCGCGTCGGCCTCGAGCACGCTGCGGTTGCGGCTGGCCCGGGGGTTGAGCTGCAGGCTCTCCTCGCCGGCCGTGATCGCGTCGACCGCCCGGGCCTGGGCGACCCGCAGCTCGCGCGCCCTCGTCAGGCCCGTCGCCAGGCGTGCCTGCTCGACCGGTTCGTCGAGGACGGCGGCGGTCTCGTCGAGCACCGACGCGATGTCGCGGGCGAGGCGCCCCACTGCGAGGTGGGCGGGGGCCAGGGCCACCGGAGGGACGACGAGGGCGTTGATCGCGAGGGCGATCGCGGCGCCGATGACGGTCTCGAGCACCCGGTCGAGGGCGTAGTCGGGGGTCTGCGCACCGATGGCCAGCACGAGCATGGCCGAGATCGGCACCTGGTTCGCCGAGCTCGGCGTCAGCCGGAACGCCCACGCCACGAGCAGGCTCACCACGACGATCGCGAGCACGATCCAGGTCGCGTCGCCGAACACCTGGCCGGCGGCGTAGGCGATGAGGACGCCGGCGATCACGCCGACGCTGCGTTCCAGGCCGCGGACGAACGACTGGTTGACGCTCGGCAGCACCACCAGCAGCGCGGCGATCGCCGCGAAGATCGGCAACGGCTGCTGCAACAGGGCCACCGAGGCGAACCAGGCCGCCATCACGGCGACGCTGGTCTTCACCACCTGCAACAGGGGCGTGCGCTTCGTCTGCCGGATGCGCGAGACGATCTTCACGACACCCAGGGTAGACGGGGAGGCGCGGCGTGCGGGACGCCCCGCCCCAGGTCACGAATCGGTCACCCCGCCCGCGCCTCCCCGCCGATCACGCCGGGTGCTGGTTGACTGCGTCCCCGTGTGGCCCAACTCCGCCGAGGTGCTCCCCGCCGCGTTCGCGGGCACGGGGCTGACCGTCGTCGCCTTCCGACCCCACTCGGTCGAGCCCTCGGGCGCCGGCTTCCTCTACGGCTACGAGGTCGACACGGTCGACCCGTCGGGTGCGACCTCGACCGTGCTCACCTTCATCGACACCGACGCGCGCGCCGTCGACGGCTCGTCGGTCCTCACCCGCGACCCCGGCACCGGGCAGCCGCTCGCCGTCTGGGCGTACCCGGCCGACCCGATGCTGCCGGCGCTCGCCGGGGCCACCTACCCCGACCGCGTGGTCGACTCCCTGGCGGCCCTCGGCGTCGTCGTCGGCGAACCCCGGCTGAGCGTGGCGGCGTACCGGCCCGGCAAGCGCGCGGTGATCCGGCTCGACGCGGCCGAGACGACGGTGTTCCTCAAGGTCGTCCGGCCCGACCGCGTGGGGCCGATCGTCGCCCTGCACGAGGCCTTCCGGGCCCAGGGGCTGCCGGTGCCCGCCGTGCTCGCCTCGCGGGCCGACGGCCTGCTCGTGCTCGAGCGCGTCCCCGGCGTGCCGGCCGGTCAGCGCGTCGTCGAGCTCGCCGACGACTCCCGGTTCGTCGAACAGATGGTCGACCTCGGCACGCGCATCGCCCGGGTCGAGGTGACCGGGCGGGCCCAGTCCGACGCGCTCGACCACGGGGCCTGGCACCGCGCGACGCTGCGGGCCGCGCTGCCCGACCGGGCGCCCGAGATCGACGGCCTCTACGACGAGATCGACCGTCGCCGCGCCTCCTCGGCCTCGGACGCCCTGAACGTCATCCACGGCGACCTGCACCTCGAGCAGCTCTTCGTGCACCCGTCCGAGCCGTGGCGCGTGACCGGGCTGCTCGACGTCGACACGGCGGGGCTCGGGCACCCGGCCCGCGACGCGGCGGCCCTGGTCGCGCACCTGGTCGTGACCGGGCAGTGGCACCGGGGCAACGGCGACGAGGCCGAAGCCCGGGCCTGCGAACGCCTCGCCGACGACGTGACGCGCACCTGGGTCGAGCGCATGCCCGGCCTGGCCGACCGCCTCGCGCCCGGCGTCGCGTCGCAGCTGCTCGCCCACGCGGGCGGTCAGGCCACGCTCGGCACGGACACGGGCCGCCGCAAGGCCGTCCAGCTGATCGGCGCCGCCGCCGGCACCCTCGCCCGCCCGGCCTGACCCCCGCGCCGCGCCCTCTCCCGGCGCGCCCTCACCCGGCGCGCGGCGGCCGACCGGCCTACCGTGGCGCGCAGCACCCACCCGCGCACCCGGAGGCCCCCATGCCGTCACCCTGGCTCGACGCCGCGCCCGACGTCACGACCGACACGGTCGACCCCGAGACCGTCTACGACGACGTCATCGTCGGGGGCGGCCTGACCGGCCTGGTCACCGCCCTGCTGTTCGCCCGGCGCGGCCACCGCGTCGCCGTCCTGGAGGCGCGCTCGGTGGGCAGCGTCGCGAGCGGCAGCGGCACGGCGTCGATGTCGTTGCTGCAGGGCAAGCAGCTCCAACGCATCCGCACGAACACGTACCAGGCCGTCGTCGACGCCTACGTCGCGGGCAACCGGGCCGGGTTCGACTGGATGGTCGACTACCTCGACGAGGCCGGGGTCGAGGTCGAGCGACGCGACGCGTTCAGCTACTCGACGACCCGGGGCGGCATCGCCACGGTCGACGACGAGTACCTCGTGGCCCGCCGGGCCGGCCTGCCCGTCGTCAAGGAGTTCGGGCTCGACCTGCCGTTCGGCACGACGGGCGGCCTGCGGCTGCCCGACCAGGCGCAGTTCGACCCGATGCAGGCCGTCGCCGCCCTCGTGGCCGACGTCCGCGCGCTCGGCGGCATCGTCGTCGAGGGCGTGCGGGTCACGGGCGTGGACGCGTCGGACCCGACGGTGACCCACAGCGACGGGCCGGACGTCCGTGGCCGCCGGGTGCACGTCACGACCGGCAGCCCGGTGCTCGACCGCGGCCTGTACTTCGCGAAGCTGCGCAGTGAACGCTCGTACGGCCTGGCCTTCGACGGCGCCGACGACCTGCCGGACGGCATGTACCAGGCCGTCGACGGCCCCGCCCGGTCGTTCTCGGCGGTGGGTGACCGCCTCGTGACCGGGGGCAACCGGCACGCGGTGGGTCGCGCCTCCTCGACCACGGCCCTGGTCGACGACCTCGTCGACTGGAGCACGCGGCACTGGCCCGGCGCGCGCCTCACGCACTCGTGGAGCGGCCAGGACTACGGCACGCCGCACCACGTGCCGTTCGTGGGCTGGCTGCCCCGCGGCCGCGGCCGCATCTACCTGGCGACCGGCTACGAGCACTGGGGCCTGACCAACGCCGTGCAGGCGGCGATGACGCTCGTGTCGGACGTCCTCGGCGACCCGCAGCCCTGGATGACCACGCTGCACCGGCGCGTCACGACGCCGATCGCGATCGCGTCCGGCATCGGCATCAACGCGGCCGACGCCTGGTGGGCGGCCAAGGGGTGGGCCGGGGCCATGACGCGCCGTCTCGTCTCGGTGGCGCCCGCCGAGGGGCAGGGCGAGGTCGGCCGGTCCGGAGGTTTCGCCCCCGTGGCCCGTTCGACCGTCGACGGCGAGGTCTGCACCGTGTCGGCCGTCTGCCCCCACCTCGTCGGCATCGTCACGTGGAACGACGCGGAACGGTCGTGGGACTGCCCGCTGCACGGCTCGCGCTTCGCGGCCGACGGCACCGTGCTCGAGGGGCCCGCGAAGCACGGTCTGCGCCGCCGCGGCTGACCCGCCGCGGCGTGGCCGACGTCTCGACCCGCGAAACACCGGGAGGCGCTGGTGGCGTACCGGCGTGAGGTACGCGTAAACTGTCCCCAGCTTCACCGCCCGGGTGTTCTCCGGTCCGCGCCTCCTCCGGTGCGAGTCGACACCTCGGCGTGACGGGGCTTCGGGGCACGCCGTCGTCGGACTGCCCGCCACGAAGGCCGCCCGTCGCGAGGCAGGTACAGCTGTACACCGCGCGGCACCCCGCCCCGCACGCACCCGGCGCGACCGTCTCGGTCGCCGTCCGTCCCGGGTCGCCGAGCCTCTCGGCGTCCTGCGCAGCACCCGCCGCCGACACGGCGGCACAGCACCGTCGACGCCTCGCGTCGACCACGAGGAGGAGCCTTGGCTCGACCAGGCCAGCGTCAATCGGGTGGCACCCGCACCGCCCAGCGTCCGAACCGTCGCCGCGAGGTCGACAACGACGGGCTCATCCCCGTCCTGGCCCGCGCGGTGCGCGAGGTCGAGGCCGCGGCCCAGCGCGGCCAGGTGAAGCCCTCGAGCCGCACGAAGTTCCAGGTGATCGCCCTGCTCATGCGCGAGGAGCGCACCCGGGTCCGGGGCGACAAGGCCATCAGCGAGTCCGAGCGCGCCGAGCAGATGAAGCGCCTCGACGGCGTCGCCCAGATCCTCGCCAAGACGGCGGCCCGCGACACCTCGCTCATCACCCTGCTGGGTGAGGCGGCGACGGTCAGCGAGGCCGCGAAGACGCTCAAGCGCGACATGCAGATGTCCGCCGGCCTCGAGCTCGAGCCCGAGCAGCAGATCATCGTCACCGAGGCCGCCCCCGTGGCCCCGGTCTCCGAGCGCCAG
This sequence comes from Frigoribacterium sp. CF331, assembly GCF_057787905.1. Lineage (NCBI taxonomy): Bacteria > Bacillati > Actinomycetota > Actinomycetes > Micrococcales > Microbacteriaceae > Frigoribacterium > Frigoribacterium sp. CF331. Next base: position 379,017 of record NZ_CM173545.1, on the reverse strand, counting down.
GTCGTGCCTCAGTCCGTCATCTCGCGCCAGCTCGCGAACCCGTTCCTGCCGCCCGACTTCGCGCTCGCCGAGGTCGCCCGCGAGGCGCACCCGCGTCGGCTGGCCAACTGGGAGCTCTTCGGCCCCCTCTTCAAGTCGTTCGAGTACGGCGCGGGCGGCGGTTCGGCCTGCATGCCGCTGCCCGAGCCGACCACGGTCGACGCCCCGGCCGGGGCCACCCTGATGCACCACCAGGCCCAACTGGTCGAGTCCGCCCGTCAGGGCCACCGCACGTACCTGCTCGCCGACGAGCCCGGCCTCGGCAAGACCGCCCAGGCGCTGCTGGCCGCGCAGGCAGCCTCCGCGTATCCGCTGCTCGTCGTCGTGCCGAACGTCGTCAAGACGAACTGGGCCCGCGAGGTCCAGCTGTGGACGCCGACGCGGTCGGCGACCGTGATCCACGGCGACGGCGAGAAGCTCGACGCGTTCGCCGACGTCGTCATCGTCAACTACGAGGTCCTCGACCGCCACGTCGGCTGGCTCGGCGATCTCGGCTTCAAGGGCATGATCGTCGACGAGGCCCACTTCATCAAGAACAAAGAGAGCCAGCGGTCGCGCCACGTGCTGCAGCTGGCCCAGCGCATCCGCTCTCGCACCGCGCACCCGCTGCTCATGGCGCTCACCGGCACGCCGCTGATCAACGACATCGAGGACTTCCGCGCCATCTGGGAGTTCCTGGGCTGGATCGGTGACAAGAAGCCGGCCGCCGAGCTGATGGAGCGCCTGGAGGAGGTCGGCCTGACGCCGGCCGACCCCGGCTTCTTCTCGTCGGCGCGTGAGATCGTCATCGACCTCGGCATCGTCCGCCGGAAGAAGGTCGACGTCGCCTCCGACATCCCCGCCCGACGCATCGCCGACCTGCCGGTCGAGCTCGACGACGAGGTGGGGCGGTCGATCCGCGACGCCGAGCGCGAGCTCGCCCGCCGCATGGTGCAGAAGTACCGCACCGCCCTCACCACCCGCACCTCGGGGGTCCGCGTCGAGGGCATCGACCACGACCTCGTCCGTCAGGTCGCGAAGTGGGAGCTCGAGGACGCCAGCGCGTCGAGCACCGGCGAGAACGTCTTCAGCATGGTGCGCCGCATCGGTCAGGCCAAGGCCGGACTCGCCGCCGACTACACGGCGCAGCTCGCCCGCAACGTCGGCAAGGTCGTGTTCTTCGCCAAGCACATCGACGTCATGGACGTCGCCGAGTCCACCTTCGCCAAGCGCGGCATCAAGTACTCGTCGATCCGTGGCGACCAGACCCCGGCCGTCCGCCAACGTCAGATCGACGCGTTCGTGAACGACCCCGAGGTCGAGGTCGTCGTGTGCTCGCTGACCGCCGCCGGCGTGGGCCTCAACCTGCAGGTCGCCTCGAACGTCGTGCTGGCCGAGCTGTCGTGGACCGACGCCGAACAGACGCAGGCCATCGACCGCGTGCACCGCATCGGCCAGGCCGAACCCGTCACGGCGTGGCGGGTCATCGCGGCGCAGACGATCGACACCAAGATCGCCGAGCTGATCGACAGCAAGGCCGGCCTCGCCGCGCGTGCCCTCGACGGCGACGACTCCGAGGTCGTCGACTCGGTGGACGTGCAGCTCTCGGCCCTGGTCGCCCTGCTCACCGAGGCGCTCGAAGCCTGACCCGGCTGCACCACGCCGCCCCGCCACGCACCACCGACCCACAACGCACCGCGTTTCGTGCACGGCACCGCGACTAGTCACGGTGCCGTGCACGATTCGCGGTGTGGACGCGTGGGACGCCCGCTCGCTCGAGCCGCGTGACGATCCGCTGCGGACGCGCGAGATCGCGCCAGATGGTGCGCGTCACCCGCTTCACGTAGGGCAGAGCCCTCAGCCGGTCTTCACGGACCTTCTCGAGGACCACGATCTCGTCCGCCGTCAGCCCGTGCCGCATCTCGCGATCGAGGTACTTCACGAATCCGTCGAACTCGTCGTACACGCCGTACGCCTCCCACCCGAAATCGGTGAAGCCGATGAGCCCTTCGTCGTCGACGTGCCGTTCCTGCAGACGGGGTGCCGGGAACCCGAGACCGTCGAGGGCGACCCGGTAGACGGATTCGCCGGCGGAGCCCGCCAGCGGGCTGGCGAACTCGGCGACCCAGGAGGCGCGGGTCGACCCCCGGACACGATCGCGTCCCAGCAGGCACGCCTGGTACTCGGCCAGTGTGCACAGTCGACGTCGCAGGCAGTGGTCGAGGACGGCCACGGCCTGGCTCCGCGTGCCGGTCAGGGCGACGTCCACGGCGGTGCGGGCCGGCGTGGTCACGACGAGACCGCGATGACGGGTGATCTGCTCGGCGGGCAATCGTGCCGCATGCCTCGTCACGTGTGCGCCGGTGTGTGTCCGCGCGCGCGCCGGGTCGGTCGTCGAGACGCGGGCCAGCGGTGGGCCGAGCACGGGCATGCCCCACACCGCGGCGGCCGAGGTGTGGGACACGACGACCTCGTGACGCATCCGTCCGACTGCGGCCACCGTCCGGAGGGCGTGGCGCTCCTCTCGACGCAGCCCGCGCCAGGTCGTCGACTCGACGTAGCGTCCCGGCGCGACTCGCACGAGTTCGCCGCGTGGGGGGGCACGGCGTTCGGCCGGATCGTCGAACCGTGATCGGATGAGGAGGGAACGGAGGTCTCGTTCGTCGGTGGTCACGCGTCGATCGTCCCGGGCGATCGAGGACTCCGTCATCGAGTCGCGCCGCCCTGTGGACGCATCCGGGGGACGGCCGGGCGGGGGACGAGAGGCCCCTCCCAGGAGGCGCGAGTTCGGTGGTCGGAGAACGCCCGACCACCGAAGGAGCACCCCATGCCCGAACTCTCCGGCTACGCCCACGTCGCCATCACCGTCTCCGACCTCGACGCGAGCCTCGCCTTCTACGAGAAGCTGCTCGGCGCCGGCCCGGTCGGCCGCATCGAGCTCGACGGCCTCGACCGCCGCATCTTCTCGGTCGGCAACGGGCAGATCCTCGGGGTGACCGCCTACACCGACGGTTCGTCGGCGGCCTTCGACCCGACCGTGCCCGGGCTCGACCACATCGGCCTCGCCGTCAGCGACCGCGACGGCGTCGTCGCCTGGCAGCAGCACGCGACGTCGGTCGGCATCGAGTCCGACCTGCAGGACGTCGACTTCGGCCACGCGCTGATGATCAAGGACCCCGACGGCAACCAGATCGAGTTCTTCGCCCCGCCCGCTCAGAGCTGATCCGGGCCGCCTGCCGGGATCGCACCGCGTTTCGTGCATCGCACCGCGACTAGACGCGGTGTGCTGCACGGAACGCGGCGCCGAGATGTGGGGCCTTCTGGCCGGGCCGGGCCGGGCCGGACGGGGCTGCCTGCCGGCATCGCGCCGTGTTTCGTGCATCGCACCGCGACTAGATGGGGTGGGTTGCACGAAACGCGGTGCAGTGCGGGGTGCGGGGTGCAGCGGGGGCGTGCGGGGTGCGGCGGGCGGGGTGCGGCGCGCGGGTGCCGCGCGCGTCCTCAGCGGCGGCGGCGGCGGGCGGCGGCGACGAGGTCGCGTTCGTCGGCAGGCTCGAGCCCCGCGCCGTGGGGGCCGGCCGGGCCGGGGCGCGAGAGTTCCCACGCGAGGACGTCACGGAGCGTCTCGTCGAGCGGGCGCGGCACGAGCCCAGCGGCGCGACCCGCGCCTCCTGACCGGGCTCCGAAGCCCGCGTGCGTCGCGACCGGCACCCAGAGCGGCAGCGACCGCGGTCCTGCCCAGGGGTTCACGCCGTGGGCGTCGAGCCAGGCCTCGTCGACGGTGACCACCTCGCCGGTGTGACCGGCGACCCGGCGGGCCGTGGCGAGGTGGTCGGCCAGCGACCGTCGTTCGCCCACCGCGTCGACGGTCCCCGAGAGGCCGCGTTCGACGGCCAGGACGATCCAGGCGGCGAGGTCGCGCACGTCCACGGGCTGCACGTCGAGACCCGGGACGTCCGGTACGAGCACCGGGTCAGCCTCGCTCGACGCGGCGGCCCGGGCGAAGCGCAGGGGCCACCAGCCCGTCCGACCGGTGTGGTCGCCCGGCCCGCCGAGGAGGCCGGCCCGGACGATCAGCGACCGGTCGGAACCGAACGCGTCGACGACGGCCCGCTCACCGGCGACCTTGGACCCGCCGTAGTCCGACTCGTCGGCGTCGACCAGCGCCGCGGGCTCGTCCGCCCCGGTGGTGGCGGTGTCGGCGTAGACGCTGACGCTCGAGACGAAGACGAAGGAGGCGCTGACGGGCTCGAGCACCGTCGCGGCGTCGCGGACGTGCGACGCGTCGCGACCGAGGTCGACGACGGCGTCCCAGCGCTGTCCGCCCTCGACCACGGGGTCGTAGGCCCCGGTGGTGCTCCGGTCGGCCCGCACCAAGCGCGCACCCTCGGGGACCGTGCCGGACGACCCGCGGGCGAGACAGACGACCTCGTGGCCCCTCGAGAGGGCCGCGGCGACGATCTCGCCGCCGAGCCAGGCCGTGCCGCCCAGCACGAGGAGGCGTGACGGCCGCAGGGCCGACCCGGCGGCGGGGACCGCTGAGCCCACGTCGGTCGAGCCCACGTCGGCGGTCAGGCGCCGAGCTTCGCCTGCACGTCGGCGAGCGACGGGTTCGTGGCCGTCGAGCCGTCGGGGTAGATGATCGTCGGCACGGTCTGGTTGCCGTCGTTGACGCTCTGCACGATCTCGGCCGTGCCGGGCACCTCTTCGATGTTGATCTCGGTGAAGCCGATGCCCTGCTTGCCGAGCTGCTGCTTGAGTCGGGCGCAGTAACCGCACCACGACGTGCTGAACATGGTGATGGTGCCGGCCTCGGGGACGTACGTGCTCGCGATGTCGCTCATGCGTCCAGGTTAAGCCCGGTCGGCGGTGAGCGCCGGGGGAGTTGGCTGGGAGGCGCTCCAGCACGCTCCACGAAGGGAACACCATGGCAGACACGGTCGCCGACCAGATCATCGCCCAGCTCGTCACCGCCGGGGTCCGGCGCATCTACGGCATCGTCGGCGACAGCCTCAACCCGATCGTCGACGCGGTCCGTCGCACGGGCGGCTCGGCGAAGGGCGGGATCGACTGGATCCACGTCCGCAACGAGGAGGCCGCGGCGTTCATGGCCTCGGGCGACGCCCAGATGAGCGGCGAGCTCGCCGTCTGCGCCGGGTCGTGCGGCCCGGGCAACCTGCACCTGATCAACGGCCTGTACGACGCGAACCGCAGTCGGGCCAAGGTGCTGGCGATCGCCAGCCACATCCCGAGCGCGATGATCGGCTCGGACTACTTCCAAGAGACCCACCCCGACCGGCTGTTCGTCGAGTGCTCGGGCTACAGCGAGATGATCTCGACGGCCGAGCAGTCGCCGATGGTCGTCGCGAGCGCGATCCGGCACACGCTGGCCGGCGAGGGCGTCAGCGTCGTCACGCTTCCCGGCGACATCGCCGAGCTCGACGCCGGCGGCAAGGTGCCCGCGTACGTGGCCGTCCGGCCGCCCGAGCTCGTGCCCGACCGGCACGACGTCCAGGCCCTGGCCGACGCGATCAACCGGGCCGACACCGTCGCGTTCTTCGTCGGCGAGGGCGGGCGCGGCTCGCACGACGAGATCATCGCGCTGGCCGACCTCGTCGGCGCCCCGATCGGGCACAGCCTGCGGGGCAAGGACGTCATCCAGTACGACAACCCGTTCGACGTCGGCATGACCGGCCTGCTCGGCTACGGCGCCGCGCACGCCGGCATCCACGACGCCGACCTGCTGGTGCTGCTCGGCACCGACTTCCCCTACCCGCAGTTCCTGCCCGACGCCTCGAAGGTGACCATCGCGCAGGTCGACGTCGACGCCGCCGTGATCGGCCGTCGCGCCGACGTGCAGGTGCCCGTGCACGGCGCGATCGCCCCGACCATCCGTGCGCTCATGCCGCTCGTGACCCGCAAGAAGAACCGGAGGTTCCTCGACAAGACGCTCAAGAAGCACGAGAAGCTCATGACCGGTGCGGTCGGGGCGTACACGAAGAACGTCGAGAAGATGCGGCCGATCCACCCCGAGTTCGCGGCCTCGCTGCTCGACGAGGTCGCCGCCGACAACGCGATCTTCACCGCCGACACGGGCATGGGCAACGTCTGGGCCGCCCGCTACGTCACGCCGACCCCGCGTCGCCGCATCTTCGGGTCGTACCTGCACGGCTCGATGGCCAACGCGCTGCCCCACGCCCTGGGCGCCCAGATGGCCTTCCCCGACCGGCAGGTCGTCTCGATCTCGGGCGACGGCGGTCTCTCGATGCTGATGGGCGAGCTCGTCACGGCGCAGATGTACCAGCTGCCGGTCAAGATCGTCGTCTTCAACAACTCGACGCTCGGGCTCGTCAAGCTCGAGATGCTCGTCGACGGGTTCCCCGACTTCGGCGTCGACGTGCCGTACACGGACTACGCGGCCGTCGCCCGGGCCATCGGCATCCACGCGGTCCACGTCGACGACCCCCGCGACCTCCGTGCGGCCTACGAGGCGGCCTTCGAGCACGACGGCCCGGCGCTCGTCGACATCGCGACCGACCCCAAGGCGCTCTCGTTGCCGCCGACGATCACGGGCGCCCAGGTCAAGGGCTTCTCGCTCGCCATGTCGAAGATCGTCATGAACGGCGGGGCGGGCGAGGCCGTGGCGATGGCGCGCACCAACCTGCGGAACGTGCCGCGTCCCTGACCGTGCCGCCGCGCCTCCCGTGCCCTCGTCCGTCGAGGGCGCAGGAGGCGCGGGCACGACCTCGGGGACGCCTCGCGTCGGCCTCGGCGCGGCTCAGCCGGCAGCGGTCGTGCCGCCGACGGACGGCGCGCTGCCTGCCGCGGGTGCGCTGCGGGCCGCGAGCCGTGCCACCGCCGCGAGCGGGATGTCGATCCAGTCGGGTCGGTTGCGGCTCTCGTAGATGGCCTCGTAGACGGCCTTGTCGATCTCGAACGCGTCGAGCAGGGCCCGGGCGGCCCGGACGTCGACGCCGGACGACTCGACGTAGCCGTCGACGAACGCCCGGCGGGCGTCGTGGGCCCAGGCCCCCGCGTCGACGGGCGCGGCCTCTTGCGCGAGCGACCCGGCGACGTAGTCGAACGACCGGAGCATGCCCGCGATGTCGCGGATCGGCAGGTCGGGGCGTGAGCGCTCGGGCATGGGCCGCAGGGGCTCGCCCTCGAAGTCGATGAGCATCCAGCCGCGCTCGGGCGACAGCAGGGCCTGACCGAGGTGCAGGTCGCCGTGGATGCGCTGCAGGTCGGGCCAGTGCAGGTGCTCGGCCGCGTCGTAGACGGCGCCGATCGCGTCGGCGTGCTCGGCGATCCGGGGCACCTCGCGGGCGGCGGTCGTGATGCGGCGGCGCATGCTCGTCAGGGCGCCGGCGATCTCGTCGTCACCCGCGGGGACCGTGCCGAGGTCGGTGGCGAGCGTCGCGTGCACCTCGGCGACCGCGACGCCCAGGGCGTGGGCCTCGGCCGTGAAGTCGGTGCCGGCGGCCGCGGCGCCCAGGGCCACGACCCAGGCGTCCTCGAGACCGGGCAGGAACTCCTGCGAGAAGGCGAGGTGGCCGGTCGCCGTGCCGCCCTCGCGGCCGACGTCGGGCCAGGTCGCACGCAGCGAGCCGAACGACGAGGGCACATGCGTCGACCCGCCGCGGGTCAGCGCCGCCTGCGTGGTGACGTCGGGGTTGTCGCCGTGGTGCAGCACGCGGAAGACCTTGGCGATGACCTGGTCGACCGGTCCGCCCTCGACGTCGTACACGATCGAGGTGTTCGACTGCTCGCCCGAGAGCACGCGCGAGCGGCGCACCTGCCCGGGGTCGACGATGCGGGTGCCGTCCACGGTGACGTCGGCCCCCACGACGTGCGCCTCGGCGGACATCGAGCGCAGCAGTTCGCGCGCGTAGGCCGGGTCGTGCGGGCCGTCGTAGAGGTAGCGTCCGTCGGCCGAGCCGATGAAGGCGGCGTCGCCGCCCGGCAGGGGCGTCGCACGACTCACGACCGGCACCTGGTAGAGCACGGGGACGTCGGCCGCCTCGTCGATGATCAGCAGCGTCATCGCGAGGGCGTCGTCCACCTCGGCCTCGAACGAGGCGATCACCCGCAGGGCAGGCGTCCGTCCCTTCGTCGCGTACCAGCGCTGGCGCGCCATCCATCCGGCAAGACTCGGGGCCACGTCGCTCATGCGACGACCCTACGCCGGGGTGGCTGCCGAGGCTCGGGTGACGGCCCACCGGCTCGCCCGACTACAACGGAGGGCATGAGCCACGCCGACCCCCGCCGCACCGAACAGACCGAGATCGAGCGCAAGTACGACGTCGACGAGGGCGCCACGGTGCCCGAACTGTCCGGGGTCGGCGGCCCCGACCTCGCCGTCGCGACGGTCGAGCACGACGACGCGGTCGAGCTCGCGGCCACGTACTGGGACACCGTCGACCACACGTTGCTCGGGGCACGCACGACCCTCAGGAGGCGCGAGGGCGGTGACGACGCCGGCTGGCACCTCAAGCTGCCGCCGTCGGCCGGCGGCTCCGGGCGTCGCGAGGTGCACTGGCCCCTCGGCGAGCCGGACGAGGCCGTGCCGGACGCCCTGCGGCGACTGGTCGAGGCCCGGCTCCGCGGGCGACCCGTCCACCCCGTGCTGCGGCTCGGGACGACCCGCACGGTGACCCGGCTGCTCGACGACGCGTACCGGCCCCTGGCCGAGCTCGCCGACGACGTCGTCCGTGCCTCGAACCCCGACACGGCGTCGCTCCGCACCTGGCGGGAGTGGGAAGTCGAGCTCGCGCCGGGCGTCGACGGCGCCGAGGGCGAGCGGCTGCTCGACGCGGTCGCCGACCGGCTCGAGGCGGCCGGGGCGGCGGCCTCGTCGTCGAAGTCCAAGCTCGCCCGGGGCCTGGGGGCCGAGGCGACCCCCTCGGCCGCAGCCGTGCCCGCGGCTGCCGTGGAGGAGGGCTCGGCCGCGGCGTTCGTCACCGCGGCCGTGGCGGGGCTGCGCGACGAGCTGCTCGCGGTCGACGCCGCCGTGCGCGACGACGATCCCGGCGCGGTGCACCGGCTCCGGACGACCGCTCGTCGCCTGCGGGCCGTGCTGACGGTCTGGGACGGCGTCCTCGACCCGGGGCTCGCCACGACGGTCGCCGCGGGCGCGGGCCACGTCGGCCACGTGTCGCGGGCCGCACGGGACGCCGAGGTGACGAGGGGCCGGGTGGTGGCGCGCGCCTCCTCGGCTCCGTCGGGGTTCGTGGCCGCGCAGGCCACCGGCCGGCTCCAGGCCCGGCTCGGCGAGCGACTCGCCGAGGCCACGGGCGACGTGCGACGGATGCTCGACTCGCCCGCCTGGTTCGACCTGCTGGACGGCGTGGACGCCCTCGTGGCGGCTCCGGCCACGGGGCCGCACGCCGCGGACCCGGCGGCGGGGTTCTCGGCGACCCGGCTGAAAGCGGAGCGGAGGCGCGCGTCGAAGGCCGTCCGCGCGGCCCTCGAGGCCACGGCGGCGTCGGGGGGCGGGGGCACGGACGACGCGTCGACGGGCCTGCGTCCGACGGGCGGGTCGATCGTGGCGGGCGCGGGCGCGGGTGCGGGCGAGGACGGGCACGACGCGACGGCGACCCTGCGGCACGCGCGCACGGCGGTCCGGCGGCTGCGGCACGCCCTCGAGGTCGACCGTGCCCGCAGCGGGTCGGGTCGAGGTCGGGCACGCCGGGCCCGGGCCGTCCAGGACGCACTCGGCGAGCACGGGGACGCACTGGCCACCGTGCTGACCCTGCGCGAGGTGGCGGACGTCGCCCACCGGTCGGGCGAGGACACGTTCGGCTACGGCGTGCTGGCGACCCTCGAGGCCGATCGGGCCCGGGAGGCGCTGCGTCTGTTCGCGCGGGCGGCCCGGCGGCTCTGAGACGGCACGGGCGGGCCGTGCGGTGCCGAGGCCGACCGGGGCCGGTCCGTCGGTCGAACCCGACCTCCGGAAGGCGGGGTCAGCGGGCGCGGCGGGCGAGCAGGGCCTCGATCTTGCGCACCGTGGCGTCGTTGCGGGCGGTGACCGGGGTCGGCAGGGCGCGCCACCAGCCGGCGGGCACCCGCGAGGCGAGCACGCCCGACGGCAGCCACTGGTAGACGGCGTCGGGGGTGACGACGGCCTCCTCGTCGCCGAGGTCGACGTCGGGAGGCGCGATCCCCTCGAGCGCGCCGGGCACCTGGACGAACGCCACCGAGAGCAGCCTCGGGTCGCGACCGTCGCGACGCAACGGGTTCACGGTGGCCGACCGGGCGAACCGGTCGGCCTCGAGCAGCACGAGGTCGGCGTCGACGCCGGTCTCGCGCGCGATCGCCGACCGGAGCCCGGCAGCGGCGTCGGTCGCGAGCGGCCCCGGGGCGCCGAAGACCAGGTTGCCGCTGTTCAGCAGCGTCTCGGGTCGGTCGAAGCCGAGTGCGGCGGCCACGCGGCGCAGGTCGGCCATGGCGACCCGCTTGGCGGTGCCGACGTTGACGCCCCGCAGCAGGGCGACGTGGTCCACGACGGTCAGGCGCGCCCGAGCACGTCGAGCATCCACGCGATCTCGAAGGCCCGCTCACGCCACGACTCGTACCGACCGCTGACGCCGCCGTGCCCTGCCGACATCTCGGTCTTCAGCAGCACGGGCGCGCCCACCTCGCGGAGCCGCGCCACCCACTTCGCGGGTTCGACGTAGAGCACCCGGGTGTCGTTGATCGAGGTGACGGCGAGGATGCGCGGGTACGTCACGTCGTCGCGGACGTTCTCGTACGGGCTGTAGCCCCGCATGTACTCGTAGACCTCGGCGTCGTGCAGCGGGTCGCCCCACTCGTCCCACTCGATCACCGTGAGCGGCAGGTCGGGGTCGAGGATGCTCGTCAGCGCGTCGACGAACGGCACGGCCGCCACGATGCCGGCGAACCGGTCGGGCGCGACGTTCGCGACGGCACCCATCAGCAGGCCGCCCGCGCTGCCGCCCTCGGCCACCATCAGCTCGGGCGTCGTGCGGCCCTCGGCGATCAGGTGGTCGGCGACGGCGACGAAGTCGGTGAAGGTGTTCTTCTTCGTGAGGGTCTTGCCGTTCTCGTACCACGAGCGGCCGAGCTCGCCCCCGCCCCGGACGTGCGCGACGGCGAACACCACGCCGCGGTCGAGCAGCGACAGCCGGGCCACGCTGAAGCCCGGGTCGATGCTGTGCTCGTACGAGCCGTAGCCGTAGAGGTGCACCGGCGACGGACCCTCGGCGGGCACGGCGTCGCGGCGCCAGACGAGCGAGACGGGCACGCGGGTGCCGTCGGTGGCCGTGGCCCACTCGCGGGCCTGGTCGTAGTCGGCCGGGTCGTATCCGCCGAGGACGTTCTGGCGCTTGAGCAGGTGGCGCTCGCCCGTGCGGACGTCGAGGTCGTAGACGGTCGACGGCGTCACGAAGGACGTGTAGCCGAACCGGACGGTCGGCTGGTCGAACTCGGGGTTGCCGCCGACCCCGGCGGCGAAGAGCGGCTCGTCGAACCCGACCTCGGAGAACTCGCCGTAGCCGTCCGGGCCGAGCGGCACCACCGCGAAGCGCGGCAGCGCGTCGCGGCGGTACTCCACGACGAGGTGGCCGGCGAAGGCGTCGACCGACTCGAGCCGGACGGAGGCGCGGTGCGCGACGATCACGCGGCGGTCGGTCGTCGAGGTGGGGTCGTCGGCCGGCACGTCGACCAGCTCGAAGTTCTCGGCCCCGTCGTTGTGGACGATCAGGAGGCGATCGCTGCCCGCGACGACCGCGTGCTCGACGTCGTACTCGACGCCCTCGCGGCGCGGCCAGACGACCCGGAACTCCCCGGTCGGGTCGGCGGCGTCGAGCAGCCACGTCTCGCTCGTGATCTTCGAGCCGACGTCGACGACGAGGTACTGCCGGCTGCGGGTGAGCCCGACGCCGATCCAGTAGCGGTCGTCGGTCTCGGTGAACACCGCGACGTCGTCACCCGCCTGCCCGACCTCGTGGCGCCAGATGGTGTCCGGTCGCCACGACTCGTCGACGGTCGGGTAGAAGACGTAGCGGCCGGTGGCGTCGAACAGGGCGCCGGCCGCCGTGCCGGTCACGACGTCGTCGAGGTCGTCGCCCGTGGCCAGGTCGCGGATGCGCAGGGTGTAGCGCTCGTCGCCCTCGACGTCGACGGCGTAGGCCAGCAGCGTGCCGTCGGGCGAGACGTCGAAGCTGCCGATCGAGAAGAAGTCGTGGCCCTCGGCCTCGACGTTGCCGTCGAGCAGCACCTGCTCGCCGTCGGCGGCCTCGCCCGCCTCGATCGACGGGGGAGTCCAGTCGTCCGGACCCGAGATCGGCGCACGGCAGTGGATGCCGTACTGCCGTCCCTCGGCCGTGCGCGAGTAGTACCACCACGAGCCCTCACGGACGGGGACGCCCAGGTCGGTCTCTTGCACGCGGCCCTTGATCTCGTCGAACACGGTCTCTCGCAGGTCGGCGAGGTGCGCCGTCTCGGCCTCGGTGTGCGCGTTCTCGGCCTCGAGGTGGGCGACGACCTCGGGGTCGTCCTTCGCGCGCAGCCATTCGTAGTCGTCGACGAAGTCGTGACCGTGGTGTGACCGGGTGACGGGCTTCTGGGGGGCGCGGGGTGCGGGTGCGGAGGCCATCACCCGAGCCTAACGGCGGCTCAGATCGAGCGGTCGCTCGCGGTGATGCCGCCGAGGGGCGGCACGTCCGGGTACTCGTCCGAGGCGACGTGCACGTCGGCCGGGCCGGGCGCCTCGGCCTCGCGCGCCTCGTCGATCGCCTGCTCGGGGGTGCCGGCCTTCTCGGCGGCCGACTCGGAGTGCGTGCCGGGGACGGTGATCGTGGCGTCGACGTCGTGGCCGCCCGGGTCCGGTGCGTCGGTCTCCGCCGCGTCGGCCGCGTGGCCGTGCGGGGTGCTGTCGGGGGCCGGGGTCTCGTCGCGGTCGCTCATGTCGGGGACGCTACCCGCGCCTCCTCGGTGGCGTCCGTCGGCGAGGGGCGTCGACGATCGGCGAGGTCGGCGACGGTCAGTCGTCGACCGGCAGCACGGTCGTCGGCGCCGCCAACCCCTGCACCGTGGCACCGAGGTGCGCCTCGCCCGGTTCGAGGTCGGAGATCGACCGGCGGTCGGACCTCAGCCGTCGCACCGAGGCGTTCAGCCGGGCGTGCAGCTGCATGAGGTGCAGTCGGTACCGCTCGGGCGCGTCGTCGCTGTCGTCGAGGAAGGTGTTGCAGGCGAGGGTCATCTCGTTGAGCACCGGCAGCGCGCTCGACCGGGGGCGCAGGGCACGACGGGCCCGCCGGATCTCGCCCCGCAGGGCCGAGATCGAGTGCCGCGCCTGTTCGTAGACCGGGTCGAGGGCCCGGGGGTTCGGGCTGAGCCGTGGCGCGACCCGCCGCAGCACCCGACGGAAGTGGATCTCGGTGATCAGTTCGTTGAGGGCCGAGGCCTCACGCCGCCTCGACTCGATGAGACGCACGAGGAGGTTCGAGGCGAACGCCGCCCCGGCACCCACGAAGGCACCCACGGTCACCGTCACGACGTCCCACCAGCTCATGGGGCCACGCTACGGTGCACCACCGACACGCGCGACGGCGTCGGACCGTGGTGCTCAGCGGGAGGCGTCGTCGAGGCGCCCCATGAGCGACCAGACCGCGCGCGACAGCTCGGGGTGCCAGAGCGCGATGGTGCGCAGGTAGCCGAGCTCGTCGTCGAGCCCGAGGCCGGTCGCGGTGGGCACGCCGTCGACGCCGAGGGCGTCCGCCCGCAACGAGATGACGACCTGCTCGTCGACGGTGGGCAGACCGGGGATGACGTCCCACGGGTCCTCGCCGTTGCGGCAGCGCAGCTCGACGAGGGCGGACAGCTCGTCGTGGGCCTCGGCGCGCAACACCTCGAGGCTGCGGCCGGCGCCCCGGAACTCGGGCCCGGGGCGTCGCCTGCCGCCGGATCGTGCGTCGGACATGACGACGAGCCTACGCGCGACGTGCCACGTGCGAGGCCGGTAGCCTGCCGTCATGCCGGTCTACCGCGTCTGCGTCACCTACCTGATGCGCGAGCACGACGGGAGCGTGCAGGTGCTGCTCGGCCGCAAGAAGCGCGGACTCGGCACGGGCCGCTGGGTCGGGCTCGGCGGCAAGCTCGAACCGGGCGAAGGGGCCGCGGAGGCGGCGGTCCGTGAGATCGCGGAAGAGAGCGGCGTCGAGGTGGTCGCCTCCGACCTCGAGCGGCGGGGCGACCTGCTGTACCTCTTCCCCCACCGCGAGAGCTGGAGCCAGCGGTCGACCGTCTTCGTCACCACGACCTGGACGGGCGAGCCGGCCGAGAGCGACGAACTCGCGCCGCGCTGGTTCGGCCTCGACGAGCTGCCGCTCGACGAGATGTGGGACGACGCGTCGCACTGGTTGCCGGGCGTGCTCGCCGGGGGACGGGTCGCGCGCACGTTCGTGTTCGCGGCCGACCTCGCGACGGTGGCCTCCGAGGGCGTCCTTCCCGCCGAACACGCCGGTCACTGAGGGGCCGGCACCCGGACGGGTGCCCCTCGCAGAGGGGGGCGCGGCACGGTCCCGGCCCCGCCTAGGGTCGGACCCGAAGCGGACGCCGGGGGACACCCTCGTCCGTCCGACGGATCTCACGGGGAGCGACATGACCAGCTACGACGGCCTGACCCTGACCCCGACGCGCGGTCTCCCGCGCGCGGCCGTCGCCGCCCCGCGTCGCATGGCGCCCGTGTGGCTCCCGATGGCAGCCTGGGCCCTCGGCCTGGTCGCCGTCGTGGTCGGCGCCGCGTTCGGCGGCACCCTGCTCGTGCTCTCGAGCCTCGCCGTCATCGCGCTCGTCGCGGGCATGGCCGTCACGGCCGCCCGGTGGCGTCGGGTCGAGCGCCTCGCCGCGATCGAGCTGGCCGAGCGCCGCGCGTCGACGGCCGAGGCCCGGCTGGTCTGACGCCCGGCGGGAACCTCGTCAGCGGACGCTGCGCTCGTCTCGATCGAGGGACGGCGACGTGACCCGTCCGTCCGCCACGACGCGGACGGGCCGCGTCGAGAGCTCGTCGGCCTCGAGACCGCCGGGTGCCCCGAGGAACATGTCCCCCCGCTCGGCCGGGTCGCCCAGGTCGTCGCGTTCGTGCACCGGGATCGTGTTGATCGTGCCCGTGTCGGTCGCCACCAGCCCGTGCCGGGCGAGGACCTCGTCGCGCTCGCGGGTCAAGAACTCTCGGTTGGCGTTCTGCGCGTCGGCGAACATCGTGGTGCGGCCCGACACGATCCGGGCGATGCGACGGTTCTCCCACCAGCGCTTGCCCACGATCATCAGCACGACGCCCAGCGCGGCGTAGCAGAGCATCATCGTGACGCCGCGCTCGTAACCGGGGCCCACGCCGTACAACACGCGCTTGAGCATCTCGGTGATGCCGCTGCCGACCACCACGGCGTTCAGCCAGGCGAACGGCTGCGGCATGAACCAGGCCGGGTACGCGGCTCCGGACGACGGCATCGACAGGAAGACGAAGACGATCATCGCGGGCAGGGCCACGAACCGGCCCACGAAGTAGCTGATCCCGTTGACGGCCAGGCCGATCGCGATGATCCAGGCCCAGGCGATGAAGAAGAGGGGCACGAAGTGGCCGTCGACGGCGCCGATCACGGGCCCGGCGAGCACGTTCGTCACGAGCGAGATCACGCCGCCCCCGACGCCGATGACCGTCATGCGGGTGCGGTGGCGCAGCGGCGCACCCATCAGCCCGATGAACATCGCCACCATGTAGCCCCCGATGCACCACGAGAGCATCAGGTACATCGACACCGTGCCGTACTCGTCGTTCGGGGGCAGCGGAGCGAGGTCGGTGACGGTGGGCGTGACGCCCTCGGCCTCGAGCACCGGCGTGATCGTCGCGGGGATCAGGGCGGCGACCTGGTACTGGTGGGCGCTCGCCGTGTAGATCGTCGTGTCCGCGGGGTCGTAGGCGACGGCGACGTGGCCGGCGAGGACCGCCTGCTCGGCCTCGTCGGCCGACGCGTAGGCGCGGACGTCGATCACGCCGGGCCGTGCCTCGTCCAGGCTCGTCTGCAGCTCGGCGGCGGCCGAGGACGACCCGACGACGGCCACGGGGACGTCGTGCGGGTGGGGTGCGTGGAAGGCCGCGATGTAGCAGAGGCAGAAACCGACGATGAAGAACAGCGGCAGCCAGAGCTGCAGGCCGATCAGCTGCAGGGACGGGTGCAGGGTCGAGTACCAGCGGCGGTACCGTCCGAGCTCGGGTTTCGAGGGTCCGACCGCGCCGCCGGTCACCGTCTCGTCCGTCGTGGTCGCCACCGTGCCGTGTCCCTTCGTCGTCCGCGGGCCGTCCGTCTCGCCGCCGATGCCGCTCACGATACGCCGGGCGGCGGCCCGGCCCCGTGCGCGCGTCACGACCTCGTGCTCGTGAAGGCCGAGGTGTCCATGGCGAGCTCCTCGGCGTCGAGGCCGAGCAGCACGCGTCGCATCACCTCTTCGTCGACGTTGCCCGCGTCCCGCTCGCGCAGCACGACCTCGCGGCGCTTGGCGAGCAGCTCGCGGCGGATCGTCCCGAGGGCCTGGGGCGCCGCTCGGCGGCGGGCGCGCTGGGCGTCGGTCGCCCCCGAGGCGCCTCGTTCGTCGGCGTCGTCCAGGGCCGTGCGCTGCAGGGCGTCGTTCTGGCGCAGCAGCCGTGTCGTCGAGAGGGTCACGGCCCGTTCGGTCAGCTCGACCCCCCACCGTCGTTCCCACTCGCCGCGGCGTTCGGCCACGTAGGCCATCGTCTCGTCGGTGCTCGACGAGAAGACGGCCAGCTCGGCGGCCAGGTCGCGGTCGCGTTGGGTCTCGTCACGCACCCCCAGCACCCGGATGACGAACGGCAGGGTCAACCCCTGCAGCAACAAGGTGCCGACCGTGACGATGAACGCGATGAGGAACATCGTGTCGCGCGCGGGCACGGGGATGCTCGACTCGGTGACCGCCGGGATCGACACGGCGGCGGCCAGGGTGACCACGCCGCGCATGCCGGTCCACGAGATGACGGTCAGCTGTCGCCAGTCCATCCGGGGCTGCGGGTGGTACCGCACGGTCCGCAAGGCGGGCGCACGGCGGAGCCGACGCAGGGCCGGCACCCGCCGGAGCTTCCGCAGCACCGTCGACAAGAACAGGTACCGGCCCGCGCGGGCGGCATGGTACGTCCCGAAGACGAAGGCCGGTCGCACGAGCACGACCACCGCCAGGACGGCCAGCGCGACGCCCACGCTCTCGCCGAGGCCCCGCTCGCTCTCGCTGACGTCGAGCACGACGGCCCGGAGTTGCAGGCCGATCAGCGCGAACACGAAGCCCTCGAGCACCACGTCGGCGGCCGACCAGAACGGGCGCTCCTGCAACCGCGTCGCGTAGCCCGTGCGGGGCGAGTTGAAGCCGACGTAGAGGCCCGCGGCGACGACGGCCAGCACGCCGGAACCACTCAGCTCCTCGGCGGCGACGTAGGCGATGAAGGGCAACAGCAGGCCGATGACGTTCTCGACCACGGGGTCGTCGATGCGCACGCGCACCCGGTGCGCGACGAGACCCAGGGTCAGGCCGACGGCCACCCCCACGCCGATCGCGAGTCCGAAGATGCCGAGGTCGTCCCACAGGGTCAGGCTCGCCCCGCCCACGATGGCGAGGAAGACCTTGACGAGCGTCAGCGACGCCGCGTCGTTGATCAGGCTCTCGCCCGAGAGCACGGTCATGACCTTCCGCGGCAGGCCGAGCTTGCGGCCGATGGCGGCCGCCGACACGGCGTCGGGAGGCGCGACCACGGCCCCGACGAGCAGTGCGGCCGGCAGCGTCATGTCGGGGATCATCACGTAGGCGACCCCTCCGACGGCGAACGCCGTCACGACCACGGCGCCCACGCCGAGCCGGGCGATCTGCACGCGGCTCTCCCGGAAGTTCAGCAGCGACACGTCGAGGGCGGCCGAGTAGAGCAGCGGCGGCAGCACCACCGTCAGGATGACCTCGGAGTCGATCTCGATGTCGGGCACTCCGGGGACCAGCGACACCAGCAGGGCGATGCCCACCGTCAGCAGCGGAGCGGGCAGGCCCCTCCAGCGGGCGAAGGCGGTCACGACGAGCGACCCGGTCAAGATGATCAGCAGCTCGCCGAGTTCCATGTGAGCCGGGCTCCGTCCAGTCGTCGCGAGCAGCCGTACGGCGTGCACCGACTGCAAAGTTCGTCCCATCCTCCCAGGCGCCCCCTAGGAGAACGTCGGGTGAACGCGCGCGGCGGGTGGCCGGAGCCCCCGTAACATCGCCCCGTGACCGCACAGCCCCGGGTGACGGCCCCGGCCCCCGACCTCGTCCGCACCACCCGCTCCGGCGAGGTCCGCGGCGTGCGGGAGCGCGACGTGCTCGCCTGGCGCGGCATCCCGTTCGCGGCACCACCCGTGGGGCGCCTCCGGTTCCGGGCTCCCCAGCCGCCCGTGCCGTGGGCCGGGGTCCGCGACGCCAGTCGGTTCGGGCCGGCCGCGCCGCAGGACCGCGTGCAGTTCGTCGGCGTCGACGCGACGACCCCGCTGAGCGAGGACTGCCTGACGCTGAACGTGATCGCACCCGACGGCACGGCACCGGGTGACGGGCTGCCCGTGCTCGTCTTCGTCCACGGAGGCGCGTACAGCGTGGGTTCGTCGCGCGAGTTCCCGAGGCAGGGTGAGACGCTCGTCCGCGAGGGCGGCATCGTCTACGTCAGCCTCAACTACCGACTGGGCGCGTTCGGCTACCTCGACTTCAGCCACTGGGCGACCGACGACCGGCCGTTCGACTCGAACCTCGGCCTCCGCGACCAGGTGGCCGCCCTCGAGTGGGTCCACGACAACGTCGCCGCGTTCGGCGGCGATCCCGACCGCGTCACCCTGTCGGGCGAGAGCTCGGGCGGAAACGCCGTCACCACCCTGATGACGGTGCCCCGCGCTCGCGGGCTCTTCCGAGGGGTCGTCGCCCAGAGCGCCCCGCCCAACGCGATCTACCCTCCGGCCGTGACGCAGCGCTGGGCGGGGGAGTTCCTCGAGCTGCTGGCCCACGACCTCTCCGACGACGACCTCGAGGCCACGAGCGTCGACGACGCGGCCGACCTGTTGGCCGGGGCACCGACGACGGCGATCGTCCGGGCCGCCAGTCGACTCCAGCTGCGCACCCCCGACGAGGACCCCGGCACCATCTGCTTCAGCCCGGTCATCGACGGCGACTTCCTGCCGGAGCGCCCCCTCGACGCCTTCAAGGCGGGCCGGGCCCACCCGGTGCCCCTCGTCATCGGCACGAACGACCGCGAGGGCTCGGTGTTCACCGGGCGCCGCGACATCCTCGCCACGACGAAGCCGCGCATCCGGGCGATCTTCGCCGCGACCGAGAAGAAGGCGCGCAAGGCGATCAAGCGGCACTACCCCGGCCTGCCCGACCGGCCGGCCGCCCTCGACTTCGGCGGGGACTACGCGTTCTGGTTCCCGAGCGTGAAGGTCGCCGAGCGCCATGCCGTGCACCAGGACGTGCGCTTCTACCGTTTCGACGCGACGACGCGCATCCTGCGCACGGTCGGGGTGGACGCCTTCCACGGCCTCGAGCTCTGGGCGATCTACGACCGCATGGGGTCGGCGTTCGGCTGGGCGATGAGCCTGCTCGGCGGTCGGCGGGCGTTCCTCCGCACCGCCGCACGGACGCGGTCCCGTTGGCTCGAGTTCGTGCGCACGGGTGCCGTCGCCGACTGGCCGACCTACGACCCCCATCGTCGGCGCACGTTGATCATCGACGTGCGCGACCGGGTCGAGCACGACCCGCGGGGCGAGCGGCGGCGGGCCTGGCAGGACTTCGTGCCGCACGTCTGAGTCGCGCGCCCGGGGCGTCGACGGGACCGCGTCACCCGCCGTCCACCGGGATGTACCCCGCAGGACACCGTCGAGTTGACCCGCGTCCACCCACCTGTGACACTCGGGCCGGTGGACATCACACTCATCGTCGTCCTGGTCATCGCGTTGGCGCTCTTCTTCGACTTCACGAACGGGTTCCACGACACGGCCAACGCCATGGCGACCCCGATCGCGACCGGTGCGATGAAGCCCAAGGTCGCCGTGACGGTCGCCGCGGTCCTCAACCTCGTGGGGGCCTTCCTCAGCACCGAGGTGGCCAAGACCGTCTCCGGCGGCATCATCCGTGAAGGCGACGGCGGGGTGCAGATCACCCCCGAGATGATCTTCGCCGGGCTCATCGGCGCCGTCGTCTGGAACATGTTCACCTGGCTCCGCGGCCTGCCGTCGAGTTCGTCGCACGCCCTCTTCGGCGGCCTGATCGGGGCCGCCATCGTCGGTGCCGGCCTGGGGTCGGTCGACTTCGGCGTCGTGCTGTCGAAGGTCGTGCTGCCCGCCCTGCTCGCCCCGCTGATTGCCGGGGTGGTCGGCTACACGGCCACGCGACTGGCCTACACGATCACCCGTCGCCGCGACGACAAGAGCGAGCGCGGCGGGTTCCGCTACGGCCAGATCTTCACGTCGTCGCTGGTCGCCCTGGCCCACGGCACGAACGACGCGCAGAAGACCATGGGCGTCATCACGCTGACCCTCATCGCGGGCGGGTTGCTCACGCCCGACTCGGGCCCGCCGTTCTGGGTGGTCGTCGTCTGCGCCTTCGCCATCGCGCTGGGCACGTACACCGGCGGCTGGCGGATCATCCAGACCATGGGCGGCGGGCTGACCGAGGTCAAGCCCACGCAGGGCTTCTCGGCCGAGGCGTCGACCACCGCGACCGTGCTCGCCTCGAGCCACCTGGGCTTCGCCCTGTCGACCACGCAGGTGGCCAGCGGGTCCATCATCGGCGCGGGTCTCGGGCGTCGGGGGTCGAAGATCCAGTGGGGCACGGCGGGCAAGATCGTCGTCGCCTGGTTCATCACCCTGCCCGCGTCGGCCGCCGTCGGGGCCGTCGCCGCCCTGATCGCCACGCTCGGCGTCACCGGCCTCGTGATCGACGCGGCCGTCGGAGCGGTCGTCATCGCCGGCATCTTCGTCGTGTCGCGCCGCCGACCCCACGACCAGGGCTCGGCGATCGAGGTCGACGTGGCCGCCACCTCGGTGCTGTCCCGTCGTCGTGCCCGGCGTGCCGTCCGCAAGGGCCGAGTCGACACCCCGGCGTCCGGCGTCGAGGCCCCGTTCGTGCGCATGGACGACCCGCCCGAGCCCGTCGTCGCTCCCCGCGGCGTGACCACGACCGACGACGAGGTGCGCTGATGATCGACTGGTCCGCCTTCGTCGTGGTCGCGCTCGTCGCCCTCTTCTCGGCCGCGGCGCTCGTGTCGCTCTACTCCCTCGGCCTGCGCCTCCTGACCGTCGAGGGTCGCACGACGGCCCGGACCGCCGCCGGGTACGCGTGCTTCGTGGTCTGCGCCCTCGGCGTGCTCTACGGCATCTACCTCATCGTCCCGGGCTTCCACCGCTGACCCCGACGCCGGTGTCGTCTCGTCCCCAGGGCGCGGGCGTCCCCGACGACGGCAGCCGCGCCTCCTCGGAACCACCGGCCCCCGGCCCCGCCGGTAGGCTCGACGGAAGCGTCCGGTCGACGACGACCGGGCCCCGACTGACGACGGAGGCGCACCACACGTGACGACCCAGACAGCAGCACCGACCCGCACCGAGACCGATTCGCTGGGCAGCCGAGAGGTCCCCGCCGACGTCTACTGGGGCATCCACACCGCCCGGGCCCTCGAGAACTTCCCGATCTCGCAGCGACCCATCTCGGTCTACCCCGACCTCGTCACGGCCCTCGCGCTCGTCAAGCAGGCGGCGGCCCGCGCCAACGTCGAGATCGGCGTGCTCGACCCCGTCAAGGCCGGGGCGATCGAGCGGGCCTGCGAAGAGATCCGCGGCGGGGCGTTGCACGACCAGTTCGCCGTCGGGGTCATCCAGGGCGGCGCGGGCACGTCCACGAACATGAACAGCAACGAGGTCATCGCCAACCGGGCCCTCGAACTGCTCGGGCACGCCAAGGGCGAGTACCGACACCTGCACCCGATCGACGACGTCAACCGCAGCCAGAGCACCAACGACACCTACCCCACCTCGATCAAGATCGCGATGGTGCTCACCCTGCGCCGTCTGCTGGTCGAGCTCGACCTGCTCGCCGACTCGTTCGCGGCCAAGGGCGACGAGTTCCACGACGTGCTCAAGGTCGGACGGACGCAGCTGCAGGACGCCGTGCCGATGACGCTCGGGCAGGAGTTCACCGGCTTCGCGCACACCCTGGCCGAAGACGTGCAGCGACTGCGCGACGTCGTGCCGTTGCTCGGCGAGATCAACCTCGGGGCGACCGCGATCGGCACCGGCATCACCGCCGACCCGCTCTACGCCGACGCCGTCCGACGTCATCTCAGCACGCTCTCGGGCATGGACCTCGTCACGGCGCCCGACCTCATCGAGGCGACGAGCGACACCGGCGTCTTCATGACCCTGAGCGGCGCCCTGAAGCGCAGCGCCATCAAGCTGTCGAAGATCTGCAACGACCTGCGCCTGCTGTCGTCCGGCCCGCAGGCCGGCATCAGCGAGATCACGCTGCCGCCGCGCCAGGCCGGGTCGTCCATCATGCCGGGCAAGGTGAACCCGGTGATCCCCGAGGTCGTGAACCAGGTGGCGTTCTCGGTCGCCGGGGCCGACGTCACCGTGACGATGGCCGCCGAGGCGGGGCAGTTGCAACTGAACGCCTTCGAGCCGGTCATCACGCACTCGGTCATGCAGAGCCTGCAGTGGATGACCTACGCCTGCCAGACGCTGCGGGTCAACTGCGTCGACGGCATCGAGGCCAACCGTGCCCGGCTCACCCAGCAGGTCGAGACGAACGTCGGCAGCGTGACGGCGCTGACGCCCTACATCGGCTACACCGCGGCGGCGGCCATCGCCCACACCGCCCTGACCACGAACGCGGCCATCGCCCCGCTCGTGGTCGCGGCCGGCCTGATGACCGACGAGCAGGTGCGCAAGGTGCTCTCGCCCGCACGGCTCTCGGGCCTGGCACCCATCACCAGCGCGATCCCGGTCATCGACGTCGACGACCCCGCCGCGGCCGTGGCCCGGGCCGCCAACACCTCGGGTGCGCGCAACCCGGGCGACGAGACCGCCGGCTGAGGCGACCCCGCCGAGGAGGCGCGGTGCCCGTCGACCGGCACCGCGCCTCCTGCAGGTGCGAACGGCCCGTCGTCACGCACGGGCGGTGCCGTCGTGCCCGGCTACGACGTCGAGGGGGCGTGGCTCGTGGGATCGACCTGGTCGACCCGACCGGCCGCCGACGGCCGTTCGTCGGCCGGTCGGTCGCGGTCGGCCCGCAGGTGCACGAGCCGGAGGTCGTCGGGCTCGAGCACGCCCCCGTTCTCGCGCAGCGCCCGTTCGCGGATGCGCCGGCCGACCCGGACGTCCCAGGCCAGGTTGCGGGCGAGGATGTGGTTGCGGGCCGTGTCGCGCAACGGGAGGGGGATGACCTCTTCCGCCTGCACCCCGCGGCGCAGCTGGCGCAGGCGGAGGATCTCGCTGTCGAGTTCGCCCCCGATGACGAGGACGAAGTTGCTGATGTACGCGTAGAGCAGCACGACCACGACGCCGCCGACCCAGCCGTAGAACCGGTCGTAGTTCGAGACCGTCGCCACGTAGACCGCGAAGCCCAGGGTCGCGATCGCCCACCCGCCGAGGGCGACCATGGCACCGTACGACACCCAGCGCAGGCGGGGCGGTCGCACGTTGGGGGTGAAGAAGTAGAGCATCGCGACCGAGAGCACGGCCAGGGCGACGAGCACCGGCCACTTGCCCACGTTGTAGAGGTCGGTCCACGGGCGGCCGATGCCGAACCGGGCGGCGACGGCGTCGCTGAGGGTGGGCGTCACGAGCAGGATCACCGCGATCGCGGCGAACGACACCATCAGCACCACGGTGACGATCATCATGTGGCCGCGGAACTTCCAGATGCGGCGACCCTCCTCGACCTCGTAGGCCGTGTTCATCGCTCGCCCGAAGGCCGTCGTGTAGGCCGACAGCGACCACAGGGTGAGCCAGAGGCCGATGCCGAAGGCGACGCCGGGGTTCGAGAGGCTCAGCATCTGCTCGAGCGGCCAGCGCAGCGTCTCGATCGCGTCGGGGGTCAGGACGTACCGGGCCACCGCGAGGATCTCGTCCACGGCGTCACCGTCGTCGACGAAGAGGGCGACGCCCGAGACGAGGGCCAGGGCGCCCGGCACCAGGGCGAGCATCGAGAAGAAGGTGAGCGACCCCGCGGCGTCGATCGTGCGGTGCCGCAGGAAGTCGTGCCAGACCCGCATCACCACGTAGCGGAACAGCGACGGGTCCTCGGGAAGGGAACGCGTCGTGGGCATCCTGCGAGATTACCGGGCCGGGCGCGCCGGTGCGCCCGGCCCCGGCTGCCAGCCCGGCCCCGGCTGCCAGCCCGGCCCCGGCTGCCAGCCCGGCCCCGGCTGCCAGCCCGGCCCGGGCCGCCAGGCCTGCCCCGGCTGCCCGCGCCGACCCCGGGCCCAGCCCGTAGGGTCGGGGCATGAGCTCGTCCGAGTCCCGGGGCGTCGGGCACGACGCGTACGGACGCCCCCTGACGCCCTACGTCGTCCCCGCCGGCACCGCGGCCGGTCAGTCGACCGGCCTGGCCCGTCCGGTGCTCGGCCCGGCCGCGAACCCCGAACCGGTCTGGTACCCGGTGCAACCCGTGTTCGTGCAGCCCGCCCCCAGGCGGCGGGTCGCCAGCGCCGTCGCGCTCGCCGTGGGCTTCACCGTGATCGGCACGTTCGCCGTGGCCGTGGGCCTGTACTTCCTGATCTTCGTCCAGCCCGCGGTACTGCTCGCGGGCAGCCTGCTCGCCTTCGTCCCCCTGGCGATCGTGCTGGTCGGCATCTGGCTCGTCGACCGGTGGGAGCCCGAGCCCCGCGTGGCGCTGCTCTTCGCCTTCCTGTGGGGTGCCGCCGTGGCCGTCGGCACGGCCCTGATCGTGGACGTCGCCCTGACGACGGCGCGGGCGGCCCTCGGCGTCCGGTCGAGCGGACTCGAGGACGTGCTCGGGGCGGTCGTCCAGGCACCGCTGGTCGAGGAGGGGGCGAAGGGGTTCGGCGTCCTGCTCGTGCTGTGGATCTTCCGACGCCACTTCGACGGCCCGGTCGACGGCATCGTGTACGCGGCGACCGTCGCCGCGGGCTTCGCCTTCGTCGAGAACATCCAGTACTTCGCCCTGCAGGTCGGCGAGGACCTCGCGACCGGCAGCCAGGGCCTGGCGTACGTCTTCTTCGTGCGGGCCCTCATGTCGCCCTTCGCCCACGTCATGTACACCGCCTGCACGGGCTTCGCCCTCGGCCTCGCCGCGCGACGGACCGGCCCGTACGGCGCGATCGGCTGGTTCTTCGTCGGCCTCGTGCCCGCGGCGGGGCTGCACGCGCTCTGGAACGGCGCGCTCTTCGTGGTGGGTGACGGCTTCTTCGCCTACTACCTGCTGGTGCAGGTGCCGATCTTCGTGGCCATGGTGCTGCTCGTGGTGTTCCTCCGGCGCAACGAGCGGCGCGTGACGCACGACCGGCTCGCCGAGTACGCGGCCGTGGGCTGGTTCAGCGCCGACGAGGTCGGCATGCTGTCGTCCAGCGCCGGTCGACGCCGGGCGAGGTCGTGGGCGGCGTCCCGGGGCATCCGACCCGCGATGACGGTCTTCATCTCGAACGCGACGAGGCTGGCCTTCACCCGCCAGCGACTGGTCAAAGGGCGACGTGCCCTCGACGCGGCGGTGCAGCGTGACGAGGCCGAACTGCTCGACGCCCTGTCCGCGAGCCGCCTGGCATTGCAGGCACCGCCCGCGGCCTTCGTCGGCTACCCGCAGCACCCGGGCTGGCCGCCGCAGGTGCCGCCGCACCCGGGGTCCCCGCAGTCCGGGCCCGGCTGGTGACCCGCACCGCGACTCAGGGCGTCGGCGCCTCGGCGTCGTAGCGGCCGAACGCGGGCGTGAGCCGCGCGACGAGCGCGACGAGTGCCACGACGAGCAGTCCGCCGAGCAGGGGCGGCCAGAAGACGGCGATGCCCGCGACCAGGCCGACGAACAGGTCGCCCACCCGCGGGCCGCCGGTCACCACGACGATGAAGATGCCCTGCAGGCGCCCTCGCATGGCGTCGGGCGCGGCCGACTGCAAGATGGTCGAGCGGAAGATCGAACTGACGTTGTCGCTCGCGCCCGCCCCGGCGAGGGCGACGGCCGCCCCGCCGAGGGCCACCAGGTTCGCCTGGTCGAGCCCGGCCGTGACGCTGCCCCCGTGCGCCGGCGTGACGAGCAGCACGACGCCGAAGGCCGCGATGCACAGGCCGTACGCGGTGATGGCCCACCGCACGGCGACGCCCTGCCGGCGCACGTGGCCGAGGCGTCCCGAGAAGACGCTGCTGAGCAGGGCTCCCACCGCGAACGAGGCGGAGAGCACGCCGACCGTCACCGCGCCTCCTCCGATCACGAGGGTGCCGACCACCGGGTAGAGCACCCGGGGCATGCCGAAGGTCATCGCCACGACGTCCATCACGAAGGTCGTGCGGATGTTGGGCGACCGCTTCAAGAAGGCCAGGCCGAAGCGCAACGACTCGAGGCCGGGGCGCTGGGTCTCGCCCTCCGGCCGGATCGGCGGCAGCGTGACGATGCCGAGGAACGCCGTCGAGAACAGCACGACGTCGACGGTGTAGGTCAGCGGGAACCCCACGCTCGCGACCAGGACGCCGGCCAGGGCCGGCCCGACGGTCAGCATGAGCCCCATGCTGATGCCGCCGAGGGCCGAGGCGGCCGGCAGCAGTTCTCGGGGCAGGAGGCGCGGCACGATCGAGGCGCGGGAGGTCGCGATCATCGTGCCCGCGACGGCGTTCACCGTCGTGAGCAGGTACAGCAGCCACACCTCGTGCAGGCCGAGGTAGGCGTGCAGCGCGATGGCCGCGGTCGACAGCCAGGCGAACACCGCGGCCACGAGGGCGACCTTGCGTCGGTCGAACGCGTCGGCGAGCATGCCGCCGTAGAGCCCCGCGAGGATCATTGGCACGAGCGAGACGACGCCGACCAGGGCGACCGCGAAGGTCGAGCGGGTGATCTCGAAGATCTCGAGGCCGACGGCCACGAGCGTGAGCTGGGTGCCGATGCCGCTGATGGCGCTGCCCGCGAAGAGCCGGGCGAAGGCGGGGCTCGTGCGGAGCGGCGTCACGTCGACGACGAGGGGGCGGCGGACGGGCGCGACGGGGCGTGGCGACGAGGGGGGCGGGGGCGGGGTGGCGGTCAAGCTGCCATTCTTGCCGATCGTGCAGCATTCCGCGGACCCGGGGGGCGTCGCGGGCACCGTGCACCGCCGTCGGCCGATTTGGCGTCCCCGGGTGGTCGGAGTAGCGTCCATGTGTTCGCATCGATGATTCGGTCTCGGTGCGGACGTCGGGTCGGCTCCTCGAGCCTCGCAGGGAGGACGCGAGCAGCCGACCCGCCCCCTCGCCGCGTCGGTGGTTGGATGGTCGGCATGACCCACGACCCCCAGACCAAGCCCGAGATCGACGCCCCGACCGGCCCCGCCCCCACCGAGTTGACGATCACCGACGTGACCGTCGGCGACGGTGACGAGGCGCGGTCGAGCTCGACCGTCGACGTCCACTACCTCGGCGTCGAGTACGACTCCGGCGAAGAGTTCGATTCGTCGTGGAGCCGCGGCGAATCCGTCAACTTCCCGCTGCAGGCGCTCGTCCGCGGGTGGCAGGAGGGCATCCCCGGCATGAAGGTCGGCGGACGCCGTGAACTCGTCGTGCCGCCGCACCTGGCCTACGGCCCCGCCGGTGGCGGGCACCCGCTCTCGGGCAAGACCCTGATCTTCGTCATCGACCTGCTCGGCGTCAGCTGATGACGGTCGCCCCGTCGGTCGGCCTCAACGACGGCCGCACGCTGCCGCAACTCGGACTCGGCACCTACGGGCTGAACGGCGACGAGGGCACGACGCAGGTCGTCCAGGCGATCTCGTCGGGCTACCGTCTGCTCGACACGGCGCTGAACTACGGCAACGAGGCGGCCGTCGGGGCGGCGGTCCGCCAGAGCGACGTGCCCCGCGACGACCTCGTCGTCACGACGAAGCTGCCCGGTCGGCACCACGGCTACGACGAGACGCTGGCGAGCTTCGACGAGAGTCGGGCGAACCTCGGGCTCGACTTCGTCGACCTCTACCTGATCCACTGGCCGTTGCCTCGCATCGACAAGTTCGTCGACACCTTCAAGGCGTTCGTCCGCCTGCTAGAAGACGGTCTCGTGGGTTCGGTCGGCGTCTCGAACTTCACGGCCGAGCACCTGCAGCGCGTCGCCGACGAGACGGGCGTGGTGCCCGCCGTCAACCAGGTCGAGCTGCACCCGTACTTCCCGCAGGCCGAGCTGCGTGCCGTGCACGAGAGCATGGGCATCGTCACCGAGAGCTGGAGCCCGCTCGCCAAGCAGAGCGAACTGCTCCAGGAGGCGCGGGTCACCGAGATCGCGCGGGCCCACGGCAAGACTCCCACGCAGGTCGTCCTCCGCTGGCACGTCCAGCTCGGGGCCGTCCCCGTGCCGAAGTCGGCCGACCCCGGCCGCCAGCGAGAGAACCTCGACGTGTTCGACTTCGAGCTCACGCCGGACGAGGTCGAGTCGCTCAGCGGCCTCGAGCGCGGCCGCCTGTGGGACGGCGACCCGCTGACCCACGAGGAGTTCTGACCGGCTCGCCGACGCGACCCCCTGGAGGCGCGCCCGTCCCCCCGAGGACGGGCGCGCCTCCTGCGTCCCGGCACCTCGGACGGGGCCCGCTGTCGCTGGCCGGAAGCTAGACTGGCGTGCCGACTTTTCCCGAAGGGTACGAACACCTGTTGTCATCCGAGATCGACCGCGAACGCGCCTACGTGGGCACCCTGTACGAGCGCCTCGACGAGCTGAAGGCCGACGCCCGCGTCCGGCTCGAGCGCACGCGCCGCGAGACCGTGGGCGGCAACCACCAGAGCCGCAGCGAGCGTGACGCCTACGCGCGCCTCTACGAAGACACCATCGTCCAGCTCGGTTCGGTCGACGAGCGGCTGGCCTTCGGGCGGCTCGAGCTCGAGACGCCCGACCTGCTCGGTCAGACCGGCGACGTCGACCGTCCCGCCGAACCGGGCGAGGGGGGCCGCTACCGCTACATCGGCCGCATCGGCCTGCGCGACGAGGCTCACCACCCGATCCTGCTCGACTGGCGCGTCCCCGGCGCCAGCGCCTTCTACCAGGCGACCGCGGCCACGCCCATGGGGGCGAGGGCCCGGCGACACCTGACGCTCGAGGGACGCACCGTCACCCGCCTCGAGGACGAGGTGTTCGACCCCGACCTGCTCGACCGCGACGACGTCCAGCTGCAGGGCGAGGGCGCGCTCATGGCGGCCCTGACGGCCCAGCGCACCGGCCGCATGACCGACATCGTCGCCACCATCCAGGGCGAACAAGACCGCATCATCCGGTCGCAGCTCGACGGCGTGCTCGTCGTCCAGGGCGGTCCCGGCACGGGCAAGACGGCGGTGGCCCTGCACCGGGCCGCCTACCTGCTCTACTCGCACCGCGACCGGCTCAAGGGGTCGGGGGTCCTCGTCGTCGGGCCGTCGCGGTCGTTCCTGCGCTACATCGAACAGGTGCTGCCGTCGCTCGGCGAGAGCGGCGTCGTGCTGTCGAGCCTCGGCGGGCTCTACCCCGGCGTCGAGGCCCAGACCGACGACGCGCCGGAGGTCGCCGCGCTCAAGGGCTCGGCCGAGATGGCCGAGCTGATGCGTCGCGCCGTCCGGTCGCGGCAGATCCGCCCGAGCGAGCCGACGACGATCGACGTCAACGGCGAGCGGCTCGTCGTCCGGCCCGAGCTCGTCGGCGAGGCCATGCGCAAGGCCCAAGAGCGCGGCAAGCCCCACAACGTGGCCAGGGTCACCTTCAACAAGGCGGCCCTCTCGGCCCTGACGCGTCAGCTGGTCGACCAGATGCGCGAGCACGGGACGACGGTCGACGAGTCCGACGAGGCCGTCCTCCGAGAAGACATCCGGCAGTCGTACGACGTGCGCGTGCTGCTCAACACGGCCTGGCTCCCGCTCAGCGCCGAGAAGCTCGTCGAAGACCTCTACGCCCGGCCGAACTGGCTCGCCTCGATCACCCCGCGCTGGACGCCCGAGCAGCGCGCCCTGCTGCGGCGCGAACGCGGGGCGGGGTTCACGGTCTCCGACGTGCCGCTGCTCGACGAGGCCGCCGAGCTGCTCGGCGAGTTCCAGACCGGTGTCGACCCCGAACGCCTGGCCCGCAAGGCGCAGCGCAAGCGCGACATCGAGAACGCCGAGCGCGCCATCGAGAACATGGGCGTCGAGGGCATGGTCAGCGCCGAGCAGATCGCCGGCGGGTTCGCCGAACGGGCCGCGTCGATGACGACGGCCGAACGCGCCTCGGGCGACCGCACCTGGGCCTTCGGCCACGTCGTGGTCGACGAGGCGCAAGAACTGTCGCCGATGCAGTGGCGCCTCCTGTCCCGCCGCTGCCCCCTGCGGTCGTTCACGGTCGTCGGCGACATCGCCCAGGCCTCGAGCCCGGCTGCGGCGTCGTCGTGGGACCGCGCCCTCCAGGCGCTCCTCGGTCGACGTCGCGGAGGCGCGGCGCAGGGCACGTCGGCACCCTGGCGACTCGAAGAACTCACCGTCAACTACCGCACGCCGGCGCAGATCGTGGCCTACGCCGAGGGCGTCGCGACGGCGAGCGGGCTGCAGGTCACCCCGAGCCGGTCGGTCCGGGCGAGCGAGTGGCCGGTGCGCGAGGTGACCGGCGCCTCCTCGAAGGACGACTTCGTCCGTGCCACTGTCGAGGCCGTCCGAGCCGACCGGGCGATCGACTCCGACGGCACGCTGGCCGTCATCGCACCCGAGCAGGCCGTGACGGCCCTGGTCGAGGCCCTCTCGACCGAGTTCGTCGGGCTGGTGGCACCCGGGTCGGCGTCGTTGACGAAGCCGATCTCGGTGCTCAGCCCGGCAACGTCGAAGGGCCTCGAGTTCGACTCGGTCGTCGTGGTCGACCCGGAGCGAGTCCGTCAGGCGACCCGGCGCGGCAACGCCAGCCTCTACGTGGCGATGACCCGGCCCACCCAGCGACTCACGGTCGTCTCGTAGGCCGGGTCACGTTCGGTCGGCCGTGACCGGACCCGGTCCACGCCGGGGACGCGGTCGTGCGGCGACTGCTCGAGCCGCTGGTGCGAGGCGGCAGGCCGGACGCCGCCGGCCCTCGCCCCGGGCGACTCAGCGGTAGTCGGGTGGCCAGGCGAAGGCCGCCGGGGCGGTGACGGTCTCGCCGACCGGTGCCAGGACGAGGTCGATCCGCTCGAAGTCCCGCAGCGGGATGCCCGCCGGGTCGGCGGTGTAGGGGCTGCCCCCGACGAAGGTGTGCAGTTCGAGACCGTCGTCGTGCCCGAGCGACCCCACGCCCCGGCCGTCGAGGGCGACGTCCCATTCGGTGAAGAGCTGGCCGAGCACGAACGTCTCTCGGGTGGGGGACTCGACGTGGACGATGCCGCTCGTGTCGTGAGTGTGGATCTCTGCCGCGAACTTCGCGTCCGAGTCGTGACCGATGTCACCCGGCACCGTGACCGACCGGCCGTCGACCGTGATCGAGAGGTGCGTGTGCACGTGCATCGCGAGATCCCGACCCCAGACGTTCTCGAGGCCGGCGGCCGCCGCCCGCGCCTCGAGCTGGTCGGTGGCGGGGCGGTCCCACGGAGGCGCGGTGGCTGCCCCGCGGACGTTCTGGGGGTTGTCGCGCTGCACCACGGCCACGCCGACCCCGCCCGCCACGAGGACGACGAGTGCTAGCAGCCCCGCCACCACCTCGCCCGAGGGCCGCCGCCGAGGGCGTCGGGTGCGTTCGCTCACCGCTCGGCCTCGGCGTCGGAGGTCGTGCGGACGCGGTCGACCAGCTCGCGCCACGGGCCCGTGACCTGTTGTTCGGGCAGCTTGGCCTCGCGCGTCGGTCGGGTCTCGGCCGTGATCACCCAGACGAAGCGGTCGGGCTGCGGCGACTGAGCCGCCCGCGGGGCCTGCGACCAGGGCACCCGGTCGATCAGCACGAGCCACGACTCGGTGTCGGGCTCGGCGTCGACGTCGACCGACCAGCTGCGGGTGAGGCCGGCGAGACCCCCGGAGCGCGAGACGGTGACCTTCATGCGCGTGATGCTACCCCGGCGGCATCCGGGGCAGCGGGGTGTCACGCGGGCGGCGCCAGGCGGTGGGGTCACGCGGTGGGGTCAGGCGGCCGGGACGACCCCGACGCCCTCCCACCCGGCCGACGTCGCCCGGACCTCGTCGGAGCCAGCCCCGTACCGCGCCGTGGCCGCGGCGACGGTCGCCGCCGCGAACTGCGCGAAGGTGGCCTCGGGCGACAGCGTGCCGCCGGTCAGCGTGTCGTACCAGATCTGCCCGGCCCGCACCCACGCCTCGCCACCGAGCGCCTCGGCCACGAGGTAGAAGGCCCGGTTGGGGATGCCCGAGTTGAGGTGCACCCCACCGTTGTCGTCGGTCGTCTCGACGTAGTCGTCGAGGTGGGCGGGCTGGGGGTCCTTGCCGAGGACGTCGTCGTCGTAGGCCGTGCCCGGGGCCTTCATCGACCGGAGGGCGGCGCCCTGCACCTCGGGGGTGAACAGCCCCTCGCCGATCAGCCACGTCGCGCGGTCGACGGTCTGGCCGAACAGGTGCTGCTCGACGAGCGCGCCGAACACGTCGCTGACCGACTCGTTCAGCGCACCCGACTGACCCTGGTAGGTGAGGTTGGCGGTGTACTGCGTGACCCCGTGGGTGAGCTCGTGCCCGATGACGCTGACGGAGGCCGTGAACCGCCCGAAGACCTCGCCGTCACCGTCGCCGAACACCATGCGCTCGCCGTTCCAGAAGGCGTTGTCGTAGTCCTGCCCGTAGTGCACCGTTGCGTCGAGCGGCAGCCCGGCCCCGTCGATGGACGACCGCCCGTAGACCTCGCGGAACAGGGCGTAGGTGGCACCGAGGGCGTCGTACGCCTCGGTCGCCGCGACGTCGTCGGTGGCCGGTTCGCCCTCACCTCGCACCCGCACGCCGGGCAGCTCTTCGGTGCCCTGTGCGTCGAAGATCGTCCGCTCGAGCACGGCCTCGCCACCGAGCGCGCCCTGCACCACCGGGGGAGTCGCGTTGCGGTCGACGGCCTCCATCGCGAGCAGGCCGTTGCGCGCGGCCTGCGGCGCTCGGTGCAGGCGGGGCGAGTCGGCCTCGGCGAGGTGGGCGAGCAGGTACGGCGGGACGATGAACCGGGTCATGGCTGCACTCTCGCACGAGGGTCCGACATCGGTCCCGACTGTTCACACGATCGTGACGTACCGGTCGGTCGCCCGACGGCGACCCGGGACGCCGCCCGTCGACGACGCGGCATCCGTCGCCGAGGGGCGGCTGTCGACGTTGACCCGACTACCGTTGTCGGCATGACCGTCACCGACGCCTCCTCGTTCGTCGACAGCAAGATCGCCGTCGTCCCCGACTTCCCGAAGCCCGGCATCCTCTTCCGCGACGTCACCCCGCTGTTCTCCGACGCGGACGCGTTCGCCACCGTGACCACGGCCCTGTCCGAGCCGTTCGACGGCGGATTCGTCGCCGTGGCCGGCATCGAGGCGCGGGGCTTCGCCCTCGCGGGCGCCATCGCCATCGAGCAGGGCGTCGGCGTGCTCACGGTGCGCAAGGCCGGCAAGCTGCCCGGCGAGGTGCTCAGCGAGAGCTACGCCCTCGAGTACGGCGAGGCCACCCTCGAGCTGCGCCCGAACCAGATCCCCCAGGGGTCGAGCGTCCTGGTCGTGGACGACGTGCTGGCCACCGGCGGCACCGTCGAGGCGACGATCACCCTCCTCGAACGCGCCGGCTACGTCGTCGCGGGCGTCGCCGTGCTGCTCGAGCTCGACGGCCTCGACGGCCGCGCCCGCCTCGAGGGCCACGTCCCCGTGCATGCCCTCTCGTCCGCCCCCGCCTGACGGGTCGCCGGACGGCTCAGCCGAACGAGCGGGCGGCCTCGAGCGCCCCGGGGAAGAGCAGCCCGGCACCGCCCAGCAGGCACGCGAGGGCCACCAGCACGAACACCCCGACCCAGACGACGCCGGGCACGTGGGTGAGCCCGGCGAGCTGGTCGGCGTCCGAGGCCGTCGAGCGCGACCGCCGCCGGCTGCGCTGCAGCTCGAGCGACGCCCGCAGCGCCCCGAACCCCAGCACCGACGTCACGACGAGGCCGAACACGGCCTGCCAGGTCGGCGACGCGAAGAACGTCACGACGACCACGAGGGCGGCGCCGAGCAGCACCACCCAGAGCCCGAACCAGTTGCGGATCTGCACGAGCATCAGCGCCAGGAGCAGCAACAGCGCCCAGAGCAGACCCGCCGCGTAGCCCGCCGACAGCAGCCAGGCCGCACCCAGGGCCGCGACCGCCGGAGCCGTGTAACCGGCGAGCAGCGTGATGATCATGCCAGGCCCCGTGCGAGGTCCCTTCGACACCGTCAGTCCCGAGGTGTCCGAGTGCAGCCGGATGCCCGTCAGTCGCCGTCCGGTCAGCACGGCCGCGAGCCCGTGCCCGCCCTCGTGGACGACGGTCACGGCGTGTCGCACCGTGTGCCAGGTGCCGGGCAGCAGCACGAGCAGCAAGCCGGCGGCGACGCTCGCGAGCAGCCACGAGCCGGGCAGGGGAGCCGCGAGCTGGCTGATCCGGGCCCAGAGGTCGGTGAGTGCGTCCACGCGACGAGCCTAGGAGGCGCGGTGCGCGCGGTCGGACACCGCGCCTCCCCGGCTCGTCCGCCCCGCCCCCGGGGCTGATCGTCCTCCAGGTCGATCTTCGGGCGTTCCGGGCGTCTTCCCACGGACCCGTGCCGCACCATGGACGCATGCGTCGCGCCGTCCTCCTCCTGCTCACCCTCGTCTACCTCGCCGGGGTCGCGTGGATGACCCTGCGCCCGAGCGTCTACGACGCGAACACGGGCGCCCTGCTCTGGCGCGCCCTCGACCTCTTCGCCCGGCACGACGAGACCTCGTGGATCACCTTCGCGCGCGTCGAGGCGGCGGCGAACGTCGCGATGTTCGTGCCGATGGGCATGTTCCCCGCGCTGCTGCTGCCCAGGCGGTTCTGGTGGGTCGGCATCCTGGTGGGCGTCGCGGCGACGGTCGGCATCGAGACGTACCAGGCGACGTACCTGTCGGCGACGCGCTTCTCCGATCCCCAGGACCTCGTGATGAACACCCTCGGGGCCGCGATCGGCGCGGCGTTCGTCGGCCTCGTCCTGCCCCGACGGCGACGCGGTCGGAGCCGACCTCGACAGGGGTCGGCGTCGCCCGTCTGGTAGGCTCCTCAGGTTGCCGTCCGAACGGCCGCGGAGAAAGAGAGCTCGCACATCCGGTGACGAGCACCGCGCAACGAACTGAAAGGGGATCCCTCCATGGCACTCGCACCTGACGTCAAGACCCGGATCATCGAAGAATACGCGACCCACCCCGGCGACACCGGATCCCCCGAGGTCCAGATCGCCGTGATGACGCAGCGCATCCTCGACCTGACCGAGCACCTCAAAGAGCACAAGCACGACCACCACTCGCGTCGTGGCCTGTTGCTGCTCGTCGGCCAGCGCCGTCGCCTGCTCGGCTACCTGTCGAAGGTCGACATCGAGCGTTACCGCACGCTGATCGGCCGCCTGGGCCTGCGCCGCTAGTCCTCGCGCTCCGGCACGTCTCGACGACGGCCCCCTCTGCATGCAGAGGGGGCCGTTCTCTCGTCGAGACGGGGTGGCCACGCGACCGCACCGCCGACCCGAGCGGCCCGTCGGCTCGTCGCCCGGAGCGCCTCAGTACCAGTTGTGCGCCACCGAGTGCGCCCAGGCGGAGCACATCGTGCCGTAGCTGCTCCGGATGTACGAGATGCCCCAGTCCACCTGGGTGCGGTAGTTCGTCTGCCAGTCGAGCCCGAACGCGGCCATCTTGTTGCCGGGCAGCGACTGCGGGATGCCGTAGGCAGCGCTCGAGGGGTTGCTGGCGTTCGTGCGCCAGCCCGACTCCTTGTTCCAGAGCTGGACGAGGCAGGTGTACTCGGCACCGGTGCCGACCTTGGTCGCCGCGTAGGCCTTCGCGCCGGCCGGGTCGTTGACCGCGCCCGCCGGGGGAGTCGTGCCCGCACCGCCCGAGCCGCCCGAGCCGCCCGTCCCGGGAGTCGCGCCCCCGGACGATCCGCCGCCGCCCGACGAGCCCGACCCGCCGGACGTGCCCGCCGGTGCCTTCGCAGCGGCCGCCGCCTGGGCCTTCGCCGCGGCCTGCTGGGCGGCGAACGCCTGTTCCGCCGCGACCCCGGCCCGGTACTGCTGCTCGAGTTCGGCCGTGGAGCCCTTGAGCGCGGCGAGCTGGGCGTAGAGGTCGGTCGATCGCTGCGTCGCGCTGGCGACCTCGGCGTCGGCACTCGCCTGCGCGGCCGAGGCCCGGTCGGCCGTCTCCTGGGCGTCGCGGGCGAGGGCGTCGCGTCGGGCGGTCGCGGCCGCCGCCTGGTCGCTGAGCGACGACACCGTGTTGCTCGCCGTGGTGGCGTCGGCCAGCACCGTCTGCCAGCGGTCGCCGAACTGCGTGAGCGAGCCGAGCTGGTAGAGCGCGGCTCCGGGGTCGGGTGAGGTGAAGAGCTCGGTGCCCATGCTCTGGGTGCCGCCGGTGCGGAACAGGCTGCCGGCGAGCTGGCCGGCCTCCTGCTTCGCGGTGTCGGCGGTGGCCCTGGCGCGCTCGGCGTCGGCGGCCAGCTCGTCGGCCCGCTGCGAGGCCGCAGCCAGCTCGGCCTGCGCCGTCAGGTTCGCCTGGTCGGCGAGCACGGCCTCGTCGCTACGGTCGGACGCGGCCTTCTCGAGGCTGTCGAGGGACGCGTCGACGAGGTCGACCTGGGCCTCGGTCGCCGCGGCGTTGCCCTTCGCGGCCTCGACCTGGGCCCACGTCGGGTACCCCGCCGCCGACGCGGCGGTCGGTGCCACGAGCATCGCCAGCACGAGGGCCGAGGAGGCGCCGGTCGCCACCGCGAGGCGGCTCGCGCGACGGTCCCGGGCAGGCCTGTCGTGAGCACGCATGTGGACGACCCTAACGCCGTCCTCGCCGCACCGCGCCTCCCCGTCCGGGCGACACCCGCCGGTCGCACCCCCGGACGGAAGGGTGCGGGTGCTAGGATCGCGCTCGGAGCAGGCCGGTACGGCTGCTGGTCACCGGTGGTGACAGGCGGAATGCCCCGACCGACGCCGAGCGTCCGGGTCGGGTGCGGGGTCCGACCGTTTCTACTGTTGGCCAGACGTGCCACCGCCTCCGTCGCGTTGTTGCACGTGCATGTCGTCATGCCGTCCACGCCGCCCGCTCCCGGTACACATCGATGCCCACACGGGGCCTCGATGCAAAACAAAGAGGAGTAGCCCCCACATGGAGGGTCCAGAGATCAAGTTCGGCGAAGCCGTCCTCGACAACGGCAAGTTCGGCAAGCGCACCATCCGATTCGAGACCGGTCGTCTCGCCCAGCAGGCTCAGGGAGCCGTCGCTGCCTACCTCGACGAAGACACCATGCTCTTGTCGGCCACGAGCGCCAGCAAGAAGCCGAAGGACAACTTCGACTTCTTCCCGCTCACCATCGACGTCGAAGAGCGCTCGTACGCCGCGGGCAAGATTCCCGGCTCGTTCTTCCGTCGCGAGGGTCGCCCCTCGACCGAGGCCATCCTGGTCTGCCGTCTGATCGACCGGCCCCTGCGTCCCTCGTTCGTCGAGGGCCTGCGCAACGAGGTCCAGGTCGTCATCACGGTGCTCAGCATCGCTCCCGACGAGTTCTACGACGCCCTCGCGATCAACGCGGCCAGCGCCTCCACCCAGATCTCGGGCCTGCCCTTCTCCGGCCCGATCGCCGGCGTGCGCCTCGCGCTGATCGGTGACCAGTGGGTCGCGTTCCCCAAGGCCAGCCAGCTGGCCGACGCCGTGTTCGACCTGACCGTCGCGGGCCGTGTCGTCACCGACGCCGCCGGCAACGAGGACGTCGCGATCATGATGGTCGAGGCCGAGGCCACCGAGCACGCCTGGGGCCTCATCCAGGGCGGCGCCACCAAGCCCGACGAGGCGATCGTGGCCCAGGGCCTCGAGGCCGCCAAGCCCTTCCTCAAGCAGCTCGTCGACGCCCAGGCCACGATGGCCGCGCAGGCATCGAAAGAGATCGCCGACTACCCGGTCTTCCTGCCCTACACCGACGAGGTGCTCGAGGCCGTCACCGCTGCGGCCGGCACCGAGCTCGCCGAGGTCTACAAGATCGCCGGCAAGATCGAGCGCCAGGACGCCGACGACGCCCTCAAGTCCCGCGTGAAAGAGGCCGTCGCGGCCAAGGTCGAGGCCGGCGAACTGCCCGACTCGGCCCTCGGCCAGGTCGGCGCCGCCTACAAGACGGCGACGAAGAAGGTCGTCCGCGACCGCATCCTCACCGAGCAGATCCGCATGGACGGTCGCGGCCTCGCCGACATCCGCCCGCTCGACGCCGAGGTGCAGGTCATCCCGCGCGTCCACGGTTCCGCCATCTTCCAGCGCGGTGAGACCCAGATCATGGGCGTCACGACGCTGAACATGCTCAAGATGGAGCAGCAGATCGACTCGCTGAGCCCGGTCACCAAGAAGCGCTACCTGCACCACTACAACTTCCCGCCGTACTCGACCGGTGAGACCGGTCGCGTCGGTTCGCCGAAGCGTCGCGAGATCGGGCACGGCTTCCTGGCCGAGCGCGCCCTCGTGCCGGTGCTGCCCAGCCGCGACGAGTTCCCCTACGCCATCCGTCAGGTCTCCGAGGCCCTCGGGTCGAACGGCTCGACCTCGATGGGTTCCGTCTGCGCCTCGACCCTGTCGCTGCTGAACGCCGGCGTGCCCCTCAAGGCCCCCGTCGCCGGCATCGCCATGGGCCTCGTCTCCGACACGGTCGACGGTCAGACGCGCTACGCGGCCCTGACCGACATCCTCGGTGCCGAAGACGCCCTGGGCGACATGGACTTCAAGGTCGCGGGCACGAGCGAGTTCGTCACGGCGATCCAGCTCGACACCAAGCTCGACGGTCTGCCGACCGCCGTGCTCGACGCCGCCCTGAAGCAGGCCAAAGAGGCTCGCACCGCGATCCTCGGCGTGCTCAACTCGGCGATCGACGCCCCCGACGAGATGGCCCCGACCGCGCCCCGCGTGATCTCGGTCCAGATCCCGCAGGACAAGATCGGTGAGCTGATCGGCCCCAAGGGCAAGACGATCAACGCGATCCAGGACGAGACCGGCGCCGACATCAGCATCGAAGAAGACGGCACCGTCTACATCGGTGCCGTCGACGGCCCGTCGGCCGAGGCCGCCCGCGCCCAGGTCAACGCGATCGCCAACCCGACCAACCCCGAGGTCGGCGAGCAGTTCCTCGGCACCGTCGTCAAGATCGCGTCGTTCGGTGCGTTCGTCTCGCTCCTCCCCGGCAAGGACGGCCTGCTGCACATCAGCGAGGTCCGCAAGCTCGCCGGTGGCAAGCGGGTCGAGAACGTCGAGGACGTCCTCGGCGTCGGCCAGAAGATCCTCGTCGAGATCACCAAGATCGACGACCGCGGCAAGCTCTCGCTCGCCCCGGTCGTGGCCGACGAGGCCGACACCGACTCGAGCGGAGCGACCGAAGAGTCGACCGACGAGTCCGTCGACGCGTAGTCAGCACGCCACGAAGGGCCCGCCCCGACCTCGGTCGGGGCGGGCCCTCCGTCGTTCCGCCCCCACTGCGACCCCGCCGTCCAGACGCCGTCGGCTGGGTCGGCGACTCAGGGGATCGGCCGCACCGCGCCTCCGTGGGGCGCTGCGCCTCGTCGTCCTCCTGAGTCTCCGACGACGTCAGACGAGCGGACGGGATGAGCCCCTCGTCGTCGACGAGGAGGCGCGGGTCGCGTCCCCCGGATCGGGGCGGCGACACGACATCACGATTGCGTGCGGCGACGGCGGAAACGGGGCGGGTGGTCGTATTCTTGTTCTCGAGGGGCGAACCATACCCCATGCGATTGCACAGAGTCGCATCGGGGGTTCGCGACGAGAAGGGGACGGCGTGACCGAGACGACGGCTGAGCTCGCCCGGTCGGCCGTGTCCGACCTGGCCGCGAGCAGGGCGGCCAGTGCCTCGCTCGCGCAGCCGACCGTGCCCGTCGACCTCGGCATCATCCAGCCCCGACGGCGCCTCGGCCTCTCCGACCTCAAGGTCTTCCCCCTGGCGCTCGGGGGCAACGTCTTCGGCTGGACCGCCGACCAGACCGCGACGACGTCCGTCCTCGACGCCTACTTCGACCTCGGCGGCAACTTCGTCGACACGGCCGACTCCTATGCCGGAGGCCGCAGCGAGATCATGATCGGGTCGTGGATGCGCTCGCGTCGCTCCCGCGACGACATGGTCGTCTCGACCAAGGTCGGCAAGAGCGCCGACAACCCCGGGCTCACCCCGCGGGCGATCGAGCGTGCCGTCGACGCCTCCCTCGAACGGCTCGGCACCGACCGCATCGATCTCTTGTACCTCCACGTCGACGACACCGAGGTGGCCTTCGAGCGCACGCTGCTCGCCGTCGACCACCTGATCCGGGTCGGCAAGGTCCGCTGGTTCGGCGGGTCGCACCACTCGGGCAACCGGCTCTACGAGGCGCGCATCGCCGCGGGCATGCTCGGCATCGCCCCCATGGTCGCCCTGCAGAACCAGTACAACCTGCTCGATCGCTCCGAGTACGAGAAGGGCCTCGCGCACGTGGCCGCACAGCAACGGCTGGCCGTCATGCCCCGATTCGCCCTCGCCAGCGGATTCCTCACCGGAAAGTACCGTTCGCGTTCCGACTTCGCCCACAATCCACGACGACGCGTCCTGGCGAAGTACCTGTCGAAGCGTGGGCTCAAGGTCGTCCACGAGCTCGACCGCATCGCCTCGGTGCACGAGGTCTCGAGTGCGGCCATCGCCCTCGCCTGGCTCCTCGCCAAACCGAACGTGGTGGCACCCGTGGCGAGCGCCACGAACGCCAAGCAGGTCTACGAGTTGGCGCAGGCCGCGAGGGTCCAACTGACGCGCAACCAGGTCCTCGACCTCGATCGGGCCTCGGCCTGATCGAATCGCCGACCGTCAGTACGCGGCGGTCCGACGGGCGCGACCGAGGCGTGTGGGCGATGCCCGGCGGACCGGGTCCTCGCGGGTAGGTGCCTCGCGGGCCTCGGTCTGCCAGGTGGGTGCCTCGAGGTCTACGCCTCGAGGAGTCGCTGGGCGGAACGTCGGAGGGCGGCGGCGGCCGCGATGGCGTCGCCGGCGTAGGCGCCGACCTGGGCTCCGTCGAGTGCCAGGACGAGGTCGTCGGCCGCGTCGCCCGGCATCGGGTGCCCGGCGGTCTTGAAGAGGGAGACCATCTCGGACGTGAGCCACTCGCGGTGTTCGGCGATGGCGAGACGCACCGGGTGGGTCGGATCGCTGAACTCCGACGCGGCGTTCGCGAAGGCCGAGCCGCGGAACGACACGGTCTGGAGGCGCGCGACGACGGCGTCGAGGTAGGCCTCGAGGGTGGCCCGTCCGCCGCCGTGGGCCTCGATCAGCGAGGTGAGTTCGGCGGCCTCGACGTCGTGTCGCCCTGCGAGGTACTCGAGGACCAAGGTGTCCTTGGCACCGAAGTGCTTGTAGAACGTGGCCTTGGTCACGGAGGACTCGGCGATCAGCCGGTCGACGCCGACGACCCGCACGCCCTCGTCGTAGAACAGTCGACCGGCGGTGGTGAGGACGCGCGCGCGGGCGCCGGGGACGGGGGAGTCGGCGCGGGGGCGGCCAGGGAGACGCTGGACGGCCGGTGGGGGGGAATCGACCGTCACAGCGTGGCTCCTTGGGACGTCTCGGCTTGAAGCCGCGTGGGGGACGCGCGCTCCGGACCTTCTGACGACGTCCGACCAGCCGCCGACGACGGCCATCAGGGGGGTGGGGTCGTCGTCGGTGGCATCACTCTAACATCGATGGGGACAAACAGAGTCGTCCGTTTGTCCGCACGAGCGTACCCCAGTTCGGGTGCCAGACGTTCCGAGCGGCACACGGCCGACTGCAGGGGAGGTCGCCTAGGCTCGACCTGATGAACGGCCCTGTCTCCTTCCCCCTCGACGAGGTCGAGATCTCCTTCCGCGCCACGGGCGACGCGCTCGTGAGGCGGAGCGTGCTGCCCTCCGGCGTCCGGGTCCTCAGCGAACGCATGCCGGGCGCCCGCAGCACCACCATCGGCCTCTGGGTGGCCGTCGGCTCGCGCGACGAGTCCGAGGCGGACCGGGGGTCGACGCACTTCCTCGAACACCTGCTGTTCAAGGGCACCCCCACCAGGTCCGCGCTCGACATCGCCGTCTCGTTCGAGTCGGTGGGCGGCGAGCACAACGCCGCGACCGCGAAGGAGTACACCTGCTACTACGCGCGGGTGCGGGACGTCGACCTCGACGACGCCATCGACGTGCTCACCGACATGGTGACGTCGTCGACGCTCGACCCGGTCGAGTTCGAGACCGAGCGCGGCGTCATCCTCGAAGAGCTCGCCATGGCCGACGACGACCCGGCCGACATGGCCGGCGAGCGCCTGTTCGAGTCGGTCTTCGGCGACCACCCGCTCGGGCGGCCGATCGGCGGATCACCCGAGAGCATCCGGGCCGCGGTGCGTGACGACGTCGACCGGCACTACCGGGCGAACTACCGGCCCCGAGACCTCGTCGTGTCGATCGCCGGTGCCGTCGACCACGACCGGGCCCTCGACCGGCTCACGGCCGCGCTCGACCGGGCCGGCTGGCCCACCGACGCGGGGTCGCCGGTGCCGCGGCGTGACGACGCGCCCGTCGACCTGGTGGCGGGCGAACCCGTGCAGGTCGTCCGTCGTCCGCTCGAGCAGGCCACGGTGCTGCTCGGCCTCCCGGGCATCTCGGTCGGCGACGACCGTCGGCCCGCCCTCGCCGTCCTGAACTCGGTGCTCGGCGGGGGCATGTCGTCCCGTCTGTTCCAGGAGATCCGCGAGCGTCGGGGCCTCGCGTACTCGGTCTACTCGTTCGCGCCCAGCTACTCGGACGCGGGCCTCTTCGGTCTCTACGCGGGGTGCACCCCGGCCAACGCCGGCGACGTGGCCCGGCTGATGCTGGACGAGCTCGAGGGTCTCGCCGCCGACGGCATCACGGACGACGAGCGCCGGCGCGCCCTCGGCCAGCTGGGCGGCGCCGCGGCCCTCGCCCTCGAGGACAGCGACACCCGCATGAACCGCCTCGGACGGGCCGAGATCTCGACGGGCGAGTTCGTCGACCTCGACACGTCCCTCGACCGCATCGACGCGGTCACGTCCGACGACGTCCGGTCGTTGGCCACCCGGCTCCTCGCGGGCCCGCTGTCCACGGTCGTGGTCGGCGAGGTCGACGAGGCGACGTTCACGGCTCCGACGACGACGTCGAGGGTCACCACACGATGAACCAGGAGACGACGGTGTCCCACTACCTCTACCTCGTCCGGCACGGCGAACAGCAGGACGCAGAACACGGCCTGCCCGACGGCCCCTTGAGCGAACGCGGCAAACGCCAGGTGCGCCTCCTCGCCGAACGGCTCGGCGGCGTCCCCTTCGACGCGGCGTGGCACTCGCCGCTCGAACGGGCGGAAGAGACGGCCGCCATCATGACCGAGCGCATGCCCGCCCTCGAGTCGCAACCCTCGACCCTGCTGTTCGACTGCGTGCCCTCCGGGCCGACCTCCGACATGCCGTCGTCCTACAAGCCGTTCTTCGGGGGCGTCACCGACGAGCAGATCGAGGCCGGTCAGGCGCAGATGGCCGACGCGGTGGCCGAGTGGTTGACCCCCGCTCGTGAAGACCGTCACGACCTGCTGATCACGCACAACTTCGTCATCGGCTGGTTCGTCCGAGAGGTCTTCGGGGCCCCCGACTGGCGGTGGATGGGCGTCAACCAGGCGAACGCCGGCTTGACCATCATCCGGGTCCGTTCCGCGAAGCCGCCCGAGCTCGTGACCCACAACGACCTCGGGCACCTGCCGGTCGAGTTGCGCACCGGTCTCCCCGTCGAACAGCCCTTCTGACCCGGGGCCGCCCCGGTCGGGTGGGTCGTCAGGCCGCGCCGTCCGACGTGCCGACCGCACCCGGGTGCTCGACGGGCTTGCCGTACCAGGTCGTCGCGTTCGGGTTCGCGTTGTAGGGCTCGACGGTCGAGTACCCGGCGCTGCGGTACAGCCCGCCGGCCGCCGCCAGGCTGTCGTTGGTGTCGAGCACGATCTCGTCCGCCCCGAACGCGGCCGCCCGGCGTTCGAGCTCGACGAGCAGCGCGCGGCCCAGGCCGAGACCCCGGCCCGAGGGACGCACGTAGAGGTGCTTGACCTCGTACCGGACGGCACCGGTCGCCGACGGGGCGATCAGGCGGATGCCCCCGCAGGCCACCGGCTCGGGCTCGTGGTCCGCCTGCCGCTCGCCGACGTCCGGGTCGACGACGACGAACACGCCCGCCGGCGGGACGAAGGCCGAGGCGTCGGGCAACGTGGTCGTGTAGGTGCCCTGGGCCG
This sequence comes from Frigoribacterium sp. CF331, assembly GCF_057787905.1. Taxonomy (NCBI): domain Bacteria; kingdom Bacillati; phylum Actinomycetota; class Actinomycetes; order Micrococcales; family Microbacteriaceae; genus Frigoribacterium; species Frigoribacterium sp. CF331. The sequence continues at coordinate 334,410 of NZ_CM173545.1, read as the reverse complement.
AGGGGAACGTGGTCTCGCGCTCGGTGAAGTACTCGGTCAGGAGGGCGGCGGCATCGGGGGTGGAGACGCTCGTCTCTCGGAACCGGGGCATGCCCACCATGCTAGGTCGAGGCAGCGTCCCCCGTCGGTCGGCCCCGGTAGGTTGGACCGCATGACTTCGCGCATCGCCGTGGTGGGAGCCACCGGCACCCTCGGCTCGTTCATCGTCGACCTCGTCGAGCGCACCCCGGGGCTCGAGGTCCACGCCGGCCTGTCGTCGCGCGACGACCTCGACGACGTCCTCGGTGCGGACCTCGTCGTCGACGTCACGCATCCCGCGGTCAGCCCGGGCATCGTCGAGCACGTCGTCCGAGCGGGCATCCCCGTGCTCGTCGGCACCTCGGGCTACAACGCCGAGAGGCTGGCGAGACTCTCGACGGTCGTGGCCGACGCCGCAGGTCCCGGGGTCCTCGTCGTGCCGAACTTCTCGATCGGATCGCTGCTCGCGACGCGGTTCGCGACCCTCGCGGCACGCTTCTACGAATCCGTCGAGATCGTGGAGGCGCACCACCAGGGCAAGGTCGACTCGCCCTCGGGCACCGCCGTCCGCACCGCCGAGCTGATCGCCGAGGCGCGGCGCGACCTCGGTCCCGTCTCCGCACCGCACGCCGACCAGCGGGCCAGGGGTCAGCAGGTCGCGAGCGTCCCCGTCCACAGCCTGCGCCTCCGGGGCGTGGTCGCCCGACAGGAGGTCGTCTTCGGCGGCGAGGGCGAGACCCTCACCCTGACCCACGACACGCTCTCGCAGCACGCCTACGAGCAGGGCCTCCGCGTGGCCATCGCGGCCGCGCCGGGGGTCTCCGGGGTCGTCGTGGGGCTCGACGCCGTCCTGCCGCTCGACTCGTGAAGGGGCGTACCGCCGCGCTGGTGATGGCGCTGCTCCTGCTGCTCTACGTCGTGCTGGTGGGCCAACGCGCCGTGCTGTTCGTGTCGACCGGCGAGCCGGTGGCCATCGCGCTCGGCGTCGCCCTGCTCGTCCTGCCGCTGCTGGGCCTGTTCGCCCTGGTCGTCGAACTCCGCTTCGGCCTGCGCACGCAAGAGATCGTCCGCCAACTCGTGGCCGAGGGCGAACTGCCGGTCGACGACCTGCCGCGCCGCGCCTCCGGACGCTACGAGCGAGAGGCGGCGGACGCGGCGTTCCCCGCCTACAAAGAGGCAGTCGAAGCCGCTCCCGACGACTGGCGGGCGTGGTTCCGGCTCGGGCTGGCCTACGACGCGTGCGGCGACCGCCGTCGCGCCCGGCAGGCCCTGCGGTGGGCGATCGGCCTCAGGCGCGACTCGACCCGTTAGTCCGCGGCGCTGCGACGATCGGACGCACGCCTCTCGGGTCAGAGGGCGTCGACGAACGCCGACAGCGCCTGCTCGACCGTGCGGTGCCGGAACTCGAAGCCGTCGCGCTCGAGCACCTCGGGCACGACCTGCTGGCTCGGCAGCAGCATCTCGCGACCAGCCTCTTGCATGGCCGTCGAGATGACGGCCTCGGGGACGCCGAGCAGGTAGGGGCGGTGCAGGTCGGCGGCGAGCGTCCGCGTGATCAGGTCGCTCGTCGCGGGCGTCGGGCCGACCAGGTTGACGGGACCCGCGACCGACGACGTGAGCAGGTGCACGATCGCGGCCGCCTCGTCGTGGAGGCTGATCCATGGCCAGAACTGGTCGCCCGAGCCCAGTCGCGAACCGAGGCCCAGCTTGGTGAGGGGCAGCAGGGGCTTCAGCGCGCCTCCACCGGGTCCGATGACGATGCCGGTCCGCAGCGTGACGACCCTCGTGCCCTCGGGAGCCTTCTCGGCGGCGGCCTCCCAGGCCACGACCACGTCGCTGAGGAACCCCTCGCCGCGGCCGCTCGCCTCGGTGAGGCGCTGGCCCGGTCGGTCGCCGTAGACGCCCACGGCCGAGCCGCTGAGGAACGTCGCCGGGGCCGACGACGCGGCCGCCATGCCGTCGACCAACGTCGACGTCGCGGCGAGGCGGGACTCGAGGATGTCGCGCTTGTACCCGGCCGTCCACGGCAGACGACCCAAGGAGGCGCCGGCCAGGTTCACGACGGCGTCCGCGCGGGCGATCAGGTCGTGGTCGACGATGCCGGCACTCGGCACCCAGGTGAACTCGTCCTCGGCCCGGGGCTCACGACGCACCAACGAGAGCGGACGATGGCCTGCCTCGCGGAGTTGGCGGGTCAGCTCCGCGCCGATCATGCCGCTGGCGCCGGAGATCAGGACGGTGAGTGCGTCGGTCATGGGGACACCGTATTCCGCAGCCCTGGGGGAGCGGCCGCCGGTGTCTGCGGCGCTTCCCGTCGGGAGCGTCCTGCCAGGTAGAGTCGACGCCGTGCCCGAGACCGAAGCCACCCCCGCCGTGCCCTCAGACAAGACCCCCGAGTTCCGCTCCGACGTCACCGTCGAGCTGGTCCGCTCGAGCGCCCACGACTCCGACGTGCTGTTCGCCGCCCGCGTGTCGACCATGGGCGAACTGACGCTCGACGGCGCACAGGCCTCCGCCGACGGCGCCCAGGCGACGAAGGGTGCGGGGCTCATCAACTACCTGATGCGCGACCGGCACGGGTCGCCCTTCGAGCACAACTCCATGACCTTCTACGTGCAGGCGCCCATCTTCGTCTTCCGCGAGTTCATGCGTCACCGGATGGCCAGCTACAACGAGGAGTCCGGCCGCTACCGCGAGTTGAACCCCGTCTTCTACGTGCCCGCACCCACGCGCAACCTGCAGCAGGTCGGCAAGCCCGGCGCGTACGACTTCCTGCCCGGCACGCCCGAGCAGTCCGCCCTCGTCGACGAGGCCACCCGGGCCGCCTCGACCCAGGCGTTCGATGCCTACCAGCGCATGCTCGACGCCGGCATCGCCCGCGAGGTCGCCCGCATCGTGTTGCCGCTGAACATCTACTCGTCGATGTACGTCACCGTGAACGCCCGGTCGCTCATGAACTTCCTCAGCCTGCGCACCAAGCGCGAGGGCACGCACTTCCCGTCGTTCCCGCAACGCGAGATCGAGATGTGCGCCGAGAAGATGGAAGACCTGTGGGCCGAGTTGATGCCGCTCACGTACGCGGCGTTCGGGGCGAACGGGCGCGTCGCCCCCTGACGGCCGTCCTCGGCGGCGCGACCCGCGCCTCCCGACCGGAGGCGACGGGCCCGGCACGGGGGAGGGCGGGCCCGACGCGAGACAGTACGCTGGAGGGCGTGTCGAACATCAGCAACCCCTTCGGACAGGTCCTCGTCGCCCTCGTGACGCCGTTCACCGCCGACGGCGAGGTCGACTGGCCCGCCGTCGAGAAGCACATCGACGACTGCATCACCGCCGGGGCCGACGGCATCGTCGTCACGGGCACGACGGGTGAGACCAGCACGCTGACCGACCCCGAGAAGCTCCGCCTCGTCGAGGTGGGCAAGTCGGTGGCCGCGGGGCGGGCCAAGATCATCACGGGCGGCGGGTCGAACGAGACCGCGCACGCCATCCAGCTCTACAAGGCCAGCGAGAAGGCCGGCGCCGACGGCGTGATGATCGTCACCCCGTACTACAACAAGCCCACCCAGGCCGGGGTGCTGACGCACTTCCGCATGATCGCGGACGCGACCGACCTGCCGGTCATCCTCTACGACATCCCGGGCCGCACCGGCATCCCGATCAAGTACGAGACCCTCCTCCGGGCCGCGAAGCACCCCAACATCGTCGCCGTCAAGGACGCCAAGGGCGACTTCGCCGAGGTCAGCCGGGTGCTCAACCAGACCGACCTGCTCTACTTCTCGGGCGACGACGCCAACGTGCTGCCGCACCTCGCGATCGGCGCCTCCGGCCTGATCGGCGTCACCGCCAACATCGCCGCGGCGCCCTACCGCACCATCGTCGACGCCGTGAACGCGGGCGACCTGCACACGGCGACCGAGGCGCACCGGATGCTCGAGCCCCTCGTCCGCGCCGTCATGACCCACGTGCCCGGCACGGTGGCCGCCAAGTACATCCTCCACGGCCTCGGCCGCATCTCGAGCCCGCGGGTCCGGCTGCCCCTGGTCGGTCCCGAGGACAGCGAGGCCGCCCTGATCGAGGACGAGCTGTCGCACGTCGGGGCGATCCCCGGCCTCGACCTCAGCCGCTTCCGCCCCGACCGGAACGCGGCCGCCGGGGGCGCGCTGCCCAAGGTGCACGGCACCACCCGCTGACTCGCCGACCCCCACCGACGCCGACGTCGGTCCGAAGTCCTCCCGCACACCGGGGCACGAGCCCCACCCCAACCGAAGGAACAGATGCCCACGACAATCCACGCTCCCCGAGATCTCGCCAAGGGCACGCTCCGCGTGATCCCCGTCGGCGGGCTCGGCGAGATCGGCCGCAACATGACGGTCTACGAGATCGACGGCAAGCTGCTGATCGTCGACTGCGGCGTGCTCTTCCCCGAAGAGCACCAGCCCGGCGTCGACCTGATCCTGCCGGACTTCTCACCCATCCGTGACCGCCTCGACGACATCCTCGCCGTCGTCCTGACGCACGGTCACGAGGACCACATCGGCGCGGTGCCTTACCTGCTCCGTCTGCGCAAGGACATCCCGCTGATCGGCTCGCAGCTCACGCTGGCCCTGATCGAGGCGAAGCTCAAAGAGCACCGCATCACGCCCTACACGCTCGCGGTCAAAGAGGGTGGGCGCGAGTCCCTCGGGCCGTTCGACCTCGAGTTCATCGCGGTCAACCACTCCATCCCCGACGCCCTGGCCGTCGCGATCCGCACGTCGGCCGGCACCGTGCTGCACACCGGCGACTTCAAGATGGACCAGCTGCCGCTCGACGACCGGATCACCGACCTCCGTGCCTTCGCCCGCCTGGGCGAAGAGGGCGTCGACCTGTTCCTTCCCGACTCGACGAACGCCGACGTGCCCGGGTTCACGGCGCTCGAGCGTGACATCGGGCCCGTGCTCGACGACGTCATCCGGCGGGCCCCCCGCCGGGTGGTGGTCGCGAGCTTCTCCAGTCACGTGCACCGGGTCCAGCAGGTGCTCGACGCGGCCCACGCCAATGGCCGTCGGGTCGCGTTCATGGGCCGATCGATGGTGCGCAACATGGGCATCGCGGCCGACCTGGGCTACCTCAAGGTGCCCGACGGCGTGCTCATCGACGCGAAGAAGGCGAAGGACCTGCCCGACGACCGCATCGTCTACATGAGCACCGGCTCGCAGGGCGAGCCCATGGCCGTCCTGGCCCGCATGGCGAACCTCGAACACCAGATCGAGATCGGCGCGGACGACACCATCATCCTGGCCTCGAGTCTCATCCCCGGCAACGAGAACGCCGTCTACCGCGTCATCGACGGCCTCACGAAGCTCGGCGCCAAGGTCGTCCACAAGGGCAACGCCAAGGTGCACGTCTCGGGTCACGCGTCCGCCGGCGAGCTGCTCTACTGCTACAACATCCTGCGGCCGAAGAACGTCATGCCCGTCCACGGCGAGCACCGGCACCTGTACGCGAACGCCGCCCTGGCGGTCCGCACCGGCGTCCCGCAGAAGAACACCATCCTCGGCGAGGACGGCATCGTCGTCGACCTCCGCGACGGCGTCGCGAAGGTGGTCGGCCAGCTCGACCTCGGCTACGTCTACGTCGACGGCTCGACGGTGGGCGAGATCACCGACGCCGACCTGAAGGACCGCCGCATCCTGAGCGAAGAGGGCTTCATCTCGGTCTTCATCGCCATCGACGCGTCCACCGGCCGCGTGGTCGTCGGGCCCGAGATCCAGTCGCGCGGCTTCGCGGAGGACGAGAGGGTGTTCGACGACGTCAAGCCGAAGATCATCGCGGCACTCACCGAGGCCGCCGAGAACGGCACACGTGACACGCACGCCTTCAGCCAGGTCGTGCGCCGCACGGTCGGTCGCTGGGTGAACACGCAGCACCGTCGTCGTCCGATGATCGTGCCGGTGGTCATCAGCGCCTGAGGGTGAGACGGACGACGACGGCCCGCGGGGGAGACCCCGCGGGCCGTCGTCGTGCGTGCGGGACGTGGTGCCCTCGCCGGGGCGGAGTCGCCCTGCCGCCCCACCCGGCTCCGGTCCGAGAGGCTGATCTTCGGCGACGTCAGTCATCCTCGGGGGTGAGGCGCCGGTTGTCGCCACCTCGCTACCGTGATGTCTGACACGTCAGCACATCGACCGGGGGTAGCCGTTGCGCATCGCCAAAGTCTGGGTCTTCCCGATCCTGCGCATCCTGATCTTCGTCGCCATCGCGGCGGCTCTCGTCAAGCTCGCGTTCTTCGCCGCCCCGGCGAGCGGTGACGACGAGGTCGCCTTCCCCACGGGCGAACTCGTCGAGCCCCAGGTGGCGGTCTCGGTCGGCACCATCACGAACGACGTCGTGGTCGACGCCACCGTCGTGTCCGACCCGGCTGCTCCGGTGCCCGCCACGCTCGCCGGTGCGGTCACGACCGTCGACGTCGTCGCCGGGCAGGCCGTCGCGGCCGGCGACCGCCTCGCAAGCCTCCGCTCCGAGACGCCGCAAGAACCGCTCGTCGCCGCCGACGGCACGGTGACCGAACGCAAGCCGATCGTGAAGACGGCGGTCATCACGGCACCCGTGGCCGGGACGGTCACGTCGGTCGCCGTCATCAAGGACCAGACGGTGGTCGTGGGCGACGCCGTCGCGCAGGTCGCGCCTCCCACCTTCCATGTCACGGGGTCGCTCGCCGCCGCACAGCTGTACCGCCTCGTCAGCCGGCCGGCCGAGGGCTCGGTCGCGATCACCGGCGGTCCGGCGCCGTTCCCCTGCACGTCGCTGACGATCGGTGCAGGCACCTCCTCGTCGTCGTCCGGCACCGGCGAGACCGGCGAGACCGCTCCGACGGGTGACGCGTCCGGTCAGAGCGTCTCGTGCGTGGTCCCGGGCGACGTCACGGTGTTCAGCGGCCTCGCGGCGAAGCTCACCATCCCGGCGGGCGTCGCCACCGACGTGCTGACGGTTCCCCTCACCGCCGTCGAGGGAGCCGCGGGCAAGGGCGTGGTCTCGGTCGTCACGGCGGACGGCACGACCGAGAAGCGGGACGTGACCCTGGGCATCAACGACGGGACGACCGTCGAGGTCACGGGTGGTCTCGCGGAAGGCGACCTCGTGCTCGAGTTCGTCCCGGGGGCGGCCGCGGCGCCCCAGGGCGACTGCGTCGACCCCACCACGGGCGAGGACCTCTGCAGCTGATGGCGCTGATCAGGCTCGAGGCCGTGACCAAGACCGTGCCCCTCGCGGACGACGCGACCCTCGACATCCTCACGGGCGTCGACCTCGAGGTGGGTGCGGGTGAGCACGTCAGCATCGTCGGGCGTTCGGGGTCCGGCAAGTCGACCCTGCTCAACATCCTCGGGCTCATCGACGAGCCCACGACGGGTACCCACTGGTTCGACGGCCTCGACGTGCGCACGATCCGACGGGGTCGGCGCGACCGGCTGAGGGGTGCCCAGGTCGGCTTCATCTTCCAGCAGTTCAACCTGCTCCAGGGCAGGACGGCGCTCGAGAACGTCATGACCCCCCTGCTCTACTCGTCGGGCTCCGAGTTCTGGCGCCGCCGGTCCATCGCCGGCGAGATGCTCGAGCGCGTCGGACTCGGCCACCGGGCCGACTCGATGCCGCACCGACTGTCGGGGGGTGAGCAGCAGCGCGTGGCGATCGCCCGATCGCTCGTCCGCCGACCGCGCGTGATCCTGGCCGACGAGCCCACCGGTGCGCTCGACGTCGAGACCGGTGCCGGCGTGATGACCCTCCTCGACGGCATCGCGACCGAGAACGAGGCCGCCCTCGTGACGATCACCCACGACCTCGCGGTGGCGGCCAGGGCGTCCCGGCACTACCAGCTCGACACCGGCGTCCTCTCGCCGGCGGTCGGCGCCCCGGCGTCGGCACCGTCCGTCTCGGACGAGGTGCACGCGTGAGACGGGCGGCGGCCGACGTCGTCGGGGCCTTCGCCGAGGCCTGGGCCGAGTTGCGTGTCAACAAGCTGCGGGTGCTGCTCAGCCTCCTCGGGGTCGCGGTGGCCGTCGCGGCCCTGACGGGCGTCGTCGCGCTCGGCGGACTCGCCGAGCAGGCGTCCCGCGAGACCTCGGAGCGGTACGGCGGGCGTCCCGCGAACTACGCCGTCAACGCCTACGGCACCGGGTCCACCTCTCCGAGCGCCGAGTCGGTCGAGGACGCGTTCTCGACCGCGACCGCGCGGTACGGCATCGAGCAGACCAGCCGGGTCGTCTACGGCACCCGTGCCGTGCAACTCACGGACGGCGTGTCCGAGATCGCCGCGGTGACGGTCGACGTGCCCTACGGCGAGATGCACCGGGTCGTCATGACCGAGGGGGCGTGGTTCACCGACGCCGACGCCACCCGTCTCGCGCCTCCCGTCATCGTCAACGAGGTGCTCTGGCGACAGCTGGGGTCTCCACCGCTGTCGTCGCACCCGACCCTCCTGGTCCGAGGTGCGGACTCGGCGACGCTCGTCGTCACCGGCGTCTCGGCCGCGTCGGAGTACGACGGAACGCAGATGTACCTGTTGCCGATCTCCGATCACGACCTGACGCTCGCGAGCTACGGCGTCGAGACGCTCCAGTACGAGATGTGGCTCCCGCCCGATGCGAGCGATGCGCTGAGCGCCCAGGTGGCGTCCGACATGGGGGCCTCCCTCGGCGACGACGTGCAGGTCGACGTCGTGCGGCAGGACTACGCCGCCGGCGGTGATGCCGACCCGCTCGGACCGGTCAAGCTCGTCATCACCGGGGTCGGCGTCCTCGTCCTGTTGCTCGGTGGCCTCGGGCTGGTCAACATCGCCCTCGTGACGGTCCGCCAGCGCATCCGCGAGATCGGCGTCCGACGGTCGTTCGGGGCGACGGCTCCGCGGGTCTTCTTCGCCGTGATGCTCGAGAGCGTCGTCGGCACGGTCGTGGCGGGGGCGGTGGGCGTGATGGCGGCCGTCCTGGTCGTCGAGAATCCGACCGTCCAGGGCTACGTCGCCCAGGGGGCCGTCAGCGACCTGCCTCCGTTCCCCGTCGAGGCGGCACTCGTCGGCCTCGCGTCGGCCACGGCCATCGGGGCCGTCGCCGGGCTGTTGCCGGCCCTGGTGGCGATCCGCGTCAAGGTCATCGACGCCATCCGCTACTGACACACACCGGACCGCCTCCGGCCGCTGTCGGTGCTGAGAGGTACCTTGGAGCCCATGGCCACGCCCACCAAGTCGACCGCGCGTTCGCGCTCGTCGTCGCGCGCGTCGCAGACCTCCGGTGCCACGAAGGCGACCACGAGGCTGCCCGCGGCCCGTCGACCCGACCCCGTCCGAGAGGGCCCGGGTCCGCTCGTCTCGGCGTGGATGGGCCTCGCCCACCTGACCGGTGGGGCGTTCCGGCTGCTGGGCAAAGAGTCGCTCGCCAAAGACGAGCGTCGTGACGGCGTGCCGTTCCTGCTCGTGCTCCTCGCCGTCGCCGGCGCGGTCGTCGAATGGCTCAACCCCACCAGTCCGCTCGCGGTGGGCTTCGACGCCTACACGTTCGGCGGGTTGGTGGGCCGGGTCGCGTACGCCCTGCCGGTCATCATGGTCCTCTTCGCCGGCTGGTTGTTCCGACACCCGGCTTCGGTGCACGACAACACGCGCATCGGCATCGGCCTGGGGCTCTCCATCGTCTCCATCAGCGCGCTCTGTCACATCTTCGGCGGTCAGCCGGAGGCGGCAGAAGGACTCCGCGCCCTCGCCACGGGCGGCGGGGTTCTCGGCTGGGTCGTGGCGTCGTGGCTCGTCGCGCTCGCGACCGAGTGGGTCGCGGTGCCGCTCGTCGTCGTCCTGCTGGCCTTCTCGCTCCTGATCATCACGAAGACCCCGCCGAACCGCATCCACCGCCGCCTCGGCGAGCTGTACTCGTACCTGTTCGGCGAGACGACGTCGACGTCCTCCTCGGCCGGGGGAGACCCCGACCTCGTCGACCTGGCCGAGTCCGAGTCCCTGCCCTGGTGGCGGCGCAACAAGGACCAGCGCGAGGACGACCCGGCGTACGACACCCCGCTCGTCAGCGCGGGCGAGACCTCGCCGACCGAGACGCCCGGCCGACGCCGCCGCAAGAAGCCGGTCTTCGAGCCCGGTGCCGACGACGCGGGTGCGGCTGCCGACACCGGGGTCGACGATCGCCCCACGGCTCCGACGGACGTCTTCTCGGCCGATCTCCTGGGTGACCTCGACCGCGCCGAGGACGCCGTGCGCGCGCAGGGCTTCGACGTGCCGCCGGCACAGCCCACCGCGTCCACCACCGTGCTGCCGTCCGTCCCCGCCGAGCCCGTCGGTGAGAGCGACGCCGCCGCCGACTTCCTCGCCGTCGATCCCGACGAACCGGCTCCACCGTCTCTCGACGAGGTCGACGACGGTGCCGAGAGCGCCCCGTACCGGCTCCCCGCCGTCTCGAGCCTGTCGGTGGGCGAGCCCGCCAAGGCCCGCAGCGAGGCCAACGACGCGATCGTCGCGGCCATCAGCCAGGTGCTCGACCAGTTCAACGTCGACGCCAAGGTCACGGGCCTCAAGCGCGGTCCGACCGTCACCCGGTACGAGATCGAACTCGGCCCTGGCGTCAAGGTCGAGCGCGTGACCGCCCTGACGAAGAACCTCGCCTACGCCGTGGCGTCGAACGAGGTCCGCATCCTGTCCCCGATCCCGGGCAAGAGCGCGATCGGCGTCGAGATCCCCAACACCGACAAAGAGATCGTCGCCCTCGGTGACGTGTTGCGGTCGTCGGCCGCCACCAAGAGCGTCCACCCGTTGACGATCGGCGTCGGCAAGGACGTCGAGGGCGGCTACGTGGTCGCCAACCTGGCCAAGATGCCCCACCTGCTCGTGGCCGGGGCCACCGGCTCCGGCAAGTCGAGCTTCATCAACTCGATGATCACGTCGCTGCTCATGAGGGCCAAGCCCACCGACGTGCGCATGGTGCTCATCGACCCCAAGCGCGTCGAACTGTCGATCTACGCCGGCGTCCCCCACCTGATCACACCCATCATCACGAACCCCAAGAAGGCCGCCGAGGCGCTGCAGTGGGTCGTGAAAGAGATGGACATGCGGTACGACGACCTGGCCAGCTTCGGCTTCCGCCACATCGACGACTTCAACCGTGCCGTGGTCGGCGGCGAGATCGTCCTCCCGGCGGGCAGCCAGCGCAAGCTCAAGCCCTACCCGTACCTGCTCGTGGTGGTCGACGAGTTGGCCGACCTGATGATGGTCGCGCCCCGTGACGTCGAGGACAGCATCGTCCGCATCACCCAACTCGCCCGCGCCTCCGGCATCCACCTGGTGCTGGCCACCCAGCGTCCTTCGGTCGACGTCGTGACCGGCCTCATCAAGGCCAACGTGCCGTCGCGTTTCGCGTTCGCGGTCTCGAGCGTCACCGACTCCCGGGTCATCCTCGACCAGCCGGGTGCCGACAAGCTCATCGGCCAGGGCGACGGACTCTTCCTCCCCATGGGAGCCTCCAAGGCGATGCGCGTCCAGGGCGCGTGGGTGCAAGAGAACGAGGTGGCCCAGGTCGTCGCCCACGTCACCCGCCAGGCCCGACCCGACTACCGGCCCGACGTCGCGGCGGTGGTCGAGAAGCGCGAGATCGACGGCGACATCGGTGACGACCTCGAACTCCTGCTCGCCGCCGCCGAACTGGTCGTGAGCACGCAGTTCGGTTCGACCTCGATGCTGCAGCGCAAGCTCCGGGTCGGTTTCGCCAAGGCGGGTCGCCTGATGGACCTCATGGAGTCGCGAGACATCGTGGGTCCCTCCGAGGGTTCCAAGGCGCGTGACGTGCTCGTCACGACCGAGCAGCTCCCCGGCGTACTGGCGAAGCTGCGTGGTGGGGACGCAGGCGGCGCGCCCGTCGCGGGCGGCGCCTCCTCGGTTCCTGCGGCGCCGTCGCGAGGCGGAGCCGGCGACTACGACGACGACCCTGTCGAGGCCATGACCCGCGGTCTCGCGGAAGACGACGACGCCGGCAGCGAAGACGCCTGGCATCTGACGGGCAGGGACTAGACGATGACTCAGCACGACCCCTCCGGCCCGGCTGCCCCGCGCTCGGCCTTCTCGTTCCGGGGGAGGGTCGCCTCCAAGGGGCCGGGACCGGCCAGCACGGGCAACATCGCGAACGTGATCACGGTCGTCCGCATCCTGATGGCGCCCCTGTTCATCGCATGGCTGCTGATCGACGACGGTGCCGACGGGTCCTTGCGCGTCTGGGCCGCTGCTCTCTTCGTCGTGGCCATCCTCACGGACAGCCTCGACGGCATGCTCGCCCGCGGGCTCGACCTCGTCACCGACTTCGGCAAGATCGTCGACCCGATCGCCGACAAGGTGCTGATCGGCGGAGCCCTCGTCTCCCTCACGATCCTCGGTGAGCTCCCCTGGTGGGTCACCGTCCTGAACCTCGTCCGCGAGGTCGGCATCACGGTCTACCGCTTCGCCGTCCTGCGCGACCGTGTCATCCCGGCGTCCCGGGGTGGCAAGGTCAAGACGGTGCTCCAGGCCGTCGCGGTCACCCTCGCGCTGTTCCCGCTCTGGAACGTCTTCGGCGAGGGCATGCACTGGGTGAACGGCGTGTTCATGACCGCCGCGACGGTCGCGACGCTCGTGTCCGGCGCGGACTACATGCGGGTGGCCCTCCGGCACGGCAAGGCCGACGCGTGACCCAGGCCTCCGACCTCGTCGCCGAGCTGACGGGTCGTCGCCTGACCGTGGCCGTCGCCGAGTCGCTGACCGGCGGCGCCCTCGTCTCCGAGCTCGTGTCGGTTGCGGGTGCGTCGGCGGTCGTGCGAGGCGGTGTGGTGGCCTACCAGACCGAGCTCAAGCACACCCTGCTCGGTGTGGATCGAGACCTGCTCGCCCGTCACGGGCCGGTGCATGCCGACGTGGCCGAGGCCATGGCGAGCGGGGTCCGCGACGTCCTGGCCACCGAGGGCCGCCCGGCGGACATCGGACTCGCGACGACGGGTGTCGCCGGGCCCGACCCGCAGGGTGGGCACGACCCCGGGACGGTCTTCGTCGGGCTCGCCTGGCCAGGAGGCACGCGGGTCGTCCGACTCGCCCTCGCCGGCGACAGGCAGGCCATCCGAAACGCGACCGTCTCCGAATCCCTGACAGTCCTCGGTCGGTGGTTGGCCGAGACGAGGGAATAGCCGGCGTTTCGGTCTCGTTACAACTCCCGAGTTCACAACAGGTGCACAGATCCTCATGGCTACAGTCGTGGTCAGTCGGTCAGAGCACCAATCCCGTCGTCCCCCACCTGAGACCATCCCGTCAGGTGGGTCGTTCCCGAAGGAGGGTCCCATGGTCCTGGTACGTCAAGAAATCGGCGACGTCCTCCGCGACTTCCGTCTGCAGAAGGGCCGCACCCTCCGCCAGGTCGCGAGCAAGGCGAGCGTCGCCCTCGGTTACCTCAGCGAGGTCGAGCGTGGTCAGAAAGAGGCGAGTTCCGAGATCCTCGCGTCGGTCGCCGACGCGCTCGAGACGCCCATCTCGGTGATCATGCGTGAGGTCGGTGACCGCATGGCCGTCATCGAGGGGCTGAACCCCATCCCCGACACGCTTCCCGACGACCTCGTCGCCGAGTTCGACTCGGATCTCGCGGTCCGCTGACCTGCTGACACGACGTCCGACGCCCCCGGCTCATGCCGGGGGCGTTCGACGTCGGGGGTAGTCTCGTCTGATGCGCAAGAGCGAGTTCGCCCGGGCCGTCGAGGACGAGTTCGGCGACGTCTACGGTCGTGTCCTCACGCGCGATCTCGTGATCCAGTCGTTGGGCGACCGGACGGCGGACGAAGCCATCGCGCAGGGGGAGTCGCCCCGGGACGTGTGGCTGGCCCTGTGCGAGGCCGAGGGCGTGCCGGTGCCCCGGCGCCACGGGGTCGGCCTGCCCGAGCCGAAGAACTGACCACGATCTCGTCGACCGTGTGTTCGACACGCCGAGGTCGATCGGTCGAACACGTGTTCGGGTGGGTGATAGCGTCCTCCACAGAGACGTAGACCGTCGAGTTCTGCACCTCGGGCCCTGCTCGCCATCGCGATGTCGGGGGTGGCCCGTAGCGTTCCTCGCATCGACGTCCCGCGTCACCGGCACAAGCCGGTGACACCAGCCTTGTCGCAACGACGACGACCTTGTACCACCGGTCGGCGGCGACGCGACAGCCTACAGGCGCACGGACGACCACCACGAAGGAGAACGACATGCCCTCAGCAGCAGACCGCGAGAAGGCCCTCGAGACGGCTCTCGCCCAGATCGACCGACAGTTCGGCAAGGGCGCCGTCATGCGCCTCGGCAGCGACGACCGTGCTCCCGTGGCGGTGATCCCCACCGGCTCGATCGCCCTCGACGTCGCCCTCGGCATCGGCGGCATCCCGCGCGGACGCATCGTCGAGATCTACGGCCCCGAGTCGTCCGGTAAGACGACCCTCACCTTGCACGCCATCGCCAACGCCCAGCGCAACGGTGGCATCGCCGCGTTCATCGACGCCGAGCACGCGCTCGACCCCGAGTACGCGAAGAAGCTCGGAGTCGACATCGACGCGTTGTTGGTGTCGCAGCCCGACACCGGTGAGCAGGCACTCGAGATCGCCGACATGCTCGTCCGCTCGGGGTCCATCGACCTCGTCGTCATCGACTCGGTCGCCGCCCTGGTGCCCCGTGCCGAGATCGAGGGCGAGATGGGTGATTCGCACGTGGGCCTGCAGGCGCGCCTCATGTCCCAGGCGCTCCGCAAACTCACCGGCGGGCTCAACCAGACCGGCACCACGATGATCTTCATCAACCAGTTGCGCGAGAAGATCGGTGTCTTCTTCGGCAGCCCCGAGACCACGGCCGGCGGAAAGGCGCTGAAGTTCTACGCGTCCGTCCGTCTCGACATCCGCCGCATCGAGACGCTGAAGGACGGGACCGACGCCGTGGGCAACCGCACTCGCGTCAAGGTCGTGAAGAACAAGATGGCGCCGCCGTTCAAGCAGGCCGAGTTCGACATCCTCTACGGAGTGGGCATCTCGCGTGAGGGCAGCCTCATCGACTTCGGCGTCGAACACGGCATCGTCCGCAAGTCCGGGGCGTGGTACACGTACGAGGGCGACCAGCTCGGTCAGGGCAAGGAGAACTCGCGCAACTTCCTCATCAAGAACGCGGCGATCGCGCAAGAGATCGAGCAGAAGATCCTCGCCAAGCTCGGCGTCGGCGGCGCGAAGCCCGTCGAGGCACCCGTCGAATCGATCGAGGCCAAGATCGCCGCCCGAAAGGGCGCATGACCTCGCGCGACGATGACGGCGGCGCGTCGTCGGGACCGTCCGATGACGGTGCCGCCACCGCCCGCCTCGCCCCGGTCACGCCCCTCTTCGGTGCGGCGACCGACGGGGCGCGATCGACGCCCGCCCTGGAGGCCCTCGACGGTGTCGACCACTCAGGTCGGTCCGCGTCCGACAAGGAGGCCGTCCTGACGGCCATCAGTGCCCACTGGGTGGGCGACGACGCTGCTGCGGCCGCCTCGGTGGCGGATCATCCGTCGGCCCGAGGGGCCCGGTCGGGGGCTGCCGGCCGTCCCAAGGCCACGGGCTTCGACGAGCAACCCGACGACGGGCCCGAAGACCTCGAGGCGCAGCGTCGTCGCGCCGAGAACGTCAGCCTGCACGCCCTGTCCCGTCGGGGGGTGTCGTCGCACGAGATGGAGAAGCTCCTCCGATCGCGCGATCTCGACGAGTCCGTGGTGTCCGACGAGATCGAGCGTCTCGAACGCGTCGGACTGCTCGACGACGCCGAGCTCGCCGCAACGCTGGTCCGGGCCAAGCAAGAACGGAAGGGGCTCGGTCGAGGGGCCGTGACGTCCGAGTTGAGGGCTCGGGGCATCGACCCGGCGGTCATCGACGAGGCACTGGCCGAGACCGACGACGACGAAGAACAACAGCGTGCCGACGAATGGGCGCGGAAGCGAGCCGGGTCGTTGCGTGGTCTCGACCGCGAGACGGCCGAGCGACGGCTCAACGGCTACCTGATGCGTCGGGGCTACCGCTCCGAGGTGGTACGCCGGGCGGTCGATAAGGCCCTTCCCCGCGGCGGGAGCGCCCGCGGCGGGGTCCGCTTCGAGTGACCGGCTCGGGGGTGGCGGCGATCTACACTGAGTCACCATGACGACGGTCGCCACCATCCCCACCGCCTCGCGCGTCGAGGGTCCGGCCCGCACCTACGAGGTCCGCACCTTCGGCTGTCAGATGAACGTCCACGACTCCGAGCGCCTGAGCGGCTCCCTCGAGGCGGCGGGTTACGTCCCGGCCGACGGGGGCGAGGCCGACATCGTCGTCATCAACACGTGTGCCGTCCGCGAGAACGCCGACAAGAAGCTCTACGGCACGTTGGGCACGCTCGCCGGGCAGAAGAAGAAGCACGGGGGCATGCAGATCGCCGTCGGTGGCTGTCTGGCGCAGAAAGACCGGGACGTCATCCTCGACAAGGCGCCGTGGGTCGACGTGGTCTTCGGCACCCACAACATGGGTGCGCTCCCCACGCTGCTCGAGCGGGCGCGCCACAACGACGAGGCGCAGCTCGAGATCCTCGAGTCGCTGGACGTGTTCCCCTCGACCCTGCCGACCAAACGGGACTCCACCCATAGCGGTTGGGTCTCGATCTCGGTGGGCTGCAACAACACCTGCACCTTCTGCATCGTGCCCTCGCTCCGGGGCAAGGAGAAAGACCGTCGCCCGGGTGACGTCCTGGCCGAGGTGACGTCACTCGTGGACGACGGAGCCGTCGAGGTGACCCTGCTGGGCCAGAACGTGAACTCCTACGGCGTCGAGTTCGGCGACCGCCTCGCCTTCGGCAAGCTGTTGCGAGCCGTCGGGGCGGTCCCGGGGCTCGAACGCGTCCGGTTCACGAGCCCCCATCCCGCGTCCTTCACCGACGACGTGATCGCCGCCATGGCCGAGACGCCCGCCGTCATGCCCCAGCTCCACATGCCCCTGCAGTCGGGTTCCGACCGGGTGCTGAAGGCCATGAGACGCAGCTACCGCAGCGAGAAGTTCCTGGGCATCATCGACCGCGTCCGAGCAGCCATGCCGGACGCCGCGATCAGCACCGACATCATCGTGGGCTTCCCCGGCGAGACCGAGGAGGACTTCGCCGAGACGCTCCGGGTGGTCGAACGCGCCAGGTTCGCGTCGGCCTTCACGTTCCAGTACTCGGTCCGCCCCGGCACGCCGGCCGGCGAGATGGCCGACCAGATCCCCAAGGCCGTCGTCCAGGAGCGGTTCGAGCGCCTCACGGCCCTCCAGGACCGCATCTCGGCCGAGGAGAACCGCCGCCAGGTCGGTCGCCGGGTCGAGGTCCTCGTGGCCGCCGACGGGGGCCGGAAGGACGGCGCCACCCACCGTCTCTCGGGGCGGGCGGAAGACAGCCGACTCGTCCACTTCGAGGTGCCCGCCGGGCGGGAGGTGCCCCGCCCCGGTGACGTCGTCAGCCTGCGGGTCACCGACGCCGCGTCGTTCTTCCTCCTGTCCGACGTCACCGGTGCTCCCGACCCGCTCTACGAGGTGCGTCGAACGAGGTCGGGCGACGCGTGGGATCGTGCGCAGGCCGCGTCGTGCGGGGTGCCGTCCACGGGTGACGCGACCGGCGCCTCCCCGGTTCGGCCTGCGAGGGTGAGTCTCGGCCTGCCGACGCTGAGGGTGGCGACCACGCCGATCTACAGCACGACCGACGACCTCCGCTGACGTGCTGGTCGCGATCGTCGGGGCGACCGGCACGGGAAAGTCCGCGTTCTCCCTCGAGCTCGCCGAGGCCCTGGCGGCCCGGGGGCAGCCGGTCGAGGTCGTCAACGCTGATGCCATGCAGCTGTACCGGGGCATGGACGTCGGCACCGCGAAACTGCCGGTCGCCGAACGCCGGGGCATCCCGCACCACTTGTTCGACGTGCTCGACGTCACGGACGAGGCGAGCGTCGAGTGGTACCAGCGCGAGGCCCGGGCGGCCGTCGACGACATCGTCGGGCGCGGGGCCGTCGCGGTGCTCGTGGGCGGCTCGGGGCTCTACGTCTCGAGCGTCCTCTTCGACTTCCGGTTCCCGGGCACCGACCCCGTCGTCCGGGCGCGGTACGAGGCGATCGCCGACGAGCGAGGGGCCGGCGCGCTGTACGACGTGTTGGCTGGGCGCGACCCGACGTCGGCGGCGTCGATCGGGCGGTTCAACGTGCGCCGACTCGTGCGCGCCCTCGAGGTCGCCGACCTCACGGGGCGCCCGCTCTCGGGCACGCTGCCCGAGTCGTCGGCACCTTGGCGACCGTCCACGGTGTTCGGCGTCGCCGAGGAGCGTCCCGTCCTGGTGCAGCGCCTCGACCGGCGGGTCGAGCGGATGTGGCAGGACGGCCTCGTCGACGAGGTGCGGGGGCTCCTGCCCCGAGGTCTCGAGCGTGGCGTCACGGCCGGTCGCGCGATCGGCTACGCCCAGGCCGCGGCTCAGATCAGGGGAGAGCTCACCGAGCCCGAGGCGATCGAGGCCACCGCGGCCCTCACGCGACGGTACGCCCGGCGACAGGCCAGTTGGTTCCGCCGGTACGACGGCGTCGAGTGGTCCCGTTCGGGCGACCCTCAGGCCGTCGAGCGGGCCGTGGCTAGACTCCTCGGGTGACGACCACGCTGCAGTTCACCAAGGGGCAGGGCACGGGCAACGACTTCGTCCTGTTCACCGATCCCGACGCGACCACCGACCTGACGCCCGCCACGATCCGTGCCCTGGCCGACCGTCGGTTCGGCGTGGGCGGCGACGGCGTCATCCGGGCCGTCCGCACGGCCGCCCTGGCGACCGAGGCGGGCCTGCTGGACGACGAGCCACGCGCCGAGTGGTTCATGGACTACCACAACGCCGACGGCAGTCCCGCCGAGATGTGCGGCAACGGCATCCGCGTGTTCGCGCGGTACCTGGTCGAGCGAGGGCTCGTCTCGATGGGCGACGACGACGTGCTGGTGGTCGGCACCCGGGCCGGTGCGCGCGAGGTGCGCCGCGACGGAACGGGGTTCCGCGTCGACCTGGGCCCGTGGCGTCTCGGCGACGACGACCCGGTGGTGCGGGCTCGGCAGCTGCACGCGGCGCGCCCCGGCCTGCCGATCTCGGTCGGCAATCCGCACGTGGTCGTGGCCCTGGCCGGTGACGACGAGCTCGACGGCCTGGACCTGACCTACGTGCCGATCATCGAGCCGGCTCCTGCCGACGGGGCGAACGTCGAGTTCGTCGTCCCGGCCGACCCGCTCGTCGTCGACGGTCTCGGGCGCATCCGCATGCGCGTGCACGAACGGGGCAGCGGCGAGACCCTCTCCTGTGGCACCGGCGCGGCCGCGGCCGCCCTGGCCACCCGGCACTGGGCGGGTGCCTCCGCCCCGGACGGCTGGCTGGTCGACGTCCCCGGCGGGGTCGTGGGCGTCTCGATCAGCCACCACGTCGACGGCGAGCACGTCTCGCTCAGCGGGCCGGCCGAACTGGTGTTCACGGGGGCGCTCGAGATCTGACGGTGGGCACCGTCGGCGCGCTCCGGTCGCACCCGGCGATCGGGGTCAGCGGGGGGAGGTGACCCGTCCGGCGCGCAGGACGCGGTACCCCTTGCTGGTGGAGGCGCGGGTCACCTCGACGACGTCCGGCATCGTCTCGGCGATCCAACGCTGCAACGAGTCCGCACCCAGGTTCTTCTGCACCACGAGCCAGGCGTCGGCACCGTCGTCGAGGCGGGGCAGCCACCGCTCCAGCAGTGAGTGCAGTTCGGCCTTGCCGACCCGGATGGGCGGGTTCGACCAGATGGTCGCGAAGCGCAGGTCGTCGGGAACATCGTCGGGGGTCACGGCGTTGACGTTCTGGAGGCCGACCGACCGCGCGTTCTCGCGCACGAGGTCGAGCACTCTCTCGTTCACGTCGACGGCCCAGACCGTCGCGTCGGGTGACGACAACGCGAGGCTCAGTGTGATGGGGCCCCACCCGCACCCGACGTCCAGCAGATGGCCCGTCTCCGGCGGCGTCGGCGTGCCCGCCAGCAGCACCGCGGTGCCCGGGTCGACGCGGCCGGGGCTGAAGACCCCGGCGGCGGTGGTCAACGTCAGTTCTCGTCCCGCCAGGACGACGTCGATCGTCCTGGGCTTGGCCGCGCTGCCGGGCTGGGGTGAGAAGTAGTGCTCGCTGGCCATGCTCGTCAACCTACCGAACATCGGCGGGGACGTCGTTCCCCGCTCCCCGCACACCGAAAGGGTTAGTATCACCCCGATGACAGACCACACCACGACACCGCTCGACCCCGAGCGGAACGACCAGCCCGACGACGTCGTCGCGCGCGTCCTCGATCGTGCGGCCCAGAGGGCCTCCGCCTACACGGTCTTCTCGCCCGCGCAGGCCATCCAGACGCGGTCCTTGCACGACGGAGGGTCGGACGGCGACCAGTCCGAGCGCGACGACCGGCAGGCCCTCCGCCGGGTCGCCGGCCTCTCGACCGAACTGCAGGACGTCACCGAGGTCGAGTACCGGCAGCTGCGTCTCGAGAACGTCGTGCTGATCGGCGTCTACTCGCAGGGGTCGCTCCAGGACGCCGAGAACTCGCTCCGAGAACTCGCCGCCCTGGCCGAGACCGCGGGTGCCGTCGTGCTCGACGGCCTCCTGCAGCGACGGCCGAACCCCGACCCGAGCACCTACCTCGGCAAGGGCAAGGCCGAAGAACTGCGTGGGACGGTCGCGGCCCTCGGTGCCGACACCGTCATCGCCGACACCGAACTGGCCCCCAGCCAGCGCCGTGCCCTCGAGGACGTCGTCAAGGTGAAGGTCATCGACCGCACGGCCGTCATCCTCGACATCTTCAGCCAGCACGCCAAGAGTCGTGAGGGCAAGGCGCAGGTCGAGCTGGCCCAGCTCGAGTACCTGCTGCCGCGCCTCCGCGGTTGGGGTGAGTCGATGTCGCGACAGGCCGGTGGTCAGGTAGGAGGCGCGGGTGCCGGAATGGGCAGCCGCGGCCCCGGTGAGACCAAGATCGAGCTCGATCGGCGTCGCATCCACACGCGCATGGCCCGGCTGCGTCGGCAGATCAAGGAGATGAAGCCCGCGCGGGACGCCAAGCGGGCGAACCGTGACCGCAACGAGGTGCCCACCGTCGCCATCGCGGGCTACACCAACGCGGGCAAGTCGAGTCTGCTGAACCGTCTCACCAGTGCCGGCGTGCTCGTCGAGAACGCGCTGTTCGCCACCCTCGACGCGACGGTCCGCAAGAGCTCGACGGCCGACGGCCGCCCGTTCACCTACGCCGACACGGTCGGGTTCGTCCGCAACCTGCCGCACCAACTGGTCGAGGCGTTCCGGTCGACACTCGAAGAGGTCGAAGCGTCCGACGTCATCGTGCACGTCGTCGACGGGTCGCACCCCGACCCGGCCGCCCAGCTCGCCACCGTGCGTGACGTCATCGCCGAGGTCGACGGTCGGGACATCGCCGAGATCGTCGTCTTCAACAAGAGCGACCTCGTCGACGCCGACCAGCGTCTCGTGCTGCTCGGCCTCGAACCGACCGCGGTCTTCGTCTCGGCGCGGACGGGCGAGGGCGTGGACGAACTCCTCGCACGCATCGCGTCGGTCCTGCCCGAGCCCGAGATCGAGCTCGACCTGCTGGTGCCCTACGACCGCGGCGACGTGGTGTCACACCTGCACGACTCGGGTCGTGTCGTCAGCACCGACTACGAAGAGGACGGCACGCGGGTGCACGCCCGGGTCTACCCGAGCGACGTCGCCGGGCTGACGGAGTACGTCGCCCCGGCCACGGCGGTCCGCTGACGCCCAGCGGCCACGCCCCACACGACGTCGCGCCGGTCACCCTCGAGGGTGACCGGCGCGACGTCGTGTCGGGCGCAGACGGGGTGCCCCGTCGGCACTAGACCGAGCGCAGCACGGCGACGACCTTGCCCACGATCTGGGCATGGTCGCCGACGATGGGTTCGAAGGCGCTGTTGCGGGGGAGCAGCCAGGTGTGGCCGTCTCGCTGACGGAACACCTTGACGGTCGCCTCGTCGTCGAGCATGGCGGCGACGATGTCGCCGTTCTCGGCGTCCTGCTGCTGGCGGACGACGACCCAGTCGCCGTCGCAGATGGCCGCGTCGATCATCGAGTCGCCGACCACGCGCAGCATGAACAGCTCGCCCTTGCCCACGAGCTGACGCGGCAGGGGCATGACGTCCTCGATCTGCTGCTCGGCCGTGATGGGGATGCCGGCCGCGATGCGCCCGACCATGGGCACGTGCGCGGTGTCTCCGTCGTCGCTCGTCGTGAAGACGGTGGCCGGGGCGGGGGTCGGCGCCACGTCGTCCACGAGCACCTCGAGCGCGCGCGGTCGGTTCGGGTCGCGCCGGATGCGTCCGGCCAGTTCGAGCTGGTTGAGCTGGTGCGTCACGCTCGAGAGCGACCTCAAGCCGACGGCGTCCCCGATCTCGCGCATGCTCGGCGGGTAACCGCGGTGACCGATGCTCTCGGTGATGGCCGCGAGGATCGTCGACTGCTTGGCCGTCAACTCCTTGCGGGGGAGGAGACCGGATTCAGCCCGACGGGTCGCGTCGGGGGCCGCCTGCGGGGTGCGCTTCGGGTCGCTCATGGGTCTCCTGCCGTCGATGTCGGTGGTCCCTGTTTGACTCCTACCACCGATCGAAACCGTATCCGATCGGGCGGTGTCGACAAAACACATGTTCGAGTGTGTCGCGTCTTTCCCTCCCGATCGAGCCCGAGTACCGGGTCCAGATCCCGTCCCAGGGGTTGATCGCCGTCGAAATCGAATGTATGTTCGGAACACGTCTTCGTGTCCGGCATTCCCGGCCGAGTGCCGGGCACGAACTCGTCCCCTGTCTTCCCACGCTGAAAGGACCACCTCATGAGCGTCACCTCATCTCCCGCAGTTGTGTCCCCCGCCGACTCTCCCCGGGTCGTACGGTCGCGCCTCCGCATCACGCGGCGCGGTCGCGCGGTCGTCGCGGCGCTCGTGGCGGTCCCGGCGGTCGTCGTCGCCGGCGCGCTGGTGATCAACGGCGGCGGGGCGGTCGCGTCCGACACGACCGGCTCCTCCGACTTCCAGCACGTCACGGTCGACGGCGGTGAGACCCTGTGGCAGGTCGCCTCCGAGATCGCCCCGAGCTCGGACCCCCGCGACGTCATCGCCGACCTCGTCTCGCTCAACAACCTGCCCAGCGCCGAGGTCTCCGCCGGGCAGAGCCTCGCGGTGCCGACGCAGTACACCCGCTGACCCCGAGGTCCGGGCGGCAGGCCGTCGCCGCGACCGTGTGTTCCCCCGACCCGGGCGGGCTGGCACCGGACCGACCGCCCGTACGATGGTGGGGTGTCCTTCAGTCTCGACGACCTGCCCATCCGTGACGACCTGCGTGGTCTGACGCCCTACGGCGCCCCGCAGAAGAAGGTCCCGGTCGCCCTCAACGTCAACGAGAACACGCATCCCATCCCCGAGGACGTCGCCC
Organism: Frigoribacterium sp. CF331; assembly: GCF_057787905.1. Lineage (NCBI taxonomy): Bacteria > Bacillati > Actinomycetota > Actinomycetes > Micrococcales > Microbacteriaceae > Frigoribacterium > Frigoribacterium sp. CF331. Next base: position 310,907 of record NZ_CM173545.1, on the reverse strand, counting down.
GAGACATCGTCGAAGCGATGGCCCGAGCGGTGCTCGACGTGAACCGCTACCCCGACCGCGAGTTCACCACCCTGCGCGATTCCCTCGCCACGTACCTGGGGCACGGCTTGACCCGGGACAACATCTGGGCCGCGAACGGGTCGAACGAGGTCATCCAGCAGCTGCTCCAGGCCTTCGGCGGTCCGGGTCGCTCGGTGCTGGGCTTCCCGCCGACCTACTCCATGCACTCGATCATCACCGCGGGCACGGGCAGCCGGTGGGTCGAGGGTCGTCGAGACGAGGGCTTCGGCATCTCGCCCGAGACGGCCGTCGCCGAGATCGAGCGGACCCAGCCCGACATCGTCTTCTTCTGCGGTCCCAACAACCCCACCGGGACTCCGCTCGACCTGGCGACCATCGAGGCCGCCTACGAGGCCACCGACGGCATCGTCTTCGTGGACGAGGCCTACGCCGAGTTCATGCCGACCGGCCAGCCGACGGCCCTGACCCTCCTCGAGGGGCGTGAGCGACTCGTCGTCTCACGGACGATGAGCAAGGCCTTCGCCTTCGCCGGCGCCCGGGTGGGCTACCTGGCCGCGCACCCGGCGGTGACGGACGCGCTCCGTCTCGTGCGCCTCCCGTACCACCTGTCGTCCTTGACCCAGGCGGCGGCCGTGGCGGCTCTCTCGCACGCGTCCGAGATGCTGGCCATGGTGGACGACATCAAGACGCAGCGCGACCGCATCGTCGACGTGCTGACCGAGCTCGGCTACGAGCCGTGGCCGACCTGGTCGAACTTCGTCCTCTTCGGCGGGGTCGACGATCCGGCCGACGTGTTCGAGCGTCTGCTCGAGCGGGGCATCATCGTCCGAGACCTGGGCATCCCGAACCACCTGCGGGTCAGCGCGGGCACCGAGGCCGAGACCACGGCGTTCCTCGAGGCGCTCCGCGACATTAGGCTCTCTTCGTGACCGAGACGACCCGCGCCGCCCGTACCGCCTCCCTCTCGCGCGAGACGAGCGAGTCGAGCATCACGCTCGCCCTCGACCTCGACGGCTCGGGCCGGTCGACGATCGACTCCTCGGTGCCGTTCTTCGACCACCTCCTGACGGCCCTGTCGAAGCACTCGCTGATCGACCTCGACGTCTCGGCCCGGGGCGACACACACATCGACGTGCACCACACGGTCGAGGACATCGGCATCACGTTCGGCACGGCGCTGAAGCAGGCGCTCGGCGACAAGTCCGGCATCTCACGGTACGGCGACGCGCTCGTCCCGCTCGACGAGGCGCTCGTGCAAGCGGTGGTCGACGTGTCGGGTCGGCCGTACCTCGTCCACGCCGGAGAGCCCGAGGGGTTCGAGTACCACCTCATCGGCGGCCACTTCACCGGTTCGATGGTCCGGCACGTGTTCGAGGCCATCACCTTCCACGCCGGCATCACGGTGCACGTCCGCGTGCTGGGGGGTCGCGACCCGCACCACATCGCCGAGGCCGAGTTCAAGGCGTTCGCCCGGGCACTCCGTCAGGCCGTCCAGCCCGATCCGCGCGTCAGCGGCATCCCGTCGACGAAGGGCGCCCTGTGACGGCGGCTCGTCCGTCGGTCGTCGTCCTCGACTACGGCAGCGGCAACGTCCACTCGGCCGTGAAGGCGCTCGAACTGGCGGGTGCCGACGTGCTGCTGACGGCCGACCGTGCTCGGGTGCAGGCGGCGGACGGGTTGTTCGTGCCCGGTGTCGGGGCGTTCTCGGCGGTCATGAGCCAGCTCGAGTCCGTCAGCGGCGGAGACCTGATCGATCGTCGGCTCGCCGGCGGTCGCCCGGTGATGGGCATCTGCGTCGGCATGCAGGTCTTCTTCGAAGGCGGTGTCGAGCGGGGCAACACGACGGGCGGCCTGGGCGCCTGGCCCGGCGTCGTCGACGAGCTCAAGGCCGACGTCCTGCCGCACATGGGCTGGAACACCGTGGACGTGCCCGAGGGCAGCGTGCTGTTCGACGGCGTCGCCGACGAGCGCTTCTACTTCGTCCACTCCTTCGCGGCACAGGAGTGGTCGCTCGACGTGATCCGACCCTTCACCGAGCCGCACGTGACGTGGGCCGACCACGGCGGACGCTTCGTCGCCGCCGTCGAGAACGGCCCGTTGTGGGCCACGCAGTTCCACCCCGAGAAGTCGGGGCAGCCGGGCATCCGGCTGCTCTCGAACTGGCTCGGCACCCTCTGACCCCGACGCGACCCACCCGATCGCGCCTCCTGACCCTGCGGTGCCCCGGCCCCGTGAGAGAGACGACATGAGCGAGTTCTGCACGACCCCCGCCCTGACCCTGTTCCCCGCCGTCGACGTGGCGGGCGGGCAGGCCGTCCGCCTCACCCAGGGCGAGGCCGGCAGCGAGACGAGCTACGGCGACCCCGTCTCGGCCGCCGACGACTGGGCGAGCCAGGGCGCCGAATGGTTGCACCTGGTCGACCTCGACGCCGCCTTCGGGCGCGGGGACAACCGTGCCGTCATCAAGAAGGTCATCAAGCAGGTGAAGGGCGTCAACGTCGAGCTCAGCGGCGGCATCCGCGACGACAAGTCGCTCGAGGACGCGCTGAGCACCGGCGTCAAGCGCATCAACCTCGGCACAGCGGCCCTCGAGAACCCCGAGTGGGCCGCCCACGTCATCGCCGAGTACGGCGAGGCGGTGGCGGTCGGCCTCGACGTCCGCGGCACGACCCTCGCGGCGCGTGGCTGGACGGAAGAGGGCGGCGACCTCTGGACCGTGCTGGCCCGCCTCGAGGAGGCCGGCTGCGCACGCTACGTCGTCACGGACGTCGCCAAGGACGGCACGCTGCAGGGGCCGAACGTCGACCTGCTGCGTCAGGTGATGGACCGCACCGACCGTCCGGTCATCGCGTCCGGCGGCATCTCGAGCCTCGACGACCTCGTCGCCCTGCGTGAGCTCGTGCCCCAGGGCCTCGAGGGCGCGATCGTGGGCAAGGCGCTCTACTCGGGTGCCTTCACGCTCGCCGCGGCCCTCGACGTCGCCTCGAACTGATGACCGCTGCTCCGGAGGACCGGGGGAACGCGCGACACGGGTCGACGGCCGGCGACGGTGCGGCCCGCGACGGTGCGCCCGGCGTCCCTGAGCACGGCGACGCCGGGCGCGGCGCCGACAGTGCCGGGCGTCCCTGGGCGGGGCGCACGTTCGAGCACCACGACACGGCGCACGCGGGCGACGACGGATCGGCCGACCCGCGCCTCCTGGACGCCCTCCTCGGTTTCCGCGAGGGGCGGCTCGGCGAGGCCGACGTCGTCGACGCCCTCCGCCCGGCCCGTCTGCTCGTGCCATTGGTCGCCGTGGCCGGTGACGAGGGGTTCGACGACCACGGGCGCCGCGTCGACAAGACGCAGGAGCTGTCGATCGTGACGGTCTCCGGCCCGGACGGCCGCGACGTGCTGCCCGCCTTCACCTCGGTCGAGACCCTGACCCGCTGGCGTGCAGCCGCACGTCCCGTGCCGGTGGACGCCCGGCGCGTGGCGCTGGCGGCCGCCTCCGAGTCGACCGACCGGATCGTGCTCGACCCTGGGTCGATCACCGAGTTCGGGCTGCGACGCCCGGCCGTCTGGGCGGTCGCGCAAGACCTGCCGTGGGCGCCGAGCCACCACGACGAACGCGTCCTCGGCGCGTTCCTCGACGCGTCGCGCGGCGAGGAGGCGCTGGTCAGCCTGGTGGTCGCGCCCGGTTACCGGGACGCCCGCCTCGGCGCCCCCGAGATCGTGGTGCAGCTGGGGGTCGTCCCGGGGCTCGACCGTGACGCCCTCGCCGCGATGCTCGGGCGCCTGCAGGCCGCGTGGGCCGCCGACCCGGTGATCGTCGACCGGGTCGACAGCATGTCGGTCAAGGTGGTCGCGGGCTGAGGCCGCCGGGCCCCGGAGGGCGTGCGTCGGTGGGTCCGGTCAGTTGACCGGGCCGGTGTACTTCTCGCCGGGCCCCTGGCCGACGGCGTCGGGGATCGCCGAGGCCTCGCGGAAAGCGAGCTGCAACGAACGGAGCCCGTCGCGCAGTGCGCGGGCGTGCTGGTCGCCGATCTCGGGTGCGCTTGCCGTGACGAGGCCCGCGAGCGAGGTGATGAGCTTGCGCGCCTCGTCGAGGTCGGTCTGGGCCTGCGGGTCGTCCGCGAGGCCGACCTTGACGGCGGCGGCGCTCATCAGGTGGACGCAGACCGTGTTGATGACCTCGACGGCGTTCACGTCCGCGATGTCGCGGGCGGCGTCCTCGCCGAACCGCAGGTCGTCCTCGAACCGGGACGAACCGGGGGCCGCCTCGGGGGTCGTCTGCGACCCGGCGTCGCCGAAGCGGGCGTCGGGTGTGGGTGCGTCGTCGGGGGAGTGGCTCACGAACTGATCCTCTGCTAAACTCGTCCAGGCTCGGAGCGTCTGCTCCGTGCGAAAGTGGAGATTCTCCCACCCGCGCTTGACCGTTACACAAGGTTACCGGGTTGTTGGCACCCCGTTCGATCAGCACCATCGCCCTTCCTGCTCCTCGTCAGAGGCAGTGGGTGGGCACCGGTCGAGCAGCCAGGGTGCAGTGCGATGCGTCCCTGGTGACGACCGCACGAACCTCCTCTTTCTCTGGCCAGGCCGTCCGGCCCCGCCAGGTGCAGAAGAAACGACAGAGGAGTTCCGCATCAGCGATCCCCGTACGAACGACCGCATCCGCGTCCCCGAGGTCCGCCTCGTCGGGCCCGGCGGAGAACAGGTCGGTGTCGTCCCCATCGCCATGGCCCTGCGTCTCGCCGCAGAGGCCGAGCTCGACCTGGTCGAGGTGGCCCCCAACTCGAAGCCTCCCGTGGCCAAGATCATGGATCACGGAAAGTTCAAGTACGAGGCCGCGCAGAAGGCGAAGGAAGCGCGTCGCAACCAGGCGAACACGATCCTCAAAGAGGTCCGTTTCCGTCTGAAGATCGACAAGCACGACTACGAGACCAAGCGCAAGCGCGCCGAGGGCTTCCTCCAGGGCGGCGACAAGGTCAAGGCCATGATCCTGTTCCGTGGCCGCGAGCAGTCGCGTCCCGACCAGGGCGTCCGCCTGTTGCAGCGCTTCGCCGAAGACGTCGCCGAGTTCGGCAGCGTCGAGTCGACCCCGACCATCGACGGCCGCAACATGGTCATGGTGATCGGTCCGCACAAGAACAAGTCCGAGGCGAAGGCCGAGGCCGAGGCTCGCAAGGCGGCCAACAAGGCGCCGAAGCACCCGACGTCCGACGAGGTCCCGGCCGACGCACCGGCCGACCGACCGACAGAAGAAAGCAAGTAAGACATGCCCAAGCAGAAGACCCACTCCGGCGCCAAGAAGCGCTTCAAGGTCACCGGTTCCGGCAAGATCATGAAGCAGCAGGCCGGCATGCGCCACAACCTCGAGGTGAAGAGCGCCAAGCGCAAGGCCCGCCTGAACCAGGACCAGGTGCTCGCGCCCGCTGACGCCAAGGTCGCCAAGAAGCTTCTCGGTCACTGACCGCAGACACGAACGTAGAGGAACAAGAAAATGGCAAGAGTCAAGAGAGCGGTCAACGCCGCCAAGAAGCGTCGCGTCATCCTCGAGCGCGCCGAGGGTTACCGCGGCCAGCGTTCGCGCCTGTACCGCAAGGCCAAAGAGCAGGTCACCCACTCGCTCGTCTACTCGTACCGTGACCGCCGTGCTCGCAAGGGCGAGTTCCGTCGTCTGTGGATCCAGCGCATCAACGCCGCGTCGCGTGCGAACGGCCTGACCTACAACCGCCTGATCCAGGGTCTGTCCCTGGCCGGCGTCGAGGTCGACCGTCGCATCCTCGCCGAGCTGGCCGTCAACGAGCCCGCCACGTTCGCGTCGCTCGTCGCCACCGCGAAGGCCGCGCTGCCCGCCGACACCTCGGCCCCCAAGGTCGCCGCGTAGTCGCACCCGCACCACACCTCGAGGCCCGACGGCCGTCACCGCTCCGGTGTCGCCGTCGGGCTTCGTGCGTCCCCACGCCTCCCGGCCGCGTGCGGCATCATGGACGGGTGCCCCACGACTCCCTGCTCGACAACCCCCGTTCGCCTCGAGTCCGGGCGGTGGCCAAGCTCTCGAAGCGCGACGCCCGCACCGAGACCCGCACCTTCCTGCTCGAGGGGCCGCAGTCGGTCGGTGAGGCCTTCGCCTTCCGCCCCGAGCTGATCGTCGAGCTGTTCGGCACCCCGACCGCCCTCGAGCGGTACCCCGCCGTCGCATCCGCCGCCGAGGCCGAGGGCATCGACGTGCAGTTCGTCACCGAGCCGGTGCTCGAGGCCATGGCCGACACCGTGACGCCCCAGGGCATCGTCGCCGTCTGCCGGCAGTTCCCCACGTCCGTCAAGGACGTCTTCGCCGCGGACCCGAGGCTCGTCGTCATCCTCGAGGAGGTCCGCGACCCGGGCAACGCGGGCACCATCATCCGGGCCGCCGACGCCGCCGGTGCCGACGCCGTCATCATGACCGGCCGCAGCGTCGACCTGTACAACCCCAAGGTCGTCCGGTCCACGACGGGCTCGCTGTTCCACGTGCCGGTCGCCGTGGGCGTCGAGCTGCCGGCGATCGTCGACCGGTGCCGCGAGGTCGGCCTGCAGGTCCTCGCCGCCGACGTCAAGGGCGACGACCTGCTCGCCGCCCGCGTCGCGGGCGTCCTCGCGGCGCCGACGGCGTGGCTGTTCGGCAACGAGGCCAGGGGCCTCACCGACGTCGACCTCGGGCGCGCCGACCGCGCCCTGGTGGTGCCCGTCTACGGTCACGCCGAATCGATGAACCTCGCCACGGCGGCCTCGGTGTGCCTCTACGAGAGCGCTTTCGCCCACCGCAGCTAGCGCCTCCTCGGTCCCCGGGAGGCGCGGGTCGGGTCGGACGGGGACGTCACGACCGAACACGTCGTTTCGTTTTCATTAAGAATCGACTGTGAATTTGACCCCGACCTGGGGGTCTGTTTGTGTGGGCGCATGGAACCCCTCGTCGTGGTCGACCACGTCAACAAGCACTTCGGTGACCTGCACGTCCTGAAAGACATCACCACGACGGTGGGCCGGGGCGAGGTGGTCGTGGTCATCGGGCCGAGCGGCTCGGGCAAGTCGACCCTCTGCCGGGCCATCAACCGCCTCGAGACCATCGACGACGGCGTCATCACCATCGACGGGACGCGTCTGCCCGAAGAGGGTGCCGGCCTGGCGCGGCTCCGCGCCGACGTGGGCATGGTGTTCCAGAGCTTCAACCTCTTCTCGCACAAGACCGTCCTCGAGAACGTCATGCTGGGCCAGCTCAAGGTGCGCAAGCGGAGCAAGGCCGAGGCCCGAGAGCGTGCGATGCAGTTGCTCGAGCGGGTCGGCGTGGCGAACCAGGCCGACAAGATGCCGTCTCAGCTCTCGGGTGGTCAGCAGCAGCGCGTGGCGATCGCCCGTGCCCTCGCGATGGACCCCAAGGTGATGTTGCTCGACGAGCCGACGAGCGCACTCGACCCCGAGATGATCACCGAGGTCCTCGACGTCATGGTGCAGCTCGCGAAGGACGGCATGACGATGATCGTCGTCACCCACGAGATGGGCTTCGCCCGCAAGGCCGCCGACCGCGTCGTCTTCATGGCGGACGGCCAGATCGTCGAAGAGGCCACGCCCGAGGAGTTCTTCACCGCTCCCCGGTCGACCCGCGCACAGGACTTCCTGGCGAAGATCCTCACGCACTGAGCCGGGCCGCGGACGCCGTCGCGTCCGCCGTCCGCCACCGGCGCCCGACGCGCCGGCCCCCGACACCCGATCGCCGTCCGGCGTCCGGGCCACCCAGCAAGGAGATCAGAATGCGACTCAGCAAGGGATTCGTCGCCGTAGCCGCAGCAGCCGCCGTGGTCCTCGGCCTCTCGGCCTGCACCGACTCGTCGGCCCCGGCCGTCGACGTCGAGACGCCGGCCGACTTCGCCGAAGGCAGCACCATGGCCCGGCTCGCCGACGCCGGTGAGATCACCATCGGCACCAAGTTCGACCAGCCCCTCTTCGGCCTCGCGAACCCGGACGGCGTGCCCGAGGGCTTCGACGCCGAGATCGGCAAGCTCGTCGCGGCGAAGCTGGGCATCCAGCCCGAGAACATCACGTGGACCGAGACGGTGTCGGCGAACCGCGAACCGTTCATCCAGAACGGCCAGGTCGACCTCGTCATCGCGACCTACACGATCAACGACGATCGCAAGAAGGTCGTGTCGTTCGCCGGCCCGTACTACACGGCGGGTCAAGACCTGCTCGTGCTCGACGGCAACCCCGAGGGCATCGAGTCCGCGGACGACCTCGCAGGCAAGAAGGTCTGCACGGTCAGCGGTTCGACCAGCGAGAAGAACGTCGCGGCCTACACCACCGACATCCTCGCGACCGACACGTACTCCAACTGCCTCGAGCCCCTCCGCACCGGTGCGGTCTCGGCGGTGACGACCGACAACGTCATCCTGGCCGGCCTCGCCGACCAGAACGAGGGCGAGTTCGAGGTCGTCGGCGAGCCCTTCACCGAGGAGCCCTACGGCATCGGCCTGGCGCTCGACGACACCGACTTCCGCATGTTCGTCAACGACACGCTGCAGGAGGCCGAGGACGACGGCACCTGGGACGAGCTGTGGGAGAAGACCGCGGGCAAGGTGCTCGACACCCCGACGCCGCCCACGATCGACCGCTACTGACACCGCGCGGGCACCCGGGGCGTCCTGCCCCGGGTGCCCGTGTCCTGCCCCGACCGAAGGACCCCGTTGAACCCCTTGGACGTCATCCCCGGCTTCGACGCCGTGACCGACAACTGGCCCCGTTTCTGGGGCGGCTTCGTCACGACGCTGCAGCTGCTCGTTCTGTCGGGCCTCGGCGCCCTCGTGATCGGCTTCGTCGTGGCCGCGCTGCGCATCTCGCCCGTGGCCTCGTTCCGCACCTTCGCGACGGTCTACACCGAGGCGCTCCGCAACGTCCCGCTGACGCTCGTGCTCTTCTTCTGCGCCTTCGTCCTGCCCTACCTCGGCGTCGACTTCGGCACGTACTTCCCGCTGGCCGTGCTCGGGTTGACGGCCTACACCTCGCCGTTCGTGGCCGAGGCGATCCGCTCGGGGATCAACGGCGTGCCCGTGGGTCAGGCGGAGGCCGCACGCAGCATCGGGCTGGGCTTCGGTCAGACCCTCGGCCACGTCGTGCTGCCGCAGGCCATGCGCATGGTCGTCCCACCCCTCATCAACGTCTTCATCGCCCTGACCAAGAACACCTCCGTCGCGGGCGGCTTCTTCGTCGGCGAACTCTTCGCCGCCGGCCGGTACATCGCCAACGACCGCGGTGACGCCGTCATCACGACGCTGCTCGCCGTGGCGTTCTTCTACCTGCTCGTCACCATCACGCTCGGCCGCCTGGCCGCCGTGGTCGAGAAGAAGGTCGCAGTCCTCCGATGAGCACCTCCGTCCTCTACGACGCCCCCGGCCCCAAGGCCCGCCGCACGTCGCGCATCATCTCGGTGGTCGGCGTCGTGCTCGTGCTGGCGCTCGTCGCCTACCTGGCGTACCTCCTCGGGCGCCCCCGCATCAGCGCGAACGGCGCGGAGACACCCGGCGTCTTCGACTCGTCCCGGTGGGACATCCTGCAGGACCTCGCCCTGTGGCGTGCCATCGGCCGCGGGTGGCTCGGCACCGTCCAGGCCGCCGCCCTCGCGTCGGTCCTCGCCGTCGTCATCGGCATCCTGTTCTCGTTCCTCCGCACGGCCCGCTCGGCACTCGTCCGCGTGCCGACGACGATCGTCCTCGAGTTCTTCCGGGGCATGCCCGTGCTGCTGATGATGCTGTTCATCCTGTTGGTCTTCTCGACCGGGGCGTTCTGGGCCGTCGTGGCCGCGCTGGCGATCTACAACGGTGCCCTGATCGGCGAGGCCCTGCGGGCGGGCATCGCCTCGCTGCCGAAGGGGCAGCGTGAGGCGGGACTGGCCATCGGGCTCACGCCGATCCGCACGAGGTTCGCGATCGAGTTCCCCCAGGCCTTCCGCCAGATGCTGCCGATCATCCTCGCCCAGCTCGTCGTCCTGCTCAAGGACACCTCGCTCGGCTACATCGTGGGCTACCTCGAACTCACCCGGGTCGGCCTCAACCAGCTGGGGTCGTACTACGGCAGCCGGTACACCTTCACCCTCTTCGCCGTCGTGCTCGTCGTCTACCTCGCGACGAACCTCCTGCTCTCGTGGGTCGTCCGCATCGTCGACCGGCGCACGGGCCGTCGCGCCGTCGTCGCGAAGCGTCCGGGCGCACCGAAGGACCCCGGCATGTCCGCCCGCGGTGGCCGCTTCGAGTCCGACCACGTGTCGGGCCGCGCGACCTGACGAGGCCCGCCTCCTCGTCCCCGGCCCGCGCCTCCTCGTCGTCCCCGACCAGGAGGCGCGGGTCGCCTCCGCAAGATCGCTAAGCTTGGTTCTCGTGTCAGACTCCGTTCCCCTCACCGAAGACGCCGTCGCGTCGGCGGTCGACGCCGCCCTCGCGGCGATCGCCACGGCCGCGACCGTCGCCGAGCTCAAGACCGCGCGTGCGCAGCACGTCGGCGAGGCCTCGGTGCTGGCGCGCCTGAACGCCGGCCTGCGCGACCTGCCGAACGACCAGAAGGCCGCGGCGGGCAAACTCGTGGGCCAGGCCAGGGGTCGCGTCGGCCAGGCCGTCGCCACGCGCGAGGCCGAACTGGCCGTGGTCGAGGAGAACGCCCGGCTCGCGGCCGAGACCGTCGACGTCACGGCCCTGCCGTCGCGTCGTCGCGCCGGGGCCCGTCACCCCCTGACGCTGCTGCAGGAGCGCATGGCCGACCTGTTCGTCGGCATGGGGTGGGAGGTCAACGAGGGCCCCGAGCTCGAGCACGAGTGGTTCAACTTCGACGCCCTGAACTTCGACGCCGACCACCCGGCGCGGGCCATGCAGGACACCTTCTTCGTCGACCCCGTCGACCGTCACCTGGTGCTGCGCACGCACACGTCGCCGGTGCAGATCCGCACGCTGCTGTCGAGAGAGCTGCCGGTCTACAACGTCGCCCTCGGCCGGGTGTTCCGCACCGACGAGCTCGACGCGACGCACACGCCCGTCTTCACCCAGCTCGAGGGCATCGCCGTCGACGAGGGGCTGACCATGGCCCACCTGCGCGGCACGCTCGAACACCTCGCGCGGTCGATGTTCGGCGCCGAGGCGCAGATCCGCCTGCGCCCGAACTACTTCCCCTTCACCGAGCCCAGCGCCGAGATGGACGTCTGGCAGCCGAACGCCAAGGGCGGCGCGCGGTGGGTCGAGTGGGGCGGTTGCGGCATGGTCAACCCGAACGTGCTGCGCGCGGCGGGCATCGACCCCGAGCGCTACCAGGGATTCGCCTTCGGCATGGGCATCGAGCGCACACTGCAGTTCCGCAACGACCTGAACGACATGCGCGACATGGTCGAGGGCGACGTCAGGTTCAGCGAGCAGTTCGGGATGGTGGTCTGATGCGGGTTCCGCTGAGTTGGCTGGGCGAGTTCGTCGACCTGCCGGGTGACGTGTCGCTCGAGAGCGTCCACGCCGCCCTCGTGTCGGTCGGGTTCGAAGAAGAGGACGTGCACGTCGGCGACGTGACCGGCCCTCTCGTGGTCGGGCAGGTGCTCGAGTTCACGCCCGAGCCGCAGAAGAACGGCAAGACCATCAACTGGTGCCAGGTCGCCGTGGGGCCGAACGCGGCGACCGAGCCCGACGACGTCCGCGGCATCGTCTGCGGTGCCCACAACTTCGTCGTCGGTGACAAGGTCGTCGTGTCGTTGCCCGGCGCCGTGCTGCCCGGCCCCTTCCCGATCGCCGCGCGCAAGACCTACGGGCACGTGTCCGACGGCATGATCGCCTCGACCCGAGAACTCGGTCTCGGCGACGAGCACGACGGCATCCTCGTGTTGTCGTCGCTCGGCCTCGACCCCGAGGTCGGCACGGACGCCATCGCACTGCTCGGACTCGACGAGGCGGCGGTCGAGATCAACGTCACGCCCGACCGCGGCTACGCCTTCAGCATCCGCGGGGTCGCCCGCGAGTACTCGCACGCGACCGGTGCGACCTTCCGCGACCCGGCGTCGCTCGTGTCGCCCACCCCGTCGACGGGGTTCTCGGTCGTCGTCGACGACCAGGCGCCGGTGCGAGACCGCGTGGGCGTCCAGACCTTCACCACCAAGGTGGTCCGCGGCATCGACGCGACGCGTCCCACGCCGCCCTGGCTGGCCTCGCGCCTCCGCCTGGCGGGCGTCCGCAGCATCTCGCTGCCGGTCGACGTCACGAACTACGTCATGTTCGAGCTCGGCCAGCCCATCCACGGCTACGACCTCCACAAGGTCAGCGGGGGGCTCTCGGTCCGCCGGGCGGCACCCGGCGAACGCCTCGAGACCCTCGACGGTCAGGTGCGCGACCTGCACCCCGAAGACCTCGTGATCGCCGACGAGTCGGGTGCCGTCGGCCTGGCGGGCGTCATGGGCGGTGCCTCGACCGAGATCGGCGAGGGCACGACCGACGTCCTGATCGAGGCCGCGACCTTCGACCCGACCTCCGTCGCTCGAACCGCCCGTCGCCACAAGCTGCCCAGCGAGGCGTCCAAGCGCTTCGAGCGCGGTGTCGACCCCCAGGTCGCCGAGGCGGCCGCCCAGCGCGTCGTCGACCTGCTCGTCGAGCTCGCCGGCGGCACGGCCGACACGCTCGGGTCTCGGTGGGACGCGTCCTCGACGCCCGAGACGATCACCTTGCCGGCCCACCGGCCGGCGAGCCTCATGGGCGTCGACTACACCGACGACGAGGTGTCCGCAGCCCTGACGGCGATCGGTGCGCGCGTCGAGCGTGCCGGCGACGACTGGCTCGTCACCCCGCCGACCTGGCGCACCGACCTCGTCGACCCGGCGTCGCTCGTCGAAGAGGTCGCCCGCATCACCGGCTACGACCGCATCCCCTCCGTCCTGCCGGTCGCTCCGGCCGGGCGCGGCCTCAGCCGTGAGCAGCAGTTGCGACGGCAGGTCTCGAACGGGCTCGCCGCGTCCGGGTCCACCGAGGTCGCCGCGTACCCGTTCGTGTCGTCGGCCCAGAACGCCGCCTTCGGTTCGAGCGACGGCACCGTGCTGCCCGCCGTCCGGCTCGCGAACCCGCTCGACTCGGCTGCTCCCGAGCTGCGGCGTTCCCTCGTGCCCGGCCTCCTCGAGGTCGCCCGTCGCAATCTCGGTCGCGGCCTCGTCGACCTCTCGCTGTTCGAGGTCGGCACGGTGTTCCTGCCGGTCGAGGGCGTCGCCTACGGCAGCGCCGAGGTGCCCTTCGGGGCCGCGCGTCCCGACGACGCGACGTTGTCCGCCCTCGCCGAAGCCCTTCCTCCCCAGCCACGACATCTCGGGCTCCTCGCCGCAGGCACCGTCGTCGACCGTGCCCCGGGTCAACCCGCCGTCGCGGCCTCGCTCGCCGACGTGCTCGACGCCGTGCGCGTCGCGGCGTCCTCCGTCGCCGCCGCGGTCTCGTTCCGCCAGGCCCGGCACGTGTCGCTGCATCCCGGTCGCACGGCCGAGGTCCTGGTCGGCGACGAAGTCGTGGGCATCGCCGGCGAACTGCTGCCGAGCGTCGCGTCCGACCTCGACCTGCCCCGCGTGGTGGCCGTGGCCGAGCTCGACCTCGACCGTCTGCTCGCCCTCGCCGCGGTCGAACCGTCCACCTCCGCCCTGTCGTCCTATCCTGCGGCGACGCAGGACCTCTCTCTCGTGGTGGGCGTCGACGTCCCCGCGGGCGACGTCCTCGCCGCGGTCCGCGACGGCGCCGGCCCCCTGCTCGAGAGTGCCCGACTGGTCGACGACTACCGGGGTGCCGGGTTGCCCGACGCGTCGAAGTCGCTCACCTTCGCCCTCCGCTTCCGGGCCGACGACCGCACCCTCACCGCGGCCGAGGCCTCCGAGGCCAAGTCCGGCTCCGTCCGCCTGGCCGGCGAGCGATTCGGGGCGGCGCTCCGCGACTGACACTCGCCCGGCGCCGCCGCCCCTGATCCCAGGCCGATTCGAACATTAGGGTGGACGCATGCCTTTCTCCGTTGCCGTGGCCGGCGCGAGTGGTTACGCCGGTGGTGAGCTGTTGCGCTTGCTGGCCGAGCATCCCGACTTCGAGGTGCAGACCGTCACCGCGTTCCAGAACGCCGGTCAGCGACTCCTCTCGGTGCAGCCGCACCTGCGCTCCCTCGCGCACCTGACCCTGGTCGAGACGACGCCCGAGGCCCTCGCCGGCCACGACGTCGTGTTCCTCGCGTTGCCCCACGGCAAGTCGGGGGCGATCACCGCGCAGCTGCCCGACGACACGCTCGTCGTCGACTGCGGTGCCGACCACCGGCTCACCGACGAGTCCGCCTGGCAGACCTTCTACGGCGGCGAGTTCTTCGGCGCCTGGTCGTACGGCCTGCCCGAGCTGGTCCTCGGCGACGCACCCGGACGCCAGCGTGACGCCCTCGTCGGCACCAAGCGCATCGCGGTGCCCGGCTGCAACGTGACGGCCGTCACCCTGGGGCTGGCTCCCGGCGTCCAGGCCGGAGTGGTCGAGACCGCCGACATCGTCACCGTGCTGGCCGTGGGCCCGTCCGGGGCGGGCAAGGCGCTCAAGACCCACCTGTTGGCGAGCGAGCTGATGGGCTCGGCGTCCGCCTACGGCGTGGGCGGCAGCCACCGGCACGTCCCCGAGATCCAGCAGAACCTCCGCGTCGCCGGGGCGACCGAGGTGAACGTCTCGTTCACGCCCGTGCTCGTCCCGATGTCGCGCGGCATCCTCGCCACGACCACGGCGCGCCTCGCCCCGGGCGTCTCGGCCGGCGACGTCCGGTCCGCCTGGCAGCAGGCCTACGCGAACGAGCCGTTCGTGCACCTCCTGCCCGAGGGCGAGTTCCCCCGCACGGCGGACACCCTCGGGGCGAACACCGCGCTCATCGGCCTCGCCGTCGACGAGGCCGCCGACCGCGTCGTCGTCGTCAGCGCCATCGACAACCTCGTCAAGGGCACCGCGGGCGCCGCGATCCAGTCCGCGAACATCGCCCTCGGCCTGCCCGAGACCACCGGCCTCGGCCAGAACGGAGTCGCCCCGTGAGCGTCACCGCAGCAGCCGGCTTCGAGGCCTCGGGCGTCGTCGCCGGCCTCAAGAGCACCGGAGCCCCCGACGTCGCCCTGGTCGTCAACCGGGGCCGCAGCACCGCCGCCGCCGCCGTCTTCACGAGCAACCGGGCGAAGGCCAATCCCGTCCTCTGGTCGCAGCAGGTCGTCTCCGACGGTCGCGTCGACGCCGTCGTCCTCAATTCCGGAGGCGCGAACTGCTTCACCGGGGCCTTCGGCTTCCAGACGACCCACTCCACGGCCGAGACCGTGGCCCAGGCCCTCGACCTGTCGGCCACGGACGTCCTCGTCTGTTCCACGGGGCTGATCGGAGTCGGCGACCAGCGGTTCCGCGACAAGGTCCTGGCCGGGTCCACCGCGGCGGCTGCGGCGTTGTCGGCCGACGGCGGTCTCGACGCGGCCACGGCCATCATGACGACCGACACCAAGCCGAAACAGGCCGTCGTGTCGGGCGACGGCTGGGTGGTCGGCGGGATGGCCAAGGGCGCCGGCATGCTCGCGCCGGGGCTCGCCACGATGCTCGTCGTGCTGACGACCGACGCGGACGTCGATCCGGTGGGCCTCGACGCCGCGCTCCGCGAGGCGACCCGGGTCACGTTCGACCGTCTCGACTCCGACGGCTGCATGTCGACCAACGACACCGTCGTGCTGCTGGCCAGCGCCGAGTCCGGTGTCGCGCCTCCTTCCGGCGACTTCGCCGCGGCGGTCACGGCGCTCTGCGCCGACCTCGCCGAGCAGCTCCAGGCGGACGCCGAGGGCGCGTCGCACGACATCCGCATCGAGATCGTCGGGGCGGCGTCGGACGACGACGCCGTCGAGGTCGGTCGGTCCATCGCCCGGAACGCCCTGTTCAAGGCGGCCGTCTTCGGCAACGACCCCAACTGGGGTCGCGTGCTGGCGGCGATCGGCACCACCTCGGCCGAGTTCGACCCCTACGACGTCGACGTGACCATCAACGGCGTCCGGGTGTGCCATGCCGGTGCCCCCGACCGGCCGAGCGACGAGGTGGACCTCACCCCGCGGGCGGTCCACGTCCTCGTCGACCTCAAGACGGGCCCTGTCGAGGCGACGATCCTGACGAACGACCTCACGCACGACTACGTGCACGAGAACAGCGCGTACTCCAGCTGATGGGCGTCCACACGAACACGGGCGCCACGGCTGCCGACGAGCAGGAGCTGGCCGCGGTCAAGGCCTCGACGCTGATCGAGTCCTTGCCCTGGCTCAAGCGCTTCTCGGGCAAGGTGGTCGTCGTCAAGTTCGGCGGCAACGCCATGGTCGACGACGCCCTCAAGCAGGCGTTCGCCGAAGACATGGTCTACCTCCGCTACGCGGGGCTGCACCCGGTCGTCGTCCACGGCGGCGGGCCGCAGATCTCGGCGGCGCTGGACGCAGCCGGCATCGAGAGCGAGTTCCGCGGTGGCTACCGGTACACCTCGACCGAGGCGATCTCCGTCGTCCGCGACGTCCTGGCCGGCGAGGTGAACCGCGAGATCGTCGAGCTGATCAACGAGCACGGTGACCTGGCCCGCGGTGTCTCGGGCGAGGGCTCGACGTTGTTCGAGGGGCGCAAGCGCGGCGTCGTCGTCGACGGCGAGACCTTCGACCTGGGCCACGTGGGTGACGTCACGCACGTCGACCCCTCCTCGGTGCTGGCCGAGATCGCGGCGGGGCGCATCCCCGTCGTCTCGTCGATCGCGACCAACCGGGTCGACCCCGAGCACGCCCTGAACGTCAACGCCGACGCCGCGGCGGGCGCGCTGGCCATCGCCCTCGGCGCGGCCAAGCTCGTCGTGCTGACCGACGTCGCCGGGCTCTACGCCGACTGGCCGAACCGGGACTCGCTCGTCGAGGCCATCACGGTCTCGGCCCTGACCGACATGCTGCCGACCCTCGAGTCGGGCATGATCCCCAAGATGCGCGCCTGCCTCGACTCGGTCGTCGGCGGCGTGGGCGGGGCGACCATCATCGACGGTCGCATCCCGCACTCCATCCTCCTCGAGGTGTTCACCCAGCGCGGGTCGGGCACCGAGGTGGTCCCCGACGACAGGGCGGCCTCGACCGGCGCGCCCGTCGTCACCTCGTTCGGCACCCCCGCCGGCGAGCCCGTCACCACCCGGGGCGCAACCCCGGGCGGCCCTGCCGCGAGCGGCACCGACACGAAAGGACAGTCGTGACCATGATCCAGACCCAAGGCGGTACCTGGCAGCGCCGATTCGGCGACTCGATGATGCGCTCGCTGTCCACGCCGAAGGTGATGCTCGACCGGGGCGAGGGCTGCCAGGTCTGGGACGTCGACGGCAAGCGCTACCTCGACTTCCTGGCCGGCATCGCGGTGAACGCCCTCGGGCACGCCCACCCGGTGCTCGTCGAGGCGCTGAGCGAGCAGGCGAGCAAGCTGATCCACGTCTCGAACTACTTCGCGACGGCCCCCCAGGTCGAGCTCGCCGAACGGTTGACCCGCATCAGCGGCGCCGGCGAGCGGGGGCGCGTCTACTTCGGCAACAGCGGGGCCGAGGCCAACGAGGCCGCGGTCAAGCTGGCCCGCCTCAACCGCGGCGACGGTTCGCGCACGCGCATCCTCGCCCTGCAGAACTCGTTCCACGGCCGCACGATGGGCTCGCTCGCGTTGACCGGCAAGCCCGCGCTGCGTGAGCCCTTCGAGCCGATGATGCCCGGGGTGGAGCACATCGACACGACGATCGAGGCCCTCGAAGCGGCCCTCGACGACACGGTCGCGGCACTGTTCGTCGAGCCGATCAAGGGCGAGGCCGGCGTCGTCGACCTGCCCGACGGCTACCTCGAGCGGGCGCGAGAACTGACCACCCGACACGGTGCCCTCCTGATCCTCGACGAGATCCAGACCGGCATCGGCCGGACCGGCTCGTGGTTCGCGTTCCAGCAGCACGACCTCGTCCCCGACGCCATCACGGTGGCCAAGGGCATCGCCGGGGGAGTCCCGATCGGTGCGCTCATCACCTTCGGTGACGCGTCCGACCTGTTCGAGGCCGGGCAGCACGGCAGCACCTTCGGGGGCAACCCGCTCGCCACCGCCGCGGCTAACGCCGTGCTCGGAGAGATCGAGGCGAGCCAGCTCGTGCTCAACGCGATCGTCCGAGGTGACCAGCTGCGGGCGGCCGTCGAGGCGATCGGTTCGCCCCTCGTCGGCGAGGTCCGGGGCGCCGGACTCCTGATCGGCCTGGGCCTGACCCAGCCCGTGGCGGCACGGATCGCGGCCGACGCCCTCGAGGCCGGCCTCATCGTCAACGCACCGAACGACTCGAGCATCCGTCTCGCGCCTCCGCTCATCGTCGGCGACGACGAGATCGCCGAGTTCATCCAGATCATGACCACCGTCCTGAAAGGCCTCGAATGACCCGCCACTTCCTCCGGGACGACGACCTGACGACGGCCGAGCAGCTCGAGGTCCTCGACCTCGCCGACGAGCTCAAGCGCGACCGCTGGTCGCAGCGGCCGCTCGCCGGCCCGCAGACCGTCGCCGTCATCTTCGACAAGTCGTCGACGCGCACCCGGGTGTCGTTCGCCGTCGGCATCGCCGACCTCGGCGGCAGCCCGCTGATCATCGCCACGGCGAACAGCCAGCTCGGCGGCAAGGAGACGCCGTCGGACACGGCCCGCGTGCTCGAGCGCATGGTCTCCGCCATCGTCTGGCGCACCTACGCGCAGTCCGGCCTCGAAGAGATGGCGGCGGGGACGACCGTCCCCGTCGTCAACGCCCTGAGCGACGACTTCCACCCGTGCCAGTTGCTGGCCGACCTGCAGACCATCCGCGAGAAGAAGGGCACGCTCGCCGGGCTCACGGTCGCGTTCGTCGGCGACGGCCGCTGCAACATGGGCCAGTCCTACCTGCTCGCGGGCGCCACCGCGGGCATGCACGTCCGCATCGGCGCACCCGAGGGTTTCCTGCCCGACCCGACCGTGGTGGCCGACGCCGAGGCGATCGCGGCCCGGACGGGCGGCTCGGTGCTCGTCACGACCGACGCCGTCGAGGCGGTCACCGGCGTCGACGTCGTCGTGACCGACACCTGGGTGTCGATGGGCAAAGAGGACGAGAAGGACGAGCGCGTCGCCGTCTTCGGGTCGTTCAAGGTCGACCAGGCGCTGATGGCCCGGGCCGACGCGGACGCGATCTTCTTGCACTGCCTCCCCGCCGACCGCGGGTACGAGGTCACGGCCGACGTCATCGACGGCCCCACCAGCGTCATCTGGGACGAGGCCGAGAACCGGCTGCACGCTCAGAAGGCGCTGCTCACCTGGCTGCTGGCCCGCTGAGCGCACCCACCACCACACACTCGTAGACACACCCACACCACACAAGGAGAACCATGGCGGAACGCGTCGTCCTCGCATACTCAGGAGGCCTCGACACCTCGGTCGGCATCGGCTGGTTGGCCGACGCCACCGGCAAGGAGGTCGTCGCCCTGGCCGTCGACGTCGGACAGGGCGGAGAGGACATGGAGGACATCCGTCAACGCGCCCTCGACTGCGGCGCCGTCGAGTCCGTCGTCGTCGACGCCAAGGAGGAGTTCGGCACGGACTACCTGATGCCGGCACTCAAGGCCAACGCGCTGTACCAGAAGACCTACCCGCTGGTCTCGGCCCTCAGCCGTCCGCTGATCGCACGTCACCTGGCGTCGGTCGCGAAAGAGCTGGGTGCGAACAGCGTCGCGCACGGCTGCACGGGCAAGGGCAACGACCAGGTCCGCTTCGAGGCGGCCGTCGCGGCCCTGGCCCCCGACCTCACGAGCATCGCCCCCGTCCGAGACCTCGCCCTCACCCGTGACAAGGCGATCGTCTACGCGGAAGAGCACGCCCTCCCGATCCGTCAGAGCGCGAAGAACCCCTACTCGATCGACAAGAACGTCTGGGGCCGCGCGGTCGAGACCGGCTTCCTCGAGGACCCCTGGAACGCCCCGATCGAGGACCTGTACGAGTACACGCAGGACCCGGCCGTCGTCCGTGACGCCGACGAGGTCGTCATCACGTTCGAGGCCGGCGTGCCGACCGCGATCGACGGCGTGGCGTTCACCCCCCTCGGCATCGTCGAGCGCATGAACGAGCTGGCCGGCAAGCACGGCGTCGGCCGCATCGACGTCGTCGAGGACCGCCTGGTCGGCATCAAGAGCCGTGAGGTCTACGAGGCGCCCGGCGCGATGGCCCTGATCGCCGCGCACGAGGCGCTCGAGGCCCTGACCATCGAGCGCGACCTCGGCCGCTACAAGCGCGGAGTCGAGGCCGAGTGGTCGAACCTCGTCTACGACGGCCTCTGGTTCTCGGGTCTCAAGCGCTCGCTCGACGTCTTCATCGACGACACCCAGAAGTACGTGTCGGGCGAGATCCGCCTCAAGCTGCAGGGTGGTCGCGCCGTCGTCACCGGCCAGAGGAGCGACGCGAGCCTCTACGACTTCGACCTCGCGACCTACGACACGGGCGACACCTTCGACCAGTCGCTGTCGAAGGGATTCATCGAGATCTGGTCGCTGCCGAGCAAGATCTCGGCTCGTCGCGACCTGGCCCACGGGGCGTGACCGGCGAGAACGGGGCCGGTGACGGGCCCGGCGGCAACCAGCGCGCAGGCGAGGCGGGCGCCCTCTGGGGCGGCCGCTTCGCCTCCGGGCCGTCCGCCGAGCTCGCGGCGCTCAGCAAGTCCACGCAGTTCGACTGGCAGCTCGCCTCGTACGACATCGCCGGGTCCCGGGCGCACGCCCGGGCTCTGGCGGCGGCGGGCTACCTCGACGCCGCCGAGCTCGACGCGATGGTGGCGGCGCTCGACCGTCTCGAGTCGGACGTGCTCGACGGCACCTTCACCGCGTCCGAGTCCGACGAGGACGTGCACTCCGCCCTCGAGCGGGGTCTCATCGGCATCGCCGGCCCCGAGCTCGGAGGCAAGCTGCGGGCGGGCCGCAGCCGCAACGACCAGATCGCCACCCTCGTGCGCTTGTACCTGCGCGACCACGCCCGAGTCATCGGCCGGCACGTCGTCGACCTGGTCGACGCCGTCGCGGGCCAGGCGACCGCCCACCCGACGGCCGTCATGCCCGGTCGGACGCACCTCCAGCACGCCCAGCCGGTCCTGTTGGCGCACCACCTCCTGGCCCACGCCTGGCCCCTGGTCCGCGACCTCGAGCGCCTGCGCGACTGGTCACGCCGAGCCGGTGCGTCGCCCTACGGTGCAGGTGCCCTCGCCGGCAGCTCGCTCGGTCTCGACCCGCTGTCGGTCGCGACCGAACTGGGGTTCGACCGCACGACCGAGAACTCGATCGACGCGACGGCCAGTCGTGACGTCGTGTCCGAGTTCGCGTTCGTGACGGCCTCGATCGGCATCGACCTCTCGCGCCTCGCCGAGGAGATCATCCTCTGGAACACCCGCGAGTTCGGCTTCGTCCGGCTGCACGACGCCTTCTCGACCGGGTCGAGCATCATGCCGCAGAAGAAGAACCCCGACATCGCCGAGCTGGCACGAGGCAAGTCCGGTCGACTGATCGGCAACCTGACGGGTCTGCTGGCGACCTTCAAGGGGCTGCCGCTGGCGTACAACCGCGACCTGCAAGAGGACAAAGAACCGGTCTTCGACTCGGTGAGCCAGCTCGAGGTGCTGCTGCCGGCCTTCACGGGCATGGTGGCGACGCTCGACTTCGACGAAGGCCGCATGGCCGAGCTGGCCCCGCAGGGGTTCTCGCTCGCGACCGACGTCGCCGAGTGGCTGGTCCGCCAGGGTGTCGCCTTCCGCGACGCGCACGAGATCAGCGGCGAACTGGTGAGGTTCTGCGAGCAGCACGACCTCGAGCTGCACGAGCCCACCGACGAGCAGTACCGAGCGATCTCGCCGCACCTCACCGGCGAGATCCGACCGGTCCTGACGGTCGAGGGGTCCATCGCGAGTCGCCGCGGCGCCGGGGGCACGGCTCCCGAACGGGTGGCCGAGCAGCTCGCGCAGCTCACCGAGCAGATGCGTCACCTCGTCCAGGCCCTCGACCCGGTGGCGGCGTGAGCCCTCGCCGCACCGGGCCGGGCGACGACCGGCCGACCCGCGCCTGGGTCGTGCCGGTCGTCGTCGCCCTCGCCGTGGCCGTCCTCGTGGCCGTCGTGGTGATCACGCTCGCCAGCGGGCAACGATTCTTCTGAGCGGCGTGGGCACGAGGGGGCGGTGAGCGCGACGACCGCCGACGACAGCCTCGCGAGGCTGCTGGCCGAGCCGGCGCTGGAGGTCGCGCCGCGCCTCCTCGGCTCGGTCTTCTGGTCCGGGCGGGTCGGGGTCCGCCTGACCGAGGTCGAGGCGTACCACGGCCAGGGTCAGGACCCCGGCTCGCACGCGCACCGCGGTCGTTCGGCGCGCAACGGCAGCATGTTCGAGGACGCCGGCACCCTCTACGTGTACCTGTCGTACGGCATCCACCGATGCGTCAACATCGTGTGCGGTCCCGAGGGGTACGCATCCGGTGTCCTCCTGAGGGCGGGTGAGGTCGTGGCCGGCCTCGACGAGGCACGGAGCCGTCGGACGACGTCACGATCGCCGGCCGACCTCGCCCGTGGGCCCGGTCGGCTCGGCTCCGCCCTCGGCATCGAGCTCGGCGACGACGGCTCGCGCCTCGTCGACGACGCCCCCGGTCAGGAGGCGCGGTTCCGGCTGCGACTCCCGTCCGCACCGGTCGGCCCCGTCGCCGCCGGCCCCCGCGTCGGTGTGTCGGGTCACGCCGGCGGCGACGCCTTCCCCTGGCGGTTCTCGCTCGAGGGCGACCCGACGGTCTCGCCCTACCGGGCAGCGGTGTCCCGCCGACGCGGTGGGGCGTGACGAGGGGGACCGCGGCCGCTGGTAGCGTGTCGCGCGTGACCAGTGAAACGACCGCCGACGTGCTGGCAGCCCAGAGCAACGACCCGTCGTTCGACGACGTGTGGGACGAGTTGCAGTGGCGCGGCCTGGTGCACGTCTCGACCGACGCCGACGCACTGAAGACCTTGCTCGCGGGCGACCCGATCACGTACTACTGCGGATTCGACCCGACGGCGCCGAGCCTCCACCTCGGCAACCTCGTGCAGTTGCTCACGATGCGCCGCCTGCAGCTCGCCGGTCACCGGCCGCTCGGCCTCGTGGGCGGTTCGACCGGTCTCATCGGCGATCCTCGACCCACCGCCGAGCGGGTGCTCAAGACGCCGGAGCAGACCGCCGAGTGGGTCGACCGCATCCGCGTGCACGTCGAGAAGTTCCTGTCACCGGACGGTGACAACGGCCTCCGCGTGGTCAACAACCTCGACTGGACGTCACCGCTCAGCGCCATCGAGTTCTTGCGCGACATCGGCAAGAACTTCCGCGTCGGCACGATGCTCAAGAAGGACGCCGTGGCCGCCCGGCTGAACTCGGACGCCGGCATCAGTTACACCGAGTTCAGCTACCAGATCCTTCAGGGCCTCGACTTCCGCGAGCTCTACCGCAGCCACGGCTGCGTGCTCCAGACCGGCGGCAGCGACCAGTGGGGCAACCTCACGAGCGGCACCGAGCTCATCCGCCGCACCGAGGGCGTCTCGGTGCACGCCATCGGCACCCCGCTCATCACGAACACCGACGGCACGAAGTTCGGCAAGAGCGAAGGCAACGCCGTCTGGCTCGACGCCGAGCTGACCAGCCCCTACGCCATGTACCAGTTCTGGCTCAACACCGACGACGCCGACGTCGTCTCGCGGCTCAAGGTGTTCACGTTCCTCTCGCGCGCCGAGATCGAGCGGTTCGCCACGGCCGTCGCCGACGAACCCTTCCGTCGGGAGGCGCAGCGCGCCTTGGCCTGGAACGTCACGTCCCTGGTCCACGGCACCGCGGCCACCCGTTCGGCCATCGACGCCGCCGCGGCCCTCTTCGGCCAGGGCGACCTCGCCCTCCTGGACGGGTCGACCCTGCGGAGCGCGATCGCCGAGTTGCCGGCCGCCACGGCCGATTCGTCCACCACGGTCGCGCAAGCCCTCGTGGACTCGGGTCTCGTCACGTCGCTCGGGGCGGCGCGTCGCGCCACCGCCGAGGGCGGCGTGTACGTGAACAACGCCAGGGTCGAGAACGGCGACGCACTCGTGGCCGACTCTCAACTGCCCGGGGGAGTCGTCGTGCTCCGGCGGGGCAAGAAGACGTTGGCCGGCGTGACCGTCAAGGTCTGAACCGGCAGCCGTCCGGTCCGCCCAGAAGCCCGCACTCCTCGTCGAGGAGTGCGGGCTTCTCTGCGTCCGGAGGGGCGGACGGCAACCGGATGCCCGAGTTTCCGGGCCTCGCAACCGCGACACGCCCGGGATGCGTGGAGATTTGGGGGTGGGGCCGACGGCCTGTGTAAAGTAATCCGAGTCAGCCCAAAGGTGCGGCGGAGCGGCCAGGACAGCGACCAGAGATGGTCCCGATCCGGAGCTCACCGGCCTCAAGTGGTGACATCCTCCCCGAGATCACGTCGTTTACGACGAGAGAATCGTGTGGTAGGGTTTCAAATCCATCCTCTGGTTCTTCCAGGCGCTGGTCTTCACGAGTTGGAGATCGGAAATCGAGTCGGTTTGACTTGGTCCACCAGGATGGTATGGTTCCACAGCAGCTTCGAGCGAGGGTCTAACAAGACTGGGTCTCGAGTGCGTTTGGTCCTTGAGAACTCAACAGCGTGCACATTGTCAAATGCCAAATTATACCCTGGCATTGCTTGTGGCTTCACCGTTTGGTGGGGTTGTGAGTGGTGTTTAGGTTTCTTTGAGATTGATGGACAACAACAATCGTCAGATTGTTTTGTTCTTTAGTCAGCATCAAATTCAGCAGTCATGGCCTATTCCGGTTGTGCTGTTTTTTCTTTTACGGAGAGTTTGATCCTGGCTCAGGACGAACGCTGGCGGCGTGCTTAACACATGCAAGTCGAACGATGAACTGGAGCTTGCTCCAGGGATTAGTGGCGAACGGGTGAGTAACACGTGAGTAACCTGCCCTTGACTCTGGGATAAGCGCTAGAAATGGCGTCTAATACCGGATACGAGCTTCAGCCGCATGGCTAGGAGTTGGAAAGAATTTTGGTCAAGGATGGACTCGCGGCCTATCAGCTAGTTGGTGAGGTAATGGCTCACCAAGGCGACGACGGGTAGCCGGCCTGAGAGGGTGACCGGCCACACTGGGACTGAGACACGGCCCAGACTCCTACGGGAGGCAGCAGTGGGGAATATTGCACAATGGGCGAAAGCCTGATGCAGCAACGCCGCGTGAGGGATGACGGCCTTCGGGTTGTAAACCTCTTTTAGTAGGGAAGAAGCGAAAGTGACGGTACCTGCAGAAAAAGCACCGGCTAACTACGTGCCAGCAGCCGCGGTAATACGTAGGGTGCAAGCGTTGTCCGGAATTATTGGGCGTAAAGAGCTCGTAGGCGGTTTGTCGCGTCTGCTGTGAAATCTGGGGGCTCAACCCCCAGCCTGCAGTGGGTACGGGCAGACTAGAGTGCGGTAGGGGAGATTGGAATTCCTGGTGTAGCGGTGGAATGCGCAGATATCAGGAGGAACACCGATGGCGAAGGCAGATCTCTGGGCCGTAACTGACGCTGAGGAGCGAAAGCGTGGGGAGCGAACAGGATTAGATACCCTGGTAGTCTACGCCGTAAACGTTGGGAACTAGATGTGGGGGCCATTCCACGGTCTCCGTGTCGCAGCTAACGCATTAAGTTCCCCGCCTGGGGAGTACGGCCGCAAGGCTAAAACTCAAAGGAATTGACGGGGGCCCGCACAAGCGGCGGAGCATGCGGATTAATTCGATGCAACGCGAAGAACCTTACCAAGGCTTGACATATACCGGAAACGTCCAGAGATGGTCGCCCCGCAAGGTCGGTATACAGGTGGTGCATGGTTGTCGTCAGCTCGTGTCGTGAGATGTTGGGTTAAGTCCCGCAACGAGCGCAACCCTCGTTCTATGTTGCCAGCACGTTATGGTGGGAACTCATAGGAGACTGCCGGGGTCAACTCGGAGGAAGGTGGGGATGACGTCAAATCATCATGCCCCTTATGTCTTGGGCTTCACGCATGCTACAATGGCCGGTACAAAGGGCTGCGATACCGTAAGGTGGAGCGAATCCCAAAAAGCCGGTCTCAGTTCGGATTGAGGTCTGCAACTCGACCTCATGAAGTCGGAGTCGCTAGTAATCGCAGATCAGCAACGCTGCGGTGAATACGTTCCCGGGCCTTGTACACACCGCCCGTCAAGTCATGAAAGTCGGTAACACCCGAAGCCAGTGGCCTAACCCTTGTGGATGGAGCTGTCGAAGGTGGGATCGGTGATTAGGACTAAGTCGTAACAAGGTAGCCGTACCGGAAGGTGCGGCTGGATCACCTCCTTTCTAAGGAGCATGTACCCGCCCCGCTGTTTACACGGGGAGTTTCGGGTCAAGTCGGTTTCGAAGCGAATGTCTTCGGCCGGCGCTCATGGGTGGAACATTGACGATGGCTCTTTGCGGAGAGCATCAGCGCTAGTACGGCACCTTCGTGGTGTCTGGAAGGTGAGGGTGTTCAAGGTGGAGGGCATGCACGCTGTTGGGTCCTGAGGGACCAAGCACCCACACTTGGTGTGGGGGTTTTACCTCTGGGCCATGAAAGTCCTGCATCAATGGCAGGGTGATCATGGTGCCGCCCGTATTTTGAGAACTACACAGTGGACGCGAGCATCTTAGTCGCAAAGAATTGCCGGCCTTCGGGTTGGTTGTTGTTTGTGATACTAAGTGCAATTTCTTAGACCAACCCGCCCTTCGGGGTGTGGTTGGCGAATGAGATAACACTGACGCTGCCGGTCTTTGGCTGGCAGCAACTTTGTGGTCAAGTTTCTAAGAGCAAACGGTGGATGCCTTGGCATCTGGAGCCGAAGAAGGACGTAGAAATCTGCGATAAGCCTCGGGGAGCTGATAATCGAGCCCTGATCCGAGGATTTCCGAATGGGGAAACCCCGCCAGGCGTTATGTCTGGTGACTCCCGCCTGAATATATAGGGCGGGTAGAGGGAACGTGGGGAAGTGAAACATCTCAGTACCCACAGGAAGAGAAAACAACAGTGATTCCGTCAGTAGTGGCGAGCGAAATCGGAAGAGGCTAAACCGGTCATGTGTGATAGACGGCGGTCGTTGCATGGTCGGGGTTGTGGGACCCGTTGTCCTGTTCTGCCGGACAGGAGCAGTTACAGCGCAGTATAGGCGAACAGCTTTGAATGGCTGGTCATAGAGGGTGCGAACCCCGTAGCCGAAATGCTGGCGCTGGCTGAATGGGTATCCCAAGTAGCTCGGGGCCCGAGAAATCCCGTGTGAATCTGTCAGGACCACCTGATAAGCCTAAATACTCCCAGATGACCGATAGCGGACAAGTACCGTGAGGGAAAGGTGAAAAGTACCCCGGGAGGGGAGTGAAATAGTACCTGAAACCGTTTGCTTACAAACCGTTGGAGCCTCCTTGTAGGGGTGACAGCGTGCCTTTTGAAGAATGAGCCTGCGAGTTAGCGATATGTGGCGAGGTTAACCCGTGTGGGGTAGCCGTAGCGAAAGCGAGTCTTAATAGGGCGATACAGTCGCATGTCCTAGACCCGAAGCGAAGTGATCTATCCATGGCCAGGTTGAAGCGACGGTAAGACGTCGTGGAGGACCGAACCCACTTAGGTTGAAAACTGAGGGGATGAGCTGTGGATAGGGGTGAAAGGCCAATCAAACTTCGTGATAGCTGGTTCTCTCCGAAATGCATTTAGGTGCAGCGTTGCGTGTTTCTTGCCGGAGGTAGAGCTACTGGATGGCCGATGGGGCCCAAAAGCTTACTGACGTCAGCCAAACTCCGAATGCCGGTAAGTGAGAGCGCAGCAGTGAGACGGTGGGGGATAAGCTTCATCGTCGAGAGGGAAACAACCCAGACTACCAACTAAGGTCCCTAAGCGTGTGCTAAGTGGGAAAGGATGTGGAGTTGCATAGACAACCAGGAGGTTGGCTTAGAAGCAGCCACCCTTGAAAGAGTGCGTAATAGCTCACTGGTCAAGTGATTCCGCGCCGACAATGTAACGGGGCTCAAGCACACCACCAAAATTGTAGATTTCGTATTATAGACAAGCCTTCGTGGTTCAGTCGTACGGAGTGGTAGGAGAGCGTCGTGTGGCCAGTGAAGCGGCGGTGTAAACCAGCCGTGGAGGCCACACGAGTGAGAATGCAGGCATGAGTAGCGAAAGACGGGTGAGAAACCCGTCCTCCGAAAGACCAAGGGTTCCAGGGCCAGGTTAATCCGCCCTGGGTAAGTCGGGACCTAAGGCGAGGCCGACAGGCGTAGTCGATGGACAACGGGTTGATATTCCCGTACCGGCGAAGAACCGCCCAAGCTAATCCAGTGGTGCTAAGAGTCCTAACCCGGCTGAGTGGATCCCTTCGGGGTGATGCCGGCCGGTCTAACGCTCGACCCCATGCTGGTGCGGTTAACGTATTAACAGGTGTGACGCAGGAAGGTAGCTGAGCCAGGCGATGGTATCCGTAAGGTGAACCTGGTGTAAGGATGTAGGGCTGACGATAGGCAAATCCGTCGTCAATGCGCCTGAGATCCGATGCGTACCCCGATTGGGGGAAATCAGTGATCCTATGCTGCCGAGAAAAGCATCGACGTGAGGTTCAAGCCGCCCGTACCCCAAACCGACTCAGGTGGTCAGGTAGAGAATACCAAGGAGATCGAGAGAATCGTGGTTAAGGAACTCGGCAAAATGCCCCCGTAACTTCGGGAGAAGGGGGGCCGGAACCGTGATGGGATTTACTCCCGGAGCGGGAAAGGCCGCAGAGACCAGTGGGAAGCGACTGTTTACTAAAAACACAGGTCCGTGCCAAGTCGCAAGACGATGTATACGGACTGACGCCTGCCCGGTGCTGGAAGGTTAAGAGGAAGGGTTAGCGCAAGCGAAGCTCAGAATTTAAGCCCCAGTAAACGGCGGTGGTAACTATAACCATCCTAAGGTAGCGAAATTCCTTGTCGGGTAAGTTCCGACCTGCACGAATGGCGTAACGACTTCCCAGCTGTCTCAACCGCGAACTCGGCGAAATTGCACTACGAGTAAAGATGCTCGTTACGCGCAGCAGGACGGAAAGACCCCGTGACCTTTACTACAGCTTGGTATTGGTGTTCGGAGTGGCTTGTGTAGGATAGGTGGGAGACTGTGAAGCTTGGACGCTAGTTCAGGTGGAGTCATTGTTGAAATACCACTCTGGTCACTTTGGATATCTAACTACGAACCGTGATCCGGTTCTGGGACAGTGCCTGGTGGGTAGTTTAACTGGGGCGGTTGCCTCCCAAAAAGTAACGGAGGCGCCCAAAGGTTCCCTCAACCTGGTTGGCAATCAGGTGTCGAGTGTAAGTGCACAAGGGAGCTTGACTGTGAGACTGACAAGTCGAGCAGGGACGAAAGTCGGGACTAGTGATCCGGCAGTGGCTTGTGGAAGCGCTGTCGCTCAACGGATAAAAGGTACCTCGGGGATAACAGGCTGATCTTGCCCAAGAGTCCATATCGACGGCATGGTTTGGCACCTCGATGTCGGCTCGTCGCATCCTGGGGCTGGAGTAGGTCCCAAGGGTTGGGCTGTTCGCCCATTAAAGCGGTACGCGAGCTGGGTTTAGAACGTCGTGAGACAGTTCGGTCCCTATCCGCTGCGCGCGTAGGAAATTTGAGAAGATCTATCCCTAGTACGAGAGGACCGGGATGGACGAACCTCTGGTGTGTCAGTTGTCCTGCCAAGGGCACCGCTGATTAGCTACGTTCGGAACGGATAACCGCTGAAAGCATCTAAGCGGGAAGCCGGCTTCGAGATGAGATTTCCATACCCTTCGGGGTGAGAGGCTCCCAGCTAGACTACTGGGTTGATAGGCCGGATGTGGAAGTGGGGACTAACGACCCATGGAGCTGACCGGTACTAATAAGCCGATAACTTGACAACACTCCCTCCCTGTAGAGGCGGGGGAAAGCTGCTTGCGTCCACTATGTGGTTCCCGAAATACGGTCGGGAACAACGAAACACACAACAACTAAACACAGACAAGACGCCACACCTTACGGTTTGGCGCATGGTCTGAAACAGACTTCACCACCAGACATGGTGTGTGGTAGATGTTTCGGCGGCCATAGCGAGAGGGAAACGCCCGGTCACATTCCGAACCCGGAAGCTAAGACTCTCAGCGCCGATGGTACTGCAAGGGGGACCTTGTGGGAGAGTAGGACACCGCCGGACTCCTTTTAGTGCGAACAGCACATGCAACACCAGAAGAGCCGCCCCAGTGGGGCGGCTTTTCTGCGTTCGGGGCGATCTCTCGAGTGGTCGAACCGCACCTCCCGCGGTTCGGGGTCGCTTTGGTAGAGTCGTCCCTTCACAACTCGACAGCTGGCAGAGAACAACAGAGGAGCACTTCGGTGACTGATCGCGACGACGACGACCGCACGGACGGCCCGCGCCGCCCCTCTTCTGGGTCCGGCCGCCGCGACTCTGATCGTGGCGGCGACCGCCCCTCGTCCGGTGATCGGGGTCGCGGCGCAGCAGACCGCCCGACTGGAGCCAGGCCGCCCCGCGGGGACCGCCCGACCGGCGGTCGGCCCGCCGGTGGTCGTCCCTCGGGCGATCGTCCGCAGCGTGGGGATCGGCCGTCGTCGGGTGATCGTCCGCAGCGTGGTGATCGGCCGTCGTACGGTGATCGTCCGCAGCGTGGTGATCGGCCGTCGTACGGTGATCGTCCGCAGCGTGGCGATCGGCCGTCGTACGGAGACCGTCCCCAGCGCACCGGTCGTCCCGGTGGTGACGACCGTCGCAGTGGCGGGCCTCGTGCGGGCTCGACGGGGCGCGGGGACCGGCGAGACGGGTGGAAGCCCCGCGAGACCCCCGAGGACCGCGACCCGTTCGGCATCAAGTCCGTGCGTCCCGCCCAGGAGGTCGCGCACGTTCCCGACGACGTCGAGCCCCGCGACCTCGACAAGGTCGCACGCGGCGAACTCAAGACGCTCAGCAAGGAGAACGCCGACTGGGTCGCCAAGCATCTCGTGATGGCCGGTCGACTCATCGACGAGGACCCTGCCGAGGCCCACAAGCACGCCCTGTCGGCCGGCCGACGTGCCGGGCGCATCTCGGTGGTCCGAGAGACGATCGCCATCACCGCGTACCAGGTGGGGGACTACGCGCTGACCCTTCGAGAGCTGCGCACGTACCGCCGCATCTCCGGCCGCGACGACCAGCTGCCGCTGATGGTCGACAGCGAACGCGGTCTCGGTCGCCCCGAGCGTGCCCTCGAGCTCGGGCGATCCGTCGACGTGTCCACGCTCGACCCGCAGGTCCGTGTGTCGTTGGCGATCGCCATGTCGGGCGCGCGTCTCGACCTCGGTCAGCCTCAGGCGGCTCTCGGCGAGCTCGAGATCCCGCAGCTCGACCGGACCAAGGCCTTCAGCTACAGCCCGGCCCTCTTCGCGGCCTACGGCACGGTGCTCGAGGACCTCGGCCGACCCGACGAGGGCGAGAAGTGGCTCGAGTTGGCCGACCGTGCCGAGGACGCCCTGGCCGCGCTCGAGCACGGAGGTGCCGACGGTGAGACCGTCGAGATCGTCGAGGAGGAGATCGAGGTCCATGTGGCCGACGAGCCTCCGGTCGGCCTCGACGCCGAAGGCGGCCTCGACGAGATCGGCGAGGAAGGCGTCTTGGACGAGGAGGTCGACGTCGACGTGTCGACCGAGACCAGCGACACCAACGTCGTCGTGTCGACCGAGACGAGCGACGCCGACGCCGCGGACGTCACGCCCGCCGACGACGACCCCGAGACGCTCGACGACGAGGACCACCAGCACGATGAGACTGCCGATCCCGAGACGACTGCGCAGGACGACGGCGCCGACGAGCACCGTGGCTGACGCCCGGACCCCCCTCGACGGCGTCGACACCGTCCTCGCCGACCTCGACGGGGTCGTCTACCGCGGCCGGCACGCGATCGACCACGCGGTCGAGAGCCTGACCGACGTGGCCAGGACCCGCCGGGTCGGCTACATCACCAACAACGCCTCGCGCACGGCCGAGGCCGTGGCCTCGCAACTGTCGGGCTACGGGCTCGAGGTGGGGGCGGACGACGTGGTGACGTCCCCGCAGGCCGCGGTGCGCCTCCTGGTCGACGCGGTCCCCGCCGGGGCGACGGTCCTCGTCGTCGGCGGGGAAGGACTGACGTCGGTGATCGAGGCCGAGGGGTTCGTCGTGACCCGCTCGGCCGACGACGCGCCGGCGGCGGTCGTGCAGGGGTTCAGCCCCGACGTCGGGTGGGCGCAGCTGGCCGAGGCGTCGTACGCCCTGCACACGGGCATCCCCTGGATCGCGACGAACACCGACTGGACCATCCCGCAGGAGCGCGGGATCGCACCCGGCAACGGGACGCTCGTCTCGGCGGTGCACACCGCCGTCGGACGGCTGCCCGTGACGGCGGGCAAGCCCGAGACGCCGATCTTCGCGGCCGCCGTCGAACGCTTCGGGGCGACCGTGGCCGCCTTCATCGGCGACCGCCTCGACACCGACATCGTCGGGGCCAACGCGGCGGGGTTGACCTCCGTCCTCGTGCTGACCGGCATCGACGGCGCGAAGCAGGTCCTGGCGGCCGACGTGAAGTCCCGACCCGACTTCATCGTCGGCGACCTCCGAGAGCTGCTGCAGCCCTACCCCGAGACCGTCGAGCACGACGAGGAGGACGTCCACGTCGTGACCGTCCGCGCCGCGAGCGTCGCGGTCCGCGGTCACGTGGTGCGCGTGCTGTCCGCCGGGGACGATCCCGTCGACCTGTTGCGAGCCGGAGCGGCAGCCGTGTGGGGGACCGGCAAAGCGATCTACGGCCTCGACGTCGACCCGGCGCTGCACGCCGACGGCTGATCGCCCGCCCGGCTTCCCGGCTCGGTCGTCGGTGGCGGCGGCTAGTCTGGACGGCACCATGAGCGACGACCACCCCGACGAGACCGCCGTCGACGGCACGCCCCCCGGCACCCTCCGGCGGGGCGTCGTTCCCGATGCCGGCGTCGACGAGGCCGAGGAGGCGCGGGCCGGTTGGTCCGCGCGGGCGGCTGACATCGAGTCCCGACCGCTGGCCTCCCGTGCCGCCGGGTTCGCGGTGGTCCACGACGAGCTCCGGGCCGTGCTCGAGGGCACGACGACCGACACCGGTCAGGGCGGTCGATGACGTCCTCTGAGGCTTCCGGCGAGCGGCTCGACTCGGCCCTGGCACGACGAGGCCTCGCCCGGTCGCGAACGCACGCCGCACGACTGTTGGCGGACGGCCTCGTGACGGTCAACGGCGTCGGCGTCGTCAAGGCGTCGGCCCGGGTCGCCGAGTCGGACGACGTCGCCGTCGCCGGCCTCGACCACTACGTGAGTCGGGCGGCCCACAAGCTGCTGGGTGCCCTCGACGCGTTCGGCGTCGACCCGACCGGGCGGACGGCCCTCGACGTCGGTGCCTCCACCGGCGGCTTCACCCAGGTGCTCCTCGAGCGCGGGGCCGACCACGTGATCGCCCTCGACGTCGGCCACGGCCAACTGGCCAACCCCGTCCGCTTCGACCCGCGCGTCACGATCGTCGAAGGCGAGAACGCGCGGTACCTGACGGCCGAGCGGTTCGCGCAGTTGACGCCCCGCGCCTCCTCGGTGTCGCTCGTCGTCGCCGACGTCTCGTTCATCTCGTTGACCATGGTGCTGCCAGCGCTCGTGGCGAGCCTGGGTGTGGACAACGACTTCGTGCTGCTGGTGAAGCCGCAGTTCGAGGTGGGGCGACAGGGCGTGCGCGAGGGGCTCGTGCTCGACCCGGTGCTGCGGAACGAGGCCGTCACCGGCGTCTTGTGGGCCGCCCACGACCTGGGCCTCGGCACCGCCGGTCTCATCTCGTCCCCCATCGCCGGGGGGTCGGGCAACCGCGAGTACTGTGTGCACTTCTCGGCCTCGGCCGGGTCGAATCCGACAGAATGGCTCAGCACCGCCGACAGCTTGACGAGAGGGTGAACGACATCTCGACGACACGACACATCCTGGTGGTCTCGCACACGGGGCGCCCGGACTCCATCGACGCCGCCCTCGCGGTCTGCGGGCTGCTGGGCGACGCGGGCGTCGTGCCGGTGCTGCCCCGTGACGAATGGGACGACATCCGTCGGGCCGAACCGACCGCCGCGATCGACGACGTCGAGATCCTCTTCGACGGCGTCGCCTGCGACGACCTCGAGTGCGTCATCGTGCTCGGTGGCGACGGCACCATCCTGCGGGCGGCCGAGCTGATCCGAGGCACCCGGGCGCCGATCGTCGGCGTCAACCTCGGGCACGTGGGGTTCCTGGCCGAGAGCGAACGCGACGAGATGGCCGACACCGTGGCCCGCGTCCTCGCGGCGGACTACGAGGTCGAAGAGCGCTTCGCGCTCGACGTCAAGGTGACCAACGGCGACGAGGTCGTCTACGAGACCTGGGCGATGAACGAGGCCACGGTCGAGAAGGCCTCGCGCGAGCGCATGCTCGAGGTCGTCATCGAGGTCGACGGCCGGCCCCTGTCGTCGTTCGGATGCGACGGCGTCGTCATGTCGACGCCGACCGGCTCGACGGCGTACTCGTTCTCGGCCGGTGGCCCCGTCGTCTGGCCCGCGGTGCAGGCCCTGCTGCTCGTGCCGCTCAGCGCCCACGCCCTCTTCGCCCGCCCTCTCGTGGTCGGGCCCGACTCGGTGCTGGCCGTCGAGGTGCTCAGCCGGACCGACGCGCGCGGCATCCTCTGGTGCGACGGCCGCCGTGAACACGACCTCCCCCCGGGGGCCCGGGTCGAGTGCAGTCGCTCCGACCAGCCCGTCCGACTGGCCCGACTCCGGACCGGCCCGTTCACCGACCGCCTCGTGGCGAAGTTCCAACTGCCCGTCACCGGGTGGCGTGGCCCGGCGCGCGTCGAGGCCGACCCGACCACCGAGGGCGCGCGATGATCGAAGAGATCTCGATCCGAGACCTGGGCGTCATCGGCCGGGCGACGTTGCCGCTCGGGCCCGGCTTCACCGCGGTGACGGGCGAGACCGGTGCGGGCAAGACCATGGTCGTCTCGGCCCTGGGCCTCCTGCTCGGGCAGCGCGCCGAAAGCGGCGTCGTCCGGTCGGGCAGCCCCCAGGCCGTCGTCGACGGTCGGTGGGTCGTCCCGGCCGAGGGGGTCGTCGTCGACCGGGTGCACGACGCGGGCGGCGACGTCGACGACGGTGAGCTCTTCCTGAGCCGCGTCGTGTCGGCCGAGGGGCGTAGTCGAGCCGTCGTGGGCGGTCGCTCGGCACCCATCGGCGTGCTCGGCGACCTGGCCGACCACCTCGTGGTCGTGCACGGCCAGTCCGAGCAGATCCGGCTCAAGTCCGCGGCCGCGCAGCGCGCCGCCGTCGACGCGCACGGCGGTGCCGCCCTCGCCGAGGCGGCCGGGCACTACCGCAGCGCCTACGACGCGTGGCTCGCCGCCCGTGCCGAGCTCGACGAGATCACCCGTGACCGTGACGCCCGCCGTGCCGAGGCCGAGACGCTCCGGGCGGCGATCGACGAGATCGAGGGCCTGGCGCCGGTCGCGGGCGAGCTCGACGAGCTCGACGCGACGGCCGAGCGACTGAGCAACGCCGAAAACCTGCGGCTGGCGGCCGGCCTCGCCCACGAGGTCCTCTCGACCGACGCCGTCGACGGGACGCGGGACGTGGTGTCCCTCGTCGAGGAGGCCCGGCGTCAGATCGAACGGGTGGCACCGCACGACCCCGCGCTCGAGCCGATCGCCGACCTGCTGGCCGAGGTCAGCGTGCAGGTCGCCGAGTCCGCGTCCCGACTGTCGAGCTACCTCGGCACCCTCGACGCCGACGTCGCCGTCGAGCTCGAGTCGGTGCAGACGCGGCGGGCCGACCTGGCCGGGCTCGTCCGCAAGCACGGCCCCACCCTCGACGACGTCATCCGGCTGCTCGACGACGGCAGCCGCCGCCTGGTCGAACTCGACGGCGACGACGACCGGCTCGCGCACCTCGACGACGACGTGGCCGAGCTGCGGGCCGAGGCCGAGCGGCGCGCGGGCGTCCTCGGCGAGTTGCGTCGCGCCTCCGGGGCCGACCTGTCGACGCGCGTCAGCGCCGAGTTGAGCGCCCTGGCGATGACGGGGGCCGAGATCGTCGTCGAGGTCACGCCCCGCGACGAGCTGGGCACGAGCGGCGGCGACGTCGTGTCGCTGCTGCTGCGCCCGCACCCGGGCAGTGAGCCCAGGCCGCTCGGCAAGGGGGCCTCGGGCGGCGAGCTCTCGCGCGTGATGCTCGCGCTCGAGGTCGTCATGGCGGGCTCGAGCGACGTGCCGACCTTCGTGTTCGACGAGGTCGACGCCGGCGTCGGCGGCTCGGCCGCGATCGAGATCGGTCGCCGTCTCGCGGCACTGGCCGAGCGGGCGCAGGTCATCGTCGTGACGCACCTGGCCCAGGTCGCCGCGTTCGCCACGAACCACCTGCGCGTCGTCAAGGACGCCTCGGGCGAGGTCACGGCCAGCAGCGTCCACCAGCTCGAGGGCGACGAGCGCGTCGCCGAGATGGCGCGCCTGCTCTCGGGGCTGCCCGACAGCTCGAGCGGACTCGAGCACGCCCGCGAGCTGCTCGAGCTCGCCTCGTCGGCCCGGCGCCCGGCCACGGCCGACACACGTTCGTAACAGGGGTGGTCTGTCGGATCGGCCCGGTGTGACATAGGATGGAATCCCGTGGTGAACGTTGAGAACTCGGGTCCAGATGCCAGCACGACGAAGCACATCTTCGTCACCGGAGGCGTCGTCTCCTCCCTCGGAAAAGGCCTGACGGCCGCCAGCCTGGGCAATCTGCTCACGGCCCGCGGGCTGCGGGTCGTCATGCAGAAGCTCGATCCGTACCTGAACGTCGATCCGGGCACCATGAACCCGTTCCAGCACGGCGAGGTCTTCGTCACCGACGACGGTGCCGAGACCGATCTCGACATCGGTCACTACGAGCGCTTCCTCGACATCGACCTCGGTCAGTCGGCGAACGTCACGACCGGTCAGATCTACTCGACCGTGATCGCGAAGGAGCGACGCGGCGAGTACCTCGGCGACACCGTGCAGGTCATCCCGCACATCACGGACGAGATCAAGCGCCGCATGCGCCAGCAGGCCGACGACGACCCGAAGCCCGACGTGATCATCACCGAGGTCGGCGGCACGGTCGGCGACATCGAGAGCCAGCCGTTCATCGAGGCGGCTCGTCAGGTGCGTCACGAACTCGGTCGCAAGAACGTGTTCTTCGTCCACGTCTCGCTGGTGCCCTACATGGGCGCGTCCGGCGAGCAGAAGACCAAGCCGACGCAGCACAGCGTCGCCGCCCTGCGCTCGATCGGCATCCAGCCCGACGCGCTCGTGCTGCGCAGCGACCGACCGGTCAGCGAGAGCAACAAGAAGAAGATCGCCCTGATGTGCGACGTCGACGAAGACGCCGTGGTGAATGCGAAGGACGTCGCGAGCATCTACGACATCCCCGCGATGCTCAACGACCAGGGGCTCGACGCCTACATCATCGACCACCTCGGCCTCGGCGAGAAGGCCGGCGAGGTCGACTGGTCGGGCTGGCAGCCGGTGCTGACGGCGGTCCACGAGCCCAAGCACGAGGTCACCATCGGCCTGGTCGGCAAGTACATCGACCTGCCCGACGCGTACCTGTCGGTGACCGAGGCCCTGAAGGCCGGGGGCTTCGCGCACCAGACCAAGGTGTCGCTGACCTGGATACCGTCCGACGACTGCGAGACGCCCGAGGGCGCGGCCAAGGCGCTGCGCGGGGTGGACGGCATCTGCGTCCCCGGTGGCTTCGGCATCCGCGGCATCGAGGGCAAGCTCGGTGCGCTGCGGTACGCCCGCGAGAACGGCCTGCCGGCGCTCGGGCTCTGCCTGGGGCTGCAGTGCATGGTCATCGAGTACGCGCGCAACGAGGCGGGCCTGACCGGCGCCTCCTCGTCCGAGTTCGACCCCGACACCGAGTACGCCGTCGTGGCGACCATGGCCGAGCAGGTCGACATCATCGCCGACGGCGACCTGGGCGGGACCATGCGCCTCGGCCTCTACCCGGCCGCGCTCACCCCGGGTTCGCTCGCCGCCGACCTGTACGGGTCCGAACTGGTCTCCGAGCGCCACCGTCACCGTTACGAGGTCTCGAACCAGTACCGCCAGCAGATCGCCGACGCGGGCCTGCGGTTCTCTGGCACGTCGCCCGACGGCACGCTCGTCGAGTACGTCGAGCTCGACCGTGCCGTCCACCCCTTCTACATCGGCACGCAGGCCCACCCCGAGCTGCGGTCGCGTCCGAACGACGCGCACCCGCTGTTCGCCGGGCTCGTCGCCGCGTCGCTCGAGCGTCACGACGCGAGCAAGCTGTTCGCCGACGAGGCCGACGCCGCCGAGGTCGTCGCGTGACCGACGCGGTCGGCACGGGCCCGACGGCCGGGGGCCCGGCGCCCCTCGCCGACGAGCCCGCGTCGCCGACGGTCACGTCGAGTGAGGTGGTGTTCGAGGGTGCCGTCTGGGACGTCAGGCGCGACACCGTCGACTACAACGGCTCGCCCATGGTGCGCGAGTACGTCGCCCACACCGGGGCCGTCGCCGTGCTCGCCGTCGACGACGACGAGCGCGTGCTCGTCATCAAGCAGTACCGCCACCCGATCCGCAGCCGCGACTGGGAGCTGCCCGCGGGCCTGCTCGACGCCGAGGGCGAGGGCAAGCTCGACGCCGCGAAGCGCGAGCTGGCCGAGGAGGCCGATCTGCAGGCGACGAGCTGGGACGAACTCGTGTCGTTCCACACCACCCCCGGCGGCAACGACGAGATGGTCACGGTCTACCGGGCCACCGGCGTCAGCGCCACCGCCGACGCCTTCGAGCGCAGCGACGAGGAAGCCGACATCGAGAAGCGCTGGGTCTCGCTCGACGAGATCGTCGAGGGCGTGCTGGCCGGTCGCCTGCACAACTCGATCCTCAGCATCGCGGCGCTCGCCGCGGTCGCCTCCCGCTGACGAGCGGGTCGGCCGCTCGGGGCGGCCCGCGTCGCCGTAGCCTGAGGTCGTGACGATCGAGGAGGCGCTGGACCGCTACCTGAGGCACGTCTCGGTCGAGCGGGGCCTCAGCCCGAACACGACGGCGGCCTACCGGCGCGACCTGGTCCTCTGGCGGGCGCACCTGGCCGAGGCCGGACGGCGCACCCTCGACGAGGTCGAGCCCGCCGACGTCGCCGCGTTCCCGGCGGCGCTGGCGACCCGCGCCGAGAAGCCGCTGGGCGCCTCCTCGGTGGCCAGGGTGCTGTCGTCGGTGCGGGGCTTCCACCGTTTCGCCCTCGAGGAGGGGCTGGTCGCGGCGGACGTCGCCGGCACCACCCGGCCGCCCAAGCTGCCGAGTCGCCTGCCCAAGGCGATCTCGGTGGGCCAGGTCGAGGCCCTGCTCGCCGCGACCGACGGGGACGAGCCGACGCGGTTGCGCGACAAGGCCCTGCTCGAACTGCTCTACGCGACGGGTGCGCGGGTGAGCGAGGCCGTGTCGCTCAACGTGGACGACGTGATCGAGGGCGACGTCGTGCGCCTCTTCGGCAAGGGGAACAAGCAACGGGTCGTCCCGCTCGGCAGCTACGCGCGCCGGGCGCTGGACGCGTACCTGGTGCGGGCCCGGCCGGTCTTCTCGCCACGCGGTGAGGCGTCGCCCGCCCTGTTCCTCGGCACCCGCGGGGCCCGGGTGTCGCGGCAGAACGCCTGGCTGATCATCCAGGCGGCGGCCGAGCGGGCCCGGCTCGACGTCGAGGTGTCGCCGCACACGCTCCGGCACTCGTTCGCGACGCACCTGCTCGAGGGCGGGGCCGACGTCCGCGTCGTGCAAGAGCTGCTCGGGCACTCGTCCGTCGCGACGACGCAGATCTACACGCTGGTGACGGCGGACGCCCTGAGGGACGTGTACTCGACGGCCCACCCCCGGGCACGATGGGGCTCGTGACCCCGGGGCGGAGCCGGGCCGGCCCCGGCCGGTGCGGCGCCGACCTCGTGCCGACCGGGCGCCGACAGGGGCGTCGACCAGGGCGCCCACCACGGCGCTGACCAGGCAAAACCCTCAAGCAAGGCATGAGGCTTCCTGGTGACGGGCCGGGCGCGGCACCCCGGGGGCGTCGGGGGTCGCCGGTACTCTCGTACCCGTGAGCACCAAGCCGACCTCGAGCACCCCCGCCCTCTTCGAGAGCGCTCCGGCGACCGTCCCCGCGAACGGCCCCACCGGGCGCCCGCGCACCGAGTTCCCCACCCCCGAGCCCCTGGCGAGCCACGGCCCGGCTCGCATCATCACCCTCTGCAACCAGAAGGGCGGCGTCGGCAAGACCACGACGACCATCAACCTCGGCGCCTCGTTCGCCGAGTACGGACGTCGCGTGCTGGCCATCGACTTCGACCCGCAGGGCGCGCTCACCGCGGGGCTCGGGGTGCAGTCGCACGACCAGGCCACCGTCTACGACCTCATGATCGGTGCCGTCAAGGACGCCCACGACGTCATCGTGCCGACGCGGGTCGACAACCTCGACGTCATGCCGGCCAACATCGACCTCTCGGCTGCCGAGGTGCACCTCGTCAACGAGGTCGCCCGCGAGCAGATCCTCGCGCGCATCCTGCGTCAGGTCAGTGACGAGTACGACGTCGTCCTGATCGACTGCCAGCCCTCGCTCGGGCTGCTGACCGTCAACGCCCTCACCGCCGCGCACGGCGTGCTGATCCCGCTCGAGTGCGAGTTCTTCGCCCTGCGTGGCGTAGCCCTGCTCGTCGAGACCATCGAGAAGGTGCGCGACCGTCTCAACCCGGCGATCACGCTCGACGGCATCCTGCCGACGATGTTCGACTCGCGCACGCTGCACAGCCGTGAGGTGCTCGAGCGCGTGGTCGAGGCCTTCGACGACCAGGTGCTCGAGACGGTCATCGGGCGCACGGTCAAGTTCCCCGACGCGTCGGTCGCCGGCACCCCGATCACCAAGTTCGCCCCCGAGCACCCGGCGGCGCAGGCCTACCGTCAGTTGGCCCGAGAGCTGATCGCGCGTGGCGCCGCGGCCTGAGCCGGCGACCGCCGAGGTCGGCGTCGACGAGACGGTCCTCACGGGCCCCGAGGTCTCGCCCGGGTTCGAGGTGCGGCTCGACAACTTCAGCGGGCCCTTCGACCTGCTGCTCTCGCTGATCTCGAAACGCGAGATGGACGTCACCGAGGTCGCGCTCAGTGCCGTGACCGACGAGTTCCTGTCGTTCCTCCGCCGCATCGACACCGACGAGAACCTCGACCAGGCCAGCGAGTTCATCGTCGTCGCGGCCACCCTGCTCGACCTCAAGGTCGCGGGTTTGCTGCCGCAGGGCGAGCTCGTCGACGCCGAGGACGTCGCCCTGCTCGAGGCCCGCGACCTGCTCTTCGCCCGCTTGCTGCAGTACCGGGCCTTCAAGCAGGCGGCCGAGTGGTTCGCCCGCCACGGTGCCGCCGAGGCCGCACGGCACGCCCGGTCGGTGCGCCTCGAGCAGAAGTACCGCGTGTCGACGCCCGAGCTCGTCTGGACCCTCTCTCCCGACGACTTCGCCGCCCTCGCCACCCTGGCCCTCACCCCCCGCGAGATCCCCACCGTCGGCCTCGACCACCTCCACGCCCCACTGGTGAGCATCCGCGAGCAGGCGGCGATCGTCGTGTCGCTGCTCCGCCACGGCGTTGTCGTGACCTTCCGCGAGCTCGTCGCCGGGGTCGACGAGAAGGGCGTCGTCGTCGCCCGCTTCCTCGCCCTGCTCGAGTTGTACCGGCACGCGTCCATCTCGTTCGAGCAGGTCGAGCCCCTCGGCGAGCTCAGCGTGCGATGGGTCGCCGAGACCTGGACCGAAGAGAACCTGGCGGCGCTGGGGGCCGACTATGAGGGGTGACGCGACCCGCGCCTCCTCGTCCGTCGCGACCGACGAGCCGCGCGGCGCCGAGACCGATGCGGGCCCCACCACCGCGATCGCCCGCCAGCTCGAGGCCCTGCTCATGGTGGCCGACGAGCCTCAGTCGCTCGTCGAGCTGGCCACGGCGGTCGGCGCTCCGGTGGCCGCCGTGCGTCAGGCGGTCGTCGGGCTCGTGGCCGACTTCGACGGCGTCGACGGCACGGTGCGGCGTGGTTTCGAGCTGCGCGAGGTCGGCGGCGGCTGGCGGTTCTACGTCCGAGACGAGCACGATCCGGTCGTGCGCGATTTCGTGCTGACGCAGAACCCGACGAAACTGTCACAAGCGGCTCTCGAGACGCTGGCGGTCATCGCCTACAAGCAACCCATCACCCGCAGCAGCATCGCCCAGATCCGGGCGGTCAACGTCGACTCGGTCGTCCGTACGCTGCTGGGTCGCGGCCTGATCACGGAGTCGTCCACCGACCCCGAGACAGGCGCCATCAACTACGAAACGACAGGCCTCCTCTTGACCCATCTCGGCATCAACTCGCTCGATGAGCTGCCGCTCATCTCGCCCCTCCTCTCGGACGGCCAGGGGGGTTTCGACGATGTCGCGTAGTCCCTCCTCGTCGTCGGCCGACGACTCCGAGCTGGCCTCGGGCGAGCGCCTGCAGAAGGTCATGGCCGCCGCGGGCGTCGCCTCGCGCCGGGTCAGCGAAGACATGATCGCCGCCGGACGCGTCACCGTGAACGGCAAGGTCGTCACCGAGCCCGGCCGCCGCATCGACCCGACGACCGACAAGATCGTCGTCGACGGCAGCGCGGTCCAGCTCGACGCCACGCGCCGCTACGTCATGCTCAACAAGCCGGTCGGCATCGTGAGCACCCTCAGCGACGAGAACGGTCGACCCGACCTCCGTCAGTTCACCGAGCAGTACGAAGAGCGCCTCTTCAACGTCGGCCGACTCGACGTCGAGACGAGCGGCCTGCTCGTGCTGACGAACGACGGCGAACTCGCGCACGTGCTCGCGCACCCGTCGTTCGGCGTCACCAAGACGTACATCGCCAAGGTGAAGGGCGTCGTGACTCCCGCCGTGCTCAACGAGCTGACGTCGGGCGTCGAGCTCGACGACGGGCCCATCGCGGCGGACAAGGCGACGCTCGTGGCCGGCGGTGCAGGCCTCTCGCGCTCGACCGACTCGTCGCTGATCGAGATCACCCTCCACTCGGGACGCAACCGCATCGTCCGCCGCATGCTCGAGGCCGTCGGCCACCCGGTCGTCGACCTGGTCCGCCGGTCGTTCGGCCCGCTGCACCTGGGCACGCTGAAGGTCGGCCACATGCGCTCGCTGACCAAGGTCGAGCTCGGGGCCATCCTCACGATCTCGCGCGACGCCACGTCGGCGGCGACGGTCGACGCCGCCCCGATCACCGAGAGCCCCGACGCTCCCGTCGACGAGGCCGACGTGGTCGAGCTGGCCCTCGCCGACGACGAGGTCGAGAAGGACTACTACGACGAGGACGACGAAGAGTACGACCCCGCGACCGACGC
Source organism: Frigoribacterium sp. CF331 (assembly GCF_057787905.1). Lineage (NCBI taxonomy): Bacteria > Bacillati > Actinomycetota > Actinomycetes > Micrococcales > Microbacteriaceae > Frigoribacterium > Frigoribacterium sp. CF331. The sequence continues at coordinate 267,341 of NZ_CM173545.1, read as the reverse complement.
TCGCGCCGAGCGACGCCGCGCGGCTGCCCGCGACCAAGCCGAGTCGACGTCGCGCCGTGCCCAGGTGCGCCGAGAGCAGGAGGCGCGGCGCGGTCAGCGCGACGAGCGCCCGACCCGAGGCGGCTACCAGGGCAACCGGCACGACGGGCGCGGCGGCGACGAACGTCCCGTCCGCGGGTACCAGGGCGCCAACGACGACGGCCGTGGACGCGAGGGGCGACCCGCCCGCACCGGCTACCACGGCGGCGACGAGCGTCCGGCCCGTGGCGGCTACCAGGGGCGCGACGACCGTGGCGGCTACCAAGGGCGTGACGACCGTGGCGGCTACCAGGGGCGGAACGACGACGGACGCGGTGCGTCGCGGGGTGGCTACCAGGGGCGGAACGACGACGGTCGGGGGCGCGACGAGCGCCCGGCCCGTGGTGGGTACCAGGGCCGCGACGACCGTGGCGGGTACCGGGGTCGCGACGACCGTGACGGCTCGCGGGGCGGCTACCAGGGTCGCAACGACGACGGTCGTGGTCGCGACGATCGCGGTGGCTTCGTGTCCCGCGACGACCGTGGCTCGCGCGGTGGCTTCGTGTCGCGCGACGACCGTGCGCCTCGGGGCGGCGGCGACCGTCCGCTGAGCCCCGGAGAAGAGCGCGCGGCGGGTTACCCGAACCGTGACGCCAACCGCGACCCTCGCACCGGGCGCCCTTCGGGCATCCGCGCCGGCGGCAAGGCGACGAACCGCGGCTGGGTCGACCGCAGCGCCGAGCGCGGCGAAGACGAACGCGGTGGTCGGGACGATCGCGGTGCGTCGCGTGGCGGGTACCAGGGTCGGGACGACCGTGGTGCGTCGCGTGGCGGGTACCAGGGTCGGGACGACCGCGGTGGTCGGGACGACCGCGGTGGTCGGGACGATCGCGGTGCGTCGCGGGGCGGGTACCAGGGTCGGGACGACCGTGGTGCGTCGCGTGGCGGGTACCAGGGTCGCGATCAGCGCGACGAGCGCGGCGGCCGTGGCGACTCGAGTGGTGGCTACCAGGGTCGCGACGACCGCGGTGGCTCACGCGGCGGTGGCCACCAGGGCCGCGAGCAGCGCGACGACCGGGGTGGTTCGCGAGGCGGGCCCGCCCGTGGCCCGCGGGACGACCGCGCCGGCCGTGACGACCGCGGCGGCGACCGTCCCTACCGTGGCCGTCCCGATTCCGGGGGACGTGGTCCTCGAGGGGGCGGGCGGTCGTGACCGACGGGCACCGCGCCTCCTCGGCGGACGTCGCCCCGTCGGTCGACGCGCCGGGCACTGACGTGCCGGGCGCCGGTGGGCCGACGGCAGACGCCCTGACGGCCGGCAGCCGTCGGCTGGTGGGTCCGGTGCGCATCGTCGGATCGGGGCTGCTCGGGGCCAGCATCGGCCTGAGGCTGCGGCAGCACGGCGTGGACGTCATCCTCGACGACGTCTCGCCGGCGGCCCGCAGTCTCGCCGTCGACTACGGCGCCGGTCGACCTCCGGCCGAGGGCGACGCGCCCGTGCTCGTCGTCGTGGCCGTGCCTCCCGACGTGACCAGCGAGATCGTCGCGCGCGAGCTCGAGGCCTGGCCCGAGGCGCTCGTCACCGACGTCGCGTCGGTCAAGGTCGCTCCGCTCGCCGGACTGCGGGCCCTCGGCGCGGACGTGTCGCGCTACATCGGCTCGCACCCGATGGCCGGCCGTGAACGTGGAGGAGCCGTCTCGGCGCGCGCCGACCTCTTCGTCGGACGCCCGTGGGTGATCGCGGGGCACGACGACATCAGCTACCGACGGGCGGCCGCCGTCGAAGACCTGGCCCTCGACCTCGGGGCGACCCCGATCGAGATGACCCCCGAAGAGCACGACGCGGGTGTCGCCCTCGTGAGCCACGCTCCGCAGGTCGTCGCCTCGTTGATGGCTTCCCGCTTGCGTGACGCACCCGACGCGTCCCTCGGCCTGGCGGGCCAGGGCGTGCGCGACGTCACGCGCATCGCGAGCAGCGACCCGGCGCTCTGGACGCAGATCCTCGGCGCGAACGCTTCGCGCGTGGCCGCCGTGCTGCGCGACTTGCGCGCCGACCTCGACCGCGTCGTCGTCGCCCTCGAGGCGCCCGACGCCCCCGGCAGCCGCCGAGCGGTGGCCGAGAGCATCGGCGCCGGCAACGGTGGCGTCGCCCGCCTGCCCGGCAAGCACGGGCGACAGACCCAGTTCAGCTCGGTGATCGTCATGGTCGACGACACCCCCGGGCAGCTGGCCCGCCTGCTCACCGAGATCGGTGAGATCGGCGTCAACCTGGAAGACCTGCGGCTCGAGCATTCGCCGGGCGCGCAGGTAGGACTCGCGGAGGTATCGATCGTGCCCGAACAAGAAGACCGACTCGTGGACGAGCTCGAAGCCCGGGGCTGGACCGTCGCGGGGGCGTTCGCGTGAGCGCCGACCAGGGCGTGACGAGCCCGGTGGAGCCCGACGACGTCGACCCCGAGCGTTCGCCGGGGGAGCACGGCGTCGGAGGCCCGGCGGGCGAGGCCCACGTGGAAGAGCTGCGCGCAGAGACCGCCGAGGCCGTGCACCGCCACGTGGTGGTGGCCGTCGACGGACCGGCCGGAAGCGGCAAGTCCAGCGTCAGCCGCGCCTCCGCCGTGGCCCTCGGCTTCGACTACCAGGACACCGGGGCGGCCTACCGCGCCTTCGCCCTGCACGCCCTCGACGGCGACGTCGACCTCGACGACGCGGAGGCGATCATCGCGGCGCTGCCCTCGTTCCGGTACGCGATCGAGATCGACCCGGCCCGCGCCTCCTCGGTGACCGTCGACGGTCGAGACGTGACGGACGAGATCAGGACGCCCCGCGTGACGACCGCCGTCAGCCACGTGGCCAAGGTGCCCGAGGTGCGACGGTTCATGGTCGACCTGTTCCGGCGCATCATCGCCTCGACCGACAGGCCCGGCATCGTCACCGAAGGGCGTGACATCACGACCGTGGTCGCACCGGATGCCCAGGTCAGAATCCTGTTGACCGCCAGCGAAGCGGCTAGGATGGCCAGGCGTTCGGCCGAGGTGACCGGGCAGAGTGCCGAAGAGACAGCTCGGCAGCTCTCGACCCGTGACCGGCTCGACAGCAAGGTCGTCGACTTCATGACCGCCGCACCCGGCGTCTCCACCGTCGACTCCACCTCACTCGACTTCGACCAGACCGTCCAGGCCGTGGTCGAGCTCGTCCGAGCGAGCACCCCCATTTCTTAGAGGAAGCCCCCATGGCAGACGACGACAAGTACCCCGAGCTCGACGAGCAGATGGTCGACCGCATCCAGACGATGCCCGACGAGGACGCCGACCAGCGCGCCAGGGCCCTGCGCGCCGGCCTGTCGGACTACGACCTCGACGAGGGCGACATCGACGTCCTCGAGGGCGGCGAGTGGGACCCGAACGCGCTGACCTACGCCCCGGCCCTGCCGGTGCTGGCCATCGTCGGTCGACCGAACGTCGGCAAGAGCGCCATGGTCAACCGCATCCTCGGGAGGCGCGAGGCCGTCGTCGAGGACAAGCCCGGCGTGACGCGCGACCGCGTCTCGTACAAGGCCGAGTGGGGCGGACGTCGCTTCACCCTCGTCGACACCGGCGGGTGGGAGCCCGACGCGATCGGCATCGACCGTTCGGTCGCGATGCAGGCCGAGATCGCCGTCGACCTGGCCGACGCCGTGCTCTTCGTCGTCGACGTGAACGTCGGGGCGACCGCCACCGACGAGGCCGTCGTGCGCATGCTGCGTGCCTCGCACAAGCCCGTGATCCTCGTCGCGAACAAGAGCGACGACGCCCGCAAAGACCTCGAGGCCGCGTCGCTGTGGTCGCTGGGGCTCGGTGAACCGTTCCCGGCGTCGGCCCTGCACGGTCGCAACGTGGCCGACCTGCTCGACCTCTGCATGACCAAGCTGCCCGCGGTGTCGACCGTGGCCAAGCAAGAGATCGGTGGCCCGCGACGCGTCGCGATCCTCGGCCGCCCCAACGTCGGCAAGAGCTCGCTGCTCAACAAGGCCGCCGGTGAAGAGCGCGTCGTCGTCAACGAGCTGGCCGGCACGACCCGCGACCCCGTCGACGAGCAGGTCGAGATCGCCGGTCGGGTGTGGACGTTCGTCGACACCGCCGGCATCCGCAAGCGCGTCCACCTGCAGCAGGGCGCCGACTTCTACGCGTCGCTCCGCACCTCGGCCGCGCTCGAGAAGGCCGAGGTCGCGGTCGTCGTCATCGACGTGACCGAGCAGATCTCGACGCAAGACCTCCGCATCATCGACCTGGTGCTCGAGTCGGGCCGTGCGCTCGTGCTCGCGTTCAACAAGTGGGACCTGCTCGACGACGACCGTCGCCGCTACCTCGAGCGCGAGATCGAACAAGACCTCGACCACGTGTCGTGGGCGCCGCGCGTCAACATCTCGGCCCGCACCGGTCGTCACCTCGAGAAGCTCGTGCCCGCCCTCGAGCTGGCGCTCGAGTCGTGGGACACCCGCATCCCGACCGGCAAGTTCAACGCCCTGCTCGCCGAGCTCGTCGCGGAGCACCCGCACCCGCTGCGGTCGGGCAAGCAGCCACGCATCCTCTTCGGCACGCAGGCCGCGAACCGCCCACCGACGTTCGTCCTGTTCACGACCGGGTTCCTCGACCCGCAGTACCGCCGGTTCATCACGCGGCGCCTGCGCGAGATCTTCGGCTTCGAGGGCACGCCCATCACCGTGAACATGCGCGTCCGCGAGAAGCGCAAGCGTCCCTAGGCCTTTCTCGTCGGGGGACCGACACGTCCCGCAGGCCCGCCTGTGGATCGGACGCCCGGTTGTGGATCGTTTCCACACCGGGCGTTCTGCATTGCTAGGGTGGCTCTCATCGATCGCGATATGTGGATGTCGCATGACGGAGGGCGAGGGTGCATGGCAGATCTGGCAGTGGACGAACGGACGTTGACGTCCGTGGCGTGGCGGGTGTCGACGGCGGCGGTCGACGCCGAGGTGTCGGCCGCACTCGCGGCGGGGTCGGCGGCCGACGTCGGTTCGCCGACCGTGGCGGCCGTGCTCGACGAGGCGACCGGGCAGCTCGTCCGACGAGCCGAGTTGACCGTCGAGGCGATCCGGGCGGTGGGCGACTTCCCGACGACCTTCATGCTCGAGTTCGCCGAGGTCGAGGCCCGGCTGGCCGCCGGTCTGCCGCTCGGTGACCTGGCCGGGGTGGGGTCGGAGTGAGCCTCGACGACGACCCGGGCCTCGGTTCGGTCGACGGCATCCGGCGTCTGGCCGCGTCTCGGCGTGACGAGGTCGACGATCTCGAGGTGGCGTCGTACCGGTTGACCGAGGCGGCGAGTTGGGGTGCGGAGTGCTGGCACGGGCGTTCGGGCGAACAGTTCGTGGCAGCGGTGACCGACGTCGCGACCGAGGCGGCCGCCGTCGCGCGAGGTCTCGAACACCACGCGGCGGCTCTCGAGGCCTATGCAGCGCAGGTGGCTCTGATCCAGGGGACGAAGCAGACCCTGGAGGCGCGGCGTGCGATGGCGGAGAAGACCATCCTGTCGACGGGGGCGACCCTGAAGGCCATCGTGCACGAGGCGGCGGATGCCGCACGTGGCGACCTCTTCGGCCTCGTCGTCGAGTCGGAGTACCGGTCGGGCGAACGGACGACGTTGCAGCGGCGGATCGACGACGAGCGGCAGGAACTCGAGACCGTCGCGAGCCTCTGGGCCGATCTGGTCGAAGAGCGTGCCGCGGCCGATCGCCGGTGCATCGCCGCATTGCAGAGCCCCGAGGCGATGGGCGCGTTGCCGCAGGTCACGGCGGCGGCCCTCGCGACGGGCCCGGCCGGTGCGCTGCTCGACCTGCTGGCAGGTCTGTCCGCGACCGAGCTGACGATGTTGCTCGAACAGCACCCCGAGTTGGTCGACGAGGCGTTCCTGGCCGACCCCGGGCGAGTCAGGGCGTGGTGGGACGCGTTGGGCGAGCAGGGGGCACGGAACACCGACGGGCTGACGGCGCTGCAGCTGGCACTGGTCCGCGGGGCGCCGGCCATCATCGGTGCCTTGGACGGCCTGCCGCCGTCGGTGCGGATCGCGGCGAACGCGATCAACGCGGCCCGACGCATCGCCGAGATCGACCGGATGGTGGGGCCCCTCCGGCGACGGGGGCTGACGGGCGATGCCGAGCTGCTCGCGGCGTTGGCGCGCGAACGCGCCTACCTGAAGGGCGCGGTGGCGCAGCCGCCAACGGTGCAGCTGTACCTGTATGACGCCCCGCGGTCACGCATCATCGAGATGTTGGGCACCTGGGACGCAGCCACCGTCGATCACGTCATCACCTACGTGCCCGGGACCTACTCGAGCCTGCACGGTTTCTATCGCCACAGCATTCAAGAGATGCCCCAGTGGCTCCAACGCCAGGGGGGTTCGGGCGTCGTCGCCTTTGTGTACAAGGACGGGCCTTTCCCTGGTGAGGATCCGCTCAACGGAGAGGCGGACCTGACTCGGATCGGGGAGGCGAACGACCCACGTCGTGCCCGGGACGCCGGCAGACAGCTGGCCTCGTTTCAGGCGGGCTTGAGAGCCGATGCGGTCTTTGCAGGCGAGACTCCCGCCCGGACGACAGCCATCGGGCACAGCTGGGGCTTGACGAACATCACGTCGTCCGAGCTCTGCGCAACGCACTACGACAGCGTCGTCTCTTTGTCAGGGGCAGGCATGCTCAACGAGTGGCGCCCGGACGCCTCAACCGTCTACCGGGACTACTCCTACCGCGACATCCTGCAGCAAGCGCAGGACCTCCACGTGGTCTGGAACGGAAAGAACCCACGAAAGGATGACTCGTTCGTCCACAACGACTACTACGGAGGCGTCGAAGACGTCCTCGTGCGTGATTCGGCCGGGCGGTTGATCATGCCCGACTTCGGAACCCTTTTCGACAACCACAATCTGGTCGCCAGGGCCACTGACGCCAACAACGACGTCCGTGAGGATCTCAAACAGGACCTTCTCCGATGAGGCTTACGCGTTCAGTCCTCGCCGGCGCTGTCTCCGTAGCGTGCGTCCTCACCCTCTCGTCCTGTGGCCCCGGCGCAGAAAAGACTGCTGTGAACTCCGCGCAACGCGATCCGACCGTGAGCTCCATGACCGTGGCAGAGGCCAAGTCACAGGCTCAGCTCATCGAAGACGACGTCGCAGCTCGCGTCGACGTCGATGCGGTCGTCAGGACCCAGCGAATAGATCCCGGGACGCTCCTCGGCTGCAGCCGAGGCGCATACCAGTGGAGCGGGGGTAGCTCGGTCTCCTTAGCCACCGATGCTTCTGCGAGAGACATCGTGGGCACTCTCGCGAAGTCATATGCAGGGGAAGCTGAAGATCAGGGTCTCGTGTACGAGAAGAGAAAGGGACGTGGGGATTCGCATGATTTCGTGTTGCGGGGTGACCATGGTGCCAGCTATTACGTATCGGCCGATCAGACAGATTCGACGGTCGAGATCACGTCGTTCTCGTCGTGCTTCGAACTCGAGGTGCTACCTGACGGTGGACTCTCGTACTGACCTGTAGGTCATTTGTGACCGCCGCACGTGTGTCCCTGGGTCATCCTTGCCATGACTCGTCTGTGACTCGGGGCAGCTGCCCAGGGCAGGTGACCTTGCTCATGACAAGAGCCAGCCCAGCCGCCTTGTGGCGAGATCCGAGGTGGGGTGAGGGGAAGAGGGCGGAGTAGGGCACCATTGGTGTTCGTGGAGCGAGCGGACGGGGTGCGAAGGTGACGGGGGCTGGGCTGTGGCACCGCGCCTCCTCGGGGGCGGGGCTGTCGGCGGCGGCCGACCGGGTGTGGCAGCGGCTGCAGCTCGACCGGCTGGCCGGCGGGCGGCACTCTGGCTACGTCATCCACGAAGACATGCGGCAGCACCCACGCACGGTGCGGAGCTTCGTCGGCATCCGCTGGCTGCTGTTCGGCGAGACCGTGGTGGGGCTCACCGCGATCTTCATCGCCGCCGTCCTCACCAGCCGCGGTGAGCACGTGCCGTGGGCGGTGTGGTTCCGGTCCACCGTCGTCCTGTTCATCACCGCCTCGCTGTACGTCTTCGCGTGGCGCGCCCAACTCGGCTACTACTGGGCCTACTCGCGCCTGCGATTGTTCAGCCGCATCTTCCCGATCGTCACACTGATCGTCGCCACCATCCCAGGGCTCTACCCCGGATGGATGGTCGTCGAACAGATCGTCTTCTCGCTGTTGATGATCGGCATCGGCGACCTCCTCACCAGCGACCACATGCGCGCAGCCTTCCCGCGGCCGGCCAAGCCCGGCTCGACGGACCCGCCGGCCTGACGCCAGGCCGAGAGCACGTCCATCGCGCCACGAGCTAAACATCCCGCCACCGGATTCGATGGCGAGATGTTTACTTCGTGGCGGGTCGGCGGGTCGGCGGGTCGGCGGGTCGGCGAGGCGGCGGGTCGGCGGGTCGGCGGGTGGGCGGGACGGTGGGTCGGCGCGCCGCCCGCGCCGACCCACCAGCCCGTCGGGGAGACCCGCGTGCCTACGCGTCGACGAGTTCGGCCGAGCCGCCGCCGGTGGTGTCGGGGACGGCTTCGCCGACGGGCGGCGACGTCGGGGCGGGGCCCGAGGCAGCGAGCTCGTCCACGATCGGTGCCGAGGCCGAGACGCCCGCCGCTCCGGCCAGCCCGGCCGCGGCCGACTCCGGAGGCAGGGGCCAGCCGATCGCCTCGGGGGCGCCCCGCAGGTTGCGCAGCCACCAGGCCCAGTCCTCGGGCACGAGGCTGAACGGGTCGTCGAAACCCAGCTGGCGCGCGGCGTAGACCGGCCAGTGCGGGTTGGCCAGGGCCGACCGTCCGAGGTAGATCAGGTCGATGCCCTCGTCGGCGATCACCTGGTTCGCGAGCTCGGGAACGCCGAGGTTCCAGCTGGTCGCGACCGGGATGTCGACCTCGTCGCGGACGCGTTTCGCGTGACCGAGCATGCCGCCGAGCTTCCCGATGGGGACGTCGCCGCGCATGTCGTCGGTGTTGAAGCCGATGCTGAGGTCGGCCAGGTCGAGGCCGTGCTCCTTCATCCAGCCGATGGCGGTGATCGACTCGTCGACCTCGATGCCGCCCGGGTGGAGGTCGTCGATGCCGAGGCGCATCGTCAGGGGGATGCGGTCGGGCAGCACGGCCCGCACGGCGTCGAGGGCCTCGAGATGGAACCGCGCCCGGTTCTCGAGCGAACCGCCGTACTGGTCGGTCCGCTGGTTCGCAAGCGGCGAGAAGAACTCGCTGCCGAGGTAGCCGTGGGCGAAGTGCATCTCGACCCATTCGTAGCCGGCGGCGAGGGCGCGTTCGGTCGTCGCGGCGTAGTCCTTCATGAGCTGGGCGATCTCGTCGACGGTCAGCTCACGCGGGGTGTAGGGCAGGGTGCCTCCGTACGCGATGGCGGACGGTGCACGGGTCTGCCATCCCGCCTCGTGCTCGGGAGGCAGCATGTGACCGCCCTCCCAGGGCGTGACGAGGCTGCCCTTGCGACCGGTGTGGCCGAGCTGGATGGCCGGCACGCCACCCATCGCCTTGATCATGTCGGTGACGCGCTTGTGGCCCTCGATCTGGTCGTCGTCGTAGAGGCCGGCGCAGTGCGTCGTGGTGCGACCGTCGGGGGTGATCGCGATCTGCTCGGGGAAGACCAGGCCGAACCCGCCGGCGGCACGCGCGCCCAGGTACATGACGTGGAAGTCGTCCATCCTGCCGTCGGTCGACCGGTACATGGTCATCGGCGACATGCCGATGCGATTGCGCAGGGTGACACCCTTGAGCGTGAACGGGGAGAAGAGGTTCGGCATCGGGTTCCTTCGGTTCGGGGGCGGGATGTGGGGGCTGAGGTCAGTCGATCACCGGGAGGTACGTGCAACGGTTTCGCCCGGGTTGCGCGACCGTAACGTTCTGCTCTCGTCGGCCGGACGGCGGTGAGAGATCGCGGACGCGGGCGACGGCGGGCTCGGCTGACCGGCACCCGCCGGGCTGCGCTCAGGCACCGGCCCGCCAGCGCTCGAGCACGATCTCGACGAGTTCGGGTGGGGGAGCTTCCCCGTCGTCGACCAGCAGCGGGGCACTGGTGAGGTCGCCTCCGGAGGCGCGGGCGAGGTCGGCGAAGTAGCCGGGCGCGAGCAGGTAGGTCGCCACCACGACCCGCGCGCCGCTCGGGGCGGACGCACGGACGGAGGCGACCGCCGCGGGGACGCGCGGCTCGGCGGCGGAGATGAAGGCCGCGGTGACCGGGCTGCCGAGCCGCGCCTCCAGGGCTCGTGCCGTCGTCACGCAGTCGGCGACCGCGCGCGCGTCGCTCGACCCGGCAGCCGCCAGCACGACGAGGTCGCCCTCGCGCCAGCCGGCCTCGAGCAACCGACGGTGGAGCACGGCGGTGAGGCGGTCGTCCGGGCCGAGGGCGCCCGTGACGACGACGGGTCGTGGGGCGGCGTCGGCCGCGGCCTCGGCGAGGTCCACGTGCACGTGGTACCCGGCCGAGAGCAGCAGGGGCACGAGGGTGGCACCGCGGTCGTCGTCGAGGCCGTCGACGGTCGTGGGCACGTCGGGCTGCTGCACGTCGACGAAGGAGTCGACGACCGTCAGTTCGGGCGCGGCCTCACGCACCCCGGCCAGGAGGGCGGCCACCGCGCGCCGCCCGACCGGGTCGGAGGTGCCGTGCGACGCACCCACCAGGGCCCGGGCCGGCGAGACCTCGACCGTGCCGTCGACCACCCGCGACCGCCAGATCCGGAGGCGCAGGTCGGGCTTCGTGAGGCAGGCACCGGTCTCGAGGTCGTAGACGTCCTTGTGGAGGGGCGAGGCGACGGTCGGTCGTCCCGCGCGCGAGCCCACGATGCCCCGGGCCATCACGGCCGATCCGGTCAGCGGGTCGAGGTGGCCGAAGGCGCGGACGGAGTCGTCGGGCAACCGGACGACGGCCACCTGCGAGCTGCCGACGAGCGCGGCCTCCGCCCACATCGGGGCGAGGTCGTCGAGCCGGCACACGGCCGTCCAGACCGGGGTCGCCGTCACGGCCGCCTCGGCGGCCGCGCAGGCACAGGCGCTCACGAGCGTGCAGGGGGTCGTGCACGAGCGGCGGGTGGTCGTCGTCAGCACGTCGGTCGTCGTCACGGGGTCCCTCTCGGCGGGTGCGGCAGATCGTGTCCGGGCATCGGTGACGCTACGAGTCGCGTGTTTCGGGGACGGCCCGGCGGCGTGACGGCCAGGTAACGAAGACCTCACCGTTCTCCGAGCGAACGGTGAGACTCGCGACACAGTGCGTCACACGCGCGCAACGTGCCGGTGACGCCGGCGTCGTAGCGTCGGGCTCGGGCCGACCCGCCCGACCCACGACCGGGTCGACCCGACCAGCCCCCGCCCGAGGAGGACCCCGTGGACGACATCACGACCGCACCCGTCAGCACTCCGTCCGCGAGCCCGGTCCCACGGGTGCTCGTCGTCGGCGGCGGCCCGGCCGCCCACCGCCTTGCCGAGGCGCTCGCCGCGCGTGCCACCGCGGACGGGCCGGTCGCGGAGGTCACGGTCGTCGGTGAGGAGGTCCACCTGCCTTACGATCGCGTTGCGCTCTCGACCCGGCTCGCCGGGGCCGTCGACCTGACGCTGGGCGCCGGGTCGGTGTGGAGCGCGGGCGGCGTCTCGTACCTGGGCGGCGTCCGGGTGGAGGCCGTCGACGTGGACCGTCGCACGGCCACCACGAGCGACGGCCGCACGCACGGATACGACGCCCTCGTGCTCGCCACCGGGTCGTCCGCCACCGTGCCGCCGATCCCCGGGGCCGCGGCCGGTCGCGTGTACCGCACCATCGACGACGTGGACGCCCTCCGCGACGAGGTCGCCACGTTCGCCGAGCGCCACGGACGACCGGCACGGGTCGTCGTGGTGGGCGGCGGGCTGCTCGGACTCGAGGCGGCAGGAGGCGCGGCCGCGTTGGGCGCGACGGCCAGCGTCGTGCACAGCGGTCGCTGGCTCATGTCGGCCCAGCTCGACGAGGGCGCCGGGCGGGCGCTCGGTCGGATCGTGACGGCCGGAGGGATCGGCCTGCACCTCGGCACCCGCCCCGCCGAGGTGCTCACCGCACCCTCGGGGGCCGTGCTGGGCGTGGTCCTCGAGGACGGCCGCACCGTCGGGGCCGACGTGGTCGTCTTCTCGATCGGCATCACACCGCGGGACGAGCTGGCCCGTGCGGCGGGCATCGAGGTCGCCCCGCGCGGCGGCGTCGTCGTCGGCTCGGACTGCTCGACCTCGGAACCGCACGTGTACGCGATCGGCGAGGTCGCCAGCGTCGACGGCGTCTGCACCGGTCTCGTGGCCCCCGCGAACGCCATGGCCGAGGTCGTCGCCGACCGCCTCGCCGGGGGTGCCGCGGTGTTCGGCGGCATCGACGACGCGACCAAGCTCAAGCTCGCGGGCGTCGACGTGGCCTCGTTCGGTGACGCGACCGCCCGCACCGAGGGGGCCCTCGAGGTGGTCTACGCCGACCCGGCCCGCGGCCTGTACCAGAAGCTCGTCGTCAGCGCCGACGCCAAGACGCTGCTCGGCGGCATGTTCGTCGGCGACGCGACGCCCTACACGACCCTGCGCCCCCTGTTGGGCCGCGAACTGCCCGCGGAGCCCGCGGCGTTCCTGGCGGCGTCCGGCGCCGAGGGCGCCGCCGATGTCGAGCTGCCCGACGATGCGCAGATCTGTGCCTGCAACGACGTCTCGGTCGGCGACGTCCGGGGCTGGATCACGGGTGCCCACGGCGAGGCCTGCACCGACCTCGCGACGCTCAAGACCTGCTCGCGGGCGGGCACGCAATGCGGGTCGTGCGTGCCGCTGGTGAAGAAGACCCTCGACGCCGAGCTGACGAAGGCGGGCGTCGCGGTGTCGACCGCGCTCTGCGAGCACTTCGCCATGGGGCGGGCCGAGCTCTTCGAGGCCGTCCGCGTCCTCGGCCTCAGCTCGGCGGCGGCGGTCTTCGAGCGATTCGGCCGCGGCGGGCTCGGCTGCGACGTCTGCAAGCCCGTCGTCGCCTCGGTGCTCGCCACGCAGACGCACGCGTACATCCTCGACGGCGACACCGGACCGCTGCAGGACACCAACGACCGGGCCCTCGCCAACATGCAGAAGGACGGCACCTACTCGGTCGTGCCCCGCATCCCGGCCGGCGAGATCAGCCCCGCAAAGCTCAAGGTCATCGCCGAGGTCGCCGAACGGTTCGGGCTCTACACGAAGATCACGGGCGGCCTGCGGATCGACATGTTCGGGGCCCGGCTCGAACAGCTGCCCGACATCTGGCGACTGCTCGTCGACGCCGGGTTCGAGTCGGGCCAGGCCTACGGCAAGAGCCTGCGCAACGTGAAGTCGTGCGTCGGCTCGACCTGGTGCCGCTTCGGCGTGCAGGACAGCGTGGCCATGGCCATCTACCTCGAGGAGCGCTACCGGGGCCTGCGCTCGCCCCACAAGTTCAAGATGGGCGTCTCGGGCTGTGCCCGCGAGTGCGCCGAGGCCCGGGCCAAGGACGTCGGCGTCATCGCCACCGAGAACGGCTGGAACCTCTACGTCGGCGGCAACGGCGGGTTCCAACCCGTGCACGGCCAGCTGCTCGCGAAGGACGTCGACGACGAGACGCTCATCGCCTACATCGACCGCTACCTCATGTACTACGTGCGCACGGCCGACCGGTTGCAGCGCACCGCCCGCTGGCAGGAGGAGCTCGACGGCGGCCTCGACCACGTCCGGGCCGTCGTCTGCGACGACTCCTTGGGCATCGCGGCCGAGCTCGAGGCGGCGATGGTGCAGCACGTCGGCGACTACGTCGACGAGTGGGCGCTCACCCTCGACGACCCCGAGCGGCTCAAGCGGTTCCGGTCGTTCGTCAACGCCCCCGACACCCCCGACCCGTCGATCGCGCACGTCACCGAACGCGACCAGCCCCGACCCGCGACACCCGACGAACGACGCTCCGCGAGCGTCCTGCTCGCGGGCGACCGCATCCCCGTGCGAGAGGCCTGACCATGCAGCTGACCCTCGACCTGACCGGTCGACACGTGCTCGTCGTCGGTCGACCCGACCAGGCCCGCCACGCCGTGGCCGCGGTGCGGGCCGACGGAGCCGTCGTCGAGTCACGGCCCGCGGACGACGCCGCGCGGCACCTCCGCGCGCTGCTCGCGGGCGCCGGACCGCGCCTCCTGCACCTGGTGGTCTGGGTCGAGGGACCCGAGGAGGCGCGGGTCGCGATCGCCGCGTCGGCCGCCGCCCTCGAGGTGCCCCTGGCCACCGCACCCGCCACCGACCCGTCTCCGCACGGGCACGTGACGCTCGTCGGCGGGGGACCGGGTGCGCCCGAGCTGCTGACCGTCGCGGGGCGTGCGGCGCTCGCCGCGGCCGACGTCGTGCTGCACGACCGACTCGGGCCGGGCGACCGGGTGGCCGAGCTGGCGCCGGGTGCCGAGCTGGTCGACGTGGGCAAGACCCCCGGTCACCACGCCGTGCCGCAGCGCGAGATCGAGGCACTCCTCGTCGAGCACGCGGTGCGCGGTCGTCGGGTCGTCCGGTTGAAGGGCGGTGACTCGTTCGTGTTCGGTCGCGGGGGCGAGGAGGTCGCCGCCTGTCGACGGGCCGGCGTGCCGGTGACCGTGGTCCCGGGCGTGACGAGCGCCGTCGCCGTGCCGGAGGAGGCCGGCATCCCCGTGACCCACCGCGAGGTCAGCCGGGCCTTCACCGTGCTGTCGGGTCACGTGCCCTTCTCCGACGACGAACTGCGACACCTCGTGGGTCTCGGCGGCACGATCGTCGTGTTGATGGGCGTCGCGAACCTGCCGCAGACCGCGGCCGGACTCCGCCGTCACGGGATGAGCGTGGACATGCCGATGGCGGTGCTCGAGAGCGGGTTCACCGACCGCAGCCGACGCACGGTCACGACCGTGGGCGAGGTCGACGCATTGATCGGGACGTTCCGGTCGCCGGCCGTCATCGTGATCGGCGAGGTCGTACGGGTGGCCGACGCCGGGCTCGACGAGGTCGCCGACCTCGTGGCGTTCGCGGCACCGCGTCCCGTCGGGTCGGAGGGGTCTCGGGCCGGGGCTGCCGCGTCCCGTGCAGGGGCGGCTGCGTCACGTGCCGTGGCGCCGGCACCATGCGCCGCGTCGGCTGCCGACGCCCGGGTGACGGCGTGACCGACGCCGACGGGGCGGCGAGCGTCGCGGCGTTCCAGCCCGACCAGCTCGAGGGGTTCCGCGTGGCGGTGACCTCGGACCGTCGGTCGGAGGAACTGATCGCCGCGTTCGAGCGTCGTGGTGCCGACGTGGTGCACGCGCCCACCATCCGGATGACCGGCGTGCAGGACGACGAGACGCTGGTCGACGAGACGCTCGGCATCATCTCGGCCCGACCCGACGTGCTGCTCGCCACCACCTCGTACGGCATGCGGCGGTGGTTCGACGCCGCCGACGCGGCCGGCATCGGCGACGACCTGGTCACGGTGCTCGCCGACGCCCGCATCGTGGTGCGCGGGCCCAAGGCGCGCGGGGCCATCCGTGCGGCCGGACTCGACGACCAGGGGATGAGCGAGCGTGAGACGACGACGTCGCTGGTCGACCTCGTCCTGCGCAGCGACGTCGCGGGCCAGACCGTCGCCGTGCAGCTGCACGGACTGACCGACCCGGCGCAGCTCGACCGCCTGAGGGACGCGGGGGCCACCGTGCTGACGGTGTCGCCGTACCGCTGGACGGTGCACGAGGACGTCAGTCGCGTCCGTCGTCTCATCTCCGCGCTCTGTGGCGGCAGCGTCGACGCCATCACCTTCACGAGCGCCCCCGCCGTCGACGCCCTCTTCTCGATCGCGGACGGGGCGGGTCGGCTCGACGAGCTGCAGAACGCCCTGCGCGACCAGGTCGTGGTGGCCGCGGTCGGACCCGTGACGGCGGCGCCGCTCGTCGAGGCCGGGGTCCTGCCGATCGTGCCCGACCGGTTCCGCATGGGAGCGCTGATCCGGTTGCTCTGCCAGCACCTCGAGCAGAACGCGGCGCACCGGCTGAGAACCGACTACGGCGACGTCGAACTGCGGGGGCACCAGGTGCGCCTCGCGGAGCAGCGCTCCACGCTCAGCCCGGTCGCGCTCGCGCTGTTCCGTGCTCTGGTCACCGCCCAGGGGGCGACGGTGTCGCGGGACGAGCTGGCCCTCGCGGCTCCCGAGCAGCTCGACGACCACGGGGTCGACGTCGCGGTCAGCCGTCTGCGGCGGGCGCTGCCCGAGCCGGGGCTGGTGCAGACGGTGATCAAGCGCGGGTACCGGCTGACGGTGGTGCGGTAGCGCGGGGCGCTGCTCGGCCCACCCCGCCACGAGGTGAACACGCCGCCACGGGATGTCGTGGCGGCGTGTGTACTCCGTGGCGGGGGCCGGGCAGGAGGCGCGGGCCGGTGGGAGGCGGGCGTCCGGACGAGAGGTGGTCGGCGCGCATCCCGCCACGGAGTAAAGACGCCGCCACGGGATGTCGTGGCGGCGTGTGTACTTCGTGGCGGGGTGGGGGCGAGGGTGCGGCTCGGGCGGGCGGGCGGCCGGGCGGGCAGCCGGGCGGGCAGCCGGGCGGGCGGGCCGGTCGATCAGCCGGGGCGCGGCCTTCATCGGGCCACGACGCCACGAAGTGGACACAGCGCCAGAACTAGACGTGGCGCTGTGTCCACCGCCTGGCGTCCTGCGTGGGCAGAGGTGCGGCGGAGGGCGGGCGTAGGTGTGGCGTGCGGACGTCGGCGCGCATCCCGCCACGAGGTGAACACGCCGCCACGAGATCTCGTGGCGGCGTGTTCACCTCGTGGCGGGGTCGGGCCGTGCCCGCGCGCCACCTACCGCCAGCGCTGCAGCGCGACGCGCTGCACCACGTTCAGCACGGTGTCGCTCAGCGTGCCGAGCAAGGCCAGCAGCACGATGGCGAGGAAGATCCGGTCGACGCGCCCGTTCGACTGCGACTCGGTCAACAAGAAGCCGAGGCCCATCGACGACGCGATCAGTTCGGCCGCGACCAAGAAGAGCCACGCCTGCGCCAGCGCCAGCCGCAGCCCCGACACGAGCGACGGCAGCACGGCCGGCAGCTGCACCCGGGTGAACAGCGACACCCGGCGCAGGCCGTAGGCGCGGCCGGCCTCGACGAGCTGCGGGTCGACGTGCCGCAGCGACCCCGCGACCGTGGTGAACACCGGGAACGCCGCACCGATCGCGATCAGCGTCACCTTGCTGTCCTCTCCGATGCCGAGGTACAGGATCAGCAGCGGCACCCAGGCCAGCGACGGCACCGCCCGCACGGCCGCGATCGACGGCGCGAGCAGGGCCTCGCCCACCCGCGACAGACCGACGACGGCTCCGACGACCAGCCCGATCGCCGAGCCGACCACGAACCCGATCAGCACCCGCTGCACCGAGATGGCGACGTAGAGGCCGAGCTGGCCCGTCGCGACGAGATCGACGCCGGCCCGCACCACGTCGGCGGGGGACGGCAGGCGGTACGAGGGGACTCCTCCGACGGTGGTGGCGAGCACCCAGGCGGCGAGCACGGCGGCCGGCACCAGCACCCCGAGCAGGGCCAGGCGGCGGGGAGCAGGTGCGCCCGGGGCACCCGGGCGTCGCGGCGCGGGCGACCCGGACGAGGAGGCGCGGCGTCCGTCGTCGGCGGCCCGCGCCTCCTGCGGTCGGGACGCGGAGGCGCGGTGCGCGTCGGACGCGACCCGCGCCTCCTGCGGTCCGGACGGGGAGGCGCGGTGCGCGTCGGACGCGACCCGTGCCCTGTCGAGGGGGGTGCCGGTGACGGCGTGGGTGACGTCGCCGCGCCAGGCTCCGTCGACGACGGTGCCCGTGCCGCGCGTCGCCTCGTCGCGGACGACCTGGCGGGCGTCCGCCTCGCGACCGCTCAGGTTGTCGCTCATGACGTGGCGGACCGGGCGTAGCCGTCGTCGAAGAGCGAGTCGAGGGCGGCGTCGACGTCGTCCTGCGAGGGCACGTCGCCCGACTCGACGAGGATCGGGCCGACGGTCTCGAGGACGGCGCGCTGGTCGGCTCCGGGGGCGGGGTCGATGTCGAGGTGGGTGCGGTCGATCACCGTTGAGGCCACGGCGGGGTCGATGCCGGCGGCCTCGGCGAGGATGTCGGCCGTCGCGTCGGGGTTGTCGATCGCCCAGGCGCGGGCCTTCTCGTACGAGTCGACGACGACCTGGGCGACGTCGGGGGAGGCGTCGAGGAAGGACTCGGTCGCGTTGAGGAACCCGTAGCTGTTGAAGTCGACGTTGCGGTAGATCAGCTTGGTGCCCGACTCGGCCTGGCTGGCGGCCATGATCGGGTCGAGGCCCGACCAGGCGTCGACGCTGCCGTTCTCGAGGGCGGCGCGTCCGTCGGCGTGCTGCAGGTTCTGGATCGTCACGTCGGACGCGCTGAGCCCCGCCTGGTCGAGTGCCTGCAGCAGGAAGAAGTACGGGTCGGTGCCGCTGGTCGCGGCGATCGTCTTGCCATGGAGCCCCTCGACGTCGGTGATGGTCGAGTCGCCCGGGACGACGAGCGCCGACCACTCGGGCTGCGAGTACACGTCGATCGTCTTGATGGGGGAGCCGTTCGAGCGGGCGAGCAGCGCGGCCGAGCCGGCGGTCGAGCCGACGTCGACCGCTCCGGCACGCAGCAGCTCGTTGGCCTTGTTCGAGCCGGCCGATTGGGTCCAGTTGACGGTGACGTCGTCGCCGAGGGCGTCCTCGAGGTAGCCCTGGCTCTTCACGACCAGGCTGAGCGGGTTGTAGGTCGCGAAGTCGATGTCGAGGGTGTCGGTCGACCACTCGCCGGTGCTCTCGCCGGTGCCGCCAGCCGCTTGGGCGCCGGTGTTGGCGTCCTCGCCCGCGACGCAGCCGGTGAGGACGAGGGCGCTCGCCGCGGCGAGGGCGAGACCGCCGGCCCAGGAGGCGCGGGTGCGGGTGGTGGGGAGGGTGCGGAAGGTCATCGGTTCGTCTCCGTGCTGTCGGGGGCGGTGCGGTGGTGTGTGGGTGGCGGTGCAGGTGCGGTCGTGGTGCCGGTGTGGCCGGCGGGTGTGGCGCTCGCGGTCGTGCCCGGGGTGGGCGTCCTCGTCGCGCCGGTGTGGCCGGGGGTCGCGGTCGTGGTGGTCGCGGCGCTCGAGGTCAGGGTGCTGGTGGTCGAGTTGCCGACGTGGACGCGGTGGACGCCGAGGTCGGCGAGCAGCTGAAGGCGCAGTTCGGCCAGGGCGGGGTCGTCGCGGTCGCGGGGTCGATCGCCGGGCACGGTGACGATGCGCTGGATGCTGGGGGCTCCCGGTGCGGTGTCGGCGTGCGCCGCGCCTCCTGCGGTGGTGTCGGCGGTGCCCGTGGCGCCGGCGGGCGGCTGCTGCTGCTGCTGCGAGAGGTCAGCGAGGACGACGATGCGGTCGGCGAGGTAGAGGGCTTCGTCGACGTCGTGGGTGACGAGCAGGACGGTGGTGGGTTCGGCGCGGTGGATGTCGAGCAGCAGGTCGTGCATGCGGAGGCGGGTGAGGGCGTCGAGGGCTCCGAACGGCTCGTCGAGCAGCAGCACCTTGGGGGCGCGGGCGAGGGCGCGGGCGAGGGAGGTGCGTTGGGCCATGCCTCCGGACACCTGGCGGGGGCGGAGGCCGGCCGAGCTGCCGAGTCCGACGAGGTCGAGCAGTTCGGTGATGCGGGCCCGGCCGGCGGCCTTGTCGGGCTTGTCTTGGTTTCGGCCAGGCTTCGGCAGGCCGAGTTCGACGTTCTGGCGGAGGGTGCGCCAGGGCAGGAGGCGCGGCTCTTGGAACGCGATGGCGCAGCGTTGGTCGGTGGGCCGGGTGGGGGAGTCGTCGATGTCCACGGTGCCGGCGTCGGGCTGGTCGAGGCCGCCAACCTGGCGCAGCAGGGTCGACTTGCCGCAGCCGGAGGGCCCGATGATGGCGATGATCTCGCCGGCCTCGACGTCGAGGTCGAGGTCTTTGAGGACGGGGCGCTCGCCGAAGTGCCTCCCGACGCCGCGCAGACGGATCGGCAGAGCCGAGGAGGCGCGGGTCGTCGAGGTGGGCATGTCACGACGGTAGGTGCGTGCGCGGTCTGCCGGGGCGGCGGGTGTAACGGGGCGAAACACTCCGTCCGGTCCGCCTGCGGTCGCGGGGTGTCGGCCTGCCGTAGCCGCCCGCCCCATGGTTGCCGTCGAGTCGTGGCTCGTCTTGCCCGTCGGGCCGCCCTTGTTCGTGCCCGGTCTCAGGCACGCCCATTTGTCGGCTATAGTTGTGGGGTTGCCTCGGTCGGGGCAACACCAAGACCTGGGTTGCGCTTCGAACCCGGATCTCGGGCTGTGGCGCAGCTTGGTAGCGCACTTGACTGGGGGTCAAGGGGTCGCAGGTTCAAATCCTGTCAGCCCGACCAAATCGATTGTGATCGGCCGAGGTGGACACGTTTGGTGCCCATATCTCGCCACTCCTCGGTGGCTCAAGCGTCTGCGTTCGTCTCGGTGCCCGCTCTACCTTCGGTCCCGAGGTTTGGTGATCCACGAGAAGCCAGGACCGTCTTGGACGAGGCATCCGAATCCATGGTTCTGGAGCAGCTGGATCAGATCGTCGACAGGCCTTGCAGGAAGAAGAACTGAGAGCCGGATGCCGGTCTCGAGGTGAGCCGCGTAGTCGAGTAGCTGCCCGATGGCCATGCGGATGTCGGTTCGTGATGCACTTGCCTTGGCCTCATAAAGGGTGTTGTCATGCGGCGTGAAGAAATCCGTGAGCATGCTTCTGCCCCCTGCCAGAGGAATGGACCAGCGTCTGGCCGTTTCATTCTGGCTCTGCAGCCAGGCAGCGAAGCGCGCCGTCAGCTGGGCCTCACGACGATGCGCCTCACCGTCTTCCGTTCCCTGCCGGGCTGAGATCAACGTCTTGTCGACTTCAGTGGGAACGAGCAGTGAAATTCTCTCTTCTGGTTCGGCAGACGCTGAAGGCGAAGGGGGCCCTGCCTCGGAAACCCTTTCTAGGTGGAAGACGATGACTTTCCGATCACGACCCCTGCGATCGGGAGCCGTGGCGAAGTGAAAGCCGAGTTCGTCGTCGGAACGCACCTCGTACTCGCCCATGTACTTCTGTCGCTTTGTGGATGTTCCTCGTACAACGCCATCGGCTACGAACAGCTGTAACCGCTTACCCTCCGACTTGTGATTGAGAAGCGTCTTGTTTCCGAGTTTGAACTGTTGATCACCGTCCTGGCCCGCGCCGGTGTAGTTGAAGGCTCTACCGTCTGATGTCTCACCGTCATGGAGCGCGTAGCCAAACTGTGCCCCCTCGCGCAAGTCGGAGAAAACCATGACGTACTCGCTTCTAGTTGAGGGAACGACCCCTCCGGAGTAAACACTTCCGCCATATGTGGCGGCCAGTTCTGCCCGTGTTGTCATGTCGCCCGGGTGCAAAGTCCAAGAAAAGCTCATTTTCCGAGATTAGGTATGGCGACGCATTCTGCACCTTGCAGAAACGGGTGATCTCGAGGTGATGAACGAGACCAACGTCGGCTCGGCGGGCGGAAGGAGCCATCCAGTCATTCCCTCTTGACCCTGCCCCAAGGGCATGGTCTCTACTTGGTTTCACACCGGCACCGCGCCGGCGTGACCGAGAGGAGCCTCCCGTGGCCTGGAGCACACGTGAGCTGGCTGAGCTGGCCGGCACCACCGTCAAGTCGGTGCGGTACTACCACCAGCTCGGTTTGCTCGACGAGCCCGAGCGGCTGACCAACGGGTACAAGCAGTACGAGGTGCGGCACCTGGTGCGCCTCCTGCAGATCACCCGTCTGACCGACCTCGGCGTCCCGCTCGCCCGGATCGAGTCGATCGGCTCGTCCGTCGACGACCCCGCCGGCGCCCTCCGCACGATCGACGCCGAGCTCGCTGCCACCATCGAGCGGCTGCAACGCATCCGCGCCGAGCTGGCGGCGATCCTCGAGAACCGGACCAGCGCCTCCTTGCCTGCCGGGTTCGCCGAGGCGGGACGCGACCTCAGCGAAGCCGACCAGTCGCTGCTGCTGATCTGGTCGAAGGTGTTCGACGAGGGGGCGATGGACGACCTGAAGCAGATGCTGATCGACTCGCCCAAGACGGCTGCCGACGCCGAGCTCGACGAGCTCACCGACGACGCCGACCGCGAGACGCGGCGTCGGCTGGGGGAGCAGTACGCTCCGGTGCTGGCGGCGGTGACTCAGCGGTACGAGTGGTTGGGTGCCCCGGGGGAGCGGGCTCCGCGGGGTGCGGCGTTCGCACAGCGAACCGTGACCGAGGCGGTGGTCGAGCTGTACAACGGCGCTCAGCGCGAGGTGCTCTACCGGGCATCGCTCATCGGGGCCGGGAAGCTCGACGAGCTGGCCGCGCTCGAGGCGGCACTCCATGCCGCCGAGACGCATGCCGATGCCGAGGCGATCGGTGGCGAGGCGACCGGTGTCGGGGACGCGGGTGGCGGCGCCGGGCCGAGCCGCGCCTCCTCGGGTTCCGACACCGAGGAAGGCCGGCGATGAGCGAGACGACACTCGCGCCCACACTGGCCGAGGATCTGCTGCTCGTGCTGTTCGACCCTCGGTCGGGGTCGATCCACAGCGAGGGGTCTCCGCTGTTCCACGTCTTGGCCGGGGCGGTGCTGACCGAGCTGGCGCTGCTCAGCGCGGTCGACATCGACCGGAAGGCCACGCTGCGGGGGAGGCAGGTGCGGGTGACGTCCTCCGCGGCGCCGACCGACGAGCTGCTGCTCGGCACCTGGCAGCGGGTCGAGCGCAAGCCGACGGATGCGTACTCGCTCGTGCTCGAGATCGGTCCGGCGCTTCGGGCGCTGACCCTCGACCGGCTGGTGGCGCGCGGTGCGCTGCTCCGCGAGAAGACGACCACGCTCGGCTTCATCCCTGGTACTCGGCTGCGCCTGGACGAGGGGGCAGGAGGCGCGGGTCGGCGGGGCGAACTCGTCGCGTCGCTGAGGAGCATCCTCGCGGAGGGTGCCGAGCCGTCGGTGCGCACCGCCGCCCTCGCGGCACTGGTGTCGGCGAGTGGGGTTCTGCCGGCGATGCACCGGGACATCCCGTGGTCGGGCGACGTCTACACCCGCGGGCGCGAGCTGCAGCAGGGCAAGTGGGGCGCGCAGATCGCGGGGGACGCCATCGCGGTGGCGGCTGCGGCGATGCTCTCGACGGCGTTGTTCGTGACGGTTGGCCTGCCTGGACTTCGGGACGACTGAGGTCGTTCTGCTTGCGGCGGCGTCTGGCTGCCTCGTTGCTCCCTCTTCGCCACGCCGGTGTTCGGCGTGCCCTCACACCTCAGTGACACCCATCGAAGGAGATCACCATGTCCATCGCACTCACCCTCTCAGGCCCGTCGCGCTTGTCGTCCGCGGCCGCGGCCTCGGCTTCTGCGTCCGATGCCTCGTCGGGCGGCCCGTTCGCCTGGTTGCAGGAGCTGATGGGCCAGGTGCCCGAGCTCGCGCAGCCGCTGATCCTGGTGCTGGCGGGGGCGATCCCGTTCTTCGAGGGGGAGGGTGCGGCCGCGCTCGGAGTGCTGAGCGGGGTCAACCCGGTCGTTGCGGCGCTGGCGGCGATCGTCGGCAACGTGCTGTGCGTGGCCGCGGTGGTGTGGTTGGGGTCGTGGGTGCGGTCGGGGGTCGTGGAGCGGCGCAGGAGGCGCGGGGTGGGTGGGGCACCGGCTAGCGGGTCGGGTGCGGCGGCGGGTGAGCCGGGTGCGGGTGAGGTCGTCGACGGGCGTGCGGGGGCGACGTCGGGTGGTGCTGGCGCTGCTGCCGGTGCTGGCGATGGTGCTGGCGTGAGTGCTGCCGGAATGCCTGCGGCGACCCGGGTCGTGTCGCGTGATGGGGTGCCGGAGTCGAAGCCCGAGAAGAAGGGACAGCAGCGGCTCAAGCGTTGGCTGGTTAAGTTCGGCGTGCCCGGTGCGAGCCTGCTGGCACCGCTCGCACTGCCGACGATGTTCACCGCGGCGACCCTCGTCGGCACCGGGGTGCCCAAGAGCTGGGTGATGCTTTGGCAGGTCATCGCGATCGTGCTGTGGACGACGGCGGTGACGGTGGTTGCCACGGGGGTGTTGAGCGTTGTGGGTTGACGACCACCGCCCTGCAGCCGGCAAAGATGCAGTGTCGATCCCACTTCTTACGAGTCAGTAGGTTTGGGGTTTATGGATACTCTTGAGGACACCTCGGCAAGCTCCAATTTCGGGCAAGCACTCGTCTTCGCTGCGAAGCTCCCCGGCGTTCGCATCGAGCGCTCGGCTTACCTTCGCCGCTCACTGGCGCGGCACTGCACCGAGGAACAGATCGAACGAGCGGTGGCGACGACGCCCGCTGAAGCTGGTGTCCCGGCCTCCGTGCTTCGAAAGCTCGCAGACGCGTCCATCCGGCATGAGACGGGCAAGGTCACGGCCTTGTCGGCCGCGGCAGGTATCCCAGGTGGGATAGCAATGCTCGGCACGATCCCCGCGGACGCGGCACAGTATTTGGCTCACATGCTTCGAGTTGCTCAGAAACTTGCTTATTTGTACAGCTGGCCCGAACTCTTTTCGGGGGAAGGGGATGAGCCAGACGATGCGACGCAGAACATGCTGACGCTGTTCGTGGGTGTCATGTTCGGAGTTCAAGCGGCGAACAAAGGCGTCGGAATCGTCGCGGCCAAGCTCGCCGAGCAGGTCGCCAAGCAACTGCCCAAGAAAGCTTTGACGAAGGGGCTTGTCTACCCCATTGTCAAGAAGGTGTCAGGGCAGGTCGGTGTTCACATGACCAAATCTGTCTTCGCCAATGGTCTTGCGAAGGTCATACCGCTTGCAGGCAGCGTTCTGTCCGGCGGCCTGACGCTCGCCACATTTGCGCCCATGGCCGCCCGGTTGAGGAGGCATCTCGAGGCTCTGCCGCCGGCCATTCAGGATGGGCAGTCATGAGACGGGCTCCTTTGACTTCTTGCGTGGTCATGAGCATTCAGGTCGGGGTTGCCGCACCTGCTCGGTCGAAGACAAATCATGGCTGATCTCAAACTGTTCACGATCGCGGATAGCATCGCGACGGAAGTCAGATCGCAAACAGTAACCCTCGAACGCAATCTCCAACTGCTCATCGAGGGCAACATGGAGACCATTTTCGGCGTGCGGTTTCTCGGGTCGGAGTACTCCACCGGACCTGTTCACCGGGGCCGGATCGACTCTCTCGGACTCGACGAGAACGGTTCGCCGGTGATCTTCGAATACAAGAGGACGTCGTCGGAGAACGTCATCAACCAAGGTTTGTTCTACCTTGACTGGCTCCTCGATCACCGAGCCGAATTCCAATTGCTCGTCAGCCGGGAGCTAGGCGTTTCAGTTTCTGAGTCCATCGACTGGTCAGCCCCGCGACTGATCTGCGTCGCTAATGACTTCACGCGATACGACGAGTACGCCGTGCGCCAGATCGACCGGAACATCGAGCTGGTCCGTTACCGAGACTTCGGCGGGCAGATGCTTGCGGTCGAGTTGATCACGCAAGTTTCAAGTCGGGCTGCGGTGTCAGTGTCGCGACAACCGTCTCGGCGCATGCAGACCTCTGAAGGGGCCGTACAGGACCACGACGGACTGGGCGCGAGTCCTGAGCCCACTGAGGGCACCTCCCGCGAGGACCTGCCCGCTCGACGAGGTACTTCGGTGACGACTCACCTCTCGCGCGCGAGCGAGACTCTTAGTCAACTTTTCGAGAAGTTTGACACTTTCGCGCAAGCCCTCGGGGACGACGTCGTGAAAAATGTTCGCCACAACTATTTTGCCTACCGACGCCTCAAGAACTTCGCGTGCGTCGAGGTGCATCCCGTTTCAGGCACCTTGCTCATCTACGTGAAGCTCGACCCTGCCACGGTGCGCCTGGAGGAAGGTTTTTCCCGCGACGTCACCCACATCGGGCATCTAGGAACCGGGGATCTTGAGCTGCGTCTGGAGGACGACTCGCGTTGGGGGGCGGTGGAGGAACTAGTCAGACGGGCTTTCGAGGCCAACTAGTCATTGCGTCAATCTGGGGGAGCAGTTGAGCCGGAGGGCATCGCATATCCAGACGGGCTACGCGGGTTTCGATAGTGGTGCCTCGGATCGAGATCGTAGAAGGACGCAGGCGCGTGCCGTCGTCGGTGTAGATCAAGGTGCCTTCGTCAAGACCCATCACGGTGCAGTACGCGAGCATTTGATAGAGGTCCTCGACTCTCGGGGCACCGGTCTTGTACTTGGCATCGACCACCACGGCGGGGACGCCGCCGACGAGATGGACGAAGTCGGGGCGGATGGGCTGTTTGCGTTCACGGTCGAGGTGCGTCGGGTACTGGCCGACGCTGACACCGGTCGAGACGGCCGCGAACGACTCCGTCAGCGCCGCCGTGACGAAGCCCTCGAACGCTTCAGCCATGTTGACCACGAACGACGCGACCGCCTGACCGCCGCCGGTCGTCGACGGCGCGACACGGGCGAGGACCAGCTCGGCGAATCGCAACGCGGGGTGGTACCGCTCGTTGAGGCGGGTGGGCTGCCACGACGGCAGACCCGCACCCGGGCGCACCAGCGTCGCGTGTACGAGACGGGACTCGAGGTGGACCAGGCGGCGCCGCGCCTCCTTGGTGAGGCGGGGGAGCGTGAGCAGGAGGCGGGCCGCCGCCCGCTGGAGCTGGTTCTCGGCGATGTCGACCGTGTAGTCGTCGACGGTGAGCTCGACGGGGAGGAGCTGGCCGCCTCGGCGGGACATCTGGTCGGAGAAACGGATGCGTCCGCGGATCGCGACGGCGCTCTCGTCGAGACGGCGGTAGCCCTGGAGGACCCCGCGGCCGAGGGCCCGCTCCATGAGGCGAGCGTAGGTCTCGGCGACGGCCGGGAAGAGGTCGTCGCCCGTGCCGTCGACCTCGTCGGGTCGGAAGCCCGGGTCGGCGGCGTAGCCAAGCATGAAGAGGACCGATGAGAACGGCGCCTTGGGCCGGACCACGATCTCGTGGCCTCCCACGGCGACGGCACCGACCCGATTGAGCTGGGGCTTCACCTGCGGACCGGCCGAGGTGATCTTGGACTCGAGCAGCCCGGTGTCACACGCTCGCTCGATGACCTCGGCATCGAAGGGAGCGGGTGACCAGCCACCGTTCTCACGGAGATCGAGTCGGGTCACGAGGGTGTCGTCTCGCGGAACTCGTCACCCACCTCAAGGGTGCCGCCGGCGTCGACGACTCCGGGCTCGAGCGCGGCGAGGCCGAAGCGGGCCCGCACCTCGGCGCGGGACATGCGGCCGTAGTAGTGCTCGTCGAGGAGAGGCAGGATGTCGTGCTCCCAGATGCGTTCGAGCCCGCGCGCGGTCCGGGCCGAGGAGCCCATCAGGTACGAGGGTCCGATCTGGAAGTCGCGGTCGGTGTCACCGATGCGGTCGTTCAGCTGGCGGAGCAGCGCCCCGCGGCTGACGTCGTGTTGTCGCGCGGCGGACCAGCGGTCGATCAAGCCGCGAACGGGCTCTTCGGCCGGGTGCAGCTCGACGAAGGCGAACCGGCGCCGGATCGCCGCATCGACCAGTGAGATCGACCGGTCTGCGGTGTTCATCGTGCCGATGACGAACAGGTTCTCGGGGAGGCGGAAGTCGTCGTCAGGGGAGTACTGCAGCGAGACCTTCGCGTCGCGGTACTCGAGCAGGAGGTAGAGCTCGCCGAAGACCTTCGCGATGTTGGCCCGGTTGATTTCGTCGATGATCAGGACGTGCGGCACGGACGGGTTTGCGGCGGCCGCTTCGGCGAGCAGTCGGACGGGGCCGGGGGCGAGTCGGAACGTCGCGGTGCCGTTGTCGTCGACGGTGGGGCGGAAGCCCTCGAAGAAGTCCTCGTAGGAGTACGACGGGTGGAACTGGACGATCTTGACGGCGCCGCCGGGGGCGACGAAGTCGGCGAGAGCCCGCGCGACGTAGGTCTTGCCGGTGCCGGGAGGGCCGAAGAAGATCAGTTGGCGGCGCTCGTCGAGGAGCTCGATGACGTCGGAGAGCCAGGGGCGGTCGTAGTGGAGGCGCGCGGCGAACTCCGGGGTGGCGTCAGGCAGGTGAACCGGGCCTGGAGGCGTGGGATCGTTCACCAAGTAATGGGCATCCGAGATGGTGGAGGCGCTCCCCAAGAGGTCGAGAACAGCGTCAGGCACGTCGGCCTCTGCGACGGGCGGCCACCAGGTGACCGGTCGCTCGCCCTCTGCCGTGAGTTTGCCGACGACGCCGACGTGGATGGACCCGTCGTGGTTGACGAAGACTTGGTCCTCGGACTGCATTGTGACGTAGAAGGCGGTGGCGGAGGCGATCTGAGACAGGACGTCCTCGATGGCGCGCCGGCCCGCCCCCGCGCGGAGGGCGGCGCTGCGTATCGATCGACGGTCGGCTGCCTCGCCCGCGTCGAAGTCGAGGGCCGGGGCGACCAAGGGCCGACCGGGGACGGCGGCGGGAACGGCCCAGCCGCGCCGTTCAAAGGCTGCGTCGGGCGCGCGCCACTCCTCTCGCCAGGGTGACGTGTACCAGTCGATGTCGAGATGACCATCGGGGTCGAGGCGGTCACGGAGGGCGAGCAGGTCGCGGTCGACGTCACCAGTCAGATCGGTGAGGGCCGCGCCGAAGGCCTCGACGATCGACTGTTTGTCGGCTGCCGAGACGATGCGCTCGAAGTACGTCGGCCAGACCAGGGCGAGGAGCGAGTTGCGGATCGGAGCGCCGTCGTCGCCGACGTCCATGGCGTGGGCGCGGAACGCCCACGGATCGTCGAGTGCCTCTTCTCGGGTGTCCTCGTCGAGAACGTCCCAGAGAGCGATGAAGCGACAGAGCCACTGCACGTGCTGGGGGATCTGCTGGTTGAAACCCTGCCCGCCGTTGAAGATGCCGAGCGTGTGCAGGGCGTCGACGACCTGCTCGGGCACGGGCGGCTTGTCGTCGAGGACGTCGAGGACGTCCTGCAGCAGCTTCCGCTTGGTCTGGGGGAGGACGTTGACGAGCGGGAGGCGCTGGACGAAGCAGAGCTCGGCGGCGAGCAGGACGACGGCGCGGGGCTGACCGGCGAGCTGTCGGATGAGCCGGTCGCGGAACGTGCCGTCAGTCGAAGCTGCGTCCATGGCACGGTCGAGGGCTTGGGCTGTCTCGGCGGTCCACGTGACGACATCGTTGTCGAAGACGGAGCCCTCACGCCGCAAGCCGGGCCCGAGGACCAGGCGGGCGGCTTCGGAGATGGCCTGCCGCTCGGCGCGGCCGGTGCGAACGGGTTTGTCGTCCGTTGTCGCCGGCGAGGCCGGGTCGGTCGTCCCGCGGATCGCGGCACAGTCGGAGCACCAGCCGGGATCGGTCTGTGTGCGGAGCTCGACGTCGGGAGCGTTCCGCCAAGCCGAGAGGGTTTCGTCAGGCGACCACGTACGGACGGGTGTTCCGACACCGTGCGCGCAGCCGGGCAGGTGGAGCTTGCCAGAGGGGGCCTCCTCGTAGCCGTCGGGCGACGTCGCGAGGCCCCACTCGACGTCGGCGAAGGTGCGCGTCGAGCCAGGGACGCGACCGCGGGAGCCAGGAGCTGAGCTCTGGACGTCGAAGCCGAGACGCCGGAGGACGGACTGGGCTCTTCCGGAGTCGAAATCGCGGTTGGTGAGCCCGGTTGCGGCCGACAAGACCTGTTTGACCGGGAAACGTCGACCTGCAACGTCGACCCAGTAGGTGGTCAGCGGCTCCGGGGTGCGCGAAGCCAAGTCGACCTCGATGCCCTCTTTCGTCAGCTCGTACGTCGACGCGTTGATGGTCACCTGCATTGCATCCCCCTTGGTCGTGCTTGTGATTCTGCCGGAGCGCGGAGGCCGTTTGCTGAGGCGCCGCCGCTGTGCGTTTGTTCTGTTCATTCAGCGTGCGAGCATCTGTCACTCTGAGTCCATGAATTGGAGTTCCTTCGTCCCTGACTCGATCGTGGCGCTCATGAGCGCCGCTCTTGCCATTGCGGTCGCCTTGTTGACGTTCAGGCGAGATCAGGCAAAGAAGAACAAGCAGCTAGCTCACAACCTCGCCGACGACCTTGCATCTCGCCGAGCGTTCGCGCTCATCACGCCCTTCGAGGGCACTGGCGGCGAGTTCGCTAATCGATGCTTCGTGAGTGTCCAGGCGGCGATGGAGCGCATTTCAGCAGTTCGAGACGAGATTCGTCCCAACGACCGTCTACGGGACGAACTACAGAGCATGGTTCTCGCGTGTGTCGCCTATAAAGAACGAACAGAGATCAATCCGCACCGATGGCAGTTCGCGCTCATGGACCTCAGGGACCAGCTGAACACCTCTGTTCGGTCGCTCGAGAAGATTCTTCATCTCAAGCCCGGCTCCCTGCCGGAGCCGGGGACGCCCCACAACCCTCACTTGCAACCTCGGTAGAACGCCGGCGTCGCGTACGCGCCGGGAAACGGTGCATCTCGACTTGTTCCGTGATGCGAGCCCGTGCCTCCCTGGTGTTGATGCTTTCACTGCGTTGCTGATCCGTCGGGCGTCAGGCGCGCGGCCGGTACGTCGTCGCGACGGCGACGGCGCCGGAGGCGAGGTCGTGACGGGCGGTCGGTGTGAGGCCGAGGGGATGGGGTGCCCGGCGAGGAGGTAGGAACCGTGGCCGGCGACCCCGGGATGACGGTGAACTCGTACTCGTCGACGAGGCCCCAGCCGACGACGTCGATGGCGAAGGTGGAACCTCCGAGGCGGAGCGGGCCCCCGGGGCGGCTTCTCAACTCGCGCACCGCCTCGCGCAGGTTGCCTCCGAGTCGCTCGGCGTTCCAGTCGACACTTTCGAGCGTCGTCGACGCCATGGCGAAGGCGCCACCAGAGGTGCGGGTGCTAACGCCCGTCAGCCCAGTGCGTCGGCCGCGCGAACCCCTTGGGCAGGCGCGTCACCGCATCGCCCCGGGCGCTGTTCACCTGCATCTGCGTCAGGTAGATGGCGCCCGACAGGTCGGCCCCGGCGAGATCGGCGTCTCGGAGGTCGACCCCCAGCAGATCGCAGCGGTCGAGGTCGGCCCCGCGCAGGTCCGCCGCGATCGCGATGCTGCCGCGCAGCGTCCGACCCCGCAGATCCGCCCCGGCCAATGCGGCACCCATCAGGTCGCTCCCCGGCTCGAGGGCCGGCCCTTTTCTCTTAAGCCGTTGAGGAGGCGCGGGTGCCGACGCGCGGGCGACCTCGCTCGCCTGCACCAGCAGCGCGCGCACCGCGTCGTACTCGGCGTCGACGTCGAGGGTGGCGAGCTCGTCGGGGGTGCCGTCGGTGAGGGTCCGGACCTGCTCGAAGGCGGCCAGCCAGGGGTCGGCATTGGGGGTGCCTGCGCCGGGGCGAGCCTGCTCGCGCTCGACCAGGGTGATCGCCTCGTCGAGGTACCAGAGGAGCTCGTGCAGTCGGCGCACGAGCGGGAACGTCGAGAACATCGCCTCACGCGTCGCGGCGTCGTCCCGCCAGGAACGCCCGGCGAACGTCTGCCGGCTGACCTTCTGACCCGCTCCGAAGCAGTCGAACACCGTGCAGCCCTTGAACCCCCGGTCGCGCAGCTGCGGGTGGATGCGGCAGCCGTCGTGCTCGTCGAGGTTCGTGCACGGATCACCGGCCGGCTTGTCGAACGGGAAGTCCGTGCTCTTTGTGAACGCGAGCGCGACACAGCACAGGCCGAAGCAGTTGGCACAGTCGGCTCCGAGGTCGGCGCGGCGGCCCAGTTCGATGCGTGTGCGGGTGGTCATCGGGGGCAAGGCTAGCGGGCGGCGGGGTCGGTGGCCTCGGGGACCGGGTGCCGGGCGGGGGAGGCGACCCGCGCCTCCTCGGGATGGGAAAGGAGGTCGTCGAGGGGGCGAGACCAGGCGGTCTCGTGGTGCAGCTGGCCGGTGGCCCGGAAGAGGCGCACCTGCTGACTGTCGGGGAGGGCGGCCACGAGGACGTCACGGTCGGCGCGGCCGAACCCGAGCTTCTGCCAGAAGGGGCCCGAGCGGCGGGAGAAGAGCCAGGCGGTGCGGGCCCCGGCTGCTGCGGCCTCGGCGAGAGCGTGGCGGGCGAGGTCGGTGCCGACTCCGCGGGTGCGGACCGTCGGGGCGACCGCGACGCTGCGGACCAGGGCGTGGGTGCCGTCGGCACTCAGCTCATAGCCGGTGCTGCCCACGATCGCCCCGGCGGCGTCGCGCTCGACCCAGAGGTGGAGGTGCGGTGACGGCGAGTCGAGGCCGGCCAGGGTGAGGTCGGCCCCGGCGAGGAACGTCTGAAGACCTGCCCTGGCGTCGGCGTCGTTCATGGCGACGGGGATGAGCGGCATGGGGGCCATTCTTCCTGGGGCCGATGGCTTCAGCCCGATCGAGTGGTCCGAAAACGTCCTTCGGGCACCGCGGAAGGACGTTTTCCGACCACTCGGCCGGCCCGGCCGGCCCCGGACGCCGGGTGGCCTCCCAACGGGGGCTCGTTCAAGCATCACGTGTCGCCCTACCGTCGGGGCGAGGGGGAACACCATGAGCGAGACCGTGGCGCGGGGAAGCCTGGCGATGACACTGAAGGCCCGGCGGCCGGCCTACTCGGTGATGCAGGAGTGCTTACGGGTGCAGGCCGCTGCCCCTGCCCTGAGTCGTCGTGCCCGCTTCTTCGGCAGCACGCCGCTGAGCCCCGAGGCGCGCAGCTGGTACCAGGGCGCGCTCGGCGAGATCGAGGTCGCCCGCGTGCTGAGCGAGCTCGGGCCGGGGTGGACCGTGCTGCACTCCGTCCCGGTCGGCTCGGGTGCGTCCGACATCGACCACGTCGTCCTCGGACCCACGGGCATCTTCACCATCAACACGAAGCACCACGCCGACAAGAAGATCTGGGTGGGCGGCGGCACGTTCATGGTCGGCGGACACCGGACCGACCACGTCCGCAACTCGCAGTTCGAGGCGACCCGCGCGTCCCGGCTGTTGTCGACGGCGGCGCACACCGACGTCGAGGTCGCGCCGGTGATCGTCCTGGTGGGGGCGGCCTCGCTCCGCTTCGGCAAGAAGGCACCCGTCGTCCCCGTGCTCACCGTCGCCCAGCTGCGGAAGTGGCTGCTGACCCTGCCGCGCAAGCACTCGGACGAGGCGGTCGCCTACTTCGCGCTGCTCGCCGAAGAACGCGGCACCTGGCACACGGAGGCGCTGGTGCTGACGGACACGCTCCGTCACGAACACCGCTTCGACCGCCTGCGCCGCGAGATCGACGACGCGGCCCGGCGGCGTCGGCGGTGGCGGGTCGGGACGGCGCTCGGCGTGCTCGGGGCGAGCGGGGGAGTCGCGATCGCGCTCGTGGCGACGGTCACGAGCACGGTCGTCTCGACGTTGGGGTAGCAGCCGGCCCGCTGAGCCGACACGAGGGCCCCGTGTGCGGTGATCCGGTACGTACAGGATCAGCGCGTGAACGACGACGCCGCCCGCACGGCGACCGCGGTCACGGCCGCGAGGGCGGCCGCGATGAGCGCGAACGCCGACCAGACGGCGAGATCGGCGTGCTGCAGGTGGAGGCCGACGAGCAGGGCGACCAGCGTGCCCGCCGTGACGGCCGACCAGAGCGTGAGGGCTCGGGTGCTCCACCGGCGGAGGTCTGTGGGCGTCCCTCGTGGCGCCCAGCGCACGGCAGCGAGAGCGACCGCCGTGAGCAGGGCCGGGACGAGTGCGACGAGGTTGACCATGGGCGACCCCGATCAGGAGGCGCGGGTGGCGCGCGAACGGACGACCCACCGCACCAGCACGATCAGCGCCAACACCGCCGCCGTCACCACGGCGATCGCGGCGGTGACGAGCATGAGGGGCCCAGCCACGAACGCGATCGAGAACCAGTCGATCATGGGTTCGGTCGAAAACCGCACGCTGCCGGTGTGCCCGAAGGCCAGCCAGTCGACCAGCGCGGCCCCTCCGAAGGCCAGCAGGCCGACGATGCCGAAGGCGACGGCGAAGCGCCCCATGAGAGGGAGAGATCTCATCGAGGGCGACGCGCTCATGGGCCTAGGGTAGGGGCCTGTTACGCCGAGCACCACGTCGTTTGCGCACCAGAACCGGGGCTTCGAGTCGAGTGCTGCGCGGGGGCATGAGCACGATGTTGCGCTCCGACAGCCGGAAGTGATGCGCCGTTGCGTCAGGTCGATCCGAACGGGCAGATGCGCCATCGCGTGGCTGAGCCACCTCCCTAGCGTGGACGCCATGACGACGATCGACGCCACGAACCCGACGCGCCCCGCCGCGAACGACCACGCCGGCCACCCCCGCCAGACCCCGGCCGACTTCTGGGCGACGGCCGAACGGCACCTCATCCGGTACGGACGCGGCGGGTTCGTGCCCTCGATCGTCGAGCGCGCCTCCGGGGCGACGCTCTGGGACGAGCACGGCCGCTCCATCATCGACTTCACCTCGGGCCAGATGAGCTCGCTGCTCGGCCACTCGCACCCGGCCGTCGTCGAGACCGTCCGCGCCTCCATCGGCACCCTCGACCACCTCTTCAGCGGCATGCTCAGCCGGCCCGTCGTCGACCTCGCCGCCGCCCTGTCGCGCACCCTGCCCGACGAGCTGACCAAGACGATGATCCTCAGCACGGGCGGCGAGTCGAACGAAGCCGCCCTCAAGATGGCCAAGCTGGTCACCGGCGGGTTCGAGGTCGTCTCGTTCGACCAGTCGTACCACGGCGTCACCCACGCCTCGGGGGCCGCGACCTTCAGCATCTCGCGCTCGGGCTACGGGCCGGTCGCCCCGGGCAACTTCATCATCCCCACCCCGAACGCCTACCGGTCGGCCTTCGTGCGCGACGGCGTCCACGACTGGCAGGCCGAGCTCGACTTCGGCTTCGCGATGGTCGACCGCCAGTCGGTCGGCGCGCTCGCCGCCTTCATCGCCGAACCGATCCTCAGCACCGGCGGCGTCATCGAGCCGCCTCCCGGCTACTTCGCCGCCCTGCGGCAGAAGTGCGACGAGCGCGGCATGCTGCTCATCGTCGACGAGGCCCAGACGGGCCTGTGCCGCACCGGAGACTGGTACGCCTTCACCCGACACGGCATCGTGCCCGACATCCTCACCCTGTCGAAGACCCTCGGCGCCGGCCTGCCCGTCTCCGCCGTCGTCACGACCGACGCCATCGAGGCCGTCGCCGCCGAGCGCGGCTTCATGTTCACCACCACCCACGTCTCCGACCCGCTCGCCGCCGCCGTCGGACTGACGGTCGTCGAGACGCTCGAGGCCGGCGGGTTCGACGCCGTCGCCCGCCGACTCGGCGACCGCCTGCGCACCGGCCTGCTCGACCTGCAGTCACGCCACAAGCGCATCGGCGACGTCCGCGGTCGTGGCCTGCTGCAGGGCGTCGAACTCGTCACCGACCGCGTCACCAAGACCCCGGCCGACGCATACGGCACCCTGGTCACGTCGATCTGCCTCGAGCTCGGACTGCACCTCAACATCGCCCAGCTGCCCGGGGTCAACAGCATCCTGCGGCTGGCCCCACCACTCACCGTCACCGACGACGAGCTCGACGCCGCCCTCACGATCCTCGACCAGGCGCTCACCCTCGCGGACGAGCAGAGCTGAGGCACGCCAGCCCCGAGGCGGCGCACCCACCCCGCGGAGGCGCGCCCGCCCCGAGGAGGCGCACCCACCCCGAGGAAGCGCACCCGCCATGGGGAGGCGCACCCACGCCGAGGAGGCGCGCCCGCCTCACCGAGACAAGCCCGCCTCACCGAGACGCGCCCGCCCCGCGCGAGCACGCCCGCCTCACCCCAGGTCGCGCTTGATCGTCGCCATCGGGAACCGCGACTGCAGTCGCCCCAGCCCGGGCAATGCGAACAGCTTCGTCGCGACGAACGCCTCGTACGCGGCGAGGTCCTTCGTGCCCACGAGCACGAGGTAGTCCGGCGCGCCGAACGTGCGCCGCGCCTCCACGACCTCGTCCAACGCGACGAGCTCGGCCTCGAAGCGGGCGAGGATCTCGGCGGACTGCTCCTTGAGCTCGATGTCGACCAGCACCTCGAACGAGCGGTCGAGCGCCGCGGGTGCGATGCGCGCGTGGTAGCCCGCGATCACGCCGTCCTGCTCGAGGCGCCGGACCCGCCGCAGGCAGGGCGACGGCGACAGCCCGACCGCCTCGGCCAGCTCGAGGTTCGACAGGCGACCGTTGCGGCGCAACTGGTCGATGATTGCGCGATCGATGCGGTCCATGGGTCGATTGTGCCGTGCCCCGGGGACGACGGCCGCGGCCGGGAGGCGACGGGCGCGGCTGGCGCGACCCGCGCCTCCTGGTCAGACGTCGATGCCGAACAGGCGCGCCGCGTTGCCGCCGGTGAAGGCGTCACGGTCGGCGTCCGTCGCGAACTCGCCGAGGAAGGCCTGCACCTCGTCGCCCGTCGGGTGCTGGAAGGGGTAGTCGGTCGAGAAGAGCAGCCGGTCGATCGTCGTGACCTCGAGCGCGTGCCTGAGCAACGCCGGCTCGAACATGCCCGACGCCGTGATGTGCACGTTCTGCCGCATGCACTCGCTCACCGCGCGATCGAGGCCCGCCAGCCCCGACAACCCGTCGGCACGGCTGAGCCAGAACAGCAGCAGCTCTCCCCAGTGCCCCAGCACGATCTGCAGCTCGGGGTGCCGGTCGAAGGTGCCCCGCGCGATGAGTCGCAACGCCGCCGTCGCCGCCTCGAGGTGCCAGCCCCACGCGAACGTCGACAGGGCCAGCCCCGTCAGGTCGCCGAGGCCTCCGTACTGGGCCGCGCGCACCTCCCGGGTCGGGATCTGCGGGTGGATGAACAGCGGCTTGCCGAGTCGCGCCGCCATGGCGAAGAGGTCGTCGTACCGCAGGTCGTCGAGCGGCACGTCGCCGGTCCGGCCGTAGACCATCGCCCCGACGAACCCGGCTGCGGACGCCCGCTCGAACTCGCCTGCCACCGCAGCCGGATCGGCCATCGGCAGCGTCGCCAACGCCCGGAGGCGCGTCGGGTGCCGGGCCACGGCCCCGGCCGCGAGGTCGTTCAGCTCTCGCGCGAGTCGACGGGCATCGGCCGGCGGCAACGGCCCGGTCGCCGGAGGAGCCACCGACAGCACCTGCACGTCGACGCCCTGCTCGTCCATCGCGGCGATCCGCCCGTCACCCACGTCCTCGAGCCGTGCCAGGTGGTCGCCCCGCTCGTTGAAGGCGAGGCTGTCATCACGCAGCTCGGGCGGCAGCGACTCGAGCGCGGCCTTCAGCTCAGGGGTGGTCCAGTGCTCTTCGATGCCGATCAGGGGCATGGGGCTCCTCTCGTCGCGCGTGCGAGGGTGCGCGGGTGCGCCGTCGCGAGCGCCAGTCAACGCCTGCCCGCCGTCGGGTGCCAGGGTCGGCCGGTCGAGTGGTCCCAGATCGTCCTTCATCACGCCGCGAAGGACGATTTCCGACCACTCGATCGAGGTGCGAGGACGGGCCCGAGGGACGGACTCGACCTCGGAAGGAGGTCTGGGTGGGCGGGGGTCGGCGTCAGCTCGGGTCGATGAGCGCCCGCAGCGTCTCGATCGGCACCTTCGGGCGGCGGTTCTCGTCGAGCAGGCCGTTGACCTCTTGCACCGTGTCGGTCAACTGCGTGTAGCACCAGCCCGCCAGGAACGTGCTGGCTTGCACGGCCTCCAGCAGCCCGCCGAGACGCTCGACGAAGTCGTCGCCGTCCGTGGCCCGCGAGTAGCCCCAACCGTCGGCCGGCGCGTCGCCGACGTCGAACTGGATGCCGCCGAACTCGGTCAGCATGACCGGTGCCCCGGCGTCCACCGCGCCGCCGACCAGCATCCGTCGCCCGGCCGGCCCGAAGCCCGCCAGCAGCGCGGCCCGTGCGTCGTCGTCGGCGTAGCGCGCCCTCACGACCTCGGGGCCGGCCTCGTAGTCGTGCACGCTGAGGATGTCGGACGACACGTGCTCCCAGCCGTCGTTCGAGATGACGGGTCGGGTGGGATCGAGGGCGCGCGTCAGCTCGGCCAGCGACCGGGCGAAGGCCTGCTGCGCCGGGTCGTGGGCGATGTGCTGCACGCCCCAGCTCTCGTTGACCGGCACCCACGTGACGACGCAGGGGTGCGACACGTCACGCTCGACCGCCTCGATCCACTCGCGGGTGAGCAGGCCCACGGCCGTCGGCGAGAACTCGAACGCCCCGGCGATCTCGCCCCAGACGAGCAGGCCCGACCTGTCGGCCCACCACAGGAACCGCGGGTCCTCGATCTTCTGGTGGATGCGCGTGGCGTTGAAGCCCAGCGACTTGATCAGCTCGACCTCGACGCGCAGCGCGTCGACCGACGGCGCGGCGAGGTGCGACTCGGGCCAGTAGCCCTGCTCGAGGACGCTGCGCACCGGGTAGGGGCGGTCGTTCAGCACGAAGGCCCCCTCGGCGACGACGGTGGACCGCAGCCCGAGGTACGACGCGACCCGGTCGACCGTCGCGCCTCCGCCCCCGTCGGCGGCGTCGGCGGCGACGAGCCGGACCTCGGCGTCGACCAGGCGGGGGTGCTCGGGGCTCCAGAGAAGGTGCTCGTACGCCTGGCCGTTGTGCTGACGCGGCAGGTCGACCACGAGGTCGACGTGCGACGACGTGACGGGCACCCGGGTCGACCCGAGGGGCTCGCCCTCGTACGAGAGCGAGACCAGGAGGTGGTGGCCGGCCGTCACGCGCCCGCGCAGGTCGGCCCCCAGTCGCACCTCGCCACGCACGAGGTCGCTCGACCACCTCAGGGACCGCACCGCGACCGCGGGCACGGCCTCGAGCCAGACCGTCTGCCAGATGCCCGTCGTGCGGTGGTACCAGATGTCGTGCGGATCGAGCTTCCAGTCCTGCTTGCCGCGGGGCTGGGTCACGTCGTGGGGGTCGTCCTCGGCGCGGACGACGAGCAGCTGCTCGTCGAGCGAATCGTCGACGGCGTCGGTCGCGTCGAGGGTGAACGGCGTGTGCCCGCCCCGGTGCTCGCCGAGCAGCACGCCGTTGAGCCACACGCGGGCGTGGTGGTCCACGGCCCCGAAGTGGACCAGCAGGCGCGGGTCGCCTGACGACGCGCCCGCCGCCTCGATCTCGGCGCGGGTCACCGAACGGGAGTACCAGACGACCGGGTGGAACGCCGTGTCACCGATGCCGGACGCCGGCGACTCGGGCGGGAAGGGCACGACGATCGTCCGCTCGACCAGCGCGCGTCGGTGCCAGCCCTCCGCCGACCCGACGTCGAGGTCGTCGTGGGCGAAGCCCCACGGGCCGCCGAGGTCGGTCCACCTCGGCCGCATCAGCTGGGGCCGGGGGTACGTGCCGTCCTGCCCGGTGGCGGGTGCGAGCGGGGCGGCACCGTCGCCGTCGTAGTTCTGCATGGCGACAGTGTGGCGTAAATTTACAGCGCTGTAAATCTACTGGGCGGCGACGCGTCGCTCGGGTGCGCTGCCCCGGTAGACGAGCTCGAAGTCGACGAGACGGTGTCGACCGATCTCGTCGTAGCCCGCGATGCGCTGCTCGAGCATGTCGAGCGCCGACGTCGCCAGGGCGAGCAGGTCGGGTCGGACGGTCGTCAGGCCGGGCCGGGTGAACGACGCCATCGAGACGTCGTCCCACCCGCTGACGACGACGTCGTCGGGCACGCGGACGCCGGCCTCGTCCAGGGCTCGGAGGGCGCCGATGGCGGCCAGGTCGTCACGGCAGACGAGTCCGTCGAACGCCACGCCGGCGTCGAGCGCGCCGCTCACGGCTCGGGCCGCGTCGTGCGACGACACGGCGTGGCTGGGCAGCAGCAGGTCCATGTCGAGCGACAGCCCCGCCTCCTCGAGGCCCTGCTGGTACCCGGCCAGGCGCACCTTCGAGGTCGGGCTGAGCGTCGCGCGTTCGTGGCCGACGAAGGCGATGCGCTTCGCACCGAGGGACGCCAGGTGCTGCGTGACCTCGGACGCGGCGCGGACGTTGTCGATCATCACGTGGTCGACCGAGATCGGCGCCGTCGCCTCACCCAGCAGCACGACCGGCACGTCGCCCCGGTGCTGCGCGATCTCGGCCGAGCCGAGCACCGACGGCTGGAAGAGGACGCCGTCGACGAGCCCGGCCTCGGACGCCGAGACGATCGCGCGCTCGGCCTCGAGGGTGCCGTCGGTCTGCTCGAGCAGCAGCCGGTAGCCCCGGTCGCGCGCCAGCGTCGAGACGCAGCGGGCCAGCTCCGAGTAGTAGGGGATGCTGATGTCGCTGAAGGCGAGCGCCAGCAGGCCGCTCCGCCCCGTCGCCAAGCTGCGGCCCGACGCGTTCGGGCTGTACGAGAGGTCGTCGATGGCGCGCTGCACCCTGGCGCGGGTGTCGGGCCGCACGTGCACGTAGCCCCTGACCACGTTCGACACGGTCTTCATCGACACGCCCGCCAGTTCGGCGACGTCCTGCAATCTCGCTTTGGCCACGGCGGCGTCCCCTCGTCGGACTTTTCTGGACCGATCTTAGGGGGACGGCTTGACGGACGCTTTACAGCGCTGTAAAAACAACGCAGGACCCCCACTCACGGCGAGGCTGCCGACAGCGTGCCACCCCTGGCACGGCAGCGGGTCCGTACTCAAAGGAGAGCACCCACGATGAACAAGCACCTCGTCACGAAGGCCGTCGCGATCGTCGCGACCGTCGGCCTCGGAATCACCTTGGCCGGCTGCAGCAGCGGAGGCGCCACGGGCGGAGCCGCAGCGGTCGACAGCGCCGACTACACGGGTCCGAAGGTGACCATCGACTTCTGGAACGGCTGGACGGGTGGCGCGGCCCCCAAGATCGTCCCCGCCCTGATCGAGAAGTTCAACGCGGAGCACGAGAACATCGAGGTGAAGAACGTGGCCATGGAGTGGGCCGACATCGCCGCGAAGATGCCGCTCGCGATCAAGGCCGGCAAGGGCCCGGACGTCGCGGTCGCCCACGGTGACGACGTCGCGACCTACGCCGCCCAGGGGCTGCTGCTCGACAGCGGCGACATCGTCGACACGCTCGGCTACGGCGAGGACGACTTCCCCGAGGGCCTGTTCGAGGGCAACCAGTACCAGGGCACGCAGTACGGCATCCCGTGGAGCGTCACCCCGCTCGGCCTGTACACGAACAACGACGTGCTGAAGGCGGCCGGGGTCGACACCACGGCGCCCACCGACGCCGCGTCCTACGAGGAGAACCTGGCCGCGCTGAAGGCTGCGGGCGTGCAGGGTGAGTGGGTCGACGGCTACGTCTTCACGGGCACCTTCGAGTTCGAGTCGCTGGTCTGGCAGTTCGGCGGCGACCTGTTCAACGACGACGTGACCAAGGCGACCTTCAACAGCGAGGCCGGGGTCAAGGCCCTGACCCACATGGTCGACCAGATCGACAAGGGCTACAGCCCGGCGAACGTGCCCCAGGACGGCAACTTCAACGCCCTCGTGGCCGGTGAGACCGCCTACAACTGGAACGGCGTCTGGCAGACGACGAACGAGGCCCTGCAGGACGTCGACTTCTCGGTCGCCCCGGTGCCCCAGATCGGCACCGAGAAGGCCGTCTGGTCGAGCTCGACCGACTGGATCTTCCCGAACA
Organism: Frigoribacterium sp. CF331; assembly: GCF_057787905.1. NCBI lineage: Bacteria > Bacillati > Actinomycetota > Actinomycetes > Micrococcales > Microbacteriaceae > Frigoribacterium > Frigoribacterium sp. CF331. The sequence goes on along the minus strand of NZ_CM173545.1, from coordinate 225,844 downwards.
ACAAGGGTCAGGACACCAACGAGACCTCGGCCGCCGCGACGTTCGTCAAGTGGATGAACGACAACTCGGCCGGCTGGGCCGAGACCGGTGAGCTGCCCGCCGCCAACGACGTGCGCAACGACCCGGCACTGGTGGAGAAGTACCCGAACCTCGAGCCGTTCCTCGAGCAGCTGCCCTACGCCCACTACGAGACGGTCGCCCCCGGCATCTCGGCCGCCACGGCCGAGATCACGACGGCGGTCGGCGAGGCCGTGCTCGGCAAGAAGTCGCCCCAGGACGCCCTCGACGACGCGGCGGCTCAAGCCGACAAGATCCTCGAGCAGAACGCGCAGACCTACGGTGGCTGACACCCTCACGCGCTCGCCCGCACAGGCCACCCGGCCGGTGCGGGCGGGCGCCCCCCGGCGGGACCTCACCGCCTACGCGTTCCTCGCCCCGTTCCTGCTCATCTTCGCGGTGTTCGTCATCGCCCCCGCGGTTTACGGGCTGTACATCAGCACGCACCGGTGGAACAGCCTCGTGCCGATCCACCCGTTCGTCGGCCTCCAGAACTACGTCGACCTCTTCACGCCGGACTCGCTCACGTCCTCGGACTTCTGGACCAGCATGCGGGCGACCGGCATCTTCACGCTGTTCAGCGTCCCGTTGCTGGTGGCGGTGCCGTTGGTCGCCGCGGTGCTGCTCAACCAGAGGCTGCGGGGCACCACCGTGTTCCGCGCCGTGTTCTTCGCGCCCTACGTCCTCGGCGTCGCGGTCATCGGCGTCATCTGGAAGTACCTGCTCGACCCCCAGGCCGGCGTCGTCAACCACCTGCTCGGCCTGCTCGGACTGCCCGACCGGACGCCCTGGACGGTCGACGTGCCCTGGGCGTGGATCTCGCTCGTCGGCGTCACCATCTGGTGGACGGCCGGCCTGAACACCGTCATCGTCCTCGCCGGGCTGAAGGGCATCAGCGCCGACCTGTACGAGGCCGCGTCGCTCGACGGCGCCGGGCCCGTGCGCAAGTTCGTCAGCGTCACCCTGCCGGGCCTGCGACCGGTCATGGTCTTCGTCACGACGACGACGATCCTCGCCTCGGCCAACATGTTCGGCCAGTCGTTCCTGCTGACCCAGGGCGGACCGGGCAACCAGACGCGCACGGCGATCATGTACATCGCCGACCAGGGGTTGTCCCAGGGCAACATGGGCGCGGCCTCCGCCATGAGCTACGTGCTGTTCGCCGCCCTGGCCGTCATCAGCATCGTCAACTTCCGCATCCAACGAGAGAAGGCGTGATGACGCAGCTCGCCCCCGAACGGCTGCCCGCCGCGGCACCGCAACCGCTCGACCGTCTGCCGAGCGCGCCTCCTCGTCGTCGACGCTGGAGCAGGCACGTGCCGAACGCGGTCCTCTACGTCGTGCTCGGCGTGGTCGCCCTGGGCATCGTCCTGCCTCTCGTCTGGATCGTCCTGACGTCGTTCAAGACCGACTTCGACGCGATCAGCCGACCGGCCTCGCCGATCCCCGACCCGTTCACGACCGAGGCCTACCAGACGCTCGCGGGCGGGCAGCAGCCCATCCTGCGGTGGTTCGTCAACAGCCTCGCCGCCGGCGTGCTGCAGACCGCGATCATCCTGGTCACCGCCTCCACCGGCGCCTACGCCCTCGCCCGGCTCGAGTTCCGGGGCAAGAAGATCGTCTTCGGCATGATCGTGGCGACGCTGCTCGTGCCCCCGGTCATCTTCCTCATCCCGAACTACCTGATCGTGCAGAACCTGGGCTGGCTCGACACCATCTGGGCGATCACCGTCCCCGGCGCGGCGGGAGCCTTCGGCATCTTCTTCCTGCGGCAGTTCTTCGTCGGGCTGCCGACCGAGATCGAGGAGGCCGCCCGGCTCGACGGCGCCGGCGACCTGCGCATCTTCTTGCAGATCGTGCTGCCGTTGTCGCGGCCGGCCCTGGCGACCCTCGCCGTGCTGAGCTTCCTGGCGAACTGGAACGACTTCCTGTGGCCGGTGTACGTGCTGCTCAGCCCCGAGAACCTGACCCTGCAGCCCGGCCTGTCGGTGCTCTCGGGGGCCTTCTCGACCCACTACGGCGTCGTCATGGCCGGCGCCGTCGTCGCCTCGGTGCCCGTGCTGATCCTCTTCACCCTGGCCCAGCGCCAGATCGTCGACAGCGTCGCGGCGTCGGGGGTGAAGGGCTGACCGAGGGGTGCACGGCGTCGTCGACCGCACGGCGCGCCCGTGGTGCACCCCACGACCAGCCGAACGACCGGCGCGGATGCACCTCAGCGTCCCGCGCCTCCTGCTCGACGTCGAGCAGGACCGCCCGGATCGACGGAGACCCGGGAACGCCCGCGAGGAGGCGGGCCGCACATGATCACACGCACACGATTCACCCGCGCGGTGGCCGCCGGGGCGGGGGCCCTGCTGCTCGCCGTCGGACTCGCCGTCCCCCTGGCCGCCACACCGGCCTCGCCCGTCGAGGCCGCACCCGCCTGCACCCTGTCCAACCCGATCTCGAACGGAGCCGACCCCTCGGTCTGGTTCCGCGACAACACGTACTACCTGGCGCAGTCCGACGGCGACCGGTCGATCACGCTCAAGGCCTCGTCGACCCTGAACGGCCTCTCGTCGGCCCGGGCCAAGACCATCTTCACGGCACCGGTCGGAACCGACCACAGCGCCCAGACCTGGGCGCCCGAGCTCGAGTACCTCGACGGACGCTGGTACGTCTACTACGCGGCGGCGACCGAGCGCGGCTCGTTCGACGCGACGAACGACACCCACCGGCTGTTCGCGATCCGGGCCGACACGCAGGACCCGATGGGCACGTGGACGTTCGCGGGCAAGATCGCCGACTCGACCGACCAGTGGGCCATCGACGGGACGGTGTTCCGCTACCAGGACAGCTGGTGGCTGCTCTGGTCGGGCACGCCCACGGGCAACGGCGGACGCGCGCCCCAGCAGATCTACATCGCGCGCATGAGCAGCCCGCTGACCATCGACCAGGACCACCGACGACTGATCGGCAACCCCGACCAGACCTGGGAGACCAGCCGCGCGGCCATCATGGAAGGTCCGGAGGCCTGGATCAGCCCGAACGGCACCCTGTCGATCGTCTACAACGCCAACGCCTCGTGGACGACCGAGTACGCCCTCGGCCTCTTGGTCTACAAGGGCGGTGACCTCACCGACTACCGCTCGTACACCAAGCGCGGGCCGGTGTTCTCGTCGGGTGGCGGGGTCTACGGCCCCGGCGGCGAGTCGATCCCGGTGCCGGGCAAGAACGGCGTGAACTGGAACGTCTACCACGCGAAGACGACCACGGCCGACGGGTGGGACGACCGGAAGATCTTCGCCCAGCCCGTTCCGTGGGCGGCGGACGGCACCCCCGCGTTCGGCACGCCCACCGGGTTCGCCGGGTACAACGAGGCGCTGCAACAGCGCTGCTGAGCCCCGATGACCGGGCCCGACCGGGCCCACCGACCACCGGGCCCGCCCGGGCCCGCCGTCGGGCGGACGGGACGTCGTGGAGGACACGACGTCCCGTCCGTCGTCGGGAGGCGTCCTTCGCGCCCCGACCCGCGCCTCCTCACTCGTAGCGCAGCGACTCGACCGGGTCGGCGCGGGCGGCGCGGGCCGCGGGCAGTGTGCCGGCCACGAAGGCGATCACCATGACCACGACGACGATCAGCGCGATCGACACGGGGTCGAACGCGATCAGCGTCAGCCCGGGCAGGTTCGACAGCACCGTCCCGGCGAGGGCCGAGCTGACCACGCTGCCCGCGACCATCGCGACTCCCGCGCCGATGGCGCTGCCGAGGAACCCGATGAACGCCGCCTCGAGGCTGAACAGCGCGAACACCTTGCCGCTGCCCATGCCCATCGCCTTCATCAGGCCGATCTCGCGGGTGCGTTCCTGCACAGACATGAGCAGCGTGTTGACGATGCCGAAGCTCGCGGCGAGCAGGGCGATGATCGCGAAGGCGTTGAGCACGAGCACGATGCCGTCGATCACCGTGGTGAAGGTGCCCAGCTGGTCGGCGACCGTCGTGCCCGTGTAGCCGGCCGCCGTCAGGCGGTCCTTCAGCGCGGCGACCTGCTCGTCGGTGGCGTCCGCGGCGAACCGCACGGTGGCCTGCGCGTACCGGTCGACCTGGTCGGCGGGCACCCCGACGTTCTGCGCGTCGAAGAGGGCCGTGGCGAGAGCCGTGCCCGGCGTGACCGACGCACCCGCCGGCGAGGCGATGCTCTCTTCGGCGACGCCGACCACGGTCGCGGTGACCGTGTGCTGGGTCCGCGTCGCGTCGGTCACCGCGAGGGTGACGGACCGCCCGACGGCCGCCGCGTCGTCACGGAACCCCAGCGGCTCGACGTACGAGGTCGGGATGACGACCTGCAGCTCGGTGCCGTCGTCGGCGGGCTGGTCGCCCGCGGTCAGCGTGAGGTGCTGCCCCGGCACGAGGGCTCCCGCCGACACGACGTACTTCGTGCCGCTGGCGCCTTCGACGTAGTCGGTCGCGATCGACTCGGTCGGCTGCACCGCGAGGACGCCGTCGATGCCCTCGAGGGTCGTGACGTCGTCCGGCGTCAGGGCGACGACGGTCGCCCCCGGCGCACCGAACCCGCCGGCGGCGACCGTGTCGGGGTCGTACTCGGCCGGGCCCGGGTCGGCCGACCCGAAGCCCTGCGCGTCGTCGGACGCCGTGGTGACCGTCATCGTGTCGGACGACCCGACCGCCGACACGGTGTCGTCGATGTAGTCGTTGATGCCGGTGCCCAGCCCGCTCGTCAGGGTCAGCGTGAAGGCACCGACGAAGATCGCCAGGATGGTCAGGACGGTGCGCGTCTTCGACCGGAAGGTGTTCGCCACGGCACTCCGCAGCAGGTCGACGGTCGTCATGCGGCCACCTCGCCCTCGGGGTCGACGATCCGTCCGTCGCGGATCACGATGCGCCGGTCGCAGCGCGCGGCCAGGTCGTCGTCGTGGGTCACCACGATCAGCGTGATGCCGTGCTCCCGGTTCAGCGAGAACAGGATGTCCTCGACCACCGCCCCGGTCGCCGAGTCGAGGTTGCCGGTGGGCTCGTCGGCGAAGATGATCCGCGGGTCGTTGACCAGCGCCCGGGCGATCACCGCTCGTTGCTTCTGACCCCCCGAGAGGTCCTTCGCCTTGCTGCCCGCCTTGTCGGCGAGCTCGAGCTGCTCGAGGGCCGCGAGGCCGCGACGCCGGCGCTCGCCGCGGGGCACGCCCGCGATCGTCATCGGCAGCACGACGTTCTCGAGCACCGACGAGCTCGCCGTGAGGAAGAACTGCTGGAAGACGAAGCCGAACGTCGCGTTGCGGGTGCGGTTCAGGCGGGCACCGCGCAGCGTGCCGGTGTCGACGCCCTCGAGCTCGACCGTGCCGGTGGTCGGGGCGTCGAGCAGCGCGAGCACGTGCATCAGGGTGGACTTGCCCGAGCCGCTCTTGCCGACGATCGCCACGCTCTCGCCCTCGGCGACGTCGAAGCTCACCCCCTTGAGGGCCTCGAAGCGGTTCGGGCCGCGCCCGTACGAACGGTGGACGTCTCGGACCGAGATGATCGGCGCCATGGTGCTCCTGTCGCTGTCGGCCCGGTGTCTCCGGGGCCGGGACCAACGATCGCGGCAGCCGCCACCCCGGGCGTCCCCCCGCCGCGGACACCTGCCCGACCGCTCGTACCGCGACCGCGGTACGCGAGACGACGCGTCGGGGTGACTCGGCCGCCGCCGTTCCAGGGCACGATGGGGTCATGACGACGACGGACGGCAGGAGGCGCGAGCCGGCCTACCCGCGACCCCGCGTCCCCTGGTGGCTGGGTGACGCCCTCGCCGCCGGGCTCGTCGTCGGTGCGGCCTTCGCACCCTTCCCCGTGGCCGGTTTCCGGCCGAGCGGTGCGCTCGCCGTCGCGGTCGTCGTCGCGCCGGCCCTGCTGCTGCCCCTGCGACGGCGTCGGCCGGTCGCGGTGCTCGCCGCGATCGTGGGGCTCTTCGGCCTCGCCGCCCTGCTCGGCACGCTCGCACCCGGCGTGGTGCTCGCCACCGGCATCGCCGTCTTCGCCGTCGCCGCGCGGACGCCACGTCGTCGGACCATCGTCGTGACGGCCGCCACCGCCCTCGTCGTCGTGCTGCTCGGCCTCGTGGCCGTGGACGGACGGTTCTTCGACCTGCCCGTCGTCCAGTTCGCCCTGCTGATCGCCCTCGGTGCCGCGGCGGGTGACGCGAGCCGGTCGCGCCGTGAGTACATCGAGGCCGTGACCGAGCGTGCCGAGCGGGCCGAACGCACCCGCGAGGCCGAGGCCTCGCGCCGCGTCGCGGAGGAGCGCCTGCGCATCGCCCGCGACCTGCACGACGCCGTCGCCCACCAGATCTCGGTGATCAGCCTCAACGCGGGCGTCGCGTCGTCGGCGATCGAGACGCGACCCGAGAAGGCGGTGACGGCCCTCGCGACCATCCGCCGCGCCTCCCGGACCGTCCTCGGCGAGATCGGCGACCTGCTCGAGGTGCTGCGCGCCGGTGACTCCGACCGGGCGCCGTCGCCCCAGCCGGGACTGGCGCGGCTCGACGAGCTCGTGGCCGGGTTCGCCGACGCGGGACTCGTCGTGACCACCCGGGTCGAGGGAGCGATCGCCGCGGTGGGCGGCGCGGCCGACCTCGTCGCCTACCGGGTCGTGCAGGAGGGGCTGACGAACGCCGGCAAGCACGGGGCCGGTGACCGCGCCCACGTGCTGGTCGCCGTCGCCGAGGACGAGGTGTCGGTCGTGGTGACGAACCCCGTGCCGGTGGCCCGGGCCGAGGGCGAGGACGACGTCGACTCCGACGTCGTGCGGGGCGGGCACGGCCTGCTCGGGCTGCGCGAGCGCGTGGCCTCGGTGCGCGGGTCGGTCGAGACCGGGCCGACGCCGGGCGGTTTCCGGCTGGCGGCCGTGCTGCCGCTCGGGCGCGAGGCCGGCACGCCCGGCCGGGACGGAGGAGCCTCGTGACCACTGTGCTCGTCGTCGACGACCAGTCGTTGATCCGTCAGGCCGTGACCGACATCCTCGACGGCACGGACGGGATCGAGGTCGTCGGCGACGCCGTGAACGGCCGCGAGGCCGTGACGCGGGCCGCGTCGCTGCGGCCGGACGTCGTCGTCATGGACATCCGGATGCCCGAGCTCGACGGCATCGGCGCCACGGCCGAGATCTGCGCCGACCCGCTGCTCGCCGAGACGAAGGTGCTCGTCCTCACCACCTTCGAGGAGGACGAGTACCTCGTCGCCGCCCTGCGCGCCGGCGCCAGCGGGTTCATCGGCAAGGGCGCCGAGCCCGACGAGATCGTGCGGGCGGTGCGGGCGGTCCACGCGGGGGAGTCGCTGCTGTCGCCCGTCGCGACGCGCAGCCTCATCGAGAAGTACGTGCTGCCGGGCGGCGGCTCGGGCGGGGCCGGCGTCGACGGCCTCGGCGGGGGGTCCACCCAGGGGCTCGAGCGGCCCGTGCCGCCCGAGCTCGCGCACCTCACCGAGCGGGAGCGCGAGGTGCTGCTGCTCGTCGCCCGCGGCCGCGCGAACGCCGACATCGCCGCCGAGCTGGTCATCTCGCCGCACACCGCGAAGACCCACGTCAACCGCATCATGACGAAGCTCGACGCGCACGACCGGGCCCAGCTCGTGATCGTGGCGTACGAGACGGGGTTGCTCGCGCCGGGTGCTTGAGACGGTGCCCGGTCCGGTCCGGTCCGACCCGGGTTGGTGTGTGCAACGCCGTGTTCGGCCGCGTCGTGTCCTCAGATGGGCAGAGCCCCGGCCACGACGCGACCCCGGGCGACCACGGCCACGATGTTCGCCGTGTCGAGCGCGCCCGAGTCGCGCCAGGGCCGGCCGTGCATCACGACGAGATCGGCCGCGGCCCCCACCGCGATCCGCCCGAGCACGGCCCCGCCCGAGCCTGCACCGACCGCGGACGACGCGCCCCGACCGATCGCAGCCGCCGCGCGAGAGGTGCCCGCTTCGAGCACGCGTTCCGGGGACCAGCCGAAGACCTCTCCCATGCGTCGCAGCTCGTCCATCTGCGCGCCGAAGCGCACGTGGAAACCGTTCGCGTCGGTGCCCAGCACGAAGTCGACCCCGGCCGCCGCGGCGGCGGCGAACCCGGCGTCGCGAGTCGCGACGAGTTCGCGGGCGGCGGCCTGCTGGTCGGGGGTGACCGCCACGGTGCCGTCGGCGATCGCGTCGTTGATCAGGAGCGTCGGAGCCACCGGCACGCCCGCGGCGACCACGTCGGCGGCGAGCTCGCCGCCGAGCTGTGTCGCGTGTTCGAGCGAGTCGACACCGGCACGCAGCGCGATCCGGATGCCCTCGGTCGTGTGGGCGTGCGCCGCCACGAGCAGGCCGAGCGCGTGGGACTCGTCGACGATCGCGTCGATCTCGGCGACCGTGTGGTTGCGCCACGACGGCTTGTCGCCGTCGGACAACAGCCCGCCGCTCGTGGCGATCTTGATGCCCGTGGCCCCGGCTCGGGCGTGGGCCCGCACCAGCGCACGGCAGGCGTCGACCCCGTCCGCCGTCGGCTTGCGCAGGCGGGGGTCGACCCCGGGCGGGACGAACATGTCGCCGTGCCCGCCCGTCATGCTCACCATGCCGTGGGCGAGGAGGCGCGGAGCCTCGACCAGCCCTGCCTCGACGGCCCGGGCCAGCGAGAACTGCACCTCGTCCGCCGACAGGTCGCGCAGGGTCGTCACCCCGCCGACGAGGGCCTGACGGGCATGCGCGAGACCGTGCAGCACCTGTTCGGTCGGCGGGGTGACCAGCGGCCAGGTCAGGAATCCCGACGCCGCGCCTCCGGCGTTCCCGATCAGGTGGACGTGCGTGTCGATCAACCCCGGGATCACCGACAGTCCTTCGTAGCGCGGCGACGGAGGCACCGACCGCAGGTCGGAGACGACCGCGTCCGGCGAGGCGTCCGTGCCCGAGGGAGCCCAGGCCAGCCGTCGGGCCCCGAGGGGCTCGTGGCCGTCCCACACGTCGATTCCGTCGAGGGGCGAGGGAGTGGAGCGATGGTGCACGGGGGGTCCTTGCGGTTCGTGATGGGGATCGAGGAGGCGCGGTGAGGCTCAGCTGCGCCGCGTGCGCCGGGGCACGAGTCGGCCGAGGGCGGCCGGAGGACGCATGCGGGTGCCGGCCACCACGAGCACGGCGAGCGTGACGACGTAGGGCGTCGCGCTCGACACGGCGGCGGGCAGGGGGACGAACGCGAACACGGCGAGCAACACGACACCGAGCACGAGCGAGGGCACACCGTCACGGAGGCGCCGTCCTGGCGTTCCGCGGAGCAGTCGGCGAACCCCCACGGCGGCGAAGACGACGGCGAGCACCAGGACCAGGGCGCGCAGGGTCTCGGGACGACCGATGCCGACCGCGTCGCTGATGCCGAACAGGGAGGCGCCGAAGAAGACTCCGGAGGGCGTCCAGTTGCCGAAGATCAGCGTCGCCAGGCCGATGAACCCTCGTCCGGCCGTCTGGTTCTCGATGTAGCCCTGCGAGATGAGCGTGAGGTACCCACCCGCGAATCCGGCCAGCCCCGACCCGACCAGCACCGCGATCCACCGCGTCCGGTGCACGCTGCCGCCGAGTGCCTGCAACGCCGCCGGTTCTTCACCTGCCGCTCGCCAACGCAGGCCGAACGGGGTCTTCCAGAGCACCCACGCGACCAGCGGGATGATCAGCAGGCCGAGGACGGCAGCCACGGACACGTCCCGGGTGAGGCCGCCGAGCACACCGCCGAGCTGTGCCACGACGGGCAGCTCGGAGGACTCCATCACGCGGCTGACGTCAGGCGTGCCGAACCCGCCGCTGACGACGGGCAGCGACAGGTGAGGTACGTCGCCGCCGATCCGGGGCGAACGGGCGATCGTGCCGCCGTCCATCTGGCTGAACACGATGTCCGCCATGAACCGCGCGACCGCCGCGGCGATCACGTTGATCGACACACCGACGATCAGCTGGTTGATGCCCATCTCGATGCAGAGCACGGCCATCAGCACACCGAAGCAGAGGCCACCGACGACCCCGCCGAGCAGCGCGGCCCAGGGTCCGGCGAGGGTGCCGAAGAGGCCCGCCATCCAGGTCCCGCCGATCATCATGCCCTCGAGGCCGACGTTGATCACCCCGGACCGTTCCGAGAACAGGCCGCCCATCGCGACCAGGGCGATCGGCACGGTCAGTCGGAGGGCGGACCCCCAGGTCGACGACGCGGTGATGCCGGGTGCGTCGGCGAGGTAGCGCGCGAGGATCAACAGGCCGAGACCGAGCAGGGCCCAGCGCAGGGCCGCACGCACTCGGCGAGACGACGGCCGGAGACGCGCGACGGACGCGCGGGCCGGCACACCGTGCGACGGCGACAGCGTGGTCGGGGGGTTGGGGCCGAGGCTCATCGCGAGGCTCCTCCGGTCGGGGTCGGGGTCGACGACGCGCCGGGAGCGACGGCGTCACGTGCGGCTCGGAGGCGTCGGCGGAGGGCGAGGGTCAGCGCGATGCGGGCGTCCGCCCGCTCCGTCAGCCAGTAGCCGACCGCGGACGACAGCAGCACGACGGCCAGGAAGACCTGCCCCACCTCGGTCGGCAGCTGCACGAGGCCGAGCACCTGGGCGCTGCGCTCGACGAAGGCGAGGACGAAGGCACCCAGGGCCATCCCGATGGGGTGCTGGCGGCCGAGCAGGGTCGCGGCGAGCCCGGTGAACATCAGGTCGGTCGGCAGCGTGCCGTCGAACCGGCCGGCCACCGAGAGGATGTGCGGCAGTCCGACGAGCCCGGCGACGGCGCCGCTGATGAGCATGGCCTGCACGATCTTGCGGTCGACGCGGATGCCGGCCGACTCGGCGGCCTCGGGCGACCGGGCCGCCACGCGCAACGAGTAGCCGAACACGCTGCGCTCGATCACGAGGTAGTAGACGATGCCGGCCAGCAGCGCGACGACGACGAAGCTCGAGATGGAGCCCTGACCCGTGCCGACACCCGAGAGGGCGGGCATCAGCCCTCCGTCGTCGATGAGGGCGGTGCCGGTGTTCTGCCCGCCGCCCGAGCGGAAGACACCACTGAGCAGCACGGCCACGATGGTGGTCGCGATCGCGTTCAACAGGATGGACGTGATCACCTCGTTCACGCCTCGATGGATCTTGAGCAGGGCGGGGATCAGCGCCCACCCGGCCCCGACCGCGCAGGCGATCAGCAGGGTGAGCGGGAGGCGCACCGCGAGCGGGAAGGGCAGCGACGCGGCCGCGACGGCACCGGCCAGGGCCGCCATGCGGTACTGACCGTCCACTCCGATGTTGAACAGCCCCATGCGCACCGCGAACGCGCCGGCGACGGCGGCGACGTAGAGGGGCACGGCACCGTTCAGGCTCGACACGAGCGAGTTCGGCTGGACGCCGTACGCCCACATGACGGAGAAGGCGCTCGCAGCGCTGTAGCCGCCCGCGGTCAGGAAGAGCGCGGTGACCGCGAGGGCGAGCAACACCGAGACGAGGGGGCCGGCCACCGTCACGGCGAGGCGTCGCGGCAGACCGACCGGCAGTGTGCGACGTCGGGTCACGAGCGGCCTCCGTTCGTGGGCAGGTGGGCGCCGGTCATGTGTTCTCCGAGATCGCCGGCGGTGACGGAACGGGGGTCGAGCTCGGCGACCACGCGTCCGCCGTACATGACGAGCAGACGGTCGCTGAGGGCGAGCAACTCGTCGAGGTCGGCCGACACGAGCAGCGTGCCGAGCCCCGCGTCGCGTGCCGTCACCAACTCGCGCCAGACGGCGCCCTGTGCGCCGACGTCGACACCACGAGTCGGATGAGCGGCGACGAGGACGGTCGGATCCGACCCGAGCTCGCGACCGATGATGAACTTCTGCTGGTTGCCACCCGACAGCGACGCCGCGGTCGTGGTCGGCGACCCACCGCGGACGTCGAATCGACGGATGATGTCGGCGGCCGTCGACACCGCCGCCGACCGGTCGAACCACCAGCCACGCTTGATCGGTGCCCGCTGCTGGTAGCCGAGTGCCGCGTTCTCGCTCAGGCTGAAGCCGAGCACCACACCGTCGCGGTGACGGTCCTCGGGGATGTAGCCGACGCCGAGTGCTCGACGCTCCCGCGTCGACAGCGCGTCGATGGCCTGCCCGTCGAGGGTGATCTGCCCGTCGTAGTCGACGCGGCCGAGCAAGGCGGCCAACAACTCGGACTGCCCGTTTCCCTCGACGCCGGCGACACCGACGATCTCGCCCGCGTGGACGACCAACGACACGGCGTCGAGCAGGGGACGCTCGTCGGGGGAGCCGACGGTGACGCCGTCGACCGAGAGCACGACGGCATCACCGGGCGGGCTGGTGCGTGGTTCGACGGTGGGCATCGCCACCTCGACCATCAGGCCGGCCAGCTCGCGTGGAGTCGTCTCGGCGGGAGTGGTGCGGCCGACGACCCGCCCCGCGCGGATCACCGTGATCTCGTCGGCGAAGGCCAGCACCTCGTCGAGCTTGTGCGAGATGAAGACCACGGAGGCGCCCCGTGCGGTCAGGGCGCGGATCGACCGGAAGAGCGCACTCGCCTCCGACGGCACGAGCACGGCTGTCGGCTCGTCGAGGATGATCACCCTGGCCTCTCGATGGAGCACCTTCAGGATCTCGACGCGCTGTCGATCACCGACGCCCAGATCGGAGACGAAGGCGTCGACGTCGACGTCGAAGCCGTTCGCATCGGCGAGTTCCGTGACGCGAGCGCGGGCCGCGGCCGCGTCGAGCCGCCACGGCCTGCCCGGTTCGTCGGCGAGGACGACGTTCTCCCAGACGCGCAGGGCGCCGGCGAGCAAGAAGTGCTGGTGCACGATGCCGACCCCGGCCTGCTGTGCCTGGCGCGGTGAACGGAAGTCGTGCGCGACGCCTTCGACCTCGACGGTGCCCTCGTCGGGTCGCTCTTCACCGGCGAGCACCTTCATGAGGGTCGATTTGCCGGCCCCGTTCTCGCCGACGATCGCGTGGACCGTGCCGGGTCTCACGAGGACGTCGATCCGGTCGTTCGCCGTGAACGTGCCGAACCGTTTGACGATCCCGGTCAGTCGGACCGACGCCTCGTGCTCCACCATCGGGTCAGAGTGCCGTCGGGACGGTGACGTCACCGTCGACGATCGAGGTCTCGGCCTCGTCGAGCTGGTCGGTGATGCCGTCGACGAAGCCGCCGCTCGTCGAGTAGCCGACCCCGCCCGTCTCGAGGTCGAACACCTGCTCGCCCGTCTCGAGCGTGCCGGCGTCGAACGCGGTGATGACGTCCTCGACCGCGACGTCGACGTTCTTCAGCGCCGACGTGAGGATGTAGGGCTTGATGTCGTCGTCGACCTGCTCGTGAGCGTCGCCGTCCACGCCGATCGCCCAGACCTTCGCGTCGGGTGTGCTCGACTCGGCCGCTTGCTCGTAGACCCCCTGGCCCGAGCCCCCGGCGGCCGCGTAGACGACGTCGGCCCCACCGGCGTACATCGACGCCGCGGCCTCCTTGCCCTTGGTCGGGTCGGAGAAGCCGGTGAAGTCGCCCAGCGGCGAGAGGTAGGTCGAGTCGATCGTGATCGACGGGTCGACCGACTTGGCGCCGGCTTCGTAGCCGACGAAGAAGTTCTGGATCGACGGTTGATCGACGCCGCCCACGAACCCGATGTGACCGGTCGTCGAGGTGAGGGCGGCAGCGACGCCGACCAGGTACGACGATTCGTTGGCGGCGAAGGAGATCGTCGTCACCCCTTCGATCTCGGTGCCGATGTCGGTGTCGACGTCGACGAAGGCCGTGTCGGGGTGCTCGGTGGTCTGCATGGGCTGGGCGAACTGGAATCCGATGCCGACCGCGAGATCCGCTCCCTGTGACACGGCGAGGTCGAGGCGGTCCTGGTAGTCGTCGGTGTTCGGGCTCGACAGTTCGACGGGGTTGAAGCCGAGCTTCTCCTGCGCGGCCGTGAAGCCGGAATAGCCGCCGTCCATGATCGAGTAATCGCCGGTGGTGCCGTAGAGCAGGGCGACGGTCGCCGCGTCGGGGTCGGCCGACGGCGTGGTCGCGGCGGTCTGACCCGAGCACGAGGCCAGCAGCATCGTGGCGACGAGCGCCGTTCCGGATGCGATCACGAGGCGGTGGGCGGGGACGAGGTGCAGGGCGGGGCGGGACGGCAGAGTGGGCACGGGGACTCCAAGGCTGTAAACGATTACCTGACCGAGAGTGACAGGGCGTGGCTCGCGGAGGTTCGTCGGGGTGAAGGGGTGTCACCACGCTAGGTCCTTCGCTGTTTCGGGCGTGTTTCGAGCGCGTAAGCAATTAAGTAAACGTTCTCACAGATGCGTCATCGTCTGCCATGGTGTCTGCATGACGACCGCCGTACAGCGCCCCGCTTCAGTCGACCTGGTGATCCGTGGGGTGACCGTGCTCACCGAGACGCGACGCCCCGTCGCGGCGTACCCCGACCTGCCGCCGCACGATCCGACTCGCCCCGAGCCGGTCACGTTCTCGCCCGACCAGGCCGTGGGCGTCTCGGGTGCCGACATCGTCTGGATCAAGCCCGACGACGAGGTCTCCTCCGCCGATCTCGAGACGGCCCGGGTGATCGACGCCCCGGGTCGGATCGCGATGCCGGGCATGATCAACACGCACAGCCACTCCTCGATGACGTACTTCCGGGGCTCCGCCGAAGACGTCCCCACCGCCTCCTGGTTCAACGACCACATCTGGCCGATGGAGGTCAACCTCACCGATCGCGACGTCCTGCTGGGGGCCCGGCTCGCGGTGGCCGAGATGCTCCTCGCCGGCGTCACGACCGTGGCCGACCATTACTTCTCGATGGCTCAGATCGCGACCGCCGTCGAGGACGGCGGCATGCGGGCGGTGCTCGCCGAGACCTACTTCTCGTCCCAGGGGGCCGCGGGCCTGGACCGGAGCGCCGCGTTCGCGGCCGAGTGGAACGGCCGGGCCGACGGACGCATCACGACGATGCTCGGGCCGCACGCGGTCTACACGGTCGACGACGCCGATCTCGCGCGGACGGCCGACGCGGCGCGCGCGATCGGCGTCCGCAGCCACGTGCACGCGTCCGAGACGATGCACCAGACCGAATCGTCGCTCGCGAGGCGAGGGGTCACGCCGATCCAGGTGCTGCACGACACCGGCATGCTCGACGCCGGGGCCCTCATCGCGCACGGCACCGGGATCGTCGAGAGCGATCTCGCCTGGTTGACGCCGTACGCCGACCGCGTCGGCGTCTCGTGCTGCGCCAAGGTCTACCAGAAGCACACCCACTCGACGACGCCGATCCGCCTGCTGCACGATGCCGGGATCGTCGTGGGCATCGGCACCGACGGTTGCGCGTCGAACAACACCCTCGACATGTTCGAGAGCCTGCGCAGCATGGCATTGGTGCAGAAGGCGGACTCGGGCGACGCCACCTGGATGACGAGCGCGCACTCCCTCGACCTCCTGACCCGCCAGAGCGCCGCCGCGATCGGGCGCGAGCACGATCTCGGAGCCCTGAAGCCGGGGTACAAAGCCGACATCGTGCTGATCGACCCGTGGAAACCCCATCTGCAGCCCATGAACGACCTGGCCGCGGCGCTGGTGCTGAGCGTGCGGTCGAGCGACGTCGAGACCGTGATCGTCGACGGCCGTGTGGTCGTGGCCGAGGGCCGTCTGGTCGGCGTGGAGCTCGGGCCGCTCATGGCCGAGATGAACGAGCGCCTGCCCGGGCTGACGGACCGGTCGCACGGCACCACGATCCAGACGTACGCTCCCTGATGATGATCGACGCCGACCGCACGCCCTGGCCCGACGTGGCCGCCGCCTTCGACCGGGGGGCAGGTCTCGCCGTGCTGCCCTTCGGCGCCTTCGAGCAGCACGGGCCGCACCTGCCCCTCGGCACCGACACCGCGACCGCCGCCGAGGTGGCCGGCCGCCTCGCCGATCGACTGGACGCGGTGCTGCTGCCGCCGGTGCACTACGGGGACACCTGGAACACCGCGGGCTACCGCGGAACGCTCTCCCTCTCGACGGCGACCGTCACGGCGATCGTGGTCGACCTGGGGCGGGCACTCGCGGCGTCCGGTGCCGGAGGGCTGATCGTCGTGAACGGCGACTGGGGAAACCGGGCTCCGCTGTACGCGGCCACACGCCTGCTGATCGATCAGGGCGTCCTGCCCACCGTGACGCTCGACCATCCCGGCATGGACGACGCCATCGCCGAGGTGCGTGAGAGCCGTGCCGCCGCGCCCGGCCTCGCTCACGCCGACGAGATCGAGACCTCGATCATGCTGCGCGTCGCGCCCGACGACGTGCGGCGTGACCGGTACGAGGCGAGCTACCCCGTCTTCCCCTCCGATTTCGGCACGACCCCGATGCAGTTGCACCCGTTCTCGGCGAGCGGCGTCTTCGGCGACCCCACGTCGGCCACGGCCGAGAAGGGCGAGCGGCTGCTCGAAGCGACGGTCGAGGGGGCGATGGCCGTGCTCACCGACTTCGTGGCGTCGATCGAGCACGAGCGTTCTCGTGCAAGGGACCAGTCCTCGGCCGGCGGACACGCAGCAGGCCTGGTGGACCGGTGACCCCGGTCGCCGGGCCCACCCTGGTCGACGTGGCCCGCGAGGCCGGCGTCTCGATCGCCACCGCGTCGCGGGTGCTCTCGGGAGCGCAGCACGTCTCGGAGTCGCGGTCACGAGCCGTGCGCAAGGCCATCACCGATCTCGGCTACCGGCACAACGCCGTCGCGAGCGCCCTGCGAAGCCAGCGCACCGAGACGGTCGGCCTGATCCTGCCGCGGTACACGACCGGCTTCCTGTCGGCGTTGATCGAGTCGGTCAGCGCCGCCCTCGACGACGAGGGCATGTCGCTCGTGCTGCGCTATTCGGCCGACGGCGACGACCACGACGTCGCGACGGTGGAGTCGATGCTGAGCCGTCGCGTCGACGGGCTCATCATCTGCCCGCCGAGCGAGGACGTCAGCCGCGACGCGATCGCGGCCGCCGCGCGAGTCCCGGTGGTGCAGGTCGGGCGGCACATCTTCGGCGACGGCACCGACTCGGTGGGCCTCGACGACCACCGGGCCACCGACCTGCTCGTCGGCTCACTCGCCGACGGCGGGGCACGATCGCTCGTCACGGTGGGGCTCTCGCCGGGCGATCCCGCCGACGCCCGTCGCATCGCGGCCGTGCGGGCGTCGTGCGAGCTGCGCGACGTGACGTTCGTCGAAGCGATCACGGCCGACGCGGTGCTCGCCGGGGGAGTCGCCGCGGCGAACACCCTGCTCGAGGGATCGACGTCGAGCCGCGAGGGCACAGCAGCAACCGGTGCGGGCCGGGACGTCCCGCGGGGCGTCGACGTCGAGCAGCACGCGGTCGACGCCGCGATCTGTGCCAACGACGACGTCGCCCACGGACTGGTCACGGTGCTCCGGCTGAACGGAGTGGCGGTGCCCGGCACCCTCCAGGTGGCCAGTCTGCTCGACGTGTCGCTCGGCGAGGGCGACGACCGCGAGATCACGACCCTGCGTCACCCGTGGCCGGCGATGGGTCGCGAGGCCGTGCGGCTGCTGATCGACGCCCTGGGCTCGGCGGCGCATGCCGATGCAGGAGGCGCGCGCCGGGTCACGCTCGCACCGCGCCTCCTCAAGGGGCGTTCGTCCCGCTGACGGGAGGCGCGGGTCAGGCGAGGGCGGCGGGGTCGAGGCCGTGCCGCTCGACCTGGATCGCCTGGCGGATCGTCAGCGGGTAGATGCGCGAGAGCTCGGGGTTCGACGGGTCGCTCGAGATGTAGGCGACGCTCTCGACGTGCCGCTCGAACGCGTTGACCTTGTCGCGCGGTGCCCCGACCACGAGCTGGAAGCCCAAGGACGTGAGCGCCGCCAGGGCCCGGCCGGTGTACTCGGCGTCGGCCTTGACGAAGCCCTCGTCGAGCACGATCGGCGCGTAGGTCGGCACCCGGTCGGTGCCGTCGCCCAGCCGGAAGCGCAGTGCCGCCCCGAGCACGAACGCGATGAGCTCCTGCCCCTCGCCGCCGGACTTGCCGGCCACGCCCTCGTGCACGATCTGGGTGCCGTCGGCCCGGGTCTCGATCGCCCGGAACTGGTAGTGCTCGCGGGCGTCGAGCACCCGCCGACGCCAGGCGTCGCCGACCTTCGACCGCTCCTCGAGGTGGGCCAGGTCGCGGCGGAGCCTCAGGAACCGTCGTTCGACCGCGGACGCGTCCCGCGCCTCCTCGGTTCGTCCGTCGGTCGAGCCACTCGCACCCGAGCCGGGCGCATCGGGGCGGTCCGCCCCGCTCGCGTGCTCGCGCAGGGTGCGCTTGAACTCGACGAGGTCGCCGTTCGACACCGGCCGCGGCTCGATGTCGAGCGTCGAGCCCTGCCTGAACTCGATCGAGCGCAGCGCTTGCGAGATCGGGCGGACGCCGCGACGGATGACGTGGCCGTCCTCCTCGATCTGGACGAGCAGCGCCCGCAGGCTGTCGCCGACGTCGGTGCCCGCCTTCTCGAGCCAGCGCTGCTTCGCGTGCGGCAGGTCGTCGGCGACGAGCCGGCGGTGGATCGCCCGGACGGTCGGCAGGCTGTCGACGGTCGCGTCGAAGCCCGCCGTGCGGTCGAGCTCGAGGTAGCGCTCGAAGACGACGACGAGGGTCGCCTCGGCGTTCGCGCGGTCACGGTCGTGGGCGTCGACCTGGGCCCGCAGCTGCGACGCCGCGTCGCGGTACAGGCGCGCCACGTCGGTCGCCTCGCGCGGGGCGGCGAACGGCAGGGGTGCGAGCAGGGCCTGCTCGTCGTCGGTCAGGGGCTCGGCGTCGGCGGCGTCGGCGAACTCGTCCTCGATGTCGACGAGGGTCGCGTGCTTCTCGTCGAGGCGCGCGAGCACCTGGTCGATCTCGGCCAGGCGCCGGGTCGCGGCCGACCGGTCGTCGTCGTGCTGCGCGGCCTCGGCCTGCAGCGTCGCGAGCTCGGGGCGTTCGACGGCGATGCGGTCGAGCTGGGCGCGCAGGTCGTCGAGCCTGGCCGAGGCGGGCGTGGTGTCGAGCTCGTCCCAGGTGAACTCCCTGGCTCGAGCGACGGCGTCGACCACCCGGCGACGCTCGGCCGCCTCGGCCTCGATGGCGTCGTACTCGCCTCGGACCCGCGCCAGCTCGGCCTCGCGGTCGACGATCTCGTCGCCGAGCTCGGCGATGCGGGCGGCGTTGTCGAGGCCGATCCACGAGCGGGTCGACCGGTCGTCCTTGACCACGCGGTCGCGTGATCCGGTGCGAAGGCCCCGTCGGGTGACGGCACCGCGGGTGCCGGCCGGACGCGGGTCGTCGAGGTCGTCGGGGCCCTCGACGCAGAGCACGCTGCGGTCGGCGACGAGCTCGTCGTGCAACCAGCCGTGGAAGGGGCTCGCCCGGTCGAGGCGCACCATCGCGGGGACGGTGTGGTCGAGGGGCGTGAGTCGCGGCACGGCGTCGACGGTCGCGGGCACGAGCGTGACGCGTCCGCGCACGTCGTTCCCGTCCACCCAGCGGCGCACGGCGTCGAAGTGGTCGCGGTCGACGAGGAGGTGCGTGGCGAGATCGCCGAGCACCCGCTCGATCGCGACGGCCCAGCCGGCGTGCTCGGGCGCGACCTCGAACAGCTCGCCGGCGTAGGGCAGGCTCGACACCGGCACGCCCGCCCCCTCGGCGATGCGTCGACGGCGCTCGATCGCGTCGTCGGGCACGTTGCTGCGCCGCTGCTCGAACGACCGCTTCTGCTTCTCGAGGGCGGCCAGGGCACGCTTCGTCTCGCCGATGCGGGCGGCGAGGTCGCTGCGGGCGTCGGCGGTCGCGGCCCGGGCCGCGGCGTCGTCGGCTGCGAGACGGTCGGCACGCTGTCCGAGGGCGGCGAGCTGTGCGTCGTCGCGGGGGAGGGACTCGCCCGTCCCGTCCAGGGCGGCGGCGAGTCGACCGCGGGTGCGCTCGACGGCGGCGAGCTCGGCCTCGGCGGCGGCCACGTGCTCGCGGAGCGACTGCGTGGGGTCGCCCCCGAGCTCGCCGATGCGTGCCAGGGCCTGCTCACGGGATCGGAACGCGAGCTGCTCGTCCGCCTGGGCGCGCCTCCTGCGTTCGGTCTGCTCGCGCTTGTCGGCGGTGACGCGGTCGACCTCGCCGCTGACCCAGCTACCGACGCGCTCGGCCAGCCAGACGCGCAGTCGGCTGGGGCCGCCGTCGTCGACCAGCAGCCGTCGCTTCGCCGAGCCGTCATGGCCGGCGAGCTCGTACCGGTCGCCGAGGGCCGGCACCGGGTCGAGCACGTCGAGCTTCTTGCGCGTCGTCTCGAACACGTCGTAGAGGGCCGAGGCCTCTCGGTAGGTGGCGAGCGTGGTCTCCCAACGGCTGAGGGCCTGCGGCTGCACGAGCACGAACTGCTTGAACAGGTCGTCGATCGAGAACACGCCCTTCGAGGCCTGCGCCCGCCGCAGCAGGGTGAGGGCCTTGAGCTGCGACTCGTCGCTGCCGCCGATGCCGAGCACGCCGCAGAGCCGCACCCGCAGTTCGGGCTGCGAGGCCGTCGCGAGGTCGCGGGCCGGGTCGAGCAGCCGGGCGAGCGACCCGCGGGTCAACGGGTTCTGGCTCATCCCCTCGCGGGTCACCTCGGACAGTCGACTGAGGTCGAAGCGGCCGTGCACGAGCAGGTAGACGCTCGCCTGGGTGACGTCGTCCTGACCGGCGGTGTCCTCAGCGATCCAGGCGACGCGGACGGCCGTGACGGTCTGGCCGAGCTCGGTCGACCACGTGATCGCCGCCCCGCTCGGGAACGCCTCGCCGAGCGGGCGGAGGAAGCGCGTCGTCGTGCGATCGGAGGCGGCGTCGCGCACCTCGTCGGTCTTGCCGCGCGCGTAGCTGTAGACCGTCCGCTCGGACCGGTTGCGGCTGTCGTCGCGCGCGGCACGGTTGAACTCTTGCGGGTTCGGCATGATGACCGCGGCCATCGCGTCGAGCACCGTCGACTTGCCGCGACCGGTCGGCCCGAGGATCGCGATGCCGCCGCGACCCACGGGCATGCGGTGCAGGCCGGCGTAGCTGCCCCAGTTCAGCAGCTGCACCTGCTCGATGCGGTACTGCCCCGAGTGGAACATGCCGAGGTCGGGCGCGGTGTCGGCGGTGCTCATGACTGGGGTGCTTCCGGGTCGGTGTCGGTGTCGGTGTCGGTGTCGGTGTCGAGGTCGAGGTCGAGGTCGAGGTCGAGGTCGAGCGGGACGGCGGTCGGGTCGGGCTCGGGGGAGTCGTCGGTCTCGGCGGCGCGGTCGGGGGCGTCGTCCGGGTCGGCCTCGACCTGGGGTTCGAGGGCGTCGTCGCCGACGCCGTCGCTCTCGGCCTCGTCTTCGTCGAGGTCGTCGACGTCGGCCCGGGACTCGTCGCCGGACGGGAGGCCGTCGCCCTCGACCCCTGCCGCCTCGAGGTACACCCGCTCGAGGTGGGCCAGCCGGTCGGCGGTCATCAGCGGCACGATCGCGGGCGACACGACGAACAGTTCCGGGTCGTCCGGCTCGGGCGAGAGCAGGTCGCGGGCGACGAGCGCGGCGATCGCGGCGTCGGCCCGGCGTCGTGCCCGGACCTCGTCGGCCCCGGTGTCGTCGTGGTGGCGCCCGACGAACTCGACGACCGCGTCCCTCGAGATCACGACGGCCTCGTCGAGGCCGTCGGTGAAGGCGTGCTCGCGCCGGGCGAACACCATCAGCAGCGACGCGTCACGCGACAGCGGCTTCTCGCGGCGCAACAGCACGGGCACGTCGTCCTCGCCGCCCTGCCTCTTGAAGGCGACCTCGTGGTCGAGGTCGACGACCAGCACGAGGAACATCTCGTCGAGCCGGGCCCGGATCTCGGCCTCGTGCGCCAGCAGGCCGGCCCAGGCCTCCTGCTGCCGGGCACGCGACACGAACCGATGGGTCAGCAGGGTGACGAGGGCCTTGCGGCCGGCGAGCGGCAGGGCGTCCGACGCCGCGCCCGACCGGACGTCGTCCGCGTCGCCGTCGTCGAACGCGTCGCGCGAGGCGCGGGTCGGCCCGTCGACGGAGCCGCCGGTCGCCTCCACCGAGGAGGCGCGGGTCGGCTCGTCGACGCCGGTCTCGTCGAGCGGTGCTGCGGGGCTCATGCGGGGTCCTTCGTGCGGGTGGAGCGGGTCGTGCGGGCGGGGGCGCCGGGCGTGGCGGGGTCGACGTCGGGGGGCGTGGTGGCGGGTGCCCCGTCGGGCGGCGCCGCGGCGGTTCGCCGGAAGACGAGGCGGGGCAGCGTGACCTGACGGCCCGCGCCTCCTGGACCCCCGCCTCCTGGTCCTGTTCGTCCGCCTCGCGTGTCGACGGGCGCGGGATCGTCGGCCGGGTCGCCGGCGAGCTCGACCGTCTCGGTGTCGTCGCCGACGACACCGCGGTCGAGGGCGAGGTCGAGCATGCTCAGCACGAGCCCGAGGCGACGGAACTCGGGGTCGGTCGCGTGGTAGACGTCGGCGCTCGTGACCTCGTCGCGGTCGGCGAGCAGGCGGTCGATCGTCGCCGAGACGGCCGCCGTGCTCGTGCCCGAGGTGAGGCGCAGGGCGGCGCGGTCGGCCTCGGGCAGGGCGGCGTCGCCGATCGTGACCTGCACGTCGACGGTCGGGCGGGCACGGTCGGTGTGCAGCTGCACCTGGCTGACGTCGCGGACGTCGAGCGCGCCGAGCCCGAGTCCGTCGCCGTGCTCGGTCGGCAGCATGGCGTGACCCGGCCGACGCTCGGCCCAGACGCCCCCGGCGTGCAGCGCCCGGTCGGCGAGGGTGAGCAGGCGTTGCTGCTGGTCGGAGCCCGACCGGGTCAAGAACCTGCGGAGCGACGACGTCCAGCGGCCGTAGGTCTCTTGCACGCTCTGTTCTTCGGCGAGCAACGACGAGATGAGCGACTCGAGCTGGGTCCGCTGGCGCTCGGTGAGCTGCTCGGCCGCGTCGGGCTGCGCCAGGACCTTCTCGATGTCGGCCCGCATGACGTCGATCTCGCGCGACGAGAGCATCTGGGCGAAGCCGCGGTAGGCCCGACCCTCGGGGGTCTGCTCGAGCAGGTCGTTGTCGCGCAGGTACTGGTCGACGAGCGCGCCCTTGCCGACGTGCTGGGACGACGCCCGGCGCGCGACCTCGCGGTGTCGCTGCTCGACCATCGCGCCGAGCTGGCGGAAGTCCTCGGGCAGCGACGCGGTCAGGCGCACCACCTCGCGGACCTGTCGGCGCAGCACGTCGGGAGCGGTGGGTTCGGTGCCGTGTCGCTCGATCTCGGCCTTGCGCCGTTCGAGCTCGGCGATCTGCTCGTCGAGCCGGGTGAGCTGGGCCTCGCGGCTCGGGTCGGCGAGGCCGGCGAGCTGCCCGACGGCGTGCGCGATGCTGCCGAGGCGGGCCTCGCTGACGGCGTTGTCGCGCTCGACGAGGTCGCGCACGAGGCGCAGCGCCTTGAGCGCGTGCGGCGACAGGCGGTACTCGGCGCGGGCGTCCGGTCCGGAGGTGCGGCTGCGGACCAGCCAGCGGCTCTCGACCCAGCTGCGGCAGTACTCGGCCGGGGTGGTGCGGCCGTCGGCGGAAAGGGCCGGGCCGGCGGGAGGCGCGGTCGCGGTGGAAGAGGACGGGGCGCCGGGTGCGACGTCCGCGGTGGTCGGGGACGCGAGGGTCGCCGGGGACGCGACCCGCGCCTCCTCGGGGTGCTCGGACGCGGCCTGTTCGGACGCGGCCTGCTCGGCGGCGTTCTGCTCGAGGGCGTCGGCGACCTGCCGGTGGAACCAGTCGGCCGACACCGGCCCCTCGGCGTGCTCGAGGTGGCGGGAGAACAGCGGCAGCATCCAGCGCGCGTTGTAGCCGCGGAGCAGGGCCCAGGTGGGGTCGTCTTCGTACGCCGCGCGCACGTCGTCGCGGCTCAGGGCGTCGTCGTGCCCCGACGGGTGGTTCACCAAGCAAGACCTCCGGCAGTCGTCGGACGACGATACCAACTGGCTCGCACCTGCCGATCGTGCCGGGTCGCCCCCGGTCGGGCGTCGAGTGGTCCGAGAACGTCCCTCGCGCATCGACGAAGGACGTTCTCGGACCACTCGCCCGCGGCGGCACCCGCGAGGCGAAGGTCACGTGCCGACACGTGGAGGCGCGACGGAGGCGCGTGGTGCACGATCGGACGATGAGTTCTGCACTCGCCACCGCTCCCGTCGACCACGCCGACCCGACACCCGTCGTCCACGTCCTGCACGACAACCCCGAGTGGCTGCCGCCGCTCGTGGCCGAGCTCGACGCCGCGGGGGTGCCCCACCGCGAGCACGTGCTCGACGGGACGTCGTTCGATCTCGCAGCCGCGCCTCCTGAGGGCATCTTCTGGTCGCGCCTCAGCGGCTCGGCCCACACCCGTGGCCGGGGGACGGCGAAGGAGGTCGCCCGGGCGACCCTGCGCTGGGCCGAGCGGCACGGGCGCCGGACGATCAACGGCAGCGGCGTCGTCGAGCTCGAGGTGAGCAAGGTCGCGCAGTACCTGGCGCTGGCGTCGGCCGGTTTCGACGTGCCCGCGACGACCGCCGTCTTCGGCACGAGCGACCTCAAGGCGCGGGCGCGCGAGCAAGCGCTGCCGTTCATCACGAAGCACAACCAGGGCGGCAAGGGCCTGGGCGTGCGTCGCTTCGACGACCTCGCCTCGTTCGACGCCTACGTCGACGGGCCCGACTTCGAGGTGCCGGTCGACGGGATCACCCTGCTGCAGGAGTTCCTCGAGGCGGAAGAGCCGTTCAACACCCGCGTCGAGTTCGTCGGCGGGCGGTTCGTCTACGCGGTGCGGGTCGACACCTCGGCGGGCAGCTTCGAGCTGTGCCCGTCGGACGCGTGCGTCGTGCCCGACGGGGCCGACCCGGCCACGTTCGCCCCGTTCGCCGTGCGTGCCTCGGTGACCGCCGAGCACCCGCTGGTGAAGCGGCTAGAGGCGTTCGTCGCCGAGCAGGGCATCGAGGTCGCCGGCATCGAGTTCATCGAGACCGCCGACGGCCGGTTCGTGCCGTACGACGTCAACACGAACACCAACTACAACCCCGACGTCGAGCGCGAGTCGTCGGTCTCGGCCGCCGCGACCCTCGCCGCCTGGCTCGGCGACGTGCTCGCGGCGGAGTACGCCCGCGTGCCCGCCTGAGAGCCTCGATGCGGGCCGTGGGAGACGCCTCGACGACGGCGGGCCATGACGAGCTCGGACTCGACCCTGCGCACCGCGTCGTCCAGCGGGTCGTGCTCCCAGACACGGACGACCGTCCAGCCCGCCACCTCCAGGCGTGAGGTCGTGGCGGCGTCTCGCCGACGGTTGCCGCTGAGCTTGTCGAGCCAGTAGTCCCCGTTGCGCCGGGGAAGGTGGGTGTGCGCCTCGCAGTAGTGCCAGAAGCAGCCGTCGACGAACACCGCGACCCTCAGTCGAGGGAAGGACAGGTCGGGTCGGCATCTCGTCCCCTCGACGGTGCGGTCGACGAAGAACCGCCACCCCTCGGCGTGGAGTGCCCTTCGTAGAGCCAGTTCCGGCGCCGTGTCGCGGCGCGCGATCCGACTCATGCGTCGGCGGGTGGCCGTGTCGCATTCGAACGCGTCAGGGGACGTCGAGCGCATCGCCGCGGTCTTCGTGAGGGTGGTCATCGTCTGCGGCACCTCCGCCCCTGCGCCCCGTGGCACGACGCTGCAGCTCGGGTTGCGTGCAGAGGTGACCGAGTTTCTCGTCGAGGGCGACGACGCAGAGCGGCGCGGCCTCGCCGCCGTTCTTGTCGTGGTCGCGGATGAGTGTGGGATGGAGCAGCTCGTGGAGGTCGCAGCCCGCTTCGGTGATCATGCGTCGACGGTACGGACGGCCCGTCCCAGTTGCGGCAGCACACGGTCGCCCTGCGGACGATGTTCCGTTCGAAGCCGCCTGTGGGCGACTCGTCGCCGGACTGGCCGACGGACGCGTCGATCGAGAGGGCGGAAAGTGTTCTTCAACGCCGGCGGAAGGACGGTTCTTGCCCACTCGACGACCCGGACTCGCCGATGGCGATGGGTCAGCGGCGAGGAGGCGCGGGTGGGGCCGGCGAGGTCGCGAACGCCCCGGCCGCGAGGGCGGTCAGCACGGCCGCACCGATCGTCACGGGTGCGAGCGGCCCGGCGAACGCGGCGGCCGGGCCCACCGTCGTGCCGAGTCCCACGACGAGCTGCCCGATCAGCAGCAGAACGAGACCGAACGCCGAGCCCAGCAGGCCCACCCGGGCCAGATCGCGGAGCCGCCGGGTGTCGTCGGCGAGTCGTCGGGTGCCCGTCGGCTCGGTCGCGAGACGGCGGCGCATGCGGACGAAGAGCACGAGTGCCACGACCGAGAGCAGCAGCGGGATGGCACTGCCGATCGTGAGCGCGGTCTGCACGACGCCGAACAGGGCGTCGGTGCCACCGGGGGAGGGCGGGGTGCTCATCGGGCTCCGTTCTGCTGGGGTGGTGCGTGCCGCCCGAGGCGCGCTGATCGGCGGGATGACGGGCGAGTTCGCGCCCGACGGTCGGCCACGACGCACCGTCGTGGACGGACTCGCCCGTCCGGCGCCACGGCTCGTGCGGACCGGACACGACGACGCCGACCAGGCGGGGGCCGGGTCGGCGTCGGGGGCCGTGCGGCCGGGTGTCTAGTAGCGCGGCTTGCGGGCGGGTCGGTCGCCACCGTACGACCGGTCGGGGCGGTCGTCGCGGCGGGGCGCGCCTCCTCGGCGGTCGGGCTTGATCTCGATCAGCTTGCCGCTGATGCGGGTGTCGCTCAGGCGGTCGAGCATGTCGCTCGACACGTCGGAGGCGAGCTCGACCACCGAGAAGTCGGGACGGATCTGGATCGCCCCGAAGTCGTCGCGGCTGAGACCGCCCTCGTTCGCCAGGGCACCGACGATCTGTCGGGGCTCGACCCGGTGGCGACGGCCGACCTCGATGCGGTAGGCCGTCATCGGCTTCGACGTGCGCGGTCCGCGATCGCGACGCTCGCCACGGTCGTCGTCGCGGCCGGCGCGGGGGGCACGGTCGTCGCGCTCGCGCAGCGGGCGCTCGTCGCGCTGGGGACGCTCGTCCTTCGGGTCGAGCAGCAACGGCGTCTCGCCCTGGGCGACCACCGCGAGGGCGGCGGCGACGTCGGCCTCGGGCACGTCGTGGTGCTCGACGTAGTGGCTGATGATGTCGCGGAACGCCGAGATGCGGGCCTCTTGCGCGAGGGCCTCGGTGATGGCGTCGTCGAAGCGGGTGAGGCGCGTGCTGTTGACGTCCTCGACCGTGGGCAGCTGCATCTGCGTGAGCGGCTGACGGGTGGCCTTCTCGATCGCGCCGAGCAGGCGACGCTCGCGGGGCGTGACGAAGCTGATCGCGGCGCCGCTGCGGCCGGCGCGACCCGTGCGGCCGATGCGGTGCACGTACGACTCGGTGTCGATCGGGATGTCGTAGTTGACGACGTGGCTGATGCGGTCGACGTCGAGGCCGCGGGCCGCGACGTCGGTCGCGACGAGGATGTCGAGCTTGCCGCTCTTCAGCTGGTTGACCGTGCGCTCGCGCTGGGCCTGGGCGACGTCGCCGCTGATCGCGGCGGCCGAGTAGCCGCGCGCCCGCAGCTTCTCGGCGAGGGTCTCGGTCTCGCTCTTGGTGCGGACGAAGATGATCATGCCCTCGAAGTTCTCGACCTCGAGGATGCGCGTCAGGGCGTCGACCTTCTGCGGGTACGACACCATCAGGTAGCGCTGGGTCGTGTTGACCGAGGTGGTGGTCTTCGCCTTGACCGTGATCTCTTCGGCGTCGTTCAGGTACTGCTTCGAGATGCGACGGATCTGCGGCGGCATCGTGGCCGAGAACAGGGCCACCTGCTTGTCGTCGGGGGTGTCGGCGAGGATCGTCTCGACGTCCTCGGCGAAGCCCATCTTGAGCATCTCGTCGGCCTCGTCGAGCACCAGGTACTTGAGCTCGCTGAGGTCGAGCGTGCCCTTGGCCAGGTGGTCCATGATGCGACCGGGCGTGCCGACGACGACGTGGACGCCGCGACGCAACGCGCTCAGCTGGACGCCGTACGCCTGACCGCCGTAGACCGGCAGGACGTGGACGCCGCGCATGCCCGAGGCGAACTGTTCGAAGGCCTCGCAGACCTGCAGGGCGAGCTCGCGGGTCGGCGACAGGACGAGGGCCTGCGGCTTCTTGGCCGAGACGTCGAGGCGCGACAGGATGGGCAGGGCGAAGGCGGCCGTCTTGCCGGTGCCGGTCTGCGCGAGGCCGACGACGTCGCGACCGTCGAGCAGGGTGGGGATCGTGGCGGCCTGGATGGCCGAGGGGGTCTCGTAGCCGATCTCGCGGATGGCCTTGAGCACCTGGTCGCTCAAGCCCAGGTCGGCGAACGTCGGCGTCGTGTCGGCTTGCTCTGTGGCGTCGCTCGGGGCTTGCTCGGTGGTGTCACTCATGGTGCAACGGTAGCTTGTCCGCGGCCTCCGCCGGTGCCTCTCGCGCTCGGGTCGGGCCGAGGTCAGGTGCCGACGACCGACGGCACCGCCGCGACCAGGGTCGCGACGACGACGATCGTGGTGACGGCGGCGCAGACGATCGCGGTCCACCGCAGGGCGGGGGAGCGCCCGGGGCGGCGTCCCACCGTGGCCGCCAGGAGGGCGGACACGGCGAAGGACGCCGCCGTGACTCCGACCACCGGTTCGGCCGCCCGTCGATCTCGGCCCAGGCCGAGGGGGAAGTCCGAGGCGCCCTCGGCGAGCTCGGTCCAGCCCCAGGCGAGGTAGCAGCCGACGGCGACCGCGGAGAGGGCGAGGGCGAGGGCGGGTTGGTGCGGGACGGGCTCGCGGTGGACGTAGAGCACGGGCGAACGCCGCCGCCCCCGGCGACGCGGACGGAGGATCGGGTCGTCCGGCTCGAGGGTGTCGTCGAGGGGCAGGCGGCCCTGGCGACGGAGGACGATCACCTCGTCGACCGGTCGGCGGCGCCTCGGGTCGGGGGACTGCTCCGTCGCAGATGACAACACGGTCGTTAGCCTACTGGTCGTCCGGGGATCGGGCGGCCGTCGATGTCGGCGGCCCGAAGTAGTCTTCTCGACGACCTCCGCCCGACCCGCGACACCCCGAAGGACGACGTGCAACCGACGTACCGCACCGCCAGCGGTCGGCTCTTCCAAGCCGACTGCCTCGAGGTCCTCGCCGAACTCGACGACGAGTCGGTCGACCTCGTGTTCGCCGATCCGCCCTTCAACCTGGGCAAGGTCTACGGCGCGGGCATCGACGACTCGCTCGACGACGACGCGTACCTGGTCTGGTGCCGCCGGTGGATCGCCGAATGCGTCCGGGTGCTGCGGCCGGGCGGCTCGTTCTACCTCTTCAACCTCCCGCGCTGGAACATCGAGCTCGGCCACGTCCTGAACGCCGAGGGCATGACCTTCCGCCACTGGGTCGCCGTCGACATCAAGTACGGCCTGCCGATCCCGGGCAAGCTCTACCCCTCGCACTACTCGCTGCTCTACTACAGCAAGGGCAAGCCGTCGCGCTTCGTCCGGCCCCGACTGCCGATCCAGGTGTGCCGTCACTGCGGTCGCGACATCAAGGACTACGGCGGGCACCGCAGCAAGCTCCACCCCGACGGCATCAACCTGACCGACGTCTGGCTCGACATCCCGCCCGTGCGTCACCGTGCGACGAAGACCCGCGGGGCGAACGAGCTCAGCGAGAAGCTGCTCGAGCGCGTGTTGACGATCAGCTCCGAACCGGGCGACCTCGTCCTCGACCCGTTCGGCGGGTCGGGCACGACGTACGCCGTGGCCGAGAAGATGCACCGCCACTGGATCGGCGCCGAGATCGGCGACGTCGGGCCGATCATCCGACGCCTCGAAGGCGAGGAGGCGCAGGTCGAGCCCCCCGGGCGCGGCGACACCGGACGCGGCGACACCGGGCGCGGAGTGTCGGCCGTCGTCGACCGCTAGCCGGGGGGTCGGCCGGGCGTCAGTCGCCTGCGGGCGAGCCGTCCGTCGAGGGGACCGCGGTGCGGACGGGCGTCGACAGGGCCACCCCGGGCAGCCGTGGCGAGTCGGGGTCCGAGAGACGAGGTCGTGCGGGTGCGTGCGGCGGCGTCGTGGCGAGCGGCAGCGGGGCGGTGGTCGGAGCCGGAGCGGCGGCCGGAGCCGGAGTGCGAGCGGCAGCCGGAGCGGCAGCCGCAGCCGGAGCGGAAGTGGCAGCGGGGGCGGCCCCCGCAGCCGGCGCGGCTCCCGCACCAGCCCCCGGCGCCGAGATCACGCTGATCGGCGTCGTGTCGGTGTGGACCGACTGCACCCGGACGCGCTTGGCCCGGCGCAGCCAGCGTCGGGCACCCGGGGTCGCCAGCAGGCTGCCGAGCACGAGCCCCGCGCCGATCGCGAGCGTCGTCAGCATCGAGAACACGAAGTCGACCTCGGCGCCGTCGGTGCCCGCCATGAAGTTGAGCAGCGACGACGCGACCGCGAGGGACGGCAGCAGCGACCCGCAGAACGCGGGCACGGCGATGACCGTGGCGGCCGTGCGCAAGCGAGCCGCCGCGACGGTCGACAGGGCGCCGAGCAGGGTGGCGGCGACGAAGGTCGCGCCCATCAGGGGCAGGCCGAGGTGGCGCAACGTGAACAACGAGAGGTTGCCGATCAGGGCGACGCCGATCGTGATGGGGATCATGCGGGCGGTCGAGCCCTGGGCGATCGAGTTGGCCGACGCCGCGGCGAAGCTCGAGATGAGCGAGAGCCAGAGGGGCAGGGCCTGCAGCGTGATGTTGGTCGGGTCGACCTCGATCGCGACGAAGCGGGCCGTGACGGCGAGCCCGGCCGGGATGCCGCAGACCACGCCGGCCACGATCAACCCGATGACGAGCGCTCGACCGACCGCCATCGACCGGAACCCCGAGATGGCGTCCTGGGCCCAGGTGACGATGGTGGGGTGCGGCAGCACGAGGACGACCACCGCCGCGACCATCGCCGCCGCGCCTCCCGGGGCCAGCAGCCCCGCCCAGATGCCCAGCGTGCCGAGGGTCGCCGTCACGGCGGCCTGCAGGCCGATGACGAAGAACTGCGGGATGCCCCGGGCGGTCAGCCCCCGCCCCGAGGCCATGATGCCGATCATCACGACGAAGGCTCCGACCGCGGCCTGCCACGTGCCGCCGGCCTGCAGCGTCACCGAGACGCCGAGCAGGCCCATGGCGAGGTCGGTCATCCACGACGGCCAGCGCGGCGGCGACCCCAGCACCTCGACGAGGCCGGCCACCGCCTCGGTCATGTCGCGGTCGTCGTGCAGCAGGTCGTCGACGATCTGGTACACCCGCGACAGCCGGTGCAGGTTCGAGCCCTCGGCGTAGATGACGCGCGTCTTCACCAACGGGTTGTGGCCGGCCGGCGCGTACTGGATGGTGATGGCGGTGCCGGTGATGTCGAGTTCGAGGGGCGCGAGGTTCCACTTCGTGCTCACGGCGACGATGGCGACCTCGGTGCTTCGGACGTCGGCGCCCGACGAGAGCATCACGTCGCCCAGGTCGAGGCAGAAGTCGACGATCTGGCGGGGCGAGTACAGGTCGCCGCCGATGCCGTGCTCGGGCGTCGTGCCCTCGTAGATCGTGCCGCGGAGCCGGGCCCGGACGTCGCGGAGCTCGTGCTGGTTGACCAGTCGCGACTGGGCCGGCCCCCGGGGCTTGCCCTTCGGCGGCTTGGGCACGCGCGAGGGGCGGGCCTTCGGCGCGGCCGGTCGGTCGGCTCGTCTCGCGTCGGACACGCTGCCCCTCTCGCTCACTCCGGTCCGGGTCGCCTCACCGCCCGCCGGGGCGGTGGGACCCGTCCGTCGAGTCTAGGAGGCGCGGGTCGCGTCGTCCGCGACCCTCACCCCCCGAAGAACCCGCAGGCCTCGCGAGGCGTCGCGGTCAGGACACGTGGTCGGAGTCGTCGTCGTCGCGCTCGCCCCGCGGCTCGCCGGCGTCGCCCCGGTCCAGGCCGGCGTCGGCCATGTCACGGCGACCGCCGAGAGGGCCCGTCCCGTCGACCCGCGAGGCCGCGTCGTCGCCGTCGAGCTCGGCCGCGTGGGCCCGGGCGTCGCGCTCGGCCTGCGCGACGAGCTCGGGGTCGTCGTCCATGTCGTCGAGGCCCCCGGCGAAGGGGGTCTGCGTCTGCGCGACGATCGCCTGCGAGGTCGAGCCGAGGATGACCCCGGGGTCGACGCCCTTCTCGTGCGCCAGGGCGGCCGTGAGGCCCGCGGCCAGGCTGCCGCCGGCGGTCCCGAGCGTCGCGACGACGTCCTCCTGGCGGGCGGTGAACGGCTCGTCGGTCAACTCTCCGACGACCTCGCGCAGGTTCTCGTCGCTGGCTTCTACCGCCTCGGGGTCGCCCTGCGTGATGGCCGCGGCCTGCGACACGACGGCGAGCGCCAGGGCGGCGGCCTCTTCCTCGGGCGTCCGGGCGGTGGGCTCGTTCGTGTCCTGATCCATGGGCCGACCGTACGCCCGGCGCGTCGGACTCCCTGTCAGGTGTGGGCCCCCGGGGTACGACCCGGTCGGCACCGGGTGGGAATGCCGGGCGACGCCCGCGGCTTGGGGCACAGATGAGCTCCACCGAGACACCCCAGACCGACAGCACCCGGCCGCAGGGCCCCGACACCGTCCCCGGCACCGCCCTCGTGGTGGGTGCGAGCGGCATCACCGGCACCGCGCTGGTCGAGCAGTTGACGCGCGAGGGGTGGGAGGTCCTCGCGCTCTCACGCCGCGCCTCCTCGTCCGCCGGGGTGACCGGCATCGCGGCCGACCTGACGAGTGCCGAGAGCCTGCGCACCGCGTTGGCCGACGCGAAGCCGACGCACGTGTTCTTCGCCGCGTGGCAGCGGCGCGACACCGAGGCCGAGAACATCGCCGTCAACGGCGCCATGGTGCGCGACCTGCTCGCCGCCCTCGACCACGCGCCCGTCCGGCACGTGTCGCTCGTCACCGGGCTGAAGCACTACCTCGGCCCGTTCGAGGCCTACGGCAAGGGCGACATGCCCGACACGCCCTTCCACGAGGACGAGGAGCGCCTGCCCTACCCGAACTTCTACTACGCGCAGGAGGACGAGCTGTTCGCGGCCGCCGAGCGCCAGGGCTTCACCTGGTCGGTGCACCGCTCGCACACCGTCATCGGCTTCGCCGTCGGCAACGCCATGAACATGGGGTTGACCCTCGCCGTGCAGGCCGCGCTGAGCACGCGCCTCGGCCGCCCGTTCACGTTCCCCGGCAGCGAGACGCAGTGGAACTCGCTGGTCGACGTCACCGACGCCGGCGTCCTCGCCGAGCAGATGATCTGGGCCGCGACCGACCCGGCCGGCGCCGACGAGGCGTTCAACGTGGTGAACGGCGACGTCTTCCGCTGGCGCTGGCTGTGGCCCCGCCTGGCGGGCCACCTCGGCGTCGACCCCGCGCTCGTCGAGGGGTTCGAAGGCGAGCCGCGGCCGCTCGAGCAGCAGATGGTCGGCCTCGAACAGGAGTGGCGCGACCTGGTCGCCGAGCACGACCTCGCCGAGCCCGAGCTGTCGCGCGTCGCCTCGTGGTGGCACACCGACGGCGACCTCGGCCGCGACATCGAGGTCGTCACCGACATGGGCAAGGCCCGCGACGCCGGCTTCACCCGGTACCGCCGCACCGAGCAGGCCTTCGTCGACCTGTTCGAGCGCTACCGCGCCGCCCGCCTCATCCCGTAGGAGGCGGCAGCCGAGGAGGCGCGGGTCGGCGGCCGAGGAGGCGCGGGTCGGCGGGCGGGGCGGCGCGCGGCGTCCGCACGGGCGATGCACAGGGGACGGCCAGGGCCGTGCCTCCCGGGCGTCGGTACGGTCGGCGAAAGCGACCCACCCGAGACGGAGCCGACATGACCCGCCCGACCCGCGCCTCCTGCGCCGCCCACCCGATCGCCGCCCGGACGAGCCCCCCGCGCCGCCGCGCGGCGGCGACGGGGACGACCCGATGAGGGTCACCGACACCAGCGACCTGTGGTGGAAGACCGCCGTCTTCTACAACCTCGACGTCGAGACCTACCTCGACTGGAACGACGACGGGGTGGGCGACCTCGAGGGCCTCGCGCACCGTCTCGACCACCTCTCCGAGCTCGGCGTGACCTGCCTCTGGCTGGCGCCGTTCTACCCCTCGCCGCAGCAGGACAACGGCTACGACATCTCGGACTACTACGGCGTCGACCCGCGGTACGGGCACCTGGGCGACTTCGTCGAGGTGGTCCGCACCGCGAAGGACCGCGGCATGCGGGTGATCGTCGACCTCGTCGTCAACCACACGAGCGACCAGCACCCCTGGTTCCAGGCCGCGCGCCGCGACCCCGAGAGCCGGTTCCGCGAGTACTACCAGTGGCGCGACGACGTGCCCGACGACCAGCCCGAGAACATGTTCCCCGACGTCGAGGACGGCGTCTGGTCGTTCGACGAGACCGCCGGTCAGCACTACCGGCACTCGTTCTACTCGCACCAGCCCGACCTGGCGACCCACCGCCAGGAGGTGCGGGACGAGATCGCCAAGGTCATCGGCTTCTGGCTGCAGCTCGGCATCGACGGGTTCCGCGTCGACGCCGTGCCCCACCTGATCGACACCGAGGACGGTGCCGAGCACGAGTTCCTGCGGGCCCTGCGCGGGTACGTGTCGCGCCGCAGCGGCAGCGGCATGATGCTCGGCGAGGTGAACCTGCCCTACGACGAGATGGTCGCGTTCTTCGGCGAGGACGACGGCGACGAGCTGACGATGCAGTTCGACTTCGTGGCCAACCAGGCGCTCTACCTCTCGCTCGCCCGGCAGGACGCCGCGCCGCTCGCGGCCGCGCTCGCCGACCGGCCTGCCCTGGCGCGGGGCAACCAGTGGGGCAACTTCGTCCGCAACCACGACGAGCTGACCCTCGACCAGCTGAGCGAGTCCGAGCGCGACGAGGTCTTCGAGGCGTTCGCCCCGCTCGAGTCGCAGCGCATCCACGGCCGGGGCATCGTGCGTCGCCTGCCGCCGATGCTCGACGGCGACCCTCGGCGCGTGCGGATGGTCTACAGCCTGATGTTCTCGACGCCGGGGGCGCCCGTGCTGTTCTACGGCGAGGAGATCGGCATGGGTGAGAACCCCGAGGTCTCGGGCCGTGGCGCGGTCCGCACGCCCATGCAGTGGACCGACGAGCCCGGCGGCGGCTTCTCGCGCGCCGACGCCCACGACCTGGTCGCCCCCGTCGCGGGCGAGGGCTGGGCGCCGGAGCACGTCAACGTCTCGCGGCAGCGCCACGAGCCCGACTCGATGCTGCGGTTCGTGCAGGGCCTCGTCCGGCACTACCGGGCCTCGCCCGAGATCGGCTGGGGCGACCTGACCGTGCTCGACACCGGCCACAGCTGTGTGCTCGCCCACGCCGTCCACGGCAGCACCGGGACGCTCGTCGCGCTGCACAACTTCGCACCCGACGGTCGATCCGTCGACGTCGACCTGGGCGCGCTCGACCTGGACGGCTCGGCGCGGGTCGTCGACCTGCTCGCCGACCTGGCGACACCCGAGCAGCTGGCCGCCGACGGCCACCTTCGCGTCGAGCTCGAGGGC
This sequence comes from Frigoribacterium sp. CF331, assembly GCF_057787905.1. Lineage (NCBI taxonomy): Bacteria > Bacillati > Actinomycetota > Actinomycetes > Micrococcales > Microbacteriaceae > Frigoribacterium > Frigoribacterium sp. CF331. The sequence goes on along the minus strand of NZ_CM173545.1, from coordinate 190,291 downwards.
TACGGGTTCCGCTGGCTGCGCGTGCTGCGCCCCGGCGAGAAGCGGCTCGTCTAGCGGCCCGACCCGACGACCCGAGGAGGCGCGGTGCCGGTGACGAGACCGGCACCGCGCCTCCTGCGTGCCCCGCTACGCGCCGGGGTCGGCGCGTTCGGCGTCGGCGATCGCGTCGCTCGGCACGGGCCGTCCCCGGCGCGACACGAAGGTCACGAGCCAGAGCACCACGCCGATCGCGAGCAGCCCGCCGGCGATCGTGTACTGCTCGGCGCCTCGACCGGACGACACCGGCAGCACCAACCACAGGCAGGCCACCACGCCGACGATCGGCAGCACCGTCCCCGCCCGGAAGTGCCGGTGCGTCACGGTGTCGCGGCGCAACACGAGCACGACGACGTTGACCAACGTGAAGACCGACAACAACAGCAACGACGTCGTGCCACCGAGCACGGCGACGATCGGCGACTCGGGCGAGAGCGAGACGTAGCCGATCAGCAGCAGGCTGAGCGCCGTGGTGAAGACGATCGACGCCCACGGCGTCTGCCGCTTCGGGTGCACCTTGCCGAGGAAGCCCGGCAGCACGCCCTGCTTGCTCATGCCGTAGAGCAGGCGGCTGGCCATCATCATGTTGATCAGGGCACTGTTGGCGACGGCGAACATCGAGATGAACGGCAGCAGCTGCCCGATCGGGAAGTCCGGGGCCGCCGTGTTCACCACCGTCACCAGCGGCGTCTCGTTGTCGGCCAGCTCGCCGATCGGCACGATGGCGACGGCGCAGATCGACACGAGCACGTAGATCACGGCGGTGATGCCGAGCCCGGTGAGCATGACCTTCGGGAAGATCCGGCTCGGGTCCTTCGTCTCCTCGGCCATGTTGACCGAGTCCTCGAAGCCCACCATCGCGAAGAACGCGAGCGAGGTCGCCGTGCTGACGCTCAGCAGCAGCGACTTGTCGCCCGGCGTCTCGAACAGCACCACCTGACCCCAGTCGGCGTTGCCGCCCGCGATGAACCAGAAGCCGATCAAGATCACCATGACGAGGCCCGACAGCTCGATCAACGTCAGCACGACGTTCGCCTTGACGCTCTCGCTCACGCCGCGGAAGTTCACGGCCATCACCAGCAGCATGAACGCCATCGCGATGAGCATCACGGCCGAGTTCGACAGCTCGACCCCGATGCCGGCCGCCAGGTTGGCCGCGAAGGCCCGGGACGCCGTGGACGCGCTCGTGATGCCCGAGCACATCACCACGAAGCAGACGATGAACGTGACGAAGTGGATGCCGAACGCCTTGTGCACGTAGAGCGCCGCGCCCGCGGTCTGCGGGTACTTCGTGACGAGCTCGAGGTACGAGAACGCCGTCACGAGCGCCACGGCGAACGCGATCAAGAAGGGCAGCCACGCCGCTCCGCCGACCTCGGCCGCGACCTGCCCGGTCAGGGCGTAGACGCCCGTGCCGAGGATGTCCCCGACGATGAACAGCAACAACAGCTTCGGGCCGATGGCCCGCTTCAACTCGGTGGGACCCTCACCCGTGTCGGTCGTCACGGGCTGTTGGTTCGTCGTCGACATGCTGACCTCCGGGGCGCATCGGTGTGTCTCGGGCGTTCCGGACATCCTGCCCTCGTCGTCGATGCGACGGAAGGGGCGGCCACGCATCGTCACGGCCCGGAAACCTGGGCACCGCCACGGCGGTGGTCAGGAGGCGCGCACCGGACCCCGCGGACGCAGGCGGTTCCCGAGCCACGCGACGTACCCTGAGCCCATGACGGTCCGCCTGTCCCCACCCCCGTCGTCGACGCCCGGCCCTGCCCCGACGTCCGGCGTCACCGACCCGATGACCCCGCGAGCCGCCGGTCTTTGGGCCGCCCTCGCCGGCATCGTCTCGATGGCCGCGTTCCTCGCCGCCGCCGAGGTCGTCGCCCTCGCCACCGGCCCGACCGGCAGCCCGCTCTTCGCCGTCGGCTCGGCCGTCATCGACCTCGCCCCCGCCGGGGTGAAGGACGCGATGGTGTCGCTGTTCGGCACCGGTGACAAGGTCGCGCTCTTCGTGCTGATGGGCGTCCTGCTCGTCGTCATCACTGGTGCGGCCGGGTACGGCGAGTACCGCCGTCAGCCGATCGGCAAGGTCGCCTTCGTGGCCGGCGGGGCGCTCGCCGTGGTCGCCGTCCTGACCCGCGCGGACGCGGGTCAGGTGGACGCCATCCCGAGCCTCGTCGGCACCTTCGCGGCGGTCCTGCTGGTCGACAAGCTGGCCTCGCGCCTCCGTCGGTGGGTCCGTTCGACCTCGCCCGGGTGGGCCGAGCAGACGCAGCCCGTGCCGCCGCTGCGGGGGGCCGGCCTCGAACGCCGGTCGTTCCTGACCTACACGGTGGTCGCCGGCGTCGCGGCGGTCGTCGTCGGCACGGGTGCACGGGTCGTCAACGCGGGCCGCGCCAACGCCGCGGCCCTGCGACGCGCCCTGACGCTGCCGCGGGCGAGCGTGACCGAGGCCGCGGTGCCGGCCGGCGCCTCCCTGGACGTCGAGGGGATCACCCCGTACGTGACGCCGAACGCCGACTTCTACCGCATCGACACCGCGTTGCAGGTGCCGTCGATCGACCCGGCCGACTGGAGCCTGCGCATCCACGGCCTGGTCGACCGCGAGGTCACGATCTCGTTCGACGAGTTGCTCGCCCTGCCGCTCGAGGAGCACATGGCCACCCTCAGCTGCGTCTCGAACGACGTCGGTGGCGACCTCATCGGCAACGCGCTCTGGCTCGGGTACCCGATCCGGGCGTTGCTCGAGCGCGCGGGGCCGAACGGAGGGGCCGACATGGTGCTCTCGCGCAGCATCGACGGCTTCTCGGCCGGCACGCCGCTCGACGTGCTGCAGGACGACGGCACCGACGCCCTGCTCGCGGTCGGCATGAACGGCCAGCCGCTGCCGATCGAGCACGGGTTCCCGGTGCGGATGGTCGTGCCCGGCCTGTTCGGCTACGTCTCGGCGACGAAGTGGGTCGTCGAGATGGAGGTCACGCGCTTCGCCGACGCCCAGGGGTACTGGACGCCGCGCGGCTGGGACGCCCTCGGGCCGGTCAAGCTCGAGTCGCGCATCGACGTGCCCCGCGACGGCGGCTCGGTCGACGCGGGGACGGTGTCGATCGCAGGCGTGGCCTGGCAGCCGCACACCGGCGTCGAAGCCGTGCAGGTGCGCATCGACGGCGGGACGTGGCTCGACGCGACGTTGGCCGACTCGGTCTCGGCCGACACCTGGCGCCAGTGGGTCTACCGGTGGGACGCCGCGGCCGCCGGGTCGGGGTCGCACACCATCGACGTCCGGGCCCGAGGTGCCGACGGCACGTGGCAGGCCGAGGAGTACGTCCAACCGGCGCCGAACGGTGCCGAGGGGTGGCACCGGGTGACGGTCGACGTCGCCTGACGAGCGTCGTCCTCGGGACGTCAACGTCGCGTGCGGGGCCCGCCCCCGTCGATCTGGACCCACCCTGCGGCGGGCGGACGGGGGCCGCGCGGGCGGCCGGGGAGGCGCGGGTGCCAGGGTGGGAGTCCGCGGCCCGTCCGCCGCGCGGCCCGCTCCCGGGGCCGCCGTCCGATCGAAGGAACCCCCATGCCCACCACCGTCCACCTCGAACTGCACGTCGACCCCTCCCGGCTCGACCTCGCCCACGAGATCGCCCGCCAGACGCTCGTCGCCACGCGGGCCTGGCCCGGCTGCGAGGGGCTCGAGGTGCTGATCGACGACGCCGACCCGTCGGTGATGATCGTCGTCGAGACCTGGGCCACCTCGGCCGACCACGAGGCCTACGTGGCGTGGCGCGCGACGCCGGAGGGCGCCAACCGCCTGCCCGAGGTGCTCGTGGCGCCCCCCACCACGCGGTCGTTCGCCGAGACGGTGCCCCTGGCCTGAGGCGCGGGCGCCGGCCCGGACCGGCCCGGCCCGGCCCACCTGGCGTCGGCCCGGTCGGGCGGTCGGTCCGTCGTCGGCCGCACGCCAGCCACAACGGGCGAGTTCGTCGTCCGTGGTCGACCGCGGACGCCCGTCCCCGACGAACTCGCCCGTTTCGCGTGAGCCCGGCAGCCACCCGGCCCGGCAGCCACCCGGGCCGGCAGCCCGGTGTCGTCCGTCCGACGTCGTCCGTCGGCCGCCCCGGCCTGCCGTCAGGCGTCGAGCAGGCCGCGGATGTCGTCGGCCGTGAGCGCGGCGCTGAAGACGGCGTCGTCGACCATCACGGCGTCGAACAGCTGGGACTTCTGCGCCTGCAGGGCGAGGACCTTCTCCTCGATGGTGTCGTTGGCGATCATCCGGTAGACCATGACGGCGTCCGTCTGGCCGATGCGGTGCGTGCGGTCGACGGCCTGCGCCTCGGTCGCGGGATTCCACCACGGGTCGAGGATGAAGACGTAGTCCGCCTCGGTGAGGTTGAGTCCGAAGCCGCCCGCCTTGAGGCTGATCAGGAAGGCCGGGGCGTCGCCCGTCTTGAAGCGGTCGATCACCTCGCCGCGCCTCCGGGTCGAGCCGTCGAGGTACTCGAAGGCCACGCCACGCTGCTCGAGTCGGGCGGCGACCTTGTGCAAGAACGTCGTGAACTGGCTGAAGACGAGGGCCCGGTGCCCCTCGGCGACCACGTCGTCGAGTTCGTCGAGCAGGTGGTCGAGCTTGGCGGACGGGACGTCGGCGTAGGCCTCGTCGACCAGTGAGGCGTCGAGGGACAGCAGGCGCAGCAGGGTCAGCGACCGGAACACGATGAACCGGTTGCGGTCGAGGTCGTCCGTCAGGCCGAGCAGCTTCTGCCGCTCGCGCTGGAGGAAGGCGTCGTAGAGCTCGCGGTGCGCCGGTTCGAGGTCGACGCGGAGCACCTGCTCTTGCTTGGCCGGCAGGTCGGAGGCGACCTGCTCTTTCGTCCGCCGCATCATCAGCGGCCGGATGCGGCGGCGCAGCTTCTGCAGCAGCTCGGGCGCCTCGCCGGTCGCGATCGGCTTGACGTAGTCGTCGGCGAAGCGGACGCTGCTGCCGAGCAGGCCGGGTGCCACCACGTGCAGGAGCGACCAGAGGTCGGTGAGGCTGTTCTCGAGCGGCGTGCCCGTGATGGCGAGCTTGAACGGCACGTCGAGGTCGACCGCACAGCGGTGCGCCTGCGAGGAGCGGTTCTTCACGAACTGGGCTTCGTCGAGGACGAGCCCGGCCCAGCCCTCGGCCTGGTAGGCCGCGAAGTCGAGGCGGAACAGCGCGTACGACGTCACGACCACGTCGGCGCCCTCGGCCAGGTCGTGCACCGAACCGCGCCCGCCCTTGGCCTGGGTCGCGGTGACCGCGCGGACGGTCAGGCCCGGGGTGAAGCGGGCGGCCTCGGCGACCCAGTTGGACACGACCGACGTGGGGGCGACGACCAGGAAGGGGGCAGGAGCGGCGCCCTCGTCGGCGGGTGCCGGCGACCCGGTGCGTGCCGGCGACCCGCCCCGGGCCCGTTCGACCTCGCGGACGTGCGCGACGAGTGCGAGGGTCTGCAGGGTCTTGCCGAGCCCCATGTCGTCGGCGAGGACGCCACCGAGCCCGTGTTCGTGCAGGAAGGCCAGCCACGCGAACCCCTCGTGCTGGTACGGACGCAGGGTCGCCGCCACCGAGGCCGGCACGGGCACGGTCGTCGCGGCGTCGAGACCCCCGGAGTCGGCGAGGGCCAGCAGCCCGCCGACGGCCCGTTGCCACTCGGCCGCCGGGACCGACTCGTCGGCGAGGTCGTCGAGCTCGGACCAGAGGCTCGCCTGGTAGCGGTTGATGCGCGGGGCGACCTGCCACTCGTCGAGGGCGGAGGCCTCGTCGATCAGCCGCTTGAGCTCGTCGAAGGCCGGGTGGTCGAGCGAGAGGTACGAGTGGTCGACCAGCAGCAGCTTCTTGCGGCCCTTCGCGAGTGCGGTGATGAGCGGCGTGAAGGGCACCGTCCGCCCCTCGACCGTCACCATCACGCCGAGGTCGAACCAGTCGCGCTTGTCGGTCGGCATCGTGGTGATGGTCAGCCGCGGCTCGTCGGTCAGCTCGCGGTAGTCGGGCCGCGTGCCGACGAGGTCGACCCGGACGTCGGACCGAGCCTCGAGGGCGGGCAACGTGCCGGTGGCGAACTCGGCCGCGGTCACCCCCGTCAGCACCTGGTCGCGGGGGACGACGTCGAGCTCGCCCAGGTCGGGCACGGGGGAGTGGGCGGTGAGCGGCTGCAACCCGCCGTCGACCGTCCACCCCCACGCGACGCGGATGGTCTGCGCCTTCTCGAACCGGACGGTCACCGTCAGCACCGGCGGCTCGATCGTCGGGAACTCGACCGAGGCGTCCGAGCTGACGACGTCGACGCTCCGCCGCAGGGTGGGGTAGTAGTCGCGCAGGAACTCGGCCGAGTCGCCGGCCGGCACGACCACCTCGGGCGTGATCGTGAGCAGTCGACGCTGTTCGTCGTCGAGCGGGACCACGGTCGGTGCGAGGGTGAAGGTCAGCACCGGTTCGTGGGCGACGCACCACACGCCGTGGTCGGCGATGACGCCGGTCGACTCGGCACGACGGGCCACGCCGTCGACGGTGACCCCGGCGGTCAGCAGCATCGAGCCGTCGTCGCCCCGCACGGCGTCGACCCTGACCCGGGCCTCGTCGCCGACCACGACGTCGGTGGACCGCTTGCCCGTGACGAGTGAGACGCCGAGCCGCTCGGCCTCGGCGAGCAGGGGCCAGAGCAGCGGGCTCGCGAAGTCGTCGACGAACAGCCAGTCGGCGTCGCCGGGCGTGTAGGTCGAGACGGCCGAGCGGTGCAGCGCCGCGAACTGGCCGAACCAGGCGTGCTGTTCGGGCTCGATGGCGAGCCGGTTGAGCTGGTAGGGCAGCGACGACCAGGTGAGGTTGCCCCGCACCCAGTTGCCCGTGCCGCTCAGCGTCACGGGCCGCACGCCGAGCCGCTGGACGGTCGGGCCGCCCTGACGACGTGCCGAGGGAGCGACCGCCCGCCCCCGGGTCGAGTGCGCCCGGTCGCGGAGCTCGAACAGCAGCCCCATGCGCGTCGTCCGAGCCGAGGAGGCGCGGGTCGGCCGCCCCACCGCCCCCACCGTCGACCGCCAGTCGCCCGTGCCCGGGCCGGGTCGTGCGGCGCCCAGCGCGGTCACGCCCCCGGTCGTCAGGTCGTCCGGGCTCGGTGAGGTCGCGCTGCGGTCGGCCACCGCGCGGGAGTTGCTCTGCAGGAGGGTCGCCGCGACGTGTTTGCAGTCGCTGCCGATCGGACACGTGCACCGACTGCGGACGGGGCGGCTGTACTCGCCCCGGGTCGCCCGCAGGTCGACGACGACGTCGTAGGGCGTCGCCTCGGCCCCACGAACGGTGCCGTCGAGTCGCTCGTCGGCCGGGTGCCACGTCGTGTCGAGCACGGCACCGTCACGGACGTACTCTTTCGCCCGGTTGAAGGCTCGCGGCCCGACGAGGCGGATGACGTCGACGGCGTCGACGAGCGGCACGGCCGTCGAGTGCACGGGCCCGTCGGCATCGTCGCCGTCGTGGCGTGAGGCGTCGCGCGGGGCACCGCCGGCGCGGGCCGGGAAGCCCTCGTGCACGTCGAACTCGTCGCCCAGGTCCATGCCGCCATGATGTCAGCCGTCACCGACAGCTCGATCGTCGTCCACAGCCCGGAGGTCCACCCACGGGCAGGGGGGAGGCGTCGACACGCCCCGTCCCCAGCGGGACGGTCGTCCACACCCCGGACGAGTGGCTAGGTGTCCGGCCGGAGCGGTGCCACACTTGACCCGTGCGGTTCACCCCGCACCACCCCCGTCGGCGCAGCAGCTGACGCGCATCACCCCCGCTCGTCCCGTCGCCCCGCCTCCGTCCTGCCCCCGCATCGCTCCCGCCTCACCGGCACCGGGCCGTCGTCGCCCCGGTGCCGATCACCCTGCCCCCACGCTCGAAGGGACCGGCACCCCCGTGTCTACCGCCACGCCCCGCGACGCCTCGCGCCTCGCCCACCTCGACGCCCTGCTCTTCGACCTGGACGGCGTCCTGACGCCGACCGCCGAGGTCCACATGCGCGCGTGGTCCCGGCTCTTCACCGAGTACTTCGCCGCGCACGGCCTCGCGCCGTACACCGAGAGCGACTACTTCGAGCACGTCGACGGTCGGCCCCGCTACGACGGCGTCCGGGCCATGCTCGCCGCCCGCGACGTCGTGCTGCCCGAGGGGTCGCCCGACGACGGCCCCGACGTCGAGTCCGTCTGCGGTCTCGGAAACCGCAAGAACGCCGCCTTCGCCGCCGAGCTCGACGAGAACGGCGTCACGCCCTACCCGGGGTCGGTGGCCTTCCTCGACCGGGCCATCGCCGAAGGCGTGCGGGTCGCCGTGGTCTCCAGCTCGCGCAACGCCGTCCCCGTGCTCGAGGCCGCCGGCCTGCGCGACCGCTTCGACGTCGTCGTCGACGGCGTCGTCGCGGCCGACGAGGGCATCGCCGGCAAGCCGGCCCCCGACACGTACCTAGAGGGCGCCCGCCGCCTCGGGTTGACCGCCGACGACTGCGTGGTCGTCGAAGACGCGCAGTCCGGCGTCGAGGCCGGCCGGCGGGGGGCCTTCGGCCTCGTCCTGGGCGTCGACCGCGGCACCGGTGCCCAGGCCCTGCTCGACTTCGGTGCCGACATCGTGGTCGACGATCTCGGCACGCTGGTCGGGGCACTCGACCGAACCCGCGCCTCCTCGGCTCCGAACCCCGGCCAGGCGACACCGGACACCCCCTCGACCAGCACCAGCACCAGCAGCACCGGCACCACGGAGGCACAGTCGTGAACCACATCACGTCCGACCCGCTCGACCGCTCGAGGTTCCCCGTCGACGAGTGGGCGCTCGTCGAGGACGAGTACATCCAGGGCGACGAGGGCCTGACCGAGACCGTCTTCGCGGTCGGCAACGGCTACCTGGGCCTGCGCGGCAACCCCGACGAGGGTCGTGGTGGTCACTCGTTCGGCACGTTCGTGAACGGGTTCCACGAGACCTGGCCGATCCGGCACGCCGAAGAGGCGTTCGGTTTCGCCCGCGTCGGCCAGACGATCGTCAACGTGCCGGACGCCAAGGTCGTCCGGCTGTACGTCGACGACGAGCCCTTCGTGCTCTTCGAGGCCGACATCCTGCGGCACACCCGCCGCCTCGACTTCCGTGACGGCGTGCTGATCCGCGAGATCGACTGGCGCACGCCGTCGGGCAAGCGCGTGCTCGTGACGAGCCGCCGCCTGGTCAGCTTCGAGGACCGCCACCTCGTCGTCATCGAGTACGAGGTGACGATGCTCGACTCGTCGGCCTCGCTGCTGATCTCGAGCCAGATCCTCAACCGGCAAGACCTCGGCGACCAGTACCACGCGGGCATGCGGGCCGCAGCCGAGGCGTTCGACCCGCGCAAGGCCGAGTCGTTCGACGACCGCGTGCTGCAGCCCGTGCTCAAGCGCAACGGGGGCACGCGAGCCGTCCTGGGCTACCGCACGACGAACTCGGGCATGACGATCGCGGTCGGTGCCGAGCACCGCATCGAGACCGACGCCGAATGGGACCAGTCGTCGCAGATCGACGACGACATCGCCAAGCACGTCTACCGGGTCAAGGCGCAGGCCGGCCAGAAGGTCCGCCTCGTCAAGACGATCAGCTACCACACCAGTCGCGGCGTGCCCCCGCGTGAGCTCGCCGACCGGTGCGACCGCACCCTCGACCGGGCGTCCGAGACGCCGACCGCCGAGATCTTCGCGCACCAGCGGGCCTGGCTCGACGACTTCTGGCAGCGCAGCGACGTGCAGGTCGCGGGTCAGCCCGAGATCCAGCAGGCCGTCCGCTGGAACCTCTTCCAGCTCGCCCAGGCCACGGCCCGCACCGACGGCCAGGGCGTCGCGGCCAAGGGCGTCACGGGGTCGGGCTACGGCGGTCACTACTTCTGGGACACCGAGATCTACGTCCTGCCGTTCCTCACCTACACGTCGCCGAACGTCGCCCGCAACGCCCTGCGGTTCCGCCTCGGCATGCTCGACGCCGCCCGCGACCGTGCCGTCGAGTTGAACCAGCGGGGCGCCCTGTTCCCGTGGCGGACCATCAACGGGCTCGAGTCGAGTGCGTACTACGCGGCCGGCACGGCGCAGTACCACATCGACGCCGACATCAGCCACGCCCTCAGCCAGTACGTCCAGGCCACGGGTGACGAGGACTTCCTGCAGCGGGGCGCGGTCGACATCCTGGTCGAGACGGCCCGGCTGTGGGCCGACCTCGGCTTCTGGCGCTCCAACGGCGACCAACGCTTCCACATCGACGGCGTCACCGGCCCCGACGAGTACACGACGGTGGTCGACGACAACCTGTACACGAACGTCATGGCGAGGGCGAACCTGCGTGCGGCCGTCCGGGCGGTCACCCGCCTGAAAGAGGAGGCGCCGGTCGCCTTCGACCGCATGGTCGCGCGCCTGGGTCTCGAAGAGCACGAGATCACCGGCTGGCAGCTCGCCGCCGAGGCCATGCACATCCCGTACGACGACCACCGGGGCATCCACCCGCAGGACGCTCAGTTCCTCGACAAGGAGCTGTGGGACCTCGAGGCCACCCCGGCGAACAAACGTCCGCTGCTGTTGCACTACCACCCCCTGGTGATCTACCGGTTCCAGGTGCTGAAGCAGGCCGACGTCGTGCTGGCGCTCTACCTGCAGGGCGACGAGTTCACGCCCGAGCAGAAGCTGCGCAACTTCGAGTACTACGACGCCCTGACGACGGGCGACTCGACCCTGTCGGGCGTCGTGCAGTCGATCATCGCGGCCGAGGTCGGGCACCACCAGCTCTCGCAGCAGTACTTCCTGTCGTCGCTCTACGTCGACCTCGCCGACCTGCACAAGAACACCTCCGACGGCGTGCACGTCGCCTCGACGGGCGGCATCTGGAGCGCGCTCGTCAACGGCTACGGCGGCATGCGCGACTGGCTCGGGTCGTTCACCTTCGACCCGCGCCTGCCGTCCGACTGGGACGAACTGTCGTTCCGGGTCTCCATCAAGGGCAGCCGCGTGCGGGTCGACCTCGCCCAGCACGAGATCGTCTTCACGATCGAGACGGGCGACACGGTGACCGTGGCCGTCCGCGGCGAAGAGGTCGAGGTGTCGCCCGATGCGCCGGTCCGCGTGGCGCTCGACGGCCAGGGCCCACGCATCACGACGCGCGTGCCCACCACGAGCGACCTGCGAGGCCTCATGCGCGCCGACGGCTCGGTCATCACCGCGTCGATCCCGACCATCAGCGTCGACCGCTACGACGAGGACGAAGCCGCGTCCTGACCGGCGCGGCGTCCGTCGATGACGCGACCCGCGCCTCCCCGGCCCCGAGGGCTGAGGAGGCGCGGGTCGTCCGCGGGTGCGGCTCGCGTCAGTGCACCGGCACCGGGGTGTCGACGGCCGGCGAGGCCGACGGGTCGACGTGGTCCGACTGCGGGACGCGCCGGCGGAACACCAGGGCCGCGACGACCGCGCCGACGGCGAAGAAGCCGGCTCCCCACCAGTACGCCGTGGCGTAGCCGGTGACCGCGGCCTCGGCCGCGACGGCTCCGGTCGCGGGCAGGTGGTCGGCGACGTAGTTCGCCGCCGCGGTCGCGGCGAGCGTGTTGAGCAGCGCCGTGCCGATCGAGCCGCCGACCTGCTGGCTGGTGTTGACCATGGCCGAGGCGACGCCCGCGTGGCCGCGGTCGACGCCGAGCGTGGCGGTCTGGATCGACGCGGGCATGATCGAACCCATGCCGAAGCCGAGCACCATCAGGGCAGGCAGGACGTTCGCGGCGTAGCTGCTCTCGAGGTCGAGTCGGGTGAGCAGCAGCATGCCGACGACGCCGAGCGTCATGCCGAACGGCACCATGACCTTCGGCCCGAACCGCGGCACGAAGACGTTCGTCGACAGCTGGGCCGCCAGCACGAGCATGGCGATCATCGGCAGGAAGGCGAGCCCGGTCTTCGTCGGGGTGTAGCCGAGCGAGGTCTGCAGGTAGTACGTCACGAACAGGAAGATGCCGAACATGCCGGCGCCCGCGATGGTCACCGAGGCGTAGGCGGCCCCACGGTTGCGGTCGAGGACGATCGACAGGGGCAGCAGCGGGTGCTCGGCCCGGCGTTGCCACAGGACGAACGAGGTGAGCAGCACGACGGCGGCGACCAGGAACCCCCAGGTCAGCGGTGAGTCCCACCCCTGCGTCTCGGCGTTCGAGAAGCCGTAGACCAGCGAGAACAGGGCACCCGAGACGAGCAGCGTGCCGGGCACGTCGAGCTTCGGGCGTGGGCCGGTGCGGGTGACGTGCGACACGAAGATCACGGCCCCGACCACGGCGACGGCGGCGATGACGACGTTGATGTAGAGGTTCCAGCGCCACGAGGCGTACTGCGTCAGGAACCCGCCGAGCAGCAGGCCGATGGCTCCACCGGCGCCGGCGATGGCGCCGAAGACGCCGAACGCCCTGGCGCGCTCCTTCGGGATCGTGAAGGTCGTCGTCAGCACGGCCAGCGCGGTCGGGGCGAGCAGGGCGCCGAACGCCCCCTGCAGGGCGCGGGCGAAGACGAGCAGGCCGAAGGTGCCGGCCGCGCCGCCGAGGGCCGAGGCCAGGGCGAAGCCGATCAGGCCGATGATGAAGGTGCGCTTGCGGCCGATCAGGTCGCTGACGCGTCCGCCCACCAGCAGCAGGCTGCCGAACGCGAGCGAGTAGGCGGTGATGATCCACTGCCGGTCGCCGTCCGAGAAGCCGAGGTCGGTCTGGGCGGCGGGCAGGGCGATGTTGACGACGGTGGAGTCGAGCACGACCATCAGCTGCGCGAGCGCGACCGTGGTGAGGGTCCACCAGCGCCGGGACGACGGCGGGGTGGGCGAGGACGAGGAGGCGCGGGTCGCGCCGTCACGGGAGGTGGAGGCCTGAGACATGAGCGCGAGCATATACGAGTCCCGACAGTTTCGGATACAGGCAGTTTCGTAAATATCCGATGTAGAGTCACCCCCATGACCGACAGGGAAGGCGCGGCGACGACGCCCGCCGAGACCGACCCCGCGACGCCCGCGCGGCCCGGGCGCAAGCGCGACCACAGCCGCGATCCCGAGATCCTCCGGTGCACCATCGACGTGCTGGCCGAGACCGGGTTCGAGGGCATGACCATCGAGATGGTCGCCGCCCGTGCCAAGGCCGGCAAGGCCACGCTCTACCGTCGGTGGGCGTCCAAGGGCGAGCTGGTCGTCGACGCCGTGGCCTGCCTGAAGCAGGGTGCCCTCGACCTGAACGACCTGCCCGACACGGGCACCTTGCGCGGCGACCTCGTGGCGATGATCAAACCCCACAGCATCGACGAGGCCGAGAAGAAGATGCGGGTCATGGCCGGCGTCGTCACGATGCTCTCGACGACGCCCGAGCTGGCCGAGGCGGTCGACGCCGCGATCGTGCAGCCCCGCGCCGAGGCCAACCGCCTCCTGATGCGGCGTGCCCGCGAGCGGGGCGAGATCTCGGCCGACGCCGACATCGAGGCGCTCGCCCTCGTGACCCCGTCGATGGTGTCGTACCGGGTGCTCGTGCTGCGGAAGCCCGTCGACCGCGAGTTCCTGATCGGTCTGATCGACGGCGTGCTGCTGCCGGCCGCGGGGGTGCGCCAGACCGCGGAGGTCTGACCCGGCCGCCGACCCGGCCCGCGCCTCCTCGTGTTCCGATCGTGTGAACTCCTCATGAATCGGGGGTGGGAGACGGGGCGTGCCCCTACTGTGCAGGCATGAGCGCAGAGCTGACGCTGGGGGCCGAAGAAGAGCTGCACCTGATCGACCTCGAGACGGGACGGCTGTCGGCCCGGGCGCCGCACCTGCTCGCCCGGCTGCCCGCCGACCGGTACGGGGCCGAGCTGCAGCGCACGACCGTCGAGACCAACGTCCCCGTCGTGACCACGCTCGACGACCTGCGTCGCGAGATCCTGACCCTGCGCCGCGACCTGGTCGAGGTGACGACGCCCGAGGGGCTGGGCATCGGAGCGGTCGGCACGGCGCCGCGCAGCGAGTTCGCCGACTTCGAGCTGACCACGACCGGACGCTACGGCCGCATGCACGAGCAGTACCGCCTGCTCGTCGACGAGCAGCTGATCTGCGGCCTGCAGATCCACGTGGGCGTCGCCGACCGCGACCTGGCCGTGCAGATCGCCGGGCGCGTCGCCCCCGTGCTGCCGGCCCTGCTCGCCCTGAGCGCGAGTTCGCCCTACTGGAACGGCCAGGACACCGGGTACGCGAGCATGCGGTCGATCATCTGGCAGCGGTGGCCGAGCGCCGGGGCGACCGGGCCGATGGCCGACGCCGCCGAGTACGACCGCCTGCTGGCCGACCTGATCGGGACGGGCGTCATCGCCGACAGCAAGATGGCCTACTTCGACGTCCGCCCGTCGAGCCATGCGCCGACCCTCGAGTTGCGCACCTGCGACGCGTGCCCGCTGGTGGACGACGCCGTCCTCATCGCCGGGCTGTACCGCGCCGCCGTCCGCCGGGCCGAGATGGACGTCGAGGCCGGGCGCCCCGCCGAACACCGGGCTGCGCCGTTGCACCGGGCCGCGATGTGGCAGGCCGCTCGCAGCGGGCTCGGCGGCGAGCTGCTCGACCTCGAGCAGCATCCGTCGCGGTTGCCCGCGGCCGAGGCGGTCCGTCAGCTCGTGACCCGGCTGCGACCGCAGCTCGAGGAGTTCGGGGACTGGCAGACCGTGACCGACCTGGCCGAGGCCACCCTCGCCCGCGGCAACTCGGCCGACCGTCAGCGCGCCGCGTTCGCCGAGCGGGGGAGCCTCGACGACGTGGTCGACCTGGTCGTCCGCGAGACGCACGGCCCGGCCGCCGGACTCGACGCACCGTCCCCGACCCTCGCCGGGTACCGGTTCCGTGCCGGCGACGAGGCGATCGGCCCGGGCTTGCACCCCCGCCCGGCCTATCGCGACGTCGCAGCCTTCTTCCAGGAGCTCGACCCGACCGAGGCCCACGCCCGCTCGCTGGCCCGAGACGTCTGGTGCGAGCAGGCCGGTCTCGGCTTCGGGGTCGGTGGCGACCACCGGGCGTTCCACTGCGACCTGGTGCCCCGCATCGTCACGCGTCACGAGTGGCGGCAGCTCGACGCCGGTCTCACGCAGCGGGCCCGGGCGATCGAGGCCTTCCTCCGGGACGCCTACGGCGAGCGCCGGGTCGTCGCCGACGGGGTCCTCACCCTGGAGCAGGTCGTCGGTGCGGCGGGCTGGCGGGACGAGGCCGCGCGGCTTCCGGCGGACGCGGTCCGGGCGCCGGTGCAGGGCTTCGACCTGGTGCGGAACGAGCTGGGCGGGTGGCGGGTGCTCGAGGACAACGTCCGGTCGCCGAGCGGGGCGGCGTTCTCCTTCGCCGTGCGGCGGCTGCTCGACGAGGTGGTGCCGGACGCTCCGCGGCCGGCGGGGCTGCTCGGCCCGACGAGCGTGTTCGGGGTGCTGCGGGCGACGCTGCTGGCGCACGCCGCGCCTCCTCGGGGTGACGCCGCCGTCGGGGGCGCCCCCCGTGAACCGGTCGGGGCGATCCTGTCCGAGGGGCCGACGAGTCCGGCCTGGTACGAGCACCGCGCCCTGGCCGAGGGGGCGGGCCTGCTGCTGCTGCGGGCCGACGACGTCGAGGTCCGGGAGGCGCGGGTCGTCGACCGCGGGACGGGCACCGTCGTCGACGCGCTCTACCTGCGGCTCGACGGCGAGTTGGTCGACTTGCACGCGCCGCACGACCCGTTGCTCGGCGAGCACCTGATGGACGTGGCGGCCGCGGGCGACGTCGTGCTCGCGAACGCCCCCGGCAACGGTCTGGCCGACGACAAGGCGATGTACTGTGCCGTGCCCGACCTCATCTGGTACTACCTGGGCGAGCGTCCGCTGCTCGAGTCGGTGCCGACCTACCGGACGGGCGACCCGGCCGAGAGGATGGCCGTGCTCGACCGCGTGGGCGAGCTCGTCACCAAGCCCGTCGACGGCGAGGGCGGTCGGGGCGTGCTGATCGGCCCGTCCGCGAGCGCCGCCGTCGTGGCCGAACGCCGGGCCGTGATCGCGCGTGATCCGGCCGGATGGGTCGCGCAGGAGGTCGTCACGTTGTCGTCGCACCCGACCCTCACGGCGACGGGACTGCAGCCGCGGCACGTCGACCTGCGCTGCTTCGTCTACCTGACCGGCACCGGGGCGGGCGAGAGCGTGCTGGCCGACCTCGCGCTCACCCGGGTCGCGCCCGAGGGCAGCATGATCGTCAACTCGTCGCAGGGCGGGGGGGCGAAGGACACCTGGATCGTCGGCGAGGTCTGAGGCCGTCCGGCCTCGACCCGCCGGATTGGCGTTGGAATGTAGAACACGATATGTTGGGCGCCTTTCCACCGACCCCGGGAGGCCCCATGCCCTTGCACCACCATCCGACGAGACGGACCACCGTCGTCGCAGCCTGCGTCGCCGCGTCGATCGCCGCGGTCGGAGCACTCACCACCACCCCCGCGCTGGCCGGCCCGGCACCCTCGCCGACGTCGTCCGAACGCGTCCTGGTCGACGGCGACCGCATGAACTACGTCGTGAACGGCGAGGTCGGGGTCGAGGCCGCTGCCCGCGTCGCCGAGCAGGTGTCCGCTGCCGGCGGGCGGGTGCTGCGGGCGTTCCCCGAGCTGGGCGTCACCCTGGCCCGGTCCGACCGCGCGGCCTTCGTCGACGACATCCGGGCTGCGGACGGCGTCCAGTCCGCCGCACCCACGCGGACCGTCCCGATCGCCGACGACGGTGGCGAGCGACGCGCCCGGAGCGGCCCGGGGGACGTCACCCAGGGCCTCCCGGTCGACCCGTACGAGACCGCGCAGTGGGGCAACGACGCCATCGGGGCGTCCGCGGCCCGTGCGATCCAGCCCGGCTCGAAGGACGTCGTCGTCGGCGTCATCGACAGCGGCGTCGACGCGGACCACCCCGACCTGGTCGACGTCCTCGACCCGTCGCTCTCGGTGGGCTGCTCGGCCGACGGCATCGCGGACCAGAGCCCCGCCGCGTGGGCGCCCGAGCCGGGCTTCTACGCGTCGCACGGCACGTTCGTCAGCGGCGTCGTGGCCGCGGCGGACAACGGGGTGGGGACCGTGGGCGTGGCGCCCGGGGTGACCGTCGCCATGATCCGCATCGAACAGTTCGTCGAGTCGACGCTGTGCGGCTACGTCTGGGCCGCCGAACACGGCTTCGACGTCGCCCAGGCGAGCTACCACATGGCGCCGTGGCTCTTCTGGTGCGAGGGCGACCCCGACCAGGCCCCGGTGATGGAGGCCGTCACGCGGGCCCTCCGGTTCGCCGAGGAGAAGGACGTCGTGACGGTCGACGCCGCCGGCAACGAGGCCTACGACCTGGCTCACAAGACGACCGACTCGCGCAGTCCGAGCGACGGCGTCCCCATCTTCGGGCGGGACGTGTCGACGGGCTGCCGCGCGCTGCCGGCCGAGAACGACACCACGCTCGCCGTGTCGGCGTTGCGTGACGTCCCGGGGGTCTACCCGCGCGCCGGGTTCTCGAACTACGGCGAGGGAGTGATCGCCGTCGGCGCGCCCGGCCAGGACATCGTCAGCAGCTCCGTCGGCGGCTGGGAGAAGGGCAGCGGGACCTCGTACGCCGCACCCGCCGTGTCGGGCGTCGCCGCGTTGCTCCGCACCGTCCACCCCGACGCGTCCGCGGCCGAGATCCGCGAGCTCATCCGACACCAGGCCATCGACCAGGGCACCCCCGCGGACTCGGGCGTCGGCATGGTGAACGCCTTCGCCGCGGTGACCGAAGACCTGGGACTCCCGGCCACCGCCGGTGCCCCGGACGCGGTCGTCGCCGGCCGGACCTTCACCGTGCTCGGATCGAACTACGTCCCCGGCGAGACCGTCTCGGTCACGGGCGAGGGACTTCTCCACACGACGGCGACCGCCGACGAACGGGGACGCGTCCGTCTCGACGTCGCCTACGAGCCCTCGGCCACCGCCGGGGTCCGGTCCCTGACGGTGGACGCCGGCCAGAGCGCCCCGCACACCCTCGAGCTCGAGGTCGTCTCGGCGACGATCGCGCCGACGGTCGTCTCGAGCCCGACGCAGGGTGCCGAGGTCGCCCCCGGCACCGTCCGCCTCACCGGCACGGCCCAGCCGGGTGCCCAGCTGAAGTTCGCTATGCAGCCCGCCAGGGCGACACGCGCCGCCGTCGACGGCCGCCCGTCGACGACCGGGTCCGACACCGAGGGCGTCCGTCACGACTTCGCCTGGCAGACGGGCTTCGGGGGCTACGCGCTGGGCGACTTCTGGCTCGACGAGTCGGGCGAGTACACCGTCGACGTGACCGGTGTGCCCGAGGGGTCGTACGAGGTCCGGATCGACGTGGTGCACCCCGACGGGCGCTCGTCGAGCGCCGAGGTGAGCTTCGCCGCGGTGGAGGGCGGGCAGCCTCCCGTCGACCCGGTCGACCCGGTCGACCCCGGTGACCCGGGCGACCCCGGCGACCCCGGCGACCCCGGTGACCCGGGCGACCCGGGCGACCCCGGTGACCCTGGTGACCCTGGTGACCCTGGTGAGGGCTCCGGCGCGGGGGACGGGCAGGACGCCGGCGATGTCGCCCCCGGGGGTGACGGAGCCGAGTCCGACGACGTCCGTGCGGGTGCGGCCGGGACGGTCGCGGACCGGGTGCTCGCCTTCACCGGCTCCGGCCGGGGGCTCGGCGTCGCCCTGGGCGCCGGACTCGTGCTCGTCGCACTCGGCATCGTGACGACCCTCCAGCGTCGCCGTCGCCTCGGCGACTGACGAGCGACCGGCTGCGCACCGCGCCGGCCGGCGACCCGAGGCCCCGGCCCCGGGTCGCCGGCCGAGGCGGTCGGCACCCGCCCGGGGAAGGACGGCCCGGGTCGGCACCCGCCCGGGTCAGAACGGCCCGGCAGCCTTCGCGATGGCCTCGAAGAGGGCCGTGGTGTCGTCGTCGCGGCGCTTGACCGAGGTGCCGATCGTGCCCCCGGGGGAGTGCACCTCGGCCGAGACGCGACTGCCGCGGTCGGAGGCCGCGAAGTCGAGCCGGACGGCGTCGGCCACGCTCGCCGCCGCGGACCGCCGCAGCAGGGTCGCACCCGACTCGTCGGCGTCGCCGAACGAGAACGTCGGGCTCGCCTGGAGGGCCCGCCGCACGAGTCCGGGCAGCATCGCCACCGGCAGCTTGAGGTCGAGCGTCGCCCGGGTCACCTCGGGGTCGCCTCGGACGATCTGGGGTCCACGCGTGTCGGCCATGGTCGGAGCGTAGCGCCGCCGGTCACGCCCCGCGTCGGGGAGGCGACGTGCCATGAGGATTTCTCGTTGAGATCGGACGCCCCGTACGCTGCGAGGGTGAGTGAACCGACCCCTCTGCCTACCCCGGGGGGCACGCCGCTGCCTCCGCCTTCGTCCGCCGCCGAGATGCGGGAGGCGAGCGAACGCATCGACGAGCTGACCCGGGTCTCCGAGGCCCGGGGTCTCGACGACACGGATGCCCAGGCCGACCTCTGGGACGCGATCTTCGCGCTGGACCGGTGGTGGTTCATCGCCCGCGGGGAACTCCCCGACGTGCAGCCCCTCGTGGCCGGCGTCGAGGGGCGTCCCGTGTTCCTCGCGTTCACGTCGCCCGAGCGGGCGCGCCAGCACGCCCTCGCGCGAGGACTGTCCGACGACGAGGCGGGTCGACTGCTCGCGCTCCCGTCCGCAGGGTTCGTCGACGACGCCGCCGCCGCCGAGCGGTCCGGCGTGTTCGGCGTGCTCTTCGACGTCGAGGGCCGGGGCCCCTACGCACCGCTCGGCGCGCTCGAGGCCATGAGGCGCTTCGGCCTCGAACGCGAGGCGCGACGGGCGGGTTCCGGGGCCGTGACGGGTGAGCGTCGGACGCCTCGGGCGACGACCTCGGACGCGCCCGCCGACCGCTTCGCCCCACCGACCGACCCGCCGGTGCTCGTGGCCGCCCACGACGGGCGTCGGCTGCGGCGGCAGCTCGTCGGTTCCGGGCTCGGCGTCCTGCTCGCCCTCGCGATGATGGTCGCCCTCGTCATCTGGTCGATCACGAGCACGGGGTGGCTCTGGTTCGTGGTGGCGCTGTGGGTGCTGCCGACCCTGCTGCCCGTCGCGACGTTCTCCGAGTACGTCGGAGCCGCACGTCGGCGCGGCGGTCGCCTGCTGGCCGTCCACGCCGCGGCGGTCGTGATCGACGACAGCGTCGTGGTCCCCTGGGATTCGATCACGCGCGTGAGCTGGGTCGACGGAGCCGCCGGCCCCCTGGCCGGAGGCGCCGGAGGGTCGATGCGCCGGATCTCGAGGGCGGCGCGCCTGTTCGCCATCGGCGACGGGAAGCGGCTCGTGAACTTTCACCTCCGGGACCACGACGAGGTCCGTCGTCACGCCGGCAGCGCGGGCACCACCCGGCTCGTCGATCCGACCCTCGCCACGCCGTCCCTGCCCGCCGACGCCGCTCACGCGTACGTGGTCCTGACCGACGCCCTCGGCCCGGAGGACTTCGCCGCCATGACGACGGCCCTCCACCGGATGGTCGAGGCCCGCGGGCTCGGTTGGTCGCGCGCGGCGGAGTGAGCCGCCGGGACGCCCCCGGTCGCCCGGCCCCGAGCCGCCCTACGCTGGGTCGATGCCGAACCCCGACCCGTCGACCCGTCGTTCCAGCGGAACCGCCGCCCTGACCTGGGGCGTCGTGCTGCTGGCCGTCGCCGTGGTCGGTTCGCCGATCGGAGCGTCGGTGTTGCTGGTCGGCCTCGTGGCGCCGGGGCGTCAGTCGTCGGTCGACGTCGTCGTCGCGCTCGTCGTGGTGGCCGTCCTCGTCGCCGGGGGCGTGCTGCTCGTCCGCGTCGGCGTGACGCAGAGGAGGCGCGCGCGGCTCGAGCGGGTCGTCGAGCGGACCGCCTCGCCGACCGGGCCGACGGGGCCGACCGTCGCCGCGCCTCCCGGGGTCACGCCCGGTGCCGGGGTGCCGGTCAGGACGCCCGTCACGACGCCCGCGCCCGGGGACGTGCCGCCGGAGCGGATCACGGCGATCGTCGCCGACGACCCCGTGGCCCTGTGGCGTGCGGCGTTCCGCCTCGAGGCCTGGTGGTTCGTCGACCGCGGCGCCGCGGGCGCGTCGAAGCCCTTCGCCGTCGTCGACGAGGGCACCCCGACCCTGCTCGCGTTCACGTCCCCCGAGCGCGCCCGCGACGCCGCGCTCGCGCGTGGGCTCGACCAGGGGGCCGCCGACCGGCTGGTCTGGCGGGCACCTGCCGACTTCGTGGCCGACGTCGGCACCTACACCCGGGCCGGGTTGAAGCGACTCGCGCTCGACCCCGACCAGAACGGGGCGTCCGGCACGCTCGCGGCGCTGCCCGAGATCGCCCGGCTCGTCCGGCGCTGACGGCACGCCACCGACGGGCGACGGCGGCCGCGTCAGAGGCCGGGGAACGCCTCGGTGAGCGAGGTCAGCACGGCGTCGGCCCCCGCGTCGCGCAGCTCGTCGACCGAGTGGTGCCCGGTCGCGACGCCGATGCCGGTCGCGCCGGCCTCGTGGGCGCTCGTGACGTCGTGCGGGGTGTCGCCCACGACGAAGACCTCGGCCGGCGACAGGTCGTGGCCGACGAGCAGGGACGCCTTGCGGATCGCGGCCCGGGTGGCCTCGGTGCGGTCGGGGCTGTCCGAGCCGTAGCCGCCGAAGACGAACCAGCGGCCCAGCCCGGCCGGCTCCATCTTCGTGCGGGCCGCGCCCTCCATCGCGCCCGAGATCACGCCGAGGACGACACCCGCGTCGCTCAACGCCCGCAGCGCCTCCTCGGCCCCGTCGAGCACCCGGTACCCCTCGGAGGTGCGGATGTCGTCCGGGAGGTGCCAGAGGTAGGCGGCGTAGAGCGCCGACATCTCGGCGTCGGTCGGGGTGCGCCCCATCACGCCCTCGAAGGTCTGCCGACCGACCTCGGGGTCGGTCTCGCCCGCGCTGGTGTGGTCGCCGATGTCGGCGGCCACGCCGTGCAGCTGGTCGAAGGCCCAGGTCCAGCTGCGTCCACCGGCCCCGCCGGTGTGCACGAGGGTCTCGTCGATGTCGAACAGGACGGCCAGGGGTTTCTGCATCGTCCCGGTCTACCGGCCCGGCCGGGAGGCCCGCCCAGCCGGGCGACCGTCGGGGTACGCCGGGGCGCGTCGGGTCAGTTCCAGCGGTAGCCGTGCTCGGGGCGGCCCGGGCTGCCGTACCGGGGTTCACGGGTGACCGCACCCGTGTCGGCGAGGTGTTCGAGGTAGCGGCGGGCCGTCACGCGCGACACCCCGGCCGCGTCGGCCACCTCGCCGGCCGACGGCGACCCGCCGCGGCGCAGCACGGCCACGACCTGGTCGAGGGTCGCCGGGGCGAGCCCCTTCGCCAGGGTCGGCGTCGGGGCCTGCCTCAGGCTGGCGAGCCCCGAGTCCACGTCGGACTGCGTCACCTGCCCCTGCCCGGCGGCGAGCGACTCGCGGAACGCCCGGTAGGACGCCAGGCGTTCGGCGAAGGTCGCGAAGGTGAAGGGCTTGATCAGGTACTGGACGATGCCGAGCGAGACGGCCGTCCGCACCACGGTCGCGTCGCGGACGGCCGTGATCGCGATGACGTCGACGGTCGACCCCGCCGCCCGCAGGGCCCGGCACAGCTGCAGGCCGTGGGTGTCGGGCAGGTTCATGTCGAGCAGCACGAGGTCGAGGCCCGGGCCCCCGGGGCCGCCGGCCGCCCGCACGACCTCGAGCGTCTCGCGACCGTCACGGGCCCGACCGACCACCTCGAAGCCCTCCAGCCGTTCGAGGTAGGCGACGTGCGCCTCGGCGGTGAGGGGCTCGTCCTCGACGACCAGCACCCGCACCCGACCGTCGGACGAGGAGGCGCGGCTCACGGCCGCACCCCGCCCCGACGCCGTGCGGAGGCGCCGGCGCGGTCCGGTCCCGCGTCGGGCAGCAGCACCGAGAAGGTGGTCCCGTCGGGCCCCGTGGCGACGTCGAGCCGACCCCCGACCCGACCCACGGCCTGACGGACGAGCGCGAGGCCGATGCCGCGCCCGCCCGGTGCCGCCGGCTTCGTGCTGAACCCCCGTCGGAACGCGAGCTCGACGTCGCCGAGCCCCGGCCCGTCGTCCTCGACGTCGAGCTGCACGCCACCCTCGACCCGGGCGACGGTCACCTCGACCCTCGGGGGGCGGAGCGGCGAGGCGTCGGGGTCGAGCGTCGGGGCCACGGCGTCGAGGGCGTTGTCGACCAGGTTGCCGACGATCGTCACGAGGTCGCCGGGCTCGACGCCGATCGGCCCCAGCCCGGGCTCGACGTCGACGCGCAGGTCGATCGACCGCTCGCGGGCCTGCGCGGCCTTGCCCAGCAGCAGGGCGGCGAGGGTCGGCTCGTCGATCGAGGCGACGACCCGGTCGGCCAGCCGCTGGCCGAGGTCGAGCTCGTCGGCGGCGAAGCGCAGCGCCTCGTCGCCGCGGCCGAGCTCGATCAACGAGACGATCGTGTGCAGCCGGTTCGAGAACTCGTGGGTCTGCGACCGCAGTGCGTCCGAGAGGGTGCGCATGGTCTCGACCTCGCCCGAGAGGTGGGTGAGCTCGGTGTGGTCGCGCAGGGTCGTCACGGTCCCGAGGGTGCGGCGGGGGCGGAGGCGGGCCGCGCCGGTCACCGGCGCCGCGCCTCCTGCGGGCACCGCGTCTCCCGGGTTCGCCGTGCGCGGCGCCGACCGCGCGCCTCGGCGGCCGGTGGCGGGCGTCGTGCCGTCCGTGGGTTCGGTGACCTCCTGGTTCACGACGAGGACGCGGTCGTCCGTCACGTGCACCTCGTCGGAGGCGCGGCGGCCCGAGGCCAGCAGCTCGCGCAACGAGGCGGGCAGCTGCAGCCCGTCGAGCGGGACGGGCGCGGCGATGCCCCCGGGCGGCAGGTCGAGGAGTTCGGCGGCCTGGTCGTTGTAGAGGCTCAGGCGCCCGCGCTCGTCGACCAGGACGAGGCCCTCGCGCACCGAGTGCAGCACGCCCTCGTAGTAGGCGAACATCCGCGCGAGCTCTTCGGGCCCGCGACCCCAGGTGACCCGCCGCAGGTAGCGGCTGAGCAGCCACGACACCACGCCCCCGAGCAGCACGGTGGCCCCGGCGGCGGCGAAGACCAGGGGGAGGCGCTCGCCGACCGACTGCGTGATCGAGTCGACCGTCACCCCGGCCGACACGAGGGCGACGACCTCGCCGTCGCTCTCGATCGGCACGACGGCCCGGACGGACGGCCCCAGGGTGCCGGCGTAGGTCTCGGTGAACGACTCGCCGCGCAGCGCGGGGGCGATGGTGCCGACGAAGGGACGGCCGATCTCGGTCGGGTCGGGGTGCGTCAGGCGGGTGCGGTCGGGGCGCATGATCGTGACGAAGTCGGTCGAGGTGTCGCTCATCAGGGCCACGGCGTAGGGCTGGAGGCGCTCGCTGGGGTCGTCGGTCGCCAGGGCGGTGACGACGTACGGGTTGTCGGCGATCGAGGTGGCGAGGGCCAGGCAGGCCCGCGCGGCCGACCGGTCGGCGTCCTCGCGGGCCGAGCGGAGGGTCCAGGCCGTCGCGAGCACGGCGACGGCGACCACGAAGACCACGAGCAGCGCGAAGAGCCGGGTGGCGATGCTCCACCGGGTGGGATCGACGGTCATCTCGGGCGGGCTCCTCGCTGCGCTGCGGCCGGGTCCATCATGACGCACGGCGGGACCGGACCGTGCGGCGCGACGGGACCGCGTGGCGCGACCAGTATGACCACAAGGTCGACGGCCGCCGGGCGAGCGACCAGAGTCGCGACATCGCACCCCCGCACGACCGTCGACGACGACGCCGCCGGTCATGAGCTCGAGGAAGACCCCATGGCAAAGACGCACGAGGGCCCGCAGACCCTCATCCCCGGCGGCACGACGCTGACGAACGGCGTTCGCGCCCGTCGCCGCATCGACCGCTCGCACTGGCTCTACATCGCGGTGATCGTCGCCGTCGCGGCCGGCATCGTCGTCGGCCTGACCGCCCCCGAGGTGGCGGTGCAGCTGAAGCCGATCGGCACCGCCTTCGTGTCGCTGATCTCGATGATGATCGCGCCGGTGATCTTCTGCACGATCGTGCTCGGCGTCGGCTCGATCGCGAAGGCCGCCACCGTCGGCAAGGTGGGCGGGCTCGCGCTCGGCTACTTCATCGCCATGTCGACCTTCGCCCTCGCGATCGGCCTGGTCGTCGGCAACCTGATCCACCCGGGCGAGGGCCTCATGGTCGGCTCGACCGGCTACGAGGCGCCCGCCGCGGAAGAGGCCGGCGGCACCGCGGCCTTCCTGCTCGGCATCATCCCCGAGACGCTCGTGTCGTCGCTGACCAGCGGGTCGATCCTGCAGACGCTGTTCGTCGCGCTGCTCGTCGGCTTCGCCCTGCAGCGCATGGGCGACCGCGGCAAGACGATCCTCGAGGGCGTCCGCAACCTGCAGCTGCTGGTGTTCCGCATCCTCGCGATGATCATGTGGGTCGCCCCGATCGGCGCCTTCGGCGCCATCGCCGCCGTCGTCGGCGAGACCGGCGTCGCGGCCATCGTCGCGCTGGGCACGCTGATGGTCGCCTTCTACATCACGTGCATCCTGTTCGTGGCCGTCGTGCTCGGCACGATCCTCAAGCTCGTCACCGGAGTCAACATCTTCCGGATGATGAAGTACCTCGGCCGCGAGTACCTGCTGATCGTCTCGACCTCGTCGAGCGAGGTCGCCCTGCCCCGCCTCATCGCCAAGATGGAGCACCTGGGCGTCTCGAAGCCCGTCGTCGGCATCACCGTCCCCACCGGGTACTCGTTCAACCTCGACGGCACGGCCATCTACCTGACCATGGCGTCGCTCTTCATCGCCAACGCCATGGGCACGCCGCTCAGCGTCGGCGAGCAGGTGTCGCTTCTGCTGTTCATGATGATCGCCTCGAAGGGTGCCGCCGGCGTCACCGGGGCAGGCATCGCCACCCTGGCCGGGGGCTTGCAGGCCCACCGACCCGACCTCGTCGACGGCGTCGGCGTGATCGTCGGCATCGACCGCTTCATGTCGGAGGCCCGGGCGCTGACGAACTTCACGGGCAACGCCGTCGCGACGATCCTCGTCGGCACCTGGACGAAGCAGATCGACAAGGACCGCGTCGAGACCGTGCTGTCGGGTCGCGCGCCCTTCGACGAGGCGACCATGAACGCCGACGGGCACGGCGCCTCCTCGGAGCCGGGTCCGGCGGGCCCCCTGGCCGCCGCCTCGGACGAGGACGAGGCCGCCCTCTCGACCGACGACGCCGGTCGGCCCACCGGGGCCCGGCTGCTCGACGGTCGCACGGGAGGCCTCGGCTCGCTCGAGGGCACCTCGCCCGACCGCATCTCGACCGGGTCGCTGCACGCCATGGTCGGCACCGACGGCCGCCGGGCCGACGAGCACCTCGCCGACGCCCCCGCGGGCGACGCCCGTCCGGACGACGAGCCGCGCCTCCGGTAGACGTCGCCGAGACCCCAGGACGTCACCGAGACCCCCGTGCGCGCGCGGGGGTCTCGGCGTGTTCCCGGGGTCTCGCCGCCTGCGCCGCCACCCGCTCGGACGCCGTCTCGGCCGCACGCGGCGAGGACCGCAGAGGTGCAGGGTGCAACATCGGCGACGGCGGCGTAGCCTCACACCCGATGTGCGGTCACGCCCCACGGTCAGAGCCGACCGACCGGGCCCCGCAGGACGGAGCCACCATGCTCGCCGGACGCCTCGACGTCAGCACCCGCCACTTCTCGGTCACCGAGGTGCCCACCCCCGACGCCGGGCCCGGGCAGGTACGCATCGCCGTGGCAGCGGCCGGCGTCTGCCTGAGCGACGTTCACCTGATCGGCGGCTCGTTGACGCCGCTGCACCTGCCCGGCGACACCGTCACGCTCGGCCACGAGGTCGCGGGCACCGTCGACCAGGTGGGCGAGGGCGTCACGCACGTCGCCGTGGGGGACCGCGTCCTGCTGCAGGCCGGCGAGGAGCGCGACGGCCAGGTCTTCACCCGGGGCGTCGACTACGACGGCGGTTGGGCCGAGTTCGCCGTGGCCCGCGCCGACACCGTCGTGCCGATCCCCGACTCGCTGCCGTTCGAGCAGGCCTGCTTCATCCCCGACGCGGTCTCGACCCCGTGGGCTGCCCTGACCACCACGGCCGACGTCCGGCCCGGCACGGCGGTCGGCGTCTGGGGCGTCGGCGGTCTCGGCGCCCACGCCGTACAGCTGCTCGCGCTGCTCGGAGCCGCGCCGATCGTCGCGGTCGACCCGCTGCCCCGGGCTCGCGAGCGGGCGCTCGAATTCGGCGCCGATCTGGCGCTCGACCCCGCCGACCCGGACTTCGCCACGGCGCTCGGTCGGGCCACCGGCGGACGCGGACTCGCCCGGGCCTTCGACTTCGCGGGCGTGCCGGCCGTGCGAGAACAGGCCATCGCCTGCCTCGGTTACCGCGGCCGCCTGACGCTCGTCGGCCTCTCCGACAAGCCGATCACGATCACCGACGGCACGAGGTTCAGCTTCCTGCAACAGCAGGTGCTCGGCCACTACGGCTCGGAACCGTCCGACGTCACGACGCTCGTCGCCCTGGCCGGCCGGGGCCGGCTTGAGTTCTCGCGCTCGGTCAGCGCCACCGTGCCCCTCGCCGAGGCCGAGCGTGCCGTCCAGATGCTCGAACGCAAAGAAGGCGACCCGATCCGGATCGTGCTCGTCCCGTGAGCGACCCCACCCGCGCCTCCTCGGGGGCGGCCTCACGGGCTGAGGACCACGCTGGCGGCGGCCACGACGGGGTCGAGCACGTGGACCTGCTCGTCGTCGGCGCCGGACTGTCGGGGGTCGGCGTGGCGGCTCAGCTGAGGCGGGACTTCCCCGGTCGGAGCCTCGCGGTCGTCGAGGCGCGCGACGCGATCGGCGGCACCTGGGACCTCTTCCGGTACCCGGGCGTCCGGTCCGACAGCGACATGTTCACGCTCGGCTACGGGTTCCGGCCCTGGCGCGACCGCCGGGCGATCGCCCCGGGCTCGGCCATCCGCGACTACGTGCGCGAGACGGCGGACGAGACGGGCGTCGCGGGGCTCGTCCGGTTCGGGCACCGGGTCGTCGCGGCCGACTGGTCGTCGGCCGACGCCCACTGGACCGTGTCGATCGAGGTCGCAGGAGGCGCGGGCACCGCCGCGGCCCCACGTCTCCTCACGATCTCGTGCGCGTTCTTGTTCGTCTGCTCGGGCTACTACCGCTACGACGAGGGCTGGTCGCCCACGTTCTCGGGGCAGGACTCGTTCGCAGGTCGCGTCGTGCACCCCCAGCACTGGCCCGACGACCTCGACGTGACCGGCAAGCGCGTCGTGGTGATCGGTTCGGGCGCGACGGCGGTGACGCTCGTGCCCGCCCTGGCCGAGACCGCCGGGCACGTCACGATGCTGCAGCGGTCGCCGACCTACGTCCTGTCGTTGCCGTCGAAGCGGAAGCCGCTCCGCGCCTGGCGACGGCTGCTGCCGCAGGTCGTCGACGACCGCCTGATCCGCTGGCGCAGCATCCTCATGGCCTTGCTGAGCTTCCAGACCAGCCGACGGTCACCCGAGAAGATGAAGGCCTTCCTGCGGGCACAGGTGGCCAGGCGCCTGCCCGACGACTTCGACGTCGACCGACACTTCCAGCCGAGCTACGACCCGTGGGACCAGCGACTCTGCATCACCCCCGACGGCGCGCTCTTCCGGTCGCTGCGTTCGGGTGACGCCTCGATCGTGACCGACGACATCGTGGGGTTCACCCCCGACGGGGTCCGGGTCGCCGGCCGCGACGGTCAGGAGGCGCGCGAGCTGCCCGCGGACGTGGTCGTCACGGCGACGGGCCTCAACCTGCTGCTGTTCGGCGGCATGCGGCTGTCCGTCGACGGGGTGGCGGTCGACCCGGCGTCCCGGTTGACCTACAAGGGCTTCATGCTGTCGGGTGTGCCGAACCTGGCCTTCGCCATCGGCTACACGAACGCGTCGTGGACCCTCAAGATCGACCTGGTCGTGCATTACGTCTCACGGGTGCTGCGACACCTCGACCGCCACGGGTACCGGTCGGCGGTGCCGGTCGCCCCGACCCGGCCCGGGCCGACGAGCCCGCTGATCGACCTGTCGAGCGGATACGTCTCGCGCGGGGTGCACCTGATGCCGCGGCAGGGTGCGCGGTCACCGTGGCGGATGCACCAGAACTACCCGCGCGACGTGTGGCTGATGCGGCACAGCACGGTGACGCGCGACGGCATGCGCTTCGAGCGTTGACGTCCGCCACCGGGCGGGGCCCGGCCCGGGTGGATGGGCTCAGCCCACCATCGCGAGGGCGAACGGCAGCACGGCCGGGGCGCCCGCCCGGCGGAGTTCGCGCCCGGCGACGGTGAGGGTCCACCGGCTGTCGACCAGGTCGTCGACGAGCAGCACTGGACCGGTCACGTCGGCGAGCGCGGCGGCGAGCTCGGGACCGACCTCGAAGGACTGCCAGACGTCGGCCAGACGGTAGACGCTGTTGCCCCCCTGGCCACGACCGGCCGAGGGGCGGGCACTGCCGAGCGTGCCGAGCAACGGCAGCCGCCCGACGGTGCTGATCGCCTCGGCGAGCGATCCGACGAGCTGCGGGCGCGACGTCGACGGCACGGCCACGACGCCCACCGGCCGCTCGGCCCACGGCCACTCCTTGAGCACGCGCACGACACCGTCGAGCAGGTGCTTCGACAGGGGAGCGTCGGGGGCGTTCGCGGCGAAGACCTCGCGCAGGGTGTTGCCCCAGCCGAGGTCGGTCAGCCGGGCCAGGGCCCGACCGGGTTCGACCCGCTCGCCCTCGGGGATCTTGCCCTTGACGGCGACCCCGGCCCGGTCGGCCCCGGTGGGCCACTGGGCGCGGGGGTCGATCTCGACGCCGACGCGGTCGAGCGTGCTGGCGGCCGAGCTGGCCGCCTCACCGGCGATGTCGGTCGGGTACCAGGCGCCGGCGCAGACGTCGCACCGCCCGCACGGTTCGGCGGCGGGGTCGTCGAGGTCGAGCTGGAGCATCTGCATGCGGCAGGTCGCCCCCCGTTCGAACGTCAGCATGGACTCTTGTTCGGCCACCCGGGCTGCGGCGATGCGCTCGTAGCGCTCGGCGTCGTAGACCCAGGGTCGCCCGGTGCTCACCCAGCCGCCCTGCACCCGGCGGACGGCACCGTCCACGTCGAGCACCTTGAGCATGAGCTCGAGCGGGGTCCGCTTGACGTCGACCCGTGCCTCGAGGGCGGGCGTCGACAGGGGCGTCTCGCCCAGCTGGGCGAGCACGGCCGAGGCCCGGGCCTCGGACGGCATCGAAGCGGTCGCGAAGTACTGCCAGATCTCGGCGTCCTCGGTGCCGGGCAACAGCAGCACGTCGGCGTTGTCGGTGGCGCGACCGGCGCGACCGATCTGCTGGTAGTAGGCCACGGGTGACGACGGCGCGCCGAGGTGGATCACGAAGCCGAGGTCGGGCTTGTCGAACCCCATGCCGAGGGCGCTCGTCGCGACGAGCGCCTTGAGGTCGTTGTCTTTCAGCCTCTGCTCGAGCTGCTCACGTTCTTCGGGGTCGGTGCGACCCGAGTACGAGCGGACGTCGTGGCCGGCCTCGCGCAGCAGCCGAGCGGTGTCGTCGGCCGCCGAGATGGTGAGCGTGTAGATGATGCCGCTGCCGGGCAGGTCGGGCAGGTGGCTGAGCAACCAGCCGAGCCGGTCGCGCGACGTCGGCAGCTGCAGCACGCCGAGACGCAGGGAGGCGCGCGCGAGCGACCCGCGGATCGTCAGCACCTCGTCACCCGGCCCCACCGCGAGTTGCTCGGCGACGTCGGCCACGACGCGGGCGTTGGCCGTGGCGGTCGTCGCGAGGACGGGCACGTCCGAGGGCAGGGTGCGGATGAGGTCGGCGAGGCGACGGTAGTCGGGGCGGAAGTCGTGACCCCAGTCCGAGATGCAGTGCGCCTCGTCGACGACCAGCATGCCGAGCCGGGCGATGAGGACGGGCAGCTGCTCGTCGCGGAACCGAGGGTTGTTCAGGCGCTCGGGCGAGACGAGCAGCACGTCGATCTCGTCGTCGACGAGCTGCTGTTGCACGTCGGACCACTCGTGGGCGTTCGCCGAGTTGACGGCCACCGCCCGCACGCCGGCACGTGCCGCGGCGGCGACCTGGTCACGCATGAGGGCGAGCAACGGTGACACGAGCAGGGTCGGGCCCGTGCCCCGTCGGCGCAGCAGCAGCGTCGCGATGAAGTACACGGCGGACTTGCCCCACCCGGTGCGCTGCACGACGAGGGCCCGGCGTCGGTCGGCGACGAGCGCGCGGATGGCCTCGAGCTGGCCGTCGTGGAAGACCGCGTCGTCGCGTCCGGTGAGAGCACGCAGCAGGTCGAGTGCCTCGGCGTCGATGTCGGTCGCGGTGCTCGTCGGTGTCATGGCCCCATGGTCGCAGAGGCCACCGTCACCCGGCGGGCAGACGGAGGGCGCGACCGCCCGTCACCGGGAGGTCGCGCCCTGGGGACGAGACGCGAGGCGGCCGGGGGCTCAGGCCGCCGAGGGGTCGTCGCCCGGCTCGGTGGGCGGGGTCGCGCGCTTGCCCAGCTCCACGGCGACGAACGAGGCCACGACGCCGGCGACGAGGGCGAAGACCGTCCCGCCGGCACCCCACGACTTCTTGCCGAACAGCTGGTCGACCGAGGGCCCGCCGGGGCCCGACGCCAGGGCCGCGGCCGCGGCGATCAGGACGGCGTTGTACTCGTAGCCGCCCTCGGTGACCCACGGGCCCTTGGCGAGGTGCACCTTGCGGACGGCGGTGACCATCGTGCCGACGATGCCGGCGGCGGCGAGCGGCGTCGCGGCACCGAGGGCCAGGGCGGCGCCACCGGCGGTCTCGGTGACGGCGACGAGACGGGCGTTGCGGGCGGCCGGGTGCATGCCCGTGCCGGCCATCATCTGCTCGGTGCCGGCGAGGCCGGGCCCGTCGAAGGCGCCGGTCAGCTTCTGGAGTCCGTGGCCGACGAAGAAGCCGCCGACGGTGAGGCGGAGGAGGGTGGATGCGAGGCTCATGCACCGTTCCTACCCGCTACCGCGCGCCTCCGTCCGGCGTGACGAGCGACCGGCGCCCTGCCCGTGTCAGGATCGGGGGATGCGCGCCGTTCAGTACGACCAGTTCGGGTCGGTTCCGTCCCTCGTCGACCTCCCGACGCCCCTCCCGCCCGACGACGGCGTGGTGGTCCGCGTCGCCGCGACGGGGGTCTGCCGCAGCGACTGGCACGCCTGGAAGGGCCACGACGACTCGGTCCGGCTGCCCCACGTGCCGGGTCACGAGTTCGCCGGCGTCGTGACGGCGGTGGGTCCGGCGGTCACGCGGGTCGCCGTCGGGGCACGCGTCACCGCCCCCTTCGTCTTCGCGTGCGGCACGTGCGACCAGTGCCGGGCCGGCGCCACCCAGGTGTGCACCCGTCAGCAGCAGCCCGGCTTCACCCTGCCCGGATCGTACGCCGAGTCCGTGGTCGTGCCGCACGCCGACGTGAACGTCGTCGCCCTGCCCGACGCGGTCGGCTTCGTCGAGGCGGCGGCGCTCGGCTGCCGGTTCGGCACGGCCTACCACGCCCTGCACGCCCGGGCCCGCGTCGAGGCGGGCGAGTGGGTCGCCGTGTTCGGGTGCGGCGGCGTGGGGCTCTCGGCCGTGGCCGTCGCGGTCGCCGCCGGCGCGCGCGTCGTGGCCTCCGACATCTCACCCGCCGCCCTCGAACGAGCCGCGGCGCTCGGTGCCGAGGTCGTCCCGATGGACGGGGACGCCGTCGATCGCGTGCGGGCCGTCACCGGAGGCGGTGCCCACGTCGCGCTCGACGCGTTCGGCAGCCGGGTGATGTCGGCGGCGTCGGTGGCCTCGCTCCGACCCCGTGGGCGGCACGTGCAGGTGGGCCTGCTGCTCGACGACGAGGCCGCCCCGGTCATCCCGATGGGTCGCGTCATCGCCGACGAGCTCGAGCTGCTCGGCAGCCACGGCATCTCGGTGGGCGAGTACGCCGCCATGATCGACGACGTCGTCGCGGGCCGGCTGCGGCCCCTCGAGTCCATCGGCCGCACGATCGCCTTCGACGACCTGCCCGACGCCCTGGCGGCCATGGACCGCCCGGCGGTCACCGCCGGCATGACCGTCGCCGTCTTCTGACGGTCTCGACCGGGCGAGCTCCTACGAGTAGTCCGCGCTGACCGTGCGCGCGACGCCGTCGAGCCGGACGGTGCCGCCGTGAGGGACGATCCACTGTGGTCGGGTGTGCCCGAACGGCACGCCGACGCAGACGACGGCGTCGGGGGCGTACCGCGCGACCAGCTCGACGACGACGTCGCGCTGGTCGGTGCGCCGCGCCTCCTGCGCTGCCGTGGTCGGCACGGGCGAGCCGAGGGCGCTCGCGGGCGGACGGGCGACGAGCACGCCGGCCACGGCCTCGAGGACGCCGCGCTCGCCGAGGGCGCGCACCCACCGCCCGACCTGGTCCGCGGACGGCAGCTCCTCGCTGGTCTCGAGCAGCAGCACCGTGCCCTCGAGGTCGGACGTCGCCGGCAGACGGTCGGCCATCGCGAGCTGGTCGAGGACCTCGAGGCAACCGCCCCACGTCGTGCCCTCGACGACGCGGTCGGGGCCGGCCCAGGCCCAGGGGCCGGTCGGTCGACGGTCACCGAACAGGGTCAGCGCCCCGGGGTCGTCCCACGGCACGCCGAAGTCCTCGGACTCGCCGGGGTCGGTCAGCTCGAGGACGCCGCCGTCCAGCAGGGCGGCTCGTAGGGACAGCAGGTGCACGTCGTCCACGTGGGGGCCGGGGCCGAGGTGCACCATGGTCGATCCGCCGTAGTAGCTCGGCACGCCGAGTCCCCACAGCAGGGCGTGCAGGTTCGTGTTGTCGCTGTAGCCGACGAAGGGCTTCGGGTTCGCGGCGAGGACCTCGGCGTCGACGTGGGGGACCACCGTGATCTGGTCGTCACCGCCGACGGTGGCGAGCACGGCCCGGATGGTGGGGTCGGCGAACGCGGCGGTGACGTCGGCCGCCCGGGCCTCGGCCGTCGCCCCCAGCCGCCGCGTCGTGGGGTACTCGACCGGGAGGAGCCCGGTCGTCTCGGTGAGCCGCCGCATGGCCTGCTCGTGCAGCGCCTCCGACACCGCCGGGGCCGCGAAGGCGGGGGAGAGGACCGCGACGCGGTCGCCGGCTCGTGCCTTCGGGACCGGTGCCATCGGCTGCTTCGTCATCGGGCCATCGAACCAGACGGGAGCGACGCGTCGCGGGACGGACCGCCGTGCCCCGAGAATGACTGCATGACTGCTCTCAACGGGATCGACGTCGCGGCCGAACTCCGCCAGGTGACCGAGCACTGGACGCCTCGGGTCGTCGGGCGGGTGAACGACCAGTACGTGAAGGTGGCGAAGCTGCTCGGCGAACTCGTCTGGCACGCCCACGACGCCGAGGACGAGATGTTCCTCGTCGTGTCGGGCACCCTGCGCATCCAACTGCCCGACGACGTCGAGGTGGTGCTCACCCCGGGCCAGTTCCACGTCGTGCCCCGGGGAGTGCAGCACAACCCCGTCGCCGACGACGAGGTCGAGATCGTCCTCATCGAGACCACGACGACGGCCCACACGGGTGACGTCGTCGTCGAGCGCACCGTGCCCGTCGACCGACAGGTCGGCGACTTCCGCTGACGCGGTGCAGGCGGGTCGCGACTCGGTCCGGCCCCGCTCGACCCGCACCCAGCCCGTTCGACACGGTTCGGATCAGCTCGACGCGACCTCAGGAGGCGCGGGCACGGTCCCCGAGGACGGCGCGGGCGACGCCGTCGACGGCCTCCGAGACGACGGCCTCGCGGCACCCCGACGGCTCCAGTCCGCGACGAGCGAGACGGTGTGGGCGAACTCGGCGAGGCCGGGCCGGTCCAGGAAGGCGTGACGGGTGCCCGGCAGCACGTCGTGCCGCACCTCGACCCCGGCACCGGCGAGCTCCGTGGCGAAGAGGTCGCCCGAGGCGCGCATGTTGTCCCGCTCGGCGGTCACGACGAGGGTGCGGGGGAACCCCGTCAGCGCGTGACCGCCCGGGAAGGCCAGACGCTCCTCCCGAGCCGCGGCCGACCCGGCGTAGTTGCGGTTCATCGCGTCGAGGGCCCACCGGGCGTGGCTGAGGCCGCGGTGACCCCGCGACCGGTGACGCCGCTGCGCGACCCGAGGATGCCGGGCGTGGAAGAAGCCGTAGGCGAAGACGGCGCCGACCGGAGGGCGGCCCTCGTCGATCGTGCGGAGGGTGGCCGCCGCGGCCAGGCACGCCCCCGCGCTCGCGCCTCCCACGACGACGCCCTCGGGCGACCGGTCGCCGACCTCGTCGTAGGCGGCGAGCACGTCGTCGAGCGCCGCCGGGTACCGCGCGCGCGTCGGCATCAGCCGCCGGGCGGCGACGCCGAGACCCGGGGGAGGCGCGAGACGGTAGTCCGCCGTGGCCACCCTCACCCCGCGGGCGGCGAGCGACCGCGCGACGTCGTGGGCCTCGGGTTGGTCGAGCCCCCCGCGGAAGAACCCGCCGCCGTGCAGCCACAGCAGCGTCGGTCCCGGCACCGCCGCGGACCCGGGCCACGGCTCGTACCACCGGACCGGCACGGCAGGGCTCACGTCCGGTCCGGCCCCTCGTCGGGCACGATCACCAGGTCGAGGTAGTCCTGCAGCTGCTGGACCACGTCGATGCGGTCGGGGTCGAGCAACCACTGCACCTGGATGCCGTCCCACAGGGCCACGAGCCCCGACGCCGCACGGTCGGGGTCGACCCCGGGGCGCAACCGGCCCCGCGCCTCCAGGGCTCGCAGGGCGTCGCCGTACTCGACGCGGAGACGATCGAAGCGCTCGCGGACGTACCCGCTGCCGGGGTTGTCGGCCGTGACCGCCTCGCCCGCCAACACCGCGTAGAGCGCGATCAGCCCGGGGACGCTCTCGTTGTGCCGCGCCTGCCCGAGCACGGTCTCGACGAGACCCCCGCAGTCGGGAGGTGCGGCGGAACGGTCCGAGACCGCGTCGCGTCGTTCGAGCACGGCCAGCAGCAGGGCGCTCTTCGACGGGAAGTAGTGCAACAGGCTCGTCTGGCTCATGCCGACGACGTCGGCCACGTCTCGGAGCGACCCGCCGACGTAGCCCTTCGACGAGAACACCTCGAAGGCGGCCTCGACGATCGCGACCCGGCGTTCGGCCGACTTCGCGTACGGGCCGCGACGCGCGGGACGAGCGCTGCCGGTCGGGCCGGCGGGCCGATCGTCGGAATCGCTCGTCGTCGAGCCGGTCGTCGTCATGATCGGACACTCTACGACCTCCCAGGCACCCCGCAGGTGAAAATCGAACGACCACTCGAATTTGTGTTAGCGTCGCTCTCGCCACGGCCCCACGACGAAGTGAGAGAAACAATGAGCCCGATGTCCCGACGCCAGTTGCTCGGCCTGGGGGTGACCGCCGGCGCCACCGCGATGCTCGCCGGCTGCGCCACGCCCGGGACGACCTCGGTGAACGCCCTGCCGACCATCCCGGCCGCCGACGGCCCCGTCAAGCTGCAGTACTGGGCCTGGCTGAAAGGCCTCGACCAGGTCACGGCGCTCTACAACAAGAGCCAGTCGCGCGTCCAGGTCGAGACCGTGTTCATCCCCGGCGGCAACGCCGGTGGGTACCAGAAGCTCTACTCGGCGCTCGCCGCGGGGGCGGGCCCCGACATCGCCCAGGTCGAGCTGCGGTCGCTGCCCGAGTTCCTGCTCGCGAACGGCGTCGTCGACCTCAAGCGCTACGGCGCCGAACAGTACGCCGACCTCTACGACCCCACCCTCTGGAACCAGGTCAGCTACACCGACGGCATCTACGCCATCCCCCAGGACAGCGGCCCGATGGGCATGTTCTACCAGCCCGCCGTCTTCGACTCCGTCGGTGCGGCCGTTCCCGGCACATGGGACGAGTGGGCCGCCGTCGGCGCCGAGCTCAAGGGGGCCGGCGTCCTGATGGACTCGTTCCCGCTCGCCGACGCCTCGCTCTTCGCCGCCTACGCCACCCAGGCCGGCGCCTCGTGGCTGCGTGCCGAGGACGACGGCTGGGTCATCGACATGACCGACGAGGCGACCCTCACCGTCGCCCGCTTCTTCGACAAGGCCATCGACGACGGCATCGTGACGACCGCGTACGGCGCCTACACGCCGGCCTGGTTCTCGGCCGCCAGTGCCGGCACCATCGCCTCGGTCACGACCGGCTCGTGGGGCGACGCCCTGATCGAGGGCGTCAGCGGTGCCGAGGGCAAGTGGAAGTGCGCCCCGATGCCGACGTGGCAGACCGGCTACGCCTCGAGCTTCCTCGGCGGCTCGACCGCCGCGATCCTGGCGAACAGCCAGCACCCGCAAGAGGCACTCGACTTCGCCGTGTGGATGACCACCACCCCCGAGGGCATCACCGCCCTCATCGAGTACTGCGGCATCGGCTGGTCGCCGGCCCGCGACGTCGTCGGAACGCTCCGTGAGCAGCCGAGCCCGTTCTTCAGCGGCCAGAACTACAACCAGGAGGTCTTCGTGCCCGCCACGCAGGAGTCCGCCCAGAACCAGGACTGGAGCTGGTGGCCGATCACGCAGCAGTCCTTCAACATCTTGAGCGACGGGTTCCGCGGCAAGGCGTCGGGCGGCACGCTCGTCGACGCCGTCGCGCAGGCCGAGAAGGACATCATGGCCGTCTTCCAGAACAAGGGCCTCACCATCCGCAAGGCGAACGCATGAGCGCCGCGACCGACACGCGGCCCGAGTCCGCGACCGACTCGACCCGCGCCTCCTCTGGCCCCCGTCGCAGCAGCTCGAAGGGTGCCGTCAAGCGGGCGCCGTGGGTGCTGCTCGCGCCGTTCCTGGCGCTGTTCGCGTTGACCTTCGTGATCCCGATCGTCATCGCCGTCTTCTCGAGCTTCACCAAGGTGACCCGCAGCGGCCTGTTCGGCGAGGGCGGCGTGACCAGCGGGTTCGCCGGCTTCGACAACTACGCCCAGGTGATCGGCGACCCGAACTTCGTCGCCTCGATCGGGCGCATGTTCCTGTTCGGCATCGTGCAGGTGCCGGTCATGCTGATCCTCTGCACCGTGCTCGCGCTGCTGCTCGAGTCCGCGTCGGCCAAGTGGCCGGGCGTGTTCCGCGCCGCGTACTTCCTGCCGTACGGTGTGCCCGGCGTCATCGCCACCATCCTCTGGTCGTTCCTGTACGTGCCCGGTCTCAGCCCGATCATCGACATCGGCGAGGTCTTCGGCGTCACGCCCGACTTCCTCGGCGCGAACACCGTGCTCTGGTCGATCGCGAACATCGTGACCTGGAGCTACACCGGCTACAACATGCTGATCATCATCGCCCAGCTCAAGTCGATCCCGGTCGAGCTGTACGAGGCCGCCAAGGTCGACGGCGCCTCGGCGCTGCGCGTCGCGTTCAGCATCCAGTTGCCGCTGATCCGCCCGGCCCTGCTGCTCACCGCGGTCTTCTCGATCATCGGCACGCTCCAGCTGTTCGCCGAGGCCCAGGTGCTGCAACGCGTCTCGCCGGCCATCGACAGCCAGTACACGCCGAACCTCAGCGCGTACACCACGGCCTTCGCCTACAACGACTACAACGTCGCGGCCGCCCAGTCGGTCTTGATCGCCCTCGTCGCGTTCGCGCTGTCGATCACGTTCCTCAGCATCACGAACAGGAAGCAGAAATGAGCATCTCGACGAAGGGTGCCGAGCACGCCACCGAGACCGAGTCCATCGTGACCGCGCAGGGGCGGGGGCGAGGGGCCGACAAGCCCGCGAGCCGCCGCGCCCGCAGCGCCGGCCCCGACCGGTCCGCCGGACGCTCGAAGGCGTCCACCATCATCGTCACGGCCGTCCTGGTCGTCGTCGCGCTGTACTTCCTGGTGCCGGTCTACTGGGTCGTCGTCGCGGCGACCAAGACGACCCCCGACCTGTTCGGCACGTTCGGCTTCTGGTTCGCCCCGACCTTCTCCCTCTGGGACAACCTCGGCCAGGTGCTCACCTACGGTGACGGCATCTTCGTCCGCTGGGTGCTCAACTCGGTGCTGTACGCCGGCGTCGGCGCCCTCATCGCGACGTACTTCGCCGCGGCCGGCGGCTACGCCCTCGCCAAGTACGAGTTCCGCGGGCGCAACGTCGTCTTCGGCACGATCCTCGGCGGCGTGCTGGTGCCCGGCACCGCGACGGCCCTGCCGCTCTTCCTGCTGTTCAGCCAGATGGGCATCGCCAACACCTACTGGAGCGTCCTGCTGCCGTCGCTCGTGTCGCCGTTCGGGCTGTTCCTCTGCCGCATCTACGCCCAGGCCACGGTCGACACGTCGCTCATGGAGGCCGCCCGCCTCGACGGCGCCAGCGAGCTGCGCATCTTCCACACCCTGGGGCTGCGCATCCTCACCCCGGCGCTCGTCACGGTGTTCCTGTTCCAGCTCGTGGGCATCTGGAACAACTACTTCCTGCCCCTGGTCATGCTGAGCGACGTCGACAAGTTCCCCGTCACGCTCGGCCTCAACAACTGGCTCAGCCAGACCGACCGACTGCCCGAGTTCTAC
This sequence comes from Frigoribacterium sp. CF331, assembly GCF_057787905.1. NCBI lineage: Bacteria > Bacillati > Actinomycetota > Actinomycetes > Micrococcales > Microbacteriaceae > Frigoribacterium > Frigoribacterium sp. CF331. The sequence continues at coordinate 150,692 of NZ_CM173545.1, read as the reverse complement.
CAGCTGACGACCGGCGGCGTGCTGCTGTCGATCATCCCGCTGGTCATCGCCATGGTCGTCCTCCAGCGCTTCTGGCGCGGCGGCCTCACCGAAGGAAGCGTCAAGTGACCATCAGCTCCACCACCGGCTCCACCCCGTCCGTCGTCTCCGCCGACTACCTCACCGACACCGGCCCGGGCCAGGGTGCGCGCACCCCCGCACGCTCCTGGCTGCACACCGACGCCCCGACCCTGTCGCTCGACGGCACCTGGTCGTTCCGCCTGCTGCCCGGCGCCCCCGGCACCCTCGGCGGCCGCGGCGTCCTGCCCGTGGGCGAGCCCGTCGACGGCGTCGGCGCGATCGACCTCGACGACTCGTCCTGGGGCGACATCGAGGTGCCGTCGCACTGGGTGCTCGGCGGCGACGGCTCGCGCGGTGCCCCGATCTACACCAACGTGCAGTTCCCGTTCCCGACCGAGCCGCCGTTCGTGCCCGACGCGAACCCGACCGGCGACCACCGCCGCACCTTCGAGCTGCCGTCGTCCTTCGACGGTGCCGAGCGCGTGCTGCTGCGCTTCGACGGCGTCGAGTCGCGCTACGTCGTGTGGCTGAACGGCGTCGAGGTCGGCATGGGCGTCGGCAGCCGCCTCGCCCAGGAGTTCGACGTCACGGACGCCCTGCGCCCCGGCACGAACGTCGTCGCGGTGCGCGTGCACCAGTGGTCGGCGTCGAGCTACGTCGAGGACCAGGACCAGTGGTGGCTGCCCGGCATCTTCCGCAGCGTCACGCTGCAGGCCCGCCCGGTCGGCGGCCTCGACGACGTCTGGCTGCGGACGCCGTTCCACGGCACGGCCGGCCAGGCCCGAGGAGGCGCGGCGATCGTCCCCGAGGTCACCGCGGCCGACGCTGCCTACCCGGTCACCCTCTCGGTGCCCGAGCTCGGCGTCGAGGTGACCTGGGCCACCCCGGCCGACGTCGCCCCCGTCGAGCTCGACGAGGTCGAGCCGTGGAGCGCCGAGACGCCGCGCCTCTACGACGCCACGGTCTCGAGCGCCGAGGGTGCCGAGACGATCTCGCTGCGCCTGGGCTTCCGCACCGTCCGCATCGTCGGCGACCAGTTCGAGGTCAACGGCCGACGCGTGGTGTTCCACGGCGTCAACCGCCACGAGACCCACCCCGACCGCGGACGCGTCTTCGACGAGGAGTGGTCGCGCCGCGACCTCGCCCAGATGAAGCGGTTCAACGTGAACGCGATCCGCACCTCGCACTACCCGCCGCACCCGCGCCTCCTCGACCTCGCGGACGAGCTGGGCTTCTGGGTCGTCCTCGAGTGCGACCTCGAGACCCACGCCTTCGAGCGCCAGGAGTGGATCGGCAACCCGAGCGACGACCCGGCCTGGCACGACGCGTACGTCGACCGCATGGTCCGCACCGTCGAGCGCGACAAGAACCACCCCAGCATCGTGATGTGGTCGCTCGGCAACGAGTCGGGCACCGGCCACAACCTCGCCGCGATGGCCGCGTGGACGCACGCCCGCGACGGCGGCCGACCGGTCCACTACGAGGGCGACTACACGGGCGCCTACACCGACGTGTACTCGCGCATGTACTCGTGGATCGACGAGACCCGGGCCATCGGCTCGGGCGACGAGTCGTTCACACTGCTCGGCTGCACCCCGGCCGAGGCCGCCCGTCAGCGGTCGAAGCCGTTCGTGCTCTGCGAGTACGTCCACGCGATGGGCAACGGCCCCGGTGCGATCGACGACTACGAGGACCTCGTGGACGCCTACCCGCGCCTCCACGGCGGCTTCGTCTGGGAGTGGCGCGACCACGGCCTCCGCACGCACACGGCGGACGGCGTCGAGTACTTCGGCTACGGTGGCGACTTCGGCGAGGTCGTCCACGACGGCAACTTCGTCATGGACGGCATGGTGCTGAGCGACGACACCCCGTCGCCCGGCCTGTTCGAGTGGGCCCAGGTCGTGGCCCCGATCCGCCTGCGCTTCGAGTCGCCCACGGTCGACGGCCCGCCGGTGCTCGTCGTGGCGAACCTGCGGCACTCGGCCGACGCCTCCGACGTCGTCTTCCGGTGGGTCGCGTCCCACGACGGCGAGGAGGCGCGCTCGGGCACCCTCGACGTGGTCGGCCTCGACGGGGGCGCCCTCGCCGCCCACGAGACGGTCTTCGTCTCGCTGCCCGAGGTGCCGCTGTCGGGCACCGGCGAGACCTGGCTGACGGTCATCGCCGAGCTCGCCGACGCCACGGTGTGGGCGGACGCCGGTCACGTGATCTCGACCCAGCAGCTCGACCTCACGCCGGCACCGGTGCAGGTCGCGACGCCCCGCCCCGCGGTCGTGGGCGACGGGCGCGGCCACGTGACCCGCGCCTCCTCGGGGCGCGTCGAGCTCGGCCCGGCCGTCTTCGACGACGGGCGACTCGTGTCGCTCGCCGGGCGTCCGGTCGACGGGGCCCGCCTCGAGCTGTGGCGCGCCCCGACCGACAACGACCGTGGCGAGTGGCTGACGCCCAAGGACCGCGACCGTGACGTCATGCGCAACCGGCACCGCGTCGACCTGTACGAGGTCGGCGTGCTGCCCAGCTCGCAGGACACCTGGCTGCTCGCCGGGCTCGACCGGTTGACCGCCCGCGTCGAGTCGGTGAGCGTCGCACCGGGCTCGGTGCACGTCCGCACCCGCTACGCCGCGGCCGACACGCGCAACGCCGTGACGACCGACGAACGGTGGCAGCTGGTCGGCGGCGACCTCTGGTTGTCGATCGACATCGTGCCGACCGGCTGGTGGGACATGGTCTGGCCTCGCGTCGGCGTGCGCTTCGACCTGCCGGGCGACGTCGACCACGCGTCGTGGTTCGGCACGGGGCCGCGCGAGTCGTACCCCGACAGCCGCCACTCGGCCTTCGTCGGGCGCTACGAGTCCGGCGTCGACGAGCTGTCCGCCGGGTACGCCCGTCCGCAGGAGACGGGGCACCGCAGTGACCTGCGGACGCTCGACCTCGGGTCCGCCGACCGGCCGTGGCTGCGCGTCGAGGCGGTGCCGAGCGCGACGGGCGAACGCCCCGGCTTCACGCTGAGCCGCCACACTGCCCAGCAGCTCGGCGTGGCCGAGCACCCGCACGAGCTGCCCGTGAGCGAGCGCACGTACCTGTACCTCGACGCCGCGCAGCACGGCGTGGGGTCGCGGGCGTGCGGTCCGGACGTGGCGTCGCGGCACGTGCTGCGGCCGGGCGCCCACCAGCTGCGCCTGAAGATCAGCGGGCTGTAGCAGGCCGCCGCCGCCGCCGAGGACGGGCGGGTCCGCGTCGACCGGGCGTCTCACGACGCCCGGTCCGGCCGGACCCGCCCGTCCTGCACGTCGGCGTCTCGGGTGCCGCCGCCCCGGTGTGCTGCCGGGGCGGTCGCTCGCTCAGACGGCGCGACGAGTGGCGCGCACGACCACGTCGGCGACGTGCCAGACGTCACCGTCGGGCCCCGTCATGTCGCGCGGTCGCACCTCGGCGACGTCGACCTGCCACGTGCCCGGGTCGAGCCTGCCGACCACCTCGTCGACGGTGAACAGCATGCCCGGGTCGCCGTGTCGGCCGGCCCCGCCCGGCAGGGCGTCCGCGTCGTGCCCGACGATCAGCAGCGTGCCGCCCGGTGCCACGCCCTCGGCCAGCGCCGGGAAGAGCCGCTGACGGTCGGCGAGCGGCAGGTGCATGAAGTGCGCCGTGACCAGGTCGAAGGAGGCGCGGGCCGGGCTCCACGACGTGAGGTCCGCCTGCTGCCACGTCAGCTGCGCGGGGTCGACGCCGTCCCGCTCGGGGGCCGAGGCGGCCGCCTTGTCGAGGGCGTTCTGCGAGATGTCGACACCGGTGACCCGCCAGCCCCGCGAGGCCAGCCAGAGGGCGTCGCCGCCCTCGCCGCTGCCCACGTCGAGGGCATGCCCCGGGGTCAGCGCGGACGCCTCCGCGACGAGAGCCGCGTTGGGTCGACCGCTCCAGGCCCGACCGGGCGCACCGTAGCGGTCCTCCCAGTAGGCGCGGTCGAAGACGGGGTGGGCGGGCGCGCCGTCGTGTTCGGGCGCGTGCTCGTGCTGCTGCTCGGACTGGTTCATGCGTCGATCCTCTCGTCGGTGTGCTCGTCGGCGTGCTCGTCCGTGCCGGCGTCCGCGCGCCGGGCGGCGACGGCCGCCGCGACCTCGGCCGTGACGAGGTCCATGTTGATCGCCGCGCCCGCCATCGTGCCCGCGGCGGCGGCCGCGACGACCTGTGCCATCGGCTCGGTGACGTTGCCGGCGAGCCAGACGCCGGGCACGGCCGACCGACCGGTGAGCGGTTCGACCGTGGCGAGGTGGGTGCCGACGCCGGCCGGGTGCTCGGTCGCCTCGAGGCCCAGGTCGGCCACGAAGTCGGCTCGCGACCGCACGCGGGCCATCACGGCCAGGGCGCCGACGGCGACGGTCCGCCCGTCGACGAGCGTCACGCCGGTCAGGGCGTCGTCGTCGACCTGCAGTCCGGCCACCGGTCCGTCGACCACCGTGACGCCCCGGGCGCGCAACTGCTCGGCCTGTTCGTCGTCGGGCGTGAACGACCCGTTCGTGAACAGCACGATGTCGCGGCTCCACTGCCCGAAGAGCAGGGCCTGGTGCATCGCGAAGGGGCTCGTGGCGAGCACGCCGATGACGCGGTCCTGCACCTCCCACCCGTGGCAGTAGGGGCAGTGCACGACGTCGCGGCCCCAGCGCTCGGCGAGCCCGTCGACGGCGGGCAGCTCGTCGACCAGGCCGCTGGTCACGAGGAGGCGCCGGGCGCGCACCTCGGACGCGGCACCGTCCACGCCGGTGACGGTGACGACGAAAGGGTGCTCGGCGTGGTCGTCGCGTCGGACGGCGGTCACGGTGCCCGAGGTGACCGCGCCTCCGTAGCCCTCCACCTCGGCCCGGCCGAGCCGCGTGAGCTCGCGCGGTGCGACGCCGTCTCGGGTGAGGAACGCGTGGACCCCGTCGGCGGGCGCGTTGCGGGGCCGGTCGTCGTCGACGACGAGGACGTCGCGGCGGGCTCGGGCGAGGCTCAGGGCACCGCTCAGGCCCGCGGCGCCGCCGCCGATCACGACGACGTCGTGAGCCTCGTCGGTCGGGTGGGTGTTCTGGTTCGTCATGATGTGACCTCCTGTGACGATCCTGCGACCGGGTGGGTCCGACTGGCAAGCTCGTTTGCCGAAGTGGCAAGATGCCCTACATGAGCCACCCCACCGACGCCTCGACCGGCGACACCATGAGCACCGACGACGTCCTGGCGGCGGTCGGCCCGCGCCTCCGGGCCCTTCGGGCACGTCGCGGCGTGACGCTGGCCGAGCTGGGGGAGCGCACCGGCATCTCGGTCAGCACCCTCTCGCGGCTCGAGTCGGGTCAGCGACGGCCGACGCTCGAACAGTTGCTGCCGCTCGCCCGCGAGCACGGGGTGCCCCTCGACGACCTGGTCGGCGCGCCCGAGACCGGTGACCCTCGCGTGCACCTCAAGCCGCGGCAGCAGCACGGCATGACCGTCGTGCCGCTCTCGCGCGGGGGCGGGGCGATCCAGGCGTTCAAGATGGTGATCCCGGCCGACTCGCCGCGGAGCGAACCCGTGCTCCGTACCCACGAGGGCTACGACTGGCTCTACGTGCTGCGGGGGCGCGTGCGGCTCGTGCTCGGCGACCTCGACCTCGTGCTGCCCGCGGGCGAGGCGGCCGAGTTCGACACGCGCACGCCGCACTGGTTCGGCCGGGCCGACGACGACGCGGTCGAGGTGCTCAGCCTGTTCGGCAGGCAGGGCGAGCGGCTGCACCTGCGCACCGCCCCCGGCTCGTCCGCCGGCTGACCGACGTCGTCGGTGCCGTTCCCGGGCGGGTTCGTCGGAGGCGGGCGTCCCCGACGGCCCGGGGCCGCCGAACACGCCCGCCCTCCGTGTCACGACGTCCGGCTCGCCCGGGTGGGGCGTCCCGGGGTGTCGGTGGCGCCTCCTAGGCTCGTGGCGGGCGTCCAGGCCGCGCCCCGACAGGAGGAGTCCGCGTGTACCTCGACGACGACCGGGTGGTCACCAGCCCGTCCGACCTGACGACCTGGGCCGCCTGCGAGTGGTCGTTCCTGCGGCGGCTCGACGCGAAGCTCGGCCGGGTCGAGGCCGTCGCCGACGCCTCCGACGACATGCTCGACCGCACCGCCCGGCTCGGCGACGCGCACGAGTTGCGCTACCTCGAGACCCTGCGGGCGACCCGCGACGTCGTCGAGTTCGACCGCCCGGCCCCGTCCGGCTACGCGGCGGCCGCCGAGGAGGCGCGGCTCGCGATGGCCTCCGGGGCCGACGTCCTGTTCCAGGCGACGTTCTTCGACGGATCGTTCATCGGCTTCAGCGACTTCGTGGTCCGCACCGACGCCGGCACGTACGAGGTCTACGACACCAAGCTGGCCCGGCACGCCAAGATCCCCGCCCTGTTGCAGGTGGCCGCCTACACCGACCAGATCCGGGCGCTCGGGCTGCCCTCGGCCGACACCGTCCGGCTCGTGCTCGGCGACGGCAGCGAGAGCGTGCACGACGTCGCCGACGTGCTGCCGGTCTACCGCGTCCAGCGCGACCGGTTGCGGGCCGCCCTCGACGACCGGCTCGCCGCCGACGGGCCACTGGCCTGGGGCGACCCGGGCGTCACGGCCTGCGGGCGCTGTGCGGCGTGCCAGGCGCAGGTCGACGAGCACCGAGACCTCGTGCTCGTGGCCGGCCTGCGGGGCGAGCAGCGACAACGGCTGCACCTGGCCGGCGTCGGCACGATCGACGAGTTGGCGGGGTCGACCGGCCCGGTCGCCGGCATCGGTGCGACGGCCCTGACGCGACTGAGGGGCCAGGCCAGGGTGCAGCTCGCGACCGAGCGCGACCCGTCGGGTCCACCGGCGGTCGAGGTCGTCGACGCCGCGGCGCTCCGCACCCTCCCACGCCCCGACTCCGGCGACGTCTTCTTCGACTTCGAGGGCGACCCGCTCTACACCGAGGGCGACGGTCGGGCGTGGGGGCTCGACTACCTCTTCGGGCTGGTCGAGGCCGACGGCACCTTCCGTGCCTTCTGGGGCCACGACTTCGCGGGCGAGCGGCAGGCGCTGGTCGACTTCCTCGACTACCTCGCCGAGCGTCGTCGACGCTTCCCCGACCTGCACGTGTACCACTACGCCTCGTACGAGCGCAGCCACCTGCTCTCGCTCGCCGCCCGGCACGGCGTCGGCGAAGACGTGGTCGACGACCTGCTGCGCGACGGCGTGCTCGTCGATCTCTACCCGGTGGTGCGTCAGGCGCTGCTGGTCGGCTCGCGCAGCTACTCGCTCAAGAAGCTCGAGCCGCTCTACATGGGTGACGACCTGCGGCAGAGCGACGTCACGACGGCCGCCGCCAGCATCACGATGTACGTCGACGCGATCGCCGAGCGCACCACGGGCGACCCCGCGCGCGGCGACCGGATGCTCGACGAGGTCCGCGACTACAACGAGTACGACTGCCGGTCGACCCTGCGGTTGCGCGACTGGCTGCTCGACCTCGCCGAGAGCCACGGCTCGCTCGCCGACGAGTCCGACGGGCCGACCGCGCCCGACCCGCTCGAGCTGGCCCGGGTGCCGCGCGAACCGAACCCGGTCGCCGTCGGCCTCGCGGCGCACGTGGCCGACGTCGACCCGCTCGACCGCACCGCCGACGAGACCGCGATCGCCCTCGCGGCGTCGGCCATCGACTACCACCGCCGCGAGGCCAAGACGTTCTGGCAAGAGCACTTCGACCGCCTGCGCAACCCGGTCGACGACTGGGCCGACACCCGCGACGTGTTCGTCGTCGAGACGGCCTCGGTCGAGCGCGAGTGGCAGAAGCTGCCCCGGGCCCGCAAGCTCAGTCGCGAGGTGCGGTTGCGCGGACGGCTGGCCCCCGGCAGCCGCCTCGCCGAAGGAGGCGCGCCGTACGCCGTCTACGACGCCCCCGTGCCGTCCGGGGTCGCCTCGCTCGGCCCGGGGCTCCGTGGTGCCGTCGGGTCGACCGTCGTCGAGGCCGGCCCGAACGGCGACCGGCACGAGGTCGTGCTGCTCGAGCGCGTCTCGGGCGACGACGACCGGCACGACGCGTTCCCGGTCGCGCTGACGCCCGCCGCGCCTCCCCGGGCCACCCCGCAGCCCGAGGCGATCGCCGAATGGGGCGGGCGGGTGCTCGACGCCCTGCCCGAGATGCTGGCCGACCCGGCGTTCGACCTGCTGCGGCGGCAGCCCCCGCGCCTCCGGTCGGGCGGCGGGCCCGCGCCCGTGGTCGGGCACGACACCGTCTCGGCCGTCGTCGAGACCCTGCTCGACCTCGACCGGTCCTACCTGGCCGTGCAGGGCCCGCCCGGCACGGGCAAGACCTACGTCGGCTCGCGGGTCATCGCCCGGCTGGTGCGGGAGCACGGCTGGCGGGTCGGCGTCGTCGGGCAGTCGCACGCGGTCGTCGAGAACGTGCTGCGGGCGGCGATCTCGGCGGGGGTCGACCCCGAGCGGGTCGGCAAGGTGCCGAAGTCCGGCACGACCGTCGAGCAGGCCGATGAGCAGCCGTGGCGAGCCGTGAAGTCCGGCGGCGAGGCCGCCTTCCTGGCCGAGGCCGACGGCGGGGCGGGCGGTGCCGGCGCCGACGGCGGCGGGCAGGCCGTCGGGGCCGTGTTCGGGGCGACCGCCTGGGGGTTCGCGAACGCCGACAAGGTGGCGCGCGCCTCCCTCGACCTGCTGGTCGTCGACGAGGCCGGGCAGTTCTCGCTCGCCTCGACCGTCGCCGCCTCGGTCGCGGCGACCCGCCTGCTGTTGCTCGGCGACCCGCAGCAGCTGCCGCAGGTCAGCCAGGGCAGCCACCCCGAGCCGGTCGACGAGTCGGCCCTCGGCTGGCTGGCGGACGGCCACGACGTGCTGCCGGCCGAGCACGGCTACTTCCTCGCCACCACGTGGCGCATGCACCCGGCGTTGTGCGCCCCGGTCAGCGAGCTGTCGTACGGCGGCGCGCTGACCGCCCACGCGAACGACCGCCGACTCGACGGCCTCGCGCCCGGGCTGCACGTCGAGCCCGTGACGCACGTCGGCAACACCACCTCGTCGGTCGAAGAGGCCCGAGCGGTGGTCGAGATCGTGCGTTCGGTGGTCGGCCTCGAGTGGTCCGACGGCGACGGCACGAGGTCGCTCACCCCGGCCGACGTGATCGTCGTCGCGCCCTACAACGCCCACGGGGCGGTCCTGCGCGACCACCTCGACGCGGCCGGGTTCGACGCGACCCCCGTCGGCACCGTCGACCTGTTCCAGGGGCAAGAGGCGGTTGTGGCCGTGGTGTCGCTGGCCGCGTCGAGTGCGGCGGACATCCCGCGCGGCCTGGACTTCCTGCTGATGCCCAACCGGCTCAACGTGGCGCTGTCACGGGCGAAGTGGGCGGCGTTCCTGGTGCACTCGCCGTCGCTCGCGACGGGGCTGCCCACCTCGATCGCGGGGCTCGGCCTGCTCAGCGGCTTCCTGCGGCTGACGGGCCAGGGGCAGCCGGTCGCCGACCCGTCGGTCGCCGACCCGCCGGTCGCCCGGGGCTGACGTCCGAGTCGCGGTCGACGGGTCAGCGGGTCGGTCGTCGCGTCAGCACCTCGGCGCCGTCGTCCGTGATGGCGATCGTGTGCTCGCTGTGCGCGGTGCGGCAGCCGGTCACGCTGCGAAGGGTCCACCCGTCGGCGTCGGTGACCAGCTGGTCGGTGTCGGTCATGACCCAGGGCTCGAGGGCGAGCAGCAGGCCGGGTCGCAGCCGGTAGCCGCGGCCGGGGCGTCCGGTGTTCGAGACGTGCGGGTCCTGGTGCATGGTCGAGCCGATGCCGTGGCCGCCGAACTCGACGTTGATCGGGTAGCCCGCTTCCGACAGCACGCTGCCGATGGCGTGCGAGAGGTCGCCGATGCGCGCCCCGGGCCCGGCTGCCGCGATGCCGGCCTCGAGGGCCCGCTCGGTCGTCTCGATCAGGCGGACGCTCTCGGGCGGCCGGGACTCGCCCACGACGAAGCTCACCGCCGAGTCGGCCGCGACACCGTCGAGCACGACGGCGAGGTCGAGCGTCAGCAGGTCGCCGTCGACGAGGCGGCGGTCGTGCGGCAGCCCGTGCAGGACGGCGTCGTTCACGGCGGTGCAGACGTAGTGCCCGAAGGGGCCGCGCCCGAACGAGGGCGCGTAGTCGACGTAGCACGAGACGGCGCCGGCCTCGTCGATCATCGTCTTCGTCCACGAGTCGACGTCGAGCAGGTTCGTGCCGACGGTCACCCGGTCGCGGAGCGTCTGCAAGATGGTGCCGACGAGCGCGCCGGTCGCCCGGGCCCGCTCGACCTCCGACTCGTTCAGGATCTCGATCATGGGTGTGCCGCCGTTCTCGTGCCGAAGATCATCCCGGTAAAGGTATCCCACGAGGCGCCTCGGCGCACTACGCTCGGGCCATGGTCCGTCTGCCGCTCACCCCTGCCGAGATCGACCGCGGTCGCCGCCTCGGGGTGTTGTTGCGGGGCGCGCGCGGGCCTCGGCCGATGTTGCAGGTCGCCCTCGACGCCGGGCTGTCGCCCGAGACGCTGCGCAAGATCGAGACCGGCCGCGTGGCGACGCCGGCGTTCTCGACCATCGCGGCGATCGCCACCGTGGTCGGCCTGTCGCTCGACGAGGTCTGGGCCGAGATTACCCGCGACGAGGGCGGGGGAGCAGCCGGCGGGCCGTCCGTCGTCGACGCGGCCCGCGCCTCGTGAGCCCTCACCGGGCGCCCCCGAGGAGGCGCGGTGTCAGGCCCGGGGACGCGCCAGCGACCCGAGGTCGAGCCGGCTCGACGCCTCGCGCCAGACGGCGTCGGCCAGCTCGTCGGTCGAGCGGTCGGCGTCGAGGGTGACGACGACCTCGTCGGCGCGCTCGATCGCCTCGGCGTACCGCGCGCGGGCGGCCCGGAGGCGCTCGTCGACCTCGAACCGGTCGGTGGTCGTCCGGCCGCTGGCGAGGCGCACGAGCGCCACCTCGGGCGAGACGTCGAGGTAGATCGTCAGGTCGGGCAGCATGAGGCCGGTGCTGATCGAGTTCGACGAGGCGATCCAGTCGCCGCCCACGTCGGACGCCTGGTACGCCTGCGACGAGAGGTGGTACCGGTCGCAGATCACGGTCGTGCCGCGCTCGACGATGCCGAGCATGCCGTCGTGGGCGTTGGTGATGTGGTCGAGCCGGTCGGCGACGAACAGCGAGGCGATGACGCGGTCGTCGAGGTCGACGCGACGGTTGAAGCCGTTGCGGATGAGCGTGCCCACGGGGCCGTTCGTCGGCTCGGCCGTCTGGTGCACGGGCACGCCGGCGTCGCCGAGGCGGGCGGCCAGCAGCCGCGCTTGCGTCGACTTGCCCGACCCGTCGATGCCCTCGAACACGATGAACGCCCCACGGGCTGCCTGATCGGTCACCCGACGAGCCTACCGAGCGTCGTGCCCGCCGACCGACCCGGCGTGACGGGCGAGCGTGCTCGTCACGACGGCCCGAGGAGGCGCGGTGAGGTCCCCGATCCCGCCCTCGACGTTTCCGGTCAGCACACGGTGGTGATCAGTGCAGGGTGCGCGGTCACCGGTGAACGGTGCGGGGCTCAGTGGTGACGACGTGAGTCGTGGCGCTGCCCTCCGCGCCTGCAGTGACCGGATCGACCGCCGGCCTCGGCTCGTGCTCGCCCCGGTGACGTCTACCGACTCACCGCGCGGGTCAGTTCTGCAGCTCGGCCTCCCAGTTGGTCTTCTGGATCTCGACGTCGAGCTCGCGCAGTTCGCGGGCGACGACGTCGGCGCGGTCGCGCAGCTCGGCCACCGGCAGGGCCGAGAACATCCGGAGTTCACTGCGCAGCTGTCGGTAGCCGCCCGAGGCGCCGCGGGCGGCGTCGGAAGCGGTGACGAGCAGGGCGTGGGTGCCGCGCAGGGTTTCGCGGCGGGCCAGGGCCGCGGTCATCGTGTCACCGCCCGGCAGGGTCGTGCGGGCGTTGGTGAGGTTGATGCGGACGACGAGCGACTCGAGCGTGGCCAGGGTCTCGACGGCCTGTGCGAGCAGCGCGGCGGCGTCCTCGGTGGGCTCCTCGCCCTCTTGGTAGCGCGCGTTCGCGGTGACGCGGTCGCGCAGCTGGTCGACCCGACGCTGGGCGTCCGATCGCTGCAGGAGGGCTTCGGCGAGCTTCATGGTGAGAAAGCCTACGCAGGTCGGGAGCGCCGTGCGCCGTTCGTCTGCGAGGCGCCCGCTTGTCGGTCGTTCATCGGGCCACCTTCTCGAGCCCGTCTCGGCCGGCTGAGGCCAAGCGGCGTCAGGCCTGCGGATTCGCGTATGCCTGTCCCGCAAAAATGCCCGGTGATGGGGGTCTAAACGCTACAGTCGGATGCTCATCGGCTACGCCCGCGTCTCGACCTCGGGACAAGATCTCGCAGCACAACGTGACGGCCTGAAGTCGCTCGGTGTTGACGATCGTCACGTGCATGTTGACCACGGCCTGTCGGGCACAACTCGAGCACGTCCCGGCCTCCGCGAAGCCCTGGCTGCGTGCCGTACCGGCGACGTCCTCGTCGTCACGAAGCTCGACCGTCTGGCCCGGTCGCTGCGAGACGCGACCGACATCGCCGACGAGCTCACGAAGAAGGGCGTCGCATTGAACCTTGGGGGAGCAATCTACGACCCCACCGACCCCGTCGGCCGGCTCCTCTTCAACGTCCTCGGCATGGTGGCCGAATTCGAGGCCGACCTCATCCGCGCCCGAACCCGAGAGGGCATGGCGATCGCAAAGGCCGCCGGTAAGCTCCGCGGCCGCAAACCAAAGCTCACCCCCTCGCAAGAGAAGTACCTGGTGCAGCTGCACCGCACCGGCGCCCACACGACCAGCGAGATCGCCGAGCTCTTCGGCGTTGCCCGCTCGACTGTCTATCGAGCCATCCAGCGAGCGGGGTGACCTACGCCTGAGTGGGTTCCAGCTGTGGCTTGGGCCCAAGTGGGCTACCGGATTTGACGCCAAATCACTATTTGGTGCATGTCTACGTATTCTTGAGGCATGATCACCAGCGGTGTTGACCCTCGCAGTGTCTTCGTAATCCACGGGAGGAACGAGGCTGCGAGAAAAGGGCTCTTTGAGTACCTTCGGGCCATTGGTCTGCTCCCCATCGAATGGTCCGAAGCTTTGGCCATGACCGGAAGCGCTTCTCCCTACATCGGAGACGTCCTAGATGCGGCGTTCGAACGGGCGCAGGCCGTAATCGTGCTTCAAACACCCGACGATGTGGCGCACCTTCACGAATCGCTGACCTACCCAGGGGACCCGGAGACGGCCCCGCAGATGCAACCGCGACCGAACGTGCTTTACGAGGCTGGCATGGCCATGGGACGAAACCCAGATCGGACGCTCATTGTCGAGCTCGGACAGGTCAAAGTTTTCAGCGACATCCATGGCCGCCACAGCGTGCGGCTCGACAACTCAGTAGCGAAGAGGCAAGACCTCGCTAACCGTCTTCTGACGGCAGGGTGCGACGTTCGCATGCGGGGCACTGATTGGCACGAGGCGGGTGATCTAACCCCGCCCGGTCCGCCTGGAAACGGGCTACCGCTAGGGCGCAAGTTGCCTTCTTCCGAGACTTCCGGGCTGCCGCGACTGTCGGCTCGCTTGCTTGAACGAGGCGGAAATAAGTTTGCAGACGTCATCGTGACTAATCAGGGTCCCGGCTCGGTCTACGACCTGACGGCCGCCGCTTCGGAGGACGACGACACTCTCCGAACGTCTGATGAGCTGCCAGTTCCCGAGTTGCCCGTCGGCAAGTCAGTTCGAGTTCTCCAGCGCATGCCCGCGTCCTTCAGTCAGGTTCAGCGCTCCTACTTCACTGTCAAACTGCGTGCCCGAACGGCTGACGGAGTTCCAATCGAGCAAGACGAGTTTGTGAGTGGGGACTAGTGAGTATTCGGATTTCAATTCCTTTGGACAACGACGGCTTCATGCGCAGGGAATGCCCCAACTGCTTGAAGCAGTTCAAATGGCACGACGGGCCCGCAAATGAGGATGCTGAACATCAACCTTCGGCGTCTGCTTACTACTGCCCGTTCTGTGGCCAGCCTGCTGGACTTGACCAGTGGTGGACGACTGAGCAAGTCGAATACACCAGGAGCATGGCAGCGCCTGCCGCGATGCAATCTATCGACGATGAGCTGTCAAAAGCCTTCCGCGGGCTAAACAGCAAGCACGTCAAGGTCACGAAGAAGGGGAGTTTCGACAGGCCTGCGGAACCTGATCCCATGGTTGAGCCGGACGACATGATTATTCTCGCGTCCCCTTGTCACGCTTGGGAGCCGATCAAGGTCCCAGATGAGACCCAAGCTCCCGTTCACTGCCTAGTGTGCGGTCAGGCTTTCGCTTTCTAGGCGTGTCCGCCCGATAGCCGATGGTGGAGCGGTCATGAGGCGGACATGGCTGCGGCTTCGGAAGCGTGACGTGTCCAGGGTCAAAACGGAGGACCGTTGATTGTCCAGTCAACGGCTTCAATGAGAGTTGCTGTGATGTAAACCACCGGGACCGTGAGCAGCCCGGTGAAGAGCGAGGCAGCGGCCCAGCCTCGGCGGCTTCTCTTCCTGAGTCCACTAGCACGCCAGGCGATGGCCGCGCCGGTAGCTCCGAGTGCCGGCGGTCCTATGAGCAGCCATCCGAAGGAAGCGTGATCGCCAGCTGTGGCTGAGTAGACGAACGGGAACACGACCGCCGCAATCATGAGCGCGATCGTCAGCAGGGGGATGCGTCGTGCAGTGTGGTCGCCCGTGGTCGGACCTGATTCATCCACGTAGGGCCGTTCTGTCGAGGTGCAGGCTAGGACTCCAGTCCTTGACCCTACGGCTCGGGCTGGTACGCGTCGTCGGGAACGAGCGACTGTCTCGATAGCCGATCGCTGGCCGAACGATTTCTATCTGCCAGCCTCGACTGCGCGGTGCGTTCGGTAGCTCAGGCCGTAGGCAAGTGCCAGACCTGCGACAAGAAGCGTGGCCACGGACTGGCTTAGCTGAGCCCACCAGGCCACATCCCTTACGACTAGGGAAAGAACGAGGGAGAAAGCTGCCAGGGTGCCCCAGAACACGGCCGCCTTGGCGCATCGCTTGGCTGGGCCAGCTTGTAACCACCAGCTCTTCTTTGTCATGACTTCACCCTAGAGACCCCTCGTGTTGCGCGTTCCAGCGAGTCATACGCCTGCGTCCGTTAGACGATCGTTCACCGAGATCAGTTTCGGACTGAGCAATCGAGACAGCCACATCAGCGCAGCTCCGGGGGAGGGAGCGAGGTGCGGCAACGTTCGGTAGCCGATCGTTCATCGAGACGCGTGCTCTCGGGAGCAATCGCGTACGGTGCGTGCTGTGAGCAACCACTTCAGCAGGGCCGACGCGCCAAGAGGACGGCCCTGGCTCGTGTGGGCGCTAACTGTTCCCTTCGCCGTCGTGCTGTGCGGCATGGCGTCGTTGGTCGCTATGGGTCTCGACGAAGCACGTAGCTTCGGTTGGCCCGGACCAATCGACAGCGACCTCGATGTCGCGCGAATGAACAGGGACGAAGCGCTTGGCGGAGCGATGATGCTCGGCGGTTCGGCTGTCCTGCTCGTGCTCATTTTTTTGGTGGCGCTGGGCGCTCGTGCATGGCGGCGAAGTCGTCCGTTCAGGTACTGGTTCTGGCCGATGACACTTGTCCTGATAGCAGTGACCTTTCCCCTCGCGCTCATCCGTTGAGAGCAGCTTCCCGCTCTCTGGTCGTCTCGATGGACGATCGGCTAACGAGACGAGTTGTGCTGCTTTCGCGCAGCGAGGGAGAACATCATCGGTACGCGTTCGTTGCCGTCGGCAAGCGCGTAACCAGCTGGCGTCTTGACGAGGTTGGGGATGGGCTCCCATGGCATGGCGGTGTATTCGTGGAAAGCCTCGATTTGAAGCCCCGCAGCCAAAATTGAGGTGAAGATGTCGTCCAGGGAGTGCGGCCACTCGTACGTGGTTCGGTTCGTGAGAAGGGTGTCGCTCGCGTACGTGGTCCCGGAGTCGAATCGTTGGGCTTCGCCCGCTCCAAAGTATGGCTCGGTGACGACGAGGGCGTTGTCTTCTCGGTCGTATTGGAGGGTCATGACCATGGGGTGTGCCTCATAGAGGAAGAACAGCCCGCCCGGTTTAAGGAGCCGTTCGACCGCGCGCGCCCACGTTGCGAGGTCCGGAAGCCACGCGAGGACCCCGACGGTCGTGTAGACAACGTCGAATTGCCGGCCGAGCTGATCGGGGGCGTCTTCGTTGGATGTTTGGACGAAGGACGCATCGACGCCGGCCCGAGCAGCAAGCGAGGTGGCTGCTGCGATCGCGTCACCGGAGAAGTCGGTGCCGACGACTCGTGCCCCGAGCCTGGCGAGACTGATCGAGTCAACCCCGATGTGGCATTGAAGGTGCACGACGTCGAGCCCGGTGAGCGACCCGTCCGGGAGGTGGGGGGCCATGACCTTGGCTTCGAACATGACGCGGTTGGCGGAGGGGTCGTCGGCGAACTCAACCGCCTTGTAGGCGATGAGGTGATCTGAAACTCGTTCGTCCCAGTTAGCCCGGTTGGTCTCGATCTGGTCATGAGTGGACACGGCAACCCCCTAGTGAATGAGCAAAGCCGACCAGGTTCGCAGAACGCTCCGCGGGCCGCAACACGTGCACGGGCGAGGAACGGAAGGTCCGTCCCGGTAGCCGATCGGTCAGCGGGCGCGGCGGCGATCCAGCAGCTTCTGCAACCAGTTGCGCTCGCCCTCCGAGCGCGTGACTCCGATGTAGTCAAGAAAGCCGCGCAGAGTCATGACCAGAGCTTACGGCGGCGTCTCGAAAACCGATCGGCTACCGAACGGGCGGCGCCTCTCCTCGCGCCAGTCGGAGCAGGCTCAACCCCGCCGTGAGGCCTGCACCTGATGCGGCCACAAGTCCGACGATGGCACTAGAAAGGGGCTCACCGAAGAAGAGGCCGAGAGCCAGGCTTGCTGAGATGCCGACAACTGCCGCTGTGGCCAGAACCGCTAATGTCCGGCTTCTCGATCTGCCCCAGCGGTGACGCTGCCGCCACAGCGACGCGCTGATGAGTCCTGCAACTACCCCGACGAGGGCGAAGACCAGAGCAGCAGGAACTCCGTAGACGAGCGCAATGACGACCCATCCCGCGATCGCGGCGCCGTCGAGTCCTGCGAAGGCACCCCACACGACCATCCACACGATGGGCAGAAGCAGCGCACAGCCCGCGCCGACCGCTGCCCCCGTCCCGACCAAGACGCGCACATCTGATTGCGGCGCGCGTACCGGACGTTCCGTGTTAACGCTCATCAGGACTCCCCTTTTCCTTGAGGCTAGGGCTTGCACCCGGTCATGGGCATCCCCAGACCAGGTGCGTCGACTCTCCTGAGGGACGAGCTACGCGGCACACAAGCGGCCCCGGGGAAAGGGGTCTACGTCAGCGCCCGGTAGGGGATTGATCTCCGGGCTCGGCTGCGAGTACTCGCACTGGTATCAGGTGAGCCGGGGCCTGCGGTGATCATGCGGCGGCCGATGCTCGTTCCCTATGACTAATCGGCTAGTGGCCATTGCCGGATTACCTCTTACGCAAGGCTTGTCGTCGCAAGGCCAAGCTTTTGGACCGAGGGGCCGGCTGGGTTACTTTGTTTGGTTCGGATGATGCGTGTGGACCTGCTCGAGAACCACGGTGTTGCCGTCGATGTAGAACCAGATGCGGGAGTCACCCTTGAGGGTCGGCTTGTGCTGCCATCTGTCGTAGCTGATGCCGCCGCGGCTGACGGTGCTCAGGTCGCCCCGGAGCCGGTAATTGGTAGGCGTGACCTCCATGGGCGTGCGCGTCAGGAAGTCCCATGCATCTGTGAGAGGCCCACGGGTGGTGGCAAGCAGGTCAGTCCATCCGCGCTTCGCCGAAGGGCTGGCGAACTGAAGCTCATACTCAGCCTTTTTAGTAGGTCGAGGTACTTTGTCGAGTTTCGCCATGAGTCAGGGGCGTTCCACCGCTTCCTGCTCATCGAGCCAATCGACGGAAGTGTTACCGAGGCCGGCGGCGATGGCTGTCGCGGTCTCACGCCATGCCGTCATCTCGGCGACTGCGAGGTGGGCCTGGTTAGTGGCGAAGGAGGCCCGTGAGGCGCGGAGCAGGTCGGAGGCGCAGGTGGCCTGGTCTGCAGCACTGAGGGCGAGCATCCAGGGGAATCTTTCGGCCATGCGGTCAGCGAGCGTGCCATGGTCATCGATGGCTGCAGCAATGAGTTGCCCGGCGAGCTGAAGGAGTTGCTCGCGGGCGTCAGCTTCACGCTCCGACATGAGCACGAGCGCCTCGCCGTCACGACGGGTGACCTGAACCGGGTGGTCCTCAGCGGCTGCAAACACGGGCCCGGAGTGACGGCTGAGCTCCGAGGACTGGAAAGCCCTGCGCGATGCGTGGAGAGTGGTCATCCCGTAAGCCTAGTTCAGAATGTGTTCTGAATGGAATGGTGCGCGCGCGGCATGTAGCGGCCTCAACGCTTTCTCTTTTGAGAGGCGGACTGGGACGCGGCGAGGGGCTATTGCGGCATCCTCCTACCCGGGGGTGCGAGACAGGCCTTGTTAGGTTGGCCCATAGGGCATTCCCTCACCAAGATCGGTTCTGGACTCCGCTAGGCGGACGCGGAGTCAGAAGTGTCGCCCTTCTCGATCCATGCGTTGACCCGTTGAATTACACGCGCGTTGTAGCCAGCGAACCACGAGGCATCGTTCGGCATCGTCGTGAAGGCGAACATCGGAGTGCGCCGAGTCCGGCCTGCCTTTGTCCGCCAATGCAGGAAGGGAATTCCGGCTCGTTCTCGAACGAGGGCGACATCGCGTCGACAAAATCGTCGAGACCACCATGCACCGTGAACAATGATGCATTCGTCCGATGCGCTGACACCGCTGGTGACGATCCAGCGGAACGTGGGGTAGAGGATCAGGGCGAAGACTGCACAGAACGACAGGTGTGCGGCCATCGGCAGGCTCGGCTCCCAGACTGACACCGTGCCCGCGCAGATTACAGATGCCGGCAAGAGTGCACCGAAGCGCGAAAGGAGCTGGGGACGGAACCGCACGGAGGTTCACCTTACGGTGTGCCTTGTTGAGCTGTTCCGATTGGGGATCCTTGACCGGGGCTGCTCGTTCAGGTGACGAGGGCCTGCTACTTCATCGCTCGACCTGCCCGGTGCGGGCGTGGAGGACGGCGAGGGCAGACAACGGCAGCAACACCGTGGCGGCACCCACGATGCCGACGATCACGGGCCCGGCGGGGCCGGCTGAGGAGTCGAGGGTGATCCCATCGAAGGCGCTGCCAACGGCGGTACCTGGTTGAAGCTTCAGGTAACCACTGTGAACCGGGGGGAGAAGGAAATCATCTTGCGGTCACCGGAGGGAAGGCGCCCCGGGGCTCACTGGGGCGTCTCAGCCGCTGTCTCGACAAGTGCTCGGAGGATCGAGGGCTCGACCGACCCCAGGACTCGAGCGCTCACTCGTCCCTCGCGGTCGAGGACGAACGTCGCCGGGGTCGCATTGGGGGCCGTTCGGCCGGCGAACGCGAGTTGGACGGCACCGGTGTTCGCGTCGATGGCGGTGGGGTAGGTGACGCCGAATCGTCGGGTGAAAGCGTCGGCGGTGTCGGACTGGTCCTTGACGTTGACGCCCAAGAACACAGCTTCGTCGGCCACGTCCTCGCTCACCGCCTGGAGATCGGTCGCTTCCCCACGACACGGGCCGCACGCGGCGAACCAGAAGTTGAGGACGGCGACCTCGCCCCGGTAGTCGGCCGCGGTGATCTTCGTGCCGTCGCTGAGCGCGGACTCGAACTCGATCGGGTCGCCGCGGTCCTCCGGGGCGACCTCGGTCACGAGCTGGTCGGCCGAGATGTATCCCTTGCCGTCACCCCACTGCTGTTCGAGTCCGGACGATGAGGCGCACCCCGCCACGGTTGTGCTGACGGCGAGGAGAAGGGCCGAGGAGGCGACAAGATGACGTGTGCGCACGTTTGAGGATACCTCGACCGATCTGTCCCTGAGTGGCGTCCGTCCGAAGAAGCGGAGGCGATGACATGCGGTCACGACGACGACACGTGCCGGTGACCACGATCGTCCTCCTCACGGTCGGCGCGGTGGTTCTCGCCCTGGTCTCGTTCGAGCTCGTCCCGAACCCGGACGTCTGGGGCGGTGCCCGGCTCGTCGTCTTCCTCCTGCTCGTGCCTCCGGCTCTCGGCCTCGCGGGGGCGGTCACGGCGTCAAGGGACCGTCGACTCGGCGACCAGGGACGGGTCCTCTGGTCCGTGGCGTCCGGTCTGGGCGGATTCCTGCAGGTCTTCCTCGCGTTCGTCCTCGTCACGCTCATCGCCGGGCCCTGACGGGGGAGGTCGGCGACGGCGCGGAGGTCACCGTCGAGGTCCGTCCCTCGACGGTACCGAGAGGCGCATCATGGGGCCATGCCCGCCTTCCGCCGCCCGTCACGCCCCGCCCACCCCGTCCGCGTCGAGCCCGGCCCCGGTCAGGAGTCCGTCTGGGACTATCCGCGCCCGCCGCGCGTCGAGCCCCGGCACGAGCGCGTCGTCGTCCGTCTCGGCGGCGTCGTCGTGGCCGACACCACGGCTGCGATCCGCGTGCTCGAGACGAGCCACCCGCCGGTCTACTACCTGCCGCGGTCCGACTTCGCGCCGGGGTCCCTGTCGCGCGCCGAGGGCCGCAGCCTCTGTGAGTTCAAGGGCCAGGCCGGCTACGTCGACGTCACCGGCGGGGGAGTCGTGGCCCGTCGGTCGGGCTGGTTCTACGCCGAGCCGTGGCCCGGCTACGAGTCTCTCGTCGACCACGTCGCCCTCTACCCGGGCGCGATGGACTCGTGCGAGGTCGACGGCGAGGTCGTCCGGGCTCAGGAGGGCGACTTCTACGGCGGGTGGATCACGGCGGCCCTCGTCGGCCCGTTCAAGGGAGCCCCGGACACCATGGGCTGGTGACCCGGCCGGCCGGTGACCCCGGGACGCGGGCGGTGCGCATGACGGACACCGCGCCTCCTGCGGGGTGCGGGCAGGTGCAGACTGGACCGATGTCGAAGCGCCCCCGCCCCCGCCCCACGTCCCTCGCCCGCACCCTGGGCCGCGTCGCCCTGGGTGGTGCCCTGGTCTTCGCCGGCACGAGCCACCTGACCTTCGCACGCGAGCCCTTCCAGGCCCAGGTGCCCGAGTGGCTGCCGCTCGACGACGACTTCGTCGTGCTCGCGTCGGGCGTCGTCGAGATCGGCATCGGAGCAGCCCTGGTCGTCGCCCCCAAGCACCGCGTGACGGTCGGCTGGGTGGCCGCAGCGTTCTTCACCGCGATCTTCCCCGGCAACATCTCGCAGCTCGTGACGCACACCGATGCCTTCGGCCTCGACACCGACGGCAAGCGGGCATTCCGCCTCGTCTTCCAGCCGCTGCTCGTCCTGCTGTCGCTCTGGTCGACGGGTGCCTGGCGCGACCGCCGCAGCATCGGTCGCCCCGCGAAGTAGCCACCCCGCAGCCGAACCCGCTCCCGACCCGGCCGTCGACACGGTCGCGACCGCGGGAGGCGCGGCTCAACCCGACAGCGTCGCCACGACCACCTCGGCGTCGGCGAACCACTTCGTGTAGTGATCGGGGTCGGCGTTGACCTGGACGGCATGGGCCGCCTGGGTCGGCGTGAGGTCCTTCCAGCCCGGGATGGAGACGAGCTTCGTGAAGAAGCTGGTCGCCGCCGTGTACGGGTCCATGCGTTGCTCGTAGGTGCCCCACTGCCCGTTGTCGCGCTGCTGGAAGAGCCCGCGGCTGTCGGGTCCGACGGCGTCGCCGTGGTCGATGTTGCGCAGGCTCGACTCACCCATCGCAGTCATCACGCCGATCGCCTGGGTGTGCTCGCCGATGCCTTGCGCGCGGGCCGCCAGCATGATGTAGGCCGCGTTGACCAGGCGGTCCTGGCAGTAGCCCGCGACCGGGCCTGCCGGCACCTCGATGTCGCCCACCATGACCGGGTCGACCTCGGGGCAGGCCGGCACCGGCGTCGACGTGACGGCCACCACGTCCTCGTCGCGCGGCGCCGTGAGGGCCGACACGACCATCGCGATCGCGACGACGAAGGCGACCAGCCCGACGCCGAAGACGACGGACAGGGCGATCAGCACGCGGCGCACGGCAGGCCTCCAGGGGGTCGGATCAGGCGGCGTCGAGGGCGGGCGACCGGCACGTCGCCAGCCCCCGAGCGGCGCGGAAGTCGACGTCGAGGGTACGCGATCCCGGTGGACGATCGGCCCCGGCGGCCTGGGCGATCGACGAGAGGCCCCTCGGACGACCCGGTCACTCGTCACCTGGATGTCGGCGGCTCGTCGCGGCCTCAGAGCAGCTCGGCCCGATCGGCGAGGTAGGCCGCGAGGTCGCGGACCTCGCCGACCGCCGTGCCCCAGCGCACGAGTGCGTGCCCGTCACGGACCAGGAGGCGCTGGTCAGCCGCCCGCAGCGCCCCGGTCGAGAGGTCCATCGGCTCGTACCCGTAGTTGACGACCTCGCCCTCGGCGAAGTGGCCTCGCACGGCCGCCCGCCGCTCTGCCTTGCGCTGCTCGACCTGGGCGCTGAGGTGTTGTGAGCGGGTCGGCGTCACCGCCCGGGTGATGCGACCGGTCTCGTACACTCGGCCGTCGGTGCCGAGCAACAGCACCCCGAGGCGCCAGGCGCGGCCCGCCGGTTCGAGCGACTCGGCGGTCTTCACCACGACGATGCGCCGGGCCGGCTTGTACCGGGCGAGGGCCTCGGTCCGGGCGTCGCGCCCGGCCAGGTCGCTCGCGGCGGCCTCGACGAGGGCGCGCACGGCAGCCGCCGCGTCGCCGTCGGAGGGGGCTGCGGGAACCGGCACCGCGCCTCCTGCGGTCGTGTCGTCCACGCTCGTCTCGGCGGTGGGGTCAGGCGTCGTAGCCGTGGTCGAGGAAGTCCTCGAGCACGTCGACGACGAAGGCGTGGTCGTCGGCCTGCGGCAGGCCGGAGACGCCGGCCGAGCCGACGACGCCGACTCCGGCGACCCGCACGGGGAACAGTCCGCCGTGCGCGGCGTAGAGCCCGGTGTCGAGCCGGGACTTCTCGTCGAAGCTGCCGCCCTGCACCCGGAACGACTCGCCGACCCGGTACGAGCTCTGCCCGTAGCGCTCGACGACGCGGGCCTTGCGGTCGAGCCACTCGTCGTTGTCGAGGCTGCTGCCGGGCAGGGCCGCGTGGAACGCCCGCTGACGACCGTGCCGCACGGTGACGGCGACGGGCAGCTCGCGGCGACGGGCCTCGGCGAGCAGGTGGGCGCCCAGGTCGAGGGCGACGTCGAGGGTGAACCGGCGGAACACCAGGCGCTCTTCTTGCTCG
Organism: Frigoribacterium sp. CF331; assembly: GCF_057787905.1. Lineage (NCBI taxonomy): Bacteria > Bacillati > Actinomycetota > Actinomycetes > Micrococcales > Microbacteriaceae > Frigoribacterium > Frigoribacterium sp. CF331. Next base: position 127,273 of record NZ_CM173545.1, on the reverse strand, counting down.
ACGAGGGTCTGCAGCAGGGTGTCGTCGGTCATCGGTGGCCTCCTGGTGGGTCGGGCGGATTGCTCGGGTGCACCCGCGTCTCGGCGCGGCACGCTCCGAGCCTAGGCCCGGCCCCCGTCAACGCGCTGGTGGCCGCTCGGTCGTCCCGTCGACCACGGCGGTCAGGCCGACGCCGCGACGCAAGGCGAGCCCTGCCGGGCGAGCAGGCCGCAGTAGACGCCCACGAGGTCGTCCGCCGAGCGCGACCAGGGGTGGTCGAGGGCGTGCGACCGGGAGGCGCGCGAGAGTCGGTCGCGCAACCCCGCGTCCGCGAGCACCTGCGTCATGGCCCGGGCCCAGTCCTGCGGTTCGCGCGACGTGAGCACGATGCCGGTGACGCCGTCCACCACCGACTCGCGCAGCCCGCCCGACGAGGCCGCGACCACGGGGACGCCGCTCGCCGCCGCCTCGAGGGCGATCAGACCGTAGGTCTCGGAGTGCGAGGGCACGAGCACGAGCGCGGCGTCGCGCAACAGGGACGCCAGGCCGGGGCGCGACCGAGGGCCGAGGAAGTGCACGGTCAGGTCGAGTTCGTCGGCGAGGGTGCCCAGCTCGGACTCGTAGCCCGCGAACTCGGTCGAGGCGCCGCCGGCGATGACGAGCTCGGGGCGGACCTCGGCCCGCACCGCCGCGACGGCGCGGATCGCGAGGTCGGGGGCCTTGAGGGGTTCGAGCCGTCCGGCCACGACGACGTAGGGGCGGTGGCCGGCGACGCGCACCGCACCGGCGGCCGCCGGGTGGAACAGCTCGGCGTCGACGCCGGGCAGCACGACGGCGACCCGGTCGGCACGGCCGCCGAGCCGCGTCGTGACGGTCTCGGCCTCGGCACGGCTGATGGCGACGACGACGTCGGACGCACGGGCGAGGTGCTCCTCGCCGGCGAGGCGGCCGGGCGACTCGGCGCGTTCGCCGTGCGAGAGGGGCGTCGAGTCGTGGGCGGCGATGGAGTGGAAGCTCTGCACGTGGGGCACCCCGAGGGCGCGGGCCACGGGCAGTGCCGCCATGCCCGAGAACCAGTGGTGCGAGTGGACGACGTCCCAGGGGCCGAGCTCGGCGAGGCGGTCGCGGAACTCGTCGACGAACAGCTCGTTGCGCCCCTTCGTGACCGGCTCGGCGGGCCCGGCGTCGAGGAACCTGAGCGTGACGCCGGGGGCGAGCGAGACGCTCGCCGGCTCGTCGGGGGACGACCGCCGGGTCAGGATCTCGACCTCGTGCCCTGCCGCACCCAGCGCCTCGGCCTGGTTGCGCACGACGACGTTCATGCCGCCGACGTCGCCCGACCCGGGTTCGGCACCGGGGGACGTGTGCAGCGACACGAGGGCGATGCGGAGCGAGGGGGAGGCGGTGGTCACTTCCCGAGGGTACCGGCCCGTCGCCCGCGCGGTCTCATCGCCCGGGGTCCGGTGGTCGCTCGTCAGGCCGTCACGCCCGACCAGAACGCGCGGACGTCGTCGAGCACGGCTTCGGCCTGGCGTCGGCCCGCCTCGGCGGCGGGACGACGCGTGGTGGTGGCCAGCACGTCGGTGCCGAATGCCTCGAGGGCCGCGGCGTCGGCCTCGACCACGAGGACCTCGTGCCCGGCGGCACGGCGGGCCGCGACGACCTGGGGCAGGGTGGGGCCGAGGGGCGAGACGTCGAGCTCGGGGCCGCACGACAGCACCAGCACGCGGTCGTAGGCGTCGGCCAGGTCGGCGTTGGTGCCCGACCTCACGCCGCCGTCCATCGTCGGGCGACCGTCGACCTCGACGGTGGGCCAGACCACGGGCACCGAGCAGCTCGCGGCCACGGCGCGGTACAGGTCGACGCCCGAGTCGGCGTCGAGGGGTCGGAACGTGCCGTCGGTCGCGTCCACGGTGCAGACCGTCAGCGCCGCGTCGGGCCAGGCCGCGCCTCCGAACCGGTCGCGCATCGCCGTGACGAGCTCGGGCTCGTCGGCGACCACGGGCGTTTCGCGGGCCAGCGCGCCGATGCGGGCCCGTGCCTCCTGGTGGCTGGTGGCGCCCGCCAGGGCCTGACCGAGGGTCTGCTGGAACACCTCGGGGTCGATCGAGCCCGACGGCAGCTCGACGGCGTCCTCGAACTGTTCGCCCAGGCCCTCGTCGACGCGGCCGAGGCGCACCATGGTGCCGACGACCGACCCGGCCGAGGTGCCGACCACGAGGTCGGCGTCGTCCACGGGCACGCCCGCCTCGAGCAGGCGCGACAGCACGCCGAGCTCCCAGGCGATGCCGGTGATGCCTCCGCCGCCCAGGACGAGGGCGGTGCGGGTGGGGGTCGTCGTGGTGCTCATGTCTCTCCTCGGTCGTGGTGGCGGCCCGGGCAGGAGGTGCGGTGCGGCTCCCGGGGCCGCGCCCGACAGTAGGCCGCTCGCCCCCCGACGTGCCCGGGGAGGTGTCAGGCCGGTCGCAGCTCGTCGCCCCGGCCGAGCGCCTGCACGTGCCACTCGGTCTGCGCGAGGGCCGACCCGAGCCGGTAGCCGTGCAGCGAGGCGACGCCGCCGCTCCACGACATGCGCTCGGCGACCTGCCACACCGTGGGCCGGTCGAGGGCGTCGAGGGCCGTCGCGGCGTCCCGGCTGCGGTCGGTGCGGTGGGCGATCAGCGACTCGGCGCGCTCGCGGAGCCCGGTGAAGCGGTACTCGTGGCCGGGGCAGACCTCGAAGGCGTCCGGACCGGGCACGTCCACGGCGACCATGCGCTCGAGCGACGCGAGGTAGTCGGTCAGCGGGTTCGTCGGGGTGCGGCCCCCGAGGCCGATGCCGGGGTTGATGCGCGGCAGCACGTGGTCGCCCGTGAAGACGAGGCGTTGCTCGGGTTCGACGAAGCAGAGGTGGCCCGCGGTGTGCCCGGGCGTGTGGACCGCCCGCAGCTTCCGGCCCGCGACGGGCAGCACGTCCCCGTCGGCCAGCAGCAGGTCGGCGGTGACCTCGGGCAGGTGGCGACCCGACCCCCACGAGGCGACCAGCGCCTCCTGCTCGTCCGCCGGCGCGCCCCACCGGGCGATGTCGGCGTCGGCGGCGGCCAAGTCGGCCGGCCGGTCGGCGAGGGCGGCCTGCTCGGCGGCGTGCAGCGCGATCCGGGCCCCGGAGGCCCGACGGAGGGCCTCCGCCCCGCCCAGGTGGTCGGCGTGCAGGTGCGTGACGGCGATCAGGTCGACGTCCGCGAGGGAGTGGTCGACGTCGGCGAGGGCCCGCTCGAGGCGGTCGAGGTTGTCGTCGACGTGCCACCCGGGGTCGATCACCGTGAGCGCCCCGTCGGAGCCCTCGACGACGTAGCCGAGCGAGTGGTCGTCGATGCCGTCGCCGAACGCGAAGGCGACCGACCAGACGCCGTGCCGGATCTCCTCGACGGGCGGCAGCGCACCCCGTCGGACGGCGTCGGCCTGCACGCGGCTGAGCGGGACGGGAGGCGCGGGAGGCGCGGGTCGGCTGGCGGCGTCGGTCACCCCGCGAGCCTAGCCAGCGCCGCCCGCGCCGCACCGCTACTCGGCCGAGACCTCGATCAGCACCTTGCCCACGACGTCGCCCTCGACGGCCTGGTGCGCGGCCGCCGTCTCGGCGAGCGGGAAGGTGTGCAGCGGCAGGCCCGCGGCCTCGCCGACGGGCAGGACGCCGTCGCGCAGCGCGGCGGTGACGTCCTCGACGGCCGCCTGCAGCGCCTCCTCGCCCACGGTGTAGAGCAGCACGAACTGGAAGCGCGTGTTGGTGACCATGTTGGCCCGGATCGGGATGGTGGTCGTGTCACCGCCGTTGTCGGCGTAGATCGCGACGGAGGCGCGGTGCGCGACGACCTGCGACAGCAGCTCGGCGTTCTGCGAGATCGCGACCTCGACCACGACGTCCACGCCGTCGGGGGCGAGCTCGCGGATCTCGGCGGCGGCGTCGCCCGTGCGGTAGTTGACGACGTGGTGCGCGCCGGCGGCCGTGGCCAGGGCCGCCTTCTCGTCGCTGCTGATGGTCGTGATGACGGTGGCACCGGCCCACCGTGCGAGCTGGATGGCGGCGTGGCCGACGGCACCCGCGCCTCCCGCGACGAGGACGACCGTGCCGTCGAGGCTGCCGGGGGACAGGCGGCTCGGGCCGTCCTCGCGGACGGTCAGGGCACGGTGCGCGGTCATGGCCGGCACGCCGAGGCTCGCGCCGACGTCGAGGCCGACGCCCTCGGGCAGCGGGACGACGCGCGAGGCGGGCAGCACGGTGAACTCCTGAGCGGTGCCGGTCGGGCGCTGGTGCGCCGAGAGGTAGGTCCAGACGCGGTCGCCGACCGAGAGGCCGGTGACGCCCTCGCCGACGGCGTCGACGACGCCCGAGCCGTCCTGGTTCGGCGTGACCTCGGCGAACGGCAGCGACTCACCGGGGCCGCCGCCCGCACGGGACTTCCAGTCGGTGGGGTTGACGCCCGACCACACGACGCGCACGCGCACCTCGCCGGCGGCGGGTTCGGGCAGGTCGCGGTCGACGAGCTGCAGCACGGTGGGGGCGGGTCCGGTCTCGGAGTACACGATCGACTTCATGCCCGGAGCCAACCAGACCCGGCCGTGCCGTGTTCCCGGCGCTCAGCCAGGCCGCAGAATGGCGTGATGACGCCCACCGACCGCTCGGCACCGCCCTGGACGCCGGTGGTCGCGCCCACCGACGCCCGCCCCCGCGACGCCGTCGACCCGACGCCCCGCCGGGTGGTGACCTGGGTCGCCGTCGTGGCGGTGGTCGTCATCGTCGCGGTCATCGTGGCGGCCCTCGTCGCGGCCCGACGCCTGGCCGAGACCGAGTCGGTCCGCGACGCCGCCGACCGGGCCGACCGCATCGCCGACGTCCTGGTGCAGCCCGAGCTCACCGACGCCCTGATGTCGGGTGACCCGGGTGCGACCGCCGCCGTCGACGCCGTGGTGCGCGACCACGTGCTGAGCGACAGCATCGTGCGGGTGAAGATCTGGGACGCCGACGGCCGCATCGTCTGGTCGGACGAGCCGCGCCTGGTCGGGCAGCGGTTCGGCCTCGCCGAGGACGAGCTCGAGGCCCTGCGGGGTGCGGGCGTCGACGCCGAGGTCAGCGACCTCGAGGCCCCCGAGAACGCCTACGAACGCGGTGAGGGCAAGCTGCTCGAGACCTACCGCTCGGTGCGCACCGCCGAGGGCACGCCCCTGCTGTTCGAGGTGTACTTCCGCTACGACGAGGTGCTGCAGCGCAGCGGGCAGCTCTGGCAGGGCTTCGCCGGCATCGCCGTCGGCAGCGTCGTCGTCGTGCTCGCCCTCCTGGCGCCCGTGCTCTGGCGACTGCTCACCGCCCTGCGGTCGGCCAGGGTCCAGCGCGAGGCGCTCCTGACGCGGGCGCTCGAGGCCAGCGCCGACGAGCGTCGCCGCATCGCCGGCACCCTGCACGACGGGGTCGTTCAAGACCTCGTGGCCACCTCGCTCGCGCTGTCGGCCGAGGGCGCGGCCGCCCGCCGACGCGGTGACGTCGGCACCGCCGACGGCCTCGACGGCGTCGCGGGCTCGGTCCGCGACGGCATCGGCGGCCTCCGGACCCTGCTGGTCGACATCTACCCGCCCAACCTCGGGCGCGCCGGCCTCGCCTCGGCGCTCGACGACCTGGCGACGGCGACCCGGGCGCGTGGGGTGGCCACCACGGTGACGATCGCGGGCGACCTGCGGCTCGACGCCGACGCCGAACGACTCGTGCACCGCGTCGTCCAGGAGTGTCTCGTCAACGTCGTCAAGCATTCCGGTGCGTCCGCGGCGACCGTCGACGTCGAGGCGGCGACGGTCGCCGTCGACCCCTCGGCCTCGGGGCGCTCGACGGGCCCTGCCGGGTCGCGGCGCGTCGTCGTGACGGTGTCCGACGACGGTCGGGGGTTCGACCCGGCGACCGCCGACCACGCGCCCCACGGCCATTTCGGCCTGCGACTGGTGGCCGACGCCGTGCGCGACGCGGGGGCCGCCCTCGACCTCGCCACGAGCCCCGGCCACGGCACCCGGTGGCGCCTGACGGTGACCGCCCCGTGATCGGCGTGCTCGTGGTCGACGACCACCCGCTCGTCCGAGCCGGGCTGCGCGCCCTCGTCGAGACCGCGGACGACCTCGTCGTCGTCGGCGAGGCGGCGAGCGGAGAGGCCGCCGTGGCGTTCGCCGCCGCAGACGCCGACCGTGCCGGTCCCGTCCCCCTCGCGGTCGTCCTGATGGACCTCTCGATGCCGGGCATGGGCGGCCTCGCCGCCACGCGCCTCCTCACCGAGGCGCACGACCACCTGCACGTCGTCGTCCTCACCTCCTTCCCCGACCCGGCCTCGGTGCAGCAGGCGCTCGCCGCGGGGGCCGTCGGCTACCTGCTGAAGGACGCCGACCCCGCGGGCGTCGTCGCGGGCGTCCGCGCCGCCGCCGGGGGAGGCGCACCCCTCGACCCCCGGGCGGCCCGGGTGCTGCTGCCGTCTCGCGACGGAGGAGGCGTGGCCGCGTCACCCGCGCCTCCCGCGTCCCCGACGGCGGCGGTCGGGGCACCCGGACCGGTCTCGGGTCGGGAGGCCGAGGTGCTGCGGCTGCTCGCCCGCGGGTTGGCCAACAAGCAGATCGCCGGGCAGCTCGGCATCAGCGAGCGGACGGTCAAGGCGCACGTCGGCAGCGTGTTCCGCCGCATCGGCGTGGCCGACCGGACGAGCGCCGCGCTCTGGGCGCGCGACAACGGGTACGGGGCCGGCGGGTCCGGGGCCGGCGGGTACTAGTACCAAGGTCCGATGGTGCCGGGGGCGGCGCCCCACGATGCTGGGGTCCACAGCACAGAACGAGCTGTCCTCCGCTCTCGAAAGGCCCACCATGTCCCGCACCTTCTTCCGCAGGGCCCGCGCGGCCGTGCTCGTGACGGCGGTCGTCGCCGGCTCGCTCGCCCTCTCGGCCGCCCCCGCCAGCGCCTCGGGCAAGACCAGCGCCGGCGGCGACTACGCCGTGACCGTGAACGGCACGACGTACGACCCGGCCGCCGGCAAGAGCACGAAGCTCTCCGGCCTCGTGCCGGCCGGCCGCATCGCCGTCCGCGGCGTCAACAACGGCTTCGACATCGACGTCGCGACCCTCGGCGTCTACGACTACACGCTGACCGGCGCCCCCGACACCCAGCGCATGGTGACGAAGCCCACGACCGTCTTCGCCTCGAAGGTGCCGACCCTCACCGCGGCCCAGCGGGCCGGCGCGACGATCAAGAGCCTCGAGATCAAGGACGACACCCTGGTCGTGCTCTTCGGCACCTCGGCCGGGAAGTTCAAGATCCAGGCCAAGGACGGTGCCCAGGGCGGCATCTTCCAGATGGAGTCCGAGTTCGGCGCCCCCGTCGAGTTCGTGCACACCCTCGCGCCGGGCGTCTTCTACTTCGTCAACCAGTACACGGGCAAGGTCAACTTCGGTGACGGGGTCGACGCGGTCGCCTCGGGGGCCGGCGCGCACCAGATGCTGCTCGGCAAGGACAGCCCCCAGGTCGCCACCAAGACGTTCCAGTCGGGCACCGTCACGAAGTGGCTCGTGCAGTCGGGCGGACGCCTCGGCGGCGTGCTCGGCGAGGACGCGATCGAGCTGAGCGCCGGTGCGACGAACTGCACCAGCCAGTGCCAGGCGCAGAACCAGATCCGCGGCTCGCTGCCCGTGCCGCCCGACCCGACGAACCCGACGCCGATCGGCTGAGCCGCGCCTCCCGGCACCGGTTGCCGGGGACGTCACGACCGGCCGCCCACCCCTCGGGGTGGACGGCCGGTCGTCGTGCGTGGTCGGCTCGACCGTGGTCGGGTGGTTCGTGTCCGTCCGGCCGTCGACGGGCCGTCCGGGCGTCAGGCCCCCTGGCCGCGGAACAGGGCGAGCGCAAGCAGGTCGTCCTCCGACCCGCCGCCCTCGTGCCCGTTGTACGGCCAGACGGTGATCTCGGCCGGGCCGCCGTAGGCGTGGAACGCGCCGAACACGGTCGACGGAGGGCAGATCGGGTCCATCAGGGCCGTGGTGAACCGGGCGGGGGCGGTGGCCCGCCGGGCGAAGTTGACGCCGTCGAAGTACGCGAGCACGTCGTGCACCGAGGAGGCGCGGTGCCGGTGGACGGCCAGGTAGCGTCCGATCTCCTTGTACGGGTCGGCGTCGGTGATGACCGTCGCCCGCCGGAAGTCGCAGAGGAACGGCACGTACGCCGCCACGGCGGCGACCTCGGGCACGAGCCCCGCGACGGCGAGGGCGATGCCCCCGCCCTGGCTGCCGCCCACGACCGACACGCGGGAGGCGTCGACGACGTCGAGCCCGCGAGCCGCCTCGACGGCCCGCACCGCGTCGGTGAACACCCGCCGGTAGTAGTACGTCTCGCGCGAGTCGATGCCGCGCGTCATGACGCCCGGGTGCGCCGGGCCCGAGCCGTCGGGGTCGGGGGTGGCGCCGATGCTCCAGCCCGAGCCCTGGCCGCGGGTGTCCATCTGCAAGTGCGCGAACCCGGCCGACGCCCAGAACAGGTTCTCGACCGCGGCGCCGCGTCCGCCGCCGTACCCGACGAACTGCACGACCGCCGGCGACGGGCCGGTCGCCCCGGCCGGCACGCGCAGCCAGGCGCGCACGGGCTGCCCCGCCCACCCGGCGAACGTCACGTCGTACACGTCGAGCGTCGTCAGCCCCGTGTCGACCCGCTCGACGCGCAGGTCGAGCGGGTGTGCCCGCGTCTCGGCGAGCGTCGCCGCCCAGAACTCGTCGAAGTCGTCGGGGTCGGTCTGGGTGCTGCGGTACTCGCGCAGGGCGGGCTCTGGCAGGTCGGTGAACATGAGCACCTGTCTACCGCAGCCCGCGGCGCCAGCCCGACAGGCGCGGTGCAGGAGGCGCGGTGCGGGAGGCGCAGCGCGGGAGGCGCGGCTCAGCTCGCGCGGGCCAGGTTCGGCACCCAGCCGAACGCGGGCGCGACGTGGTCGGCCACCGTCTGCAGCAGGCGGGCGTTGTACGCCACCCCGAGCTGGTTGGGCACCGTCAACAGGATCGTGTCGGCGGCCTGCACCGCGGCGTCCGCCGCCAGCTGAGCCGCGATCACGTCGGGCTCGCCCACGTAGCTCTTGCCGAAGCGCGACTGCACGCCGTCGAGCAGCCCGACCTGGTCCTGCGAGTCGGCCTGGGCCCGGACGCCGAAGTAGCGGCGGTCCTCGTCGGTCGTGATCGGGATCACGCTGCGGCTCACCGAGACCCTGGGCTCCCGGGTGTGACCCGCGGCGCGGTAGGCCTCGCGGTACAGCGCGATCTGCTCGGCCTGCAGTTCGTCGAAGGGCACCCCCGTGTCCTCCGTCAGCAGCGTGCTGCTCATCAGGTTCATGCCCTGCTCACCGGTCCAGACGGCCGTCGAGCGGCTGCCGGAGCCCCACCAGATGCGCTCGCCGAGGCCGGGGGAGCGGGGCTCGACCGAGAGGCCGTGCGACCAGCCGGTCATCTTCGGGTCGGACTCGGCCACGTCGGCGCCGTCGATCGCGGCCCGGAAGAGCTCGGTGTGCCGGCGGGCGAGGTCGGCGTCGCTCTCGCCGTCGCGCGGGACGTGGCCGAAGGCCTCCCACCCGCGCAGGGCGGGCTCGGGTGATCCCCGGCTGACGCCGAGCTGCAACCGGCCCGCGCTGATCAGGTCGGCGGCGGCCGCCTGCTCGGCCATCGACAGCGGGTTCTCGTACCGCATGTCGATCACGCCGGTGCCGAGCTCGATGCGGCTCGTCCGGGCCGCCATCGCGGCCAGCAGCGGGAAGGGGTTGGCGGCCTGGCGCACGAAGTGGTGGACGCGCACGGCGGCCACGTCGATGCCGATCTCGTCCGCGGCCTCCGCCAGCTCGATCGACTGGACCAGCGCCTCCCGGGCGGTCGGGGTCGCCGAGCCGCGGACGTCCTGGTAGTGACCGAACGACAAGAACCCGATGCGCTTCTTCATGACCGGGCGAACCCCGGACGCGGTCCGGCCATTCCGCCCGGGGCCGGTGCTGGGTAGCGTGGGGCCGTGGAGAACCGCTTCCGACTCGACGGTGACGACCTCGGCATCGACCTGCGCGCCTCCTCGGTCACCCTCGACGACGACGGGGTCGTGGACGCCCGCATCGTCGCGGCGCGGGTGCCCGAGGTGGTCGACTGGTCGGACGAAGCGCCGTCACTGGTGTTCCGTGACGTGCCCCTGACGTTCGACGGCGCGACCTTCGGCGCGACCGTCGACGACGACCTGCTCGACGAGCACGAGATCGTCTTCCGGCTCGGCGAGAACCTCGACGTGCACGGCGTCCTCAGCCTCGGCGCCGGCGACCGGCTGCGCTTCGTGGGCACGACGCACGTGTCGGGCGAGCCGAAGGCCTGGCGCCTCGACGTGTCGATCGGCTTCGGCGGCTCGTCGCGACGCACCGCGATCTGAGGCCACCGACCTCGACGACGACCATCCGAGGAGGCGCGGGTCGACCGGCCGCACCCGCGCCGGTCCGCGGTGCCGGGGCGGGGTGCGCGACCGAGGCGTCGACCTGGTGAGGGTCGGGCGGTCGCGCACCCACGCGGTCTCCTGATGCTTCGGGTTCACCAGGCGATCCGATGCTAACGCCCCGATACCCGTCGGTATGCGCCCCGTTCGGGGTCCGTGCGGGTGACTTCTGAGGATCACCCGCACCCGTTAGGGTCGCAGCATGGCCAGCACCGCAGGCGCTCCCGTTCCGCGCACGCCCCGAGCGCAGGTCAAGCAGCGACTGCTCGACGCGGCGTCCGAGCTGTTCTCCCGTCGCGGGGTGCACGCCACGACCCTCGACGACGTGGCCCGCGCCGCCGGGTTCAGCAAGGGGGCGGTCTACTCGAACTTCTCGTCGAAGGACGACCTGGTCGTCAGCCTCATGCGTCGCGAGACCGACGGCGCACTGGGGGCGCTGCAGGGCATGTTCCTGCCGGGGACGACCCTCGAGCAGCTGCCCGAGAAGATCAGCACGGCGTTCGCACCATACGGGCCGGGCCAGGTCGAGGACTTCGCCCTGATGAGCGAGTTCCGGGCCCACGCCCTGGCGCACCCCGAGGTGATGGCGGACTTCGTGCGGCAACGCCGCGAGGTGCTCGACGCGGTGCACGCGCTCGTCGAGGAGGTGTTCCGGGGGCACGCGGTGCAGATCACCGGCCTCGAGCCCCGCACCCTGGCCCGGGTGCTGGTGTGCATCACGCTGGGCGTCGCCTTCGACTGGCCGGCCACCGGCGAGCAGGCGGCCGGCGACGTGATCGCCGACGTGGTCGCCGCGCTGACCCGCGGCGCCGCGGCCTGACCCCTGCCGGGCCTAGCGCTGCTCGATGCTGACCACCGGCACGTGCCACCGGGTGCGCACCTGCAGCGTGAGCTGCCCCCGTCGGGCCAGCGCGATCGCCGTGATCGCCGCGGCGACGGCCGGCACCCCGCCCGAGACCACCATGGCGGCGTGCGTGCCGAAGGTCTCGACGATCACGCCCATCAGCGGGCCGCCGATCGCCTGACCGCCGAGCAGCACGAGGATGTACAGCGACATCACCCGCCCGCGGATCGCGATGTTGCTCGACATCTGCACGAGCTGGTTCGCCGCCGTCAAGAACAGCAGCGAGGCCAGCCCGACGCCGACGAGCACGACGGCGAACGGGACGAGCGACGGCATCGACCCGGCCACGGCCTGCAGCACGCCGGTCACGAGGACGCCGAGCACGATGGTCCGCAGCCGGATCGTCGCCCGACGCGTCGAGAGCAGGGCGCCGGTCAGCGCGCCGACGGCGATCATCGAGTTGAAGAGGCCGTAGCCCCCGGGCCCCACGTCGTACACGTCGGCGGCGAACGACGCGAGCAGCACCGGCATGGTCAGGCCGAAGACGGCGTAGACGCCCACGAGCAGCACGGGGACGACGATGGTCGGCTTCGACCGCGCGTAGGCGAGCCCCTGGCGCAACTGGCCCCGTCCTCGGGCGGCCGGGGCGACCCGGGTCATCTGCGCCGTGCGCAGCAGCGTCAGCATGACGACGACGACCAGGCAGGCCACGCCGTTGACGACGAAGGCCCACCCGGCGCCGACGGCGAGCAGCAGGACGCCGGCGATCGCGGGGCCGACCATGCCGCCGAGCTGGAACACGCTCGAGTTGACGCTGATCGCGTTGCGCAGATGGGTGTGTCCGACGAGTTCGGTCACGATCACCTGGCGGGCCGGGTTGTCCACGACGGTCACGAGGCCGGTGGCGAACGCGATGGCGAAGACGTGCCAGGCCTCGACGGCGCCCGAGAGGGTCAGGGCCGCGAGGCCGAGGCTCAGCACCGCGAAGACGCTCTGCGTGACGAGCATGAGCGCCCGCTTCGAGAACCGGTCGACGATCACGCCGCCGAGCAGGCCGAAGAACAGCATCGGGGCGAACTGCATCGCCACGGTGACGCCGACCGCGGTGGCGCTGCCGGTCAGCTCGAGCACGAGCCAGTCCTGGGCGATGCGCTGCATCCACCCGGCGGTCATGGCCACGACGTTGCCGGCCGTCCAGAGCCGGAAGTTCGGCACGCTGAGGGCGATGAAGGTGTGCCGCCACGGCGGGCGGGTCGTGCTGATCGGGAGGGGGGCGGTCGGGGGGAAGTCGGTGCGGGGCGGGGCGGACATCACGGTTCCTGCGCTGGGGTTCGGTTCACGGTCTGCATCGACGGTACGGCCGGGCTGGTCATTCGGACCCCGGTGGGAGATGATCAATCGCATTGGCTTCGTGAATGACGAGGCCCCAGGCCCACTCGACCGAGGAGGCGCGGTGTACGACCCCACGCTGCTCGCGACGTTCCTCGTCGTGGCCGAGACCCGCAGCTTCACCCGGGCCGCCCAGCGCCTCGGCATCAGCCAGCCCACGGTCAGCCAGCAGGTCGGCCGACTCGAGAAGGCCGCGGGCCGCACGCTGGTGGCCCGCGACACCCGGGACGTGCGCCTGACCGACAACGGCGACGCCATGGCCGGCTTCGCCCGGACGATCCTCGCCGCCCACGCCGCGGCCGAGAGCTACTTCAGCGGCTCGGCGATGCGCGGTCGCCTGCGTTTCGGCGCCGCCGACGACCTCGCGATCACCCAGCTGCCGCGCATCCTGCGCCACTTCCGCCAGCTCTACCCGCAGATCAACCTCGAGCTCACCGTCAACCAGTCCGCGCCCCTGCGCCGCCGCCTCGCCGCCGGCCACCTCGACCTCATCTTCGTCAAGCAGACGGCGGGCGAGTCCGACGAGGGCACCCGGGTCGCCGGTGACGCGATGGTCTGGATCGGCCAGGACAAGCTCGTGGTCGAAGCCGGCCAGCCCGTCCCGTTGATCGCGTACCAGGCGCCGAGCCTCAGTCGGCAGATGGCCATCGACGCGCTCGAGCGTGCCGGCCGCACCTGGCGCATCACCTGCAACACGCGTGACGTCAACGGGGTGCTCGCCGCGGTGCGGGCGGGCATCGGCGTGGCCGTGTTCCCGTTCTCGCTCATCCCCACCGACCTCGTCAAGGTCAGCGACCGGTTCTCGCTGCCCACCCTCGGCGACGTCGACTACGTGCTCGTCGCCAACCCGGGCGCCGCCCGCGAGCCCGTCGACGCCCTCATGTCGGCCATCACGAGCCGGGGCGTCAGCCGCGCCGTCTGAGCGCCGCGCCGCGTCGCCCACGGCCCACCCCGGGAGGCGCGCGCAAGATGGTCCCATGAGCCACCGCCCCCGACGCCCCCCGAGGTCCGCCGCCCGTCGGGACGCCCGCGTCCTCGCCGCGATCCTGGGCGGCTCCGGCGTCCTCCACCTGGCCAGGCCCGCGGTCTACGACGCGGTCGTCCCGCGGAGCGTGCCGGGGCCGGCCCGGTTCTGGACGATCGGATCGGGCCTCGCCGAGGTCGGCATCGCCGTCGCCCTCCTGTCGCCGAGGACGCGTCGGGCGGGCGGTCTGGCCGCCGCCGCCCTCTTCGTCGCCGTGTTCCCGGCGAACGTCTCGATGGCCCTGCGCGCCGTGCGGAGCGAGCGGGCCACGACGGTGCGCCGCGCCGTCACGATCGCCCGGCTGCCGTTGCAGGTGCCCCTGGTGACGCGCGCGCTCGGCGTGCACCGCGCCTCCTAGGCTCCTCCGACGTCGACGCGCACGGCGTCACCGGTCGGGCGGGGTCTGGCACGATCGGGGCATGAGCCCCCGAGTCGACCCCCAGGCCACCGCCGTGCGCGTCCGCCGCTCGCGCCTCCGGTTCGTCGTGATGGCCGTGGTCGGCGTCGCGGCCGTGGTCGGCACGTGGCCCTGGGTGCTGCCCTCCGTCGCCGTCGCGATCGGCTGGGCCGCGGCCTGCGTCGTCTACCTCGCCTGGGTCTGGCTCGCGGTCGGCCGGTTCGACGCCGACGACACCCGCCGCTGGGCGACCCGAGAGGACCCGTCCCGACCGGCCGGCGACCTCCTGCTCGTGGGCGCGAGCGTCGCGAGCCTGTTCGCGGTCGGGGTCGTCCTCGTCCGCGCGACGAGCATGGGCGGGGCGGCCGAGGACCTCCTCGCCGGGCTCGCCGTCGTCAGCATCGCCCTGTCGTGGTTCCTCGTGCACACGCTCTTCACCCTGCGGTACGCCGTGCTCTACTACAGCGGCGACGAGGTCGGTGGCATCTCGTTCAACCAGGACGCCCCGCCGCGCTACGCCGACTTCGCCTACGTGGCCTTCGGGCTCGGCATGACGTTCCAGATCGCCGACACCGACATCGGGTCGAGCGTCATCCGCGCCGTCGTGCTGCGCCACATGCTGCTGTCGTACCTGTTCGGGTCGGTGATCCTCGCCTCGACGGTCAACCTGATCGCCGGGCTCGGGGGCTGACCCGTCGACGGGCCGGACGCGGCGGTGCGGGGCGTTGCATCGTGCACCGCGCACACGGCCTATCCTGTTCTCTTCCCCCCACGTCCGATCCCACCGGAGACGCATCGCCATGGCCACGAACGCCCCCGCCACCACGCCACCGCGACCCGGAGTCGGGGGCACGCTCGACCGCTTCTTCGAGGTCACGCACCGCGGCTCGACCTGGGCGCGCGAGATCCGGGGCGGCGTCGTGACCTTCGTCACGATGGCCTACATCGTCATCTTGAACCCGCTCATCCTCGGCGGCTTCAGCGCCGACCAGGCGGCCACGGACGTGGCCGGCAACTGGCTGCAGAACGGTCAGGTGGGTGCGGTCACCGCCCTGACCGCCGGGGTCATGACGATCCTGTTCGGAACGGTCGCGCGCCTCCCGTTCGCCTTCGCGGCGGGTCTCGGCATCAACTCGTTCCTCGCCGTCAACGTCGTGCAGGACGTCACCTGGCCCGAGGCCATGGGCCTGGTCGTGATCAACGGGCTCGTCATCACCATCCTCGCCGTGACCGGCCTGCGCAGCATGATCTTCACCGCGGTGCCCGCGGCCCTCAAGACGGCCATCACGGTCGGCATCGGCCTCTTCATCGCCTTCATCGGCCTGGTCGACTCGGGCTTCGTCCGCACCAGCGGCACCTCGTCGCCGCCCGTGCAGCTGGGCGATGCGGGCTCGGTCGCGACGCTGCCGACGATCACCTTCGTCATCGGCCTGCTCGTCATCGGCGTGCTCATGGCCCGCAGGGTGCGCGGGGCGATCTTCATCGGCATCGTCGCGACGACCGTCATCGCCATCGCCCTCCAGGCGATCTTCCAGGTGCCGCCGTCGAACGGCCAGAACCTCGACGACTGGAACCTCAACGCCCCCGTCCTGCCGACCCAGATCGTGGCGCTGCCCGACCTCTCGCTGGTCGGCCAGTTCAGCTTCGGCGCCTTCGCCCGCATCGGCGTGCTGTCGGCCGTGATGCTGGTCTTCACCCTGGTGTTCACGAACTTCTTCGACGCGATGGGCACGATGACCGGCCTCGCCAAGGCGGGCGACGTCGCCGACGCCGACGGCACCTTCCCGCGCCTGCGCTCGGCCCTCATCGTCGAGGGCGTCGGGGCGGTCGCCGGCGGGGCGACCAGCTCGTCGTCGAACACGGTGTTCGTCGAGTCCGCCTCGGGCATCGGCGAAGGTGCCCGGACGGGCTTCGCCTCGGTCGTCACGGGGGCGCTCTTCCTGCTCGCGATGTTCTTCACGCCGCTGACCCAGGTCGTGCCCCTCGAGGTCGCCGCGTCGGCACTGGTGATCGTCGGCGCCCTGATGGTGTCGCAGATCAGCCAGATCGACTGGACCGACTTCTCGGTCGCCCTCCCGGTGTTCCTCACCGTCATCACGATGCCGCTGACCTACTCGATCGCGAACGGCATCGGCGTCGGCTTCGTCAGCTGGGTCGTCGTGGGGGCCTTCGCCGGGCGGGCGCGGAAGATCAGCCCGTTGCTGTGGATCGTCGCCGCCGGGTTCCTGGTGTACTTCGTGCGGGGTCCGATCGAGGCGCTCATCGGCTAGTCCTCGCCCCGCGGGCCGGGCGGCGCTAGCCTGTGCGGCACGGCGGCGACGGCGCCACCGGCCCACCACGAGGAGGCGCGCCATGCCCCGCATCACCCCCACGCTCTGGTTCGGTCGTGACGTCGAGACCGCGGCCGACTTCTACGTCGGCCTGTTCCCGGCGTCCCGCGTCACCGACGTCTCGCGCTACCCAGAGGACTTCCCCGACCAGGCCATGGCCGGTCGGGCGCTGGTCGTCGACCTCGAGCTCGACGGTCAGCCGTACCGCCTGCTGAACGGCGGCGACGGCGGCCCGCGGCCCACCGAGGCGACCTCGTTCTCGATCTCGGTCGAGACCCAGGACGAGCTCGACCACTACTGGGACGCGTTCGCCGCCGACGGCGGGCAGGAGGGGCGGTGCGGCTGGGTGACGGACCGCTGGGGCTTCTCCTGGCAGGTCGTCCCCACCGTCATGGACCGCTACCTGGGCGGGCCCGACCCCGAGGGCGCCGCCCGGGCCATGGCCGCGATGATGGGCATGAACAGGCTCGTCATCGCCGAACTGGCGGCCGCGTACGAGGGCGACTGACGCCCTCTCGCGCGCCGCGCCTCCTCGTCACCAGTCGTGGACCGTGCCGTCCGCCAGGCGGTTGTAGGGCAGGTACGCCTGGGCGTAGGGGTACGCCGCCGCGGCCCGTTCGTCCAGCTCGACGCCGATGCCGGGCTGCTCGCCCGGGTGCAGCATGCCGTCGACGAAGGTGAAGCTCTGCCGGAAGACCTCGTCGGTCCTCGCGCCGTGCTTCATGTACTCCTGGATGCCGAAGTTGTGGATGGCGAGGCCCAGGTGCATCGCGGCCGCCATGCCGACCGGCGAGATGTCGGTCGGCCCGTGCATGCCCGACTTGATCTGGTACTGCGAGGCGTAGTCGAGCACCTTCTTGAGGTGGGTGATGCCGCCCGTGTGCGTCACGGCGCTCCGCACGTAGTCGATCAGCTGCTCACGGATGATCTGCTGGTAGTCCCACACCGTGTTGAAGATCTCGCCGATCGCCAGGGGAGTGGTCGTGTGCTGCCGCACGAGGCGCAGGGCCTCGGGGTTCTCGGCCGGCGTGACGTCCTCGAGCCAGAACAGGTCGTAGGGCTCGAGGCTCTTGCCGAGCCGCGCCGCCTGGATCGGCGTCATGCGGTGGTGGCCGTCGTGCAGCAGGGGGATCTCGGGGCCGAACTCGTTCCGCACCGCCTCGAACACGGTGGGCACGTGCCGCAGGTACGACCGGGTGTCCCAGTCCTCCTCGGCCGGCAGGGCGCCGCGCTGCGCGGGCTCGTGGTCGTAGCGCACGCCGCTGTTGGCGTCGAAGGTGGCGTTCGAGGCGATCCCGTAGATCGATCGGAGACCGGGCACGCCGGTCTGGACGCGGATCGCCTTGTAGCCCTGCTCCTGGTGGTCGCGGACGCTGTCGAAGAGCTCGGGCAGGTCCTTGCCCGAGGCGTGGCCGTAGGTCAGCAGGCCGGTGCGCGAGGCGCCGCCGAGCAGTTGGTAGAGGGGCAGTCCGGCGACCTTGGCCTTGACGTCCCACAGCGCGACGTCGACGGCGGCGATCGCGGCCATGGTGACCGGCCCCCGACGCCAGTAGGCGCTGCGGTAGAGGAACTGCCAGGTGTCCTCGATGCGGGCGGGGTCGCGCCCGATCAACAGGGGGACGACGTGCTCGGTCAGGTAGGCGACCACGGCGAGCTCACGACCGTTCAGGGTGGCGTCGCCGAGGCCGGTGACGCCGTCGGAGGTCGTGATCTTCAGCGTCACGAAGTTGCGGTCGGGGCTGGTGACGATCACGTCGGCCTTGTCGATGATCATGCGGTGTCCTCTGGAGCTCGCGTCCGGCTGACGTCGATGTCACCCGGGCTGGTCCCTCCACTCTGCTGCATGCGTCGGCGTGAGGCGAGCCCAGGAGGCGCGGGTCAGCGCATCTCGAGCGGCACCCCGGTCGTCGGTGCGGGGAACGCCCGCTCGAGCTGCACGAAGGCCTGGTCGTCGAGGTCGATCGCCAGGGCGGCCGCGTTCTCGAGGGTGTGCTCGGCCGTGCCCGCCTTGACCGCGACCATGAGGTCGGGCACGAGGCGCAGCACCCAGGCGAGGGCCAGCTGGGCCTGCGAGACGCCGAGGTCGCCCGCGACCTGCGCGAGGACGGGGTGCCCGAGCAGCTCGCCGCCGTCGACGGGGGAGTACGAGGTCAACGGCACGCCGTGCTCGCGCGCCCAGGGCAGCAGGTCGAACTCGGGACCGCGACGGGCCAGGTTGTAGAGCACCTGGTTCGTCTGGACCTTGTCGCCCCCGGGCACCGAGAGCAGCTCGTGCAGGTCGTCGACGTCGAAGTTGCTGACGCCCCAGCCGCCGATCGCGCCCTCGGCGACCAGCGTCTCCAGGGCGTCGACCGTCTCGGCGAGCGGGTGACGTCCGCGCCAGTGCAGCAGGTAGAGGTCGAGGTGGTCCGTGCCCAGTCGATCGAGGCTGGCGTGACAGGCGTCCACCGTGCCCTGCCGCGAGGCGTTGCTCGGCAGCACCTTGCTGACCAGGAACACCTCGTCGCGGCGCCCGGCGATCGCCTCGCCGACGAGCGACTCCGACCGCCCTCCGCCGTACATCTCGGCCGTGTCGACCATCGTGAGCCCGGCGTCGAGCCCGGCGCGGAGGGCCGCGATCTCGGCCTCGCGCCGCCGGGGGTCGTCGCCGAGGTTCCAGGTGCCCTGGCCGAGCGCCGGGACGACCCGACCGTCCGGCAGGGCGACGGCGGGATTCGTGGGGGTGGCGGGGGTCGTCATGCCGGGGATGGTAGTCGTCGGGTCGCGTTCCCGGTCCCGAGCCGGTCGTCTCCTCCCCAGCTCGGCCGACGCCGACGTCCTCCACAGGCGGGCCGGCTGCGTGCCACCGTCGACACCGTGGCCGCCAGCCTCGTCCCATGACCTCCATCGACACCTACCCTCCCGTCCTCGCCCCCCATCCCACCGACGAGCAGCTCGAGGACTTCGTCCACGAGTTCTGCCTCGAGCCGTCCGACGACCGGGCCCTGCTGTGGATGTACCTCGGACCGGACGGCGTCCCCGTCGCTCCGCCCGTCGCCGTCGGCGGCCTCCCGGTCGAGCCCGATCGCGACCGGGTGGGCACGATCGCCCTCCGCATCGTCGAGGTGGCGGCCTGGGTCGAGGCCGCGTCCGTCCTCCTCGTGTGGCAGAGCCCCGACGAGTCCCTCTCGGCGACGTGCGACGACCAGCGGTGGGCCGCGGCGATCCTGTCCGTGATCGACCCCGGTGACCTGACGGTCCTCCCACCCATGCGTCGTACCCCGTCCGACGTCCGTCCCCTCCTTCCGGTGGGCTGAGGCGTGCGCGTCCGCGGCGGCTCCGTTCCCGTCGATGCCGATGCCGCTCTCCTGCGCCTCCCCGTCCTCGCAGCCGACGCCGACGACCGGGCCCTGCTCGACCATGCGACCCGCCTGTGCGCCGAGAGCTGCGAGCGCGAGGTCGTCCATTTCGCCTTCCTCGCCGCCGACGGCCGCCAGCTCGCCCCGGCGGGCCGGCTCCACGGCGTTCCGCGCCTGCCTCGCCGGCCCGACGTCGACGAACTCGTCGACCTCTGGCGTCACCAGGGCCTGCGGGTCAGGGCCCGGCAGCTGGTCTGCGTCTGGCAGACCGTCGACGACGACCCCGTCGACCGCGTCGCCGTCGACGTCTGGGCCTCGGGCATCGCCCGGTCGCTCGGTGCCGGACCGCTCCGACTGCGGGCCTTCTGGCACCGCACGCCCTCGGGCTTCACGGTGCCCGACGCGGTCCGCGACCGGGCGGGCGGGGCGGCCCGTGACTAGCGTCGACCGGGTGCCGCATCGACGCGGCACCACCGAGAAAGGTCGTCATGAAGTTCAGGTACCTCGGAAACAGCGGGCTCAAGGTCAGCGAGCTCACCTACGGCAACTGGCTCACCCACGGCTCGCAGGTCGAGAACGACACGGCGACGCGCTGCGTCCGTGCCGCCCTCGACGTCGGCATCAGCTCGTTCGACACCGCCGACGTCTACGCCAACACGCAGGCCGAGACCGTCCTGGGCGAGGCGCTGAAGGGCGAGCGTCGCGAGTCCCTCGAGATCTTCACCAAGGTCTACGGTCCGACCGGCCCGAAGGGGCACAACGACACCGGGCTCAGCCGCAAGCACATCACCGAGTCGATCGACGGGTCGCTCCGGCGTCTGCAGACCGACTACGTCGATCTCTACCAGGCCCACCGGTACGACGTCGAGACGCCTCTCGACGAGACGATGGAGACCTTCGCCGACCTGGTCCGCCAGGGCAAGATCCTCTACGTCGGCGTCTCGGAGTGGAACGCCGAGCAGCTCCGTGAGGCGCACGCCCTCGCCCGCGAGTTGAAGATCCAGCTCGTCTCGAACCAGCCCGAGTACTCGTTGCTCTGGCGCGTCATCGAGGACGAGGTGGTCCCCGCCTCGACCGAGCTCGGCATCTCGCAGATCGTCTGGTCGCCCGTCGCCCAGGGCGTCTTGACGGGCAAGTACAAGGTCGGTGCCGAGCTGCCTGAGGGCAGCCGGGCGACGGACCAGAAGGGCGGTGCGGGCATGATCGAGCGCTGGCTGCGCGACGACGTCCTCGACGCCGTCGCCCAGCTCGAGCCGATCGCGTCGGATCTGGGTCTGACCCAGGCCCAGCTGTCGCTCGCCTGGGTGCTCTCGAACGAGAACGTCGCCTCGGCCATCATCGGGGCGTCGCGCCCCGAGCAGGTCGAGTCGAACGCGAAGGCGTCGGGCGTCACGCTCGAGGCCGACGTGTTGTCACGCATCGAGTCGATCTTCGAGGGTCTCGCCGAGACCGACCCGCGCAAGACGCAGATGCCGAGCGGCCGCGAGGCCTGACGCCGTCGACCCGCGGGCCCGTGTCCGGCGGCCCGCGGGTCGGGCGACGGGACGCGACGACGCCCCGCCACGAGATCGTGGCGGGGCGTCGTCGCGTCGTGGCGGGGCGTGCGATCAGGCCGCGGGCACCTCGAAGGTGGCCGAGATGACGGCGCGAGCCAGGGTGTGGAAGTGCAGGTTGAAACCGAGGTACGCCGGGCTGGCGGTCTCGTCGACCCCGATCTTCTCCACGTCGAGGGCGTGCACGGCCACGAAGTACGTGTGCGGGCCGTGGCCCTCCGGCGGGGCCGCGCCGACGTAACGGGCCAGGCCCCCGTCGTTCTTCAGCTGTATCGCGCCCTCGGGCAGGCCGGACCCCTGGTCGTCGCCGGCACCCGACGGCAGGTCGGTCGTGTCGGCCGGCAGGTCGGCGACCGCCCAGTGCCAGAAGCCCGAACCGGTGGGCGCGTAGGGGTCGTAGATCGTGACGGCGAAGCTCTTGGTGCCCTCGGGGGCTCCGGACCAGCTCAGTTGCGGGCTGGCGTCGTCGCCACCCGGGCCCATGATGCCGCTCACCTGCGGGCGGCGCAGCTCGGCGCCGTCGGTGATGTCTGTGCTCGTGAGCTCGAACTCGGGCACGATGCCGATGATGTCGTAGGGGCGGGTCAGGTTGGCGTCGGCCATGGTGTCTCCTCGTCGGTGGTGGGGGTCGTGGCGGTGCGCCCACCCCCGAGGGGGCGGGCGCACCGCGGGGTGGGTCAGGCGGCGTCGAGTCGCTGGATCTCGTCGGCCGAGAGCTTGATCGACGTGGCGGTCGCGGAGTTCATGATCGTCTGCGGCCGGGTCGACCCCGGGATGGGGATCACGAGTTCGGACTTCGCCAGCTCCCAGGCGAGGGTCAGCACCTGCGGGGTCACCCGCCGGGCGTTGGCGATCTCGGCGAAGACCGCGTGCTTGGCGCCCAGCTCACCGGCGTTCGTGATGCCGCCGAGCGGACTCCACGGCAAGAACGCGATGCCCATCTCGTCGCACAGCACGAGCTCGGCCTCGCTCGTCCGGAAGGCCGGCGAGTACTGGTTCTGCACCGAGACGAGCCGGTCGTCGAGGACGTCGTTCGCCTCGCGGATCTGGTCGGGCGTCGCGTTCGAGATGCCCGCCATGCGGATCACGCCTTCGTCGAGCAGCTCGGCGAGTGCGCCGATCGAGTCGGCGTAGGGGACGGCGGGGTCCGGTCGGTGGAACTGGTACAGCCCGATCGTCTCGACGCCGAGGCGCTTGGCCGAGGCCTTCGCGGCCTCCTTGAGGTACGACGGGTCGCCGTTCTGGGCCCATGCTCCGGCCTCGGGGCGCAGGTGACCGCCCTTGGTCGCCACGAGCACCTGGTCGGTGTCGGCGTGGTAGCTCTTGAGCGCCTTCGCGATGAGCAACTCGTTGTGCCCGATCTCGTCCTTGCCGGCCTGATGGTAGGCGTCGGCCGTGTCGATCAGGGTGATGCCCTGTTCGAGAGCGGCGTGGATCGTCGCGATGCCCTGTTTCTCGTCGGGTCGGCCCTCGATCGACAGGGGCATGCCGCCCAGGCCGATGGCACTGACCGTCACGTCTCCGATTGTCCTGGTCTTCATGTCGTCCTCCGGTTCACCACGCGTAGTCCTCGGGCGACGTGTCGTGCCCGGGGAAGATCTCGTCCAGCCGCGCCAGCGCGGCCTCGTCCAGCTCGACGTCGACGGCGGCAACCGCCGACTCCAGTTGTGCCATGGTCCGCGGGCCGGTGATCGGCCCGGTGACGCCCGGCTGGTGCAGCAGCCACGCGAGGGCGACCTCGCCCGGGGCGTGCCCGAGTTCGCGGGCGAAGCCCTCGTAGGCCTCGAGCTGGTCCCGGTGGGCGGCCACGTAGTCCGCGCTGCGGCCCTCGAGACGACGCGAGCCCTCCTCGGTCTTCTCGATGACTCCACCCAGCAGTCCGCCGTTGAGCGGCGACCACGGGATCATGCCCAGTCCGTAGTGACGGGCGGCGGGAAGGGTCTCCCGCTCGACGTCGCGCACGATGAGGTTGTAGATCGACTGTTCGCTCACCAGGCCCGTGAAGTGTCGGGCCTTCGCGGCCTCCTGGGCCTGGGCGATGTGCCACCCGGCGAAGTTGCTGCTGCCGACGTACAAGACCTTGCCCTGCTGCACGGCGACCTCCATCGCCTGCCAGATCTCGTCCCACGGCGTCTCACGGTCGACGTGGTGGAACTGGTAGAGGTCGACGTGGTCCGTCTGCAGGCGCGAGAGGCTCGCGTCGAGGGCGCGACGGATGTTCAGCGCGCTGAGCTTGCCGTCGTTCGGCCAGTCGCCCATGTCGCCGTAGAGCTTGGTGGCGAGGACGGTCTTCTCGCGTCGCCCACCGCCGCGGGCGAACCACCGGCCGATGATCTGCTCGGTGATGCCTTCGCCCTTCTCCCAGCCGTAGACGTTCGCCGTGTCGAAGAAGTTGACGCCGAGCTCGTGGGCTCGGTCCATGATCGCGTGGGAGTCGTCCTCCGTCGTCTGCGGCCCGAAGTTCATCGTGCCGAGCACGGCCCGTGAGACGGACAACCCTGTGCGTCCGAGGTGTGTGTAGTCCATGTTCCCTGGCTACCCCCTCCACCGCCGTGCTGCTCACAGGAACGCCCCCTAGCGTCGCCGTCATGACCGAGCAGCCCGAGAGCCCGGACGGCGTCCCACCGGTGACCCCGCACGACCACGCCCCGCGTCGGGGACGACGGCGGCAGGCCTGGCGCGACGGCCACGCCCGCATGCGCCTGCGACTCGACTCGCGGCCTCGGCTCCGCCTGCTCTACAAGGTCGGGGTCGGAGTGGTCGGGGGCCTCGTCGTCGTGGCGGGGTTGATCCTCGTGCCGCTGCCCGGGCCGGGCTGGCTCGTCGTCTTCCTCGGGGTCGCCCTGCTGGGCACCGAGTTCCCGGCGGCGCACCGCATCACGCAGTGGGTCCGACGCCTCGTCCGACGGGCGCGCCTGCGGTGGCGCGCCTGGCGGGTCGCCCGGTCCGTCCGCCGGGCCACCTCCGCGCGACCGGCGGCCAGCCCGACGCGGTGAACCACCGGTCCGTCCGGCGCCCGGGCGTCGACCGGTCGTCCAGCGGGCGTTCGGTAAGGTCGCCGTCGTGACGCCCAGCCCCGCCTCCGCCACGCCCTACGAGGTGCTCGGCGTGCCGTCGACGGCGTCGACCGACGACCTGCGCCGGGCCTACCGGCGCCTGGCCCGCCAGACCCACCCCGACCTCGGCGGCACGGCCCAGGCGTTCCGAGACCTGCAGCACGCCTGGCAACAGGTCGGCACGCCCGAGGCCCGAGCCGCCTACGACCGGGGGTCGGGCTCGCGCAGCACCTCGGCGACGGGCAGCGCGCGCTCGGCGGGGTCGAGCGCCCCCGGGTGGTCGCCGCCACCCCGCGAGACGGCCCGCACCGACTCCAAGCCCAGGGCCCGGGTCCACGGGCACCCGGGTGGGGCGAACCGCGAGCGGTACCTCGGCCTCATGCGCGAGTGGGTCGGTCGTGGTGTGCCCCTCGACGACCCGTACGACGAGCGCCTCGTCCGCAGCGCGCCTCCCGAGATCCGTCACGTCCTGGCCGACGCGATGGCCGAGGAGGCTACCGTGGCCGCCGTCACCGAGCTCGGCATCGGGTTCACCATCTGGAGCGACGTCGACGCGGGCGCCGAGGGCAAGCTCGACCACGTCGTGCTCGGCCCGTCGGGGCTGTTCGCGATCCAGTCCTCCGACTGGGGCAGCGAGGTGCAGGTGTCCCGGGGCGAGCTCGTCGGACGGGGCATCCCCGACGACGAGGAGCCCGTCCGCGACCTCACCCGTCAGGCGCGTGCCGTCCGCCGGGAGACCCGCGTCTCGTTCACGGCGCAGTTGATCGTCGTGCCCGACGACGACTTCGGGCCCGCCCTCGAGAAGGTTGGACGCCGGGCCGGGGGCACCTGGGTGCTCCGCCGCTCGTTGCTGCCGCAGGTGCTCCGCCACGGTCCGGAGCTCGGTGACCGGACGAGCATCTCCGACGTCTTCGAGGTCCGGGCCCGGCTGCAGCAGGCCATCCGCTTCGTCTGACGGGTGCTGGTGTGCGAGCCGCGCAGGGTGCACGCTGGGCGTGACGTCGGCGACGGTCGGCCGTCCCCGTCCGAGAGAGGGGCACCCGTGTTCTGTCCGCAGTCCGGCTACTCCGGCTTCAGCGTCGACGACGTGGCCGCGGCCGTCTCGTTCTACCGTGACGTCCTCGGTCTCGAGACCGAGACCGTCGTCGAGGGTCAGATGGTCCGCCTCCGTCTGCCGGGAGGCGCGGCGTGGGTGTTCGTCTACGGCAAGCCGGACCACGTGCCCGCGTCGTACACCGTGCTGAACCTCGTCGTCGACGACCTCGACGCGGCCCTCGACGACCTGGCCGGGCTCGGCCTCGAGCCCGAGCACCACGGTGGCCACTCCGACGAACGGGGCGTGATGCGTGGGCGGAGCGTCGGCATGGGGCCCGACATCGCCTGGTTCACCGACCCGGCCGGCAACGTCTTCTCCGTCCAGCAGCCCTAGGTCCCGTCGGGGCGGACCCGGGAGGCGCGGTGTCGGTCACGGACGGGTCCCCGGCCCCGGAGAGGTGCAGGACCGGCCCGGCATCGGGTTCCGGGCCGGTCCCAGGTGTTCCTTCGGAGCGCGCCGGTGCATCGGTTGGGTCGGGTCACGCCCGTCGGACCGCCCGACGGGACCGGCGCCGCCTCTCGCGAGCACCGCCTCCTGGTCGCTGTGGCAAGCTCGACCGTGTGAACACGCACGAGCCCGCTGACGGCTGGGTCGAGGCCCCCGACGGGCGACGGTTCTGGGGTCGCGCCGGAGCGGCGGGCCTGCTCGTCGTCGACGCCGACGGCCGGGTGCTGCTGCAGCACCGGGCCGACTGGAGCCATTTCGGCGGCACCTGGGGCCTGCCGGGCGGCGCGCGTCACCACGACGAGACCGCCGTCGAGGGGGCCCTCCGCGAGAGCGGTGAAGAGGCCGCCGTCCCGGGCGACGCCCTCCGTCTGCTCTTCTCGTCCGAGCTCGACCTCGGATTCTGGTCGTACACCACCGTGGTCGCCCGGGCACTCCGGTCCTTCGAGCCCGTGGTCTCGGACCCCGAGAGCATCGCCCTCGGCTGGGTGCCCACCGACGACGTCGCCGGCCTTCCGTTGCACCCAGGGTTCGCGGCGTCCTGGCCGAGGTTGCGTGCGGAACTCGCGAGCGAGGTCCACGTGGTCGTGGACGTCGCCAACGTCCTGGGCTCCCGGCCCGACGGGTGGTGGGGCGATCGCGTCGGCGCCACCGAACGCCTGCTCGCCGCCCTGTCCCGCAGCGCCGCGGCCGGGTTCGCCGCGTCCTCGTTGAGCCCGGACGGTGACGGTCTTCCCGTGGCCGGCACGACCGCACCGGCGACGATCGCTCCCGGCGACGTCGGGGCCTTCACGGACGACTCGGCCACCGAGCCCCCGGGGGCGCCGACGTGGCGATGGCCGACGGTGACCGCCGTCGTCGAGGGTGAGGCCCGCGCCGTCGCCGACGCGTTCGAGGCCGTGACCGTCGTCCGTGCCGAGACGGACGGCGACTCGGCCGTCGTGGCCCGGGTGCGAGGACTCCGGTCGGTCGAGGGCTCCGCTGCCCGCGTCGTCGTCGTGACCGCGGACCGCGCACTGGCCGACTCGGTCCGCGCCGAGGGAGCGGTCGTCCTGCGCCCCGGGGCGTTCCGCCGCACCGTCGGCCTGGACTGACACGCCTGACGGCCCGCTCCGCCGGGGGCGGAGCGGGCCGTCGTGGGCTCACGGTCGCGGGGTCAGGCGGCGGGGCCGTCGCCCAGCGTCACGGTCGCGGTGTGCGAGGCTCCGGCGGCGTCGGTCCAGGTCACCGAGACCTGGTCGCCCGACTCGTGTGCCGTGACCGCCGCCGTGAGGGCGGACGCGTTGGCGACGGGCGTCCCGTCGACCGCCGTGATGACGTCGCCCGCGACGAGGCCGGCCGACGCCGCCGCGCTTCCCTCGACGGTGCCCGCGATCGTGACGCCGCCCGAGGTGCCGCCGGCCGTGCTCGAGATCTGCGCGCCGAGGAAGGCGGGCAGGCCGATCTGGACGGTCGAGCTGCCCGTGCCCGACTCGATCTGCTTGGCGATCGCCAGGGCGTGGTCGATCGGGATGGCGTACCCGGTGATGGTCGACGAGCCCTGGGACGCCGCGGTCACGATGCCCACGACGTCGCCGTCGGCGTCGCGCAGCGGACCACCCGAGTCGCCCGAGACCACGTCCGCGTCGACCTCGATCAGGCCCGAGAGCGACTCGGTGCCCGAGCCGGACTCGCTCTGCACGGTGATCGCCTGGTCCGTCGCCAGCACGGTGCCCTCGGCGGTCACGAGCTCACCCGTGCCCTCGGCGTTGCCCGTCGAGTGGACGGCGTCCCCCGTGGCCACGTCGCCCGACGAGTCGAAGCTCACCGGGTCGAGGCCCGACGCGTCCTGCAGCTTCAGCACGGCCACGTCGTTGGTCGCGTCGGTGCCCACGACGTCGGCCGTGTAGGTCTTCCCCGTCGACTCGACGGTCACCTGGATGCTGGTGGCGCCCTGGACCACGTGGTTGTTGGTCAGGACGAGTCCACCGGAGGTCAGGATCATGCCCGTGCCCGCCGACTTGTACGAGGCGTCGTAGTTCAGGGTCGAGACGATGGTGACGACGCCGGCCTTCTCGTCGTCGGTCGCGGTGGTGGCGCTGGTCTGGGCGGACGAGCCCTGGGAGGACGAACCGCCCTGCGACGAACCGCCCTGCTGCGTCGATCCGCCGAACGGCGAGGTCGAGCCGTCCGACCCGCTGCCCGGCTGCGTGAGCTGGGGCAGCAGTTCGAGGGCCTGGCGTTCGCTCGCCGCCTGGGCCGCGGCGACACCGGCCGTCCGGCCCGCGGCGTAGGCACCGCCGCCGGCCGCACCCGCGACGATGACGACCGCGGCGGCGGCCCCGGTCAGTGCGAGCCACTTCTTCGACCGGCGTGGTCGGGTCGGGCCGCCGAACGCCGGGGGCACCGTGCCGTCCTCGCCGGCGCCGGCCGACGGCGGCGTGGGGCGCGCCGCGTCGTAGGCCTGGTGGGAGTCGTCGCCCGCCATCCAGGTCGGCGCGGCCGACACGTACCGTGCGTCGGACGAGCCGGAGACGTGGGGGAGGGTCCGCGCCTCGGCGGGCTGCTCGGGGGTCGACGCCGCGGGGGTCGCGGGCGTTGCCTCGTTCGGGGTGCCGGTCGTGGCGTCGCCGTCTCGGTCGTTCATGGTGTGCCTCCTGTGGCGGTGGTGGTGACGATGGGTCCATGGAACGGGGTCACCCCAAGAGATCCCTATGACGCGGCCTCGAAGCGGTCGGGAGTCGCATGTGGAGGCGCGGTGAGAGAAGCCGAGACTCCCTCGCCTCCTGGCGCACCAGGGTCGGGCGGTCGGATCGCGAAATCCGTTCCCGACGAGCCTCGGAGTTCCGATACGCTGGGACGCCAAAGGAGGTCCACGATGGCACAGCCCGCCAACCCGGCACCCGGCGAGCAGGACCGCGCTCCCGGCGCCCCTCGCGAGGTCGACACGACCCTCAGCTTCAACGAAGAGTTCCAGGCGCAACTGGCCGCTCTCGAGGGCGGCGTGTCCACCGACGAGCGTGACGCCGTCGCCGCACTGCCCTCGGGCTCCGCGCTGCTCGTGGTCCGTCGTGGTCCGAACATCGGGGCGCGTTTCCTCCTCGACTCCGACGTCACCGTCGCCGGTCGTCACCCGGACGCCGGCATCTTCCTCGACGACGTCACGGTCAGCCGCAAGCACGCCGAGTTCCGACGCGAGGGGACCTCCTTCAGTGTGCGCGACCTCGGGTCGCTCAACGGCACCTACTTCGACGGCGTCCGCATCGACGAGGCCCGTCTCGCCGACGGGGCCGAGGTCCAGGTCGGCAAGTTCCGCCTGACGTTCTACGCATCGCGGGTCGACCTCGCGAACCTGGCGATCAAGTAGTCGTGCCCCGCACCGCCGTCGCCCGGTCGTCGCAGACCGGGCCGTCCGACCTGTTGACGATCGGGCAGGTCCTCTCGCGGCTCAAGCCCGAGTTCCCCGACCTGTCGAACAGCAAGCTGCGCTTCCTCGAAGAGCGTGAACTGGTCACCCCGGTGCGCACCCCGTCGGGCTACCGCAAGTTCTCCCCGGCTGACGTCGAACGTCTCCGCTTCATCCTGGGCCTGCAGCGCGACCACTACCTGCCCCTCAAGGTGATCCGTCAGCACCTGGCCGACCTCGACGCCGGCCGCCCGTCGTCGCTGCCGTCCGGTGCCGCACCCGTCTCGATCGTCACGCACGGCCGGCGCCTGGGCCGCGACGACCTCCTGCGCGAGGCCGGCGCCTCGGCCGGCCTGCTCGACGAGGCCGTGTCGGCCTCGCTGCTCCCGGCCACCGACCGGTACGGCGACGACTCGGTCGCGGTCCTCTCGGCCCTGGTCGAGCTCGCCAAGTCGGGCATCGAGCCGCGGCACCTGCGCCCGGTCCGCGCGTCCGTCGATCGCGAGCTCGGGCTCATCGAGACGGCCCTCGCTCCGCTCGCGCGCAGACACGACGCCGCCTCGCGCGCCCGGGTCGCCGAGCTCTCGCGAGAGCTGGCGGCGCAGGTGGACGTGGTCCGATCGGGGCTCGTCCGGTCGGCGCTGGGCCGCCTCGACGCCTAGACGGCCGCGCTCCGGGCGAATATCCTCGACACGCCGACCCGTCGGAGCGGATGTCGCCCAGGCAGCTCCCCGTTGTGGGTACCGTGAGTCCTGTACAACCATCAACCCGATGTTGAACGTTGAGCTCCGGAAGAAGAACGTGGAAGGCAACAGCATGAGTGAGTCAGGTTCCCCCGAGGAATCCCGCTACGAGCTGGGCCTGCTCTTCACCGACGGCCTGCCCGAACACGACGCCGACAGCGGCTACCGCGGCACCGTCGCGGCCAAGGCCGCCGGCATCAGCTACCGCCAGCTCGACTACTGGGCCCGCACCGAACTGGTCGAGCCGACCATCCGCGGCGCTGCCGGTTCGGGCTCGCAGCGTCTGTACGGATTCCGCGACATCCTCGTCCTCAAACTGGTCAAGCGCCTCCTCGACACGGGCATCTCGTTGCAGCAGATCCGCACGGCGGTCAACCAGTTGCGCGAGGCCGGCGTCAACGACCTCGCCCAGACGACGCTGATGAGCGACGGTGCCAGCGTGTACCTCTGCACCTCGGACGACGAGGTCATCGACCTCGTGAGTCGCGGCCAGGGCGTCTTCGGCATCGCCGTCGGCAAGGTCCTCCGTGAGGTCGAGTCGAGCCTCGTCGAGATCGACAGCACGCCGGCGGCCGACCCCTCCGACGAACTCGCCGCCCGCCGCGGCACGCGCGCCAGCTGACCCCTCGGGCACCGCTCCTCGCGGTCCCCACGACGAAGGCCCCGCACGAGATCGTGCGGGGCCTTCGTCGTGGGGCCCTGAGGGCCCGCACTCAGCGTGTGGCGGGTTCGGCGTAGTCGCCGATCTTCGCCGTCCGCATGATGCGCTCGAGCAGTTGGTCGAAGTTGCGAGCCATCTCTTGTGCGCTCTCGCCCGGCCAGGCGTGCAACGGCTTGGCTGCTCCCTGGGCCTGCTGCAGCGACGTGCGCTCGGGCAGCTGGGGCGACAGCACGAGGGGGCCGAACATGTCGCGGAGTTCCTTGATGCGGAACTGGTGCTCGAGCGACTGCACCCGAGCGCGGTTGACGATGATGCCGAGGGGTTGGAGGCGCGGTGACAGTCCCCGACGGATCTCCTCGATCGCCCGCAGGGCCCGGTCGGCCGCGGCCACGCTGAACAGGCCCGGCTCGGTGACGACCGTGACGCGGTCGGACGCGGCCCAGGCCGTGCGGGTGAGGGCGTTGAGCGACGGGGCACAGTCGATCAGCACGAGGTCGTAGTCGGCCTCGACGTTCGCGAGGGCCTCCTCGAGCTTCCAGATGTCGCGGATCGAGGGGTGCGGGCCGTCGAAGTTGATGGCCGACGGGCTGCCGATCATGACGTCGACCGTGCCCTGGCGGCCCTTCGTCCAGCCGCTCGGGGCGATGGCGGCCCGGACCGTCTTCTCTTTCGGCGATGCCAGGACGTCGGCGACGTTGAGGTGACCGGAGACCGTGATGTCGAGTCCGGTCGAGACGTCGGATTGCGGGTCGAGGTCGACGACGAGGGTCCGCAGACCTTTGGCGAAGGCGGCCGACGTGAGTCCGAGCGTCACCGTCGTCTTGCCGACGCCCCCTTTGAGAGAGCTGACGCTGAGTACATGCACGACACAGACGATACCTTCACTACTGTTGAATCACCCAACAGCCACGTCGACGCGGCGTGCGACGAACCCCGACTCGTCGCCCCGCGCTCGATCCTGCGGCCGCGCCACCACGCACCCACCCCCGAGCCGCCACCACCGTCCACCACCAGACACACCCCAGGAGGCGCGCCGTGAGCGTGAGACCCATCCGCCTGTTCGGCGATCCCGTCCTTCGATCGGCATCCGACCCGGTCACCGTCGGCGATCCGCGTCTCGCGTCCCTCGTCGAGGACCTGCTCGACACGGTGCGTGAACCCGGCCGCGCGGGCGTGGCCGCCGCGCAGATCGGGGTGTCCCTGCGCGCCTTCAGCTTCAACGTCGACGGACAGGTGGGGTACGTGTTGAACCCCGTGGTGGTCGAGGTGTCCGGTGCGAGGACGCTCGTCGACGAGGGGTGCCTCTCGGTGCCCGGGTTCTGGTTCCCCACCCCGCGGTACGAGTACGCCCGGGTCGAAGGCGTCGACCTCGAGGGGCGGAAGGTCGTGCTCGAGGGCACGGGGCTCATGGCCCAGGCCCTGCAGCACGAGACCGACCACCTCGACGGCACGCTCTACGTGCTCACCCTCGAGCCCGAGACGAAGCGTGAGGCCATGCGCGAGATCCGTGCCGCCGACTGGTGGAAGGCCTGATCAGCGTCCCCTTGTCGTGACCGTGCGGACGGACTCCGTGTCGGGGTTCGCCGTGTAGATGTCCGCGACCTGCTGGGCGAAGTCCTCGAGCACCACGGCACGCTTGACGCTCATCTTGGGCGTCAGGTGGCCACCGGCCTCGGTGAGCTCGACGGGC
The DNA here is from genome assembly GCF_057787905.1 of Frigoribacterium sp. CF331. NCBI lineage: Bacteria > Bacillati > Actinomycetota > Actinomycetes > Micrococcales > Microbacteriaceae > Frigoribacterium > Frigoribacterium sp. CF331. The sequence goes on along the minus strand of NZ_CM173545.1, from coordinate 94,855 downwards.
AGGATCTCGAACTTGCGGATGGACTCGGCCCGTGAGACCGAGGCGTTGGCCGCGTCGACGGCCCGCTGGATCTCGGCGCGCACCTTCGGGTGCGAGGCGGCCTCGGCCAGCGGCATGTCGGCCGCCTCACCCGCGTTGTTCAACCACACCGGCAACATCTCGGTGTCGAGGGTGACGAGGGCCGCGACGAACGGCCGCTGGTCACCCACCACGACGACCTGTCCCACCAGCGGGTTGGCCCGGATGGGGTCCTCGAGGGCGGCGGGGGCGACGTTCTTGCCGCCGGCCGTGACGATGATCTCCTTCTTGCGACCGGTGATGGTGAGGTAGCCGTCGGCGTCCAGCGCGCCGAGGTCGCCCGTGCGGAACCACCCGTCGTCCATGACCTCGGCGGTGGCCTCGTCGGCCTTCCAGTAGCCGGCGAAGACGTTGACGCCCTTGACGAGGACTTCTCCGTCGTCGGCGATCCTGATGCCCACGCCGGGGAGGGCCGGGCCGACGGTGCCGATCTTGAACTTCGAGACCAGGTTGACCGATGCGGGTGCCGTGGTCTCGGTGAGCCCGTACCCCTCGAGGATGCGGATGTCGAGGCTGCGGAAGAAGTGGCCGAGCCGTGTGCCGAGCGGGGCCGAGCCCGAGACGGCGTACCGGATGTTGCCGCCCATGGCCTTCTTGAGCTTGGAGTACACGAGTCGGTCGAACAGGGCGAAGCGCAGCCTGAGCCCGAGGGGCACGGACCCCTCGTCGAGGGCGCGACTGTGCGCGATGGCCACGGCGACGGCCTGACGGAAGATGCCGCCCTTGCCCCCGGCCTCGGCCTTCTGCTCGGCCGAGTTGTAGACCTTCTCGAACACGCGGGGGACCGCGAGCAGGAAGCTGGGCTTGAACGACGCCAGCGACGGCAGCAACTGCTTCGTGTCGGCCTGGTGGCCGACCTTGACGCCGGCGTGGACCGACATGACCGCGATGAAACGGGCGAAGACGTGCGCGGTCGTGACGAACAGGAGGGTCGACGACCCGGGCGCGACGACGTCACCCATGGCGACGGCGGCGTTGCGGCTGGTCTCGACGAAGTTGGCGTGGGTCAGGAGGCAGCCCTTGGGTCGCCCGGTGGTCCCGGAGGTGTAGATGATGGTGGCCACGTCGTCACCGACCGCGAGGCTGCGACGGCGTTCGAGCTCGTCGTCCGACACCTCGACCCCCGAGGCGGAGAGCTTGTCGAGGTCACCGAGGTCGACCTGCCAGACACGCGTCACGCCGGGCAGTTCGGGGTGCACCTCGTCGAACCGCGAGAAGTGGTCGGCGGTCTCGACGATGACGGCGACGGCCCCGGAGTCGCTGAGGTTCCACTGCACCTGCGCGGGGGAGGAGGTCTCGTAGACGGGGACCAGCAGGGCGCCGGCGAACCAGGCCGCGAAGTCGATCAGGGTCCATTCGTACCGGGTACGACACATGAGGCCGATCTTGTCGCCGGGTTCGACGCCCGCGGCGACGAACCCCTTGGCCAGCGCGCGCACCTGCGTGAGGAACCCGGCAGCCGTGATGTCGCGCCATCCTCCCGTGCCGTCGGGCACCGAGAAGAGCGGCTCGTCGGGCGTGGCCGCGGCCCGCGCGAGCAACAGGTCGGTCGCGTTGGCGGTCGGGTCGGCGGGGACGGCGGGTGGGACGGTGTGTTCGTTCACGGCAGCTCCTTCGGTACCGAACGATGGTCCGTCAACCCTAACGTGACCTCGCCGGAGGCGCTGCCGGAGGTGCAGGGTCGTCGAGGATAGACTCGCTCCTCGTGCAGGCAATCGGAATCGACATCGGCGGGACGAAGATCGCGGGCGGGGTGGTCACCGAGTTCGGCGAGATCGTCGACGAAGAGCGCGTCGCGACCCCGGCCGGCGACGCCGGAGGCATCGTCGACGCCGTCGTCGACATGATCACCTCGCTGCAGGCGCGCCATCCCGACGTCGTCGCCGCGGGCGTCGCCGCCCCCGGCTTCATCGACGCCGCCCAGTCGACCGTCTACTACACCCCGAACATCGCGTGGCGGAACGAGCCGCTCCGGACGCGGCTCTCCGAGCGCCTCGACCTGCACATCACGATCGACAACGACGCGAACGCCGCCGGATGGGCCGAGTTCCGCTTCGGGGCGGGTCGCCTCGCGAGCGACATGACCATGCTCACGATCGGCACCGGCGTCGGGGGTGCGATCGTGGCCCAGGACCGCCTCCTGCGCGGGGGCTTCGGCACGGGCGGAGAGCTCGGCCACATGCGGATCGTCCCTGACGGCCTGCCCTGTGGATGCGGCGCCCGAGGCTGCATCGAGCAGTACGGGTCGGGCCGCGCCCTGTTGCGCATCGCGGGCGAGGTCGCCGACGAGGGCGGTCCCGGCCGAGCCCTCGCCGACCTCAGGGCCGAGGCCGGTCAGCTCTCGGGGCACGACGTGAGCCTCCTGCTCCAGTCCGGCGACCCGGGCGCCGTCGAGGCGCTCCGGCGCCTCGGCACCTGGCTGGGCCAGGCCGCCGCCTCGCTGAGCGCGATCCTCGATCCGCAGGTGTTCGTCTTCGGTGGGGGTGTGGCCCAATCGGGCGAGCTGCTCCTGGCCCCGGTCCGCGCGGCGTACCTGGCGCACCTCCCGGCACGGGGCTACCACCCCGAGCCCGAGTTCGTCATCGCCGAACTCGTGAACGACGCGGGGGTCGTCGGGGCGGCCGACCTCGCCCGTCTGCACGCGTCCGACCGCTAGACTCCCGACGCCCCGACGAGAGGAGCACCGATGCTCTACTGGTTCCTGAAGACGATGGTCGCGAGTCCGCTCGTCCTGTCGATCTTCCGCCCGTGGGTCAGCGGTCGCGAGCACGTGCCCGAGACCGGGGCCGTGATCTTCGCGAGCAACCACCTGTCGTTCGTCGACTCGATCTTCCTGCCGCTCGCGCTCGACCGACGCATCTCCTTCCTGGCCAAGAGCGACTACTTCACCGGCAAGGGACTGAAGGGTTGGGCCATCCGTCTCTTCTTCACGGCCACCGGCCAGCTCTCGATCGACCGCTCGGGCGGCAAGGCGTCCGAGGCGTCGTTGGCGACGGGCCTGTCGGTGCTCCGTCGAGGCGAACAGCTGGGCATCTACCCCGAGGGCACCCGCAGTCCCGACGGCAAGTTGTACCGAGGGCGGACGGGCGTGGCCCGGATGATCCTCGAGGGGCACGTCCCCGTCGTCCCCGTGGCCATGATCGGCACCGAGAAGGTCATGAAGACCGGCACCAAGATCCCCCGTCTGCACCGGGTGGGAATCGTCTTCGGAGAGCCGCTCGACTTCAGTCGGTTCGAGGGCATGGAGGGCGACCGGTTCATCCTGCGGTCCATCACCGACGAGATCATGTACGAGCTCAACGCCCTCAGCGGCCAGCAGTACAGCGACGTCTACGCGACCAGCGTCAAGGAGAAGCGCCCCACCCATTCACGGTAGGCTCGCCTGTCGAGGTCGTTCGGCCTCGAGACCGTCAAGTGGCAAGGAAGACCGTGGCCCAGCTCACCGAACCGTTCGTCGTCACCGATCCCGACGTGATCGACGGTCTCGACCATTGGCGCACGCTCCCCATCAAGCAACAGCCGACCTGGCACGACGGCGCAGCCGTCGAGGCCGCCTCGGCAGAGCTGTCCACCTTGCCGCCGCTCGTCTTCGCGGGCGAGGTCGACACCCTGCGCGAGCGGCTCGCCTCGGCGGCCCGGGGCGAGGCGTTCCTGCTCCAGGGCGGTGACTGCGCCGAGACCTTCGCCGGTGCGACCGCCGACCAGATCCGCGACCGGGTCAAGACCATCCTGCAGATGGCGGTGGTCCTGACCTACGGTGCGTCCGTCCCCGTCATCAAGATGGGTCGCATGGCGGGCCAGTTCGCCAAGCCGCGCTCCAGCGACACCGAGACCCGCGACGGGGTCACGCTGCCCGCGTACCGCGGCGACATCGTGAACGGCTACGACTTCACGCCCGAGTCCCGTCGTGCGGACGCCTCGCGGCTCGTGAAGGGCTACCACACCTCGGCTTCGACCATCAACCTGATCCGCGCCTTCACGCAGGGCGGCTTCGCCGACCTCCGCCAGGTCCACAGCTGGAACAAGGGCTTCGCGAGCAATCCGGCCAACGCGCAGTACGAGCACCTCGCCCGTGAGATCGACAAGGCCATCCGCTTCATGGAGGCGGCCGGCGCCGATTTCGACGAGCTCAAGCGCGTCGAGTTCTACACGAGCCACGAGGGCCTGCTCATGGACTACGAGCGCCCCCTCACCCGCATCGACTCGCGGACGGGCACGCCGTACGTGCTCTCGTCGCACTTCGTCTGGATCGGCGAGCGCACGCGCGACCTCGACGGCGCCCACGTCGACTTCCTGTCCCGGGTGCGCAACCCGATCGGCGTCAAGCTCGGACCGAGCACGACACCCGACGACATGCTGCGCCTCATCGACAAGCTCGACCCCGAGCGCGAGCCCGGACGCCTCACCTTCATCACGCGCATGGGTGCCGGCAAGATCCGCGACGCCCTGCCTCCCCTGCTCGAAGCCATCAAGGGCGCGGACGCCACGCCCCTGTGGGTCAGCGACCCCATGCACGGCAACGGCCTGACGACGCCGACCGGGTACAAGACCCGCCGCTTCGAAGAGATCATGGACGAGGTGAAGGGCTTCTTCGAGGCCCACCGTGCCGCGGGCACGCACCCCGGCGGCATCCACATCGAACTGACCGGGGACGACGTCACCGAGTGCCTGGGCGGCTCCGAACACATCGACGAGGCGACGCTCGCCACGCGGTACGAGTCGCTCTGCGACCCGCGTCTGAACCACATGCAGTCCCTCGAGCTCGCCTTCCTCGTGGCGGAAGAACTCGCCGCCGACTAGTCGTCGTCGTGACGAGGGCCCTGTGACCGACGGTCACGGGGCCCTCGTCACGACCGACACCCGGGGTGGCCGGGCGAGGGGTGGCGTCACTCGACCCGGTAGGTGAGGCCGATCGTCGCGCCCTTGGTGGCCGTCAGGCCGGCCGCGGGGTCGCTGGCGGTGACGGGGAGGCGCGCCTCCCAGTCGTAGAAGGCGCACGTGAACGCGGTGCACCGCGGGTAGCTCACCCGGAACCCGAGTCCCTGGAGCTGCGCCGTCGCGGCATCGATCGTCTTGCCCCGGACGTCGGGGATCTCGATGGGCGGCGGTCCCTTCGACACGACGAGGTCCACGGTGTCGCCCTGGTGCAAAGGCCCCTCGGCCTGCTGCTCGTAGCGGATGACCTCACCGGAGGCCACTCCGTCGCTGAACTCGGTGCCGCTCTCGACGCCCGTCAGCTGGACCTCGGTGAGGGCGCTCTGGGCATCCGCGACCGAGAGGCCCGCGACGTCCGGGACGGGGCCGAGCGAGACCGTGAGGGTCACCGGCTGCTGCTCGCCGTACTGGGCGGCCGAACCGAGGTCGACCGCGGCGCCGGAGCCGTCGACGCCGCTGACGGCGAGGACCGTGCCGGCCGCCGCCTCGTCGAACTGGCTCGAGCTCGGTTCGAGCGTGAAGTCCGAGAGCGCGTCGGAGGCGGCGGACTCGGTCTCGCCGACCACGGTCGGCACCGTCAGCTGACGCGGCCCCTGCGACACGACCAGGGTGATCGTCGATCCCTTCTGCACCCGGGTGGAGGCGTCGGGGTCGGTGCGGGCGACCTGGCCGGAGGGCACCACCGGCGAGAAGTCCGCCTGCGGCTCGGACGCGACCACGAACCCCGCCGACGTCAGGGCGGCCGAGGCCGCCGAGGGGTCCTGGCCCGACACGTCCGGGACGGCGGCCTGGGCCCCGGGACCCGAACCGAACCACCAGCCGACCCCACCGGCGAGGAGCGCGACGACGACGACCAGGGCCATGAGGACGCGACCGCGCCGACGCCGCCGGTCGGAGAGGTCGCCGAGGGTCGTCGCCGCGTCCACGGCCTCGGCCTGGACGGGACCGGTGCGGTGACGAGCCTTCGGCAGGACCTGCGTCTCACCCGTCGGGCCGGTGGGGAGCGTCGTCATCGTCGCCGCCGGCAGCACCATCGTGCGGTTGACCGGCGGCCCCGACGGGTCGGCCAGGACGCGCTGCACGTCGACGAGCTGGTCCAGCAGGGCCCTGGCGTCGCGTGGTCGCTGCTCGGGGTCTCGTGCCGTGGCCCAGAGCACCAGTTCGTCCAGCTCGACCGGCACGCGGGGGTTGGCGGTGCTCGGCGTCGGGACGGTGTCGTTCGCGTGCTGGTACGCGATCTGCATCGGCTGGTCGCCCTTGTACGGCTGCTCGCCCGTGAGCATCTCGTACATCATGATGCCGAGCGCGTAGATGTCGCTGCGGGTGTCGGCGATGCCCCTGGTCACGAGCTCGGGGGAGAGGTACGCGATGGTCCCGAGCAGGGCGGCACCCGTGGCCGTGTTGGCCGTGGCGGCGCGCGCCAGGCCGAAGTCGCCGATCTTGATCCGCCCGTCGTCGGCGAGCAGGACGTTCTCGGGTTTCAGGTCCCGGTGCACGATGCCCGCCCGGTGGGCCGCGGCCAGGCCCGCGAGCACGGCCTCGAGGATGTCCATGGCCTGCTCGGGCGTCAGCACCTTGTGGTCCTGCAGCAACTCGCGCAGCGTGATCCCCGGCAGGTACTCCATGACCAGGTAGGCCGAGTCGTCGTCCTGGCCCTGGTCGAAGACGTTGACGACGTTCGGGTGGGCCAGCCGCGCGGCGGACCGTGCCTCCTGGATGAAGCGTTCCTTGAACGAGGCGTCGTCGGCGAGGTGGCCGTGCATGATCTTGATGGCCACGCGGCGCTCGAGCCGCAGGTCGGTCGCCAGGTACACGGTGGCCATGCCACCCCGGGCGATGCGTGAACGGACCTCGTAGCGGCCCTCGATGAGACGGCCGATCATCGGGTCAGTCTGGTTCACGCTCACCCACGTGATTTTACGGACCCCGCGCCTCCCCGGGGTCTCAACTCACCGCACGGCGGCAAACCGCACCCCCGCGTCTCGTCGCCGGGTCAGCCGAGGGTCGCGAGCCACGTGGTGGCCGGGGCCTCCCACTTGGCGTAGGCGTCCGGGAAGGCCGAGTACTGCACGGCCTGGGCCGCCGCGGTGAGCGACATCGACTGCCAGCCCCGCACGTCGAGCAGGCCCCGGGTCTTGCCGGGGTTGGGGTTGGTCGCCCCGCCGAAGAAGAGCTTGGTGGCGTGGACCGGATCACGCAGCTGGGCGGGAGTGCCCCAGCCGGTGCTGGGCCGCTGCTGGAACAGGCCGAGGGAGTCCCGGTCACCGTGGTCCAGGTTGCGGAGGCTGCTCTCTTGGGCGGCCGCCGCCAGCGCGACGACGATCGCGCGGTCGCCGACGCCGAGTTGCCGGCCCACCGAGATGATGGTGCGGGCGTTCCCGGCCTGTTCGGCGGTCAACGTCGCGCTCACGGCGAGGGGGGCCGCCGACGTCGACGCGACGACGGTCGTGGCCGTGGTGGCCGACGCGCCCGGCAGGGTGAGGGTCTTCCCGGCGTAGATGGTGCTCGTGAACGACAGGCCGTTCGCGGCGAGGAGCGCCTTGACGCTCGTCCCCGACTTGGCCGCGATCGACGCGATGGTGTCGCCGCGTTGGATGACGTAGCTGCCGACGGCCGGACCGGCGGCGGGGGCGGGAGTCGCGGAGGCCGCGGCCGACGCCCCGGAGGGGACGCTGAGCGACTGGCCCGGGTAGATGATGCTCGACAGCCCCAGCCCGTTCGCCTGGAGCAACGCGCTGGTCGTGACGCCGTGGGCTCGGGCGATCGAGCTCAGCGTGTCGCCCCGGACGATCACGTAGCGGCCACCGGTGGCCTTGGTCGGGGCCGGGGCGGACGACGCCTTGCCGGCGCTGCCCGCCGCGGCGCTGAGGCTGAGGGTCTGACCCGGGAAGATCGTGGACTTCCAGCTGAGCCCGTTGAGCGCGAGGACCGAGGCGGTGCTCAGGCCGAACGAGCCGGCGATGCTCGCCACCGTGTCGCCCGACCGCACCGTGTAGGTCGCCGGTGCGGCGGCGAACACGGTCGCCGAGCTGCTCGCGGTCTCGACCGTCGTGGCCGACCTCTGCTCGGGGGCCGACAGGCGGGGCGGCAGCACGGGGCGCGGCGAGACGTCGGGCTTCCCGGCCGGCGCGTGCTGGAGGGCGAAGACAGGGCCCGTGACCCCCATGCTGAGTGCCATCGACCCGGCCACGACGATCGGGACCGTGTTCAGCATCGAGCGGGCGACGCGGGAGAGCGGCGCGCGCTCGTCGGGGCTGCGCAGGGTGCCGAAGGCGCTAGGCGACGAGACGCCGTCGACCGTCGTCTTCTCGGGTTCGGGGCGGACGGAAGTGACGTCGTTCATGGGCTGATCCTCGGTTCGGGGGCGGGGACACGGTCGCTGGGTGATCGTTGAGCCGCGGTGCCACGTCGTCCCAAAGTGGCACAGGACCACATCCAAGTCAATCAACGGGGCCCATGTTGCGGATGTGACTCGGACTGGGGGAGCAGCCGGGGAGGCGCGACGAGGCTCGCGAACCCGTGGCAAGGTTGTCGCGTGACCGATCTCTCCCAACGCCCCTGGTTCGCCGACACCGAATGGCTCACCGTGCCCGACCTCGTCGAGCGACTCGGCCTCGGGGTCAGCCGCGTCCGCCGACTGCTCGAGGAGCACGTCCTCGTCGGCACCCGGGTCGACGGCGTCACGAAGGTGCCCGCCGTCTTCCTCGACGGCTCCGAGCCGCGACACGACCTGCGGGGCACCCTCACCGTCCTCGCCGACAACGGCTTCGACGACGACGAGGCACTCGACTGGCTCCTGTCGCACGACGACGCGCTCGGCACGAGCCCGGTCGCCGCCCTCCAGGCGGGACGGAAGGCCGAGGTCCGCCGGATCGCGCAGAGCCTCCTCTAGCAGAGCCTCCTCCAGCAGCCTCCTCTGAGCAGAGCCTCCTTCGCGCAGAGCCCCCTCCGGGAGGTCGCGCCCCCTCGGTGGTGAGCGCCGTTCCCCGCGAGGGAAGCGCCGCCTAGGAGGTGCGGCGCGTGACGGTCTCGGCCAGTCGCGTCAACTGCGTCCGTGCCGACGGAGCCAGCCCCGACCGCTCGAGGGCGTGGACCGCCCGCTCGACCTGATCGCTGATGGTCTGCTCGACGGCGTCGACCGCCCCGCTGTCGCGGAGCGTCGCCTGCAGCATGCTGATCTGGTCGTCGTCGAGCTCGGGGTCGCCGAGCAGTTCGTCGAGCAGTCGGACGGCCCCGGGGGGCAGGGCGCGCCGGGCCGTCGCCACGAGGACCGTGCGCTTGCCCTCGCGGAGGTCGTCTCCGGCGGGCTTGCCCGTGACGGACGGATCGCCGAAGACGCCCAGGAGGTCGTCGCGCAGCTGGTAGGCGATGCCCAGGGGCAGCCCGAAGTGACGGAGCGAGTCGAGGGCGGACCGGTCGCCGCCGGCCATGGCCGCACCGACCGTCAGCGGGGCCTCGACGCTGTACTTGGCCGACTTGTAGACAATCACCCGTTGTGCCCTCGGCAGCAGTTGACCCTCGTCGACGGTCCGCCAGGCGTTCTCCTCGAGGATGTCGAGGTACTGGCCCACGGTCACCTCGGTGCGCATGCGGTTCAGTTCGGCCCTGGCAGTCCGGGCCGCGTCACGTGAGGGGAGCGAGTCGAGCGCGTCGCTGAGCAGCTCGTCGCTCCACGCCAGGAGCAGGTCGCCCATCAGGAGGGCGCCCGAGCGGCCGAACGCCTCGGGCGAGCCGAGCCAGCCGCCCTCGCGGTGCAGCCCCTCGAAGCGCCGGTGGGCCGCGGGCAGTCCACGACGGGTGTCGGAGTTGTCCATGATGTCGTCGTGCACGAGTGCCGCGGCGTGGAAGAACTCGAGGCCGGCGGAAGCCGTCATGACGGCCTCGATCTCGCGCTCGTCGCGGGCCTCGCCGAGGGGGTCGAACCCGGTGTCGACCCCGGCGACCGACTGCCAGCCCCAGTAGCAGAAGAGCGCTCGGAACCGTTTGCCGCCCCGGAGCAGATCGCTCGGGTAGAGGGCGAACGGATCGAGGTCGGGAGCGATGCCCGCCAGGGCCGGTCGCTGCCGGTCGAGGAAGCGATCGATGCGCTCTTGAACGACGTCCACTAACCGCGTACTCTCAGCCACGCTGCCTAGCCTAGCGACAGCTGTCCGGCATACACTCGCAGCTACTCATCGCGTCGATCCCGAGGCCCCCGCCTCGCGCTTGAGAGCCCGTGCTCGAAGGGAACACCAAGATGCCACTTTCCGAACAGGAGCAGCGGCTCCTCGAAGAGATGGAGCGGAGTCTCTACAACAACGACTCCGACTTCGTGGCGACGGTCGGCAACCACGGTGGCCGACCCAACTACACGCTCGTCGTCGTCGGAGTCCTCGGCGCGCTCGTGGGCATCGCGGTCATCGTCGCCGGTGTGATCTTCCGTCAGCCCCTCCTCGGCGTGGCCGGTTTCATCGTCATGCTGGCCGGGGCCCTCTTCGCCATCGCCCCGCCCAAGCGCAAGGGTTCGGCGTCGTCGATGCCGTCCGCTCCCCGTTCCTCCACCTCGCGTCCCGCGAACCCCGCCAAGGGCGGCCTCATGGACCGACTCAACGACCGGTGGGACCGCCGTCAGGACGGCGACGGCCGCGACTCGTAGCGGGACAGCAGCACCACGACCTCAGGGGTCGGCCTTCGGGCCGGCCCCTTTTCTGCGTCACCGGTGACCGGGGCCGGCGGCCCCGACACGCTGGGCGCGCCTCCCGGCGGTCGTGGTCTCCACGATCCTCCACCCCCGTGACCCCCGAACTGGAGCCGAAGCCAAGGCACCTGTCGTGCTCCGGGCACCGTGTTTCGTTGATCGGTGGTGGGTTGTGGAGTAAAGTGGAGGTACGGGCCACAGAGGGGCGCGGGGGCGAGGGGAGACGGGCGCATGTTCCTCGGCACCTATTCGCCCAAGCTCGACGAGAAAGGGCGCATCATCCTCCCCGCGAAATTCCGTGACGAACTGGCCTCCGGCCTCGTCATGACCCGCGGGCAAGAACGCTGCGTCTACGTCTTCAGCCAGCACGAGTTCGCCGACATGCACGCACGCATCCGCCAGGCCCCGGTCACGAGCAAGCAGGCACGCGACTACATGCGCCTGTTCCTCTCGGGTGCCAGTGACGAGGTCCCCGACAAGCAGCACCGCGTGACCATCCCGGCCACGCTGCGCGAGTACGCGGGCCTCGGTCGCGACCTGACCGTGATCGGCGCGGGAAACCGTGCCGAGATCTGGGCCACCGACGCGTGGAACACCTACTACGAGGCCCAGGAGGCCGAGTTCGCCAACACCACCGAGGAGGTGATCCCCGGGCTCTTCTAGTCCGTGGGCCCCGACCCTCAGCCGTCAGCCCTGGCGCACCTTCCCCGGTGCCAGGTCCCGACGGATGGGGATCAGGGCCGACGGGCGCAGCCCGAGTCGTCATGGCCGAACAGATCCACACCCCCGTCCTCCTCGAGCGCACCCTCGAGCTGCTCTCACCGGCGATCTCGCGTCCCGGCGCCGTGGTCGTCGACTGCACGCTCGGCATGGGCGGGCACAGCGAGGCCATGCTCGAGGCCTTCCCCGACCTGACCGTCGTCGGGCTCGACCGTGACACCGAGGCCCTGGCCCTGGCCGGTGCACGGCTCGCACCGTTCGGCGACCGGGCACGTCTCGTGCACACCACGTACGACGGCATCGCCGAGGCCCTGGACGGGCTGGGCCTCGACAGCGTCGACGGGGTGCTGTTCGACCTCGGCGTGTCGTCTCTCCAGCTCGACCGCGTCGAGCGCGGGTTCTCGTACTCCAAGGACGCGCCGCTCGACATGCGCATGGACCCGACCTCGCCCGTCACCGCCGAACGCGTGCTGGCCGAGTACCCCGAGTCCGAACTGCGACGCATCTTCTACCAGTACGGCGAAGAGAAGTTGGCACCGCGGTACGCCCGTCGCATCGTCGAGCACCGGGTCGACGCTCCGCTCACCCGCAGCGGTGAGCTCGTCGACCTGTTGATCGCGGCGACGCCGATGGCCCTGCAACGTGCCGGCCATCCCGCCAAGCGGGTGTTCCAGGCGCTGCGCATCGAGGTCAACGGCGAACTCGCCTCCCTCGAGGCAGCCGTCCCCGTGGCCCTCGACCGACTCGCCGTCGACGGCCGCATCGTCGTGCTGGCCTACCAGTCCCTCGAGGACCGCTTCGTCAAGCGCGAACTCGCGGCCCGGACGACGTCCACCGCGCCGCAGGGACTGCCGGTCGAACTGCCCGAGCACCGTCCCGACTTCCGCCTCCTGGTGCGGGGGGCCGAGCTGGCCTCCGACGCCGAACGCGACCTCAACCCCCGAGCCAAGCCCGTGCGACTGCGAGCCGCCGAACGAATCCGGAGAACAGCATGAGCAGCAACCTGGCCATCGCGACCCCGTCGACCCGTCCGCAGCCCTCCACCTCGCCCGCGGCGCGGCCGGTCGAGATCGTCACGAGCCGCGAGCAGCGACGCGCACGGCCGAAGATCGCCTACGCGCTGATCGCCACGGCGGCCCTCTTCGTCCTGCTGCTCGCGCAACTCGCCATCAGCATCGCCCTGAGCGACGGCGCCTACAAGATCTCCGACCTGCAGGCCGCCAAGACCGAGCTCGTCCGCGACCAGCAGAAGTACAGCGAGCAGCGCGACGTCCTGTCGTCGCCGCAGAACCTCGCCGCCAACGCCGACGAGCTCGGCATGGTGCGCAACTCGAACCCGGTGTACCTCGACCTCACCACCGGTGCCGTGCACGGGTCCCCGGCTCCGGCAGCGGGTGCCGACGAGGCGACGTCCGGCAACCTGATCCCCAACACCCTGCTCGACGGCGTCCCGTTGACGACCAAGGCACCCAGCACGGCCGACGGCTCCGCAGCCGACGGCTCTGCCGCGACCGACGCGGCGGGTGACGCCACGACCTCGATCGGCGCCCCGACGACCGCGGGGGCGGCGGCCGTTCCGTCCGGCGCAGGCGCGGCGGACGCAGGATCGGCCGACGAGTCGGTAGCGTCGGCCCCGAACGAGCTGGCGGCTCCGCAGACCCGCTAGCGGCGTGCCGTCACCGGTACATCGATCGACGACAGCGGGTCGGGCACGAGCCCGTCCGCGGTGAGGAACCTCTCGTGAAAGCAGCCCCCCGTAGCCGACGGCTCCGCGTGACGCTCGCGATGGCGCTCATCATCGCCCTCGTCGGCGTGTTCGTCGTGCGCCTGGCCGACATCCAGCTCGTGCAGGCCGCCGAGCTGAACTCGCAGTCCCAGAACAAGCGCGAGATCGTCCAGACGACCTACGGCGACCGGGGCGACATCACCGACGTCGACGGCACGGTGCTCGCGGGCAGCGTCACGCGGTACAACATCACGGCGGCGCCGGCGTTCGCGACGACGGCCAAGGTGAAGGACGACGACGGCACGACCGTCGAGATGACCGTCGACCAGGTCGTCGACCGGATCGCCGAGATCACCGGGGGCGACGCAGCGGCCATGACGAAGGCGCTCACCGCCGATCCCGAGGCCAACTTCGCCTACCTGGTCAAGGGCGTCGACGTCGACGCCTTCCGCGCGGTCCGTGAGATGAAGGTGTCGTGGGTGTACTTCCAGCGGCAGGCCGCCCGCACGTATCCCAACGGCGCGGTCGCGGGCAACCTGACCGGCTTCATCGGCACCGACGGCCCCCAGGCGGGTCTCGAGCTCAGCCAGGACTCCTGCCTCGCCGGCACCGACGGCTCCGAGACCTACGAACGCGGTGCCGACGGGGTGCAGCTCCCGGGCAGCACCGTGACGACGAAGGAGGCCGTGGCGGGCGGCACCCTCCGCCTCACGATCGACGGCGACCTCCAGTACATGACGCAGCAGGCCCTCGGCGAACAGGCCGAGGCCATCGGGGCCGAGTCCGCCACGGCCGTCGTGATGAAGGCGAGCGACGCCTCGCTGCTCGCCGTCGCGGACTACCCGGCGGTCGACCCCAACGACGTCAACGGCACCGCCGTCGACGACCTCGGCAGCAAGGCCTTCACCTACTCGTACGAGCCGGGCTCGACGTTCAAGGCCATGACCGCCGCCATGCTCCTCGACTCGGGCAAGGCCGACCCGGCCACGCGGGCCACCGTGCCGTACTCGCGGAGCTTCCCGTGGGGCGGCGAGATCCACGACGCCACGTTCCATCCGACCGAGAACCTCACCCTGACCGGCATCCTCCGCGACTCTTCCAACGTGGGCATCTCGCTCCTCGGCCAGTCGCTCACGGCCCAGCAGCGCCACGACTACATGGTGAAGTTCGGCCTGAACGACCCCACCGGCGTGAACTTCCTCGGCGAGCCGACGACCGGCATCCGGCCCGCGTCGCAGTGGGACCAGCAGACGAGCATCAACACCATGTTCGGCCAGGGCGTCTCGACGACCGCCGTACACATCGCAAGCATCTACCAGACGCTGGCCAACCACGGCGTCCGGCTGCCCGTCAACCTCGTCGCGGGCTGCACGGCCCCCGACGGCACCGTGACCGAGACGCCGTCGACCGAGGGCACCACGGTGGTGTCGCCGTGGGCCGCCGACACCACCGTGAACATGCTCGAGAAGGTCGTCAGCGACGGTGACCTCAAGGACGTCCTGAGCATCCCGGGCTACCGCGTGGCGGCGAAGACCGGCACCGCCGAGGTCGCGCGGTCCGACGGAACCGGCTACGGTTCTGACCGCATCGTGTCGGTGGCGGGCATCGCCCCGGCCGAGAACCCCCAGTACGTCGTCGTCGTGACCTTCACGAAGCCCAGTACCATCAAGACGTCGGCCGCCGCGGCACCGACCTTCAACAAGATCATGTCCCAGGTCCTCGAGATGTATCGGGTCCCTCCGTCGACGGAGCCGGCACCCAGCCTGCCCGAGACCTGGTGAGAGAAGAGGATTCTTTGAGCGCCCGGATCCCCCCGGTCCTTCGACCGGAACATCCGTCGGCGAGGTCACTCGCCCAACTGGTCAGCGAGTTCGGACTCGAGCACGAGGGTTCCCTCGACGGCATCGAGATCACCGGCATCACGCTGAGCACGGCGGACCTCCACCCCGGCGACCTGTACGTCGGCGTGCCCGGCGCGCACCGACACGGGGCCGAGTTCGCCGAGCAGGCACGTGACGGCGGTGCCGTCGCCCTGTTGACCGACGCGGCCGGTGCCGAGCTGGCGCGCCCGAGCGGTCTGCCGGTGGTGCTGGTCGACTCGCCCCGGGCCGCCCTCGGCGAGCTCTCGGCCTGGATCTACCGCACCGACAGCGACGACGCGCCGCTGCTCTTCGCGGTCACGGGCACCAACGGCAAGACCAGCACCTCGTACCTGCTCGAGGGCGTCCTGCGTCAGCTGGGACTCGTGACCGGCCTGAGCAGCACGGCCGAGCGGCACATCGGCGACCTGACCGTCGTCAGCCGCCTGACGACGCCCGAGGCGAGCGAGATGCACGCCCTCCTGGCCCGCATGCGCGAGAGCGAGGTGCGTGCCGTCGCCGTCGAGGTGAGCGCCCAGGCCCTCAGCCGCAACCGCGTCGACGGTCTCGTCTTCGACGTGGCCGCCTTCACGAACCTCAGCCACGACCACCTCGACGACTACGCCGACATGGAGGAGTACTTCCACGCGAAGCTCCCGCTCTTCCAGCCGGACCGGGCGCGTCGTGCCGTCGTCTCGCTCGACTCGCCGTACGGACAGCGCGTCGTCGACAACGCCCGCATCCCGCTGACGACGATCACGATCCTCCCCGACGTCGAGGCGGACTGGACGATCGAGATCCTCGACGAGCAGGCCGCCTACACCGAGTTCCGCCTGTCCGGTCCCGAACAGCGGTCGCTCGTGACGCGCGTGCCGTTGATCGGCTGGCACATGGTCGCGAACGCCGGGCTGGCGATCGTCATGCTGGTCGAGGCGGGCTTCGAACTCGAGGCCATCGGCCAGGCGCTCGACGCCGACGGCGGCATCGTGGCCTACCTGCCGGGTCGCACCGAGCGCGTCTCGGGCGACACGGGCCCCAGCGTCTACGTGGACTTCGGGCACAGCCCCGACGCGTTCCTCACCACCCTCGCGGCCGTGCGCACCTTCACCCCGGGCAAGGTCATCATGCTCTTCGGTGCCGACGGTGACCGCGACACCACCAAGCGGGCCGAGATGGCCCGGGTGGCCGCCGCCGGGTCCGACATCCTGGTGGTCACCGACCACCACCCCCGCTTCGAGGACCCCGCGTCGATCCGCACGACCCTGGTCGACGCGGCCCGCGAGGCCTACCCGGACCACGAGATCCACGAGGTCAGTCCGCCCGAGGCAGCCATCCGCGCGGCCGTGGCGCTGGCCGGCGAGGGCGACTCGATCCTCTGGGCGGGGCCCGGCCACCAGGACTACCGCGACATCCGCGGCGAGCGGACGCCGTACTCGGCACGTGACGAGGCCCGTGCGGCCCTGCGCGAAGCCGGGTGGTCCGAGTGATCGCGCTCACCCCCGCCCGCATCGCCGAGATCACGGGCGGGCGTCTCGTCGCATCCGAGGAGGCGCGGGCCGAGACCCCGGTCGACGGCACGGTCGAGACCGACTCGCGTCTCGTCACCCCGGGGTCGATCTTCTTCGCCCTGCGTGGCGAGGTCACCGACGGCCACCTCTTCGTCGAGGCCGCGACGGCCGCCGGAGCGGCCCTCGTCGTCGCCGAGCACGAGGTCGACACGACCGTGCCCCTGGTGGTCGTCGACGACGGCGTCGTCGCGCTCTCCCGCCTCGCCGCCGCCGTCGTCGAGCACGTCCGTCGTCTCGGGCGGCTCAAGGTGGTCGGCGTCACCGGCTCCAACGGCAAGACCAGCACGAAGAACATGCTCCGCGCCGTCCTGAGCGACGTCGCGCCCACCGTCGCCCCCGAGGGTTCGTTCAACAACCACGTCGGGGCTCCGATCTCGATGCTGCGCATCGACGAGGCGACCGAGTACCTCGTGGTCGAGATGGGTGCGAGCGGGCCGGGCGAGATCGCCCGCCTCGTCGAGATCGCCCGACCCGACACGGGCGTGGTGCTCAAGGTCGGCCTCGCCCACGCCGGCGGGTTCGGCGGCATCGAGGGCACGCGCGCGGCGAAGTCCGAGATGGTGACCGACCTGCCCGCCACGGGCACGGCCGTCCTGAACGCCGACGACGACCGCGTCGCGGGCATGGCGTCGGTCACCGCGGCGCGGGTCGTGACCTTCGGGCTGGGGCCCACGGCCGACTACCGCGCCTCGGACGTCGACGTCTCGGCGTCCGGCACCTCGTTCACCTTCGAGCACGCCGGCACCCGTCGGCCCGTCTCGCTGCGCATCCTCGGCGAGCACCACGTGATGAACGCTCTGGCGACCCTCACTGTCGTCGGCGAGTGGGGCATCGACCTCGACCGTGCCGTGTCGGTGCTCGAGGGCGTGACCCGCGCCGAGCGCTGGCGCATGGAGGTCCTCGACGCACCCGGCGGCGTGACCGTCGTGAACGACGCCTACAACGCGAGCCCCGATTCCGTGGCCGCGGCGCTCAAGACGCTGGCGCAGATCACCGGTCCCGACCGTCGTTCGGTGGCGGTGCTCGGCGAGATGGCCGAACTGGGCGAGTACGCCCGCGACGAGCACGACCGTGTCGGTCGCCTCGTCGTCCGGCTCAACGTCCGTCAGCTCGTCGTCGTCGGCCACGAGGCGCGGCACATCCACATGGCGGCGGGCCTCGAGGGCTCGTGGGACGGAGAGAGCGTGTTGGTCGACACGATCGACGAGGCGTACGACCTCTTGCAGGGCAGCCTGCGAGCGGGGGACGTCGTCCTGGTGAAGTCGTCCAAGTCCGCCGGCCTGCGCCTCCTCGGCGACCGGTTGGCCGGGGTGACCGGATGATCGCGCTGCTGATCGGCGGCGGGTTCTCCCTCGCCTTCACCCTCTTGATGACGCCGGCGTTCATCAAGCTGTTCCACCGCCTCGGCTGGGGGCAGTTCATCCGTGACGACGGTCCCCAATCGCACCACACGAAGCGCGGCACGGCCACGATGGGCGGCATCGTCCTGATCATCGGCACGGTGCTGGGCTACTTCGTCGGCCACCTGGTCGGCCGGGACGAGTTCACGCTGAGCGGCCTGCTCGTGCTGTTCATGATGGTGGGCCTGGGAGTCGTGGGGTTCCTCGACGACTTCCTCAAGGTGCGCAACCAACGCAGCCTCGGGCTCGGCGGCTGGGCGAAGATCGCCGGTCAGGTCGTCGTCGGCGCGGTGTTCGCCGTGCTCGCGCTGTCCTTCACGAACGACCGCGGCCTGGCGCCGGCGTCGACGATGATCTCGGGCCTGCGCGACATCCCGTGGCTCGACTTCATGTTCTTCGGGACGATCGTCGGCGGAGGACTGTTCCTCGTCTGGGTCGTCCTCATCACCGTGAGCACGTCGAACGGCGTCAACGTCGCCGACGGCCTCGACGGTCTCGCGACGGGTGCGTCGATCCTGGCGATCGCGTCGTACATCTTCATCGGGTTCTGGCAGAACAACCAGCTCTGCACGAGCGTCCGGCTCGACGAGGCGACCCGTGCCGCCTGCTACCAGGTGGCCGACCCCCTCGACCTGGCCGTCGTCGCCGCCTGCATCTGCGGTGGCCTCATCGGGTTCCTGTGGTGGAACACCTCGCCCGCACAGATCTTCCTCGGTGACACGGGTTCGCTCGGGCTCGGCGGGGCCCTGGCCGCGCTGGCCATCCTCAGCCGCACCGAGTTGCTGCTCGTGCTGATCGGCGGGCTGTTCATCGTCGTGACCGGGTCGGTGATCCTGCAGCGCGCCTACTTCAAGATCACCAAGGGCAAGCGGATCTTCCTGATGAGCCCGCTGCACCACCACTTCGAGCTCAAGGGCTGGGCCGAGGTCACCGTCGTGGTCCGCTTCTGGATCATCGCCGGGCTCTTCGTGGCGGCCGGCGTCGGCACCTTCTACCTCGAATGGATCCTCCGCACCTCATGAGCGACGGCAGCACCGACTCCCTCCTCGCCGAGCGCCTGGCGGGGCTCGACAGCTGGCACGCCGACTGGGCGGGCCTGCGCGTGGCCGTCCTCGGCCTCGGCTCGACCGGGTTCGCCGTGGCGGACACGCTCGCCGAACTGGGCGCCGACGTCCTGGTCGTCGCCCCGGGCGTCGACCCCGACAAGGCCGAGCTGCTGCAGCTCGTCGGGGCCCGTCTCGACGAGGTCGAGTCCACGGACGCCCCGTCGCCGGTGCTGACGGACTTCGACGCCGAGCTCGTCGTCGCCAGCCCCGGCTTCGCGCCGCACCACCCGCTCATCCGGTGGGCCGTCGACGGGGGCCTGGCCGTGTGGGGCGACGTCGAGTTGGCCTGGCGGGTGCGGGACAAGGTCGACCGCGTGGCCGAGTGGGTGCTCGTCACGGGCACCAACGGCAAGACGACGACCACGCAGCTGGCGGCCGCGATGGCGTCGGCCGACGGTCGACGCGTCGCCCCCTGCGGCAACATCGGCGTCCCCGTCCTCGACGCGGTGCGCGACCCCGACGGCTTCGACCTCTTCGTCGTCGAACTCTCGAGCCACCAGCTGCACTACCTGCCCACCGAGGGGCCCGGCGCCCTTCGTCCCCGCGCCTCCGTGTGCCTCAACCTCGAGGCGGACCACTTCGAGTGGCACGGCGGCGCCGACGCCTACCGCGGGGCCAAGGCCAAGGTGTACGAGAACACCGTCGTCGCCTGCGTCTACAACAAGGCCGACGAGGCCACTCGACGCATGGTCGAGGAGGCCGAGGTCGAAGAGGGGTGCCGCGCCGTGGGCTTCGGCCTCGACGCGCCGGGCCCGAGCGAGGTCGGCATCGTGACCGGTGACCGCGTCGCCGTGCTCGCCGATCGTGCCTTCCTGGCCGAGCGCCGGACGCAGGCACTCGAACTCACCACCCGGGAGGCGCTCCAGGGTGTCGGTCTCGGGGCCGACCACCTCGTCGAGGACGTGCTCGCCGCCGCCGCGCTCGTCCGTGCGGTGGGCGTCGCCCCCGTCTCGATCCGCGACGCCCTCGCCGGCTTCGCGGTCGACCACCACCGCACCGAGGTCGTGGCCGAGTCCGGGGGCGTGGCCTGGGTGGACGACTCCAAGGCGACCAACCCCCATGCCGCGCGCGCCTCCCTGACGGCCTTCCCGTCCGTCGTGTGGATCGTGGGCGGCCTGTTCAAGGGCGTCGACGTCGAACCGCTGGTGCGCGAGTCGACGGGCGCCGTCCGGGCGGCCGTGTTCGTCGGGGTCGACCGCGAGCCCCTGCGGCGGGCCTTCTCCCGACACGCGCCCGGCATCCCCGTCTTCGAGGTGGACGCCCTCGACACTGGGCAGGTGATGCCGACGGCCGTCCGTCTCGCCGCGAGCGTGGCCCGGCCCGGAGACACCGTTCTCCTCGCCCCGGCGGCGGCGTCCATGGACCAGTTCACCGACTACACGGCTCGCGGGCGATCGTTCGCCCGGGCCGTCCACGAACACTTGAGGGGTGACGTCGATGGCCAACCCGCCGTCCAGCCTCCCGCGTCGCCGACCGACTGAGTCGAGTCGTCCGAGCCGCGGGCACGCCGAACCGACCCACGACGCGTCGTCCCGCCTCGGGGCCTCGAGGCGCACCTCGGGCGCCGTCGTCCGGGTGAAGAAGCTCTTCGCCGCCGAGACCGGTTCGTACTTCGTCATCCTCGGGACGACCTTGTTCATGGTCGTCCTGGGCCTGGTGATGGTGCTGTCGTCCTCGTCCGTCGAGCAGTACATCGCCTCGCGGCACACGTCGTTCTTCGGGGCGTTCATCCGACAGGGCACCTACGCCGCGGTGGGCATCCCGCTCATGCTCATCGTGTCGCGCCTGCCGGTGTCGTTCTTCAAGCGGTGGGCCTGGCACATCCTGGGCGCGACGATCGTGCTGCAACTGCTGGTCTTCACCCCGCTGGGCTACGAGATCGGCGGCAACCGCAACTGGATCGACCTCGGCTCCTTCACCGCGCAGCCGTCCGAGGCCGTCAAGCTGGCCCTCGCCGTCTGGCTGGGCATGATCCTGGCGGTCAAGCGCGACCTGCTCGACGACTGGAAGCACCTGGCGATCCCGCTCGTGCCCGTGGTCGTCCTCGCCGTCGGCCTCGTCGTCCTCGGTGGCGACCTCGGCACGACCATGATGATGCTGCTGCTGGTCTTCGCGGCCGTCTGGTTCGCCGGGGTGCGCCTCCGGTACCTGCTCGCCCCGCTCGCGTTCCTCGCGGTGGTCGTGCCGCTCATCGCTCAGGGCTCCAGCTCGCGCAACTCGCGCATCGCCGCGTGGCTGTCGGGGTGCACCGACTCGAGCGCGTACCAGGCCGAGTGCTGGCAGACCCTGCACGGCACGTGGGCCCTGGCGTCCGGTGGTCTGTTCGGGGTCGGTCTCGGCAACTCGAAGTCGAAGTGGTCGTGGCTGCCCGAGGCCGACAACGACTTCATCTTCGCCATCGTCGGTGAAGAACTGGGGCTGATCGGCGCGGTCGTCGTGCTCGCCCTCTTCATCGTGCTCGCCGTGGGATTCGTCAAGATCATCCGTCGGACGAACGACCCGTTCGTCCGGGTGACGACCGGGGCGATCACGGCGTGGATCGTCGGCCAGGCGCTGGTCAACATCGCGGTCGTGCTGGGGCTGCTGCCCGTCCTGGGCGTGCCCCTGCCGCTCATCTCGGCCGGTGGGTCGGCCCTGATCGTGACGCTCGTCGCCATCGGCGTCGTCCTGTCGTTCGCGCGGGTGCCCGAGGACGCCGGTGCGCCCGAGGTGCTGCCGCGACAGCGGGTAGGGTCTCTGCGGTGACGACGTATCTCCTCGCCGGCGGTGGCACCGCCGGGCACGTGAACCCCCTGCTCGCCGTGGCCGACCGACTGCGTCGGCGCGAGCCCGACGCCACCGTCCTGGTGCTCGGCACGGCCGAGGGCCTCGAGGCCCGACTCGTGCCGCAGCGCGGCTACGAGCTGCTCACGGTGCCCCGCCTGCCCTTCCCGCGTCGGCCCTCGGCCGACGCCCTGCGGTTCCCCGGACGCCTCGCCGGGGCGATCTCCGGCATCCGCGCCCTCCTCGCCCAGCACGACGTCGACGTCGTCGTCGGCTTCGGCGGGTACGCCGCCGCCCCGGCCTACGTCGCGGCGTGGCGGTCGAAGGTGCCGGTGGTCGTGCACGAGGCCAACGCCAAGCCCGGCATGGCGAACGTGCTCGGCTCGTTCCTGTCCTCGCACGTCGGTGTCGTCTTCCGGTCCACGCGACTCCGCGGCGGCCGTCAGGTGGGCATGCCCCTGCGCGACGAGATCGAGACGCTCGACCGCCGCGCCCACCGGGACGAGGCCGTGGCCGCGTTCGACCTCGATCCCGCGCGACCGACCCTGCTCGTCACGGGCGGCTCCACCGGGGCCCGGCGACTCAACGAGACGATGGCGCGCGCCGCCGTCGCCGTGCTCGGAGCAGGCTGGCAGATCCTGCACATCACGGGCGAGAAGTCCGACCTCACCTCAAGCGACCTCGACGGGCACCACCTGTTGCGCTACTGCGACCGCATGGACCTCGCCCTCTCGGCGGCCGACTTCGTCGTGTCTCGCGCCGGGTCGGCGACGGTCAGCGAACTCACCGCCCTCGGCCTGCCGTCGGTGCTCGTGCCCTACCCGGTGGGCAACGGAGAACAGCGGCACAACGCCACCGACGTGGTCGGGGCCGGGGGAGCCGTGCTCGTCGCCGACGCCGACTTCACCCCCTCGTGGGTCGAACGGACGCTCGTGCCGTTGTTGCTCGACCGCGCCGTGGTCGCCGACATGGCCGTGCGTGCGGCCTCGGTCGGGGTGCGCGACGGGACCGACCGCACGGTCGAGCTCGTCCTCGACGCCGTCGGCCGCGCCTCCTCGTCCGGCGCCGCCACCCGGCCCGCCGGCGCGGTCCCCGGGGCCACCACCCGCACGAACACCGACCTCAGCGAGACATCATGATCAAGCCCGACCTCGACCAGCCGATCCCCGCCGAGCTGGGCGCCGTCCACTTCGTCGGCATCGGCGGCTCCGGCATGAGCGGGATCGCGCGGGTCTTCCTGGCCGCCGGCCACCGCGTCACCGGATCGGACGCCCGCGACAGCGCGGCCGTCGAGTCGCTCCGGGCGTTGGGTGCCCGGATCACGATCGGGCACGACGCGGCCAACGTCGGCGATGCCGACACGCTCGTCGTGACCGGGGCCCTCTGGCAGGACAACCCCGAGTACCAGCTCGCCCTGGCGAAGGGGCTGCCCGTCCTGCACCGCTCGCAGGCCCTCGCCTGGCTCATCGGTCAGCAGCGGCTCGTCTCGGTCGCCGGTGCGCACGGCAAGACGACGTCGACCGGCATGATCGTCACGGCGCTGCTGGCGGCCGGGCGCGACCCGAGCTTCGTCAACGGCGGGGTGATCCAGACGCTCGGCGTGAGCGCCCGTGGCGGAGGGGACGAGCTCTTCGTGGTCGAGGCCGACGAGTCGGACGGTTCGTTCCTGCTCTACGACACCTCGGTCGCCCTCATCACGAACGTCGACGCGGACCACCTCGACCACTACGGCTCGCACGAGGCGTTCGACGACGCGTTCGTCCGGTTCGCCTCCGCGGCGCGTGAGTTCGTCGTGGTCTCGAGCGACGACGCCGGAGCCGTCCGGGTCACGCAGCGCCTCGACCACCCGCGGGTCGTCACCTTCGGCGAGGCCGCAGACGCCGACGTGCGCCTGAGCGGCGTCGCGCAGGCCGGTCCGGTCTCGTTCACCCTGCACGCCGAGGGCCGGTCGTGGCCCGTCCAGCTGCGGGTGCCCGGGCGACACAACGCGGTCAACGCCGCCGGGGCCTTCGCCGTGCTCGTCGGCCTGGGCCTCGACGCCGAGTCCGCCATCGCGGGGCTCGAGACGTTCGGCGGCACCGAGCGCCGTTTCGAGCTGCACGGCGTCGTCCGCGGCGTCAGCGTGTACGACGACTACGCGCACCACCCGACCGAGGTGGCCGCCGCCCTTCAGGCCGCCCGATCGGTGGTCGGCGAGGGACGCCTGATCGCCGTCCACCAACCGCACCTGTACAGCCGCACGCGCATGATGGCCGGTGAGTTCGCCGAGACCTACGAGCGCCTCGCCGACCATACGATCGTGCTCGACGTCTACGGTGCGCGGGAGGACCCCGAACCCGGGGTGACGGGTGCCCTGGTGTCCGAACGGTTCACCGACCAGAGTCGGGTCGACTACGTGGCCGACTGGCAGGCGGCGTCCGACCGCACCGCCGAGGTCGCCCGTGAGGGCGACTTCGTCATCACCCTGGGGTGTGGTGACGTGTACCGCATCGTGCCCCAGCTGCTCGGCTCGCTCGACGCGGCCCACGAGCCGGTCGTCGCCGTGGCGGAGGAGTCCGCGGAGTGACCCGCGTCACCAGGTCCGTGACGTCCAGGGCCCACCGGTGAGGCGGCCGGAGGGGTTCGACGAGCCCGAGCCCACCGACGACACCCCGGCGACCCCGCCTGGTCGCCGCCGACGTCGCGACGCCGACGCGACGGGGCCGGTCCCCGTCATGGGCGGCGCGCGCCCCCCGCGCCCGTCGACCGGCGGCGCCCGTGACGAGGCCGAAGGGAGGCCGTCGTCCCTGCGCGACCGCCTCGCCGGCGTCGCCGGAGCCTCGACCTCCCTGCGCGACCGCCTGGCCGGGGGCACCCGGGCGGGCGCTGCCGACGCCGACCCGACCGACACCACCCGGGGCGTCGAGCCCCCGCGGATCACGGCCCCGGACGGCACGGCGGCCGAGGCGAAGGCCCGGGTCGTGGCGGCGCGCAAGCAGGCCCGCCGCGCCTCGAGCGAACGGAGGCGCGTCGAGCGCGTCGAGGTCCGTCGCTTCACGCGTCGCAGCCGGCACCGTCGGGCGACCCTGATCTCCGTCGGGGCCGTCATGCTCCTCCTCGTCGCGTCCGTCGCGGTCGCGGTGTTCTCGCCGTTGCTGTCGCTGAGGACCATCCGCGTCGAGGGGACGGAGCGCGTCGACGCGTCGGCCGTGCAGGCGGCGCTCGACGGCCAGCTGGGCACGCCCCTCGCCCTGATCGACTTCGACGAGGTGACCCGCGAGCTCAAGGCGTTCCCGTTGATCGCGAGCTACGTGACCGAGACCGCTCCGCCGCACACGCTCGTCGTCCGCATCCAGGAGCGCCAGCCCGTCGCCACCGTCGCGGCCGGTGACGGCTTCGAGCTCGTCGATCCGGCCGGTGTCGTCGTGCAGTCGCTCGACGCCCGTCAAGAGGGCGTCCCGCTCGTCGACGTCGGGGGAGCGGCCCTCGACGGGCCCGCCTACCGGTCGGTGGCCGAGGTGCTGCTGGCCCTGCCGGTGACCCTCCGCTCGACGGTCGACACGGTCACCGCCTCGACGACGGACGACGTGACGCTCGAGCTCACCTCGGGCGAGCGCGTCGTGTGGGGCAGCGCGGACGAGTCCGCCAAGAAGGCCCAGGTCCTCGCGGGCCTCATCGCCGACCAGGCTCGGCGCGACCCGGGGGCGAGCGTCGAGTACGACGTCTCGGCGCCCGACAACGGGATCATCAGGACAAGATGAGAGGGTGTGTTCGCGACACGCTGGTCACCCTGGCGACAGGGCCTGCGGCGCACCCATACCTTGTGACTGCAGAACTTGCATACCATGTACAACTTTAACCTTCAACTGCAGAGTTAAGGTTCAAGCGGAGGCCCGGACGTGACAACGAACCATAACTACCTAGCCGTGATCAAGGTCGTCGGTGTCGGCGGCGGTGGCGTCAACGCCGTCAACCGCATGATCGAACTCGGGCTCCGCGGGGTGGAGTTCATCGCCATCAACACCGACGCCCAGGCGCTGCTGCTGAGCGACGCCGACGTCAAGCTGGACGTCGGTCGCGAGCTCACGCGCGGCCTCGGTGCCGGCGCCGACCCCGAGGTCGGGCGTCGAGCCGCCGAGGACCACGCCGAAGAGATCGAGGAGGCCCTCGCGGGTGCCGACATGGTCTTCGTCACGGCCGGCGAGGGCGGTGGCACCGGCACCGGTGGCGCACCGGTCGTCGCCCGCATCGCCAAGTCCATCGGCGCATTGACCATCGGCGTCGTGACGAAGCCCTTCGGTTTCGAGGGCAAGCGCCGTCAGGCCCAGGCCGAGGCCGGCGTCGCCGCGCTGAAGGACGAGGTCGACACCCTCATCGTCGTCCCCAACGACCGTCTCCTCGAGATCAGCGAGCGCGGCATCAGCATGGTCGAGGCCTTCGGCACGGCCGACCAGGTGCTCCTCGCCGGCGTCCAGGGCATCACCGACCTCATCACCACGCCCGGTCTCATCAACCTCGACTTCGCCGACGTCAAGTCGGTCATGCAGGGGGCCGGCTCCGCCCTCATGGGCATCGGTTCGTCCCGCGGGGCCGACCGGGCGATCAAGGCGGCCGAGCTGGCCGTCGCCTCCCCCCTGCTCGAGGCGAGCATCGACGGGGCGCACGGGGTGCTGCTGTCCATCCAGGGCGGGTCGAACCTCGGCATCTTCGAGATCAACGACGCCGCGCGCCTGGTGCAAGAGGCGGTCCACGCCGAGGCCAACATCATCTTCGGTGCCGTCATCGACGACACCCTGGGCGACGAGGTCCGCGTCACGGTCATCGCGGCCGGATTCGACGGCGGCGAGCCCTCGACCAAGGTGAAGGACCGTCGCTCGAGCTTCGTCGACTCCGAGGGGCCGACGGCGACGTCGGTGTCGGGCGTCTCGGCCATCGCCGACAGCGGTGCCACGCACGAGCCCGCCGCCTGGAAGCGTCCCGACGAACCGGCGACCCAGGCCGTCGACCCCGCCTTCGACGACGGTGACGACGACCTCGACGTCCCGGACTTCCTCAAGTAACGACGGGTGACCGATCCGACGGCTGTGGGCGGCGACCTGGGCGAGCGACTCGCCCGGGTCGCCGCCTCCGTCGACGACGCCTGCCGCGCGGCCGGGCGGTCCCCGGGCGAACTCACGACGATCGTCGTGACGAAGTTCCACCCGGTCGCGCTCGTCCGGGCGCTCTACGACCTGGGGGTGCGCGACGTCGGCGAGAACCGACATCAAGAGGCGCAGTCCAAGGCGGCCGAGGTCGCCGACCTCGACGGGCTGCGCTGGCACTTCGTGGGTCAGCTGCAGTCGAAGAAGGCCAGACAGGCCCGGCGGTACGCGAGTGCCGTGCACTCCCTCGACCGCGACTCGGTCGTGGACGCCCTCTCCGACGACTCCGGGTCGACGGTCGACGGCTTCGTCCAGGTCAACCTGACCGACGACCCCGGCCGCGGGGGAGTCGCCGAGCGCGACGTCGAGCGGCTCGCCGAACGCGTGCTCGCCACCCCGGGTCTGCGGCTGCGCGGTGTGATGGCGGTCGCCCCCCTGGACGAGGAGGCGCGCCCCGCCTTCGCGCGCCTCCGTGCGGTCTCCGAGCGGGTGCGGTCCCTCGAGCCCGCAGCCACGGCCGTCTCGGCCGGCATGTCGCAGGACTTCGCCGCAGCCGTCGCCGAGGGCGCGACACACCTACGGATCGGCACGGCAATCACGGGTTCTCGCCCCGAAGCTCGTTAATGTCGACCTGACGATCCACTGACTCGGAGGAACACCATGGCCAACCCGCTGCGCAAGACGATGGTCTACCTGGGCCTCGCCGACGAAGAGCTCGAGTACGACGAACAGCCCCACGAGCGGGCGCAGCCCCAGCAGTCGTCGCGACCGCAGGCGGCCACGCAGGCTCCGGCGCCCGTCGCCCCGGTCCACTCGGCCCCCGTGGCCGCTCCCGCGCCCACGCGCGCCCCCGTGACGCCCCTGCGTCGCTCCTCGCCCCCGAAGAACACGGTGCCCCACGACATGAACGAGATCCTGACCGTCCACCCCCGCGAGTACAAGGACGCCCAGGCCATCGCCGAGAGCTTCCGCGACGGCATCCCGGTCATCATCAACCTGTCGCAGATGACCGAGGCCGACGCCCGTCGCCTGGTGGACTTCGCCAGCGGCCTCTCCCAGGGTCTGTACGGCAAGATCGAGCGCGTCACCAACAAGGTGTTCCTGCTCTCACCGGCCCACATCGCGGTGAGCGGCGAGCAGGCTGAGGTAGAGTCCGACATCGAAGCGTCGTTCTTCGCCCAGTCGTGACGCGTCCGCCGTCGTGACCCTCCAGCGACGACGTGACGACCTGCCCGACCGCGAGCCCGCTCGCGCCGACTCGTGTGAGCTGATGACCCCCCGATGATCGTCTCCCTGATCGCCACGATCGCGTACTACCTGCTCCTGATCTTCTTCCTGTTGATGTGGGCGCGCTTCGTCCTCGACCTCGCCCAGTCCTTCAGTCGCGGCTGGCGGCCGAAGGGGCCGGTGCTGCTGCTCGCCGAGGCGGCGTACACCGTGACCGATCCGCCCATCCGTCGGGTGCGCAAGATCCTGCCCCCGGTCCGACTCGGGTCGGTCGCACTCGACTTCGGCTGGAGCATCGTCATGCTGGCCGTCATCATCCTCATGAGCGTCGCCGGCAACCTGCGGGCGTTCGGCTGACGACGATGCAGGCGACCGACAGGGTAGGCTCTCTCCAGCGCCCGTACGGCACGACCCCGGCCCGACCGGGCCTCGCTCCTCTACGGTGTAGAAGAACGACCCAGACCACGATCACACGATCCAACAGATTCACGAGGTGACGGCAATGGCTTTGACGCCGGAAGACGTAGTCAACAAGCGGTTCCAGCCGACGAAGTTCCGTGAGGGGTACGACCAAGACGAGGTCGACGACTTCCTCGACGAGGTCGTCGCCGAGCTGCGACGTCTGAACCAGGAGAACGACGAGCTGCGCCAGCGCCTCTCGTCGGGCGAGTCGGCTCCCGCTGCCCAGGCCGCCCCCGCGTCGGCCCCGGTCGCCAGCGTTCCGGCGCCGGCCTCGGCGCCCGCGCCGGCTTCCGCCCCGCAGGCGGCCGAGCCCGAGGCCGTCGAGCCCGAGCCCGTGGCAGCTCCCGCCGCCGTCGCGTCGGCCCCGGCGTACGCCGCACCGGCGGTCTCCGAGGACGACGAGACCAGCAGCACCAACAGCCTCCTGCAGCTCGCCCGTCGCCTGCACGAAGAGCACGTTCGTGAGGGCATCGAGAAGCGTGACGCCCTCATCGCCGAGGGGCACGCGACCGCCGCCCGCCTCGTCTCCGAGGGTGAGGCCAGGCAGCGCGAGGTCGTCGCCGAGGCCGAGACCAAGTCGCGCGACATCGTGGGTGCCGCCGAGACGCAGCAGCGCGAGATCCTCGACCGCCTCAACACCGAGCGCTCGAACGTCGAGCGTCGCATCGACGACCTGCGGTCGTTCGAGCGCGACTACCGCGCCAAGCTCAAGAGCTACATCGAAGGCCAGCTGCACGAGCTCGACGGCGACGGCACGGGCGAGGCCGCCCGGCCCACGCCGGCCAGCGCCCAGGGCTTCGGCTCGAACTAGGTCTTGTCGAACGACGAGCCCACCTCGAAGGCCAGCGTCCGCGTTCTCGCGACGCTGGCCTTCGTCGCGGTCATGGCCTACGGCCTCGACCAGGGCACCAAACTGCTCGTCACCCGCACGCTCGTCGAAGGCGGTTCCGTCGACGTGATCGGCGAGTTCTTCCAACTGCACTTCGTCAAGAACCCGGGCGCCGCCTTCTCGTTCGCGAGCGGTTCCACCTGGATCTTCTCCCTCGCCGCCGCCGCGGTCGCCGTCGCGATCGTCGTCGTGGCCCGACGAATCCGGTCGCTGGCCTGGGCCGTCATGCTCGGCATGCTGCTCGGCGGCACCCTGGGCAACCTGACCGACCGGCTGCTGCGAGAGCCCTCGTTCGGCCAGGGGCACGTCGTCGACTTCATCTACTTCCCGTCGCTGCTGCCCGCCATCTTCAACGTGGCCGACGTCTTCATCGTCTCGAGCATGGGGCTGCTGCTGTTGCTGACCCTCCTCGGCATCGGGCTCGACGGCACGCGGGCCCCGAGCGCTGAGAAGTCCCGGGTCGCGGTGGGCGACGGGCAGTCCGAAGCGGAGCCGCCCCGGGGCGACGCGGCACCTCCTGCTGACGCCGCGCCGACCGGCGACGGCACGCCGGCGACCGACACCGCGCCTCCTGCCGACCGCCGGAGCGCCTCGTGAGCGAGACCCGGGCGCTGCCGGTCCCCGACGGGCTCGCCGGCGAACGCGTCGACGCCGCCCTGGCCAAGCTGCTCGGCTTCAGCCGCACCTTCGCCGCCGAGGTCGCGGCCGCCGGGGGCGTGACCGTCGACGGTCGCACCGTCGGCAAGTCCGACCGGCTCGAGGCCGGCGCCTGGCTCGACGTCACGTGGTCGCCTCGTGAGGCACCCGCCGTCGTCGCGGTCGAGGTCCCCGGCATGGCCGTCGTGCACGACGACGACGAGATCGTGGTCGTCGACAAACCGGTGGGCGTGGCGGCCCATCCGTCGGTGGGGTGGACGGGGCCGACCGTGCTCGGCGGCCTGGCCGCGGCCGGCTTCACCGTGTCGACGTCCGGCGCCTCCGAACGTGCGGGCATCGTGCACCGGCTCGACGTGGGCACGAGCGGTCTGATGGTCGTCGCCAAGACCGAGCGGGCCTACACCTCGCTGAAGCAGGCCTTCCGCGAGCGGACCGTCGAGAAGATCTACAACGCCGTCGTCCAGGGGCATCCCGACCCCCTCACCGGCACCGTCGACGCCCCCATCGGACGTCATCCCTCCTCCGACTGGAAGTTCGCCGTCGTCGTCGACGGCAAACCCTCGGTCACGCACTACGAGACGGTCGAGGCGTTCCCCGCGGCGTCGCTGCTCGAGATCCACCTCGAGACCGGCCGCACGCACCAGATCCGGGTCCACATGGCGGCGCAGCGGCACCCCTGCGTCGGCGACACGACCTACGGGGCCGACCCGACCCTGTCGTCGACCCTCGGGCTGACGCGCCAGTGGCTGCACGCCGTCCAGCTCGGTTTCCGGCACCCCGGCACGGGTGAACCCGTCGTCTACCGGTCGACGTACCCGGCCGACCTGCAGCACGCCCTCGATGTCCTCCGTCGGAGTTAGGCTGTTCCCCCAGCTGTCGGATCCACCACCAGACGAGGAGCCCCGTGGCCTCGAGCAAAGACTCGTTCGTCCATCTGCACGTGCACAGCGAGTACTCGATGCTCGACGGTGCGGCCCGGGTCAAACCGTTGGTCACCGAGGCGGCGGCGCAGGGCATGCCCGCGGTGGCGGTGACCGACCACGGCAACGTGTTCGGCGCCTACGACTTCTGGAAGACCGCGACCGACGCGGGCGTCAAGCCGATCATCGGCACCGAGGCCTACGTCACCCCGGGCACCCACCGCGGTGACAAGACGCGCGTGCGCTGGGGTGACGGCGGACGAGACGACGTGTCGGGTTCGGGTGCCTACACGCACATGACCCTGTTGTCCGAGAACACCGCCGGCATGCACAACCTGTTCCGGCTGTCGTCACGGGCCTCGCTCGAGGGGTACTACTTCAAGCCGCGCATGGACCGCGAGCTCCTCTCGCAGTACTCGGACGGGCTCATCGCGACGACCGGGTGCCCGAGCGGCGAGGTCCAGACGCGCCTGCGGCTCGGTCAGTACGACGAGGCGGTCAAGGCCGCGTCCGACTTCCGAGACATCTTCGGACGCGAGAACTACTTCGCCGAGATCATGGACCACGGGCTGGGCATCGAACGCCAGATCATGGGCGACCTCCTGCGTCTCGCGAAAGACCTCGACCTGCCGCTCGTGGCGACCAACGACCTGCACTACACCCACGAGCACGACGCCACCAGCCACGCGGCACTGCTCTGCGTGCAGTCGGGGTCGACGCTGAACGACCCGAACCGCTTCAAGTTCGACGCCGACGAGTTCTACCTTAAGTCCGCACAGCAGATGCGTCACCTGTTCCGTGACCACCCCGAAGCCTGCGACAACACCCTGCTCATCGCCGAACGGTGCGACGTCCAGTTCAACACCTCGGCCAACTACATGCCTCGCTACCCGGTGCCCGAGGGCGAGACCGAAGAGACCTGGTTCATCAAAGAGGTCGAGAAGGGACTCGTCTTCCGCTACCCGGACGGCATCCCCGACGACGTCCGCAAGCAGGCCGAGTACGAGATCGGCGTCATCACGGGCATGGGGTTCCCCGGGTACTTCCTCGTGGTCGCCGACTTCATCAACTGGTCGAAGGAGAACGGCATCCGGGTCGGTCCGGGGCGTGGCTCGGGCGCCGGCTCGATGGCCGCGTACGCGATGCGCATCACCGACCTCGACCCGCTCCGCCACGGCCTGATCTTCGAGCGGTTCCTCAACCCCGACCGCGTCTCGATGCCCGACTTCGACGTCGACTTCGACGACCGTCGCCGCGGTGAGGTGATCCAGTACGTCACCGAGAAGTACGGCGACGAGCGCGTCGCGCAGATCGTCACCTACGGAACCATCAAGGCCAAGCAGGCCCTGAAGGACAGTTCACGGGTGCTGGGGTTCCCGTTCGGCATGGGCGAGAAGCTGACGAAGGCCATGCCGCCGGCCGTCATGGGCAAGGACATCCCGCTCACGGGCATCTTCGACAAGCAGCACGACCGGTACAAAGAGGCCGGCGACATCCGCACCGTGGTCGAGTCCGACCCCGAGGCCAAGACGGTCTTCGACACCGCCCTCGGACTCGAGGGCCTGAAGCGTCAGTGGGGCGTGCACGCTGCCGGCGTCATCATGTCGAGCGATCCGCTGATCGACATCATCCCCATCATGAAACGCGAGCAGGACGGCCAGATCGTCACGCAGTTCGACTACCCGGCCTGTGAGTCGCTCGGACTGATCAAGATGGACTTCCTGGGGCTGCGCAACCTCACGATCATCAACGACGCACTCGACAACATCCGGACGAACCGCGGTTTCGACCTCGTGCTCGAAGACCTCGAGCTCGACGACCGGGGGGCCTACGAACTGCTGGGTCGCGGTGACACCCTCGGGGTGTTCCAGCTCGACGGTGGCCCGATGCGCGGCCTCCTCCGACTGATGAAGCCCGACAACTTCGAAGACATCTCGGCCGTCATCGCGTTGTACCGACCGGGTCCGATGGGGGCCAACTCCCACACCAACTACGCACTGCGCAAGAACGGTGCGCAAGAGATCACCCCGATCCACCCCGAGCTCGAAGAGCCGCTGAAAGAGATCCTCTCGACCAGCTACGGCCTGATCATCTACCAAGAGCAGGTCATGGCGATCGCGCAGAAGGTCGCCGGCTTCTCGCTCGGACAGGCCGACATCCTGCGGCGTGCCATGGGCAAGAAGAAGAAGTCCGAGCTCGACAAGCAGTACGCCGGCTTCGAGCAGGGCATGTTCGACAACGGCTTCTCTCCCGACGCCGTCAAGATGCTCTGGGACATCCTGCTGCCGTTCTCCGACTACGCCTTCAACAAGGCGCACTCGGCCGCCTACGGCGTGGTCTCGTACTGGACGGCCTACCTCAAGGCCCACTACCCGGCCGAGTACATGGCGGCGCTGCTCACCAGCACGGGCGACTCACGCGACAAGCTCGGTCTCTACCTCAACGAGTGCCGCCGGATGGGCATCAAGGTGCTGCCGCCCGACGTCAACGAGTCGATCGGCTTCTTCGCCGCCGTCGGCGACGACATCCGCTTCGGCATGGGTGCCGTTCGCAACGTCGGCTTCAACGTGGTCGACCACGTGATCGCCGCCCGTCAGAAAGAGGGCGCGTTCACCTCGTTCCACGACTTCCTGCGCAAGGTCCCGCTGCCGGTCGCGAACAAGCGCACCGTCGAGTCGCTGGTGAAGGCGGGCGCGTTCGACTCGCTCGGCTCCACCCGACGGGCGCTGGTCGAGATCCACGAGTCCGCCGTCGAGGCGGCGGTGGGCGAGAAACGGGCCGAGGCCAACGGCCAGGTCGGCTTCGACTTCGACTCCCTGTGGGACGAACCCCAGGACGTCCAGCACGTGCCCGAGCGTCCCGAGTGGTCCAAGCGCGACAAGCTGGCCTTCGAGCGCGACATGCTGGGCCTCTACGTCTCCGACCACCCGCTCGCGGGGCTCGAGTTGCCGTTGGCCAAGCACGCCCAGACGACGGTCACCGACATCCTGGCGAGCGATCCGGCGACCATCGACGGCGAGACGGTCACCATCGCCGGCCTCATCACCAGCGTGCAACACCGCGTCGCCCGGAACTCCGGCAACCCCTACGGCATCATCACCGTCGAGGACTTCGGGGGCGAGATCTCCGCCATGTTCCTGGGCAAGACCTACCAAGAGTTCGGTCCGTCGCTCGTGGGTGACTCGATCATCGTGCTTAAGGGCCGGGTCAGCGTGCGCGACGACGGCATGAACATGCACGCCGCGAGCATGTTCATGCCCGACCTGGGCGTCGGCGTCACCCACGGGCCGCTGCTGCTGCAGATGCCCGAGCACCGGGCGACGCACGACACGGTCACCGAGCTCGCCGCGGTCCTCGGCCGTCATGCCGGGGCGACCGAGGTGCGCCTGCGTCTGGTGAAGGGCGAGGCCGCCCGGGTGTTCGAGATCCCCATGCCCGTCGACGTGACGGCCGACCTCTTCGGCGAGCTGAAGAGCCTGCTGGGCCCCGGCTGCCTCGTGTGAGGCACCGGGCCGTCCGGGCCGTGGCCGATCCTCAGTCGTCGAGGTGGACGGGGCGCAGGTAGTGCCGGTCGTGGTAGAGCAGGGCGTCGTCGTCCTCGCCGACGCCACCCGTGCCGACGCGGACCACGACGACCGCGCTGCCGTGCACGGGCACGCGCTCGACGACGGTGCCCGTCATCCACGCGGTGACGCCGTCGAGCAGCGGGACGCCGTTCGGCCCGTCCGTCCAGTGGTCGCCGTCGAACCGGAGGGCTGCGGGCCCCGCCATGCGCCGGGCGAGGTCTCGGTTGCGCAGACCGAGCAGGTGGACGATGACGTCGTCCGTCTCGGCGACGGCGGGCCACGAGCTCGCCGTGCGGGCCATGTTGAAGGTCGCGAGGGGCGGGACGGCGGCCAACGACGCGAGCGACGTGGCCGTGAAGCCGACCGGCGTGCCCGAGGCGTCGCGGGCGGTCACGACCGCGACACCGGCGGCGTGCCGTCGGAACGCCTCCTTGAAGACCTCGAGCGGGTCGCGGGAGGTGGTGGCAGCCAGGTCGTCGTCCGTCATGCTCCCGACCCTACTGACTAGGCTGGGCGGGCCATGATCCAGATCACAGATCTGCGCGGTCTCACGCCGACGCACGCCCAGCTGCTCGACCTCGTCCCGCGATCGCACGCCGACGTCGGTGCCGCGACGGACGCCGCCCGGCGCCTCGTCGACGACGTGCGCGAGCGAGGTGCCGCCGCGTTGCGCGATCAGGCGACTCGCTTCGACGGCGTCCGTCCCGAGGTGCTGCGGGTGGCCCGGCAGACCATCGACGATGCCGTCGTCGCCCTCGACCCCCTGGTCAAGGAGGCGCTGGTCGAGTCGATCGCGCGCGTCACGCAGGCCAGCCGGGCCCAGGTGCCCGCGCCGACCACGACCCGCCCCGCGCCCGGCGCGGTCATCGAGCAACGCTGGCAGCCCGTCACCCGGGCCGGGGTCTACGTCCCCGGGGGCAAGGCCGTCTACCCGTCCAGCGTCGTGATGAACGTCGTCCCGGCCCAGGTGGCCGGCGTCTCGTCCATCGCGCTCGTCTCACCGGCGCAGCGTGAGCACGCCGGGGGAGTCCACCCCGTCATCCTCGGTGCCGCAGGGCTGCTCGGCATCGACGAGGTCTACGCGATCGGAGGCGCGGGCGCGATCGGTGCCCTGGCCTACGGCGTGCCCGAGCTCGAACTCGAACCGGTGCAGGTCATCACCGGCCCGGGCAACAACTTCGTCGCGGCCGCGAAGCAGCTCGTCCGCGGTCGCGTGGGCATCGACTCGGTCGCCGGCGCGACCGAGATCCTGGTCATCGCCGACGACTCGGCCGACGCCACGTTGGTGGCCGTCGACCTGATCAGCCAGGCCGAACACGACGAAGAGGCCTCGGCCGTGCTCGTGACCGACTCCGCGGCGTTCGGCGAAGCCGTCGTGGCGGAGCTCATCCGCCTCGTGCCCCGGACCCTCAGTGCGGCGCGGGTCCGGACGGCGCTCTCGGGGCGCCAGTCCGCCGTCGTCCTGGTCGACGACCTCCGGCAGGCGGCCGCCTTCAGCAACGCCTACGGGCCCGAGCACCTCGAGATCCAGACCCGCGACGACGATGCCGTCCTGGCCGACATCACCGACGCCGGGGCGATCTTCGTCGGGCCCGACACCCCCGTGAGCCTGGGCGACTACCTCGCGGGCTCCAACCACGTGTTGCCGACGAGCGGACAGTCACGGTTCTCGTCGGGGCTCGGGGCGTTCACGTTCCTCCGGCCCCAACAGGTCGTGCGGTACGACGCCGACGCCCTGGGGGTCGTGGCCGACCGTCTCGTCGCCCTGTCGAACGCCGAGCTGCTGCCCGCCCACGGCGAGGCCGTCGCCGCCCGGCTCGCGCGTCCGTGATCGGGACCGTCGAGCGACCCGCTCCTCGCGCGTCCGTCGGCGGGCCGTGGGTCCGATAATCTGGCCGGACCATGTTCTGCCCCTTCTGCCGTCATCCCGACTCCCGCGTCGTCGACTCCCGCACCAGTGACGACGGCACGTCGATCCGACGCCGTCGGCAGTGCCCGAACTGCGGCCGTCGGTTCAGCACCACCGAGACCGCCAGCCTCAACGTGGTGAAGCGCAACGGCGTCCTCGAGCCGTTCAGCCGCGACAAGATCATCTCGGGGGTGCGCAAGGCGTGCCAGGGGCGACCGGTCACCGACGGCGACCTCGCCGTCCTGGCCCAGAAGGTCGAGGAGGCCGTCCGCGCGAGCGGGGCCTCGCAGATCGAGGCCAACGACATCGGCCTGGCCATCCTCCCCCCGTTGCGTGACCTCGACGAGGTCGCCTACCTGCGTTTCGCCAGCGTGTACCAGGCGTTCGACTCGCTCGAGGACTTCGAGGCCTCGATCGGTCAGCTGCGCGAAGAGCACGCCTCGCGTCCGCGTCCGACCCGGTCGGTCGACGAGTGACCACCCCGTACCGCGTCCTGTTCGACGCCGTCTTCGCGAAGATGGACCCCGAAGACGCCCACCACCTGGCGTTCCGGGTCATCACGGCCATCCCGAAGCTGGGGCTGGCAGGGCTCGTCGGGCGGTTCACGGCGCCGGCCCCGTCGCTCGCGGTGGACGCCCTGGGGCTGCACTTCGCCTCGCCGTTCGGCGTCGCCGCCGGGTTCGACAAGGACGCCAAGGGCGTCGCCGGTCTCGGGGCGCTGGGCTTCGGCCACGTCGAGGTGGGCACCATCACGGCCAGGGCCCAGCCCGGCAACGAGCGCCCGCGCCTCTTCCGTCTCGTCCCCGACCTCGCCGTCGTCAACCGGATGGGTTTCAACAACGCGGGCTCCCACGCGGCGGCACTCGAGCTCAGCAGGGCGCGCTCGGCGTCGTCCCGACCGGTCATCGGCGTCAACATCGGCAAGAGTCGCGTCGTGGCCGTCGACGACGCGATCGACGACTACCTGGCCAGCACGCGCCTCCTGGCACCCTTGGCGGACTACCTGGCGGTCAACGTGAGTTCGCCGAACACCCCGGGGTTGCGGGGGCTGCAAGAACTCGACAAGCTCGCCCCGCTGCTGGAGGCCGTCCGCGACGCCGCGGGTCGGACGCCGGTCCTGGTCAAGATCGCGCCCGACCTCGCCGACGACGGAGTCCGTCGCATCGGCGCCCTGGTGACGGACCTGGGCCTGGCCGGCGTCATCGCGACGAACACGACCCTCTCGAGGGACGGCCTCGACACCGACGCCGCCGTGGTCGAGGCCGCGGGGGCGGGCGGCCTGTCGGGCGCCCCGTTGGCCGCCCGGTCGCTCGAGGTGCTGAAGCTCGTGCGCGAGTCCGTCCCCGCCGAGACCTGCGTCATCTCGGTGGGCGGCGTCTCCAGCGCGGCCGACGTCGACGAACGGCTCCGGGCCGGAGCGACGCTGGTGCAGGGCTACACCGCGTTCCTCTACCGAGGACCGCTCTGGGCCCGGCAGGTCAACCGAGGCCTGCTGGCCCTGCGGCGCCGTCGCGCCGGGGCCTGATCGGACGGACGGGGTCCGACCCGACGGGTCGGTCGCTCCGGCCCCACCACGCACGGACGGCGTCACCCTCAGAGGGTGACGCCGTCCGGCGGTGGGGGAGCGCCGTCGCTCAGGCGGTCGGGTACTCGCCCCGTTTGACCTGCGGCTTCGGCAGGCGCATGGGCTTGAGCTGCATCGCGCGCATGGCGGCGTACCAACGGTTGCCCTTGCGGACGTTCTCGGCACCGTACTTCGCCGCGAGCTTGCGGTTCACGCTGCGACCGACGATCAGGCAGTCGACCACGGCGAGGGCGAAGAAGCCCCAGAGCACGAGCAGGGTGACGGACTGGATCGCGGCC
This sequence comes from Frigoribacterium sp. CF331, assembly GCF_057787905.1. NCBI lineage: Bacteria > Bacillati > Actinomycetota > Actinomycetes > Micrococcales > Microbacteriaceae > Frigoribacterium > Frigoribacterium sp. CF331. Next base: position 56,410 of record NZ_CM173545.1, on the reverse strand, counting down.
GACTGGACGAGGGTCAGGGCGATGACGACGACCATGATGGGGATCATGGCCTCGCCCACGCTGAAGCGGGCGTCGACGTGGTCGCGGATGAAGCGTCGCTGAGGCCCCTTGTCGCGGTCGGGCAGGAACTTCTCCTCGCCGTTGGCGAGCCCGATGCGGGCGCGGTCGCGCTGCTCGGCGAGGCGGGCGCGCTGGGCCTTCTGGGCTTCTTTGCCCGAGGCGACGAGGGGGCGCTGGTTGGCGGCCTCCCGTTCGCGTCGCGTGGGGGTCGGTCGACCCTTGCCGACCGCGGTCGACTCGGGTTCGGCGACGGTGGTCGTCTGGGTCGTCTTGCTGTCTGGCTTGGCCACGGGAGGTCCTCAGGGTTGTCCGAGTTCCTAAGATTAGCTGCATGAGCGACTCGCAGCATCCCGTCCGACCGACCGATCCCCGTACTGTCAGCGAACTCGCGGAGGCCGTGCACGCGGGTCTGCTGGCGACGATCGCCGACCTCGGCGCCCTCGTGCGCATCCCCTCGGTGTCGTGGGACGCCTTCGACCCCGAGCACGTCCGGCGCAGCGCGGACGCCGTGGCCGCACTCGTCGAGGGGACGGGCCTCTTCGACCAGGTGTCCGTCAGCAGGGCACCGATCGGCGACGGTGACGCCCTCGGGCAGCCTGCCGTCCTCGCCCGACGCGCGGCCCGCGACGGTCGACCGACGATCCTGCTCTACGCGCACCACGACGTCCAGCCCCAGGGCGACGACGCCGACTGGGACACCCCTCCGTTCGAGCCCACGGTCAAGGGCGACCGGCTGTACGGGCGGGGTGCCTCCGACGACAAGGCCGGCGTGATGACCCACGTGGCCGCCCTGCGAGCGGTGCACGAGGTCCTGGGTGACGACCTCCGCGTCGGCGTCTCACTCTTCGTCGAGGGCGAGGAGGAGTTCGGCTCGAGGTCGTTCGCCGAGTTCCTGGTGCAGCACCAGGACGACCTGCGCGCGGACGTCATCGTCGTGGCCGACTCCGACAACTGGAGCACGACGGTGCCCGCCATCACCGTGGGTCTCCGCGGCAACGTGACCTTCCGCCTGACCGTCCGCACCCTCGCTCACGCGTCCCACTCCGGGATGCTGGGCGGCGCCGTCCCGGACGCCATGATGGCCATGGTCAGGCTGCTCGCGACCCTGCACGACGACGCGGGCAGCGTGGCGGTCGCCGGCCTCACGAGCCGCGACGCCGACCACCCGGAACAGAGCGAGCAGCAACTCCGCGACGACAGCGGGCTGCTCGAGGGGGTCACGCCGATCGGGCGGGGCCCGATCCTCAGCCGCGTCTGGTCGCAGCCGTCGATCACGGTGACGGGGATCGACGCCCCCTCGGTCGCGAACGCGTCCAACACGCTGAGCCCCGAGGTCTCGGTCCGCATCAGCGCCCGGATCGCCCCCGGACAGACCGCGGACGACGCCTACCTCGCGCTCGAGGAGCACATCCGGGCGAACGCGCCGTTCGGTGCGCACGTCCGGATCGACGACGTGGACAAGGGCGACCCCTTCCTGGTCGACACGTCGGGCTCGGCGATCGCCGACGCGACCGTCGCCATGACCGAGGGCTGGGGCGAGGCCCCGGTGCAGACCGGCATCGGCGGTTCGATCCCGTTCATCGCCGACCTGGTCCGCACCTTCCCCGAGGCGCAGATCCTCGTGACCGGCGTGGAAGACCCCGACACCCGCGCCCACAGCCCCAACGAGTCGCAGCACCTGGGCGTGCTGCACCGGGCGATCCTGAGCGAGGCGATCCTGCTGGCGCGCCTGGACGCGAGGGGCTGACCGGCGCGACCCGCGCCTCCTCGTCGTCGAGGACGAACCGGAGGAGGCGCGGGTCCGGAACAAAACCGGCCCGCCGCTGCTTACACTGGTCGACGACGAGTGCCCCGCACTCGACCCGGCCCGAAGGAGGCACCATGACCGACATCGCAACCGCTCCCGTCGACGCGAAGGCGCACGGCGTGACCATCACGTCCACCGCCGCGGACAAGGTGAAGAGCCTGCTCACGCAAGAAGGCCGTGACGACCTGCGCCTGCGCGTCGCCGTCCAGCCCGGTGGCTGCTCGGGGCTCATCTACCAGCTCTACTTCGACGAGCGCATGCTCGAAGGTGACGCCACCGTCGACTTCGACGGCGTCGAGGTCATCGTCGACAAGATGAGCGTCCCCTACCTCGACGGCGCCGCCATCGACTTCGAGGACACCATCCAGAAGCAGGGGTTCACCATCGACAACCCGAACGCCCAGGGCAGCTGCGCCTGCGGCGACAGCTTCCACTGATCGCACGCGCCGGCTCGCCCGGCACGTCGAGGGGGTCATCCGGACGGATGGCCCCCTCCGTCGTCTGCAGCCGGTTCTCGCTCGACGTCGAGACGCTTTGGGCGCGCGCCGTGCGTTGGGCGCCCGATCCTGCGAGTAAGCTAGGCAAGTCCCCGTCAACACTGGGAACACCCCCACTGTCGTGTCATCCGAGAGGTCACAGTGCGCTCTAACCGCCGTCTTCGTTGGGCTGCCGCCCCCATGGCAGTCGTCCTGGCTCTCGTGCTTGCGGGGTGTACCACCGACCAGCTCCAGGGCTGGCTGCCCACCACCGCGGGCACGACCAACCACGTCGACCGCGTCATCGGCCTCTGGGTCACCTCGTGGATCGTGCTGCTGATCGTCGGCGTCATCGTGTGGGGCCTGATCATCTGGGTGTGCGTGGCCTACCGCCGTCGCAAGGGCCAGACCGGCCTGCCCGTCCAGTTGCGCTACAACATGCCGATCGAGATCTTCTACACGGTCGTGCCGCTCATCCTCGTCCTCGGATTCTTCGCCTTCACGGCCCGCGACCAGGCGGCGATCGAAGAACCGACGGCCAGCCCCGACGTCAAGATCGACGTCTACGCCAAGCGCTGGGCCTGGGACTTCAACTACATCGACCAGCAGAACGAAGACGAGAGCGTCTACTACCAGGGCATCCAGGCCCAAGAGCTGGGTGACGGCACCATCGACGAGAGCCAGCTCCCCGAGCTGTACCTCCCCGTGGGCAAGACGGTCCAGATCGACCTCAAGTCGCGCGACGTCGCCCACTCCTTCTGGATCATCGACTTCCTCTACAAGAAGGACACGATCCCCGGCAAGACGAACTCGATGTACTTCACGCCCGAGAAAGAGGGCACCTTCAGCGGCAAATGCGCCGAACTGTGCGGTGAGTACCACTCGCTGATGCTGTTCAACGTCAAGGTCGTGTCGCAGTCCGAATACGACCAGTACCTGCAGACCCTCGACGCCGAAGGCAACACCGGCCTCCTGGGCGACCAGTACAACACCAACACCAACCAGCCCGGCACCGAGGCCCCCGCCAACGCCGCCGGCACCGAAGACTCCGAGAAGTAAGGCACAGGTTCGATGAGCTCAGCCACCGCCACCCGTCCCACCACCGGCGGGACGTCCTCCGGTCAGAACTTCGGCGCCTCGAAGGTCGGCCGCAAGGGCAACGTCGTCGTCAACTGGATCACGTCGACGGACCACAAGACGATCGGGTACATGTACCTGATCACGTCGTTCCTCTTCTTCTGCCTCGGCGGGGTCATGGCGCTGATCATCCGCGCCCAGCTCTTCGCGCCGGGCCTCGAGATCGTCGCCACGAAAGAGCAGTACAACCAGCTCTTCACCATGCACGGCACGATCATGTTGCTCATGTTCGCCACGCCCCTCTTCTCGGGCTTCGCGAACGTGCTCATGCCCTTGCAGATCGGTGCACCCGACGTCGCCTTCCCGCGGCTCAACGGCTTCGCCTTCTGGCTCTACTCGTTCGGTTCGATCATCGCCGTGGCCGGCTTCCTCACCCCGCAGGGTGCGGCGTCGTTCGGTTGGTTCGCCTACGCGCCGTTGAGCGACACGACCTTCTCGCCGGGTCTCGGCGGCAACCTCTGGGTGTTCGGACTCGGCTTGACCGGGTTCAGCACCATCCTGGGCTCGGTGAACTTCATCACCACCATCGTGTCGATGCGCGCCCCCGGCATGACCATGTGGCGCATGCCGATCTTCACCTGGAACACCCTGATCACGTCGATCCTCGTCATCATGGCGTTCCCGGTCTTGGCCGCCGCCCTCTTCGGCCTCGGCTTCGACCGCGTGTTCGACGCGCAGGTGTTCAACCCGGCCAACGGCGGTGCGATCCTCTGGCAGCACCTGTTCTGGTTCTTCGGCCACCCTGAGGTCTACATCATCGCCCTGCCGTTCTTCGGCATCGTGTCCGAGGTCTTCCCGGTCTTCAGCCGCAAGCCGATCTTCGGGTACAAGACGCTCGTCTACGCGACCATCTCGATCGCGGCCCTGTCGGTGACCGTCTGGGCACACCACATGTACGTCACCGGTTCGGTGCTGCTGCCCTTCTTCTCGCTGATGACGATGCTCATCGCCGTCCCCACCGGGGTGAAGATCTTCAACTGGATCGGCACCATGTGGCGCGGCTCGGTCACCTTCGAGACCCCCATGCTCTGGGCGATCGGCTTCCTCATCACCTTCACCTTCGGTGGTCTGACGGGCGTCATCCTCGCCTCGCCTCCGCTCGACTTCCACGTGTCCGACACCTACTTCGTCGTGGCGCACTTCCACTACGTCGTGTTCGGCACCGTCGTGTTCGCCATGTTCTCCGGCTTCTACTTCTGGTGGCCGAAGTGGACGGGCAAGATGCTCAACGAACGCCTCGGCAAGATCCACTTCTGGATGCTCTTCGTCGGATTCCACACGACGTTCCTCGTCCAGCACTGGCTCGGCGTCATGGGCATGCCCCGTCGATACGCCACGTACCAGCCCGAGGACCACTTCACCTGGATGAACCAGCTGTCGACCATCGGAGCCATGCTGCTCGGCATCTCGATCCTGCCGTTCCTCTACAACGTGTACATCACTGCTCGTCGTGCTCCCAAGGTCGAGGTCAACGACCCGTGGGGTTACTCCCGCTCGCTCGAGTGGGCCACGTCGTGCCCGCCGCCGCGCCACAACTTCACATCGATCCCGCGCATCCGTTCGGAGTCGCCTGCGTTCGACCTGAACCACCCCGAGGCGGGCCTGCCCGTGGGCATCGGCCCCGTCAAGGACGCGCCTGACGCGCCGACGTACGACGCGTCCAGCGAGAAAGTGAAGTAGCCCCGATGAAGACCAACGCGACGCTGTTCTGGATCCTCGCGATCTTCTTCTTCCTGATGTGCGCGGTCTACGTGCTCTGGAGCCTGCTCGACACGGGTAAGGTCGAATGGGCCGGCACGCTCGGCATCGGTCTGGCCGGCATGTTGGGTGCCTTCCTGGCCTTTTACATGGGTCGCTCCCACGCCACCCAGGGTGGCGAGCTGCCTGAGGACCGTCTGGACGCCAACATCGACGACGGTGACCCCGAGATGGGCTTCTTCAGCCCGTGGTCCTGGTGGCCCATCATCTTGGCCGCCGGCTGCAGCCTGATCTTCCTGGCCCTCGCTGTGGGCATGTGGATCATCTACATCGGTGCGGCCCTCACGGCTGTGGCACTGGTCGGCTGGGTCTACGAGTACTACCGAGGCAACTTCGCCCACTAGGGCGACAGAGCCATTCGACAGGGCGTCGATCTCCGGATCGGCGCCCTTCGTCGTGCGCCCGGGGTTCGTGGACCGGGCGTTTCGGCAGACGATCGCCGAGCAGTGCCTGGCATCTGTCCGTCGCTGCGACGGGGGAGTGTGCGCGAGAGACATGACCAGGCTCACGCTGGGTTGTTCCGGCCGATCGTCCCTGATCGGTCGGTGATGCGGAACTTCTGCGGCCTGTCTTTCGTGCGATCTTGCCGCCGCCTGACGCCAGGATGCGGCGTGACCGGAATACGAATGTGGCTCACATCGACGGGACCGACCCGACCTCCGGCGCGGGCAGGACGTCCCGGGCCCCCTACTGCGAGCCGCTCACTCAGGAACCCTTGCCTCTGGCCCTTCATCCCCGGCCCCTAATCGCCGTTGCCGGTTCTCGAGTGGTGCCTCGGTGATCGCGTTTCGGCGCGCACGTGCACACGAGTTCGGTTGACGCCGCCCATGCGCAGCAGTGTGGCGCGGCTCCCATCGTCGATCTCTCGCTCGCCCCACGCTGTGGTCCTGCGGGGGATCTGGGAGAACACACCTCGCCTGCAGGGAGCGAAGCGAGTTCGCGGGGTCGAGCCGAGCCCGCGCGGGACGAGCCGAGCCCGCGCGGGACGAGCCGAGCCCGCGCGGGACGACGCGGGCCAGCTTGGGGGGCCCAGCCCCCCTACGACGAGCCCGCCTGACCTACGACGGGCAGACTCGGCATCCGACGAGCCCAGCGGGCCTACGACGAGCTTCGCCCGCCTACGACGGGCTCAGCCCGCCTTCGACGGGCTGAGCCCGCCTGCGACGAGCCCCGCCCGCCTGCGACGAGCCCCGCCCGCCTGCGACGAGCCCCGCCCGCCTGCGACGAGCCCCGCCCGCCTGCGACGAGTCCCGCCCGCCTGCGACGAGCCCCGCCCGCCTGCGACGGGCTCAGTCCGACTACGACGGGCTCAGTCCGACTACGACGAGCCCAGTCCGACTACGACGAGCCCAGCAGCCGGCCCACGACGAGGCCAGCCCGCCTACGACGAGCCCAGCTGGACTGCATGGTGAGGTTCGCACTTCGTCCCTGGCGAGCGGCCCGCCGTCAGGTGAGGCCGTGCCAGGGTCCCGGGCCTCGGGCCCTCGAGCCGTCATTCGGCCGGGGTGCAGCGAGTGGTCGGGACGTCGGCCTTCATGGGTGCAGACCACGGCATGAGCTCGACAGCACGCTCGGTGAAGGCGAGTGGGGAGGCCGTCCCCTCGGGGCGCCGTCGAGAGGGCGTCCCTGTTCTCGGGAGCGCCCGCGGCTGTAGCGCTGCCTGCTCGAGCTCACGCCGCGCACGGTGCAGCGGCGAGCCATGCTCCGGACGGGCTTCGAGCCGCTCGTTCGACGAGTGCCTCGGCTGGAGCCGGAGGACGACGTCCGACCCGACCCGACGCGACCCGACCCGACCCGCAGCGTGCATGACGAAGGCCCGATCGCACAGAATGTGCGACCGGGCCTTCGTCCGTCAGATGGTCGTGGTGTCAGTGACCTTCGTCGTGGTGTGATGCCTCGATCTCGGAGCGCTTCACCGGGGCGATGCGGTCCTCGAAGAAGAACGACGACGCCGAGGCTCGTGCCCGCTGGAGTGCGGTGATCTTGCCGTTGGCGTTCGGCCGGACCATGAGGGGCTCGTACTCGTTGAAGTCGAGCAGGCGCCAGCGCTCGTACTCGTCGAGCTGCTCGTGCACCTCGATGTACTCGCCACCGGGAAGGCGGACGATGCGGCCCGACTCGTAGCCGTGCAGGGCGATCTCGCGGTCCTTCTTCTGCAGTGCCAAGCAGATGCGCTTGGTGACCCAGAAAGCGATGAACGGGCCGAGGATCAACGCAGCCTGGCAGGCGTGGATCACGTAGTTCAACGACAGGTGGAAGTGCGTCGCCATGATGTCGGAACTCGCCGCCGCCCAGAGGCTGGCGTAGAACACGATGCCGGCGGCACCGATCGCCGTGCGGGTCGGGGCGTTGCGAGGGCGGTCCAGGATGTGGTGCTCACGCTTGTCACCCGTGACCCAGGCCTCGAAGAACGGGTAGAGCAGGACCACGACGATGAACAGACCGAGGACCGTGATCGGCACGAGGATGTTCATCGAGACGGTGTAGCCGAAGGCGACGAACTCCCAACCCGGCGGGACGAGACGCAGGGCGCCGTCGGCGAAGCCGATGTACCAGTCGGGTTGGGTACCGGCCGACACGGGGGAGGGGTCGTACGGCCCGTAGTTCCAGATCGGGTTGATCGTGAACAGCGAGGCGATCAGGACGATGACGCCGAAGACGATGAAGAAGAACCCACCGGCCTTCGCCGCGAACACGGGCATGACCGGAACGCCCACGACGTTCTGGTTCGTCTTGCCCGGCCCGGCGAACTGGGTGTGCTTGTTGATGATCAGCAGCAGGAGGTGCACACCCAGGAGGGCGATGAGCAGGGCAGGCAGCAGCATGATGTGCAGCGAGTAGAAACGCCCCACCATGTCGGTGCCGGGGAACTCGCCACCGAAGACCAGGTACGAGATCCACACGCCGATGACGGGGATGCCCTTGATCATGCCGTCGATGATTCGAGCACCGTTGCCGGAGAGCAGGTCGTCGGGAAGCGAGTAGCCGGTGAAACCTTCGGCCATGGCGAGGATCCAGAGCGAGAAGCCGACGACCCAGTTGATCTCACGCGGCTTGCGGAACGCCCCCGTGAAGTACACGCGGAGCATGTGCAGCATGATCGCGGCCACGAACAGCAGGGCTGCCCAGTGGTGGATCTGACGGAAGAGCAGACCACCGCGGATGTCGAACGAGATGTCGAGCGTCGACGCCATGGCGGCCGACATGTTGAGGCCCTTCAGCGGGACGTACGACCCGTTGTAGTTGACCTCGGCCATGGACGGCTGGAAGAAGAACGTCAGGAACGTGCCCGAGAGCAGGATGACGACGAAGGAGTAGAGGGCGACCTCACCCAGCATGAACGACCAGTGGTCGGGGAAGATCTTGCGACCGACCTCTTTGACCAGGCCGGACATGCTGGTGCGCTCGTCGATGTAGTTCGCGGTGGCGCCGAGGATCTTGTTGGTCTTCGTCGGCGCGAAGGCGGGAGCCTTGCCGATGTTGTCGGACGTGGCCGGCTCGGCACCGTGTGTCGGGGTGGTGGTGATCACTTTTCGCGCTCCCAGAAGCTCGGGCCCACAGGTTCGTGGAAGTCGCTCTGCGCGACGAGGTACCCGTCGGCGTCCACCGTGATGGGCAGCTGCGGCAGGGGGCGCTTGGCGGGCCCGAAGATCACTTCGCAGTTGTTGGTCACGTCGAACGTGGACTGGTGGCAGGGGCAGAGCAGGTGGTGTGTCTGCTGCTCGTACAGTGCCACGGGGCAGCCGACGTGCGTGCAGATCTTCGAGTAGGCGACGATTCCGTCGTACTGCCAGTCTTCGCGTCCCTCGGCCGGGTGGAGGTCTTCCGGCTTGAGGCGCATGAGGAGGACGGCCGCTTTGGCTTTCTCTTCGAGCAGGTGTTCTGATTCGTTGAGGTTCTCGGGGATCACGTGGAAGACGGAACCCAGGGTGACGTCGGACGCACGGATGCGGGCGCCGGCGGGGTCGGTGGCGAGGTGCATGCCCTCTTCCCACAGGGTGTGGCGGAGGACCGCGTTCGGGTCTTCGGCCGGTGCCAGGTCGCGGAACAGGACGACGGCCGGCAGGGGAGTCGCGACGAGGGCGCCGATGAGGCTGTTGCGGATGAGGGACCGGCGTCCGAAACCGCTCTCGTGGTTGCCGAGGGCGAAGACCTCGACCGCCTTCTCGCGCGTGGGCTCCGACCCGCGGGTGTCGTGCCGCATCTCGGTGATCTCACGCGCGGGCATGAGGGTCTTGGACCAGTGCACGGCACCGATGCCGACCGAGAGCAGGCCGAGGGCGATGCCCAGCCCCAGGAAGAGGTTGTTCAGTCGGACGGAGCCCGAGTCACCCGAGGTGATGGGGAACGCCACATAGGCACCGATGGCGGCGATGCTGCCGACGATGGACAGGAAGAAGAAGAGGCTGACCTGGCGTTCGGCACGCTTCTCGACCTTGGGGTCGATGTCGGTGACGCGATCGCGGTGCGGCGGTTCGCCCGGGTTCTGGAACACGTCGGACGTGACGACCGCCGTGCCGGCCGAGACCTGTCGAGGCTCGCGCTTCTCGACAGCCGAGCCCGCCGTGGGGGCCTCGTCGTCGTGCTCTGCCATTGTTTCTGCCTTTCGTGAAGTACGGAGAGAACGCGGGTCAGTTCGACCGGGCGGTCAACCAGATGGTGATCGCGACGATCGCACCGAGCCCGAAGATCCAGATGAAGAGGCCTTCGGCGACGGGGCCGAGGCTTCCGAGCTCGAATCCACCCGGCGACGGGGTGTTCTCGACGTACTTGAGGTACGTGATGATGTCGGCCTTGTCCTGGGGCGACAGGTTGAGGTCGTTGAAGACCGGCATGTTCTGCGGGCCGGTCTGCATGGCCTCGTAGATGTGGTGCGCCGTGACGCCCTCGAGCGGCGGGGCGTACTTGCCCTGCGTGAGGGCACCACCGGCACCGGCGACGTTGTGGCACATGGCGCAGTTGATGCGGAAGAGCTCGGCGCCGTTGGTGGTGTCACCGTCCGCCTGCAGCAACGAGTCGTCGGGGATGGCGGGGCCGGGGGCCAACGACGCGACGTAGGCGGCCATGGCGGCGACCTGCTCGTCGGAGAACTGGGTGGGCTTCTGCTCGGCCTGCGGACCGTTCACGGCCATGGGCATGCGACCGGTGCCGACCTGGAAGTCGACCGACGCCGCACCGACGCCGATCAGGCTCGGGCCGCTGTCGGTGCCGGCGGCGCTCAGACCGTGGCACGTGGCGCAGTTCGAGGCGAAGAGCTTCTGGCCCTCGTCGATGCTCTGCTGCGAGGTCGCGGTCGCACTGCTCTCGTCCGCCGAGGCGGTCGACGAGAAGAGGGCGTAGGCACCACCCGTGGTGAGCAGGCCGACGAGCAGCAAGGAGGCGGTGGCGACGGGGCCGCGACGGCCGACCTTCTTGGTGCGTCGGGAGGACGAGGTTCTGGAGAACATGCTGTGTAGACGATCCAATGCCTATTTGAGGAGGTAGATGACGATGAAGAGGCCGATCCAGACCACGTCGACGAAGTGCCAGTAGTACGACACGACGATGGCCGTGGTGGCCTCTTTGTGCCCGAAGTTCTTGACGGCGTAGGCACGACCGATGGTGAGGAGGAAGGCGATCAGACCGCCGATGACGTGCGCGCCGTGGAACCCGGTCGTCATGTAGAAGGCCGAGCCGTAGGCGCTCGAGCTGAGGGTCACGTGCTCGGAGACGAGGGTCGCGTACTCGTAGACCTGGCCGCAGACGAAGACCGCGCCCATGGCGTAGGTGAGGAAGAACCACTCGACCATGCCCCAGCGGCCGACCTGGAAGAGGCGACCGGTACGGTGCGGCTGCATGCGCTCGGCGGCGAAGACGCCGAACTGGCAGGCCACCGACGAGAGCACGAGCGTGATCGTGTTCGTGAGGGCGAACGGCACGTTGTGCAGTGCCGTCTGGTCGGCCCAGAGGCCGGGAGACGTCGAGCGCAGCGTGAAGTAGATCGCGAAGAGGCCGGCGAAGAACATGACCTCGCTGCCGAGCCACACGATGGTGCCCACGGCAACCGTGCTGGGTCGGTTGACGACCGGGCCGCCAGAAGGTCTCGAGAGAGAGGTACTTGTCACGAGGTCCATTATGCCTGGTAACTCGCCCTGGGTTTGCGCCGGAAACCCCGGGTCGGGAATTTCCCTTGACGACGAGACATCGGACGGGTCCGGCCGCGCCGGTAGCCTGTGGGCATGACCTCCGAGCTCACCTGGCCCCTGATCATCGACGCTCTGCTCACCGGTCGGGACCTCTCCATCAACGAGGCCACGTGGTCGATGGACCAGGTGATGACGGGCGACGTCACCCCCGCGCAGCTGGGGGCCTTCCTGGTCGCCCTGCGGGCCAAGGGCGAGACCGTCGACGAGATCGTGGGCTTCCGCGACGCGGTCCTCGCCCACGCGGTGGCCCTGCCGGTGGACAGCATGGCGGTGGACATCGTCGGCACGGGCGGCGACCGCTTCGGCACCGTCAACGTGTCGACCATGGCGTCGATCGTCGTGGCCGCCACGGGCGTGCCGGTCATCAAGCACGGCAACCGTGCCGCGAGCTCGTCCTCGGGCTCGTCGGACGTCCTCTCGGCCCTCGGCATCGACCTCTCCATCGGCGCCGACCGCGTGGCGGCGGTGCTGAAGGAGGCCGGCCTGACCTTCGCCTTCGCCGCCGCCTTCCACCCGGGCTTCGGCAACGCCGCCGTCGTCCGTCGTGAGATCGGGGTGCCGACCGTGTTCAACTTCCTCGGCCCCTTGGTCAACCCCGCACGACCGGAGGCCAGCGCGGTCGGCGTCGCGTCGCTCGACAAGGTGCCGCTCATCGTGGGCGTGTTCCAGACCCGGGGTGCCACGGCGCTGGTGTTCCGAGGCGACGACGGCCTCGACGAACTCACGACGACGGGCCACAGCCACATCTGGGAGGTCACGGCGGGCTCGGTGACCGAGCACGACCTCGACCCGCTCGAGCTCGGCATCCCGAGGGCGCGCATCGCCGACCTGATCGGCGGGGACGCCGAGCACAACGCCGGCGTCGCCCGCGAAGTGCTGGCCGGGGCCCGGGGGCCGGTCCGCGACATCGTCCTGCTGAACGCCGCCGCGGGCCTGGTGTCGTACGGGCTCGCCGCCGACCCCGGCCAGCGGGAGCGACCGATCCTCGCGCGGTTCCGCGAGCAGCTCGACGTCGCGGCCCGGGCCGTCGACTCGGGAGCGGCGATCGCGAAGCTCGACCAGTGGGTGGCGGCGACGCGCACCTCGTGACGCGGCCGCGCCTCGTGACGCGGGCCGCGCCTCCTGACCGTCGCCGCGCCTCCTCGGGTCGGCGGTGCCGGCTCGCGGCCGTCGCGTCGAGGCGACGACGAAGGGCCCGTCCTGTCGGACGGGCCCTTCGCGTGGCGTGGATCAGTTGACGTCGTCGTCGACCCAGTCGAAGGTCTTCGTGACGGCCTTCTTCCAGAGGCGGAGCGTGCGGTCGCGCTCGTCCGCGTCGATGTTCGGCGTCCAGCGCTTGTCTTCCTGCCAGTTGGCGCGCAGGTCGTCGAGGGTCTCCCAGAAGCCGACCGCGAGACCGGCCGCGTAGGCCGCGCCGAGGGCGGTGGTCTCGGCGACGACCGGACGGACGACCGGGACGTCGAGGATGTCGGCCTGGAACTGCATCAGGGCGTCGTTGGCCGTCATGCCGCCGTCGACCTTCAGCTCGGTCAGGTCGACGCCCGAGTCGGCGTTGACGGCGTCGAGCACCTCGCGGGTCTGGAACGCGGTCGCCTCGAGCGCGGCCCGGGCGATGTGGCCCTTGTTGACGTACCGCGTGAGGCCGACGAGGGCGCCTCGGGCGTCGGAGCGCCAGTACGGCGCGAACAGGCCCGAGAAGGCGGGGACGAAGTAGACGCCACCGTTGTCGTCGACGGTCTTGGCGAGCTCCTCGACCTCGGGGGCCGAGCCGATGAGGCCCAGGTTGTCGCGCAGCCACTGGATCAGCGAGCCCGTGACGGCGATCGACCCCTCGAGCGCGTAGTGCGGGGCGGCGTCGCCGAGCTTGTAGCCGAGCGTCGTCAGCAGCCCGTTCTTCGAGTGCACGATCTCTTCGCCCGTGTTGAAGATCAGGAAGTTGCCGGTGCCGTAGGTGTTCTTCGACTCGCCCTGGTCGAAGGCGGCCTGGCCGAAGGTCGCGGCCTGCTGGTCGCCCAGGATGCCGGCGATCGGCACCTCGCGGAGCAGGCTCGACGCCTCGACCGTGCCGTAGACCTCGGACGAGCTCTTGATCTCGGGAAGCATGGACTTCGGCACGTCGAACGCCTCGAGGATGTCGTCACGCCACTGGAGCGTCTCGAGGTCCATGAACAGGGTGCGCGAGGCGTTGGTCACGTCGGTGACGTGGACGCCGCCGTCGGTGCCGCCCGTGAGGTTCCAGAGGACCCAGGTGTCGGTCGTGCCGAAGAGCAGGTCGCCTGCCTCGGCCTTCTCGCGGGCACCCTCGACGTTCTCGAGGATCCAGACGACCTTCGTGCCCGAGAAGTACGTGGCGAGCGGCAGGCCGACGATCGGCTTGAAGCGCTCGACGCCGCCGTCCGCCGCGAGGCGGTCGACGATGGGCTGCGTGCGGGTGTCCTGCCAGACGATCGCGTTGTAGACGGCCTTGCCGGTGGTCTTGTCCCAGACGACGGCGGTCTCGCGCTGGTTGGTGATGCCGACGGCCTTGATGTTGTGACGCGTGATGTCGGCGCGGGACAGGGCCTGGCCGATGACCTCGCGGGTGTTCTCCCAGATCTCGGCGGGGTCGTGCTCGACCCAACCGGCACGGGGGAAGATCTGCTCGTGCTCCTTCTGGCCGGTGGCCACGATCGAACCCGAGTGGTCGAAGATGATGGCGCGGGTGCTGGTGGTGCCCTGGTCGATGGCCAGGACGTAGTCGGTGTCGCTCACGGGTGGAACTCCTTCGTCGTTGATGGATGCGGCTCGCACAGAGGCCCGGGACGGTCCATTCGAGCGGACGGGCCCGAGCCTCTGCTGGGAGCGGGTGGTGCGATCGGGGTCGGTCGGCGCGGGTGGGCCGGCCTCGGCCGATCAGGTGGATGCCGGGGTCAGCCGGCCAGGGGGAGGAGCGGGAAGGACAGCAGCGCCGCGAGGGCGCCGCCGACGAGCGGGCCGACGACCGGCACCCAGGCGTACGACCAGTCGCTGCCGCCCTTGCCCTTGATGGGCAGGAAGGCGTGGGCGATGCGGGGACCGAGGTCACGGGCGGGGTTGATGGCGTAGCCGGTCGGGCCACCGAGCGACGCGCCGATGCCGACCACGAGCAGGGCGACGGCCAGGCCGCCGAGCGGGCCGAGGTTGGCGGCGTTCGGTGAGGCGCCGTTGGTGATGGCGATGATCGTGAAGACCAGCACGAAGGTGCCGATGATCTCGGTCACGAGGTTCCAGCCGTAGTTGCGGATGGCCGGGCCGGTCGAGAAGACGCCGAGCTTGGTGGCCGGGTCGGGCTCGTCGTCGAAGTGCTGCTTGTAGGCGAGCCAGACGACGACCGCACCGATGATCGCTCCGACCATCTGGGCCAGCACGTAGACGAGGAACGCCCCGAACGTGATGTTGCCGAGGATCAGCTGCGCGATGCTGACGGCCGGGTTGAGGTGGGCGCCCGACGAGTAGGAGACCAGGATCCCGACGAAGACCGCGAGGCCCCAGCCGAAGTTGACCATGAGTGTCCCGCCGTTGAAGCCCTTGGTCTTCGTCAGCGCGACGTTGGCGACGACGCCGCCACCGAGGGTGAGCAGCATCGCGGTGCCCACCGTTTCAGAGAGAAAAATCAATCCCAGGTTCACGTCGACCTTCCTTGTCGTACGGCGGGGCGACAGTGCACCCGCGGTGAGCGTGTGTCAACACCTTAGTGCTGTGATCACACGGGATGAGAAGGAAACATCGGGGGTTTGCACATATGTGCATCGGGGTGCCCTGGGAGTAGGTTGAGCGACAGCCTGGTGCCCCGAGCACCGCCTCCCGCGCCGAGAAAGGTACTTCGATGAAGAAGCTCATCAACGATCCGTCCGACGTCGTCGACGAGGCCGTGGCCGGCTTCGGAGCGGCGCACGCCGACCTCGTGGTCGTCTCGCACGATCCGACGTTCGTCCGGCGCGCGGCAGCCCCCGTGCCGGGCAAGGTCGCGATCGTCAGCGGAGGGGGGAGCGGTCACGAACCCCTGCACGCCGGGTTCGTCGGCCACGGGATGCTCTCGGCCGCCGTGCCCGGCCCCGTCTTCACCTCGCCGACGCCCGACCCGATCCTCGCAGCCACCCAGGCCGTCGACGCCGGGGCCGGCGTCCTCTACATCGTCAAGAACTACACGGGCGACGTCCTCAACTTCGAGACCGCCGCCGACCTCGCCGAGGCCGAGGGCATCACGGTCCGATCCGTGCTCGTCGACGACGACGTGGCGGTCAAGGACTCGCTCTACACCGCGGGTCGACGGGGCGTGGCCGGCACCGTCGTCGTCGAGAAGACGGCCGGGGCCGCGGCCGAACGGGGGGACTCGCTCGACGCGGTGGCCGAGGTGGCCCGTCGGACGAACGAGGCGACCCGGTCGATGGGGGTGGCGCTCACGGCGGGGACGGTCCCGCACGCCGGTGAGCCGAGCTTCACGCTGGCCGACGACGAGATCGAGATCGGCATCGGCATCCACGGAGAGCCCGGTCGTGAGCGCGTACCGCTCGAGCCCGTCGACGCGGTCGTCGACCGGCTGCTGGCCGCCGTGACCGACGACCTCGGGGTCGCGTCCGGAGACCGGGTGCTGCTCTTCGTGAACGGCATGGGGGGCACGCCGCTCGTCGAGTTGTACATCGCCTACCGTCACGCGGCCGAGGTGCTCGAGGGTCAGGGGGTCGAGGTGACGCGCAGCCTCGTCGGTTCGTACGTCACGTCACTCGAGATGCAGGGCATGTCGATCACGCTGACGCGTCTCGACGACGAACTCACCGAGCTCTGGGACGCGCCGGTCGAGACGGCTGCGCTCCGCCGGGGACGGTGACCCGGCGTCGACGGAGCCCCGTCCGACCAGGACGCGGACGCGACGGCCCACCCCGCGGCGACACCGGGACGCCCCACGCCACGACACCGCACCACCGCACCACCGCACCACGAGACACCGCACCACCGCACCACGAGACAGCGCACCACGAGAGGATCGACGACCGCATGACACTCGACGCCACCTGGACCCGGGCCTGGATCGACCGCACGGCCGACGTCGTCGCCGCCGAGCACACCGCCCTCAGCGAGCTCGACCGGCAGATCGGCGACGGCGACCACGGCGAGAACCTCTCGCGGGGATTCACCGCCGTCCGCAGCCGGCTCGCCGACCTGCCCGCGGACGCGACGCCGGGTGCGGCGCTCAAGCTCGTCGCGACGACCTTGATCTCGACGGTCGGCGGCGCCTCGGGTCCGTTGCTCGGCACGGCGTACCTCAAGGGGTCGGCCGCTCTGGGCGACGCGACCGAGCTCGACTCGGAGGCGCTGGTGGCGTTCCTGACGGCGGCCCGCGACGGCGTGGTGCTGCGCGGCAAGGCGGAGGTGGGCGACAAGACCATGATCGACGCCTGGACGCCGGCGGTCGACGCCGCCGCAGCTGCCGCAGCCGGGGGAGCGAGCCCCGCGGAGGTCCTCCGGGCGGCCGCGGACGCCGCCGCGGCCGGAGCCGCCTCGACCGAGCCCCTGGTGGCCCGCAAGGGACGGGCCAGTTACCTCGGCGAACGAGCCGTCGGCCATCGGGACCCCGGCGCCCAGTCGTCGTCCCTCATCATCGCCGCGGCGGCGGACGCCGCCGACGGCACGACCAAGGAGTCCTGAGCATGCCCACCATCGGAATCGTCGTCGTCTCCCACAGCGCCAAGATCGCCGAGGGCGTGGTCGACCTGGCCCGTCAGATGGCGCCGACGACGACCCTCGTCGCCGCCGGCGGGACGGACGACGGCGGCATCGGCACGAGCTTCGACAAGATCTCGGCCGCCCTGGCCGTGGCCGGGACCGGCGGGGGAGCCGTCGTGCTCTGCGACCTCGGCTCGGCCATCCTGACCAGCGAGACGGCCGTCGACTTCCTCGACGACGCCGACAAGGAGCGCGTGGTCATCGCCGACGCCCCGCTGGTCGAGGGCACGGTGGCCGCTGCCGTCGCCGCCGAGACCGGGGGAGACCTCGAGGCCGTCGCCGCGGCGGCCCGCACCGCGACGGGCGTCGCCGACGCCCACGCCGACGAGCGCGAGCTGCGCGGCGGAGACGCGATCGAGCGCTCGGCCGTGTTGGTCAACGAGTCCGGACTGCACGCCCGCCCGGCCGCCGACCTCGTCACGCACGCGTCGAAGTACCAGGCGGACGTGACCGTCAACGGCGTCGACGCGAAGAGCCTGCTGCGCATCATGGGGTTGAACGTGGGCGTCGGGTCGACGGTGGCCGTGATGGCCACGGGGCCCGACGCCGCCGCGGCCGTCGACGACCTCATCACGCTGATCGAGGGCGGGTTCGGCGAGAAGGCGAGCTGACCGCCCCGCGCCACCCGCGCCTCCCGGGCGCCGTCCTCAGCGGCGTCGCGACCACTTCGTCAGCAGCATGTCGTCCGCGAGCAGGACGTGGTCGAGGGCCAGTCCCTTGAGCGCCATCGCCTCGCGGACCGCGACGATGCGTGGCCCGGCGCCCCCCTCGAAGTTCGGTGAGACCGTCAGGCAGAGTTCGTCGACCACGTCGGCGGCGACCAGGTCGCCGAACAGCGCCGGCCCGCCCTCGGTGTGGATCTGGGTCAGACCTCGCTCCACCAGGGCCCGGACGAGGAGGCGCGGGTCGACCAGGTCGCGACCGCACGACACGACGTCGGCGACCTCGCCGAGTCGGGCGCGGGCGTCACGAGGGGCCCCGTCGTGCGTCAGGACGACCGGGCGGACGGGGGCCCGTGAACACCCCGCTCGTCGGGTCGAGGCCGAGCGTGCCGGAGACGATCGCGAACACGGGGTGGTCGGGCAGCCCGGCCGCGCGGCGCCAGGCGACGGCGTCGTCGTCCAGCCGCATCGGACCGTAGCCCTCGTCGCGGACGGTGCCGGCCCCGACCACCACGACGTCGCAGAGCCGACGCAGCAGGTCGAACACCAGCAGGTCGGCCGGGCCGCCGAGGTCGCGCGTCCGGCCGGCGGCCGTCGCCGAGCCGTCGACGCTCGCGACGAAGTTCGCTCGGACCCGGGGGCTGGAGCGGTCGGCCGGGCTGTGCAGGTCGACGAGGTCGTCGACCGTCAGGACGGCGCCGGCCCGCGGGGGAGCGGGATGCAGCTGCGTGACGGTGGTCGCGGTCACGGGGCCTCGTCCTCGAGGTTGTGGCGTTCGACGACGGGGTCCCGCCAGCCGAGGATCGCCTCGACCATGCGGACGGCGTCCACGCTGGCCCGGACGTCGTGCATCCGGACGATGCGCGCGCCCTGCAGCACGCTGACCGTGGCCGCCGCGAGCGAACCGGCGAGACGGTCGGGCCTGTCACGGCCGAGCGACTCACCGACGAAGTCCTTGTTCGACACGGCGGCGAGCGTCGGGTGCCCCAGGGCCGCCACCTCGGACAGTCGCCTGGTGAGCTCGAGCGAATGCCGCGTGGTCTTGTTGAGGTCGTGCCCCGGGTCGACGACGATCCGGTCGTCGCGGACGTTGTGGGCCCGAGCGAGGTCGACCCGGCGGGTCAGGAACTCGACGACCTCGGCGACGACGTCGTCGTAGTGGGGGCGGGGATGGGGGCGACGCGGTGCGGCCAGGCTGTGGGTGACGACGAGCGTGGCGTCGGAGTCGGCGACCACGTCGGCGAGGCGCGGGTCGTGCAGCCCCGTGGTGTCGTTGATCACGTGGGCCCCGGCGGCGACGACCCGCTCGGCGACCTCGGGACGGAAGGTGTCGACCGAGATGACGACGTCGGACCGGCCGGCGAGGGCCTCGACCACCGGCAGCACCCGGTCGAGTTCGTCGGCGGGTGACAGTTCGGGCCCCGGGGCGAACGGGACGCCGCCGATGTCCACCCAGTCGGCACCCGCCTCGGCCGCGTCCACGGCGGCACGAACCGCCCGGTCGAGCGCGAAGGTGGCGCCCTGGTCGAAGAACGAGTCGGGCGTCCGGTTGACGACGGCCATCACGGCGACCTGGCGGGAGAAGTCGACGGTGCGCGCCCCGATGCGCCGCACGGGGACGCGGAGGGGCGGCAGGACGACCGCCGACGGGGCGGCCTCGCGACGGCCGCTCGCGGGGTCAGACACGGGACGCGCCGATGAGGGCCACGGCCTCGGCGCGAGCCGAGGGCTCGGACAGGACGCCCCTGCTGGCGAGCGTCACCGTCGTGCTGCGGGTCTGTCGAGCTCCCCGCGTCGTCACGCAGCCGTGCGCCGCGTCGAGCACGACGAGCACGCCGTCGGGACGGGCACCGGCCTGGACGGCCTCGGCGATCTCCTCACCGAGGCGTTCCTGCAGCTGCGGCCGCGAGGCGACGGCGTCGACGACCCGGGGGAGTGCGCCGAGCCCGACGATCGTCTCACCGGGCACGTAGGCCACGTGGGCGACGCCGACGAAGGGCAGGAGGTGGTGCTCGCACACCGAACGGAACGAGATGTCGCGGACGATGACGACCTCGCCGAGCTGGTGCCTCTCGGCCGGGACGGCGGCCTGGGCCACGAGGTCGGCGGCGTCGACCGTGAGCCCCGAGAAGAACTCGGCGTAGGCGTCGGCGACGCGCCGCGGCGTCGACTCGAGCCCGGGCCGGCCGACGTCCTCACCGATCGCGGCGAGCAGTTCGAGCACGGCGGCCTCGATGCGGGGCCGGTCGATCGGCGGGTGGGTCATCGCACCATCCTCTCAGGCGACGGGATCGGTCGCGCCGTCCGTGACGGGCGTTCTGCCCACCCCGTGCTACCTCATCCGGGGCGTCTCCCACGGTTACTTGACATAATGTGCATTATCAGTCACGCGCGACGAACTGGGAGAAGGGGCTTGTCGCGTCAGCTCCGGTCGAGCACCTGACGGAGCAGCCCGGCCAGGTCGGCCGGCTCGACCTGTTCGTCGCCGGTCGTCAACTCGTCGAGCGTGAACCAGCGCGACTCGAGGATGTCGGTTCGTTCGTCGTCGGTCCAGTCGTCGTCGACGACCTCGAAGTGCGGCAGTCGGACGACGAAGAACTCGGCGTGACCGTGCGTGTGGTCGGCGTCGTCCCAGGGCACCTCGAAGTCGTCGACGCGGACGACGTCGCCGACCTCGGTCACGACCTGGCCGGTCTCCTCGTGCAGTTCACGGACGGCCGCCTCGACGTGGGTCTCGCCCGGGTCGACGCCGCCGCCTGGCGTGATCCAGCGGGCGAGACGGCTCGTGTCGGGAGCGACCGTCTTCATCAACAGCAGTCGGTCGTCCTCGTCGAGGACGAGGAGGCGCGAGGTCGGACGCACGACCCTCTCGGTCACGACGTGCCCCGTCTCAGACGATCGGGGCGAAATCGCTCGTGTCGCCCACGAGACGGGTGTGGTCGGCCGGGATCGGGTCGATGGCGGCCGACGCGACCTCGGCCGCGAACTCGGCGACGTTGTAGAGCTTGCCCGCGCTCTCCTTGCGCGACGAGATGGCGCCGGGGTTCGACCGCTCGAGCAGGGTCGCCGTGATGGTGCCCTCGATCATGTCGCCCGAGACCACGACGAACTCGACGCCCGCGGCCTCGAGCTGAGGCAGCATCTCGCGCAGGGCGTCCTCGCCGGCGCGCTTGCTGAGGGCGACCGGCAGGTACTCGGGCATCGTCTCGGTGGTGCGGATGAAGTGCGCCTGGTGGCTGGTCACGAAGACGACGCGCGACCCCGGGGCCAGCAACGGCAGCGCGGCCGTCAGCAGGGCCACCTGGGCGTCGCGGTTGAGCTTGAGGGCGTAGTCCTCGGCCATGCCGGTCTCCATGCCGCCCGAGGCGTTCATGACCAGGACGTCCAGCCCGCCCCACGCGTCGCGCACCGTGTCGAACAGGGCGGTGACGCTGGCGTCGTCGGTCAGGTCGGCACCGATCGCGATCGCCTCACCACCGGCCTCCTCGATCTTCGAGACGAGCTGCAGTGCCCGCTTCTCCTTGTTGCGGTAGTTGACGACGACCTTGGCCCCGGCCTCGGCGAAGTAGCGCACCGTGTCGGCGCCGATCCCCCGGGACGATCCGGTGACCAGGACTCGGGTTCCGGTGAGGGATTCTGCGGCGAGGGGGTTGGACAAGGCGTGCTCCAGACTGTGCGAGGGGTCGGTCGGCCCGCGGGCCGGACTCGACCCTACCAACCACCCTCGTCAGCGTCGGTGGACGGTGGTAGTTTCCATAACAGGGGAACGAGAGAAGGTCGACATGGACGTCCTGGACGATTTCGCATGGGTCGCGTGGGTCGCGCTCATCCTGGTGTTCGTCATCGTCGAGGTGACGACGCTCGAGTTCACCTTCCTGATGCTCGCCCTCGGCAGCGTCGGGGGCCTGCTCGCGGGGCTCTTCGGCGCCCCGTGGTGGCTGCAGGCGATCGTGGCGGCCGTCCTCGCCGTGCTGCTGCTCTTCACCGTGCGACCGCCCCTCCTCCGCGCCCTCCGGCGAGGCGGCGATCCGACCCCCAGCAACGTCGAGGCCCTGCTCGGCCTGCGTGGCACCGTCGTGGTGCCGATCGGGTCCGACCCCGGCCAGGTGAAGCTGTCCAACGGCGAGACCTGGACGGCACGGGTGCTGTCCTCCCCCGCGACGTCGGCGGGCGCCGACCTCGCACTCGACACCGGGTCCCCGGTCGTCGTGACCGCCATCGAGGGGTCGACCGCGTTCGTCGCCCCCGCAGAGAGGTCCTGAACCCATGGACACCATCAGTGCCGGCACCGTCGTCACCGTCGTGGTCGTCGCGATCGTCGTCGTGCTCGTCCTCGTCATCCTGTTCCGCTCCGTCCGCATCATCCCGCAGGCGAGCGCCGGCGTCGTCGAACGCCTGGGTCGGTACCACAAGACCCTCTCCCCCGGACTCAACCTCCTCGTGCCGTTCATCGACCGGGTGCGCCCGCTGATCGACATGCGCGAGCAAGTCGTCTCGTTCCCGCCACAGCCCGTGATCACCGAGGACAACCTGGTGGTCTCGATCGACACGGTGGTGTACTTCCAGGTCACCGACGCCCGGGCCGCGACCTACGAGATCGCGAACTACCTGGGAGCCGTCGAGCAGCTCACGACGACGACGCTGCGCAACGTCGTCGGCGGGCTGAACCTCGAGCAGGCGCTGACCAGCCGCGACAACATCAACGGTCAGCTGCGCATCGTCCTCGACGAGGCGACGGGCAAATGGGGCATCCGGGTCGGACGCGTCGAGCTCAAGGCCATCGACCCGCCCCTGTCGATCCAGGACTCGATGGAGCAGCAGATGCGCGCCGAGCGCAACCGTCGCGCGGCCATCCTCACCGCCGAGGGCACCAAGCAGTCCCAGATCCTCGAGGCCGAGGGTTCGCGCCAGTCGTCCATCCTCAAGGCCGAAGGTGACGCGAAGGCCCAGGTGCTGAGGGCACAGGGTGAGGCCGAGGCCATCGCGACGGTGTTCAACGCGATCCACGCCGGTGACCCCGACCCGAAGCTGCTGGCCTACCAGTACCTCCAGACCCTGCCGAAGATCGCCGACGGTTCGGCCAACACCATGTGGATCATCCCGAGCGAGCTGACCGAGGCACTCAAGGGCATCGGGCAGGGGTTCTTCGCCCCGCGCGACCCGAACGCGCCCGGATGGACGCCGACCGAGGCACCCAAGGTCTCCGAGATGGACGTCACCCCCGACCTGGCCTCGACGGTCGACCTCGAGGCCGAACCCGACCTGGGGTTCCCGACGGTGACCACCCCCGGTGACACGGCCGGTGGCACGCCTCCCCGAGGAGGCGCGGCGGGTGACGCCGCCGCCGGCTCCGCCCCCGACGCCGACGCCTCGGGCACAGGGCCGACCGCTCCGCCGACGACCTCGTCGTGACGAGCGGTCCCCCGATCTCGGCCGGCTGGTTCGCGCCGCCCGGGCCGCGCGTCCTCGCCCACCGCGGGCTGGCCGTCGAGGCGCCCGAGAACACCATGCTGGCCTTCGCCCTGGCCGTGTCGGTGGGTGCGACCTACGTCGAGACCGACGTCCACGCCACGCGCGACGGCATCGCCGTGATCAGCCACGACCCCGACCTGAAGCGGCTCGCGGGACGCGACCAGCGCCTCCTCGACCTCGATCTGGCCGACGTCAAGACCGTCCGGCTCGACGGCGAGCACGAGATCCCCACCCTCGACGAAGCGCTCGACGCGTTTCCCGAGACGCGGTTCAACGTCGACCTCAAGTCGGACGAGGCGGTCGCGCCGGCGGTCCGGTCGATCAAGCGGGTGCGGGCCACGGATCGCGTGCTCGTGACCTCGTTCGACCACCGTCGGCGCCTGCGGGCCGTGGCAGCGCTGCCGGGTGTCGCCACCTCGGCTTCGTCACGCGGCATCGTCGCGGCCGTGGCCGCCGGGCTCGTCCCGGTCACCCGGCTGCGGCGATCCCTCATCCGTCGCGCCCTGACCGGATGCGGGGCCGTCCAGGTGCCCGAGCGCAAGGGGCCCGTCCGCATCGTCACCGCCACGCGTGTGGCCGAGCTCGCCGAGCTGGGCGTCGAGACGCACGTCTGGACGGTCAACGAGCCCGCCGACATGGCCCGGCTGCTCTCCCTCGGCGTCCACGGCATCGTCTCGGATCGCGCCGACCTGGCCCTCGGCGAGGTGCGTCACCACCGGGAGTGACCGGCTGACGAGCCTGCCCGGGCACTGTGAAGCGACTGTGAAAGCGCACGGCTCGGAACGGGCGGGGTCCAGAACGGGTTACAACGGGTGATTGCAACGCGAGAGGAGACCACACAATGGCAGATCGCAGTTTGCGCGGAATGAGGCTCGGCAGCCAGAGCCTGCAGAGCGAAGAGGGCGTGGAGTTCTCGCCCCGCAAGAAGGCCGTCTACCAGACGGCCGACGGTCAGACGTTCGACATGGTGTTCGCTGCGGACGCCGAGATCCCGGACATCTGGCAGTCCCCCAAGAGTGGTCAGGAAGGCCGTCTGCTGACGGCCGACGGCAAGCCGGTCGAGATCGACGCCGGCGACGTGAAGGTCCCCCGCAGCCACTGGGACATGCTGCTCGAACGCCGCAGTCGAGTCGAGCTCGAAGAGCTCTTGCAAGAACGACTCGACTTCTTGCGTGCCCGCAAGGGTCAGCACAAGATCGGTGCCTGACCGCAGACCACGAGAGGCCCGGACACCGTGAGGTGGCCGGGCCTCTTCTCGTGGCCCGGGGGCGGGCCGATCAGTCGACCACCCGCCACCGCGGCAACAAGGGGTCGGGCGCCTCGTCGAGCAGACGGCGTCGCGGTGACCGGCGGGTGCCGATGAAGAGGCGGGACAGGACGAGCGCGGCCAGCCCGAAGAACGAGACGAGCAGTTCGATCGCGCGACTGGCGACCACGGCGGGTGTCGTCCCCGTCCCGAGGTCGACGACGGCGACCATGGTGCCGGGTTCGTAGTCGGGGATGCTCGCCGTCGTCCGGCCCGACGCGTCGATGGCCCGCGTCGAGGCGACCGTCGAGACGTTGACCAGGGGCCGAGCGGTCTCGATCGCCCGGAGGCGGGCGATGGCGAGCTGCTGCTCGTTCTCGTCGGTCTGGCCGGGCCTCGTGCCGAAGTCGGCGTTGTTCGTCTGGCCGATGATGACCTGGGCGCCCTCGTCCATCATGTTCGTGATGAGCTGGTCGTCGACGATGTCGAAGCAGATCGAGATGCCGGCCCGGAAGTCGCCGAGGTCGAAGACCTCGTCACGCGTCCCCGGGGTGTAGTCCCGACCGATGAGGTCGATGAGGTCGGGGGCGAACGGACGCCAGAAGTCGCGGTCGGGGACGTACTCGCCGAACGGGACGGGGTGTTTCTTGTCGTACTGGTCCTGCACGGCTCCGTCGGACCACAGCAGGGACGAGTTGTAGACGGTCTCGCCGTCGTCGCTCTGCGTGATGACGCCGGAGACGAGCGGAGCGTCGTAGCCGCGGCTGATCGCGTCGAAGACGTACCGTCCGGCCGCGTCACGGGTCGGGTCGCGGTCGCTGCCGCCCTCGGGCCAGACGATCATGTCGAGGCTGCGCTGGTCTTCGGGCAGCTGGGCCAGCTGGGCCTGCAGGCTGCTCATCGCCAGCACCTGGGCGTTGGTGAGGTCGCCGTACTCGCGGTCGGAGAAGTACCCGGCGTCGCCGTCGCCCTGGACGGCGGCGATGGTCGCCGTCCCGGAGGAGTGCGTGGGCCAGGCGGGCACCGCCAGTGCGGCCACGACCACCGTGGCGCCGGCGAGCACCCGGGTCGACCCGCGGACGGTGGTCTGGAGGGCGAGCTGGAGGAGCGCGGCGACGATCGCCACCATGAGGAACGACAGTCCCGAGATGCCCAGCCAGGCGACGAGGCCGGCGAACGGGCTCTCGGATTGGCTCAGCGCGACCCGCCCCCAGGCGAAGCCGCCGTAGGGCCAGTTGCCCGCGACGAACTCGCGGAACGTCCAGAGCCCGCCCACCACGGCGGGGAGCAGGACCGTCCGGCCCAGGGTTCCCGGCCAGACCCTGGGCACCCAGCGGTACGCGAGCGTGATCAGCATGGCCCCGGCCGCGAAGAACAGTGCCTCGAGCGTCGAGAGCGCGGCCCACGGCACGACGCCCAGGAAGAGCGTCGCCCACGAGATGTGGATCAGGTAGAACGACAGCCCGGCGACGAGACCGACGAGGAACGAGCCACCGAGCGATCGACCCTTCAGCGCGAGCAGCACGAACCCGATGCCGACGAACGTCAGCGGCCAGACGTCGCCGTCGGGGAAGCCGCCGTCGAGGACGGCGCCGGCCCCCAGCGCGACGACCACGGCGAGCCAGAGGGGCAGTCGGACGTCGGACGCTCGGGAGGACACCCCGCGATTCTAGGTGGGGACGTCTGGGAGACCCGTCGGCCCGCCGCTCCCCCGACGGGAGGAGCCGGAGGTCAGGGAGCGACCGCCGTGTAGGCCACGATGCCGCGACGGACGGCGTCCAGCGCCTGCCGGGCCGTCGGCCCGACGGGGAGGTCGCCCACGACCGACAGCTGGTCGAGCAGGTCGATGGTCTGCTTCGTCCACCGGACGAAGTCGCCCGCGGCGAGGTCGGCGTCTTCGAGGACCGAGTCGAGGGGGGCTCCGCGGGCCCACCGGTGCATGGCGAGCGCGAGTCCCGGGGCGGGCTGCTGACTGCCCGGCAGACGGTTCTCCTGCTCGAGGTCGTCGAGTTCGGCCCACAGCGTCTGCGTGGCGTCGAGTGCCGTGCGGAACTCGCCTCGCGGCAGGAAGCGCTCCGAGAGTTGCCCCTCGTCACGACGGGGTTCGTACACCAGGGTCGCCGCCATCGCGGCGAGGGACGGGACGTCGAGGAGGTTCCAGAGGCCGAGCCGGAGGCTCTCGGCCACGAGGAGGTCGCGATCGCCGTAGATGCGCCGGAGCGTGCGGCCGGCCGGGGCGACGGCGACCTCGGCGTCGCGCGGGACGCGACCCGCGCCTCCGGACCTCACGCCCGTCGGGACGAGGTACCCGCGCTCGAGCAGGACGTCGGTCACCCGGTCGAAGACCTTGGCGACAGCGCCGGTGCGACTGCGGATCTGCGCGGAGAGCTGGTCGGTCTGCTTCTTGAGCTTGAACCACCGCTCGGACCACCGGGCGTGCTGCTCGCGATCGGGGCAGGCATGGCAGGGGTGTTGTCGGACCTGCCGACGGAGTTCGGTGATGCGACGCTGCCGCTTGTCGCGCTCGGCCCGCGACTGCGAGTCGGCCCGCGCGGCACCCTGCTTCTCGAGGTCGCCCACCTCTCGGCGCAGCAAGGTGTACTCGCCGAAGTCCCCGAGGTGGCAGGCCATCGACGCCGCGTAGCCGTCCAGCGACTGCTGTTGCGACCGCACCTTGCGTGCCAGGTCGACGACCGACCGGTCGGCCTGGAACTGGGCGAACGAGGTCTCGAGGACCTCTCGCGTGCGCGACCGCCCGAACTGCTCGACGAGGTTGACGGCCATGTTGTAGGTCGGCCGGAAGCTGCTGTTCATCGGGTACGTGCGCCGCGACGCGAGCGAGGCGACGGCCTGGGGGTCGAGGCCCTGCTGCCACTGGATGAGCGAGTGACCCTCGACGTCGATGCCCCGACGACCCGCACGTCCCGTCAACTGGGTGTACTCGCCCGGCGTGATCGGGACCCGCGCCTCGCCGTTGAACTTCTCGAGCTTCTCGAGGACCACCGTGCGCGCGGGCATGTTGATGCCGAGCGCGAGGGTCTCGGTCGCGAAGACGACCTTCACGAGCTTCTTCTGGAAGAGCTCTTCGACCACCTCTTTGAAGGCCGGCAGCAACCCGGCGTGGTGGGCGGCGACACCGCGCTCGAGCCCGTCGAGCCACCGCCAGTAACCCAGCACCGCCAGGTCTTCGTCGCGCAGGGTGCGACACCGGGCCTCGACGATCTCGCGGATCTCCTGCCTCTGCTCGGCGGTGGTCAAGCGGATGCCGGACCGCAGCACCTGCGCGACGGCCTGGTCGCAGCCGACGCGGCTGAAGACGAAGAAGATCGCGGGCAGGAGGTTCTGGTCGTCGAGCATCTCGACGATCTTCCAGCGGTCGAGACGTCCGGGCCCGCCCTGGGTCGGCGGGACGAGATGGCCGCGGGGACCGCTGCGTCCGGACGAGTGGCCCTCGTTGCGCCGCCCCCCGCTGCGGCCGCCACGCCGGCCCAGCGACGTCGCCCGGAGCAGTTCGGGATTGACCCGGTTGGTCGCGGCCTGACCCGAGGAGTCGAACAGGTCGAGGAACTTGCCACCGACCAGGACGTGCTGGTCGAGGGGCACGGGGCGGTCCTCGGAGACGATGACCTCGGTGCTGCCTCGCACGGTCTGCAGCCAGTCGCCGAATTCTTCCGCGTTCGAGACGGTGGCGCTGAGCGAGATCAGGCGCACGTCGAGGGGCAGGTGGATGATGACCTCCTCCCACACGGCACCCCGGAAGCGGTCGGCGAGGAAGTGCACCTCGTCGAGGACGACGTAGCGCAGGTCGGTGAGCATCTCGGAGCCCGCGTAGATCATGTTGCGGAGGACCTCGGTGGTCATGACGACGATGCGTGCCCGCGAGTTGACGTTCGTGTCGCCGGTCAGCAGACCGACCTCGGACGCCCCGTACTCGGCGACGAGCTCTTGGAACTTCTGGTTGCTGAGGGCCTTCATCGGGGCGGTGTAGAAGACCTTGGCCCGCGGGTCCTGCATGGCGAGGTGGATGGCGAACTCGGCCACGAGGGTCTTGCCCGCCCCGGTCGGGGCGGCGACGAGGACGCTGTCGCCCTCTTCGACCGCGGCGCACGCGGCGACCTGGAACGGGTCGAGGGAGAAGCCCAGGCGGGACCGGAACGCCTGGAGCCGGGGGGTCTTGACGCGCGTCTTCGCGGCGGCGAAGCGTTCCGCCGGGCTGAGCTCGGGAGTCACCGCGTCAGCCCGCCGCGAGTTCGGCGTCGAGGAGCGCGGCACGCTTCGCCGCGCGGCGGTCGTGCAACCAGGCCACACCCGCGGCGAGGAAGAACAGGATCACCATCGGGACGGCGAGCAGGAACATCGAGAAGATGTCGGCCGAGGGCGTCGCGATGGCGGTGAAGAGGACGATCACGAGGATCGCGACACGCCAGCCCTTCACGATCGAGGCGGCCGAGACGACCCCGACGAAGTTCAGCAGGACGAGGAAGACGGGCATGACGAAGGCGATGCCGACCGCGAGGACGAGCTTCAGGACGAAGTCGTAGTAGACCTTCGACTCGATGATCGTGGAGTCCTGGGTGTCGACGAAGCTCGTCATCACCTCGACGATGTGCGGCAACACGTACCAACCCGCGACGCAGCCGCCGAGGAAGAGCGGGATCGCGGTGCCGATGAACCCGACCGCGTAGAGCTTCTCTTTCCGGACGAGCGCCGGCACGATGAACGCCCACACCTGGTACAGCCAGATCGGGCTCGAGATGACGACGCCGACCGTGACGGCGATCTGCAGCTTCAGGTCGAACGCACCCGTGATGTTCGAGTAGTTGAGGGTCGTCGCACCCGTCCGCGCCGCAGCGATCGCCTCGACCGGCGACCTCAGGGCGTCGAGGACGAACGGTGCGAGGAACCAACCGGCGACAGCGGCCAGGATCAGGGCCAGGGCGGAGATGAAGAGCCGCTTGCGCAACTCGAGGAGGTGTTGACCGAGCGACATCTTGCCGTCGCGACCGCGGACACGGCCTGCCCCTCGCCCCTGGGTGCTGTCGCCACGAGTCGTCGTCGTGGCCACGCGTCAGGACTTCGGCGGCAGGTCGCGATCGGGCGACGGGTAGGAGTCGTCGACGCGTCGAGCGGTCGTCGAGTCGGTGGACCGGGCGGAGGACTCGTCGGAACGACGCGTGGGACGCTCGTCGTAGTCGTCGACCGGGTCTTTCTTGTCGCTGGCGACCTCGTTCTTGAAGATGCGCATCGACTGGGCGATGCTCTTGGCGAGGGCGGGCAGCTTCGGCGCACCGAAGAGCAACAGGACGATCGCCAGGATGATGATCAGGTGCCAGCCTGAGAGCGCGTTTCCGAACATGATGGGGTCTCCTTGCGGGGCAGGGTGACGGTCAGTCTACCGTCACGTGTCGCCCGAGACGGGTGCGGCGCAGGCGATCCACAGGGCGGGCGGCGGCGGGGACGGTCAGGAGGCGCGGGTCGCGTCGTCGGCGTACCGCGCGATCGCCTCGCGGACCCAGTCCGCCACGGCGGTGCGAGCCGACTCGGGAGAGACGACCTCCGGCCGACCGGGCAGTCCGGCGACGACCCGACACAAGGTCCCGAGACGGTTGACGCGCAGTCGCAACCGCACCCTGCCGTCGTCGAGCGCCTCCGGTTCGTCGGGGCCGTAGTCGGCCAGCAGCGGGGCCGCCGCGGCATCGAGGTCGAGGACGACGTCGAGGTCGTCCGGCGACCCCTCGAAGAGCGTCTCGGGCAACGCGACGTCGACGGCCCGGTGGGCGATGGGCGTGGAGGTGAGCGCCGGGGCGGCGATCCGGTCGAGCCGGAACGTGCGCGGAGCCTCGCGGAGGTGGTCCCAGGCGCGGAGGTACCAGTCGGCGTCGATCGACTCGACCCGCAACGGGTCGACCCGGCGACGCTCGGCCACCCCCCTGGTGCCCCGGTAGTCGAACTCGAGCTGGACCCCGGTCTCGACCGCCCGGCCCACCAGGCGGAGGACCTCGCTCGTCTCGGCCTGGTCGACGGCGACCTGGCTCGGCTCGCTCGAGGCGCCCCGCGACAACTTGCTCATCAGCGTGGCGATCGCGGCACGGTCGGCGTTCTCGGGGAGCGACGAGAGGTACTGCAGGCCCGCGATCAGGGCCGCGGCCTCGCGTGCCGAGAATCGCGGCGAGTCGTCGATCGCGACCAGGTTGGTCAGCACGATGACGTCGTTCTGCTCGAAGTCGTCCCAGGCGATGTCGAAGAGGTCACCGTGCTGGTACTGGGTCGTCTCGCCCGGGATGCCCGACACGGCGATGAGCTCGACCGCGCGTCGGATCTCGGCCACGCTGACCCCGAAGTGCGCCGCGGCCTCGGCGACGCTGACCCGCTCGTGGTCCATCAGCCAGGGGACGAGCGAGAGCAGGAAGGCCAGCTTGTCGGCCGCGTGCAGGGCGCCCCGCGCGTCAGCCACCAGTGCCCCGTCTCACGTCGTCGTCGGTGGGTGACGCGGAGCCGCCGTGCGCCCGCAGGACGCCCGTGAGCCGGCTCAGCACCAGGGCGCGCAGGCTCTCGGGTTCGAGGACGGTCACCTCGGGGCCGAACGAGGCCAGCTCGTCGGCGAGGAGGTGCTCGTCCGTCCAGTGGACGGTGAAGGCGTCGGGGGCGACCCGGGTCGTGCCGCGACGCTTGCCGAGGCGCGTCTCGGCGTCCGACAGGGGTTCGACGCGGACCGTCGCCGTGCGGTCGCGCCAGACCTGCTCGAGGTCGGCCAGGGCGCGTTCCGCCGTGGCGTCGTCCGGACGGGTGAACGGGGTCGAGGTGACCTGCACGGGACCGACGATGCGCGAGAGCAGGAAGGTCTTGACGGCCCCCGTGCCGATCTCGACGGCCGAGACGAGCCACCGACCGTGGTGCTGCACGAGCGCGGCCGGCGCGACCTCGCGCCGGCGTGCGGCCTCGTCGCCGGGCTTGAGGTAGTCGAAGCGCACGACGACGCCCCGGTCGAGGGCGTTGCGCAGGGGTTCGAAGGCCGCGTCGCGGGAGCGGAGCCGCGGGGCGTACTCGAGTTCGGGGACGCTCGCGGCCCCGCCGAGCGAACGGAGCTTGAGCAGCGCCCGGCGGGACTCGTGGGAGAGCGACCCCTCGCGCCAGACCATGGCCGCCAGGGTGAGCAGCGCCGTCTCTTCCGACGAGAACGCGATGTCGTCGGGCAGCTCGTACTCCCCACGCGGGATGCGGTAGCGGAGGGCCTGGTTGTTGCCGACCGCCGAGGGGTCGTCGATCGTCTCGAGCGGCACGCCCAGCTCGCGGATGTCGTCCTTGTCGCGTTCGAACTGCCGTTCGAGGGCGGCGTTGTCACCGGACCGGGAGAACTTCTGCCGGTACCCCTGGACGGTCGACAGGATCTCGGTCTTGCTCAGCCCGGAGTCCGTCGCGAGCAGGGCCAGCACGAGGCTGAACAGGCGCTCTTCGACGGGGACCCTGGGGGTGCGGGCAGCGGGCACGGAGGACCGGCTCAGCGGGTGCGGGTCATCGGATCGCGCCGAGCACGTCGAACACGTAGACGTAGGCCGACCCCCCGCTCGCGGCAGAGGCGGGCAGCACGACCATGACCTGCGAACCGACCTGCTGGCCCACCAGGGCCGACCGGATGTCGTCGGGGATCTGCGAGTCGCCGAGGTCGACCGGCGTGGCCGAGCCCCCGTTCGTCCACGTGGACCCCGCGACCGTCGAGGGCTGGCTCCAGGTGACGGCCGTGAACTGCACGACCGCGGTGTCGTCGCCGGTCAACGTGGGACCGTGGCCCTTGCGGACGAGGTGGACGACCTCGCTGGTCGGGGCGTCGCCCGCGGGGATCGTGATGCCGGGGGCGCCGTCGGGAGCGGTCACCACGGCCGGCAGGCCGTTCGCCCCGAGCTGGAGGACGCCGTCGGCCTTCGCGAGGAAGGCGCGCTTGACGTCGACCACGGCCACGTAGGCGGCGTCGGGGTCGTCGTTCGGAGTCGTCGCGGCGCCGTTGATCGAGGCGGAGAGGTCGCTGGCCTTCACGGCGACGGCGACGCGGGAGCCCACGGTCGAGCACTCGAGCGCGTCGACGAGGGGGGCGAGGGTCTGGCCGCCCACGGTCAGGGGCACGTTGGTCGACCCGTCGTAGCCGCTGTCTTCGAGCTCTTGGCCGGTGGTGCCGTCGAAGAGC
Source organism: Frigoribacterium sp. CF331 (assembly GCF_057787905.1). Classification (NCBI taxonomy): domain Bacteria; kingdom Bacillati; phylum Actinomycetota; class Actinomycetes; order Micrococcales; family Microbacteriaceae; genus Frigoribacterium; species Frigoribacterium sp. CF331. Next base: position 23,686 of record NZ_CM173545.1, on the reverse strand, counting down.
GTGTAGTCGATGACGACCGGCGTCCCGTCGACGAGGCGCTGACCGTCGCCCTGGATGAGCGTGGAGACCTCGGTCTTCTTCGTCACGATCGGAGTCGGCACGTCGACGTCCGGCTTCGAACCGAAGTCCCCCGTCGCCGTCACCACCGAGGCGGCGTCACCCGTGGGCGGGCAGCCGGTCGAGCCGGGCCCGGTCGCGGTCGAGCAGGCCGTCATCGAGGCGAGCAGGCCGACCGTCACGACGAGGGCGGGGATCTTGCGCACGGGGACTCATTTCGTCGAGGCGACCGGGGGGTCGAGTGGGGCGACCGGTCGGGTCGCGAGGATGCGGGGACAGCTTAGCGGGGGCGTCCGACTCGCCCGTGCGGTTCAGGCAGGTGCGGAACCGGCGGAACCGGCGGGCCCGGCGCCGTCGACGACCTCGGTCGCGGCGATGGCGGCGTCGGCCGCCGAGCGTGCCTGACGGGCGGTCTTGCGCAGCTTCTTGTCGCTCGCCGCCCGCTCGCCGAGGGCCCCGGGGGTCCAGGCCTCGACGTCGGCGTCGCTGTAGTCCGACTTGGACGGGCGACGCTTGAGCTGCGGCAGCACCGCGCCCGGGGCGAGGCGTCGCGCGGTGAGGAGGAAGCCGGTGTGGCCGATCATCCGGTGGTCCGGTCGCACGGCGAGGCCTTCGACGTGCCAGCCGCGCACGAGGGTCTCCGACGCATCGGGCTCGGTGAAGGCCCGGGAGGCCCGGAGCGCCTCGGCCGTGCGGGACAGCTGCGTGGCCGTGGCGACGTAGCAGACGACCAGGCCGCCGGGCTTGAGGGCGTCGGCCGTGACGTCGACGTTCTCCCACGGGGCGAGCATGTCGAGGACGACCCGGTCGACCGAGCCGTCCGGCAGGGCCGCCGGCAACTCGTCGGCCAGGTCGCCGACCGTGACCGTCCAGTTCGCGGGTTCGGCGCCGAAGAAGCTCGCGACGTTGCCCTCGGCCACGTCGGCGAACTCCTGGCGACGCTCGAACGAGGCCAGTCGGCCCTCGGGGCCGACCGCGCGCAGCAGCCACAGTGAGAGGGCCCCCGAGCCCACCCCGGCCTCGACCACGGTGGCCCCCGGGAAGATGTCGGCGAAGGCGACGATCTGGGCGGCGTCCTTCGGGTAGACGATCGCGGCACCCCGGGGCATGGACATGACGAAGTCGCTCAGCAGCGGGCGCAGCGCGAGGTACTCGTCGCCGGTCGTGCTCGCCAGGACCGAGCCGTCCGGCAGGCCGACGACGTCGTCGTGCGCGATCATGCCGCGGTGGGTGTGGAACACGGCGCCCGGGGTCAGCACGATGGTGTTCATCTTGCCCTTCGGCCCGGTGAGCTGGACCTTGTCGCCCTCGACGAAGGGGCCGGACTGTCGGCGGATCGCGGTCATGCGGGGGTGCTGCTTTCGATCGGGTCGCACCCGGTGGGGTGCAGGAGGCGCGGTGGGCGCACCGGGGTCAGGAGTCGGACGTCGACCGGTCGCGGACGGCACGACCCGCCCGGTGGAGGTCACGCAGGTCGTCGACCGTGGTGCCGACGAGCGTCTCGCGACGGATGAACGGGCCGTCGTCGGCCAGCGGTGCGTGGTGCTCGACCCCGATCGCGACGGTGCCGGCGGCGACGGCCGCGGCCAGCCCGGGCGTGCTGTCCTCGATGGCGATGCAGTCGGCCGGGTCGACGCCGAGCAGCTCGGCACCGCGGAGGTAGGCCTCGGGGTGCGGCTTGGCGTGCTCCACGTCGTCGCCGGCGACGATGGCGTCGAACGCCTCGAAGTCGATGGCGTCGACCATGAACTGGGCCATGCGGCGGATCGACATGGTGACGAGGGCTGTGGGCACGCCCTCGCGGCGCAGGTCGGCCAGCAGCTCCTTGGCCCCGGGGCGCCAGGGGATCTCGACCGCGGAGCGCTCGAGCACGGCCGTGGTCAGGCGGTCGATGATCTCGTCCTCGGACAGCTCGACGCCGTGCGACTGCAGCACGCGGGCCGACTGCCACAGGCCGCTGCCGATCAGGGCGTCACCGTCGGCACGGCTCCAGGTGCCGCCGAACGACTCGACCAGTTCGACCTGGCAGAGGAACCAGTACGGCTCGGTGTCGACGAGGGTTCCGTCCATGTCCCAGAGGACGGCGGCAGGCAGGGTTTCGGTCACGGCGGACGAGTCTACCGGGCGCGGGCCCACCGGCTCCCGACCCGCGCCTCCCGGTCGTCGCCACGGTCTATCGTGGAAGGTCAAGCGCCGGACGCCCTCCGGCACGGTGAGGACTCAGGTTGACGAACACGTCGGATTTCGCTGCGGGACGCCTGCTGGTGGTGGCCTTCGAGGGCTGGAACGACGCCGGCGAGGCCGCCAGCGGCGTCGCGCGGAGCCTCGTCGAGACCCTGTCGCTCGAACCGGTGGCCGAACTCGACGGCGAGCGGTACATCGACTACCAGTTCAACCGGCCCCAGGTGGGCCTGGACGACGACGGCGAGCGGTCGCTCGTGTGGCCGCGCATCCAGCTGCACGCGGCCGCGGACGCGGCGACCGTCCTCCCCCGCGATCCCGCCGCGTCCGCCACCGAGGTGCTGGTGCTGCTCGGGGCCGAGCCGTCGCGCAGTTGGCGGGGCTTCGCCGCCGAGATCGTCGACCTGATCGACGTCCACGACGTGACGGGCGTGGTGTTCCTCGGGGCGATGCTCGCCGACGTCCCGCACACCCGACCCATCTCGGTCTTCGTCAGCAGCGAGAACGAGTCGGTCCGCGACGAGTACACCCTCGAACGGAGCACCTACGAGGGGCCCGTCGGCATCCTGTCGGTCCTGGCCGACGCCGTCGAGGCCGCCGGCGTGCCGACCCTGTCGATCTGGGCCTCGGTGCCGCACTACGTGCACAACGCCCCGTCGCCCAAGGCCACGCTCGCCCTCATCGAGAAGCTCGACGAGCTGTCGGGCGTGGCGATCCCCCGCGGCGAGCTCGCCGCCGAGTCGACGGCGTGGGAGTCCGGCATCGACGCCCTCGCGGCCGAGGACGACGACATGGCGGGCTACATCGAGCAGCTCGAGCAGGCCCGCGACACGGTCGACAGCCCCGAGGCGAGCGGCGAGGCCATCGCCCAGGAGTTCGAGCGCTACCTGCGTCGGCGCGACGGCAAGGGCGGCGACGGCCGGCCGGACGACCCGCGCTACCCACCCGTCCCCTGACCCCGCCCGGGTGGCGACTCAGCGCGACGGCTCGCCGGGGACGGCCACGCCGTTCTCGTAGGCGAACACGACGGCAGCCGTCCGGTCGCGCAACCCGAGCTTGCCGAGCACGTTCGACACGTGGGTCTTGACCGTGGCCTCGCCGAGGAAGAGCCGCCGGGCGATCTCGGCGTTGGACTCCCCCGACGCCAACCGGTCGAGCACCTCGCGTTCGCGCTCGGTCAGGGTCGCTAGGGCGGGACCGGGCACCACGACGCGGGCGGCCGCATCGCCGCCGACCGCACGTTCGACGACGGCACGCGTCAGTTGCGGCGACAGGAGCGCGTCACCCCGGTGCACGACGGCGATCGCCTCGATCAGCTCTTCGGGCGTCGCCGTCTTCAGGAGGAAGCCGCTGGCCCCGGCCCGCAGTGCGCGGAACACGTAGTCGTCGCGACCGAAGGTGGTGAGCACGAGGACGGCCGGACCGTCGGTGGCGGACTGCTCGAGGATGCGTCGGGTGGCCTCGAGACCGTCGAGGACCGGCATCTCGATGTCCATGACGACGACGTCGGGACGGAGTCGCCGGGTCAGGTCGACGGCCTCGAGCCCGTCACGGGCCTCGCCGACCACCCGGAGGTCGGGCGCGGTGTCGAGGATGATGCGGAATCCCGTGCGGACGAGGTCCTGGTCGTCGACGAGCAGGACGTCGATCGGATCGATGGTGTGGTTCATGCTCTCTCGGACGGGTCGGGGGTGACGGCTGGTTCGCGGGGGCGGGCATCGACGCAGGCGCCGATCGGCAGGACGGCTCGGACGCGGTAGCCGCCTCGACGTCTCGGACCGAGGTGCAGTTCGCCCCCGTGCAGGTCGACGCGCTCACGCATGCCCCGCTGCCCCAGGCCGGCGCCGGACGTGGCGGCGACGTGCGGGCCGCCCGCCCCCGGGTAGGGCGTCGGGCCGGGGCGTCCGTCGTCGACCACCTCGACCTCGATCGTGCGGTCGCCGTAGCGGAGGGACACCTCGGCGAGGGAGGCGTTGCCGTGCTTGAGGGTGTTCGTCAGGGCCTCTTGCGTGATGCGGTAGAGCGTGACGCCGATGCTCTCGGGGACGTCGCGCGGGTCGCCGTCGACCGAGAACCGGACGTCGAGGCCGAGGGCCCGGGTGTCGGTCATCAGGTCGGGCAGGGCGGCGAGGCCCGAGGGGCCCGGTCCGGTCTCACCGTCTCGCGATCGCAGGACGCTCAGCAGTCGTTCGAGCTCGTCGATGGTCGTCCGCGCGGTCCCCTCGACGGCGGTCAGCGCGCCGCGGGCGATCTCGGGTCGGTCGAGGGTCCGCCTGGCCGCACCGGCCTGGATGCCGATGACCGCGACGTGGTGTGCCACGACGTCGTGCAGCTCTCGGGCGAGTCGCGTGCGTTCTTCGTTGATCGCACGGTCGGCCACGAGCTCGTGGGCGGCCCGCAGCTCGACCCCCGTGCGCTCGAGGGCGTGCAGGCGGCTGGCCGAGACGCGTGCCGCCCGGCCGAAGGCGATGGCCGTGACGAGGACGATGCCGTTCGACACGAGGGTGTAGGCGATCGTGGCCAGGGTCACGGCGTCGGGTGAGTCGGCGTCCGAGACGTAGACCGTCCTCAGCCACACCCCGAGCCAGACGAACATGACGGCCGTCACGGCGACGCTGACGACGAGCGCCCGACCGCGGCGTGAGGCCCAGGCGTTCGCGGTGAAGATCGCGACGAACTCGACGATGGACGGGGTCAGCGTGTCGGGGTAGCCCCTCAGCTGGGCGGCCAGGAAGACGGCCGAGACGACGACGAGGACCGCGACGGGCCGGTGCCGGCGCAGGGCGATCGGCACGCACAGGGCGGCCAGCCAGAGGACCGACTCGACGGTCGACGGCGCGCTCGCGCCGTCGGAGTCCGAGACGATGACGGCGCTCAGCCACAGCGTCGCGAGCCCGAGCCCGAAGACGAGGGCGGCGATCCAGAGGTCGACGCGGCCGTCCCGCCGGGTCAGCGGCCGCCGTTCGTCGGCCGACGCGTCGGCCGGGGCCGGGGTCGGGGTGGGGACGGTCGACGGATGCACGCGGACCATCGTAGGGCAGACGATCGTGCTGGTTGAGAAAGTCTCATGCAGACGCATGCACAACCGGTCGCGCATCCTGTCCGTCGATGGGCGGAGTGGTCGGAGCCGGGGGCTCAGGCGCGCAGATCGATTCCCAGCAGGGCCTGGACGGCGTCGACGTCGACCTCGGACGGTGACGCACCCCCGGCGACGACGGCGTCCACGGCGAGCAGGGCCGACGGCGTGTCGAGGTCGGCCCCGAGGGCGGCACGCAGGGCGAGGAGCAACGGGGTGGGCGTCTCGACCGGCACCGCGCCTCCGTGGCTCGTGGCCGCCCAGGCGCGCCAGCGGTCGAGGCGGGCCTCGGCGTCGCCGAGGTCGGCGTCGAACCACTCGCGGTCGGAGCGGTAGTGGTGCGACAGGAGGGCGAGGCGCACCGCCCTCGGGTCGCGACCGGCGGCCACGAGCTCGCTCACCTTGACCAGGTTGCCGAGCGACTTGCTCATCTTCTCGCCCTGGTACGCGATCATGCCGGTGTGCGTGTGGTGCGCGGCGTACGGGCGACCGGTGAGGGCCGTGCCGTGGGCGGTGCTCATCTCGTGGTGCGGGAAGACCAGGTCGCTGCCGCCGCCGTTGACGGTGATCGGCACGTCGAGGTGCTGCTGCGCGATCACCGTGCACTCGATGTGCCACCCGGGGCGACCGGCGCCCAGGACCGAGGGCCACGAGGGCTCGTCGTCGCGGGCCGCCCGCCAGAGCAGGGGGTCGAGCGAGTCGCGCTTGCCGGGGCGACCGGGGTCTCCCCCGCGTTCGGCGAAGAACCGGGCCATCGTCTCGGCGTCGTAGCGGCTCTCGAGGCCCAGGTGCCAGTCGGTGTCGCGCTCGGCCCGGCGGACGTCGAAGTAGAGGTCGTCGCCGGCCGACGAGTCGTCGGTCGGCACGGGGTAGGCGAGGCCCCGGTCGAGGAGGCGCGCCACGGCGTCGGCGACGTCGGTCACCACCTCGGTCACCGCGACGTAGTGCGTCGGCGGAACGACGGCGAGGTGCTCCATGTCGCTGCGGAAGAGGTCGGTCTGCCCGTCGGCGAGCGTCCGCCAGTCGACGCCGGTGGCCGCCGCGCGCTCGAGGAGCGGGTCGTCGACGTCGGTCGTGTTCTGCGCGTACACGACCTCGACCCCGGCGTCGCGCCAGGCGCGCAGCAGGGTGTCGAAGGCCAGGTAGGTCGACGCGTGTCCCAGGTGGGTCGCGTCGTAGGGCGTGATGCCGCAGACGTACAGCCCGGCCCGCGAGCCCTCGACCTCGGTGGTGTGCACCGTGCCGGTCGACGTGTCGTGCAGCGACGGGAGGTCGCCGAGGCCCGGCAGGCGCGGCACGTAGGGTTCTGCCCAGGACCTCATGCGGCCACCACGCCCGTGCCCAGCAGGACGAGCAGGACGACGCCCAGCGCGATGCGGTACGTCACGAAGGGGGCGAAGCTGCGGCGCGAGATGTAGTTCATGAAGAAGGCGATGACGACGAAGCCGACGACGAAGGCGACGACGGTCGCGGCCAGGGTCTCGCCCAGCGAGTAGGGACCGGGCTCGCTGAAGCTCTGGACCAGCTCGTAGAGGCCGCTGCCGAAGACCGCGGGCACGGCCAGCAGGAACGAGAACCGGGCGGCCGCGGGGCGGGTGTAGCCGAGCGCGAGGGCCGTGGTGGTCGTGGCGCCCGACCGTGAGACGCCGGGGAAGAGGGCCAGCACCTGGGCGACGCCGACGGCGATGCCGTGCCCGTAGCTCATGTCCTCGAAGCGCTCGGTCTTCTTGCCGAGGCGGTCGGCGAGGCCGAGCAGCACGCCGAAGACGATCAGGACGATCGCCACGATCCAGAGGGAGCGGAAGACCGTCCGGATGTACTCCTGGGCGACGTAGCCCACGAGGACGATCGGCAGCGTGCCGATGATGACGAGCCAGCCCATGCGCACGTCGGGGTCGGTGCGCGGGATCTTGCCCGCGACCCCGGCGAACCAGCGCGACACGATGCGGGTGATGTCGCGCCGGAAGTAGATGACCACCGCGAGCTCGGTGCCGAGCTGCGTGATGGCCGTGAACGTGGCGCCCGGGTCGAACTCGGCCGCCGCCCCGGGGTCGCTGAAGAACAGGCCGACGAGCCGCAGGTGGGCGCTCGACGAGACGGGGAGGAACTCCGTGAGGCCCTGGACGAGGCCGAGCAGGAGTGCCTGGAGGAGATGCTCCACGCGGGTGACCCTTCTGGTGCGGGGGTTGCTAGTACGTCGACAACAAGTCCCGCAGGACGCGACTGCCAAAGGATAGTGCGTCGAGCGGCACCCGCTCGTCGACCCCGTGGAACATCGCCGGGAAGTCCATGCCCTCGTCGAGCCGCAGGGGCGCGAAGCCGTACCCCGCGATGCCGAGCAGGCTGAGGGCCTTGTTGTCGGTGCCTCCGGAGAGCAGGTAGGGCAGCACGGGCGCGCCCGGGTCGTGCCGGTCGAGGGTGGCCGTGATGGCCTCGACCAGCGGACCCGAGAACGGCGTCTCGAGGCCGATGTCGGTGTGCACGGTCTCGATCTCGACGTCGTCGCCGATCAAGGAGCGCACCTCGGCCAGCACGGCCTCCTCCTGGCCGGGCATGCACCGGATGTCGACGAGGGCCTCGGCCGTGTCGGGCACGACGTTGTGCTTGTAGCCCGCCGTGAGCATCGTGGGGTTCGTGGTCGTGCGCAACGACCCCCGGATGAACCCCTTGGCGGTGCCGGTGCGCAGGACGAGCTCGTCGGGCGCGACCTCGTGCACGTCGACGTCGAGGATGCGAGCCACCTCGCCGAGCAGTGCGGTCGTCGTGTCGGTCAGGACGATCGGCCACTCCTGCCGGCCGAGGACGGCGACGGCCTCGGCGAGGCGCGTCACGGCGTTCGCCGCGATCATCTGCGAGCCGTGGCCCGCGGTGCCCCGCGTCCGCAGCTTGATCCAGATCAGGGCCTTCTCGCCGGTCTGCAGCAGGTACGAGCGGCGACCGTCGATGAAGGTCGAGTAGCCGCCGACCTCGCTGATCGCCTCGGTGGCGCCGTCGAACAGCTCGGGGTGCTCGGTCACGAGGAAGTGCGAGCCGAGGACTCCCCCGGCCTCCTCGTCGGCGAGGAACCCCAGGACCAGGTCGCGCGCCGGTCGTTCGCCGGCGCGGAGGATGTCACCGACGGCCGTCAGCATCATGGCGTCCATGTTCTTCATGTCGACCGCGCCACGCCCCCAGAGCATGCCGTCGCGGACGACGCCGCCGAACGGGTCGACCGACCAGTTGGCCGGATCGGCGGGCACCACGTCGAGGTGGCCGTGGACGACCAGGCCGGGCTTGGCCGGCTCGGCACCCTCGACGCGCGCGATCACGCTGACCCGGCCGGGCTCCGACTCGAACAGCTGCGGCTCGAGGCCCAGGTCGCGCAGCGCCGCCTCGACGTACTCGGCCGCGTCGGCCTCGCCGTTCGACCGCCCACCGCCGTGGTTCGTCGTGTCGAAGCGGATCAGGTCGCGGGCGATGCGGGCCGTCTCGTCGAGCTCGGGATCGGTCGGGCCGGTGCTCGTGGGGGTGGTCGTCATGCGCCCCACGCTACCTGCCACGATCGTCGCGACGACGGACGTGGCCGTGGTCACGAGCACCCTCGGGGCCGTGCTAATGTTTCGTGTCGGCTTCGGTCGACACCATCCGGTCCGGGTGGCGGAAATGGCAGACGCGCTAGCTTGAGGTGCTAGTGCCCGTATAGGGCGTGGGGGTTCAAGTCCCCCCTCGGACACTCGGAACTCTCTCTCGAGAGACGTTCCCCACGATCTGTGTTGAGACAGATGCTTGCTCGCAAGCGACGGAAGGCCCGCACACCCCTGGTGTGCGGGCCTTCCTTGGTTCGGTGCTCGTCGTCTGCCGTCAGACCGCGCTGCCGGGGTTGCCGCTGGCGACGATCGCGCCGTTGATGCCCGCGGGGAAGAACCCGCCCTTGTCGATCTGGTTCGGCGTCAGGTACACGACGTTGAGCACGCGCTCGGCCGTCCGCCCGTAGACGATCGCGTTGGCGTCGGTCGGCACGAGGTTCTGGACGCCGCCCAGGGTCAGGCCCTGGTCGTCGTCCGTCGACCCGTCGAGGGAGTCGCGGGCGTCCGAGATCTTCGTCGCGGGCACCTGCAGCCCCTTGGCGTTCAGCGTGGTGCGGATGATGCCCGCGTGGTAGGCCTCGACCGCCAGGATGCCGGCCGCCGCCCCGAGGTAGGTCTTGTTGTAGATCAGGGGCGCGGCCCCCTTGTAGGCGGTCACCCCGACGTCCTCGAAGATGAACGCCCCGAGCAGGAAGTTCTCCTCCGAGGCGAACGGGTCGAAGGTCTGACCCGGCGTGATGACGCCGGCCGCCAGGGCCGCCGCCGTGAAGCTGCTCTTGAGGTCGATCGCCGGGCGCGACACCTTCGCCCCGCCGAGCGCCGACCGCAGGAAGGCGACGTGCGCCTTCTCGTCGGCCGCGATCTCCTGGGCGATGCGCTTGACGACCGTCGTCTTGAACGGCACCGGGGCACCGCCGGTCACGCCCCCCTGGGGGTCGATGCCGGTGATCAGGTCGGCGGGCAGGCCCGAGCCGGTGACGGCCCGGAGGTAGAACTCCGCCTCGAGGTACTCGAGGTTGAGGGCGAAGTTCAGGATGGTCGAGTCGCTGATCGCCTCGTCGGACGGCGAGACGGCGGCGGCGGACTGGGCGGGCAGCGTCGCGGCGACCGCGGCGAGCCCCGTGCCGAGACCCGTGACGCCGGCGGCGGCGAGCAGCCGACGTCGGTCGATCGGGGTCTCGGCGCTCCGGGAGATGGCACTGCTGATGAAACGTGTGTCGAACATCGTCGTTCCTTCGGGGTGGATTCGTGCAGCGATGCGTACCGCCCGTGCGCGCTCCCAGATGACGGGCACCGGCGACGTCGGGGTCGGGTGACCCGTTCGGGGGTCAAGCTAGACCCGTCGGGGGCGGTTGCGATAGCCCCCGACGCGAACCGGCCGGGACGTGGCCCGTAGGGTCGGGTCATGTCGCTCTCGATGGCCGCCACCCGGGCCCTGCTCCGCCTCCGCCCCCGGTCCACCGGGTCGGAGGACGCCCTCGTGCGGTCGATCGCCCGACAGGGTTCCGCCGCCCCCGTCTCGCGGGCGGCACGGCGGGTCGCGATCGTCGAGGAGGCGCGGGTCGACGATGTCCGCGTCGTCACCCTCCGGCCGCGTCGGTCCCCGAGCGGCGTCCACGTCGTCCACCTGCACGGGGGCGCGTACGTGCACCCCGTCCGGACGACCCACTGGAACCTCCTCGCCCGTCTGGTCCGCGCCTCCGGGGCCGCCGTCACCGTGCCGCTCTACGGGCTCGCGCCCGCGCACGACGTGGACGAGGCGCTGCCGCTGCTGGACGCCGTCCTCGACGACGTCCGCCGCGCCTCCCCGTCCCGCGTCGTGCTGTCCGGGGACTCCGCCGGCGGGGCGCTCGCGCTGGTCGCCGCCATGCGGGCCCGTGACGCCGGGCGGACGCCACCCGACGCGCTGGTGCTGTTCTCGCCGTGGGTGGACGCGCTGCTCGACTCCCCCGGTGCCCACGACGTCGCGCTGATCGACCCGATGCTCGGCCTCGACGGTCTCGTCGCCGCGGGCCGCTGGTGGGCGGGCGACCGCGATCCGGCCGACCCCGCGGTCAGCCCGGTGCGCGGCGACCTGTCGGGGCTGCCGCCGGTGTTCTCGTACGCCGGCGACCGCGACCTGCTGACGCCCGACGTGAAGCGGCTGGTCCGTGGCGTCACCCTCGTCGGCGGGCGCGCCGAGCTGCGCCTGTACCGCGGGGCGTTCCACGTCTTCGTCGGCGCCCCCTGGACCCCGGAGGCGCGGCGTGCGCTGCGTCACGCGGCCTCGGTGATCCGCGGGGACGCGACCCCGTCGGGTCGGTCCGCGCCCACCCGCGCGTAGGGTCGCAGACGGCGGGGCCGCCGGTGCCGCGTCAGGACGACGAGAGGACGACCCATGGAGTACGCACGACTGGGCACGAGCGGTCTGACGGTCTCGGCGGTGACGCTCGGCTGCATGAGCTACGGGGTGCCCGACCGTGGCACGCACGAGTGGAGCCTGCCGGAGGACGAGAGCCGTCCGTTCATCGCCAGGGCGCTCGAGCTCGGCATCACGACCTTCGACACCGCCGACGTCTACTCGGACGGCACGAGCGAGGAGATCGTCGGCCGGGCCCTGCGCGACTTCGCCACCCGCGAGGAGGTCGTGCTGGCGACCAAGGTGCACGGACGCATGCGGCCCGGTCCGAACGGCGCCGGGCTCAGCCGGGGCCACGTCATGAGCGCGATCGACGACAGCCTGCGTCGGCTCGGCACGGACTACGTCGACCTGTACCAGATCCACCGCTTCGACCCCGACGTGCCGGTGGAGGAGACCATGGAGGCGCTGCACGACGTCGTCAAGGCGGGCAAGGCCCGGTACGTGGGTGCCTCGAGCATGTGGGCCTGGCAGTTCGCGACGATGCAGCACGCTGCCGACCTCGGCGGCTGGACACGTTTCGTCTCGATGCAGGACCAGTACAGCCTGATCCAGCGCGAGGAGGAACGCGAGATGCACCCGTACTGCCTCGACCAGGGCGTCGGGGTGCTGCCCTGGTCACCGCTCGCCCGCGGCAAGCTGACGCGCGACTGGGACGCCACGACCGCGCGCACCGAGTCGGACCGGTTCGGCCAGACCCTCTACCGGCAGCGCGAGGACGGGGACCGCCGCGTCGCGCAGGCCGTCGCGGACGTCGCGGAGGCGCGGGGCGTCTCACGTGCGCAGGTCGCCTTGGCCTGGGTGCGGCAGCAGGACGCCGTCACGTCGCCCATCGTCGGCGCCACGAAGATGCAGCACCTGGACGACGCCGTCGCCTCGGTCGACCTGTGGCTGACCGACGACGAGCTCGACACCCTCGAGTCGCCGTACGTCACCCGCGAGAACGAGGGCTTCTGAGTTCGCGCGACGGCCCGTCCGGCGGAGGGCCCCGCGGTCTAGGGTGAGCGGCACGGACGGCGACGTCGCCGTCCGACCTCGACGAACGGGAGCAGTCATGGGCAGCGACGCCAACCACCGCGAGCACGAGCACGGCTCGGACGCCGACGACCGGGTCTCGGCACAGGACGGCTCGTACGTCGACGACGACCTCCGCGACGGCACGCACCGCTCCGGCGGCCCGCACGACGGCGAGGCCGACGGCACCTACACCGAGGAGCCCGGCAGCAGCGAGGGCGACGGCTCGTACGTCGACGCCGACGTCCCGGACGAGTCCGCCTCCGCCGGCGGCCCCCACGACGGCGAGCCCGACGGGTCGTTCACGCAGAGCGACGTCGACGGCGGTCGCTGACCCACCGACGGCGACGACCGGCCGGAACGGACCCGTCGGGGCCCGGACCGGCCGGTCGTGTGTCACCCCGCCGACCGGCCCGGGGGTACGGTCGTCTGAGGGAGGAACACATACATGACCAAGCGAATCGTAATTCTCGGCGGCGGTTCCGCCGGGCTCACCACCGCACTCGAACTTCAGAAGCGGCACCCACCCCAGGCGGCGAGCATCACCCTCGTCGACCAGGCTCCGTACTTCACCTACCAGCCGTTCTTGCCCGAGGTCGCCGGCGGTCACATCGCCGCCCGCGACGTCACGGTGCCGCTGCGCAAGACGCTCAAGCGGACCAAGGTCGTCGAGGCGTCCGTCACCGGGCTCGACAGCGAGGCCAAGAAGGTCACCGTGACCAGCGCCGACGGCGAGACGAGCGACATCGCGTACGACCAGCTCGTCGTCGCCCTCGGTGCCGTCACGCGCACGTTCCCGACGCCGGGCCTCGCCGAGAACGGCGTGGGCTTCAAGAGCGTCGAAGAGGCGCAGTACGTCCGCGACCGCATCCTCGGCAACATCGCCGAGGCGGCCAGCGTCAAGGACCCCGCCGTGCGTCGCAAGCTGCTGACGGTCGTCTTCGTCGGGGGCGGATACACCGGCGTCGAGGCGCTCGCCGAGCTGTCGGACGCCGCCAACTCGGCCGTCGACACGTTCCCGAACCTCTCCCGTGACGAGCTGCGCTTCGTCCTGGTCGAGGCCCTCGACCGCGTGGCGCCCGAGGTCGGGCCCGAGCTCTCGAAGTGGACGCTCGGTCAGCTGCGCGGACGGGGCATCGACATCCGCCTCAAGACCACGATGCCGTCGTGCGTCGACGGCGACGTCGTGTTGAGCGACGGCGAGACCATCCCGGCCGGCACGATCGTCTGGACGGCCGGCGTCAAGCCGAACCCCGTCCTCGGCGACATGGGCCTGCCCCTCGGCCCGAAGGGTCACGTCAACGTCAGCGCCACCCTGCAAGTCCAGACCGAGGACGGTCAGGCGCTCGACGGCGTCTGGGCCCTCGGCGACGGCGCGCAGGTCCCCGACCTGCTGGCCGAGAAGCAGCCGGCGTACTACCCGCCGAACGCGCAGAACGCCGTGCGGCAGGCGGTCACGGTCGCCGACAACGTCATCGCGACGCTGTCCGGCGAGCCGGTGAAGGAGTACCGCCACGAGTCGCTCGGCACCGTGGCGAGCTACGGCATCGGCAAGGGTGCGGCCAGCATGTTCGGCCTGCAGCTGAAGAACGTGCCGGCCTGGCTGGCCCACCGCGGCTACCACCTGTACGCGATGCCGACCGTGAACCGCAAGTACCGCATCCTGTCGGGCTGGGTGACGAACTTCGTGGGCGGCCGCGACACGACTCCCCTGGTGGGCCTCGGCGACCCGCGCGCCGGGTTCCTCAAGGTCACCCCGAAGGTCGACGCGAAGAAGTAGACGCGAGCCGACGGCCGGAGGAGGCGCGTCCCGGGTGACCGGGGCGCGCCTCCTTCGTCGCCGGTCCGGGTGGGGACGGCGCGCCCGGGTCAGGCCGTCGTCAACCGGCGGACGGCCTCGCGGACGATCTCCCGCTGCAGGGCGGGATCGAGGACGACGCCCGGATGCGCCTCGCCGAGGCCGGGGAGGTTCTGCCACGCGCAGGCGAGCGACATGACCAGGGCGAAGATGTCGTCGCTGCTCCAGGAGACCGTGACCGCCGGTTGGTCGCGCAGGCGGTCGAGCTGCGACAGGGCGGCCTGCTGCACGGCGCGCAGGGTCGGCACCGAGGCCTCCCAGTCGTGTTCGCCCTCGAGTCGTGCCCAGGCGAGCAACCGGTTGTGGTCCGGGTGGGCCTGCATGTGGTCGAAGACCGCCAGGGCGAATTCCTCGATGCTCCCGGCGGGGCGCGAAGCCGCGTCGCCCATCGTCTCGAAGGTGCCGTTCAGCACGGTGGTGAAGAGCGAGCGCTTGTCGCCGTAGTTCGCGTAGAGGCGCTCCTTGCTGCAGCCGGCCTCGGCCGCGATGCGGTCGACGCGCGCCCCGGCCAGGCCGTGGCGCGAGAACTCGGCCGTCGCCGCTTCGAGGATGGCTCGACGGGTCTCGGCGGCATCGGTTCGCATCGGATCACCGTAGCCGACCAACGAACCAACCAACTAGTAGGTAGGCTTATCCGTCGTCCCCCCAGAGAAACAGGTATCGCAGTGACCACCGTCGCCCCCGCCCCCACCGAGACGCGCTCGTCGCGTCGCTGGTGGGTGCTCGTCATCGTCGCCCTCGCGCAACTCGTCGTCGTCCTCGACGGCACCATCGTCAACATCGCCCTGCCCGACGCCCAGGCCGACCTCGGCCTGAGCGACGAGAACCGCCAGTGGGTCGTCACGGCTTACGCCCTCGCCTTCGGCGCCCTGCTGCTGCTCGGTGGCCGCATCGCCGACTTCTGGGGGCGCAAGCGCACCTTCATCGTCGGCATGGTCGGCTTCGGCGCGGCCTCGGCCTTCGGCGGTCTCGTGCAGACCGGCGGCGAGCTCATCGTGGCCCGCGGCCTGCAGGGCGTCTTCGCCGCCCTGCTCGCCCCGGCCGCCCTCGCCGTGCTGACCACGACGTTCGCCTCGGGGCGTGACCGCAACACGGCGTTCGCCGTCTTCGGTGCGATCTCGGGCGCCGGTGCGGCCGTCGGACTCGTGCTCGGCGGCGTGCTCACCGAGTTCGTCAGCTGGCGCTGGTGCCTGTTGGTCAACGTGCCGATCGTGGTCGTCGCCATCGTGGCCGCCGCGCTCGTCGTGAGCGAGAGCCGCGCCGAGGGGCGCAACCGACTCGACGTCGTCGGCACGGTCGTCGTCGCGGCCGGCCTCGCCAGCCTCGTCTACGGCTTCACCCGGGCCGAGGACGGCTGGGGTTCGGCCGTGGTCATCGGGTTCATCGCCCTCGGCGCCGGCCTGCTCGTGCTCTTCGTCGTCGTCGAGCGTCGCAGCGACCACCCCCTGCTGCCGATGCGCGTGCTGGCCGACCGCGTCCGCGGCGGGGCGTTCCTCGTGCAGCTGATCGTCGGCAGCGTCATGATCGGCGCCCTGCTCTACCTCACGTTCCACCTGCAGATCGTGCTCGGCTTCGGCCCCCTCGAGGCAGGGCTCGCGAGCCTGCCGATGACCCTCGTCATCATGGTGTGCGCTCCGCTGCTGACCAAGCTGCTGCCGGTCGTCGGGCCCCGCCCGATGATGATCGTCGGCCCGCTGGTGGCCGGAGCGGGCCTGCTCTGGCTGGCCACGCAGATCACCGCCGACGGCTCGTACGCCGCCCAGGTGCTGCCCGCGCTGCTCGTCATGGGCGTCGGGCTCGCGGGGGTCTTCGTGCCCATGCAGAACCTCGCCCTCAGCCGGGTGGAGCCGCACGACGCCGGGGCCGCCAGCGCGACGTCGAACGCCATGATGCAGATCGGCGGTTCGATCGGCCTCGCCGTCTTCACGAACTTGTACGCCGGGGCGGTCGCCTCGTCGACGTCGACGGTGGGTGGGCCGCTCGGCCCGCTCGTCGACGGCTACTCGGTGGCGTTCCTCGCCGCGGCGATCGCCATGCTGCTGGCCGCGCCGATCTCGTTCGTGCTGATCCGCGGTCGGAAAGAGGACCTGCTGCCCACGCAGGCGCCGGTGGACCTGGGCTGAGCCGCGCGCCCCGGTGGCCGTCAGGCCGGGGTCGGTGCGCCGACGGCGGTCCCAGGGAGTCGGACCGCCGTCACGGCCGCGACGGCGAGGAAGACAGCCGCCACGCCGAACGCCGCCGGGTACGAGACCGTGTCGACGAGCAGCCCGGCGACGAGCGGCCCGGCGATGGCCCCCACGTCCGAGCACATCGAGAAGATCGCGACCGGACGGCCACCGCGGGCACCCGCGGCGTCGCCCACGAGTGCCGCGGGTGCGGTGCCCATGAACGCCGTGGCGACGCCGTAGACGCAGAGCAGGGCGCCGAGGGTCCAGACGTCACCCGCGAACGCGACCGCGAACAGGGCGACGGCGGCGACGGCGAACGAGCCGATCACGGCCGGTCGCCGACCCACCGTGTCGACGAACCGGGCGGCCGGGGCGAGGGCCAGGGTCTGCGCCACGGCCGAGGCGGCGAACAGCAGTCCGGTCCAGGCGGTGGGCCCCCGCAGCACCTCGACCACGAGCACCGGCACGAGCGCGCTGCGCACCCCGAGCGACGACCAGCCCTGGGCGAAGTTGGCCACGCACGCGGCCCGGAACCGCACGTCGCGCAGGACCACCCCCATCGGCACGGGAGGCGCGACCGCGGTCGTCGAGGCGTGCTGCGGTGCCCGACGCAGCAGCACCACGCCCACGAGCCCGGCCACCGCGAGGGTGCCGGCGTAGAAGAAGAACGGTGCCGTCAGCGAGATGGTCGCGAGCAGGCCGCCGAGGGCGGGACCGGCCATGCCGCCGACGAGGAAGCCCCCCTGGTAGAAGCCGACCGCCCGTGCCCGCAGCGACGGGTCCGTCGCCCCGAGGAGCAGGGTCATCGCCGCGATGCTGAACATGGCCGACCCGATGCCCCCGACGCCTCGCAGCAGCAACAGTTGGGGGTACGTCTGGGCGAGTCCCGCGAGCCCGCTCGACACCGCCACGATGCCGATGCCGACCGACAGCACGACGCGCTCGCCCATCACGTCGATCAGCCGTCCGACGAACGGGCTCGCGACCAGGCGCATCAGGGCGAAGGCCGACAGCACGGCGCCCACCAGGGCGTGGTCGACGCCGAAGCTGCGGGCGTAGACCGGCAGGACGGGCACGACCACTCCGAAGCCCACCATGACGAAGAAGGCGATGACGCCGAGGACGTAGACGTCACGGGTGAGGCGGGGGCGGTCGACGTCGACGACGCGAGGGCGGAACGGGTGCACCGACACAGGCTACGGGTCCCGGAGTGTGACGCCGTGTGTCGGGCCCGGCGACAGCACGCGACCCGGTCGCGAGGATGTCCCCATGACTCGACGAATCCGGTTCAACGCCTTCGACATGAACTGCGTGGGGCACCAGTCCCCCGGTCTCTGGCGGCACCCCGACGACCGCTCGGCCGACTACACGAAGCTGAGCTACTGGACCTCCCTCGCGCGCCTCCTCGAGCGGGGGGTCTTCGACGGCCTCTTCATCGCCGACGTGCTCGGCACGTACGACGTGTACGGCGGCAACCACGACGCGGCCCTCCGGAACGGGACGCAGACCCCGGTCGGCGACCCCGTGCTGCTCGTCTCGGCCATGGCCGCCGCGACCGAGCACCTCGGCTTCGGCATCACGGCCGGCACCGCCTACGAGCACCCGTACCCGTTCGCCCGTCGCATGTCGACCCTCGACCACCTGACCGACGGACGCGTGGGGTGGAACGTCGTGACGGGCTACCTGCCGAGCGCGGCGCGCAACATGGGTGCCGACGACCAGCTCGACCACGACGCCCGGTACGACCAGGCGGACGAGTACCTCGAGGTGCTCTACAAGCTGTGGGAGGGCTCGTGGGAGGACGACGCCGTGGTCCGCGACCGCGAGTCGGGCGTCTTCACCGACCCGGCGAAGGTCCACGAGATCGGCCACGACGGCACCTACTACAAGGTGCCCGGCATCCACATCGCCGAGCCCAGCCCGCAGCGCACGCCGGTGATCTACCAGGCGGGCGCCTCGCCGCGGGGCATCCGCTTCGCCGCGGGCAACGCCGAGTCGATCTTCGTCGCCGCCCCGACGAAGGAGCGACTCGCCGCGACCGTCGGGAGGATCCGGGACGCCCTCGAGGCCGCGGGGCGCGACCGGTACTCGGCACGCATCTACACGCTGCTGACGATCATCACCGACGCCACCCCCGAGGGTGCCAGGGCGAAGCACGACGAGTACCGGCGCTACGCCTCGCACGAGGGGGCCCTGACGCTGATGTCGGGCTGGATGGGCGTCGACCTGTCGACGTACTCCCTCGACGACCCGGTGGGCGACGTCGAGAGCAACGCCATCCAGTCGGCGCTGGCGAACTTCCAGGCGCAGGAGGGCGACACGGGGAAGGAGTGGACGATCCGGGACATCGCCGAGGCGGCCGGCATCGGTGGACTCGGGCCCCGCATCGTCGGCTCCGGCGAGGAGATCGCCGACCAGCTCCAGGAATGGGTCGACGAGACCGACGTCGACGGGTTCAACCTCGCCTACGCCATCACGCCGGGCACGTTCGAGGACATCGTCGAGCACGTGGTGCCCGTGCTGCAGGCCCGGGGCGTCTACCCCACCGAGTACGAGCCGGGCACGCTGCGGCAGAAGCTGTTCGGTCGGGGCGACCGGCTGCCGGACGAGCACCACGGGGCACGGTTCAAGGTCTCGTCCGGGGCTCCGGTCACCTGACGGACGTCCTGCGGGGCACCGATCTGAGGATCGTTACAACGGCGTGTCGGCCCTGGCCGACACGCCGTCCTCATCTGGGGTTTCCTCCGTGCGATTTGATAACGGCAGCTGACTCTCGACCCCCGCGAGGGGTGGTCGGCGACATGACGCGGCGCGGGGGCCCTGGTTAGTGTGGACGCCGGTCGCCTCTCGGGGAAGCGACGATTCGGACGATGGTCGTTGCTCAGAGGAGATGGTCTGCTTGGCGTGGGAATTCGTGGTGGACCGGTGGAGCCAGATCTGGTTCGCCTCGTGGCAGCACCTCTCGCTCGTCGTGCAGTGCCTCGTGCTGGCGGTCGTCATCTCGGTCGGGCTCGCCGCGCTGGTGCACCGCAACCCGACGCTCTACGCACTGGCCAACGGCGTCTCCGCCGTGGGGTTGACGCTGCCCTCGTTCGCCCTGGTCGGCCTGCTGATCCCGTTCGCGGGGTTCGGCGTCGCCCCGTCGGTCATCGTCGTCACCTTCTTCGCCGCGCTGCCGATCCTGCGGAACGCCGTCGTCGGTCTGCACGAGGTCGACGGTTCGCTCGTGGAGTCGGCCCGCGGCATCGGCATGGGGCGGTTCCGGACCCTCGCGACCGTCCAGATGCCCCTCGCCTGGCCGATCATCCTCACCGGCGTGCGCGTCAGCGCGCAGATGGTGATGGGCATCGCCGCGGTGGCCGCGTACGCGCTCGGCCCCGGCCTCGGCGGCTTCATCTTCTCGGGCCTGTCCCGTCTCGGCGGTGCGAACGCGCTCGCCTCCGTGGTCACGGGCGTGGTGGGCGTCGTCCTGCTCGCCCTCGTCCTCGACCTCCTCCTCGTCGGCCTCGGCCGCCTGACCATCTCGAGAGGCATCCGTGTCCAGAACTGACCCCACCCGCACCTCCTCGTCCCCCTCGGACGAGGTGTCGGGCCGCAGCATCACGCTCGACCAGGTGACCAAGCGCTACCCCGGCCAGGCGAAGCCCGCCGTCGACGGCATCACGCTCGAGATCCCCGCCGGCAAGATCGTCATGCTCGTCGGCCCGTCGGGTTGCGGCAAGACCACCACGCTCAAGATGATCAACCGCCTGATCGAGCCCACCGAGGGGCGGATCGTCCTGGACGGCGACGACGTCACCTCGATCGACGGCGACGAGCTGCGACGGCGAATCGGCTACGTGATCCAGGCCGGCGGACTCTTCCCCCACATGAGCGTCGCGGCGAACATCGCGATCGTGCCGAAGATGCTGGGATGGTCGAAGGAGCGCATCGCCGCCCGCGTGGACGAACTGCTCGAGCTCGTCTCGCTCGACCCGGCCACCTACCGCGACCGGTACCCCCGGGAGTTGTCCGGCGGGCAGCAGCAGCGGGTCGGAGTCGCCCGGGCCCTCGCCGCGGACCCGCCCGTGCTCTTAATGGACGAGCCGTTCGGCGCCGTGGACCCGATCACCCGCCAGCGCCTGCAGGACGAGCTGATCAACATCCAGCACGAGCTGCAGAAGACCATCGTCATCGTCACCCACGACTTCGACGAGGCCGTCAAGCTGGGCGACTGGATCGTCATCTTCTCGGAGGGCGCGCACATCGTCCAGTACGACACCCCCGAGCGCATCCTCGCCGAACCGGCGAACGAGTTCGTCGAGAACTTCATCGGCTCGGGGGCCGGGCTCAAGCAGCTCACCCTGACCCGCGTGCGCGACGTCGACCTCGCCGAGGCGGTCGTGGCCCGGGCGGGCGAGTCGGCCGCCGACGTCCTGACCCGCGTCGAGGCGGCCGGCCACGGTCACGCCGTCGTCGTGGACGACCGTGACCGGCCCGTGTCGTGGCCCTCACGCCGCCAGCTGGGGCGCCTCGGCGTCCTCGGGTCGACGCCGGACGTCGACCTGCCCGTCATCGGCAGCGGCGCGACGCTGAACGACGCGCTCGACACGATGCTCGTCTCGAGTGCGGGGGCCGCCCTCGTCACCGGTCGCCGTGACGCCTTCATCGGCGTCATCACCGTCGAGGTCGTCATGGAGGCCATCACCCGGGCGCGCGCCTCGGCCGCCGAGGCCCAGCACGACGCCCCCGTCGGCACCAACACCGGGTCGTTCGACGTCGTGCCCGGCGCCCCCGCGGCCGACGAGGACGCGGCGTGACCGCCGCCGTCGCAGCGTCCCCCGCCGACGGGCGGTCGACCGGCCGTCGTCGTGCCCGACCCGCGTGGCTCGGCCTGCTCGTCCAGCCCGTCGCCGTGCTCGCCGTGTTCGCGGCGTTCACCGCGTGGCTGACGACGGCCGACCTCACGGCGGCCGAGCGCACCACCCTGAACCCCTCCGAACTGCTGGCCTACACCGGCGAGCACCTCGCCCTGACCTTCGTGTCGGCCGCCATCGTCCTGGTCATCGCGATCCCGCTCGGGGTGCTCCTGACCCGGCGCCCGTTCGTCCGCGTCAGCGGGCCGATCCTGGTCGTCGCGAACTTCGGGCAGGCCGCCCCGGCCATCGGGCTGATCGTGCTGCTCGCCTTCTGGCTCGGCTTCACCTTCTGGGCCGCCGTCGTGGCCCTCGTGCTCTACGCGGCGTTGCCGGTCCTGCGGAACACCATGATCGGTTTGCAGAGCGTCGACCCGCGCCTCGTCGAGGCGGGCCGCGGCATGGGCATGAGCGCCTCGTCGGTGCTGCTCAAGGTCGAACTGCCGCTGGCCGTGCCCGTCATGCTCTCGGGCATCCGGACCGCCCTCGTGCTGCTCGTCGGCTCGGCCGCCCTGGCCACGTTCATCGGAGCCGGCGGACTCGGGTTGCTCATCACCACCGGGGTCAACCTGTTCCTGCCCAGGGTCCTGGTGTCCGGTGCCCTGCTCATCGCCCTGCTCGCCCTGGTGATCGACTGGATCGGTCGCGTCGTCGAGCACGTCGCCCGTCCGAAGGGACTCCGCGCATGACCACCTCCCGCCTGCCCCGCCTGCCCCGCCGGCTGCGCCGCGGCTCCTCGTCCCTCGCCGTCGTCGCCGCCGCGACGCTCGCCCTCACGGGGTGCGGTCTGCAACCGGCCACGGCCTTCGTGCCGGCGGTGGCCCCGGGTTCGATCCGGGCGATCGAGGGACTGCCCGACGACGCGGCCGTCACCGTGACGGCGAAGAACTTCACCGAACAGCTGATCCTCGGGAAGATCGCGGTGCTCGCGGCCCAGGCCGCGGGCTTCGAGGTCACCGACATGACGAACGTGCCGGGTTCGGTGGCGGTCCGCCAGCTCATGCTGGACGGCACGGCTGACATGACCTACGAGTACACCGGCACCGCCTGGCTCACGTACCTCGCCGAGGCGGAGGGCATCCCCGACCAGCGCGAGCAGTACGAGGCCGTGCGCGACGCGGACGCCGACAACGGCCTGACGTGGCTCGACCCGGCACCGCTCAACAACACGTACGCCATGGCCGTGCGGTCCGAGGCCGTGCCGGAGCTCGGTGACATCACCTCGCTCTCGCAGATCGCTGCGCTGCCCGTCGACCAGCGGACCTTCTGCGTCGAGGCCGAGTTCAACTCGCGGGCCGACGGCTTCGCCCCCATGCTCGCCGCCTACGGCCTCGAGCTCGGCGCCGCCGACGGCGTGCCGACGGCGAACGTCAGCATCCTCGACACGGGCACGGTCTACACCGCGACCGACCGGGGCCGCTGCAACTTCGGCGAGGTGTTCACGACGGACGGCCGCATCGACTCGCTCGACCTCAGCGTCCTCGAGGACGACCGCGGGTTCTTCCCGGCCTACAACGCCGCTCCCGTGCTCTCGACGGCCACGCTCGAGGAGTACCCGCAGCTCGCCGAGGTGTACGACGAGATCTCGCCGGCACTGACCGACACCGAGATGCGACGCCTCAACCTGGCGGTCGACGTCGAGGGTCGGGAGCCCGCCGACGTGGCCTTCGACTGGATGGTCGAGCAGGGGTTCGTCACCCGCCCGTGACACGCGGGCGAGGGTGATTGTGACGGGTGATGCGCCCCTCGGCCGGTGGGTCGGGGGGCGCTGTCCGTCTGTACCCCTGACTCGGCCGAACCGGGTGGTTCGAGACGGCGTGAACGACACCTGTCGCGCGAGTGAACGATCGACGGCCGGGATGCCCACCCGGTGTCCCGACGCCTGCAAACCGTCTCTGTCCGGGACTTTCGTCGATCATCCGTGGCGCCGCCACGTCGGCTCGGTCGCGGGACCCACCCTCTCGCCGGATTCACGGGTGTTTGTCACCCCCGCACGGGTGACACGGCGTCGGCCGAGGGTCACCCGTTCGGGTGTCGGCAACAGGGGGGACACGGACGCCCCCGAACGGGGGGTCCGACTAGACTCTTCTCACGGGTGCCCCCCGAACTAGAGTCACAGCATCCTCCTGGTCGACCCGAAATCGCCACGAGGGCCGAGAAACCCGAACCAGGGTGGAGCCACGGCTCCCCCACCCGCACCGACCCGAACCGTGCGACGAGCAGACCCGCTGCCCGTCGCGCCCGTCGTCGCCCGAACCGACGCCCCTGCACCTCGGGGTCCCCGTGTCCTGGCGCGACGCCCGGGCGGTCGATCGAACCCGAACCTCGATCGACCGCCCCCCACCGCCCCGTCGTCACCACCGACGCGGGCGTGCCGTCGCCTACCCGAACCCGAGCCCCGATGACCAGCACGCAGAGCGATCTCCGCCCCGCCCTGGTCGGACCGTCCCCCCGACGGAACGACCTCCCCCAC